>NZ_SRZY01000001.1 GCF_006476045.1 Sphingobacterium lumbrici
CGATCTAAGCTCAGTTCGTAAAACAGCCGGGGAGTAAAGTCTTTTCGTCCTTGCATAATGAAAAATACTAAATATCAACCTGTTCATCAAACAAATTAAGCTATATTTGAGTTGTGCAACAAGCACAAGGGCTTGGCGAAATGCGGGGTGAAATGCTTCGTATGACAGTTTTTCGTAAATTTGAGCTTTGGTGCTTCGATTGAAGTGTAGTGCTAAAAGTCCCGCACTTCGCCAAGCCCCGAACCGTTAGCGGTCACCCTATGAACGACCGTGCAAACATTCAACAGACAGACAAATGACATTAAAAGATACTTTTTCAAAATACACTTTAACATTAGGACAAAATGGGAAGACTTTGACAAAGACGGATTAGTTAAAGTTAAGCTGAACAGCAAGTGGGGCTATATTGACAAGTGTTTACAACAGACGGGCTTGCGAAAGTAAACATAGGGAACAAGTGGGGACATTGCAATAGAAAAGCAGAGACATTTTCGGCTGACTTGCAAGTTAAGGTTAAAAGGTGAGGATAATAAAAATGAAGGTTTGAAATCACCCTAATAATTCCCTCGCATGCTGCAGGGCGGCATCTCCAGGATTTGCACCGCTTAGCATCTGTGCTATTTCCAGAATACGTTTATCTTGATCTAAAAGCCGAATGTTAGACTTGGTTCGCTCGTCCAGGTCTTCTTTATACACCTTGAAGTGGGCTGTACCCTTAGAGGCAATCTGAGGTAGGTGTGTTATAGCCAGCACTTGTATATGCTGTGCCAGATGCTCCATCACCTCTCCTACCCGTAACGCCACCTCTCCTGAAATACCTGTATCGATCTCATCAAATATGATGGTCGGTAAAGCAGAACGTTGGGACACCAGGGATTTTATAGCGAGCATAACCCGCGACAACTCCCCTCCGGATGCGACTTTGTGGATAGGTTGCAAAGCTTGCCCCTTATTAGCCGAAAATAAAAACTGAACTTTATCCAATCCTTTGGGAGAAATTTTGTCTTCTGTTTGCTGTTCCAGATGTATCTGGAGATTAGCATTGGGCATACCGACAGCAAGGAGCGTACTATTTACACTATATTGGATAATTGAGAGACTTTGCTGACGCGTCTTACTGATCTGCTGGGCTAGTTCCAGCACCGCATCAAGTTGTTTTTTAACTTCGTTTTCAAGCACAATTAGTGCTTCGTCCTGACTGGATGCCAATTGAAGCTTGGCGTTTAATTGTTCCCGCAGTTCAATTAATTCGGTATCCGTATCAAGTCGGTGCTTTTTCAGTAAGGTATAAATCTCACTCAGACGAGAATTCACATGGTCTAGACGATCCCCATCCAGATGCACGCCTTCATTCGCTAATTCTACCTCATTTGCGATATCCTTGATCTCAATATAAGCGCTTTGCAGCCGATCTGAAAATTCTTCTGTACGCTTAAAAAATTTGGATACGGACTGTAACTGCTGAACAGCATCTTTTAACAAAGTCTGAATATTCGTATCACCTTCGACTAACAGGTATTGCGCAGTCGACAATCCTTTCTTAATGTCTTCCGCATTTTCGAGTTGCTGCTGTTCCGCCTCTAGTTCTGCAACTTCTCCTTCGACAAGGCTTACCTTTTCCAATTCGTCAAATAGAAATTGATTATAGTCAAGTTCTGCATTAGCTGCATGTATCTCTCCCTTTAAGGTTAACAGTCGTTGTTCGTATTTTTTTAAACGTTTGTATTCCGAGTTATAGCTTTGCAACAACTTAGCGTTAGCGGCCACGCTGTCCACCACAAACAACTGAAATTCTTCGGTATTAAGCTGCAAGGTAGCATGTTGAGAATGGATATCAATCAGTTTTTCGCCCAAAGCTTTGAGCACATTTAACGTCACCGGTGAGTCGTTGACAAACGCTCTCGATTTTCCGTCAACCGTTATTTCCCGCCGAATAATAGTTTCTTCCTCATAATCTAAATCTGTCTCTTCAAAAAAATCATTCAATCCATAGGAAGAAACATTGAAATAACCTTCAATGATACATTTTTGACTTTCGTCAAAAAACTGCTTCCCCTCTGCCCGATTACCCACGATCAAGCCTAGTGCGCCCATAATGATGGATTTACCGGCACCCGTTTCACCAGTTATGATATTAAGTCCTTTATCGAACGAAATATCAAGATTATCTATTAATGCGTAATTCTTTATATATAGGCGTGTCAGCATGTATTTATTTTTTTAGTGTCTCGTATTTTGAAATATTGGAAGGATCCAGTTCGGCTAACAAATTGTAAATCTTGACGCTTTCATTTCCCGGCATTTTAGAAAATATACCGACAAATTCATTTGATTTTGCGGTAAACAGCACATTGGTCAATACGTTGCCTGTATTGGTACGATCCACCTCTTTTAATCTGACCATCATTTCCCCCATCGCTCCTTTGGCTTTTGCTTCATTCTCTACCATATTATCCAATCCCTCTCTATGGAAGGAATACGAAAACTCACGGTAAGGCATATATGTTCGATCTACCAGATTTGTAATCAGCCAATACCGGTTATCCATAGCTTCCATCCCTCGCCAGCCTTCAACTTGGGAACTCTGCGAATAATTCATGATTGTACGCGCTTTTGAAAACATGGGCGTACCCCCGGATTTCCGGAATGAATCCATATCCATTCCGATAATAATATTGGCATAAAAACCTAATAAGGAAGATAGTGGCCCTAGATTCTGATTATCATTAAAATCCAACTGCTCTCCTTCAACATACGAAAAATTAAAATATTTATCCCTGAAACTTAAAATCGGGCTATTATAGTTCGTTCCATACACCGGTCGAGCAGAATTTATCTGCGCAGTAGCTTTATATTGCTTGGACCCATCGTACTCTGTAATGATGATATTAAAACTACAATCAATACGTTCTTCCGGACGAATGGCTTTATCCGTCCACGATCTGTTGTTTAAAAAATCAGAAATAACACGTTGAAGCAATTCCAATGTCCTGGCATTCGTATTCTGCAATTGCGGTGCAGAAAGTTCGACTCTTGCATTTAATTCCTGAGCGAAAACACAAGAGATGGAGACAGACAGCAAAATTATACTTAAGTAAATTCTTCGCATACGATTTGATTATGATTCAAACTTAGACAAAAGTTTTTTGAACTTCTATAAATCAACAGAAAATAATATGTTTGTATGAATGACGGACTTTAGCAAACAATTAAGTAAATACATGCCGGGTGAAGCAGCGCCAATTATTTCACAATGGATAAACGACACCAGTTGTCGATTCAAAGTGACGCGAAGCAGATCTTCAAAGCTAGGGGATTACAGAGCGCCCTTCCGAGGCAGTACGCATCAGATTACGGTCAATCATGATCTCAACCCGTATTCCTTTTTGATCACAACAATACATGAGTTTGCTCACCTGAAGACCTGGCAAGCCCATAAGAGTCTCGTAAAACCACATGGATTGGAATGGAAAGAGAATTTTAAAATACTGATGCATCCATTTTTAAAATTGAATATTTTCCCACAGGAAATAATACATGCTATTTCGAACTATATGTCCAATCCGGCCGCGTCCTCCTGCACCGATCTGCATCTTTACCGCATCCTTAAAAATTACGATCAGCTCGATGCGTCTATCCTTACGGTAGAAGAACTTCCTGAAAACAGCATCTTCCAACTCAAAAATGGCCGTACCTTCCAAAAAAAGGAAAAACTGAGAAAACGATATAGATGTATTGAAGTAGACACCAACAGAATATACCTCTTTCATCCTATAGCCGAGGTAACACCACTGAACACCGACATATAAGCTATTTATTTTACTCCAATACCATGAACAAGATAACATTACGCACACTCTTTTTTTCGGCAATGGCTTTCTTGTCTTGCCAGAACGCCCAACAGGCTGTACACGATACAACCGTATTGGATAGTGTAGCACTGGAAGCCATACAGGAAAACACCTATAAGGAAGCGGTATCCAAACTATCCTCCGATGAATTTTTAGGCCGGAAACCGTTTACTAAAGGTGATACATTAACGGTAAACTACATTAGGGAACAATTCAAAAACCTGGGATTAAAACCCGGCAATGGAGATTCGTATTTCCAGGAAGTCCCGTTAGTAGAAATAACATCTAAACCGACCTCACCTTCCATTACGTTAACAGGTAAAAAAGGAGATTTGACAATTAACTACCTGGATGATTTTGTAATCGGGACAAAGCGATTACAGGAACATACTACAGTCGCTTCGACGGAATTAGTTTTTGCGGGATTCGGAATCGTAGCGCCTGAATACGGGTGGAATGATTATGATGGACTGGATGTCAAAGGCAAGACTGTCGTTGTGATGGCATCTGACCCCGGGAGATATGACAAAAATCTCTTCAAAGCGGATACCATGACATACTATGGCAGATGGACGTATAAATATGAAGAAGCGGGCCGCCAAGGGGCAACAGGTATACTAATTATCCATGAAACTGCTGCTGCCAGTTATGGATGGGATGTGGTGAGGACAGGTTGGAGTGGCCCTCAATTGGATATGGTCACAGAAAACAACGGTGCTTCGAATGCGGAATTTGAGGGATGGATTTCGAACGAAACCGCTAAAAATCTCTTTCAAATAGCAGGTGTTGATCCAAAAGTAATGGAAGAAGCCAAAAAACCGGGATTTAAAGCGGTGCCACTTCAAGTCACTATGGCGGTAAGCTTGAAAAACAGCTTCCGTAAGTCTAAGTCAAATAATGTAGTAGCGAAAATAGAAGGGTCCAAAAGGACTGATGAAACAATTATCTATACGGCACATTGGGATCATTTGGGTGTAGGCGAATCCGTAGACGGCGATTCTATTTATAATGGAGCAGTCGATAATGCCGCGGGAGTAGCTGCACTATTTGAAATTGCGAAGGCATTCAACGCGGCTAAGGTAAAGCCGGAGCGCACTATTATATTCATGGCGCTCACGGCTGAAGAAGAGGGGCTGTTGGGATCTGCCTACTATGCAAGCAATCCGATCTATCCAATTAACAAAACGGTAGCGAACCTGAATATGGATGCTTTTAGCCCTTTGGGAGCGACAAAAGATGTATCCGTTATAGGGCTGGGTCAAACAGAATTAGACGATTATGTCGAACAATCAGCTGCTAAATTTGGAAGGTTTGTGAAGGGAGAAGGGAATCCTTCTTCTGGCGGATTTTACAGATCAGATCATTTCAACTTTGTGAAAAAGGGGGTACCGGGATTATTCATGGGAAGTGGCGATCAATTGATTTCAACAGATACAACATCGAATGCCAAAAGAAAAGAAGCTTTATCGGGACGTTATCACAATGTTACAGATGAAATCGATGAAAATTGGGACTTTGGAGGTATGATAGCGGACATTCGCTTGTTTTTCGATATTGGATATACCTTGAGTTTAGAAAAAACATTTCCACGGTTCAAATCGAATTCAGAATTTAAAGAATTAGGTGAGAAACGTCTTTCAAAATAGTACCTTTGCAAAGAAGATTAAGATACAATTTAACACATACAAACTATGTTAACAGGAATGAAACATTTACACTCGACTCTAGCTGTAGTACTATTATTAGCTTTAGTCATTTCTATTATTATTACTGCAGTTAATTATTTTAAAAGCAATCCTTACAATCGTAAAATAGCACTTATCGGATTCATCAGTGCACACTTACAATTACTCATTGGATTGGTGCTATATTTCACCTCTCCATTGGGACTAAAAAGCTTTTCCGGTGAAAATATGAGCAACAGCTTATCACGTCTTTACTTTTTAGAACACCCCTTGTTAATGCTTATCGCTATTGTTTTAATCACCATTGGATATTCGAAAGCGAAAAAAGCTAAAGAAGACTACAAAGCGAATAAGACTGTGTTCTTCACCTATACAATAGCTTTAATATTGATTTTATCAAGAATTCCATGGAGCACGTGGTCTCTATTACATTAAAATCATTAACTTTACGACCTAATTTTCATTGAAAATCAATTAAAAATGAGTGCAGATATCAACAAACTAGAACAGATTGCATCACAAGTAAGACGAGACATTGTACGTATGGTACATGCTTGTCAATCTGGACACCCTGGAGGATCATTAGGATGTACAGATTATTTCGTTGCATTGTATTTCCATGCAATGAAACATAATCCTTCTTTTAATATGAACGGTGATGGAGAAGATTTATTTTTCTTATCAAACGGACATATTTCACCTGTATTTTACAGTACACTGGCAAGAGCAGGATACTTTCCGGTAAACGAACTGGCTACTTTCCGTAAGATTAACTCCCGGTTACAAGGTCATCCGACCACACACGAACACCTACCGGGAATTCGTGTTGCTTCCGGATCTTTGGGTCAAGGCTTGTCCGTTGCAATTGGTGCTGCACAAGCAAAGAAATTGAATAAGGATAGTCAATTGGTATATGTACTCATGGGAGATGGTGAACTACAAGAAGGGCAAGTGTGGGAAGCGGCAATGTATGCTCCTCACAACAAAATAGACAATCTTATTGCTGCTGTAGACTATAATGGTGCACAGATCGATGGGCCTACAAATCAAGTACTATCATTGGGTAATTTGAGGGCTAAATGGGAAGCTTTTGGTTGGGATGTATTAGAAGTAGAAAAAGGTAATGATATGGCATCTGTGGTTGCCGGCCTTGAGGAAGCTAAATCACATACCGGAAAGGGTAAACCTGTGATGATCTTATTACATACTGAAATGGGATTTGGCGTTGATTACATGATGGGATCACATAAATGGCATGGTGTAGCACCTAACGATGAGCAATTACAACTTGCGTTGGATCAAATTCCTAAAACAGTCGGAGATTATTAATTAGATGCAGATGTGCGATAAGCGACATGTGTAGTGTGTGTAATGCCTCACACCGCAATACGTACATCAAGATACTCAATATAACAAAATGAATCCATCATGATTTTCAAAATCGTTAAAGACACAAATAAATCATAATGGATTCATCGCAATTAAAAGAAAATTATACGGATGAAAAAATTCACATATACTGAATCAAAAGACACACGTTCAGGCTTTGGAGCTGGTTTATTGGAAGCAGGTAAAACGAATGAAAATGTAGTAGCACTTTGTGCGGACTTAATCGGCTCATTAAAGATGAATGACTTCATCAACGAATTTCCGGAGCGTTTTTTCCAAATCGGAATCGCGGAAGCAAATATGATGGGAATTGCCGCCGGTTTGACTATTGGTGGCAAAATTCCTTTTACAGGAACATTTGCAAACTTCTCTACAGGCCGGGTGTATGACCAAATTCGCCAGTCTATTGCCTATTCAGACAAAAACGTAAAAATATGTGCTTCGCATGCGGGTCTTACCTTAGGCGAAGATGGCGCGACACACCAAATATTAGAAGATATTGGCTTGATGAAAATGCTTCCGGGCATGACTGTTATCAACCCATGCGACTTTAACCAAACAAAGGCCGCAACAGTAGCATTGGCCAGCCATGTTGGACCGGCATATTTACGCTTCGGACGCCCGGTGGTTCCTAACTTCACCCCTGCCGATCAAAAATTTGAAATCGGTAAAGCAGTCCTGTTGAACGAAGGGAAAGATGTAACGATTATTGCTACCGGTCACTTGGTATGGGAGGCTATTAAAGCTGGTGAAGAATTAGAAAAACTAGGTATCGATGCTGAAATCATCAACATCCATACGATCAAACCATTAGATACAGAAGCTATCCTGAAATCAGTTGCGAAGACAGGATGTGTTGTTACAGCAGAAGAACACAATCGCCTGGGTGGATTAGGAGATAGTGTAGCGCAAGTATTGGCCCAAAAATTACCTACTCCACAAGAGTACGTAGCGGTAAATGATAGTTTCGGTGAATCGGGAACTCCTGCACAATTGATGGAGAAATACGGGCTGAATGCATCAAGTATCGTCGCCGCTGCAAGCAAAGTTATTAGCAGAAAATAAAACAAATGGAAGACGCCTTAATCATATCAAAATTTGCTGATGAGCACACACGCGAAGAGGCGTTCGGCTATTTGCTAAAAAAATATCAACAAAAAATCTATTGGCATGTCAGACGCATGGTCATCGATCATGACGATGCGGATGACGTGACACAAGATATTTTCATAAAAGTGTGGCGTAATTTAGAGAAGTTTAGAGAAGATTCACAATTGTACACCTGGCTGTACCGCATCGCTACAAATGAATGTATTACTTTTCTGAACAAGAAAAAGCTGAAACAAAATGTATCCTTAGACGATGATAGTTCAGCATACTTGTCGGAGACATTAGCGGATGGCCACTATTTCAATGGAGATAAAGCGCAACTTAAGCTACAACAAGCTTTACTTACTCTTCCCGAGAAACAACGTCTGGTCTTTAACATGAAATATTTTGAAGATCTTAAATATGATGAAATATCAGAAATACTTGGAACAAGTGTAGGCGCACTTAAAGCCTCTTATCATTTAGCGGTGAAGAAAATAGAACATTTTTTTAACGCAAATGATTAAACCTTTTAGTGATAATAGTATCTATACTCATAACGATGAAGGAAATAAACACATATCATGACGAATTAGGAGGAAATAAGTTTCCCGAATCATTACGTGTTAATCCTTTTTCCATACCGCCAGACTATTTCAGCGTACAGGAATCGGTCATTCTTTCCCTTGTAAAATTAGAGAAACTAGAGATTCAAAAAAATAATCTGGTTACACCTGAAGGATACTTCAAAAAACTTCAAGACAATATATTAGCCAAAGTTGCCGAACAAAAATTAAAAAATCAAGTTGGTAGCACCGGATTTGAAGTGCCACAACATTATTTTGAAGAATCTGCACATCAAATTCAGGCTACAATTTTTAAAGAAACACTTCGTAAACAGGTGACTACGGCGGGATTTACCACTCCTGTAGACTATATTGAAGCAGCTAAAGAGTCCATTCTTAATCGAATCGCAGAAGAGCAATTGAAGACTATCGTAAATCATGATGGTTATGAAGTTCCAGCCGCTTACTTTGAGACACTGGAGCAAGATATCTTATCAACTGTCGCAGTTGAAAAATTAAAAGCCGAGGTTACTGAAACAGGATATGATGTGCCTGCTGGATATTTTGATCTTTTGTCTGAAAAAACCTTCATGATACCGGGCAATACCAACAGTAATGAGCGTACCATGAAGGTTCTTGATGGCCATTTAGAACAACTGCCTCCTGCGAAGCAAGATGAAACTATCACTAGACTGCCGTCGTGGAAAAGATGGACAAGTTATGCCGCCGCAGTCGCTGCGATAATAGGTATAGCTTCATATCTTTCATTCAATCAGCAAAACAACGCTATATATTCGGACAACATATCTCTTTCGGAAATACCTGGTGAAGAAATCATTAGTTATTTAGCACAGGTTTCGGATGGTAACGATTTGATCATTTTTTCGGAGTATTTAGAAATCCCCGAAAAAATGGAAATAGGTAGTCAAATTGAAGACAACGATATCGAAGAGTACTTAAATTACATGCTATAATGCTACGCTTTAAACAAATATTAATTACTTTTTGCTTTTTATTCGCATTTCAGTTCACTTCATTTTCGCAGCAACGAAATTTTGACGTTATTGAGAATAAAAAAATCGCTTATATCACAAAAGAGTTAAAATTGACTCCTGCTGAGGCTCAAAAATTTTTCCCGATATATAACCAATATAATCGAGAAATGTGGAATCTTAAAAAGGCAAAAAGAGGAACCGATGTGCCGCAAAACACAAATTCTCTCAATAGTGGCAAGAGAGATGTAATCGCTTTTAATATCAAAGAAGTAGATATCAAAAAAACATACCGAAGTAAATTTGCTCAGGCAATTGGGCAGTCAAGAGCATCTCAATTCTTTCAGGTAGAAGAAGATTTCATTAATATCCTCGCTAAAGAATATCAAAACAGACCAAAAAGATAAAAACATCTTCCTTAACTTCGTATATGATTAGTAATAGAGAGCTGTTTTTAAAAAATACCGCACAAACTTCTGACACCCCGCGTCTCATTGAAATCGAACGGGCAGAAGGTTCATTTCTCTACGGGCCACATGGAGAAAAATATTTAGATTTAGTTTCCGGATTCAATGTAAGTAATATCGGACATCGCCATCCCAAGGTACTGGAAGCGATTAAAGATCAACTGGATAAATATCTACATGTAACTGTATACGGCGAATTTGTACAGGCACCTCAAGTACAATTTGCGACCATGTTACTGAAACAATTACCTGTTCATTTTGAATCGGTCTACTTGACTAATTCAGGAGCTGAGGCCGTTGAAGGGTCTATGAAAATCGCAAAAAAATACACGGGCCGCAGGCAAATTATTGCTGCTAAAAAGGCATATCATGGCAGTACACAAGGAGCTCTCAGCCTTATTGGCAACCCGGAATATCAACAAGCGTATGCACCCCTTTTGCCTGAGATAGAATTTATTGAATACAACAGCATTTCTGATCTGGCTCTTATTACTCACAATACCGCTGCAGTGATTATTGAAGCTATACAAGGTGAGGCAGGCGTACGAGTGCCCAGCGTAAATTATATGCAGGCCCTACGAAATAAATGCAATGAAACCGGTACCCTATTAATATTTGATGAGATCCAAACCGGTTTTGGACGCACCGGCAAATTATTTGCTTTTGACCACTTTGACATCGTTCCGGATATCCTCATGCTTGCCAAAGGGATCGGAGGTGGTATGCCCCTGGGTGCTTTTGTAGCATCAAAAAAAATTATGGATGTCATAAAAGATAATCCTATGTTAGGCCATATCACTACATTTGGTGGACACCCTGTATCCTGTGCTGCTGCTTTAGCCTCACTGCAAGTGATCATCAACGAACAACTTATAGAACAAGTAGCAATCAAAGAGAACTTATTTAGACAGGAATTAAATCATCCCAAAATCAAAGAAATCAGAGGATTAGGACTGATGATGTGTTTACAGTTAGAAACTTTTGACCAAGTATACGCTATAAGTCAATACTGCGCAGAAAAAGGAATCATGATAGATTGGTATCTGCATTGTGAAACAGCCTTACGTATAGCCCCCCCACTAACCATCTCCGAACAAGAAATACAACAAGCCTGCAAAATAATAAAAGAAGGAATTGATAAATTCTGTTAATATTCTTATTTTCACCCAGATAAAATTGTCTTTATCTAAGTTTAATAAGACATAAACCAATAAAAATGGATAACAGAAGGGACTTTTTGCAAAAAAGCTTACTTACTCTGGGAGGAGCCTTGGTGGGTACTTCATTATTAAATGCCAAAGAGCATATTGGCACCCCTGCCAAGAAAATAACCATTCGTCAAAACGACGTTATTCTATTCCAGGGCGATTCGATAACTGACCACGGTCGCAAAAGAGACAATTTAGAGCCAAATAATACGGATGCTTTTGGCAAAGGTTATGCTATGATTGCCGCTAGCCATTTGTTAAACAAATATGCGGACCAAAACATACAGATTTACAATAGAGGTATCAGTGGAAATAAGGTGCCACAACTTGCTGAACGATGGACTACAGATTGTATAGACCTTAAGCCAACTATTTTAAGTATTATGATTGGCATCAATGATTATTGGCATAAGAGGAATGGGAATTATGAAGGCTCTGCTGACACATATAAAGATAACTACAGAAAATTACTTGACCAAACCTTGACAGCACTACCTCAAGTAAAGTTAATTATTGGCGAACCTTTCGGTGTCAAAAATGTGAGTCATGTAGACGATAGTTGGTTTCCGGAATTAACGAGATATCAGGAAGTCGCTAGCGAAATAGCAAAAGAATATCGTGCTGTATTTATTCCATATCAATCTATTTTTGATAAAGCAGAAAAAAGAGCCGACGGAAAATATTGGACTACCGACGGAGTACATACCTCCTTAGCGGGAGCAAACTTAATGGCTCAACACTGGCTAGAGACCGTGAAATAACAAACTCAAACGCTGCCTGCCTACCGAAGGCAGGCATCCTCACTTTGCTGATCGCGATGACACGTTTTGAGGTATGTAACATACTTTAATATTCATAGAGCAGATTTACCGGCTTTAAAGCAAAATCAATTATGGAAAATTACCTCTTGCTTATTGTGCTTACATTGATTGCTCTAGCGGTAATCGACCTTATCGTTGGAGTTAGCAACGATGCCGTAAACTTTCTCAACTCTGCTATCGGATCCAAAGCAATACCTTTTAAAACTACAATGATAGTGGCAAGTTTAGGTATTATATGTGGAGCTATTTTTTCCAGCGGTATGATGGAAATCGCCCGAAGCGGTATTTATATCCCCAGTCAGTTTAGTTTTAATGATGTCATAATCATATTCTTAGCTGTCATGATCACCGATGTAATTTTACTGGACATATTTAATTATTTCGGGTTACCTACTTCGACCACCGTCTCTATTGTCTTCGAACTTTTGGGTGCTGCAGTATGTTTGGGGATTTACAAAATAATTAGTGAAGACGCAGCCTGGAATACATTATCCAATTATATCAATACCGAGAAAGCTACTGAGATCGTAAGCAGTATCTTACTATCTGTATTTTTATCCTTCACTATTGGCATGATTGTGCAGTACATTTCAAGGCTTATTTTTACGTTTCAATTTGAAAAAAAAATAAAAACTGTCGGGATATTATTCGGCGGTATAACCTTAGCCGCAATCAGTTATTTCATTTTAATAAAAGGGCTTAAAGGGGTTACTTTCATTTCCGAAAATACCCGTAATTGGATTAATAGCCATGAAATAAATCTGCTGATAGGAAGTTTTTTCCTGTTTACCCTTATAAGCTTCGTCCTGACCCGCCTTAATATCAATATTTTAAAACTAATTATTGGTATAGGTACGTTTGCATTAGCATTATCCTTTGCAGGCAACGATTTAGTTAATTTCATCGGGGTTCCTGTAGCGGCGCTACAATCCATCGATTTTTTCAGAACAGCGGGTGCGGATCCGGATACATATATGATGACAGCTTTGGGATCGGATGATATTGTCGCTCCTGTATGGATTTTATTTTTGGCAGGTATTATCATGGTCGTTACCTTATGGACTTCCAAAAAGGCTAAAACCGTCATCGAGACGGAGATGAGTTTAAGTAATCAAGATTCAGGAATTGACAAGTTTAAGTCGAATGCACTGGCAAGAAAGATTGTGCGGTCTTTCATTAATGTTGGCAACATAATAAGCTATGTGATGCCCAGAACGCTGCAAACCCGACTGGATAAGCAGTTTGAAAATCCATTGCTGGAAAATGGGGGGAATAAGAAATCGGGTGAAGAACCCATGTTTGACATGGTTAGAGCTTCAGTCAATTTAATGGTTGCCAGCAGCTTGATTGCGCTTGGAACCTCTATGAAACTGCCTCTTTCTACTACATACGTGACCTTCATGGTAGCTATGGGTACAGCCTTCGCAGACAGGGCTTGGGACAGGGAAAGTGCGGTATACCGTGTTTCGGGTGTGTTCCACGTAGTCGGGGGGTGGTTCGTGACGGCAGCTTGTGCATTTGGAGGCGCTTTTATATTAGCCTATCTTCTAAAAGTAGGCGGAATTGCCACTTTTGTAACAGCCCTGGTCGCATTGGCTATTTTTCTCTATAGAAATTCAAAAAGTCACGACAAAAAAGTAAAAGAGCAATCAGAAAGAAAACTGCAATTGGAAAAAAGGGATATACAGACGTTACAACAGGTAACGGAAGCCAGCTCCAATCAGATCAGTGAAATTATCACAAAAACAAATATCCTCTACAAGGAAGTTATTGAGGGATTAATTAATCAGGATTTAGTGATCTTAAACGCCGATAAAAAGTTAGTAAAGAAGTTGCAAAAAGATCTTAATTCTACCAACTCATCGCTGTATGACTTTATTCGAAATCTCGACGACTCATCGGTAAAAGGGAGCCGATATTATATTCAATCTTTAGGTTATCTCCAGGATATCGTCGAGAACTTAGGCGTTATTACTTCAAACATTTACGATCACGTAGACAATAATCACAAGCCCCTTAAAATCAATCAGGCTAAAGATCTCAAATATATTGTAGAAAAATTGGGACAATGGTACTCCAAAATAAATAATGTCTATAAACGACAAGACTTCTCCAAAATAGATGATATCATCAATGAACGATTGGAACTGCAGCATATAAATAATGAATTTTTGGATAGGCAAATCGAACGAATTCGAACATCTGAAAATAGTGCGAAAAATTCAAAACTCTATTTCTCTATTTTACTCGAAACAAACGAACTGATAAATTCCACACTAAAGCTTATTCGTTTGCATCAGGAGTTTGAAAGATTCAGAAGCTCTACCATATAAAAAAGGAGCCTGTCGGCTCCTTTTTTATGTAGTCTTTCAATGTGCTAATAATTCCGGTAACTCTTCAATGTCTACTTCACCGTTCTCCGTTATGGCAACAAATTTTACTGGAACAATCTCATTCACTAGAAGCGGATCATAAGCTGTGCGCACTTTGACATAATTTTTAGAAAAACCGTGCATATACCCATCCTTTACGTCGGACTCAAACAGTACCTCTCCTACTTCTTCCAATTGAGATTCATAAAAGGCACGCCGTTTTTTTTCGGATAGAATATGCAACATTTTACTTCTATCACTTCGTTGCGCTCCAGGGACAGCACCTTCCATTTGCGCTGCTATCGTATTTTCGCGCTCAGAATAGGTAAAAACATGTAAATAGGAAATGTCCATCTCATTTATGAAGTTGTAGGTGTCTATAAAATCTTCACGGGTTTCGCCGGGAAAACCTACAATCACATCGACGCCTATACAACAGTTCGGCATCAAGGATCTTATTTTAGCAACCCGCTCTGCATATAATTCCCGTTTATAACGACGGCGCATCTGCGCCAACACCTTATTATTACCGGCTTGCAAAGGCATGTGAAAATGTGGTACAAATCGTTTGGATTGCGCTACAAATTCAATAATCTCATTTGCTAAAAGGTTTGGTTCTATGGATGAAATACGAATTCGATCAATGCCCTCCACTTCGTCCAAAGCTCTTACCAAATCCAAAAACTTATCTTGTCGTTTGCCATCGCGAACACCAAAATCGCCAATGTTAACCCCTGTCAACACGATTTCTTTAACACCAGACGCGGCAATTTCTTCTGCCTGACGAACAATGTCTTCAATCTTGCCGGAGCGACTTGCACCGCGAGCTAAAGGAATGGTACAAAATGTACAGGAGTAATCACATCCATCCTGCACTTTTAAGAAGGTACGCGTACGATCTCCTATGGAGAAAGCAGAAACAAACTGATTCGTTTCATCGATGGGTGCATTATGAATAATCGTCTTCGCTTGCTTTGTCAAATCATTGATGTGTTCAATGATATTAAATTTTTCGGCGGCACCTAATACCATATCCACGCCCGGGATCTCAGCAATTTCTTTTGGCTTCAATTGGGCATAACATCCCACTATGGTTATATACGCATTCGGAGAATGTTTCAATGCCTCCTTTACTACCTTTCTACACTTTTTATCGGCATGATCTGTAACCGAGCAGGTATTGATCACATATACATCCGCCTGACTGTTAAACGGCGTAGTTTCATAACCCGCATCTTTAAAGATACGACCAATAGATGACGTTTCTGAGAAATTCAGCTTACATCCCAAGGTGTAGAAAGCAACTTTTTTATTCATCTGTATACAATATACTTTTAACTTTCAGATACCAACCTACTGTAAACAGGGTTTTGCTCATGTACTGGGTATTTCAAAAACATGAATATCTGATAATATCTGCAAAAATACATAAAAAGACACAAAATGTGAGTTGTTGAAAAATTGTGATATTCTAATGATGCAAAAACACTTATCTTCGTAACATTCAAAATTAAAAATCATGAAACAGTATTTAGATTTGCTAAAGCATGTGTATACGACAGGCGTAGAGAAAACGGACCGTACAGGAACGGGTACTAAAAGTGTTTTTGGCTATCAAATGCGTTTTAATTTAAAGGAAGGTTTTCCACTCGTTACTACCAAAAAGCTTCATCTTCGTTCGATCATACATGAGTTGATTTGGTTTTTAAAAGGAGAAACAAACATTCAATACCTGAAAGAGAATGGTGTCAGTATTTGGGATGAGTGGGCAGATGAAAAGGGCAATTTGGGACCGGTTTATGGTTCGCAGTGGCGTTCTTGGCCTACTCCAGACGGAAAACATATTGATCAGATCTCGCAAGTAATCAACCAGCTAAAAACGAATCCGGACTCGCGTCGTATCATCGTATCGGCCTGGAACGTGGCTGAAATTGAAAACATGGCTTTACCTCCATGTCACGCTTTTTTTCAGTTTTATGTAGCTCCAGCACAACCAGAAAAAGGAATATTAAGGCCTCAGCTATCCTGCCAGCTGTATCAGCGCAGTGCCGATATATTTTTAGGCGTCCCTTTCAATATTGCATCTTATGCTTTGTTAACGATGATGGTAGCACAAGTTTGTGATATGGAGGCGGCTGATTTTGTACACACCCTTGGAGATGCACACATCTATAGCAATCACTTTGAACAAACAGAATTGCAACTTTCGAGGGATCCGAAGTTGCTTCCCAAACTGAAAATCAATCCTGATGTTAAAGACATTTTCGACTTTAAATTCGATGATTTTGAATTAACAGATTATGAATATCATCCACATATCAAGGCTCCTGTAGCTGTTTAAGCTTACATTTACACGAGGAAGCGTAAAGAAATATTTTTAAGAAATGAGTAATCTCAAACTAACTTTAATAGTCGCCGCTGCGGAAAACAATGCAATCGGAAAAGGCAATAAAATGCCCTGGCACCTGCCTAATGATTTTAAATATTTCAAGAAAAATACCCTTGACCACTCGATAGTGATGGGCCGTAAGACTTTTGAATCCATTGGAAAGGCCTTGCCTGAACGGAGAAATATTGTGATTACCCGTGATCTTCACTATAAAGCGGAAGATATTGATGTAGCAAATAGTCTAGAGGAGGTCTTAACGTATTGCAGAGATGAACGTGAAATATTTATTATTGGCGGTGCTGAAATCTACAGACAAACACTTCCTTTAGCGCAAAAAGTTCTTTTAACACGTGTACATACTACAGTTGACGGTGACGCATTCTTTCCGGAACTAGTTCCTGCAGCATGGAAGCTTGTAAGTTCAGAGGCTCATCAAAAGGATGAAAAACATGCTTTTGATTATTCATTCGAGGTCTACGAAAGGATAAACTGAGCCTTAACCTAAGGCAGCCTCTATCAACTCGCTGTAAAATGCTGTCTCACTCATTCCGAATGCACGCACCTGCTGGGGGATAAAACTCTGTGCAGTCTGTCCGGGAATAGTATTAATTTCGATAAAATAAAATTTATCTGTGCCGTGTTCTAAAAAGAAATCGACACGAACCATCCCTTTGCAGTTTAGACGGATATAGATTTCCTGAATAAGGCGCATCGCTCTTGCTTGCTGTTCTTCATTCAAATCTGCCGGTGTAATTTCTTCTGTAAGTCCGGGGATATATTTCGCCTCGAAATCAAAAAATTCGCGGGTTGTTTTCACTTCGGTAGCGGGCAAAACAACAAGTTCGCCTTGCGAATTGCGAAATATGCCTTGCGAAAATTCCCGACCGTTTACAAACTCTTCGACGAGAACCTGCTTGCCCGTATTTTCTGCATCAAAAGCCTTATCTAATGCTTCTTTTAAACCCGCGGCTTCTTTTACTTTTGTCATTCCAATACTACTTCCTCCGGCATTAGGTTTTACAAAATAAGGTAGGCTTAATTTTTCCTCGACCAATTTCACGCCATCTTTTCTATGGTGCTCGAACAGGAGCACAGATTTAGCTAAATTAAGTTCGGAAATATCTGCAAGAATAGCTTTTGTATACCCCTTATTCATGGTTAACGAAGACGTTAATGCGTTACAAGAAGTATAAGGCAATCCGATCATGTCAAAGTACCCTTGCAAACGTCCGTCTTCACCGGGTGAACCGTGAAGAATAATAAATGCAACATCAAATTTAACAGTTGTACCATTCAAATTAAGTGAAAAATCTTCTTTATCAATCACGTACTTTACGTTCTCTTGATCTCGATAAAACCAGCCTTCCACAGTGATATCGATTAGGTAGATCTCATATTTATTTTTATCCAGCTGACTATAGACAAATTGCGAGCTTTTGTAAGATACTTCCGCTTCTCCTGTATATCCTCCGGTAATTAATGCTACTTTTGTTTTCATTATTATCATTAGTTCATCTTCGCAAATATAATTTGCGATACACGGAAAAACGAATATTTTTGCTAATATTAAATATTAATACAATGTAACAACGGCCACACTCGTTATTAGATAGTGGGGTATAAAAAACTTGAAAAAATTTCATGTCTAAATTATTATTTTATTTACGAACAGACACCTTCAGAAAAAATCTGATAGGAGCTATCATAGCCATATTTGTATTATTCCTTTTAATATATTTTGGGTTAAAAATTTACACTAAACATGGAGATGCACTGGAAGTACCTATACTCAAAGGTCTCCATATAGAAGATGCCAAACGCACCTTGGATCGAGCAGGGCTCGAATATACCATAGACTCTGTATACCAGATGGATGCAAAACCAGGCTTAGTAATAGAACAAGACCCTGAAGCCAGTGCATTGGTAAAAAGTGGACGCACCATTTATCTAACCATTATTACACAGATAGCGCCTGAAATAGCATTTCCGGATATCATTGACAAAACATTTATTGAGGCCTCTGCCATCATCAAAAATCATTCACTAAAGATTGGAGACACGGTCTACGTGTCTGATATTGCCCGGGATGTCGTACTAGATGCAAAATTTGCGGGGCAACCTATCAAAGCAGGACGAATGATCTCGAAAGGATCGAATATCACCTTGGTACTCGGAAATGGTCGCGGTGCCAATGAAGTAGAAATACCTATGGTCTTAAACCTTACATTGGCAGAAGCAAAATTTGCGCTTCAGGGGTTAGGCTTGAAGATTGGTAATATTACCGGAAATATCAGTGACACAGCTACCGCAAGAATAATAGCACAATTTCCAGATACTTCAGCACACATTATCGGTATTGGTACACCGATCGACTTAACTTTATCAAACGACTAATCTCTTATGGAGAAAAAAAAATATTTTCCGAAATTTCTAGGCATTACTTTGGTCATCCTTGTGGTAGTAGGTGCTTTTATCAGCTGGAAGGCCTACCAAACTTTCATCGGCCCTTCTGTTACAGATAAAGAAAAATTTTTCTATGTGCATACCAATGACACCTACGACCTTGTATTTGCACGATTGAAATCACAAGATATTGTAAAACATCCGGAGTTATTTGACTTCGCCGCAAAAAAAATGGACTACCCCAACAATGTGAAAGCAGGTCGATACAAATTGATCCCCGGGATGAGCAACCGCAGGTTGATCGGAAATCTTCGTGGAGGATATCAAGAAGCTGTGAAGTTCCGATTTGCAAATATACGTCTTAAAGAAAGTTTTGCAGGTCTACTAGGGAACAGCTTTGAAGCTGATTCCACAAAGTTCGACGACATATTGAATAGCGAAGCCGTGGCAGAGCAATACGGATTCACTAAAGATAATTTCTTTTCGATGTTTATTCCCAATACCTATGATATCTATTGGAACACTTCACCTGATAAAATAGTCGCTCGCTTTAATAACGAATACAAAAAATTCTGGACGGATGAACGTAAACAAAAGGCACAGGCTGTCCACCTTACTCCCATTGAAGTCTCTACACTTGCATCTATCGTGAAAGGCGAAGCACTTCATGTGGACGAGATGCCTAAAATTGCGGGGCTATATTTGAATAGACTTCGGAAAGGGATGTTATTACAGGCAGATCCAACTGTTATTTTTGCGAATAATGACTTCACTATCCGCCGCGTATTGAACAGGCATTTGACCATAGATAACCCGTATAATACGTATCGGTACAGAGGTTTGCCCCCCGGGCCGATCATGATGCCAAGCATTGCATCCATCGATGCTGTGTTAAATCCTGCACATCACGATTACATTTACATGTGTGCCGAGGCTAATTTTTCGGGATACCATGCCTTTGCTGTAACGATGGCCGAACATCAGGTTAATGCACGTAAATTCCAAAAAGCATTGGATGAAAGAAATATTAAAAAATAAGCTTTCTTATACCCTATATCGACCTTGTTGTTATGTGCCTTAAACGATTTTCGTGATTTGGATTTTTAATTTTTGACTTTTAACTTTATGTTATGTACGTTTTTGAGCACCAATTAAGAGTAAGATATGCCGAAACAGATCAAATGGGATACGTTTACTATGGCAATTATGCGGCATATTATGAAGTAGCACGTACTGAGATGCTCCGTAATACAGGTATATCTTACAGAGCGTTAGAAGAAATGGGCGTTATGCTTCCCGTCATAGAATTGCAGTCCAAATTTATTCAAGCAGCAACCTATGACGAACTCTTAACCATAAAAACAACGATTCGAGAGGAACCGAATATCCGAATTAAATTTGAATATGAGATATTTAATGAAGCGGCAGTATTACTCAATACCGGAATGACACAATTGGTTTTTGTAGATATGCAAAAAAACAGACCTTGTCGTCCGCCACAGATTTTTCAAGATAAAATGAGACCTTACTTTGAGTAAGATGAGGAAAGTCCACACCAGTTTATTGAATTTCAGGCCGTATGATAACTTCGTAGAATGGTCTAAAACGGCTATTCTTCCGGGTTTTGGCAAACTTCCATTATATACTGTTGCTACATTTTTTTTCCAAGAGATAGCTCGTGAATCTATTCTTAACAAAGCTTCTTCCTTGGCCTATAATTTTATGCTGGCTATTTTCCCGGGTATTATTTTCTTATTTACCTTGATTCCTTATATTCCTGTAGATAATTTTCAGCAAGGTCTAATGGATTTTTTAGCTATTGTAATTCCTTTTGAGGCATTTACTATTGTTCAATCCACGTTAGAAGATATTATAAAAAAACAAAATGGTGGATTATTATCTTTCGGTTTTGTATTGGCCACTTTTTTCGCCACCAATGGTATGACCACTTTGATGATGGCATTTAATAAGTCTTCTTTGGCGAATGAAAATAGAAGTTGGGGTAAAAGAAGATTAATCGCTTTGGGTCTATCGTTTTCTATTATTATTGCTTTGACATTGGGAATTGCTTTCTTCACGGGAGCTGGTATAGTCATCTCTTATTTAAAGGAGCATATTTCGTATGATCTCTCTTGGTTCTGGACGTTTATTATCAAAGCAGCGCGCTGGGTCATATTATTTGCTATTTATTTTCTAACCGTCAGTATGCTCTACAAATTTGGCCCATCTGTAGCCAGAAGATGGAAAATCTTTAGTCCGGGCGCTACCCTGGCTACGATCCTTGCCATTTTAACTTTTTCAGGCTTCGCTTATTACATTAATAATTTCAATGCTTACAACAAACTGTATGGCTCTATCGGAACTATTATTGTCATCATGATTTGGATGTACCTGAACTCATTAATACTATTGATAGGTTTTGAGCTAAATGCCAGTATTACTTTATCTAAACAGAGTATTAAAATTGTGAAGCCAAAAATCTACAATTCATTCAAACAATCTGAAAAAGATTCGGATCTGTAAAATATCTTCCAAAAAAAATCAACATAAAATCTTGTAAATAAAAGTTTTTCGTATCTTTGCAGTCCTTACATAGTAAGGAAAAGGAGAAAATTAATTAATGGCAAAAAAACAAGAAGCAGAAAAAGAGTTAGCGGCGAAAAACGCAGAGCTACAAGGTGCTGACACTACAGTAGTGAAAGACACCGAAAAGATTGAGTCTGAAGCCGATTCAAACTTAATTGACGAAATCAAATCCAATACTTGGAGCACACCAGAAGGTGACTTCGATTGGGAACTAGATGAAAAAGCTTTCGGTAATTACAGCGAAACTGAGCGTACTAAATTAGAAGAACAGTATGCCGGTACATTCAACCAAATCAACCAAGGTGAAATTATTGAAGGTATTGTTGTATCTGTCAATAATAAGGATGTGGTTTTGAACGTTGGTTTCAAATCAGACGGTCTAGTAGCATTATCTGAGTTCCGTGACTTACCTGACTTAAAAGTTGGTGATACTGTTGACGTATTCGTAGAGTCTCAAGAAGACGCAAACGGTCAATTGGTGTTGTCACGCAAACGTGCTAAAACACAAAAATCTTGGGAAGCTATCAATGATGCATTGGAAAATGATGCTATTATCGATGGTTTTGTTAAGTCTCGTACTAAAGGTGGTTTGATCGTAGACATTAAAGGTGTAGAAGCTTTCTTACCTGGATCTCAAATCGACATCAAACCTATCCGTGATTACGATGTATATGTAGGTAAAACTATGGAATTCAAAGTTGTAAAAATCAACCATGAGTTCAAAAACGTAGTCGTATCTCACAAAGTTTTAATTGAAGACGATTTAGAAAACCAAAAATCAGAAATCGTTGCGAAATTAGAAAAAGGTCAAGTATTAGAAGGTACTGTTAAAAATATTACAGATTTTGGTGTATTCATCGATTTAGGTGGTGTTGACGGTTTACTTCACATTACAGATATCTCTTGGGGCCGTATTGAGCATCCAAAAGAAGTTTTGGCTTTAGATCAAACTATCAACGTTGTTGTTTTAGACTTTGATGATGAGAAAAAACGTATCGCATTAGGTTTAAAACAATTATCAGAACACCCTTGGGAATCTTTAAACACCGAATTAGCTATCGGTTCTAAAGTAAAAGGTAAAATCGTAACAGTTGCTGACTACGGTGCTTTCTTAGAAATCATACCTGGTGTTGAAGGTTTAATTCACGTATCTGAAATGTCTTGGTCACAAAACTTACGTTCTCCTCAGGAGTTCCTAAAAGTGGGTGACGAAATCGAAGCTCAAATCTTAACATTAGACCGCGATGAGCGTAAAATGAGCCTAGGTATCAAACAATTGACGCCAGATCCTTGGAAAAATATTACAGAACGTTACCCTATCGGTTCTAAACAAAAAGCTGTTGTTAAAAACATGACTAACTTCGGTGTATTTGTTGAATTGGAAGATGGTATCGATGGATTAATCCATATTTCAGATTTATCATGGTCTAAAAAAATCAATCATCCTAATGAATTTACTAAAGTAGGTGAAGAGTTAGAAGTTGTAGTTTTAGAACTTGATGAAGATAACCGTAAATTATCTTTAGGTCACAAACAACTAGAGGAAAACCCTTGGGATACTTTCGAAACAATTTTCACAATTGATTCTATCCACGAAGGTACAGTAATCAAAGTTGGAGACAAAGGTGATATCGTAGCTTTACAATATGGCGTAGAAGGCTTCTGTCCTTCTAAACACTCTGTAAAAGAGGACGGCGCTGCATTAAAAGTAGATGATGTTACGGATTTCAAAATCATTGAATTCAACAAAGAAAATAAACGTCTTGTAATCTCTCACTCTCGTATCTGGGAAGATGCGAAAGAAGAAAATCGCAAAGAAGAATCTAATGCACGCAAAAAAGATGCAAAAGCAGCTTCTACGGCAGTGAAGAAAGTAAAAGACTCTGTTGAGAAATCTACTTTAGGTGACCTTGATGTATTAGCTCAATTAAAAGAGCAAATGGAAGGTGACGAAAAAAAATCTAAATAATTTTAGATTTCACTAAATAAAAAAGCTCCAATCGCACGATTGGAGCTTTTTTTATGTCGTAGCTTATCTATTTTATACCTGGCAGCGGAACATAGCCGTCATCACCGGGTACTTTTGGAAACTGACGATTTTTCCAGTCCTCTTTTGCTTGTTCGATGATTTCTTTGCGTGTTGCGACAAAATTCCAGTAGATAAACCGTTCTTCAGGGAAAGGTTCGCCACCAAAAATATATACTGTCGTATTTGCTTTCATCGTAAAAGAACATAAGTGCGCATCTTTGGTAATCAAAATCTGCTTCGGTCCATATTCAAATCCATTACTTTCAATATCACCTGCAAGAATATAGAGCCCACTCTCCCCGTACAAAATATCCCTAAGATCAATTAGTGTATCTTTTGTAGCCTTAATTTCAATCATATAAAGTGGGCTATATACCGGCACAGGAGATTTTCTTTCAAATACCTCTCCTGCAATCAACTTATAACTAACGCCCTCGTCTTCCCATGCCGGAATATCTTTTGCCTCTATGTGAAAAAACTCCGGTTCCATGGCCTCCAAGGTCTTGGGAAGTGCAATCCATATCTGGAGTCCGTGCATATATTTATCTTGATGTCTTAGGTATTCTGGTGTTCTTTCAGAATGCGTTACACCTTTGCCTGCTGTCATCCAATTTACAGCACCAGGTTGTATCTCCATGGCCGTCCCCAGACTATCACGGTGCATGATCGCTCCCTCAAATAAATAAGTTAAGGTCGATAATCCGATATGCGGATGCGGCCCTATATCCAAGTTCTCATATTCACTAAGATGTGCAGGACCCATGTGGTCGATAAATACAAATGGCCCAATAGACCTCTTCTGACGAAAAGGCAGTAATCTTCCTGCCAAAAAATTGCCGATATCAGCGGCCTTCTCTTCTTGGATAAAATCAATATTCGACATAGCTTATTTACGTTAAACAACTTAAGGTTACAAAAAGTATTAAAATTGCTGAATGGCCTTGAAAATTAAATCAGCTCCCAAACGGGCTGTCCGGTTATCGATATCATGGGTAGGGTTTAATTCCGCTAAATCCATACTTATCAAATTCGGAAGCCCTATAATTGTCGCGTAGATTTTATTGAATACATGATCTGGAACTATACCATTGAAAGCTAATGCACTTACCCCGGGTGCGTATGGTGCTGCAAAAGCATCGATGTCTATGGTTAAATAAATAACATCTACTTGTTTCCCAAACGTCTGTATTGCCGTTATTATTTGCGCTACATTTGCTTCATAAATATCCTGAGCGGTTATAATCTGTACTCCTTTGTGCTTAGCATAGTTAAACAATGCCTTGGTGTTACTAATCTGCTGAATACCTATTGCTAGGTAATGAAATGCTATATTCTCCTTTGCAAGGTCCTCAGCTATTTGATAAAAGCCTGTCCCTGAGCTTCCATAACCATCCATGGGTTGACGAATATCTAAATGGGCATCTATATTGATAATACCAACTGTTTTTGTCGTACTCTTTTTGATCCCGCAAAAATGTCCATAAGTAAGCTCGTGTCCACCTCCTAATACAATTGGGAAACCTCCATGATCTATAATGACGGATACAGCCTGACTTAAAGCTTCTTGTGCACCTTCTAAATCACCTTTTTCACAAATGATGTCGCCGCCATCTATCAAATGTAGGTCTTCAAACGAAAAATGAACGGGTAGATTTGCCAGTGCTTTACGTAAATAGGCTGATCCTTCTGTCGCTCCAACACGTCCCATATTTCGGCGGACACCTTCATCGCAACAGAAGCCCAATAACACCACCGCTTTAGAAAAATCAGCTTTATTTCGAAGATCTATATTTTTTATAATCTGATGCCAGCGCAATAATTCTGGCTGATCGCCATCTTCACGGCCGATCCAAAAACTTACATTTGGTATCCTGTAAAGTGGACTGTCAAAGATACTACTCATCACATTTAGTTAAAAAGATTATCAATTAGCGTATCGTCAACGTGGATTGCCCGAGTTACATTTAATTGTGGACTGCGAGCTAATTCGGTTTCAAGTGCATGCTGAGCTTCCTTATTTCTTGCCCACGCACGTCTTGCGATACCATTATTGACATCAAAGAACAACATTTGTTGCAACTTGACATCCGCTTCTTTCGTACCATCCAAAACCATTCCAAAACCTCCGTTGATTACTTCTCCCCAACCAACACCCCCTCCATTATGTATGGATACCCAGGTAGCTCCTCGGAAGCTATCCCCCAGTACATTATGTATAGCCATATCTGCTGTAAAACGACTACCATCGTATATATTGCTGGTCTCCCGGAAAGGTGAATCGGTTCCGCTTACATCATGATGGTCACGGCCCAATACAACTGGCGCAGACAGCTTCCCCTCTCGAATCGCTTTATTAAATGCTTGAGCGATCCGTACTCGCCCAAGTGCATCAGCATACAGTATACGTGCCTGGGAGCCCACTACTAAATTATTTTTGTCGGCTTCTTTGATCCACTTTATATTATCTTCCAATTGTTGAACAATCTCGTCCGAAGCCTCTTTTTGGAGATCCAACAACACATTCAATGCAATCTCATCTGTCTTACGCAAATCTTCGGATCTGCCTGAAGTACACACCCATCTAAATGGACCAAACCCATAGTCAAAACACATCGGACCCAGTATGTCCTGTACATACGAGGGGTATTTAAAATGAATGCCGTCCGACGCCATGACATCTGCCCCTGCTCTGCTACAAGCTAACAAAAATGCGTTTCCATAATCAAAAAAATACGTCCCTCGTACAGTATGCTTATTGATTGCCTCTGCGTGTCTGATCAACGAGCGTTGTACATCCTCTTTAAATTCTTCCGGTCGGTTTGCAATCTTATGGTTTGCTTCTTCAAACGATAGACCAACGGGATAGTACCCACCCGACCAGGGATTATGCAAAGACGTCTGATCGGAACCAATAGAAATTTGAATGCCCTGCTCGTAAAACTCTTCCCATACATCTACTATATTTCCGATATATGCAATCGATAGTACTTCACCCTTTGTTATAGCCAATCGTACACGCTCGACCAATGCCGATATATCATCTAATACCTCATCAACCCAACCTTGTTCATGACGTTTATAGGCTGCTGTTGGATTAATCTCCGCACATACTGTAATACAGCCCGCGATGTTTCCTGCCTTGGGTTGCGCTCCACTCATCCCTCCTAATCCCGATGTCACAAATACTTTCCCGCTAATACTGTCCTTCTTATCCAATAGTTTGCGAAAAGCATTCATCACGGTTATCGTTGTTCCGTGAACAATACCTTGGGGGCCGATATACATATACGATCCTGCTGTCATTTGACCATATTGTGTAACACCTAAAGCATTAAATCGCTCCCAATCATCTGGTCGTGAATAATTAGGAACCATCATCCCATTTGTCACCACTACTCTGGGAGCAGTGGCAGATGATGGGAATAAGCCCATTGGATGACCGCTATACACATGCAGTGTCTGCTCATCTGTCATATTTGCCAAGTACTGCATGGTTAGCAGGTATTGTGCCCAATTTTGAAATACAGCGCCATTTCCTCCATACGTGATCAACTCATGCGGGTGTTGGGCTACTGCCGGATCCAAGTTATTCTGGATCATCAACATAATTGCAGCGGCTTGTTTACATTTGGCAGGATACTCTTGAATAGGTCGCGCATACATATCATAGGCTGGCCGAAAACGATACATATAAATCCGACCGTACTGCTTTAACTCGTCTAAAAATTCTGCTGCCAATTCATAGTGCCATTCCTTTGGGAAATAGCGCAGTGCATTACGGAGAGCCAACTTTTCTTCCTCTTTTGTCAAAATAGCTTTTCGTTTAGGCGCATGACTAACGTCCGTAGCATATTCTGCTTTAGGGGGTAGCACCAGAGGAATCCCATCTATTATCGCTTTTTGAAATATTGTCATTTGCTGTTAATTTTTATTAAATACTTCTTCTCCACTTTTCCATACTGATGCAGGGTGTAATGATCCCTGCCGATACGTTATATGTTGATAATTATCTGTTTCATAGATTACAAAATCTGCTGATAATCCTTTTGCTAAACGACCTCTATCGGTTAAATTCAGTGCTTTTGCTGCCCTAAATGTTACCGCGGCAAGTACTTCTGCATTTGTCAACTTTTGCATTGTAGCTAAGATACTTGCCGATGCAATCAACTGCCCCATAGGGGCTGATCCCGGGTTCCAATCTGTCGCAATAGCCAGGCAGGCACCGGCATCCAATAATTTTCGGGCAGGAGCAAATGCACAACCAATCCCCAATGAAGCGGCTGGTAACGCTACCGCAACTACATCAGATTTGGCCAACAGTGCTATTTCATAATCTGTGGATGCCTCTAAGTGATCTGCCGATACAGCATTAAAGTCAACGGCTATTTGCGAGCCTGATAGGCTGAATTGATCCGCATGTACCGTGATATCAAAGCCCATATTTTGTGCGTTGATAAAATAATCTCGCATTTGATCTGCTGTGAATGCACTTTTTTCAATGAATGCGTCAATTCGATTTGTCAAACGCTCTGCTTTCAATAATGGAAACAATCGCTCGGCTATGTCCGCCAGATAATCTTCAGCTGTACCATTATAGTCTTTGGGAAGCATGTGTGCAGCTAAGCAGGTCGCTATTAAATCTGCTTTGCTTCGTTGATTGGCTAATGCTATCGCACGCAAGATCTTTAACTCTTCTTCTACCGTAAGACCATACCCACTCTTCACTTCCACCGTTGTCACGCCTTGCTTTATTAACTCACTGGCTCTCCATACCGTGATATCAACTAATTGCTCTAGATCACAACCCCGTGTATGCATAACGGTATTCCAGATACCACCACCTGATTCCGCAATTTCCAAGTAAGAACTTCCTGCATTACGCATCGCAAAATCATTAGCGCGCCCCCCTCCAAATGCAATATGGGTATGACAATCTATATAAGATGGCATACATACATATTCATTTTGTAATTCTTGAATCTGCACACTTTCCGGAACGACTAACCTTAGCTCGTCAAAACCAGCAATCTCTTTAATAATGTTTCCGCAGATCCAAATTCCGGCATATTCCACAATCTCCAATTGACTATCCGACAATGCTCCTTTATCTGGTAGATTGCACATGGTCAACAATTGTTTAAACGGCCCTATTAATACCTCTTTTTGTTCCATCTTCTAAAACTGTTCAAAGTATTCGACCCCATCGCCAAATACATCTATATTGCAAGTGCCGGCAGTTTCCCGCGCTATATCCAAGAGTATTCCGGATTTTATCATATACAACGCTGCATCCAAAAGCTCTTGCATAGGCTGATCTTCTTCTATATGGGGTATATGTTTTCGAATGTATTGATGAATCGCTTCAATTACTGGAGTAGATTGCAGTGGATAATGGTAATCTTTTGCTTGTGCTGCACATAATAATTCAATGCTCAATATTTTTTCCACATTATCGATAACCTGCAGTAACTTGCGACCCGAAATAGATCCCATACTTACATGATCCTCTTGTCCCATCGATGTAGGAATACTATCGGCACTTGAGGGAAAACACAAGCCTTTGTTTTCACTTGCTAGTGCTGCCGTAGTATATTGCAAGATCATAAAACCTGAATTAAGTCCTGTTGATTTCATCAACAGACGAGGCACACCATTTGTTTGACCTTCAAGTGATAGGTAAACCCGTCGATCTGAAACATTACCTAACTCCGAGACGGCCAATGTCGCATAATCTAGTGGCAATGCTATAGGTTGTCCGTGAAAATTCCCTCCACTGATTGTTAGTTCCCCATTAACTACAATTGGATTATCCGTCACCGCATTAATTTCAATTTCTATTATTTCCTTGAAATGCAACCATGCGTTTCTAGAAGCCCCATGTACTTGCGGTATACACCGTAGTGAATATGGATCTTGAACCCGTGTACAATTTTTGTGTGACGCTAATATGGCAGATCCGCTCAACAGATTATAGATTGTTGATGCTACATATTTGTTGCCTTTATACGGGCGCAATTCGTGCAATTCCGGATAGAATGGTTTTATTGAACCATTCAATCCCTCCAACATGAGTGTAGCAATCAAATCTGCATTATTCATTAATCTATTCATATCTGCGACCGCTCTTACCCCATGTGCTGCCATAAACTGTGTCCCATTGATGAGGGCAAGCCCTTCTTTCGCACCTAAAATTACAGGCTCTAAGCCAAACGACGCTAATGCCGACGATGCCTCGATCACCTCACCTCTACAGAAAACTTTTCCAAGACCAATCAATGGCAAAAAGAGATGCGACAAAGGTGCTAGATCACCCGAAGCTCCTACAGAACCTTGCTTAGGTACCACAGGAATCACATCCTGTTGAATATGCCAAATAATCCGTTCAATTGTACTCAACTGCACACCAGAAAACCCTTTCGCCAAAGCATGTACCTTCAAGATCAACATTAATTTGGAAAGTTCTTTGTCGATAGGCTCTCCAACTCCTACTGCATGACTCTTCAAAATATTTTCCTGTAACTTTCGCGTATCATGCACATCGATAAGCGTTGTGCATAACGGCCCGAATCCTGTATTGATCCCATATACAACTTTACCGGCATCAACAATCTCCTGTACGTAAGCAGCACTTTGATTTATTTTCTGTTTCGTTGTATCTGTCAATACACCTTGAATCTTGCCTTCTGCGATAGCTAGTGCCAAAGAGCTTGTCAAGCTATCTTTTCCGTATTTAAATGTATTCATCGTTTATACTGTTTATATCAAATTTACCTGCTATATTTGATAATAAATAATACCAATTTAATCAATAATTGATAACCATGAATTATCAAACAGAATTAAGACACCTGTTGTATTTTAAGACGCTGGCAGAAGAATTACATTTTCGGAAAGCAGCAGAAAGGTTATTCATTTCACAACCTGGGCTAACACGTCAAATAAAACAGCTGGAAGAAATCTATCACGTAAAATTATTCGATAGAGGGAAACGCTTTGTTCGACTCACCGAAGCCGGACAGTATATGAAGGCAGAAGTAGATACTATTCTGCAACAGATCCGACAGATGGAAGAACAGCTTGTAAAAATAGGGGAAGGTAAGCAAGCTTCATTGAGAATCGGTTTTATTGGTTCGGCAGTACAAGGAGTGTTACCAGAGATCTTACTAAAAATAAAACGGCTGTTTCCCTTAATGGAGATTACGTTGCAAGAATTATCTAATGAAATACAACTGGATCTATTATCCAAAAATGAGCTTGAGTTTGGTTTTGTCAGAATAAATAGCAAACCCAAAAATCTACAATTAAAACCCTTGCTGACAGAACACTTTAGCTTAGTACTTCCCAACAACCACCCTATTCAAAGCGACAATTTCACATCACTTGAAGTATTCAAAAATGAATCGTTCATTCTTTTTTCTAAAGATTATAGCTCGACGTATTACGAGCTGGTAATGAGCATATTTGAAGACCATAACTTTACACCAAACGTTGCTTTACGCTCGGTAAATGCATTGAGTATATTTAGCTTAGTGGCTCAGGGATTGGGGGTAGCTATTGTTCCCACCTCGCTAAAAAAAGGGTATGATATAGCTGTCAAATTTATTGAACTCGATTCCATTCCGCAACGCACTACACTGTCACTAGCTTGGAATGAAACGAATAGAAACATAGGAATGCCACCCTTTCTGGATGCATTGAAATAATGTTACACATCCTCATTACTGCTACTAAAAAGTACATCCCGCAAGGATCTACCTGCGGGATGTACTTTTTAGTTAGCTTGAACCTTATTTCTTATGCGCTACTTTTTCAACCACCACTATTTTATCCGGCGCTTGTTTCTCTTTTTGCTTCGCCAGTTGTGCCGTGTGATTTCCTAGAATCGGGGCAATAACTAACCCGACTAAACAAGTCAATTTAATTAAAATATTCATTGAGGGACCAGAAGTGTCTTTAAAAGGGTCTCCAACGGTATCTCCGGTCACTGCTGCCTTATGTGCTTCAGAACCTTTATAAGTCATTTCTCCATTTATTTCTACACCCGCTTCAAAAGATTTCTTTGCATTATCCCAAGCACCTCCGGCATTATTCTGAAAAATAGCCCATAGGACACCTGAAACCGCAACACCCGCCATATATGCACCTAAAGCTTCTGCCCCCATTACAAATCCTACGATTATAGGTGTAATAATTGTCAGAGCCCCTGGTAACATCATCTCACGCAGTGCCGCTTTGGTAGATATATCAACACACTTACCGTATTCTGGTTTTCCCGTCCCTTCCATTATTCCAGGGATTTCTCGGAATTGACGGCGAACTTCATTCACCATATCCATTGCCGCCTTACCGACTGATTGCATCGCCAGTGCTGAAAAAACAACGGGTATCATTCCGCCTATAAATAACGCCGCCAATACATCTGCTTTAAAAATGTTAATTCCGTCAATACCTGTAAAAGTCACATAGGCTGCGAATAACGCGAGTGCAGTTAAAGCCGCCGACGCTATAGCAAATCCCTTTCCTACTGCAGCGGTCGTATTACCGACAGAGTCCAGTATATCGGTACGCTGGCGAACTTCTTTCGGCAGTTCACTCATTTCAGCTATTCCGCCTGCATTATCAGCAATCGGCCCAAAAGCATCTATTGCTAACTGCATGGCTGTCGTTGCCATCATCGCAGAAGCCGCAATAGCTACACCATAGAAGCCCGCTAAGGAATAGGAGCCCCAAATCGCAAAGGCAAACAACAAAACAGATGAAAATGTTGACATCATTCCCGTAGCCAATCCAGCTATAATATTTGTCCCGGCTCCTGTAGAAGAATTTTGAACAATATTCAAAACAGGTTTTTTACCCAATCCTGTATAATATTCCGTGAAAGCTGAAATCAATCCGCCCACTGCCAATCCCACAAGAGTAGAGTAAAAAACATTCATCCGTGGAACATCTTTGTAGCCTTCACCGAAAAACTTCATTTGAATAGTTTCTGGCAACATATACGTTATGAGAAAAAAGCAAGCGATAACGGTTAAAAAAATAGCTACCCAGTTGCCCATATTTAATGCTTTTTGTACTTGGGCTTCTTTCGCATCATTGTTCGCTATTTTCACAAAAAATGTTCCAATGATGGACGCCAAAATTCCTACTCCTGCTATTACAATTGGCAAAAGGATAGGGCCCATACCTTGAAAAGCATCCGTATATACAGTACCTGTTGCCTCACTCATGTCTTTTATAATATAATTACCCAACACCATTGAAGCTAATACGGTAGCCACGTAGGATCCGAATAAATCAGCTCCCATTCCGGCCACGTCACCAACGTTGTCTCCAACATTGTCAGCGATGGTAGCAGGATTACGTGGATCGTCCTCCGGAATACCGGCTTCAACTTTACCTACCAGATCCGCCCCGACATCAGCGGCTTTGGTATATATACCTCCTCCAACACGTGCAAATAACGCGATAGACTCTGCTCCTAATGAAAACCCGGCAAGCGCCTCTAAAACAACGGTCATTTCACTATAAAAATTTCCGCCTTCGGTAATAAACATTTTTAAGAACAGTAAAAAGAAAATACTTAGTCCCAGTACAGCTAACCCGGCTACACCTAATCCCATTACAGTGCCTCCTGAAAAAGAAACCTTCAAAGCTTGTGGAAGACTAGTTCTCGCAGCCTGAGTCGTGCGCACGTTACTTTTGGTTGCGATCCGCATACCTATATTTCCGGCTAGCGCAGAAAAAAACGCTCCAAATACAAATGCTACAACAATGATCCAATGCGTAGAATCCACCAAAGTAGAAACAACAAAAAGTGCTATTGAAGCAATAGCTACAAAAATCAAAAGTATACGGTATTCCGCTTTTAAAAAGGCCAACGCCCCTTCTTGAATACTTTTGGAAATAGTTTGCATACGATCATCGCCAGCATCTTGCTTGCCGACCCAAGTCGCTTTCGTCATCATAAAAAGGAGCCCCAAAACAGCCAATACTGCGGGTAAGTAAATAATATAATTTTCCATATAATGTTTATTTGGTTATTAGTTAAAGCTATTAAAAATTCCGGGAGAAATAAAATGCTTTAACAAATTCTTTTTGGGTATTTTTTTACCTGCCCCTTTCTTCCAACCCAATAATACTTCTCCTCGTCAACCCTTACTTCACCTTCATCGATAAGTTCTCTAAGGATTTTGATCTTATCATTTTCTCTTCCGACAGAAATACTATCGATCAGTTCGTGTAGAACCAATGCGTTGTCTAAAAGTAATATCCTAATTTCCTGACGAATTTTGGCAGCTTGTCCTTCCCTGTGTTTTCGTACCAAGCACAAATCGCATTCACCACATGCCTCTGCGTCCTCTTCGCCAAAATAGTCTAATAAAGCTTTACTTCGACAATCTTTTGTATCCAAATAATGATAAATTGCTTTCAGCTGATCTTCTTTAATTTGCTTTCGCTCCCGAATAAAATCCATGTCGATATAGAGGTTCTTATAGTCTACCCGACTTTGTAAAAACTGGAGCTGAGGTTTATCCGTACTTTTAATGTACGAGCTTATCTGCTGTTTTTCCATGCCCGACAGCAATTCTACAATAACATCAAACGGAAGCCTTAGTTTTTTAGCAAACTCAAATTCATTAATAGGTACATACAAATCAAAGACGCCTCCATATGTTCGTAAAATAATTTTAATCAGCGAATCGTATCTAGCAGATTGCACTTGAAACTTATATAGCTCTTGGTAATCTACTTCAAATTTAAAACGAGAAGGGATATATACAGCTTCAGAAAGTGCTAACCATCCATCCCTTTCCAAAAATTTCAGTGCACTGATTGTCTGTAGTAAGTCAACTTCATATTTTTTACAAAAGTCAACAACATCGAAATCAAAAGTTGCGCCACTCCCTGCCCCATACGCAATCTGATAATAATTCCCTAAACAATGATATACCTTTTGAATGAAAGAGACGGCAGGGAAGCTAGATTCTAACATCGTCCACAGTCGATCCCTATCATCTTGTTGATAGAGCATGACCGGAAACGCTTTTTTATTATCCCGACCTGCGCGACCTGCCTCCTGATAATACGCCTCCAACGAATCCGGAATATCCAAATGAATTACAAAACGCACATCGGATTTGTCAATTCCCATCCCAAACGCATTGGTTGCAACAATTACACGAATCTTATTTGACATCCATGCATTTTGCTTTTGCTCTCTGTCTTTCATGGCTAAACCTGCATGGTAATAATCTGCCGGTACACCATGATTGACTAATACACGCGCTACTTCCTGCGTTTCGCGTCTATTTCGCACATACACAACTCCACTTCCCCCCATTTTTTTGATGATTCGCAACATGCGTCCCATTTTATCCTCTTCCTCAAATACCATATATCCCAGATTAGTCCGCGCAAAACTTTTGCTCAATACATTGGGTACTTTAAAATGAAGCTGCTTTTGTATATCTTCTATTACACGGGATGTCGCTGTTGCTGTGAGTGCCAAAACAGGGACACCGGGATGTAATTCGCGTAGTTTATTTAATTGTAAATAGGACGGTCTGAAATCATAGCCCCATTGCGAAATACAATGAGCTTCATCTATTGCAAACAGATTGACTTTCATATACCTAATTCGCTCCCTTACTAATTCGGAATATAGGCGTTCGGGTGCTATATAAAGAAATTTTATCTTACCAAAGACACAATTATCCAACGCAATATCGACCTCGCGATAAGACATTCCTGAAAAAATGGCAAGAGCTTCGATTCCTCTTGCACGTAAGTGTTCGACTTGATCTTTCATCAAGGCAATTAAAGGACTGATAACGATACAAATCCCCTCCTTTATCATCGCGGGAACTTGAAAGCAAACAGACTTTCCTCCACCTGTAGGCATTAGAGCTAACGTATCTCTTCCCTGTAAAACGGAATGAACAATATCTTCCTGCAGCGGTCTGAACTCGTCAAACCCCCAATATTGCTTTAGTACCGAAAGACTATTCTGCTCCATACGCTAATGCTCCTCCCAAACATAAGCAAAATTATTTTTTAAGAAATAGTACGGACGGTTATTTTCACCTAGTTGAGATTTTATTTTAGACAGTGTTTTGTCGGAATTACTTCCATCAAAAAGAAAAAACGAAGGGTGTACCCGCGATGCTATTTCCGATATCAAGTTATAATTATTCTTACGCCATAAGACCACATCAATATCTTCCCAATCACTGTCGTGTAACTTTCCCTCCAGCACTAAAATTTTTTTATTGGCTATAGACAACATATAAATAGGGTGTTGACCAGAAGGAATGGTATAGAATTGTATATCTTCTTCCTGACTGTATTGCCGGAGATGAGGCAATACACTATACCTAAGTGTAGGATGATGAAGGGAGTCCAAACTGGAAAACAAAACAACGGTACCCTTATGTATGGAAGCTACTGCTATAGCGGAGCGCAGATTGTAAATTGTAATTCCCCTGTAGTTCATTTTTTCTATGACCTGAAGAGCAACCAAGATAGACAAGATAAAGAAAGTCAACCCGGCGACCTTCAATGCCTGCTTATTTCTATAGTTGAGTGCATAAATCAGAAAAGCCAAATTTAAAAAAGCAAGTAGAATCTGTAGTAGATTCCAGCTTATCCCCTTTATAACCGACACAGGCAAGCGATCTAACCATTTTAAGCCCTCTAATGAGAAAGTAATAATATGTTCCAACATCGCTCCCAAATAAATGTTTACCACATCAAAAGGCATCATAGACAAGCCCAAACCCACATACATAATAATTGTACTTGGCAAAGCAATAAAAAGATTACCCAGCAAAAAATAAGTAGGAAACTGCCCAAAATAATACAGCACAGCCGGCACGGTAAATAATTGAGCTGCAAAGGAGACATAGCTATATTCTACTACCCAATTTAGGTATCTGGAGCTGGGCGTATAGAGGCTTTTTAATATCGGATATAAAATTAAAATACCCACTATCGCCAGGTAAGAAAGTTGAAACCCGATATCAAATAAATACTTAGGCTCAAAGAGCAGAATAAAAAATGCAGAAGCAGCCAGTGTATTCAAGGCATTTTGTTTTCGTCCTGTCCAGATGGAAAACAGAAAGAACGTAATCATGATTCCTGCCCGCAAAATTGGAGGCGCCATGCCCGTAAGAATCACATAGGCCCATACACATAACAAAATTATACTGCAGCGTATCGCCCGTCCAAAGGGAAATCGGTCAATCCAACCTAAACAAAAAGTCAACAAACCAAACACCAACCCTACATGTAATCCCGAAACACTCAACACATGAATCGTTCCCGTATTGGTAAATGCCTCCAATGTTGTCGCGTCTAGTTGCGATCGAGATCCAAAAATCAGTGCAATAGCTACATTATAAGCTTCATCATTTTTAATAAACACGCTAAACTTGGAGACTAACTTCTCCCTCAATCCTAGTGCAAATGAAATGATGCTATTTCCGGAGTTCTTACCTAAAATCACATAATCGTCTTTCTGTAGTAGTGATTGATGCCAAATATTCCGATTTTGCAGATACGTTTTATAATCAAACTCTTCCGGATTATACGATGGAGCAATAGTACTGAGGGTACTTGGAATGACAATATGATCTCCATATTTGAACACCTGATCCTTTGAAGAATCACGTAATACTGTTACCATTATCTTACCTTCAGCTTCCAAATAGTTTCCTTTTTCTACAACATTTTTAACCGCTAAAGGGAAACGAATTGTTTTCTGTTTTATGACGGGTTCATCGGCAATAACACCTTCCAGCTGTGAACTTGCGTACCAACTGAAGTGCGTTTGTTTCAAATTCGGAAGCTCACTTACAACCTGCCAGATGCCTATCAAAAACGAAAAACAATAGAACATCAAAACATACATGTTTTTAAAAACTTTTGGCCTTCGAAAGAAAAAGGCAGTAACAAAACAGATGGCAGTGAGAATCAGGATTGCACACAAAACAGCATATCGTGTAGTATTCCACGAAATTATTTGGCTAACAGCAATTCCAATACCGTAAGGTATCACGATCCTCAAAAAGGGCATTTTCTGGATCGAGAAATCTAAAATACCTCGCTTTACCATTGCCATCTGACTTGAACTTTAAAATCCGATTTTTGATTGCCTTCTATGAGATCTAATCCTGAACCTACTGTTTCTCGATCTGTATATTTAGTCAAGGCGTACCTACCCCATATATCCAAATCCTTCGTCATCCGCCATCTGAGGTTTAGATAAGTACGAATACCTTTACCATAATACATCGGAAAACTAGAGGCATACAGAACATCATTTTCATAGGCATAAATTCGGGAATTATATGACGCTGTGTGGAAATAGGCGAATCTCATATTGGCATTTAACCTATTGCTCCACCCTCTCCACAATACATCTTGATATACTATCCAACCTGAACTTTTTTCATCTCTCTCTTTTTCATATAAGGCTACCTCTGCCCTTGTTCGCACCGTCCATCTCTGATTTAATTTATATTGAAATTCGGCTCGTATTTGATTACGAATTATATCCGCTAACAGGCTCTCATTGCGATCAGCTAAATTTAAATTTTCTTGTTTGAGCCGATGCCGATATCGAAGCAAAACTTTACCTTTTTTATACCAGTTATATGTTACCTGACTTAAAAAATCGGTACCACTGCTAGGTGCATCTACACGAAAGCGCAACCAGGGGAATCGAAAAACATCAACATAGTTTACCCATTCTATTGCACGGGATGGATGATAAATAATTCCTCCGTATAATCCTTCTTCATTACCCACTTGCGACGCTTCGCTCAAAGATTGAGCAAAGAAATGATGGTAGTTACGTTGATAGTTCCTATAATTTACAATCGTTGACACTTTAGGGTGAAGACTAGCAATAATCCCGTTATTTGTCGCAAATCCACCCCCAAAACTATACGCCGTTTCTCCATACATGTACATATTTCTATAGGTATAATGATAGTGTACACCTGTTTGATCCAAGCTTTTTCCTTCAAAATCAAATTGCTCACGCATGGTATTTCCCGCAGTCACCTGACCATTGAACGAAGTATGTAGGTAAGTGACTCCCGCTTTAAATCGTTTAAAATGGTAAGTGACATTCATGCCGGCAACAAACTGCTTGATAGCATCTCTATAAGCAAGCTCAGTAGGAGTGCGATGTAAGCCGCTATAATTTATTGTAGTAATAAATTTGTCGGCTCCGTTTTCGATTAAATTACCCGAAAGTGAATGGTAAGAAACAAAAGGTGTTATTTCGAAGTCACTAACCACCAACTTAGCTGAAATACCCCGCTGAAAATTGCTTTCATTCATTGCAGAATAGGGTTTCAGTCCCACACCCTGACGTGCTGCACTTCCTATCCAAGTACCTTTTCCAAAACTCAGTCCATTCCAGGCCACTAATCCCTGTCCGAACTGCAATCCATAATCTCCTACTACGACTTGTTTGATATTCCTGCTAATATCATTCAACACAATATGCCCTGAATAAAAGTCGAATCCATATTTTTGCTTTTCTTTGAAAAACGGCTCTCCGGCATCCTTTTCCATATTCAATGCTACCCGTATTTTATTTTCGAAATTCATTCTATATCGAACTGCGTAGCGATCAGGGTTTCCGAAATAGCGAGAACGCGAAGAATCTTGAATCAAATACCCTGCTTGACTTTCAATAACCCGTCCATAACGCATCATAAGCGTATGCTCACTGGCATCTATTAGCTTATGAAATGAAAATTCATCCAGTGAAGTCACGTCTCTAACCGTGACAAACGGCTGTATACGTTGGATAGTCTGCAAATCGAAGCCAGAAATTCCCTGTAACTCACGAATAGAAATAAAATTTCCCGATATGTTGCGATGTACTAATAGATTTTCTATTTGTTGAGGGGAAAGGAAGATCAGATGATCTAAATCAGCTCGATCTGCTTTATTAAGATCTAGAGGATGCCGCATATAATAAGCTAGTTTTTCCGTAAATTCGCTCAAATCGTCATTTTCACCCAATTCCTCATTCAGTTGCTCGATCAGCAACTCCTCTATTTCTATCTCTTCTTGCTGTGCAAATGACTGAAACGAAATACTCAATAGCACAAGACAATAAACGAGCTTTTTAAAAACCATACGCCATTGTAATTTGAGGAGATGTACCTAGTTTCGGATGAAAAGAAGAAGCAATGTCTATTTGAATTTTGTTTAAAATCAATCCAAGTCCTGCAAGATAATGCAGTGGATTCGACGCCGCTCCCCCTCTTATTTTAAATCTACGATCGAAAGCGTATTCAAGCCCTCCTCTATAATTCATTTTACTTCGAAAATCATAGTATATGTCCGAAGCCAGACTTAAATGATCGGACACCACATAATTCAATCCTAAACCAATCTCACGGGATATCTGTTGGTCAACATCTTCCTTATATTTGGAAGAAGATATATTTCGAACTAAGGCGCCGATTACCAAATGCGGAAATACATTCACTTGAAGTCCCAAATCGACAGAAAACGTTTGATCATTTCCATAGTTCTTAATATAAAACTGATGATAGTTTAATCCTACAGCAGAAAAAATTTGCTTTCCAAATTGTCGCGCATAAATGCCCCGGACGGTCGATAAAGTCGAAACTCCTGCTATTCCATAGCTATTAACTCCCACCCCTACGCCACCTAAAGATTTAATAGGGATATTCAGGTATGCTGCTCGAGACTGTATCTCAGAAGAAAGAAAATGCTGCTGATAAGCGAGGGCTACATTGGTGTTTGTTAACCCCGCAATACCGGCAGGATTAAGACCTATACTGTATACAGATTGGCGTGCCAACCCGGTATTTCCCATACCTAAATAGGGCGCTGCATTAAATGGTTGTGCTTTTAGTTCAATTGATATTAGTAGTAATAAAATTACTCTTACAAACATAATTTAAGGAATAGGTCAACTTAAATTTATTAAAATAATTCAATTATTTTAAACGTAATTGAAAAAACAAATAAAAAATAACACATAAAACACTGAATGACAACAAAATAAAAAAAGCCAGATGAAAAAACATCTGGCCTCCTACATTGTCATTAATGGTTATTATTAAATATCGATTTTGGCGTAACGTGCATTTTTCTCAATAAATTCGCGCCGCGGTGCTACCTCGTCTCCCATCAACATAGAGAATACGCGATCGCATTCTGCAGCATTATCAATAGTAACCTGGCGAAGTGTTCTATGCTCCGGATTCATCGTAGTATCCCACAATTGCTCCGCGTTCATTTCTCCAAGACCTTTGTAACGTTGCACATGCACGCTATCTTCTTTACCATTACCTTTGATACGCTGTATAGCAGCCAAGCGTTGATCTTCGGTCCAGGCATATTCGGAGTCTTTTCCTTTCTTAACTAAATAAAGAGGAGGAGTCGCAATATATACATATCCGCGTTCAATAAGTTCACGCATATACCTGAAATAAAATGTCAAAATTAAAGTTGCAATATGACTACCATCAACATCGGCATCGGTCATGATTATAATCCGGTGATAACGAAGCTTTGCGATATTCAATGCTTTAGGATCTTCCTCGGTACCAACAGATACACCTAATGCTGTAAACATATTTTTGATCTCTTCATTCTCATAGATCTTATGTTCCATTGCTTTTTCCACATTCAGAATCTTACCTCTAAGTGGCATAATAGCCTGATAATGACGATCACGACCTTGTTTTGCTGTCCCTCCTGCCGAATCACCCTCGACAAAGAAAATTTCACATTTTGCCGGATCATTGCTCGAACAGTCGGCTAGCTTACCAGGTAAGCCTGAGCCTCCCATTACCGTCTTACGCTGAACCATTTCACGTGCCTTACGTGCCGCAGCCCGAGCTTGAGCAGCTACAATTACCTTTTGAACGATAATCTTAGCCTCTCGCGGATTTTCTTCTAAGTAAGCACTTAAAATTTCACCCACAGCTATATCAACCGCACCCATCACTTCGGAGTTACCTAACTTGGTTTTCGTCTGACCTTCAAACTGAGGTTCGGCTACTTTCACAGAAATAACAGCAGTAAGGCCTTCTCTAAAGTCGTCTCCGGTTATTTCAATTTTAAGATTTTTTAAAAGTCCTGAATCGTCGGCATACTTCTTCAACGTACGTGTCAATCCGCGGCGGAAACCTGCTACATGCGACCCTCCTTCAATAGTATTGATATTATTTACATACGAATGAACATTCTCTGTATAGGTATCATTATACTGAAGAGAAAGCTCAACAGGAATCCCCTGTTTTATACCTTCTACGTAAATTGGAGTCGGAATAAGTGAGGTACGATTACCATCTAAAAATTTAACAAATTCCTGCAGACCACCCTGAGAATAAAAAACATCCTTTTTCTCCGTACCGTCCTCGTTCAACTCTCTCTCATCTACAAGTGTTAGTGTTATCCCCTTATTTAAGAACGACAACTCCCGTAAACGATTAGCTAATGTATCGTAATTATATACTGTTGTTTGGGTAAATATTTCCGCATCCGGTTTAAAGGTTACAATAGTGCCTCTTTTTTCAGAAACACCAACTTCTTTAACATCGTACATGGGCTTACCGCGCTCGTACTCCTGACTATAGACCTTACCGTCCCGGTGTACCTCGGCCTTCAAATGAATAGACAATGCGTTCACACAAGAGACACCTACACCGTGCAGACCTCCGGATACTTTATACGTATCCTTATCAAATTTACCCCCTGCGTGCAATACCGTCATCACCAACTCCAATGCCGACTTATTTTCCTTTTTATTTATTCCAGTAGGAATACCCCGTCCATTATCCTTTACAGAAATGGAGTTGCCCTCATGGATAGTAACCAAGATATCATCACAATAACCTGCAACAGCCTCATCTATAGAGTTGTCAACCACTTCATAGACCAAGTGGTGCAAACCTTTTACGCCAGTATCACCAATATACATGGAGGGGCGCTTACGTACTGCCTCTAAACCTTCTAATACCTGAATATTATCGGCAGAATACGCAGATGCATTCTTCTTTTCTTCGCTCATGGAATTAATTTAAAATCAGAATTTTTTAACTCCCAAAAATACAAAAAATAAGGGACATAATCAAGTTTTCAAAATCTTAAAATACGTTAATAAAACTATATTTTTTTGAGTTTTAGGCACAGAAAAATGATTTTTTAATTTTTTTATAGTAGGTTTGCTATTCAAACTGAAAATCAACATTAGAATGAATAAACTACTATCAAATTTCGCAAAAGTAACACTAGGATTAACAATTGTAGCTTCCGTTGCATCTTGTAATCAAGGCACAAAACAAACGTCAACAAAAACAAACGATTCAACTACAGTTGGCGTTCAACAAATTGATGAGAAAATCGTATATATAAATTCAGATTCACTATCAGAGAAATATGACTATTTTAAAGATATTCGGGCAAAACTGGAATCTAAAGTAAAAAAGGCTCAGTCAGATCTACAATCTAAGGGACAAGCTTTCCAAAGAGAAGTCGCAGAATATCAACAAAAAGCGAATACTATGAGCGCCTCAGAACGTCAGGCTACAGAAGAAAAATTAGCACGCAAACAAGACGAACTAGGCCGACTAGACCAAAACGCATCTAGTGCTATCGCTCAGGATGAGGCTACGGAATTCAATAACGTGTACAATTCGATTACAGAATATTTAAAAAGACATGCCGAAGAAAATGGCTACACATTGGTTCTGACGTATTCAAAATCAAACCCAACGGTACTTTTTGCCGACTCTAAACTAGAAATAACCAATGAGGTTATTGAGGCGTTAAACAAAGAATACAAAACTAAAAAACCTACGGAGAAAAAATAAAACAACAATAAAATAAAAAAAGGCGATTCTCTTTGATGAAGAATCGCCTTTTTTTGGCCTATTTGTTAATATGACGCTTTGTCATTAAACCATGATTCAACAGAAAAGATTGGCTTTAACGTTTGGGCGTAGATGCCACAAATTCCTTTAAATAATAGGGTTCAAAATAAACCAAGTTCTCCACATCATTCGCACAGAACCGCTTCCAGGCCATCGCACTCATATAAACCGAAGAATGTTGGAATTCTGAAATAATATTTACCTGTGGATTCGCTTCAAACAAATCTTTAAATTTATTAGCTCCCGAGCCAAACAAGAAAACTTCATTTCCCTCAAATTCCGCAAAAGATAGTTCATCTATTATCTTAGCCTGTGTAGGCAGAACCTGTTTGCCATCTACATTAAATGCCATAGTATAAACTTCCATACGCCTTGCATCTATCATTGGGAAATACAACGAATCCGGATTCACATTAACATCTTTAACAAATCCGCTATACATGCTCTCTAATGTATTGATTCCGATCAAAGGAACATCCAGCGCATAACACAATCCTTTTGCTGTAGATACGCCTATACGTAACCCTGTATATGATCCTGGACCCATACTCACTGCGACGGCGGAAATATCAGAAAATCGAAGATTATTACGAGACAATATTTGTTCTATGTAGCCAGTTAGTAGAGATGCATGCATATTAGGTTCACTACTTTGAATATAATCCAAAGCTACACCCTCTATGCTAATCGAAACCGAACAAACCTCGGTAGCTGTATCTATTTGAATAATGTAATGCTTCAATTTTATAAAATTATTAAGGAATTGGATCATGTCCGTGACCTCCCCAAGGGTTACAACGCGCAATACGTTTGATAGTAAGCCATCCGCCCTTAAAAGGACCGTATTTCAGAATGGCTTCTTTTCCGTACTGCGAACAAGTGGGTGTATACCGACAGCTTGCTCCCAAAAAAGGAGAAATAAATAGCTGATAAAAACGGATTATCAATAGAAAAAACCACTGTATAACCTTATTAACGAGCTTCAGAGTGTCCTTGAGAAATTCCATCTACTATTTTGACTAAAGCAATCTGCATTTTTGAAAACATAATCTGAGATGATAATTCTTCATTTGCTACATATTGTATTGCCAACAATAAATTTAAAGAATTCTCGGACATTACCGGGAGTAAAGTAGTGTTTTTTTGCAAACGATAACATTCACGCATTTTACGCTTTATTCTATTTCGAGAAACCGCATGCTTAAATCGACGTTTTGGCACCGATAATATAATCTGCGTATGGGAAGCCAGAGGCAGTTCTGTTTTTAGGAAAACAACTCGAAAAGGATATACAACAAAAGAAGAACCACTATGAAAAAGACTATCAATAAGTCTTTTACTACATAATCGTTCTTCTTTTTTAAAAGTATTTTTTATCATTTCGATGACTATTTTTGGCCGATAGGCACGGTTAAAGTCACCGGCACGTTGATAAAGAATGCCTATTATCTTTTGTGACGAGATTCGTCAGAAACACTAAGACGTTTTCTGCCTTTAGCTCTACGAGAAGCCAATACTCTTCTTCCGTTAGCTGAGCTCATACGCTCTCTAAATCCGTGTTTATTTCTTCTTTTTCTTTGCGAAGGCTGAAATGTTCTTTTCATGACGCTTAATATGCTTTTTTAATAATTACTACCAATATTACCCTCTAACAGGAATGCAAAAGTAGTGTTTATTTTAGAAACTAACAAATAATAAAAGCAAAAAAGCGAACAATAAATCACCTATGCTTTCCAGATATTATTCAGAGCTCTATTTACTCTTTAATAAATCCCTTATCTCAGCTAACAACACCTCTTCATTAGACGGCGCTGGCGCAACCTCCGGAGCAGCAACTTCCTTCCGCTTTAAAGAATTTAATCCTTTAATGGCTAAAAATATACAGAAGGCTATAATTAAGAATTGTATAATTACATTGAGAAAATTACCATAACTAATGGAGACTTCCGTAGTACCTGCGGCTTCGTTAGCCTCTTTCATCACGTATTTCAGACCACCAAAATCCACACCTCCGGTTAAATAGCCAATAGGAGGCATAATGATATCATCTACCAGGGAAGTGACAATCTTACCGAATGCACCGCCTATAACTACACCGACCGCCAAATCAATGACACTGCCTCGCATAGCAAACTCTTTAAATTCTTTTAAGAAGCCCATAATAAATTAACATTAAATTTTTTACTTTTACAAAAATAGTCAATAATATTACATTATATAAGTTAATTGCATCTTTGATCTGAGATGATATCTACACCTCGTTTGATCAATATTTAAAATTACTTCTTTTGCATGAAAAAAATACTCATTGCTGATGACCACAGTATTGTCAGATTAGGCGCTTCTATTATTATTAGCGAAGCACTTAAGGATGTATCTATTACGCAGGCAGAAACTTACCCGGAAGTATATAAACAATTAAGATTTCAGCATTTCGACTTAATTCTTTTGGATATTAATATGCCGGGAGGTAATAATATTAAAGTAATTAAAGAAATATTGGAAATTCAACCTGATCTTAAGATTTTAGTGTTTTCATCTTACGATGAAAACCTATACGCACTAAGATATATCGAGGCTGGGGCAGCAGGATATGTAAATAAGACCACTGCTATGAATGAATTAAGCCATGCAATACGACACATCCAAGAGCGAGGCACATACATGTCAGAAGCTGTAAAAGATTTGTACGTAAAGAAACTTACATCCCGTAAATCAAGTATAGATGCTAACAATCCGCTGAACAAACTATCGAACCGCGAAATGGATGTTGCGAAGCATTTAATCGATGGGCACGGCATTTTAGAGGTTTCCAATGTATTGAACCTGAGTTCCTCGACAGTAAGCACCTATAAAAGCAGGATTTTTGAAAAACTGGCAGTAAATAACATTCCGGAACTTATAGAATTATTTAAATTACATTCGGACGAAAAATAGCCTTCACCTTTAACAAACTGCTTCATAGCCAGCTTATTACATCACAAAGCCTAATAGCCATCATCGCTCCGTAGGCAAGCTGCATTGCCATTGGCAAACACTTTTAATAATACATATCGCGCGAAAACTAAGCAAAAAAAAATACGGCTAACAGGTTAGCCGTATCTTATATTTAAGAGGATATCTTAATCCACATTGTCATGTAAAAAAGAATTATTAGATCTAATTTCTGTTTCGCCCTCGTCAAAAGACAATGTAAAGCGTGAAACCTGAGATTCAGACGAATGTGGTAAATTATCTAAAGGCTTCTGTTTTCTTTTGTACGCAGGCTCATTTTCCAATTCTTGAAGACCATTTGATGATTTAAGCTTCATACTCAACTCTTTAAGACGCAATATGCGCTCTTTGGTTTTCATCAGTTGATCTTCGAAATTTGCCCCCTCTTTTTCCTCAACCTCCACAAACTGATTTCGAACCGGAGATTCCACAATCTGCTGAACATCTTCAGTTATTTCTTCATTGATATTTTCATACGTATCAAATACAGTTGGCAATTTGAACTCAAACATCGAAGGAGAAGTTTTCAATTCATAACCACCAAGATCCTGCTCTTTTTCTTCTTCAGTCGTATTATGTGCTTCCAGCGTATGACGGATCACCTGCGCTTCAGGTTGAATAACAGTGTTAGCGAGTGTATTTACGGGCTTAGCGGGCGACGAGAACAAGTCCCCTTGAGGCATCACGTTCGACTCGTTAGTGAGCACTTGGCTGTGAACCGGCTTTATTAAATTTTCCAAAGGAGTACTTACTTCTCTGGCAGCAAATTGATTCTGTCCAACAGGCTTTACAAATGAAGTAGATGCCTCGGGTGTCAAGGGAAGAGCAATTTTCTCCTTTTCCTTCTCCTTAATACGCTCTTCGGCGGTTTGGAATCCGGTAGCTATAATAGTTACAGACAATTCATCTTCATAGGATTCATCAATACAGTTACCCCATATTAAATCCGCTGTTAACCCGGCTTTTTCCTGAATATAATCCGTAATAACGGCCACTTCGTCCATAGTCACTTCTTTATTACCTGAAGTGATATTTAACAAAATATAGCGAGCTCCTTCTATTTCATTATCTTTCAGCAAAGGAGAGGCTAAAGCGCCTGTAACAGCTTCAATAGCTCGGTTATCTCCTTTTGAAGTATGATTACCCATGATAGCGACACCACTATCATTCATAACCGTACGAACATCCTTAAAATCGACATTTACATAACCGGGAATAGTTATAATTTCCGCGATACCTTTAGCTGCAGTAGTCAATATATCATCAGCTTTTGCAAATGCCGCGGTCATTGTTAAATTACCAAATATTTCTCGAAGACGATCATTTGAAATAACAAGATAAGAATCTACATATTTACGCAGTTCACTTAAACCCTCTTCTGCCTGCGAACGACGTTTTTTCCCTTCAAAAGTAAACGGAGTGGTAATGATAGCTACAGTCAGGATTCCCATTTCTTTAGCTGCTTTAGCTAAAACAGGACTGGCCCCTGTACCTGTACCACCTCCCATACCGGCTGTAATAAATAGCATTTTGGTACTGGTACCGAGCATTCTTTTGATATCCTCTATACTTTCGATAGCAGAATTTTCACCTACATCCGGATCAGCACCTGCACCCATTCCTTCTGTTAGACTAGTTCCCAATTGTACTTTGTTAGGAATTGGGCTTAATTCTAATGCCTGCGCATCCGTATTACACACAATAAAGTCCACTCCACTAATTCCTTGCTTGTACATGTGATTAACGGCATTCCCTCCGCCACCACCTACGCCTATAACTTTAATTATAGACGACTGTTCCTTTAACATTTCAAATTGTATCGACATAAAATATCCTATTTTTATGAATTGCTAAGCTCGCAGTCACCCTAGAACTCATCAATTCGAATGTAATAATACCAAAATCTTAACAACAGTTTTCCACAATTGTTAAAATGTGGAAAAAACCAATTGATGTTGAAAATTATTTTTTTCCAATAAACGAATCATCATCAATTCCCGAATCATCCTTGATGAAATCAGAGATGATTCTATTAAACCAACTTTCCTTTTTATTAGTCGTTTGTGCAATTTCTTTCACCTTTGTTTTATCAGGACTTTTACCCACCACTTCTTGTTGCGTTGCCTCATCCTCTTCTACCGTCTGAATACCTTTAATCAGCAAGCCAATACTTGTGGCATACATCGGACTTTTCATCTCATCAAAAGATTGCTTGTTCAGCATATCCGTTTTAGCCAAGTACTCATTGGGATATCCGATACGGCAATCGATTCCTGTAATATACTCTACCAACTGAACCAAATGTTTCAACTGTGCGCCACCTCCTGTAATAACAATACCAGCAATTAGTTTATCTTCATAACCTGAAGACTTAATTTCATAATAAACATGCTCTATGATTTCCTCCATTCTAGCTTGAATGATGAATGCAAGGTTTTTAACAGAGATTTCTTTAGCATCACGCCCACGAATACCGGGTACACAGATCACCTCATTATCTTTGTTTTCATCAGCTAACGCTGAACCGTAACGCACCTTTAATTGTTCCGCTTGATTACGTAAGACAGCACATCCTTGACGTATATCCTCGGTAACAATATTTCCTCCCAATGGAATAACAGCAGTATGACGAATAATCCCTTCGTGAAAAATAGCCACATCCGTAGTACCTCCACCAATATCAACAAGAACTACTCCAGCCATTTTTTCTTCCTCATCCAATACAGCTTCAGATGATGCCAGAGGCTCCAATACCAAAGAAGAAACTTCTAGGTCAGAATTATCTACACACTTTTTAATGTTTTTGATATCCGTAACTCGACCTGAAATGATATGAAAATTAGCTTCCATACGACGTCCGGCCATACCTATTGGCTCCTTAATCCCCGGCTCATTATCAATTGTAAACTCTTGCGGAAGGACATGAATAATCTCTTCTCCCGGAGGAAGAACAAGCTTGTACATATCCGAAATCAGACGTTCTACATCTATACGGCCGATTTCATCATCATCATCTTTCATCAAAATCCCGCGATGTTGAATACTTTTGATGTGTTGGCCGGCAATGCCGACATTGACCACTTTAATATCCACATTAGATTGCTCCTCAGCAGTCGCTACGGCTTCACGGATGCTTCCAACAGTTTTTTGAATATTAGCTACTACTCCACGGTTTACACCCGCAGACTCGGCTTTACCTACACCCAAAAGTTCAATTTTGTTTGTTCCACTACGACGCCCCACCGTCACGCAGATTTTCGTAGTACCGATATCTAATCCAACAATAATTGGATTTTCTTTTTCATTTGCTGTAATTCTTGGTTTCATATGCTGTATATTATGCTGTATTGTTAATTCTTCATATTTATTTTCATCTGCAAACTATCCATAAACCAGTTTCCCCTGCGTTCACAAATTATTTGATCTCCATATTTTACATTCACCCGTGCATAAGCATTATTTCCTACTTTTGGCATAATATCACGGTAGTAGATTTTCAACCGATCCAATTTATAATCCAGCGAATCTGCTGTTCCGATTATTAACTCCTCATTACCCACCCGCGGCACTATCTCAATATCATTTTCAGCGTTTACGTATAATTGCACAATCTGATTCTCCCAAAGTTCGTCTCCTCTGACATGATTCACGATCTTCACAAGATCTTTCACCAGCTTACTCTGCACACCATCCAACGGTTTGCCATAGCTTTCTGATATATTTCCATTTGCGACCAGTACATGGGGCACATACTTTAAAGTAACCGGAATTTTCTTTCCCTCTCTATCGATATAAAATTCACGGCCATTTTTATTTATAACCCGCAACACCACTTCTCTCTGCTGCACGGCAACTTGCATAACGCCATCCAAATCTGCATGAATTTCTGCATTAGAGACATACGGAAGATCTTTTAACGATTCTTCGATCTGATTAACCGGAATCTCTTTGATTGCCCTTCCTACTACCCGTCCATATTTCTCATTGATCAACTTTGAAATGTCATGCTGATCGATGAAAGTCTCTTTACCTTCAATCATTACACGTAGCGCTATACACACCTGATCGCTACTCTTCCTAGCGATCAAACTCATAAGCAAGGTCAAACCAACCAGAGCCGCAACTCCGAGAATTCCATAGCCTACAAAGCTCCAACGTATATTTTTTGATCTATTCATGCGCTAAAATAGCCTTCAATGGTTTTACCAAACGATCAATATCTCCAGCCCCAACCGTAACGATTAATTCCGGCTTTTCAGCCATTACCTGATCCAGTACTTCTTGAGGAGTAACCACTCTTTTATTCTCTATTCCTATTTTATTCAATAGCCAGGATGAGTCTACGCCATCAATCGGCAATTCTCTTGCCGGATAAATCTCCATCAGCAGGAGTTCATCTGCCATACCCAACACTTCTGCAAAACCATCTACAAAATCACGTGTACGTGTAAAAAGATGAGGTTGAAAAACAACAGTCAACTTCTTCGTAGGATACAATTTCCGCATGGAATTTAGAAAAGCCCTTAATTCCTCCGGATGATGAGCATAGTCGTCTATATACACGTGCTCGGGTGTACGAACGATGTATTCAAAACGACGCTTTGCTCCTTTGAAATTAGCTAATGCTACTACTATTTTATCGATATCAATACCCAATAATATTGCTACTGTAATAGCGGCAACAGCATTCTCTACATTATGAAGGCCAGGTATTCCAAGACGGATATTTTCAACACGCGTCTCTCCGGAAATGTAGTCAAAATAAAATTCGCCTTCATGTACATGAATATTCCCGGCATAAGCATCGGCACTCGTTTCACGTGAATAGCTAATATCTCCCTCAAAGGGTAGCCCTACTTTTACTATACTTTTACCATCTTCTACTACCCTATCCAAAAATAATTTGAAGGAATCGATCAAATGCGATTCATCACCATATATATCCAAATGATCTGCATCAGCAGAGGTGACTACAGCGATATTCGGATGCAATGTTAAAAAGGAACGATCGTATTCATCGGCTTCTACAACCACCACATTATTATCACCAAATAAAACATTGGTATTGTAATTCGAACTGATGCCGCCTAAAAATGCCGAACAATCGTAACCTGAATCTTTTAATATATGGGCGATCATGGTTGAAGTTGTAGTTTTACCATGCGTGCCCGCTACACCAATTGTAAAACGACTAGCACTGATAAATCCTAAAACCTGTGATCGTTTGTATAGTTCAAACCCCTTATCAACAAAATAATTCTTAATTCTCAAATCTTTAGGGACTGCAGGTGTAAAAACAATCAATGTTTCTACAGATGGATTTTGAAACCCTTCCGGGATTAACTGAATATCATCTTGGTAAAACACGGTAATCCCCTCCCTAACCAAAGCTAAAGTCAAGTCAGTTTCGGTTTTATCGTACCCTATAACGGTACAGCCCAATTGATAAAAGTAACGCGCTAAACCGCTCATTCCAATTCCACCAATTCCGATTAAAAAAACCTGCTTTACCTGATCAATATTCATTTCCTAGTTTATTAATTTTAAAACTTCGTTTGCTATTACCTCATCTGCATCGAGCAAGGCCAGCTTTCTAATATTTTCACTGAGTTCTACACATGTAGCTTCATCTCGAATCAACTTAAGTGTTTCATCTACCAAATGAATACGCGCGCTCATATCGGTCACCATTAAAGCAGCTTTTTTTTCTACCAACGCAACCGCATTTTTTGTTTGATGATCCTCGGCGACATTTGGCGACGGAACTAATATCACGGGTTTACCAATTACGCATAATTCCGATATGGTGCCGGCTCCTGCTCTCGCAATAATTACATCAGCCGCAGCATACGCATAATCCATTCGTTGCAAAAATGGCAATAACTTAATACCAGCGGGCAACTTACCCGTGAGTTCTCTTTCTAATTTTTCAAAATAATAGCCGCCACATTGCCATATCACCTGCACATCTGCCTGAATTAATTTACCGACAGCCTCTTTTATACATTCGTTTAACGTATTTGCTCCCAAACTCCCGCCTGTAACCAAAATGGTCTTTTTGCCTTCCGTTAATCCAAATGAAGCAATCGCTTCGCGATACTTCCCGGAAATATCTACGGAAGCTCTTCGGATTGGATTTCCGGTCAACATTACCCGTTCTGCAGGAAAAAACTTTTCCATCCCATCATACGCAACACATATCTTCTTTGCCCTTTTCCCCAAACTTTTATTGGTCTTACCTGCAAACGAATTTTGTTCTTGAATCAGTGTCGGAATACCGATATGATTTGCCATCATTAACAACGGACCAGAAGCATATCCCCCAACTCCAATTGCTACTTCCCCACCAAACTCCTTAATAATCTGCCGAGACTTCCATAAGCTTTTTACCATTTTAAAGGGTAAAGCTATATTTTTCAATAACGACTGTCTATTAATTCCCTGAATGTCCAACCCTACTATTCTATATCCAGCTGCAGGAACTTTTTCCATTTCCATTTTACCAGCAGCACCGACAAATAAAATTTCAATCTCAGGCTCCGCACGACGTAATGCGTTTGCAATCGCAATCGCAGGGAAGATATGCCCTCCCGTACCCCCACCACTTATGATTACTTTGTGCGCCATACCAAATTATACTGTACCTACGATTACCTTTTTTTGTTTTGGAGTTTCATCCAACTCCTGCTTATGTTTCAACTCCTCTATATTTCTACTTACGGAAAGAATAATTCCCAATGCTACACTCGTAAAAAGAATAGACGTACCTCCCATACTGACTAGTGGCAAAGGAACCCCAGTTACAGGCCCCAATCCTACAGCCACCGCCATGTTCGCCAAGGCTTGTATCGTTAGGCTAAATCCTAACCCCGCAGCCAAAAAAGCCCCGAAGGCTCGCGGACTAAGTGTCACTATACGTATACAGCGATACATTAAAGCCAGATATAAAAACAATAAAATTACGCCACCAATAGTTCCATACTCTTCGATAATAATGGCGAAAATAAAATCTGAATAGGGATGCGGAAGTACATTTCGCTGCACGCTATTACCCGGCCCTTTTCCAAATAATCCACCGGTAGCAATTGCGATTTTCGCATTATTTGCCTGATAATTCTTATCCTCTTGAAAAGGAACATTGGAAGTCGTTACTTCTTCCGTCGCAAAAAAACCCTTTATACGACTAAAATATGTCGCCCGACGTGGCCCCACCGAAATCACTATTAACCCTAACAACCCCACACCTAAGGATACTAAAGCGATTTGTTTGAAGCTGATTCTACCGATCAAAAGCAACAGCACACTAACCCCAAATAGCATAACTGCCGTAGATAAATTGGCCCATGCGATCAACACAAAAACCAGACAAACCGCCCCCATTATCGGAAGAAAAGACTTTTTAACATCTTTAATCTCCTCCTGTTTACGCGAAAGCATCCGAGCCAAGAATGTAATCAAGGCCAGTTTTGCTAAATCAGAGGTTTGAAAAGTCTGATTGATAACCGGAATCGTAACCCAACGGGACGCATCATTCACCTTGTTTCCAAATACCAATGTGTACAGTAACAACGGAATAGTAATTGCCATTAAAAGCTTTGAAATACCTGCATAATACCTATAGTCTAATTTATGAGACAGGAACATCATTACTAAACCTACAGCGATAATGGAAAAATGCTTAAACAAATATAGTTCTGTTCCCTTTCCTTCTTTATACGCAAGCGTACCTACTGAACTGTAGACAGCCAGTAAAGACCATCCGGATAGAATAATCACGATGATCCAAATCCATTTATCTCCCTTTAATTTTGACAGCACTTGTTCCATAACAATCTGTTTTACAGGCTCATTACCGCTTCTTTAAACTTATCACCTCTTTCTTCGTAATTTTTAAACCAATCAAAGCTTGCACAAGCCGGTGAGAGCAATACGGTATCCCCTTTTATGGCAAGGTGCGATGCAATCTCAACAGCATCTTCCATCGATGCACTATTTACAATCACATCGGCTTCTTCTTCAAAAGCATCGTGAATACGTGAAGTATCTTTTCCTATGCAGATAATAGCCTTTACTTTTTGCTTTATCAGGTCACGGAGCATATCATAATCGTTTCCTTTATCGACCCCACCCAAAATCAATACGATATCTGTAGAAAAACTCTCCAGCGCATACCACACCGAATTTACATTTGTCGCCTTCGAATCATTGATATAATTTACACCGCCGATATACGCAACATGCTCTAATCGATGTGGAATATTGACATACGAGCCCATACTCTCCTTCATCGTCTGATTACGAAGCTCCTGCACTTTCGCAATCAATCCAGACGCCATATTATTGTAGACGTTGTGCTTTCCTTGTAATGATAACTCTTCAATATTCATCGTAAATATTTCTCTATTGGGTATGTGAATTTTTATAGTATTGTCCTTATCTAAATACGCTCCCTGGATGACCTCTTTCTCTTGTGTTATGGGTAATAGCGTAGCTTTACTTTCCCAACGAGGCAAGGCTCTCATCGTTTCCTGATCATCAGCGCAATAGATAAAATAATCTTGCTCTGTCTGATTTCGAATCATGCGAAATTTAGAATTTACGTAATTTTCCAACTTATAATCATAGCGATCCAGATGGTCAGGCGTGATATTCAAAATTACGGCCACGTCCGCCCGGAAATGATACATGTCGTCCAGCATAAAACTGGAAATTTCCAACACATAAACATCAAAATTTTCTCGCGCCACTTGAAAAGCAAAACTTTTCCCAATATTTCCTGCCAGACCTACATTTATACCACCCTTCTGCAACATATAATATGTCAACATCGTAGTCGTAGATTTACCGTTAGAACCCGTAATACAGATCAACGTTGCATTCGTATACTGCGCAGCGAATTCAATTTCCGAGATCACGGGAGTTCCCTGCGCTCTTAACTGTTGAATCAGCGGGGCTTTTTCAGGAATACCCGGACTCTTGACCACGAGATCTGCATTTAACACCTGGAGAGCAGTATGCTGACCACTTTCAAATACAATAGTTTCCTTTAGTAAAATTTCTTTATACCCATCGCTGATATCTCCCATATCAGAAACAAATACATCAAAGCCCCGATCCTTTCCTAGTATAGCAGCACCTACGCCACTCTCACCCGCACCGAGAATCACTAAGCGGCCAGTCTGTGGGTAATATGTATGTGCAATATGTGCCATCCTATCTTACTTTCAATGTTACGATTGTTAAAATTGCTAAAATAACACTCACGATCACAAATCGCGTCACGATCTTAGCCTCATGGTACCCTTTCTTCTGGTAATGATGGTGCAGAGGGGACATCAAAAAAATCCGTCTGCCTTCACCATATTTTTTCTTTGTATACTTAAAGTAAGATACCTGAAGAATCACCGATAGATTTTCAATCAGAAAAACGCCACATAATACCGGTATCAATAATTCTTTACGAATAAGAATGGCAAACGCAGCGATAATACCTCCAATAGCCAGCGAACCGGTATCTCCCATGAATACCTGTGCGGGATACGCATTATACCACAAGAAGCCCGTACAGGCTCCGATAAATGCCCCTGCAAAAATTACAAGCTCACCGGAATTAGGGATATACATAATATTGAGGTATTCGGAAAAAATAATATTACCAGATACATACGCCAAGATTGCCAATGTAATACCCACAATAGCCGAAGTACCTGTTGCCAACCCGTCTATCCCATCCGTAATATTAGCACCATTGGACACAGCTGTCACAATAAAGACCACAACAACCAAAAAAACGAGGAATGTCACCAAGCTGCTGTTCAATCCAAAACTATCCAAAACTTTGGCATAATCAAATTCATTATTTTTATAGAAAGGGATATTCGTCTTCGTGGATTTCACATTTTCTGTGTATGTACTTTCACCGGTCTGCGGATTAATCACGACTTCAACCGGCTTCGAAGACGTCGGGTTTGTCACCTGTTCGCGTACGACAATATCCGGATGAAAATACATTGTGATAGCGATGATCGTTCCTAAACCGACTTGTCCGATTACTTTAAATCGGCCAGCCAACCCTTCTTTATTCTTCCGAAACACTTTGATATAATCGTCCAGGAAACCTATTGCTCCCATCCAGATTGTCGTAATAATCATTATGATGACGTAAATATTGTCCAATTTGGCAAACAACACCGTGGGTATCAGGATACCCGCTATAATGATCAAACCACCCATCGTTGGAGTTCCTTGCTTCTTTTTTTCTCCTTCTAACCCGAGATCGCGAATCGTTTCACCTACTTGTTTTCGGTGCAGCAAACGAATTAATCGACTACCAAAAACTGTTGTTATCATCAACGAAACAATAACTGCCATTGCGGTCCGGAACGAAATATATTGAAACAATCCCGATCCCGGAATATGCAAGTGATCTTGTAACCAAGTAAATAAATAATATATCATCGACTTATTATAGTTCGTTAAATGTTTTCTCTAATTCTTCTTTATCATCAAAATGATGCCTTACACCATTAACTTCTTGATACTTTTCATGTCCTTTTCCTGCAATTAAGACAATATCTCCGGCAGCAGCTATATGACAAGCTGCACGAATAGCTTCTCGTCGATCAGAAATAGTAAACACATTCCTTTTCTTATCAACCGGAATACCGGCTTCCATCTCTTTGATAATAGCCAAAGGATCTTCAGTACGCGGATTATCTGAAGTGATAATGACTTTATCGCTATATTTTAGTGCGACCTTCGCCATTTCCGGACGCTTAGTCTTATCACGATCTCCTCCACATCCAAGCACAGTAATAATTTGCTGACCAATCACCCTCAAATCTTTTATTGTCTCCAATACATTTTCGACCGCATCCGGCGTATGTGCATAATCTACTATCCCGACAATTCCATTTTTAGAACGAACAGTTTCGAACCTACCCTGGGCTCCCGTAATCTCACTGATAGCCGTCAAGATTTTCAACGTTTCTTGTTCCAATAAAATAGCTGCACCATATACAGCCAAAAGATTATACGCGTTAAAGCCACCTACCAATTTTACCCATACCTCATGCGAATCGATCTGTAGCAGCATGCCATCAAAATGACTTTCTATTACCTTTGCTTTGAAATCTGCAACATGATGCAAACCGTATGTCTTTTTATGTGCAAAGGTATTCTGAAGCATCACTTGTCCATTTTTATCATCGGTATTCGTAAGAGCAAAGGCATAACGATCCAAATCATCAAAAAACTTCTTCTTTGCTTTAATATAATTATCAAAGCTGCCATGGAAATCAAGATGATCATGCGTAATATTCGTAAAAACTCCACCGGCAAATCGTAATCCGGCAATACGCTGTTGCACAACAGCATGTGAACTCACCTCCATAAAGCAATAATCACACCCCTCATCTACCATATCAGACAGCAATTTGTTCAAAGCCACCGGATCTGGTGTGGTATGAGTTGCCGGAATAATCCGATCCCCGATTTTATTCTCTACCGTCGACACAAGACCAACGTGATACCCCAACTGCCTAAAAAGATTAAATAACAACGTTGCTACCGTAGTTTTACCATTTGTACCTGTAATCCCCACAAGCTTTAAGTCCTTCGACGGATTACCGTAAAAATTAGAGGCTGCGATTCCTAACGCATAAGACGTATCACCCACAACTACATACGTCGTATTTTCATCCAGTTGCTTCGGAAGCTGTTCTACCAGTACAGCTGAAGCATCCATCGCAATTGCTTTGTCAACATAGAGATGTCCATCCGTTTGTACGCCCCTTATTGCGGCGAATAATGTATTTTTTTCAACCTTACGCGAATCAAAACACACCGATGCCACTTCTACGTCTAGTGAACCGACAACCTGAACAACAGGAATAGCATGTAATAATTCTTTAAGTATCATATTAATGCAATTGAATTGCTACGTTTGTACCCAATTTTAATTTCTCTCCAGGTATTAAAGATTGGTTTACCACCTTCCCTTTACCATATATCTGCGCTTTAAAGCCCGCGTTTTCCATTGTGTATAAGGCATCAGCCAAGCCCATACCGACTACGTCCGGCACCACACCTTCTTGAATAGACACTTCCGAAAAAGGAATCCCCTTTGACGATGTATCTATTGTATTTTGTGCGATTATATTCCAGTTCGGTGTCTTTATACCCAAAGCCTCGTACACCTTAACCGAGGCCTCTTTCGAACCTTTCAACGTCAAAGGTATTTTTGAACCTGCTACATTTATTTTACGAGTGGCAAACGTACCATGAAGCGACAAATCATTCGCAAAAACCATGTCGGCCAACTCTTTGAATACAGGTCCTGCCACCGAACCCCCATAATACCCGTTGCGCGGGTTTCGAATCACCACTATGATGGAATATTTAGGCTTATCAGCCGGAAAATACCCCGCAAACGAAGATTGATACCGTCGCGCACCATATCCCTTGGCTCCATCCGCCATCTGAGCCGTACCCGTCTTTCCTGCCGAGGTGTACAGAGAGCTAGCTAATCTCTTACCTGTACCTTCTATCATTACCCCCTCCAACATGTCCTGCATTTTTCGAATCGCATCTTCTGACGCGATTTGCTTATTGATAACACGGGCATTAAATTTCTGCACCGTATTTCCTAAATGACGAATTTCTTTAACAAATAACGGCGCAACCATTTTTCCATCATTTGCCACCGCGTTATACAACACTAAAGTCTGTAGCGGAGTCAACTTTAACTCGTAGCCGTATGCCATCTGTACTAAAGACAACTTACTCCAGCTTCTATTTGCAGGCGTTTTTACAACAGGAATACCCTCTCCCGGAATTTGCAATCCCAAAGGCTGATTCAAACCCCACTTATGCAACTTAGCCGTAAATTTTGCAGGATCACTTCCATAGTGTGTATTTATCAATTTTGTAATCCCTACATTCGAAGATTCTTCAAAAGCTTCTTTTGCGGTCATCTTAGATTTTTTAGGTGCATGCGAATCCCGGATTGTATGAGAAGGCACCTTATACGTTCCATTCCCTACATCAACAATTGTATTGGTATCTATTACCCCATCATCCAAAGCAGTAAGATAGGAAGCCAATTTAAATGTAGAACCCGGATCTGCCCCCTGTGCTATTGCATAGTTGAATTTCTCTCGGTATTCCCCATCTGTATCTTTGGTGAAATTTGCTATAGCACGAACTTCTCCTGTTGCAACTTCCATCAATACCACACAACCATTATCAGCGTTACTGATTTTTAATTGCTTTTCCAATGCACGCTGCGCCATATCCTGCATGTTGACATCAATAGTAGAAATGATATCCGAACCGTCTACCGGAGCCACCTCGATTTCACGATTCAAAGGAACCCACACTCCTCCCGCAATACGCTGCATCATTTGAGCACCACTTTTCCCGTCTATATAATTGCCATACGCTCCTTCCAGACCTACCAGAACAGTATCTATCCCTTTGGCATTTTTATAGCCAATCGTTCGGGCAGCTAAATTCGTAAACGGAAGAATCCGTTTATTCTGACGGACAGCGACCAAACCACCGGAGAAGCGTGATTTCCCTTCCTTGAAAGTTTTCAACAACGGAAATTGCCTCAACTGCTTAAGATCCTGATGCGAAACATTTCGCTTTATCAACACATACCGCTGTTTTTTCGCACGAGCATCTTTTAATGCCACCAAATATTGTCTTGCCGATTTATCTTTAAAAAATCCAGCAAGTTTGTTTGCTAAAGAATCAACTTTAGAATTAAAAACATCATTATGCTCGACTGGAATTGCCATAGCATCAAAACGTATTTCATATTCAGGAACAGAAGTCGCTAATAAACTGCCATCGTTAGCATAAATATTCCCCCGAGCCGCCTCCACAACACGCTCTTGAATGGTTAAACTATCTGCTATGGCACGCCATTCTCCACCATCAATATACTGCAAGTGAATAAGTTTAGCAAAAACTGCCAAGGCCCCAAAGACCATTAGCCCGAACGCCAGGTACACCCTTACCAATATGGATTTCCTAATATTCATTATTCGCTTTTAATCCTTAAACACCACTACCGTTTCTCTTTTACCACTTCAAGTTTAATAGGCGGTTGCGTTCTCTCCTTTAACCCCAACGTATCCGCCCTTTTGGCTATTTCTGACTGCGTCGTTAATTTCATCAACTCAGCAGACAAAGACTTATAATCCCAACTCAATTCCTTTACCTCCCTACCTAATCGATCGATTTGTCGTACCGTTCGCTCCGCCAAATGCCGATTAGAAATATACAACAACCCCAAAAAAGCCAGGAATGCAGCAAAAGGTAGATTTTTTGTTACCAAATACATCGAAAGCTGCTTTGGCGCAAAAATAGAGCGAAGAAAATTCTGAGTTTCCTCTACCTTTTCTTCGACCGCATCGGACAGCTCCTCTTGGATATCCTCACTTAGCTCCTTATTTTTTATTGTATTCTTTCCAGACATACGATCTAGGATTGTTCTGTTTTTTTCGCTATTCTCAATTTAGCACTACGCGAGCGATTATTCAATTCCAATTCCTTAGCTCCCGCTGTTACTGCTTTGCGACTAACAACCTGAAAGGGCTTTATCTCGTTCCCAAAGAAATCCTTTTCCACTTCCCCCCTAAACTTACCTTTGATCATGAAATTTTTAACCAACCTATCTTCTAAGGAATGATATGACATGACTACCAATCGCCCCCCGGGTTTGAGCAGAGACACTGTCTGCATTAAAAATTCCTGCAAAGCCTCCAACTCCTTGTTCACTTCTATACGTAGCGCCTGAAAAACCTGCGCATGATATTTATGCTCCTTTCCTTTTGGTACCAATTTTCTAATCACTTCTTTCAAACCCGCCACTGTTTCGATTTCTTTCGTAAGACGGGCGGTAACTATTGTTTTAGCCAAAGAACGTGCATTCTGAACCTCACCATACATTCCAAAAATCCGATGCAAGTCTTCCTCTGTATATGTATTCAACACCTTTTTCGCATCCAAATCCGAAACCTGATCCATACGCATATCCAGATCCGCATCAAACCGAATAGAGAAACCCCGCTCCGCATCATCAAACTGATGAGAAGAGACCCCCAGGTCAGCCAATATGCCGTCCACCTGCCTTATCCCCTGAAGACGCAGGTTGTTTTTAATGAATTTAAAATTCTGATGAATCAACAAAAAGCGACTATCTTCAATAATATTATTTAACGCATCAGGATCCTGATCAAAAGCAATCAGCCTGCCATTCTCCTCCAGATGCTTCATAATTTCACGGGAATGACCACCACCACCAAATGTAACGTCTACATACACGCCATCCGGCTTGATATCCAACGCCTCAATACACTCCTGAAGCATGACAGGCACATGATATACTTCTTCTTTAGCCATCTATAGATCCTCCAAAATCAAAACCACCCATCACTTCCTCTGCCAATGAAGCAAAATCATCATTCACCCCACCATTCATCATTTCATCATAAATTCCCTTCGACCACACTTCTATTTTATCAAACTGACACGCCAACACAACATCTCCTTCTATTTTCGCATAGTCCAACAGCACCTTTGGCAACAACACCCTTCCAGCCGAATCCAAATTAAGAATAGTAGCTCCACGCATAAACTGACGCACAAACTCCCTGTTCTTCGCATTAAAGGTATTCAACTTCGAAATCTTAGCTGCTTGCTTATCCCATTCTTCACGTGTGTAAATCACCAGATTTTTTTCAAATCCCCTATTCACGATAAGCCCCTCACGCTCAACATCAGGCAACTGCCTTTTGAGCGCGGCCGGGACTACCAACCTTCCTTTGGTGTCCAACTTACATTCGAATTCTCCGATAAGTTGAATCATAAGCTACGTGTCGTAATTAAATTATAATGTAAAAGTAGACACTTTCCCCCACTTTCCCCCACTTTCCCCCACAAAAAAGTTTTCCACATAAAGAAGATAGTATATTTCGCTTCCCAAAACCTCCTTTAATTAAGCGACAAATAACTTTATCATTGATAATCAACAACATCATTTACATCATAAAAAAGAGAATTTGAATCACATTTTTATACCTGTTTGACATAAAAATCGGGTGAATTTTAAAATATTATAGCAAAAAAAATACAACAAGTGGGCGAAAGTGGAGGAAAATAAATTCTTTTAGATATTCCAACATGTTATTCGTTATTCTCCTCAAAATCCGATATTTTTGTGTAAAATTTTAATTGTTAATTTCAGCCGTAATAAAGCTAGCAGAACGACAAATTAATTATTTCATTTTTTACTTTTTAACCGAGCTCCAGCGAGCTCATCTTTAGATAATTTTTACTTAGTAATGCACAGAACACATACTTGTGGCGAATTAAGAATTGCCGATTTAGGAAATACCGTAACACTAAGTGGCTGGGTTCAAAAATCTCGTGATTTGGGGGGAATGACCTTTATTGATGTCCGTGACCGATACGGAATCACGCAATTGACTTTCAACAGTGACGATGACGACCACTTACGGGCGAAAGCAAGAGAATTAGGCCGCGAGTTCGTTATAAAAGTAGTCGGAACTGTTATCGAGCGTTCGAATAAAAATTCAAAAATCCCTACCGGAGACATCGAAATAAAAGTTTCTTCTTTAGACATATTAAACGAGGCCAAATTACCTCCTTTTACCATAGAAGACGATACGGATGGTGGTGATGATATACGGATGAAATTCCGTTATTTGGATTTAAGACGTAATCCTGTGCGTGAAAATTTAATTTTACGCCACAACATGGCGCAGGAAATCCGCCGTTATCTAGACGAACAAGATTTTCTAGAAGTAGAAACTCCTGTCCTCATTAAATCTACACCTGAAGGCGCGCGTGATTTCGTCGTACCTTCCCGTATGAATCCTGGCGAATTTTATGCCCTTCCACAATCCCCTCAAACATTCAAGCAATTATTGATGGTATCCGGATTTGACCGTTATTTTCAAATTGTAAAATGTTTCCGTGATGAGGATTTACGCGCCGATCGTCAACCTGAATTTACACAAATTGACTGCGAAATGTCTTTTGTAGAGCAAGAAGACATCTTAAACATGTTTGAAGGCTTGACAAAGCATTTATTTCACAAGGTCAAAAACATAGACTTAGGTCAAGTACCACGCATGACCTATGCAGATGCCATGCGATTATATGGATCAGACAAACCTGACACACGATTTGGCATGCAATTCGTAGAACTTAATGATATCGTAAAAGACAAGGGATTTCCGGTTTTTGACCAAGCCGAATTAGTAGTAGGAATCAATGCCTCCGGCTCTGCGCACTACACACGAAAACAGTTAGACGCATTGACGGATTTTGTAAAACGTCCACAAATCGGGGCTACAGGCTTGGTATATGCACGCCATAATGAAGATGGCTCCATAAAATCCTCAGTAGACAAATTTTATAGTGCCGAAGAACTAGAAAAATGGAATCAGGCTTTTGAAGGAAAACCCGGTGATTTATTCTTAATCATGGCAGGGCCTACTGATAAAGTACGAAAGCAATTAAACGAATTGCGTCTTGAAATGGGTAATCAGCTAGGGCTACGTGATAAAAATAAATTCTCCCCACTATGGGTCATGGATTTCCCATTATTGGAATGGGATGAAGATACAGCACGTTATCATGCGATGCACCACCCTTTTACGTCTCCAAAACCGGAGGACATTGCCCTGCTAGACACCAATCCTGGAGAAGTAAGAGCCAACGCGTATGATTTGGTCATCAATGGTGTGGAGATAGGCGGTGGTTCTATTCGTATCCACGACAAGGAATTGCAATCGTTAATGTTCAAACATCTCGGATTCACTCCAGAAGAAGCGCAAAAGCAGTTTGGGTTTTTAATGGAAGCCTTCACCTACGGCGCTCCTCCACATGGCGGTTTAGCGTTCGGTTTCGATCGTTTAGTTTCCATTTTCGCCGGACTTGACACCATTCGAGATGTCATTGCATTCCCCAAGAACAATTCAGGACGCGATATCATGATTGATGCCCCTTCCACTATTGCTCAAGAGCAACTGAACGAATTGAGCCTCGCGCTCGCTATTAAAACCAAATAAGTGTATAAATAAGAGATTTAAATATTTTACGTTATATTTAAAAGTTGGTTATCCTGTAACCAACTTTTATTTTTGAATCAAATTAGTAAAGGAGTTCCATGCCGCAAACTATTGCAGATAAGTTTTTAACGGATAGCGCTATCAAATCTTTTGACCAACGCCATCGTGATATTATTACGACAAATATTGACAAATACAATATGGCTTTCGAAAGAGGAAAGAGTAAATTTTACAATTTAGCCAATTCGAAGAAAAAAGCCAATCTCGTAAAATGGAAAATGATGGAAAACCTTGACCGCTACCTAATAGAATTTGAAACTAATTTTACCAAACGAGGTGGCAAAGTAATCTGGGCAAATAATGCTGAAGAGGCACGTCAAGAAATAGGAAAAATCATGGAGACCCATCATGCGAACTCCGTGATAAAATCCAAATCTATGGCAACCGAAGAAATTGAGTTGAACCGTTTTTTAGCAGAAAAAGGAATAGAAGCGATTGAAAGTGACCTGGGAGAGTATATCATTCAACTTTTGGACCACAAACCCTATCATTTTGTTACGCCGGCCATGCACCTGAGTCTGGAAGACATTGCTAAATTATTTCATGAAAATTTCGGAACTCCCCCCGATGCTACTGCAGAGCAACTTACCTTAAAAGCACGAGAGTTACTTCGGCAAAAATACACTTCCGCAGATATTGGTATTTCAGGCGCTAACTTTCTGATAGCAGATACAGGCAGTATTGCGATTACTGAAAATGAAGGGAATGCCCGTCTTACCACTACATTTCCCGATGTCCATATCGCATTAGTGGGAATCGAGAAAATAATTCCCAGTATGATGGATCTGGATATGTTTTGGCCCTTGTTGGCTTCACATGGAACAGGTCAAAATTTGACTGTGTACAACACGATTTTAAATGGGCCACGACAAAAAACAGATACAGATGGCCCTCGCGAGATGTATGTCATATTGCTCGATAATGGCCGAACCAATCTTCTGGAACAAAAAGAGCAACGCCAAGGACTATATTGTATCCGCTGTGGCTCTTGCCTGAACGTGTGCCCCATTTATCAAAATATTGGCGGCCATACATACGAGACCACTTACCAGGGACCAATCGGCTCTTTAATCTCGCCACACCTCAGTGGGATGAAAGAATTCAAACATCTATCCTACGCATCCAGCCTCTGTGGCAAGTGTACCGAAGTATGTCCCGTAGGCATCGATATCCAAAAAATGCTACTACTAAACAGAAGAGATGCTGTCCAAGAAAATCTGGCAACACCAATGGAAAAAAGGATGTGGAAGGGATTTACCTATGCCATTCAAAGAAGGAAACTGATTGATATGTTCGGAGGAAAACTTAAAAATTTCTTTGTACGCACCTTTTTTAAAAAATCGTGGGGAAAGAATAGAGAGCTGCCAAAGTTCCCCAACAAATCCTTTTCGAAACAATGGAAAGAGCAACAAAAAGAATTGGACAAATAAAATGGATAAACGATCGCAGTTGGCATTAAGCAGTGCCGTATTTTTCTTCATTATAGCAGTGCCACTATTATTCAGTTTATCGCGACTAGTGAATGATCCACTTAGCATCACTTCTTCGGCCATTAGCGCAGCCATAGGTGCCCTCATTTACTTTTTTATGGCAAAAAGAAAACTTAAAAAAAACTCATGATTGGAACTAACACAATAGCCGAGAAAGTATCCTGACCGCCATTAAACCGAGTGTAACGAGCTCATTGATGCCTTTAAAAATAAAAAACAGACACTTTCAGAACAAAAGAAGAGCGTAATTTTAGTCGTATTACGCACTTCCACTTTGGCAATGGGCACCTTAGCTTCATCAACAATTTTACCTGTTATAGTCTTTGCGTGAATATGATTTCCGACCACGATGGTAAAAATCAAAAGAATAAATGATGTTAAAGCTTTCATGATTTATAAATTTTGACAAGGGATCCCTGCCTCGAAACATAAATTTCCATAAATGAGAAAAAAAAATTATTTTGAGCCCTGATTATGAAGTTGTTCAATTCATCACAAATGTCAGCTACAGACGATAGTTCTCTTTTAGAAAATTATCGCACCACCGGTGACTTAAAGTATTTGGGAGAATTATACCAGCGGCATACCGAGATGGTATATTATGTATGCTTGCGTTATTTTAAAGAAAGTGAACAAAGCAAAGATGCCGTAATGCAGATTTTTGAAGAACTTATAACCAAAGTAAACAAACAGGAAATCAGAGAATTTGCCAAATGGTTATATGTTGTTAGCAAAAATCACTGTTTGATGACATTGCGAAGCACCAAAGATAATTATGAACTTCCCGTAGATAATTTTATGGAATTTTCTACCTTCTTGCATCAGGAAGAAAATTATGTAGACCAAGAAGAACGATTGTCACAATTAGAACGTTGTATAGATAAGTTACCAGAGAAACAACGGATTAGTGTAGATCTGTTTTTCATCAACGAAAAATCCTACAAGGAAGTGGTAGAGATAACGGGATATAGCATGAATGACGTAAAAAGCTATATCCAAAACGGTAAGCGGAATTTAAAAAATTGTATGGAAAGGAATCATGAGCAAGATTAATCCAGATATCAACTACATCAGAAAATATGTAAATGGAGAGCTCAGTCACCGAGAGATGTTTGAGCTTGAACGTGCTTTCCTAGAGGATGAGATGCTACTGGATATACTATTGGGAATGGAACACGAACAACTCCACAATTACTCCTCAGATTTAAGCGATTTAAGACAACGTATCCATGCACGGAGCCATTTATCGAATAACAAACGTCTATTCCCTTGGAAATCGCTATCTCTTGCTGCCTCACTATTATTAGTTTTGAGTTTGGGAGGATATTGGATCTGGAACAATGGTTCCTCAACAAAAGACACCTTAATTGCACAGTCACCAGAAGAACTAAATGTCCCTACCCCACTGATAGATAAAGCTACAGATACTACAGCTGGAAAAATTGAAGAACAGCAGACTATCAACCAGAATGCTATCGCACACTCATCAGACTCAAAAAACACAAATTTAGGTCATACGGAAAAACAACCGAATAAAGTCGCTTCGAGCGTTTATACTCCAACTAAAAAAGCAGCCATTCCTAATGTTGCCTTTCCGCGTCAAACAGCCCTTCGAGACAGCCCGGCTTATAGTGTCGCCGCATTAAAGCCTTCAAAAGCTGAAAATCTCATTGTAATACAAAACACCCCCAATAAAGAAGAAGTAATAATCGGCAGAGGCATATCGGATAGTAACAAAGAACACAATATCGCTGCAAATATTCCGCAACAGATTCAGGGACGCGCAGAAGGGGTACGTGCTCCAGATATAGGCACAAATTCTTCGAATACGAATAATAGAGTAGCGCTGTCAAGACTGAATTTAGACGCACAATCCAACTACATTTTAGGACAAGTACTTGACATGCAATCAGGAAACCCAATTGAAAATGTTCAAATAAAAGACATGGAGAACAACAACGTGGTTAGCACCGATTCTGCCGGCAATTTCGTGTATTTAGCGAATAGAAAAAACGCACCATTGGAAATTAATGCTGTCGGATACAAAAAAGAAAAAATCCTTGCAGATAATTCTTCTCAAACTATTTTATTGAATCGTCATGATTCCGCTTTAGGCGAAGTAGTTGTAACCTCAGCGCACAAAACTCCCTTGAAAAGCGAACCGGTATCGGGATGGAAAGAATTTAAAGCATATATAAACGCAGAGACTAAAAAGGTTAATTTGGGAAAAGGCATTGTAGCTTTGACGTTTTCCATTACTGCCGAAGGAAGACCGGAGAACATCCTCGTCAGCAAATCGGCTAATTTAAATTTGGATAAAAAAGCAATAGAGATTGTCAAACAAGGACCTCGTTGGATAACAGGAAACAATGGCAAACCGGTATATTTAACGGTAGAATTCAAATAGAATAAGAGGGCGTCTACATTTTCAGTACTATGACAGCTAATACAACACCCCAAGAGCCAAATTCGTTGCTTTAGGAGCTAAAATACGATGCTCATACGCCCCGTATTCTTTATTACGTCCTGCAAAGATGACATCCATCCACTCTTTTGCTTAAATATCTGATTTGGAAAACAACATAATGGAAAGTTTTAAAGATTACTACTCTACTTTCTACAATGATGAAATAGCACACCACTTTCCAAAAAAATTTTTATCGAAACTTAGATAAAAACTGAATCACCTATACATGCATACGAGCAAGCGGTGTAATATCCTGTCCCACGAAATCCTGTTTAAGGTATTTCTGATAGCCGGCAATAGCAATCATAGCAGCATTATCTGTACAATATTCAAACTTCGGAATAAAGACACGCCATTTAAACTGTTCTCCCATTTCAATCAGTGCACTTCGTAACCCCGAATTGGCAGAGACACCACCGGCAATTGCAATGTCCTTTACACCCGTTTGTTTTGCCGCCTTCTTCAATTTATTCAAAAGAATAGAAACAATACGACTTTGTACCGAAGCACATACATCATTTAAATGTTTCGTTAAAAATTGAGGATCCTCTTTCATTTTAGCCTGGACCAGATACAATATCGCTGTCTTCAAACCCGAAAAGCTAAAATTCAGACCAGCAATTTGAGGTTCTGGCAAAGAAAAAGCGTTAGGGTCTCCCAATTGAGCGTACTTATCAATCAATGGTCCTCCAGGATACGGCAGTGTCAAAATCTTAGCCGTTTTATCAAAAGCCTCTCCGGCAGCGTCATCCAAGGTCTGCCCCAATAATTCCATATCAAAATAATCTTTGACCAACACGATCTGCGTATGCCCTCCGGAAACAGTGAGGCATAAGAAAGGAAAATTTGGTTTCGGATCCTCAATAAAATGCGCCAAAATATGTGCTTGCATGTGATTAACCTCAATCAAAGGAATCTGACGGGCCAATGCGAATGATTTCGCAAAAGAAGTTCCGACCAGAAGCGACCCCAACAAACCCGGTCCTCTGGTAAATGCTACCGCATCTACATCTTTTTTTGTAATTTTGGCCTGCTGTATGGCTTGGTCGACCGTAGGAATAATATTTTGTTGATGCGCACGAGAAGCTAACTCAGGTACGACGCCACCATATTTCGAGTGAATTGCTTGACCAGCAATAATATTTGACTTAATTTCACCGTCTATACATATAGAAGCTGAAGTTTCGTCGCATGAAGATTCTATTCCGAGGATGATAGCCATTTGAGGACAAAAAATATTTTAGATTACAAAAATATCAAAAAAATACTTAAAATAACGCTGATTACACTTACTAGTATACTTCTACTGGTAATTTTGACATTATTTTCGCTTCAGTTTTCCACTGTACAAACCTACGTTTCTAAAAAAGTAGCAGCCTATTTGTCTGAACAGTTAGATAGCGAGATCCGCATACACCGTGTTTATTTCAAACCTTTCAGCGCGATACAGTTACAGAAGTTCGAATTATTAGATAATAAAGGCAATCAAATTATTTACGTCGAAAATTTAGAAGCGCACCTGGTGCTGCACAAATTCTTTAACAAGAAGATTAGAATTGAAGAGATAAAACTGAAAAATGCCTACATCGATTTTCAGATTTATAAAGACAGCACCAACTTCAGCAAAGTCATCACCTACTTTTCTTCAAAAGATAAAAAGTTAAAAACTTCCTCTAAAGGAAAACTTGAGTTATCGCTCGACAAAATCGTGCTCGAAAATAATCATATCAGATTGGTTAATCATCGTTTTAAGCACCACAATCGAGGCGTAGATTTTTCGGATTTGGATATTACGCACCTTTCAGGCATATTCGACAACATAAAGCTCGATATTTCACATATAACTGCAACTATTTCCAAACTAACGTTTAAAGAAAAGTCCGGATTACACCTCCAGGAGCTAAGCACTGATGCCAGTTATTCGGATAGAAGCATGGAATTTAACAAATTTCATTTGGTAACAAACAATTCTGAACTGCGTGACTATTTACTTTTTGAGTACGAAAACATAAAAGATTTTCAAAATTTCATTCATAAAGTTCACGTGACGAGCCGATTAAAAAACTCACATGTAGATTCACGCGATATAGAGTTTTTTGCACCGTCAATGAAAAATGTCATCTTTCAAACAGATATCATAAAGGCTACGCTGTCAGGAACAGTCGCAAATATTCAAGCAGAAGAAGTACAATTCAAGACCTCCAACAACACAGAGTTGATTGGTCAGTTTACCATCAAAGGTCTCCCCTACATCGAACGTACACTGTTTGATTTTAACCTGAATAAATTACATACACATCCCGATGATATCGAATATCTAATCCCTCTTTTAGCAAATAGAAAGATCTTTAAACTACCAGAGCAAGTTCACCGTTTCAATGGAGTCACTTTTCAAGGTAAATTTCAGGGACTTTACACTGATTTTTTGGTTAATGGAACCTTCAAAACCGCTTTGGGAGAGCTCAACACCACGAGTAAGATCAATATAAAGAATAAACTCAGCTATAGCGGCCACGTACAATCCGACAATTTTCAAATAGGAAAGCTGATTAACACCGAGGTCATTGAAAATACAGGTTTAGATCTCAAGTATGAGGGGACTGGCCTGGTATTGAACGATTTGACACTAGCAGTTGACGGAAATATCCGGCACACCACTATCAAAAACTACAATTATGACTTAATAGCGCTACGTGGTAACATTAAGGATAAAATTTTGAGCGTACAAGGTCATATAGAAGATAAAAACCTCCGTTTAGTATATGCCAGTGATATTGATCTGAATTCCGAAAATCCCACTTATCAATTAGCCGGGAAAATTAATTTTGCTGCATTAAACAGATTAAATTGGGTCAATAAAGATAGCATCATTATACATCATGCTAATTTGAAAACAAATTTATCTGGAAATGTGTTAAACAATGTTGTCGGTGGTCTGGACGCAGATAGTATCCAAATGACGACTACCCGGGGTCATTTCAATATCGACAAATTACATTTCAGTGCGCAAGGCGATCAACAGGATAGGTTGCTGACCTTACATTCAGATGTCGTAGACGCTAAAATGCAAGGCAACATTGACCTCAATACAATTGGAGCGTATTTCAGCTCGCTGGCAATGCGATACGCTCCAGCTATAGGTATAGAAATTAAACCCTTCAATCCGCAAAATTTCGATTTAGAATTAAAGATTAAGTCTTTTGAGCCCGTGTCTGCTTTGTTAGATCCTTCACTCACCTTAGATGATGGAGCCCATTTGAATGCGTCATTCTCTACTACCAATTATACAGCTAAGTTCACCGGATTTAGCCCTTCTTTAACCTATAAGGGAATAAAAGTAACGAATCTGGCGATTGCCGAAAATGCGGATGAGGATGCGTTTTCATTAAACGTGACCGCCGACAAATTGAATTTTTCAGATAGTGCTTATATCAATCACATCGCTATCAAAAATGTATTAGCCAATGACAGCTTACACTTTAATATTGAGCTGTCAGACAAACAAGCGACCAACTACCTCCATCTAAATGGCAATATACATTTCGCTCCCAATAAACCAGCTTATATCAAATTTAGTCCATCCACTATTCTGATTAACCGAGAAAACTGGTTTCTAAATAATGATGCACAACTTCGCGTTTCAAAAGGAAAAATATACATTAACAAGTTATTATTAAGTCAAGCAAAACAACGGGTACAACTGGATGGCATTCTCTCCAATGAAAATGACCAACTGAATATGCTTTTCGATAATTTCAGTTTAACATCTTTGAATGGCTTAACCAACCCTTTAGGAATACAATTACATGGCTTTATGAATGGAAAAATGGAAATAAACTCTATTTTCAAACAACCTTTTGTCGCTGCGAATATACAGACAACACCTATTATATATAATGATATTCCTATTGGCCAACTGAATTTAATAGCCGACTTCGACCCTGAAAGTGGTGTGGCAAACGTCGATCTAAAGTTAGCAGATACTCAAAATAGAGGTATCAGTGTGCAAGGAAACTACAATCTATCGAATGATGACGAGCCATTAAACCTTAAAGGCAATCTGAATGAAACAGATTTGATTATTTTTCAGCCTTTTCTGAAGAATCTCGTATCAAACTTAAAGGGCAAAACTAACGCCAATGTAAGTATCGTAGGTACCTTTCGAAACCCCAAAATAAGTGGCATGGGGCATTTCAACGATGCCGAATTTACTGTAAACTACTTAAAGACACAGTATCGGATAGAAAATCAACCTGCAATGGTGCAAAATAATACGGTGATGCTTCAAAACCTGAAACTCTTTGATGCTAAAGGAAATACAGCAACAGCCAATGGAATTATCGACTTAGCAAAACTGATCAATCCATATATTGACGTGAATGTGGCTGGAAATAATTTCATGATCTTGAACACCAATTACAAGGACAACAACCTGTATTATGGTACAGCTTATGCCACGGGGAAATTTAGATTTAAAGGCTTTACTTCGGCGATAGATATCGACATCGATGCCAAATCTGAAGCGAATACAGTACTTACTATTCCTTTTAATAGCGCGATGACTATCGCAGAAAGTGATTTTATCTATTTCATCGGCCCCGATACCACTGAAAATAATAAGAAAGGAACCAAAAACTTATTTACCGGTCTTACGATGAATATGGACTTAGAACTTACTCCCGAAGCAGAGCTTAACCTGCAAACAAATCTAGGTTCACTAAAAGGTAGTGGTGCGGGCGAAGTTACCTTACGGATTTCCAGTTTGGGAGATTTTGAAATGTTTGGTGACTATGTCGCCAATTCGGGGAAATTTCATTTTACAGCGCAAGATTTCATCAATAAATACTTTGATATTAAAGAAGGTGGAACTGTTCGCTGGACGGGAAACCCCAGGGAGGCTGTCATTAACCTCAATGCAATATATCAACAGCGAACAGCTGTCGGCCCGTTATATAACGCCGCGGGTCGTTCGGGAGAAGATGAACGTGTGCTTGCACAAGCAGACATGATTATCAAAGGTACATTACAACAACCTGATATTACTTTTGACTTGAATTTTCCGCAAAACCCTTACATTAAGGATCAATTGCAAAGTTATTTGAGTGATGTAAACAATATTAATCAGCAAGCACTGAGTTTAATCGTACGCCGGAGTTTCACACCGAGCTCAACCAATGATGTTGGGCGGGAAGTAAATAACACGTTATTATCAGCCGGAACCGAAATTGCTTTTAATCAACTCAATAACATCATTTCTCAATCGTTAAACGTTAATTTTTTCGATCTCAATATCCGCTCGTTAAATGACGCATCTGCATCCGTTCGTTTATTAAATGATCGGCTTGTCTTGACGGGAGGGATTACCGACCGCCGCAATTACCAAGCCACAGACCTTACATTTTTTAGCGAAGGGGTCACGACCGATGCCGAGCTCACATACCGCTTACGTAAAGACGGACATCTTTTGCTTAGGGCGTACAACCGACCCTATACCCGCAATTTCTTAATACGAGCAAATGATGCTGAATATATCAGCGCATTGGGACTGGTTTATCGGCAAGAATTTAATTCTATTCAAGAATTTTGGCGTAGACTTTGGTATTGGAGCAGCAAAAAAGAAGATAACCCCAAAGAAAACACACACCCGTATACGGATAAGAAATCTAAAATCATACAATCAAAATAGCGGAAAAGGTCGATTCAAAAAATCGACCTTTTCCGCTATTTAAACTTGCTAGCGAGTGCCGCCAGCTTTGATCCCATATCTGTCTCTGGTGTTCTACCTGAATTTCCGCGCGGGTTATCAAGCTTCTTTCGAGGCACAACCTTTTCATCTGTTTTCATGGAAAGGCCTATACGATTACGTTTTTCATCCACCTCGGTCACCGTTACCATGACATGTTGCTGTACCTTGACAACTTCATGCGGATCAGACACGAAACGATTGGACAATTGGCTTAGATGTACCAAGCCATCTTGATGCACACCGATATCAACAAAAGCTCCGAAATTGGTAATATTAGTAACAATACCGGATAGCTTCATACCTGTACGTAAATCGGTAATGCTATTCACACCGTCTGTAAAAGAAAATGCTTCAAATTGCTCCCGCGGATCTAAGCCTGGTTTTGCCAGTTCCATTAATATATCATTTAACGTAGGCAGTCCTACTTCGTCTGTTATGTATGCTTTCAGATTAATCTGCTTTCTCACATTCTCATCTTTAATCAAATCGCTTACTTCAACCCTCAGGTCTTTTGCCATCTGTTCTACTAGTGCATATCTTTCAGGATGAACCGCAGACGCGTCCAACGGATGGCTTGCATTCCGTATCCGTAAAAATCCGGCAGCCTGTTCGAACGCTTTATCACCTAATCGAGGAACCTTCTTGAGTTCCCTTCGTGAACTAAACGGGCCATTTTCCTTACGATAATTAACAATTTGTTGTGCCAAAGAAGGTCCTAAACCAGAGATATAAGACAATATTTGTTTTGAAGCAGTATTTAATTCTACACCGACAGCATTCACACAAGACATCACCGTGTCATCCAAGGCATTTTGTAATTTATTCTGATCAACGTCATGCTGATACTGTCCTACTCCAATAGATTTGGGGTCTATTTTCACCAATTCAGCCAACGGGTCCATCAATCTACGACCAATGGAAACAGCTCCACGTACTGTAATATCATAATCCGGAAACTCTTCACGTGCTGTTTCCGAAGCAGAATAGATGGAAGCTCCCGATTCATTTACCATCACGAGCGTTACATTTTGCAAGCCTAATTTGCGAACAAAATCTTCCGTTTCACGGCCCGCTGTTCCATTACCGATAGCTATAGCTTCTATATCGTATTTGGAAACAAGATGTTTAACCGTTTTTTCCGCCTCTATCGCCCCTCCGGCACCGGTATGCGGAAATATAGCCGTATTTTCCAGTAAATTACCTTGTGCATCCAATACAACAGTTTTACACCCTGTACGAAATCCAGGATCGATTGCCAGTAGTCTTCTTTGTCCAAGTGGAGCCGCTAACAGCAGTTGTCTTACATTATCCGCAAATACTTTAATCGCCTCCTCGTCAGCTTTTTGACGGGTCAGCACACGAATTTCAGTCTCCATCGAAGGTTTTAACAAACGCTTGTATCCATCAATTATTGCCAGCCGTACCTGCTTCGCAGCCTCATTAGTCCCTTTGATAAATATAGAATCGATTAATGGTAGTATCGATTCTTCCGACACCTCGATATCTAAGTATAAAAACTCTTCCTTCTCTCCTCGACGCATGGCCAACACACGATGTGAGGGGGCTTCTTTGAGTGACTCCGACCACTCATAATAATCTTTATATTTCAAAGCAGATTCTTCCTTCCCGGGCACCACACGCGAAACAAAAGTACCCTTCTCTAAAAACACCCTACGCGTGCGCGCACGTACCTCCGCATCTTCAGCTATCGTTTCAGCAATAATATCCCTTGCCCCTGCCAATGCCTCTTCCAATGAAGAAACACCTTTTTCTACATCGATAAAGGTTTCAGCCTGATCGTTAATTTCTGTTGAATTTTGTGCCAAAAGAAAATCTGCCAAGGGTTGTAACCCCTTTTCACGCGCAACAGATGCCCGTGTTTTGCGTTTGGGTTTATATGGAAGATAGATATCTTCTAATGCCGACATCGTTTCGGCAGATCTAACCTGCTTTTCGAGTTCAGGCGTAAGTTTCCCTTGATCTGTTATGGATTTCAGAACCGCTTCTTTGCGCTTATCCAGATCTCTTAATTGCTGCATGCGGTCACGGATTGACGTGATCTGCACCTCATCTAAGCTCCCTGTTAATTCTTTACGATAACGAGAAATAAATGGTATGGTAGCCCCTTCATCCAATAATCCAATTGTAGTACTTACCTGTTTGGACGTAAGCGCCAATTCTTTCGAAATAATAATTTCGTGTGACATAAAAATTTTAGTAGATCCCTATTGAAAAATAAAGCCGTTGACGGTAATACATCAACAGCTCTAACATATATTTTAATTCGTTTTTATTCAGGCGTTTTTTACCGAGTCATCTTTTGACTTTTCCTCATCTATAGCACCTGTTGTGTCCTCGCTATTTTCCATCGTATTTTGATTGGCAAAATTATCGTTATAGCCATATTTGTAATATTCCGATTCATCTACAGGATGCGCTCCGGGATCATGTTGATACGTGTTTTCCGGCGCAGTAAATTCCGGAAATTTCTTTTCGGCAACAGCCGTTTCCTGTTCATCCGATACATCCGTACCCTCAACTTCTTCAGAAGAAGATATCGACGTATCCTCCGTTTTTTGACGAGCAACCTCTTTATCCTCTACTGTCACTTCCAAATCCTTTTCAAAGTTATTGATCTGATCCGAAATCTCTCTTTTAATCCCTTCAGAAGCATCTTTAAATTCGCGGATTCCTTTCCCTAGTCCACGCGCCAATTCCGGTAATTTCTTTCCTCCAAATAACAGTAAAATAACAATTACTATTAACATCATCTCTTGGGTACCAATATTTAATAAAGCTAACGTCGTCATACTTTAATTACAATTTAATAAGGCTAAGGTAAGCGTATTATTTATTTTACCCAATACTTTACTGTAAATATTTAGCCATAAAAACTTATTAACAGGTATCCCAATTTGTAGGTATATCTTTTGTAGCTTTGCAGGCTAATTTACGAACGTGATGCGATCAAGTCTTAAGGCAAATAAAAATTACTATCTAAGTACTATGGCTTTGGCGGGTCCTGTGGTCATCTCACAATTGGGGCACACATTGGTTCAAACAGCGGATACCATGATCGTAGGGCACTTTGCCGGACGTATTCCCTTAGCAGCTGTCTCGCTATCACATTCCTTTTTTATGATCGTATTAGTGATAGGTCTGGGCATTGCTTATGGCCTTACCCCTTTAATAGCACAGGAAAATGGCAAAGCAAATAAAGAAGAATGTACTAAACTACTTTCCAACAGCTTTTGGATAAACTTCGTCACAGGTATAATTTTATTTTGTTTCGTGTACTTTGGGTCTATGGTCGCAATGGACTATGCGGATCAAGATCCACAGGTCGTAAAAGAGGCTAAGCCCTACTTATTTTTATTGAGTTTATCCATTTGGCCATTAATGATATTCAATACATTCAAACAATTTGCGGAGGGACTGGGATTTACCAAACAAGCGATGAATATCACCATTTGGGGAAATGTGTTAAATGTGGCAATAGCTATCGTATTAGTTAAAGGCATGTTTGGCTTCGAGCCAATGGGAATTCGGGGCGTAGGATTGGCAACATTAATTGACCGTGTATTGATGATGATAGTCATGATGACGTATGTATTGCGTGCCAAACCTTTTAAATCATACTTGATAAAATTTGACCTGTTCTTTATACAATGGCAAAGAATTAAAAACATATTGCGCATTGGCGCTCCGGTCGCTATGCAATATGTATTCGAAATTGGAGCCTTCGCCGGAGCATCGGTCATTGCAGGTCAGATTGGTGCATTAGAACAAGCATCCCATCAGGTCGCGATCACCTTAGCCGCCATGACCTATATGATGGCCAGTGGCATCGCTGCCGCTGCGACAATCAAGACGGGCAACAGTTTCGGGAACAACAAGTATTACAGGTTACAGAAATTCGCACGTGTATCGTACCATCTGGTTTTGATCTTTATGGTTTTTACAGCCGTATTATTCGCAGTGTTCAACCAATATTTACCACATCTCATCACAACGGATACTGCCGTGATTCAGCTTTCAGCTCAATTACTAATTATTGCCGGATTATTTCAGTTGTTTGACGGAACACAGGTAGTGGGTTTAGGAATCCTGCGCGGTATGGGAGATGTAAATATACCAACACTCTTTACATTTATCGCGTATTGGATTATTGGTTTACCAGCAGGCTATTTCATGGGCATCAATCTAGACTGGGGCGTACAGGGAGTATGGTACGGGTTGACGCTAGGGCTCTTGACTTCATCTCTTCTATTATATTTAAGATACAGACATATCATCAAACGAAAACTGGTTTAGTTACATACAATTTAGAGCACCATCGATGTGAATTAACGGACTGAGATAAGGAATATCTAGGTTAGCCCCACGCAACAGAAACCACATACCCATCAATAAATAGAGAAACGGAATAATTCTGACGAAGTTTATTTTAAAAATACGTTTGGGTAAAGCGGTTGCAAAAGAAAATATAAACATCAGCGGTAATGTTCCTAGCCCGAACAAGACCATGAACCAAAAGCTATTCATTACTTGATTGGCATTCATTGCCGAAGCCAGCGCCATATATACCATACCACAAGGCAAAATACCATTAAGCATCCCTGCTATAAAAGATCCCCCCGGCCTGTATAGCCATTTGCCCATTACACGGGTAAGAGGTTGTATTGCTCTGGTTTGTAGCCGAACCAACTTGCTGGATTTTTTAGCCACGAAATAAAACAATCCTATTCCAATTAGGATGACACCAGTAACAACAGAAAATCCTTGTTGCCATCCCTGTAAGACAGCAAAACTACCAAATATCCCCAGCAGTAACCCAATACAGCCGTAGGTTAAAATCCGTCCTGCTTGGTACAGCAGTTTATTGAACGTTTGACGGCATGAGATATGTTGGTTACCTTGAATAGCAACAAGTAGCGGCCCACACATCACTGCACAGTGTATGCTGCCAAACAGGCCCATAAAAAAAGCAAGGTAGTGATACGTCATTGTGCGTTACTGCATATTAAGAGACTGATTGGCAATATATCCCTTTCCATTCGCATCCCAAGAAATCTCCAGGTTCCAATTTCCTTTTTCAAAAGAAGCAGTCGGTAACTTAAAAATATTATTCGTGGTATAAAACGGGATCTTCTTATCCAAAGAACCATCTGAATTTCTTTGAAAACGCAGGGTCCCCCTATTACTTTCCTGCGTGAATATAATAACCAGTGTGTCACTATTCAGTTGAATAGCAGGCGCTGCCCTATCGTCTAATAAATTTTGTTTACGATTGTAAACCTGATCGTAGTTTAGACTTTGTTCATAGTAATCTTCCTCTACTAAGCTATCGGTATCTTTCGTCACCATATAAACACCGGCCGCAATTATAAACAACATAAAAGTGGCTAAGCCCAAAACAATTTTCATTCCCCAATTCATATATTATAACCTAAGTTCCTGGAGGTGCTATGAAAGTTGTTTTCATCTTCTCAACTACCTTCCCTTCAGAAATTACATTTACGATAACATTCGTTTTATATTTTGCTATATGCTCTCTTCTGCCAATCAAAAAGAAACTCATCTTAGCCGTACCATCCTTCTGCAATCTTTCTATTTTATTAACCAGCTGCAGCTGTAAATCAGGATTTTCGGGTGACAGTTTGAAGGCAATATCCTTTCCGCTTTTATTCATGAGTTCCAGTGTGTACAAGTTGCTGATTGTACCATCCGGACGCGTTTGGTAAGTACTCCCTGTCGCACGAAGCAGCGATGTACCAATTATTGAACGGCTAAATATCATATATCCGAATACCCCCATCAATAACGCTAAAATAATGGTATAAAATATAGCGCGGGAGTTGTTTTTCTTAAAACTAGCCTTATCCTCTACCTCTGCCATCGAATAGAAACCAATGAGCCGCTTTGGTCTATTTATTTTTTCCATTACGGTATCACATACATCAATGCAAGCCGTACAATTCACACATTCCAATTGTATGCCATTTCGTATATCAATCCCCGTTGGACAAACGTGAACACATAACTTACAATCTATACAGTCACCTTTTCGTTCATCCGGATTCTCTTCCCTACGTAATTTCCCTCTCGGCTCACCACGATTTTCATCATAAGCGACCGTAAGACTCCTATCGTCCAATAATACTCCCTGTAATCTTCCATAAGGGCAGATTGTCGTACATACTATTTCCCGGACGTAAGCGAATACAGCGTAAAATAAAAGCGTAAATACAATAATCGACACAAAACCACCTATATGTTGATCCACCGGATCGGTCATTATTTGAAATAAAGCATCCGTACCAATAATATAGGCCAAGAAAATATTGGAAATAAAAAAGGAGATCAACAGAAAAACCGTGTGCTTCAACATTTTTTTCCAAGCACGAGAATCCGTACTAGGGCCTTCGTTCACTTTTCTTTGTTGCTGCCAATCTCCTTCAATCCAATATTCAATCCTTCGGAATACAAGTTCCATGAAAATGGTTTGTGGGCAAGCCCACCCACACCACACCCTGCCGTACACTACTGTAAAAAGAACAATAGAGACAAGAACAATCAAACTCCCAAACACAAATATATGTAAATCCTGTGGGTAAAAAATATTACCAAAAATGGAAAATTTCCGTTCAATGAGGTTAAACATTAAAAAAGGATTCCCGCCAACTTTTATAAAAGGAGCCACAAAAAGGAACAGCAGTAAACTATACCCTACCCCTTGTCTATAATTGTAAAGCTTCCCGGAAGGCTTCTTTACATATATCCATTCCCGCTTTGATTTTGATTGCTCACCTTGCAGTTCCTTTTCCGTTGTTCCCATTATTACCTTACTTCTGCCACTATTGTTATTTATTCAACTACTGTAGAATCTGTATTGACTTCCTCCGCTCCCGCTACTTCGTAAATAACTTCAGTTCCCTCCGGTGCCTTTGGATTAGCCGGCTTTGTATCTCTAAGCGTTAAAATGTAATTACTTACCTCGGCGATTTGCCCGGGTGTCAGCGTTTGTTCCCAAGGAACCATACCTTTTTCCGGCACACCATACTTAACCGTTTTGAAAATATCTTTTATCTCTCCGCCATGAATCCAGTTTCTATCCGTCAGATTGGGTCCAATCGTACCTTCACCATTATTTCCGTGACACGCAGCGCAGTTAGCCATAAAAATAGATTTTCCGGCCGCAGCTAAAGCAGGGTCTGCCAATACGTTACTTTCGTCTACCAAATTAGCTGCCTGCGCCAGGTATTCCTGTTTTTGCTTTTCAGCCACAGCCACTTCTTGATTATACTCTTGGTCTTGCAACATTCCCCAGCCAAATACATGATAAATCAACAAGTACACAACACCAAAACAAACGGTAGAATAAAACAACGCGTTAAACCAGATCGGAATTGGATTATCCAACTCTTTGATACCATCGTATTCATGATCGATCTCGATATCTTTTTCTTCTTCAAGAGGCCTTAGACCCAATATGCTATTCCAACTCGCTCTTCTGTTTTGTCTAGACGTTAACCGAGCAAGTTTTTTAGCTTCTTCTTCCTGCTTAACCAATTCCGGCATAGTCACTTTTAAAATAGATCGCATTGCCTTTTGTACTACTATCGCAGATGCCAATAGTACAATCATTACCACAATCAATGCTACTATTAGAATATCGTTATACATATCCCCAGATCCAAATGTCCAGTTCGAAACATTTGTAGTCGTATCCGCTGCTATTAAAAATAAATTCATAATCTTAGTTTCTATTCCGTTGAACGATCAATTTCTTTTTCAGATTCATCAAATGGAATTTGTTTCATATATTTTATATGATCTCTACCCATAAAGAATAACATGAACCCAACCACGACAAAAAAGATGATGAAGATCCAAAGTGATGTGATTAAGTACATTTCATCACCATTTAAATTTGTTATCTGTTTAAACATTTTCTTTTGATTATAGTTAAGTACTATTCTTGCTCTACACTTGTTGTAAGCTCGTCTTTTTTAGGTTCAGCTTTAATATCGGTCCCCAGTCGCTGTAAGTAAGCAATTAATGCAATAATCTCCCGGTCAGATTTTACACTTACCTGATTTGTCGCTAAATCTTTTGCAATACGGTCGGCCTGCTGCTCTGCGGCGCTCACAGCTTGATCCACCTCATCGTTAGAATATGGGACACCAAGGAGACGCATGGCATTCATTTTAGCTTTTAACATACTGTTATCCAACTTTTGTTCGATCAGCCAAGGATATGAAGGCATAATACTTCCGGGAGAAGTGATGGTTGGATCTAGCATGTGGTCAAAATGCCATTTGTTTGGGTATTTACCTCCTATACGATGTAAATCCGGACCTGTCCGTTTAGATCCCCATAAGAAAGGCATATCGTAAACAAACTCTCCCGCTTTACTATACTCCCCATATCTTGCTGTTTCCGAACGGAAAGGCCTTATTGTCTGTGAGTGACAATTCACACACCCCTCGCGTATATACAAGTCCCTGCCTTGTAATTCCAGAGCAGTATAAGGTTTCACACTACTGATCGTAGGAATATTACTTCGTATCGTAAATGTCGGTATCATCTCTACTATACCCCCTATCAGGATCGCGATCAATGCCAATACCATAAATAAAACAGGCTTACGTTCTAATCTACGGTGTTGCGAACGTTCATTAACAACTACAGGTGTTAATGAAGGAGCTTCAGCCGCTTCATTGGCCAGTAACTTACCCGACTTCATCGTTTTCACCAGATTGTAGGTCATGATAATCACCCCCGTCAAGTACAATGCTCCTCCTAACGCACGCATCATGTGCATCGGGAGAATTTCCAACGTTGTCGCTAAGAAGTTCGGATACTTCAATACGCCTTCAGGAGTAAACTCTTTCCACATCAGGCCCTGCACTACCGCTGCCCAGTACATCGGGATAGCATAGAATAAAATACCCAATGTACCTATCCAAAAGTGGACATTAGCCAACTTTTTAGAATACAATTGTGTTTTATAGATACGGGGAAGCAACCAATAGAGAACAGCAAAGGTCATAAAACCATTCCATCCCAATGCACCAATATGGACATGAGCTACAATCCAATCGGTAAAGTGCGCAATCGCGTTAACTTGCTTTAACGACAACATTGGGCCTTCGAATGTAGCCATACCATAGCTGGTCAGTGCCACCACCATAAATTTCAAAGTAGGTTCCGTACGTACTTTATCCCATGCGCCACGTAAGGTCAAAAGCCCGTTAATCATTCCTCCCCAAGATGGAGCAATAAGCATAATTGAAAATACCACGCCTAAAGATTGTACCCAACCCGGCAATGAGGTATATAATAGATGGTGAGGACCAGCCCAGATGTAAATAAAAATCAAAGACCAGAAGTGGAGGATACTCAGCTTGTAGGAGTAAACCGGCCTGTTCGCCATCTTAGGCAAGAAATAATACATCATTCCTAAGAATGGAGTTGTTAAGAAAAAAGCAACAGCGTTGTGACCATACCACCATTGTACCAATGCATCCTGGACACCCGCATATACATAAAAGCTCTTCCACATTCCTACAGGCAATTGGATTGAATTTACAATATGCAATACCGCCACTGTAACGAAAGTAGCAATGTAAAACCAAACAGCCACATACATGTGACGCTCCCTACGCTTAATGATCGTACCAAACATATTGATACCAAACACTACCCAAATAACGGTAATAGCTAAGTCAATAGGCCATTCCATCTCAGCATATTCATGCGATGTGGTCAGCCCAAGTGGTAATGTAATAGCTGATGCTACAATTACCAATTGCCATCCCCAAAAATGTATTTTTCCCAATACATCACTAAACATCCTTGCTTTCAACACACGCTGCATGGAGTAGTATACTCCCATAAAAATAGCGTTACCTACGAAAGCAAAAATAACTGCATTCGTATGAACCGGGCGAACTCTACCAAAAGTGGTGTATTGATTAAGGAAGTTTAATTCTGGCCATATCAGTTGGCATGCGATCAGTAAACCAACTGACATACCTATAATACCCCAGACAATTGTCGCGATTCCAAAGTCGCGGACAATCTTGTTGTCATAATTAAAGTGCTCTAACTGCATTACTCATCTTTTTGATTTCGAAAGTAAAAGTAAAGACAATTACATGACAATCTAATGACGTATAGCTCTCAAAAATATGACCATCATCACTGTTTAATCAAATCTAGATCGACAATAAAAAAGGGCTTAGAAATGTATTTCCAAACCCTTTTTATATTTACTATATTTTAATTTACCCTTTCGAAACACGAAGATTTTCATCGTACCCATACATCTCCGGATTTTCAATAACTTCTTTAACAGAAATTAATTTATATACGTATGCTGCAGTTTCCGAATTAAGACGTAATTCGTAGTAGTTATCAACTCCCTGACGACGCAATGAAGATTTTAAGCTTCCTCCTCCGACATTGTAAGCGGCTGCCACCAATGTCCAGTCACCAAATTCACTGTACAGATATTGTAAATAACGCGCTGCAGCGTGAGTAGATTTCACAAGATCTAATCGTTCATCTACTTTCGAATTCACTTTCAATCCAAATAGTCTCGCTGTCTGAGGCATAAATTGCCAATAACCGCCCGCCCCTTTGTGCGATCTGACACCTGCATCCAAGCCACTCTCTACCAAAGGAATATATTTAAAATCCTCAGGAATACCATACGACATCAAGATCTTTGAGACACTTGGTAAATGTTTAGCTGCTTTTTCGTGCAAAAAATGAGATTGTTGCTTTTTAAAGGAGAAATTTGAGAGGTACTTACTTAGTTTCCGTTTAACAAAACTATCTTCCATCGGGAGACATTCATTTGCGAATGTTATGGTTTTATAGTAAGCCTCTAACTGTTTTTCAGGTGAGCTTTCTCTTTCTTTGATTTTACTCACCGCGTAAGCAATTAATTTTTGCTTGTATGGATCTTCTATAGATCCCATCTGTGGATTTGAGTATAATTTTGACAACAACATTGCCAACAAAATCACACTACTACATAATACTTTCTTTCTAATCATTCACTCCCTTACTGCTATCCTATCCACGATAAATCGATCAAGAAATAGCTTGGTTCAAATTTGAGTTGGCAAATGTACGCACTATTTAATTAAAAAACAAACACTTACAACTTCACCTGTTTTTACGGCATCTCACAATCCGGCTGACAAGACTAATTAGCATTAAACCGCTATATAAAAAAAATTAAAAAAAATATCAATAATTTAAGTAACTTTGTGGTTCAATTTTATTAAAAATATGCCTTTCAAAAATCAAAGGAACAGTCGCGATGACAACTCCAAAAAACAAAGAAACAACTCAGAAAGTTTCAAATCAAAGGGTAGTCAAGGCAAAAGAAATACCGGTACCAAAGGTAATTCGTACACTAAATTTTCTTCCGGAAGCGATGAAAAAAACACCTCATCTTACTCAAAAAGATCTGAAAAACCGTTCACAAAAAAGTTTGACGACAAGGGAGATAGAGGCCGGACAGAAGACAAAGGATTTTCTCCTAAAAAAGGTACAGGAAGACCTTTTGAAAAGAAATTCGATGATAGAGAAGATAGACCAAGGGGGTTTAAATCAAACACTCGCAGCGAAGAAAAAAATTCATTTACGACAAGAAAAGGTACAGGAAGACCTTTCGAAAAGAAATTCGATGATAAAGGTGGAAGACCAAGAAGCTTTGGATCTTCTTCAAGAAATGAAGGCAGAACATCTCCTTCAGGTAGAAAATTTTCTGAACGGCCTTATGAAAAAAGAGTCGACGCTCAAGCTGAACCAAAAGGCTTCGAAAATTCAGAAGAAAAAGAAGACCGGTATAAAATCCCCGGAAAGCGAAAATTTTCTCCTGCTAAAAGACCTGCATCACGCACAAATGAAGACGACGGTACGATCCGCCTAAATAGATACATCTCAAATTCAGGAATTTGTTCACGACGCAAAGCTGACGAATTAATCGAGGCCGGAGTCATCTCCGTAAATGGAGAAGTGATTACAGAATTAGGCACAAAAGTAGATCCGGCAAAAGATGAAATTCGCTACAACAACGAACGTCTTAAACGTGAAAAAATGGTCTATGTGTTACTTAACAAACCAAAGGACTATATCACGACCACAGATGATCCACAAGAACGTAGAACGGTCATGCAATTAGTTTCCAAAGCAACTAAGGAACGTATTTATCCTGTTGGTCGTCTCGACCGAAATACCACAGGTTTATTACTCTTAACCAATGACGGAAATTTAGCCGAAAAACTTTCGCATCCTCGTAATAATGTCAGTAAGATTTATAACATTGAGCTAGACAAAAATCTAACCCAGGGAGATTTAAATAAAATTGAGTTTGGTCTGGAACTAGAAGATGGCTTTATCAAACCTGATGATATCAGCTATGTACAAGGAGCGAGCAAACGTGAAGTCGGCATCCAAATTCATTCGGGGAAAAACCGTATCGTAAGACGTATTTTTGAATCTCTGGGTTACGAAGTTATAAAACTTGACCGAGTAGTATACGCGAACTTAACGAAGAAAGATCTTCCACGTGGACGATGGAGATATTTAGAAGAAAGGGAGTTAATTCAATTAAAACATTTGATCAAATAATCAAACGGGGTGCATTTTCAAATGCACCTTTTTTGTTGCCATCACGTTTCGAACGTAAATAATTTCTCTTTTAAAGCTAATATGAAATATCCGGATTATTTTCGTTCGTGTTTGTGTTTTGCAATCGTGGATATTTTGTATTTTTAGCAAAAATTAAACAATATGACAGATCCAAAAACACTTACCTCCGTAGCCGAGTTTCATAAGACATTTCAACATCCCATATTAGATACACCGACAATCCCCTCAGAAGCACGCTGCAATCTACGTGTCGCCTTAATTGCAGAAGAACTTAAAGAATTAGAAGAAGCAATCCAGGCTAAGGACATTGTAGAAATCGCGGATGCCTTGTGTGATATTCAATACGTATTATCCGGGGCAGTGTTGGAATTTGGTCTTAAAGATAAATTCAATGCGCTATTTGAAGAAGTTCAACGATCTAATATGAGTAAGGCCTGCAAAGACGAGCATGAAGCCAAAGCGACACAAGCACATTATAAGACAAAAGGCGTAGATAGCTATTATAAAGAAGTAGACGGCTTATATTTAGTTTTCAGAGAAGGAGATAATAAAACCTTAAAATCTATCAACTATTCTCCCGCTGACTTGGCTACTATTGTAACGAAATAACGAAGGCGACAAAATTTTGTCGCCTTTTTGCTATTAATCCATTATCGTTTGGCACACTATCATGAAGCAAACAAACTTCCTTGCACAACGCCTCTAGCTTCCATTCCCTTGTCAATATAAGTTTGAATTCCGGATTTTGGAAGCCCCCAGTTAGGTGCGATAAGTAATTCCTTATCGGCAATACCAAAAATACGTTGAACAACTATATCCGGTCTTAACAAAGGGATAAACTTGGATAAGAACGCCGTGTATTCCTCTATAGAAAATAATTTAAACGGTTCCTTTTTATATTTTGCTCCCATAATCGAACCTTCTACAATATGCAAATGATGCAATTTCACAAATTTAATCTGCGTATGCCGGTTAATTTCATCCGCATACCGTAACATCATCTCTTCAGTTTCCCACGGAAAGCCAAAAATCGTGTGTACACAGATTTCCAATGGTGAATTTTCGAGCAAGCCCATGATATTTGTAAACTCGTCATGTGAACAACCTCTGTTTATCCTTTCCAAAGTATCATTATAAATAGATTCCATCCCCATCTCCAAATCTACATCGTATCGATCGCAATAACTTTCCAAAAGTGCGATCTTTTCAAAATCGAGGCAATCAGGACGTGTTCCCACAGAAAGACCTAATGTATTCTCCGGATCTATACTCAATGCCTCATCATACAGCATTTTGAGCAAATGTGCCGGGGCATAGGTATTCGTATTAGGCTGAAAATAAATAATAAACTTCTCTGCACCATAACTATTCCTGGCGCGCGCTATACCATTTTCGACCTGTTCTTTTATGGAGGGAATTTTACGCGCTGTATCAGGCGTAAACGAATCTACATTGCAATACGTACATCCTCCATACCCCTTGCTACCATCGCGATTAGGACAAGTAAAATTACCATCAACGATGACCTTAAAAACCTTTTGTCCATTATATTTCTCTTTCAAGTATGCACCGTAATGATTATACGGTTTAATACCATTGTCTAGTTGTGTAGCCATTGCAGAAGCAAAGATAAGAATTAGTATTAAGTATTGAGATGCAAGTTGTCAATACAAAAAAAAAGAGCCCTTACTGTTTCCAGCAAGGGCTCTGTATAAAAAAAGGCACCGACCTACTCTCCCACCTGTTACGGCAATACCATCGGCTCTGGCGGGCTTGACTTCTCTGTTCGGAATGGG
>NZ_SRZY01000002.1 GCF_006476045.1 Sphingobacterium lumbrici
GACCACTCTGGCGCCATTGGGCGACTAAGGACAACATTTTATCGCGCTTGCTTTCTATCAAATTCATGCAAGCAAAGGTAATCCCAATAAAAAACTATTTAAATATGTACTTGATAGGCCGGATACTCACTTACTGAGAAGATTGTCCAGATAGATTATGCTCACCCTATGAAACTTATGGAGATGTCATTGGGAGGAAAGTATACAACTCGTGACGGCGAAAGTGATTTCAATTCCCTTATTCCTATAAATGAAGAGAACGGTAATAATAAAAATGGGAACAATAGATTTCTTAACAAACAGCATATTTATACGATCTACAACTCATATAATCTGAAAATAAAAGACTGGGGAATTTCGTTGGGAGCCAGATTTGAAGGAACAGAAAACAAAGCTAATTTTTATGCTACTAATACAGAAATAAAACAGAGATACAGCAATTTAATACCCTCTTTTCAGCTTTTGAAGAAATTCAAGAACATATCAAGTGTTAATCTGGGTTATACGCAAAGAATTCAAAGACCAGATATTAATCTAATGAACCCTTTTGTAAATAAGTCAGATCCAACGTTCTACTTTGTGGGAAATCCTGATCTTTCGCCAGTAACAAATCATACTTTTTCCTTGGGTTATAGTTGGTTTAAAAAAGGGTTTGTAAATATTGGAACCAATTATTCATCCGCCAGGAATACTATTCAGCGTGTTATTGAGCTTAAAGAGGAGAACATAAGTTATGCTACCTACTATAATATTGGTAAAGACAGACGCTTCGATATAAACCTGAACACTAATTATCCACTAACTAAAGCCATAAACCTTTCGCTAAATGGTACGGTTTCTTATGTTAATGTAAATGGAAGTGTTCAGGGGGCAATGTATGAAAATGATGGTATGCAGGGGAATGCATATATGTATATAAATTATTCGATACCAAAAATTGCACGTATATCAGCAAACTTAGGGTACTATAGTCCCACCGTGATCCTTCAGGGAAGTTCTAATGGTTATGTCTATTCTTCATTGTCTGCAAGTAAACAGTTATTAAAGAACAAACTGACGATATCTGGTTCAGTAAGTAACCCATTTCAAAAGTATCGAACAGTAGAAAATAGAATACGTACTGCGGACTTTTCACAAGCTCATCGTTATAAAAATTATTTTAGAAATTTTTCGCTGAACCTAAGTTATAATTTTGGAAAACTGGAAAAACCAATTAAAAAGAATAAAAAAGGTATTAAAAATGAGGATAAGATCGAAAATATTGAAAAGGCTGAAAAGGGAGTTAACTAATTATTTTTTATATAAAAAACTATCAGAAAAATCATACTATTCAATTTTCATAAGTAATGGACTTTGACATTTAAAATTGTACGGGTTTTAAGGCTCATTTTAAGAAGGAATATTTGTAGTAGGTAATGATAATGATTACACCCGGCATACAGACAACTATTATAGAGATCGAAATGTAATCGATCCGCTCAATTTTAAGGTATTGGACGAGGTTTTCCAATTTCATGAGGACATGCAGGCGGATATTCCTTCGCTTGACAAAGACCTACAGGAATTTCTGATTAAGGTCAAAGAGGTTCATATCCTGTTCGATGATTACGTCGCCCAATACAACCAGCTTTACACCTCGTATAGCTACGCTATCCAGCACATGGCAGAACTGACAAAAGAGGTCAGGGTTTGGGACTGTTTTTGGAAGGAGCCTAATCTATAACAGCTGTTTATATATTAGTTTCATAAATTAAGTGCATTTTTTTTAGAATATAATTTTTAAAGGAAGGTTTGATTTATACTAATTTCTTTTCGCCTCTATGCCGGCGAGAGGCATCCTACTTTTGACCGCAAAAGTAGACATATATTTCATATCAAGGAGTTACCTCTTTTTACTATATATACACTATGTCTATTTTTTACCTTCCCCGGTGTAAATTAAGTCCGAGACTTTTTGTTATAAATGTAAAATTTAATTCACAACCTTTTTCGGAATAGTCATTTTTTTACAGAAATATCTTTTCTCTCTACTATCCCTACCTTTCCATATTTTCTAACTTTCTGCATTTGAGGGTTGAAAAGTTCGATAGTACAAACTTTATTGCTGAGCCAAAGAATAGATTATGTATTTGGGTCTAAAAAAGCAATGATCAACTTTGATACTAAAAGTATCACTTATATATCAATAATAAGTAAAGATTGTCCAATCCTAAAAGCGGATGTTGTTTTCACAGTATTCATTTGCTTTAACGATGTTATCTGTAAATGATGATGACCCAATTCCTCCTTTAACTGCGATCACAGCTATTTTATTTAGCATTCCATAGTAGGTAATGATACGTTTCATTTTTTCTGTCGTGTCTAACTGATGAAAGTTACTTGATGCTAAATTCACCAGTTTTAAATGATGATTGCTTTTAAACGCTTTTTCAAAATAAATAGACTGGGCTTCTAACATGCCTTTCAAAAAGGATTGCTCAGTTTGCTTCATTATGCCAATATCCGTATCTATATTATGTTTTTTCATAAATTCAATCCAATGTCCCGTAGCACTTGCATGGGACATATTATACTGTATGGGAATAGCTGGTAGATCTTCTGTATTGTCAAAATCTGGATAGCGGATTAACAAACTGTCAATCCACCGGTATCCAATATTATAACTTTCGTCAACCAACTCATCAATTGTTAATACACTTTCATTAGTGGGTAAGGAATTACTGTTGTTATTTGGTGATTCCAAATTGACTGTTGTTATATCCTTTTGGTTAGTCGATGGTGAGGCTTCATGCGTGATTGGAGTTTTTAGATTGACATGTAGGCTGTCCTCTTTATCACCGACGGGTTTTAGATCATTAATAGTCGTTAATTCTGTGGTTTTTATGGGTGAATCTTCGTTTGAGTCGAACAGGCGGATGAATAATAATATGCCGATGATTGCAATGATAACAGTGACTACTCCTCTAATAAATAATCGACTATTCTTTTTGTGCAATAAGGTATGTACATGGTCATAATCAAACCGTTTATTTACATCCTTTATAATACATCCCGCTATTATTTTGTTAAAGGGAAATTTCACCAGTTTTAGGTTAGAAGAAACTGTACTGTTTGTCAGCATTTCTAACAGAATGAGACCCAAGGAGTAATAATCTGATTTATAGTTTGATGAGGGGAGTTCTTCTAGTTGTTCTGGTGCAGTATACCTCCTCGTTCCTGCTGGCGATTTAAACAAATAATGATAATCCGTATCAGACAGTCCAAAATCTATTACCTTGATATTATTGCCATTATGCGTAATCAATATATTATCGGGTTTCAGATCCCTATGAATGATTTGCTTGGAATGAATATAGGATAAAGCTTCGTTGATTTGGCTAATAATTCGGATAAACATTTTATTGTTAGCCGTAATATCGTTTTGTTCTGCAAATTGTTTTAACGTCAATCCGTCTATATATTCAACCACAATATAAAGACCTTTGTTATCGTAATGCTTATCGTAAACACGAGCTATATTGGGATGATCCAATTGATAACCGATATCAAACTCCTTTTCCAGTAATTGTATATAGAATGGATTTGTAGAAAATTCTGGTTTCAGTCGTTTGATAATGTACCATTTACCATACTTTTTTGCTTTTAGGATAAGACAATGGCTATGTTTATTTTCAGTAACAAACTGAATGTCCTCAAAGATATTGGAAAAAGCTATGGCATCTTCCTGTTTGGAGAAGAAACCCGAATTATTCAAAATGGATATGTAGTCATCTTCTTGATGGGGCATTATCGAATACTCTTAATATTGTTAAACCTGTTTTTTTTCCTATCACATAAGGTTTTTCTTCTGTAAAGGTACCTGTAAGAATATTCATTAACAATGGTTGGTTCAATGCTATTATTGGACTTTCAAAAACTGTACCCGATATCAGTCGTGTGTATTCTGCTTTCAGAATAAGGAATTTGTTGTCGCCTTGATATTTTATCCTACACAACCTATTGGGCAACCATCCTATTTCCAATTCTATTCCTACCGTTAAATCTGATGCTGAAATAACGGAGTTAGATAAAAAAGCTGATTCTATATCTGATGACCTTACTTGGCAAAATGCTTCAAAGTTTTCATAACCGAGATATCTTGAGAGGATATCCAACGTGGATTTTCTAACTTTTTCCCTACGTGGAATATAACCCCACAACCTTTTTAAGGTCGATACACTGATACTGTCTTTCGTTTCTTTGAAAATGCCTACAGACAAATCTTGAAAGTCAGATGGTGTAGAAAACTTTTTATGGGAAACAAACTCTATTTCATAAATAAGTGATTGTACTTGTGACAAATTAACCGACATTCCTATTCAATTTTATGCCTAAATATAAGCAGTACCTATGACACTATAGGTATGGAGTTTGAAATGAACCAATATGAACCTTACAAATTCACCCAAAACACCTCATATTTGGAGCATGAAGATTACAATGAACTATCGGGGAGAAATTCCTTAGGCGAACAGCCAAATATCTCGGCTAATTTGTTGATGTGGTTAAGATTGTATTTTGCAGGGTATTTTGGGCTTTCGATTTGCCCGATAAAGCCTATCGAGAAATCAAGAAGATGAGCAAGCTGGGCTTGGGAAATTCCTTTGGCCTCACGGAATTCTTTGACTTTGCGTATCACAAAGAGTTCTATTTCAGACTTAAATGCTGTGGTACTCATCGTGAACCGAAGTAAGTCAATTTTACGACTAAATTCACTTATATATAACTAAGTGTTTTTGTAGATTTGAATAATAAACCAAACAAGGGAAGCCGAAAACAAGATAGAGTAGGCATAAAAATAAATTGACAGCAAATGAAAAAACTATTATTGGGTAGTATCGTGCTATTTTTATTCTCGGCTTCTGGTCTAATGTTCCAAATCAGCTGTTCAAAGGAAGTAAAAGCAGAAAACACTTTACTTCAAAATGAAGGACTGAAGCAATTGGGAAAGATTTCATATAAGTCACAAGGCGATTACTGGTTGGCGAACTACAACGGTACGGGTCAACAGAAACTGAATATTCCTTTGCCAAGTGTATAAGACGGTATTGCAGAGATAGCCTTATCTTCTGATGGGCCAAGAATCTTTTTCATAGCCGTACAAGAAGTTGGTCCTCCTGTGTACGAATATTTTCATTTATACTCTTGCAACTTAGATGGATCAAACCTTAAAAGGGTTTTGGACAACGAAGATATAGATCAACTTTCTGTTTATTAAGCTATTGGCATAACTATCGTGTATCTCACTATGGTGCCATAGGAAAGCACACGTGATTGCTTTTTGATCGTTATGATTACTGCGATGTCATATTTACTCAACTGATACAAACCAAGAAAAAATAATGAATTACGAAAAATACTACGACTTAGAGACATTTCTTTTTACGGATGTCCATAACGCATTTCATGAAAATGAAAAACTGTCTGCCGATCAGTTCTTTTGTATTGTTATCTGGAAAGCGAACAGGGCTAAAAGTAAAATAGCCAAAAGATTGTTGGCAGATTTTAAAATGAACAGTGATGATAACTTAGATCATATAGTCGATGTTATGACTTCAAAAATCCATGAAGCAAGTTCAAGCAAAGATAAACTGTCCGTATTGATAGAAGAGTATAAGTTTAGATTGCCTATGGCTTCCGCTATTTTATCCGTTTTATATCCGGATGATTTTTCAGTTTATGATATAAGAATTTGCGAAATATTGCAAGGTGATTTTCCTAAAATAGCAGACAGAACATTTGAGCGTTTGTGGGAAGGTTATATGCTGTATCTCGAAAAAGTAAAAGAAATTTCATCAAAGACGAACTATCGTGATGCTGATAAATATTTATGGGGCAAGTCTTTTTATGACCAATTGGTTTTGGATATACAAAATAATTTCAAGTCGAGTAAAGACTGATTTGAAACCATTGGACTTAATATTTGGGAGTAAAGCAAATACACCTTAAAAATAGATACTCAAAATATGGATAATGCTGAAATAAAGGCAAAAATTAAAGATTACTTTGTTGAAATTGATGATGACAAATTCACAAAAGTAAAGCGTGTCAATTCTAAAGAAGAGCTTAAATGGGAAGGCGCTATTCTCCGAAATAGATTTATGCTTACAAGTAATGATAGCCATTCTCTCTCTTTGTATATTACATACGCACATGCTGATGAAAGAGACGCCCTTTATTTTAAATTTGGCTATAGTAATACAAATGATGGCTATCCTGCTGTGGAGAATTTTGTCATATTCCTTTTGTTAGACGAAAATAAGACCATTAAATTAAATATAGACTCGGCAGATTATCGAGACTATCCACATCTGAATGCTTATCTGCAATATGGCGATCTTTCCTCTCTTTCTGTATCAGACTTTATTCAGATTGCTAATGCCAATAAAATAGACTATTCAATTAGGTTTGGGAGAGGTGAACTTGAAGGATCTTTTACGGAAGATGAACTCAATATTATAAAAGGATTTTACAATGCTGTCTTTGATGAAGATTTTGAAATCGAAAGACTGTCAAATTATATAAAAGCCAAAACCATCCCAGAACAAGAAGAAGTAATGAATGTAGATACCGATATCCCACAACCGGAAGAACCGAAAAAAGCAAGTGGTTGCTACATCGCAACTATGGCATACGGTAGTTACGAACATCCACAGGTAATGCTTTTGCGCAATTTTAGAGATGGTTATTTGGCGGAAAGAAATTGGGGGATAAAATTCATTGAAATGTATTATAAATATTCGCCCAAGTTAGTAAAGCGATTAGAACATAAAACTGTAATCAACAAAGTGGTTAGACGCTGTCTTGACCTATTTATAAAAATCATTAAGTAACGACCAGAGATGAAGGAAGTTGTCTCCCATATTTTCACCGTGAATAGAACAGATGAGCAATAGATCAATATCCAATAAAACAGCACTCCTTATCAAGTCGGACAAGTTAGCCAAAACTCTACATCAATTTCGGGCTGAACATACGGATGGGTTAAGTCAACGTGACCATGATATGTTGGTTGGAGCAATCAAAAGGGATGGTTGCTCCATGCTAACAAGCCTTTTAAACTACAAGAGTTTTGAAGAGTATCCATTTGAGTTTGCTGTTGCCTTTGTATGGTATATTGAGCTTACAGACGGATTAGATATGCCGTCCTTAAAGGTTATTGATAATTGGGGGCATTTTGGAGATGAGCTCCGAAGTACAATCATCCAATGTGTCTTTGAATCCTCCCATGCGCTTAACTTTTTCGAATCACTTTGTTTTATCATGACACTTAATATTAGTGAAGAACAAAAAAAGAAGTTGTCCATTAGCCTGGAAAGTCTTTTTATGGACTATTACAATTTAATCGTTAACATCGATAATTCAATTTCCGAACTAGAGAAACAGAAATATGAGGAGCTAAAAAGGTTATTGAGGATTGATTATAGTACCATTGAAGTTGAGGTAAATGGCACTTCTGAAATTAGTGATTCTTTGGAAACGACACTTAATGAATTAGAAAGTTTGGTTGGCTTAAACGAAATAAAGAATGAAGTAAAATCTCTGATTAATTTTGTTAAAGTAAATCAACTAAGAAAATCAAAAGGATTGCCCTTAGTTTCATTATCGCTCCATTCAGTTTTCTACGGTCCGCCCGGTACAGGTAAAACTACTATTGCAAGACTAATATCAAAAGCTTTCAAAAATTTAGGCTTTTTGAAGAAAGGTCATTTGGTCGAAACCGATAGGTCACAATTAGTTGCTGGTTATGTTGGTCAGACAGCAATTAAAACCAAAGAGGTTTTAGACCGGGCATTAGATGGTGTGCTATTTATTGACGAGGCCTACAGTCTCAATAGCAAAGACGATTATGGTAAAGAAGCCATTGATACTATCCTAAAATACATGGAGGACAACAGGGATAGATTAATCGTAATTGTGGCTGGTTACGAGAATGAGATGTCCGAATTTATAAACTCAAATACAGGTCTAAAATCAAGATTCAATAAATATTTCCATTTTCCAAATTATAGTGGTTCTGAATTGTTGGAAATTTTAATAAACATTATTAGCAAGAATAAGTTTGCCATTGCGGAAGATGCTAAAAATAAGCTCTTATATACTATCAGCGATGCCATTTTTGCCGAAGGAAAACAGTTTGGCAATGCAAGGTATATCAGAAACCTATACGAACAGATTATTCAAAATCAGTTTATGAGAATATCTCAAATGCAGTATGTCGAAGAAGAACATCTATCGGAAATAACGATTGAAGATTTACCGTAGACCAGAGAATTTAAAATCATTGTAGATTAATTTTTAACTATATGAAATTGATATGTTTTTCCCTCTTTTTTTTTATTGATTGTGTGTTGTAACTCTATCCAGACTGATGCACCAAGAATATTGAATGATACGCTTGTTTCGCAGTTCAATATCGCTTCAAATGGATTTTTAGCCTTTGTGAATTTCAAAAAAATAGATGGTATTGAATATCAGGACGGAAGCCTACGATATAAATTAATCTATAGTGGATTTGTAGAAGCTACGAAAGATTGCTATTGGAATGGGAATATACTAACTTCAGGGAGATCATATATGTATTCGGAAGATGATGAAAAGGGCTGGCCGATGGGTATAAGTAAAATGAAGATAGCCGAAACAATAGAAGAAATTAATGCAATGCAATGGTACGGTGGTTTATATAAGCACCAGCTATATAAAAAGGCTATGGACACGATGTCACAGGCTATGCTATTTTTGAAAAGAGAGATAGCGGATGGAAAATGATAGCGTATTCTTGTGGAGTAGACACATCGGAATAAATACCCAAAGGCAATGAAGAAGCAAGCAAGGAAAATAAGCTCAACGAGGACAAATAACTATAGAAAAACTCTTATTCTGAGAAATTTAAGCTATCACAGAGAACAATATTGGTTTCCTGCTCTTGTAGTTCTAATTCTTTTTGGGCTTTGATTATACCGATTCTGATCCTAGATTCTTTATTATACTCTCGCTTGATTTGATTTTTAGGGTTGGTATAAACACGAATTGTAGGATTATAGTATCATGTTCTCCCTTGATGGTAAATGTCAAAGTAGACTGATGACATCCCATTTTTTAATGTATTTTTACGAACTGCAACTGACATAATTATATCTCTAAAAATTTTAGACAAGATTATCCAACTTAAATATAATTAAAAAAATATTTTAACATTCCTGATTTTTATAAAAACAAAAAAGACATTGGAAACCAATATCTTTCGAAAGAGTTTATTTGAAATCTACCAGAAATTAGATGAAAATATAGGTTAATAAATGGTCTGAAAAGAAAGCTGAAACCAATCTAACAATGCTATCTGCAATATTACTTACCATTTGTTAAAAATGAATATTTGACCGCAAAAGTAGCAACCTGCCTGCCGGCAGGAACTCGTCGCTGTACCGGCTCGACACGACGGTGCACCATTCCTGCAATTGTCGACCCGCTAAGGCGACATTTGTCGGGCATGTAAGGATAGTGCTTTATTCTTACATATTATTTTATACTCCAGCTGAATTGAAAAAAGACGGCCTTAGCGGATTTGGACGTGCAGGCCGCAGATGATGTGTTGCAGAAGCGTACAATCAGCACTTAACCAAGCAGATCTCAGCCTTTGCTTTGGGGCGGAGCGGTGGAGGCCTAAGAGCTGCGCACTGCATCATCGCGTCGCCGGAACGACAAATACGATACAGCCTTGATTTTTTTGCTTCGTTTTTTTATCAAGAAAAAAATGAAGGCCCTGTCGTGGCAACGACGGAAAGGTAATGCGATGGACAAACCAAAAAAAATGGACTAAAATAAACCTTCCTTTTTATTCCCCCTTAACCTCATCCCCTAAACATAATCAAATAAAAAAAGGCATCTCCTATGACAAACATAGAAGATACCCTCTTAAATAACGTTTAGAAGCGAATTACTTCGCGTACGACACCGATCTTGTTTCGCGGATTACCGTTACTTTAATTTGACCCGGATACGTCATTTCCGTCTGTATACGGTTTGAAATATCGGCAGCTAACACTTCTGCAGCTGCATCGCTGATCCGTTCAGACTCTACTACGACGCGTAACTCGCGACCTGCCTGGATAGCGAATGTTTTCTCTACACCTGGGTATGATAAGGCCAATGCTTCTAATTCTTTCAAACGCTTGATATAACTTTCAACAACTTCGCGGCGTGCACCCGGACGTGCTCCTGAAATAGCATCACAAGCCTGTACAACAGGAGAAATCATGGATGTCATTTCTATTTCATCGTGATGGGCTCCAATAGCGTTACAAACATCCGGATGTTCCTTATATTTCTCGGCCAATTGCATACCCAATATCGCATGCGGTAGTTCTGGGTTATCGTCAGGCACTTTACCAATATCGTGCAATAGACCGGCACGCTTAGCCATTTTCACGTTTAAGCCCAGCTCTGCTGCCATCGTTGCCGCGAAGTTAGCCACCTCCCGCGAGTGCTGCAATAAGTTCTGACCATAAGAAGAACGGTAACGCATACGTCCTACCATACGGATTAATTCAGGATGTAAGCCATGTATACCTAGATCTATGACAGTACGTTCACCAATTTCGACGATTTCATCCTCGATCTGCGTACGTGTTTTGGCAACCACCTCTTCAATACGAGCCGGGTGAATACGACCATCTGTTACCAATCTATGCAACGATAGACGGGCAATCTCGCGACGTACCGGATCAAATCCCGATAAAATAATAGCCTCAGGCGTATCGTCTACGATAATCTCAACACCTGTAGCGGCTTCGAGTGCACGTATATTACGCCCTTCCCGACCGATAATACGTCCTTTGATTTCATCATTTTCAATGTTAAAAATGGAAACCGTATTTTCAATTGCAGATTCCGTAGCCGTACGTTGAATAGTCTGTATAACTACTTTCTTAGCTTCTTTAGAAGCCGTTAGCTTCGCCTCATCTACGATATCTTTAATCTGCATAATAGCTTGAGAACGTGCTTCTTCACGTAATGAAGATACCAATTGTTCTTTGGCTTCGTCAGCCGTCAATCCCGCAATAGTTTCCAATTGTTGGATATGCTGATTTTTCAATTGATCCACCTCTTCGCTTTTCTTTTCATTCACCTCAACGAGTTGATCTAACTTTTTACTTTTAGCATCCAACTCCTGTTTTTCCCGATTTAAAGTCTCTAGTTTTTGATTGATGGACTGTTCTTTTTGACGGATGCTGTTTTCCTTTTGAGCTACCGTATTATTGCGTTGATTAACCTCTTTTTCATGCTCCGCCTTAAGTTGAAGAAACCGTTCTTTAGCTTCCAGTTGACGTTGCTTCTTAATATGTTCGGCATGTTTTTCAGCCTCTTTTATAATGCTTTCCGCTTTCCCATTAGCAGCTTGCTCTTGCTTCTTGAACAGTAATTGTAATAAATACCGTCCAATAACAACGCCAATAAGAAGTGAAATTATTATTGAAATTGTCGTTGATAACTCCATTTTATTTATTGTATATATTTAGTTTTTAATAATTTTCTTTTCAAAACCAATGCCCTCTTCTTTTATCATCCCCGAGATTCCTCGGAGCAGGCTCCGACTCTGGATTTTGTCATCCCGACTTCCGGAGGGATCTAATGACGTGTAGGTAATCACACGGCTGTAGATGCCTCGTAACCTCGGCATGACAAAGCAACGATCTCTCAGCTGCTTTTAAAAAAAAACCGCAATTAAATTTAAACAGGCTTCATGTATTATTAAACTTCGATTACACATGATTTGAGCGTATGATTATGACCTAGATGGCTTTCGCAAAATGGCCTATATCTTTTTGTTGCTCGTGATATTGAAGCGTTAAGTTTAAAATAGTGACAACCCGAATTTAATTGCGGCAAATTCGTCGTTAAACAGCTCTATAAAGAACGATCTTATTTTTTAAAGAAATCTGTTAATAAATTATCCAGTTCATGAATCGTCTGTTCCAGACCTATGTCTTGATTTTTTGCATTACGCTCAGCTTTAATCATACCTGTAGCATACTGCAATACGCACATAGAAAGCAAATCCTGCTTATCACGAACTGCATAACTATCCTGCAATTCCTTTATTTTTTCATTTATCAATTTCGCAGCGTGACGTATCACCTCCTCTTCTTCCGTTTCTACCCGTAAAGGATACACCCGATCTGCGATATTTATTTTTATGGAAATATCTCCCATTTTCTTGAGCTTAATAACGTAATAAACTTATATCCTTATACTCTTACCTACCCAACTACTTCAGTAAGTTTATACATTTGTCTATTTCTCGCACAAAATCGTTAATTTTTTGCTTTGTGTCAAGTGTTTTTTCATTTATAGCTACTTTATCTATATCAGACTCTTCCAAGGATTTTGCTACTGTCATCACTTTTAGCTTATCTTCAAGCTGTTGAACTTTATCCGAACTCGTCTCAAAAGCAACTTGCACAGATTGTAGTTCTAATTTCAGCAGGTCATTCTCTTCTTGTAAGGCTTCACACATTTGAATTAAATTTTTCGTTTTCTCAACGATAATATTCATTTGTGATGATAATGATGCCATATATTATTTCGCAATTAATATTTATATCTCTCAACTAACGCACTACCGCACCAGTCTCTTTCTCAAAGTTAAGAATTAATTTTTTAATTATACTATCAATTTGTTTGTCATTAAGTGTTTTTTCTTCATCCTGAATGGTAAAACTCAATGCGTAAGACTTTTTGCCTTCCGGCAACTTTTCACCTTTGTACACATCAAATATGTTTACATCCTTCAAAAGTTTGCGTTCCGATTTAATAGCGATGTTTTTAAGCTGCTCAAAAGTAACCTCATCATCTATCAACAATGCTAAATCCCGACGTACGGATGGAAACTTCGAAACCTCTTTGTACGTAATCGTATTCTTGCGAATGGTTTTTAATACCAGATCCCAATCAAAATCCGCAAAAAATACAGCCCCGTCAACATCTACCTTCGCCAATGTTCCCGCCGCAACAGCTCCTAACGATACCAATACCTTTTGCCCTTTTAGGTAATCCAGACCATAAGCAAAATGCGGATTGGTCGTTTCTACAAGTTGAAGATTATCTATCTTTAAACGCTGCAGAAGAACATCTACCGCAGCTTTTAGGTTATAAAAATTATTTACTTTCGATTCATTGTTCCACTGTTCAGGCATCTTTTTACCAGCAATCCCCAGTACCAAATGCTGCTTTTCCTGGTACCCTTCTTCCAAAAGATGATACGTCTTGCCGTATTCAAAGAACTTGATATCCGAAGATTTACGTTTCTGATTGTATTCTATGGCCGTTAACACCGAAAAGATCATGTTTTGACGCATCGTATCCAAATCCGTACTCAACGGATTAAGCAACTTCACGGCGGTGTGTTCATCGTCTGAATAAGCTCCTTTTGTCAGGGAATTGGATAAAATCTCGCGGTATCCATTGGCAATCAAAAGATCGGCAACCTGATTAAGCACCACTTCTTTATCCGGTTTTTCGGAAGTATTCAAGGAAGCTTTAATCTGCGGTTTCAGCTCGATATTGTTGTAGCCGTAAATACGCAACACTTCTTCTATTACATCCACTTCGCGGGTTACATCCACTTTATATGCCGGTACATGAACGGTGATCGTATCGGCATCTTCGTTCGAAATTTCTATGCCCAAGGCCAGTATAATAGCCTTAATCTCCGGAGCCGGGATATCTTTACCGATCAGGCGTTGCACGTTTTTGTAACTTACGTCAAATGTAAACGCATCTACCTTAGACGGGTAAATATCGGTAATGGCAGCGTCAATTTGCCCACCGGCTACTTCCTGTATCAATAAAGCTGCACGTTGAAGTGCATATACTGTTATGTTAGGATCTGTTCCGCGTTCAAACCGGAAGGAGGAATCCGTTTTTAAGCTATGCCGTTTGGAGCTCTTCCGAATAGACACTGAATTGAAATATGCCGATTCCAAGAATATATCAGTGGTCTCTTCGGTCACCCCGGAATGTGCACCGCCAAAGACACCAGCTAAGCACATCGCTTTTTCAGCATCTGCAATGACTAAATCTTCCGATGACAGCTTGCGTTCTACCCCATCTAAGGTCGTAAACAATTCACCTTCGCTTGCTAAGCGGACAATGACTTTGTTTCCTGCAATCTTATCTTTATCAAACGCGTGTAGAGGTTGCCCCAGATCGTGCAATACATAATTGGTGACATCCACAATGTTATTGATCGAACGGATGCCTATCACATTTAATTTCTCTTTTAACCATTCGGGTGATTCCCCTACTTTTACACCAGCGATATTGATCCCCGAATAACGAGGACATGCTGTGCTGTCTGCTACAGTTACACCTGTAGCATCGGAATTTTCCTTTTCGTTGAAAGCAGTTACATCAGGCAAGGTATATGTACTACGAAAATATGCTGCCAGATCACGCGCAACGCCTAAATGTGAAGCCGCATCTGCACGATTAGGTGTGAGGCCGATTTCAAATCTATAATCGTCCTGAATCTGGTAATAATCTTTCACCAATGAGCCAATCTGCGCATCCGCATCCAGTTCCACAATACCGGCATGAGAAGTTCCCAGACCTATTTCATCTTCACCGCAAAGCATACCTTCTGATACTTCGCCCCTGATTTTTGATTTCGTTATTTTAAAAGGTTCTCCGGTTGTAGGATGGCAAATCGTACCTACTTGCGCAACGATCACCTTAAGACCTACCCTTACGTTGGGAGCTCCACACACGATATGCCGCAATTCTGAAGCACCTACATTCACGGTAGTTACTTTCAATTTATCCGCATTGGGATGTTGTTCGCATGTAATCACCTCTCCGACAACTAATCCGTCCAAACCTCCCGGGATAGATTGTACCGTTTCAACAGCTTCCACCTCTAGTCCGATATCCGTCAAAATCAACGACAGTTCCTGCGGTGTCTTATCTATATTTACGTAATTCTTAAGCCAATTGTAAGAAATATTCATTTATCTGTGATTTTAAAGGTACAAAGATAGGATTTTGTAGCGAATTTATTCAGCACGACCCTAAACGATTTGCACTACAATTATTAAAATAATACGTAACTTTGTACTTTAATTTGAAGAACGTTCAAAACATACGAAAATAATGATTCAATTCTTTGAGAACCCATCGAACACCATATACGGTGTTCAAAGTGTAAACTCTTTATCACAAGAAGACATTAACAAACTCAATTGGCTTTTTGGAAACGCTAAAAAACTAGACGACCATACGTTAAATAACCACTACGTAGGGCCCCGTGCAGCAATGATCACCCCTTGGAGTACCAATGCCGTGGAAATAACACAAAACATGGGCATTAAGGGTATCGTCCGAATTGAAGAATTTCAGCAGGTGGATGAAAACTTTAACGAATTCGATCCTATGATTTCGCAGAAGTACACAGCCTTAACACAAGACATGTACACCATTCATATCAATCCGGAACCCATCTTGGAAATCGATGATATTGATGCGTATAACAAACAGGAAGGCTTGGCGCTGAATCGGGAAGAGGTGCAGTATTTAGACAACCTATCGACTAAACTCGGCCGCAAGCTGACTGATTCGGAGGTTTTCGCATTTTCACAAGCTAATTCTGAACACTGCCGTCACAAAATATTCAACGGAACGTTTATTATCGACGGGGAAGAACAGCCGACTTCTTTGTTCAAATTGATTAAGAAAACTTCCGAAACTAACCCTAATGATATTATATCAGCGTATAAGGATAATGTTGCTTTTGTAAAAGGACCCCGCGTCGTTCAATTCGCACCCAAATCGGCAGACAAGCCTGACTTTTACGAAGAAAAGGAATTCGAATCTGTGCTGTCCGTAAAAGCAGAAACACACAACTTCCCGACGACCGTTGAACCATTTTCAGGTGCAGCTACGGGTTCCGGAGGAGAAATCCGTGACCGCCTCGCAGGTGGCCAGGGTGCTTTGCCTTTGGCGGGTACGGCAATATACATGACCTCGTATTCCCGACTGGAAGCAGATCGTCCTTGGGAAAAGGCGATGGAAGAACGCGACTGGTTGTACCAAACGCCGATGGACATCCTCATCAAAGCATCCAATGGTGCTTCAGATTTTGGTAATAAATTTGGCCAGCCGTTGATTACGGGTTCCGTTTTAACGTTCGAACATGAAGAGGATGCGCGTAAATTAGGCTATGATAAGGTCATCATGCAGGCCGGCGGTGTCGGTTATGGCAAACTGGATCAGGCAAAAAAACACACCCCTCAAACAGGTGATAAAATCGTTATTCTGGGTGGAGAAAATTACCGTATCGGTATGGGTGGTGCCGCTGTATCATCAGCCGATACAGGTGCTTTTGGTTCCGGTATTGAATTAAATGCGATCCAACGTTCTAACCCCGAAATGCAAAAACGTGCGGCCAACGCCGTACGGGGAATGGTCGAATCAGACAGCAATCCCATTGTATCCATCCACGACCACGGTGCCGGTGGCCACTTAAACTGTCTTTCAGAATTAGTAGAAGACACGGGCGGTCTGATCGATCTGGATGCCCTACCTGTGGGTGACCCTACCCTTTCGGCTAAGGAGATTATCGGTAACGAATCGCAAGAGCGTATGGGATTGGTTATTGCCGACAAAGATATCGAGACTTTAAAACGCGTTGCTGATCGCGAACGTGCTCCTATGTACACGGTGGGTGACGTAACGGGGGATCACCGTTTTACATTTAAATCGAAAACCACGGGTGAAAAACCCATGGACTATGCGTTGGAAGACTTCTTCGGATCCTCTCCAAAAACATACATGAAAGACACTACGGTAGTCCGGAATTACGCTGATTTGGAATATTCCACAGAAAGTATCCCTACCTACTTACAACAGGTTTTACAATTGGAAGCTGTTGCTTCCAAAGATTGGTTGACTAATAAAGTGGACCGTTGTGTAGGTGGCCGTGTCGCAAAACAACAATGTGTCGGCCCGTTGCAATTGCCATTGAACAATGTCGGTGTAATGGCGTTGGACTTCAAAGGCAAAGAAGGTATAGCGACAACAGTAGGGCACTCACCGGTGGCAGCTATCGTAGATTCTGCTGCGGCAAGTAGAACGGCTATTGCAGAAGCTTTATCCAACCTGGTCTTCGCTCCTATCAAAAATGGTTTAGCGGGTGTATCGCTCTCGGCTAACTGGATGTGGGCATGTAACAACGAAGGGGAAGATGCGCGCCTGTACAAGGCTGTAAAAGCCTGTTCGGATTTCGCTATCGAATTGGGGATCAATATTCCTACAGGGAAAGATTCGCTTTCGATGAAGCAGAAATACCCTAACGGCGAACATGTGATCGCTCCGGGAACATTAATCGTCTCCGCTGCCGGTAACTGTATAGATATTAATAAGGTTGTAGAACCTGTCCTGAATAAAAATGCGGGTTCGATTTATTACATCAACCTATCAAAAGATAGTTTCAAATTAGGTGGTTCGTCCTTTGCCCAGATCTTAAATAAGATCGGAAAAGAAGTGCCGACTATTCAGGATGGTGCTTATTTCAAAACAGCGTTTAATACCATCCAGGATTTAATCAACCAGAACCTGATCGAAGCAGGGCATGATGTAGGTTCCGGTGGTCTGATTACGACTCTGTTAGAGATGACTTTTGCAGATGTGAATGTAGCGGCTAATTATGATCTGTCGGGATTGAATGAAGCCGATACAGTAAAAGCACTATTCAACGAGAATATCGCTGTTGTACTACAAGCAAAAGAAGATACTGCTTTCGAAAAAGTTTTAACGGCGGCAAACATCAACTTTACAAAAATCGGTCAGGCTATCGAAGGTACTGAAATCACGTTAAAAAACAACACGGACCGCTTTACGTTTAATGTTGTTGAAATGCGCGACATCTGGTATAAGACATCCTTCCTTTTGGATCAAAAGCAATCTAAGAACGGTACGGCAGCGGAACGTTACAACAATTACAAAAACCAACCGCTGAAATATACGTTCCCTAATCATTTTACCGGTATAAAGCCTGTCATTGATGAGACAAAACCTCGTCCCAAAGCAGCTATTATACGGGAGAAAGGTTCGAATTCGGAACGCGAAATGGCAAATGCCATGTTCTTGGCCGGATTTGATGTGAAGGATGTACACATGACGGATTTAATTTCAGGTCGTGAGACATTGGAAGACATTCAGTTCATTGGTGCTGTGGGCGGTTTCTCCAACTCGGATGTACTGGGTTCGGCCAAAGGTTGGGCGGGAGCTTTCCTCTACAACGACAAAGCAAAAACGGCATTAGATAATTTCTTCAAACGCCCGGATACACTTTCGGTAGGAATATGTAATGGTTGTCAGCTGTTCATGGAACTGGAATTAATCAATCCTGAGCACGATGTACATGGCAAAATGCACCACAATATATCTCAAAAGCACGAATCAAACTTTTCTTCGGTTACTATCCAAGAAAACGATTCGGTCATGTTATCGACTTTAGCGGGTGCTACACTCGGTGTATGGATTTCGCACGGAGAAGGAAAGTTCAACCTTCCAAAAGAAGAATCACAATACCATATTGTAGCGAAATACGCTTACGATCAGTATCCGCACAACCCGAATGGTTCAGATTACAATACCGCGATGCTATGCGATGCTACAGGCCGTCACTTAGTAACCATGCCTCACATTGAACGCTCTACTTTTCAGTGGAACTGGGCAAACTATCCGCAAGGCCGACAAGATGAAGTCACTCCTTGGTTAGAGGCATTCGTCAATGCCAGAAAATGGATTGAAAATCAAAGCAGGTAAGACGTAAAAATATATACATACAAAAAATCCCGGGACGATAATCAATCCCGGGATTTTTGCTTTTATGATTTAATAACGATTAATGCTTCACCGCCATTTCGTCTACGTAGTCCTCATTTTCTTCGTAGTCGGCAACGATCATCTCTGCATAATTTAGCTTTTCTTTTCCGCCAAAGCGTCTTCCCAGACTATCAAAAATAGAATATACGACAGGGACAACAACAAGTGTCAGCAATAACGAAGACAACAGACCACCGATAATAACAATAGCCAAACCTCTGTTCGTATCAGCAATACCACCTGTAGCCATTGCAATAGGAATCATACCAAACACCATCGCAATAGTTGTCATCAAGATCGGACGAAGACGCGCATGGTTTGCAGCCACCAAAGCATCGTGTGTGTTATCACCGGCATCTTTTCGATGGTTAGCAAAGTCTACCAGTAAAATCGCATTCTTCGCCACCAAACCAATCAACATGATGATACCCAATATGGTAAAGATATTCAACGACTGATTCGTCAATGCCAACAATAATAAAGCACCAATAAACGACAACGGTATGGAGAACAATACGACAAAGGGAGTTACAAAGTTGTCATATAGGGAGACCATAACTAAGTAAACCAAAATAATAGATGCCAGCAGGGCAATACCTAACGTACCAAATCCTTCAGACTGATTTTCCATATTACCGCCCCACAGGTATGCAACACCGGGCTTACGTTCTAATTCCTGGAACTTCGCTTCCCATTCCTGCGCTACGGTACCCGCAGGACGACCAATCACTTGACCCTTTACGGATACCGCAGGCGATTTGTCACGACGCTCCAACAAAGTAGGACCTGACCCATAACCTACCTCCGCAAATTGCTCCAGGGAAATAGCGGTACCTTGACTATTAATAAATTTAAGGGTTCTCACATCATCTATCCCTGTACGACCTTTGTCGTCAAATTGGATATTGATATCGTATTCGTTATCTCCGGCTCGGAATTTATTATCGGTATTCCCCGAAAAAGCAGTCTGCATTGTCATACCTACGGTCGCTACATTCAGGCCCAGGGAAGTCATCTTCTCGCGGTCTACTTTGACATTAATTTCCGGATTACCATCTTCCGAAGACAATTTCACCTGCGAAGAACCTGGTACTTCCCTTAACAGATCAGCTGCTTTGTTTGCAAATTCCAATGCATCCTCCGACGAAGATCCAATAATGGTCAGCATGATCGGAGCCTGTTCTGCTCCCATCAAACCCATATTTACGGTCTTAACCTTAGCGCCGATCAGTTCATGCTCTAATTCACGCTTCAATTTTGCAGAATACACTTTCGAATTTTCTATTCCAATGTATTCATCCTTCATAACGACATGAATTTCGGATTTATACCGGGAACCTGATACGGCTGAGAAACCGCCGTCACTGGATTGCCCCACCGAGGTAATCAACCGTTTAATCTCCGGCTTAGCCGAAATAAAACGCTCTGCCCGCTGTGTAAGTAAATTTGTCGTTTCTAAAGATGCGTCTTTTTCCAATTCCAATTGTACAAGGAATTCTCCTTTGTCATTCGCCGGGAAGAAGTCAGATCCAATATACCCCATTCCAACTAACATAATCGAGCCAAAGAATAAAACGATCGCTAAGAAAAGTGTCAATAATTTATTCACTCGTGTGCGGAGCGACCATTTTAAAATATTGGATACCCAATTGGTAAATTTCGTTAGTCCTCTTTCAAAGCTTACAATTATTCCTCCGAATAAAGACTTTGGATTGATATGCTCTAACCTTCCAAACCGAGAATACAACCAGGGAACAACCGTAAAAGAAACCAATAATGACAACATCGTTGAAATAATAACAGTCACACAAAATTGAGTCAAGATATTAGCCACTAAACCTGTTGACATTGCAATAGGCAGGAATACAACGACAATCACCAAAGTAATAGCCGTGACTGTAAAACCGATCTCCTTAGCACCATCAAAAGCTGCACGTACCCTGTTTTTACCCATTTCCATGTGTCTGTGTATATTCTCGATCACCACAATAGCATCATCCACCAGGATACCTACTACCAGGGAAAGTCCAAGCAAAGACATCAAGTTAAGGGTATATCCCATCATAAATAACCCAATAAATGTCGAGATCAACGACAACGGTATCGCTACCATCGTAAACGCAGCATTGCGTAAGCTATGAAGGAAAAAAAGCATAATAAAACCGACCAATACAATGGCCAATATCAAATCTTTCATCACGTGATTAGCTGCATTCAAGGTATATTCGCTTGAATCATTCGCCACCAATACTTTAATATTATTATCCTTATAATCGGTTTCTACTTCGGAGATTGTATTTTTAACCAATTCAGAAACCGCTACGGCATTGGCATCCGATTGCTTAAATACCTGCAATAATATCGTATTTTGACGATCCAGACGTGCAATTTTATTCACTTCAGCAATACCATCTTGTATATCTGCTACATCACGTAAAAACACAGTAGCCCCCGTAGATGTATTCAACGGCAAATTTCGTAATTCTTCAACAGATCCCACTTTACCGGCCAGACGGATAGTCGTACGCTTTTCGCGAGAAGAGACACTTCCTGTCGGAAAATCTAAGTTGGAGGATGCGATTACTTGCTGGATCTGGGTAATGGATAATCCGTAGCCTTCTAATCTCTCCGGATCTACTTTTACCTGGATCTCACGCTCTTCACCCCCTACCATATCTACCTTAGCGACACCGTTAACACGAGCGAAAACGGGTTGTATTTTTTTATCCAATAGATCGTAAAGTTCCTTCTCTGTCAAGTTAGACGTTACCGCAAGACTCATAATTGCAACATCGTCTAACGAAAACTTATTTAATGTTGGAGGATCCACATCATCTGGTAAATCGTTTAAAATAGAATTGATTTTACGTTGTGCATCCGTCAACAGGAAATTCACATCTGCTCCATCATTAAGGGTAACCATCACGATAGACACATTCTCCAAAGAGGTGGATTCTATTTTCTTAACCATTTCCAACGACGAAACGGCATCCTCTATTTTTTTTGTAACGGTATTCTCTATTTCCGTAGGTGAAGCGCCTGGATATACCGTTTGGATGGTAATCACATTGATATCAAACTTTGGAATCAACTCATATCCCAACTGTGTATAGGAGAATAAACCGCCAAGTGTCAAAATGATAAACATCACAATGATCAAACTTGGTCGTTTTATTGATATTTCTGAAATTTTCATCTGTATATTTATTTATTCATTTGTATCTGTTTCCAAAGGCATTCATGCTGCCTTCGGCCGTATAAGTATAAGAATTCAATGGAATAGATGAACTCGTTACTCTTCGGTTGTTTTCTAAAAGCGATGAAGCATGTATTCAGCTTTATCGTTTACTTAATAACGGTAATAAGAGTTTGATCAAACAAATTAATTTGTCCGGATACGATCACCTGATCGCCTTCATTAACTCCGCTTATTACCTCAATAAAATCACCAAAATTACGACCTGAAACCACTTGCGTAGCTATTGCTTTATCTCCTGCGGCCACAAATACCTTATTATCACTCACACTACCCACAAATGCTGTCCTTGGTATAACTAACACATGAGCGGTGTCTTCGTTTCCAAATCGGGCTGTTCCATACATTCCGGCACGTAAATCATTATTGGTATTGTTCGCAATTTCTATTTCGACAGGAAAGTTTAAATTGCCATCGGATTTGGGCGCAATGAATGTAATCTTACCGGTAAACTGTTTATCTGCGTACACACTGGCTGTTACACTCACCGTTTGCCCTACTTTCAACGTAGCTACATTCTTTTCATCTACGTTTACACGCAATTTCAACGTGCTTACATTAACGATATCAAATGCAGGTGCACCTATGTTTAGATAAGTCCCCGGTTCAATTTTCCGGGAATTGACAATACCTGAAACAGACGTTTTAATAGTGACATCTCCCGCTGTTAATTTTGCAGATTGAAGATTATTCCGCGCATTTTCGAATTGTAGTTTCACCTGATCCAATTGTTGTTTGGTGACCCCTCCCGTTGCATAAGCGCTTTCAAAGCGTTGCACATCAGCTTGGGCATTGTTAAATACTGCCTCGGCATTGGCCACCGTAACGTTCAGTTTATCGCCTTCTACAACAGCTAATGTCTGACCCGCACTGACGCGTGAACCTTCATCCACCAATACACGCACTACCCGACCTGCTGCTTCTGCGGATACAGTCACTTCCTGCTTAGGCATAAAAGTTCCGTTTGCTAAATAAGCTAAATCTACCGACTGCTTACGTGCCGTATCAATACGTACCGCAACAGTCGCATTTGTAACAGCTGCCTCTGCTGTCTCTTGCTCATTCTTAGCCTTGTTTTTATTCAATATGTAAAAAATTCCTGCTAACACGGCAGCGATAATAATTACAGTAATAATTGCACGTTTCATATCTATATTATTTGACTTTTAATTGTCATATAGAATATTCATGTGTGTTTATATGTTCATCAACATGAATATTTTATATATTGTATTCAGTTAATTATTCGTTTACTAATGATTTTAAATTTCCGTTTGATTTAATTAGCTGGACTTCTGCTACTTTATAGTTTAACAGCGAAGTATTCAGGTTGTTCTGCGCTTCTGCATAAGCTGTCTCTGCATCCAATAGTTCCGTTAATGTCGCTAATCCATTTCTATAATTATTTTCGGTATTGTCTAATACTTCCTTTGCCAAATTAACATTTAATCTGTTGGAATTGATGGTCAGCAAGCTATTTTTAATCTGTGACTTCGCATTTTCATGCGCTAGATTTAATGCTAATTTCGTATTCTCTATATCAACTTGCAGCTGTCTGATTTGGATGTCAGCCTGATTTACACGAGATTTAGTAGCTCCTCCATTGAAGATAGGAATAGAAAGATTGAGTCCAACAGCAGAAAACGTAGATTTATTAGCATTCCTATTAAACAAAGGGAGGCTTTCACCAAAACCTGTATAGCCAAGATTCCCCGTAAAAGAAAGTGATGGATAATAATTGGCAACAATTGATTTCTTGTTCAATTCCAACAATTCAGATTGTTTGCCCAGTAACAAGACCTCAGATCTATTGGATAAATTCGCCTCATGCTGTAATACCTCTATATTTACATCAAAAGTTTCCTTCGGTAGCTCGATATCCTGTGATATATTCATACCTATAGCAAACTTAAGTGCATTTTCCCTCAGCTGATTGGCATTAATAACCTGTTGCTTTTGAGCCTCCAAATTATTTATATTAACCGATATCCGATCCAGATCTATTTTTTTTGCTAACCCAGCTTCTACTAACCCCTTAATAACGTTGTGGGTTTTCGTCGTGTTATCTAGATTATTTTGAATAGTTTGCAATTGCAGAGTCGATTGAAAAACTTCATAATATGCGTTGGCCACTTTCTCTATCAACTGCTCTTCTGTGAGTTGGCTATTGATAATGTAAAACTCACGGGTAGTTCTGGCAGCCTTTAACCCGGTAAACAACGCCTGATTGAATATCTGCTGGTTTACGGCCAAAGTACTGGTAGCTTGCCACGGTTGTCCAAATTTTATAAACATCAATGTTGACTCTCCTCCTTCCGGAGTCATCGTAAGTGCATTCTCCTGAATCATGGGATTATAAGTCAGTGACCCCGACCCGGTAATCTGCGGCAAGGCACCTGCCCGCACTTCATCAATTTGATATTGTGCATTTTCCAATTCCAGCTTAGACTTTTTTGCTTCAGCCTTATTCTCCAGTGCAAATTTGACGGCATCTTGAAGTGTCAAAACTTCCTGCGCATACAAATAATTACCAGCAAAAATACCGGATAACAATACAGTGATTAATTTTATTCTTTTCATTCTATCTATGTACTAACTATTTTCCCTTCAAAAATAAACTCCGCAGCCCTTTTTTGGCTTTCTAAAATTTTATCCACTTTATTGACGTTGGGAAGCCCCGTTACAATATCAGCGATATTATGCATAATTCCCAGTCCCCGAACAATCTCCACAAAACATAAACTGGCACAATCAACATCTTCAATTTTCACTTCTCCGGCAGTGATTGCTTTTGTTAACAATTGCTTGATATTGAAAATGTCTCTTTGATGAAATTCAATCAAGACATTCGTAAATTCCAACCCCTTGATCCATTCTAAATTTTCACAGAGATGCAGTACATAATACTTTCGAACATAACTTGAACGCAATTCCAATAAAGCAAACAACGTCTCCATCAAATTATGATGATATTCATCTATGATAGCGACTTCACGTTGATTGGCTTCCTGCGCTATAGCACATAAAACATCTCTGATTAAAGCGTTTTTATCCGGATAGTAATAATATAAATTTGCCTTTGTAATCCGCAAATCCTCCGCGATTTCGTTCATTGTGGTCTTATTAAAACCATAATGTGAAAAGCGCTTTATCGCAACCTCTATAATCTCCTCTTTACGATTATCCATTTATCAATCTCTCCTTTTTTATTTCTGACTTTTAACAGAAATTGTTCAAAAATATAAAATGAATAATATATTTCAAGAAAGATTACTTAAAAAAACATTGCAATGACAATATAGCGGCTAGAATTTCATGTGCATATAACGAACAATCACATGCGAATGCTTCATCGGGACAAAGCTTATTTCAAAATAGTTTACTCAAAAAGTTTCTGAAATTTTCGTCTATCTAATTTATAAAGCCGGGCAGCCCGATAGGAGACTCCGGTTTGAAATTCATCCAGTTCTTTTAAATAGCCTAGATTATTCATTTTCTTACGAAAATTACGCTTATCTAACGCTTCTCCCAGGAGTGCTTCATAAACTTGTTGAAGTTGTGTTAATGTAAATTTTTCGGGCAACAATTCAAAAGGAGCTAAAGAATAAGACAAACGTTTCTTTAACTTTTCTACACTTAATTGAATAATTTCCCGATGGTCGAAGGCTAAATCGGGCAGATTATTAATGGGATACCATTTAGCTTGCTTCATATAAGATGTAACAGGTTTCACCTTATTTTTAACATTCTCGTAGCGTACTAAGGCCACATAGGCAACTGTAAGAATTCTTCCCTCAGGATGTCTTTTTACACCGGCAAATGCCGCCAATTGCTCCAGATAAATGTCTTTAAGTCCGGTATTCTCATAGGAAATACGTTTTACAGCATCTTCCATCTCCTCGTCTTTCTCAATAAAAAAACCAGGTAATGCCCACCACCCTTTATATGGGTATTCATTCCTTTCCGTCAATAATATTTTTAATTGAGCTTCATGAAAGGTGTATATTACGCAGTCAACTGTAAAATGTGATAACAAAACCTTAAAAATTAAGTATTAACAAATTGTTAAGTAACTAGAACTGCAAGCAATATTGCTTAAAAAATGTATAATAAACAAAAAAAATCATAGAAAAATTTAATAGTGTAAGAAATACACACTATATTCGTATGAGCTAAACTAAATTATAGTGAGAGAAATTAACAGAATAGGTGTTTTTACATCTGGAGGGGATGCGCCTGGAATGAATGCAGCCATCAGATCAGTTGTAAGAACTGCCTTATATGAAAATAAAAAAGTAACAGGCATTTATCACGGATACCAAGGGATGATAGATGGAGAGTTTACTAATATGACGAGTCGGTCTGTCAGCTCTATTATAAATAAGGGAGGAACCATATTAAAGTCAGCACGTTGTTTGGAGTTCAAAACCAAAGAAGGAAGAGCAACAGCGTACGAAAACATAAAAAGAGAAGGCATAGATGCCTTAGTAGCAATCGGAGGAGATGGAACCTTTACCGGAGCACAGATATTATCACAGGAATACGATATTCCTGTAATGTGTATACCCGGCACAATAGATAACGATCTTTACGGCTCGGATTATACGTTAGGATATGACACGGCTAATAATACCGTTATTGAGGCGATAGATAAAATCAGAGATACTGCAGCTTCGCACAATAGGGTATTTTTTGTAGAAGTAATGGGTCGTGATTCGGGATGTATTGCGTTGCAGGCCGGAGTAGGCGGAGGTGCTGAGGCGATACTTTTACCCGAAAAAGAAACCGCCATTGCGGAGTTAATCTATTTATTAGAACACGCAGAAGAACGTAACAAAAGTTCCATGATCGTCATTATAGCAGAGGGTGATAAAAATGGTGGCGTGTACAATGTAGCAAAGCATGTCCAAGAAAAATTTGATCATTTTGACATAAAAGTTAGTATATTAGGACATCTTCAACGTGGTGGAGCGCCAAGTAGTTTCGACCGTGTGTTAGCTACACGAATGGGCTACACTGCTGTTAGGGAGTTATTAAAAGGCAATTCAGGCGCTACTGTTGGTATTAGAGGGATAGATATGATTACCACTCCGCTGGAAGAAGCCTTAAATAATAGGGAATTCAAATTGAATGAAGAATTGTTAGAAATTGCGAAAGTAATGTCTATTTAAGGTAAACAGTATGGTTTTAGTTATTTTCACAGGATCACGTTATGCGGATTGGAGGCTTTTAGATAAGGGAAGAGTACTCCATGGTTTTCGAACAGCTGGAATAAACTCATATATCCAAGATGAAAATTTTGTAAATCAGCTTCTGAATAAGAATACACAATTGTTGTATAACGCTGAAAAAATTCGGAAAATATTCTTCTTTGGTGCCGGTGCTTCTTCCAAAGATCGCCAAGATAAAACAGCAAAGATATTTGAAACCTTTTTTACTCATGCGAAGGTAAAAGTAAACCATGATTTAGCAGCTTCTGCCCTATCTACCTTTGGCGATGAAAAAGGCATTATAGGAATAATAGGAAGTGGATCCAATGCAGCTTTCTATAACGGTAAAAAAATCATCGAGAACAACTATGGGTTAGGCTATATTCTGGCAGACGAGGGATCGACAAACTGGTTAGCGCGACAGATATTAAAGGACTTTCTCACCGATTCCCTTCCAACAGGGATACGCGAAAAGCTGTTGATAAAACATGCCATAGATCGAAAAATTATATTGGAAAAGATTTACAACAACCCAAATCCTAATATATTTCTAACGTCTTTTGCTGATTTTATATTGGAAAACAAAAAGGATCATTATATCGCTTCTATTGTAAAAAAGGGGTTGGAAATTTTTGTTAAAACGTATCTGATACCCCTTTCTGATCAATATCCCGATCAAACCATTCATTTTACGGGATCAGTCGCGAACAATTATTCAGATTGGCTGCGGGAGATCGGCGCAGAATATCATTTAAACATAGGAACCATATTAAAAGATCCTATACAAAACTTAGTAAAATATTACATTAATAAAAACTGATAAAAATGAAAATTGGAATTAACGGATTTGGCCGTATTGGCCGTCTAGCATTTAGAGCTGCAGTAAAACGTGCTGATATCGAAGTGGTGGGTATTAATGACTTAGTAGAGCCGGATTATATGGCTTATATGCTAAAATATGACTCGACACACGGCCAATTTGACGGCACCGTAGAAGTAAAAGATGGCAATCTTGTTGTTAACGGAAAAACAATACGCGTAACTGCCGAAAAAGATCCGGCTAATTTGAAATGGAGTGAGGTCGGTGCTGAAGTAATCATCGAATCTACAGGTTTCTTCCTGACGCAAGAGTTGGCTCAAAAACACATCGATGCTGGTGCTAAAAAAGTGGTGATGTCTGCGCCGGCAAAAGATGATACACCTACTTTCGTAATGGGGGTAAACCACAAAGAATTGAAAGCAGATCAAAATATCGTTTCAAATGCTTCTTGCACCACAAACTGTTTAGCGCCTATCGCTAAGGTATTAAATGATAAATTTGGTATCGTAGAAGGCTTAATGACGACTGTACACGCTGTAACAGCGACTCAAAAAACTGTCGATGGTCCATCTGTAAAGGACTGGAGAGGTGGTCGTGGGGCTTACCAAAATATTATCCCTTCTTCTACAGGTGCTGCAAAAGCCGTTGGTTTGGTCCTTCCGGAATTGAAAGGCAAATTAACAGGTATGTCTTTACGTGTCCCTACTGCCGACGTTTCAGTTGTTGACTTAACAGTACGTTTAAATAAAGGTGCTTCTTATGAAGATATTAAAACTGCCATGAAAGAAGCTTCAGAAGGTGAATTAAAAGGTATCTTAGGTTATACAGAAGATGAGGTAGTTTCTTCAGATTTCTTAGGAGATGCACGCACATCTATTTTCGATGCTAAAGCGGGTATTTCATTGAATGACAACTTCGTGAAAGTCGTTTCCTGGTACGATAACGAATGGGGTTATTCAAACAAAATCATCGACCTGGTACAAGAAATTGGAAAATTATAATTCTATTTCTCTTGTCTTATAAAAAATGGAGCTAACAGTGTTAGCTCCATTTTCTTTTATAACAGGATTAGTAATCTATTTTTTTCGTAATGAGTACAGTGCCTTTTCTGACAACCGATTTTTCATTTATTTTATGCCCTGTAAAAATGTAAAAATATGTACCTTCAGAAAGGTTAGACGCGTCCCAATCATTTTGGTAATTCGAATTTTTATACACTGATTTTCCAAATCGATCTATAATATCCAACTCCATCCTGTCAAATAGATAGGTACCAATAACAACGAACGTATCATTTTTATTGTCTCCATTAGGGGTAATGGTATTCGGCAAAAAGAAACCTGTAATTTCAATAGTTATTTTAGCAGGATTAGACCAGTTCTCATTCTTATCCTGAATCTGATAAGTCCACTCGTCAAATCCCGTAAAATTCTCATTCGGTACATAAACAACATCTCCATTCCCTACTAGTTTAATCGTTCCGTATGTAGGATAGGATAAAATATTAACCGTTTCAATGTTTATAAAACTTCCCTCAACATAATCATTGATATAAGGCTTAACAGTTCCTCGGTTATTATATCCGATTTTTATCTGATCGTCCACAGCCACCGGTACCGTTTGTCGGATGAAGATTTTTACCTCAGCTACATTACTCCAAAGGCCACTTTTATCTTTGACTGAATAAAAAAAGGTGTCTTCTCCGTAAACAAGGTTACTAAGGGGATAGTACCAAATCGCATCTCCCTCCACAAAAACTTCACCGTAGCTGGGATGTTCTGTTATACGTATCGAATTGACCTCAATAGTACTGGATCCGGCAGCATCGTTGTCCAAGACATTAATCCGAGCGTTATTTCCCTGAAAAAATATTATCGAATCCACAATCGCCTTTGGTGGTATAGCTACAACAGTTATTGTAGGGTTGTCATCATCGAATGTATTACCCGAAACGTCAAAAATCTCAAACTGATACTTTTCGTCTGTTCCAAATACGAGGGCTGTATTTTCCACATACCCCCTATCAATATCCGATTGATTAACGATGTATGTTGCTGTGTGTATCGTTCCTCCATTCTGTAAGGTAAAAGGAGAAACTAGCATATCAGCTTCTTGTATATTTTTATCACGCAATCGTAGATCTGACACGGCCAAATAACCTGAATGAAGAATTTCAAAGTGATAGACAATTTGATCGCCTAGGGTAAACTGATTATTCTCACCGGTCCCCTTGTTGATAACAGATTTCCTGAGTTGCAAAATAGGTTTGGTGTCGATATCGATAACGGTTTGTTCGTCATCTTCGAAAGAAGTACCTGAAACATCTGTTACGTCAAATTTTCTTGGATTCTTACCCTTTACTACGGCAGAATTGGTAACCTGTTTCTTTATTACATCATCGGCGGTAATCGTGTATCGAACTGTAAATGATACTTCATCTCCTTCTTTATCTAGAAATGTCTTTGGTGGCACCAAATTAGTATTCCCCAGCAATGGATCCTGTACAAAGATGTCTGTTACCGGCACCATGCCTGAATTACGAATGGTAAAGGTGTACTCCAGTAGCTCACCTGCTTCCTGAAAACCGGATTGGTTAGAATCGATATGCTTTACTGTTTTCAAGAGCTGCAATTGCCCTCTTTCGTGATAAGGTTCCAGCAGAAACACATCGGTATTCAATATCATGTTATTACACCCCTCCATACATTCATCGAATACAGTACCCGGAGATACCGCTTCGGTATTACCGGAAGTTGCATCAGGATCGGTGAAATCTCTCGGTCGAACCACTCCCCCCAAAGCATCTACAAATCCATACGTAGCATCCGGTACGTTATTCGCTGTAGCTTTTATCGTAAAAATCAAATGACATCCATTGGGAAGATCTATCGTTCCGTCGACATTATTTGCAACGATGTTCACTGAATGAACGGTACCACAAAAATTCGAAGGAGCGGCTGTACTAATTATGAAACCCTCCGGCAAACTAAACGAAAAAGCACTGTTATTCGCATCCGAAGGTCCGTTATTCTTCACCACAACGGTATAGGTAATGACTTCGTCCAATTCGATCTCCGTTTTATCGGGTTCGATGGAAACAATTTCGAGATCTGCAATTTCAACCGTTGCTGCTTTTACCACACTTTCCTGTACCTGAACGGTATATGACCAGGTATCCATGCCTTTGTTATTTCCAAAGCTGGAAGCACCGTAGTTGTTATTCACACTTTGATTCGATATCGTTGAACGTCGATACGACCCCCATTTGTGGCCATTTTCATCACTAGGTATTCCATCTAGATTTATAAGTGGATCAGACTGTTCTTCCAACAGCCCCGGGGATATTTCACTATCATCCCAATACATAATGGCCGGACCATTCACACTACCATCCGGATTCATTCGTTTTACCAAAATACCTTTGGGATTGATTTCCATATCAAAGTACGGAAAGTGTATTTCTCCTTCTACTGAACCGATCAATATCTCAATGGGATAGTCTCGACCCGGAGGCAAAAGATTTCCGTCCCCGTCCTTGCCATCCCAGATATATTGGTTACTACCCACTGTAGCTTGCATCAATATATCACGTTGTTCAAAAGAATATTGGGGATCTCTTGACCTGATCGTAATTTTATATCTGCCTGCATAATTTGTTTCAAAGCTAATTTTACTCCCTTTCAAATTAACGTGATTAGGGGTTCCCTCACTTCCGGTCAAACTTATATTTTTGATTTCGGCCACCTGGATGGAATTCAACAACCAGGTAGAGCCCCCCGGAACAACCCCTGTACTTGTTGGTGGTAAACCAGGATCAGGCATGGTATATAACATCTTATGCGTGATATAACCATTGTCTACATCCGCAAGTAATGGATTATGGATATATGCGTTATAGCCTTGGTTTGAACTTTTATAACTTGGATTTCCCTCCCCGTCCAGAAACCCGGTGTTATTTACAAAATATGAAAACTGAATGCCATGACTCCCATTCCCATCTACTTTATATACGTATCCGTCTTTGGTCAATACATAATTTACACCATAAAAAGCGCCTTCTTCTTTATCTAAAGATTCACCATTCAAATACAGATTAAGCACATTGGTATATACCCTGCCCGCAATCCATTCTGTATCTGTTGTATTCCTCACCGAAATATCCCAGGCCGCTATCAAGTAGCCTCTATCTGATTGATGCCAAATCCCATCAGCCGGGTTTAACGGAGGAGTGGTTCCACCTGGCTGCACAATTTCACCGGAGGGAGGTATAAACTCTATCCGCCATATTCCTTCTTCATCGACGGGAATCTCACGGGGAGTATAACCTATCCTCGGTCCGGCCAATTCAGCCCCTCGCGTGCTGTACAATCCCGTCGCCATAATACGCCCAACGTCTGAATTATCCGTCATCACTACGCTATTACCTGAAGGAGATGTTACCCGAATTCTTCCATTGCCTACATTTTGCGCACTGGACGCTACCGCTAAGGTTTCGCCGACACGTGCATAAGCATAGTGTGCTCCCAGATCAGAAAATGAAGTATAGCCAACAAAAGGCAATGCACTAAAAAAAGCCCTGTTTCCCCGTACGTCACGTGGATATAAGTCTTTTGAACCATCCGCTAAGATGGTGGTAAACTTTGATATAAATAGAACAAAAAGTACTAATTTAGCTACAATATGCATATTGGCATTAATAATCAAGGCAATACACAAACTTAGACAAAGTTAATTATACCTGCAAGTTTCCCAGGTTAAACATCCGTATTAAGTTTACCCTCACTAATCTGTCTTAGCAAATAGGCTCCAATGAAGAGCAATAGGCTTGTGAATCCAAAGCATTTTATCTAAGTTTGCAGCCTAATTACTATTTGCAATGTCACATCAAGTACCAGAGGATGGCACTCGACTTCCTTTAATGGAAGAGTTTTACACCATACAGGGTGAAGGATTCCATACCGGAAAAGCTGCCTATTTTATCCGATTAGGAGGGTGTGACGTAGGTTGTCATTGGTGCGATGTAAAGGAAAGCTGGAATGCGGAGCTACATCCGCTTACTTCGGCCGACCAAATAGTAGAAAATGCAAAGCAATACCCTTCCAAAACGGTGGTAATAACAGGTGGTGAACCTTTAATATACAACCTGGATTATCTAACCAGAAAGCTGAAAGAAGCTGGAATAAAAACATTTATAGAGACTTCCGGAGCGTATCCTTTAAGCGGATTTTGGGACTGGATCTGCCTTTCTCCTAAAAAATTTAAAGGTCCACGTCCGGATGTGCTAAATGCCGCTGGAGAGCTGAAAATTATTATTTTTAACAAAAGTGATTTTGAATGGGCAGAAGAGCATGCTAAATTTGTCGGGGATCAATGCAAACTATACCTGCAACCGGAATGGTCTAAAGCTTCAGAAATGACTCCTTTAATCATTGACTACGTTAAAAATAACCCTAAATGGGAAATTTCACTGCAAACCCACAAGTATCTGAATATCCCTTAGCAAGAGGTTAAGGTTGATTGTAAAAGTTGAGAGGGTAATAAAACCGAAGGTTTTTCTTTTGCAATTTTGTTAATGCCCCTCTCATTACCTTTCCGCCACTAGCCGTGGCAGGGCTCCTTCTTTCTCCTTGACGAGAAAGAAGCAAAGAGTCAAGGCTGTATCGTATTTGTCGTTCCGGCTACGCGATGATGCAGTGCGCAGCTCTTAGGCCTCCACCGCTCCGTCCCAAAGCAAAGGCTGAGATCTGCTTGGTTAAGTGCTGATTGTACGCTTCTGCAACACATCATCTGCGGCCTGCACGTCCAAATCCGCTAAGGCCGTTTTTTTTAATCAGCTGAGGAATAAAGTAATACTTAAGAATAAAGCACTATCCTTACATACCCGACAAATGTCGCCTTAGCGGGTCGACAATTGCAGGAATGGTGAACCGTCGTGTCGAGCCGGTACAGCGACGAGTTTTTGATTCCTTTTTGCGGAAAAAAGGAATGCCCTGTCGCGGCGAGCGACAAAAGAAATTAGTATAAAACAAACCTTCATTTATTTTAAACACTAAATTACTAAACCTAAGGTATTTATTATTCATTAATGTTTGCCTTCAATGGCATGAATGAGCTCACGATGTTCGGTTATTCATTAATATTTGCCTTCAATGGCATGAATGAGCTCACGATGTTCGGTTATTCATTAATGTTTGCCTTCAATAACATGAATAAGCTCGCAAGCTGCGTTTGTGAATACAACGCATTTTATCTAAGTTTATACCATAAGGCAATTGGTATATGAACCCGACATGATTAAAAAAATCATTAAGCACACAGGGCAATGAGTTTTTTAGTCATCAAAGGCTCCATCTGACAACTAAAAAACAGGAAATAAACAGATGAAACTCTTATTCACGGTCATAAGTTTTTATTTATGCTTTGGTATCGAAGCTAATCTGATATACGCGCAACTTCCTTCCTCAAATAAAAAAGCGCAACAGGCTTATGAAACCGCCAATAAAAATCTTCGCTTACAACAAACAGATCTAGCGGTTTCCTACTTGAAGAAAGCTGTAGAATTGGACCCTGACTTCGCAACTGCATACCAGCAACTGGGCGACATACATCGCCAAACAGAGAATTACGCACAAGCCATAGAATATTATAAAAGTGTATTAAAACTCGATCCTAAACTAACCTCCTTAACTAAATACGGATTAGGGGAATCGCTGCTTAATGAAGGAAAATATCAGGAAGCTCTTACCTATCTAGAAGATTATGCAAAAAATAATCTGACTGAAAAAAGCAGGAGGCAAATAGATAAGTACATCGCCGATTGTCTTTTTGCAATTAAATATACCGAACAAAATACAGTTCATTTACAAAAGCTTCCCACGACAATAAATACATCAGATGATGAGTACTTTCCCAAATTGACGGCTGACAACAAGACAATTGTATTCACGCGGAAAGTAAACAATCAAGAAAATTTCTTCGAAAGTGAATTTGACTCTAACAATTGGTCGGAAGCTAAGAAATTGACGGGAAAGATTAATTCAGAAGCGTTTAATGAGGGGGCACATTGCATTTCACCGGATGGAAAGTACTTGTTTTTTACCGGATGTAATAGACCCAATGGAATGGGAAGCTGCGACATCTATGTTTCCAAAAAAGAAAATGGCGAATGGGGTACGCCTTATAATTTAGGTGCACCAATTAACACAAAGGGCTGGGAGTCACAGCCTGCAATATCTGCCGACGGTAAAACTTTGTATTTTGTAAGCAATCGTACCGGAGGAATCGGAGGCTATGACATCTGGAAAAGTACATTAAATGAGTTGGGAAAATGGGGAAATCCAGAGAATCTGGGAAAAGAAATCAACACGCCCTTTGACGAGAGCGCCCCCTACATTCATGCGGATAATAAAACCTTATATTTTGCATCAAATGGATGGCCTGGTTTCGGAAGGTTAGATTTATTTTTAAGCCATGTAGATACAGCAGGCAACTGGTCACACCCCGAAAACTTAGGCAAACCCATAAACAACCACTATAATCAAACTGCAATCCACGTCAGTATAAATGGTAAATTAGGTTATTTAGCTGCTCAGGACTCCAGCAGGCAGCTAGATATATTTACCTTTCAACTATCACAATTAATCATGCCCGATCCTGTAGCTTATATTCAGGGACAAGTTATCGATGCAGAAAACAACCGTCCATTGGCAGCAAAGGTCAGTGTAACAAATACTGACAACCAACAGGTGGTATATGAAGATATTGCCGACTATATAGATGGAAAATTCATCGCCACCCTCCCCATAGGTTTTAATTATGCTGTCCATATTCAACATCAAGGATACCTGTTTGATTCCAAACAATATGCACTGGACGATCTAAAATTCACTAACGAAAAATTTGAAGCAAATATCCTTCTCCAGCCTATAAAAGTTGGTGGCACGATCACATTAAATAACATCTACTTTGATATCAATAAATACGTATTATTACCTACCTCAAAAAGCGATCTAACACTATTGCTGGCTTTCCTAAAGCTAAATCCGCTTATTATGATCGAAGTCAGCGGACATACGGATAATACAGGCACAAAAGATCTGAATCAAAAATTATCCGAAAACCGAGCGATAGCGGTAGCGAATTATCTATGTGCAAACGGGATTGCTAAAAACAGAATCACAACCCTAGGATTAGGCGACGAGAGACCTATCGCTACCAATGAAACCGAAGAGGGCAAACAACTAAATAGACGAACAGAAATTAAGATTTTGAAATAGTACTATAGCTTGATTATTTTGCCGGATTTCACCGATTCATCGCATGCAAAAGCAATTTTCAAACTATTCAATGCGTCCTCCATCGATTTGGAAAGATCTAAGTCTTCCTGAATTGCGTTTAGAAAGAAAAGCTGTTCGCGGTTACACAATTCCTGATGATCTGGCTCATCCAATAAATCTATCCATTCATCGGATTTTAAAAACTCATTTTTCTCATTGATATCGGCATGGTGTATGCGTATCGATTCCGTTTGCGTATGAGCGGCTATCGAATCCGAATTACCTTGCCGGCTCGCATTATTAGCTACAATAGATACAGAGCCTTTGGGTCCAATCACATCTTTGATAAAAAAAGCCGTTTCACTGACCATTGGCCCCCAACCTGCCTCATACCAACCTACACTTCCATCATCAAAACGAATCTGTAACTGTCCGTAATTATAATTATCCATCGGGATATCATCTGTTAACCGGGCACCAATCGCCGAAACCTGTATAGGTTTGGCATCTGTCATCTGACACATCACATCAATATAGTGTACACCACAATCTACTATAGGACTAAGACTTTCCATTAAATTGCGATGAACATCCCACATATAGCCCCGACTTTGCTGATTTAAATTCATACGGAATACCAAAGGTGTACCCAATTTTCTTCCTTCAGTAATAAAACAAACCCAAGAAGGATGATGACGAAGAATATAACCGACCACCAGTTTTTTATTCGCTCTATTTGCCGCATCGATAATACGTTGAGCTCCTGATACGGTATGCGCCAATGGCTTTTCAATAAACACATGTGCTCCTGCCTCCAGCGATTGAATAGCGTATTGTTCGTGCGTATCAGGGTAGGTAGATATACAAACCGCATCAGGTTTAGTCGCACGTAAGGCAACTTCAAAATTATCAAACAATGGATAGTTTGCATTTAATTTTTCATTTAACGCGATCTTGCTATTCCCGCGTGACACCAAGCCAACTATCTCGAATTGTTCAAAATCATGATAGGCTTTAGCGTGTGATGCTCCCATATTACCACAACCAACTACTAAAATTTGTATTTTATCCATATCGCTCAGTTCTAACCCTTAAAAATGCAACTTTATAGGGGATTCCACAAACAAACTTGTATAAAGTTGCATGAATTGATGGAGTTAATAAATTTTATTATATAAATTCACATTTTGTAATACAATTATGCAAAACGATATTTCTGCTGCCGAACCTTTGATCACGAATACCGCTATGATAGTGGGTATATTAATGTCTATACTGGGATTCGTATTTTACACGTCAAGTTTATCGAACAAATATATCAGAGGCTTTTACAATATTATCCCTCCTTTATTGTTATGCTATTTTCTTCCGGGGATTTTGAATTCGTTTAACATTTTCGATGGTGAAAATTCCCCACTCACAGGTATTGGAAGCCGTTACTTTTTACCAGGTTGTTTAATTCTATTTATTATCAATTTAGATCTAAAGGAAATGTGGGCCTTGCGTAAGCGAGCAGGTTTAATGTTCATAACAGGTACGGTTGGTATTATACTCGGAGGCCCGTTAGCTGTATACCTTACGGCACTTGTAGCACCCGAAATTGTAGGAGGAGCTGGTCCGGATGAGGTATGGCGTGGATTAGGAGCTTTGGCAGGATCGTGGATTGGAGGAAGTGCTAATCAAGTTGCTCTACGGGAAATTCTCCAACCCTCACCTAAACTATTCTCCTCCATTATTGCAGTCGATGTCTTCGTAGCGTACATCTGGATGGCATTTTTACTATACGGTGCAAGTAAATCCAAACAGTTTGACAAATTTTTCAACGCCGATTCAAAAGATGTCGATGCTTTGATGATCAAGATGGATGAAAAATCAAAAACGAATAACCGCATGCCGGAGACAAAAGATTTTATTATCATGCTGGCTTTAGCATTTGGAGGAACAGGGTTAGCCTCTTTCCTTGCAGAGCCCCTTGCCAATTACGTAGCCCAATACTACCCCGGTTTGGAAAAATTTTCATTAACCAATAGTTTTTTCTGGCTTGTTCTTTTTGCGACTATAATCGGTATATCCCTTTCTTTTACTCCTGCTAAAAAACTTGAAAATGCAGGGGCATCCAAAATAGGTACAGTATTACTGTACATGCTTATCGTGACTATAGGCATGCAAATGGATATTCTTGCTATCTTAGATAATCCCGGACTGTTTGTCGTAGGGATCATCTGGATTTTGTTTCACGCGTTGCTGCTCTTAATCGTTGGCAAAATATTCAAAATCCCTTTCTTTTATTATGCGGTAGGGAGTATGTCCAACATTGGAGGGGTGGCTTCAGCTACAGTAACATCAGCCGCTTTTCACCCCTCATTAATATCTGTCGGTGTTATTCTATCGGTGTTTAGTTACGCCATAGGCACATATATGGGTTGGATCACAGCTCTACTGATGCAATTGGTATCTCCTATTTAGAAATATAAGAGCCCTCAATCATCGTTTTCTTCGTCGCAATTAATATTGCTCATCCGCGTTTTATTGGCTATTTTTGAAAAATAAATCTAAATGAGAAATTATACATTAATATACCTTACCCTAACACTATGCTGCTGCTGCTTATCTCCTATTCAGGCGCAGCTCATGAAAGCAAAAGAAATCTTTAACCGGGCCGATTCCCTACGTGGTGAGCTAACACCTCTACGTACTTGTTATGATATTCAATATTATCACTTAGACGTAAAAGTAGATCTTGACAATAAATTTATTTCAGGTTCAAATTTATTCCGGTTTCGGGCTGTAGATGATTTCACAAAACTTCAATTTGATTTATTTGACAATTTATCCATTGATAAAGTAGAGTACGATGGAAAGACACTTCCTTTTAACAGAGAGTTCCATGCTGTTTTTATAGAGTTTCCGAATACCATAGAAAAAGGTAAAATCGACTCCTTTACTGTGTACTATTCAGGAAATCCGATTCAAGCAACCCGAGCTCCCTGGGATGGCGGGTTCGACTGGAAAAAAGACACCAATGGCAAACCTTTCGTGGCTACGGCATGTCAAGGTCTGGGAGCCAGTGTGTGGTGGCCCAATAAAGACCATCAATCTGATGAAGCCGACAGCATATTGATTTCGGTATCTGTCCCAGAGGATCTCATCAATGTCTCTAATGGACGATTAATTAAAACTGAAAACACAAAAGATGGCTATAAAACATACCATTGGAAAGTAACCAATCCTATTAACAACTATAATATTGCGTTAAACATTGGCGATTACGTACATCTAAGCGAAGTCTATGCAGGCGAAAAGGGGAATTTGGATATAGACTATTATATTTTAAGAGAAAATAACCAAAAGAGGAAAGTAAATCATTTGAAAAAGAACGTAAGAGAAACATTGCAGGCATTTGAACACTGGTTCGGTCCTTATCCATTTTATGAAGATGGTTATAAGATTGTTGAAACAGCCCACTTAGGAATGGAACACCAAAGTGCAATAGCTTATGGCAACAAATACCAAAATGGATATTTGGGACGCGATGGCTCGAATACAGGCTGGGGTAAAAAATGGGATTTTATTATTGTGCACGAATCTGGTCATGAATGGTTTGGCAATAACATCACGGCATCTGACCTGGCGGATATGTGGATTCATGAAAGTTTCACAAATTATTCTGAAGCACTATTTATTGATTATTTTTATGGCAAAGAAGCGAGTCAAGCCTATGTTCATGGAAATAGAGCAGGGATACTAAACGACAAACCTCTTCTGGGGCCATATAAGGTCAATAAAGAGGGCTCTGGAGATATGTATATCAAAGGAGGTGTATTGCATAATATGATCCGGACAATCATCGATAATGACGAAAATTGGCGGAATATCCTGAGAGGTTTAAATGAAAAATTTTACCACCGTCAAGTCAATTACCACGACATAGTAACCTATATTTCTGAAGAAACGGGCATTGATTGTACTGCGATATTTGAGCAATATGTTAAACACAGGGGCATCCCTACGTTAGAGATCTCTTTTGATAATTCGGGGCGGTCGTCAGGAAGATGGATTAGCGAAGTAGAAGGTTTTAATATGCCGATTCATATCGGCACAAAAGGGAATAAAAAACAGCTTATAAAGCTTACAAATTCATTCACACGTATAAACATTCCGGGACTGACAAAGGAAAATCTAGAAATAGATACCTATAATTATTATATTGGTGTTTTGATGCAATAAATGACCAATAAAAGCGTTGTCCAATACACTTTACAAGCTTGGAAATAATTGAACAATTTAAGTTGTTTTTTTGCAGGGATACGTTGTTATAAACGATTTTTTTTCACTAGGTTTGCATTTAATTATAATATAGAACAATTCTTACCAAATGGGATTATTTAATTGGTTTACGCAAGAAGTTGCAATCGACTTAGGGACAGCGAATACCTTAATTATTCATAATGATAAAGTAGTAGTGGATGAACCCTCTATTGTTGCTTTTGATCGCTCTACCAACAAAGTAATAGCGATCGGCCGACAGGCTATGCAAATGGAAGGTAAAACACACGACAATATAAAAACTGTAAGACCATTGCGCGATGGTGTTATTGCTGATTTTACGGCAGCAGAGCATTTAATACGGGGAATGGTGAAATTGGTGAATGGTGGTAAATCTTGGTTTTTCCCGTCCCTTCGTATGGTGGTATGTATTCCATCAGGAATCACGGAGGTGGAAAAACGCGCAGTACGCGATTCAGCCGAAATTGCAGGAGCTAAAGAGGTTTATCTGATCCATGAACCTATGGCGGCAGCTGTCGGTATAGGCATTGATGTAGAGGAGCCTGTCGGCAACATGATTATCGATATAGGCGGTGGAACAACAGAGATAGCCGTTATCGCATTATCCGGTATCGTTTGTGATCAATCTATTCGCGTAGCAGGAGATAATTTTGACTCTGACATCGTGCAGTATATTCGTCGTCAGCACAACATCATGATTGGTGACCGTACCGCAGAAAAGATCAAAATCGAAGTAGGTGCAGCTCTTCCTGAATTACAAGAACCACCTGAAGATTTTGCCGTTCAAGGTCGTGACTTAATGACGGGTATTCCAAAACAAATCACGGTATCTTACACCGAAATTGCGCACTGTCTGGACAAATCAATTTCTAAAATTGAGGAAGCTATTTTAAAAGCGTTAGAAATAACTCCACCGGAGCTCTCTGCAGACATCTACCAAACCGGCATCTATCTGACGGGAGGAGGTGCCTTGTTACGTGGACTGGATAAACGTATACAGGCTAAAACTAAATTACCTGTTCACGTTGCCGAAGATCCCTTACGGGCTGTAGTACGTGGCACCGGTATTGCATTAAAAAATATCGGAAGGTTCAAGTTTTTAATGCAATAATATACTGAATAAATCTGCATGAGTTACCGCTCCCACAAAGACATGAACTAAGCTTGGTGATCTCTTGAACACCACTTGGAAATAGATTAAGAAGTAAAAATAACTCATGCAAGCTTCATCGCCGTTTAACGACAATTTATTCGGGTGAAAAACATATATGGGCGCGATATAGAAAAGCATTACTTCTTCTATATCGCGTACTTGTTAAATAACATAATGAAGTAGTAAAGAAACATGAAAAACTTATGGCTCTTCCTGGTTAGATATAATGCCTTTTTTTGGTTCATACTGTTTTTCGTGCTTTCCATTTTTTTAGTAGTACGAAATAACAATTTTCAACGCACCTCCTTCGTAAATTCGTCTAATATCGTAACAGGGTCTTTTTATAAAAACGTAAATTCATGGAAAAGTTATCTCGCATTATCTTCAACTAACGAGGAATTAGCGCTAGAAAATGCCAAATTACGCCAACAGCTGGAAAATTATATCGGTAGGGATACGCTGGAGCGTGTATCTTTCGCTGATTCAATAGATACCGGCAGATATGAATTTATTGTCGCTGCTGTCGTGAACAACAGTATTCATCAGAAAAGTAATTTTTTGACCTTGGATAAGGGGAGTAACGATGGTGTGGAACTTGGGATGGGAGTCATTACCTCTAACGGTGTTGTAGGATCAGTGCTAAATGTTTCACCCCATTTTAGCACCGTAAAATCGCTACTACATCCGGACACAAAAATATCAGTTACCTTAGATAGCACAGCAGACGCTTTTGGCTCTTTAGTTTGGGGTAACAATACAGACTCACGCTACGCAATGATTCGGGATATTCCCAATCACATAAAAGTTTATACAGGACAGGCAGTGTTTACTTCAGGATATTCTACATTATATCCTAAGGGTATCAAAGTAGGACACATTGTTGAATCCGGAATTACATCCGGAGAAAGTTTTAAGGACATACGCATTTTATTGACTACAAATTTTTCAAATCTTAGTCATGTGTATATTGTAAAAGACAAATTAGCTATTGAAAAAATAGAACTCGAAGCGACAAATAAAGACAATGGGTAGAATTATAATTAACAATATAATACGTTTTGTGATTTTAATAATGCTTCAGGTTGCATTATTTAAGAACATAGGGTACTATAATTTAGCTACCCCATTCCCTTATATTTTATTTCTATTCCTTCTGCCCATCGGCACTCCCAATCTCGTACTGTATGCTATTGCTTTCCTTACAGGACTTACCGTAGATGCGTTTTACGACACGATCGGCATCCATGCTGCAGCTTGTGTAGCATTTGTTTGGCTTAGGATATTTTTTCATAAGATTACCTTAGAAGCAGATGTCGTGAACTCGTTCGAAACACCTACCTGGAGTGAGATGGGATTCAAATGGTACAGTACTTACATCGTATTGGGGACTTTGGCACATCACCTTGTACTGTATTTGGTCGAAGTATTCTCTTTCCAAAATATACTTTATACCTTAACGAGTGTTGGGTTAAGCAGTGTATTTACCATTGTAGTAATTTTTATAATAGGAGTGCTTACATACAAACGCAAATCGCGTTTGGGAATTTAATAGATTCATGAATAGTTTTTTTGAGCGAAAATTTGTCATACAAGGAATATTTATCGCAATAGCACTAGTTATTGTAGCTCGATTATTTTATTTGCAAATCATTGATGATTCCTTTTTGTTATCTGCAAACAATAATGTCTTACGTAAAGTAATCGTTTATCCGGCACGTGGTATTATTTTAGATAGAAATGGTAAAGTCATTGTTCAAAACGAGCCTGTATATGACCTCTTAGTTACCCCTAGAGAGGTAAAAGATATTGATACGGCATTGCTATGCCAACTCATCCACATCGACATGGAAGGCTTTAAAAGCCGTATAGCAAAAGCTCGTGCGCACTCACCCTATCGTGCATCGCCGTTCGAAAAACTAATTTCTTCCGAAACCTATGCACGTCTACAAGAACATTTGCATAAGTTCAGAGGCTTTTACGTCCAGAATAGAACTGTTCGAAGCTATCCCGATAGCATTGCCGCTCAGTTTTTGGGATACATCCAAGAAGTAAATGACAAGGATATTGAACGGTCGAATGGTTTTTATAAACCTGGCGATTACATTGGTGCCAGCGGTGTTGAACGCTCGTATGAAGAGTTGCTAAGAGGAAGCCGGGGTGTCAAAAACCTGATGGTAGATGCATTGAACAGACCCAAAGGCGTATTTATGGAAGGTAAATACGATACATTGGCTGTTTCTGGGGATGGACTTGTATCCTCTTTAGATATTGAATTGCAAATATTGGCCGAACAGCTTATGAGGAATAAGCTTGGATCTGTAGTCGCTATCGAACCATCTACCGGAGAGATTCTCACGTTTGTCAGCAGTCCGTCTTATGATCCTAATCTCATGGTAGGAAAAGACCGAGGCAACAACTACATGGACCTGCTCAACGATCCGACCAAGCCCATGTTCATCCGGCCTATTCAAGCTTCTTACCCCCCGGGATCTGTTTTTAAAGTAGTGGCAGCACTTACTGCCCAACAAGCCGGCGTGATCGATCAGAACACTGTATTTTTCTGTCCCCATGGCTATTTTGTAAATGGTGCACGTATGGCCTGCACACATTATGACGGTCCTACAAGCCTTATAAAATCCATACAGATGTCGTGCAACACCTATTACGGCCATGTCTATGCAAGAATGTTGGATTCGCGAGGAATGCCAACACCGCAGGCTTACGATCTATGGCGCGAAGGATTGTTGAAATTTGGGTTAGGACATCCTTTGGGTATCGACTTGCCTGGAGAAAAAGGCGGCAACGTCTATCCGTCTACTTATTTTACCAAAAGATTCAAAAGCGACAAGTGGAAATCGACTTATAATATTTCACAATCTATCGGACAGGGAGAATTAGGTATTACTCCGCTACAAATGGCTAATGTTATGGCTATCGTAGCGAATAGGGGTTTTTACTATAGACCTCACCTGATCAAGGGTATTGGTGAGAAGAAAATTGTCAAAGAAGAGTTTACCGAGAAAATACACGCAGGTGTCGATGCTAAATACTACGAACCCGTCATTGAAGGGATGAGTCGTGCTGTTAATATGGGTGGGACGGCCGCTAGCGTACGCATCGCCGGAATTGAAATGTGCGGAAAGACAGGGACGGTTCAGAATCCACATGGAAAAAATCATGCGGTATTTTTCGCATTTGCTCCCCGGGAAAATCCAAAGATAGCGATTGCCGTATTCATTGAAAATGCAGGATATGGTGGTACATGGGCAGGTCCAATTGCCAGCATGCTCATCGAAAAGTATATAAACGACACAATCACCTTACCGAAGTATATTCAAGATCGTATATATAATGAAAACCTGTTGCCTAAGGTGGAGAAGAAAGAGTCAGCAATAAAAAAGAATCCGACAACCATCAAAAAAGACAGTGGCAAAGTACAAAAACAAATTGCACAGACCACGGATAAAAAAGAACTTTTAGTACACCACAGCCAAGTTAGAAGAACGCATGAATAAACTACAGAACAACAGCTTTCTTGGTCGGATAGATTGGATTACAATAGGTCTGTGGTTTCTATTATGTCTGATTGGATGGTTTAATATTCATGCTGCTGTATTTGATCCCGAGCATCCCGGTCTCTTCAATTTGGAAACAAATTACGGAAAACAATCTATTTTCATTTTTACAGCAGTCATTATCGGATTTTGTATTCTTATCATCGACTCCCGGTTCTTTATTTCCATCACTCCTATCCTCTACATTATTGTTATTCTATTGTTGGTTGCTGTATTAGTCGTCGGTCGAAATGTGGGCGGTAACCAAGCCTGGATTCCCATCGGAAGCTTTAGATTACAACCCTCCGAATTTGGAAAATTAGTTACTTGCCTATTGTTGGCTTACTATCTTAATACGCAAGCTAGTAAAACCCCAAATAAAAAAACATTACTCATTGGAGCCTGTGTTGTCCTGTTTCCCGTCGGATTGGTGATGCTACAGCCCGACACAGGTTCTGCCTTAGCTTTTTTCTCTTTAGTTTTTGTCTTTTATAGAGAGGGGTTTCTTAGTAACCTTGTCTTGATTTTGGGAGCACTTGCTATTTTACTTTTTGTATTGGCTCTATTGATAAATCAGTGGATATTGGTTGGAGTTATTGCTTTGGTGGCATTGTTTTTCATGTTATTATTCCGTAAACGTAGAAAGAACATGATCAACGTAGGCGTATTATTCATAGCCTCCTCTGTTTATATTCTAGGAGTAGATTTTGCTTATGAGCAAATATTACAGCCCCACCAAAGGAACCGTATCGATATTATTTTAGGAAAAATGGATGATCCAAGAGGGCAAGGCTATAATTTAAATCAATCCAAAATAGCTATCGGATCAGGGCAACTTTTTGGCAAAGGCTATCTTCAAGGCACGCAAACGAAATATAACTTTGTGCCTGAACAAAGTACGGATTTTATTTTTTGCACGATAGGCGAAGAATGGGGGTTTGCAGGGTCGGTGTTCCTTATTTGTATTTACCTTACGCTATTGCTGCGAATCGTCAATATCGCTGAACGACAGCGCACCACCTTTGCACGGATATATGCGTATGGTGTAGCTTCTATACTGTTCTTCCATTTTTTTATCAATATCGGGATGACAATAGGTATTGTTCCCGTAATCGGTATTCCACTTCCATTTATAAGCTACGGTGGATCGTCCTTGTGGAGTTTTACAATATTATTATTTATTCTGCTTCGTTTTGATTCGACCCGCAAAGGCCTGAGTCAAATCTAAATTCTATCCAAGACCCAACGAATAGCATTATCGATAATTTCTTGCGGATTTTCACAAAACTGCTCATTAACCCGACTCGCTAAAATTGCATTTATCGAAATCGCATGGTGACCAAACATATTGGCCAAAGCATACATACCTGCGGTCTCCATTTCTAAATTAGTGATTTGTCTGCCCTCCAAGGAAAAGACATTTGCTGTCTTTATCAAATCGGGATATACGTTATGAGAACGAACATTCCGCCCTTGGGGACCATAAAATCCCGGAACCGTCATCGTTATACCGTGTGGCAAATCCTTTGCAAATTTCTCCATTAACCTTTCACTTGCCATCCCTACATAAGGGCTGAAACTCAATTTTGGAAATTGTAGTGCAATTTCCTCTTTTATCCGAAGTTCAATAGCGGTATATGGCTTGATATAATATTGCATTAGCGCGTCAAAACCTATTGCATATTCACTCGCAAGGATAGTTCCTATTGCAATATTCCCCTGAATCGAACCTGAAGTGCCAATACGGATAATGTCTAATGATGTCAGCTCGGATTTCAGCGCCTTGGTCGTGAAATCGATATTTACCAGTGCATCAATTTCATTAATAACAATATCAATATTATCAGTTCCAATTCCCGTAGAGATAACGGAAATACGCCTACCCCGCAATGTTCCGGTATGTGTAATAAACTCTCGCTTACCTTTTTTTACTTCTAACGTATCAAAGTACTGAGACACAACAGATACCCGATCGGGGTCTCCAACGAAAATTATTGTTTCCGCTAAGTCTTCCGGCTTTAGATTTAAATGGTAAATACTCCCATCCCCATTTAATATCAATTCTGAATCAGCTATCATATCGTATATAAATAAGAGGCTTTAACACCTTGTAAATTTTCCATTTTCTTTATCACAACATTTACTTGTAATTTACGGATTTCTATCTTTATAATACAATTATTATCAAAATATTGATCCACAATCACGATTTGTTCGTCTTTCAAAATACGCATTATTTCATTCATCTGTAAATATTCGAACGTCACCTTATATACGTCATTAACTGTTTTCTCTACGATATCTGCTTCAGCCAAAGCTTCTAATGTAGCGGCTTTATACGCATGTATAAGTCCGGGTACACCCAACAACGTACCGCCAAAATAACGCACTACTACAACCAAAACATTGGTAATGTCTTTAGAAAGCAACACATTCAATATTGGTCGTCCCGCTGTCCCTGAGGGCTCACCATCATCATTGATGCGGAATACATTCCGATCGGGTGTAAGTCGATAGGCCCAGCAATGGTGACGTGCTTTCGGATGTAAGGCCTTAAGCGCAGCAACGATATCCTTCAATTTAGACTCATCTTTAAAGGGATAAGCATAGGCAATAAATTTACTGCCCTTGTCTCTAAATATACCTTCCACTCCCGCTTCGATTGTGTAGTATGTATCTTCAAATAAACTCACAGATATGCAATTAATAAAACCGATATGATGGCTAAAAATAATCCGATTTGATTGATTTTGCTTAACTTTTCTTTAAAAAGTACAATCCCAACTATACCACCTAATACAATAACACCGATATTCATAGCGGTAAATACAATAGAAGGATTATCCGGAAGTGCGCGATGTGCCTTCATATAAAGATATATATTTCCAAAATTAAATACCCCCAACAACAATCCCCAACCTATGGCATTTTTATCTAGGTTTCTCTTCAAAATTCCTACTTGATAAGCCAAAATTCCAAATGCAACCAACATAGAAAGCACAAATACAATAAACATAGACGTGAGATAAGGCACTCCGCTATGTTGCGCTATTTGCTTAAATAAGACATCTATAATTCCCATCCCCAGAAATACGACGAAGGGATAAATCCATACATTCTTCTGCGTATCGTTTACCTGTTTATTCCAGCTGATTGAAAATACAATTGCTACCAGCCCTACACCAATTCCAATCATTTTAGTCCATACCACTGCTTCTCCAAATACAACAAAAGATGCTATCAAGGGAATAAATAAGGACAGTCTCTGTGCTATATCAGTCTTGACAATACCACTTGTTCGGATAGCTAACGCAATAAAAATGAACAAGGTTGGCAATAATATTGCCAAGGGAATATAGATCATCAAAGGCCACTGTTGTATAGTAGTATTTGATAAATCCGGTTTGAGAAGAAAATAGGTCATTAAAACAGCAATAGGATAATTCCATAATACCAATTGCTGGGTATCCACTTGTCTGGATCGGGCTATTTTAATTACAATAGAAACGGTTACGCTAAAAATTACACTTAAAAATACATATATCATTTATAAAATCATTAGATTTCAATAGTACAAAAAATCTACAAATTAAGGAGGTAAATTATTCCAAATCCTATTCTTTTTTCGGTTGATACAAATATTTAACCCCTATTTACAGGCCAAAACAACCAACAATAACCTTAATATAAACACAATAAAATAACAAAATAAACAACTATTTTTATAACATTTTTTTAATAAAAAAAACACATTACAAACATCAAAAAAACCATTAAAAAAAACACTATATAAAAAATAAAAAATTAATTAACAGATACTTAACTAAAATATAATATAAAAAATAACACAAAAAAAACACTTATTTTTTAACATGAAAAAACAAAAAAAATAGAGCACAAATCATTAAATAATTAAATAAAAAAAATAAAAAATTTGCATAATAATTTTATTGATGCTACCTTTGGACTATCAAATTAGAGACATGAATAACGCTACAACATATACATTCTTTTATTTCTTTTATTATCCTAGATAAGAGCAGGGACGAGTATAGCATTGTAGAAGCATAATATAAAAGTCCCGAAATTGAAACGGGACTTTTCTTTTTTAAAGAACACACAGAAAAATGAGTACAAAAATTGCAATCCAAGGCGTAAAAGCATCTTTTCATGAAGAGGCTGCATTGAAATATTTCGGAAAAGACATCGAAACAATTGAATGTGAGTCATTCAAGAAAACCTGTGAAATGCTTAAACACGGAAAAGCAGATTATGTAGTGATGGCCATTGAAAATTCAATCGCTGGAAGTATCCTTCCAAACTATAACTTATTAAGAGATTATAGATTTCATATTATTGGAGAGGTACACTTAAATATCCAGCAAAACCTGTTAGCCTTGCCCGGAGTAAAACTGAGCGATATTAAAACCGTTGAATCTCACCCTATCGCTATTCGCCAATGCGATGAATTCTTAAGCGATCATCCAGATTGGGCGATCCGTGAAGGTATGGATACAGCTGGTTGTGCGAAGAGGATCAAAGAAGGAAAATTAACCACCACTGCCGCCATTGCAAGTGAATTTGCAGCTAAAATTTACGGGTTAAATATTTTAGAAAAACGCATAGAGACACACAAGAAAAATGCCACCCGCTTCCTCGTATTATCCAACGAAGTTGTAGAACAAAAGAATGCAAACAAGGCATCTTTATCATTCCAGACGGGAAACTCTGTTGGCTCATTAGCGAGTGTATTACAGTGTTTTGCAGAACAGAATGTAAATTTAAGCAAGATTCAATCGATGCCTGTTGTAGGTCGTCGAAACGAATACGACTTCTATGTCGATGTCGAATGGAAAAAACAAGCCGATTATGATACTGCCATCCGGAAAGTACTTAAACACACGGTCAACTTCAGCATTATGGGCGAATACATTAAAAACGAAAGAGTATAAGTAACTATCATATTGTAAATAAAAAAATTCTAAATAAAATGAAACATTCATTAGACATCCTTCCGTTAAAATCTTGGATCGACACCGGCGACAAGCCTTTAATCATTGCAGGACCTTGTAGCGCAGAGACTGAAGAGCAATTGGTTTCTACCGCACACTTACTAGCAAATACAGGCAAAGTAAATGTATTACGTGCAGGTATCTGGAAACCGCGTACGCGTCCCGGAGAATTCGAAGGTATCGGAAGTATCGGTTTAGAGTGGTTAAAAAGGGCAAAAGAAGAGACCGGCTTGCTGACGGCAACGGAGGTAGCTACTGCAAAACATGTGGAAGAAGCTCTAGTAGCAGGTGTAGACATTTTGTGGATCGGAGCTCGTTCTACCGCCAACCCATTCACTGTTCAAGAAATCGCAGATGCACTGCAGGGGGTTGATGTCCCGGTATTGGTCAAAAACCCGGTTAATCCAGATTTATCATTATGGATAGGTGCGCTGGAACGTGTGAACCGAGCTGGCATCAAAAAGATCGGAGCTATTCACAGAGGATTCTCTTCTTATGAAAAAACCGCTTTCCGTAACGAGCCCATGTGGGATTTAGCTATTCAATTGAAAACCATTGCCCCTGATCTGCCAATCATTAATGATCCAAGTCATATCTGTGGTAACCGCGAACTAATTCCTTACATCACGCAAAAAGCTTTAGATATGGACATGCAAGGATTAATCATTGAGTCGCATATTGACCCATCAGTAGCGTGGACGGATGCCAAACAACAAGTTACTCCTGCTGCGTTAGCGGATCTATTAGACCATGTTGCCGTGCGTCGCGCGGAATCCAATAACCCTGCTTTTGAAGATAAATTGGCTGAATTACGTCAACAGATAGATAAATTGGATGACCAAATCATCAAACAGATCGGCGACCGTATGAAAATTGCAGAGAAGATTGGCGAATTCAAACGCGATAATAATGTAACTATCCTTCAAGTAAATCGTTGGGATGAAATCGTTCAAAAGCGTGTTCAATTGGCTAAAGCATTAAGTATAAGTGAAGATTTTGCCGTCAAATACTTGGAACTACTGCACAACGAGTCTATTCGTAAGCAAAACGAAATTATGAACACTAATTCACCAGCAGAGGCATAATGAATGAGATAAGCATTAAGCTATCACATCCAACAAAACGAGTAAGTGGCACGGTTCAACTCACTGGTTCTAAATCAGAGAGCAACCGTGCTCTTATTATACGGGCGTTGAGTGAAAGCAAAGTAAACGTTAAGAACCTCTCTGAAGCGGCTGATACAGTTATCTTGAACAAAGCGCTAACACAAGCATATAGAGAGGGGGCAGACCAGAAAATAATTGACATAGGACCAGCAGGTACGGCAATGCGTTTTTTAACCTCATACCTCAATCTACTCGAAGGAAATTTTATCCTTACAGGTACAGAGCGTATGCAACAACGTCCCATTGGTATCTTGGTGGATGCGTTGAAAAGTATCGGAGCAGATATACATTATACGAGCAAATCAGGCTTCCCTCCTCTTCATATTGAAGGAAAAATGTTTCAGGGCAAAGATAAAGTAACTATCAAAGGTAATGTAAGCAGTCAATATATTTCCTCTCTTCTTTTGGTAGCTTCCGCCTTAAAAAAAGGATTAACCATCGAAATTGACGGAGAACTAACGTCTCGACCATACGTAACGATGACATTGGACATGTTAAAGGAAGCTGGTATATCCCATGAATGGACAGGCAATACCATTCATATTGCACCTCAAAAGCATCAGGAATCTGTGCTATATATAGAGCCCGACTGGAGCGCTGCTTCGTATTGGTATGCTATAGTAGCTCTTTCAGAAAGTGGTGAAATTTTTCTTCCCGGGCTAAAAGAAAATAGTTTGCAGGGAGATATAGCCATTGCTAAAATCATGAACCATTTCGGTGTTGAAACGACATTTACAGCTAAAGGTATATATCTTAACAAAGTGGCAATTGATTCGACTAAGCACTTATTTGATTTTAAAGAATGTCCGGATTTAGCACAAACTGTCGTTGTAGTAGCTGCTGCATTAAAAAGAAACGTGTCTTTTACGGGACTTGAAACATTAAAAATCAAAGAGACGGATCGTATTGCAGCACTTCAAAATGAAATTTCAAAATTCGGAGCAAAGCTAACAGCTGAAGATGAAATTTATCACCTGACTACAGAAGATGTGAAAGATCCGGGAACTGTATCTTTCGCGACCTATGAAGATCACCGCATGGCAATGGCATTTGCTCCCCTTGCATTAGTCTTTGATCAAATTACCGTATTAGAACCTCAGGTCGTAGAAAAATCATATCCTATATATTGGGAGCATCTTGCAGGGCAAGGTTTCCAGATTACGGAGTAGCAAAATCAGTAATAATTATTACTGATTTGACACATTTCCTTTATAAAAATCCCTTTAGGGCAGAGGAGATGTCGAAAAACACGAAGTGCTCATTCATCTATATTAAAGCGGATAATCATGAATAATTTGCTTTATCCAAGGTGATTATAATTGCATATAAAAGCAAATTTATCTAAGTTTACCCAATATTTAAATTATGGCAGGAAATTCATTTGGCGACATCTTTAAAATCACAACTTTTGGCGAATCCCACGGTGCGGCTATAGGAGTTATTTTAGATGGATGCCCTCCAAATATTCAGATTGATGAAGAATTCATTCAATCAGAACTTGACAAGAGAAAACCCGGTCAATCCAAAATAACAACACAACGGAAAGAAAGTGATACCGCTCAATTTCTATCGGGAATTTTCGAAGGAAAATCGACAGGAACCCCCATAGCTATTGTTATTCCAAACGAAGATCAGCGTTCAAAGGATTACTCGCATATTATGGATAAATTTCGTCCATCACATGCAGATTACACCTACCAAATGAAATACGGGATTCGCGATTATCGTGGTGGTGGTCGTTCTTCAGCACGCGAAACCGCTGCACGAGTAGCTGCAGGTGCCATTGCAAAACTATTTTTAAAACAATACGGAATTGAAATCTTCGCCCATGTCTCTGGTGTAGGAACGATCGAGTCCCCTAACCTCAATACCTCAGATCTAAAGACATTACTCGAATTACGCGAAAGCAATATAGCTCGGTGCGCCGACCCTGCTACCGCAAATGAAATGATAGATTTTATTGATGGAATACGCAAAGATGGTGATACAGTAGGCGGGCGGATTTCTACCATTATTCGCCATGTACCTGTAGGATTGGGTGAACCTGTATTCGATAAATTACATGCCGACCTAGCTAAGGCAATGATGGGCATCAATGCGGTACATGGATTCGAATATGGATCAGGATTCGAAGGGTCTCAGCTTAAAGGTTCTGAACATAACGATATTTTTGCTTTCGAGAATAATAAAATTATTACACATAGCAATTATTCAGGCGGTATACAGGGTGGTATCTCAAATGGTATGGATATTACCTTCAAAGTGGCTTTTAAACCGGTAGCAACCATTATGCGCGATCAACCTACATTGAATCTCTTACAAGAAGAAACCACTATCTCCGGAAAAGGAAGACATGATCCGTGTGTCGTTCCACGCGCCGTTATTATCGTTGAAGCAATGACGGCCTTGGTTATTGCAGATCATCTACTAAAGCAAAGAACATATAAGAATGTCTAACAAGAAAAATTATATACTAGCATGCGATATCGGGGGTACACATATTACCTCCGCTATTGTAGTCGAGGATACATGGGAAATCTTACCTAATACGATCAAACGTTTTTCTTTTAATTCGCAGGAAAATGCTAAATCGATTTTTCAATATTGGGCAGGTAATATACAAAATTGCCTTAATGAATTTGACAAAGAAATAAAACAGATAGGCATCGCCATGCCTGGCCCCTTTGATTATGAAAACGGGATCGCATTGATGAAGGGACAAAACAAGTACGATAGCATTTATAAACTGAATACGACAGAAGGCATTTTAAGTGGCTTGAAAAATAAACACGTTGAAATTCGGTATATTAATGATGCAGCTGCCTTTCTTCAAGGAGAAATATTTGCAGCCAAGCGAAATAACGAAGACCGGATCTTGGGAATTACATTGGGAACTGGACTAGGAAGTGCTGTCTGGTCGAGTAAAGCAAAAGCTATCGATGCAGATCTTTGGAACAGCCCTTATAAACGTAAAATCTTCGAAGAATATTTGGTTACACGTTGGTTTGTTAGCCGCTTTTTAGCGCTTTCGGGATTTAAAGAAAATGGTTTTAAAGAGATCGTCCAAAATCATAAGAACACCGAAGAATTTGAACAACTATTAGTCGAATACAGGACACACTTGAAAGATTTTCTTCATTTTTTTAGTAAAAAACACGCTTGTAAAAAATTTATTATTGGGGGTAATATTGCCAAAGCATGGGCCTTAATCAATAAGGATCATTATTTCGGAGATTTCGAAATAAGCGTTGGGCAATATGAAGAAAAAGCAGCAATTATAGGTGCTGCTTCGTTATTTCAATAATATAAACTCTATTTCTTAATATATCTTAGGATATTGCTGCGGATTCACTTCGGTCATGATTTGGTAGGCTATCTCTACCACATCATCTACTGAAGGTTTCGTAAAATAGTCACCATCCGAACCATACGGAGGTCTGTGTGCTTTGGCGGTCAGTGTACGCGGCTGGCTATCCAGATGGAAGTAGCCTTGCTGTATTTCCAATATTTGCTGTAGGATAAACGCAGATGCTCCACCAGGTACATCTTCGTCGACCACCAAAAGACGATTGGTTTTCTGAAGAGATTGTGCGCAGACCTGTGTTCGATCAAATGGTTGTAAGCACTGAATATCCACTATTTCAATAGAAATACCAATTTTTTCTAATTCTGAAGTTGCTTCCTGTACGATACGTAAAGTAGAACCATACGAGACCACCGTAATATCCGATCCACTACGAATTACTTCTGCTAAGCCCAACGGAACAGTGAATTCGCCGACATTACTAGGCATTTTTTCTTTTAAACGATACCCGTTTAGGCATTCGATGACCAAAGCAGGATCATCCGATTTTAAAAGTGTATTATACATTCCCGCAGCTTGGGTCATATTTCGTGGCACACAGATATGTAAGCCACGTAAGCTTCCCAATAAAAGTGCCATCGGAGAACCTGAGTGCCATATCCCTTCCAGACGATGTCCGCGTGTACGAATAATGAGAGGTGCTTTTTGCTGACCTTTCGAACGATAACTTAAAGACGCTAAATCGTCACTCAACACCGGCAACGCATACATTAAATAATCCAGATACTGTATTTCGGCAATAGGTTTGAAGCCACGAAGAGCCAGACCTAGCCCTTTGCCAATAATAGCTGATTCACGAATTCCGGTATCAAAAATGCGTAAATCACCAAATTTCTCTTGCAAACCAGCAAATCCTTGGTTTACATCTCCTATTTTCCCTACGTCTTCTCCGAATGCGATTAAACGATCATCCTTGGAAAAATTCGCTTCGAAACAGGCATTCAATACTTCACGTCCGTCTACGATTTTTGCATCCTCTTCATATTCCGGTTTTGTTCCGGAAATGTTGAAGGCCGAATTTTGGCTTTCTACAAATAGGTTATCATTGTACCGTTGTCGATTCAGTTCCTGTTGTTTTTTATACCATGCAATCAGTTCGTCCTTTTCGGGAGAACTTGTAAAACGCAATTCACGTAAGACAAGACGAACAGTAGAATATATTTCTTTTAGAGAAGGCTCTGTTATCGATTGCAGTGTTTTCAGTGGCAACTCAATAACTTCGTTATCCATTTTCGACAATAAATCGATAGCTTCTTCTAAATCCCCTTGAATGGTTTGGCGATAATCTGCCCACGCTTTCTTTTGCTCGTCACGAACAATTTTTTTGGCCTCTGTTTCTATCGCTTCCAACTCTTCTGACGATGCGATTCCTGCCTCCACCAGCCAGTCACGCATCTTCACGTTGCAATCATATTCCTTTTCCCAATCCAATCTTTCCTGAGATTTATAACGTTCATGCGAACCAGAGGAAGAATGACCTAAGGGTTGTGTAAGATCGGTGACATGCACAAAGCACGGTATATGTTGTTCTCGAGCTATTTTAGCGGCTTTTTCATACGTCTCACAAAGCCCCGGATAATCCCAGCCCCTTACTTTAAAAATTTCAAAACCTTCACCTTTGTGATCGCGTTGAAAACCTCTTAATGCTTCTGATATATCTGCTTTGGTTGTTTGGATTTCGTTGGGGACAGATATCCCATATCCATCATCCCAAACGGAAATGACAACGGGAATCTGTTTCACTCCAGCGGCATTTATCGTTTCCCAGAATACACCTTCGGAAGTAGATGCGTTACCTATTGTACAAAAAACGACTTCGTTACCTTGGTTAGAAAAATAGTTTAAATAAGAAAGATCAACATTTGTTCTATATAATTTAGAGGCTAGTCCTAATCCCATTATACGAGACATCTGCCCACCAGTCGTCGAGATATCAGATACTGAATTTTTTTGCTGTGTCTGATTCACCCAATTACCCTCATCATCGACCAAACTTTTGGAAAAATGGGCAACCATTTGTCGTCCTCCTGATGAAATATCAGCTTCTAAGTTCGGATTGGCATAGAGTTGGGAAAAGAAATGATAGATTGAACTAATTCCAGATGCAAAAGCAAATGTCTGGTCACGGTAGTAACCTGAACGCCAGTCACCGTTTTGGAAAACTTTAGCCAAAGCTATCTGCGCCAATTCTTTTCCATCGCCAAAGATTCCGAATTTTGCCTTACCTGTAAGTACTTCCTTTCGTCCTAATAAACTAACATATCTGCTTTGTAAGGCTAATTTATAATCATCTAAAATAATATAGCGAAAATCATCAAAGCTTAATTTTGACGATGACAAATCAGTTGGCACATTCAAATTCGTTTCTGACATTTCTTTTTTGGGTTTCCTACAAAAGTACTAAAATTCCTTTTTACAATATAGTTAATAATTTATTAATATCCTTAAATAATAGATCTTAATTACGTACTTTTAAGGCCTATTACATCGTATTTATGAGTGCTAGTATTATATCAACAACTAAAAAAAATGACTCCGCCTGCTTAGGAGATTTAGAAAAAACCGTAATTCTCAATACGTTAATGTCCGTTCCCTTTTCCGAAAGAGATCAAAAATGGCGTGATGATTTTTTATATTGTTTACCCGAAGCTAATCTTAAACTAGGAAATCCTGAAGTCGTCATAGCGAGTGATGGGTTTCCATACATTCAATTGGAAACCGTTAATCCGAACGAGAATTTCCATGCATATATTATTAACAAACAATTACCCACCTTACTTTCGCAAGGTTTTGGGTTAGTAATCAATCCACAGCATAATCGGTTAGATTGGATGCTATCTTATGGCGATCTTGTCAATTACGAATTGAATGATTCATTCTATACTGATGATAGTATCTTTTCGAATAATAAAGAAAGTATAGCGATTGGTAAAGATGAAAAAATATTAACAGGACAACCGGCAGACAGCATTTTGCCAAAATACTTACGTACTCAGTTAAAAGAGTATTTAATTCACATGGGGGTTAAAACACCTAAGATCATGCTCATCGCCCGCAATTATGAAGATGAAAATTTGGTATCCCAAGATCTGGTATTTAATATCACACCTGTTCAGTTTAGAAGTGAGAAAGCATATCATGAGATCATGTCTGCTATCGCGTGGTTTTTACCAAAACATTATTCTTTTATGGGAGTAGATGAAATGGCTATCGCAAATGGTTTTCAAGCATTATAAATACAAAATGAAGATTAAAACAAAAATGCTATGCATCCTTGGACTGGGGCTCTTGGCAAGTTCTTTTACACTATTACATCAAAAGCAGAATGAGGAATGGAAACCCCTGTTTAATGGAAAGGATCTAGGTGGATGGACGGTAAAGATTTATCCATACGAGGTGGGTGAAAATTATGCCAATACATTCAGAGTAGCGGGTGATGTTATTCAAGTGAATTACGATGGATACGGAAAATCCTTTGATAATCGATTTGGGCATCTTTATTATAATACTCCTTACTCTCACTATCATTTAAAATTGGAATACCGATTTATCGGGGATCTATATCCCGGAGCACCGAGCTACACCCTGCGAAATAGTGGTGTAATGTTTCATTCTCAAGATCCGAAAACAATGCCTGCCAACCAAGATTGGCCAATATCTGTAGAAATGCAATTTCTTGGCGGGTTGAGTGATGGAAAAGCACGTACTACGGGCAACATGTGCTCCCCCGGCACACATATCTATTACAAAGGTGAACTGCTAGAAACACACTGTATAAACTCAACTTCAAAAACTTACGATGGAAATCAATGGGTAAAAGCAGAACTTATTGTGCTGGGAGATTCAATTATCCACCATATTATAGAGGGTGATACCGTATTGAGTTATTCAAAGCCACATATAGGAGGTCCGGTAGTCAATAATTTTGACCCTCGGATTAAGATAGATGGCACGGCACTAAAAAGAGGATTTATTGCGCTGCAAAGTGAGGGGCAGCCTATTGAGTTTAGAAAAATTTTATTAAAAGATCTTTCTAACGGTACGAAAAACTAAAAAAATGTTTCTATTTAACGTAAGAGTTTACGGGATACTGATTAATGAGAAACAGCAGGTCCTCATAAGTGATGAGCGCACACAGAATGTTTCTTTTACTAAATTTCCGGGTGGAGGTCTTGAGTTTGGGGAAGGACTTATAGATGCATTGAAAAGAGAGTACTTGGAAGAATGTAATGTTCATATAGAAGTACTCAAACATATTTATACTACTGATTTTTTTGAGAAATCGAGTTTCAATGAAAGCCAGATTATTTCCATTTATTATCAGGTAAAACCCTTGGAACCAATTGGGATTGAAATTAAAGAAAAAGCGTTTGATTTTGATGCAGACAATGTAATAGATAAAATTGAATCCTTTAGATTTATAGATATTAACGCCTTAGATTTAACAGATCTGACTTTCAAAACGGACAAAGCAGCTTGGGAAAAGTTTATTAAAATGAACAGATAATGTTTTTATGGCTGCTGGTTTCATATCAGACGAGATGAAGGATTTTTACTTATTATTTGGTAATCCAAAAAATGCTTTATAATTTTAGTTGTTACCTAATAAACAGATGTTTAAACTAGGGGCAACATTTTTGGATTTGGAAAACACCTAGTTCTATAGGGTTTTTATTAATAGTTAGTGTGATTTTAAGGCGATATTCCCGTATCGCCTTATTTTTATAGCATTACTTAAGGAAATAGGCCAGGAGCGCAATAATAACACCTACTGCAACAATAAGCCATTTAAACTTATCGCCATTATTTCCTTCATTGCTCTTATATCTATAGTCCCTTTTATACTTGCTCATATCCATATCTTGTTCCTTTTTTTGTTTGGATGGTTATATTATAATGATTATTTCCGCTATTCATGATGGTAGGGCTCACCTTTCATAATGGAAAATCCTCTATATATTTGCTCTATAAAAAACAGTCTAACCATTTGATGTGAAAAAGTCAACTTTGAAAGTGAAAGACTATAATTTGCCCGCTGCTTTACTAGATCCGAAAATCCATAAGGCCCACCGATAAGAAATACCAGATGTTGAACGCTAGATACCATTTTTTGTTCCAGAAAGCTAGACAATTCTACCGATCGCAGTTCCTTTCCAAACTCATCCAATAATATAACAAAGTCTTGTGACGTGATATTTTTTAAAAAAAGTTCTGCTTCTTTTTCCTTTTGTTGTGCTTCGGATATATTCTTAACATTCTTAATGTCGGGCATGATGACCATTTGAAAAGAAATGTAATGTTTTAATCTTTTTAAATACTTCTCTATCCCTTCCTGAATATACTTATCATCTGTCTTTCCAATACACAATAATGTAATTCTCATCCGTATAATTTGTTTTTAAAAGGTGATGCGGCTCATGTTGATAAACAAAAAACTCTCCACCAGAGTGAAGAGTTTAAGCTATATTATTAAAATGATCTTACTTTTTAGCAACAACAGTCACTTTGAAGTTGATTTCTTTAGAAATCAAATCATCTTGCTTACCAGAATAATTTACCCCCCAATCTTCACGTGCTATATTGAAATCTGAAGTAGTTTTTACAGTAGCATCTGTAACTTCATCAACTTTTGCATCGAATGTGATGTTTTTAGAAATACCTTTAATCGTTAAGTTACCAGAAATAACGGCATCGTTAGCAGTAGCTCCAGCTTTTACATCAGTAATTACAAACGAAGCCTCAGGATATTCAGCTACAGCGAAGAAATCATCCGCTTTCAAGTGACCATCCAGTTTTTCTTTGTATTCGCCATCTAAGTCAGTGCTATTGATAGAAGTCATATCCAACACAAAACTGCCGCCTGTGATAGCTCCGTTATCAACATGAATTGAACCAGATTTTACGTTGACCGTACCTGTATGTGCACCGGTAACTTTAGTTCCGGTCCATACCAATGTAGATTCCGCAGCGTCCACGGTATATGCTTCACCCACTACTTGATCAACAGTTTCAACCGAATCAGTTGTTTCAGCTTTTTTACCTTCCGGGTTGCCGACACACGATGCTAATACCATAGCAGCAGCTGCCGAGAATAAAACAATTTTTTTCATTTCAATATTTGGATTATATGTTTAAACTTTTATTTACACAAAAATAAAATTCTTATCACACTTATCTCTATCAAATTAATTTATTAACATTTAAAAGACATTTCTCATTAGTGGCCAGAAGGTTGTACATCCACCCTTGTAATATCAGCACCCAATGCCTTCAAACGTTCTTCAATATCTTGATAACCTCTTTCAATCTGTTCTATATTAAAAATTGTTGATTTCCCCTGAGCTGATAGTGCAGCGATCAACAAAGAAACGCCTGCACGGATATCAGGGGATGACATAGAAATACCTCTTAGTTTCGTTTGTTTATTCAGACCAATCACCGTTGCTCTATGCGGATCACAAAGAATAATCTGCGCCCCCATATCAATCAATTTATCGACAAAAAACAATCTACTTTCAAACATCTTCTGATGAATAAGTACATTTCCTTTTGCCTGAATAGCTGTTACCAATACGATACTTAACAGGTCGGGTGTAAATCCAGGCCAAGGTGCGTCCGAAATAGTCAGGATAGAGCCATCTATAAACGTATCAATTTCATAAGAATCTTGGGCCGGTATAAAAATATCATCTCCACGCAGTTCCATTTTGATACCTAGTCTTGAAAATACAGAAGGAATCACACCTAACTCGTTATAACAAACATTTTTGATCGTAATTTCCGAACCTGTCATTGCGGCCAATCCGATAAATGATCCGATCTCAATCATATCGGGTAGCATTCTATGCTCCGTACCTCCCAGTTTATCTACACCGTCTATCGTCAACAAATTAGAACCAATACCCGTTATCTTTGCGCCCATTCTATTGAGCATCTTACAGAGCTGTTGTAAGTAAGGTTCACAAGCAGCATTGTAAATTGTAGTCGTCCCTTTAGCCAGTACCGCAGCCATGATAATATTTGCAGTCCCTGTTACCGAGGCTTCATCCAATAAAAGATATGCACCTTTCAACGCTGTAGCATCTACATTGAAAAAATGATTCTCAGCATCATAGATAAACTTTGCGCCTAACTTCTCAAATCCCAAAAAATGGGTATCCAAACGGCGGCGACCTATTTTGTCTCCTCCCGGTTTAGGAATGGCTGCTTTTCCGAACCTAGCCAATAAAGGCCCAACGATCATAATTGATCCACGTAATCCCCCTCCTTTTTGTTTAAAGTCATCAGAAGCAAAATAATCAATATTGATATCTTTTGCTTCAAACTCGTACGTATCCTTATTTAATCGGTTAACAATTACTCCCAAAGAACCTAAAAGTTCGATAAGCTTGTTGACATCCTTTATGTCCGGAATATTACTTATGGTAATCTTTTCCTCGGTCAGCAATACAGCCGACAATATTTGTAATGCTTCATTTTTGGCTCCCTGAGGAACAATCTCACCCTTTAATGGTTTACCGCCAATAATCTCAAAAGCGTTCATAGTCTTATTTAGTAGTATTGAAAAATAATCTTTTAAAAACAAAACCTTCATGTCCGTAACACCAACGGCCATGAAGGCTCTTGATGACCATTGGAGACAGACCCTTCCAGAAAAAAACAAGTAACTAAATATACATCTTGTTACTTATTTCAAACAACTTCGTATTCCTTACTTTTTATACGTATTACTCTGATAAGGCTTTCTATTATTGTTACTGCTGCTGGTACCGCTCATTTTTCGTCTACCATTATTGTTATTATTACTGCTACTTTGTCTTTTGTTATTCTGATTACTTTTCTGGTTACTCGACGCAGTAACTTGTGTTTTCCCCCTATTACCCGGAGGAGGGGTACGGAAATCTAATTTAGTAAGAACCGTATCTTGTGGAAGGGTTAATACTCCTTTTGACAGCTCCTTTAAATCTTCAATGATCTGTAAGTCATTTACTGAATCTTTGTTCCAAGTGATGTAAGCCATTTTCATAAAGTTGGCTACACTCAAGGTCATACGCTGTTTTACCTCTTCATTAGTCACGCCTTTCGCTTTCTCAATCATTTGCTCAACAATATGACCATAATGTTTGAAACGTATTCTATTTTGGGGGTATGGAATAGGTTGAGGCTTCACATTCATATCCTCTTTTGTAGGGATAGGATAAGGAGAATCTACATCTATTTTAAAATCAGAAATGATATGAAGATGATCCCAAAGTTTATGTTTAAAATCTGATACATCTCGTAAGTGAGGGTTAAGTACTCCCATCATATCTATAACGACTTGCGCTAATCTATTGCGCTCTTCTTTTTCGGGTATAGAACAAATATGGTCAACCATATTTTGTACATTCCTTCCATATTCGGCCAAAATTAAATTTGGACGGGTACTGTTATAATCAAAATTCATATAGAATGGTTAAACGCTATAATAACGCTATTTATATTATTTTATTTCAAAGTCCTACTATTGGACTATTCTCAATTTTGCAAATTTAAGCAACAATTGTTTCTGCCCCAACTCTTTGAAGGAAATAGTTGCTTTCATATCCGGCTTATTACCTTCCAGATTTACCACTTTCCCAAATCCAAACCGTTCGTGTTCTACTTCCATACCTACCTGAAGGATACCTGTATCCGATGGGGCAAATCCGGCAGTAGGTACGTGAGCTTTGGGCAAAATTGAAGTCGTTTTCATCACCTTGGGTTTCGGTTTTGAAAAAGTATCCTTTTGCTGCCAGGTGATTCGTTCAGATTGGAAACCGTCATCCTCTTTGGAAGGCATACGCGGTTTAAAATCGAGCTCCAGACAAGCCGGATTCAACTCGTCCAAGAATCTACTCGGCTCGCAATTATTTAACGTACCCCATCTATAACGTGACGTTGCGTACGACAAATGTAGCTTTTTTTCTGCCCGCGTCACGGCGACATAAAACAACCTTCGCTCCTCCTCTAATTCCGTTCTTGAATTAAGAGATAGCTGAGACGGAAAAAGATTCTCTTCCAGTCCGACAATAAAGACATTTGGAAATTCCAAACCTTTGGACGAGTGGATCGTCATTAAAGATACCGTATCGGCATTGGGATTCTTATCGTTATCGTCATTTGTTAATAACGCGACATCCTGAAGAAATACATCTAAACCCTTTTCTTCAATATCTTCTCTTTCAGAAAACTCTTTAATACCGTTTAATAACTCTTGGATGTTTTCATATCGGTTCAGCCCTTCGACCGATTTATCTTCGTACAGATCTTTCAATATCCCGGAATGCTGAGCGATATGCATCGCAGTATCAAAAGCATTATGGTTATTTCCAACAGCCTGAAAACTCTGAATCATCAGTGCAAAATTCGATACGGAGGTAAAGCTTCTTCCATCAAGAAACATCTGCGCGTTTGCCACTACATCCCAGATACGGTATTGGTGCTGGTCTGCTGCGACAATTAACTTTTCAACAGTAGTATCCCCTATTCCCCTTCGTGGGTAATTGATAACCCGTTTTAACGCTTCTTCATCATTGGGATTATAGGTTAATCGAAAGTAAGCTATTAAATCCTTAATTTCTTTACGCTGATAGAATGATGTACCTCCATAAATTTTATAGGGAATACTTAGCTTGCGTAGTGCCTCCTCCATCGCTCTGGATTGTGCATTGGTACGATAAAGAATAGCAAAATCTTTATAGTTAAGACTCTTAATAGACTTTTCCTGAATAATTGCCTCGGCAACGTTTTTTCCCTCTTCATTATCCGAGAATGCCCGCGCTACTTTAATTTTATCTCCTTCCTCATTCTCGGAGAATACATTTTTCTCCAGCTGATTTTTATTATTTGCGATAATACTGTTTGCGGCATTTACGATCATCTTAGTTGACCGATAATTCTGTTCCAGTTTATATACCTTCACATCCGGATAGTCCTTTTGAAAATTCAGAATATTCTGAATATTTGCCCCACGAAAAGCGTAAATACTCTGCGCATCGTCTCCCACTACACAAATATTTTCGTTCACTGCGGCCAACCGCTTTACTATTAGATATTGCGAAAAATTAGTATCCTGATACTCATCCACCATTAAATACTTAAACTGGTGCTGATATTTATGCAGTACTTCGGGAAATTTGTTTAATAATACATTTGTTTTGAACAGAAGATCATCAAAATCCATGGCTCCTGCACGATAACAACGTTGCGCATAAGTCATATAAATCTCCCCAAGCTGTCCTCTTCCATTTTCACGATCTTCAGCCAGAATAGCTTCGTTTTTATTATACTCCTGAGGAGATATCAAATTATTCTTGGCAGAAGAAATCCGTCCATATACATGATTAACATTGTAGAGCTTATCGTCCAGGTTCATTTCTTTGAGAATCGCCCGTAATAAGCTTTTGGTATCATCAGTGTCGTAAATGGTAAAATTCTTAGGATAGCCAATGTGTTCCGCTTCCACACGTAAGATCCGTGCGAAGATAGAGTGAAATGTACCCATCCAAATATTTTTCGCTTCCGAACCTACCACTTTCATGATACGCTCGCGCATCTCTTTCGCAGCCTTATTGGTAAAGGTCAAAACTAATATATTGAAAGGGTCAACACCTTTGTTGATTAAATGTGCTACTCGATATGTGATGACACGTGTTTTCCCCGAACCTGCTCCCGCCACAATCATTACCGGCCCTTCCGTCTGTTCTACGGCCGCACGCTGTGAGGGGTTTAATCCTGCTAAATAATCCAAAATATCGTGAATTTTTTATCCGTTAGAAAATATAGTGTAAAGTTACTAAAAATCATTTTATATCCGACACAAAAAAGCCCACTCTTTTAAAAGTAGGCTAGATGATTATTTCAAGCTACCGTTAAAATGGTGCATCATCCGGCATATCATTCATACGGGAGGGCATGGTAATACCACCACCACCAAAATTCTCAAACGACGCTGAAGGAAGTATAGCCGAAGGTGCACCAAAAGGACTATCTCCACTACCTGAAGCAAAAGAATCTGCTCCCATACCGGCAAAGTCATCTTCCAGATCCACAAACTTCACATATTTACCTATAAATCGTAACGGAACGATACCGGTTTCACCATTACGGTGTTTTGCAATAATTACCTCTCCCACACCGGCTGTCGATCTTCCCTCTTCATCCTCGGTAAGTCCGTAATATTCCGGACGATATAAGAAAAGTACCATATCCGCATCCTGTTCAATAGATCCCGACTCCCGTAAATCCGAAAGCATCGGACGTTTACTATTACCCGGTCTAGATTCAACGGCACGACTTAATTGCGACAACGCCAGTACCGGAATATTCAGTTCTTTAGCGACAGATTTCAGCGCGCGGGATATACTACCAATTTCTTGCTCGCGATTTCCCCCACCTTTCCCTTCGGCTTTACCATGCATTAACTGTAGGTAATCGACAATTACCATTTGGATATCGTGCTGTGCTTTCAAACGTCTACATTTAGCCCTGAATTCAAAGACATTCAGTGCAGGTGTATCATCGATAATCAATGGTGCCTCGGTTAATCTTCCTATCCGGGAATGCAACTGTTGCCACTCATGATCTGCTAAATTTCCTTTTTTTAGCTTTTCCTGTTCTATTTCTGTTTCTCCGGCTATCAGACGATTTACAAGCTGAACAGAAGACATCTCCAGTGAGAATACAGCTACCGGCTTGTTGTGATCTACGGCAGCATTACGTGCCACAGATAATACAAAGGCTGTTTTACCCATTGCTGGACGAGCAGCGATGATGACCAAATCCGAGGGTTGCCATCCCGAAGTCATGCGATCCAAGGCCGTTAAACCCGAAGGAACTCCCGTCAATCCATCTGTTCGATCCCGTAATAATTCCAAATTCGAAATTGCTTCCCGCATGATATCATCCATTTTCCGGGAATCCCTACGCAAGTTATTTTGAGCGATATCAAATAAACTCTTTTCCGCATGGTCAAGTAGATCGAATATATCGCTTGTTTCATCATACGATGCATTAATAATTTCGGTCGAAACCTTTATCAGCTCACGCTGAATATATTTTTGAGAAATGATACGGGCATGATATTCAATATTAGCGGCAGACACGACACGATCTGTAAGTTGTGTGATATAGTATGCGCCTCCCACCATTTCCAAAGCTCCCATCTTACGTAACTCCACCGTTACGGTCAACAAGTCTATGGGAGATGTTTTTTGAAATAAGCTAAAGATCGCTTCAAATATCTTCTGATGCGATTCTTTATAAAAAGATTCCGGCTTTAAAATATCGATTACTTCACTTAAGGCATTCTTTTCCAACATCAATGCACCCAATACGGCTTCTTCCAAATCCACCGCTTGCGGAGGAAGCTTACCTAAACCACTTATCAAGTTATTCAGGTTAGTACGTTTCTTGTTAAAGTTGGTACGACCGGCGCTAGATGATTGTGCAGAAAATTCTTGATCCATACTGTATATTTTTAAGGCTTAACTGCCATTTTGAGTTCCGAATTTTACGGGATAACAAAAGTAGCAAAAATACACCTACGTTTATTTTTAAGTTCTACACATTAGAAAAAAGTTGCATTAACAATCATATAATTTTCGTTTGTAAATTACATTTCATTATCCACACAAAATGTTCAAAACGTGTTAACCACTTTTTAGACAATCTAATTATCAAAAAGTTACATGTGTGTTAATAACTTTAGCTTATGTTAATAACTATAAAACTTATACAGGTTCAACCTTTTAATAAGCTATAACCTATTAACTTTTCATAATCAATACATTAAGCTAATATTTACTAAAAACGATCTTTTGATTTTCTTTTTAACTACATTTTAATATACTATCTTTGCGTTATGTCAAATGATGCTTCTACACTAAAACCCTACAAGTCTAAGGACGGCGGAAAGAAAGAACAAGTAGCTGATATGTTTAACAATATATCAAAAACTTATGATCTTCTTAATCGTATCATGACGATGGGTATTGATACAATATGGCGTAAAAAGGCGATCCGGTCTTTAAAGAGTATTGAGCCGCAGCTCATGCTCGATGTCGCGACCGGCACCGGTGACTTCGCGATTGAATCTATACGTATCCTTAACCCCAAAAAGATAATAGGTGTAGATATTTCGCAGGGGATGTTGGAAGTTGCTCAGGAAAAAATCAAGAAAAAAGGACTACAGGACCAATTTGAAGTTCAATTGGGTGATTCCGAAAAACTGCAATTTGAAGACAATACATTTGATGCAGTCACCGTAGCTTTTGGTGTTCGTAATTTTGAAAACCTGGAACAAGGACTTGCAGATATCCATCGGGTTTTAAAACCAGGAGGTAAAGTCGTCGTATTAGAACTCTCTAATCCTACTGCATTTCCGGTCAAACAACTGTATCACTTTTATTTTCATAAGCTAACCCCCGCTTTGGGTAAATTGATTTCCAAAGATGCGAGTGCGTATTCTTATCTTCCTGAATCGGTTGCTAAGTTTCCTGACGGGGAGCGATTTGCAAAAATAACCAGTAAAGTAGGATTTAAGGAAACAATAGTCAGACCCCAAACCTTTGGATTTTGCACCATTTACGAAGCAACCAAATGAAGAAGCTGTTCGTTCTTATCATATTTATATTTGCGTTAACTTCTAGCTATGGTCAACGCGGGTTTTCACTTCCTTTTAGTTCGGTTTACAATGAAGATGCCCCTATTCTATTAGGACTGCAATACAACTATGTAAACCAAAATTATATGTTGGGACTAAAAAAAGAATGGGAGCGACAAACTATTGATTACCCTGGTGACAACATCAATGATTTAGGCGAATTACAAGCTATAAAATCGAAAACAGGATCGGGATTTGCGGTGAGTATTCCGGTAGACTTTCGTGCTACCGACAATTTGTACTTCACTTTCAGCCCCTCGTTTCTATTTATTAATCATCTGGGCATTGAATATACAAGCATGGATCAAACTAAAAAACCCTTGCTTCGAAAAACCAGACATATCCAGACTTCCTCTTCGGGCTCCAACTTCAATTCATTTGAGTTCCCTTTTAACATCAAATTCAGATCTGACGAAAAAATTCTTAAAAACAAATTCAATAGATATAGGGGTTACGTAACGGGAGGTGCACGCTATTCCAGATGGATAGGTATTAACGAAGAATACAATGCTTTACTTAAAGAATCTTCAGATATCGCACAATCCATTATCTTGAAACCAGGATATCTCTCATGGGAGTTTGGCATCGGCGTAGATATTTTCTTTCCCTATTTTAAGATGTCGCCCGAAATCAAATTTAATCAAAGTTTTAAATCAGTGTTGGACCATCAACATCCACTAGCGGCAGACAATCAATTTATGAATCCTTTAGAGAAAGGGCTGATACGTAATATTTATTTGAGTATCATTTTCCAATAAACATTCGGTGATTATGAGAACGGTATTGATTACAGGTGCGAGTTCGGGAATTGGAGCCGCCTGTGCAGAAACATTAGCAGCAGAGAATTACAGATTAATATTATGTGCTCGAAGAGAAGATCGACTTGATGCGTTAAAGCTAACGATCTTACGCAAATACCCTACCTGTGAAATACATATCATGGTATTGGATGTGCGCGATTACGAAAAAACAGCATCTGCAATAGAAAATCTTCCGAATGCTTGGAAAAATATAGATATACTAATTAATAATGCAGGCTTGAGTCAGGGATTAGATCCTATTCAGGATGGTGACATCGGCGATTGGGATCGAATGATCGACACCAATGTAAAGGGCCTACTCTACGTAACCAAATCCGTAAGCCCCCTTCTAAAGAAAAGTAAGATGCCACATATTATCAATATCGGATCAATTGCAGGAAAAGAAGTATATCCAAATGGTAATGTATATTGCGCTACTAAACATGCCGTAGATGCACTTAATAAAGCCATGCGGATTGATCTACTTCCTTTTGGAATAAAGGTTACGGCAGTTAATCCCGGAATGGTAGAAACAGAATTTTCTGAGGTGCGTTTTAAGGGTGACACAGATAAAGCAAAAAGTGTCTACATGGGGCTTACACCACTAAATGGATTTGATATTGCAGAGATTGTTAGTTTCGTTTTATCTAGACCTGCGCATGTCAATATCAACGAGCTGTTGGTTATGCCTACGGCGCAAGCAAGCGGAACAATAATCAACCGAAACTGCTAACTTGAGAACCAAAATTAAGGACAAAAGAACAAGGAATTTTCACTTATTACTTAAAATACTATGTCATTAGAACAAAAAATCAATCAAGATATCAAGGCGGCAATGATCGCTAAAGACAATGCCAGATTACGGGGATTACGTGCCGTAAAAGCTGCGATTCTATTAGCTAAAACTGAAAAAGGTGGTAGCGAAGAAGTATCCGAGGAAACAGAGATCAAAGTATTGCAAAAATTGGTTAAGCAGCGCAAAGAGTCAGCAGAGATTTATAAAGCCCAGGGACGCGAAGACCTATTGCAGATCGAAGTAGAAGAACAGGAAGTTATCGAAGAATACCTTCCAAAACAACTGGATAGAAGTGAAATTGAAGATATCATTAAAGAAATCATTTCATCTACCGGTGCTTCAGGAATCAAAGATATGGGAAAGGTAATGGGTACTGCGAATCAAAAATTAGCTGGCCAGGCTGATGGAAAAACAATCTCTGAGGTAGTAAAATCTTTATTGATCTAATGAATATTATTTGGAAGATAAAAACATTTGAAAATTTGTCTCCATACCGAATTGTATCAAATTCTGAAATTGAGGATCAACGTCTTCATGCTTGAGCAGGAATACTTATATCCAGAATGCGACGACAAGGCTTTAAAAGCAGAACACCTTTTTGGGTTTCCATGAAAATAGCATCATAGCATACACAAGACTGCTTCCTTCAGGCATCTCTTACAAGAAGTGCTCTATTGGGAGAGTAGAACTGCTTCTGATTATAGACAATTTGGAATTGGGAGACAATTAATAAAAAAGGCGACCGAAAGAATTACTTCCTAAGTACCTAGTAATGACACACGTATCAGCGCCCAGGCACATCTGCAAAGCTTTTATCAAAGATAGGCGTCCAAAAAGAAACCGAGCCTTATTTAGAGGACAATATTCCTCATATTGAAACGGCTTTAAAAAAGTAGAGGGGCTAAGATTGTCCCTCTACTTTTTATTACGACTTCCATATACCTTATCTCTTTCATACGTCACGATATGCCGTTCTTTCTTCGCCGTATATATATCATTTAAGATGATCATTATACCTGTTTCTTCCACTTCTCCAAATTCATCATTTATGGCAGTACCAAAGGTCATCATAGATGGCGATAAGTTCATGTAGGTATTGATCAAAGGGGGAATATTCTCACCAAGTTCTCTCACTTTTGTATTTAAAATTTTATAGCCTTCTTTATAAGATAGGCCATCAAAGAATCCTGCATATTTTGAAATATCCGTTTTATACCCTAAGTTGAGATTTTCATAAGGTGCTACTAATCCTTCCTTATCAGGAAAGTAAGACTCCATAAAATAAATCAACAAATCTCTGGCTTCTTCATTAAAATGAGGATACATGGTAACCTTCCCAAATAGGTATTTCACATCTGGTGTAATTTCTACCAATGCGCCCAATCCATCCCAAAGGTTATCAAGAGAAAAAAGTCCTTTCCTGTTGTCAATTGCGGGTTGGTATTTCGGTTGTACCCAAGATCTACCGAGTTCAATTGTATATGGGAGGTATTCTTTTTTGAACTTTTCCGAGAAATCAAAATAATGAGCCGTTGATAAATGTATCTCTCCCTGTTCATCTATAGCATGATCACATTTAACCACCCGATAACCGGCTATAATTTCTTCATCATCTGGATTCCACGCTATTAATTGATCATAATTATGTGTAGAGGTATCGTTTTCATCAATATCCAATGGCAGTCCTGTTCCCCCGCCCGCACCTCTAAATGTAACCTCTCTCAAACGTCCTATTTCACGCATAATATTAGGCGCACTATGATAATTCACGAGATACACTTCATTGTTACCATTATTGGTATATCTTAAAAAAGCTTCTTTCGTTAATTCCGCTTTTATCAGGTCTCTATCTACTGGAGGTATAATTTCTTGCATACACTATTTATTGTCCTTCGCCATTTCATAAACCAACTGCTTCACTTCTGCAGCCCACTGCCTCTCATTTTTAGCCGTATCAAAACACGTATACGGTATCATTTTACCAATTTTTATAGTTACTCGTTGCCCTCTTTGCGAAAACATTTCATCTGGTAAATATAACATCTCCATATTAAATTTTACCCCTAATTTTTGTCTCCACCGGGAAAAATTATAAAAGAAATTAGAATTCTTTCCTTCAATAAAAACAGGAACTATATTCTTTTTATATTTTTTAGCTTTTGAAATAAAGCTCTTTTTCCATGCTAAATCAACAATTTCACCGTCAATCTTACGGGATACCAATCCTGCCGGAAACACCAACAAGGCTTGATCAGCCGCATAAGCTTCATCAATAGCAGATATCGCATTTTTATTTTGTCCTCCCACTTTATTTACCCCGATAAAAAGAGGCTCTAAGTTACGGATGTTAAGTAAAATATCATTTACCAAAAAATTCACATCCCTACGATAACGCCCTATGGCATGCATAAATGCAATTCCATCCAATCCACCCAAGGGATGATTAGCGGCAAAAATAACACTTTCATCGGTAGGAATGTTATTTTCCCCCTCCAAAACTACTTCAACACCTAATTCATTTATCAACGCATCCACGAAATCCAACCCATACAAATCCTTATATGTGGTCATTATATAATTTATTTCATCTTCGTGAATCGTACGCTTTAAATAACTAATTAATGGTTTAGGTATCCATTTCGCCAGTCTTGGACTTTTTTTATGTATTACTTCTCTTACTTGTATAAACTTATCTTGCTCAGTCGCCATGTGTTATGGTTGAATTCAAAATCTTCACGTGTCCTGTACCGTAAAAGTACATAAAATAATATTAAGTATATAAGAAAAATAATGAACTAATTCGGAATAATCAGTATGTTTGATAGGGATAACTGTCCTGAAAAGACATATTTAGAATAACGATTAAACGTTTTTCTTTTTTTATTGTTTAACATATAAAAAATTACAATGTTTATTGGCCAATACATATCATCTGATTTCCATGAAGTTCTCCCAAAAGATACTGTCAATTTTGTGCTGAATAACATGAATGAATTTCAAGTCAAATATTTGCCCGTTGTAAGCAATGGCCGATATCATGGACTTATATCTGAGGATTTACTTTTAGAACAAATAGACGGTCATCTACCGATAGAAGTACTATCCACTAAATTCAAACCAATTTATTTATTCGATTATCAACATATCTACGATGCCTTACAACTCATTGCGTCTTACGACTATTGTATCATACCTATTTTGAATAAAAATCATGAATATATCGGCATACTAACAAAACAGAGCCTATTAGTAGCATTGAACGAAACCTTAGGATATCAAGAAGGTGCCATAATAGTTTTAGAGTTAGGCATGCGCGACAATGCACTTTCTCATATCGCTCGCCTCATAGAAGCCGAAAACACACTTATCCTGAGCACAGCGGTACGACCTGTTGCCGAATCGTCAAAATTAGAACTCACAATCAAAGTCAATAAAACAAATATCGCAGCTATTGTTTCTTCTTTATGGCGTAATGATTACGTGGTGAAAGCCACTTTTAGAGATGGTGGAGACCAGTCTGATATACAAGATCGGTATGATCTTTTAATGAATTATTTAGATTTATAATTATTTCTTTTGCATTTTTGTGAAAAACATAAAACTTCGTAATGAGTAGTATCGCTATAGCCATATACGGAAGAGCTTTTAATACATCTGTAAATACATTCGTAGAAGAGCTTTTCACTTTCCTCGCCGAAAAAGAGATAGACATATACCTATACAACGATTTCTACACCTTCCTTAAAGCGCATGTTTCGTGCCCAGATAGTCTAAAAACGTTTACATCGTATGCGGATCTGCCTACACACATCAACTTTATGCTTAGCTTAGGTGGAGACGGAACTATGCTTTCCGCAGTATCTATCATAAAAGACACAGGGATTCCGATAGCCGGTATTAACTTTGGTCGATTGGGATTTCTAGCAAATATCCAGAAAACTGAAATCAAAGAAGCGCTGCAAAAAATACTAAATGGTGAATACGCCATCCAATCTCGTGCCTTGCTATCGGTTGAAGCAGAGGGACTCGATTTATTTGGCGGGGAAAATTTTGCGCTTAACGATATTACCGTATTTCGCTTTGATACATCGTCTATGATTACCATCAATACGTCTATCAACGGCGAACTCCTTAACTCCTATTGGGCGGATGGGTTGATTATTGCTACCCCTACTGGATCTACAGCCTATTCACTGAGCTGCGGCGGACCAATTATTATGCCTGGAAGTGGGAATTTTGTCATTACCCCTATTTCTCCACACAATTTAAACGTCAGGCCCATTGTCGTCTCTGCCGATATGGAGTTGCACCTCGAAATTGAAAGTAGAACAGAAAATTTCATTTTAAGTTGCGATTCCAGAAGTGAAACATTACCTATTTCTACTCAATTAACTATTAAAAAAGCACCTTTTAGTATTAACTTGATACGGTTGGAAAAAGATGCCTATTTCCGTACGTTACGCGAAAAACTCCTCTGGGGAATAGATGTACGTAATTATTAGACAGCCAATCGCGATAGCCGTACTATTTAACAAAATTTAAAGATAAAGTATTCTATTAAAAACTTTATCTTTACATCCAAAATCAATAAAATTGGTCTACTTCCGATATATCGTTATTCTATTTATACTCTGTGCACATGTAAAATCCGATGCGCAGCAGTACGAATTTGGTATTATAGGATTTGGAACCGGCTATATGGGCGATATTAACACTAATAATCCCTTTTATTATCAAAGTATTGGCGGTGGTCTCGCTGTAAAATATAACCTGAACCCCACTTGGGGAATCAAGGCAGGGTTTAACTACGTTTCACTTCATGGAAATGATCTGGATTCCAAATTTGGTACGCAACAAGATCGGGCATTACAGTTTAATAATAACCTTAAAGAACTTTCGGTAACTGCAGAATTTAATTTTTTTAAATTCATTGCCGGTAGAGCCATCAATCGTTATACGCCTTATCTTCTTGCCGGTGTATCTGCGTCATTGCATGACCCTTATGTGAATTTAGACGGAAAAACTATTAAGTTGAGGGAGTTGCAGTTAGAATATGATCTGGAACATAATCCTGACAAATATTCTAAAATTGCCTTTTCTGTACCTTTCGGGCTAGGATTTAAATACAATATAAAAGGTCCTTGGAGTGTTGGCGCTGAAGTAATTTACCGTAACACCTTCAATGACAACATTGATAATGTGAGTAAAAATTATGCGACCTCACGTCCAAAAACGTCTGCTGTATCCCCTCAAACCTGGGATTTCTTAGCCGATCCCAGTGGTCAGCTTGAAGAGCATCGGGGCAAAGCAAGGGGAAATGGCAAGAATTACGATGGCTTTATGACTGCCGGATTTACATTAACGTACACATTAATAAGTACGAAATGTTATTGGTGGCAATAGGTTTATAGATTTGTGAAGAAGAATATCATGACAATGAAGGACAAACTAGACAAGAATAATGTACCCCGACATATTGCCATTATAATGGATGGAAATGGACGTTGGGCCAAAGGTCTAGGTAAGCTACGCGTATTTGGGCATCAAAACGGTGTGAGTGCAGTAAGAGAAACCTTAGAAGGTGCTATTGAAATAGGCGTACAGTATTTAACACTCTATGCTTTTTCCTCAGAGAACTGGAATCGTCCGAAGATGGAAGTCAAAGCACTGATGGAATTGCTGGTAAACTCCTTAAGTAAAGAACTAAAGACTTTTCAGAAAAATGGCATTCGACTAAATACCATTGGAAACATCACAGATTTACCCCTTAATTGTCAGGAGAAATTGAAAGAAACCATAGAGGCGACAAAATTCAATACCAGTTGTACACTCACACTCGCGTTGAGCTACGGCTCTCGCAAAGAAATAGTGGATGCAGCTAAAGCAATTGCAGGCCAAGTAAAGGATGGTCGTTTAAATGTAGAAGATATCAGCGAAGATATATTTCAGCAACACCTCTACACAGCAGACCTGCCAGATCCTGATCTGATGATCAGAACTAGTGGAGAATATCGGATTAGTAATTACCTGCTTTGGCAGATGGCCTATACAGAACTATGGTTTACATCCAAGATGTGGCCCGAATTTACAAGGAATGATTTATTCGAAGCCATAGTTGATTTTCAGCAACGGGAACGCCGATTTGGAAAAACAAGTGAACAATTATAATGAACCTGCATGAGCCTTCACTTAAAATAGGAAATTAATTAAAATAGCTCATGGAAGCTTCATTGCCATTTAACAACGATTTATAATAATGAAAATATTACCTTTGTAGCGGAAACGCTAAAAATTAACTAGATAGACGTATTTTTCTTTTAACAAAAATTAACAACAGTTTGATGTACTTTAGCATCCATAATAACAAGTAATGAAGCAACTATATATACTGATAACAGCATTTTTTTTATTGAGCTGGACATCGACATTTTCGCAAATCGGCAAGAATCCAATTAATCTTTCAGATCCCAATGAAATAAATTATCTACAACCAAAGGACTACATAATAGGTGGTATTACGGTATCCGGAGTACAATATTTAGATGCAGAAGTATTGATTACGATTTCGAAGCTTGTGATTGGTCAATATATAGAAGTGCCTGGAGAGGCTACCGCAAATGTTATTAAAAACTTAATGGCCCAAAACCTATTTGACGATGTGCAGTTATGGGCAACACGAATCGAAGAAGAAAACATCTTTTTTGATATACGTGTGCAAGAAAGACCGCGTTTAACTCGCATTGACATCAATGGGCTAAGCAAATCACACACAGAAGAAATCCGCAAAAGATTAAATGAAGGTGCTGGTAAGATTGTTAATGAAAATCTATTACAATCAACAAGATCCACCATACAACGTTTCTTACGCGAAAAATCGTTCTTATATCCTGATATCAAGATTGAAACCTTTAAAGATACCGCACAAGCTAATAATGAAATTGTCGTTGTTGATGTCGAAAAGAATAAAAAAATCAAAGTTCGCAAAGTTAACTTCACGGGCAACGAAATCTTCTCCGATAACCAAATGTCAAAATTCTTAAAGGGGGTAAAACCACGTAAATGGTATAGAATTTTTGGCCCCGGTAAATTCAAAGAAGATAAATACGACGAAGCAAAAGAAAAGTTGATTGCGAAGTTACAAGATAGAGGCTACCGTGACGCTCAGATCCTGTCGGATAGCATTTACCGCTATGATGAAAATGAAATCGCTATCGATATAGAAGTCTATGAAGGTCCTAAATATTATGTTGGTAGTATTGATTGGACGGGTAATACGCGTTACAAGGATTCGGTATTGAATATCCTATTAGGTATTGAAAGAGGCGATGTTTACAGCGAAGAAAAAATGATCACCAAATTGATGGGACCTACCCGCAATAGTGATGATATCAGTTCGCTTTATCAAAATGACGGATATTTGACGTTTAGTATCAATCCGGTTATCAAGCGCATCAACCAAGATACTGTAGATTTGGAAATCCAGGTGAGCGAGGGCAAGCAATACACGATTAACAATGTTATTGTAAAGGGTAATGATGTAACGAATGACCGCGTTGTATTACGTTCGATATACACAAAACCAGGTCAAAAATATTCACGTGAACTTATCATGAGAAGTATCCGTGAAATCTCCCAACTGGGTATGTTTGATGAGCAAAAGATCACACCGGACATCCCTTCCTCTACGATGAATCACGAAGAGGGTACAACCGATGTCGTATTCAATGTCACCGAAAAACCTTCCGATCAGGTTGAGTTGTCGGGTGGTTATGGTGCAGGTCAAATTATCGGCACGCTGGGTTTAACCTTCAACAACTTTTCGACAAGCAACTTATTCAAAAAAGATGCTTGGAAACCCCTTCCTCGTGGAGATGGACAAAAATTAAGTGTTCGGGGACAAACATCGGGTAAACGTTATCAATCCTATAACTTTTCGTTCACAGAACCCTGGTTGGGCGGTAAAAAACCTGTTTATTTTGGGTTAAGTGCCTACACTTCTAACTCTTCATACGGAGGTTTTAACTACTATACAGGTGAACAGATGGTGCGAGATTCTGAATTGAACCGTATCTGGATGACAGGTGTTACCGCTTCATTAGGTAAACGTCTCCAATGGCCGGATAACTATTTTCAAATCAATAGTTCATTATCATTCCAGCGATATAAGCTACAGAATTATGGCAATTATTTCCTGTTTTCTGATGGTACGGCCTATAATGTTAACTTTACCCAGGAGATCAGTCGTAACTCGGTAGATGTACCTATCTACCCAACTTCGGGATCACATATCAAATTTTCCGTACAATTAACTCCTCCATATTCCCTGTTTAATGATATTAACTACGCAACTGCAGCGGATAATGTTAAATACAAATGGACAGAATACCACAAATGGAAATTCGATTCCCAATGGTACACTAAAGTTGTCGGTAAATTAGTGGTAAAAACACAGGCGCAATTTGGATATTTGGGAAGCTATTCTACAGAAACCCCTACCTCTACATTTGAACGATTCAAATTAGGTGGTGATGGTATGCAGGGATTCGACTTCTTACAAGGTTCTGAGATTTTGGCAATGCGAGGTTATGCCAATGGTACCATTATTCCAGAATCTACCGGCAACGGATTCCAACAGATTGCGATCAATTCAGGTAGCCCGATTTATGCTAAATATCAAATGGAACTCCGTCATCCGGTGATGCTTAACGAGCAAGCTACCGTTTTTGTATTAGCTTTTGCAGAAGCGGGTAACACCTGGAATAAATTCTCGGAGGTAAACCCGTTTAAAGTAAGGCGTTCGGCCGGTGTTGGTGCACGTATATTTTTACCTATTTTTGGTATGCTTGGTATTGATTATGGTCATGCGTTTGACCCTATCCCAGGTATGAACTCAAACAACTGGAAACAAAATTTTACATTTAGTATCATGCAAAATATGGGAGGTTTTTAATTAAACTTTTTATTCCTATAATTGTCCTACAAAATAACGAAAGAAAATGAAAAAGATATTTGTTGTATTAGCCTTTTTAACGCTTGGTGCTACGGCTTCTTTTGCCCAACGTTTAGCCTATGTAGATTCAGAATATATTTTAAGACATATCCCTGAATACGCATCGGCTCAGAAGCATCTGGACGATCTTTCTGTACAGTGGCAGGAAGAAGTAGATAAGCAATACGGTGAAATAGAACGTCTATATAAGGCCTACCAAAACGATCAAGTACTGTTAAATGATGATATGCGCAAACGACGTGAGGATGAAATCGTAAATAAAGAAAAAGCCGTAAAGGAATTCCAAAGACAGAAATTTGGATATGAAGGTGAATTATACACACAACGCATCCGCTTGGTAAAACCTATTCAAGATCGCGTAGCTAAGGCCATCCAAGATGTTGCTAATGCGCAAGGATTGGATCTTATTTTAGATAAAGGATCCGAAATCACCTTCTTATTTGCAAATCCAAAACTGGATAAAAGTAATGATATTATTACAAAATTAGGATTTAAACCTGATGCCCAACTTGCACAATAAGTTATAATTAGTATAATTGCAAAAAATATAATTAACAGAATAAATAAGAACAGACGATTTGTATCTAATAGACAAAAATGGAAAGAATGAAAAATTTATTAAAAGGAGCAGCATTAGTAGCGGGATTATTCATTTCAACTCAGGTTGTAAATGCACAACAAAAAATTGGACATATAAATTCAGGAGAAATTCTCCAAGCTACAGCTGATTTTAAAACAGCAGCAGATCAGCTCAAAGCCTTGACAGAAACCAAAGAAAAAGAATTTCAAGGAATGGTGGCAGAATACACAAAAAAACAAACCGAGTATAACGAAAAATTACTAAATAGAAGTGAAGCTAATAAAGCAACCGTGGATGCAGAATTGCAAACTTTAGCCGAAGGAATACGTCAGATCGAAAGTCGTATCCAAGAGATTCAAAGAGTATCCCAAGAGGAACTAGGTAAAAAAGAGCAAGAATTATTCGCTCCTATTCAACAAAAAGTAATGACAGCAATCAATGCGGTTGCACAAGAAAAAGGTTATGCCTATATATTAGATCTTGCTGCCGGAAGCGTAATTTATTTCCAAGGTGGTGAAGATGTTTCGGCTGATGTAAAAACCAAATTAGGTATAAAATAAGATATCGCAACTTTCAATACAAAGAGGCTGTCTCAAAATGAGACAGCCTCTTTTTTTATAATTTAATAATGAATGTATAACCGTTTGAAAGGGCTATTGAGGAAAGGTGTTTTGCTATTTTTCGAAGACGACAATGGTCGTTAGTAATGAGCAAATCATACCCACAAGCGAACACTTTTTTAGCTAAAACTTGAGTACGATCCAGACAAAATATTTAGCAACAAGTTTTAAAAATACTATAAATAGAACATCTGAATGTAATGAGTGGACAAACTAAAATCAAAGATGTATTCCTTTTTCCTCAAATCATTTTTGTAGATTTACATTAGCATCATTCACCTACTCGCTTCCCTATGAAAGTGCTTTCTGCTACACAAATGAGACAAATGGATACACTTACCTTGCAGACAGAAGGAATAGCCTCTATTGATCTTATGGAACGGGCATCGCAAGCACTGTTCGCACAATTAAAAAAGGATTTTGATCTAGTGAACACCCCAATCGTTATTTTTTGTGGCCCGGGTAATAATGGTGGGGATGGCCTTGCACTGGCGCGATTACTTCACGATGCGGGGTATCACGCTTTCATATATCTGCTTACACACCACAATTATTCTTCTGACAATATTATCAATCAAAAGCGTTTGCTCAATAAGGGTATTCCATTTGAAAAAATTGACCTCACATCCGTAATAAATATATCGGCTAGTGTACTTATTATTGATGCCTTTTTTGGGTATGGTACATCAAAACCGTTGTCTTCAGAGTGGGGGAAAATTATCGATCATATCAATAGCCAGTCAAATACTATCGTAGCGATTGATGTGCCCTCCGGTCTGATATCAGATGCACATATCGGTCAACATAATCCCATAATTAAAGCGGATTATACCTACACATTTCAGTCTCCCAAATTATGTTTATTACTTCCTGAAAATGCACCCTATACCGGAGAAGTAATCGTCTTAGATATCGCATTAGATCAATTAGCCCTTAAAGAGTTAGACACTCAGTATTATTATACACTCCTTGAGGACATAACGGGTGTCATCCCTAAATTCAATAGATTTGCCCACAAAGGCACCTTTGGACATGCTTTCATTGCAGGAGGCAGCTTTGGAAAAATCGGTGCTATTGTTTTAAGTTGTAAAGCAGCCTTAAAGACAGGCTGTGGTTTAGTGAGCAGCTATATCCCAACATGCGGTTACACGATACTTCAAAGTAGCTTTCCCGAAGCCATGACCATCACAGATAAGGACACAAATAGCCTGTCAACAGTTCCTGAATATCTTCTTTCCTATTCATCTATTGCGATAGGTATGGGTATGGGCACAGATAAAAAAGCACAACAATCTTTGTTTTTACTACTAAGAAAATTATCAAAACAAAAAAACACTACGCCTTTGATAGTCGATGCTGATGCCCTCAATATTCTCGCTATGCATCAGGAATGGCTAAATCTGTTACCTCTTTTTAGTATTCTTACTCCTCATCCGAAAGAGCTTGAACGTTTGATAGGCTCGTGGGAACATGATTTGGAGAAACTGCAAAAGGTACTTACCTTCTCTAATACATATAAAGTGATTACCATTATTAAAGGTGCTAATACGGCTGTCGTCTTTCCTAATGGTGAGATTCATTTTAATTCTACGGGAAATTGGGGAATGGCTACGGCAGGTAGCGGGGATGTGTTGAGTGGTATGCTTGCTTCGTTATTAGCTCAGAGATTTTCGCCTCAAGATGCAGCCCGAGTAGGTGTCTTTCTACATGGACTAGCTTCAGATTTAGCAATACGGACAATACATCCCAAAAGTCTTATTGCCTCTGATATTATTGAACATATTTCTTCGGCATGGAATATAGTAGCCCCTTGAAGTAAATAATACCCCAATTAAATTACAATACTTTAATTTTCAAATGAACCGGGAATAAGGCTTTCGGCTAAATTCTTTATTAACTATCCAGCATGGTCTATGGTTACTCCAAGCCATGTGCGAAATGAAAGAAGAAAGGCTTAAAACGGATACCGGGCAAAAAAGTGACATCAAAAAAACAGGCTGTTGCTATTGCTTTTTCTCCGGCGAAAAAGCAGGAGTAAAAGTTCCCAAGAAAAAATCCTGACGAAAAGAAGATTTCTGCAGGATTTAAATATACATTATAAACTAATTTATTGAAAATTATCAGTTTATAAGTATGCGCCCGATGAACTACATATTTGATTGCTCGATACTTTTCTTATAGTTCTGCGGATAGAGATCCTTTAATTTTTTATGGTTGATCGACATGATATTTTGTAGGGTATGTTTTAGCCACTGAAA
>NZ_SRZY01000003.1 GCF_006476045.1 Sphingobacterium lumbrici
CAACAACCTGAGACGCATAGTACGAACCATTTGTCAATGCCGTTTCCGGTGCCAGTGCCGTACCGCCTGCATCAGACGTGTACCACAATACAGTACCCGTAGCTCCCGTAATATCCAGATCCGCAACAGTAGCCGCGTCAATCTCACAGAACGTCTGCGCTAACTCGTCCAGATCAGGGGCTAACACTTCGTTTACCGTGATGCTTACTGCCACACGAGGACTTTCACAACCTGTTAGTGTGCTGACCTGACTTACATAGACAGTCGTCGTACCCACTATATTACTATTCACTGTAGGAATCTCCGATAGTGGCGTAGTTGAAGTCGCATCAGCATAATAAACCAATGTATGATCTGCCAATACTTCCACATCGTAATAAACAGTCTCCTCTTCCGGAGTCTGACAAACCCCTTGATCCTCTACTATCGGTGCAACCGGTGGTTCGTTCACATCGATTTCAATCGGTGTTCTTTCCCCCGTCTCACATGTACCGAAACGTACAGTTTGTACATATAACGTACGTACTCCCGGCATCAAGGTTGTTACATCAACCAGGTTACCATCTGTAGGTTCATCATAGATTAAGTATGTTGTACAATTGTCCGGAACCGGGATAACAATATCACCTCCAGGACAAATTTCAAATTTATTATCGCCATTATCACCTACTACAACAGCAGGAATCGTGCGTGTAATCTCATGCACCTGCAATTGATCCAGCACACCCCCTACACCACCGTATAGAATCTTCACACGATCAAACGGTGCGTTGGCGATGAATTTCACATCAGCTTGCTCGTTTCCGGCAAGCAGCGAAATGTTCAACAGATTATCATCACTATGGATCGGCTCTCCTACCGCTGTATTGCCTAGGTAAGGTTGAATCGTAAAGGATTCTAACAAACCTACTGTCAATAGTGACGATGGTTTTCCAACTCTGATGGTCAACGTATCGCCAGCAAGTGCAGGTGTACTATACAATACTTCTAAGCGGGTATACGCGTTAACACCAACCGCATTATTGAGCACTGCAAAAGTTCCATTATTACCGTCCACTGCATTCGCAGCATCGACAACATTGACTAAACCATTCAACGCACCCACACCTCCGATTGGACGCTCGATACCACTTAATACATCTACTACTCCATTCGGTTCGTCACAATCTGGCGTACCTGGAGTATGGTAATATGCTTCGTATAGATTTACAGACTGCGCTACAGTAGCTAAAGCAGATAAGTAAACTTTCACTCCGCTATAAGGTACTTGCTGTCCACTTGCATTTGTTGGAACGAAGGTGAAATCAAAAATATTCTCACCGGCAACGATGTTGACTAAGTCTCCATCTACCAGCTGCGATATACCGACAGTGTTTCCTGCAGCATCAATTGGCTCAACCCGGATACCGCCAGAAAGTTGGGCAGCAGTCAATGTTTTACCTAATTTCACGGTTACAGGCGTACCAGCCGCAATCGGGCTACCTGTCCATTTGAGATTCTGGTAAGTTTGGCCCAAAAGTCCAGCTACATTAGCCACCTCTGTCAGCGTACTGAATGTCGCTACATCTTGATCTGCTGCATGGCTTGGGTTAGTTACAGAACCCAGGTTAACAAACAACAGCTTAGTTACATCATATTGTGACGCGTCATTTGCATATACTCTCGTGTACACCGGAGGACATTCATCCGGATTGAAGACATGGATGGTTACGTTTGCCGCTGTTTGACAGCCCGAGAGTGTATTCGTCGCGATCAACGTATAAACATACATACCCGGAGAAGCAAATGGTCCGAAGGTTGTTCCATCAAAGTCGGCTCCTGATTGATCCTTCCATTGGTAAGTAACACCTACCTCAGTATTATATGTTGGTACATCGACACTTTCATTAATCTCTATAGCATAAGAAGATGCTTCATTAAACACAATTACCGGAGCCGGATTAAGGGTAACGGTTACCGATACACGATCCGCGATCGCGCTTTCACAAACACCGTCGCCCGATACGCCAACATAGTATGTTACCGTCTCATTTGGCACCAGGTTCAAGCTAGGTCCGGTAAATTCCGGTGTTGTTGCAGAAGGACTGTTATACCAATAGAATATTGGATTCGTCAGTGCAGAGCTTGCTGTTAACGTTACCGCTGATCCCTCACATACCGGGTCATTCCCCGTCACCATCACATCTCCATCCGTTGCTCTAGGTGTAACACCAATCGTTACCGGTGCAGAAGCCGCACTTTCACAATCGAACTCATTAACTGCTATCACTGTATATTGTCCGGCATCCGAAAGAGCAGCAGGATCTATTATCAATATGTTTGAGTTTTCTGCTAATAACGTAGCATCTCTGTACCATCTGTAGCTATCCGCACCCGCTGTAGCCGTCAATGTTATCGTTTCACCTTCACATACTGTCGCATTATCTGCCGTTATCGTTGGCGTACCTGGCAAGGCATGTACGGTCACGATTACGGAGCCAGGCGGATTATCAAAACAGAAGCCTGCTCCTGCAATGATTGCATAATAGGTTATGGCACCTGTTTGTGTCGGTGTTACCTCGATAGAAGCACCTTCACCCAAATAGCCACTTAGCGCATTATCATTAAATCCACTATACCACTTAATGAAAGTTGGGTCTATACCCGCTGCTGCACCCAGAAGGTCAGCATTTAACGTAACAGATCCACCAATACATACCTGTGCGACGGAAGTTGTCAGGTCTAAGTTTGCTAACCCAAGTTCTATACAATCAGTCGGCATGCTATGTGTTGCCGTCTCGCTTACTTCAGCATTGCTGGCAGTTACGCTATTGTCGATAGACGGAACGACACCTGTATCAAGTGGATCATCTACCGTTACTGTAAAGGTAAATGTTTGTGTCTCACCCACAGCCAATGTCAGAATGGTTAATTCTAAATTGGCACCACCTAAGGTAAAGTCACCTTCATCATTCAGCGTTGTATTTTCCGGAATAGGGCTAACAAGCTCAACGTTTGTTAAATCTTTATTTCCTGTATTTGTAATGGTAACTGTATAGGTTATTACATTACCTGCTTGCGCTTGTCCGGTATTTCCACCATTACTTACGCCATCCAGGCTCAAGTCGATGGTATAAATAGCCTCTACCGGAATTTCGGTAGGGTCGCCCGGAGTTGCACCCGGATCAGGTCCGGCCGGAGGATCCGTAGGATCAGCAGGAGGCACCGTAGGTGTACCCGGATCAGACGGATCATTTTTAACGACCGCCACGTTGCTAATCACATCGATATCGGTCAAATCCGCATTCACGTTTACAATGAAACTTACGGATGTAGTCTGTCCAAAGGCTACATTGATGCCTGTAAACTCGACTGTATTACCATTCAACGTACCACCTGAAACATAAGTAGTCCCTTCAGGAAGAGCATCGGAAACCGATAGACCCGTTAAATCCTGATTACTTTCATTCTTAATATAAATCGTGTACGTTACCTCTTCACCGCCACTTACCGTAGTGGTAGACGTACCGTTTGCGATACTGTATCCTTTCCAGGCGACGACATCATCTGTCGGGTCGACCGGAATCAATGTCGGATCCCCCGGATTACTTCCCGGTGCAGGACCAGCCATTGGATCCGTTGGGTCCGCAGGAGCAGTAGACGTAGGTATTCCGGCAGCTGTCACTACCGCTACGTTACTGATTTGGGTCACATCCGTCAAATTATCCTGAACCAGGACATCGAAACTTCTCGTCACCGTATCCCCTACCGGAATACTTATTCCATCAAAATCAACAGATGCACCGTTTAATGTACCACCGGATACATGCGTTGTTGCGACAGGTAAGGCATCCGAAATCGACACCCCTGTTAATGCCTGATTACCCGTATTCGCAATATATATTGTGTACGTTACCGTCTCACCACCACTAACCGAAGTGGCGCTGGTACCGTTAGCAATACTAAAACCTTTCCAGGTCGACACCGAAGAAATCGGATCTACCGGAATATCTGTTGTAGTCCCCGGAGGAACATTCTCGTCCGGACCCGCTGTAGGATCAGCCGGATCAGCCGGAGGAACCGTACCCTTACCCGGATCATTTTCATTTTCTTTTACAAACGCTACGTTACTGATAACTGTTGCCCCTGTTAAGTCGGCATTGACGGTAACTTTAAAGGATACTCTTGCTGTGTCACCCACTGCAATTGTTACATTCTCAAAAACTACACTGTCTGCGACTAACACACCACCTGAACCCGCAACATACGTTGTATATTCCGGAATGGTATCTACCACACGGTAGTTTGTTAATGCTACAGCACCTGTATTCGCGATATGGATGGTGTATTCAATTTCCTCACCACCTTTTACATTCGCTACTGCTGTTCCGCTGCTTGTTTCCTGGTACGACTTCCAGGTCTTAAACATTGGTGTATTACAATCTTTCTCAACATTGAATACACGAAGCTCCGGCAATGCGCCTACACCCGCTACACCTTGCAAACCAACACTTATCCGGTCATATTCCACGCCCGGTGCATAAGGAATTACACCTACCGCGCCGTTATTAAGAACACCCAATACATTCAGACCGTTAATCAATTCGCTTTCCACATCCAACGTATCCACCGGAATACTACCGTTATACGCGATGATTTCCAAGCCACCGATCAGGTTCAGATCCAATGCACCAGAACCATACTGCAAGGTCAAGTTCACGATTTCACTTGGCAACGCGCTCTTACGGAAATCAAAATATTGTCTAACCGATTGTCCTACAGCCAGGTTCCCTAAGCTGATTTCAGAATAATCTGTTGTATTATCATTAATGGCATGATCCGCGTTATTTACACCTGCCCCCGAGCTCGCTAGTCCGGCCGCATTAAGATTTAAGCCACTTGCATCGTATGAGGTCGTAAATACCGGTTGACAATCCGTTAGCGGGTTGTCCACACATGCACCATATACATTCATAGAATTTCCCTGGTCGGTCAACGCTAACGCCGTATTTGTGCCATCTGTAATCCGAATCGCATCAAATTCCGCACCCGGTGTTATCGCGATATAGTACCGGCCAAATTTATCCTGCACGACACGGATACGATCGTTGTTGCCGCCAAAATTATCATTACTACCTCCCTCTAATACAACTGTATTTCCATTTTTGGCCTGAATGGTAAAATAATGATTTCCTAACAGCAGACCATCTACCAGATCAGCCACGGCACCACCAAGACTTCCGCCCACTAATTTATTCAATAAAGTAGGTTCAAAGTCAATACGTACATAAGCCGTTTTGTTCGCTTCTACCGGTGTACCAAATCCCAATTCTACAAATCCGGTATAATTATTCGGTTGCCCACCTAATAATTGTCCCAGTAAAGAATTAGCACCCGAATTCAAGGTCGCGTACGAGTCAAAATCATCATCAAAAAGATTAGCCAGATTATCCGCGTTAGAAGAAGCCCTGATTTCTGTTACACAAACCGGATTCTCGAATGGCGATGGTGTTGTCGTTGTTGGACAACCTGCACCGATTCGTTTTACTTCATATAAACGGATAGAAGGCGTCAATGCAACATTAAGCAAAGATCCCGCTACCACATCTACTCGATCATATGGTGTATTTGTCTGGAATGTCAAGGTCTGTACCCCACCAGAACTGAACAGATCCAATAAGTTTAGGTTATTAATCAGTCCGTCTTGCAAGGTAAATGTTTCCCCAATTGCACTACCATTGTATGTTACAATGCTATAGCTACCTAATAAATCTACCGTAGCCAAACTCGACGGATCAAGCTGCAAACGTACCTGCATCGTATCACCCGCTGTAGACAGCTGATTAAAATAGATCCGTTGCGACACTTGTGCCGCTATCGCCACCGTACCTGTACTAATTTCAGAATAATCAGAAGAGTTGACAGATATGGCATGATCCGGATTGGTTACACCCGCACCTTCCAATGAAGCCAAGTTCGTACCTGACACAGTGAAAGACGTAAACTGACCCGGCAGACAGTTGTTTGTACCCATTTCCATACAAGCTTCAAAGATCCTCATCGAAGCCACATCCTGCGTCAAACCTACCAAGGCAGGGAAATGTTCTGTAATACGGATATTTTGGTAATCCGCATTAGGTGTAACCGCGATATAATACCGGCCTATATTATCCTGTACGATTCGCAGGTCGCCACCCGTTACATCATCAAAGGCTTCCTGGCTGGATCCCGTTAATACGGTGGTTCCACCCGTTTGCGCAGTCTTAGCCTCTACCGAAAAGTAATGATCGCCCAGTGCTAATCCTCCGACCGTATTCCCCAATGTACCCAATGTACCGCTCAACAGGCGAAGCAACAGATTGTCCTCCATGTCAATACGGATATATGTTGTTTTATTTGCAGGAATAATGGTTGGGAACTCATATTCCAGGAACCCGTTGTATGCCCCCATGCCCAATAGTGTACCACTACTTGCCGTTAATGTGGCATAAGATTCGTTGTTACCATCTGCGGCGAGATATGCGTAATCGGCATTTTCCCATGCTACGACCGTTGCATCACACGATGGATCCTCAAAAGGTGTCGCTGTAGGCGATGGCAATACAAAATCCGGATCTTCACATCCAGAACCTGCAGGACCAAACCGTTTTACATCGTAAACCTCCACTGCCGATTCGAAAGCACTCGCTCCCACTAAACCGTTTACACGGATTTCGATATGATCGAATACCTTACCCGGCGCAAACGTCAATGTACCCGGTTCTCCTCCACCCAGCAGGCCAAGAACATCTGTACCGTTCAATAAGCCTCCGCCTAAGGATCTGCGATACACCTCTGTCGTACCGTTGTACGCTATTATCTCGTAAGTACCCAACAGGTCTACGTCTAATGTTTCCGTAGTGGCAATCGCTAATTTTATCTTAAATACCGATTGGGCATCACTTAAGGAATTAAAGTAGATATGCTGCGACATCGATCCGGCAACACTCAGGAGACCAAGATTGATCTGCGAGAAGGTATCCGCGTCATCATCAATCGCCCGTTCGGGGTTTTCAATTCCTGTAGGACTAAGTACATTTTGTAAAACGCCTAATGTAATACCGCTTCCATCATAAGAAGTAGCGAATGCTTCATCACAGATATCATCACTTGCATCATAACATACGCTGTAGACATTCAGGTATTTGTCTGACGAAAGGAGGCCAACAGTAGCGTCTGTACGATCTGTTAACCGGATATTGGTAAACGGCTGATCGGCCTTAACAGCGATATAATATCTACCCGCTTTGTCCTGTACAATGCGAACCTGACCATTTGACGCAGCAAACAGATCCGCACTGGAGGTATTGAGTGTTTCCGAAGCACCATCTTTCAATTGCACTTCGAAATAATGATCTCCTAATACTAATCCATTTAACAGACCTCTCACGACATCACCAAGACTACCCGCTACTAATGCTTTCAGTATATCTTCGTCGTAATCGATACGGATATAGGTTGTTTTACCGGCAGGTACCTGATCAGGAAAATCAACTTCCAGATGACCGGACAAACTTCCCAAACCAATAAGGATCCCTGCATCAGAGCGTATCGTTGCATAACTGTCAAAATTATCATCGACCGCGAACTGCGGATCATCCGCATTTAAAGAAGAAACGATCGTTGCATTCGCGCACATTGGAACGAAAAGCGGATTCAACGCAGGAGGCGGCTCCGGACAAGACGCGCTTGAACGGGTTACGCCATAGATACGCAAATCTGCTTCTACGCTAACCCCCAATGTATTTTGTAATCCGATTTCAACCCGATCAAACGGATCGGCTACATCTAGCGGAATCGTTACGATCCCTCCTGAATTTAACGCGTTCAACACATTCAGCCCATTCACCAATCCACCTTGAAGCTCCTCGTCTAACACCAGAGTAGTTCCGTTGTAAGCCCGGATATAATAGCCTCCTAATACACTTACATCGGCTACGGCCGAGCTTAATTGCAACCGTACCTTCAGTACCGAATTTGCTTCTGATGAAGCCGGGAAATAAAAACTTTGTGAGAATGATCCGACTACCGATAACAAGCTAGATTTTAAAACTGAATAATTTGATGTATTGTTGTCAATTGCGTAAGAAGGGTTTTCCACAACACGGTTGCTCGCCCCTAATAAACTTCCCAGGTTCAAACCTACACCGCTTGCTTCTCCATCACCAGCAAATGCAACTGGCGCACAATCCGGAATATTGGATAACGCGTAAGCATAATGAATATTTATTGTTCTAGAAGCTAGAAGATTTACATCAGCAGCAAAGGTCAATCTAATCCTAACGGAATTAAAAGCCTCGACATTACCGGGTGATTGAACAGCTATATACGTAACTCCATCACTATCTGTAACGAACTTAACATTGGCACTACTCCCTAAAGCCGTTCCGTCGCCGCCTGCATTTGCATTTTTATACAGTGTGGCCTGTATAAAATTAGAAGGAGCTCCAAGTAAAGAGCCCAATCCCAATGTTAAACCAGTCTGATTAATTCCCGAATACCGAATATAAACCCAGTCATTCGGTTGCAAATTATTCTCAAACTTCAACTGCAACCAGCCATCTCCTGACCCCAATAGTCCACCCACAACTCTTGTAGAAGTCATTGTAGCAAAGCTAGCCTCTGAACTATTTGCAGCGCTTCCTGGATTCGCAACCCCTGAACTACCAGAACCAAGCCCAACAGCTATAGCTCCACTACTTGGAGTAACGGTAGCATACTCTTTTGTCTGTCCGTAACTTGTGATCCCCAAAATCAGCAAGATAAACATTAGAACGTACTTAACCGGGGACAGCGTCCCCGGTGTAAGGTCCACAGTGTTGATGTTTTTCATAGATAGTGATTAGTATAAATTTTAATATCAGATACCAAAAGCCATGGACACTGAGATTAATAATATGTTTTTCATAACTCGAAGTCAAGATAAAATCTCTTGACCCATTGCAAATCTAACGAAGAAATAGTGTAATAAAAAAAATTTTTTATAAAAATTAATACAAATATAATATTGGAAATTTTAGAAACCTGAAAAACAAATAATATCATCATTAATTAAATTTAATTAATATTTAACACCATTTAACACTTTAAATATCATTTAAAGAAAAACAATCGAATGTTTACCGTTATTTAATAAAAATTAAAGTTAACCTATTTCAGAAAAATGTAAGAAATGTCATTTTTATGCGTACTTAATCGAAATTTTTATCCTATATAGAAAAACAGAGGTATATAGAGTAAATTTAAAGCTACAATAAAACCAATGTTTCAACGTTAAGTTTCTCGCCTGCGGCTCAAAAAAAAGCGCACAAAAATGAAGTTTTGCCAACTTCGTCGCCAGAACAGGAATAACAATACCAGATAACAGATGAGATTCAAGCAACTAACAAAACACCAAAGCCCCGTACAGCACGGATCTTTTTGCGCTTAGTCGCGATGGTAAAAAGTACGCATAATCATTACGTACCCCTTGGTTGTATATTTCCCTTTGGTTTTATCGTCTAACTCCAGGTAATAAAAATAGGTCCCGTCAACCAGTCCTTCGCCACCCCAGTTATTTTCATAATTTTGGGAATGATAGACTTCATGACCATGCCGATTAAATACCCGCAATTGCTTGGTCTCAAAAGACTCTATCCCCTTGATCTCAAAATAATCGTTAAAGCCATCGTTATTCGGTGTGAATACATTAGGAATGTAGAATAAAACGACATCCACTTCGGCGGTAGACTTATCTTTGGCTATCGCTACATTAGACTGCTCGCTCACCACCGTTGCCAGGGTAATTGCCATTCCGGGTATGGCACCTCGCAGTTCAACCCATAATGACAGGGCTTCTTTTGCTTCCATATTTGGCACTTTCCATATAATCTGTCGGCTCGCAGCATTATATGTAACGGTACCCACATATCCATCCAACACCCCTTCATACTCGACTTCACGAGGGACATCGAACGTCACAATTAAATCGGCAACTGCATCAGTACCCTGGTTAATCAGCATCAGCTGATGGTTCATGGTATTATTTACCAATACATACTTTGCAGAAGGCAGGTTTCGGATTTCTACATCTACGGTGATATCTTCGCCAAGCGGATCTACAATAATCTCTACCGGGTCCGAAAGATCGGAATTACAGCCCTCACCTAGCGCCATTACGGTATATATGCCCGCTTCGGTCACTACGATCCGCTGATCGTGCGAACCATTTATCGATTCACCATCTTTAAACCAGATATAAGACAAGGCATGCTCGGCATCAGCCCGCAGCGTTACCTCCTTACCGCTAACAATACGCAAGGTTTGCTGCTGCGCTTCTGCCTGCGGTAAAGCAAGCAGAAACACAACAAGCGACATAAGGATATAGCGAAGCAAACCTTGCATGATATTGTTATCGATATGAAAATTCAGCTATTAAAGTGCTTCAATTGTAATTACTGGTTTACCTGGTTTCGGTGTCACCTGAATAACTGTCGGAGTAACTTCACCTAAAGCATCAGTATATGGACCAGATTCTTTAACAGTATAATCCACCGCCACATAATAATTCCAGCTACCTACCGCTGCATCTCCAGGGTTGACTAAAGTATATACATTACTTGAGGTGCTTGTTGAAATTGGCGTATCATTAGCAAAATCTGGCGTTTCACCGTCCTCTACCTTATACCAACGATAGCGCAATTCAAAATCACCAATTACAGGATTATTGTATGCGTCAGGTCTCTGAGTATTAAATGGTGTACCGGCATCGAATACAACAGTAGCTGTTAAACTATTGTTATCTGTAGGTAAATCATCCGCACAATAAATATCTGATGCTAAATCAGACGAAACGGTAACTGTTAATAGTGGCAAAACAAATACTGTAAACTCCTCTGGTACTGTAGAACAGATATCGCCAGAAGTTTCACCGATAGCCATAAACGTATAAAAACCCGGCTTCAACCCTGTCACTGTCAACTCACTATTTGACGCCCCTCCAACAACCGGCTCATCGTCCAACTCTAAGTCAGGCAAATCTCCCAAACCACCATCTGCCTTTTTAAAATACCATTTTATTTCATCGAACGTCACGTCTGCAACACCATCGATCGCTGAACTCGTCGTGGAAGCTGTCAATTTAAAACTCGAGCTTTCATGCGCAAAAATTGCTTCCGTTCCGTCTCCACTTAAATTAGGTGCAAGTGCCCCTTGCACACCTGGAGCAATCAATTGTGCTGAGGCATTTACCCCAATGATTAAAAGCAAGGCTACCAAGCCGACTTTCATCCTTTCCATCTTGTTTTTCATATTGATTAATTTTAATTGTTTTTAATATTGATTATATTGTTTTTCATATTGATTATATTGTTTTTAATTGATAACATCTGAAATAGTAAGGTGAGGCTTGCCGGGCTTCGGAAAAATCTGAATACTAAAGGATTTCTCCTCCCCTTCGCAACCCGTAGCAGAATTCCGAACTGATATTTTACCGGTATATGTCCCCGGTTCCGCACTGACAGGGATAGCAACATTGATATCATCTCCTGATAAAGCAGGCCCGGGCCAACCTGAAACATTAACAAACGACCCCGGTGTACCGTCATCCCAAGTCAACTTATATTGATTTCCACCATTTGTAACCGAATAAGGAAGTATAGCGACAGTCTCCCCTTCACAAATCGCAGCATTTGATAGTATTGTAAGCACCGGAAGCGGATTGACCGTGACTGTTACTTCGTTACTATATGAGCTACACGCTACGCCACTCTGAGTTCCAGTTGCAACCCTTCTGAACATAGTCGTTTCAAACAGTGGAGGCGGTTGATAATCTTTATAAGTACCAACAAAAGGGCTACCTCCTGCACCGACAATATCTTCCCAATCTCCGGAAGTTTTGCGCTGCCACTGCAAAAGGTCAACATCAAAATTAAGATCAGCAATAAGCTTTTGCGGAGTCCCCCCTTCACATATAGTCTGGTCACCACTTTGTATCTCGTTATTTGTAATTTTGTTACGTCTAATCACAATTGGCCACCGTGCTGACCTATACTTATTATCTTCCCAAGCTTCTAACCAATATTCTTCCACACCGTCCATCGTCTCCCAATGCGACTCAATAGTAACGGTATCAGATGTAATATCTGAACCAATCTGATACCCTCCGGTCTGTGCATCGTACAAACGATAAGAATATCCAGGCTTATGATTAGAAACTTCAACAAATCCACCTTCACCCTCACAAAGTGTCACGTCCGGAACATCAGGAGGGGCTATATAGAACAAATAATAATAGTCTGCTTGTTTACCGAGACCTAATCCTCCATGCTCAAGTTTAAGTCCATCAAATTCTACATTATCACCTGAAATAAAAAACTCAAATTCGACCGGTTCATTTGCGGTCAACGTACCCAATAAACCTAATAACGTTCCATTTGAGAGCGATGTACCAACATTTCCTGCTAAATTAGTATTAGTCTTAGACAGTGTAGTCGTTCCCAATAAATCTAATAACGCGGCAGGGGGAGTAAACTTTATATAAACAGGAGATTTAGGTAAAGGTTCTTGACCAACAGGAAACCTAACAGATTGCCATGCAGACCCCAAAAGTGGTGATATAATCCTAGAATAATCCGTTAAAGGATCAGTATAAGCATTCGGACGATTTTGCACATTACCAGCAGCACTAATAACATCTCTGCTACCGTAAACCCGATTATTCTGCCCATAGCCAACCTGCGCCATTGCTAAAAACAGCAATAGACTAATACCCAGTCTTGCAAGCCCACACGCTCTCATCACGATTAAAAAAAATGAATTAAAAAATTAATTCCGGTTTGTAAATAATGTCTTTCATAAGGATAGTAGGGTCATTTTTATTCTTGAACACCTTACTCAATATCCGAGCCAAATATAGAAATATTGTTCAATTTAAAGAACCTATTTTTTGTTAATTGATTAGACATTAGGGCAACAAATGAGACTTCCATATTTAACAAACTAATAAACAGCCATTTAACACATACACCATGAAACAAAAAAGAAGAAAAAAAGCAACCGCCTACGGCCAATATAATACCCTAAGCAGTAAATAATGCACCTTGGGCACTAAAAAAACATCCTTGGCGGTATATTGATCGTACCGTTTGGTAGCGCGTATATGGAAAAAGTCGAAGCATCTATAACCAGATTGTTAGATCCCTGACTGCCGTCAGCGATCTGTAAACTATGCCTTTCTGTGCAGCGAACAGATACTTATTCGTCAATACTTATTCCTAAGGTACTCATGAGCTTGCTTCGCGCGGTTCGGCAAGCCTCAGTATGACAATTAAATTCCCTTATCTTATTTTGTCATCCCGACTTTGGTCTCCGGTCTGTATCGGGGAAGTAAAAAAGTCGCAACTCCATTTTTCTCCAGGTAGGTTATATGACATTTGAGCTGAAGGTTATTTGAAACTGTACAGGTTCAGACCTTTTATAAACTTAAAATCCCGTATATTGTAGGTAAATAATTTAAGCCCGGTTTCAAGAGAGGTAGCCGCTATCAAAGCGTCGGGAATTGCCAATCCATGGCTAAGATGATACGTATTTAATAGTTCGATTGTTCGGATGGTTATTTCAGGACTCAAAAGGATGGTGTCCAACCTTTTTAATTTCTTTGCAACCTGTTGGCTATGCTCCTTATGGAGAGTGCCTTTAATCATTTCCATTTTACTAATGGCCGAAATCAAGATGTTGTCTATCCCAATCTCATTTATGGTAGCAGTGGTTTGCGAATGGCGGGCTTTTTTCTCATCGAAGAATTCAATGAGGACATCGGTATCACAGATTACCTTTTGCGTTGCCATGCCGATTCTCGTAAGGTTTTAGCATCAATATCCTCACCTGTGAAAATAGTGGTCAAGTCCTGCATATCAATCTTTGGATCCCCGCTTTCAACAGGGATGCCATTGATATGGTAAACCTCTTTTTTTCCTGTTCTTTCGGGATTAGCAATGGTAAAGCCCAAGTATTCACCTAAAGCAGTCAACGCTTTTAACGTTTTCCGGTTTTTATATTTTATAACCACTTCGTGCATAACCTTTTCTTTTTCTATTATCAAAGATACCAATTTTTGATTAAATCAGAAACTCCACAAATCCAACGAGTATCATAGAGAAATAAAAAATCCGTTGTCTCCGATCTGTATCGGGGAAGTAAAAAAGTCGCAACTCCATTTTTTTCTTACGTAAAACCTTAATCATTTATAGCTCATTTTTGTTCGATTTATAGCTCAAAATAGCCTTTTTTTGAGCTATATTGAGAATATGTCTGAGCTATATTAATTTTTAGAGGAATATATAGCTCATTTACTATTAAAATACAGATCAATTTTCCCTAATATTGAGCTATATTTGTCATTGGGTTGAGCTATAAATTAAATACGTTGATGTATGGAACTAACAAATAAAATACTCCAATATATAAAAGAACACCCGGCAAGTTCTTCAAGTGAGATACATGAAGGCTTAGGTTTAGAAATTGGATATGCCACCCTAAAGAGGGCACTGTCAAAGCTTGTTACAGCCGAAATGGCAGTTGCTCAAGGTAAATTAAAAGGCACAAAATATTTTATAAGCCCTTCTTATGAACTGCTTTATCCAATTGATATGGAAGAATATTTTCAAAAGGAGGTGGATGAAAGGCAAATACTTGACCGTTTCAATTTAGCGTTAATTCCAAGTGTACTGAGCGATATTTCTATCTTTACGGAGGCAGAAAAAGGTCAATTGCAATTACTACAGGAGCGGTTCAAGAATAATATTGCCCATTTATCAGACATAGAATATAATAAAGAGCTTGAACGGCTTGCTATTGACCTAAGTTGGAAGTCTTCACAGATAGAGGGAAACACCTATTCACTTTTGGAGACAGAACGCTTGTTAAAGGAAAAAGAGACGGCTGCCGGTAAACCAAAAGACGATGCTACTATGTTATTGAACCACAAAGAAGCAATTAACTTTATAGTAGCAAACCCAGACTATGTTGTTCCATTGGTTACCTCGGGAATAGAAGACATTCACAGCATCCTGATCAAGAACCTTGGCGTTGACCGTAATATTAGGCAACGACGGGTGGGTATATCCGGAACCAACTATGTACCTCTTGATAACGAACATCAGATTAGGGACGCATTGAACGAAATGTGCAAATTGGTCAACGACAAAGAAAGTGTTTTTGAAAAAGCATTCTTAGCCCTTGTTCTTCTATCTTATATCCAGCCTTTTGTGGATGGAAATAAACGTACGGCACGTATAATTAGCAATGCCATATTAATTGCACATAGTTACTGCCCAGTGTCATTCAGAACAGTTGACTCCATCGAATATAAGAAGGCCATGCTTTTATTCTACGAGCAGAATAACATAAGCGCTTTAAAGGATATGTTTAAGGAACAGTATGAATTTGCAGTAAATACTTATTTTTAATTTCTTACAAATTGGAACGGTACGATAAATATATTTAACAATTGAAGAGGTAAATGACAGAAAGCTTAACACCCTAAATATCCTGCGCAATAGCAAAGCCGGCAGCCCAGGCCCACTGGAAATTATATCCACCAAGCCACCCCGTGATATCTACCGCTTCTCCGCCAATATAGAGGCCGGGAAAGTTTTTGGCTTCCAATGTTTTGGGTTTTAGCTCGTCTGTAGCGATACCGCCGCGCATGACTTCCGCCTTATCGTATCCCTTATCGCCCGCAGGCTTCACCTTAAAGGCATGTATGGTCTCGACAATACGTTTTGCATCTGCTTTCCCGAGCGAAGCGATCTTCGTGTCGATGGGTAAAAACTTAGCCAGGGCATCGACCATTTTGCGGGTAAAATAATCGTGCAACAGCTGCCCGATGGTTCGCTTGCCGCCAAGTTCACGTTCCCGCCTGATGAGTTCTTCCAGTTTAAACTTGGGCAACAGATCTACGGTAAAGGTCTCCCCTGCCCTCCAATAGGAAGAAATCTGTAATATAGCCGGGCCGCTCAACCCCCAGTGCGTAAAGAGGATATTCTCCTCGAAAGAAATACGATCATTATAAACCCGTGCAAAAACTGAATTGCCCGACAGGGAGGCATACCATTCGGCATCTTTACCTGTAATGGTAAGTGGTACCAGCGCGGGAGCGGTAGCGACTACCTGTACACCTAGCTTTCGTGCCGTACGCAGGGCAAAATCCGAAGCCCCCAATTTGGCTACGGGCAATCCCCCCGAAGCAAGTACGACCTTCTTGGCATGGAGCACCTGTTCCTGACCTCCTCGCTCGATCGTAATGGTATATCCGCCTACAGACTGATCGACAGATTTTACCAGGGTATCTAACCAAAGATCCTGCCCTGTATCATAGAGCAACTTTGTAAATACAGCGACAATATCCCTGGCTTTATTGGTTGTCGGGAACAGCTGTCCAAGGGTTTTTTCTTCTCCTCCTATGCCTCCGAAATCTGCGAAGAAACGTATCGTATCGTCTACGGTCCACTGTGCAAATACGGCATTCAGAAATTGCGGATTCTCTGATACGAAATTGTCGACAGAGGTGTACAGGTTGGTGAAATTACAGCGACCGCCACCGGAGATCAAAATCTTGGCTCCGGGTTTATCGTTGCGCTCCAACAGGAGTGTCTTCTTACCCAACAAACCGGCTTGTGCGGCACACATGAGCCCGCAGGCTCCTGCTCCTATGATAATTGCGTCGTAATTTTTCAAATTAAAAAGTTAAAAGTTAAAAATGAAAACAAAATCCACTCAGATAATCAAGTCTTTAGATCCTTCGATAAATCTCAGGATGACAATTAAATTCCCTTATCTTTTTTGTCATCCCGACTTTGGAGGCCTGCCTGACGGCCAATGTCGTTAAGTTAGCACGTTTTGTCATCCCGACTTTGGAGACCTGCCTGACGGCAGTCAGGGATCTGTAAACTATGCCTTTCTGAGAAGCGAACAGATCCTTCGATAAATCTCAGGATGACAATTAAATTTCCTTATCTTTTTTGTCATCCCGACTTTGGAGGCCTGCCTGACGGCAGTCAGGGATCTGTAAACTATGCCTTTCTGAGAAGCGAACAGATCCTTCGATAAATCTCAGGATGACAAAAAAGAACGATTTAGTTCTTAACTTAACGACATTGGCCTGACGGCAGTCAGGTATCTAAACCACACCCTGGGAAATCAACTCCCCTTTCAGCGGAATAGTGCGCTGCCCGGCTGCCGATTGCTCTGCCAGCTCCAGGATACGGATTACATCACGTGCCTGCTCCGGTTTTACAAAAAGTTCCGCTCCTCCTTTTAAAACAGCTACCATATTGGCATAAAAATCCTGACCAGCCCCCACTTCACTCGGCACCAGCTCTTCCACATCTGCACCGTTTTCAAGCAAGGCCAGCTTGCCGAACGAGGCTTCATCCTCCTGCCCCCAATTGCTTATACGGTGGGGCATAGCACCCTCCCGAAGGAGTGCTTCCTGCGGGTCTACCCCTCCTTTGATAAATGTCCCATTCATACCAAACAGGCTATACCGCGGGGTGGCTGCTTTAGCCAGCATCTGCCCTTTGAGGGACACCTTTAGCCGGGGATAAGACAGGATAAATTCAAAATCATCAATAGCCTTGGCGCCGTCGCGCTGTACCCTCAGGTCGGCAAACACAGACTCAGGCTGCCCGAACAACTGCAATGCCTGATCGATAAGATGTGCCCCCAGGTCGTAATGTATCCCCGAACCGGGCAAGTTCTCCTCACGCCAGGCTCCCGGCCGAAGGAAGTTACGAAAGCGGTCGTAACGCGCCTCGTAGTTGACCAATCTACCTAAGCGGCCTGAAGAAATAACTTTTTTCACGGTCTTAAAATCCGAATGAAAACGGGCATTGTGATGTACCGACAGCAACAGCCCCTTTGACTTTGCCAGGGCGATCAGCTCATCCGCTTCTGCCGAGGTATTGGTAAATGGCTTCTCTACAACGACATGCTTACCAGCTTCCAACGCGCTTTTCGCCAACGAAAAATGCACGTCATTCGAAGTCGCCACGACAACCAGATCCACCTCCGGATCAGCAATAATGTCCTCTGCCGACAAAACCCCGATGGCATCGGGATACCGCTCGGCCAGTAGCTGCTGTTGCCCGGGCTTCCGTGCTGTTACTTTATATAATTCCAGATCGGGATTCCCGGCGATAAAAGGGGCATGAAATACATGCCCTCCAATAGAGAATCCGATGAGTCCTACTTTGATTTTGTTCATTTTTATAACTTATGATGTTACAGTGTTCTAGAATATAATGTCACCCTGAGCGAAACATCGTGAAGCCGAATGGGTCTAAAAACTTATACGACCTTGTTTTTTATATAGTTTGTCGCTTAGACCGCGACGGGTCCATACTTTTTTTCATTCTTTATTTGTATTTCAATGGCATTCAAGAGACCTCTTCGAGGGTTGTCTTGCCAAAAGTATGCAAACCTGCCTGCCGCCAGGCAGGAGCGTGTCTCTGTACCCATTTGCATCACAACCACTATCCTTACAAATTCGACAAATGTCGCCTTAGCCATTTGCCAATTGCACGAGGATGCACTTGCCATTGTGGCAAATGGGTACAGCGACGAGTTTTGCCTACTTTTGCGGTCAAAAGTAGGATGCCCTTCGCCGGCATAGAGGCGAAAATAAAAAAGAGCAAAGACCGTCCGTCCAGGACAACGTTACATCTGCTCCGGAACGGCAATCCCTAACATGCGCATACTCTCCGATATAACCTTGGCCGCTGTAGCGGATAGGTTCAGGCGGAATGCCTTAACCTCGGAATCTTCTGCTTTCAGGATCGTCTCTTCGTGGTAAAATTTATTATACAACTTAGCTACATCATACACATAATTTGCCAGCTGTGCCGGACTAAATTCCTTCGCCGATGCTTCAATAATAGTCGGATAATTTGCCAGCGACTGAATCAGATCGCGCTCAAATACCGATAACACCGGCGGTACAGCGACAGCCCCCGAAGTGTACGTCGCCTTGCGCAACACCGATTTAATACGGGCATGGGTGTATTGGATAAACGGCCCCGTATGGCCTTGAAAATCGACCGATTCATTCGGATCGAACAACAGTCTTTTTTTCGGGTCTACTTTCAACAAAAAGTATTTCAATGCCCCCATACCGATGGTATCGTATAACTCGGCTTTGGCTTCTTCGGTCAGTCCTTCGGTCTTCCCTAACTCTTCGGTACGTGCCTGCGCAGTTTCGATCATTTCGACCATGAGATCATCCGCATCTACGACCGTTCCCTCACGGGATTTCATTTTACCCGAAGGAAGATCTACCATACCGTACGACAAGTGGAACAATCCATCGGCCCATGATTTGCCCAGTTTTTTCAAGATCAGAAACAATACCTTGAAATGGTAGTCCTGCTCGTTGCCAACGACATAAATAGATTCATTCATCCCAAATTCGTCATACTTCAGCTGGGCAGTCCCCAGATCCTGTGTGATATACACCGAAGTACCATCGCCACGCAGTACCAGCTTCTGATCCAAACCTTCGTCACTCAGGTCAATCCACACCGAATTGTCTTCTTTTTTAAAGAAAACACCCGAATCCAGGCCTTCCTGAATGATATCCTTGCCCAACAGATAGGTATTCGACTCGTAATAATATTTATCAAAATCAACACCGAGCTGCCTGTACGTCTTCTCGAAACCCGCATACACCCAGGTGTTCATCGTTTTCCACAGTGCGATTACTTCTTCGTCACCTGCCTCCCATTTCCGGAGCATCTCCTGTGCTTCTTTAATCAATGGGGCATGCTTCTTCGCCTCTTCCTCCGTCTGCCCTGCCGCCACCAAGCCTTCTGTTTCTTTCTTGTATTCCTTATCGAATATCACATAGTATTTGCCGACCAGGTGATCCCCTTTCAGGTTGGCAGACTCCGGAGTCTCCCCATTGCCAAACTTCTGCCAGGCCAGCATCGATTTACAGATGTGGATCCCGCGGTCGTTCACCAAATTAGCTTTTACCACATCATAGCCGTAAGCCTTCAGGATCTCCGCTACGGAATACCCCAACAGGTTGTTGCGGATATGCCCCAAGTGCAAGGGCTTATTGGTATTGGGAGAAGAATACTCGACCATCAGACGCTTCCCGTTCGAAGGGAACTGTCCATAATCAGCCCTGAGCAAGGTATTGTTCAGGAGGTCGATCCAATAGCTATCTGCCAGGCTGATATTCAAAAAGCCTTTGATAATATTAAAGCCGGAGATTTCCGCGATATTGCTCTGCAGGTATTCGCCGATCTCGGTCCCTGTCTGCTCCGGAGATTTCTTTGAAAAGCGTGTTACCGGAAACGTTACAATGGTAATCTGCCCCTCAAATTCCTTGCGTGTCTCCTGCAAGGTAACCTGAGAAACCGGAATTTCCGCGTTATAAAGTTCTTTTACAGCACGAACGGTCTGTTCGATGAGTGTCTGTTGAATAGAAGTAGCCATGTAATTATTTCGTAATTTTTACAACTCTCTGATAATGAATTAGAAATTTATCAACCTAAGTGTTTAGGTATTCATCCTGAAAGTATATCTTTGCCAAAAATAATAAAAAATGCAGAGCTATCAGGAATTTCTTGACCTAAGTGTTGGTTTTCCGCAAGACGGATTCGAAATTATCGACGACGAATTGTACTTCCACGACCTGAATTTGATGGAGATGATAGAAACGTATGGCACGCCATTGCGTTTTACGTATTTACCCATTGTCAGCAAAAAAATCCAACAGGCGAAAATTTTGTTTCAGACGGCAATCCTGAAACACGATTACCGCGGGTCTTATAAATATTGTTACTGTACGAAATCCTCCCATTTCAAGCATATCGTAGAAGAAGCGTTGAAAAACGATATTCACCTGGAGACCTCCTCTGCATTTGATATGCCCATGATCGATTCTCTGGAACGCCAGGGTAAGGTCACCAAGGATATCACGGTGATATGTAATGGCTTTAAGACGTATCAGTACAAGCAGTATATCATTGATATGATCCACGATGGATTCAAAAATATTATCCCGGTATTGGATAACAAAGAAGAATTTAACCTGTACGACGATGAGATCGAACTGGAGGAGCCCTGCTCCCTGGGGATCCGTATCGCGGCTGAGGAACAACCCGATTCGCAGTTCTATACCTCCCGCTTAGGGATCCGTATGGAAGACGTAATCGAATTCTATAACAACAAGATTGTAGACAACCCCAATTTTAAAGTTAAACTATTACACTTTTTTATCAATTCAGGAATCTCCGATACACCATATTACTGGAACGAACTGGAGAAATACGTGACCTTATACTGTAAATTCAAAAAGATCAATCCCGATCTGGATACGTTGGATATCGGTGGCGGTATGCCGTTCAAAGACTCGCTGGTACATGATTTCGACTACGAGTATATGGTGAATGAAATCGTGAACCGCATCAAACAGATCTGTGCGCACCATGAGGTGATGGAACCGGATATCATTACCGAATTTGGAAAATATACCGTGGCCGAGGCTTCGGGAATCTTATATAAAGTATTGGGTCGTAAACAACAGAATGACCGCGAGAAATGGTTTATGATCGACGGGTCATTCATCACCAACTTACCTGATGTATGGGCGCTGAACCAAAAATATATTCTCCTGCCTATCAATAATTGGGATTCGGAATACGAACGGGTCAATTTAGGCGGGATTACCTGCGACGGACAGGATTACTATAATCAGGAGGCACACACCAGCTCCGTCTTTATGCCCAAAACACGTAAAGTACAGTATCTTGGTTTCTTCCATACGGGAGCCTATCAGGATGTACTGAGTGGATACGGCGGGATACACCACTGCCTGCTGCCTTCGCCCAAGCATGTATTGATTCGCCGCAACCGCGACGAAACATTCAATTACGAAGTATTCGGCGAGGAACAAAATTCAAAACAAGTCATGAAATTATTGGGATACCAGTAGTTAAATAAAAAAGCGGCCAATAAAAATGCCCCAAAAAGTCAGACACTTTTTGGGGCATTTTTATTGAGAAAAAACTAAAATTAATTCCAGGTAGGCTGCCCCACTTTCATCTTTTCGAGGGTAGCCCGATACGTTTCTTTTTCTTTCTCAGAAGCTAAGGCCAGTGCCTTCTCCTGCGTTGCAATAGCCGTTTCCTTGTCTCCGGATTTGTATAACAAATTCGCGTAGGTATCTAACATCACGGCATTATCACCGGATTCTAATGATTTTTTGCTCCAGGCTAAGGCTGCTTTAACACAGGCAGCATCATCACAATTTTCAAAAATAGACCAGGCAAATGAATTGAGCATCGATGGCGTTATTTCTTTTGTACTTAAATTCAAATATTCTTCGACCGCGTCTTTAAAAGCAGTCCAGTTTTTTTTGCCGGAATAGTATTGTGCTTTTACCAGCGCCAGCGAAGCTTTTAGCTCAACAGCAGGAAATTCCTTTTTCAGATCTGCCTCAAACACCTCAAAATCAACTACCGCATTTTGCGCACGCAGGGCCGGAAAAACTTTTTCACGAACAATCACCGTAGCAAGTACATCATCGACAGATCCCTGTTGACCGACAAACAATTCATCTACCTTGGCTTTATTGTCCAGTAATATTTTAAAAGCCACTGACTTTGTAGAAGTAGCCCCTTGTAACAAAAAATCAATATTTTCAGTAGTCAACAAGGCTTCAGTACTTATCAGATCAATATAGCGCTCCATCGCTTTTGTAGCTAATTCCTGATCATAAGCTCCCCTGGCGGTCTTCGCCGTTTGCTTGGCTATTGCCGCATCTGTTGGGTTGGCTTCAAATTTTTTAAGCACGGTCATGTATTGTGTTTCCGGATCTAAACCCTCTTTCGCTTTAGCAATAAACTGGTCGGCTTCTCCACCACCAACAATACGATGCACCAGTTCTCCATCCGGATTAAAAATCAGAAACGTCGGATATGCACGTACTGAATAATCCTTACCAAATCGTGTCGCCTCGTCATACCAGGATTTCACATCCTCACTATCAGCTTTGGTTTGATCCATTTGAAGCTTTAAGTTTACAAAATTTGCATTGAAAAATTCACCCACTTTCGCCTGCGGGAAAATATTAGCCGACATGTACTTACAGGGGCCACACCAGGTCGTAAAACAGTCCACAAAAATATGCTTGTTTTCCGTTTTTGCTTTCGCCTTAACATTTTCCCAATTTGTACCATGTTCAAATTGAATTCCACTTTCTTGCGCAAAGCTGATTAGGGGAATAATAAATAAGATTAAAAAAAGATTTTTCATGTGTATATTCTATTTTAAACGCACCGTATAACTAAATCGAATGCTTTTTCAAGCTAAAGTTACACTATTTTTTGTAAATCAAAAGAGCAATATCTACGCCAGTCACCACGCTTTTACCAAATCGAACGACAGGGATCTATTCGGTACTGTAATATTTTTGTTGCGCCGCCATCATCATCAGATTGAAAACAGCAGTATTTCAGATTTTCTTGCAATCGCTTACTTATTTCAACGAATAAACATCATTGGCAATAGTTTTCGATAGTTTCCACAGAAGATTATGAAGGATGGATTAATTTAATCAAATTTGTTTGTCGCTCGCTAATTTCAAGTTGTATTAGCAACCATTAATATCTGTATTTTATCTTTTGCCCTCATCGGCGGGCAGCCTCCTTCTTTTCTCTCAAAAGAAGCAACCTGCCTGCCGGCAGGCAGGAAGTCGTCGCTGTACCCATTTGCCACAGTGGTTAGTGCTTCCTCCTGCTATTGGCAAATGGCTAAGGCGACATTTGTCGGGTATGTAAGGATAGTGCTTTATTCTTAGATATTACTTTATTCCTCAGCTGAATAAAAAAAACGGCCTTAGCGGATTTGGACGAGTAGGCAGCAGATGATGCCATGCAGAAAGGTTTAAGTTTGTACTTTCCAAGCAGGTCTCAGCCTTTGCTTTGGGACGGAGCGGTGGAGGCCTAAGAGCTGCGCACTGCATCATCGCGTAGCCGGAACGACAAATACGATACAGCCTTGATTTTTTTGCTTCGTTTTTTTATCAAGAAAAAAATGAAGGCCCTGTCGTGGCAACGACGGAAAGGTAATGCGATGGACAAACCAAAAAAAAATAGATTAAATTAATCCTCCCTTTAACATCACCAAAAAAAACACTTATTCAAAGCACCCTCTCTACAGATTTAACAAAAATAGCCCGAAAATAATTTTCCGGGCTATCCTTTTATGATCCGTTAAAGTATTTTTAACCTCTGCTATTGTAGTTCGGAGCCTCTTTGGTAATCTGTATGTTATGTGGGTGCGATTCGCGTAAACCGGCACCTGTAATACGTACAAATTGCGCTTCCTGAAGTTTCGCGATAGATCCGGCACCACAGTACCCCATAGATGCACGTAATCCGCCGATATATTGATATACCACTTCAGCTAACGTGCCCTTATACGGCACACGTCCTACAATACCCTCCGGTACTAATTTCTTGATATCTGCTTCCACATCTTGGAAATAACGATCTTTAGAGCCTTTTTCCATTGCTTCTACCGATCCCATACCACGATAGGATTTAAATTTACGTCCTTCTAATAAGATGGTTTCGCCCGGAGCCTCTTCTACCCCGGCGAAAAGAGAACCTGCCATTATGGTATTCGCTCCTGCAGCAATTGCTTTTGCGATATCTCCGGTTTGTTTGATGCCACCATCCGCAATAAGCGGAACACCTGTACCTTTCAAGGCTTTAGCAACCTCATATACCGCATACAATTGTGGTACACCAACACCTGCAATGATACGGGTCGTACAGATAGATCCCGGGCCAATACCGACTTTAACACCATCAGCTCCGGCCTCAGCCAAAGCTTTGGCAGCTGCACCTGTAGCAATGTTACCTACGATAACCTGCAAATCCGGATATTTAGATTTGACTTCTTTCAGCTTATTAATAACCCCCAGCGAGTGACCATGTGCCGTATCGATGGTAACCACATCCACCCCGGCTTTTACCAGTGCATCCACACGCTCCAGCGTATCGGCCGTAACACCTACCGCCGCGCCCACTAATAATCGGCCGTGACCATCCTTAGCTGCATTGGGATAATGCTTATATTTCTGAATATCTTTAAAGGTAATCAAACCCTTTAAAAAATAATCGGCATCGACTACCGGAAGTTTCTCTATTTTATAGTTTTGAAGGATCTCCTCTGCCCTCACCAAATCCGTCCCTTCAGGAGCAACAACAAGACCATCTTTTGTCATGAGTTCACTGATAGGCCTGGTCATATCTTTCTGAAAACGAAGATCTCTGTTGGTTACTATCCCCACCAATCTTCCATCAAGATCGATAACCGGAATACCGCCAATCTTATGCTCTCTCATAATCGCGAAGGCATCGCCTACAGTGGCATTTTTCAACAAGGTAACCGGATCCTGAATCATTCCACTCTCCGAACGCTTCACCTTACGCACCTCTGCTGCCTGCTGATCAATCGTCATATTCTTGTGCAACATACCTATACCGCCCGCTTGCGCTATCGCTATCGCCAAATCAGACTCTGTTACGGTATCCATAGCAGCTGATACTAACGGTATATTAAGCTTAATCTTCTTTGTGAGGTATGTACTCGTATCTACATCTCTTGGTAGAATTTCTGAATATGCTGGGATCAATAAGACATCGTCGTATGTAAGTCCTTCAGCTACGAATTTTTGTGAATCTAATTGCATGGCAAATACGTTCTGGGTTTTCTATTTGCCAGGCAAAATTACAAAAAAAAACGTTTTCATCAAATAAAAACTACTATTTGCGGAGAAATGACAATCCGATTATAAACACGAATACCGTTAAATTAAATTTCAAAACTGGCAGATTCGCAAACAGATGAATTTGCTAATTTACCGATCAGCAAACCGCTTGTTTTCGAATCTGATATTTTTTGACACCTATCTTCGATTTTTGTTTTCATTATGTAAAATTTTTATACCTTTGCGGTTCTTGGTAAATTATTTTTTATCAACTAAAAAACAATAAAAAACTATAAACTATATCAAACTAATACACGAATACAAAAATGCAGAGTAAAGGGCTGATTAAATTTTTGGTAATAGTGGTATCATTGGCATGCCTCTATTCCCTATCATTCACATTTGTGACACGTAAAGTAGAGCGTGATGCTGCATTATATGCAGCCGGCGATATGGCTAAGGAAAAAGCCTATTTGGATTCTATAGCTAGTGAAACCGTATTTAACTTAGGAATTGCTAAGTACACGTACCGGGAATGTAAGGCATACGAGCTCGCGTTGGGTCTCGATCTTAAAGGTGGTATGAACGTTACAATGGAAATCTCATTAGACGAGTTGATCCGTAACCTGGCCAATAAGACGAAAGACGAAAAATTCAACACGGCTTTACAACATGCGATTCAAAAAAGTAAAACTGCAAACAAATCTGTAGTAGATTTATTTATTGACGAGTACAAAGCAACCGGGGCTTCTACTTCATTGGCCACTTTTTTTGCGACCAAAGACAATGCGACGTTAATTAAAGCGACGAGTTCGGACAACGATGTTAAAAATTTCTTACAAAAGGAATCTGACAACGCTATTCAAAATTCATACAAAGTATTACGTACACGTATTGATAAATTCGGTGTTGCTTCTCCAAATATCCAAATTCAACAAGGTACAAACCGTATCCTTATTGAGTTACCGGGTGTAAACGATGAGGCTCGGGTACGGAAATTATTACAAGGTTCGGCTAAATTAGAGTTCTACGAAACACATGACAACTTTCAGGTATATCCTTTACTCGAAAACATAAACCGTACACTAGCCGGAACATTAAAAGCAACAGAGACAACTCCTGCCAGCGCAACAGCGGCACAAGGAGATGCTACAGCTGCTGACTCAACAGATAATGAGGGTAATTTATTGGCAAATCTAGGTGCTAATAAATCTGAAAACAGCGATTCTTCGGCTGTATCTGCAAACCTTGCAGCAGAAAACCCATTATTCAGCGTTTTAAGCCCGGCTGTTTATACAGCAGAAAATGGCCAGCCTCAATTGGCTAACGGCCCGATGGTGGGTATGGCAAACCTAAAGGATACGGCTAAAGTAAATGCTTACCTGGCCAGACCTGAAGTAAAGTCTATCATGCCGGCGAACATCAAATTGTTGTGGGCAGTAAAACCGGAACAACGTTCACCTAATGTACTGTCACTTTATGCGATAAAACCAGCTCCCGGAGAAAACCCGGCGGTATTAACAGGTGATGTAATTACCGACGCAACAGATAATTTCGATCAGAACAATACACCTGTGGTATCCATGAGCATGAACTCCGTTGGAGCTCGTGAATGGCGTAAAATCACGGCTAAAGCTGCTCAAAACAGAGAAGCTATCGCGATTGTATTGGATGGTGTTGTATATTCTGCTCCTTCGGTAAATGAAGAAATCCCTAACGGAAGCTCTCAAATTTCGGGTAGCTTTACCATTGAAGACACAAAAGATTTAGCCAACGTACTGAAAGCAGGTCGCTTACCGACTACAGCTAAAATCGTTGAAGAGGCTATTGTAGGACCTTCACTTGGTCAGGCTGCTATTGATGCAGGTGTAAACTCAGCTTTTATCGGTATCATCGTGGTCATGATCTTCATGATTGCTTATTACAATCGTGCCGGTATTGCAGCAAATATTGCCGTTCTGTTCAACGTATTCTTCTTAATGGGCGTATTGGCGTCTCTTAACGCTGTACTGACATTACCGGGTATTGCAGGTATCGTATTAACAATGGGTACGGCAGTGGATGCCAACGTACTTATCTACGAACGTATACGGGAAGAATTGCGCCTGGGTAAAAGTATTCGTCAAGCGATTGCTGATGGTTACAAACACGCGTTGCCATCTATCCTCGATTCACAGATTACAACTTTCTTGGTAGGTATGGTGTTGTTCTTCTTTGGTAGCGGACCTATCTTAGGATTTGCAACGACATTGATGATCGGTATTATCACTTCCCTGTTTACATCGATATTCATCTCACGTTTGATTTTCGAATACATGTTGGATAAGGATATGAAAATTTCGGTTTCTTTGCCGTGGTCAGCAAATACACTGCAAAATGCAAGTTTTCAATTTATCAAAAAGCGTAAAACTTTTTATATCATATCCTTAGTTGCTATTGCGGTTTGTATCGCTTCGATCCTTACCAAAGGTTTTTCACTCGGTGTGGATTTCCAAGGTGGTCGTACGTACACCGTAAGCTATGCAAATTCGGTCAATTTGGAAGAGATTCGTCAAAATCTGGACAATACTTTTAACCTGACAACAGAAGTAAAAACATTTGGTAGTGCGAATCAAGTTCGGGTAACAACGACTTATCACATCAATGAAACTTCAGATGAAGCAGATGAAGAGGTATTGGCAAAACTAAATGAAGGTCTATCAAAAATCGAAGGTAATAAATATGAAATTTTATCGTCACAAAAAGTAGGACCATCCATTGCTACCGACATCAAGGATAGAGCATGGTGGTCAGGTATTATTTCGATATTGATTATTGCCGGTTATATATTGGTTCGCTTCCACAAATGGCAGTATTCTATTGGTGCAGCAGTTGCGACAATACATGATGGTATAATAATATTAGGATTATTCTCTATCTTGGACGGAATCGTACCTTTCTCCTTAGATATCGACCAACACTTTGTGGCGGCTCTTCTTACAGTACTGGCTTATTCTGTGAATGACACCGTAGTTGTATTTGACCGTGTGCGGGAAGATTTGACGAAACCCGGTGCGTACAGCAAAAATTTCGGAGATATCGTTAACCATGCGATCAATACCACACTTAGCCGTACCGTGATTACTTCATTAACGATTATATTCGTATTAGTGATCTTATTTATATTCGGTGGAGAGGTGATCAGAGGTTTCTCTTTCGCTATCTTGGTTGGTATTGTGGTTGCGACCTACTCTTCGATCTTCTTGGCAGCACCTTCGGTGTACGATTTAAGCAGTAAAAAGCATTTTACGAAAGCCGTAGAAACTAAAGCTAAAGTAGTAACTCCGTAATCGGATTTAATATACCTCAAAACAAAAGGCTACCTAAAAGGTGGCCTTTTGTTTTGAGGTATATTGTGGCTGGTAAGCAGAACTCCTCCGCAACCAATATTCGGTGTTGCTACCAAATAAAAATCACGCAAAACTTATTGTAAAAGCTTTGCGTGATTTTAAAAAAAACGGGCTACCGGAATTAATATTACATGTTGAAAATTGGAGTTGGTAGCCCGCTATGCTATTAATAGTAGGTATATCTTCGCACCCCGGCGATATGCCGCGCTAATCGCATAACCTGATGCATATAACCATACTCGTTATCGTACCAGATGTACAGTACAATACCTTTACCGTCGTTGGAAACGATTGTAGCAGGTGCATCTATTATGGAAGAAAAGGTAGTACCGATACAGTCCGATGATACCAGTTCGCGGTTATTCGAATATTTTATTTGCTCTACAAGATCTCCGTATAAAGAGGCCTTCTGCAATAAAGCCTTGAACTGTTCAACGGAAGTCGGGTTTTCTATTTCCAGATTAAGAATAGCCAGAGATCCGTTTGGCACGGGTACTCGGATCGCATTTGAGGTAAGTTTACCTGCTAAGGAAGGAATGGATTTTGCAACAGCTGTGCCTGCTCCGGTTTCTGTTATCACCATATTGACGGCAGCCGCACGACCACGTCTTGATTTCTTGTGCATATTATCTACCAGATTCTGGTCATTGGTGTACGCATGAATGGTTTCTATATGACCTTTTACAATACCTAGCTCCTTCTCTATCAATTGAAGTACTGGTGCAATCGCATTTGTCGTACAAGAAGCTGCCGAAACAATGTGCTGTTTGCTTGTATCGACACAGTGTTCATTAACACCAAATACAATGTTCGGAATCCCCTTCCCTGGCGCGGTCAATAACACCTGCGCTATTCCATTAGCAATCAGATGCCTTGATAGTTGTTTTTCATCCCTAAATGCACCTGTATTATCGATCAGTAAAGCATCCTGAATGCCATATACACCATAGTCAATATGCTCAGGTTCCTGTGCTGAAATAACATAAACCGTAATTCCATTAATTATCAACGCCTTACGTACAACATCCACTTCCACCTCTCCATCAAATCGTCCATGTATGGAATCATTGCGGAGCAAAGCGGCTCTCTTTTCCAGTGTTTCGGCATCCAAATTGTCCCGTGTTACAATTGCGCGTAACCTCAACTGCTTTCCGGCTCCGGCTTTGGCAATAAGTTCGCGTGCCAGCAAGCGCCCAATCCGCCCAAAACCGTATAAAACTACATCCCGGGGCACTAAAGACTTAGGCGTGTCAGCAAGTTTTAACTCTCCTATCAGAAACTGTGGTATTTCGCTGTCCACTACAGACTTTTCACGCAATCGCAAGGCGAGTTTGCCGATATCTATCCGCGCAGGACAGAGATGCAACTGCGTCAACGCCTGGGCGATCTTTACGGATTCAAATATAGAGATCGGTTGCTCGGTAAGTTCATGTGACGCACTGTGCACATTCAAAATATGACTGACCCTGCGATCGACAAGTTGATTCCTAAATAAAACCAGTTCAACGGCTTGATTGTACCATAGATTGCTGACTATTTCCGTGAGTGTGGTTGCAGCATTTTGTTTCTTGGTGTATGTTTTGATTTCCTGTTCAAAAACGACGTTATTCGACATCCTAGATTACAATTGATAATTCGGATGCAAACATATATATTTATTTCAACATGTAGCTTAAAAATTATTAAAATAACAATTTATATAACAAATAACATCATACAATTAATTTATTCATAATAAATATATAACATAATTGAAATTATTAAAAAAATATTTCGGTATATCTTAGTACAGTCGACTGCAAAGCAAGTATCAGGGTGCAGCGGACGTACCTGTGGGGTGAGGCATCACCCCTGTCGGAATAACGTTCTTTTATCATTTTCAGACAGTTTCTTAGTACATTTGTACGATATGGACAGGAATCTTACAATCAAAAATATGGTATGCCCCCGTTGCCTGACGGCAGTAGAGGCTGTATTACGACAAGAGGATATTCCCTATACCAAGGTTCAATTGGGATTGATACAACTCCCTAAGCGGTTGCACAACGAACAGCTCCAATCCCTGAAGACAGCACTCCATAAAATAGGATTTGAAATCCTTACCGACCCCAAAGAGCATCTGGTTGAAAAGATCAAAGTGACCTTGTTAGAACTGATTAATCATCCGGATCAACAGCACATAAAACTTTCGGTTTACCTTAGTGAAACGCTGCAAACCGGCTACCAGACCCTGAGTAACATTTTTTCGGAAATCGAGCGCACAACCATAGAGAAGTATTTCATCCGATTAAAAATAGAAAAGGTAAAAGAATTACTCACGTACAACGAGTATTCGCTCAAAGAAATTGCCTTTCTACTTCACTACAGTAGTGTGGCGCATTTAAGTAAGCAGTTTAAAGATATAACCAAACGATCTCCTTCGGAGTTTAAGATGAGCACAGCACAACAGCATAGAATCCCTCTGGACCAACTCTAATCAAGCCTTGCTTTAACTACTGTAAACAATTTTGCAGTTATATTTCCTCTCCTTAGTCTTCTTTAGCAGGCACTGTTTCTCGCGAAAAAAAGCACCATGTTTGGTATTATTTTATTAAAAACGGATGATTAATTTGAAATGAGGTATGCCGGATTTATAAAATGAAGGTAGAAACGTTAAATAATTGTTACTTTTATACCTTTGAAAAAATGGAAGGAATTACAAAATCAGATTATTACCATTTATTGGCAGATATAGCCGAGGATAACCAAAAATCCTTTTCTATGTTATATGATCTGTTTTGTCCCAGTTTGATCCGACACGTATTATCCAAAGTCAGTGAAATCTCCGTTGCAGAAGATATTGTACATGATCTTTTCCTTTCCTTGTGGAAAAACAGAAAAAATCTATTGGCAATAGAATCACTGCCGGCCTATCTCTTTTCGTCCTGTCGCTACCTTATTTTAGCCTACTACCGCAAACGAGCAGTGCAGGAACAATATGTTGATTTGCTGGATTATGAATTTGCAGATTCCAGTCTGCCGCTTGAAGATAGACTTTACTACCGGTATATCCTGGATATAGTCGAAAATGGAATCGAAAATCTACCTGAAAAATGTAAGGAAATATTTAAACTTAGTCGAAATTCCTTCCTGACCAATCGTCAAATCGCCGAAAAACTTGCTATTTCCGAATCCACCGTTGAAAACCAGATCAACAAGGCTATCAAGCGATTACGGGTAATCACAAAAAAATATTTCAGCTTTTTTCTTCTTTTTTAAAAAAAACACAAAAAGACGTAGGTGCTAACCTGGATTTCCGTCACTTATATAATAACGAGCGGACTATGCTCACCTATAATATGAAAGATAAAAAAGACCTTTTCTCTAACTATATAGCCCGGGAAGAGAATCTCGCAGAACGAAAGGAGATTTACGACTGGTACGACGAACAGAAGCAGCCATTACCCAATGAAGCAAGTATTCGGGAGCTGGAAATCCGTGCGAAGAAACGGGTATTCACCTCTATTCGAGCTGCGGCTGTTCCAAAAAACACAAAACGCCTGTTGCAAGCAATAGCGGCAGCAGCTTCCATATCTCTCGTTGCCTTAATGGGTTATCTTTATTGGGCACAAAAACCAGCTGTTCTTCCGGCAGACGAACAACGACTTGCACAGGTGCTCCCCGGAAAGCAGCAAGCCATTATCACGCTACCCGATGGTCAGGTTATTGCTGCCGACGATCTAAAGGCCAACGAATCTCTTGAGATAGGCAGTTTCACGATTACAAAAGATCAAAATGGCCAAATAACGTACCATAGTAAGCACATAGCGCATGTAAAGGATCAGATGCACACCATGCAAACTCCACAAGCCGCCACCTACGACCTGATACTCTCCGACGGCACTAAAGTAAGGCTCAATGAACAATCCAAATTAACTTATCCAGTAGCATTTGGCGATGGAGACCGTATCGTCTATTTGGAAGGAGAAGCCTATTTCCAAGTCACCAAATCGAGCTCTTCAAGTCGTTTTATCGTAAAAACAGCTAGACAGGAAACAGAGGTATTGGGCACAAAATTCAATATAAAAGCATACCAGAAAGATAAAATGATCTATACCACCTTGGAAGAAGGGAGCGTGCAGGTCCAACCTGAAAACCGCCGGCTCGGAGGTGTATTGTTACATCCGCGCCAACAGGCAGTCTTAACGGAACAACAAATTCGAACGGCAATAGTTGATTTAGAAGTCGTATTGGGTTGGACCAAAGATCTGTTTTGCTTTGACGGCACCAACACCGAAGAGGTGCTCGGTCAAATCGCTCGCTGGTACAACATTGATATTACGTACGAAAAGAACAACAGAGGCACACGTTACAGCGGTAAGATCCCAAAAAACTTACCCCTTGACCAGCTCGTCAAACTATTAAGGTATGCTGACTTAACCGTTAACCCTACTTTAAACGACGATAACCGCGTAAACTTAATCATTAACTAAATATTACTAATCTAACTTACATTGAAAACAAAAAACAAACCAACTTAAAATTAATTGGCAACGCAAAAAAAATCCGGAATATGTTGACGCATACCCCGGACAAAATTGCTCGGCCTAAAAACGGATCTGTTGACACACAGTATTATCCCAATTTTTCTTAACCAAACACTACAAATGTAATGAAAATTAATCTGATTCAACCCGCTCATCAGGGTGTAGATTTTCATGCGAGGTATGCCGATTTTCCAAGGGAAAACCAACATTCCGGCGGCAAGCATGAGGAAAACACATCCGCTTTGAGCACCTTAACAAAAACATGGATGAAACTAAACCTCATCGTTTTACTATTGCTCATCGGTCTTTCCCAAGTTGATGCCCGCAGCTACGCCCAACAAATTACCCTAAAACGCCAGAATAGCAGCTTGGAAACCATCCTCAAAGAAATTGAGAAACAATCAGGCTACGTATTTTTCTACAAAGAAGCGGAGGTGGCTCCAGTACGTAATATTTCTTTCGATGTAAAAAATATGCCACTCCGTGAAGCCTTAAACAGCATTACGGATAGAGCCGGATTTATGTACGACATCTTTGAAAAAACCGTTGTGCTGAAAAAAGTAACGACACCGCTGTTACCACGGATAATGAACGAATCCGGTATCCGTGAAGAAGTCATCATACAACAATATATTAAAGGTATGGTAATAGACGAAGCGGGGAAACCCATTGCCGGTGCCAGTATCCGGTTGAAATCGGATGTACAAAAATCGGTAGTTAGCCAAGCCAATGGAGCATTTTCCCTACCCCTATCGGCAAATAAAGAGGTTATTATTGTTTCCTTTGTAGGGTTTACCACCAAAGAAGTGATCGCTGACGTTGAGAAACAACCCCTGGTAATCCAACTAACAGCACAGGACTTGGCAGTAGATGAGGTTGTTATTACAGGAACAGGAATTAACCGCAGAAAAGACAGTTTTACCGGTACCACTGCTATTTTTACAGGGGAAGATCTTAAAGCAGTTAGCAATAATAACATCATTCAGAGTTTAAGAACTTTAGATCCCTCATTTTTAATGATCGAGAATAATTTACAAGGTTCTAACCCAAATGCCCTACCTGTTATTGAAGTTCGTGGAAAAAGCAGTATTCCAAGTGCAACCCTAAAAGATCAATTTGGATCAGACCCTAATCAACCGCTGTTTGTATTAGATGGTTTCCCCACCACCTTGCAAACCATTGTCGATTTAGATATGAACAGGGTAGCTTCTGTGAGTATTCTAAAAGATGCCGCATCTACAGCTTTATATGGTTCGCAGGCATCTAACGGTGTAGTTGTTATTGAAACAATTAAGCCGAAAAGTGGAGAATTAAGGTTTTCCTACGCACAAGATTTTAGGTTAGAGCTACCTGATTTATCAGCTTATAATATGATGAATGCCGTTGAAAAGCTAGAATTTGAGCGTTTATCGGGTAGATATACCGCATCCGAATCAGACCCTACCAATGTACTCTTCCTTGAACAATTGTATAGCGATCACCTTGCGAATGTAAAAAGAGGCGTTGATACTTATTGGCTGTCTGAACCATTACAAACCGGATATTCAACCAATTCCTCGATCAATGCTTCAGGCGGAGATCAAGCATTTACCTATAATATTGGCTTAAATTACCGGATTGGAAAAGGTGCCATGAAAGGCTCAGGAAGAGATACCTATAGTGGAAGCATCAACCTTACCTATCGCAAAAAAGCACTTAATATCAACAACATTACTTATATAAGGGGGTATAAAAGTACAGAATCTCCTTATGGATCATTTGAAACTTTCGTAAACACCAATCCTTACTTTGAAAAATCTTCTACCAGACGATATTTAGATCAAAGAAGCAATGATGCAAAATCGGTTTATAATGTTTCCAATCCACTATACGATGCCTCATTACCGCAATATAATCATTCGAACAATATCGAATTTCAGAATAACTTAAATGCAAATTACGACATCAATAAAGCATTTAAATTAAACGCAGCCCTTCAAATTACCAAAGGTAATACAGTTGCTAAAACTTATAAATCGGCCGAGATGAGTGTTTTCGAAAGCACCCCTACTTTGAGAAAAGGAAAATATACCGATGACAGAGCGAATAACTTCTCTTATCAAGCCAATTTAATGCTTTCCTATCAGAAGATATTTTCTCGAAAACACGTTTTCAATGCCAACTGGAGGAACACCATTTCGCAGAACCAAAATGACACCTATTCAACCATTGCCGAAGGCTTTCCGGAGGGTAACTTAGGAAATCCAAGATTTGCCTATAGCTACGCCGAAAACAGTTTCCCGTCAGCCAGCAATGGTATTTACAGAACGTTAAATACAACGTTAACTGCTAACTATGCGTATGATAATCGCTATTTAGCAGATGTTGTTTATCGTCTGGATGGGTCAACAGCCTATGGTAGCAATAAACAATATTCTCCTTATTATGCAGTCGGCTTAGGATGGAATTTACATAACGAAACCTTTATCAAAGATAAAAAATGGATTAATTCCCTTCGCTTAACTGGAAACATTGGTATAACCGGAAATCAGAATTTTGGCAACATCAGCTCATTGTCTGTATTTAATTACAACAGTAATACCAATTATAATGCTTTCGGACAAGGGGTGTCACTACTCACACTTGGCAACCCTGATCTCAAGCCTCAAAAAACAAAGCAAATTAGTACTTCAGTAGATTTTTCACTATTTAACAACCGATTTACGGGTTACGTGAATGCCTATAACAAGAAGACAGATCCTTTAATTGTTCCGGTTGATCTACCTTCTTCTACGGGTATATTTTCTTATCCATATAATGTAGGTAATTTAACCTATAATGGGTTAGAAACTAAACTCACTTATTTCCCGATCTACAATTTACGAAAGAGGATAACTTGGAGCATCGGGATCTCGGGATCATCTTATAAAAGTAAATATGGCGGCATAGGCAATACGCTAAACACCTTAAATAAGAAGCAAGAAAATACCAAAGACTTATTGAGATATACCGATGGAAATAGTGCCGAAGCCATCTGGGCTGTAAAATCAATGGGTATTGATCCCGCCACAGGAAGAGAAATTTTCTTAACGAAAGAGGGTCAATATACCTTCGATTATGAAACCGGAAATATTGTGAATGTAGGAAATACCGTTGCCCTTGCCGAAGGTATTATTTCGAGTAATTTGCGGTACAAAAGCATTACACTAGGCATTGCTTTACGTTATAGAGTAGATGGTGATGTATTTAACACGGCATTGTACGACAAAGTTGAAAACATTTCAAATGCAAGTATTGCGAACAACCAAGACCGCAGAGCCCTGTATGGCAGGTGGAAAAATGTGGGAGATGTTGCTCAATTTAAGGGTATCTCATTAACAAGCACTACGCCAAAATCTTCGAGGTTTGTCCAAAATGAAAACTCGTTGAGCAGCGAATCGCTCAATATCGGTTACACTTTCGAAAATACGCCTTGGGTAAAAAGCTTAGGCTTAAAAAACTTAAACTTAAATGTATTTGGCAACGACTTTTTGTATTCCTCTACGATAAGAAGAGAACGTGGTATTCAATACCCTTATGCAAGAACGTTTGCTTTTTCTATCAAAGCAACATTTTAATCGCGAATAATGAAAAGAAATTATATAAAACTAGTGTATTTGACAACAATAGTCGTTGCTGCACTTAGCTCCTGTCAAAAATACCTTGACGTACAACCTGAAGATAAAATTATAGAAACACAGCTTTTTACTACGCCTCAAGGTGTAAAGTCTGTAATAAATGGATTATATATCGACCTTACTAAAAAACAACTTTATGGCGAAAATTTAAGTTTGTCTACGATCGAAATTTTAGCACAACGCTACAATATTCCTTCAACACATAGCTTAACCAAAATAGCTACCTACGCATACACCGATGAGTCGACCATTAATAAAATGGATGATATCTGGACCAATGCGTATGCAGGGATTTTGAACGTCAACAGTTTCTTAACCCATATCGAAAAATATAAAGGAGCCGTTGACCCAAAAACGGAAGCTATTTATAAAGGGGAAGCTATGGCCATGAGAGCCTTTTTACACTTTGATTTATTGCGCTTATACGGGCCAAGATATAGCACGGTTGATTCTACTAAACTCTCTTTGCCTTATTACGAGACCACTCAAACATCGATAAACCCACTATTACCTGCAAATGTATTTATCGAAAAGGTCTTAAATGATTTAACTGCTGCAGAAAAATTATTGAGCGAAGATCCTATTATAACCGCGGGTGTAAACCCGGCTACAGCTACCGGATCTATAGATTTCTTAACGAACAACCGCAACTTTAGATTCAACTTCTATGCAGTGAAAGGCTTATTAGCCCGGGTAGCTTTATATCGTGGCGACAAAGTTTCTGCATTAAAATATGCGAAAGAAGTAATTACTGTGGCCGATAAATTTAAATGGACCACCACAACCAATGCTTTGAGCGAAAAGCAGAATCCCGACCGCGTGTTTTCAACTGAGATGATATTTGGGATTATGAACACGCAATTGTATAATCGTTACGATGATTTATTTGACCCTTCGATTGCCGATGCAAACATCTTAGCGCCTTCTACTGCACGATTAGGCACAGTTTTCGAAAACAATGAAAATGACTATCGCTATAACCTAAACTGGCAAATCCCATCAACCGGTTTAAAACCTTATAAAACTTTCTATAAATATGCTGATATCGTTGATAAAGAGAAGACCTTCAGGTTTACCATGCCGTTATTAAAAATGAGTGAAATGTATTTTATCGCTGCAGAAAGTGAAGAAGTGAACGCCGATGGCATTGCCTATTTAAATACAGTCAGAGCGAATAGAGGGTTAACCGCTTTGGCAACTAATGCTACCATACACACCGAATTACAAAAGGAGTATCAAAAAGAATTTTTTGGTGAGGGACAGCTGTTCTATTACTATAAAAGAAGAAATATTACTCTGATTGGAAATGGTGCCAGCACGGCTAACATCGTCATCAACTATGCGATACCCATGCCACTATCCGAATCACAGTATCGTTAACATTTAATTAAAAATGAAAATGAAGAAATTTATATTTAGCCTTTGCGCGATCACGGTAATCTTACTAAGTCCATCTTGTGAAAAGCCACTTGAAACCTATTCAGGAAAACCATCCATTTACTTTAACGAGGCGGCCAAAGCAGTGACTGCAATTAACCCTTTAAAGGATTCAACAATTGTTTCTTTTAGTTTGGCAAAATCAAGGGATTCGATCATTAACATGGTGATTGCCACCACGGGCGAATTGAGTACCCAAGAGAGACCTTATAAATTAATGGTCAACCCAAATTCGACAGCAATCGCAGGTACACATTATGAGATCTTAACAGAAACCTTTTCAATTAAGAAAAATAAAGCCCTTGATACCGTACAAATTAAAATTTTTAGAACGGTTGACATGCAAAGCCAAACCTTTTTACTCAGCTTTGACCTTCAAGACAATGATCAGTTTACTACAATGATGACTGATAAATTTGTCACTACCACAGGGATAACGCATTCTTATGTGAATTACAGATGGTTCCTCAACGATATCGTAAAAAAACCAGCGAGATGGCTGGATGCGTATTTAGGAACGTTTTCTCGTAAAAAGCTCTTTTTAATGGTTGATGTATTGGGCGTAGACCCGGTTCGATTGGACAATGCTGTTGCCATTGCTGAGTTAGATGCATACGGGAAATTTATGCAACGCTACTTAAACGAACAAAGAGCAGCAGGAAATAACATTTTAGAAGACGATGATTCGGTAATGATTATGGGGCCTTCTGCACAATAAAAATTTAAAATCATGACATCAAAAATATATCAATATATGATTATAGCATTCGTTGCTATAGTAACACTTGGTTCTTGCAAAAAAAAGGACCTTGGCAATTATGATTATACCGAAATTAACGAACTTTCGTCAATTGCCGATTTACCCGAAGAAGTAAATGCAGTTTACGGCAAGCCGCTATCTGTCAAACCAGTACTTAAGTTTAGTCAAGACCCCAATTTTGACGAATCAAAATACACCTACCAGTGGTATTATTTAGGCCCAAATGGATTAGGTGGTAATAAACTAATTACTATCGCTACCACTAAAGATCTCAACATTACAACAGGTATTATATCAGGAAGCTATGATGCCTATTATGCGGTAACCGATAATGCAAGTGGGGTTAGATACCGTACCAAATTTAAGTTAAAGGTGGTCAACGAAATTAATGAAGGCTGGATCATGATGTGCGAGGTAGATAATGGATCAAGGGTTGACATCTTGTCGCTAAATTCCGAAGGCACTTTCGATGTAATTAAGGATCTATTAGAAACAACAGGTTCTCAACTTAAATTAGAAGGTAAGCCAAAAATGACGTACACCTACAACACTGGTTTAATGATTGGACCGGATGCCATTAGTTATGGTTTATATCTTGGAACGGATCAAGGAACTACTAAAGTAGAGCCAAATACGTTCAAATGGACCAATACCATGCAGCTGAACTATGAAATGTTTGGCGAAATCCCAAATGGCTTTTACGCAGATGTAATGCAACAACGCGGTTTATTTATCTCGTATATGATTGGAAAGGGGAATGCCTACTTTTACAACAGATCGCAAAACATCTACTATTCGGCCCCTATCAATTACATTACAGCAGAGCAAAAAGGCTTTGAAGTAGCTCCGTTTATTGCCGGAGATCATGAAATTATAACAAATGCACATGCCATTTTTTATGACAAAACCAACAGACGATTTGTAAAACATACAGGTATCAATGCCACTTGTACAACGATCCCTGAACCAACTAGCGACCTCAAAAAGTTTAGTTTTAGTACGGGAATGGATTTAGACTATATGACCTGGGTTCCGTTTAATGGCGGCGAAGTGTTTAGCATTTTAAAAGATCCTAATTCATCCAAAAAATATTTGGCACGCTTTAATAGCTTCAGTAATTTACAATCGTACTACGATGAAATTTTAGGCGATGAAATAGCTAATGCCGAATTCTTTGCTGTTAGTCCCGACCTGGGTTACATCTTTTACACGGTGGGTAGCAAAGTATATGAGTACGATATGGTGTATAAAACTGCTAAACTCATGTTAAATTTAGATAACAAAAAAATCTCTTATCTCAATTTTTACAATTTTAAAGATTTCAATAAGTATAAGAGCTACAATAAACTAATGATAGGAACTTATGATCCGGCGCTACCAAGTGGCTCTGATGGAAGTTTAAGCATCTATACAGTGCCTCCGGTTAATGGCGATCTGGTATTGGATCAATCGTACAGTGGCTTTGGAAGAGTGAAAAGTTTAACCTATAGAGAACGATAACCTATATAACAACGTATAGTATCGAACAAAATTATTGGTTTACAGTTTTAAAAAATAAACAGATGAAAAAAATAATTGTATTATTTCTGGTTATGCTACTCGGCAAAGCTACATTTGCACAGCAGCCCAGTAATATCAATGGAACGACAGATCCCAACACCGTAAAAAAAGTAAGTTTGGGTAAAGTGCTCAACGGCCACATCGTAGAAATCGGGACTTCTATACCCGACAGTTTAGGCCGTTTTGCTTTTCGATTTACCCCGGAATATGAGGGACTGTACACCCTGACAATGGGTAATACCAACAGTACATTAAGCGTCCTTCGCTTTTACTTCAAAGGGAATGACGACCTTAATCTTACCGTAACGCCTACCTTTTATGAACTGGTCGGTAAAAACAGTAAAGAAAACCAAACCTTATACCAATGGGATCTGCTTGCGAAGGATATGCGGGAAAAAGGTCTTACACCGGGAGGAATGTCCACCTATGTTGATTTCTTCCCCGAGGTGGAGGCAATGAAAGTCAAGCTCGATGGTATGAAGGCCAAAGCGAAGACAGGAAACAATCGGTTTGACACATTTTTTGTAAAGCTGGTGGATTATGATGTTGCATTCTATGCCATTTCCTATTTGTATATGCCACGCACGGTACACCCCGGTGCTGAAGAGATGAGCGATTATTACACAACTTTCCAAGCGGATAACTTTTTAACACCGGATTTGCTACGCTTTCCGTATGGCGATCGTCTTTTGCCCATTCTGATGTATAGAAAAATAGATTTTAAGGATAAGCCGACTCTGGCGGATCAAGTCAATGCAATTCCGGCAGATGTGCTTAAAGGTCAGTATATATTACAATACATGGATCGTACACGTTCGTACAGCGATTATATTGCGTTGAACGACGAATATGCCAAGTACCTGACATTGCCCGAACAAATCGAAAGAGCAAACGCGGTGGCAACAAAACTGGTTGATACCAAAGAAGGGACGAAGGCTTTTAATTTTAATTACCCTGACTTAAGTGGCAAAAATATTTCATTGGCTGATCTTAAAGGTAAGGTTGTGGTCGTCGATGTATGGGCGACATGGTGTGGTCCCTGTAAAGCCGAAGAACCGCATTGGGAGAAATTGAATGAAGAATTCGAAGACAAGGATGTTGTTTTTGTGGGCGTATCGGTTGATCAGGACAAAAAAGCCTGGGAAAAGTATGTTCCGGAAAAGAACCTGAAAGGCATACAACTTCATGCCGGATCGGACAATGATCTTTCCAAAGCTTATAAAATAACAGGGATCCCACGCTATTTAGTCATTGATAAAGCCGGGAACATCATTACCCCGGATAGTCCAAGACCAAGTGACCCAAAGCTGAAAGAGTTATTGAATACCTGGCTAGCGAAGTAACCAATCATTGCCCACGGTGTTTTTTGCCGTGGGCAATGATAAAAAAGATCTGTTATGAAAACCGTTATTATCTTTAACTCCTCTTCTTTTGGGGATTATTTGACCCCTGATGGATTAAAAGATTCTTTTACTTGTGAACACACAGTAAGTTACCTAAGTTTGCAAAAAAACCTTCATGATATCTTCTTCGTGTAACACCCACATCTAATGAAAATATCGTGAAAGTTTTTGATAGCCATGGAACACAAACACTTTCAGAAAAAATAGATGCGGAATTTTAAATCTATTTCTCAACGTATTTTCCAGCTTATTTCCGGAGAAAACAGCGGCGATGCCCTGCGCAACGTTTTAACCAGCATTGTACCGAGTATAGTAATCTTCTATTGGGGTTATCTGGATATTGCGATCACTGTAGGTGTAGGTGCTTTGTTGTCCTCATTGACAGATCTGCCGGGCAATCGCAGAGATAAATGGAAATCTGCTCTATGGTGTATTCCCTTGTTTTTTATATCGTCGATTGCTACTGCCTACGCTATTTCCTCACCTTGGCTCCTCCTGCCCTTACTTATCATAGCAGCTTTTGCCTGTACGATGTTGTCGATATTCGGTTCGCGGATCGGAATCATCGGAACGATGATGCTTATTCTAATCAGTTTTATTATCGGCTTATGGCCTTCGAACCCCATCCCCTTTAGCCTGGAGATCACTGCAGGAACGATGTGGTACTATCTGGTTAGCATCGTTCAGGTCTGCATTTCTCCGTTCCGTTCACTACGGCATGCAATGTCTGATGGTTTTCGGAGTATGTCGGCGTTACTTCGCGCGAAAGCGCTCTGCTACGATGAGCAGATTCCGATAGAGACAGCATACAGGGAGCTAGGCAGACTCCATATACAAGTAAGTGAACAACAGGAAGCGATGCGATTTCTACTCCTCCGGGAAAAGAACCTGATGAATGTTGAAGAGGGAAAGTTTTGGCTCAATCAGGTATATGAATTAATCGATCTATATGAGCTATTAACGGCAATAGACCACGACTACGAGTTGATCCGCAACACCTTAGCGCCAATAGAGGCACTTGAATCTATCCGGAAATTAATCATACAACTAGCAGAGGAAGTAAATTCTCTTGCTAAAAATCACAAGAATTATCCGTACAACGCTCCAAACAAAAGACCTATCGATGACGAGTTACAGCGACTTATTGCGATTCGAGATCGACAGAATGGACAAACTGCGGCCATTTTAGATGCTACAATTGGTAACATCCGATCCATTCTTGATTTTATCCAGCAGATCCGCACGGCATTTAACGTCGATATAAGCCGTCGAAATGTAGTCAAAGAGAACGAATATCAGCACTTCATATCCTTACCTCCCAAAGGTTGGAAAGCTGTAAAAAAACAACTTACCTTCCGTTCTACTGTGTTCCCGTTTGCATTGCGGCTAGCGGTATTATTTGGTTTAGGTGGACTTGTTGGCTTGGCCTTGCCTGAATACAGATATACCTACTGGGTTCTATTAACCATTGCTATTGTAGCCAGACCCGGTTTTGCGACTACGCAAAAACGCAACTATCAACGTATAACCGGCACACTAACCGGCATTCTATTAGGAATACTCTTATTATATACGATATCTGACGTAGCTGTCCTGCTCCTCGTTGCTGCCATTTGTCTTTACGGCTTTTTCTTATTTAACAGACCCAACTACCTCATTAGCGTAATATTTGTTACTGCTGCCATTGTAATTGCATTAAACAGCTACGACGGAAATATTGAAGATATTTTAGGTAGTCGAATCGTGTTTACATTAATTGGATCGCTATTGGCTACAATCGGCTATTTTTTTATCCCCATACGACAAAATAAAGGAATGTTGAACTTAGCCGGGACTGTGACACGCACCAACAAAGCATATTTTCAAATCGTAGCAGCACAACTAAAAGCACATACGTTCGACATGTACACGATTCGTCTGGCCCGAAAAGAGGCGCAGACAGCGTTAGCTTCTTTTTCTGACACGATGAACCAATTACAGAAGGAACCCGGAAATAAAAAGAAAGACTGGTCGAATGTAAACAAATTCCACGCGTTGGCTTATCGGATTAATTCGTTAATAATAGGTCTTTCCATGTACATTACACCGCAGAAGCAATCCATCCTGGCATCGCAACAACTTGAAGATCGTTTGATAGACCTCGATAAACTGTTAACCCAACTGAATGACTTATCCGATTCTTGGGAAATATGACATACTTAAGTAGCATTATTGTGACAAAAAATTCAAGCAAACGATTGATTTTATAAAATTCTCTTTACATGAAGAAATCTCTCTGCCTGGAACATTATCTTTATGAAAGACAACCCAAATAAATCAAAATGAAAGAAAACCTAAGTAAAGAAAACAGAAGATCTTTTCTTCTAAAAAGCAGTATTGCCATAGGCGGATTAGCACTCCTGAATCCATCGAAAGCGGTGAGTGCATCATCGGATAACCAAGATCAGGTGTTTAAAATTATTGCAGGCCCATATCTACAAACAAATTTCGGGAATAGTATTGCTATCTTGTGGATTACCAATAACAATGCCTCTAGCTGGGTGGAATATGGCGAATCACCCGATAGTCTTACGCACAAGGCCTTTGGAAAAAGTGAATTGGGTTTAAAACCTGCAGAACGTTTAAACAACGTGAAGATCAGCAACCTAAAACCCGGGGTAACCTATTACTATAAAATAGCATCGAAAGAAATAAAAAACTTCCAACCGTACAAAGTTACCTACGGAGAGACAGTCTATAGCAACACCGAAAGCTTTATCAATCCAAATACATCCAAAGAGGAGGTGTCGTTTGTCGTGCTGAATGATATTCACGACAGACCTCAGTCCATAGTTCATCTACTTGACATGGACAAGGGCAACAAGCGCGACTTTGTGTTTTTTAATGGCGATATATTTGACTACCAAACAGATGAAAAACAGATTATAGAGCATTTTCTGCAACCGTGTACCGATTCTTTTGCAAAGAACATCCCATTTTTGTTCGTAAGGGGCAATCATGAAACCCGGGGTAAATTTGCGCGGGAATTTCCGAATTACTTTGACCAAGTAGGATATGCCGCATTCACGTTGGGGCCGGTCAGATTTGTTATTATTGACTCTGGTGAAGATAAAGAAGATACGCATCCTGTATATGCAGATATTGTCGATTTTGACCAGTATCGCATCCAGCAGGCCGCTTTGCTAGAGGAGGAAATACAGTCAAAAGAATTTAAAAATGCCCCTTTTCGTATCGTGATGATGCACATCCCTCCCCGCTACTCCGGAGATGCACATGGACCAACACATTGTACTGAATTATTTGAACCAATACTGAATAAAGGAAAAGTCGATTTGGTACTAAGCGGTCACACACATCAGTACAAAATTCATAACCCGGATAAAACATCTAACAATTATCCCATTATCATCGGAGGAGGGCCTCGGGATGGATCAAGAACGTTAACACGAATCCACGCGACTAAAAAAGAGATCCAGGTCAGCATGCTTGATGATTCGGGAAAAGAAGTTGGTCGTTATGTTGCATCAAGAAAATAATATTTTAAAGCACTTATGTTATGCGTATAATCATTTTTCTGTTACTCTTCCCTGCCAGTCTATTTGCTCAAAGGAGCAACATACTTCAAAAAGATTACCTCATCGCCTGTGGTGACAACAAAGTTATTATCATTGACCCTGCGAAATCTACAGAAGCCTCCCCATTTATTGTATGGCAATGGAGTGTAGCAGAAGCTACAGATTTACCTGTTGCATACCACAAATTGATGGCAACGCTTGACGAATGCAAACCCGTCATGCAAAATAAAAAACTATTGCTTACATCCTCCGGAGGAGCGACGATTTTGCTGGACATCGACTCAAAAAAAGTAACATTTTATGGGCGGACTCCAATGGCACATTCAGCAGATGTTCTACCTCAAAATCGAATTGCTGTCGCTAATTCAACGCACCCGGCAGGCAACAGTTTAGAAATATACGACATCAATATGCCTGAAAAAGTGATTTTTAAAGATTCACTTTACTCAGGGCACGGTGTTGTGTGGAATGAAAAGAAAAATCTATTGTATGTACTCGGTCACAGCGTACTAAAAGCATACGCATTAAAAGAGTGGAAAAGTGTAAATCCAAAACTTAAATTGGTGAAACAATGGACATTACCCGATGAGGGGGGACACGATTTATATATGATAGACCCAAATAACTTTATCGTATCTACACACCACAATGTCTTCAGATTCAATACCAAGAAGGAAACATTTGATGTTTTCATGCCTTTGGCAGACAAACATAATATAAAGTCTGTAAACTATGATCAAAAGACGAATAGACTGGTCTATACAATAGCCGAGAAAAGCTGGTGGACGAATCATATCTATTCTACACAGCCCGATATGCGGGTGCATATTCCAGATATTAAATTATACAAAGTAAGGGTTGTAAGATAAGAGATTTCAACAAAATAACAACAAAAAACCTGACCTTCAAGGATGCCACTTACGGTGATTTGGAAAGAATCAGTTTAAAAATTTTAGGGAAAAGGATTGCATAACGCTTTTAAAACGTTTATTGTTTTAAAAAGTTTAATGAAGGATTAATTTAGTCTATTTTTTGAGGTTTGCCCCTCTCATTACCTTTCCGCCACTAGCCGTGGCAGGGCTCCTTCTTTCTCCTTGACGAGAAAGAAGCAAAGAGTCAAGGCTGATACCGTATTTGTCGTTCCGGCTACGCGATGATGCAGTGCGCAGCTCTTAGGCCTCCACCGCTCCGTCCCAAAGCAAAGGCTGAGACCTGCTTGGAAAGTACAAACTCGAACCTTTCTGCAGCACATCATCTGCTGCCTGCACGTCCAAATCCGCTAAGGCCGTCTTTTTTCAATTCAGCTGAAGTATTATAATAATCATATAACAATGCACTATCCTTACATACCCGACAAATGTCGCCTTAGCGGGTCGACAATAGCAGGAATGGTGAACCGTCTTGTCGAGCCGGTACAGCGACACGGTTTTGCGTCCTTTTGACAAGACAAAAGGACGAGCCAGTCGCGGCTTGAGCGACAAAGAAATTGACTAAGAGAATCCTTCGTTTTTATTATACCCCTACCTTTTAAACCACTCCCCAAAACAACATCCGTAAAAACCTCATTTATCAAATGGATATCAAAAAAGTAATCTTCACGCATTAGCAAGTATATTTTTTTTAGCTTTGCTTAAATTTCAACACCATATTCTCATGAATAACGTAAAATTTGTAACATATCTTGTCCTTGGAAGTGTGCTGTCTTTTGGAGCCTGTACGAATAGCGCAAATACTAAAGTTCAGACAACCGTAAATGGCCATGAAGATCATGACCATAGCCACGATGGACATCATCATCACGAGGGGCACGACCACAATCATGCAGACCACAATCATGCAGCAGAACCTACATCGGCCACTGATTCACAAGAACAGGCTTCTACCGCTGCTACTGGAACGACAGACCCTATTCCAAACATACCTCCCTTCACCTTTTACAAGGTAAAATCCGGTATTTCGTTTACAAATGCAGACCTCACAAAAGATAAAAAAACCATCTTTGTACTCTTTGATCCGGGATGTCATCATTGCCGCGAAGAAGCTACTGCACTTGCTAAAAATTACAACAAACTTAAAGATATCAACCTTTATTTTGTATCTATGAATGAACCGGCATTAATGGCCACATTCTTAGAATCATTTGCAAAAGAATTGGTAGACAAGCCGAATGTTCAGGTACTGTACGACAGAAATCAGGACTTTATTCAAAAATTCCATGTACCAAGCCTATTCCCTGCAAATTATGTTTACGATGTAAATGGTAAACTGCAATCTTACTGGGAAGGTGAGAAAAATATAAATGAAATCATTACTTTATATACGAAGTAAATGAGAATTGCTATAAATGGTTTTGGGCGTATTGGCAGGCATACCTTACGGAATTTAATCGGCAGAGGAATTGAAAATGCAGAAGTCGTAGCCATCAATGATCTCACTGATGCAAAGACACTCTCCCATTTGTTCAAATATGATTCCGTTCATGGTGCCTTTCCGGGTACTGTGGGCTATACAGAAAACAGTATCCTTGTTGATGGGCACGACATCGTCATTCTCAATATTAAAAATCCGACGGATTTACCCTGGAAAGAGTTAAACATAGATGTGGTCATAGAGTCTACCGGTTTGTTTACCACAAAGGAAAAGGCTGGTGGACACTTAGCTGCAGGTGCTAAACAAGTCATCATCTCTGCCCCTTCTCCGGACAAAGAAATTCCTACTGTCGTGTTAGGAATAAATGACTTGGATTTTGATTGGGATACACCTATATTTTCAAATGCCAGCTGCACGACCAATAATGTGGCTCCTCTGGTGAAAATATTAGATGAAAATTGGCATATCCAGGATGGATATATTACAACTATACATTCCATGACAGGCGATCAAAATCTCCATGACTCCCCTCACCGAGATCTCCGTAGAGCGCGGGCAGCCTCCTCTTCCATTATCCCGACAACTACAGGAGCAGCTAAGGCCATCACAAATGTATTTACCCACTTAGAAGGCAAACTGGGTGGAGCAGGTATCCGGGTGCCGGTACTCAATGGATCGCTGACAGATTTTACATGTACACTTGCAAAAAAAACAACAGTAGCTGAAATCAACACTAAATTTCGAGAGGCTGCAATGCACCAGCTAAAAGGGGTATTGTATTATACCGAAGACCCTATTGTATCTGTTGACATCATTAACAATCCTTACTCTTGTGTATTTGACGCACAGCTTACGTCTATCGTCGGCGGATTAGTAAAAGTAGTAGGTTGGTATGATAACGAATTTGGCTACTCCAATCGATTGGTTGATATCTTAGATAAATTGAGCACAAGATGATCCGCTTTATAAAATCCGAACAAACATTGCCCATACGTTCGCTCGTACTACGCAACGGACTTCCGGAAGAGCAGTGTATATTTGACCATGATCGCTTCCCCACGACCTTTCACATGGGGTATTTTGACGAGGAGGACAGGTTAGTATGTGTACTGACCTGCATGAAAGAAAACCACGGAAAATTACCTAAAGCAGGCTACCGACTAAGGGGTATGGCTACCCATCCCGATCATCTGCGGAAAGGGTATGCCGGAGATCTGTTGAAGGCAGCAGAATTGCATTTAAAAACACAATTGCAAGCAGATTACCTTTGGTTCAACGCCCGGGTTATTGCCTTTCCGTTCTATGAAAGATTAGGTTTCGAATTCATGTCAGATGAATTTGATATTCCCGGAATCGGACCGCACAAAGAAATGTTTAAATTCCTGTGATTAAACGTACAATCTGATTAAAAAATTACATCTCCCGTTCCACACCTAATCCAAATAGCGCGAAATCGTATTTAACAGGATCCTGCGGATCCAATAACCTTAGATTTTCTGTCAATTCGATTGCAGTTTTCCAATTTACCTTTTCTAAGGTAATCAAATGAAATTTGCGTGCCACGCGCTCGACGTGTACATCACAGGGAGCAATCAATTGAGCGGGTAAAATACGGTTCCAAATTCCAAAGTCGACACCATTTTCATCTTTGCGCACCATCCAACGAAGAAACATATTCAAACGCTTACATGTAGACTTTTGGAGGGGAGAACTGATATGTTTACGTGTCCGTAAGGGATAATCGGGCAAGGAAAAGAAATAGTTTTTAAATTCGTTCAAAGACTGCTCTACAGAAATCGCTTGAATTCCTTCCTGCCCTATTAAAAAAGCATCTTCTAACGAATCAAAACGACGATAATGATATTGAAAAAAAGAAATAAAATAAAGTAAATCGGTATCGTTAAATGTGCGGTGCTTGAATCCCAGGAGGCTTTTGAGGTCTTCGTCCTTATGGCTGAGAATAAAGTGATACGGGTCTCCATTCATGCGGTCAATCAACTCATTACATTTGTTGATAATGGTCTTTCGTTGCCCCCAAGCCAGTATAGATGCAAAAAAGCCCATTATTTCAATATTCTGCTTCTGTGAAAACAAATGGGGAATACAGATCGGATCGTGGGTGATGAAAGCAGGTCTGTTGTACTCCATCACCTTGGTATCTAAAAAATTTTTAATATTAAAATCTGACATTGGTAGGGGGTAAAAGAGCTAAAAGGTTAAAAAGCTAGAAGGGTAAGAATGTAAAGTCGAATAGGCGTAAAGCATAAAAATAGCAGTAGTGTTTTTTAACTTCACGACTTTACACCCTTACGGCTTCACACGTTTACAAACTAAGATAATGCCTGCTTCAAATCTTCGATCAGGTCTTCCGCATCTTCTATTCCGACCGATAAACGTAATAAGTTGTCCACTATACCTACTTTTTCTCGTGCTTCTTGAGGTACCGAGCCGTGGCTCATGGTAGCAGGGTGGTTGATTAAAGACTCAACACCTCCCAGTGATTCGGCAAGGGTAAATACCTTAAAACTTGAAGCGATTCGAAAAGTTTCCTGAAGATCAGCTCCTTTTAATACGATGGAAATCACACCGCCGAAATCTTTCATTTGCTTCTTCGCAATATCATGACCTGGGTGATCTTCAAATCCCGGCCAGTAGATCCCGGCTATTTTTGGATGTCTTTTTAGAAATTCAGCAACTTTACGTCCATTTTCGCAATGCGCCTGCATCCGCAGATGCAGCGTTTTAATTCCACGTAATGCCAAAAAAGAATCTTGAGGGCCAGGTGTGCCTCCTACTGTATTGTAAAAGAAGAATAATTGTTTATATAAGTCTTCAGACTTCAACACAAGGGCACCCATTACCACATCCGAATGTCCGTTTATATATTTGGTAGCCGAGTGCATAACAATATCTGCACCCAAATCCAACGGATTTTGCAAATATGGAGAAGCGAACGTATTATCTACAACGTATAATACATTGTTTTCCTTCGCAATTTTACCAATTTCTGCTATATCAGCCAATTTCAACGTAGGATTCGTCGGTGTTTCAATCCAGATTAATTTTGTCTTTTCGGTTATCCCGCGACGAACTGCTTCACTGTCCGATGTATTCACGAAGACAAATTTGATCCCATACCGTTCGTACACTTTCGTGAAGATACGATACGAGCCACCATATAAATCTTCCCCTGTTACGACCTCATCGCCGGGCTTTAACAAGCGTAATACACAATCTGTAGCGGCCATACCACTGGAGAATGCTAATCCAAATTGACCATTTTCGAGTGCTGCAAGACAATCTTCCAACGCCTTGCGGGTAGGATTAGTGCCTCTTGAATATTCAAAACCTTTGTGATCTCCGGGAGAATCCTGCTTGTAAGTAGACGTCTGATATATAGGTATCATCACCGCCCCCGTACCGGGGTCAGCATGTTGACCGGCATGAATAGCCTTTGTCGCAAATTTATATGCCATCGCTTTAAGTTTGAATGCTTAAAAGTATTAAAAATTTAACGGAGAAGGGTACAAAAAGGTATAATCTAACGTTTGAATGACGCGATCCGAAGACACTATTTTTTGTGTCGTTTGCCCGGGTTCAAAAGATATGGGCAATTCGTACCCATATTTAGCAGCCGATGCTATTATCACTTCCTCTTTTGAAGGATGTTCAGGGCAGACAATATTAAATAACCCATGTTCCAAATCCGTAGAAAAAGCCAGAAAAATAAGCTGTATCACATCCTGTAGATGAACAAAATTTGCGGGTTGTTCACCAGTTGTACAGATTTTACCAGCAAAATACTTGGCAAATATTCGATTCTTTCCAAACAGCCCGCCCAAGCGGAACACGATCGTCCGGGACAACGATGTCATCTTTTCTTCCGCTAATGCCAGTAAAGGATTTAAAGCTTCCTGATCGTTGAAATGCTCATCTACCCGTCCTTCTATATCGGGATATATACCAATCGAACTCAAGAAAATATGCTTGCGGTATTGCAACAGGCGAATAAAACTCAAAATGTTATCAAATCGGTGCGAGACAGTCTCTATCGTGTTTTTTGAACTGGCAGGAACACTGGTCAAGATATAATCAAACGTATCGGGCAAAAAATCCGGCACATTCTTATCCACGTCAAAATCCATCAAGAAGGCAAAAGTACCATCGCCCCTCAAACGATGGCACTTCTCTGTATTCGTTGTACTAACCCATACTTCTATTCCCTGATTTCGGCATTGGACAGCGAATTCCTCCCCTACCCAACCGCATCCTAAAATAAGTATTCTTGTTGTCTTCAGATTTATCCCTTTTTATTTTTGACTAAATACCTGTAACTCGTAACCAGTAACCCGTCACCCGTAACTCGTGACCCGTAACCTGTAACTCGTAACCAGCAACCTGTCACCCGTAACTCGTAACTAGTGACCCGTAACTCGTAACCTGTAACCCGTAACCTGTAACTCGTCACCAATCACCCGTCACTTATTTAATATGCTTTCGCAAAAAGTACACGCTGTGCCGACGGTTTACCCGTGAAAATACAGATTCCTTCTTCCTCTTTGTTGTCCAACGGAATACATCGAATGGTTGCTTTCGTTTCTTCTTTTACACGTTTTTCCGTTTCTACGGTACCATCCCAATGACAAGAAATAAATCCACCTTTTGTTTCAAGGATCTCTTTAAACTCATCATAAGAATTCACTTCTGTAATATGACTATCTCTAAATTTAAGTGCTTTTTGATAGATATTGACCTGAATTTCATCCAATAGGCTTTCTATTTTCGCAGAAAGGCCTTCCTGCGATACTGTCTCCTTAGTTTGGGTATCACGTCGGGCCAATTCCACTGTACCGTTTTGCATATCACGGGCACCGATAGCCACACGCAGTGGCACGCCTTTCAATTCCCATTCCGCAAATTTAAAGCCCGGGCGTTGCGTATCCCGGTCGTCAAATTTAACCGATACACCGATCCCTTTCAGCTCCGCCATCAGATTATCCACGAAGGCATCTATTGTTGCTTTCTCTTCTTCTGTTCTGAAAATCGGCACAATTACCACTTGAATTGGTGCTAATTTTGGAGGTAATATTAATCCTTGGTCATCCGAATGTGCCATCACCAGTGCTCCCATCAAACGGGTGGATACACCCCATGAAGTAGCCCAGACGTGTTCTAATTTCCCCTCTCTGGACGTAAACTTCACATCGAAAGCCTTTGCAAAATTCTGTCCTAAGAAATGGGACGTCCCCGCCTGCAATGCTTTTCCATCTTGCATCAATGCTTCGATACAATAGGTATCCAACGCTCCGGCGAATCGCTCATTCTCGGTCTTGCGGCCACGGATTACCGGCACCGCTAATATATTCTCGGCAAATTCGGAGTAGACATCCAGCATGCGTTCTGCTTCTTCGATAGCTTCTTGCTCCGTGGCATGTGCCGTATGACCTTCTTGCCATAAGAATTCAGCGGTCCGCAAAAACAAACGCGTACGCATTTCCCATCTTACCACATTTGCCCATTGATTTACTAAAATAGGAAGATCTCTATACGATTCTATCCAGCCTCTATAGGTATTCCAAATAATCGTTTCAGAAGTTGGCCTGACAATTAATTCTTCTTCCAGTTTTGCGTCCTCATCTACAATAATATTACCGTTACCGTCATTTTTTAAACGGTAGTGTGTCACTACTGCACATTCTGTTGCAAACCCTTCTACATGTGAAGCTTCTTTCGAGAAAAAAGACTTCGGAATAAATAGTGGGAAGTAGGCATTACTATGACCTGTTTCCTTAAATCTTTTATCCAAAATAGCCTGCATTCTTTCCCATATTCCATATCCATACGGTTTAATGACCATACAACCCCTCACCGCAGAATATTCAGCTAAATCTGCTTTGATTACCAAATCATTATACCATTGTGAATAATCCTCACTACGACTTGTTATTCCTTTACTCATTTAGATTTTTACTATTTATTTTGTAACAATATGTTATAGATTCCCGTTTTTAATAATGCTGCTTCGACAAGACAAAAATTAAATTAAAGTTTTATTTATATTTTTGTTATACAGCGTTAAACCCTGATTTAAAAACTGCGTCTAAGATAATAAATTAAGACTGGATTATCTAAAGACTCTGGAAGGAAAGATTATCATGAAAATAAAAACAAATAGATTATTAATAGGCGGATGGGCGTTAGCAATTGTCACAGCACTTAGCTCTTGTTCCACTAGTAAACAAATAGCCTACAAGGATGATGTCTACAACAATCAATCTCAGGCTATTGCCGCAGAAACTTATCAAAGTCCGGATTACTATTATACAGATGAAAATTATATAGAAGAGGGATCCGTTGCAAATCAAAACGGATATTACGCTGACGAATATTCGGATCAAGAATATATGGACGGTGAATATGAGGATTTAGAATATGCAAATCGGATCAACCGCTTTTATTATGCTACTCCGGGTATGGGGTATTACGATCCGTTTTTTGACCCCTGGTACGGTTACGGCGGATTTGGATTAGGGTTCTCAAATTGGGGATGGGGATCCAGATGGTCTATGGGCTTTGGCTGGGGAAATCCTTACGCTGGATATGGCTGGGGAAATCCATTTTATGGCGGTTTTGGATACGGTGGTTTCGGATATAACGGATACTGGGGACACAACTCATTTTATAATCATTGGGGACATCCGTATTATGGATACGGATATGGTGGTTACGCAGGGCATGCTTATATAAGCAGATCTTCGCACGTATCGGACAGATCGGTTTCAAGAGACCGGTTCAATACGCGTGCGCGAAGTGCTAATGTAAGATCAACTAGTATAGTAAGCCGTGATGGAAGCGGCCGTATTGTGACGGGAACAAGAAGTGCTTCAAGACGTAATACAGAAGGTGTAAGTTCATCAAGAACAACAACCGGAACACGGATAGGTGTCTCCAGAACACCTGATGGTACAACTCGCTCCACAATTGGTTCAAGAAATACAACTGACAGCAGAAGAGCTACGGTAGGCTCTCCTAACAATGGTACACGTACTTCGACTGCACCGAACGGAACGCGGACTTCTACAACCAGACCAACAATTGGTACAAGAACGTCGACTACGCCTCCAGCATCATCTAGACGTACGGAATCAGCACCACAGAGAAATTCAACGCCTCCGGCATCTTCTACTCCGTCCAGATCATCTAACAGCGGTGTTTCACAAAGTCCGCCTCCGAGCAGAAGCAGTGGATCTTCTATGTCTAGTGGAAGTTCATCATCAAGCGGAAATTCTGGTGGCGGCGCGACAAGATCATCGGGGTCATCAAGACGATAACGAATTAAGTAAATATATCTCAATAGCCAATATCTGTTAAATTATATTGGCTATTTTTTAACAACATATTATTACATAGATAATGACATTAAAAAACTTCATATTATCCGCATTCATCGCGAGTACATTCTGGGGGACCGCTCAAGCGCAATCCCTGGGTGACGCAATTTTATTCTCCCAAGAAAACAACGGTGGATCTGCTCGTTTTAAAGGATTAGGAAATGTACAAACAGCGTTAGGCGGAGACATCAGTACCATTACAGGAAATCCTGCCGGTTTGGGATTCTTTGGACGTTCGGATGTATCCGTAACATTTAATTACTTACAGAACAAAAACAAAACTGCATTCGAAGGCCTGAATACAACAAGCAATAAAGGCAACTTCGGCATCGATCAGGCGGGTATTGTTTTTCATTTTCCAACACGTAAATCGGGAAATTTAAGCAGTGGTCTTTTAAATTTTAATGTAGGGTTAAGCTACGACAAAATCCAAAATTACAACAACCATTTGACTTACGAAGGCAACAACATGAAGTCATCTATTGTAAATGCGTTGACGGACATCATGGATGGCAATACGGAATTTAGAGATGATTTCAGCGGCTCGAATATTGTTGAACAGTTTGGCGATGCTACTTTTGGATACTTTCCGTTAGCCGTAGAAAACGGTTCTAAAAATCAATATAACGACATTGTTCAAAAAGGAAACCGCTCGAAAACAGCCATCGCTTTTGGTGCTAACCACAGCAATAAATTCTATTTCGGAGCCACATTGGGGATTACATCATTCCGTTATGACAGGTCTTCTCAGTTTATTGAAAATGGATGGACAAAGGATAGACCTTCTATTTTGGCGGATAACCCCAATTCTGATTATGCAGATCCTACCAACGATAAATATGGTTTTGTGAAAAAGAGTTATGAATTGTTTGATAATTTTTCGCAGAAAACCGAAGGCTCAGGTATTGATTTAAAATTGGGTGCAATATACAAACCTGCTACCGACTGGAACATTGGACTGACAATCACCACACCTACTTGGACAACCGTAAAAGAAGACACAGAAGCCTGGACCGACATTGATTTTTATGATAATGAAACAGCGGTAAATTCTTTTGCTTATTATGAATCCAAACTTTACTCCAGTGCCACAGATTACCAGTTAAATACACCTTGGAAATTTGCCTTAGGTGCCACTAAATTCTTCAGCAGAGGACTAATCACAGCTGATGTGGAATACATTGATTACAGCAACATAAAATATAACACGCTTAACAATGGATATTCAACAAATAGCAACTTTTTCAACACGCTTAATAAAGACATCAAGGACGAATACCAAGGGGCTGTAAACCTACGTGTTGGTGGGGAGTATTTATTTAATAATATTGTAAGTGGAAGAGCGGGTTTCAATTATTTTGGCAGCCCATACCAACATGCAGACGACACCAATTACAGCGGTAGTTTAGGATTGGGGGTTAAGATAACACATGCTGTTTATCTGGATGTCGCGGTAGTACATCAGGTAAATTCGTACAAACAAAACCCATACACCTTTAACGAATCGTTTTGGGAGATACCAAGTCCGGTAGTGAGTATTGACCACAACCGTACCAATGTACTCTTGACATTAGGTGCTAAGTTTTAATGAAAGCATAAAATAACAAAGCCAACGAGTTGGCTTTGTTATTTTATCTAAACCTACAATAAATGTACACACAACCAATAATTCTGCACTAATCTGGTAAGCGAACTGATCCCTGCATCTATCCGGGTTTGCAGTTTACCTGATTCTTTGGTAGTAGACGTAAATCAAACCATCCAAAAATTATATACTAAATTATCTCTCGGATAATATAGCGGTTTCAATGTTCCGTTCATTTACGTTTTTTGATACATTTACAGTATAAATAAAACCGTCATTAAAAAATGAAGTTCACAAGAAACGAAGCCTATAATTCTATCAATACAACGGAAGAATGGGATGTGACCATAATAGGAGGAGGGGCCACCGGACTTGGTATTGCTGTGGACGCTGCATCAAGAGGTTACAAAACTTTGTTGGTAGAAATGTATGATTTTGCCAAAGGCACCTCCGGTAAAAGTACAAAGCTAATACATGGTGGTATACGGTACCTGGCAAACGGAGACATCAAACTGGTAAAGTCTGCATTGAAAGAAAGAGGATTGATATTTCAAAATGCGCCACACGTTTCATCTGTTCAGCGCTTCGTAATCCCTTCCTATAGTACATTCAATACATTCAAGTTTCTTATCGGATTGAAATTCTATGATTGGATGGCCGGGAGTTTAAGAATTGGAAAATCAACGCTACTCAATAAAAACGAAGTAATTAGCAAGATCCCAAAAGTAAAAGAAAAAGGCCTAAAAGGTGGTGTTCAGTACTATGACGGTCAATTTGACGATGCCCGATTGGCAATAAATCTTGCCCAAACCGCTATTGAACACGGAGCAACAGTCCTTAACTATGCAGAAGTAACACAAATAACCAAAGGTTGTACAGGTAGAGTGAACGGTCTTTCGTTTTTGGATAAAACTACAGATCAGGCTTATACCGTTAAGACCAAAGCGCTCATCAATGCTACCGGTATTTTTGTAGATGAGATATTAAAACTAGACACGGCTACTCATCAAAACCTAATAAGACCGAGTCAGGGCACCCATATTGTCATTGACAAGAAATTCCTGGGAAACGAATATGCCCTGATGATTCCCGAAACGAGCGATGGTAGGGTTATGTTCGGTGTACCTTGGCACGGCAAAGTACTATTAGGCACAACGGATACACCGGTATATGAAAACCAAATCGAACCACGCCCATTGGAAGAGGAGATTGAATTTATCCTAAACACGGCAAATGATTACCTGGAAAATGCACCCACCCGTCAAGATGTATTGAGCATATTCGCAGGACTACGTCCGTTAGCTGCGCCCAAGTATGGAAATGGAAAGAGTACGAAGGAAATCTCCCGCGACCATAAATTGTTGCAAAGTGATTCCGGTCTCATCTCGATTACCGGCGGAAAATGGACTACCTACCGTAAGATGGGTGAAGAGGCGGTCGATATGGCAATAAAGACCGCCGGACTGGAAAGCCGGAAATGTCAAACACATCACCTTGCTATTCATGGATCTACACAAGAAAAAAGAAAAGGGCACTGGAAGGTGTATGGTAGCGATCTACAAGCGATACAAGCGTTGTCGCAAATGGATCCTACTCTACACGAAAAGCTTCATGAAAACTATGACTACACCGCAGCTGAAGTTGTACGTCTTCAAACTAAATTGGACATTTTTGTTCAAAACCTTAAGGAGGATTTCGTGTTATAAATTTATTAATTTTTCTTGATTATACAACTGTCTTCTTTTGTTGATTTCGTTCGTTTTTATTTC
>NZ_SRZY01000004.1 GCF_006476045.1 Sphingobacterium lumbrici
TCAGAACGTCGCGAGACAGTTCGGTCCCTATCTGTTGTGGGCGTTGGAAGTTTGAGTGGATCTGACCTTAGTACGAGAGGACCGGGTTGGACTGACCGCTGGTGAACCTGTTATGCCGCCAGGTGTACTGCAGGGTAGCTACGTCGGGAATAGATAAGCGCTGAAAGCATCTAAGTGCGAAACTAGCCACGAGATGAGACTTCCTTATAGGGTCGTAGTAGATGACTACGTTGATAGGCTATAGGTGTAGAGATGGAGACATCACAGCCGAGTAGTACTAATAGCCCGAAGCTTTCCAAGCGGATAGTTGCTGTTGTTTTCTCGAATGTATTTCTTTCTTTCGATAGTCATTAGATAGTATGTATGGGATAGATGATCCCGGTAGATGATACTATTAAAGATATTCAGGTGCCTATATCGGCGGTGTCTACCTCTTCCCATTCCGAACAGAGAAGTCAAGCCCGCCAGAGCCGATGGTATTGCCGTAACAGGTGGGAGAGTAGGTCGGTGCCTTTTTTTATACAGAGCCCTTGCTGGAAACAGTAAGGGCTCTTTTTTTTTGTTATCTGCTATTATAATAATACAGCTTCTCCTGTTATACTCTATTAGATGAATCAGATACTATTGCTGCTCCTGGCAAAAGTCAATTCTATTAAGATGTTGTGATTGTAAAGGAAGACTAAGTAATGGAAATACAAAAGGAGGAGTGAAAGCTACATTTTAAAGATCCATTAAGAAGAATTAATGGCTATTATATAGCGCGATGGTAGCTGGTTTAAATTGATAGATGATATTGCCAATGCGCCCCATTCTTAGGAAAGAATAAATGGAGATTCAATATATAAGAAAAGCTCGAAATTATTTCGAGCTTTTCTTATATTAAATAAATAAGTGTTTATTTTGCTAGTTCTTCAGCGATAGCTTTCCCAATTTCTGCAGGAGATTCTACCACGCGAATGCCACATTCTGCCATGATTTTCATTTTCGCTGCAGCCGTATCGTCTGCACCACCAACGATTGCACCGGCATGTCCCATACGACGTCCCGGAGGCGCTGTTTGTCCGGCGATGAAACCAACTACTGGTTTTGTTCCGTGCTCTTTAATCCAATGAGCGGCTTCTGCTTCCATTCCACCACCGATTTCACCAATCATAATGATCGCTTCAGTTTCCGGATCATTCATTAATAGTTCTACTGCTTCTTTCGTAGTAGTACCGATAATAGGATCACCACCGATACCGATAGCTGTAGTAATACCCAACCCTGCTTTTACCGTTTGGTCAACAGCCTCGTATGTTAATGTACCTGATTTAGAAACTACACCTACATTACCTTTTTTGAAGATAAACCCTGGCATGATACCAATTTTAGCTTCTTCAGCAGTGATAATACCTGGACAGTTGGGACCGATTAAGCGTGAATTTTTATCACTTAAATATGATTTTACCTGAATCATATCCTTAGTAGGAATACCTTCAGTAATACATACAATTACTTCAATACCTGCAGCTGCAGCTTCCATAATAGCATCGGCAGCGAAAGCAGGAGGTACGAATATGATAGAAACATTAGCACCAGTTTTGTCTACGGCATCTTGTACAGAATTGAATACAGGACGATCGAGGTGAGTTTGACCTCCCTTGCCAGGAGTTACACCACCAACAACTTGTGTTCCGTACTCAATCATTTGACTTGCGTGGTAAGTACCTTCGGTTCCTGTAAAACCTTGTACGATAACTTTAGAATCTTTATTGACTAATACACTCATTTGTTCTGATTTTTTGCATAGCAAATCTACCATTTTGCATTGACTTTCGAAAATTTGCTTGGTTATAAATGCCAAATAAATTATCGAAATTTCATTTTAGTCACAAAATCCCACAGTACCATTCCGATCGTTACGGAAACATTAAAAGAATGTTTGGTTCCGAATTGCGGAATTTCAATACAAGCATCTATTATTCCCATAATTTCTTCGCTTACGCCATTTACTTCATTACCAAATACCAAGGCATATTTTTCTGAAGAGAGTGGTTCGAAATTGTTTAACATAATGCTTCCTTCTGCTTGTTCTACGGCAATAATTTTATATCCTTGTTCCTTTAGGGTTAGTATTGCTTGCAAGCTGTCTTTCTGATAAGTCCATTTGACGGATTGGGTTGCGCCTAATGCTGTTTTCTCGATTTCACGATGTGGCGGTGTAGCGGTGATACCACAAAGAAAAATTTGCTCTATAGCAAATCCATCTGCTGTTCGAAAAGATGATCCCACGTTGTGCATACTACGTACACTATCTAATACAATGGTAATTCGTGTCTTCTCCTGGTTTTTGAAAGTTTCTAGATCTGTACGGTTCAATTGATCCATCGATAATTTTTGCATATCTTCGAAATTAAAAATTCAAAAGTAAAGATTATCTTTGATGCGCTTGCTAAAGCTCAAATAAAAAATCAAAAAAGAGTAGTTGGATAGAAATAATGAAATAAACTTTAAAATAGATTTTGAATAATGGAATTAACTCGTTATTTTTGCAGTCCGAAATATAGTAAAATAAGAAAATAAAATTAGCTAAGAGAAATGGCAAATCATAAATCAGCGATCAAAAGAATTAGAGCTAACGCTGCGAAGCGTCTAAGAAACCGTTACCAAGCAAAAACAACGCGTAACGCAATTAAGAAATTACGTACTACTACTTCTGCAGAAGAAGCACAAGCATTATTGCCTCGTGTAATTTCAATGCTTGATCGTTTGGCTAAGAAAAACGTAATTCACAAGAAAAAAGCTTCTAACAATAAATCTAAATTGACTAAATTAGTTAATAAATTAGGTTAATTTTTGGACACGGAAATAAGAAGGGATGTATTCATTTACATCCCTTTTCTTGTTGTGCAGATAATGTAAAGGACCGACTCTATCAGTCGGTCTTTTACGTTATTTAATGATTTGTTGGATGATGCTATTTAGCTTTTCCGGATTCTTTTTATAAGCAGATAGATCATATAATTCTACTTTTCTGAAGTCAATGGGATGGCTCTCACTCTGCAGGTAAATATAGCCTTCTGTTAATGCTTTGCCATCTGTTTTTACATGTTGGTCAAAATTAGATACACTACCGCCTCCAATCTGGGGTTTAGTATATTCTAACACGGTTTTGCCTTCTAGTACATGTCGTATAATAGAATCTCCCAGTACAACGAATTCTGCTGTTACCCATTGATCTCCATGGTATGTCTTGGAGGTAGAGCTGGTACAGTGTGGTGTAAAAAGTTCATTCATGTAGTGTACATGGGTACCCGGAGTGCATAGGTTAGATGTAGTACGCTCGGATGTACCATCACCACCCAGGAATTGTCCTTCTATCGAAATTGGAAAATCCTGATCTTTTAACATGCTTTGTGGCGATTGTCCATGAAGCATCGCGCCACTATTACGCCACGCCCAGCCTTCACCACCTTTTACTTGTTCGCCTACAAACCGATATTCGATACGGAGTATATAATGTCCGAATGGCTTATTGTAGGCTATGTGTCCATATTGGCGATTGAAATCATCATAACCATCATATCTTACTTTTAATAATCCGTCTTCTACACGGAACGTTTGGGCATAGTTTTCACCGGTTTGGTGAAGTCGGATCTTTGGCGTCCAATCGTTCATATCCTTTCCGTTAAAAAGTTGGATAGGAAGAGGGGGTGTTACATTTGGATTATCAACACGGGAATTCATTCCGCATGATATAGTTGATAGTGTAAACAGGCTTAGTATTAAGGGGTTTAATTTCATATATATGTATTTACTTGTGAACTTGTAAGCTCGGTTATCTGTTATTCATACTGGGATAAATGGCTATATTAACGTGTTTTTGTTTTTGACGTAATCACTGGGTCTCACACCGATAATTTTATTGAATGTATTGCTGAATGTAGGTAAGCTACTATATCCCACTTTTAATGCGACTTCGTTGATGCTTAATTTATCATCTAATAGAAGTTGTAAAGCTGTTAGCATTCTTAAGATCGTATAGTATTGGATGAAGGACATATTTAGCTCTTTTTGGAATAAACGGGCTAATGTACGTTCACTAAGATCAAATTTTGTAGCTAGTGTTTTAAAGTTGATATTTTTGGAAATATTGGCTTCTAGAAATGCAACGATATCTTTCAATATTTCGTGTTGTGGATAGGGTAAAGCCAACGGGAGTTCGGAACTTGAAAGCTCAGGTAATACCAGTTTAAACGCTTTTGCGATTGCGTATTTAGTTTCTTCTGCCGGGAGTATATTACCATTCCATCGGTTTGTAAACATAATCAGTTCAATAAGAAGGTCGTTCACGGGGTAGATGTTGATTTTGTCGTAAAAATCTGTATCTGTCTCAAATGTTGGGAAATAGAGGTTACGCATAACTACATTTGGAGAACTGGGATGGATGCTGTGTTTTATATCTGGAGGGATCCATATATAATGTCTTGCGGGTAGAAAATATGATTTGTGAGATGTTTTCAGAAATACAACTCCTCCTTCTGTATATAGGAATTGACCTTTCTTGTGCTTATGTTCGGTAATTACACTATTGCCTAAAAGCGCGTGGTGACAATATATGCTATCTGCAATGGCATCTACTTCAGTTATGTAATATTTATTTACATATTCCTTCTCCATAAGTCCTTATATTAATCTTTAAATCTCCTTAATTTTAGCTAGAAAACCAAAAAAGTAAGGCATTATTAAGAAGTTCGTAGCAAGAATGTTTCATTAATTACGTAATTGCTATATTTCTTCGATAAATATAAGTATTCAAAGCTAGAGGGGAATCGATAAAATGCCAATTGTGATATTAGTTAATATTGTAAGTCATTTTTATAGATGGGATAGCTACTTATATTTGACAACAAATTGAATTATAAAATGGCATACGAAAGAATACGTTTAGCAAGTTTGAAAGATAAAGTAATGCCTGCGGAGCAGGCAGCTCTTCTTATTAAGAACGGTATGGTGGTAGGTTCGAGTGGTTTTACAAAAGCAGGGGACAGCAAAGCTGTTCTTCCGGCATTTGCAGCGCGTGCAAAGCGGGAAAATCTAAAAATAACATTAATGACTGGTGCGTCATTAGGTCATGATACGGATGGTAAATTGGCGGAAGCGGGGGCATTATCTAAGCGTATGCCTTTTCAAGTGGATCGCACTTTACGTAATAAAATAAATGCAGGGGAAGTATTATTTATCGATCAGCATCTAAGCGAAAGTGCCGAATTGCTGCATAGCAAAAACTTACCCCCTGTTGATATTGCTGTGATAGAAGTTGCTTTTATCGACCGGGATGGAAGTATTGTTCCCACCACTTCGGTAGGTAACTCGGTGACATTTGCTGCATTGGCGAAGCAGGTTATTTTGGAAATTAATACAGCTGTATCTGAAGATGTGTATGGTATTCACGATATTTATCAGGCAGAAGATTATCCTCATCGCAATGTTATCCCTATTGTAGCACCTTGGAATAAGATTGGACGCAAAACTATTCCCTTGGATCCCAGTAAGGTTGTAGGTATCGTATTTACCGATATGTTGGATAGTCCGGCTGATATAGCGGTAGCTGATTCGAAAACTACGGCTATTGCAAAACATATTCTGAATTTTTTTGAAAATGAAGTGCTTCTTGGTCATTTGACGGATCGCCTTTTGCCTATCCAAGCAGGGATTGGTAAAGTGGCAAATGCGGTATTGATGGGGTTTAAAGATAGTAACTTTTATGATCTCACCATGTTTTCAGAGGTATTGCAGGATAGTACGTTTGACTTGATCGATGCCGGTAAATTAAGCTTTGCCTCGGCTTCTTCTGTTACCGTATCTGCAGATTGTTACCAGCGCGTATTCGGTGATTTGCAAAAGTACAGGGAAAAGTTTGTTTTACGACCGCAAAATATTTCGAATACACCGGGTTTAATTAGACGTTTGGGGATTATTGCGATTAATACGGCAATCGAATTTGATCTATATGGTAACGTGAACTCCACGCACATTTCAGGTTCGAATATAATGAATGGTATAGGTGGATCAGGAGATTTTGCACGTAATGCTTACTTAAGTATTTTTGTGACGCAGGCGGCTTCAAAAGAAAATGCAATCTCGCATGTATTGCCGATGGTGTCGCATGTGGATCATACAGAGCATGATGTAGATATTTTGGTTACGGATGTTGGACTAGCTGATTTAAGGGGGTTAGCACCTCGTGAGCGTGCTCAAAAGATTATAGACAACTGTGTACATCCAGATTATAAGGAACAGCTACAATCGTATTTTAGCCGTGCCTGCGAACGTGGAGGGCATACCCCACATTTATTGGAAGAGGCTTTCAGCTGGCATTTGCGGTTAGCGGAAGCTGGTACGATGAAAAAATAGGTTATATGTATTTCTTCTTGCGTATATATTGTTGAACGAAACCGATAATGAATAAGAGAAGGAGCGGAAACACGATGTTAATCACTTGCCATTCCAGTTTTTCTTCTCTTACTTTCGCTTGATCGAGTAAGCGGAGCTTCACTTCTCTATTTCGCAGTGAAATCAAGCTTTCTTCATTCATGAGATAATCAACGATATTTTCTAAGAATATTTTGTTGGCAAATTGTTGTTCCGTATAACGGTCCCAACCCAAAGGATAGGGAGATTGATCTTTTGTATTTACTTGATTTATTAGCCAATCTCCATCGGAGATTATGAGCATTTTTGCAGGATTTGAGATACTCGATAGATCGACCGGGGATATGATACCGGATGGGGTAGGGCGATTTTCAAAGATATAGGGGAACTTTCCGGAAAGTAATACAGCAACAGGTTCGGATTTTGTCCGGAATTTAGTGGGATCAGGTTGTTCTTCTACCATTTGTAAGGATAGCGTAGCAGGTGTATTAAGTAAGCGGGTAAAAGGGGAGGTTTGCAAAATCACTTCTTTTTTTATTCCTGCCGTTGCAATGGTGTCTATGGTGCCAATAAATTCGGTGTATATCCCATCTAAGTTTTTGACGACGGGATGTGTGCTGGTCGGCATGAGAATGGGAAAAAAATACCAGGGAGCGAGTTCAATCTGCGCTTTTCCGGCAATATTTCCAACTGATAATGGGATCTGCCCACAGTTTAGGTCGGCTACCATATTGTAGTTCAAACGGGCTCCGTATAGGAAAAGTTGGTCATCTATATTTAACTGCCTTCCTATTAGAGGCTGGCTACCTTTTGATCTTAGGTTTTCAAGACTGGCATCGAGCTGATCGATGGCCCAAATGACACTCCCTCCGTGGCGGATAAAAAAGTCTAATTTGTACTTTTCACTTTCCGAGAAAGGTTGGGTAGGTTTAACGATGACAATAACCTGCATCTGCTTCAATCCGTTAAAATCTATGGAATCCAAATTAACTCTTCCTACTTGATTTCCTACGGTGAGGGTATGTATCGCATCGTATAGTTCCAAATCACTGGGTTCACCATGTCCTTCGGTAAATCCGATATAGGAGTTTTTTGCTGCTACAACTTTTCTAATTGCTGAAGCATAAGCATATTCCAGGTTTTGGATGGAATTGTTTAAGACCTGTTCGGGATTTGCTCCGGTTTTATTTTGAAGTAGGTTAACATTGACCTCCAAGTCTTCGGTATTGATAATTGCGGCAGGGAAAATGAGCTTCTGGGAAAATCCGCTTTTGGATTTTACGCTTAAATTGGTGGGGTAGAGCCCTCGGTTTATCAGCGCTTGTGTATATTCCTGTTGCTGATTTTGATCTCCTTGCAGTGGGTCAACCAGATTTATTTTGATACGTCCATTAGAATATGTCCTTAGGTCGGAAGCCATATCGATGGCAGCCCGGCGTAATCGGTTGAATCCACCGGGTAGATCTCCGTCTAAGAAAATCGTAATGTAAACCTCTTTTTCCAAGTTTTTAACAAGGTCTTTTGACGCTTCTGTGAGGGTGAAACGCTTGTCTTCGGTAAAATCTATCCGGTCGAATTGATTGTAAAAAAAGGATTGGTTTAGAAGTAATAGGATGACGATTGTTGTCAAATAAACTGTAAATGTTTTTTTTCGCGGGTTAAAAAAACTACCCAAATGACCGATGGAAAATGTCAGGAATAGAATGGAAAAACTAACGAAATAAATAAAATCCTTGGCTGTTAAAACCCCTCTGCTAACTGCATCGTAGTGGGATTGTATGCCTGCATTGTTTAGGTGGTCGGCAACTGCTGCAAAAGCTGTCAGCTGAGCTATGGACGTAATGCCATAGTAGGCAATGAAACAGAGAAATACCGAAACTAAAAAAGCTATAATGGGATTTTGTGTAAGGGATGAGCAAAAAATACTTAATGCAACAAAAGCACCGGAAAGTAATATTAGTCCGAGATAGGAGCCGATAGTTGCTCCTAAATCAATGTTACCCTTCGGAAATGCAAGTAAATAGATCGTAACCGCGTAGACTATTGTTGGCAATATGGCTAGTATAACAATGGTCAAACTGCCTAAATATTTTCCGATAACAATTTGCTTCAATGAAATAGGCCTACTCAAGAGCAGGTCGTATGTGCCATCAGCTTTTTCTCCGGCAATACTACGCATTGTAATAGCGGGAACTAAGAATAAAAGTAAATAGGGCGTAATTGTGAAGAAGCCTTCTAACGAAGCATAGCCTGTGTCTAAAATAGAAGAATCGGGAAAAAACCATAACACAAGGCTTGTCAAAAGGAGAAATAACCCAATGGCTAAATATCCGATGAGCGAATTAAAATAACTTGCTACCTCTTTTTTGTAAATGCTAAACAATACTTTTTATTTTTAATTTGCTTCGAAATTAGGAAAATGATTGCGCTAAAGCAAGAGAGCACAGATCCTCGTGATCTGTGCTCTCTCAAGTTGTATAAAATTAAGTGGTTTTTATCTATTTCCCGGCAAGTATATCTGGAAACCAACTCCAACTCCTAATCCAGTTGCTTTGTCTGCACCACTGACATTCGCTTTGGAATAATTGTATCCAAATGTTGCTTCTAAAGCTACTGTCTGTGTAATGAAATGTGCATACCCCACATTTGCACCTGCAGTAAACGTGGCTCCACTACCTGGAGAACTACCTGCTATACCGACAGAACCATGGCCAAAGAAACGTCCTGTCGAACTTGCACCACCTGGAAAGTAGTAGCGTACAAAAGGAGCAACTCCATATCCCCATGTGTTATCGTCATCTTTAAAAGTTTTCAATGAGAGCGTAGCTTCTGCACCGATAGCCAACCCGTCTGATATAAAATACCCTGCACGCGGATTTACAGCCGCATTGAAAGAATTTCCTTCAAAGCTATATCCAATACTTCCAATGGATCCACCGACTAACCAATTCCCGGCTTTTATAGGAGTAAGACCTACATTTGCTGAGGTTTGGGGTGTGGTGTTGATCTGCTGGGCATTTGCTAGGGAAATAATACCCATAGCTACCGCGAATGATAGTAAATATTTTTTCATGTCTTTGTTCTTTTAGTTAGTTTATAAACAACAAGCCGAAAAAAAAGTTTTTAGGAACGGGTAAGTTGAACGAAAATTTCCTCCATACTTTGATTGGGAAATCTTATGGCGGCGTCAGATTTAAGGAAGTGATCTTTCACTATTCCTTTATTGAGGATAATGATTTCATCACATAGGATTTCTACTTCCTGCATAATGTGTGTAGATAATAGCACTGTTTTGTTTTTGCTTAATTCTTTGATGAGTGCTCTTATTTCCAATATTTGATTGGGATCGAGTCCGGACGTAGGTTCGTCTAAAATTAAAATTTGAGGATCATGTATAATAGCCATTGCAAGACCAACACGTTGTTTGTAGCCTTTGGATAGCTGATGCACTCTCTTGTGTCGTTCTTGTGTTAGACCGGTGAGCGATATTACTTCTTGGATTCGGTTTTTAGGATTTGGAATCTGATGTACATTGGCTTCAAACGTTAATATTTCCTGAACGTACATATCCATATATAGCGGATTATTCTCGGGAAGATAACCGATTGTTTTCTTTGCGTTGATCGGTTCAAGCTGAATATTGATGCCGTTTACAACACATTCTCCCTGGTCAAAAGGAAGAATACCCGCTAAAATTTTCATCGTGGTAGACTTTCCTGCACCATTCGGACCAAGAAAACCAATGATATGATTGGATTGGGTTTCAAAATTTATGGATGCCAATGCTTTTTGACTGCCATAAGTTTTAACGAGATTTTTTACCTGAATGGACATACGCTTAATATTGGATATCCTCTTCCTGATGTTTGTGTATAAGTTCGATGATGTCTTCTAATGTGGTGTGGATTTGCTCGAACTTGATATGTGCTTGCTCATAATATCTTTTTCTTTCATGGAGTTTATTTTCGATGAAAGCTAATAGACTTTCGCCGGATAACCCTTTTAATACAGGACGTTTATTGACATCGGATTGACTTAGTCTCGCATAGAGTGATTTTGGTGTATGATAAAGATATAAAGAGAGTCCGTTGTTGTTTATCCACTCCATATTGTCGTAGAAACATGGTGTTCCTCCTCCTGTAGAAATTACAGCATACTTGTCTAGTTGTTTTTTTAGGAATTTGCGTTCTAATTCACGGAACTGCTGCTCTCCATATAGTGCAAAATATTCGGGAATAGACATTGCAATATGTGCCACAATTTCGTGGTCGAGATCGATAAATGGGACTTGCAGTGATTGTGCGATTTTCTTACCCCAAGTCGTTTTACCGCTACCCATAAACCCTACTAAAAATATTGGCCTTCTCATATTATTGACCTTGAAAATAAGTTTTTTCTAAATTTTCTTTGTTCGGAAATGATTGTTTCGACCATTTATTGATTACTACACCGTTTTGTAGAAGTAATATCCCGGGATTGGATCTAACCATGCTTTTTAACGGGACAGCGTCAGCATAAAAGATCTCTAGGACTAAGTTTAATTGATCATTCAGGTAGCTGGCATCGTTAGAGGAACTTGAGGTTAGCAATGTGGCTCTAATATTGTAATCCTTGGAAAGATCCCGTATGGTTTCATTAAGATTATCTAAGGCAAGGAAATCTGTGGGTGACAATTTTGTTACATCTGTGCTTACGACTACAAAATTGTAATAGGGATTTGTGATGATTTCTTGAGTTACATTGTTACCTTCTGCATCGGAAATATTCAGATCAGAGATCGCTACTTGATACCCTTTTTTTATTAGCCTGGATTTTGGCTCGCCGATAATTTCCCAGTTTTCATCTTCCCATATTTTTTCATCCATATACACCTTGTCCGTCACCTTCTTGTTTTCACCTGTAGTTTTATGCTTTAGCGAATAGATATGTTCGTATTCATCTTGGGGTGCGTCTTCTGGAATCTCCATTAGTTTTGGTATATTATTACCGACTTTGTAGGGTAAGAAGTCAATGAACGGTAAAAAATAGACGGTATATATGCCGATTCCGAAGGAAGCAACAATAATTAAAAAGGTGATTAAATTGCCGGAGAAACTGTTTTTAATGATGGACTTTAGTTGTGCCCTGTAAACGAATATATATAGTATGAAAGCTAATAGGACAAGGTCTTTTATAAAGGATTGCCACGGTGTAAGTGGAATTGCATCTCCGAAGCATCCGCATGCTGTCACTACTTCAAAAAAGGCTGAATAGAATGTTAAAAACGTAAAAAAAATAATTAAAAGTAACAATCCCCAAGCAACTTTTTTGCCGGCAATTCCAAGTAATAGCAATGCGCCTAGAATAATTTCCGATGCACAGATAATTACTGCAACGGATGTGCTGTAATCATTCAGAAAATTTATATGAAAAACATGAAAATATTCTTGTAGTTTAAAACCGAATCCCATAGGATCATTGGCCTTGATTAATCCGGAGAAGATAAAAAGTAAACCTACAAATAATCGTGACACCCAGAGCAAGGGGTTGGGCTTTTCGGATCTGGTATTATAAGCGGTGTAATATGAAGTTGACATTTCGTTCTATTTTTGTTCAGCTAATCCTAATTTTATTAACGCAAATACAGCATAATTTAGCATGTCTTGATAATTGGCTTTCAATCCTTCTGAAACTAAAGTCTGACCATCGTTGTCTTCGATTTGTTTGATACGATGGATTTTCATTAAAATGAGATCTGTCATGGATGAGGTGCGCATATCACGCCATGCTTCACCGTAATCATGGTTTTTGGCGAACATTAAGTCTCGTGTCTCATTTACCTTTTCGGTATATTGTTGAGTGACCCATATTGGATCAAGGTTTTCTTCTCCATCCTCGCCGAGCTCAAGTTGCATCAGTGCAATAACACAATAATTAATGATACCGACATACTCATCGATAATGCCTTCACCTACTTTGGATATTTTTTTTATTTCGAGCGTCCGTATACGCTGAGCCTTGATATAGATCTGATCTGTGATCGATGAAAGTCGTAAGATACGCCAGGCTGTACCATAATCTTTCGTTTTTTTGATAAATAAATCCTGACAATAGTTTATTACATTATTGTATTCCGTAGTCGTGTCCATATAAAATTTTATATTGCTGTATAAGCAAAGTATTGGCACAAACTTAGAGAAAATGCTTTGCATTCACGAAAGCCTAATGGAAAAAATACTATTCGTATTAGTTGCGTATTGATTTTGGATAAAAATTAGTTCTATAGACTTGGTGGATTTTATCAAAAGGATTATTACCTTTGATTGTCTGGAGAAGTATATCTCTGGTAAACATTATGAAAGATTTTTATCATCATTTATATCAGAAGCAACTCGAAGTCCAGGATATGCCGAGTAATAGACGTATTGCCGAGTGGGCTACGCATGTGCTTCACCTGTTATTTCCAGAGCGGAATTCGAAAAGTTTCCAAAGTGTGGAAGAAATAAAATTAGCGTTCGAACAGGCCGAAGTTGAATTATTTGAACTCCTGCTGAAAACTAAAGCATGCTCACACTGTGATAATCGAAAAGTCGCTGAAGTTTTTTTTATGGAGTTGCCACAGATTTATGCACGCATGTTGACGGATGCTCAGGCAATAATGGACGGTGACCCGGCTGCACGAAGCATCAGGGAAGTAATTCGAACATATCCGGGATTTACTGCTATCTGTATGTATCGTATAGCACACCAACTTTGGATACTGGGCGTGCCCTTGATCCCACGGATTTTGACGGAGCATGCACATTCTAAGACGGGTATAGATATTCACCCGGGTGCCAGGATTGGCGAATATCTATATATCGATCACGGTACCGGGCTTGTAATTGGCGAAACCTGTATTATTGGGAATCATGTGAAATTATACCAAGGTGTCACGTTGGGTGCGCTGAGTGTTACAAAATCAATGGTGGATACACAGCGTCATCCTATTATTGAGGATTATGTGATTATCTATGCAGGGGCAACTATTTTGGGAGGAGAAACGGTAGTCGGCCACCATTCCATTATTGGAGGTAATGTATGGTTGACCAACAGCGTAGAAGCGTATACCACGGTATATCATTTACCCAATTCAAAATTTATCGACTCAAAACCACTTGTATAATGGGAAATATAATTGACTCTATTGGCAACACACCGTTGGTAGAAATTACCTCGTTTCATTCCAATCCGAAGGTACGAATTTATGCAAAAATGGAAGGAAATAATCCGGCGGGCTCGGTAAAAGATCGCGCTGCATTGAACATGATCCGCTCGGCTTTAGAAAGGGGAGAAATCACAAAAGATACCAAGCTTATTGAAGCTACAAGTGGCAATACGGGTATTGCGTTGGCGATGATTGCCGGCATGTATGATTTGAGTTTAGAACTGGTCATGCCATCTACTTCTACGCGCGAGCGTACATTGACGATGGAGGCCTTTGGAGCGAAAGTGACCTTGTTAGATACGATGGAAATCTGTCGTGATTATGCAGAGGAAAAGGCAGCGACTGGAGAATATTTTATTCTGAATCAATTTTCCAATCCGGATAATTATAAGGCACACATTAAGACTACCGGTCCTGAAATCTGGCGTGATACGGAAGGTAAAATAACACACTTTGTAAGTGCAATGGGTACTACAGGTACCATAATGGGAAATTCTATTTTCTTAAAGGACAAAAATCCGGCGATCCAGATTATAGGTTGTCAGCCTACTGAAGAATCTTCCATTCCGGGGATTAGAAGATGGCCTGAGGCTTATTTGCCGAAAATATTTGATGCCTCAAGGGTGGATAGGGTTATCGATATTTCTCAACAGGATGCTACCGAAAAGGCACGGGAGCTTACGAAAAGGGAAGGCATATTTTCGGGTATGAGTACAGGAGGAGCTTTTCATGCTGCGCTGCAGGTTGCGAATGAAATCGAAGAGGGTGTGATTGTATTCATTTCCTGCGATCGCGGAGATCGATACCTAAGTTCCGATTTGTTTGGATAGGTTGTATTAGTATGGGGTACTAGGTATTAAGACAATGCTTTTTTTTACTTTTATTCCCTGCTCCAGATCTCGTATAGTGGATCTCCTTTTGAACTGTTTCCAGAGTGATGCCATTCGTTATCTTTGATTTCTCCTTTGAAATTCAGATGATTGCCTACACGCGAATTATCACGGGAAAAGAAAAGTAGATGTTCGGTATATTGCTGGTCTTTGTGTGTGTAATGGCCACCGCCTGTACCATAGAAGCCTTTTACAGCGGGGTTGATCGCGACCCATTGAAAATAGCCATCTACTAGGATTTTTATTGTTTTTCGGTCTCCACGTCGTATGGTACTTATTTCATTTCCCTGTTTCCGCCCGCTAATTCGCCATACACCATCAAGATCCTGAACTTTGGCAGGCTGCTTTTTGTAAACAGTCCCTTTTTGATCTTTGAGATTAGTACCATCTAGTTGTATTGGCAATTCTTGTGTTGTACCAACTTCACTGCTGTCCTGATCGCTGTATTCTAGACTGATGGAAAGCGTTTTTCCATCATATTTAAAAGGACCTCCTTTTGTAGAGAGATACGCTTTATCCTGATAGACGATCTGCGAACTGTAACCGTCTGCAAAAAGCCACAAGGTATTTAGATTCGATGTCTTAGCCTGATATACTCCATTTAAGGACGATGATGACTGGGAAGAAGCAGGAATTGTAAAGAGCATGCCTATTCCGAAAATGATAGCAGATAGCGATTTCATGTTTATAATGTGTTGGTATTGTTAAAGATATGTAAAAAACATCAAAAGATGTGTTTATCAATGTTGTTAAACGTTGGGCAATAGTGCCGCATATTAGATAACACCCGATAGTTACATTTGGTTTTATTTTATTTCTACATTAAATCAACAGTTCGTACAAATTCCGCGATTGCTTATTTTGTATTTTAGCACCGAAATGAATAGTATTAAAAAACATAGATACAGAAAGATGTGCATTTTCTTTATTATAATTGCTGTTTTGTTAGGAGTTGGGATTGTCTTTTTAAAGCACCCGCTCTTTGGTAAAGTGGCATCAGGGGAAAGGCTTGAACGTATAAAACAATCCAAAAATTATCGCGATGGCGAGTTTCAAAACCTATCGCATACGCCTGCAATGGCGGAAGGTGTTTCTTATTTTAGTGTGATAAAGGAATTACTATTTGCTAAAGTAGAGGAAGCTTATCCAATTGACAGTATACCACACGTAAAAACAGATTTAACGGAATTGCCGACTGATATGGATGGGTTAGTTTGGTTCGGACATTCGTCTTATTATATGCAGATAGAAGGAGTGAAGTTTTTAGTTGATCCGGTATTCACTAAGAATGCTTCGCCTCTTTATGGTACTAATAATGCTTTTAAAGGAGCGGATCTGACACTTTCTGGAGATATGCCTCGTTTGGACTACTTAATTATTACACATGACCACTACGACCATTTAGATTATACTACTTTTCGACAGCTTAAAGACAAAGTAAGTCATGTTATTTGCCCCTTGGGAGTTGGCGAGCATTTGGAGTTTTGGGGATATCCTTCTGAACAAATAACAGAATTGGACTGGTATGAAACTACAAAGTTAAAGAATAACATGTCGCTTACTTCTACGCCGGCAAGACACTTTTCAGGCCGATCTTTTAAAAGAAATCAAACGCTTTGGACATCCTTTGTGTTAAAAGCAGCGAATTTGAAGATATTCGTAGGTGGGGATAGCGGATACGACACGCATTTCAAGATGATTGGTGAAAAGTATGGGCCATTTGATTTTGCAATTTTAGAGAATGGACAATACGACTATAAATGGAAATACATTCATATGATGCCGGAGGAGGTGTTGCTGGCAACACAAGATTTGTCCGCTAAACGTGTATTACCCGTTCATTCCGGGAAATTTAAACTCGCTAACCATCCTTGGAAAGAACCTTTGGAAAAAGTGACATCGTTGAATGATGACGGTCCAAGACTCCATATAATAACACCCAAAATAGGAGAACTGGTTGATTTTCGAAATGAAAATCAGGTGTTCGAAAGCTGGTGGAAACAGGAGGAATGTAAATAAAGAAGGTGGTTGAAAAAACCACCTTCAAATAGTATTTAAATGCCTAGCTTCGATCTAATTTCTTTTTGTATAGAATTTTTATGGACTAGGATTGAAATTGTTTTATAGCGAACAAATTCTTTCGTAACATACATATATCCTTTATAATCGTTGGATTCACCCCATGAATTTTTAACGATATAGTATTCTTTTCCATTTTGATCTTTTACTATTCCTACGATGTGCATACCATGATCATCGGTTGTTGAGTAATCATCAAATGCAGTCTGACGTTGAGCAGGAGTAATTTTTGCTTCTGGTTTCGGGCCATTAAACATGTTTTCCTGTTCTTCTTTTGTCATCTGCTCAACCGGTTTTTCAGGAACAAATGCTACACCATTTTTCCAGCTAAAGGATTTTTCTGATACATCAGAAGCCCATGCTACCGTATATCCATTCTGTAAGGCATTATCAATAATGCTTGTCAAATCGTTGATTTGTACATTATAAAAGCTCTCAAAAGACCAGTTGTCTGGAATAAGAAGGACAAATGGTTTGTAATATGCATAAGCATCAAATGAAGATATACCTACATAGTCGTCCGGATTGATACCTACAACTTGATCTGCCCATGTACGTGGTGTGTATGTTTTACCATTGTATTGGAATTCTTTAGGAGGAGTTCCCAAATAAGCGTTCATTACCCCTGTTACGGCATTTTGCCAGTTAGGTGTTAATTTTTTGTTTTTCACAATATTCTCGTTCATACCTTGTACGATATTGCTCATTTCTGAGAAATTGTTTCGGGTTTGTCCTTCTTGGAGTCCAGTGTACACTTCTCTGGGTACAGCTCCGTATTGACGGAATATTGTTAACACGTCATGTAATTGACCACCCTCGCCTTGAGCTTGGTCACCATGTAGTCTTACGTAATTTTTGGCTTTTTCTAGATAGGTATAGTAGGCTGTGAAGATCTGAGAAATCTCAATAGGTTGTTTTCCCATTCGAATCATTTCAGATTCAAGGAAAGAGTTTCCAGAATAGGACCAACATGTACCTGATGAACCTTGATCTTTAATGGAAGTATTTCTAAGGTTGATAACCTCAGTGAAGGTAAAACCTTCTTTACTTTTGTCACTTACATTCGTCTTTAAAGCATTAATTAGATTGTCCTGTGCATACGAATGAGCCGTGTAGGACAACAATGCGGCTGCAACAAATAGAGATTTTCTCCAATTCATAATTTATTAAAATTTAATTCGCACGAATATAGTTGATTAAACAATTATTTCTTTGCTGTTTTTGTAAAAATATTATTATAAGTCTTCGGGTTCATTTATTAACGGCAGCTGAATATAGAAAGTTGTTCCAATATTTAATTCGGTTTCAAATTTAATACTTCCGCCCATTCCATCAATAGTTTGTTTTACAAAGGCGAGTCCTAATCCTGTGCCTGAGCTTTTAGTGGTAAAGTTTGGTCTAAATATATTGGGTAAAGCATCGTCTGCTATGCCTAATCCGTTATCCTTAACTTGTACTTCTATCCAATAATCTGGCATGGGATTGATTAAAATGGCAATCCGGTGTTTGCGTTTTGTAGGACTAGCTTCAATGGCATTTTTGATCAGGTTATTGAATGATCTCAGTAATTGGTTGCGGTCTCCCAATACGGTAATGCTTTTTAAGTTGGTATTATTAGCCAGTTGAATGACGGTATTATGATTATTGTTGTATAAATCGATAGATTTTGATATTTTTTCGATTAGATTAATTTCAACTAACTTGGTCTCAGGTAGTTTTGCAAAGGCAGAGAATTCAGATGCAATGCGTGATAGCGCGTCTATTTGTTCAATAAAAGAAGTCGATATGCGTTCGAATCGTTCCTCCAGTTTGGGGTCTTTTTCATAGAAAGATCGGCTAAGTTGTTGGATACCCAATTTCATGGGGGTAAGTGGGTTTTTTATTTCGTGGGCAATCTGTTTTGCCATTTCTCGCCAGGTTATTTCTCGTTCTGCATTTCGAAGCTGTTTGGCATTTTCCTCTAGTTTAATCAACATATAATTATATTCCTTAATTAAGGCGCCTATTTCATCATTTTTCTCCCAGTATAGTGGTTCATTTGGTTTACCGCTTAAATTTGTCTGAGATAATTTTTTACTAATAATATTAAGTGGTGCTGTAATTTTGTTGGATATAAATGCTGAGAAGAACGCAAAGGCAATAATAATAATGGTATAGATGTTCAGAATGGTATTCAGAATAATATTCTGATTCGAAGTGTCTTCTTTTTTAGCAGCATAGTAGGGGACACTCAAATAGGCAATCGTCTGGTATTCACTGTTTCGAATGGTGGAATAGGTAGCAGAATATACGAAATTTGCTATCCTTTCCGTGTGTAAAGTTTCTGTCTTTTTCAGTACATTTAGATCAATATACGCATCTTGATTGATGTACTCGGATAATAATTTTTGATCATAAATCTTGGGTTGTGTCGAATAAATTAATTTTCCGTTCTTATTGTATAAATTAAAGTCGGTGACGAGAATATCGGTGAGATACTGAAGAATGCTTTCCAACCGATCAAGGGGAACTGTATTGGAATATGAAATTGTATTTTCTATCCGCTTACTTACTTCAGAAATATAATTCAATCTGTCATTTTTCTTATTGTTTTCAGACTGATAACTTATGCTGAAAAAAGTAATAATGCCGGAAATAATAATAGCAAATAATACGGATGCGACGACCAGCGTTTGTATGCGTGTACTATATTGAATATTACTGAACAGTAATCGGAATTGATATTTTAGGTTTTTAAATTTAAATCTTTTTGAGCTGAAAACAGCATATATTGAATTAAAGAACTTTAATATGGTCGTCGAAATGTATAAAATTAAAAAGGAAAGTGATACCACCGCTATAAATTCCCAATAGGATTGAAAGGGTTTACTTACAATAATAGTCGTAAAAGAATTGGGTTTATACAGCATGTGGTGGAAACCAAAGCTATCATTTAATTTGATAAATTCATTTTCATTTTTAGGATATTCTTTGTCTGTATTTGGATAAGTGTATTTTCCATTTTGGGTAATGAGAGATCCATTTTTGTACAGTGCAAAGCTATCTTTATTGATGTTCTCCTGATTAATAAAGTTTAGTCTGTTATCCGTTAGAATAACGGGGTAGGGAATGGTTGGACTGAATGCTTTGTTTTTGAAATTTAGAAACAACAATGCGTTTTGTGTTTCACTAATGGGGAGGGCTATTTGGGCAAAATATTCATGTGTGCCGATTTCACTCGCGACTTTGTAAAAGTATTCTGTTTCATTTAGACGAGATGATCTGCTGATCACTTTTTCTCGATATTCATCTATTTTGTTTTTATTGTAATTCCCCAGTGAATTATTGTCCAAATAATAATAGCCTTGGAATTCATATTTGGAAAGGTATCCACTTAAATATTGTCTTTTTATATATTCATCGATAAAACTAACTTCTTTAGCGGAAATACCTAACGTAAAGAGATGTTTTAGTTTTTGGTCATTCAGGATGTCATCTTCGATCTCGCTGAATAAGGTAATGGCATTTATGTCATCTTCGGCTTCTAGATTGGCCAAGATAAGCTTCATCTCTTCTTCTTGGTTGATTTTCCAAGCTTCTGTGTATTTTATGGTAGAAATCAAGGCTATTAATACTAAAGCTGCAATGTGAGAAGAGAAGTTGCTCTCATGTATTTTGTGATTATCAAAGGACCTGATCATAATCAATAGCGCTACAATAACATTGAATAAGCTAAGGTCTTCGCAGAGTGCTGAAATGATGATCGCTTGTACCAATACAAATAATTGGATATTGAGATTGGTAGTAGTTTTTTCTACTATTTTTTTACCCAAGTCTAGCACCAGATCAGAGAAGACGACTAATGACAATACATTTAGACAATAAATAGCAGTAAATACAAGAGTAATAGAATTCAGGTCTAGTAAATGGGTTAAGTCATTATTCCTTACCGAAGTATTTGTCGTTAATGTGTTCAGTTGAAAAAAAACAGCATTAAAAAGCAAGTATAATAAGGATAGTAGTAGATAATAGACTACTGTTCCTCTAACTGTTTTTATAATTGATTGGGGAATGGTGAGAAACTTCTTAATGGAGATAAGGTAGCAAATAAACCATAGCATACTTATGCTATTGATAATAAACGCCCACAGGTGAGGGAAGAATTTATTATAGGCATAGTACTTTGGGTCAAAAATTGCTAAGCTTGAATTCTGTGCAAGCCAATTTGTTTCTAGATCTACTAATCGTATTCCGATGATAACAGCTGCAAACAATAATACAGACAACCAACTTCTGCCTTTTTTTGCTAGTTCATAGCAGATATTACTCATCAGAATAGTAAAGAGCAATGTGCCGAAAATCCAGCAAATAAATTGGATTTGAATAAAAATATTATTGTGTTTTCCAGGTTTTAATTTTACGGAAAAGAGATATGTTTTATTTTTAGAATAGATATTCCGAATACTTCCGGTATCATTAAATTCAGCAATTTCTAAATTCTCCGTTTTCAATATCCAATCAAAAAAGGAGTTTTTTAGATATTCATTATTTGTGTTAAAATTTCTTTTAACAGGTAGTAGTGCTAATACCGTTATATTTCCGTCTATTTGTTTTTGTCGAACAATAAATGAACGATTATCTGATTTGATGAAATTTATATCGTTTTTTAGACCGCTGTGCGTCTCTGGTACGTACACGTTCGAAACCCAATAAACGGGTTTATTATTTTTATATATATAAAGATGTATAGATTGTTTCGCGTAATTTTTAGCATATCCTCTTACTTGAAGGGGGTATCTTTCAAAGTTGCTCAGTGTTTTTAATAATAGGGTATCCGAGAAAAGCTTGTTAATGACATCTTCCTTTTGATGAATATTCTTGGTTAGGGTTTTTGCGTCAAGTTCCAAAAGATCTTGTTTACCTACTCGATTGTGAACGGTAATGGCCGTTGCTACGAAACATAAGGTAAGAAGAAGTAATAGAATTCGAATTTTATATCCCATTTTAAGATTGGCTATGCAATTAAACATAGTAAACTTAGATAAAATGCTTTGCATTCACGAATACCAAATCGAAAAAATTATATTTTCGATTTACCTGCGGTGAGCTCCTTGCGGTCGGTTTTCCTCTGCCTTCGAGAACTTATTTACAGAGGAAATATAACTAAAAAAGTCCTCGTAAATATTTTTACGAGGACTTTAAATGGTATAATATAGAAGAAATTAATTATGAATATCTTCTTCTCTAAAGAATTTTGCTGTCAAATATTCTCTATTCATACGAGCGATATTTGTTAATTTAATACCCTTAGGACATTCCGCTTCGCAAGCCCCTGTATTTGTACAGTTACCGAAACCTTCTGCATCCATTTGATCTACCATAGCTTGGGCACGTTCATAGCGTTCGGTTTGACCTTGAGGTAATAAGGCAAATTGGGATATTTTGGCCGACACAAAAAGCATAGCGGAAGCATTTTTACAGGCTGCTACGCAAGCTCCACATCCGATACAAGTAGCCGATTCAAATGCTTCATCAGCAATGCGTTTTGGGATTAAGATATTGTTTGCGTCCTGAACTCCACCTGTGTTTACATTTACATATCCTCCGGCTTGTTGGATGCGATCAAATGCTGTACGGTCTACCGCCAAATCTTTCAATACAGGGAAAGCAGCTGCTCTCCAAGGTTCGATGACAATAGTTTGTCCATCATGAAATGAACGCATGTGAAGCTGACAAGTCGTGATTCCGTATTTAGGTCCATGAGGGCGGCCGTTAATTACTAACGAACACATGCCACAGATTCCTTCGCGACAGTCATGATCAAAATATATAGGATCTTCTCCTTTACGTGTTAGATCATCGTTTACAATGTCAAGCATCTCTAAGAAGGACATATCATCTGCAATGTCATTTGCTTGAATAGTCACGAATTGACCTTTCGATTTATCATTTTTTTGACGCCATACTTTCAGCGTTAAATTCATATGTGCACTCATATCTATATAGTATTGAGTATTGAGTATTGAGTATTAAGTATCGTGCATGCCTTTTGGTGGGATGGTATTAAGTATAGAGGTCTTCTATACTTTGTACTTAATACGTTGTACTCCATACTATTTATAACTTCTTTGTGTTAACTTAACGTTTTCGAATACTAATTCTTCTTTGTGAAGAACTTCTGGTTGATCGTTACCTTTATACTCCCATGCTGATACGTACGTGAATTCTTCATCGATACGTAATGCTTCACCTTCTTCAGTTTGTGACTCTAAACGGAAGTGTCCTCCACAAGATTCTCTACGATTCAATGCGTCATCTACCATTAGTTCTCCCAGTTCAATAAAGTCGGCTACCCGGCCTGCTTTTTCAAGAGACATATTCAATTCTTCGTTCTCACCTAAAACTTTGGTATTACTCCAGAATTCTTTTTTCAATTCTTGGATTAACCCTTTGGCTTTAGTAAGTCCTTCGGCAGTACGTGCCATACCACAGTACTCCCACATGATATGACCCAATTCTTTGTGAATGTCGTCAACAGTTTTTTTACCTTTTAATGCTAATAAGGCATTAATTTTTTGCTCTACTTCTTGACGGGTTTGTTCGAATGCCGGATGATTTTTATCTACTGGATTAAAGTTTCCTAATTTTGCTAAATAATCACCGACTGTGTACGGAATTACGAAATAACCATCTGACAAACCTTGCATTAATGCAGAAGCACCTAGACGATTAGCACCGTGGTCAGAGAAGTTACATTCTCCTAGTGCATAAAGACCTGGAACTGTTGTCATCAAATTGTAGTCTACCCACACACCACCCATGGTATAGTGAACGGCAGGATAGATACGCATGGGTTGTTTATAAGGATTCTCGTCAGTGATCTGGTAGTACATGTCAAATAAATTGCCATATTTAGCACGTACCGTATCTTCGCCTAAACGTTGGATAGCGTCTGCAAAATCTAGAAATACAGCGACACCTGATTTACCTACACCTCGGCCATCATCTACGGCTTCTTTTGCATTCCTTGAGGCTACGTCACGAGGAACCAAATTACCGAATGAAGGGTATTTACGCTCTAAGAAGTAATCTCTGTCATCTTCTTTAATATCTGCTGCTTTCAGTTCTCCTTTTCGCAATTTAGCGGCTAATTCTGTTGTTTTAGGAACCCATACACGACCATCATTGCGTAATGATTCTGACATTAATGTCAATTTGGACTGGTGGTCGCCTGTCACAGGAATACAAGTAGGGTGAATTTGCGTATAACAAGGATTTGCAAAGAAAGCTCCACGTTTGTGAGCTCTCCAAGCTGCCGTTACGTTACATCCCATTGCATTTGTAGACAAGAAGAATACGTTTCCATATCCACCTGTACACAATAATACGGCATGTCCTTCGTGAGCTTCGATTTTCCCAGTTACCATATCACGGGTGATGATACCACGTGCCTGCCCATCAACCTTCACGAGGTCAAGCATTTCATGACGAGTGTACGATTGAACTTTACCTTTTTGAATTTGACGATTTAACGCGGAATATGCACCCAATAAAAGTTGTTGTCCTGTCTGTCCACGTGCATAAAATGTACGTGATACTTGTGCACCTCCAAATGAGCGGTTGTCCAGTAATCCTCCATATTCACGCGCAAAAGGTACGCCTTGAGCAACACATTGGTCGATAATACTTGTCGACACTTCGGCTAAACGGTAAACGTTAGCTTCACGTGCACGATAGTCTCCACCTTTGATCGTGTCATAGAATAAACGGAAGACGGAGTCTCCGTCATTTTGATAATCTTTTGCGGCATTAATACCACCTTGTGCTGCAATTGAGTGTGCACGGCGAGGAGAATCTTGGTAACAAAATGTTTTTACATTGTAGCCTAATTCTGCCAGTGAGGCAGCAGCAGAAGCTCCGGCTAAACCTGTGCCAACAACGATAATTGTAAATTTACGTTTGTTAGCCGGGTTAACTAGCTTCATTTCAAATTTATGTTTTGACCATTTTTCAGCCAATGGGCCTGCAGGTACTTTTGAATCTAACATATTCTTTATTTATTTTAATAGATTTGCGCAATGCGCTATCTTAAAATATTACTTAATGAAATAAAAATATAATGGCATTAATGCAAATGCAACGGGGATAACAATACCAAATATCCAAATCCCTAAAAATCGAATAATAGGCACATATTTCTTATGATTAAAGCCTAATGTTTGAAATGCAGAACCAAAGCCATGTATTAAGTGAAATGCTAAGGCAGCCATTGCAATAACGTATAACGCAACCAAACAAATGTTTTGGAATGCGAAATCAACTTGTTTGTACAAGTCACGAGCTCTTGTTATCTCCACACCATTTTCAGTAATTACCGAATATTCCGTGAAATCAGCAGCTTGCAATTCGTGGGTCGTGACGGTGCCTGTAGAAAGGTCTTTATGGTATTCTACATAAGGTACCTGATCGTTATGGTATTTCCACCAAAAGTTTTGTAAATGAGTAGCTAAAAATACTAAAATGATAGTACCTAATATACCCATATTGCGAGAATTCCATTTACTGTTTGCTTGGCCATTATATTGTTTATATCCAACAGGCCTAGCTTTTTTATTATTCATCGACAATACTATTGCATAAACAGCATGAATGATAATAGAAGCATAAAGTAAGTAAGAAACTACTTTAATAGGTGTAAAATGTGTCATGAAATATGCGTAATTATTAAACGCATACCCGTCATCGCATTTAAATAACTGCAAGTTACCGATCAAGTGAATAACTAAGAACGTACATAAAAATAGTCCTGTTAAGCTCATGATCAATTTCTTCCCAATAGAAGAACTTAAAACTGGCTTTGATTTACTACTCATTATCCTTATAATTTATTTTAAGTGCAAAAATATCTATTTACTTTATAATAAATCCTGTTATAATACAAAAACCTATAATTTAGAATTGTTCTAATCTTTTGGTATGAAAAAGGAGGTGTCTAAGTCCAGTGTTCCCAAAAGTTAGATACTTTTTTGGGGACACTGCATTTTTAGACAGCCTCCTTTTTAGAGATATTTCTAGTCGGATTATATAGCTTATAAGAATGAGTAACCTACGCCTATTGACCACAGTCTAATTTTTTGATCTTGCGATGAACTACTAGTCAGGTTGGTAAGTCCATGCTCGTATCTTAGGTCTACCGTTAGTTTGCTGATATCGACTCCGATGCCACCGATAATTCCTGTTGCATTTTTCTTGTAGTCATTGAAATTTGCCATATTGTTGTATTTAATCTCTCCATCCTGTGCAAATGAAAAAACAGGTCCAGCTTGAATTCTGAAGCCGACCGGGCCTAATCCGATTCGAGTGCCTAATAGAATTGGAACATCTAAGCTGTTAAATGTTCCTTTTCCAGAATCGGAATCTGTTCCTTCTATTTCAACTTTTTTACTGGAAAAATAAGCCTCGGGTTGTAGGTGAAAGCCCGCTATTCCTACACGTCCCCATACACCCAGTTGATAACCGGTTTTTGTATCGGAGTTGAATAATTTACCTTCTGAGTGTAGCGTGGAAAAGCCTAGTGCTCCTTTTACACCCAGTTTAAACGATGGAAGTAATTGTGCCTGCGAATAAGTTACTGATAGTACACATACAATTGCTGTAAGTATTAGTTTTTTCATGCGATAAATGTTAAATTTAGCAACTAAAATAAGAATTAATCCTTAACTAACATAAATGAATATTATATGGTAACGTTTAAAATCTCAAATTCTGAATGGGAAATATTAAAAATAAAATTACAACGGAAATATAATCACCTGACGGATGCTGATTTGCGATACAGCGAAGGTGAAGAAGATGGACTGCTGGAGAGGTTAGCAAAAAGGTTACGTAGAAATAAGGAGTATGTGTTTTTTACACTTTCTAAAGAATTGAATGACTTAGACAGTAATAGGTTGTAGTGGAGATGGAGCAGATAAGTTGGGCTGATTTTGAAAAAGTTGATCTTCGTGTAGGTACGATTATGGAGGTATATGACTTTCCCGAAGCGCATAAGCCAGCGTATCAACTCTGTATTGATTTCGGTGAATTAGGCGTTAAAAGATCCAGTGCTCAAATTATGGGATTATATACTAAAGAAGAGTTAATAAACCGGCAGATTATTGCGGTTGTCAATTTTCCTAAAAAGCAGATCGGAAAGTTTCTGTCCGAATGTTTGGTCACTGGGTTTGAAGACAAAAATGGGGATATCGTGCTATCGACTGTAGAGCGCCGACTACCGAATGGAGCTAAATTGAAATAAAAATGCGGATTTATAATTTTGAAAATGACAGGTCTTTATCGACAGATGAGTTATATATGAAGGAAGCACTGCGCTTGGCGCAGCGTGCATTTGAAGAAGACGAAGTACCAATAGGTGCTATAATCGTTTCGCAAGGAAAAATAATCGGAAAAGGCTATAATCTGACGGAGCGCCTGAATGATGTTACGGCGCATGCAGAAATGCAGGCATTTACCGCCGCTTCTAATTTTATTGGAGGCAAATATTTAAAAGACTGTACGTTGTACGTTACTATAGAGCCTTGTGTAATGTGTGCAGGAGCATCCTATTGGACCCAAATATCGCGAATCGTGTATGGTGCAAAAGATGAAAAGAGGGGGTTTGCTAAATTTAACGAACAGATTATTCATCCTAAAACAGAAATATTTGGGGGGGTGATGGAAGGGGATTGCGCAGCATTAATTAAATCATTTTTTCGTAATAAACGTTGATTTGTCTATAAAATGACGATCTGAATAAACAAACGTTGAACGAAATTTGTTATATTCGTACATTCAATTTTAATATATTAATAAACATAAAAACTATGGCATTTGAATTAGAAGCATTACCATATTCTGTAGAGGCATTAGAACCACATATTGATAGAGAGACGATGGAGATCCATCATGATCGTCACCATCAAGCTTATATTGATAATTTAAATAAAGCTATCGTTGGAACGGATGCGGAAAATGCGTCTTTAGAAGATATTCTTAAAAATATAAGTAAATACTCACCTGCGGTTCGTAACAATGGTGGAGGACATTTCAATCACAAGTTGTTTTGGTCTGTTTTAGGTCCTAACGCGGGTGGTACTCCAACAGGCGAATTGGCGCAAGCTATTGATGAAACTTTCGGGTCTTTTGATGAATTAAAAAAGAAATTGCAGGAAGCTGGAGCAACACGTTTTGGTTCGGGGTGGTCTTGGTTAATTGTTGGTGAGGATGGTAAATTAGCGGTCACATCTACTCCTAATCAGGATAATCCATTAATGGATGTGGCTGAAGTAAAAGGGACTCCAATTTTCGGTATCGATGTTTGGGAACACGCTTACTATTTGAAGTATCAAAATAAGCGTCCTGCGTATCTTGATGCAATTTTTAATGTTGTTAATTGGGATACTGTCGCACAAAATTATGCTTCTGCTAAATAATAATTTTAGAAGTTTAAGGAGGGCGATATAGTATTCTATGTCGCCTTTTTTAGTTTTGGTACTATTATAAAGTAGGGACAGATGAAAAAGATAGGATTGTGTTTGTTATTGCTAATTTTGATGTCTTGTCAGAATATGAACGTGAAGACAACTGAACTTAAACAAGGTAGAAATATGGAAAATGCGTCGAATACGGCAATATTGGCTGCTGGATGTTTTTGGTGTGTAGAAGCACCTTTATTGCTATTGGATGGAGTAGATACTGTAATATCGGGATATATTGGTGGTCATGTGACGGATCCGAACTACACGCAGGTGTCAACGGGTAATACGGGGCATGCTGAAGCGGTAATGGTGAAGTTTGATCCATCAAAAATAAGTTACGATGGGTTATTGGAAGCTTTTTTTCTAGTACATGATCCTACACAGCTTAATAGACAGGGTAATGATATCGGAACGCAGTATCGTTCTGCTATATTTCCATTGGATGAAGAACAAGAAAGAAAAGCGAGATATTATATAGAAAAATTAAATGAAGCTAACGCTTATGATGGTACAATTGTTACCACGATAGAGAAAGCTACAGAATTTTATAAGGCGGAAGATTACCACCAAAATTACTACGCATTGAATCCGAATGAAATGTATTGCCAGCTAGTCATTAAACCAAAAATGGACAAGTTCAAAAAGGTGTTTTTGGATAAGTTAAAATAGAAATTAGCATCTCATTTATGAAGGCGATACAATTTACTGTTCCGGTATATGGGGAAGATTTGTTTGCCCTTTTGGAAGATAAGAAGGATAATTTCTATAGTTATTATCATCGACATGAGGAACTGCAAATTACTTATATTCTTAAAGGGAGAGGAACTATCATGATTGGTAATGTCGTTCAATCTTTTAGTCAGGATGATATATTTATCCTGAAGCCGAATGAACCACATATTTTTGATAAATACGGAGATGAAAAAGTGACGGATGAAGATACGATTCATGCCATCCATTTATTTATCAATCTCAAAAGGATGGCTAAATTTTTTACATTGGCCGAATTTGCAGATATCTGTACATACTTCCGGGAATTGGATGTAAGTAAAAGATTGGACTCTTCTGTTGCGTATTCATTGCGTGATAATTTTTTGAATTTACTGCACAAGGTAGGGATTCCTAAGTTTACAGAATTTATAACACTTTTGCATATCCTTTTGCAATATCGTAATGCCGCTATATCCTTGTATTCCGGGATTCGGAATCTCATTTATTCGGATAAAGACGGAGAACGGATAAGCTCTGTGTTCAAATATACGTTAGATAATTTTGACCATGACATTAGTGTTGGCGAAGTTGCTTCTTTGGTTTATATGACTCCTACGTCGTTTTGTAAGTTTTTTAAAAAGCATACCATGAAAACTTATATTGGCTTTTTAAACGAAGTCAGAATTGAAAAAGCCTGTCAGCTTTTAATGAATAAAAAGACTGAAAGTATTTCGGAAACAGCGTTTAAGGTAGGCTTTAATAATATTGTTCACTTTAATCGCGTTTTTAAGCGTATTATGGGGGTGTCTCCGCATAATTATATGCGGTTACATATCATTGGGTAAGATGTTTGATTGATAATACATAACATAATTTGTCTTTTGGTGTGTCTGTGGAGAAGAATTTTTTATGCTGTTGAAGTAAGGTGTGTTGTGATTGTTGAAATGGCTTATTTGTAATTTTTATCTGTGTGTTAGTTTGTTATGAATTATTTGGTGCGCTATATCCGACCGCTGGATCTTCTTTTATGAAGTATTTGTTTATGGATAAAATAGGTTAAGTGATGGACAAATGTGGTATATTGGTAGTATCAATTATGACGTAACTTTACATAAACAAAAATAGAATTATGTTAAAAGGTTTTTTTAATGTTCCGGCTCCTGTTAATGAGCCTGTATATACATACGCTCCGGGGACGAAAGAGAGAAGTTTATTGAAAGCAGCTATTTCTGAGGCAAGAGCAAACGAGCTCGATGTTCCGATGTATATCGGTAATAAAGAAGTTCGCACAGAAAATAAAGTGAAACTAACTCCTCCACACGATCACCAGCATGTATTGGGATATTATTCTCAAGGTACGAAATCACATGTGACGGATGCTATTAATGCAGCGCTGGCGGCTAAAGCAGATTGGGAAAACCTGCCGTGGGAACAACGTGCGGCTATTTTCTTGAAAGCAGCGGAATTGGTTTCTACCAAATACAGGTATAAATTGAATGCCGCGACGATGTTAGGACAATCGAAAAGTGCGTATCAAGCTGAAATCGACTCGGCCTGTGAGTTTGCTGATTTTTTGCGTTTTAACGTGCAGTATATGAGCGAAATTTACGCGCAACAGCCACCTGCAAATAGTAAAGGTGTGTGGAATCGTGTTGAACAACGTCCGTTGGAAGGTTTTGTTTTTGCGTTAACCCCATTTAATTTTACAGCTATTGCAGGTAATCTGCCTTCATGTGTCGCCATGATGGGGAATGTGGTCGTATGGAAGCCATCAAACACCCAAATATATTCTGCGAATATTTTAATGCAAATTTTTAAAGAAGCAGGTCTACCTGATGGTGTAATCAATTTGGTATACGTGTCTGGTCCAGATGCCGGGGATGTGATCTTCAGACATCCGGATTTTTCGGGTATTCATTTCACCGGTTCTACCGGGGTATTTCAAGATATTTGGAAAACGATCGGACAAAATATTCATTTATATAAAACATATCCTCGCATAGTAGGAGAAACAGGTGGTAAAGATTTTATAGTGGCTCATCCTTCTGCGGATTTGGCGGTGCTGAATACTGCTTTAGTGCGTGGAGCTTTCGAATATCAGGGGCAAAAGTGTTCGGCGGCATCACGTGCATATATTCCTCAGTCGCTGTGGTCGAAATTACAGCAGGCTATGGAGAAAGATATTAAATCTTTCAAAATAGGTGGAACGGAAGATTTTGGTAATTTCATTAATGCTGTCATTGATGAAAAAGCGTTTGATAAGATTACAAAATACATTGATAGGGCAAAAGATTCTGCAGATGCTGATATTGTTATCGGTGGAGGTTATGATAAATCCAAAGGTTATTTTATTGAACCAACTGTTATTCTGGCCAAAACACCGGATTATGAAACATTATCTGAAGAGTTGTTCGGTCCTGTATTGACAATTTATGTTTATGAGGACAAAAATTGGAAAGAAATGTTAGAATTAGTTGATCGTACGTCGATTTACGCATTGACAGGTGCTGTTATTTCTCGGGATCGCTATGCTATCCAAGAAGCGACACAGGCATTACGTAATGCGGCAGGTAACTTCTATATCAATGATAAATGTACTGGTGCGGTAGTGGGGCAGCAACCTTTCGGAGGGGCACGCGGTTCGGGTACAAATGATAAGGCCGGTTCGATGATTAACTTATTGCGTTGGGTATCTCCTCGTACAATAAAGGAAACGTTTACTCCGGACACGGATTATAGATATCCGTTTTTAAGTTCTGAAGATTAGAATAGCATATATAAATAGAAAAAGCGGCAAAACTGCCGCTTTTTCTATTTATATACTTGAATGAATTGTTTATTCTTCTTTATTTAAAACAGATTGATCTAGATTGACTCCACTAACTTCTGCTCTGATTTTAGCTTCTATTTCATCGCTAAGATCTGGGTTGTCTAATAATAAAGATTTCACTGAATCACGCCCTTGACCTAGTTTTGTGTCTCCATAGCTAAACCATGAACCTGATTTTTTAACAATGCCGTATTCTACTCCCAAATCGATGATTTCGCCAACTTTTGAAATACCTTCCCCGAACATGATGTCAAATTCAGCTATACGAAAAGGAGGTGCTACTTTGTTTTTTACAATTTTTACTTTTACGCGATTACCTGAAACCTCGTCTGCATCTTTGATTTGCGAAGTACGACGGATATCCAAGCGTACTGACGCATAGAATTTTAAAGCGTTACCACCAGTTGTAGTTTCAGGGTTACCAAACATTACACCGATTTTCTCACGTAATTGGTTAATGAAGATACAACAGCAGTTTGTTTTGGAGATCGTACCGGTTAATTTACGTAAAGCCTGTGACATTAAACGCGCTTGAAGGCCCATTTTTGAATCACCCATTTCACCTTCAATTTCACCTTTAGGAACTAAAGCTGCTACAGAGTCAATTACGATAACATCAATTGCTCCTGATCGGATCAGATTGTCTGCAATTTCTAAACCTTGCTCACCGTTATCCGGTTGGGAGATCAAAAGGTTTTCAATATCTACACCTAATTTTTGGGCATAGTATTTATCAAAAGCATGTTCGGCATCTATGATTGCTGCTATGCCGCCTTTTTTTTGAGCCTCAGCAACAATATGGGTGGCTAAGGTCGTTTTGCCAGAAGATTCGGGGCCATATATTTCGATCACTCGTCCTTTAGGAACACCTCCAATACCTAAAGCGATGTCCAAGCCCAGTGAACCGGTGGAAATGGATTCAATAGGCTCTACGGCCGAATCTCCTAATTTCATTATGGCACCCTTACCGTATGTTTTGTCTAGTTTATCTAATGTAAGCTGTAAGGCTTTTAATTTGTCTTCTTTACTCATATTGTTAGTATTTATAAATCAAAAATAGTATATTAAAATTGTATTACCAAATAAAATACTAAAAAAATTAGCTTATTGTTTTAATTAATAAAGATATGGTCTAATTCAGATAGTTAAACGATTTGTTGAAATGTTTATTCATTTTTTTACAAACGTTTAATTAGTTTCCGCAAATTTGGATTTCCGGTATCCTTTATGTCCAGAACGTCTGGTTCTTCAGATTTATTAGCGGAAATATCTATTGAAAGCGTTTTATGTGTCTTTTCAAAATACCTACACATGTGTGTAATAGGACACTCCTCACATTTGGGCTTACGCGCCAGACATATATATCGACCGTGGAGAATTAACCAATGATGTGCTATAGCAATTGTATCTTTTGGTAAATATTGTACTAACTGTTTCTCTACCGCTAAAGGGGTAGTAGCATTGCTGGTTAGACCTAGTCGATTACTCACCCTAAATACGTGTGTATCTACCGCCATAGCAGGTTGATGGAAAACCACAGAGGATATGACATTTGCAGTTTTGCGCCCGACGCCGGGTAATTTTATTAAATCTTCTATTTTTTCAGGAACCTCACTGCTGAATTCAGAGAGTAGTTTTTGAGCCATACCTACAAGGTGCTTTGCTTTATTATTTGGATAGCTTACTGAGCGAATATATGTAAATACTTCTTCTGGATTACTTGCTGCAAGAGATTCTACATCGGGGAATCGTTCGAATAGTGTAGGGGTTACTTGATTAATACGCTTATCTGTGCATTGTGCAGAAAGAATTACAGCTACAAGGAGCTCGTACGGATTACGATAGTTCAGTTCTGTTTGTGCATCTGGATTATGAGTGGAAAAATAGTTTACAAATTCTCTATACCGTTCTTTCTTTAACATATTACAAAGATAGCGAATTTGAGAAAGTTCGTTATATACAATATATATTAAGACAAAAGCCACTCTATGGTAGAGTAGCTTTTGTTATTACTTACTTGAGTGATTTGGAGTAATTTAGTATCTTTTCAATGACATGATTACTTGGAGCTTTAGTAAATTTTTTGATAGTTGCTTTTAGCTTTTCTTCAAATTGCTCTTCCGTCTCAATTTTGTTATACCCCTCTATCCCCTCGTAAGTTAGACTTTCATTTTTCGTAAAATTTTCTATCATACGCATCTTGTTAATTTCAATACACTTACATAACGCAATTTAAGAATTAATATTATAGAAAATTTAACATTTTTTTACTTTTTATGTGAAATATATTTATTTGCCTCTACGATGGCGTTATAGGCGTTTACAATTCCACCTCCTGTGCTGATCTCATCTAAATATACTTTTTTGGATGATCCATCTTGATTTATTTTTACTTTTTGATCAACTTTAGTCACTGATTTTATGATAATATCTTTGGTTTCCTGTGCAGTAAGTTGAGGGTAATAAGCTCTCAATAAGGCTGCTAAACCTGATACAACCGGTGCAGCCATACTTGTTCCTTGTTGGTCTTTGTAGTTGGAATTCGGCATAGTTGAATGGATAGCGACTCCCGGAGCAAAGACATCGACGGTTTTGTATCCGTAATTTGAAAAATCTGCTAATAAATCTCCGTCTAATTTCCATGATGTTGCACCAACTGTAATCCATGAAGTAGCTTCTCCTACAATGGCATCCAGGCTGTCTGTGAAGTATTTGGTCGGATAATTTTTTGATATATCAATGTTCTTACCGTCGTTTCCTGCGGCGTGTACGAGTAAAACATCTTTTTCTATAGCATATTTAACAGCTTCATCTACTGCTTTTTTATTGTAGACATAGCCTTTTCCAAAGCTCATGTTAATTATTTTGGCTCCATTATCTACCGCGTATCGAATTCCATTTGCCACGTCTTTGTCTCGCTCATCTCCGTTCGGAACTACTCGAATAGCCATTATTTTCACTTGATCTGCAACACCATTGATCCCTTTTCCGTTATTCCGTTTTGCACCTATGATACCTGCAACATGTGTGCCGTGATCTGCATCAGGGCCTTTTACATCATTATTTCCGTAAAACCGATCCATTGCATTTTCGTAATCATCGCCTACGATTGGACGTGGATTGAAATCTTTATTTAAATTGTATTTAACTTGATTTTCGAAGTGTCTATCTGCATCTTTGATGTCAGTATAGAATTTTTCGAATGGGTTTTTTTCCATTTCCTTTTTAGCAATACGTACAGCCATTTTTTGGCGGTCAGATATAGCGTTGAACCCGTCGAAATCTGCTTTGGTAATATCTTTTGGATCTTTTCCTATTGCAGATACAATATTGTCTAATTCTTGTTTTAGTCGACTGTAGTTTGTTTCCCCAAATTGTGCTTCGTCCATTTTCGTGGTATAATCTGCAATCATTTTTTGATATGCTACAAATTCTCTACGTTCGGATTCAGAAAGTGGGGTAGAAGGTAGGACAGAAATGTATTTTGGTTCGTATTTTGCAATTAGTCGGGTCACTTCGAGATTGTCGTGGTCTACATTTTTACCGTTGGCTCCTCCGATAAAATTCCATCCATATTTATCATCTATGTATCCATTTCCATCGTCATCTTTGCCATCGTTATTTGAATCTTTTTTATTGATCCATAATACGTCTTTTAGATCTTCGTGTTCAACATCTACTCCGCCATCTATTACCGCTACGATTACAGGGGTTGGCTTTTTTCCTTTCAATAGTTCATAGGCTTTTTCGGTGCTAATACCCATAATACCATCCGTTTTGTAATCTAAGTTAAACCAGTTTGCTGGAGGTGTATCTTTTTTATCTTGGGTGAATCCCATGAAAGGCAGTACACTTATGCCTAGTAAGGTAATTAAATGTTTGTTTTTAAGCATATTTTACAGTTTTTGTTTGTTTTTCGCTATAAATAAATTCTAAGTGTTCGAGGAGAATCGAGCTTGTGAGTCTACCGAAGATAAATTTTTTAACCATGTAGTACTCATTCATACTTTAAGCACACACGAATGAATATTTTTTATTTAACATGATTATAACTTGCATCTAAGGTGCTTTATCTAAGTACTACTTATCGAAACGCAAAGATAGTGCTATTAATTACATGAGATTGTTAAAAAAGGTGAAAAATCATGTGCTTTTTACATAACTTTACTCATTAACAAGCTCTCCGTGAAATGATTGAAAAAAAAATTAATTATATGATTCTAATTGGTGCTATTTTAACTTCTTGTTCGCAGGAACCGAAGCAATCTGCTGTCGCTTGGCCCAAAGCAGAAATTCCTGTTGCTACCGTTAAGCCATTTAAGCGCATCATACACGGTGACACAGTAGTAGATAATTATTATTGGCTGAACGATTATTTCAAAAAAGGCCCAGATTCTACAGACGTGATAGAATACCTGGAAGCAGAAAATGCCTACATGCAGGAGATGATGAGGAGTACAGAAAATCTGCAGACCAAGTTGTTTGATGAAATGAAATCCCGTATTAAAGAAAAGGATGAATCCGTTCCTTATCTTAAAAATGGATATTATTATTACCGGCGTACGGATGAAGGGAAACAGTATTATAAGTTATGCCGTAAAAAAGCAAGTTTGGATGCAAAAGAAGAAGTGCTGCTGGATGTCGATGAAATGGCTAAAGGGTATTCTTATTTTGCCGTAGGCGGATCAACGGTAAGTCCTGATAACAAATTGTTGGCCTATGGAATCGATACAGTTTCAAGAAGGGAGTACACGCTTTATATTAAAAATCTGGAAACAGGAGAAGTATATGCGGATAAAATTGACCGGACTTCAGGAAGTGCAACGTGGGCAGCGGACAATAAAACCATATTCTATACGTCTAAAAACCCGGTTACCCTTCTTTCTGAAAAAATAAAAAGACACACCCTGGGGACAGATAGCAAGGAGGATATAGCAGTATATGAAGAGAAGGATAACACCAATTATATAGGAGTAGGGAAGTCGAAAAATGCTCAATATATCTTAATCTATTCGGGTGCGACCCTAAGCTCGGAAGTCTTTTATTTGAATGCTAACGACCCAAAGGGGAAATTTAGGGTTTTTCAGCCACGAAGGAAAGAAGTGCTGTATTCTGTAATTCCGTTGGCAGATCGCTTCTTGATTTTGACAAATGATGAAGCTAAAAACTTTAAAGTGATGCAATGTCCTTTAGATAAAACGGGAAAAGAAAATTGGACTGAATTCATTCCGCATCGCCCGGATGTATTGGTTGAGGGAATCGATGAATTTAGGGATTATCTTGTTATTTCGGAACGTAAAAACGGGTTGACTAATCTGGCTATTCACAATCTGAGCGATCATTCACAGCACTATTTGAATATGGGTGAACCGGCTTACAAAGTGTTTTCCAGTACAAATGAAGAGTATGATTCGGATGTGGTGCGTTATGGCTATACCTCATTGGTTACGCCTTCGTCTACATACGATTATAATATGGAGAGCAGGGAGAAAACTTTATTGAAACAACAGGAAGTGGTCGGTGGATATGATGTTGCACAATATGTTACTGAACGCTTATTTGCTACGGCAAAGGATGGAACAAAAGTACCTATTTCGTTGGTTTATAAAAAAGGAACAAAGATAGATGGTTCTGCTCCCTTGTACCTGTATGCGTATGGATCGTATGGTGCATCAATGGATGCTACCTTTAGTTCCAGTCGGTTGTCTTTGCTTGATCGCGGATTTATTTTCGCTATAGCACACATACGTGGGGGAGAGGAAATGGGGCGCCAATGGTATGAAGATGGAAAGATGATGAAGAAGATCAATACGTTTACGGATTTCATCGATTGTGGGGAATATCTGATTGCGCAAAAATATACATCAAAAGGACACTTGTATGCTGAGGGCGGAAGTGCCGGAGGATTGCTGATGGGCGCCGTGATTAATATGGCTCCTGATTTGTGGAATGGTGTAATTGCTGCGGTGCCTTTTGTAGATGTCGTAAATACGATGTTAGATGAAAGCATTCCACTTACTACGAATGAATACGATGAATGGGGGAATCCGAATAATAAAGAAGCTTATGAATATATGAAGTCTTATTCTCCCTATGAGAATATTGAAGCTAAAGACTATCCGAACCTACTCGTGACAACTGGTTTACACGATAGTCAAGTGCAATATTTCGAACCTGCCAAATGGGTGGCTAAATTACGGGCAACTAAAACCGGAGATCAGGTGATCTTGTTGAAAACCGATATGGATTTTGGTCATGGAGGTGCCTCGGGACGCTTTGATTACCTGAAAGATCAAGCGTTAGAGTATGCTTTTTTTCTTAAACTCGAAGGTATTGATGACTAATAGAGTGATCTAAGAATTAAAATAAAAGAGGTGCGTTATACGATACGCACCTCTTTTATTTTAGGGAATCTTGTGATTGTTCCTGTTCGATTTTGCGAGAGTCTATTTGATGTTGTTTGTAATTTTCGATGGCATTTCTGCTTGCTACTTGTGATACATAGATTGCTAAGAGCGCAATAATCGTCACAACTGCTAATCCCCAAGCATATTTTTTTTTATCTTGTTTTACAAGCCAATACATGACGAAAATATAGGGAACTGCAAAGATGATATAGAAGATAATACTTGGTCCGACCATATATAATGTAATTTGATCTCCAAAATTAGGCTATTTATTGTATAATCTGAAAAGTCTTTTTGTCGAATGACAAATAACTGACAACTATTAGGGATTTTAAACGTTTTAATAGAATCGTGGTCAAATTGATAGTTTGGTTAAATATATTTTATATAATTGATTAATATTCAAAAAAACTACATAAATATTGCATAAAAGAAAAAAATAATTTTTTACTTTTGCGTAGTCAAATTTAAAGAAAGCAACATATCATTAAATGTATTGTATTAAGCTATATATAGCATGGTCAAGGCAAACTTCAAGAAAGTTTGTCGGCTCTTATATGACCGAAATATATACATTGAACTGTCCGGTTTTGCGATTTCGACGACCTATTCTGCCTCGGGCTTGATGCGGAGGCAGGCTAATTCCATCTTTTTAAGGTCATCCGGCTCGGTGATACTTTTCAAATTTAGTTTATATTATAAAGCACTAAAGTGCATTAATTTTTAGGTCGACATCTTAGATGACAATTTCAGATTTTTTAATTATTCCTGCTACATCTGCCCATTTGCACTACGCGGAGCAAATCTGTGAGGAAATGTTTGAATCCGCTAAAGCTCGTGGAACAGGTATTGCGCGCCGTAAGCCTGAATACGTAGCTATGAAAATGAACGAAGGAAAAGCTGTGATTGCTTTGCACAAGGATGGTACTTGGGCCGGATTCTGCTATATTGAAACATGGGGACATGGCGACTATGTAGCTAATTCCGGGTTAATTGTTAGTCCGGCTTTCCGAAAGGTTGGATTAGCAAAAGCGATTAAAAAGCGTGTGTTTGATCTTTCTCGGGAGAAATATCCTACTTCTAAAATATTTGGGCTGACTACAGGGTTGGCGGTTATGAAAATAAACTCTGATTTAGGTTATGAGCCTGTTACCTATTCAGAACTGACACAGGATGAAGAATTCTGGAAAGGATGCAAGAGCTGCATTAATTACGATATACTGATGAGCAAAGACCGTAAAAACTGTATGTGTACAGCGATGTTATGGGATCCGGTAGAAAAAGAAAAGGAACTCAAAGAAAAAATTCAGCGTAAAGCGGAAGCAAAGGAACGTTTGGATCGCATTGCTAAAAAGCAATCACTTTTAAAACGTATTGAAGCAAAATTGTGGAAATCTACGAAGAAATTTGTAGCGTCAGTAATTCCCGTCGGTGTAAAACCGATAAAAGGATATTAATTTGTTAACTTTGTTCGGCTTGATAATAAGCCGCGTATAAATCTTTATAAAGAAGCATGAAAAAAGTAGTTTTAGCGTTTAGTGGTGGTTTAGATACATCATTTTGTTGTATTTATCTAACTCAAGATCTAGGTTTAGAAGTTCATTCAGTCGTTGTGAATACCGGTGGTTTTTCAGAAGAAGAAATTCAGCATATTGAAAAACGCGCTTACGAATTAGGTGTGAAATCACATACTACGATTGACGAAACTGAAAACTACTATCGTGAAACTATCAAATACCTGATCTTTGGGAATGTATTGAAAAATGCCACTTATCCCTTATCAGTCTCCGCAGAACGTGTCTGCCAAGCAACGGCTATCGCAAATTATGCAAAAAAAATCGGTGCAGAATGTGTGGCTCACGGTTCTACGGGAGCAGGTAACGATCAAGTTCGTTTTGATATGATCTTCGAAACGTTAATTCCGGGAATAGAAATTATTACGCCTATTCGTGATCTAAAATTAAGCCGGGAAGCAGAAATTGACTATTTAAATAGTCACGGCGTAGAATATTCGGCCGAAAAAGCGAAATATTCGATTAATAAGGGATTGTGGGGTACTTCAGTAGGTGGTGCAGAGACGTTGACCTCGAACCAATATCTTCCGGAGACAGCTTGGCCCACAGCAGTGACGTCGACAGAACCCCGCCAAATAACGATTGATTTTGAATATGGTGAACCAGTCGCTTTAGACGGAGAGAAAATTGGTTCCGTAAAAGTGATTCAGCAGTTACAGGATCTTGCTCAACCTTACGGTATTGGTCGTGACATTCACGTGGGCGATACGATCATCGGTATCAAAGGCCGTGTTGGTTTTGAAGCAGCTGCCCCTTTGATCTTAATTAAAGCGCATCATACGTTAGAAAAACATACGTTGACAAAATGGCAATTGTCATGGAAGGATCAGATTGCTGCATTCTATGGAAATTATATGCACGAAGGTCAAATGCATGATCCGGTAATGCGTGATATCGAAGCTTTTCTACAAAGCGCTCAATCAACGGTTTCAGGTCGTGTTATTGTCGAATTGCATCCATACCGTTTTGTAATCATTGGTATCGAGTCGGATCATGATCTAATGTCCAATAAATTTGGTAGCTACGGTGAGATGAACAAGGGCTATACCGGTGATGATGTGAAAGGGTTTTCTAAGATATTTGGAAATCAAACGCTGATTTGGCACAAAGTGAATAAAGGAGACTAATGAATAATATTAAAGTAGGGATAGTAGGTTCTGCGGGATACACCGGTGGTGAATTGTTGCGTGTGCTGATTTATCACCCCAACGTAGAAATAATATTCGCAAACAGTGTTTCTAATGCTGGTAATAAGTTGTATAAGGTACACAACGATTTATTGGGGGATACGGAGTTGACCTTTTCTTCTGATTTTCACTCGGATATTGATGTCCTTTTTCTTTGTGTAGGTCATGGAGACGCACGAAAATTTCTGGATGCTCATCCTGTTGATGCTTCTGTAAAAATTATTGATTTATCACAAGATTATCGTCTCCGTGCAAATACAACGTATCAAGGTAAAAAGTTTATTTATGGTCTACCCGAATTAAATCGGGATACGATAAAGTCAGCACAATATATTGCCAATCCGGGCTGTTTCGCTACAAATATTCAGTTGGCACTGTTACCGTTGGCAAATGAGGGAATATTACCCGATCAAATTCATGTTAACGCGACCACGGGATCTACAGGAGCTGGCCAAAAGCCGGGGCCGACAACCCATTTCTCTTGGCGTAATAATAACCTTTCTGCATATAAATCTTTTGCACATCAACATTTACAGGAGATATCAGAGTCGTTAGATCAACTACAAAATGGATTTTTACCGCAATCGGAAAAATCTTTATTAGATAGAGCTGCGGGAAAAATCAATTTTGTGCCTCAACGTGGTGATTTTGCCCGGGGAATTTTTTCGACGATTTATCTTGAATCGGATTTGTCGGAACGAGAAGCATACGAATTGTACGAAAGGTATTATGCTTCACATCCTTTTACGCATGTGTCTGACGAGAACATCGATTTAAAGCAGGTCGTCAATACAAATAAAAGTATTATCCATCTGGAAAAACACAGTAATAAGTTGTTCGTATTGAACGCAACGGATAATCTGTTAAAAGGAGCTTCCGGGCAGGCTGTACAGAATATGAACCTATTGTTTGGCTTGGATGAGCGGACGGGTTTGAATCTGAAGTCTGTAGGATTTTAATGTAATATTTTTAAAACGTTTAGCTGCGCAAACGTTTGATGATGCACCGGGCATATTTTTAACAGAATGTATGTCGTATTTTTAGTACTTATTCTAAATTTATGATAAGACAATATCTAAAAAATGTTATTCTGTTAGCTGCGGTATTCCTCAGTAGCAGCTACCTTATAAAAGCTAATGTTACAGCAGGCTACTTTTTGTCAGCTATTAGATTTGAGGACAAAACGTATGAAATTCCATTGGCCGGAAATGCCTTCTTTACCTATAAGGATTCTCGTGCTAAGGAATCTATTTCCAATGTTGGTTTGACAAATTGGGCGGCCCCCTCTACGGTGACCAGTATTTATTTTAGAACGTCGAAAACAGGAACCTTTTTCTTAAAACTCCGAGCCAAAGCACCTGAAGGTCAAAAGTCCAAGGTACGGGTTTCTGTTGGCGAAAGATCGGAAGAGGTTGAACTGTCTTCACCTGATTTTGGAGAGATCAATGTTGGAGCATTTAATGTGGTGGACGAAGGTTACGTGCAAGTGAGTGTTCAAGGTCTGAATACTTCGGGCAATAGCTACGGAGAGATTTCGCATCTCCTAATTTCGGGTGAAGCCGTAGCAGATGGTGTGTTGTATTCTGATGACCCCAATTATTACTATTGGGCGAGAAGAGGACCTTCGTGTCATATCAACTACAATGTCTCAGGAATATCGGATGCTACCTATTACTATAATGAAATTACAATTCCAGAGGGGGAAGACAAGATTGGTTCATATTTTATGGCCATAGGTTTCGGACAGGGTTATTTCGGTATTCAAGTGAATTCCGAACGAGAAAGAAGGATACTGTTTTCTGTATGGAGCCCATTTCATACGGATGATCCAAAAACAATTCCTGATGATCAAAAAATTGTCTTAAATAAAAAAGGTACAGATGTTCATACCGGAGAATTCGGTAATGAAGGATCAGGAGGCCAAAGTTATTTGCGGTATCATTGGAAAGCTGGTATAACCTATCGATTTCTGTTAAAAGGAAATCCTGACGGAAATGACCACACCGATTATTCAGCATGGTTTTTTAATCCCGACACTCAGCAGTGGCAAATTGTTGCAAGCTTCAAGCGCCCGAAGACTGATACCTATTTGACTGGTTTTCATAGCTTCTTAGAGAATTTCAGTCCTAATCAAGGTTATCTGGGACGTCAAGTGGAGTTCAAAAACCAATGGGTGTACAATGGAGTGTGGAATAAAATTACGTCAGCACGATTTACTGTAGACAACACTTATCGAGCGAAACAAAGAATAGATGCTATCGGGGGAGTAACCTCAAATGGATACTTTCTGAAAAATGGAGGTTTTTTTAATGAAATAGTAACACCAGGCAGCACCTTTTCATTTGACAATAAGAATACCGCTCCAGATATTGATTTTGAAAAATTGCCGTAGTATTCGCAAGAACATAGAGAGAGGGTGAAAAATAAGAGAGCGAGTAATCGCTCTCTTATTTTTCACCCAAGTTTTCAAGCGGATTTTGTTCCGATTCATTAACTTCTTTATAATTTAACGTCGTTTTTGCAGGTGTAGATTCGGTGTCTACATGTACGTCCAATTGAACTTTCTTTTTATTCCTGGGTTTCCGTACTATGCCCCATTTCATCAACAGTTCTTGTGTAGAATTCGTTTTCAAATGTTCTTTTTCTGGCTCACCGATTAAAAATCCGATAGCCTGCATACTTGGAATTGCATCGAAGATAACTTTTAAGGTAGCAATAAATGGCAAAGCTAATATCAAACCTGATAAACCGAACAGCATACCACCCAATAAGATGCCAATAATAGCCATTAAAGGGTTAATACTTACTTTACTTCCTACTATATTTGGAGTAATGATATTGCCTTCTAAAAATTGAACCACCTGAAACCAGACAATTACACCGATTGCATACCATGCACTGTCTTTGACTGCTAATGCAAACAACGCCGGAAGAATAGATCCAATAGCAATACCGATATATGGGAGGAGCATTAAGAGGGAAGCCAAAGATCCAAAAAACCACGCATAATCAATTCCCATCAACATTAATCCAGCTGTGTTTAATACGGCTACTATCCCCATTACTGTCACGAGCCCCAGCAAATAGCTCTGTACTACTTCGTAAATCTTATTTAATACTTCGTTCACCTTACGTTGTGGAGTAGATTTAAATGTTTTGAAGAAAAATTCACGAAAAAAATCGCGGTAATAAAGTAGGAAGAAACAAAAAAGTGGTACTAATACGGTGCCGGCTAAGGTGTTGCCTATAGAACCAAAAGTGCTTGATAGAAGACTCCCTATATTTTCCAAAGCTCTGTTGCCCTGTTCTTGGAGTTTGTCCATCATTTGACCACGTTCTATGCCAAATGTTTGTTGAATCCAAACTTGCAATCTGTCAAATACTGAAAGAACTTTTTCCGTAATTGCAGAAGCATCCTTACCGATGATAATGCTTTGATGGATAATAAACCAGCCAATCGTAGAGATGATAGCAATAGCGACGATAACGGATAGAATTGCGGAAAAAGCTTTTCCCAAGCGTAGTCTTTCGAAAAAACGTGCTAAGGGAAATAAAGTAATCGATATCAATATGGAGAATAATAATGGCACCAGTACATTTTGCGATAAATACATCAAGGTGATGATAAGGAGTGTTGCCAATAAGCTTGAAGCCAAATCAAGTGAATACGTTTTTTTTGATGAATTGTTTTCCATACGATTTAGTTTAATCAAATAACAGTTAAGCTTGTTTTTTGTTTATCAAATCCCAATATAAAATATAGATTACGGAAAATAAAATTACTATTCCGGTTCCGTACATAATATAAGGGACTCGGGAAAGATTGTCGTGATATATGTAGCCGGCCAACAGTGCTCCTCCGCCAATTCCCATTTCCAAGGCAATGTACATAGTCGCCATAGCTTTTCCCCTATATTGAGGTAATGAAAGATCAATCGTCCAGGCATTTAGTGCCGGTGAAAGGATACCTGTGCCTATTCCATATAGGCAAGCTCCGAGAAGGAGACCGTTAATACTATCTCCGAAGCCCAGTAAAAATAAAGAAGTTGCTATGATTAACAATCCGACTAGTATTACGTTTATTCTTCCATGGCGGTCTGCCATCCTACCTGCAACGAATCGAACCCCTATAGATGTTAGGGTGTACGTGGTAAAAAATAATCCCTTGTTACTGATACCCACGTACTCACTCCAATCGGGGATTAGCGTAAGGATTACACCGTAAGCCGAGTATGATAGTAGTGTTACGATACCAGCAGGAATTGCTCGACGTTCAATGATATCGGAGCGTGAAAGGCGAAGCATGTTCCTTGAAAATTTTTGTTTTGGAATTAATGTTTCCTGTATGTTCATTACAATCACAATAGAGAGCAAGGCGAATGCTGACGAACAGTAAAACATGGTATGTATATCAAATGCTTGTGCTACGGCACTTCCTACAGCCGGTCCAATTGCGCTCCCTAGGCTAAAGCACAATCCGTGCATACCTAGAGCTTCACCCCATCGGTTGGCTGGAATAATGTCTGCAATATAGGCGGATGTTGCGGTGGGTTTAAAGCCCGTAGAAAAACCGTGAATTAATCGTAGAAGAAAAAATCCGGCGACAGAACTTAAAAGCGGATAGAGTAGACTGCAGATTACACAGACAATTGATCCTATTGCCATCACAGGTACTCGCCCCCATTTGTCCGTAAGTTGCCCACTAAAAGGTCTCGATATCCCAGCGGTAAGTGTGAAGAGTGCTATTATCAATCCTTTGTGTTCCGCTCCTCCTAAAGAGGAGAGGTAATTTGGCAGCTCGGGGATGATCATGTTAAAACTTGCCGAGAATAACAATGAACTCAAGCACAGTAATCCAAATTGTAAAGTATATATCGATTCCGGTTTTTCCGACATCTTATTGCTTGTTGGCTAACATGTTGTGTCGCGTTACTTCGGAACAAAATATCGTCGTAGCTACTGCGACATTTAATGACTCCGCACGACCAATTCTAGGAATGGTTACAGCTTGTTGTATTTTACCAATTATATTTTTTCGAATTCCGTTTCCTTCGTTCCCCATAATAATTAGTCCCTCCTTCCCGAAATTAGTTTCGTAAATATTATCCCCTTCTAATAGGGCACCGAATGTGGGTAAGGTACATTGTGATATCAATTCTTCGATGTCGATATAATAGATCTGTATCCTGGAAAGCGAACCCATTGTCGCTTGGACTACTTTTGGGTTGTAAGTGTCTACAGTACCTGTTGAACATAAAATGGTGCTAATGCCAAACCATTCGGCAGTACGTATGATAGTGCCTAAATTGCCAGGATCTTGGATATCATCCAAAACAATACTGTGTTTGCCTTTTAAGGTGCTTAAATCCAGTTGTGTTGTCTGTGGGATTTCGACCAATGCCAGTGCCCCCTGCGGATTTTTAAGACTACTTATTTTAGATAACTCAGTTTCAGTGACTTCTTCACATTTTATATTTTGAGAGATTTTACCCAATTTTGCACGTATTTCTTGTGTAGTGAATATTTTTTGTACATTGTAAGAAGAGTGTACAAATTCTACTACAGATTTGATACCTTCGACCACGAATAAATTGTATTGTGTTCGGAATTTTTTATGTTGCAGTGATGTTATAAAACTGATCTGCGCTTTTGACAACATATTTAATGACTAAAAATAGAAGCTTTTTAATTTTTACAAGTATAACGCTTTTACTGTTAATTTTTACATCCTGCCGTTCTGCAAAATACTTGGAGGATGATCAAGCTTTAGTAACTGATATAGATTTAAACGGTATCCCCAATGAATTAAAAGAACTATCTTCTCTCTATATTTCGAACGAAATTAGACCCAATTCCGCGTTGAATTTGACAATTTATAATATTTTTAATACCCGAAAAGGGAAGTATAAAACTGATAATATACGCCCGGTCGGGGAGGCTCCGCATATCTTAGATTCCTCTTTGGTAGAACTATCGACTAATCAGATTCAAAGTTTCCTTAAGACTAAAGGGTATTTCAATGCATCGGTTAATACGCAAATAAACATAAATAAAAAAAAGGCCCGTCTTAATTTTAACGCACATCTAGGAAATCCATATTTTTTGGATAAAGTAGACTATGAATTTCAAGATACTTCTATACAGCGTATATATATAAATGAGGTGTTGCCGACTACCAAAATTAGAATTGGTGAAAAATATGATGCTGCTAAGCTATTGGAGGAACGCGAAAGACTCTATACCGCTATAAAAGATCAAGGTTATTATGATTATGTAAGGCAGTATATGCGTGTAGGTGTAGATACTAATGTAAGAGAAGGTCGGGTGAATTTAACGATTCAGGTACTAAATCCTGAAAACGATAAACACCGTATTTATAAAATTAATAATGTTTCGCTTTTAATTCGACCCGCTTCGGATGAAATGAAAAGGGAGGTAAAGGCATATCGCGACAGTAGCATGCGTGTAGATTTCGTGGACGAAATAGGTCGTTTCAGGTTACGTCCGATCTCGCGTTATATGTACCTGCGGAGTGAGCAAATTTATAGTTTAAGTAATGAAAACTTGTCTTATGACCGTTTATATGAAATGAATGGTTTTCGTAGCGTGAAAATTAACTTCGAAAAAGTAGATAGTAGTTTGTTGGATGTGAAGTATGAATTGATACCGCGTTCGCTGATGGCGAATCAAGTGGAGGGGGAATATACATTTAGCTCCGGGATGAGCGGCTTTAATATAGGAAATACTTTTTCTCATCGAAATATTTTTGGAGGTGCGGAATTACTGGAGGTGAAATTGCGTTACGGAGTGTTATTCGATCCTCGTTTGGAAGGCAATCTTTCCCAGAAGATTTTTAATAATGATTTTCAAGTAGGGGTCAATTTAGTTGTACCCCGGTTATTGTTGCCATTCCAAATCCGCGGAATCGGAAAATACGGATTGCCTCGCACCACTTTTTCGTCGAGTCTACAGTTATTTAATCAAGATAATACGTATTCTAATCGTTACTTAATTAATACGCTGAATTATTCTTGGTGGCAATCGGCTAATTTGCAGCATAGTTATACACCGATTGTATTGGAATATCGTGTTGGGAAATTCAATGAGAGTTTTAAGCAAAATTTAATCAATGAGGGATATAATCTATATGTCGAATCCAATGACCGAGAATATTTTGGACTAGGATCACAATATGCCATCACTTGGAATGCACCTAGGCTGCTTAAATTGGAGGATTTTTTCTATTTGAGAAGTTCGATCGATTTAAGTGGCAATTTATTTGGTTTAGTTAGTCAGGTGTTCAGTTTTCAGCGAAATGAAGACAATCAACGTATTTTGTTTAAAGTTCCCTATCTGCAATATGTTAAAGGTGAGGTAGATTACAGATGGTATAGGCACTTAGGGGGGCATAAGCAATTTGTTTTTCGTTTTAATGGTGGTTTGGCTATACCGTATGGTAACAATTCTAAATTGCTTATTTTTGAAAAAAGTTTTTTTGCCGGAGGGATGAATGGTATTCGAGCATGGCAGGCGCGTACGTTAGGTCCTGGTAATTACAATCGAAAAGGTATAGATGATGAAAATCTTCGACTGAGTCTCCGGAACTTAGATCAGTTGGGAGAGGTGAAATTAGAAACAAATTTAGAATACCGTTTTCGATTATTGAATAACTTTTTAGGAGCCAAAATGAACGGCGCTACATTCGTTGATATGGGAAATGTTTGGCGGCTCCGAGAAGATCGGTTTAATCCGAATGGCCAATTTGAAATCAATAAGTTTTTTTCGCAGATAGCAATAGGAACGGGATTCGGTCTGCGCTTTGATATGGACTATTTTATTATGCGACTTGATGCTGGGCTAAAAGTAAAGGATCCTCAATTTGAAGGCAAGAGTCAGTGGGTAATACAGAAATTATTCGATGCTAAGGATTTTAAGCGCGGATATTACAACTCTAACCGTCCGGATCGTTACAATTTTATTCAATATAATTTTGGCGTTGGCTTGCCATTTTAGAATAGGTTTTTTACAACCTGCAATGTACTTTCTATGATCTGCGTGAACGCTAAACCTTTGCTAAAAGATAAGTATCCGTAAATTAAACCAAGGATTACCAGCGTTAATAGCATTCTTTTGAAAATGTATGCTATCAATAGTAATAATACAGGAATAATCAATAATAATAAGCCGTTGACTTTGTACGGTTTTAAACTATTATCATTTTTATATATAAAGTAAAGTCTGCCGGTCGAATTATCTTGGTTTTTATGCTTAAAAAAAACAAATGTAGATCCATCTATTTTTTGGGAAGGCACTGCTACACCTTGATGGAATTGTAAGCTTTGTTGTAATCCATTCATAGAAAACAGAAATGTTCCATCGATACGTTCATCCGCAACCTCTGCCGAATCCACTGCTATAATAGCGATCTTCCCATTTTGTGTTAAATTTTCTTTTACAATGAAATTGTCTATCCGTTGTTCTTGAGCAGTAGAAAGAAAAGGAACAATTGTAATTGCGAAATATAGAATGTGTTTCATTTCAAAAATTTACTACAATATTAATAAAAAAAATGATAGTACTTTCGCCTTTTTAGATTAGAATATTTAAACAAAATAAATGAACCCGATAGGATTAAAATAATCATTCGTTGGTAATGCGATAACAGCGAAACACTCGTAGATGATTTTTTTTGCATTAAGTATTCGAGAATGCAAAGCATTTTATCTAAGTTTGTACCATTAATAAAGACAAAGCACTGATATGGAAAATACAGCTATTGAGAGACAATCAAAAAAAACGGATAACAACGCAAATCAAACAAGTTATTATGTATCATTAACCATTGCTATCATTATTGGTTTATTTGGTGTATTCGTGAGATTTGTTCCCGATGTGATTCCTTCATTGGGTCAGTCTACTTTTCTATTTTCTTTAATTGCTAATGTTGCAATTTTGGTAGCATCATTTTTAGCTTTTAAAGTTGTTTTCGCTATTTTAGGATTTGGTAGTAAGAAAAGCTAATTTAGTTGATGTTCTTCTAAAGAATTTTATATAACATGTGGAAAAGAGTAGCGGGTTCGCTACTCTTTTTTTTTGTCTTTTTTCATCGAATATATTGGATGTGGATTGTCAATTTTATAAATGTGCTATATACGTTTATAAATAATTTTTATTTGTATGAATTTGCTGTTTTGGTAATATTATTTATAATAAAGTGTTGTATTTTTTATTAAATCTTTAACGTGAGTTCGGTTTAAGCAGCAAGGAATAATTGATTTTCTTGCTGTTCAAATTGAATATTTAATGAAGGTTTTTTAGGGAAGAAAGCATAAGCGGCTAATGCTCCTAAAATATTCAATAAAAAG
>NZ_SRZY01000005.1 GCF_006476045.1 Sphingobacterium lumbrici
TAACAAAAGCACCAACGCTTCAGCAGAATCCTTCAATGCCAAACTGAAAGCATTCAGAAGTGTCTTCCGGGGTGTTAGGGATACTCAATTCTTTCTTTATAGGGTAATGAAATTATATGCTTAAAAAGGATTTCCCCCCAAGAATTCCGCTTGATCCCTTTTTTTATGGGAAAAATTGAATAATTCAGGGGTATTGTAAAAAACAAAAAGCCTGCAAACGTTCAATTTGCAGGCTTTTGTATGTTTTGACTTCAAGATGTGTAGCCCGTAGGGGAATCGAACCCCTGTTTCAAGAATGAAAATCTTGCGTCCTAACCCCTAGACGAACGGGCCATTTCCGATTTGGTGATGCAAATATAGAGGCTTTTTTATTACTTCCAAAATATTTTCATCACCAAAATTGTAACTTATTGGATTTTAATTTTTTATTTTTAAATAAGGTCAAATCCAATGTCCGTTCTGAAGTATTTTCCTTGATAAAAAATACGCCCGGCATCCGCAGTTGCCTGCTGTAAAGCCGAGAAAAGGTCATTTTGTAAAGTTGTGACAGCTATTACGCGACCACCTGCAGTCACCACTTCTCCGTTGACTTCTTTCGTGCCTGCGTGGAATACGATAGATTCCTTTACGTTCTCGATATTCGAAATTACTTTTCCGGATTCGTAATCTCCCGGATAACCGCCCGACACCAACATGACTGTAACGGCTGTTTTTGGCGAAACCGTATATGAACGTGTCTCTAAATTTCCCTGTGCGACACCCTCCAAAAGATCCACTAGATCAGATTCTATTCGGGGAAGTACCGATTCTGTTTCTGGATCTCCCATGCGTACATTGTATTCGATAACGAAAGGTTCTCCTCCAACATTCATTAAACCAATAAAAATAAACCCTTTATATGGAATGTTATCTTTTTTTAGGCCTTCAACCGTAGGTTTAATAATACGCTCTTCGACTTTGCTCAAGAAAGTTTCATCTGCAAATGGCACAGGGGATATGGAGCCCATTCCTCCTGTATTCAATCCGGTATCTCCTTCTCCAATTCGCTTATAATCCTTGGCCGAAGGCAATACTTTATAGGAGTTACCGTCGGTTAATACAAATACAGAAAGTTCGATACCCTTTAAAAATTCTTCAATCACAACTACACTGCTTGCATCACCAAATTTAGCATCGGCTATCATAGCCGTGAGTTCTGCTTTCGCGTTCTCAATAGTCTCGCAAATCAAAACACCCTTACCGGCAGCTAATCCGTCAGCCTTTAAAACGATTGGAAGATTCTGGGTTTCTAGGTATGTCAAGCCTTCTTCTAAATTTGATTTATCAAAAGATTTGTATGCAGCGGTAGGGATATTATGTCTAAACATAAACTCCTTTGAAAAGTCTTTAGATCCTTCAAGCTGAGCACCAAGTTGTTGGGGCCCGATCACTGCGATATGTTTAATGTCTTCTCTACCTAAAAAATAATCATGAATTCCTTTTACCAATGGTTCTTCCGGTCCCACTAATATGATCTCTATTTTGTTCTCCAAAGCAAAGGTCGCTATTCCTTCGAAATCGGTCACTTTTAAAGGTACATTTTGACCATAAACCCCAGTACCTGCATTACCCGGAGCAATAAAGAGTTTTGATAGTTTAGGGCTCTGTGCTAGTTTATAAGCAAAGGCAGATTCACGCCCACCTGATCCAATGATTAAGATATTCATGTCGCAAAGATATTGATGTCTGTTAAGATTACATAAATTTTTACATATCATAATGCGAATTGCATAATATTTTTTATCTTTCACCTATCAGATTTTAAATCAATTGACAATAATTATGAGAGCCTTTTCCCTTTTAGTTGTATTTTCAGTATTTTTTTCGATAGTATATGCCCAGGATATTCAAAAGACATTAGAGAAGGCAGATGATTTTTATCAATCCAATCCACAGGAGAAATTGTATTTACATCTGGATAAATATGCTTACACGGCTGGGGAAACAATTTGGTTTAAGGCATATACCACGATCGGTATTCATAATTTCTTTTCCAATTTGAGTGGGATCGCAAACGTAGAGCTAATAAGTCCCTCTGAGGAAGTTGTAGCTGCTATAAAGATTCCGTTGATTTCAGGTTTAGGGATAGGAGATTTCCTGTTGAACGATACCATAGTCGAAGGATCATACCGAATTAGGGCATATACGAATTGGATGCGCAATTATGATGATACCTATTTTTATGACCGTACGATTCAGATTAGCAATGGTCGTTTGGATAACGTGTTGACAACTACGTCTGTTACCTCATCTGATAAAGACAATATTTACGCTATTAATTTGAAAAGTCTTGCCGGAAATGCGCTTTCGAAAACAAGTATAAGGTACGAAGTACTACATGAAGGCAAGGTGGTCGATAAAGGAAGGACAGCTAGTGATGAAGCGGGGCTATCTACCATAAAAGTGGATAAGAAATATAAGGCTCCCCTCCTTAAACTCCGGTTTGAAAATATGGAGAAAATGAATGTCACTAAACTTATTAAAGCAAGTGCCGAACAACAAGATAATAATTTGCAGATTTTCCCCGAAGGGGGCAAATTATTGGCAAACGTAGTCAACAATATTGGAATAAAGGCAATTCGACCAAATGGTTTGGGAATAAAAGCGAAGCTTGTTGTTCTGGCCGGAGTAGATACTGTGCTCTCCGTTGAGACAAATGAGTTAGGAATGGGAGCATCTTCCTTATTCGTCCGTGAAAATGATGTATTTAAAGCATTTGCAGAATTTGCCGATGGTTCTAAATCAGAAGTGTCTGTCCCTTCGATAGAAAAATCAGGTTATTCTTTACTTGTCAATAGCCTAAATTCAAGGAATGTATATGCGCAATTAAATGTTTCTCCGGATTTAATCGATCAGAAAGAAATGTATTTTGTTGTGCAGCACCTGGGGCAAGTATATTTTGTGTCAAAACAGAAGTTAACAAAAAGCGAACTTGTTTATGCTGTTGATAAGGATAAATTGCCAACAGGGGTGGTAACAATATCTATTTTAAATGATCAGTTTATGCCTGTTGTAGAACGCGCTTTTTTTAGCTATAAACCGGAGAATATACTTCCGATGGAGATAACGCTTGATAAAGAGAGTTACGGTAGTCGGGAGAAAGTGGATGTGAATCTAAATGTCGGTACGGAGGGAGACAGTATTCGTTTTGCGGCACTCTCTGCATCCGTTGTTGATCTTTCCAAAATCAAAGATGAGTATTCGGTCGCGCCGAACATATTGTCGACGTTATTGCTGAGTTCAGATCTAAAAGGATTTATTGAGAATCCGGGCTATTATTTTAACAATGAAGTGAATACGGCCGATTTGGATTTCCTCATGCTTACACAAGGTTGGAGAAGTATGGACTGGAGAGATTCGGAAATCGCTGCTACTCATAAGTTTGAGCCTGAAAAATCTTTAAAAATAGCAGGGTACACCAGAAAATTGGGTAGAAAGGCAGCAGAGCCAAAAGCGTCTGTCCAATTGATCTCTACAAAGAACTTTATGGATTTTATAGACACGTTGTCTGCGGATGACGGTTATTTTGAGTTTGACGAGTTAATGTTTCCGGACAGTATCAAGTTTTTAATTTCTGCCAAAAATGAAAAAGGTAAAAATAATATTGACATTGAGATTAATGCACAAGAAAAATCTGTCATTTCTGCTAATCGAAATGTCGCTTTAGAAAGATACGATATCAATGATTTCTATAAAGACGAAATAAACAATTCAAAACAGTTTTTTGCGGAATTGGAACGTAATGGTTTGATGGAACGGGCAATTGATATTGAAGAAGTAGTGGTAAGAGCAAAAAAGAGAAGAGCTGCTGAAAATTCCAGTAACCTGAATGGATCCGGCAATGCAGATCAGATTATATCTGCTGAAGAATTATCCACCTGCGCGTCACTCGAAATGTGTCTCGTCGGCCGTTTAATGGGTGTGACATTTATAAACGGGATTCCTCACAATACAAGAGGGAATCTGCCTATGCAAGTGGTGTTGGATGGAATGTACATCGAAGCAGATCAGATTTCGATGATAAATGTATCGGATATTGAAAGTGTTGAGGTGCTAAGGAATGTTAATTACACGGCGATATACGGTTCGTATGGTAGCAATGGGTTGTTAATTATCACCTCTAAGACGGGGGCATCTGCTATGCGAAGGTATACGCCCAAAGGAATCGTTACTATACAGCCGCAGGGCATTCATGTGAATAGGACGTTTTACAAACCTGTGTACGATGTGTCGGATGAAACTAAATTCAACCGCGATTTGCGTACTACGATTCATTGGGAACCTATCATGGTCGCCGATAAAGATGGCCAAACTTCTTTCCAGTTTTTTACTTCAGATGGAAAAGGAAAGTACTTGATGGTGATTGAGGGAATTGATTTTGGAGGAAGAGTCGGTAGAAAAGCCATAGCGTTTGAGGTTAAATGACACTTTTTCTTTCCTTAATATCGTGTTTGAAAAATGCTTATCTTGTGTCAACCTTAACTGATTTTAGGTTGTGTATAATAGACAGAATGTATCCGCTGTCGTAGGGGTTTTTAGTAGCAGAAACAGTTGAAACGATGAATTTTTTAAAAATTAAGAAAGACGATCATATTTTTCATATCACTTTGGATCGAGGTAAGTCGAATGCAATTGATATACAGGTGGTGAATGAACTGATTGTGGCGATTCAGGAAGCTGAGTCAGACCCCGCGATAGAAGGACTGGTCTTATCGGGTAAGGAAGGCTTTTTTTCGTCCGGTTTGGATTTAATTGCCCTTTATGATTACAATGCCGAAGAAATGAAGGAATTTTGGAGCCGCTTTATGTTGCTGATCCAGACCCTCGCAAGCTTTTCCAAACCTGCTGTTTCTGCAATTACAGGGCACAGTCCTGCGGGTGGATGCGTATTAGCGATCTGTTGTGATTACCGTATTATGGCAGAAGGAGAATTTATCATTGGCTTAAATGAAGTCCCTGTAGGTATCGTAGTGCCGGATAGTATATTTGATCTGTACAGTTTTTGGTTGGGAAAGGCACAAGCATATCGTTTTTTGTTAGAAGGCAAATTACTCAAACCTCAAGAAGCACTGAAGGTGGGATTAGTAGATGAAGTTGTTGATTTCAACCGCATTCAGAATGCTGCGGTGCGTAAAGTCAAAAGTGTTACCCAATTTGAAAAAAATGCTTGGAGGCTTACGAAGCTTAATTTGAGAAAGGCGCTTTTATCAACTTTATCTGAAAATCATGATACGGTTATCGGGCAGGTATTAAGACAATGGTGGTCTCCGGCAAACAGAGCGATTATGAAAACGATCATCGATAATTTAACGCATAAAAGAGCTTAAAAATGAATATTAAAGGAGTGTTGAAAGAAGACAAAATCTGTAAAAACAATACATAAAATGAAGTCGCTATTCTTTACTATTTTCTGTGTAATGCTGCTGTTCTCCTGTTGTAATCAAAACAAAAGCAAGGAACAGGGTGCGCAAGATAGCACGCAAATAAAAGTACCACAGTCCGAAGAAGAGATTGAGCAGCTCAGTGAAGTTATCACACGATTTGTGAGAGCATATATCAATCAAGACAACCAAAAAGCAAATGCGCTCATACACCCTGAATTAGGTCTTACAGTTATACATAGACCAGGGGTGGCAGATGTATTCACTAGAGTAGACAGTATAGATTTTGCACATCCTATCCCGGAGTATTTTCCTTATCCCACTTTTTCTAACGATTACGCATTGACCTTCGAATCTCTTCCAACTTTTGATTGTGGCACGGAGAAGTGGACTAAAGAAGGTTTCTTTTGCGATACCACATCTCATCCGGACCAATTATCTCGGATCGCTGCATTTCAAAAGGAGTTTAATCAACAAGAGTTTTCCGAAGCGCAAATTGAAAAAATTAAAGACACCGAAAAGAAAAGTTACCGTGTTATTCTTACATCTAGTGAGCCACTCATTTTTCACCTTCAGCAACAGGAAGGGGTTTGGTATATTACCGTATTGGATAGAGCGTATGCGGGTTGCGACGGATAAAGATGTGTACATCGCTATTGTTCCATTTAATTCATGAAGATTTTAATGAAATTAACAGCGATTTTAAAGCGTATTTTGAGGTATTAAATTATATTTACAACAAAAATTATAGTGTTAGTCATGACAAACTTTGATAACGTAACGAAGGGCCGTATCCAACAATGGTTGACAGCGGAATATGATCAAGATACAGTTGCGCAGGTACAAAAATTAGTGGATGATAAGGAGGAAACAGAATTGTTAGATTCGTTTTACAAGGAATTGGAATTTGGTACAGGCGGCCTCCGGGGTATCATGGGGGTAGGTTCAAATCGGATGAATAAATATACCTTGGGCAAAGCTACGCAGGGTTTGTCTAATTATTTAAAAAAGGAATTTCCGAATGAAGAGGTGAAAGTTGCGGTATCCTACGACAGCCGTAATAATTCGCAGGCGTTTGGAAGAATGGTAGCAGATGTATTTTCTGCCAACGGGATTAAGGTGTACTTATTCGAAGAGTTACGTCCGACACCTATGCTGTCATTTGCCGTTCGTCATTTTGGCTGTCAAGGGGGCGTAATGCTTACTGCCTCGCATAACCCAAAGGAGTATAACGGCTACAAAGCCTATTGGAATGATGGTGGCCAGCTGGTGGCTCCACATGATAAAAACGTGATTACCGAAGTGAATGCAATACAGTCTGTTACCGCAATTAAGTTTGAAGGTATTCAAGACAATATTACGGTAGTGAAAGAAGATTTTGACCAGATCTATATCGATGCAAATAAAAAGCTAAGCATTCACCCCGAAGTCGTTGCCGCGCAGCAGGATCTAAAAATTGTGTTTTCTCCGATTCATGGAACAGGGATTACGTTGGTTCCTAAAATATTGGAGGCGTGGGGCTTTAGAAACGTGACAGTGGTTGAAGAACAATCGAAGCCCGATGGAAATTTCCCGACCGTGATTTATCCCAATCCGGAAGAAGAGGAAGCAATGTCTATGGCCAAGCGAAAAGGAGAAGAGCTCGATGCAGACGTTGTAATGGCTACTGATCCGGATGCGGACAGGGTTGGTGTGGCTGTCAAGAATACAAATGGAGTGTTTCAGCTGTTGAACGGCAACCAGATCGGCAGTCTGTTGACCTATTACGTACTATCTGCTAAGAAAGAAAAGGGCGAATTACAGGCAGAAGATTATGTTGTGAAGACCATCGTTACGTCTAATTTGTTTTCGGATATTGCCACAGGTTTTGGTGTTAAAAGTTACGAAACGCTTACGGGATTTAAGTTTATTGGAGAGGTGATTACGAATCTTGAAGAAAAGGAGAATTACTTAGTTGGAGGAGAAGAGAGTTATGGGTTTTTAATAGGTGACTTGGTACGAGATAAAGATGCGGTGAACTCCTGTGCTTTCATTGCGGAGATGACGGCTTATTTCAAGTACCAGGGGAAATCTCTTTTTGATGTTTTACTGGAGATATATGAAAAGTACGGATTTTATCAGGAGAAGTTAATTTCCTTGACAAAAAAGGGGAAAGCAGGTGCCGATGAAATTAAACAAATGATGATCGACCTTCGTGCTGATGTACCGAAAGTATTGGGTGGTGTCGCCGTTAGCGAAATTCGGGATTATGAAAATACGGTAGCTTATGATCTGACTACCGGTGAGCAGCGTAAAATTAATCTGCCTAAATCAGATGTACTGCAATTTATAACGGAGGATGGAGATGTTATTTCAGCCCGTCCTTCGGGTACGGAACCAAAAATTAAATTTTATTGTTCCGTCAAAGAGCAGTTATCGACTATTTCGGAATACGATGCTGTTGCTCGGAAGTTAGAAGATAAAGTGGAGCGGATTATGGCAGATATCGTAAAGAACTAATATGGAAAAGTGGACACTGCTGGATTCTAAATATATTATTGAACGCCCCTGGGCGACATTGCGGGTAGATAAGCTGCAATTGCCCAATGGTAATATAAAGGAAGAATATTATGTGCTGGAATATCCAACATGGGTTAATATGATCGGTATTACAGCGGAGAATCAAGTCCTATTTGTTACACAATATCGACATGGTGCGGGTCAGATAATGACGGAATTACCTGCGGGAGTGGTGGAGGAAGGGGAAGATCCGGCAGATGCCGCTAAACGGGAGCTGTTGGAGGAGACCGGTTATGCTTTTGATTCGATCGAAAAAATAGCCGAGTTGTATGCTAACCCGGCTACGAGCGGAAATGTTACCCATACTTATATTCTACGGGGAGGTAAGAAAATCCAGGAACAGGAATTGGACAATTCAGAAGACATTGAAGTGGTATTGATGTCTATTGAAGAAGCCAAAACCTTTTTATTGGAAAACAGGATTGGTCAAGCGCTGCATTCTGCAGCGTTGTTTTATGCCTTTAAGCATTTAGGGTTGTTGTAGGCGTTAGACAAGAGATATTAGACGTGCGATATGAGAGTGGAGGAACTTTTCGTACCTTTGCAAAATGGCAAGAGAGATATTCGAAACAAAACGAAAAGCACTAAAGATTAATCTTAATCCAGATATTTACGGAACATTTGCGGAGATTGGTGCGGGACAGGAAGTGGCCCGCAATTTTTTTGAAGCAGGTGCAGCTTCGGGAACGATTGCAAAGACAATGTCGGCGTATGACATGGCATTCAGCGATGCAATTTATGGAGCAGAAGAGTCCGGACGTTATGTGAGTCGTACGCGATTGACCAAAATGATTGAACATGAGTTCGATTTGCTCACAGAGCGTTTGCATGGAGAGAAATATTCGAAGAAAACATTTTTTGCCTTCGCCGATACCGTTACCACATTGAATTTTACAAAAACAAACGAACCGCACGGTTGGGTGGGGATACGTTTTCAACATGAGGTGGGCGGCCCTACAAATGACATCATTATTCATGTACGTCTGTTAGATAGCGACAATCGATTACAGTCTAAAGTGTTGGGTGTTATTGGTGTTAATTTGGTGTTTGCAGCCTATTTTTATGCAAAAGATCCGCAAATGATGATTGAATCGTTGGTTGACAACCTTTCAGTGGGGTCTGTTGAAATCGATTTGGTAAAAGTTGCAGGTCCTGTCTTTGAACAAGTGAACGAACGTTTAATTAATCTCTATCTGATCGCTAAGGGATTTGCCAATGCCGCAATTTTCAGACCCGATGGTAAGGCCGCACAGATAAAGGATTATTTGTATAAGAAGAATATTATTATTTTGCGTACAAAGTATCGTCAAAAGTCCAACCCAAACTTTGATCTTTTTAACTTAGCTGTTGAACAGTTTCGCAAAAATACGGGGGCAGTTCCTGAAGATACGGTAGTCTTGATTGAGGTGTTGATGGGAAATGTATTAGAGGAAGATAGTAACATTACCGACGAGGATCTAAGATATTTTGCTGAGCGTGCTGAATATTTATGTTCCACAGGAAACAATATTATGGTATCGAACTTTAGACGTAATAATCACTTGGCTGAATTTGTCAAAACGTTTAGACCAAAACATGTTGGAATTGCGACCAACATATCCAACCTGCGCAATATCTTTAATTCGGACAATTATAACAAAGAGCAATACACCAACGAATTACTGTCTTATATTTCAGGGATGTTCAGCAAGGATGTGAAACTTTATGCATATCCATACCTGAATAAAAAAGAGAATGAAATCGTCACCACGAAGAACCTAGAGGTTTCAGAAGAAGCGAAGCCTCTTTTCGATTTTTTGATCAAAAACCAGTATATCGTTGATATTGAAAATTACGATGAGAAATTTGTTAAAACAGTTTAATAAAGAGGCGCAAACGATTGATTTTGTGAGGGAAAGGGAATAAATATTTTATGACAATTAATTCACTTGAAAAAGTGTATCTTTGCGAATCAAAAAACACAAAAACTAAAAAGCTTAAATCAGCTGAAATACAGTAGGTTAAGTGATTAATAAAATACTGCAATCAAACGGCAAAATGAGTAACGTATATTACCAAGAAAAATTCGAAGATCGCCACAACGGCCCTAGAGCTGAGGAAGCGAAAGAAATGTTAGCCTTTTTAGGCGTTGATTCTTTAGATCAATTGATTGAACAAACTGTTCCGTCTCAAATTAGAGCTAAAAATCGGTTAAATCTTCCATCGGCGCTGAGTGAAGTGGCTTATTTGGAGAAAGTAAAGCAGATCGCTGAAAAAAATAAAGTATTTAAGTCGTTTATTGGTCAAGGGTATTACGATGTGAATGTACCGGGTGTGATTCAACGTAATGTATTAGAGAACCCGGGATGGTATACACAGTACACACCATACCAAGCTGAGATAGCACAGGGTCGTCTACAGGCACTATTAAACTTCCAAACTGTGGTGTCTGATTTGACAGGTTTAGAAATTGCCAACGCATCTTTATTGGATGAGGCTACAGCGGCGGCCGAAGCGATGTTTATGCTGTATAGCGCACGTAAAAGCAAAGAAGCCAATGTTTTCTTGGTAACATCAAACGTTTATCCACAAACCTTAGACGTATTGCGGACAAGAGCAATACCTTTTGGAGTAGAAATTAGAGTAGCGGATATCGTTGAATCAAATCTGACAGACGATGTATTTGCCTCATTTATTCAGTACCCTGCTGCGGATGGCTCAATAAGTGACTACAAAGCTTTTGCAGACAGCGCGCATGCTAAAAATATAACCGTATGTGTAGCCGCAGATCTGATGTCACTGGCATTATTAACGCCTCCGGGTGAATGGGGAGCAGATGTTGTAGTTGGTAATTCACAACGTTTTGGTGTACCGATGGGATTTGGGGGCCCTCACGCGGCCTATTTTGCTACCAAAGACGCATACAAGCGTAATATCCCGGGCCGTATTATCGGCGTAACTACCGATTCAAATGGAAATTATGCCCTGCGCATGGCATTACAAACTCGTGAACAACATATCCGTCGTGATAAGGCATCTTCCAATATTTGTACTGCACAGGCATTATTAGCCATCATGGCTTCTTTCTATGCCGTATATCATGGGCCTCAAGGGATTAAAAATATTGCATCCCGCATTAATGATTTGACGAAATTAGCAGATAAAGCGATCCAATCATTAGGTTATGAGCAAACAAATAAAGCTTACTTTGACACATTGCGTTTTCATGTAGGAGATCAAGTAGGTATGTTAAAAGGTGAAGCGTTAAATAATGAATTGAATTTCTTCTATCATGAAGGTACAGTAGGTATCTCTATTGACGAAACCACTACTTTTGAAGATATTCAAACTATTGTTAAAGTATTCGCTAAAATTAAGGGAAAAGCGCTTTCCGATGTGGATTTAGTCGCTTTGGCAACGGAAGAAGTGTCTTCTATCCCTTCTGATCTGGTTCGTACATCGGATTATTTAACACATCCGATTTTCAATAGCTACCATTCAGAAAGTGAAATGTTGCGTTATATTAAATCCTTGGAAGTAAAGGATCTTTCGCTTTGTCACTCCATGATACCATTGGGGTCATGTACCATGAAGTTGAATGCAACGACAGAAATGGTTCCTTTGACATGGGCTCGTTTTGGTGGGTTGCACCCGTTTGCTCCGGTGGATCAAACGTCCGGTTATATGCAATTGATCAATGAATTAAACGATTGGTTATCGGAGATTACCGGATTTGCTAAAATGTCCTTTCAGCCAAATTCTGGCGCGCAGGGTGAATATGCCGGGTTGATGGTTATTCATGCTTATCACGAAAGCCGTGGTGAAGGACACCGTAATGTGTGTTTAATCCCGGCCTCAGCACATGGAACTAATCCGGCTTCCGCTTCTATGGCAGGATTGAAAGTGGTCGTTGTAAAATGTGATGAGCGTGGTAATATTGATGTCGCTGATTTGAAAGCGAAAGCAGAAGAGCATGCAGTACATCTGAATTCGTTGATGGTGACTTATCCATCTACACATGGTGTTTTTGAAGAGCCTATTATCGAGATCTGTCAGATCATACACGATAATGGAGGGCAAGTATATATGGATGGTGCAAATATGAATGCACAAGTTGGTTTGACGAGTCCGGGATTTATCGGGGCTGACGTTTGTCACCTGAATTTGCACAAAACATTCTGTATTCCACACGGGGGAGGTGGGCCAGGTATGGGACCTATTGGTGTGGCAGCACACTTAGTTCCTTTCTTACCCAATCACGAAATTGTTGAAATTTCAGGAGAGCAAGGTATTTCGGCGGTTTCAGCAGCACCATTTGGATCGGCATCGATTTTAGTTATCTCACATGCCTACATCGCAATGATGGGCGGAGAGGGGCTTACGAATGCGACTAAAACTGCTATTTTGAATGCAAATTATATTAAAGCACGCTTAGAAAATCAATACCCGGTGTTATATGCGGGAGCCAATGGACGTTGTGCACATGAAATGATCTTGGATTGTCGTGCTTTCAAAAACTTCGGCATTGAAGTTGGAGACATTGCCAAGCGTTTAATGGATTACGGTTTCCACGCACCTACAGTGTCATTCCCTGTTGCAGGTACGCTAATGGTTGAACCAACAGAGTCCGAGTCAAAGGCAGAGTTGGATCGGTTCTGTGATGCCTTAATTGCAATCCGTAAAGAGATCGCTGCGGTAGAACATGGTGAAGCTGACCAAAAAGAAAATGTACTGAAACATGCGCCTCATACGGCAGAAGTCGTGACGGCAGATGAATGGAATAGAATATATAGCCGTCAAATGGCCGCATATCCTTTGGAGTATTTGAAAGTGAATAAATTTTGGCCATCTGTTGGTCGGGTAAACGACTCGCAAGGAGACAGGATGTTGATCTGTTCATGTCCTTCTATTGAAGAATACGTGGATATCGAAGCATAAGCTTCTGTACCAATAAATAGCAAAAGCCTCCATATTTAAAAGTATGGAGGCTTTTTTGCGTTAGATGTATTTAAAGAATTGATTTTACTATCCATAAATAATTTCTATATTTGGTAATAGAACAATAATATGAAAAGTAACATTTTTAAAGGCTTATTTTTATTTCTCTTTGTGACGAGTTGTGCGGTAAAAAAGCCAACATTTACGCTAAATAACTCCTCCCCTTTTGAACGTCAAGATGAAGTGGTAGAGGTAGAATTAAATGATATTTCCGATTTTTCAAGTTTGGCTTTATATAATAATTCTGGTATCGTAATACCTTATTGTGTATCAGGAAAGAGTAAAATACTTTTTCAGGTAGATTTGAAAGCGAATAGTAAAGAGCGATATACCATGAAGCCCGGAGTTCCGGTTTCCGCATTGACCCAAACCTATGTGAATCAGAAAATGCCAGATCTGCGCAATGACATTGCTTGGGAGAATGATTTAACAGCTTACAGGATGTATAGCAAGGTGTTATTACCAAGAGAGCCAAATACCGGAAACGGTGTCGACGTTTGGTACAAAAAGAAATCTTATTCTATAATAGATAAAATGTACACGTATGCAAATTACCATGCAGAGCAGGAAGAAGGCGTTGATGCACATTCCGTTGGCGGGAAGACGTTGGGAGCCGGAGGTATAGTAGCTTATGTAAATAATAAACTTTGGATACACGATCCTTATGATGAGTGTACGATTCTGGAAAACGGACCGCTTCGTGCCGAATTTATATTAACTTATAGAGATATTAATATAGACGGGGATTTGTATACAAAGACTGTCCGTATCAGTTCGGTTGCTAATGGATTATTGAACAAAGCTATCGTCAGGTTGGATGGTAAAGCGAAGCCAATGAAAATGGCTGCCGGAATCTTTTTGCATAATAACACACAAGGCGTTAGGTTTACCGAAGAGGCAAACATCATAGGGTATGCTGAAAACAAAAGCGAGGGTACTGTCAAGTCTCCGGACGCTCGGATGTATGCAGGTGTCTTCATGCCCGGAAATGTATCGCAGCAAGTAATCGATAACCAACTTGTGCTCTTGCAAGACTATCAAATCGGAAGTGAACTGACCTACTATTTTGGAGGAGGATGGAATGTCTTTCCGGTAGGCAGATACGGTAATGATACGGATTGGTTTGACGCATTGCTGCAGTTTAAACTTCATGCTCAAACACCTATTACACAGCATAAGTGAAAGAAAGGGCCGCAATAGGGCTGATGGTTTGATAAAGCCGGTTGATATCGCTTCAGATCAAGGACAATTAATATAATTGAAATTGATACCCCATTTAGATCGGTATTATGTACTTGGAATCCAAGTTACTGTTTCAGCTTGTACAAAATAAAGCCTCTATATTTTAACGTAATAGAGGCTTTTGTTTTCAAATTCGTGGAGAATACGCGAGATTATTAATAACTTATAGCTTTAATTTTATAGGTTTGTGTGTATGAATACTGGCAAACTTTATTTGATCCCTGTACCACTTGCAGAAGGTGCAGAGAAATCATCCTATACTTTCTTGCATCATGAGATAATCGATAGTATCCATGAATATGTGGTAGAAAATGAGAAAACAGCAAGACGCTTCTTGAAGTCAGCCGGTTTGAAAATACCCCAAAACCAATTGATTATTCACGACTATGGAAAACATTCCAGAGGGCAGATGGATTACGGCGAGGTTTTTGCGAACGTGTTGAAAGGTAAAGATATTGGCCTGATGTCTGAAGCTGGTTGCCCCGGTGTGGCAGATCCCGGGGCAGATATTGTTCTGGAGGCACATAAAAGAGGAATTCAGGTCGTTCCTTTAGTAGGGCCAAGCTCTATTTTGCTTGCGCTAATGGCGTCCGGATTTAATGGGCAAAAGTTTGCCTTTCACGGATATTTGCCTATTGATAAAGGAGATAGAGCCAAGCGGATTAAGGATTTGGAAAGTCAAAGTGCACGAGAAAAAATAACGCAGATATTCATTGAAACACCTTTTAGGAATAATCAACTGCTGAATGAGCTGTTGCGGATCTGCAAACCATCTACGTTACTGAGTATTTCCAGTAATCTCACAGCGACAGATGAATGCGTCAAAACAATGTCTGTGGCAGCGTGGAAAAAGAATCCGCAGGAATTGCACAAGATCCCGGCAATCTTTTTATTATTTGTTTAAGTCTTAGTAAATTTAGCAGAGCTAGTAGACCTGCTTTTAAAGTCTCAGTAAAATATATGGAAGAATTAATACAGAATAATCCGGATTTAGCAAAGGTATTACCTTACGTTATAGCAGGAGTCATTATGCAGATTACGCTATGGTTGTTTTTCGCATATACCGTTCGATCTACTTTAAAATTAATACAAAAAGAGAATCAATGTATACTGCCCAATCAAGCATGGTTTCTGGCGATACCTTTTTTTAATATTTACTGGAATTTTGAAGTTGTCCGTAGACTTGCCGATTCGCTAAACAATGAATTTTTCGATCGGAAGATTGCCGTTGAAGAAAATCCAACGCGTAAACAGGGGTATATTTTTGCTGTCTCTTTCTTAGCTTTCAATTTGCCGTTACCTCTATTTTTAAGGTATATCGCTTCTCTGGTTAATTTCATATACCTTATTGTTTATTGGATTAAAATTGTAGAATATAAAAAGCTATTGAAAGCACAACATAAATATCCGGAATCGGAAGTTACTGATTGTAATACGTAAATAATAGGATAGCTGAAAAGTTAAAATCGAATAGATGAAGATAAGAGAACTGACAAATTATTTGGAGAGCATTGCCCCCCTGTCTTATCAGGAGTCGTATGATAATTCTGGACTTATTGTGGGAAATGCGGATGATGAGATTACAAAAGCGCTAATTTCCTTAGACTGTACCGAGTCTGTAGTCGATGAAGCGATTGCAAAGGGCTGTGATATCATCATATCACACCATCCTATTGTATTCAAAGGATTGAAAAAATTTAACGGACAGAATTATGTGGAGCGCACTGTTATTAAGGCGATTAAGAATAATATTGCCCTATATGCGATACATACGAATTTGGACAATGTCGTTGGCGGCGTAAGCTCGAAGATAGCAGATAAATTAGATCTTCAGACCCCGGCAATTTTGAATCCGAAATCAGGACTATTGAAGAAATTGATCGTCTATGTGCCGCGAACAGCTGTAGAACCAGTACGTCAGGCTTTATTTGATGCAGGAGCCGGTCATATTGGCAACTATGATCAGTGCAGTTATAATTCAGCTGGCTATGGCACTTTTCGTCCGTTGGATGGAGCTGAACCTACGATTGGTCAAGTGGGAAGCCAAGAGCGTGTAGAAGAAACCCGGATAGAGGTAATTTATCCCGCAAATTTGGAACGTGCGATTGTAGTGGCGCTGTTGTCTTCTCATCCTTACGAAGAGGTAGCGCATCATATCGTGGCACTGGATAATACATCACATTATGTAGGGTCAGGAATCATCGGAAATTTACCCATTCCCTTGTCCGAAGCTGACTTCTTAGCATATTTAAAAGAAAAGCTGAAGTTGAACGTCATTCGGTACACACAATTTTCAGGAAAAGAAATATCCCGGGTTGCGGTTTGTGGTGGAGCAGGAGGATTTTTGTTGGAACACGCAAAGCGCTCAGGTGCTGATGTTTATGTTACAGCAGATTATAAATATCATGAGTTTTTTGATGCAGAAGGTCAGATTGTAATTGCTGATATTGGCCATTTTGAAAGTGAACAATTTACGCAAGAATTATTGTTCGACATAATTCAGAAAAAATTTGCTAACTTTGCTCTCTCAATAACGGAAACAGACACAAATCCAATCAAATACTACAGTTAATGGAACAAACCGTAGAACAAAAATTACAAGCATTATGGTCGTTGCAAACGATCCATACTAAAATAGACAAAATTCGCCAAGTGCGTGGTGAGCTTCCTATTGAAGTTGCTGATTTAGAAGATGAAATCGCTGGATTAGAAACGCGTCTCGAAAAAATTAGAGTAGATCTTGACGATTTAGAAGATTCAATTGTAAAACGTAAAAACATGATTAAAGACGCTCAGTCGGCAATCAAAAAATACGAAGGTCAATTGAACGAAGTAAAAAACAATCGGGAATATGATGCTATTTCTAAAGAAATCGAAATTCAGGGCCTTGAGATTCAAGTTTGTGAAAAACGTATAAAAGAAGCCGAGTTTGAAATCAAAAACAAAACGGAAGGCTACGAAAAGACGGAAAGCAACCTGAATTTTAATAAAGCTGAATTAGAGGTTAAGAAAAAGGAACTGGAAACAATTACTTCTGAAACTCAAATTGAAGAAGATACATTGTTGAAAAAAGCAGAGGATGCGACAACAAACAATGAATTACGTTTGTTGAAAGTGTATAATAAGCTTCGTGATTCTTACCGCAATGGCCTTGCTGTTGTTTCTATCGAGCGCGATAGTTGTTCAGGTTGTCATAATAAGATACCACCTCAGCTGCAGTCTGAAATTCGTCAACGCAAGAAAATTATTATTTGCGAGCACTGTGGACGGATCTTGGTTGACGAGGAAATCGCTTCTGAAGATTAAGAAAATTTTATTTAAAATATGAACGCCGGAATTTAATTCCGGCGTTTTTTTGCGCTTTTTCCTTTGGGAATACGAGGTAATTTTAAAAATGTAAGGGGATAATAAAAAGGAAGGTTTATTTTAGACAGTTTGTCGCTCGCCGCGACAGGGCCTTCATTTTTTCTTGATAAAAAACGAAGCAAAAAATCAAGGCTGATACCGTATTTGTCGTTTCGGCGATGCGATGATGCAGTGCGCAGCTCTTAGGCCGCTACCGCTCTGTCCAACGGCAAGGGCTGAGATCTGCTTGGCTGAGTGCTAATTGTAAGCTTCTGCAACGCATCATCTGCTGCCTGCACGTCCAAATCCGCTAAGGCCGTCTTTTTTCAATTCAGCTCAAGTATAAAGTAAATATTAATAATAAATGCACTACCCTTTCTTACACGACAAACGTCGCCTGTGAAGCTTTTGGCAATAGCATTGGGAGGCACTGTCCCTACGGCCAAAAGGTTCGAGCGACGATTTTTTCCTTCTTTTTATAAAAAAAGAAGTCGCCCTGCGCCGGCGAAAGAGGCGCAAAAAAACAGATTAAAATAAACCTTCTTTTATTATAAACAATCCGCAGTCCCACTTTATGAACCCGGGTGAGATGCTTTCACTGAAGATAATTCGCCAAAAATGCGGTATATGCAGCCGATCAATATGCAACAACTTGGATATAATCGGCTTAATAATTGGAAATCGAATATATTTCCAACATAAAATTATCTAAGTTTGTTACTTAATATTCTTATCTGTATATGTTTAAAAAAATATCCTGTTATTTAGGTGTTGCATTCGCTTTTGTTAACCTAAATGAGAGTAAGGCCCAACAAGAAACCTTGCTGTTGCGTAATCCGAGTATAAGTCAGACACACGTTTCCTTTGTGTATGGAGGTGATATTTGGGTTGCTGATAAAAGCGGTCAAAACCCAAGACGACTTACCGTAAACCCCGGTGTAGAACAAAATCCGGTATTCTCTCCTGATGGATCACAAATTGCCTTTACGGGTAACTACGACGGTAATACAGATGTGTATGTCGTGCCCGTGGTAGGAGGCGAGCCTAAGCGGATCACTTTTCATCCTTCTTCGGATGTGGTAAGAGGTTGGCTAAATAACAGCGAAATCTATTTTACCACGACACGTGAATTTAACTATTCTTTGGGGTCACGTTTATACAAGACAAATTTGCAAGGGGAGTTGGCTACACCATTGCTGATGCCAGAGGCATATCAAGGTTCTCCTTCGCCCGATGGCCGATACTGGGCTTATATCAAAAACAGTGATCCCACTGAACGGGATCGTGTTGCATTTAAGCGTTATAGAGGCGGAGGCATGCCGTCTGTTTGGATTTTTGATACCAAAACCAAAAATGTAGAAATTATTCCGGGTGAAAGATGTAACGATGTAAAACCGATTTGGTTAGGCAATAAGGTGTATTTCTTGTCCGATAGGGATAAAATTGTGAATATTTTCAGTTATGATATAAAATCAAAGAAGATAGAAAAATTGACAGACTATACCGATTACGATGTACGTACATTGCAGGGAAATGGCAACGAGCTGACCTTTGAATATGCGGGACGCATCCATATTTTGGACGTAAATACTAAGAATGTAAATTCGTTAGCCATCGCTGTACATGCAGACGCGTTGTACAAACGAACGCATTATGTGAATCTGAGTAGAGACATCCGAGGTTTTAGTATTTCTCCGACGGGACAAAGAGCACTATTTGAAAGTCGGGGTGAAATTATTTCTGTACCGAAAGAAAAGGGTGATGCCAGAAATATTTCCAACGCAGCAGGGAGTCATGAACGCTTTCCGGCCTGGTCTCCAAACGGAAAATGGATTTCGTATTTATCTGATAAAAATGGAAAATATGAATTGGTTCTTCGTGACCAAAAGGCCGTGGCAGAACCTGTGTATGTTGATTTAGGAGCAGGACCCTTTTATTTTCAGCCGAAATGGTCGCCCGATAGTAAGAAATTGTTTTTCAACGATGCGCATCTTAACTTATACTATGTAGATGTGATCAGTAAAAATGTCACGTTGGTTGATTCGGATAAACTAGGATCTACATTGGGCCGTACCCGTAATCACTTTGAATCAGCATGGTCTTTTGATTCCAATTGGATAGCCTACTCCAAATCGTTAATTAACGGTGTGAATGCGATTTTTATGTACGATCTGGAAAGCGGGAAAAGCCATCAGATCACTGACGGGATGAGTCAGGCAAGTAGTCCGACTTTTAGTAGAGATGGTAAATATCTTTTCTTTGCAGCAAGTACCAATACGGGATTAACTAATTCCGGATTACACATGAGTGCCTATGAGCGTAGTCCTAATTATAGCGTATATGCCTTTATTTTGTCGAAAAAAACACCATCTATTTTCAAGAACGAAAGTGATGAAGAAACAGTAAAAGAAGATAAAGCCCCAGAACCAAAAAAAGAGGATAAAAAGGACGAAAGTAAAAAGAAGGACGATAAAAAAGATACAGCTGAAGAAAAAGTAGCGGCCAAAACATTGGAAGTAGATTTTGAAGAGATCAACAATCGCATTGTAGCCTTACCTTTACCTGCAGGTTACTATAGCTTGGATGGTAGTGTAGATAAGATGCTGACATACCGCCGAGGAGGTACATTAGGTGTATACGACCTTGATAAGTTGGAGAATAAAGTATTGATCGAAAATGTGAGGGGATTTGAAATTAGTGCCGACGGTAAGCGGATGATCTATTCCAATGGTAAAGATTATTTTATCGTGCCTGCCGGACAGAAACCCGGGCCGGATAGCGGTAAGTTAAATATAAGCGACTTTAAATATGAGGTCGATCCTGCTGCGGAATGGAAGCAGGTGTTTAATGAAGTATGGTCACTCCAGAAAGACTTTTTCTATGTGGAGAATATGCACGGTGCCGATTGGGCAGCCATCAAAACCAAATATGAAAAATTCCTACCCTATGTCAATCACCGTTCCGATTTAGGGTATTTGCTCAACGAAATGATGGGCGAGATGGTGGTTGGTCACAATTACATTTATCCGGGAGATGAACCATCTACACCATCGGTAAGCACGGGTGTATTGGGAGCTGATTTGGAAGCTATCAGCGGAGTGTATAAGATTAATAAAATATTCACCCGCTTAGATTGGAACCCGGCATTTAAAGCGCCATTGGCAGAACCCGGGTTGAATATTAAAGAAGGAAGCTATATTGTAGGGGTAAATGGCGTTAAATTGGATGCTTCGGTAAATATTTATAAGTTATTGGAACAACAGGTAGATAAGCAGGTGATGTTGCGTATCAATTCGAAGCCAACTTATGAAGGAGGAAAGGATGTTGTCGTGAGGCCAATTTCTTTTATGGATGAAATTGCATTGAGAAGAATGGATTGGGTAGAAAGCAACCGAAAGAAGGTAGATCAAATGAGTAACGGACAGATCGCTTATGTATATATGCCGAATACGGGGCCGGAAGGTTATACCTATTTTAACCGTTATTATTTCTCTCAAATGGATAAAAAGGCCCTTTTAATGGATGAGCGGAATAATGGAGGGGGGTCTGTAGCAGATTACGTTATTGATCTTTTGTCCCGTGAACTGATTGCAGGTTGGGGTATCCGTGATGGCAAAAGTTTTACCACACCAGGCAATGGAATTTATGGTCCTAAAGCCATGATCATTAATGAGAATGCGGGATCAGGAGGAGATATGATGCCGTATATGTTTCGATTCAAAGGTCTAGGTAAGTTAGTTGGCCGCACGACAATGGGAATTTTAGTCGGTATTTCGGGGTATCCGCCGTTATTGGATGGAGGACGCATTACCTCACCAAACTTTGGTGTATTTGATCTTAACGGGAATTATATCATTGAAAACGAAGGTGTAGCTCCTGATATTTTCGTTGAACAAATGCCTAAGGATTTATTGGAAGGCAAAGATCCGCAATTGGAAAAGACAGTTCAGCTTCTGTTGGAAGAAATGAAAACGTATCCGTATCGCGAAATCAAAAAGCCAGCGGATCCGATCCGCGTCAATTAAAAAAGAAATCGGGGGCAAATCTGCCACATTTTTACCATCGTTCTTGCAAACCGGAAGAACGATGGTATTTTTTTAAAAAACTGCTATCTTTAGATTATGAATGAATATACAGCATCACCAAATTCGCCATGGAAGTCACTTTTTGTTTTAGTGGGAATTACCATCGGGCTAAGCATTGCGGTGCAGATGATTGTTCTCATAGGCAATATTATCATTACCGGAGATTGGGAAACGATCATTAAAGATAGCAATTCGATTTATACCAGCAATAGTAACCCTACCTTTTTATATTTATTGCTGGCGAGCAGTTCGGTTGGTACATTTTTATTGCCGGCAATCTTCTTGCAAAAAATAGAGGGCTATTACACCTATTTCCCGGTAAAAGAAATTGGCAATATAAAAAGCTATGTATTAGCTGCAGCATTAATATTCGCTTTTGCGCCGTTGATGCAACTTATTGGGGAGTGGAATAGGGGTATGCAATTGCCGGATTCTATGGTTGGGTTAGAAAATTGGATGCGTGCACAAGAAGATAACATGGCCGTCCTTACGGAGAATATTATCATGGTGGATAGTATAGGTTTGTTATTGCTCAATATCTTGGTTATGGCGGTATTACCTGCCATTGCCGAGGAATACTTTTTTCGTGGATCACTTCAGCATATTTTTCAACGGGTATTCAAAAATCATCATATCACGGTTTGGGTAACGGCAATTATATTTAGTGCCATTCACGTGCAGTTTTATGGTTTTTTCCCGCGCTTGATACTGGGTGTATTTTTTGGATACATGTTGGTTTGGTCACGTAATATCTGGATCCCGATTATTTGTCACTTTTTGAACAATGCATCGGTTACAGTATTGGCATATATATATACTAGACAAGGGAAAACCTACACAGATCTGCAAGCGAGTGAAAGCTATCCAATAATTGTGTATCTTGGCAGTTTAGTACTTACAGCTGCAATAGGCTGGTATTTTTATAAACATGTACATCAAAATAGAGTAATAGATGGAGAAAGGTTGGATCAAGATCAAATCGTATAACAACGCTATTGAAAGCGAAATCGTAAAGCAAATGCTGGAAGAGAACGGGGTAGAAGCGGTGTTGCTAAATAAGCAGGATTCTTCCTATTTATTTGGAAAAATAGAATTATATGTACGACAAGAACATGTACAGCAAGCAGAAACCTTAATCGGGGACTATGGTACAACGTCTTATAATCCAGAAGATGTTAACTAGAGCCATTACCGGATTTTTTTTTATAGCCGTTTTGATTGGAGCTATATTATTAGGCCAATATAGTTTTGTTGTATTTTTTAGTTTGCTAGGTACATGGTGTCTGTTTGAATTTTACGGCATGGTGAAAAGCGTTGTCGTGCGACCCCATATCATCGTCGGATTGGTCACTGCTGCGGTACTGGGAAGTCTAGTAAGTCTGTATTGCCTCGGCATTATTCCATTGAATATGGTGTGGTTGTTCCTGCCGCTGTTTTCTGCGGTATTTATTGTATCCTTATTTCAAAAACATGCACAGCCATTTCATGATATTGCGTACACCTTTCTAGGCGTGATATATGCGAGTTTTCCCTTTTTATTCTTTCTTTCATTAGGGTTTATTAAAGGCGAATACAATCCTTATATTCCCTTGGGTTTTATGCTAATTTTATGGTCTAATGATACCGGGGCATATCTGGCAGGAAGGAGTTTTGGTAAGCGTAAATTATTTGAACGTATTTCGCCCAATAAAACATGGGAAGGTTTCATTGGAGGTATAGTGTTGGCCTTTTTTGTTGCGCTCAATCTGGCGCAATACTTTGGTTCATTGCAAAAATGGGAATGGGCAACCATGGCCATCATTATAGGTGTTTTTGGAACTTTGGGAGATTTAGTAGAGTCCATGCTTAAACGTAGTCTTGGTGTAAAGGATTCGGGTAAGATACTACCGGGACATGGCGGTTTATTGGATCGTTTTGACGGATTGTTGATTGCTGCACCATTGGTGTTTATTTTTCTGTTACTCATTCAATAATTAGTATATGATTATTCGCTCATCTACATTTTCATTTCTCAGAAACCTCAAAAAAAATAACTCAAGGGAATGGTTTCAAGAACATAAAGAGGAGTATGATCTTGCTAATCAGAATGTAAAAGAATTTATTGAAGGCATGATTCAGCGGTTGTCGGAGTTTGACCTGCAGATCAACACTGATATCAAAGCGTCTAAATGCCTGTTCAGAATTTATAGGGACATTCGTTTTTCGAAAGATAAAACACCTTATAAAAGCTGGTTGTCGGCAGGTATATCTATTGATGGCCGTAAATTAGATGGACCGGAATATTATATTCACATTGAATCGGGGAATAATTTTTTAGCCGCGGGTTATTGGAGACCTAAAAAGGAGCACTTGGATGCGATCCGTCAGGAGATCGACTACAATGCTACCGAATTTGTCAATGCCCTGGCCGCAGGAGGCTGGAAACCGGAGGATTTATCTCAGGAAGACAAATTGGTACGTCCGCCGGCTGGGTATGATCCTAACGATCCCAATATCGAATTATTGAAACTCAAGAGTTTTATTCTTTATAAGCAGTTTTCCGATGAAGAAATGCAAAGTGCGGATGCCTTAGATCAGATTATTAATACCTGCAAAGATATCTATCCGTTTAAGGTATTCATTCATGAGGCCATTGACAGTTAGAAATGCGAATTCGCAAATCTGCAAATTCGCAATACCTGCATGCGGCAGGAAAGCGTTAGTAAGGAAAACTAATCTTACCCATACAGATTGCCGGAGAATTTTTAATATTATCGACATGTTCTGGATTTCCGGCTACCGTTTCGTTTGCGAGCAGGGCAAATAGACAAGCTTCTTTCGCATCGGGATTCATGTTTATTTGTTGCATGGATCCGATTTTCATCAAAGAAAGATCCTGACGGATATTTTCCATCAGCAGTGGATTGTGAATGCCACCTCCGCTAATATATACGGCTACATTTTCAAGCCCTTCTGTCACTTTCACAATAGCTGCTGTAATAGCTTTTGCCGAAAAGACATTGAGCGTAGCTAAGATATCCGGATGGCTTAGCGAGCTTGTATTTGTTTCTTGTTGTACCCGGCTTAAATAGTCAAGGTTGAACAGCTCCGGTCCCGTTGTTTTCGGGAAGTCCTGCTGTAAAAATTCTTCGGACAGTAAGGCCGACAGTAATTCATAATGGATGGTGCCCTGTTTCGCAATCTCCCCATCCTTATCCATTTCTCTCCCGTAATGTGTCGCCACATATTGGTTCATCATTGTGTTGCCCGGACCAATGTCTGTTGCGAAAGACTTTAACACACTGTGTGTATGGGGTAAAAAGGTGAAGTTCGATATTCCACCAATATTTAGTAGAATGCGGTTTTCTACGTTGTCTGTAAATAATAAATAATCGCCATAAGCTGCTAAAGGAGCACCTTCACCTCCCGCAGCAACATGCTTTTGTCTGAAATCCGATATTGTAATGATCCCAGTATGAACGGCGATGTGGTCCCCGTCACCGATTTGGAGCGTACTATTAGGAAGAGACAGGTCTTTAGTTAATATCTGCGGTGCATGAAATACGGTTTGACCATGGCTTGCAATAAGATCTATCCGGCTAGCCTCCATATTCCATTCGTTTAAAGCTTGGTTGACCAAACCAGCGTGTTCAATACCGATAAATGAATTTAAACCGCATAGTAACTGTTGGTCGATTTCTCTTTTTGCAAAAACACCGCGTATTTTTTTACGAAAATCAGCGGTATATTCCAACGTCGCAAAATGAAGAAGGTCAAGGAGGGTGTTCCTTCCGCTATTCCGGATGCGGCAGAGTGCAATATCCAATCCATCTAGGGAGGTGCCCGACATTAAACCTATGATTAAGCGTTCGTGTTTATTACTGATGTCGTAGAGCTTTTGGACTTGTGTATTCATTCCATAAATATAAAAACCAGAAACTATTATTTGTTAAAAAAAGCAATTTTATCTAAGTTTGGAAAAAAACAAAAAAAATGAATTTTCCAGCAGAATTAAAGTACACAAAGGATCACGAGTGGATTCGTGTAGAAGGTGATGAGGCTGTAATTGGTATTACAGACTTTGCACAACGTGAATTAGGCGATATCGTATTTGTCGATATCAATACTGTAGGAGAGGAAGTGGCAGCAAATGAGGTGTTTGGTACAATCGAAGCCGTGAAAACTGTTTCAGATTTATTCATGCCAACTACAGCTACAGTGGTAGCAATCAATGATGCAATTGATGCTTCTCCTGAATTAGTAAATTCTGATCCCTATGGAGAAGGATGGATTATCCGTGTGAAATTAACAAACCCGGCAGATATCGAAGGTTTGTTATCTGCAGACGATTACAAATCAGAAGTAAATGCTTAATTAATAAGGATTTTAACATAAGAGGCCTTTCAATTTTTTGAAAGGCCTCTTATGTTATGTAAGAATAGTCTTATTGCTTTACCTCTCTTAATTCCATAGTAGATTTAACTTTTGATCCTTGAACATCCATTTCAATTGCGACATTAGAAGTCTTCGTGAAAAAAGTTTTTGAATCCAAGACGTAATACCCCGTTGCGGTACCAATAGAATTGCCATTCGCATCGGTGTATGTTCCAGAAACGGCAATACGGTACCCATCCGCTGTTTTCTCTGCTAACGTGTTAGTTGTTGTACCCTTGGCGCCTAACTGTTCTAATTCAATTTCTGAACTCCAAGACTCTCCGATCGCAATTTCATGTTCTGGGAAAGAAACGGACATTCCTTGGATACTACCCTTATCAAATGCTTCTTCAGGGACATTTGGAAAATCCATACTGACGACCTTTCCTTTTTTGTCCATCACGATCGAAAGTGTGTTTTCCAATAGCGGTTTGAATTGGGAGGCCATCATTTTCTCCATTTGGTTTTCTGCTGTTTTTTCAGAATCATACGACATCGTCATCATTCCGGCACTGATGTCTGTACGTATTTTAGCATATTTGGATTCGTATGTTATCGATTCAGAAGTAACTTCTGTTGCTGTCATTGTGAAACCCATGTTTATATCCATAATTATACTTTGTGGATCTTCGATATCCGACTTCATGATCATTTCATACGTTTTCGTTTCCCCCTTTTGAGGAGCTAAACGCAGTAATACTTTTTCTTGGGCGTGGGCAGAAATGATAAAACAGATTAGTAGTAGTGTGGAGGTTAATTTTTTCATAAATAAATTTATAGTGTGTTAATGTGGGAATATAGCGTTTTTTAAGTGCATTTACAATTAAAGTGAGATACCATCTCCTTTACGAAAGGCTTGGGGAGCGATGTGGTACATCTCTTTAAAGCATTTGGTGAAATATTTTGGAGAGTTGAATCCGATTCGGTCTGCTATTTCTGAAATATTGAGTTCCAGATGATGTCTAAGCATATAGGCACCACGTTTCAGTCGGATGGTCATAATAAAGTCGAGGGGGGATTGGCCAGTTATAGCTTTCATCTTTGTGAATAATTTGGTCCGGGCAATCCCCATTTCACCAGCCAGCATATTGACATTGAACTCTACATTGTCCAAATGCTTCTCTATGACCTCCATCACTTTGTCTATAAATATTTTATCTATATTGTTAGTAGCTAGCATTTTGGGGTCGGCTTTGGTATGCGTGCCAAATCTCTCCTGAAGCATGATTCTGTTATTGATCAGGTTGTTACATCTAGATAGCAGGATGTTGATATTGAACGGTTTAGATATATAGTCGTCGGCTCCGGTCTTTAACCCTTCGATGGTATGTTCCGCTGCAGTCTCAGCAGTAAGCAGTACGACAGGTATATGGCACAGCTCGATGTCGTTTTTGATGGCACGGCACAGCTCTATGCCCGACATTTTGGACATAATTACATCACTCAGTACCATATCAGGCTGCTCCGCTTTTACTTTTTCTAGCCCTTCGGCCCCATCAGAAGCGGTAATAACGTTGTAGAAAGGATCGAAGATCTTGAATAGCATCTCTCCTAAGGACTGGTTATCTTCCACTATCAGGAGTTTATATCTCCTTTGTTTCAGTAGATTGTCATTGTCGCGTATTTCCTGATCCCTCACCAAGGGTTGTTGCAGCTCTAATTCTAATCTTGCGATATCTAATTTTACAATAGTTTCTTCGGAGGTGTCGCTGATCTGATCAGGTCTGAAATGGGCGGTGCCAGCCTTCAGGTATATACAGAAAGTGGTACCTTCTTTTGGTCTGCTTAATACTTCTATGCGTCCATGATGCAACTCTACAATCCCTTTAGTAAGGGCTAGGCCTATACCTGTACCGGAGGCTGACGGGAGAAAATCCAGTTGTTCGGTTTGATAAAATCGGTCGAATATTTTTTCGATATTCTCCGGGGATATCCCTATACCATTATCCGTTACTTCGATAAGGACCTCTTCTATCCGATTGCGGACAGATATTACGATTTGACCACCTTCTTGGGTGTATTTGAGGGCGTTAGATATGATGTTGTTAATTACTTTTTGCATCTGTTTGGTATCATACCATATCTGGATATCATCGTGGGTCTTTTCGAATTTGAAATTAATATTGCGTTGTATGGCGTGCTCTTGAAACAATAAGTAGTACATGTGTACGAAGTCTACAATATTGTGCTGTTGAACTTTGATCGTCATGTATCCCTGTTCTTGCTTTCTAAAGTCCAGTAATTCATCAATGAGTTCGCGCAATTGGAGGCAATTTTTGTAAACACCCAGTATCTGATTGTACACGGTAGGCGAAAATGATCTTAATTGCAGTAACATTTCGGTCTGTCCGATAATGAGTGTTAATGGCGTACGAAATTCATGGGAGATATTTGTGAAAAATCGAAGTTTGGCGAGATTCATGCTTTCGATGTTCTCGACATGTTTTTTCTCGTATTTGAGTGATTCTTGCAGTTTGATACGTTGTTTATATGTCTTGATGAGATAATAGGCCAGAGCGGCTAAGCAGACTATATAAAGCAGATAGGCTGTCGTCGATCTGTAGAAGGGAGGAAGAACCTTTATCTTGATCCTGTTTTCGGTAACCAGTTGAGAGGTTTTGTCTCTGGCTTGAACCACTAGTGTATACGTACTCGGACTCAGATTGGTATAGGTAATGGTATGTTGTTTGTTTAAGCTTGCCCAAGAATCTGAGAAGCCCTCTAAACGGTAGAAGATATCATCCTCACCAAAAGGGATGTAATCAGTATTAGCATATTCTATGCTAAATACACTTTGGTCCGGACCAAGTGTAATGTGTTCTATCGCGGAGAGGCTCTGGGAAAGTATACCACTTTCATCTCCGACAAATACCTCCTTGTCATTGACAATAAGTCGGTTGGGGAAGATATCGTATTGCCGAGAACGTTGCTGAACATCTTTTTTATTAAAGGAGATCATCCCGTCTATCCCGCCCACAAAGATGTCGTGGTCCTTAGTCTGATAAAGTGCGTTTTCTTTCAGTAAAGCCAAAGGGAGGTTGAGGTAGTTGCTGCATTTTTTTGAGGGTAGATCCAAAAAAGACAATCCTTTGTCCGTGGTCATCAGTAATCTATTGGCATCTATTTCGATGATATTGTAGATCATGCTGCTAGGAAGTCCATTGTGCTGCATGTTAAATTTTTCAAATTTTTCGTTGGCTTGGTTATACAGCATCAATCCATTGTCATTGGTGCAAAACCATAATCTATGCTGACTGTCTTCAAATATGGAGTTGATATTGTTGCTGTTAAACCCATCTTTGATGCTAGGGTTGTATTTATAGACTTTTAGGGTTTGTGTCTCAAAATTGTAGGCACAGGCACCGTTCTTGTCGTTTGTAATCCAAAGTATTCCTTGATGGTCAATGAGTAGGCCTATGGTCTCGTTGGTAGCCAGCAGGTCGCCTTCATTTTGTAATAGTAATTTACATTTTCCGTTTTGTGGGTTAAATACTGCGATCCCATTTTTGGTCGCTAATAGAAGACTATTCTTGTAGGGGATGATATCCATTATGATATCAGAGGGGATGGACATTGGGTCCTGCGTGTCATGTTTGTAGTGTGTAAAGTGTCCACTCCGGATATCCAATTTATTGAGACCACCCATATGTGTACCTAGCCACATGATGTCTTGCTTGGCATCATAGTAAATGGACTTTACATTATTATGCGATATACTATTTTGTCCCTTATTAGATTTATACCATTGAAATGTATTGGTCTTGCGGTTGTATGTATTAAGACCGCCGCCTTCGGTACAGATCCACAGGTTGTTATTCTTATCTTCGATCATCCTACTGATAATGCCTGAACTCAATCCATAGCCCTCTTTGGACGATTGCCTATACTCGTCGTATACCTGCTTCTCCGGATTGAAGTAGTTTACACCACCAAAATAGGTGCCCGCCCATATTGTATTTTGCTTGTCGCAGTAGAGGCTCCAGATAGAAGAATGGGTGGGCATATTGGGTTGACCTTTTCGAGGGTGACGTACAAACTGCCCTTGTCGTCTATCATACTTGGTTAGGCCATTAAATGTGCCAATCCAGACGTTTCCTTGTTGATCTTCACAGGCCCGTTGTGTAAAGTTGGAGGAGATTGTAGCCTCATTTCCTTCTATACTTTTGAAGTTGTGTATGGTACCATTTTGTATCAGATATAGACCCACTCCATCCCGGCTATTCGTTACCCAATAATGTCCAGCATGGTCTTTGAATATGTCTGAAATATTACCTTTTGGGATAATGTGTTCTAATTTGTTGTTGGCAAAAGCATAGAGCCCAGCGTTACTGGTGCCGATATATAAAGAGTCGTTGTCAATATGTATCGCGCTGATCTTACAGCGCTTATCCGGCAATTGGTAGAACGGTTCAAATTTATGACCGTTGTATCTGAAGATTTGATTCGCCTCAGCAATGTAGAGGTGTGTTTTGAAAAACATGCTGACAGCAGGTCTGTTCAGGATAGTTGTAAATTTATCTTCCCGGATGTTGTATGCCGATACGCCGCTTATCGTATTGATATAGATTGTACCGTTCTGGTCTCCTACTATTTGCTCGATGCTATTATTGGTTAGGCTATTGGGATTGTCTTTTTCGTGTTTGTAGATACGGATGCTATTGCCGTTATATACGCTGATACCATTTTTGGTACCGAACCACATCAGACCCCTTTCATCCTGATAGATTGCCATGACCGAATAATGGGAAAGACCTTCATTAGCAGTCAGATGGTTGAAAATGATTCCTTGTGCCTTTCCTGTAGAGCAGTTAAAAAAAAACAGATAAAGCATTACATAACAGAATCGGAAGTCCTTCATCGCTTATTCTTGGTTTATTATAGATTGGGATGTAATCAATATTGTGGAAGTAAATTTACTATTTTATTTTTTAGATTAATGAATAAATGGCGGTATATACCGAAAATTGCACTTTTTCAGATTAGTAAATCAAGAGTAAGGGTTGGAAATAAAGCTAGCATTGAGGTCTGGCAGAGCCAGGTGGTAAATAGATCTTGATAAGATAACTGTATCGTCTAACCTTTCTATATGATTAGGGCATAAGGGTTACTTCGGCAGGGGTAAAATTTATCCAAAAAAGGGTGTCATTTGTACATTGTTCTCGGCAGTACGATTTTTCCCTCTGAGGAGCCTTTATATGTATTTTTGGCACCCGTTATTCTCCAATGCTCGCTTAACTTTGGTTTTATAAACGCTAAATAAAATAATGATGATGAGTTTGAAAAATGTATTGGTCGGTATGGGCTGTGCTTTGCTGTTGATGGCGGGATGTAAAAGCAATGCGCAGTTGCCAACAGGGTTTATTCCTGAAAATATCAATAATGCAGTAGCACAGTATACGTTGCAGACTAACACAATAGAGGCTAGTGGCAAGGTGTTGAATCCGGGCTATATTAACAACAAAGGGGATGTGGTGTATGTCACTTATGAAGATTGGAGAAGTGGATTCTATCCTGGAAGTGTATGGTATCTGTATGCGCTTACCGGAGATGAAAAATGGAGACTGTTGGCCGAGAAATATACAGAAGCGCTGGAAGAGGTGCAACACTTGACTTGGCATCATGATGTAGGCTTTATGGTGGGCAGTAGTTATCTTAATGGATTACGCTTTGCACAGAAGGAAGCATATAAAGATGTTATTGTGCAGGCTGCCAAGTCGCTTTCCACTCGCTTTAGACCTGCTGCGGGTATTATTCAGTCTTGGAATACTGATGGTGGATGGCAAGCCAAGCGTGGTTGGAAATGTCCGGTTATTATCGATAATATGATGAATCTGGAGCTGCTCTTCGAAGCGACCCAATTGTCAGGTGATTCTTCCTTTTATGATATCGCTGTCAGTCATGCGGACAAGACCTTAGCAAACCATTTTAGGGCAGATGCGAGCAGTTTTCATGTCGTAGATTACGATCCTGAGACAGGTGAAGTCAGAAGTCACCAGACAGCGCAAGGGTATGCCCATGAATCGGCATGGGCGAGAGGGCAGGCATGGGCACTTTTCGGATATACGATGTGTTACCGTTACACCCATAATCCACTATACTTGGAACAGGCAAAAAAAATATATGATTTTATCTTTTCACATAATAATCTGCCGGGTGATCTGGTACCGTACTGGGATTTCGATGCCTTAAACATCCCCAACGAACCTCGTGATGCTTCGACAGCTGCCATTATAGCTTCGGCATTGTATGAAATGAGTACACATGAGAAAGAGAGTAAGTATAAAGAAACAGCTGATGAAATCATGAAAAGCCTCTCCTCTCCTGCTTATCGTGCGCAAGTGGGGAGCAACGGCAATTTTATACTTATGCACTCCGTAGGGAGTATTCCTCACCAATCGGAGATTGATGTACCGTTGAACTACGCTGACTATTATTATCTGGAAGCATTAGTGAGAAAGCGGGATCTGGAAAAATAAGCCATCCATCTATATATCTAACCTGATATCCCTTTGGGGTACCTTAAATCTAATTCTACATTATGAAAAAACAAAGAAAACAGTATACTTACAGGAAGCGAATATCCTTATTGCTACTGATGCTATGTTGCACGATCTTTGCCTTCGGACAGCAGTCGGCTATCGTAACAGGTAGGGTAATTGATGGGCAGGGAAAGCCGATTGTTGGAGCTAGTGTTTCGCTTAAAAAGAAATCGAACTCAGCGACAACAGATCCGGCAGGAAATTTCAAAATTACAGTAGAGGATGTCAACAGAGACATATTGGTCATTTCGTATATTGGCTTTGAGCCGATAGATCTGCCACTTGAGGGCAAGAGAAATGTGAATGTAACGTTGCAAGAATCCGCTACCGAATTGGAGGAAGTGGCCGTTGTCGCCTTTGGTGTACAGAAGAAAGAGACGTTGACTGGAGCGATCTCTTCGGTAAAGACCGAGGCGCTACTTCGCTCGCCAAATGCCAGTGTCGCCAACTCGCTTGCCGGTCAGATTACAGGACTATCTTCTAATGCTACATCTGGCCAACCTGGTGCCGAAGATCCTTCTATTTTTATCCGGGGGATTGGATCTTTAACGACTGCGGCATCTGCCCCTCTCATATTGGTGGATGGTGTAGAGCGTTCTTTTTTTCAGATGGATCCCAATGAAATTGAGCGTGTGACCGTCTTAAAAGATGCCTCAGCGACCGCTGTTTTTGGGGTACGCGGTGCTAATGGAGTTATTATGGTTACGACCAGAAGAGGTAAAGAAGGCAAGGCCAAAATTGATTTAACTTCTTCGGTCGGCATGACGCAACCCACCCGTATGCTCGAAATGACGGACAGCTATAACTTCGCGAGGCTGTATAACGAAATGAGAGGGCATGATGGTCAAGAGCTTACATTTGATGACTATGAGTTGGAGCGTTTCCGTTTGGGGGACGAGCCAATCCTTTATCCAAATGTGAATATGCGGGATTATATGATGCAAAAGGCCTCTGCACAGACGCAACACAATATTAACATCTCAGGAGGAACAGACAATGTAAAGTACTTTATATCGACAGGTTTTCTGCACCAGAATGGATTGATGAAACAGTTCAAAGAGCTTGATTACAACAATAATTACAATTATGCGCGCTATAATTACAGGGCTAATATGGATATGGACCTTTCCAAAGCCACAGTTCTGAAGTTGGGATTAGGTGGAATTGTCGGTCAGCGTCATGAACCCGGCCCTGCGGGCGGAGGTTCCGGAATATTCAAAATGATGAATTTGACCCAGCCTATGGCCACTCCGGGGATCATAGATGGGAGGCTGGTATTACAAGATCGTAATAAATTCTCTCCGGTATTGATGGACAATATAGCGCTAAACAGTATTTATGGAAAGGGATATTCAGATATAACCTCCAATACAATGAATATGGATTTGGCCCTAACCCAAAAGTTAGATTTCATGACGAAAGGACTATCAGCCGAGGTGAAGGGCGCTTACAATACAAACTATTCGTATGCAAAGGATAGAAGACGCACTTATGTAGAGACATATTATCCTTATTATCAGTCTTTTCTGGAAGGGGTGCATACGGAGATAGACCATCCAATAGGAGATGAAACTGGTTATAATAAGGATATTGCCTATAAAATAGCGAATACAGACGGGCCTTTGGGATTTGATGAATCTACCGGACGAGGACGTGATTGGTATCTGGAGGCAAGTCTCCGGTATAATCGCTCATTTGGCGGACACAATATTGGCGGATTGTTGCTTTACAATCAGAGCAAGAAATATTATCCAAGCCAGTATATAGATGTACCTTCAGCTTATGTTGGGTTGGTAGGGCGTATGACTTACGACTACAAATCCCGGTATATGGCTGAGTTTAATTTTGGATATAACGGTTCCGAAAATTTTGCTCCAGACAAACGATATGGTGCATTTCCTGCAGGATCTGTCGGCTATATCTTAACGGAAGAGGGCTTCATGAAAAACCAAAATGTAGTGGACTTCCTGAAGATGCGTGCATCGGTCGGATTGGTTGGTAATGACAATATATCGGGCAATCGATTCTTATACCTATCAGACTCCTACAATATAGATCAGGGAGGATTGAGTACTGGTTGGAAGGCGCCGATGCATGGTTATAATTTTGGCTCAGATGCACGGGTTCTGTGGAACGGAGCTTTTGAGAGTCGAATCGGAAATCGCAACGTCACCTGGGAAACAGCATTAAAACAAAATTATGGTCTCGAAATACATTTCTTAAAGAGCCGACTAAAGACAACAGTCGATGTTTTCTACGAAGACCGGAAAGATATTTTAATCAACCGCAGCACAATTCCGGCGCTTATTAGTCTTACCTCGGGGATACTACCGGTGGTCAATATGGGGAGAGTTAAAAACCAGGGGTACGAAATTGAGTTGAAATGGAATGATCAGATAAATGATTTTCGTTATTGGGTAGATGCCAATATGTCGTATTCTAAGAACAGGATCATTTTTCAGGATGAAGTGGAGCCCAATGAACCATATTTATGGCGTACAGGAACATCTGTCGGTACTGTTTTCGGATACATAGACGAGGGGTTTTATACGAAAGATGATTTTGAAGACTTGGGTACCGGCAGGTTAAAGGAAGGGTTGGCAGATCCGAAAGTGAAGGTTGCTCCCGGCGATGTGAAGTATCGTGACTTGAATAATGATGGCATCATTGATACGGACGATCAGCAGTCGATAGGTTATCCGACAATACCAGCGTATACGTTTGGATTCAATTATGGTGCGGAGTATAAGGGATGGTTTTTGACGATGAACTGGACTGCGGTGACTGAACGATCATTGGTGCTGAACGATCAATTTCGCAGACCTTTTTGGGGAGGGTTGATGGAATTTCATAAGGAAAGCCGTTGGACGGAAGATCGTGCAGATATTGCGACTACCCCTCGATTGTCAAAGAATAGTGAAGAACACAATTCAAAGCAATCTACGATGTGGTTGCGTGACGGTAATTACCTGAGGCTAAAAACAGTTACGGTGGGATATAACTTTGCGAACAGACCGGCATTGCAACGTCTCGGGATCTCTTCATTGGGACTGAGGCTAAGTGGATACAATCTGTTGACTTTCGATAAGTTTAAGATTATTGATCCGGAGTCCTTACCCACTCAATTTGACACCTACCCACTGTCAAAAATCTATAATCTTGGTGTTAATATAACCTTTTAAAGAACAGAATTATGAAAATGAATAGCATTATTATAGCATTTACTGCAACGGCAATATTCTTCGTTGGATGCGATGATCTGAAGTTTGGTAATTCCTTTCTGGATAAGCCGCTAGGTACGGACAATACAATAGATACGGTTTTTTCAAATAGAAAATATGCAGAGCAGGCTTTGGCAGAGGCTTATCATTCATTGCCGGATTATCTTCCACAGGACGGCAGGCTTGGATGGTCTACCCTTGAGACATTGACCGATCTTGGGGATAATGTAAAGGATGGCAGCAGCGGAGGTTACTATACCGGACAGGTAACGTCCTCGTCGGGTACCGGACTTCCTATTCGTCTTACTCCCGGAGGAGACGAATCTGCGTATACAGGACCTATATATGGCATCCGTAAAGCATGGATCTTCATTGAAAATATAGATCGGGTGATTGATATGACCATTGAAGAGAAAAATATCCGTAAAGCGGAAGCAAAAATGATTATCGCTTATCACTATGCCCAGATGTTGAGATATTACGGAGGAATGCCATGGATAGGCCACGCGTATAAACCCGATGATGATTTCCTGTTTGAACGCATGAGTGTGGCAGAAACTGTAGATAAGATTCTTCAGCTGACAGGTGAAGCAGCTCAGGTATTGCCCTGGAACACGAGTGCTGCCGATGCAGGTAGGATGACAGCAGCAGCAGCTTTGGGACTTAATGCGCGGGTTCTTTTATTTGTTGCTAGCCCCCTTTTTAATAGTGCACAGCCATTTTTGTCGGGCGAAGCTTCTTCTGCCCACTATACATGGTACGGAGATTATCAGGTGTCGCGTTGGCAGGCCGCATTAGATGCCGGGTTAAATTTTTTAAGAGAGAATAACAAAAATGGAAATTTTTATCATTTAGTCAATACGGGCAATCCAAGGGAAGATTTTGTTTCCGGTTATTTTAACAGACATACAGGTGAGACATTGATTTCGTCACATCGCTGGGCCTTGTGTACTAGCGAAAAAGCTATTCAGCAGATTAAGTTTGGTATCAGCAATCCCACAGGAAATTATGCAGATATGTTTGAGTGGCGAGATGGAGCTCCATTTGACTGGAATAATCCCATTCATAAGGCTAATCCATTCTTTGATCAAGATGGAAAACCTACCCGTGATATACGGATGTACGAGACATTGATGGTCAACGGCGACAAATTTCAAGGACGTCCGTTAGAAGGCTATACCGGAGGTCGTGAGGGGTGGAACTCCATTGCGCCAAATTTTCAAAAAAATGCTTACAACGGATACGGGATGCGCAAGTTTCAGCGCGATTTGGCTAGTGAACGCAACGGTAAGCCCTATCAGTGTCCATTATTGCGTATGCCCGAGCTTTATTTGAGTATCGCAGAAGCAATGAATGAATTAGGAAAGGCTGCTGTGAAAGATGAATTTGGACGTGATGCTTATGATTATGTGAATTTGGTTAGAAACAGAGCAGGAATGCCGTCTTTGGATCAAAGCATTGTTGTAGGTCAAGAGCATCTTAGAGAGGCTATTTTACACGAGCGTGCTATAGAATTTGGATTTGAAGAAGTTCGCTTTTTTGATATCAACCGATGGAAACGGTACGATCTTCTGAATGTGAATTATCACCGTTTGGAAACGACTAAAACAGTCAGCGGTGAATTTACGTATGAATTTAAGCCGTTGTCGCGTAGTCGAACCTGGATAGAACGTTGGGAGGATAAATATTATCTGGTGCCATTGCCGCAAGCAGAGATCAACAAGAAGTATGGACTTGTTCAAAATCCGGGCTGGTAGGAAAGAAGAAAAAATAATCTTAAAGAACTTGAATAATCATGAATAAGAATTTATATATAGCCATTCTCTTGGTCTTCTATTCTGTTTCGACAGTGGCCCAGAGTACGGCAGTACGGCAGGATACGCTGTTATCAGGTGCAATCTCAACGGAAGAATTTCGGAAGACTAAAGCGACAACCACGATCACGTCCGAAGCGTTGGATAAGAATGCGACACCTAATGTGTACAATACACTCTATGGACTTTTGCCAGGCCTTAGTGTGATGCAAAATACGGGATGGGACGACAATGCTACGCTGATTGTTAGAGGTAGAGGGTCCTTGAACGGCATAGCACCTTTGATCGTAGTGGATGGTTTTGCACGTCCCATGGAATTTTTGAACCTTCAGGAAATAGAGACCATATCGGTGTTAAAAGATGGTGCCGCCACAGCTAAATGGGGAGGACGAGGGGCTAATGGCGTAATTGAAGTCACTACGAAGAGAGGAAAACGACAAAAGATGCGGATTGGAGCAGAATATAAATATGGACTGGGCGTGCCTGTTAACCAACCTCGGTTTGCTGATGGGTATAGCTATGCAAATGCACAGAATGAGGCATTGCGGCTTGATGGGTTGCAACCGCTTTATGGAGAGCAAGCGTTGGAGGCATTCAAGACAGGAAGTAATCCCAACATCTATCCCAATACAAATTGGATGGATGAAGGGTTGAGAGATTTCTCTAAAAATAGTCAACTGGACTTGACATTCCGGGGAGGGGGAGATCGTCTTCGGTATTTTACAATGTTGGGGTACAAAAATGATATGGGGATATTGAACCCCAATTATACACAGTATTCTAATCGATACGATGCACAGATGAAGAAGTACGATTTGAATCTGCGGATGAATCTGGATGCTGATGTGACACCTACTACTACGGTACAGGTTTCACTCTTAGGCATGATTCGTCAGCGAAATCGTCCAGATGCTACGGAAGCAACTCTTTTTTCAAGTCTATATGCAACACCATCTGCTGCTTTTCCGGTACGGACATCCAGGGGGATATGGGGAGGAGATAATGTGCGTAAGCTCAATCCGATCGCCCAGATAGCAGATATCGGTTACTACAGGACCGATCAGCGTATGTTACAGGCTGATTTGCGTTTGAAGCAGGATTTAAAATTTATTACACCCGGACTGCGTGCGGAAGCAGCGGTTGCGTACGATAATAATGCTACCTATAAAGAAAATGGGAGTAAAAGTTATCGCTATGAAGTGAATACCTTGGTGATGAATTCGGATTTCGGACACTATGAAGAGCATACTCAAAGATTTGGAGATGATAGTGCGCTGAAGGTAAGTAACGGGGGCTTGGCGAGTCAATACCTAAGGTCCAACATCGAAGCCAAATTAAGTTATGATTATGCAGTTGGTAAACATGTATTAGCTTTTGCTGCATTGTACAACCAATGGTCGTATGTCTCTACGGGACGAGCGACCAGTAAGTATAGACAGTTTGTTACCGCGACCGGAGGGTACAGCTACGCGGATCGTTACTTAATAGATGTATTGGTAAATCGTTATGGTACGAGTGTGCTACCCAAAGAAGATCGTTTTATTACCTATCCGGCAGTATCGGCGGCATGGGTAATTTCCAAAGAACAATTCATGGCGCCACACACTCAGATAGGGCTCTTAAAACTAAGGGCATCTTGGGGTCGTTCCGGTTACGACGACTTTGAGTATTATTTGGATAGACAATATTGGCAAGGTAGCGGATCCTATTATTTTCAAGATGGCAACGTGAGTACAGGTGGTATCACCGAAGGACGCCTGCCTGTGACCAATGTGATGTGTGAAATGTCTGACAAATATAATGTCGGTCTTGATATGCAGATGTTCGGTAAACTTTCATTAGCAATAGATGCATACTACGACAATAGAAAGAATATTCTGATTAATGGATCGGACTTGGTTTCTTCGATGTTAGGTGTTTCTGCATCCAATATGTTTGCTGGGAAGGTAAAAAGCCGGGGTTTGGACGCGGGGTTGATATGGAAAGATCAGAAAAATGCTTTCAACTATTATGTGGGAGGGACTTTTTCGTTTGTTAAAAGCCAAGTGTTGGAAAATGGAGAAGGATATCAGCCATATCCTTATCTTTCAGCAAAAGGTTATCCCATTGGGCAGACATTTGGATTGGAAGCGATTGGCTACTTCGATGATGAACAGGATATAGCAAATAGTGCCAAACAAGTGTTTTCGGCTGTACGTCCGGGAGACATCAAATATAAGGATCAAAATGGGGATCAGTTAATTGATGTTAATGATCGCATAGCTATAGGGTATTCTTCTTCTATACCAGAGATTTACTATGGTATTAATGCCGGAGTTGAGTGCAAGGGATTTGGGATAGATCTGTTGTTTCAGGGAGTCGGTAATTATAGCAAGATGCTGAATGCAGCCAATGTATATTGGCCACTTCGTAACAATACCAATATTTCGACGTGGTATCTAGAAGACAAAATACGCTGGACGGAGGAGACCAAAGACATTGCGAATGTCCCTAGATTGACAACACAGGATAACGCTAACAATTTTCAAAACAGCACCCAGTGGCTGGTAAATGGAGCTTATCTAAAATTGCGGAATGTCAATATTTATTATAATCTGCCGAAGCCAATAACCAGCAAATTGGGTTTCCAAAAGCTGCAGGTATTTGTCAGGGGGAATAATTTATTCTCACGGGATCATGTAGATTACCTTAATAGCGAAGACTTAACCGTCAATTATCCAGATATATCATCCGTATATATGGGTGTAAATGTTAATTTCTAAAAATTGAGTAACATGTTTAAGAAATATTTAATATTGATCTGTGCGGCAACGTCCTTTGCGAGCTGCAGTTTTCTAGATTTGGAAGAAGATACCAATATGCAAAAAGAAGAAGCGTATGGTTATTTTGACAATATCAAAAGATTGGCAACCTATGTTTATACTTTTTTGCCACAAGATTTTGGTGTTATTGGCAATGCCACGCGAGATGCTGCGACGGACAATGCCATATATACCTGGGAAAATAGCAAAGTTTATGATATCTATAACGATGTTTGGAACCCGAATAACCCGATCGATGATAGCTTTAACCTTTATACAGGGATCCGTTCAGCCAACTCTTTCTTGGAAAATTTTTCCTTGAAGGATCTCGAACGCTTTAAGTGGGAAGACAATTATAAAGAAAATGTAAAGCAAGCAGAAATGCTTGTACACGAGGTACGAGCTTTACGTGCGTTTTATTATCTTGAGCTGGCCAAACGATATGGGGGGATACCTCTGCTGACTCGTACATATACCGATGGAGAGATCAATTCAGTAGAGAAAAGTTCTTTCAGCAGTATCATTGAATTTATTGTGTCGGAGTGTGATGCCGTTATTCCCGAATTGCCTGTTTCTCATAAAGAATTTTATAATGAGACCGGCCGCGTAACCAGGGGTATGGCCATGGCCGTAAAGTCTAGGGCCTTGCTTTATGCAGCAAGCAAATTACATAATCCAGGGAATAATAAGGATCTATGGAAAAAAGCGGCGGTTGCGGCATACGATATCATCAAGAGTAACAACTATTCGCTGCCAATCATTGATCAGGATCCGTTGTATCACGCTAACGGAGGGAATGAAGTGCTAAAATCTTCGCAGTTGATTTTCGAACGTCGTAATGGAGATAGTAACACGTTTGAGAGCAACAACCTGCCGATTGGATTTGAGGCCGCCAACAGTGGAAATACGCCGACTCAAAATCTTGTAGATGCCTTTGAAATGGCTGATGGGACTGCTTTTGATTGGGCAAACGATGCACATACGACCAATCCCTATGCCAACCGCGATCCGCGTTTTTACAGGAATATCGTTTACAACGGATCTACACTGATGAATATTAAAATTGAAACCTTTGAAGGAGGGAAGAATGCTTACCCCATAGTCGGAGCCACACGAACCGGGTATTACCTCAAGAAATATATCAATGAATCAGTATCCCTGTCGCCCACACAGCCAGTACGGAAGCCGCATCATTTTATTATTTTTCGTTATGCTGAAATCCTGCTGAATTATGCCGAAGCGATGACCGAATGGCAAGGAGCGGATTATGTGGACGCTGATTTACAGTTGTCGGCACGTCAAGCGCTAAATCTTGTGCGTCAAGCGGCTAAGATGCCAAATATAGTAGATAGCGGTACTGATTTTATGAAACGTTTACGCAACGAGCGCAGAGTGGAACTAGCGTTTGAAGACCATCGGTTTTGGGACATTCGCCGTTGGATGATCGGAGAGGTTGTAAAAGATATCTACGGAGTAAAGGTACAAAGAATAGGTGGAGCAGATATATATACACGAGTTAAGATACAAGAACGTATCTGGAAAGAGAAGATGTATCTGTACCCTATTCCTATGCAAGAAACGTATAAAAATCCGAATTTAGGACAAAATCCAGAGTGGTAGTTTTGTAGGGGAGGGCTCAAGAAAATTTCCATTTAAGTAATATAAACTAAATTTTAGACAATAACATTATGAGAAAAATACATTCATTTATATTGTGTCTTTTTATAGGTATAGTTTCATGTTCAATAGAGAAACCAGAAGATGATATAGAAATAATCAATGACAAGGAAGAGAGGAGTTTTTCAGTTACCGGTTTAGCTTCCTTTGCCGGTATAGGCGAAAAGAAAACGATAGAAGTTAAATCGTCAGGATCATGGTGGATTTCTTCAGATTCCCGTTGGGTAACCTTTACCCCTTCGGAGGGTAAAGGCAATGCCTCAGTTGTGGTGGGTACAACATACAATTTCGGGGATGCACGGTTTATAAATGCGTATATCGAAAATGGTGTTGATCGATTGTCCATCGAGGTGACGCAAGAGAAAGCAAAAAAACAGGCAACCCAAAAAAGAGTGGGAGACCCTGATGTTACATTTGATGTTAATAAAGTTGATGAAAATTGGCCACAAATGGATACTTGGATACGGGCGGGCGTAGAAGGAGGTATTCCCTTTCTGGCCAACAAACTAGCAGAAGTCAAGCAGATTTTTGATAGTAATACAACTTCTGCCGAATTAGCCACTGCAGTTATCGACTTGAAAAATAAAGGAGGTGGGGTCATTCTTTTAAAGAATGGAAGTTATAATTTTACAGGAGGGATACGGATGTATAATAATATTACGATCATTGGAGAAAGCCGTGCAGGAGTGGTTATAAATCTGGACGAATCCATGACGAAAGGTGTTGTTTTTGATTTTTATAATTCTATCCGTTCCGGATTGCGGAATTTGACAATAAAAGGAAGCTGGCTCAATGAGGATGGAAATAATTATCCTAAATATCCATGGATAGGAAGCGTTAATGAGATGGAATTACCCGGTAATGAAGTTATTTCCATTAGTATTGGAGGACCTAATGCTGCTAACAATTATGTAGACAATGTGGAAATTATTAATAGTGCACGCCACCCTTTACTAGTTGGAGGAAAGCACAATACGATACGGGATGTCCGCATATCGGGTTGTTTTAATAAAGGAGGGAGTTACAATGGTTATTTTCATATTGGAGGCGAAATCAACTTAGTGACAGGGTGTAATGTTACGCAGATAAGGCATGTTTCAATGCAGGATCCCAGTTCCAGAATGAATGTATTGTATGACAATGATTTTTATCAAGAAGTGTCTTTTCACAATAATGACGGAGGCGATAATCTGGTAGAAAACAATCGGATTTGTCTGCCAAAGGATATGGCAGGGGTTTATTGTTCGATCATGGGACCATGGTCATCCCAGCATCAAATTGGCGGAGTTAATTATATTTATAGAAATCATATTCAAGAAAATAATCATGCAGAAAAGACCCCTTGGTCAGATCCACTTACGGTTTACGAAGGACCTTGGGAGGTAAAACCGAAGGACTTGTATCTCAATTTTACACCTTCGAAAAAAGCACTACCTCGCGGGGGGACGCTATATCCGGTTATATTAAATTAATAAAATTGTGGAACTTTATAGACTCAGCAGGGGATTAATATATGATTAAACTCAACAAGAGGGAAAATATGAGGGTATTTCTAATGTCGGTATGTGTGATGGCTATGATGGTCCATACACCGGTTTGTGCGCAAGAACACGAAGCCCGGCTCGCGAAGGAAACTTATGAAAGATACTATAAAGAAGCGCGTGCTGTACATTCGTTAGTGAAAGAGAACGGAATTGAAACTTACAGGGCATATTTTTCGAAAAACCCATATCGATGCGTAGACGATTACAGGAAGCATTTTCAGGTAAATACAAAAACATTGGGTGAAAATGGCTCTTTTCTGGATCTGAGTGATGATGAAGCGGTGCAGGTTAAAACCGGAAATCAGGCTGTAAATGAAGGATCGATTATGGAAGCATATAATCGACTGTGGAATATCTCGGAAGCTTTTCGCTCCGGGGATTTGAACATAGTACAAGACAGTGAAGTGTGGCGTAGATGCCTCCGGGCTATTGTGCATTATGGCGAGTTGGAAATCCGAAGACCTAATAATACGTCTCGATTTCACTCCTCCTGCTTTGCGATGCCTACAGCGGCAGTCAATATCTACTTTTGCCATCTTGCACAAATGGATGCGGTAGAAAAAGGGATGATAGAAGATAAAGAGCTTCAAGCCGCCTGCGATATGTTGAAGATTATAGGCTTACAGGCTTGGACACAACCATTTCGTAATGATGAGACAGATAAGAATGTCGTTCAGTCGGCTCGGTTTCGTAACCATGTATGGTGGGTAGGTGGCAATGCATTGGGTTATCGACCACTACTCCCCGTAGCATTTATGTACCGATCCATTCCAATGGTGGATGTCCTTGCTGAGGTTAGTCAAAAGGGGATCAGTGCTACTTCTCAACACACTTATGACGAGTCTTTTTGGAATGAAGGATTTACGGCAGACGGTGCGGGGTGGGGGCATGGCATGCAATGCCTGATTTGGGGATACCCTATCGATGGTACGTTAAATGCCTTGAATATACTGAGTCTGCTGCAAGGATCTCCGTGGGAGCAAAAATTGAGCAGACAGAATGTTGATGTATTGATGAATTATTTCAGAGGGAGTAACTACTATTATTATAAGGGATTCAATTTGCCGTGTTTAGATCGTTCTTCTATGGAGTACAAGCCATATCCTGAGGCGATTAGCTATCAAGGTATGCTCAGGCAATTGCTAAGCAACTGGCAGAGCTCATTCGATTCAGCGGAGTTTGAAGAGATCAAACAACTGTATGCCGAAACGCAGAAAAATGAGATCTGGATGGGGCATTCTGAGGTGTACAATGGTACCCGTTGGTTTTACAATAATGATGATTTGATCAAGAAGAATGACCGTTACCACATCATTGTAAATATGGCTTCTGTGCGTGTTGATGGATTGGAAAGTGCACATACATTTGCGGATGCCTATAATTATTATACTACCGATGGAGCAACTATGTTTCAGAAATCGGGTGACGAATACCGGAAGGCATTTGGCGCTTATGATGTCACTGCATTTCCCGGAGTAACGGCCAGGGAAGGGATGGATAGGCTGAACCCGGTGACTAATTGGAGGGGCTATACGAGTAAGCATAATTTTGCAGGGGCAGCTACCGGCGGTAGTGACAATGCGGTAGCGGGTTATATTTTTGAAAAGATGGATGCCTCTGAAAAGCAGAATGTAAATGATAAGGGGAGTAGTCGTGGTAGAGATGAAGTATTATATGGTGTAAAAGCTTATAAGTCTTATTTTATGATGGGAGACTATATGGTGGCTCTTGGTGCAGGAGTCACGAATCTTACGCCCGACGTTACAGGTAATATTCGCACGACGATCGACCAAACAGAGCAGTGTGATAGCGTGTATCTATACAAAGGCAGGAGGGTAGATTGGGTGATGCAGAAGGGCAAGTTTGCATATTCGGTCCTTCCGCAATATAAGAAACAGATGCAGTACGTGACTGAAGAAAAAGCCACGGATTGGATAAAGATGAACCCCTCAAATATACGGAATCAAGATCTTCCGGAAAAGGTCAAAATCTTCCGTGTATGGATAGATCATGGGCCGAAACCGATCGATGATACTTACGGCTATGTCGTATATTGTGGAAATGGAATGCCAGACCAAAAATACCCTTTTGAGGTACTTCGTAATGATACACTGGTGCAAGCGGTGAGGTCATTAGATAAAAAGGTGATAGAGGCAGTCTTTTATGACGCAAAGGCAGTTCTGAAAGTAAAGGGAGAGAAGCTTTCGGTATCGGCTCCATGCGCGGTATTGATAGAACAGGTCGGTTCGCTGGTGAAACTTTCTGTGACAGATGCCCTCATGGACAAGAATCTTAAAAAGATTACGATCGTATGGAACGGTAAGACATATTCTTGCGAGATGCCTCAAGGTGAGAATTGTGGAAAACCAGCCGTGATAAAAATATGAAATCAGAAGGGAGAACATTTTTAGGTAGCTTCTGTGTCTCCATCATAGAGGCAATATTGACAAAGTATGAGGGAGAAAAGGACAGCGGAACTGTCTGCTCTGATAAAACAGGAATATGAGAACAGCCATCAGATATATGGAAGTCCACGCATTACCCAGAAACTGAAGAAAAAGAACAAGCTGGTATCCAGGTCGTATGTGGCTCGGCAAGATCGATTACTATTTCCCGCGTGATCTGAACAAAATACTGCTTGCCTCCAAGGGCAAACGTAGGAGTTAGCGTAAGAAACGACAGGCAGTTTGTTTCAGACGACATGTAGTCTGCCCCGAACTACCTGTCGTTTGCGTACAAGTACAGGGAGTTTTCTATAGACTGCCATGAGGTCATTGCAAATACCGGTTAATTTATGAAAAACTACACTTAGTGTCCGGCAGGCTACCATGAGTTTATCACAAAGTACCGGCAACTGATGAATAAATGCCCTACGTTTTTTAAAAACTGCTGTAAGTTTATCACAAACTATTGGCAGTTTGCCGAAAACTACCATGAGATCTTGGTAATCTGCCATGAGTTTACAGAAAACGACATACAGTCTGTCGCAGACTGTATGTCGTTTTTGGAAATATACCCTCATGTACCACAGGTGCACTCGGTGGCAGATGCTGCACAATGAAAACCCCCTATGTGATCGTGCATCGGGGGTTTTCATTGTGCAGGCTATCCGTGAGGAGATGAAAGGCAAATTTATCATTCAAATTGCCAGCGTGTTACATGTTTCCTGTAAAAAACTTTGTGTGAAAGCTTGGAAGTAATATTAAAAAGTTTCTATCTTTGCACCACTCCGCAAGGGAGGAACGGTCCGGAAGGGCATGAAAACAGGGTGGAAGGTTGGTATTCGGAATAGATGAATGCGATACCTGAAAACGGGAGAAATAAAAAAAAGTAATTTTTATTTTGGAAGTTTAAAAAAGATTCCTACCTTTGCAATCCCAACGGAAACGAAGGGGTTAAAAAAAATAGATAAGAAGAGCCGTCAGGCTTTGAGATAAAAGCAGAAGCGCGATGCGGATGCGAAGAAAGTTCTTTAAGAAAATGATCATGTAACGTAACGAGTAGCTGAATATTTTTAGCGAAAGTTAAGAGTAAAAAGTTAGCAATAACAAGAATCAGCCAAGCCGGTTCGGGATAGATATAAAAACAAGACAATTCTATTTATTATAAATAGTCTTGATCTTACACTTCATTTTACAATGGAGAGTTTGATCCTGGCTCAGGATGAACGCTAGCGGCAGGCCTAATACATGC
>NZ_SRZY01000006.1 GCF_006476045.1 Sphingobacterium lumbrici
GTACTTGTACGCAAACGACAGGTAGTTCGGGGCAGACTACATGTCGTCTGAAACAAACTGCCTGTCGTTTCTTACGCTAACTCCTACGTTTGCCCTTGGAGGCAAGCAGTATTTTGTTCAGATCACGGGGGAAATAGTAATCGATCTTCCCCAGCCACATGGGCTACAGCTTTCCTTCGTCCACATAGGCACGGTAGGTCGAGTCGGCGATATCTAATTTTGCCATTACCTGAGGTTTGAGAAGCAATGGCTGGTCTAAAAGGCTGAGCAGGTCATTGGTCCTGACCGCTTGTTCAATCAGTTGCTGGAAGTATTTTTCCATGTTAATAGGGGGATGTGCTGCCGCACCATTTCCGGAGCATGCTCATTATTTCCCGATCAGCCAGCTGTCCCTCTGGCGCGAGCCCAATGTCGTTAAGTTAGCACGTTTTGTCATCCTGACGAACGGAAGCCTGCCTGACGGCAGTCAGGGATATGTAAGCTATGCCTTTCTGTGCAGCGAACAGATACTTATTCGTCAATACTTATTCCTAAGGTACTCATGAGCTTGCTTCGCGCGGTTCGGCAAGCCTCAGTATGTCAAAAAAGAACGATTTAGTTCTTAACTTAACGACATTGAGCCTGGGCTAGCCTGGGTGGTCAGTAAAGAACATAATATTCATATTCAATAATATCCTTGTTTATCCGCTCATCAATATACGTCTTAAGTTTTCTATCCAATAAGGAAGATATTGAAAATTCCTTTCCATCAGGCATTATAATAATCAGGATTAATCAGTAAAGGAATATTAGGTCTTGTTAATCCAACATGCCCGTGAAATATTACACCTTGTGCCTCTGTCAAATTGATTTCCCTGCCACCTTTTAGTACTAAAAATAAGTTGTTGCTAGAAATCCCTATTTTTTTCCCCTCATCACGCAATTGATATTTAAAATGCAGGTACAATGTTGGCAATATCAACCTGGGTCTGCAACCCGGAGACATATAATCCCGATAAAACAAATATCAACAAGCTTGCTCTTTTTAACATGGTTCTGATCTGTATTTATATAGTTGTACTTAACGAAAACGAAACGAATTCCCTCCAACAATCTAAACCCATCTTTAAAAACATGCTTGCTCTTCACAATTCAGGCCGGCGTCATAACCACAAGCAGGTTACTATCAGACAAGTATAAAAAATAATATATTGAATTACAAAATATATGTTGTTTTTTTTACGCGTTCTATCGAAATGACGAAGCTCCGGGAATTGTGCAGGCGGCGAAGCGCTTTCTGCAAAGATTATTTGATACCTATCAAATTACACTATCGTTAAAAGGATACATATCACTAAAGAAAAGGTAAGGCATGGGTAACCCAACGGGCAAACAACTTCCGAACAACTTCCGAACCAAGAGCGAAGTAAGTCTCCCGAAATGACGCTATACAACTATTCAGAAGAACTGCTCTTCTTAGTAACCTCGTCTTCAAATAGAATTCGGATGGAAGGTGTGCAAGTATCCTCATGTTGGCCACTCTTATTGGCCCAGAAAAAAGCAAATAAAAATATGAGTGCGATCACCACACTGCATCCAATTAACATAAATATGATATTCATCTTTAAAATTCAAAAGTTAGATCCTTCGTGACTCAGGATGACAAATTAAAAAAACAATTGCACAACAGGCTAAACTAATCTTCTTCGTTTCGCATACCATCGGGTCATCAGACTGGTGAATGAAATAATAGTGACCGTACTGATAGGCATTAATATCGCAGCAAACAACGGCGACATCGTACCCTGAACAGCAAAACTTAACCCAATAATATTATAGGAGATCGATATAGCAAAACTCATTTTTATTACTTTTACCGCATCCTTAGCAAATCCAAAGAATTGAGGTAATTTATCGAAACGCTCTCCGTCTAATATGGCATCACAACCCGGAGAAAAATTATTGATATCATCCGAGACAGCAATTCCAAAATTCGCTACGCGAAGAGCACCAGCATCATTCAGCCCATCGCCGAGCATACATACATTTTTACCCTCATGTTGCCACGACGCTATACGTGTCAACTTATCCGTCGGTGTCTGATTGAATAACAATTTTGACTGCTGTGGGAAGATTAACCGAAGTGTATCTGCACGTCGGTCATTATCACCAGATATCAAATGCAGTTCGTATGTATTATTTTTCAATTCATTTACCACATCAGACAAACCCATACGCCACGATTGCTCCAATGTGAAATAGCCTTTGATTTGCCCATTTATATTGATATACACCACAGCCTCCACATGTGCTGCCCCACGGTGTTTAACAAAACTTGCGCTACCTATGCGGACAACGTAATCTTGATAAACCGCTTCTTGCCCTTGCCCCACTATTTCAACATACTGCTCTACAGGTAAAATATGCTCTTCATCCAACCACTTGACAATCTCCCGGCTCAACGGATGGCTAGAATTTCGACAAATAGAAGAAACAATCTGTCTATCTATTTTTGCCAGTTCACCATCAAAGCACATCGCTGACGATGTTGGCGAAGAAATCGTTCCTGTCTTATCAAATACAACCGTATCTATTGCCGCCATCTGCTCAATGACAGACGTATTTTTTATATACAGTTTATTCTTATCAAAAATACTGAGTGCTGCCGACAAGGTAAATGGAGAACTCAATGCCAACGCACACGGACAGGCAATAATTAATACGGCCGTAAATGCTTCCCAGGCTCTATCAGCATTTTCGCCTAATATCCAAAACAAAGCCGCTATCAGTGCAATCGAAATTAACGCGATGGTAAAGTACTTACTAATAAACTCAACAAAGGTTTCGAATTTTTTCTCATAGCTTTTAAAAGCTTCATTATTCCAAAGCCGGGTAAGGTAACTCTGCGACACGGGTTTAATAACTTCCAACTCTATGGCTCCGCCTATCTGACGTCCACCGGCATACACCAACTCACCTAAAGTTTTATCAATGAGCTTGCTTTCTCCGGTAACGAAGCTGAAGTCCACAGCTGCATTTCCTTTCAACAAAATAGAATCTGCGGGAATGATTTCATTATTACGTACCAGAATCCGATCGCCTACCTGTAAATCTGAGATTTGCTTAGGCTGATCTACTTTATTTTGCAATACCGTGACCGCCACCGGAAAATAAGAACGGTAATCGCGCTCAAACGAGATATGATAATATGTTCGTTGCTGTACCCATTTACCAATAAGGATAAAAAACACCAAACTACAGAGTGTATCCGTAAACCCGGCTCCCGTGTGGGTTAAAATCTCATAAGCCGACCGTAGAAACAGCACCAGAATTCCGAGTGCTAAAGGCACATCCAAGTTCAATCTCTTCTGCTTCAAACTATACCAGGCAGATTGAAAATAGTCAGACGCGCTATAGAGCAAAACAGGGATACCGAATATCAAATTCATGTACCCAAAAAAGTTAGCATACTCCCGCTCAAAAGCACCCATTCCAAAATAGTCGGGAAAACTAATCATCATGGAATTACCAAAGCAAAATCCTGCAACCGTAATTTTCCTTAAAAGCCCTCCTTGGTTGATTTTCTTCCCTTCCTTCACGACATCTTGCAAAGTTATCTTTGGCTCGTATCCGATATTGACCAGTAATTGAACCAGCTCCCTCAGCGAAATCTCCTGATTTTTAAAGGTAATACTAGCTTGCTTTTTCATAAAATCCACTTGCGAGCTTGTTACAGCGGGATTTAATTTGTATAAATGCTCTAGCAACCAGATACACGAACTGCAATGGATAACCGGAATATAAAATGTAACAACAGTGATCTCGGAATCTTGATAATCAACAATTTTTGCAATGATATTCGGTTCTTCCAGATAACTTAAATCAGCGTGAGCTGCCTTTTGCGATTTTCCGGGATGGGCATTATATCTGTAATAGCTTTGAAGATTATTTTCGTTTAAAATCTGATATACAGCCTGACACCCTAAGCAACAGAATGCCCGATCTTCCAACAAATAAGATGTATCGGCTACCGCTTCTCCACAATGATAACACGATGTCGCGATTTCCACACTATTGTGTATTGCCATAATTCTAAATTGCTTGACTAAATAAATTATTACATTCGTTGCTTTCCTGAAGTCTTTCGTCAAACGCCATACATATATTTCTTAAAAACGATTTACCGATTTCCGTCGCCGTGATGAAATGTTGATCGACCTCTACTAATCCATCCAATACCAGTGGTTGTAAACGTGCTATAATTTTGACATTCAACGGGAATCCATCTATTAAATTCACTTTTCCGCGGCACATCATATCCAATATATATTGTCGGATATAGATGTCCTCCTCATGCAACAAGTGCCCTTTAACTACTGGCAATTTATTTTCGGCAATTAATTGATGATACTCTTCCACCGTTTTTACATTCTGTGCAAAGGCAGTCCAAACATCACTTATAGATGAAACGCCGAGCCCAATCATCATCGGCGTATAACGATCAGCGTAGCCCATAAAATTGCGATGTAGCTTCCCTTCTTGCGAAGCACTATATAATTTATCGGTTTTTTTTGAAAAATGATCCATACCCACGTCTTGATATCCAGCTTGTTGAATTATTTCCCTTCCTAATTTATAAAGATCTAATTTTTCTTTTCCAACAGGAAGGTCTTGCTCTGTAAAACGACGTTGCCCCGGTTTAATCCAAGGCACATGAGCATAGCTATAAAAAGAAATGCGGTCCGGAGCCATCGACAGGGATCTTTCTACAGTCATCTTGATCGATTCGGAAGTCTGCAAGGGAAGACCATAGATCAGGTCGAAATTAATAGATTCATATCCAATGTTGCGTGCTTGTTCCATCACACGTGATACGTCTTCTATTGTCTGATGCCGATTAATAATAAATTGCACGCGCTCATCAAAATCCTGTATCCCTAAACTCAAGCGCTTAAATCCTAAATCGTATAAGATTTTAAGATGTTCTACAGTCGTATTGGCAGGATGAGCTTCAAAAGAAAAAGAGGCATCGCTGCTTTTTTCATTTCCGGCTAAAATACCGTTAATAAGCAGCATTAAATTTTCCGGACGAAAAAAAGTAGGTGTGCCGCCTCCTAAATGAATCTCGCTTATTTTAATAGAACGACCTCCCAATATGTTTTTGTACATTTCCCACTCTTTGAGCACAGAACGAATATATGGGTCTTCTACATGATGATTTTTAGTAATACGGGTATTGCAACCACAATATGTACAAAGACTTTCGCAATAGGGCAAATGGATGTAAACACTTATTCCTTCAGCTTCAGATTTTGCATAATTATCATGAACCTGAAACTTCCAATCTCTTTCGTTAAATGAAGCATTTTCCCAAAATGGCACAGTAGGATAGCTCGTATACCGCGGAGCAGCTACATTATATTTAGAGATCAGCGCGTTTAAACCTATTTCTTTCATCTTTCAAAAATTTTTCTTTTTTTGCACATTTCATCGTACACTGACATGCAGATCCTGTACAGCCACTATTGCTCCACTGATTCAAATTCAACACCACTTGTTCTGCGATACCCTTCAGCGATTGGTCTTCAAAAGGTGTATTGGCTACATGCAATTCCAAAAAACCAGCATGAACTATATCAATATGAGCCGTTGATATGGAGCGTGTAACGATATGTTTGATCCCAATTCTATTCAATTCATTGAGCAATTGAGAATCTAACGTGTCTTGATCTGAAATTATTATCGCATCCTTTCCTATAGCATAGTGAAGAGTATTAAAACTCAACCTATTAGAAATCAGTGTTAAATCATGAACCTTGGCATTTGCTTTGGCAAGCAACTCCTTTTCGTATTCTTTGATATTGTATGCTACTACTTTCATGATTAAGGTCAAAGCTACGAGACAATTGGATAGTTGTGAATGTAGTGCATCAACTTAATAAATGACTTTCATCACAGACGGATCCGCTGAACTATTTTGTTCAGCAGATAAAAAAAAGAGAGACACACTCTTGAAGTGCATCTCTCTTTTTAGTTTATTTCCGCTATAAGAACGTAATAATCTTTATTGTTTGATATTTCGAAGCCTTTCGACCGAATAAATCCGAATTGCATTTCCTTCCTTCGTAATCAGTTTCTCATCTTTAAAATCAGCTAACATGCGACTAATGGTTTCATTGGCCGTGCCCGCTAATGCTGCGAGATCATCTCTGGATATCCGAATCACGATTTCACCCTTATCTTCCCGCTTTACACTTTTTTCAGCGACGTTTACTAATGCATTTGCTACACGCTTACGAACAGAGTCATAAGCAAAACCAAGCATCTGTTCTTCTTTTTCCTTGATATTCCCGGATAATAGTTTGATAAACTTACCTGCAATAGCCGGCTTTTTGAGCAACAGCTCATAAAATCGTTCTTTTGGAATCAACGCTAACTCCGAATCTTCCAACGCAGCGGCATTGTCTGTATATTTTTCATTTAACAACAGTGATTCATATCCGAAAAACTGATCGTCGATGTGGATCCCTGTAGACAATTCCCTTCCATCCTGATAGTAAAGAAATGACCTAACTTTCCCCTTTATAATAAAATAAAGAAATATCGGATTGTCCCCTACTTCAAAGATAGACTGTTTTTTTCGAAAGGTTTTAACACGGGAATCTTTTACCAAATCCTGGAGAAGATAATTTTGTTCTTCGTCACTCAATTCCAGGTTCATCTTACCTTCCGTATTCAATAATAGTTTATCTCTTTTTCTAAAACGGCTTTCGATGGCATTAAATAATTCAATATCGTCAAAGGGTTTTATTAAATAATCGTCAGCTCCCATCTCCATTGCTTTACGCATATCAGCACGTTCGGATTTGGCTGTTAAAAAGATAAAGGGAATATTTGCAGTCGAATCATACTTATTAAGCATGTACAACACTCCATAACCATCTAGCTCGGGCATCATGATATCGCACAAAATCAAATCAGGCAAATGTTTGGTGGCCATTTCTACCCCTATCTTGCCATCCTCTGCAGTAAGAATATTATACCCTCCTGTCAATTCTAATATCTCGGCAGTTCCTTCTCTAATTTCCAGGTTGTCTTCAATAATCAAAATAGTTTTCTTTTCCATATATTATGTATTTTGTAGAAAGGTCATTTTAAACATAGCTCCCTGATTGATTGCAGATTGGTATTCCAGATTGCCTCCCATCAGTTTTACATATCTTTTAACGATATTCAGACCCAAACCCGTCCCCGGAATATTACCGGTATTATGTGCTCTAAAAAACGGTTCGAACAAATTTACTTGGTCTTCTTGCGGAATACCGATGCCATTATCCTTAACAATGATCGTACAGACATCTTCGTTAATCTCTGTCGAAAACTCAATAAAAGTATCCTCGCCTGAATATTTTACAGCATTAGAAATCAGATTAATAATGCTGTTTTTTAAAAGATGTTGATCCAACAAAAATTCAGCTTTCGATCCGGTATGTTGATAAACGATAAGTTGATTCGTTTTGCATATCATTTGCATTTCTTCCGTAATTTCTTCCCCCAGATGAACCAGATTAATAACTCTATTATTTACCGCTACAACTCCGGCTTCGAGCTTTTCTAAAGATAAAAAATCGTTCAGTATATTATTTAACAGCTGAACGGCTCCTTTAATACGAGCCGTATGTTTTTTTACCGCCGGAAAGTCAGGTCGTTCAATATATTTTTCGATCAATGAAGCTGAAAGCTGCACAGAACTTAATGGTGTCCGGAATTCATGAGAAGCCATCGACACAAATCTGGACTTCAATTGGTTGAGTTCCTTTTCTTTTTCCAGAGAAGTACTCACATCTGCCTTTGCCCGCTCCAATTCCGAAACCAAACTAATTAGATTTTTGGTACGTTCACGAACAATCTCTTCCAATTCCAGGGTATGTTGCAATAAGCGATCCTCAGCCTGTTTTTCTTTTGTCAAGTCATGAATAAAGCCCGTAAAAATACTTTTATCTTTATAGAACACTTCGCTCACAGCCAAACGGAAAGGGAATGTCGTCCCATCTTTCTTTTTTCCCCTAACCTCACGACCAATACCTATAATCTTCTTCCGGCCTGTTGTTTTATAATTGTGAATATAGCCATCGTGATTACTTCTATCAGGTTCAGGCATCAGTATAGAGACATTGTTTCCAATTACTTCGGAAGCTTCATAACCAAAAAGTTCGAGTGCCGCCGGATTAATGGATTCTACTACTCCCCTACTATCAATCGTAATTATACCATCGATAGCCGTATCAATGATGGCCTCTAATAATCTTGCGGTCTCTAACACGTTACTTTACTAATTTCTTATATTTAATACGTTTCGGTCCTGTATCTCCTAAGCGCTTTTTACGATTTTCTTCGTATTCTGTATAATTTCCTTCAAAGAAGTACACTTGTGAATCACCTTCAAAAGCAAGAATATGTGTACAAATACGATCTAAAAACCATCTATCATGCGAAATGATTACCGCACATCCTCCAAAATTTTCAAGTCCTTCTTCCAGGGCACGCAACGTATTCACATCAATATCGTTGGTAGGCTCATCCAACAGCAAAACATTCGAAGCGTTTTTCAATGTAATTGCCAGATGTACACGATTTCGTTCCCCTCCCGAAAGCACGCCGACTTTCTTTTGTTGATCTGCACCATTGAAGTTGAACTTCGAAACATAAGCTCTGGAATTGGTCGGACGGTTACCCAATAAAATATTGTCGTTGCCCTCTGTTATATTCTCCCAAACCGACTTATCCGGGTCGAGATCATTATGCAATTGATCCACATATCCCAATACAACCGTTTCTCCAACTTTAAACGTACCCGTATCCGGCACTTCCTGCCCTGTTATCAATCGGAAAAGCGTTGTTTTACCTGCACCATTAGGGCCAATAATTCCTACAATTCCGGCCGGAGGTAACGAGAAACTCAAGTTTTCGAATAAAATACGATCTCCATACGATTTGGAAATATTATTTGCTTCAATAACCACATTGCCCAATCGCGGTCCCGGCGGAATGAAAAGTTCTAGTTTCTCTTCGCGTTCTTTTGTCTCCTCCGAAGCTAATTTTTCGTAATTATGAAGACGGGCTTTAGATTTGGCATGTCGCGCTTTAGGGGCCATTTTCACCCACTCCAATTCCCGTTCGAGTGTTTTCTGACGTTTTGTTTCTTGCTTTTCCTCTTGTGCTAACCGCTTTGATTTTTGATCCAGCCAAGAGGAATAATTTCCTTTCCAGGGGATTCCTTCTCCTCGATCCAATTCAAGAATCCAACCTGCAACGTTATCCAAGAAGTACCTATCGTGCGTTACTGCAATTACAGTTCCTTTATATTGTTTCAAATGCTGTTCTAACCAATCGATCGATTCGGCATCCAGGTGATTGGTCGGTTCATCCAACAGCAACACATCCGGTTCCTGAAGCAACAAACGACACAATGCCACCCTTCTACGCTCTCCTCCTGACAGATTGGCAATTTTCGCATCTGGCTCCGGACAACGCAAAGCATCCATGGCACGCTCCAGTTTACTATCTAACTCCCAAGCATTTGTTGCATCAATTTTATCTTGAAGCTCACCTTGGCGGGCCAATAATCTATCCATTTCATCTGGATTTTCGTAAACTTCAGGAAGACCGAATTTTTCATTGATATCTTCGTACTCTTTTAAGGTCGCCGTTATTTCAGCAACACCTTCTTCTACAATCTCCCGTACTGTTTTTTCGGCATCTAATTCGGGTTCCTGCGCCAGGTAACCCACAGAATACCCTGGAGAAAACACCACTTCACCCTGATAAGATTTATCAAGACCGGCAATAATCTTCAACACCGAAGATTTACCGGAACCATTCAAACCGATGACACCAATTTTGGCACCATAGAAGAACGATAAATATATGTTTTTTAAAACTTGTTTTTGAGGGGGATAAATTTTATTTACCCCAGCCATAGAAAAGATTATTTTTTCGTCAGACATAGATCTAAGTCAATATTTTCAATAAAAATCACTTACCTCTCAAAGGTATTAAATTTACTCCGCTAAATAAAACGTGATGTCGCATTAATTCTGCCTCATTCGTTTACTCTACGTGTCTACAGCTGACAATTTGACTATTATCAGCTATGGCGTGATTGTTGATAAATTATAGAAAATAATAAGGCCGGATTTTATAATTATTTCCTACATTTATAACATCCTTAACTTATTTTAATACAGAAAGGTAATTATCCATGGAAGCAAAATTCTCACCAAGAGTAAAAGATGTGATCTCATATAGCCGCGAAGAAGCTTTACGCCTTCGCCACGACTATATTGGCACGGAGCATCTTTTGCTAGGGCTGATCCGAGAAGGTGATGGTGTAGCGATTAAAATACTTAGAAATCTTACTATAGACACCGGAGCAATACGCCAATCGATAGAAGATGCCGTAAAAGGCTCTTCTATTTCAAGAGCACCGATCGGAAATATGCCATTGACAAAGCAAGCAGAAAAAGTTCTCAAAATAACATATTTGGAAGCTAAAATTTTCAAAAGTGACATTATCGGAACCGAGCATTTATTATTGGCTATTCTACGCGATGAAGACAACATTGCGTCTCAGATATTGCAACAATATAATGTATCATACGACTTGTTCAAAAACGAAGTGGAGCAAAATAAAACGACGGTAACCGATGAGGCTCCGGGTTCTCCTGCGAATGATGATGACTATGCCGAAGAAGAAAACTTCTCTGCACCTAAGAAAGTATCGGACATTAAATCTAAAACTCCGGTTTTAGACAATTTTGGCCGCGATTTGACCCGAGCAGCAGAAGATGGCAAGTTAGATCCCATTGTTGGCCGTGAAAAAGAGATCGAACGTGTCTCTCAGATTCTTTCCCGCCGTAAAAAGAATAATCCTATTCTGATCGGTGAGCCAGGAGTTGGTAAATCGGCTATTGCTGAAGGTCTCGCTTTGCGTATTGTACAACGTAAAGTTTCACGTGTACTGTTCAACAAACGCGTGGTTACGTTAGATCTTGCTTCTTTGGTAGCAGGCACTAAATATAGAGGGCAATTTGAAGAACGCATGAAAGCCGTTATGAATGAATTGGAAAAATCTCCGGATGTGATCCTTTTCATTGATGAGATTCATACTATCGTAGGTGCTGGTGGTGCATCAGGCTCTTTAGACGCATCCAATATGTTCAAACCAGCTTTAGCAAGAGGCGAAATTCAATGTATCGGCGCAACAACATTGGATGAATATCGTCAGTTTATTGAAAAAGATGGTGCTTTAGATCGTCGTTTCCAAAAGGTAATGATCGAACCGGCTAGTCATGACGAAACGATTGAAATCTTAAACCGTATCAAAGACAAATACGAAGAACATCACAATGTTAATTATACACCCGAAGCAATCAACGCTTGTGTGACATTAACAACACGCTATATCACGGATCGTTTTTTACCGGACAAAGCTATTGATGCATTGGATGAGGCCGGTTCACGGGTGCATTTGACAAATATTCACGTACCACAATCGATTTTGGATATTGAAGAAAAAATCGAGGAGGTAAAAGTAGAGAAAAACAAAGTAGTTCGTTCTCAAAAATATGAAGAAGCAGCTAAACTTCGTGATACAGAGAAAAAACTTCTCGAAGAGCTAGAACGTGAAAAAACGGCTTGGGAAGCGGAAACAAAAACCAAACGTTATGAGGTAACGGAAGATAATGTAGCCGAAGTCGTATCCATGATGACCGGTATTCCGGTACAGCGGGTAAGCCAATCCGATAGCCAAAAGCTATTGAACATGGGCGATTCGATGAAAGATAGAATTATCGGTCAGGATGATGCTGTTCAAAAGTTAGTAAAAGCGATTCAGCGCACACGTGCAGGGTTAAAAGATCCTAAAAAACCGATTGGTTCGTTTATCTTTTTAGGCCCCACCGGTGTTGGTAAAACGGAATTAGCAAAAGAACTTGCGCGATTCATGTTTGATTCCGAAGATTCATTGATTCAGGTCGACATGAGTGAGTATATGGAAAAATTTGCCGTTTCTCGTTTGGTTGGAGCGCCTCCGGGATATGTGGGATATGAAGAAGGCGGACAGTTGACCGAGAAGGTACGCCGTAAACCGTATTCCGTTGTATTATTAGATGAAATCGAAAAAGCTCACCCCGATGTATTCAATTTATTACTTCAAGTGCTAGATGAAGGTCAATTGACCGATAGCTTGGGTCGTAAAGTAGATTTCCGTAATACGATCATCATTATGACTTCTAATATTGGTGTACGCCAATTAAAAGAATTTGGTCAAGGTGTCGGCTTCACCACTGCAGCAAAAGAAAATCAAGCGGATGCACATTCACGAGGTGTGATTGAAACCGCATTGAAACGTGCCTTCGCTCCAGAATTTTTAAATCGTATTGATGATGTAATTGTTTTCAATTCATTAACAAAAGAGAATATATTCAAAATTATCGATATCGAACTGAAATCTTTATTTGGTAGAATCGAAGCATTGGGTCATACCATCGAATTGACACCCAAAGCAAAAGAACATATTGCAGAAAAAGGGTACGACACAAATTTCGGAGCCCGCCCATTGAAACGTGCTATTCAGAAATATTTAGAAGATCCTATTGCAGAAGAAATTCTGAAAGGAGAATTAAAAACCAATGCAGTTTTGTATGTCGATTATGATGAAGACAAAAAAGACATCATAGTCAAGGGACAGTCTGCTGATGACGATGACAATTCTGTTTCATCCGATCTAAAAGGCAAAAATAACAAATAAAAGAAAACGCCGTTCAATTCAATTTGAGCGGCGTTTTACAGTATAATATATCTGCTCCTAAAACAGGGACAATTGCCCCTCCTTCCTATTTTTATTTCCGAACGAAAACCGCTGCATTATCTCGTACTGCCCTTTATCCGGATTAAATTTGCGCAAGGAGAAACTATCACAAAAAAAACTTTTGTCGATATGCGTAAATAACTTCTTCGATACAATCATTTTATCTTCATCCAGTTTACGCGCTATCGTAATATGCGGATCATTACCCTTGTCGCTTAATCCAACGATGTACGGCCTGAGATGGTTAATTACCCGGCGAAATATATCTTTCAAATAGGCCTTGGAATATAAAGAAGGCTCTATGAAAAATGTATGTTGCTTGTAATAATTAAAACCACTCAAATAAACATATTGAGCCTTTTCAAATTCCGCCAAATGAATGAGTTTTGTCTTAATTTTTTCAATATCAACTTCATCAGATTCAAATTCAAATTCACATATACTAATATGTGCTAAAGAATTGACACTAGCATACCATCCAATTTTTTGCTCCAATTTCTTTTTCAAATCCTTTACGTAATCTATAAAGTCTATACCCGGATGTATGACTACTGAATATTTCATGCTAAAAAATGTACTTTCTACAATATAGTAATATTGTACAACAAAACCTCATTTTCATCCAGTGCTAAAGACATAACGATCAATTTCAACAGATAAAAAGAGTTGCCTTTTTTGACGAAATTTTGATTGAATATTTTAAGAGAGCTATTTTACGATTCTTTTTTTGATTTCTTAGGGAATCCTGAACCGAAAATTATATCCCACAAGTAAGAGCTCACCCCAAATCCCTTTTCCGGGTCAGAATAATGATGCAACATCTGATGATCTTTTATTTTCTTGAATAACCCGTTGTGCATTATTACTTCAAAACTGTCATCCTGACGATAGGAAGCCTGCCTGACGGCAGTCAGGGATCTAAAGATCGGGTTATAGATGGTTATCTTCGATGAGCTCCCTGAGGTCGGTTCGACTTCGCTCAACATGACATTAAAGCGTTTTACGATTTCATAATGCACAACGGGTATTAATAAAATACATCTATATGGAATTATGATTTGTATCCGAACTTAACAAAGATTTTCTTAATTTTACCCCAATTGAAACAAACAATTTTTAATTGGAGACAATTAGTAAACAGCTTAAATGAGTGACGAAACGAATTATCCTGACGAGAACAACTCAGAAGAGTTAGTACCACACGAAAACGAACAAACTTCAAATACAATACCATTATCTGGGCTCTATGAAAATTGGTTCCTAGACTATGCATCGTATGTAATTCTGGATCGTGCTGTACCGCATATAAATGATGGATTCAAACCCGTACAACGTCGGATTCTACATTCATTAAAAGAAATGGATGATGGCCGCTTCAACAAAGCGGCTAATGTTATCGGTAATACCATGAAATATCACCCCCACGGCGATGCTTCCATTGGTGATGCTATGGTACAGTTGGGGCAAAAAGATCTATTGATTGATTGTCAAGGTAACTGGGGAGATCCTGTAACCGGAGACTCCGCCGCTGCACCTCGTTATATTGAAGGAAGGCTCTCCAAATTCGCTACTGAGGTTGTGTTCAATGCAGATACCACAGAATGGCAATTGAGTTATGACGGACGAAACAAAGAACCCGTAACTTTGCCGGTGAAATTTCCTTTGTTACTCACACAAGGGGCCGAAGGTATAGCTGTAGGCCTTGCGACCAAAATCATGCCCCACAATTTTATCGAACTAATCGATGGTTCTATCCAGGTTTTAAAGGGAGAACGACCGAATATTTTCCCGGATTTCCCGACAGGTGGTTTAGCTGATGTTTCTAATTATAACGAAGGGCAACGTGGCGGAAAAATTCGTGTCAGAGCAAAAATTGAAGAACGCGACAAAAAAACCTTAGCTATTACTGAAATTCCTTTTGGTACCACGACTGGCGCATTAATTGAAAGCATTGTTTCGGCCAACGATAAAGGGAAGATTAAAATCAAAAAAATAGAGGATAATACCGCAGAATTTGTAGAAATCATGATTCACCTTGCGCCGGGTATATCACCCGACGTAACCATAGATGCACTATATGCTTTTACTTCCTGCGAATCTTCCATATCTCCAAATACCTGTGTCATACAAGATAATAAACCTCATTTTCTAAGTGTCAATGACATCTTAATTGAAAATACAAAACAGACAAAATCTCTTTTAAAGCAAGAATTAGAAATACGCTTAAAAGAATTGCTTGAGAAAATTTTCTTTAGCAATCTGTTGAAGATTTTTATTCAAGAAGGAATGTACAAAAATCCGGATTACGAAAATTCAGGCGATTTCGATACTGTTGTACAGGTTTTAAGCAATTTGTTTACACCATTCTTTGATCAATTCTATCGTGAAATCACGCCAGAAGATTATAAAAAGCTGATCGATAAACCGATGAGTAGCATTACGCGCTTTGATGTTAAGAAAGCGGATGAACAAATGAAAGCTCTGGAAGAAGAGATCAAAGAGATAAAGAAGAATCTACGACACCTAACTGAATATGCCATAGACTGGTTTGAGCATTTAAGATCAAAATATAGCAAAGGCCGTGGGCGTAAGACAGAATTACGAGTATTTGATAAGGTTGAGGCGGCACAAGTAGCGTTGGCAAATGCTAAACTATATGTAAATCGCGCCGAAGGATTCATTGGTACCCACTTAAAGAAAGATGAATTCGTAAGCGATTGTTCGGATATCGATGAGATCATCGTATTCCGTGAAGACGGAAAATACATGGTTACCAAGGTACAGGATAAGGTTTTTGTCGGTAAAGATATTATTTACGTTGCTGTATTTAAACGAGGTGATGAACGCACGATCTACAATGCCATATATAAAGATGGGTCTACGGGTACAAGTTATGTCAAACGTTTTGCGGTTACCGCTGTTACACGTGATAAAGAATACGATATTTCAAAAGGAGCCAAAGGTTCTAAACTCTTGTATTTTACAGCTAACGCTAATGGAGAAGCCGAAATGGTAAATGTACAGCTTAAACCTCATACGAAATTAAGAAAACTTGCATTTGACCTTGATTTTGCCGAAGTAGCCATCAAAGGTCGAAGCTCTCAAGGTAATATCGTATCTAAATATCCCGTTAAGAAAATAAATTTTAAAAGTGCCGGTGTTTCCACGCTCTCAGGCCGCAAGATTTGGTATGATCCGATTCTTAAACGGTTAAATGTAGATGAGCGAGGAACATTTTTAGGTGAATTTGACGGAGACGACAAAATCTTAATGGTCATGAATGATGGTTCGTATGAATTGTCAAATTTTGACCTCAACAATCACTTTGAAGAAAAGATGACTCGAATTGAAAAATATTTAGCAGATCATGTTTATACAGCAATTCATCAAGATGGTAAATCGGGCACCTATTATGTAAAGCGTTTCAAATTTGATGACATTCCATTAGGAAAACGTATATCATTTATCATAGATGACCCGAAATCAAAACTTATTCTTTTAACAAATAATACATCAGCAGTAGTCAAATTGGATATTCTTAAAGGAAAATCCCAAACATCTGAAACGCTGGAACAACCATTAAATGAAATTATAGATCTTAAAGGAATGAAGGCTCAAGGAAATAGACTTTCTTTTCATACTGTGAAAGATATTAAGCTATTAACAGATGAGATCGACTTATCTTTGAACCTCAACTCCGGAAACGAAGATATACCCAAAGAGCTTAACTCAAATGGGGAAATTTCGCTGGAAATCACGAATCCCGATGATGTCCAGATAGATGACGACGGACAAATCGAACTGTTTTAAACATATCGGTTTAGGATATGTCGCTGAAACGCGACATATCCTAAATCTAATCAACTATAAATAAAGCACTTAAACAACAAACCACTTTTTCAGCAAGATATAACCATATATTGGCATCATGTTTGGCTTATTAAATTGTAGCACAAATACCTCTTTTATCGTTTTATTATAGATGAATTTTTTTAGCGGATTTTTTAGCGGTAACAGTTTTAATAACAAAAAGATAGCCGATTTAAGTTGGATGGAAATAGACATCCACAACCATATTCTCCCATCTATTGATGATGGCAGCAAAAGCATAGAACAGTCCCTCGATTTATTACGAAACCTCAACAAAATGGGATTGAAAAATTTTGTATGTACGCCTCATGTAATGGAAGATATTCACCCTAATACACCTGAGACAATTGCTGAAGCACATCGAAAACTTACCCAAGCTTTGAAAGAAGCCGACAACGACACGAAAATTAAGTTTAGTGCTGAATACATGATTGATTCGGGTATAGAAAAATGGATAGGTTCTAATCAACTATGTCCGCTACCTAACAATTACATGCTTATCGAGATGTCCTACTTAAACGAATCTAAGGCGCTCTTTAAAACTATTCAAGATATTCAAAATTTGGGATTAAAACCCATACTGGCTCATCCGGAAAGGTATAATTATTACCACATGAATTTTAATACCTATAAGCAGATTAAAGATGCGGGGTGCGCGCTTCAATTAAACCTGCTGTCTGTTAGTAGATACTACGGTGAACCTGTAAAATCGACTGCACTAACCTTAATTAAATCGGGAATGTATGACTTTGTAGGAACCGATTTACATCACGAAAAACATCTAAACGCATTAAATGAGGTTGCTTTGAAATACGATATACCGGATTTATTGACCCCCTGCACGATAAGAAATGGTGAACTTCTTTAATAAATAGAAGATTCAACATGAAAGATCATTCATATTATACAAATTAATATACCATGAGTTTATCGAATTGGGAAACTAAAAAAATGGGGAAGTTTACCCTAAGATACCAACCGTACACTTTGGCAATGCGACACGTATTTACCGTTGCATCCTTCAGTCGTACCACCACACCTGTTGTATTAACCGAATTAGAATACGATGGAATAATTGGATACGGTGAAGCAAGTATGCCTCCGTACCTGGGCGAGTCACAAGAGAGTGTGATCTCTTTCCTAAAACAAGTGGATTTGACATCGTTTAGTTCACCTTTTCAAACCGAAGAAATTTTAAGCTATGTGGATGCTCTCGCAACAAAAAATACCGCAGCAAAAGCAGCTATAGATATCGCATTGCATGATCTGTTAGGCAAGATCATGAATCAACCATTTTATAAAATCTGGGGATTAAATCCAGACTTAATCCCTCCTACTTCTTATACAATAGGCATTGATACGGCCGAAATGATTCGTAAAAAAGTTGCAGAAGCAGATCAATTCAAAATCCTGAAGATAAAATTAGGATTGGAAACAGACAAAATGATTATAAATACGATTCGCTCGGTTACTAACGTTCCGCTCTGTGCTGATGTAAATCAAGGCTGGAAACATAAAGAAGAGGCTTTAGAAATGGCGTATTGGCTTGCTGAACAAAATGTAGTTTTCCTGGAACAACCAATGCCAAAAGAACAAATAGACGATAATGCCTGGCTTACGGCTCACTCTCCGATTCCAACTATTGCAGACGAAGGCTGTCAACGTTTATCAGATGTAACCAAACTTCAAGGTGTGTATACGGGAATTAATATCAAACTGATGAAGTGTACGGGTATGCGTGAAGCAAAACGGATGGCAGAATTAGCACGATCGTTGGAAATGAAAGTCATGCTGGGCTGTATGACGGAAACATCATGTGCCATATCAGCTGCGGCACAACTGGGCCCCTTAGTGGATTGGGCAGATCTTGATGGCGCACTATTAATCGGTAACGACATTTATAACGGTATGACGGTTGAAGATGGGATCTGTAAATTACCCGACCGAGCAGGCATTGGTATTATCAAAAATTAATCCTTTTTAATGAACTCTATTTTTAATTATCAAATCGTTAATGTTCTTCGACAAATCGATGAGATAACCATTAAATACAGCATATTTCAAATTACCGTATAAATCGCCTAAATAAAAATTGGTAGTCCCACCCAAATCAATCGAAGAAGTGGTAAAAAATTGCTTCTGTGTAAATAAATGAACAGGTAAACCATGAAGGCCACTTTCTCTTGTTGCTCCAACTGCTTTAACAGGAATAGCCATAAATCCTTGTTTCAACAAAGCATAAGCTTGCTCCATAGTTAACGAAGAAATATCATTAACCACATTGGCAGACACCTTTCCTGCAATAAAATGAAGTCCCTCGGCATCTACCTCCTCATAACCAATAGATTCGGACAAATCACCGATATCTTCTACTCTTCCTCTTACGAAATAATCTCTTCCCACCGTTGTTTCCCCTCGTCGTATAGCAATATCAGTTTTCAATGCAATGCTATCCGTCCCCACGGACAAATTCCGAATGACCACATCATGTAAAAGAGAAGCATTGAACGGAATATCTTCATAATCTGCTGCTTCGTACTTCTTATAGCTTCCTTCGGCGATTTGAATCAACGCATTTAAGATGATGATAAAATTCAAACGTCGGATTTCCTGTTTCTCCGGGTCTCCTTTAAGTCCACCCGATTCTATAAGTACCGTACTTGCACCCCAGGATTGGAAATTGTCTCCAAATCCCCTAGGCGTATACGTGTCATCATACTTTGCTACTGCATCGGGAATATATTGTTGTAATATCTCATTCATTCCTACAATCAACTGCATCGCTCCTATACGTACATCGTTGATTTCCCGTTCTTCATTGTAAGCCGGTGCCAACAGCGAAATGGTCACCGGGTTTTTAGTATCGGGCACATTATAATAGATACTTTGATCGTGGAGATTAAATCCATACTGTGGCACTATTGCTTTTGCCCGGGCTTTAAGCAGGGTCCCTTCTACCGTTTGTCCGGCTCGTGCATCCCGATTCAGGTCAATACTTTGTGCATTTCTTCTATTATAAATTTCTGCGCCATCGGGATTGAGCATAGGAATAAAATGAATCCGCAATTTATTTTTAAGTAGATCTCTTATTCCAGATGAACCATCGTCTTTTCCTTCTAAATAATTAAACAGGTCAAACAATGCCATGGTTGCTGTCGGTTCATCTCCATGCATCTGCGACCATAGCATTACTTTAATATCTCCCTCTCCATAAGTCAATTCATAGATCGATCGTCCTTGCACGGATTTCCCGATTTGTTCAATGAGGAGCACATTTTTTTGTGCATGTATCTTTATCAGCGAATCGATATCGCTATGTTTAAAACGGCGATGAAACAATGCAGTTTCTTTATATTTTTTATGTAGCGTATTAAACTGTGCTGTATCTAATGTCATTGCTATTGAAAAGTCTGAATCAGAGGTTGATGAGAGTGAGTTTCCGCAGGAGGCGAAAACCGTAATTGCAAACAAAACGAGCAGTAATTTCATACGTATATAATTTGCTTTTTTTTGACTATATAGAATCCACATGTGGTTTGTCTTTATTGGTAATTGTCTGCTTTAATTTGCATCAATGAACTCACTACATTCGGTTTCTGAAACATGAATATTTCACATGTATATAACCTGTTTTCTAATGATTTGTTCAATCACCGCGTCAGAAAATTTGTCTATCAAACAAAAATTATTCTCAACCCGTTGTGCATTATGAAATCGTAAAACGCTTTAATGTCATGCTGAGCGAAGTCGAACCGACCTCAGGGAGCTCATCGAAGATAACCATCCATAACCAGATTTTTAGATCCCTGACTGCCGTCAGGCAGGCTTCCTATCGTCAGGATGACAGTTTTGAAGTAATAATGCACAACGGGTTATTCTTAATATTCTTTTATCTATCAGCGATTAAATAATAAACGATGACCTGTACCCACTTCAATGATCTTCTCTTTGGAGTAAGCCAGATTGCCAGATACAATAGTGTGCTCAATAGTTGATGAAAACGTATGATTTTCAAACGGAGACCATCCACATTTCGATAAAATATTTTCCTTTTTCACGGTATATGGCTTATTCAAATCCACTAAAACTAAATCGGCCCAATAACCTTCACGGATAAATCCGCGTTGTTCGATTTGGAAACAAATAGCTGTATTATGTGCCGTTTTCTGAACAACCTGTTCCAACGTCATCGTACCTTGCTTTACCATATCCAAAAGAGCCAGTAAAGCATGCTGTACTAAAGGCCCTCCAGACGGAGCCTGTAAATAAGATTGTTCTTTTTCTTCCAGCGTGTGTGGGGCATGATCCGTAGCTATAACGTCAATATGATCGTCTAACACCGCCTTCAAAATTTGATTTCTATCTTCTACCGTCTTAACAGCCGGATTCCATTTAATAAAATTTCCTTTCGTACTATAATCTTTATCTGAAAACCACAAATGATGTACACATGCCTCTGCCGTAATTCTCTTTTCAGCAAGTGGTATAGAATTATCGAATAAAGAAGTCTCCCGACCCGTTGAGATATGTAAAATATGTAATCGCGTATTGTTCTTCTTTGCAAGCTCTACCGCCTTAGCCGACGATAGGTAACAAGCCTCGGCTGAACGAATTTTCGGGTGCATTTCTATCGTTATCGCCTCACCAAATCGCTCTTTATAACTGGCCAAATTCGCTTTTATAGTCGCTTCATCTTCACAATGTGTCGCAATCAAAGTCGGGGAATTTCTAAAAATATTTGACAGAGCGGTTTCATTATCGACCAACATATTTCCGGTAGACGATCCCATAAAGACCTTTACTCCACATACATCGCGGGGATTCGTTTTTAAAACTTCGTCCAAATTATCGTTACCCGCCCCCATAAAGAACGAGTAATTCGCTAACGAGGAATCTTGCGCAATATCGTATTTATCTTGAAGGAGTTTCTGTGTCAATGTATTGGGTACGGTATTAGGCATTTCCATGAAGGAAGTGGTCCCTCCGGCTACTGCAGCACGGCTCTCGGTAAAGATATTGGCTTTGTAGGTCAACCCCGGTTCGCGAAAATGCACCTGATCATCTATCAAGCCAGGCAAAAGATGTAATCCATCTGCATTTATCTCCCTATCCGCTAGTTTATCAATTTGATTGCCAATAATTTCTATACGCCCATTTTTGATATATATATCCTGAACCTGTACAGTTCCTTCATTTACAATTTGGGCATTTTTTATAAGTAGGGTCGACATGAAGTGTGTGTATTTAATCCGTATTACAAACTTAATAAAAGTATTTAGAGTTCTCCTTAAATTAGGTGTCAAAAGTACCTTCAGGCACATAAAATAATTCTAGTTCCTTTTTGTCTTTTAATATACGGCAACCTCCATTCTGTAATAACAAGATCTTATTACTAATCGCCAATACGTTGGTATAATCGTGGTCTGAAATCAAAAAGCCTTTTTCAGCACACTGATTTACAATCAGATTTTGTATTTTTTCTTTATATACGGGGGATACGCCAGAGAATGGTTCATCCAACAGAAAAAATGTCGCCTTTTGATTTAGCAATAATAAGATCTCTAAATAACGTAATTCTCCCCCCGAAAGATCGGCAATTTTTGTTTGCCAAATAGGTTTTAAAACCCCATCCTCTTGAAACTTCGCCCTGCTATTCTTTTCACGCACCATAAAATGGACAACCTTATCAACAGTTTTTGCTGTAGGCAGAAAATTTTGTTGCGGTAGATAACAGACTTCATTAGTCAGAAAGGCTTTTTTATGTATACGTTTACCATGGAGTCGAATATAAGCAAACTTGGGCTTTAGCGTTCCAAAAATGATCTTCATTAACGTAGACTTTCCACTCCCATTACGTCCGAGCAATCCGACAATTTCTCCAATTTTTATATGTAAGTATACGCCACTCAATAATTGTCGATTATTCGAATAACTAAATTCAATCGAATCTACATATAGCTCCCTCTGATCTATATCCATATAATCGCTAACAAAAATAACGTAATAAGGCTATTAAACAACAGCGATCCCAATAACAGCTTTGTTCTCGAGAAACCTAAATTATAGTACAAGTACATCGTATTATTTTCAAAGAACCAGACGAAAAAACAGGATAAAACAAAGCCTATAGTTGCGAATATATATGGCAACATACTGAAGTCGCCAAATCCAAAAGCTACAGAAAGGCTAACATTAACAATAAGTATTGTTTTATAATAATTCCAATAAATGTACATTTTTAGCCGTATTAAATAATCCCGTATAAAGAGCCCCCTTTCGTGCCTAGTCGATCCACTCTTCGTTCAACTACCTCGTCTTTTATCAAGTCAGGTGCGTGATGAGGTTTACGACGCGCATCTATAATTACAGGGCCACGACAACCCCAATGCTTATATTTTGTAAAACTATTTACGCCATATATATCGTAAGCCGGATTTGAACGTGTAAAAGTAACCCAAACAAAATTGTTGATATTCTCGGCTGTATACGCGGCATCGTCGGCCAATACAATCAGTTGAATACCGTTAAAATTTATTTCACGCATGGCATTGCACCAATTGTCCAGGATTATTTCTTCCTGTTCATACGAACTAAAATCAGCTCCATCGACAACAAGGATACCAGGTAAAGCCATCTTCACTTGATTAAAGGGACGAGGGATATCCAAATCGTTCGGAATTTCGGTAGCAAGCATCCTTTTTTTGGAACCTGCTGCTGCAAAAACGACCTTAGAGCCCGCATTCAATCCATCCCCGGAATAATCTAACGTGTCTATTGTCGTATTCGTATGAAAATGGAGATCACGGGACAAATCAATACGTTCTAATATATGGGTAAAAAATCCCGCTACATCATGAATATCCAATGCCGGATTATCTTCTATTGCTCCTATAAATAAGTATTTAGCTAGACTTAGTTGATTCTTACCTAAAGCCTGACTTGCAATCGTCAAAATTTCTTGCGGCCGATCCACTTTATGATACGGCGTATAACTCTCTCTACCTATCGCAAACAGCAGCGGATGCACTCCCGCTGCATCTACAGCATGTACCGCCTGCAGTCCATTAATTTCTTTTGGAATGGCCGCTCCCGTTATCTCATGGATCAGATTACCAAAGCTGGTATCTTCTTGAGGAGGTCGCCCTACCACCGTGAAAGACCAAATAGGATCCTTTTTGTGGTACACGTTGTGCACTTTCATCAACGGAAAAGGATGCGTCAACGAATAGTAACCAATATGGTCTCCAAATGGGCCTTCCGGTTTAGTTTCATTCGGATATACAGTTCCCGTAATGACAAAATCCGCATCCGCAGAAATACAAAACCCTTCTTCATCATAAAAATAGCGGAAACGTCTATTTCCTAGTGCCCCTGCAAATATCATTTCGGAGAGTCCTTCTGGGAGGGGCATGACGGCAGACAAGGGATGCGAAGGCGGCCCACCAACAAAAATACTCACTTTCAAAGGCCGTCCCAGTTCATTAGCTTTCATTTGATGGATTCCAATCCCCCTGTGCAGTTGATAATGCAAGCCAATCTCCTCATCCTTAATATATTCGTTTCCGGAAATCTGAATACGGTACATACCTAGATTAGCCTTCATAATACCAGGACTACTTATATCTTCTGTGTACACCTGTGGCATAGTCACAAATGCACCACCATCCATTGGCCAATTGACTATCTGGGGTAACTTACTGATCTGGGTTTTACCGTACAAGATCGGAGCATTCGATTTCTTCTTCCATGGTAATGCACCTAATGCAACCGCTGAAGATCCAATATATTTGAATGGATTTTTTAACACGGCTGTAGGATCCATCTTCACATCGACTAATTTTTTGATGTGATCTAATGTATCACGGAACATAAATTTAGATCGATCCAATGTACCGAACAAATTGGAAACAGCAGGAAATTCGGATCCTTTGATATTTTCGAAAAACAAAGCAGGACCTTCTGCATCAAAAACACGCATATGAATAGCTGCCATCTCTAAATATGGATCCACCTCTTCCTTGATACGTATTAAATGACCATTTTTCTCTAAATCAGCCACACAGGCTGCCAAACTTGAATATCCCATTTTTTGTGCAGTAGTTGAATCACAAAAATAGCAGAATATTTGGCTTAACTATAACAAATGCGGAGATAATAAGGGTTAAATCCCTTCATCGATAGCCGTATATTCAAAGTCAAACTGCTTTTCCCAAGACGAATTGTCGACAGGTGGAGATTTACTTAATTCCAAGATATAATCGCTATATAAGTCACATTTGATCCCATAGAAATATTTATTACATAGCTGAGGGAGCAGTTTATTTGTGAAAGGCAGTATTTTGAATTTTATATCAGGTTTTCTTTTCTCAGCATATTTTTTAAAGACATCATAAAAATCAACTAGTTTAGGCCCTCCAAACTCCACATATTGGTTGATGAACGACGTACCCCAATCAATATTCTTGATCCATCTAAATACATCTTTTAGTAACACAGGATTAAACTTAATTGACGAATGAGGTTTAAATAAAAAAACCACAGGATGTTTTAACATTTCATTCATAAAGCGATCGAAGGTTGTTCCTATACCAATAGCTATATCTTTCAATAAGATGGTAAATACGACATTTAGCTCTCGAAAAAGTTGTTCCACTTCTTTCAGGTGCTTCCTATCATACAACCTTCCTACATAAATAATTCTGTTGCAGGAATTTTTCTGCGAAAGATGGATAAAGTTACGAAGAGATAATAATTCATAATTCTTCGCTATTTTATCATCCAGATCCGGTATTTGTGTAAAATAAAAAGCCAACATAAGATCATGTAATTGGAAAGAGTCAAAATCTACTCCTTTTCTAATTAAATCCACGGAGCTAATACTTGCCGCTATGGGTAGCTCCATGTTCTTCTTAAAAAGAACTTCATCTCGTACTGAACCGTGAATACGATATGTTTCATCTTGCATGTAACTCACGCAGGCTTTTCCCAAATATGAATGTAACCCACAAACCAAGATATTCATAATCCTTTATTTCAATATGCTGAAATTATAACCTTGTTTATTGTGTTTTTGTTTTTCACCGAGCCAAATTGCTTTCAAATGTTTATATAGTGTCAATATTGGTTCTTTATATGTAATACATGGCTCAAATGATCTATATTTGTTGTATTTCAAGCAATTTAAATAGTAAATCAGGCATGAGCAAACGGGTTATCTTAGTATGGTTTAGAAACGATCTTCGCACACACGATAACGAAGTTTTACATGCCGCAATCGAGAAGGCGGATTTTGTAATTCCTGTTTACATCTTTGATCCACGATATTATCAAATAAACAAGTCCGGATATACCAACACAGGTAAACTCAGATCATTATATATCTTAAATACCGTCCGTTCCCTGAAAGAAAAACTTCAATCCCTGGGAGGCGATTTAATGACATTCGAAGGTTTACCTGAAGAAATTATTCCTCATCTTGTACAAAAATATGATGTCAATGAGGTATACCATCATCGTGAAATCGCGCGAACTGAAACTTCCATTTCGGAAAGAGTTGAAGAAGCGTTGTGGAAAATACAATGTAATTTAAAACATTTTATAGGACACACCTTATACCACAAAGAGGATCTCCCTTTTCCTATAAAAGACATTCCGAACAGTTTTAATATATTCAAGAAAAAAATAGAACGCGAAAGTAGTGTTAGAAGCCCTTTGTCAGAAATTGCTTCGATTACCATTCCTCCTCATTTAGAGAAAACCGAACTCTCTGAATATGGGGAGACCGAGCATTACAGTTATGGAGAAAAAGCGGCAATCAATCAATTAAATATGATCTTCAGTCAACCGTTGGGGAATGAAGATTTGTATATAAGACTTTCGCCATTTCTTGCTATTGGATCGTTATCTCCTGTATATACTTATCATTATATTAACGAGCGTATCACCACGTCTAATAAAAAACAAGTAGCTAAGATAACAGAGCGTCTATTGTGGCGGGATTATTATCGGTTTATGCTTAAAAAATATCCGAACAAATACTTTTTAAGTCAATCCACTGCAGATCCGGATACTATAAAAATAGAAAACTGGAGAACAGGCAATACCGAAAATCCAACCATCAACATGTACATGCAGGAATTGAATAATACAGGCATCATCTCTTATATACAAAGAGAAGCTCTTGCTTTGTTTTTTACCTATGAATACCAACAGCCTTGGCTACAGGGTGCGGTCTGGTTTGAAGAAAAACTGATCGATTATGCTCCCGCAACGAACTACGGATTCTGGGCACATATTGCCGGCGAAGGCACCAGTGAAAAAGACAACAAGTCAAGTAAAGAATGGGAAAAGGAAAAAGCCAATTTATTTTAGTTTTGTACCGAAAAAGTAAAAGTTTAAGGTAAAAATAAAATGAGATTTTGAGAACCTGAAATAAGCCGGAAATATTGATTTATAATGACATTTCGGGCATACAAAATATTAAATTTCACTAGCCAAAACTGCTTTATTATTTATAACTTTGGCAAATTCTATAGATTACAACAAATAAATGGATAAATTGACATATTTGAGTAACGCTGACTCAAGTTACATTGACGGGTTATATCAAACGTACAAAGCTGATCCAAATTCGGTAGACTTTGGTTGGCAAAAGTTCTTTGAAGGTTTTGATTTTGGTCAAAAAGCCGGGAGCAGTTCCGTGGATGTAGAAAATGTGCCGGAACATGCTTTAAAAGAAATCGATGTATTGAATATGATTCACGGATACAGAGATCGTGGTCATTTATTCACAGATACCAATCCCGTTCGTGAACGACGCAAATACTACCCCGGAAAGGAATTGGAAACTTTCGGCCTTTCTGAAGCTGATATGGATACCGTCTTTAATGCAGGGGTTGAAATCGGCTTGGGCCCGGCAAAACTACGTGATATCCGTCAATTAATCGAAGATACTTATTGCCGCTCAATCGGGGCTGAATTTAAGTATATCCGTAACCCTGAAAAAATCAAATGGTTGCAGGATAGAATGGAGGCCGACCGCAATCAACCCAATTATACAAAGGAGCAAAAAAGCAGAATCCTACAAAAAATAAACAGAGCAGTTGTATTTGAAAGTTTTCTGGGTACTAAATTTTTAGGGCAGAAAAGATTCTCTTTAGAAGGAGCTGAAAGCTTAATCGCAGCACTTGATTCCGTTATTGAACAAGGTGCAAATCTAGGGATTCAAGAGTTCATGATCGGTATGGCGCATCGTGGTCGTCTGAATGTATTGGCCAATATCATGGGCAAACCTTACAAAACGATATTCTCTGAATTTGAAGGTAAAATGTATGCGGAAGAAGATCCTGAATTACAATTCGGTGGTGATGTTAAGTATCATCTGGGATATTCGTCAGATATCAAAACAGATTCGGGCAAAGCGATCCACTTAAGTCTTGCTCCAAACCCATCCCATTTAGAAACTGTAGACCCTATCGTCGAAGGTATGGTTCGTTCTAAAATCGACACGAAATATGACGGAGATTCTTCCAAGATCGCTCCAATCTTAATTCATGGTGACGCTGCTATTGCTGGTCAAGGCGTGGTATACGAAGTGACTCAAATGTCGAAATTGGAAGGTTACCGCGCAGGAGGTACTATCCATATTGTCATCAACAATCAAGTAGGTTTCACGACGAACTATAAAGATGCTCGTTCAGGTACGTACTGTACAGATGTTGCAAAAATCACTTCTTCACCAGTGTTCCATGTAAACGGCGATGATGCAGAAGCGGTTGTGTACGCGATTAATCTCGCGGTAGAGTACCGCCAAAAGTACAAAACTGACGTTTTCATCGATTTATTGTGTTACCGTCGTTATGGCCACAATGAAGCGGATGAACCCAAGTTTACACAACCCCTGTTGTACAAAGCTATCGAGAAACATGCCAATCCGAAGGAAGTATATGCTAAAAAATTAATCGATGAAGGTACAATTGACGTTGCTTATGCAAAAGAAGTAGAAAAAGAATTCAAAGATTATCTTCAAATACAACTGGATGCGGCTAAGAAAGTCACTAATCTTGAAGAAGAAGTGCCGATGTTTGGGGGTGCCTGGAAAGGACTATATCCTGCTAAGAAAGCTGATATTTGGAAGACGACCGATACCGCGGTTTCATCTGAAACGTTCCTGGATTTAGCAAAACAAATTACCGCTCTTCCTAAAGACAAAAAGTTCTTCCGTAAGATCTCCAAATTGTTTGAAGATCGCGCTGCTATGATCGAAAAAGATTCATACGACTGGGCAATGGGCGAATTGATGGCTTATGCAACTTTATTGAATGAAGGTAAACGTGTGCGTATCTCCGGACAGGATGTACAACGTGGGACGTTTTCACATCGTCATGCTGTATTGACGCTTGAAGATTCAGAAGAGAAATATGTACCATTGGCTCAAGTAAACGGTGGAGACAAATTCAACATTTACAACTCTTTACTATCAGAATACGCGGTACTCGGATTTGAATACGGATACGCATCGGCTAACCCACAATCTTTAACCATCTGGGAAGCACAGTTTGGAGATTTTTACAATGGTGCTCAGATCATCATCGATCAATACTTAAGTAGTGCTGAGACGAAATGGAAGCGTTCAAACGGTTTGGTAATGATGCTTCCACATGGTATGGAAGGGCAAGGACCGGAACACTCCTCAGCACGTATCGAGCGTTTCTTGGAATTATGTGCTAATGACAACATGGTGTTGGCCAATTGCACTACTCCGGCTAACTATTTTCATTTATTAAGACGCCAATTGGTACGCGATTTTCGTAAACCATTGATTGTATTCACACCAAAAAGCTTATTACGCCATCCAAAAGTTGTTTCGTCTCTTGCTGATTTCACAAAAATGACCTTCCAGGAAGTAATTGATGACAGCAATGTAGAAGCAGCTTCTGTAAAACGCGTATTATTCTGTTCTGGAAAAATCTATTACGATTTACTTGAAAAACAACAGAATGAAAAGCGTACAGATGTAGCTGTTATTCGTATTGAACAATTATTCCCGACACCTGTCAAAGAATTGGAAGCCATTCGCAAAAAATATAGCAAGGCAAAAGAATTTATCTGGGTACAGGAAGAAAACGAGAATATGGGAGCCTGGCCTTACTACTGTCGTAAATTACGAAAAACAAACATCGAGTTTACGGATGTCATTGCACGTACCGAAAGTGGTAGCACGGCAACGGGATATATGAAAAAACACGTGATGCAACAAGATGCAATAATTAATAAATCATTCGAATAAACAATATAATTAAACCCTAACATCGTATATTTCTTAGGTAAATACGTTCTTAAAACAGAGTAGAACAGGACCATCAGGGTCACCGAAGATAAACGGATAGATTTGCATTTATATTCAAAACAATTATAATTGCATATAAAAGCAAATTTATCTAAGTTTAAAATATATATAGAAGTTGGTTTTACAGAAATAGATATATGAGCTTAGAAATCAAAGTACCTACGGTTGGTGAATCGATCACCGAAGTGACATTATCACAATGGCTAAAGCAAGATGGCGACTACGTCGAGATGGACGAAAATATCGCTGAATTGGAATCAGACAAAGCTACATTTGAATTACCTGCTGAAAAAGCCGGTATATTAAAAATCATTGCTCAAGAAGGTGATACTTTAGAAATTGGTGCAGTGGTATGTACGATTGAGGATGGTGAAGCTCCAGCTGCCGGTGGTGAAAAACCTGCTGCCGAAGCTCCGGCAAAACAAGAATCAAGTGCTCCGGCACAGGAAGCTTCTGAAAACCCGGACTCTTATGCTGCCGGAACAGCTTCTCCTGCTGCAGCTAAAATATTAAGGGAAAAAGGCATCGACGCGTCTACCGTCAAAGGAACAGGCAAAGATGGCCGTATTACAAAAGAAGATGCTGAAAAAGCACAGTCTGCTCCTGCAGCTCCAAAAACAGCATCTAAACCTGCTGCGAGTGCGGCAATAGCAGCTCCTGTAGTAGCTGGTACACGTAACGAACGTCGTGAAAAAATGACTTCATTACGTAAGACTATTGCAAAACGCTTGGTATCTGTTAAAAATGAAACGGCTATGTTAACTACGTTTAACGAAGTAAACATGCAGCCGATCATGGATCTAAGATCGAAGTATAAAGATATTTTCAAGGAAAAACACGGTGTAGGTCTTGGTTTTATGTCATTCTTTACAAAAGCGGTGACTACAGCCTTAAAAGAATGGCCTGCGGTAAATGCACGTATCGAAGAAAATGAATTGGTATATTCTGATTTTGCGGATATTTCAATTGCAGTTTCAGCTCCTAAAGGGTTAGTCGTTCCGGTAATCCGTAATGCCGATTCATTGTCACTGTATGGTATCGAAAAAGAAATCATCAATTTGGCGACCAAAGCTCGTGATAACAAGTTAACTATCGAGGAAATGACAGGCGGAACATTTACCATCACGAATGGAGGTGTATTTGGATCTATGCTGTCTACGCCTATTATCAACGCGCCTCAATCGGCAATCTTGGGTATGCACAACATTATCCAACGCCCTATCGCTGAAAATGGTCAGGTAGTGATTCGTCCGATGATGTACATTGCATTGTCTTACGACCACCGCATCATTGATGGCCGCGAGTCGGTAAGCTTCCTGGTACGCGTAAAACAGCTATTAGAAGATCCAGCAAGATTATTATTGGAAGTATAATTAAGAATTTACATATCTTTGAGGCTACCTACGATTAGGTAGCCTTTTTTATCTTTATGCAAATAGATCAACAGCTCATCATCAAATTTCTGATGTTCTCCATCGTCGGAGCATCAGGTGTAATTGTTGATTTTTCCATTACATGGTTATGCAAGGAGAGGGCAAAAATCCACAAGTATGTGGCGAATTCCCTTGGTTTTATTACGGCGACCGTCAGCAACTACCTGTTAAATAGATATTGGACCTTCTATACAGAAAATGCACAGGCGAAATTTGTTGAATTTTCTAAGTTCTTCTTCATTGCCGTAGTCGGACTAGCCATCAATAATGCGATATTGTACTTTTTTCATGAAAAATTGAAATGGAATTTCTACGTATCCAAGTTAGTTGCTATTGGTATCGTATCCATTTGGAATTTCTCTTTTAATTATCTTTATACTTTTACGACTGTATCGTAATGGCATCACTCATCAAGAATTTCAAAATCCAATATTTTCTGCTGTTTTGGGCTTGCATAAACTTGATTCAGGGAACATTTATGGAGCTCCATGTAGATGAAGCCTACTATTGGATATACAATAAGTTTCTGGATTGGGGGTATTATGATCATCCTCCTATGGTAGCCGTTTTTATAAAGGTCGGGACATTTTTCACGCACTCAGCGCTGGGGGTACGACTGATCAGTATCATTAGCAATGTATGCGCTATTTATTTTCTCTGGCAAATTGTAAAGCCCTATGCCAACAATGTTTGGCTTTTCGCCTGCCTCTATTGCAGCTTTGTCATATTCCATGTATATGGCTTTATTAATTCCCCAGACAGTCCGCTCCTCTTCTTCGCCATCCTCTATTTCTATTTCTTAAAAGGATATCTCCACGAAAAACGATTCAACATCCAGACTGTCCTGTGTCTCTCACTCGTCATTACGGGTATGCTGTACAGCAAATATCACGGAATTCTACTTTTGTTCTTCACGATTCTTGCAGATTGGAAATTACTAAAGAGACCTTCCTTTTGGTCCATTGTACTATTATCTCTGGCGCTATATCTGCCACATATTTTATGGCAAATCAAGAATGATTATCCGTCGATCCAATTCCACGTGTTTGAACGAAATGCACGGGAATATAAGATATCGTTCACATTGGATTATCTGCTAAGTCTTATTCTCGTAGTGGGACCGCTATCCGGTTGGTATTTGTATTATCGGTTTTTCAAGTTAAAAAATGAAGATACCTTTCTACGTATATTAAAATTTGTTTTTTGGGGATTTTTAATTTTCTTTTTTCTTTCCTCTTTCAAAAGCCGAGTACAGGCGCAATGGGTTTTATTGGCTTATATCCCCCTATTTATATTGGGGTATATTGCACTCGCCAGATACCAGGTGCCCAAATGGTTTTATACATTACTATATAGTACCATTGCGCTGATTATGGTTATTCGATTAGCCCTTATCATTCCTGTTCCAGCCCTGCAAAAGATCCAGTCGGTAAATGCGTACTGGGGACATGCCGATCTGGCAAGCCAACTAAAAGAAAAAGCCAAAGGCAGATACCTTATTTTTGACAATGGGTTTCAGGATGCCTCATCCTATAATTTTTATACAAATACCACCACGGCTCTATCCTATAACCCGCGTACTTATCGTAAAACCCAGTACGATTATTGGCCGATAGAAGATAGCCTGCGCAACAAAAACGTCTATTTTGTCAGACCCTATTCCTTTGAAACCATTGAACAAGATACCATAACATCCGAGTTACGTGGTGCCTGGTATGGCACCGCTATCGATACGGTTCGTTTATATCAAAAAGTAGAAATTTCATGCGATAATCTTCCGGACACCATACAGCAGGGCAAGAAATACCATATCAGGCTTTCCATCACGAACCCGTACGACGAGGAAATCACCTTCGATAATACGAAAAGTAAATGGCCTTTGTTTTTCGAATACGGATACACGAAGTACGTCTATGAATCTGGAGAGTTTTTCGAGTTTGATGAAGACTATCACGTTTTAAAAATTGCACCGAAGCAAACGAAACATGTCGATGTAAGCATCACTGCCCCTTCTGAATTGGGCGAAAGATTAATTATGTTTTCCCTGCGAACCGATCCTTTTATTGGCCCGCGAAATAGTAAAAAATATCCGATATATGTTACTGAAAATTAAAATTTTAGCATTAGGAATATGTTTGTGTTCCTATCAGGCCGTTCATGCACAGCAAACAGAAGGACAAATTGATTTTCATGGTTTTGCAGACAATCGCGAATATTCAAACTCAGATCGATATCCTCAAACTATTTTTGGAACCAGAGTCACACCAGAGCTAGGTTTGCTCGTAGACAGTATCCACCGTATCCGCATAGGAGTCAGCTATTTGCATGAATTCGGAACCAAAAACATTAAAAATCCCGTTCGTCCGGTCGCCTATTACAATTACGACAATAATGGATTCGATTTCAAGATCGGGATGTTTCCCCGGCATGAATACCTCGACGAATACCCCAAAGCTATTTTGAGTGATACCATCGGCTATTACCAGCCCAATATCGAAGGGATGTTGGTTAAATATAAAAATGAGCACTTTCATCAACAGATTTGGATAGACTGGAACAGTCGTCAAACGAGAGCGGATCGCGAGCAGTTCATGGTAGGCATATCGGGAAATGTCAATCTGAACAAGACATTTTACATCAAGCATTTTGCTACCTTATGGCATAATGCCGGACCGATGGTCGATACGCCAGATCCCGATGATCACATACGGGATAATGGAGCAACCTCGTTACATATCGGAGCCGATTTAAGCGACAGAGGTTGGTTGGACTCCATCAACATTAATATCGGCGGAATTATCAATTATGACCGCCTTCGTAATGTCTACGACTGGCAGTTGCCAAAAGGATTTTTAAGTGAAATCTACCTGGAACATTATAAATTCTTCATCCGGAACACCTTCTATACCGGCGAATCATTAGCTATCCCTTATGGAGACGTCTTCTATACATCCAAACAGTATGACCGGTTGGACATTGGATGGATTCCGCTACGCTATAGAAATCTGGAAGGACGATTTATAGCCGGATTTCATTTTTCTGAAGGTGTAGTGGATAGTCAACAGCAATTTATTCTGCGCTATACGATAGGACATCTTTTTAATAGAAAGAAATAATTACATTTGTGTCTATGCAAGCGAAACCAAATCAAATTCTGTTCCCCGCCATCATCACGTTGGGAAGTATTTTAATTTCATATTATTATTACTTTACCGATTTGCCGGTATTTTCCGAACTGGTAGAAGAAGATGGGGTTTTCGAAAATTTAACGTCTTTATTTCTGTTTTTAACGGCGGTTTTCCTCATTCTCATTTTTGCTAAATTCCAATCGAATCATAAACTGAACTGGAAAATAGGATTAGCTATTATGATTGTAGGTTTGATCTTTGGAGCAGGTGAAGAGATTTCCTGGGGCCAACGTATTTTTGGTGTCGAGTCTTCCGACTTTTTCAAACAAAACAATGCGCAGGGAGAAACAAATCTCCATAATATGGTTGTAGGCGGAACAAAGATCAACAAAATTATATTTTCTTATGCTTTTTCGGTAATCTTCGGTATTTATTTTATCATACTTCCAATACTTTACAGGAGGAACGATAACATCAGGAGACTTGTTAACCAGTTTGGTATTCCTGTTGCTACAAATTTTCAAAGCATCCTCTTTTTAGTTGCCACCGTATTGGTCATGCTTCTTGATCATTCGCGTAAATGGGAACTATGGGAATTTATATTCGCATTTACGATATTCACCATTTTTGTTAATCCACTAAATAAAAGAGAAATCCAGACGGGCGTAAAATCCTAATAGCTGAGATACTCGGCATACACATTTTGATTATAAGCCTTCACTATATTCAGAAGGCTTTTTTCGTCTCCCGAAGAAGAGATCACTTGCTGTGACTGAGGGTCAAATACCAATGTACCGTTTTCGGAAATTACCCCAAAGGAATGCTTGGTATTAAAAAATGCATAGGATGTAAACTGCGTATCGAAAACATCCCTGCTCCAGCTATACCGATCCGAAGATATATTCAATTGATTCAAGATAGAAGAAGCCAAATCGACCTGACCCATTATTTTATTTATTTTCTGTCCTCTAAATTCCTCTTTTAATACATCACCAAAGAAAATTAAAGGAATATGGAAGCGCTTAGGATCGGTGATTTCACGGTTATATGGCAATCGGTGCCCATGATCTGCAGTAACTATGAAAAGCGTGTTCTTATACCAGCTTTCCTTTTTTGCTTTTTCTAAAAATTCATTTAAAACCGAATCGGTGTAAAATGCCGTACTCTTAAACTTGTTAGCCGTGGTATTATTACCAAATTTGTAGGTTGTTTTCAGATCAAAAGGCTCATGATTCGAAATCGTGAAAACGGTCGAAAAGAAGGGTGTTTTTTCACGATTCAGATCCGCAAGCATCTTTTCAAGCACATTATGATCATATACACCCCATGATGATTCGTTATATGAGGACGGAAAATCAGCCATATCGACGACACGATTCACCCCATGCGACATCATATAGGATTTGAAATTATAGAATTCGCTTTGTCCTCCGTAGTAAAACGAAGTCTGGTAGCCCGCACGATGGATCTCCTCCCCTATCCCAGCAAGCTTCTCGTGCTTTTTGATCGATTTAATTATGCTTTCCTTGCCCTGTGCCGGAAAGGCCGAAAAAACGCCGATAATCCCCTTATCTGAACGATCAGCCGCAGCATAGAATTGCGTAAAGGATAGTCCTTGTTTCGAAATTCGATCTAAATTCGGGGTCACCTCTTTTTCTCCACCTAAGTTTTCGATCAGATCCGCTGTAAAGCTCTCCAATAAAATCAATACGATATTGGGCCGTTCTGTATTTAAGATGGAAATGGATGAGTCTCCCTTTTCCGGAAATACCGGAGCGAGAATACGATCCATATCATGACTATCGTTGAAGTAATGGTATGGGTTGCCTCCGCTAGCGCTGTTTACCACATCATTAATAAAAGACCAATGTGTATTTACAGCCGCATGATTATAAAACTGATTAGATGAATAATAGGCCATACTTTCATTCAATGGAGACGTACCATAGCCCCCACGAATACACGTGAATAGAACGATCAAACCGACAAAGAAACTCAAAATATGAAGCGTAAAATGTGTCTTAAATTTTACAAAGGCACTCCTGAACAACAGATTGAAAACCATGCTTCCGCCTATTGCAATGACGACAAAGACGAGAAGGGGAATCCACAAATTAGTAGATACAGCAGATAAAAGGGCTTCTTGTGGTGTTTCAAAAAATGTCTCGATGGCACGCTGGGAAACCTTATCTGTCCACTCGGTATAGAGATTGACGCTGATACACGATAAAAAACCGAGAATAGCCAAGATGGAATAGGTATACATCCGTATCCATTTCGTTGAAAAAGACCAGTTTGGAACTATTGACCAAAGGAAATAACCGATAAAAGGCAGCGCACAAATATAGGCTGTCATCGATAAATCCAATTTAAATCCTGCCATATATATACGCGCAATCTCCTGAAAGGTGAATCCTGTATTTACCGGAGCAGCAAACAATAAAAACAACAACCTGTCTATCCAAGCTATGAAGAGCCAGAAAACGAAATATAAAAGTAAAAAGTATACCGATTTGTATTGTTGTTTCACGTTGCCTATTATCAAAATGTAGGCAAAGGTAATTAACTTAAATTTAATCTAAAATTTACACCCTGAATTTGCTATTGGCCCACTTGCTGTGATACCACTTCATCTGCTGAAATAAATAAATGAGTAATAACGTAACAACCGAGCCTACGATCGCTCCGACATAGACATCTCCGGTCCAATGTTGCGACAAATAAACACGCGAATATCCGGCCAGACAGGCTAAAATAAAGAATAATGGATTGCTGCGCTGGGAGGGGAAAACATAATACAATACCATCATTAGTGCAAAAACGCTGGTCGTATGCCCCGACGGAAAACTGTAATTTCCGTGAATATGATAGTCTGGCAAGGTATACCATGTCGGATCATCTTTGAATACCGATCCCGGACGGGGCATCTTTACCGATTTTTTAATAATCTGCGCAACCAGTCCCGAAAGTAAAAAAGAGATAATAGTCAGGATAGCATACTTATATCGTGTAAAAACCAGCAGCACCCCTACTGCCACCACAAATACCCCATCTCCAATATTCGTAAACACCCTGAAAAACCAATCTGCCCATTCGTGATGAACGGCATTTACGGTTCGGAATTGTTCTGTTTGATCGTATTTCAGACTAACGAATCCGCAGACAATCTCTACGAGAAGTAACGACAACAGTACAAAACGTAAATCAAATAGCAGCTGTTTAAAACGTAATGAGGTAGATTGCATGTCTAATATTTTGGTTTCACAAACTTAGGCAACTCGTATTTTGTTCACAAGTGTTTATTGATATTTATATCATTTATTTCCTTAAATTTCATCCGAATAACTTGCCTTTGTATGTCACGCTATTATAATTGTATATAAAGGCAAATTACGAATTATGTATTTTTGCATTCGGTATTCGTGAATGCAAAGCAATTTCTCTAAGTTTGCATTCTTATTTACTGAAGTAAACAATGAGCATAGCAAAAACTTACAATCCGAAAGAAGCAGAAGATAAATGGTACCAATACTGGATGGAAAACGGCTTTTTCCGTTCTACTCCTGATGCACGTGAGCCTTATACCATCGTAATGCCGCCACCAAACGTAACGGGGGTATTGCACATGGGTCACATGCTAAATAACACCATTCAAGATGTGTTGATCCGCAGGGCTCGTATGCAAGGAAAAAATGCCTGCTGGGTACCCGGAACAGACCATGCCTCGATCGCGACAGAAGCTAAGGTAGTAGCCATGCTCAAAGAACAGGGTATCGACAAGAAGTCCCTTACCCGGGAAGATTTCCTGAAACATGCCTGGGAGTGGAAAGAGAAATACGGCGGTATTATCTTAAAACAGTTAGAAAAACTGGGCGCTTCCTGCGATTGGGAACGCACCAAATTTACGATGGATGCCGATCTTTCCGAATCGGTAATCGATACATTTATCAAATTCTATAAAGCCGGCTACATCTATCGCGGTGTACGCATGGTCAACTGGGATCCGCAAGGGAAAACTGCGTTATCTGATGAAGAAGTAATCCGTAAAGAAGTACAGCAAAAATTATACTACATCCGCTATCAGATCAAAGATAGCGACGAATACGTCATCATTGCTACGACCCGTCCGGAAACGATTATGGCAGATGCTGCTATCTGTATCAATCCAAATGACGAACGTTATCAGCACTTGAAAGGTAAAACCGTAATCGTGCCCTTAGTAAACCGTGAAATCCCGATTATAGAAGATACCTATGTAGAAATGGAATTCGGAACCGGCTGTCTGAAAGTGACACCGGCACACGATTTAAATGACTATGAACTAGGACAAAAGCATAATTTAGAAGTTATCGACATCTTAAATGATGACGGTACCCTAAATGAAAAAGCCATTATTTTGGTTGGAGAAGACCGCTTCATCGCCCGCAAAAAAATTGCGAAACAATTGGAAGAGGTCGGTCAAATCGAAAAAATTGAAGATTATAAATCTCAAATCGGCTTCTCCGAGCGTACAGATGCCGCTATCGAACCGAAATTGTCTATGCAATGGTGGTGTAAGATGGACGAACTGGCTAAACCCGCTTTAGATTACGTGTTAAGTGGCGAAGTCCGTTTGATTCCGGACAAATTCACAGCCTCTTATAAGCATTGGATGGAAAATGTGAAAGACTGGTGTATCTCACGGCAGTTGTGGTGGGGACAGCGTATTCCGGCATGGTATAACGAGAAGAATGAATGGGTTATCGCCAAAACACAGGAAGAAGCTATTCAGGAATTCAAAAGCCAAGGAAAACCGGCAGAGCGCATTCGGCAGGAAGAAGATGTACTAGACACCTGGTTCTCCTCCGGACTATGGCCTATGTCTGTTTTCGATGGTGTACGTAATCCCGAAAACGAAGATTTCAAGTATTACTACCCGACCAATGATTTGGTAACTGCACCGGAGATCTTATTTTTCTGGGTGGCCCGCATGATTATCATGGGACACAACTATACGGAAAAAGCACCTTTCAAGAATGTGTACTTAACAGGTATCGTGCGTGATAAATTAGGCCGCAAAATGTCTAAGTCTTTAGGAAATTCGCCCGATCCAATCGAATTAATGGAGCAATACGGTACGGATGGTGTTCGTGTGGGAATGTTATTGTCCTCACCTGCCGGAAACGATTTAATGTTTGATGTGTCCTATTGCGAACAAGGACGTAACTTTGCCAATAAAATATGGAATGCATTCCGCTTGGTAAAGGGTTGGGAAACCACGGATTCGCCAGCTACAGCAGCCCCAAAAACTGCCGCTCAATGGTTTGAAAACCGTTTCAACCAAGCGGTGGCAGAAATAGACGAACATTTCAAACATTACCGCCTGTCAGACGCGTTAATGACAACTTACAAATTGATTTGGGATGATTTCTGTGCCTGGTACCTGGAATTGGTTAAACCGGCTTACCAAATGCCTATTGAACAGGAAACCTTAGAAACGGTAAAAAACTTCTTTCAAAAAATCCTTTCATTAGCTCATCCGTTTATGCCTTTCCTGACAGAAGAGTTGTGGCATGATGAATTGTTCGGCCAACGCGATGCAAAAGATTGTATCATCGTGGCTCCATATCCTGAGATTGCAGGTTTCAACGAAAATATCATTAAGGAATTTGCTTCGGTTCAACAGATCATCTCCGAAGTACGCAATGTGCGAAATTCCAAAGGGATTTCGCCGAAGATTGCTTTACCGCTGGCCATTAATGCTACTGAGATCGATTATTCGAAATACCAGGATAGTATTATCAAATTAGCGAACATTGAAGAATTAACATTCGTAAAAGATAAAGTAGCTGGAGCAGTCAGTTTCTTAGCGGGAAGAGATGAATGTTATATTGCCTTAGCCAATAATATTGATATCGATGCCGAAAGAGAGCGTATTCGCAAAGAAATCGAATACCTTCAAGGTTTCTTGGTATCCGTGGATAAGAAATTGTCTAATGAACGCTTTGTCGCTAATGCGAAGCCGGAAATCGTAGAAAATGAACAAAATAAAAAAGCAGATGCCGAAGCTAAAATCAAAATCTTGACAGAAAGCCTGGCAAGCTTAGGATAAGCTAGTATCCGATAGCCAAAAGGGCTTCCGTTTTGGCTATCGGATACTTCAAACCACATTCACCGAAAAAACCATTACTTTTACCGAGTACATCAGTCTATCTGCCTAATCCGCATTCCCATTCCCTCCCCAATAGCATATCTTTGAAATGTACAAATTAAATATAAAGCTATGTCAATTAAAGAAACATTTTCGATAAAAGGAGAGAATTTACTCAAAAAGATTCAAGAATTAATCGCTGAAGGCAATGTTACAAAAATCAGTATAGCTGATAAATCGGGAAAAGAAATCATGAGCTTTCCAGTAACCTTGGGCGTGATTGGTATATTATTAGCCCCTATTTTTGCTGCCGTTGGCACATTGGCTGCACTGCTTACAGAATGTAAAATTACGGTCGAACGCAATAACAAAGATCGTGTAAACGACGACGAAGCTGCTCAATAAATTAATTAAACGGCCCTGTTATGTATTGGTAACAGGGCTTATACTTTTAAATGCGCTCAATTTAATTACTTTATGATCTTAATTGCTGTTCTCCTTCCTTGGTTATCCTTCATTTTAAGGGGGAAAATTTTCTCAGGCTTTGTATGTCTTATTTTGCAATGCACGTTAATAGGTTGGCTTCCTGCGGCAATATGGGCGGTGGCATCCAGAATAGACGGAAAGAATAAAGCGCGCATTAGAATTCTAGAACGTCGAATGAACTATTAATAAAGACCCTTCAGTGATCTCCATTGTACTTCGGGCACCTGTACCTTTCGGTAGCTGTACTCATACATGCGTACCTTGGACTATTAAAAATTATCATCTTCATCTTTACTCCTTCTTTATCTTCCGATGGGTCTGCACACTCCACTTGGATCGTCTGCATCTAGTATTTTCTATTCGGTTTTCGTGAATGCAAAGCATTTAACTACATTGGTATATAGTCTTTATAAAGAAAGCATTATAAAAGCAATCACAATACATCCGGAATCTATAGAACAATTAAAATAGCAACAAATCAAGATTTTACTGTTTTATAAATGATAATCTAAAAAACGATGAACAATTTTAGGATCAAGCGGAATCTTTGGGGGCAATAAATAAATTCTTAGTTTAGCAGTCTTAAAATATATTACCTTGCAAGACGCAGAACGTAGACTTTTGACCTTATTGATGCCCGAAGGGCTGTTAGATTATTTCGATATCATGGAAGTTATCCAGG
>NZ_SRZY01000007.1 GCF_006476045.1 Sphingobacterium lumbrici
GCCCTCCGGATTCTACGGTTTTGAACAGTAACTAAAAAACAAACCTCCCCAAAATCGCTCCTAAAGAGGTCGGTTTTATGATTTTGGAATCTTATTTTGAAAAAATAAGGGTTGTGCAACGGTTACCCATGTTAGTGGCTGGTGTTCTTCGGTCTTATCGGTATCCAAATTTCTTCTTCTGATGTCGGGTCGTTGTTTTTGTATTTGTCGCCCAACACTTCAAAATGCGGTCTGTCGTCCAAAACGTAGTCCGAACTTGGCAACCACGTTCCCAAAATGTATTGAAAAACTGAATTGTCTGTGCTTAAACCTTTATAGTCAAAAACCGCATAAAGTCCGCTTGGCAAAACAAAAGTTTCCATTTCGTTTGGCACGTTGTCAAAGTCTGCAACTTCAACTGTCGCCCACCTTTCAAATTCATTTGTCGGTTTGAAGTCCGCAAAATGTGTTGGTTTGTAAACAACCATTGAAATTAAATCACTCGCCAAATTGTTTGTGATTTCTTTTCGTCTTGGTGTAAAACTTCGCCATAATTCGCCAATTTTATAATTAGCAAAACTCATTGTTAGTCGCTTTCCGACTAATTTCTTTTCGTTTAATGTTTCAATTCTTGGTGTCATTTTTCTATATCAATATCATATTTGTCTAAAAGTCCTGAAACGCCCAAAATAGAAAATTTTGCTTTCTTAATTCGGTTAATTTCTGGGTCAATGGAATAATTGTAAGAAGTCCGAAAGTCCGCTTTTTCAAGTGTTGTGTGGTCGAAAACGGCTTGTGTCAGATTACAGTTGTCAAATACGGCACTTGTCAGGTCAGTTTCTGCAAAGTCAGTTTCTTGTAACTGCGAATTTTTGAAAATGGTCTTTTTGATTTTTGTCTTAAAGAACGAAGAATGGTTAAGTTGGCAACCGTCAAACGAAAAGGAAAGTCCAAACTCGTTACAAGTGTCAAACCGAAGTCCCAACATTTTGCAGTCTTTGAATTTTACGTCCCGAAACGCTGTCTTGTTGAGTTTTGCCAAACTGAAATTACAACCGTTGAATGTGCAGTCAATAAACTTAAATTCTGAAAGGTCGGTGTCGGCAAAGTTGCAACTATTGAAAATGCAGTTTTCGTATTCGCCTTTTGTCAGCAAGTCGTTTTTGTCAAAAGTTTTGTCTTGTATGTATGTTTCCTGCATTTGTCTGTTCTGTCATTTGGAACGGTGTCTTGTTACACTTGCCACTAACGGTTCGCGGCTTGGTGTAGTGGGGCTTTTCAGCACAACACTTGATACGAAGCGCACAGTTCAAATTTAGCACAAATTATCATACGAAGAACGTCCACCCCATAACGCCAAACCGCTGATAGCAGCAGGGCTTTTAGGGCATTTTTCTTCTTACCATTTTATACAGTTTCTTCAATAATTGTCTTGATATTTCTTAATGTTTTTTGTTGTGCCTTTATGATAAAACTTCTGCCGAATAGGTACGATGGAAGGTTAATTGGAAATTTAGCGTAGGCGCAAAAAGTGCAAGTATAATACGTTTGGTTTATTCCTTTTTCAACAAAGTTGTTAATGAGTTTACAAGTGGCTGGCATTGGCTTTATAAGTCGTAATTCAACTTCAATATTATTTTCGTCCATTCTTTTTATTTCCTGTTCGCCCATACCCACATTTTTATTCTTGTCTTCGTTATGACTTTCCCATTTGAATACAGCACCAACCGTTGCGTCTGTTCCAACAATTGTTGGTTGAAGATTTGGGTCGGCTTTTAACCATTCGCTGTATTGAGTTTGATTGTTGAACAAGCTCATATAGTCATAAACAGTTTTCTTTGGCTTATTGATGGTTTCGGATACTGTTACAGAATAGTGCTTTGGAAGAATTAATGCCACCATTAAGAGTAACAGCACAATAGCTGCAACAATGCTTAAAATTATAAATACAACACTCATACTATTATTGTTTAAAAGGAATAACCGTTTGAACTTTTTTGTCCCGCAACCCAATTGCAATCCAAACTAATATTGCAAAAAGAACAGGTGAAAGCAAAATCGAAGGAGCATCACCGTGAATAATGTGCGTGGCAACAGCTCCGCCAAACCACGCAGTAAGTATTACAGCACCAAGTATTGATGTTTTGGGTATCACATAACAAATAACTCCCATGAGCAACACAATCGCTAACGGCAAAAGAGAACTTTCAGAATATCCCAACTCTTTCGCATTTGTTAATGCAGTTTCTGTTTTCACTATGTTGTTTACCGCTCCCATAAAAAGGAACAACGCCACAATTCCTTGAAGTACGTAAGACGACCATAACCTAACTTTTGAAATCTTATTTTCCATAATCTTTTTTCTGCAAAAGTATTTGTTGCAATGCTATCAGTCTTGTAAAAAATCATTGATTTTTACTTTGCAGATTGTTTTAAGAACTCAGTTGGGGTTTGCCCTGTGAATAATTTAAAGTCTTTTGTAAAATGTGCTTGGTCATAATAGTCCGCCTCAAATGCTGTTTGTGCAAGACTTCTGTTGTTTAAGCTGCCGATTATTGAGTTCATACGGACTATGTAACAAAACTGTTTGGGTGAAGCTCCCGTTGCTCTCCTAAATCTTTTTTCAAAGGCATCAAGACTTATAAAATGGTTGGTAGCCAAATCTTTGACTTTTAGTAAGCCGTTATATTCCTTAATTACTCGAACTGCATTGGCAATAAGTGGGTCTTGCTTGTAGTCGCAAAGTTTTTCTAACAAAAAACTTTCTATTATATGTATTCTCTGTTCATTTGATTTTGCTTCACACAATCCATCTTCTAACGCATTTAATGTTTTAAAATTGGAAAATTCATTAAGCGACAACACTTCGCCAAACGTATTGTGAAGCGGTTCTTTAAAAAATGCGGCTGCTCCTTCGGTATTGAATATTACCAATAAATTTCCGGTATTGGTATCGTCTTTCATTAGTTGGATTGATTTTCTTAACCCTGCAACTACTGCAAAAGGAAGAGAGTTTTCAACGTCAGTTAGATATTTAGTTGTCCCTTTGTATCTGAACCCGAAGGTAAGCGAAGTGTCGGGCAACATACTATTAACAATAGTTTCATCACAGTTCACTATCATATAGCACTTTACAAAAGGTTTTAGCTTTTCTGTTGGTATGAATGTTTCAAGTATCATTTCTGTTTCTGTCAAATGGGCTGTCGTTTAGCCTTGCTGCTAACGGTTTTCGGCTTGGCGATGTGGCGGATTATTAGCACAAAAGTTCAATAGAATTACTGCCGTTGAACCTTGCACAAACGTATCATAGTAGCACTTCAGCCGCCATATTGCCAAACCGATGTTATGTGTTCGCCCTTCTTGTCGCATTATAGTGAGTTGTAATATTCTTTGATTTTTTGAGCCATTAATTTTCGTCTTAAAGTCAAGAAGTCTTGATAGTCGTCTATACTCATTTCCATAATTTCTGCTGGCACACAATTCATTTTCAGATTGTCTAAAAGTTCTTGTTCGCTCGAAAGTCCGCTTACTAATTTATTGTTGTCAACAATTTGAGTTTTAATAAGTTCAAAGTAGTCTTTTGGTGGCTTGTTTCCAACTTTGATGTTTACTTCCGATTGCATATAAACATAGTTTGCAATTTGGTTGTATTTACTTCTGTCAAGTCCGTTTTTGCTTAAATAATCTTTTGGAAATAAATGATGAATGTCGCCACGCAACGAAATTAAATCGCCAACTAAAACATCTTTTGATAAAAATCCTCTGTCGTTTGCTTTTACTTGTGAAGCCAAAAACACGTGAAAATAAGGGCTACTCGCAACGGAAGTGTCTAAACTTTGCGGTAAAGACGCGTTCCAAAATGCGTCTGAAAGTTCTCCATCTTCTTTTTCTTTTAAATATTCGGCAAATGGTTTTTGAGATATTTGTTTGATGTCAAAATCAAATGTACTTTCAGGTGAACCTGAATATCGTCCTGTCAAAATTGAATAAACCAACCATTTTCTAACGTAACTTTCAATGGAAACGGAATTAACGCCAAGTTCTTTAAGTTTTAAGTAAACGATATACGCAAAATTTAAAGCGTTTTGAGAACGGATAAGTTTAGGAGAAATAAATCCCGCGGATTTTACAATCATTAAAAACCTTTTAAAATTGGTTTCGTTGATGAAATTATAAACTCCGTTTTTCAGTTTTAAGAAAGATTGCTCTGCAATTTCTGTTTCGTAACTTCTTGATTCAAAATTTCTACCCGAAAGCAAACTTACCAAATCGGAAAGTCGTCCTCTGTTGAATTGTGATGTAAATGCAACACGGATTAAATCGTTGTAACTTGGGTCGTATAAATCTTCGTTTTCAGTTTTAAGCCACGACATTTTTTGAAAAAAATCAGATTTTGCAAAATCTTTGTCGTTATCTACAATTTGTTTGTAAAAATCTGGTGCAATGGCTAAATGACAGAAATAATCAATGGCTTTTCTCAATTCGTTTCCGCCATTTTCTGTATCAGAAGCAATTTTGCTCATTGCAAAATCTGCCTGACTTAATACAACTCCTTTTGAGTTTATTCTGATAAATATTTCTGTAACTGTTTCAATATCCAATTCAGGTGCAAGTTCAATCATTCCGATTGGCTTTTTCACGATGCTGATTAATCTTGAAAATGAGTTTTCAATTAAATCTTCGTCAATTTCAGGATTAAGAACCAAATAATCTCTAACCAATTTCAGCAAACTGATTTTTCCCGAAAAGGCGTCTGTAATGTCGTGAAGCCAAACTTTGTCTTTTAAAATTGCAGGGTTTTGCACTTCAAAACGTTCTTCAATAGGGTTGAAGGCAATTTTGATTTTTATTCGTTGGTAATTTTTGTTGATGACGTATTGTCCGAGAATTGCAGCGGTCAAAGCTGTTACACGTTGTTGTCCGTCAATCAAAACTTTTTTGCCTTCGCTTAAACTTCCGTCTTTCAGTTTTACGTTCGGGTTTCTCCAAGCGATTACGTAACCAATTGGATAACCTTGATACAAACTGTCCATTAAGTCACGAACTTTTGAACTGTCCCAAACAAAAGGTCTTTGAATTTCTGGAATTGCGATTTCGCCCGAATTTACCCAAGCTAAAATTGTTTCGATTAAATGTTGGTTTACTGAATATTTCTGCATTTGTTTTTTTGTCGTTCGTTTCTATTTAGCGCGGTCGTTCATAGGGTGACACATAACGGTCAAGTATAAGCGTAGTGCGGGATTTCGGAGCAATTCACTGTCCGCCCACCACAAAGTTTCTTAAGAGCAAAAATGCTCAAATTTAGCAGTTCAGCCCGCATTACGCTTATACAATGTTGGCGGTAGTTTTTTTATTCAATTCTCCTTAATACCCCCTTTAATTTTGCTTCAACTCCAAGATTATCAAAAAGTTTTTCAGTCAATGTTAATGTCTTCTTGAAAGCTGTTTTAATATCTGTCGGATCTAATTCTGATGTTGTCTCCTGAAATAACGAATACCAATCTGGGTCTATGTCTTTTTCCAAGCTTTTTGTTGGACTTTCCCAATGTTTGGTTTGGTATGTTTCAATTCTTATTAACCAAAGTAAATATTTTTGAACATTTGATAAGCTTTGGTAAGCGTGAGCAAATTCCTGTCGTTTAATTAAGTTGCTTGTTGTAAGTAAAACATTCAACAATGATTGGCTCAACCACAGGATATTTTCATTTGTTGTTCGATCAGGTACTTTAGTTTTTATTTCTTTGAGCGTGTTAGTCAATAAATCTTCTTTATCTACTAAAATCATCTTGTCAAAGTCGCTAAACTCTACCAAACCGTCCCACGATTTGATAACTTCCATTTGGTCGTTTGTCAAAAAATGAAACTCCCCCCTTATCATATTTTCAAAAATGGCAACTTCACTTCCATACTCGTTGGTAAAATATAATGCCAAAGGATGAATTTGGCTTACCCAATTTTCAGCGGAAAAATTTTCTTTATCCTTCAAGAAGATGTAGAATTCAATATCTGAATATTTGTCCCCTTCATTTTTGGTAAATGACCCGTACATAAATACGGCAGAAATATTTTTATCATTTTGAGCTATTGACTTTGTTTTGTCAATCATTTGTAACTGTGTCATTTTCTAATTTTTTAATATTAACAATCGCCCTTTCTACTTTGCGTATTAAAGGATATTTCAATTCTTATTCTATCTTACAGTTACTTATAGCTTCATTTTCTTGAATGTTTTTCGTTGTTAATTGTTTCTTCAAATTACCGCCAACTCTCAAATATACGCAATAATCTTCTTTACACAAAAAAACCAATAATTCTCTGTTTTGCCATAAATATTTGTTTGTAAGGGGCTTCACTTTATGGTTGTGCCATTTTATCCATTGCGCATTTTGTATAACTTTCTTAGATTTGCTTTATTAGGTAATACAAAATGCGCAGTATGAAAGCTATTGATTTTTCCGGTTTTGCTTTCCGGGAAGGTAGGCATAATGATTCGGCGGTCATTTGGGTGGATTTCAAATACGACCGGGCAAAGATTGATTTGGTCAAATCGCTGAAAGGCAGGTGGAGCAGGTCTAAGAAGTGCTGGTATGTGCCGGACAATACCCATTTCCGGACACTATTTGGGATGGAGATCCCACCGGTTGGCAAAGGGGTATTGTCCAAATTGTCGCCCGTGAATGCACGGGAGTTGCAACGCATGAAAGAGGTGTTGCAGATGAAAGCCTACAGCCCGTCCACCATAAAGACCTACATGGTCGAATTTGCACAGTTACTGTATGTGGTGAAAGACGTGCCCATTGATTCGCTGGGCTACGACCGTCTCCGTGCTTACATCCTTTATTGCATCAATACATTGAAGATTTCGGAAAGTCAACTGCACAGCAGGCTCAACGCCATCAAATTCTATTTTGAACAGGTGCTCCATAAACCGGATTTCTTTGCCGAAATCCCACGTCCAAAGAAGCCGTCCACTTTGCCAAAGGTGTTGAGTCAAAAGGAAGTAAAACGGATATTCGACGCAGTAGGAAACCAGAAGCATTTACTGATGTTGCAACTGTGCTACGGAATGGGACTGCGGGTAAGTGAGGTTGTCAATCTGAAAGTGAGCGACATCGACAGTGGACGGATGCAGGTACTCATCGAAGCGGGCAAGGGAAAGAAAGACCGGTATGTACCGCTACCTACCGCAGTGCTGGATTTGCTGCGGGAGTATTATAAAGCGTATCGCCCCAAGACTTATCTTTTTGAAGGTCAGTACGGAGGGCGGTATTCCGTCCGCAGTGTTCAAGCTGTGTTTAAGAATGCGATGAAGGCTGCAAAGGTAAACAGGCCGATAGGGATACACGGTTTGCGGCATAGTTACGCCACACATTTACTGGAATACGGCACGGACATGTCATTCATACAGCAGCTACTTGGTCACAATGACATTAAGACCACGATGCTTTATGCAAAAGTCGGCAACGCGCAACTGAATGCAATCAAAAGTCCGTTGGACAGGATTTTGTGACTACAGATTTAAGGATTATCACAATGGGATTAAATTACTTTAAAAGCAGAAAGCGCTTCGGTTTTTCCCCACATCCGTTTGATGTTGGCAACATACTTGGTTTGAAGAGGGGGTATGGCAACAACCATTTCCTGCTCAAAATCTACGGATTGGAAAAAGCCGATTTCGAAACCTATTACACCTACCACCTTGATTACTTCTTGTCCACGAAGCAGGGTTCCGCAAAAGATTTCCTTGCCCATGTGTGGTATATCGTGCAGAAACAGATTGAGCATTTTGAACGAAAAAAACCGTTTTCATCCGAGCATCCCCGGCATGTGTCGAACATTGAAAAGCTCACCCGAGTTCCAGTAGTACATCGCCATGCGTGACAAATGGAACATCCGGCCTAACGATGTGCTGCTGAAAGAAAAAGATGAAAAAATAGATAAACTTGAAGCCTGTATCGGGCAACTCGAAGAACCGCTTAAAACGCATTCGAAATACGGGGTTTCACAGAAAGTGTACGTGGCGGGTATTTCAGAGTAATGGTGCCATTGATTTCGGTCAAACCGTGCCACTTAAAAGATTGCATATTCCAGGGATGTTGACCCCATTCCGGGGATACTGACCCCCTGATTTTGGTTCAAGGGTTGTCAATTACCAATGACCTGACAATATTACCTTTTTTTCTTAGACTTTCTCCTTTCAGGTCAATCCGGTGTGAGGAGTTTACGATTCGATCTAAAATGGCATCAGCAATAGTTCCTTCGCCGCCGATGATTTCATACCATGCCGACACAGGTATTTGTGATGATATGATTGTCGATCTTTTACTATGCCAATGATTTGATAAATTTTCGGATTTTTAAATCGCAAAATGGTAGAAGCCATCGCAAGTCTAACACCTTTCTGTTTGTTGCTTAAAAGCCGAAGTAGAATGTCGTTTGTCAATTCGTAGTTAAGTTGTGTATCGTCTTTGCTAATTTGATTTATCAGTTTTAATGTTTCTATGTCTAACAAAGCGTATCTGCTAACTTTCCAGAGAACAATTTCGTTGACTATGTTTTGGTCAAAGTCAGAATTTAAGTTATCAAGTTTTGCTGTTAGTTCATCTTGATAATTGTATGTAACATTTTGTCTGTCTTCTGCTGTTGGTTTTATGTCGTTAATAGTTCGTATACGAATTTGCAATTAAATGTCATTGTTATTTCTCTATGTAGTTGCCAAAAGAAAAACCTGTTGTGCCTTGATATTCTACTTTATACCAATAACCACTTTTCCCATTTATGTAGTCGTGTTCAACGTCTGTTTCAAGAACTGTCAGTTTTGCTTGGTAAGGTGCGGTTATCAGTAAATTTCCGTTTTTATTCGGTTGGTCTCTTATTGAACGTCCGGTTACTAACATTTCTTCTGGAGTCAGCACCACCTCGTCCGCAGTGATTACAAGATGCCATAATTGTAAATTTTTAATTTGTCGTTTATAGTTATGTGGTGTCGTCCCAAACTTGCTACCAACGTACCTTTTTACTGCAACGGTATATCGCCAATCATTCTCTATATCCGAATTGCGTCAACGGCTATGGTAAAAATAGTAAAAACCTATAAACTAGCAAGATATATCTTATTTTTTTAAAAGAAAGCGAAACAAAATCTGATTTTATTTATTTTATGGAGTATGGATAGCGAAAGAATTGTTACAGTATTTGTAGAGCGTATGCGTTTGCAGCGCTACACACCTAGTACGATCAGATCTTACAAGGAATATGCACAGGTATTTTTTACACACTACGGGTCAATACGATAAGCAGGCGCAAATACCCATTGAAAGTATAGAAGCATTTATCAATAAGAAAGTTGTGAACGAACAAATCAGTTCTTCCTGCCAGCAGTCGCTGGTAGGGGCGATCAAGAAGTTATATTTATTACAGCTTGATCAGTCGCTCAGACTTGATTACCTTTTGCCTAAACGTAGTGAAACAAGTTACCTAAATTCTTCTCCAAAGAAGAGGTGCGATGTATATTAGATGGTATGAATAATCTTAAGCATAGAGCAATATTGATGACAATCTATAGCTGTGGACTACGGCTTAGTGAATTGTTAAATCTGAAGATTAACGGATGTAGGGTCTTCAGATCAGATTATAAGAATCAGTTGCAATTCCAAAGTTAATGTAGGCGGTACAACCATCTACGTATGGACTGTTCCCGAGCGGGAAACAAAATAATCCTAAAGTCTTCTAAAAAGACTTTTTTACGTCATTTCGAACGAAACGTAATGGAGTTGAGAAATCTAAAAACTTCAAAAATGTAGATTTGTTCACAGCGAGCTCGTAAGCTCGGTTCTCCATTTCGCTTCGCTTCAGTCGAAATGACTGATATTTTTAGTTTCGTGTATATTAATTTACAACTACCCCTTCGCTAATAGAAACTTTTATACGCATTGCCTCCGGGCGTATAGGCGTCAGCCTTCTGTCTTCCGCATATACTGTAACCTCACCAGGGTTAGCAGCATAGTTTGCCGAAAAATGATAATTCTCAATAGTAGCAGGTACTATTTCATAGAAATCAGCTCGGTGATCATAACTTATCGCCACATTTACAACTCCTTCCTCCACGATAAGAGACGTAAGTTGTGGTATGGATAATGTGATTTGGTAAGTATTGGAGCCAGTTTCTCTCGACCAATCATTAGGAACTACATCAAAAAGGTAAGTTTTTGTAGGAGCTACATCATAATATTCTTCTTTAGTACACGAATTAAATGAAAGTAAAGAAACACTACCTATGGCAAGGGCGAGTAATATTTTTTTCATGGGATCGATTGTTAAGTTAGTAAAATATGTTTTTTAATAATTTTAAGACCTGATAAAATGTTATTGGTTTAATCTTAGCAAATATATTGCCATAAAAACCTGCGTGACGTTTGGATAACGCTGACAGCCATAGAGGTTCTTGAGGGCTAATGAACCGAGTGTAACGAGCTCATTGGTGCCTTTAAAAATACAAAGGTATCAATAACACAGAAGGAAGTCCATTGATCTTATTTGTGGTTATGCGAATACAACTTCTAATGCTTCTTGAATAGCAATATGTGTAGCCTCTAGATCCTCGTATGTATGTGCTGCAGAAATAAAACCAACTTCATAACCAGAAGGACCGAAATATATACCTCGGTTTAATAATTCGCGGTGCATTACTTTATATTTTTCCATAGATGAAGGATCAATCTGATCAGCACGCTGAATTTTTTCATCTTGAGAAAAAGCAAACCAAAAGATAGAGCCGACTGTGAAGATGGATACAGGGTGATTTTTTTTGGTTATGAAATCACGGATGCGTTTGACAAAAGTTAGCGTTGTTTCTTCCAGTTTTTCATAGAATCCGGGTTGAGATAAGATAGAAAGTGTTGCGATCCCAGCGGCCATGGCAACAGGATTGCCAGACAATGTACCAGCTTGATAAACACCTCCATCCGGAGAGATATGTCCCATGATCTCTTTAGATGCTCCATAAGCACCTACCGGCATTCCACCGCCAATAATTTTACCGTAAGTCAAAATGTCGGGCTGGATATCATAATACCGTGCCGCACCTTCAAAGCCCAGGCGAAAGCCCGTGATGACTTCATCAAAAATCAGCAACGAACCGTTGGAAGTAGTGATATCCCTTAAATACTCTATATATGCTTTATCCTGAATAAGGAGTCCGTTATTTGCAGGTACACCCTCGATAATTACTGCGGCGATCTGGTCTTCAAAATCTGAAAATACTTTATCCAAAGCAGCTTTATCATTTAATGCGATAACGATTGTTTCATCGGCAAAAGCCTTCGGAACACCCGCAGAAGATGTTTCTCCAAATGTCACTAATCCGGATCCGGCTTTTACCAATAAGGAATCAGAATGTCCATGGTAGCAGCCTTCAAATTTGACGATTTTGTCCCGTTTGGTATATCCACGCGCGAGACGAATGGCAGACATGACCGCTTCCGTACCAGAGCTGACGAAGCGAATTTTTTCGATATATCGATTATTCGATATAATTAGATCGGCTAATGAATTCTCCAGTTGAGTTGGTGCGCCAAAGCTTAATCCTTTATTCAGTTGAGCTGAGACAGCTTCGCGGATTTCAGTATTATTGTGTCCCAAAATTAACGGTCCCCATGAGCAGCAGTAGTCTATAAATTCATTGCCATCGGCATCCCATAAATGCGCCTTATCGCCACGTTCGATAAAGAGCGGTGTGCCATAGACAGATTTAAATGCACGAACTGGAGAATTGACACCTCCGGGAAAATAATTTTTAGCCTTTTCAAATAGTTCTGCTGATTTTGTACGTGAAATATCCGGTACTTGACTTGTCATAGCTGTTTTTTTCTGAAAGTAATTGTTTTGTTAATTCAATGTGTTATCTCAACCAACCTTTTTCTAATACTTCTTTCGCATGATAAGTGAGAATTGAAGTAGCTCCGGCGCGGCGGAAGCTTAGCAAAGTTTCAAGAATTGCACTTTCTTGTAACCACCCATTTTGAATAGCAGCTTTGATCATGGCATACTCTCCCGATACATTATAAGCTGCGATAGGAAGATCAAAATTGTCGTGTAATAACTTAATGATATCCAAATAAGGCAGACCAGGTTTTACCATTAAAAAATCTGCTCCTTCTTCTACATCCAGTTGTGCCTCAATCAATGCTTCACGCGCATTTGCCGGATTCATTTGATATGTTTTTTTATCCCCTTTTTTGGGAGCAGAACCTAATGCGTCACGGAAAGGTCCGTAAAATGATGAAGCATATTTTGCGGTATAAGACATCAGTGAGACATGGGTAAAACCATTTTCGTCCAGTACGTTTCGGATGTAGCCGATACGTCCGTCCATCATATCTGAGGGGGCGATGATATCAGCACCCGCTTGAGCGTGAGCCAATGCCATTTTACCTAATACAACGAGGGTTTCATCGTTTAATATCTCACCGTTTTCAACAATACCATCGTGTCCGTCTGAACTATATGGATCCATAGCGACATCAGTAAGGATACAGGCTTCCGGGAAATACTTTTTTACAGCCGCTATAGCTCTCAGGTAAAGGGTTCCTTCGCGGTAGCTTTCGGTAGCAAATTTATCCTTTAACGATTCTTCAACTGCCGGGAATATATCGAAAGCATTTAATCCTAATTTCAGACAACTTTCAATTTCACGAAGCAAATTATCAACAGAATGACGATATATCCCTGGCATTGATGATACTTCTGTTTTCTGATTTTCACCTTCAACAATGAAGAGTGGGAAAATCAAATTTGAAGGTAATAAATGTGTCTCCTGAATCATGTCACGGATGACAGCAGATTTTCTATTTCTTCTTGGACGTTGTAACATATTATTAGTATTTAGATTAAAGAACAAGGATGAAAGACAAAAAAGTCCTTAACCTTTGTTCCTATTCGTAGTCCAAACCAAATACGGCTTCGGCAAGACCAATTTCATCCGGTGTATAGGGAAGGGTGTACTTTAACCCCATTTTTTCAATAGCCGCCGCCGTAGAGTATCCGATACAAATGATTTTTTGACCAGGATCTACTAAATTCTCCTGAAAATAAGCATCGACATTGCTTGGGCTTGTAAATATCAGTACATCGGCATTTGATTTATTTACATTTTCGGCAAGCACAGTTTCGTAAATAGGAACGTCAATTACTTTTGTGTTTTCTGTGATTTCTTTTTGGATAGTTTGCAATGATCCCTCAGCACGTGGTATCAACACCGTTTGGCCGTCGACCAATTTTGCAAATGCTTTGGCAATGTTTTCCGTTTTGATACCCAAATTATCACCCGAGAAATCAGCTATACGATCGTATTTGCGTAAGGCATCTTCTGATCCTCTGCCCAAAACAGCAATTTTAGTTTTCTTTAACAGGATAGGTTCTAATTTGAAGAAATGATCGATAGCATTTTTACTATTGAAGAAAATCCAATCGGCTCTTTTTAATATGAAAGAGTCCAATTTGTTGATGGTCGGATAAATTTTAATAAGGGAGCGGTCATCAATTGAAATATTGTGCTTTTTGAGTGCCCTCGCCAGATAAGAGTTTTCATCCAGATCTCTTGTAATGAATACGCTGGAAGGGAGCTTTCTGTCCTTTTTGAATTTTGAAAAAATAAGTTCAGCCAAACCTTCCGTAGTATCGGATTGTACAAAAAAGCGATCTGGAAAGTCTTCATTATCGTCTGCAATAGATGTCCAGGTCTCGTATTTGCCGTCATGTTGTCGACAGTAACAGCCCAATGGAGCATGACAACCGGCATCAAATAAATTCAATACTTTACGCTCTACAGCGATGATCTCAGCAACTTCTTTATTGTTTATTTTTTGAAGAATATCAAATAAATCCTGATCCGTTTCGCGAATTTGAATGGCGAGAACCCCTTGTGCAGGAGCGGGGATAATTTCAACAGGAGAGATCTCTTCAATATGGAAATCAGAAAGATCCATTTCGATACGTGCTACACCTGCTTTGGCTAATACAATCGCATCGTATTTTTCATCACGTAGCTTTTGAATACGTGTTTGTAAATTGCCTCTAAGATCAGTAAATTCTAAATCGGGACGTAATGATAGCAGTTGAGCCTTACGGCGATTGGAAGATGTTCCAACGCTTGCATTATGTTTGAGCGAAAGTCGTTTTTTCAGATCTACGCAGTCTTTGTGAATGATTAAAAGTTCTGAAGCATCCTCTCGTTCGGATACTGCGGCAATGAGGAGTCCGGGAGGGTTTACTGTAGGTAAATCCTTATATGAATGAACAGCAAGGTCGATCTGAGAATTTAGTAGCTCCTCTTCGAGTTCTTTGGTGAAGAATCCTTTGCCTTCCAATTTGTCCAATCTGAGGTGTTGGATAATATCGCCTTGCGTTTTAATAATTTTTAATTCAGCTTCGATCCCGATTTCTGCTAATCTATCTTTTACGAAGTTGGCTTGCCATAATGCAAGTTGGCTACCCCGTGTGCCAATTATTAATTTTCTATTCACAATGAAAGATTTTGGTAAGATATTCTGTATGACCAGTAAAAGTCAAATTTATATCCAAATGAAACTACACTTGCAAAGTTAACTAAATGGAAGGATATTTAGTTGTTTTCAGCTTCGTTGTTTTTTACTAGAATTTCTTTAGCCATCACCATAGGAACTTTGATGTATTTTTTTTCCATGTAGTTGATTACTTTTTCCAGAACTTCACGAGCTTGAGGGTCTAAATTGCGCAGGTCGTGGGCGAATACTTCGTTCAGCGCAGTAGCACGTATTTCTTTAATTTTATCCGGAACTTGACGCATAGCCACTTCTACACGACGTTGTTTGATAAGGGGAAGAAATTCTTTAATATTCTCACAGATGATTTTATCCGCACTTTCCAATTCGTTGTAGCGCTCTTGGATGTTTTTCTCTGCGATAGCTTGAAGGCTACTTACTTCAATGTAATGAATAGGGTAGTTGACCAATACATCGGCGTCCAGATCATTTGGAATAGCCAGATCAACGATGACTTTTTTGTCAGTTTCACCATTCAAAATAGATTGATATAGTTCGCTGTTGATGATTGCCTCAGGAGCACCTGTACAGGTAATCATAACATCAAATCCCTTCTTGTAGTTTTTTAATTCAGAAAGAGGATAAACTTCGGCATTTAATTCTTTCGCCAACGCATTTGCATTTGCTACCGTACGGTTAAATACGACAAAATTAGAATGCTTATGTTTTTTAAGGTATTTAGCTAAATTCTGGTTTGTTTCTCCCGAGCCAATAACGAGGATGCGTGGGTTTTCAGGTAATTTCGTTTCTTTTAATTTACGATAGGCTAAAGAAACAACAGAAATCGGATTTCGGGAAATATTGGTAAACGTGTAGACTTCTTTCGCTGTCTTTACCAGGCGATCCATCATTAAACGTAGAAAGTCGCCCGTAAATCCAGAGTCCCGGCATTTTTCATACGCTCTTCGTACCTGTGCCAAAATTTCTTTTTCTCCAACAACCAGGCTTTCCAAGGAGCACGACATTCTGAACAAGTGATTCAATGCTTCTATGCCAGAATAGCGGTTTACCTGACCTAAATAGCAATGTAGTCGTTCAGAGGGAACGCAAAAGTTCATTTTGTCCATAAAATTAGCGATAAAATCATCGGTTAATTCATGAGCGCCATAAAAAACAAATTCAACACGATTGCATGTAGCAATATAGAAAATCTCAGGGATATCTAAATTGTTCTTTAGACTAATCAATCTGGAATCTAACTCTTCGTTACAAATTACCAAATTGCCTAGATCTTTTAGGTCAACATGTCGGTGCGTAAATGCTATTACTTTTAAATTCTTCAATGCTTTTTCTTTCTAGCCCCAAATCTTTGATGCAAATGTAGAGCAAAAGCAGGGTTATAATGTCAAAAATCTGTCAAACCAATCAATTTAGAATGTTTTTAAATAGTGTTAAATTATTGTTAATATATTGATGTTCAGTTTGTTTAAAAATTTTTCATTCTTAGATGTGATGACAATCATTTATTTGGCCCCAAAAAAATAATCAACCGCATAAAAACCTTCGTGATATGGTCGTGTCAACAGCAACACTGAATGTGTTATGAAGGTTTTGGATAGGCATAAATATGACCAATATTGAATACAGCCTCACAAAAAAATAGTATCAGACTATGTTAAAATAAATATGATTTTGCTTTTTGTAAAAGCAAAATTCAACAATGTATATCTTAAACAAAGGATTATTTTAATCATCTTTTTTGCCCTCATCGGCGGGCGGCTCTCCTTCTTTTGCTTGGCCAAAAGAAGCAAAACCCAAGACTGGGTCAATGTACGCTAAAAGCTTTTGGATTCACTAAACATCTCCAAGCCGTTTCACTTCGAGGATCTGTTCTTAACGCAAATCCAAAAGCTTTCTTAACGCTACATCGACCTAGGTCGTCCTTTCTAGCTTCAGCTGAAGTATAAAATAATATTTAAGGATAAAGCACTATCCTTTCATACCCGACAAATGTCGCCTTGGCGGGTCGACAATTGCAGGAATTGTGAACCGTCTTGTCGAGCCGGTACAGCGACGCGCTCCTGCCTGCCGGCAGGCAGGTTTGTACACTTTTGGCAAGACAAAAGTGTAGACCCGTCGCGGGCTAAGCGACAAAAGAAATTTGATAAAGAAAACCTTCCTTTAACCTTAACAACCTCTCCCAAAAACTTGGCTAACCACTATAGCGTGAGACAAAAAAATGAACCTCCTTATTTCTTTGTTGGTCGGTGGGATATAAAATGCGATTTTAATTTATCCAATCCAATATTCTCTTCTTTTTTATCCAATTCAAATAACCATACTTTTTCGCTCAGGATATTATTCATCTCTTTGGAATTAATCAAATCCAAAGGTTTTACCCTTAGCTCCTTACTTATTGGTTGGGTTTGTGTCTGTTGGCTGCGTGCATGACGGATGAGTTGGAATTGAAAAGTAGGCCATTTTCCCACTGTAGAAAAATTTGCAGTGTACACCTGCGCATAGTCATTTTTCGGAATACTATTGGCAAATATGCCTGTTGTTTTGGAACCTGAAATCTCCGATATGCTGACAAGCAACTCAAAAGAAGTCTCATTAATAACGTAAAATTTAGCTAAGCCATCTTTTTGCTCACCTGCAATCGCCAGATATATTCCTTTGTCTACAAAAGGTCCTTGTGCGATTTGTGGACTATCTTCTATGTCATCTTCGGGTAAACGCATGTTGCCGTGTACTAGGGTAATCTTTGTCTTTAATACAGGTATTTCGAAACCTGTATCATCCGTTACACCAACGATATCATTGGCCTGTATAGACGTAATATGTCCCTCAATCGGCTCGTCTACAAATCGTACTAAATCTCCTATCTTGAATTCCATGTGTGTTTGTCTATTAATTTTACTAATCTTTCAATATCGCTTTCGGTGTTCCTTTTTTTCTATAGCGAAGGTAAAAATATTTTCCTTTCAGGGTTTCATTTATCCCAATGTAGGACTGTTGGAATTCTTTGTAGTCCATCTGGTTTCAAGTCTTGCTGTTGTAAAATATCAAGGTATTGCTGTTGCGGCATATAAATGGCTCCCATACTTTCCAAATGCGATGTATGGACTTGACAATCTATTAATTCTATCCCAAAATTCTGAACTAAAAATATCAACGCTGCTTTTGAAGCATTGGAAACTTTAGAGAACATACTTTCTCCACAAAATACTTTTCCTACCAATACGCCATATAAGCCTCCAACCAACTCTTTGTCTTTCCAGACTTCTATACTATGGGCAAATCCCAAATGATGAAGTTCTGTGTATGCTTTTTGCATATCTGCCACGATCCATGTTCCATCCTGATCTTTACGGTCAATTTTGGAGCAGTTTGCGATGACCTTTTCAAAAGCTGTATTGTAGGTAAAACTAAATAAAGTCGTTGACAGGATTTTTCTCATACTCTTGCTCACTTTGAGTTGGTTCGGATATAAAACGAATCTGTCATGTGGCGCATACCAAAGAATTGGAGAATCATCCGCATACCAGGGAAATATGCCATGCTTATATGCAGTGAGTAATCTTTTAGGCGTAAGGTCACCGCCTACAGCTAATAGTCCATCTTCTTCAGCATATTGAGGGTGAGGAAAGGAAAAATTCTCACGTTCTAATTCAAAAATCATCTGCTTAAAAAACCTTCATTTCGCCTGATACGAGGTCAATAGTCTTGAAAGTTCCATGGAGGCTCTTGATGACCATTAATCGGGCTGCCTGTCTTCTTTACTTATTTCATCGAATAATTTATCCATGTGTTCTACATATTCATTGGTGTCATCCAAAAAGAACTCCAATTGAGGAACCACACGTACCTGGTTTTTTATCTTAGCACCAAGCTTATAACGTATCTCGTTTGTTTTTGTTTTAATGTTAGCGATATCGTCCTTAGCCGTTTTGGTATTTAGAAAGCTAAGGTATACGCGAGCTATAGCTAGATCCGGTGTTACTCTTACCCGCGTCACTGTAATGAATGCACCCGGTGCCCATGCCTTTCCATCGCGTTGGAATAATTCGGCCAAATCTTGCTGAATCACTCCTGCAAAGCGCTGTTGTCTCTTGCTTTCTGTTCCCATAGTGTTTTTGCTGTTTTAAGAAAGTCGCGACTTTCTATGTTATGGTACAAACTTAGATAAACTTGCTTTTTATAACAAGTTTTAATTTTCATTTGTGTTTCAGTCTATTTGTACAGATATAAAGCCTGTGTACAAATGAAAAAAGACCTGTCGTGGGCATTGACAGGTCTTAATCAAAAAAATAGTTTATAACTGGGTAGAATAATTTCTTTTCCAAGTTTTAAGACTTTGAGGTCTATCATCATTTAGTTTGTTTATCTCTCGGCTATAAGATTTTGTGAGTATTAGCTCACTTTTACTTATGCTTTTTCATCTCCCTTGTGCTACAAACATAGATATATAAATCCTTTGAACAAAAATGTTTTTTAAAAAAAAGTAAGTAGTCACTTTTTAAGTGCTTTTCAGCTTCATAAAGCCATATAAAAGGAACGAATGTCCGTTTCGTTCCTTTTATGAATCTTATTAGAATGCTCGTTCTTCAAGATGTTTTGGCAGATCAATGTAATCAATGCCTTTTGACCACCAATCCGGTGATTCCTTTGTTTTCAGGTAATGATCAAAAAATTCCATCATACGCACCGCATAATCCTTTTGATTTACTTCTTTACGAAGACTATGATTTTCACCATTATAGGTGAGCATTACTACGGGTTTATTGAGGCGGCGAAGTCCGTTAAAATATTCAATACCCTGTGTGTAATCTACTGCACCATCTCTATCATTGTGCATAATGACCAAAGGCGTGTTTACCTTTTTAATATGATAAATAGGAGAATTTCTTGCGTAGGCATCCCAATTATCCCAATATCCGGATGTCAAACGGCCTTGACTGGATTCAAATATACTTTGATTCGAGGCTCCTGAATTCCAGTAGATCAAACTATACATGCTGATCATATTCGTTAACGGGGCTCCTGCTACAGCCGCTTTAAAGATATCGGTCTGCGTAATTAAAAAGGAAGTTTGATAGCCTCCCCATGAATGCCCATGTAACCCTACTTTGTCAGGATCCACTATGCCGGTTGCTACGGCAGCTTTTACGGCCGGTACCACACAGGCTACTGCAGACATTCCGGGGTCATTAAGCTTGTATGTAATATCCGGCATCAATACGGCGTAGCCATTGCTAGTATATACGGCCCTGTTAAATCCGCCACCGGGAAAAGCCGGATTGGAATAGCTATTCGTCCCATCGGTTAATCTTTCGTAAATGTAGGTGATAGTAGGATATGATTTACCTTTCACATAGTCTGCCGGTAAAAACAATGTTGCTTGTAACGTGTCTCCAAAATCGTTTACATAACTTATTAATTTCGAACCCGATGAGAGCGAAAATTTTGCCGTATCCGGTGTGTTTGAGGTTAATTTTAATTCATTTTTTAGTGTTTTGTCCGTGCTTGTAAAGAGCTCCGGAGATTCATTGCTCTTTTCTTTGCTGTAGAAAAACTGATTACCATATTTGGTTTTGTTGAATTGTCCAACGGATATATCCGCCAACGATAAGATTTCCAGCGTCTGTTTATTGGCAGGCAGCAGCGCTATTCCCGACTGCTTCGTATTATCATCGAAGATTGTAAAATATTGATCTTTCTTTAGATCAATAAAATTATCATCTTCATAAATTCTGTTATAACGGGAAGGGGTTAATTTTCGGGTCTTCCAATTATCGGTCAGACTAATATAGCTTTTGCCGTCCGCCGAAACTTTCCAAAGATCGTAATTGTCTTTTAGAAGAACGTATTTTCCGTCTTGTGTCCAGCCGAAATTCGATGTAGCAGGCTTTGAAACATTGTGGTCATCAAAGGCATCAATAAATGAAGCCGGGATCTTTTCCGTGAGATTGGTTTTTGCTAATGTAGCAATATGCAGCGTGTAGTAATTGCCATCCTGGTAATAAAGCAGGTAATCGGCCGAAGGAGAGAAACTCATACCACGTGCTGCATTGAGATATAATTTTTCAACGCCTAGCTTTCGGTCACCTGTTTTTACATCAATGATATGCAGATCGGCATAGCGTTGTCCGTTGAGGCTTGATTCAAATTCATAAGGTGTGAAATCCAGGCCATATCCAATATGTTGGGTAGGAGCAAGTACAATAGAACGCACATTACTATCGGCTAGCGAAGTGAATTTATTATCTTTAACATGTAGCCCACTCATTACCATATAGTTTTTGTCTGATGTTAATTGGCTACGTTGGCTGGATTGTAACCTTTTATCTTGCCAGTTCCAGATAATCATATCCGGCTTTTCTAAGTCTTTTTTATCATTACCGTTTGGTTTTCTAGGAGCCACATTAGCAACTTTTGCAGAGATTGTATCTTTCGTCACGCTGTCTTTCGCTAAAGCTATTTTCTGATTGGAGCTGTCTTTTGCAGCAGTATCAATTTTAGCTTCGTTTGATTTCTTGTTTTCAACCTTCTCAATTTTGGCGATACCAAAGAAGATGGTGCTTAAATCTTTACTCCAGTACGGCATACTATTTTGGCTTATACCATAACCGGATGTGATTTGGTTTTCGTCAAGGCCGGTATATATAAATAGTTCACTTTGATCTCCTTTGATATTCTTAACCCCGATTAGCGTGTAAACAAGCTCTTTGTAGTTTTTGTCTTGTTTCGATTTAAGTAAGGCGAACGCTGTGCCCTCTTTATTCCAGTTGATTTTAGAATAATTTGCCTTATCATTTTGCAGGACGGAATTTAAGCCTGTTTTTAGATCTAAAAGGAAAATACCATTTCCATTTTTTCCATCAGCATCAACAGTATATGCAATGTACTGCCCCGATTTATTGAACTTGAAATCACTTACGTTCCCCAGATTGAAGCTTTTTTTACTTTCCAGATTATAAAGGAGCAGGTCACTCCCTTTTCCAGATGCTGCAGATGGCGGGCCGTCGGGTCTATTCATAGTATTTGAAAAGCGGACAGCTATCCATTTGCCATCTTCATTTGAAAACTGGACTGATTGCACATTGTCAAAAACAGTGGAAACAGTATCCGAGAGTGCAACGATTTTTAGCCTTTTCGAAATTGGTCTTTTAGCTTTTTCATTGGCTTTGATGTCTTTGTAACTCGGTGATTCAAAAAAAGCAAGATATCTGCTGTCATCATTGAACTCGATAGAACTTGCTTGTCCACCAATCTTATAATTATAAGCCGTCGTGTCAAGTGTTTTTCGCAGCGTAAGCGTGAGGTCGCCTTGGGTAGGCCCCGAAATAAATGCGGTCCATTTGCCGTCGTTTGTATATTGAATGCCGTTCATCCGTATATAAGACCAGGACGGAATGTCTGTCCAGCTAATAGGTGTTTTGCTTTCCTGTGCATAATTTGTTAGCCAAGCGACTTGAAAACAAAGAAAAAGGAGGGTTTTGATGTTCATAGATGATGTTATATTAATAATCGGCCGTAAATTTATGTATTTTAAAGCAGGATATGTCAAATGCTTGTATTTGTATGGAAGATTTTACGTTGGAAATGGTATTTTTGCCAAGGAGATGTAAATAGTAGTGTGTTTCTCGTATTAGTAAAAAAGTACTATAATTTACACCGAGCTCTCATCAACCATTAAAAAATTATAGATAGATGAAAATCTGGCAAAAAAATATTGATGTTGATTCCTTTGTTGAATCATTTACCGTAGGAAATGATAGAGCCATGGATATGCATTTGGCGGCAGCTGACGTGTTAGGGTCATTGGCGCATACACGCATGCTGCATGCTATTGGGCTAATGACAGCTGTCGATTTAGCCGCAGTACAAGCCGAATTAAAACGTATATATAAAGAAATTGAAAAAGGTGAATTTGCGATTGAAGATTCAGTAGAAGATGTGCATTCGCAAGTAGAAATGCTGTTAACAAAACGCATAGGTGATGCCGGTAAAAAAATCCATTCGGGCCGCTCTAGAAATGATCAGGTGCTGGTGGATTTGAAGCTTTATTTTCGTTCTGAAATTCAACATCTGGTCGGACAAATAACGCTTCTCTTCGAACAGTTGATTACGTTAAGTAACCAGCATAAAGATATTTTGATTCCCGGATATACACACCTGCAAATCGCGATGCCCTCTTCGTTTGGCTTATGGTTTGGTGCGTATGCCGAGAGTTTGGTGGATGATTTGGAAATGATGAAGGCTGCTTGGCGGGTTTGCAATAAAAATCCCCTGGGTTCGGCTGCCGGCTACGGTTCTTCATTTCCCCTGGATCGTACCCTGACGACTACATTGTTAGGTTTCGACGATTTAAATTATAATGTGGTATATGCACAAATGGGTAGGGGAAAGACAGAACGCATCTTAGCACAGGCCATGAGTTCTGTAGCTGCTACCTTAGCGAAGTTCGCTATGGATGTGACGCTGTTTATAAACCAAAACTTCGGTTTTATCTCATTTCCGGCAAATCTTACGACAGGGTCGAGCATCATGCCGCATAAGAAAAATCCGGATGTTTTCGAGTTGATCCGATCGCGCTGTAATAAAATTCAGGCATTACCAAATGAGATTGCCCTGATGACAACAAATCTTCCAGTAGGTTATCACCGCGATTTGCAGCTGTTGAAAGAGAATCTGTTTCCGGCATTTCAATCGTTGAGTGACTGTTTGGAAATCGCTAAATTTATGCTTGAGCATATCACGGTAAAAGAGAATGTGCTGGATGACCCGAAATATGACTATCTTTTCAGTGTGGAAGTTGTAAACAATGAAGTGCTAAAAGGAGTTCCGTTTCGGGAGGCGTATAAGAATATCGGTTTGGCAATTGAAGATGGTACTTTTCAGCCATCTAAGGAAGTGCATCATACGCACGAAGGAAGCATAGGCAACTTGTGCAACGATCAGATTCAGCGAATGTTTAATGAGGCAAAGGCAGGTTTTGGATTCGAAAAAGTAGAACGTGCATTGCAGGAGTTGATAAAGTAAATTGCTTTCTATGCTTAACAAAATAGCTTATATTTGCTTTTTAAATAAAGCAATATGGAGACGTTATTATTAGAATTTCAAACAACAGTTCCTTTCTTATTTTAGGATATTAAATTTATAGCTAATTTGTGATTGAAATTCTTCTCCCGGTCGTAATACCACATTTGGAAAATTCGGTTGGTTTGGGCTGTCCGGATAGTGCTGTGCTTCGAAGCAAAACCCGCCTCGCTTCAGGTATTTACTTCCAGATTTCCCGGTATCGTCAGATAGGAAATTACCGGTATACAATTGAATTCCGGGTTCGGTAGTGTACACTTGGAGTTGAACGCCGGATTCTTCTGAATATGCGGCTGCAGCCACTTGAGAAAGTGGGCTTGGATTTACAAAAGTATGATCATATCCGCTTCCGGCTTTTATCTGGAGATTATCTTGACCGATATCATCCGAAACCTTTTTGGGACGTCTAAAGTCAAAAGGTGTATTTTCTACCGGAGATGCCTCGCCCAAAGGAATTTGATTGTCATCAATTGGAATGAAGTGCGTGGATGGGATTTGAAGAATGTGATTTAGAATATCGCCATTACCTTCTCCATTTAGATTGAAATATGCGTGGTTCGTCAAGTTGATCACGGTAGGTTTATTCGTTGTGGCTCTAAAACGGATGATAATCTCGTTGTTGTTCGTCAGTTCATAGCATACATTGACCTTCACTTCACCGGGGAAACCTTCTTCACCATCGGGCGAAACGTAATAAAAATCTACTTTTTGTTTGAAACTTACCTGCCTGTCCCATACTTTCGAGTGAAATCCCTCCTCGCCACCATGGAGGTTGTTTGTGCCATTATTCTGCGCTAAGGTGTAGTCCTGGCCGTCCAGACTAAATTTTCCATTCGCTATTCTATTTCCGAAACGTCCAATCGTTGCGCCATGATATTTTTCCTGCGCATGGAGGTATCCATCTATGGAATCAAAACCGAGAACAACGTCCACAAGGTTCCCGTGTTTGTCAGGTACCAATGCACTTACCAGACGAGCACCATAATCCGTTAACGCGACTTGCATACCTGCGGGATTCGTCAGGATAATTAAGTGCGTATTTTTGCCATGTATGTTGCGTGCAAAGTTTGAGGGCTCAGGCAAGGAATAAATCGTCATAATATATTTTTATATCGTATAAAAATACATATTTTTAAGTTATTAGCGAAGGACCATTGTATAAAGGGCCATTTAGCTGGGCGCTGCTTTATCAACTTACCTTAAAATGGATGTATTTGGCGAATTGGGTTTCGGCACATGTACTGTTGTACACCTGCCTCTGTATTTCGTTGGCGGTGTATTGTTATTACGATTCCGAATTCTATAGGCAATTGCAACTGGTAGAATATAGTGTGGATGGTGAGTGGAGCCGATTGGTCGCTAAAAATGCTGTCGTAAGACAGAACTTTACTATTTTGTTTATCATCTTATTGCTGGGGCAAGTGGTGTATGTTGTTAATCTTGTTGCCGGATTATTATCTAGACGAAAGAATGGCGTTTCGCGGTAATTATCTGTTTAGTCGATTTCGTACAAGATGTGGATTATTGCCGTAGCGGATTCAAGACCTGGGTCAGTTTTTACGCGTGGATCGAGAAAGGTATCCGCATTTAGGATTCGATAATGAAAGTTTTTGTGTCTAACTTTCATCTCCTTTACCCATTTCTCAATTTTCTCATTTAGATGGTTGGATATAAGCTCATCTAGGCTCACTTCAAACCAATTGTGCGAACGGGGTTTATAAGAAAAACGTTTGTATAGTTCCATATTTATTTAAATTGAGCAATTTAATCGTTAAAGTAGTCGTGCCATTCATCATCGTCGTCCATATTGTGTTCATGCTTGTCGTAATCCATATAATTTTTGTCATACATCCGCTCAAGCGAATCATCCAATATTATCCTGTCCGTTGAGGTAAAAGGTGGGGCTTGGGTAGGGCGTGGGGCTTCTATTTTCTCTACCCTATGATCCGTCGGACGGTCATGCTCTTCGCTCCATTCATTACGGGCACATTGTCCCATCCGAAAAATCAGATAGCAAGCAATGACTATTTGGAGGACTCGTTTCATGGCCGTTTGATTTCCCGTGTATTGGTTACTCTGGTCGTTAATTTGGATTGTACAACACGCTGTGCTTTAATACGGGCATCATCGATGTTTTTAGCCTCTACTGTTACCTCATGTCGTCTGACGCACCCATCTATTTTGGATTCAACTCGCACCTCGAACATGCGAGGGCGACTTTGAGTAGGCGATGAACTGGTTAATACAAGGCAGAGTATGGCGAGCAGTAGGTTATTCTTCATTTTTTGAATATTTGTTTTTGAATTTGATTTTATTACTATAATTAACAGATATAAATAATATTCTTCATAAGTCTATCGATGTGGTGAAACTCAAAGGCAATGTTTAAAAAAATAAATACAACTAGCTGATATAACTGGTAAGCTTGCTTTTCTGATCCATCATCTAGTTGTCCGAACCAGATCCCAGTGTTTTCTATCTAAGCAGCTACCTGTTTTGCTTTTTCATCTACCTTTCAGAACAGAACACCTAGAGTTGAGTTTTTTTGGAGATTGCTAGTTTTTTAGCTCAGCAGAAGGCGACGGGATGTATTTGGTTTCACGTAATGAAGTAATAATATGATTTTGTAAAATATTTTAAGTAAAATCGGATATTTTCCGATTATTTATTGTTATTTTTACACATGAGTTTTAGTGAATTAGTAGAAAACTATGCTGAGGAGCCCCTTACTAGACAAATAATCTTATCACTATTAAAAGATTATAAACGCCCTAATGACAAGATAGGGGAGTTGGTAAAGGAAGGTCTACTGACGACTATAAAGAATGGATTGTATGTGCCCGGTCCGAAGAGTAAAACCAAAAAGCCAGAAGCATTTCTTATAGCAAACCATTTATGGGGTCCGAGCTATGTTTCGTTAGAAACCGCCTTATCTTACCATGGATTGATTCCTGAACGCGTATATGAAATTAGTTCTGTTACTGTTAAGGCATCAAAAACTGTTAATACGAAAGTTGGACGTTTTACCTACAGACAAGCATCGCTTCCATATTACTCTTTTGGCCTTGAAAGTATAAAACTTACTCCAAGACAGGTCGTTTTGATGGCTTCTCCAGAGAAGGCACTATGTGACAAAATTGTGATGACTTCAGGTGTACATCTGCGAAGCATTGTTCAGGTCAGATCGTTCCTTATGGACGACCTTCGTATTGATATTGATCGATTGAGAGCTTTGGATATTGATGGTATCGATAGTTGGATTGAAGCTGCTCCCAAAGCTTCTAGTTTAAAAATGTTAACAAAGACGCTTAGCGATTTATGATAAAAGATTGGTTAAAGGAATACAATCCACAAAGTAATCAGGAAGCTTTTGATGCAATGAGAGAAATAATGCAAGAAATAGCATTAGCAGGGTTAAATAGATCTGGTTTTTTTGAAAAAGCTGCATTCTATGGAGGGACTGCACTTCGTGTTTTTTATGGGTTAGAGCGGTTTTCAGAAGACCTGGATTTTTCACTATTAGAATCAAATGCTGATTTTTCACTTGAACCCTATTTCGAGTCCATTAAGTCAGAATTTGCAGCTTTAGGAATTACTGTAAATATTAAAGAGAAAAGTAAATCGATAGCATCTAATGTTGAATCTGCATTTTTAAAATCAGATACCGTTTGGAGAGAATTGGTGCTGGAAGATATAGCACCCCAGCTAGGAGTTGGAACAATGCCTAATATGAAAATAAAGATTGAAGTCGACAGAAAGCCACCTCTCGGATTTGAAACGGAGGAGAAATTGCTTCTTCGACCATTCTCTTTTTATGTGAAGACATTTACAAAAGAAAGTCTTTTTGCTGGAAAAATGCATGCCCTATTATTTCGGAAATGGAAAAACCGTGTTAAAGGAAGGGATTGGTTTGATCTGGAATGGTACATAAAAAAAGGAATTGCTTTGGATTTAAAACATTTTCTCCTTCGGGCAAAAGATACCAATGACTGGAATAGAGATGATATTTCTGAAATTGAAGTCCTTGATTTACTTACACAAAAGATAAGTGGAATTAGTGTGCAGCATATTAAAGATGATGTTGTTCGGTTTATACCAAATGATGATGCGCTTGACATTTGGAGTCGAAAATATTTTTTAGATCTTATTCAAAGATTGAAATTCAGCTAAACAAGAAATGGGTTTGTTTCTCAAGCTGGAGGGTGCTATCATAAAAAATTATAAACCTAAATTATGATACTAGAGCCAAAGCGGATTTTTGTACCTCTTGAATATTGGCTCAATTACAAACCTTTTTTCAAATATTTTGATTGAGATAAATGCATTTTATCTAAGTTTGCTCAGCAAAATCCGAATATTACATGAACTGGAAACAACTGTTATCTGCAAAACGATGGGGCTATGAAGAGCGTATACCGAATGATCAATTTGATGCACGTTCTGAATTTCAACGAGATTATGATCGATTGATTTTTTCATCCCCATTTCGTCGTTTACAGAGTAAAACACAGGTTTTTCCACTTCCGGGAGCGGTGTTTGTGCATAACAGATTGACCCATAGTCTAGAGGTGGCCAGTGTAGGACGATCGTTGGGAAGGCTATTTTATAATCTCATGAAACAGCAGAATCCGGATCTCGATACGGACTATCCTTTTTTGCAGGAAGTGGGGAATATTGTTTCTGCAGCATGTTTATCCCATGATTTGGGGAATCCCGCCTTTGGACACTCCGGTGAAGCCGCGATATCGTCCTTTTTTACTGAAGGAAAAGGGCAAAGCTATCAAAAGGAAATGACACAAGAAGAGTGGGAAGATCTAACCCATTTTGAGGGCAATGCAAATGCCTTGCGAATCTTGACACATCCTTTTAATGGCAAGGATAGCAAAGGCTTTGCATTGACTTATGCCACGCTGGCTTCCATAGTGAAGTATCCTTGTGCGGCTATAGATGGACACGTTAAAGGAAATCATCACCGCAAGAAATATGGTTTTTTTGATTCGGAGAAAGAGGCATTTGAAAAAATAGTAACCGAATTGGGCTTGGAGAAAGATCCTACTAACCCAGATGGCTATTTACGTCATCCATTGGTGTATTTGGTAGAAGCAGCAGACGATATCTGTTATAATATCATCGACCTGGAAGATGCACATCATCTGAAAATACTTTCCTATGAGGAGGTAGAGGAATTGTTGCTGCCTTTATGCGGAGACGGAGATCTGAGAAGTCGGTTAGCTGGATTGGCGGATAGTGGTAGCAGGGTGGAATTGCTGCGGGCCAAAGCGATTAACACCCTGATCAATGGCTGTGCAGGAGTTTTTGCCAGAAATCAGGATAAGTTTTTAGCCGGCACATTTGAAAAGCCACTGATGGACGCATTAGATCCGCAAATAGTTGCGCAGATGAAGCGAATAGAAGAAATATCGGTGAAGCGCATCTACAATGCACCAACAGTAGTACAAATAGAAATAGCGGGTTTCAAAGTAATGAATGCCTTGCTGGAAGAATTTATTCCGGCTTACCTGAAAGCAGATAAAGGTCACTTTGATAAAAAGATCGTTGCCATGATTCCGCAACAATTTCATACCGACAAAGCCGATACGTATTCGAAGATACGTGCCGTATTAGATTATGTTTCCGGCATGACCGATGTCTATGCTGTAGATTTGTATCGGAAGATGAAAGGTATTTCAATACCGTCGTTGTAGTTTCTTGAATTTTATTTTTTCTATTTGGTAGCCGAGCGTGCAAAGCATTTGACCTAAGTTTGTTTTTTACGTATAAAAATTTTATTTTTGTCGTATAAAGATACTTTGTGAAACTAATACCGAAAGGAGAGTATATTATGGATGCTAAAATCACGTTGTCATTTGACGAGCAGGTTATAAAAGAGGCCAAAGCTTTTGCTACAAAAAATGGCGTGAGCCTGTCCCGTCTCACCGAGTTTATATACAAACAGATAACTTCTGATAATTATAAATCGCTGGATGAATTACCTATTTCGGATTGGATCAATACCATCGCCGAAGAAGGCATAGAATATACAAAGACCCCTTCCCGCAAACGCCTGAAATCCGAGTTTTATAATGCCAAGAAATGAGAATTTTTGTCGATGCCAATGTTATTGTGGCGGTGTTGAATAGGCAATACCCCTTGTTTCCATATGCTGCGCGTATTTTAAGCCTGTCGGACAATCCGAGGTATAAGATTTATACTTCTCCCATCTGTCTTGCCATCGCCTTTTACTTTGCTGAAAAGAAAAGCGGTACCCTGCAAGCCAAAAGTAAAATCGCCGTATTGTCCGAAAAATTGGAGATTACTACAACGGATATGGATGCGGTACGGTCGACCGTTGAAAATACTGCCATCCATGATTTTGAAGACGGGCTGGAATATTATGCGGCACTTCGCTCGGCTTGTGAAATGATTGTATCGGAAGATGTGTCGGATTTTTATTTTTCAGAAATTCCGGTGCAGAATTGTGAAACCTTTTTGAAATATATATAGAAGCGCGGCATGCGTATTTCGATGTGCGAATAGTGTCTCAAATCGCACTATGCACTACTCAATAGTACTACAAAAAAATGAAAGTTGTAATAGCGGAAAAGCCTTCAGTGGCTCGGGATCTGGCTCGTGTGATGGGGGCAAAGGAAGTGAAAGATGGATACATCGCCGGCAATGGCTATGCATTTACCTATGCTTTTGGACATTTGGTACAATTGTGTACACCTCAGGCCTATGGCTACAACACCTGGTCGGTTTCGAACCTGCCTATTATTCCTCAGCAGTTTCGTTTGGAAGCAAAAAAAATCCGGAAAGACGGAAAGCAAATAGATGATGCCGGAGCTTTGAAGCAGCTGAATACCATTAAAAAGTTGCTGGATGAAGCCGAGGAAATCATTGTAGCAACGGATGCGGGGCGAGAAGGGGAATTGATATTTCGTAACATTTATTACTATTTGGGATCTAAAGTCCCTTTCAAGAGGCTTTGGATTTCCTCTCAAACGGACAAAGCAATCAAAGAAGGTTTTGCGAAACTTAAAGAAGGCACGGAATACGACAGCCTGTACATGTCGGCTCGTTCGCGTTCGGAATCCGATTGGCTGATCGGTATCAATGCAACGCAGGCGATTACTTTAGCAGCCGGTAATCGTGGGCTGCTTTCTTTAGGACGGGTGCAGACGCCAACTTTAGCGATGATCTGTTCCCGCTATCTGGAGAATAAGGACTTCAAACCGCAGGCATTTTTTAAGATACAAGCGGGGTTTGAAAAGGATAACATTAAATTTAAGGCAACCTCTGACAAGATTGAAAAGCGGGAAGTTGCAGAAGAAGCTGTTTCAAAGATAACGGTTGGTTCGCAAGCAAAGGTTTTAAAAGTCGAAGCCAAAGAAACCAAAGAACAGCCCCCATTGTTGTTTGATTTGACTTCGTTACAGCAGGATGCGAACAAGAAATTTGGTTATTCGGCAGATCAAACGCTGAGTATTGCGCAGACACTTTATGAAAAAAAAGTGATTACCTATCCACGTACGGGGTCACGGTACATCGGAGAAGATGTTTTCGAAAATATCGAAGAGTTATTTCAGCATCTAGCCGATACAGCTGAGGAAAGTATAGCGGCAATTTCGCGCAATTTGATAGGAGCAAAGCTGAATAAACGGTCGGTCGATGATAAAAAAGTAACGGATCACCATGCGCTATTGGTTACGGAAGAAAAGCCCGGGCCTATGGTAAAAGAACAGCAAAACATTTACAATATGATTGCTAAGCGCATGGTCGAAAGTTTTTCAGAGATTTGTTTGAAAGATATTACCACGGTAACTATCGATGCGCATGGCGTGGAATTGATAGCAAAGGGAACTGTTATACGTCAATATGGCTGGCGCTTATCCGCAGATCAGGTCGAATTGCCTGATGAAGATAAAAATACAGATGATCAGGACAATGAAAACGCCCAACTTCCAAAGCTTTCCAGTGAAGAATTATTAGAAATACTCACCTTAGAATTAGCGGAGCGGTTTACGAAAGCCAGACCGATTCATACAGAAGCTTCTCTACTGAAAGCTATGGAAACTTCCGGAAAGGAGATTGAAGACGACGAGATGCGGCAGGCGATGAAAGATTGTGGGCTTGGTACACCTGCCACGCGTGCGGCAACTATTGAAACGTTATTCCAGCGTGATTATATCAAACGTGACAAGAAGAAATTGATTCCCACAGAAAAGGGGTTGACGGTTTACAATCTGGTGAAAGATCGCTCCATTTCGAAAGTGACCCTGACAGGTAAATGGGAACAGAAATTGGAGGAAATGCGTGCGAATAAAGTTTCGTATGATGTGTTTATGAAGCACATTAAGGATTATACAGCCAAAATTACAAAAGAGCTGTTGCAACTTCGGATCTCTATCGCGCAAGAAGAGGCGAAACCGCAACAGAAAGGGAAAATCAAATGTCCGAAATGTCAACCCGGTTCTATTTTGCTCTATGAGAAGGTTGCGCAGTGCGATCATTACGCCAGAGGATGCGATTTTAAAATTTGGCGCGTATTAAACGGAGTTTTGTTGGAGGAAAAGGAAATGAAAAACTTATTGGAGAAGGGCAGAACTTCCGAACTTAAAGGTGTAAAGACCAAGGAAGGAAATATCGTTGATGCACCTTTAGTGTTTGAAAATTTTAAAGTGAATGTAGGATAGCGTTTTGAAACCTGTACATTTGCGTTCACTATGGCAACAAAACTTTACAATCCTTTTTTAGATTTCAAATTTGACAATAAAACCTGCTTCCTTACGGGGCAAGAGTTGCAGTCTCCGGATGAGCAGATACAGGTTTTTCCGGTTTGGATGATGCGCGCTTTTGATCTGGAGGAGAAGCCCTTTAAAATGTTGGATGAGAGTTTCCTGACCTATAAACAATTGCAGCTTCCCTGTTCGGTTTCGGCGGCATTGGCTTTTGAAGAAGTAGAAAGACAAGTGGAGCAGGCTATGGGACAAGGATTTGAGACCGTAAAGAAATTAGATGATATCACGTTGTTCCAATGGGTGTCCAAAATTTTATACGGTGTAGTCTTCAATGAGATCCAGGTCGGTATTCGTCAAGCTTTGTTGTCGGGTGAAGCCATGAACTTTTCGCAAGCACTGGTACATAAATTTCGCAATCTTCATGCGATGTTACAATCCATCGTGGTACCGATGGAATTTGAACATCAAAACCCATTTAGCATTCAGGTTTTTCCCGTAGAAAATGCACCCGAAACTTTTTTGTACCGGGATGAAATCAATACCCTGGTATTCTCTTTGCGGATGAATGATTTTGCGATCATAGCGACATTACAAGATAATGGTACACATCGCATCTATCATGATGAAGCATTGGAAAAAGTAGCAGGGCACACCTTGCATCCTATACAATTTGAGGAAATATGTGCCCGTTATTTTTATTCTGCCTACCTTTTTAACCGTTTACCTGAATATACTTACATGGAGACACCGCAAAAAGTTTTCGTGGAGCCCATGCCTTTAAACGATTTCACACTAAAACCTATCTTCGATAATTGGGTCGTAAAAACATACGGACAAGTACTGGAGAGCTTTTGGAAGCCATGGGGATATCTTTTGTTTGAAATCATTAAAAATCCCGAACAACCCATGACATTTATAACGGATGAACAAAATAATTTTAGAGAAAAAATAGATCTGAAGTTGAGTTAATTTGGTGGATTATTCGTAATTTAAAGAATTGAAACTCAATAGGGTGAAAAAGGAGGTCGTTATGAAGTGGTTTTGGTTAGGTATGTGCAGTTGTGTATTGCTAAGTTTCACATCTAAAGGCGATATTCCTGTTTCTAAGATAATGCTTGGCTTACAGGATACTTCAATAGTTGAGCATGTAGATGTGTATCCTCAATTTAGGGGAGGCGTAAAAAAATGGAATGAATTTCTTGGTCGGAATCTAGATATTCGAAAGGCAATTTATGCGATGGATAGTGCCGCTTATGTCGATTACGGAATGAAGCAAACAGCAATTTTGGAATTTACAGTTTGTGAAAACGGAGATGTTTGTGATGTAGCGATCGTAAATCAGCATAAAATAAGTCCTGAATTTGCAAAAGAAGCACTTCGTGTTATGCGTAAATCGCCGAAATGGAAACCTGGATTGGTTGAAGGTAAACCCGTTCGCACGCGATTCAGACAGTCGGTAACAGCTATATTAGAATAGTAGTTGCTTATGCGTAGCCGTGGATGTCAATACATTCAAATTTTTGATATTGATAATATGAAAAAGCTCCATGAAGTTAAATCATGGAGCTTTTTCTGTTAAAGACTTTGCTTGATCAATTCAATAGCTTTATCAATTTCTTCGATAGAAACGGTAAGATGCGGTCTGAAGCGAATACTTTTATCACCACACCCTAAGATTAACAGTTTGTTTTCGAGCGCTTTTTGAACGAAGCTATCTCTGGATTCTTCGTCTTCAAAATCGAAGGCTGCAAAAAGACCTTTGCCACGTACATTGGAAATTTGTGGATAATCTTTGGACAGGTTTATCATCTTTTCTAGCAAGTACTTTCCTTTTTCTTGTGCCTGAGTGACTAAGTTTTCGTTCTCGATAACTTCTAATATCAACTTAAATCGAAGCATATCGACTAGATTTCCTCCAAATGTAGAGTTGAGTCGGCTAGACTCTTTAAAAACGTGTTTTTCTACACGATCAAATTTACTTCTGTTGGCGAGAATGCCACATACCTGTGATTTTTTTCCAAATGCAACGATATCCGGAATAATATCATAATGCTCATAACACCACATTTTACCTGTCATTGCCAATCCTGTTTGCACTTCGTCCAGAACTAAGATAATATCATGTTGATCACAGATGCTCCGGAGTTGTTGGAAAAATTCCTTTCTAAAATGATTGTCACCACCTTCAGCCTGGATCGATTCTACTATTAAACAGGCGATTTCATCTGGATGATTCCGAATTGCCATTTCAATCTCTTGAATGGATTGCCTTTCTAATTGAACGGTTGTGACTACACTCTCTTCGGTTAATGGGAAATGTAATTTTGGATTGATAATGCGAGGCCAATCGAATTTTGGGAAATACATGTGTTTCCTTGGGTCTTTCGTATTCGTTAGCGATAATGTATAGCCTGTGCGACCGTGGAAAGCCTGTTGAAAATGTATGACTTTTCCCGCTTCTTTGTTAATTCCTTTTGAAAGGTTGATTCGGGTTTTCCAGTCAAAGGCCGCTTTTAACGCATTCTCAACAGCAAGTCCTCCGCCATCGATAAAAAAGCAATAGTCCAGTTCCGTGGGGATTGCTACACGTTCAAAGGTGTCTAAGAAGTCTGCAAATTCTACCGGATAGATATCCGATAAGGCAAGTTTGTTAATGGAAACTTTCTTTAAGATCTCCGAATTTGCTACGAGGTGAGGGTGATTGTAGCCAATTGGTGAGGAAGCGAACATACTGAACATGTCCAAATAAGTTTCACCATTTATATCTACCACGTAAGAACCGTGTGATTGTTCTAAATCAATCACAACGGGTAGTCCATCTGCCAATATGTGTTTTCCTAATCTCTGATGTATTTCTCTCATAATTTATTTTATTAAAGGTCAAATTTGATTCCCTGAGCCAGTGGAAGGCTGGTCGTATAATTAATTGTATTAGTTTGTCTTCGCATGTAGACTTTCCATGCGTCTGATCCTGATTCGCGGCCTCCTCCTGTGTCCTTTTCACCTCCAAAAGCGCCTCCTATTTCAGCACCAGAGGTGCCAATATTTACGTTGGCAATTCCGCAATCCGAGCCATTCTGACTGAGGAATACTTCTGCTTCTCGTAGGTTAGTCGTCATGATGGCCGAGGACAACCCTTGGCTCACATTATTTTGTAAATCGATCGCATGGTGTACATCTCCGGAATATTTTATTAAATATAGGATAGGGGCAAAAGTTTCTTCTTGAACAATATCTAAGTGGTTTTCTACTTCCGCAATGACAGGAGTCACATAGCAGCCACTTTCATAACCGGCGCCCTCAAGTACACCGCCTTCTACTAAAATCTTTCCGCCCTGTTCTTCGATTTTGGCTAAAGCATTTAAGTATATCTGTACGGCATCGGTATCGATAAGGGGCCCCATGTGATGCTGTGTATCCAACGGGTCACCGATTTTTAGTTGTTTGTAAGCTTCTATTAGCGATTTCCGGACTTGATCATAGATGCTTTCATGTACAATCAGTCTTCGTGTGCTTGTGCATCGTTGACCTGCGGTACCTACGGCTCCGAATACTGTTCCAATGATTGTCATTTTCAAATCAGCATTTGGTGTAACAATGATAGCATTATTACCACCTAGTTCTAAAAGTGTCTTACCGAGTCTTTCGGCTACGGTCATAGCCACCTGGCGTCCCATTCGTGTGGAACCTGTTGCAGAAATAAGTGGAATACGGCTGTCTGCCGTCATCCATCTGCCTACTTCAGCATCACCCGTAATTAAAGACGAGATACCTTCAGGTAATTTGTTTGCTTTTAATATGTCGGCCAGTATATGTTGGCAAGCGATTGCACATAGAGGCGTTTTTTCACTTGGTTTCCATATCACAATGTTTCCACAGATTAGAGCTAAAGCGCTATTCCATGCCCATACAGCTACAGGAAAGTTAAAAGCAGTAATGATCCCGACAATGCCTAAGGGGTGGTATTGATCGTACATACGGTGTCCGGGGCGTTCGGAGTGAATGGTATTGCCATAGAGTTGACGCGAAATACCAACAGCAAAATCACAAATATCTATCATTTCCTGTACCTCGCCAAGTCCTTCCTGATACGATTTCCCCATTTCATAAGATACTAACTTGCCCAATACAGGTTTTAGTTCCCGGAGCTTGTCGCCTAATTGCCGAACGATTTCACCACGTTTTGGCGCAGGAATGTCTGCCCATATTTTTTTTGCGGTTTCTGCAACTTCTAATACCTTGTTATAGTCCTTTCTTGAGGAGGCAGTGACTTGGCCTATGGTTTTTCCGTCCACCGGTGAAAAAGAAATGATCTGCTCTCCTGACGCGAACCATTTGCATCCTGTTGATGTTCCGTCAGTGACAGTATCGATACCTAAAGTTCTTAATTCGTTTTTTATCATAGACTGGTTTACTTTGTTCTTTGATTTTGTAAAAATAGTGAATATTGTTTTCACAAATAAATTTTTATACGAAAACTATTTTTTTAAATATAACTGACAGGCTATCTTGGATGTAAAGTCATGTGAAGGGGAATAATAAGTTGAGTTCTTAACTCTTCGAAGGTAGGGGCGCGGCTTTTTGAGGCCAGAGAGGAGGGGAAAGATGGTTCTTCTGAATAACTGTGTTGAATTTAGATTGATCCTGGTCCCTGAATTTGTCGAAAGCGGTCTTCTTGCTAGTTTTATCACTAAACAGCAGTGACCAGTCAAGATCGATTACTATTTTCCCCGTAATCTGAACAAAATACTGCTTGCCTCCAAGGGCAAACGTAGGAGTTAGCGTAAGAAACGACAGGCAGTTTGTTTCAGACGACATGTAGTCTGCCCCGAACTACCTGTCGTTTGCGTAAAAGTACAGGGAGTTTTCTATAGACTGCCATGAGGTCATTGCAAATACCAGTTAATTTATGAAAAACTACACTTAATGTCCGGCAGGCTACCATGAGTTTATCACAAAGTACCGGCAACTGATGAATAAATGCCCTACGTTTTTTAAAAACTGCTATAAGTTTATCATAAACTATTGGCAGTTTGCCGAAAACTACCATGAGATCTTGGTAATCTGCCATGAGTTTACAGAAAACTACAGGCAGTCTGTCACAGACTGTATGTCGTTTTTGGAAATATACCCTCATGTACCGCAGGTACACTCATTGTGCAGGCTATCCGTGAGGAGATGAAAAGCAAATTTATCGGTCAAAGCATCAGTGGTTTACAATAAAGTTATAAAAATAACGTTTGGTTTACTTGGAAGTAATATTAAAAAGTTTCTATCTTTGCACCACTCCGCAAGGGAGGAACGGTCCGGAAGGGCATGAAAACAGGGTAGAAGGTTGGTGTTCGGAATAGATGAATGCGATACCTGAAAACGGG
>NZ_SRZY01000008.1 GCF_006476045.1 Sphingobacterium lumbrici
TTTCAGTGGCTAAAACATACCCTACAAAATATCATGTCGATCAACCATAAAAAATTAAAGGATCTCTATCCGCAGAACTATAAGAAAAGTATCGAGCAATCAAATATGTAGTTCATCGGGCGCATACATTCAATCCAATAAACGAAAATGAATTTGAAATAATATTAGATTACAAAAAAATTGATCGCCTTATAAAATCGATAGCAGAATTTGCATATCAAGTATTTAAAATACTATCAATTGAGAGAGGTTTTGAATGGAAAATGATATATTTGATCGAGTACCTGATTAACAGAAGACGTTAGCTTATCCGAAGGACCAAATACCCCTCCTCTATAAGTATTCCTTTTCAACAATTCCATAGAAGGTGTTTTGATTTCAATCAATGCAGCATTGCCCCCTATAGCGTTCTTAACCAAAAAATCTGTAATTTTATCTCCCTTACCACTAAAATTTCGGCCTCCAACTGTAGCCTGCCCTTGAACCATCATGATTGGGACACCAAAGATCATATTTAGGATAAAAGGATTTTGCTCAAATAACTTTTGCCATTGAGCTTCCGTAGTACTAACATTTAACATGTTAACATAGTTATCGATTAATTGTTCTAGCGATACTAACTCAATCTCATTTCGAAGCTTATTTAATTCAAGAGGTTGCTCTCTGAGTATCTTAGTACCGTTTCTACGAATTACATCCATAGCATCTTTTTGCTCTCTTTTATTAGCACCATCAAAAAGGAATTTTCTTGCAGATCCAATCTGTTTTGTTATTTCTTTGGACATGTTTTGATAAGTACTTTCGTGCTCTCCATTCATAGATTGAACGATCCAACTTCCCACAGATTCACGTTTTAAATTGTAAGACAACCGCTGAACCCTTTTTGTAAGACTGTCAATCCCGTTGCATATTTCATTCAAATCAACTCGGTTAATTATCGCTGTATGTTTCGAGATATCGAAAGCTGTTTTTTCAGAATATACAATGGTTAATTCGTTAATTTCAAAGTCCTCAAGGGATTTTACAATTGATCGATAATTCTTCTTAAATCCTAAACCAAAATTATAATTTTTTAAAAAAGAATTAGGCAACACTTCATCCAAAAAATCATACAGATCAATGGAGTCATAGTCCGACAATTCGTTCTCTTTTAATTCAAAATTGATAGTTTTCAATTTCAAGTAACGATTTTTCATTGGTTCAACTCCCCATACCTGATAAGGATAAAGCTTTAGAAGTTTATTTCCTCTGTCTATTGTTATGATCGCACGTTTCCAATCCCCTCTGCGATCGCTTAAAACAGCTTCTTTAGGCGGTGTAAAAAAAATACTCTCTGAGTCATCTGATTTACTTATTTCTTTAGAAACTTCTCCTGGAAGATCTCTTTCTTCAAAGGAGTATGGCTTTTCTAAATTGCTACTCATATTACATCTTTTATCAAGTATAAGTGTTGTTTATTTCAAAACTATCCTTTGCGCCTTATCATCATATCGGTACTTGACAATCTCCCCAGACACAAACAAATCTACCGCCTGTTCGATCACATCGACAGGAGCCACAAACCATTCCCTGGGCCTAGTTTTAAAGCCATTCTTATCCGCCACTTCCAGATCCAAACACACAGCTGCAAAAAAAGTATGCATCAACTGCTCAAACTTATACGCATCAAGATTATAACAAGCCACCCTAGAAATTAAATGCACGTCAGCCATAAGATAAGTCGCCTCATCCCGCGCATTTTTAATACGATCCTCCACACTATTACGTGCCACACCGATTTTATACAAGTTCTTAATCCCACGGATTACCGGATCAGTAGACTTAGACCTCAGCACATAAATAAATCCAGACTCTTGGTCACTCTCGTTGACCAAATGCGTATTTCTCATTAAAACTTCACTATCCGTACGTTTCGAGTGTGATATAGCGGATCCCTCTCCATAAAGCATTTTCTCAACCGATCGCAAGTACATATTAGATTCCGTCCCATTCTCAAAAATACAGCGCGTACGGCCGTCAAATCGGACTCGCGTTCCATCTTCCTTATAATGATCCGCTCGGGTCACCTCAATACTTTCCAGAAGGAAAATAACACCCTTGTGAATATAGAAAGTACCTGCTTGCAGCGTACCTGCTTTAAATTCAACATACTTCCGATCACCAGATTTCAGTTCCGCATGAACAGTCTTAAACATAGGCTCATAACGATCAAAATCCTTACATCGTTTTCTTCTCGCTACAAAATCCGTTTTCTCTCGATCCTTATCCAGCTGAGGCAAATTAGACGTATCAAATATCTGTAGCTGCTCTTCTTCGATACCCCCTAAAAGATTAAAAGGATCAGCATTCAACAAATCATCAAAAGATGTAACCTGCATCGAAGTAAAATCCAGCTCATCAATAACCTCAGCAGGCTCTTCAGGAACAGTTTCCATAAGCTCCACAACAGGCAACAAGCCGAATTCATCAAATGCACTAAGCGCAGAAATCTTCCCCGGATCTTCGACAAATCCCTGCAGTCGAGCAGCCAACATCCGTTCTTTGAAACCATTATCCCGTTCCGGAGATCTACCATGCTCAGAGACAAAATCATTAATATCCTGAAATGATTGAAGTAAACGTTCCTCTTCAGTAATCCGGCGCATCTCCGGTTTAATCTCCAGTAGGTTAAACGCATCATCGGCAAAGATATCTTCTAAACTGTGGTAAACTTTCTTATCCATTTTGACTCACTGATTTACGTTTTTTATCACGTATATACAATAACACCTCCGCATAGCGCTGTTCCTTCAGATCAGTAGAATGCACATCAGGTTCCCGTCCTTGTTCTTTTACAAATGCCAATATAGAAGGCCAGGTTAATAGTGCTTCTTCCTCTGTAATCTTAATCTTTGAGGCCAGCAGCACATCTTGGATAGCTTTCAAAACAGGAACTGTGACAGATTTAGACAATATTTCAAAAGCCCGCTGAAACGGGTTAATAGTATCGATCAAGTCTATAGAGATTTCTTCAATATTTATAAACTGATTTGCCAAAGTAATAAACTTCTGATCACCCACCTCCGATATTGTTCCTGTTTTTACAGCCGAATCTGTCACCACATATTGACGAACCGCTTCCAGCTCTTCTTCTTCCAAATCCGGGTACCGCATTTTGATTACTTTAGGGATAAGCACCTTGTTGATCACTTCCGGGTCTATGGTACTTGACAAAGCCTTCGTAACATCCTTATCCTGCAATATAGCAGCCTTCAGATCATTGATATCCTCTTCGACGATATCTTTTACGCGCTTAGAGACAAGCCCCTTAAATCCTTTGATCTTAATGGTACCAGGCTCTTCAATATCTTTTTCATCACGCTTAGGCTTGAAGTTAAAGTTCGGCGCCAACACCTGTTCCATTAACAGCGAAGCAGTAATAGCTTTCAGCATATTGTTTACAGCAATAACCACATCGTCACTCTTGGCATCCGGCTGAGCCAATAGATTGGTAAACTGCGCATGTGTCTTATTTGCACTATCCCGAGTTGCACGACCAATGATCTGCACGATCTCGGTCAGCGAACCTCTATAACCAACCGTCAGTGCATGTTCACAATAGGGCCAGTCAAATCCTTCCTTGGCCATACCTAGTGCGATGATTAGATCCATATCATCTTCCGATCGGATATCACGTAGATAGCCCACCGTTTTTTCTCGTTGCTTAGCATCGTCATTCACTAGGTCCGCTACTTTCAGCAGCTTTCCATCTTCACGCCTTCGCACGGTGATGATTCCGGTATCTGGATCCACGCTTTCTACATCACCAATCATATCTAGTATACGATCTACCTCTTCATATTTATCCTTGGTCGATTCACCCGAATTAACATTAGGAATATGCAGAATAGTTTTTTTATCCGTATCCAACACTTCATTGATGGCGGTATAATATCTCCCTTGATAGAAATGATAACCAATTCCCAAAGACTTCAGATGTTTATAGCCATTCAGCTGCTGATAGTAGTTATAGGTCACTTTCGCAAACTTCGCCTCGTCTTCAGGAGCTAATACAGGGATTGAGTCACCTCTAAAATAAGAACCTGTCATCGCCACCAGGTGTACCGTAGAATTATTAATAAGACTGCGCAATACCGAACCTAAAATATTACTTCCATCTGCAGACACGTGATGAAACTCATCAATGGCCAATAAACAATCGTTGAAATCCGAATCTTCTAAAGCTTCATAGGCAAATCGCAAAGTTGCATGTGTACAGATCAGAATTTTCTCATCACTACGCATGAAATTTACAAAAGCATCTACTTTAGTTTTGCTGCCATCCAAGCCAGGTGTACATAGATTATACAATTCGTTAGGTTCCCAATTTGCGAAAAACCCATACTTCATCAGATCGGTTCGTGCAAAAGAACTACCAATAGAGCGTTCCGGAACAGCTACAATCACTTTCTTGATCCCTTGATTGACCAACTTATCCAGTGCAATAAACATCAAAGCACGTGACTTACCAGAAGCTGGTGGAGCTTTAATTAATAGCAATTGATTGTTACGCGCCTGAAATGCCTTTTGCTGCATCTCACGCATCCCTATCGTGTCCGATGCTGTTGAAGCCCCCGTTTGTCCGTATGTTACTTGAATAATATTCTCCATTCTTATAATTGGTTTATTATTCACAGAGGGACATTGATGTCCCTCTGTGAAGACTGCATGTTAAAGCAAGGCATTAAATATCTTTAATTTCAATGATTCCGAATAGTCACTCTCATAAACTATAGAATCGATGATTTCATGTAGTAAATCTCTATCAATCTTATTATCGGCCACATGAACAGCTATATTTTCCATTTGAACCATAAAATGACTGACTTTATAATCCAGTCCATTCAGCTCGAAAAAATAGGCCGTAAGTGCGATCGAAGCTCTTTTATTTCCATCCTGAAAGCAGTGATTTTTATTAATCGAGTAAAACAAATGACAGGCCTTATCAATAAAGCTTTCATAGTAAAAATCATTTTGTAGATGTTCCAAAGTACTAGCCAGCAACCCCTCATTTATGATGCCATGGAGTCCACCGGATTTATCGATAATATCGTCATGTACACTAATGGCGTGTGCAACGTCAAAATATTGTGTTCCCATCCGCTAGCGATCTTTTAGACGTTTGAAAACCTCAATATTCTCATCAATCTGTTCCTGGAGACTTTTACTTTGCTCACCTAAAAACGTCTGATAGTCATTCGGCGAAATGCTATCGATATAGCTTTCCAGTTTCTTATGCACCACATCACGAAATCCATAATCCCGCGAAGCCATCTTGACACGTGCATCCTCCAGCTGGGGTTCCCAATGTCTCCTGGTTACAAATCGATGAATAAGGGCATTCAGTTCTGTAGGTTCTAGCTGCCGGCCTATGCGGTCATATTCCTCTTTCATTTCATCCGCTATACCAATTTCAAACGACGCAATAAGCTTCAATACTTCAGCATACATCGTCTCTCTTGCATTATCCTTTTCATCAAGCTGCAGCAGCTCTTTATATTCGCTGGCCTGCTCCTTAAATATCGCTTGGTAAATAGCGTCTGTATAGAACTTGTACTTCGCATTACCCATATTCAGGTACCGGCTCAGTGCACTCGTGAACTCCTTCCTGTATTTCGGCTCTTTTACGATAGCCAACAGATATTCATCATCACGCTGGTTGATGTACTTCACAGATCCCCCCAGTTTTTGATTCACCAGGTCTAGCACCACATCAAGAATAGCACTGCGAATTGATTTGGCACGCTCGCTGTCGACAAGTATCATCGCGAGATTTAGAAAGGCACGGAAATTAAACAAAGACAGCTTATTCACCTTGCTTAATTTCTGTTTATCAGTCAATTCCTTACTGATAGGGACATCCATGTCCCTATCAGAACCAAGATCCATTTCTTGATAGATCAAGTGACCGAATAATTCTTTGAATTGTTTCAATTTAACGCCACGCAATACACAGTAGCCATTATGCTCCAGTTCCTGCAAATGATTTTCTACATAGCGTTTTATGGTCCGATCGGACACATCAAAGAAGTCGGCCAATTGCGTCGTCGTAAACCGATATTGCCCATCATAGAGCATGCCTGTAATACCCAAAAACTCCTGGATACTATCCAGCGCTTCGGGATTATTTAATATATTCTGCCTATCAACAGGCGATGTAGTCAAGTCAGCTGCCATACTTTATTTCTTTTTTTCTGCTGCAATCATTTTCTCATACAATTTAAACAAATGCTCTAACCTTTCCTCATCCGAATCGAAAGGTTTCGCGCGGTAACAAGACTCTACAGCCAAATCATTTAATCGATGAGCTTCTCGCAAATCATCCGGCATCTTATCCGGATCATAAAGCTGCGCTAATGTTTTCTCTGAGTAACGCTCTCTTATCTCCAAAATTTGATAAGCGTATTCCTCCAATTCTTTTTCTTTCTCTTTACTGATTTTTGGAAAAGGGAAGGTGTTGTATGATAATACAGGTGAGTATCTAATATCTTTCTTAAAATACCCTGATGTTGATCTAACCCAAAGATTATTCATCTTTGATGTAAGCATTCCAAAATGCCATACTTCTCCACCATAAATCACTTGTGCAAGATTAGTAACAACTGTTCCTGCTTGAAGAATATCAATTGGAATATATTCTCTTTTTTCGGCAGATAATCCAGGGACAATGATAGAATCACTTGCTTTATACCTAACTTCTCCAAATCTATATGGAACAGAAGCTAATTTTCTGGTTGCAGCGCGACTACTATTTAACCTGAATTTTTTTACAGCATCTACTTTTTCCTTAATAAAATCATACTTTATTGCATTCGGTAAAATACTTTCATCCAGCCACAGGCAATATCTATTTATTTTATAAAACAGTTCTTTTGCTCCTAAAGACTTTCTAAAATAAATCTGTAAATCTTTTGAGAGGCCTTTGTAATCAGAATCTTCTAGAAAAAACAAACCATTATCATTAGCCATACTTCCATTACACATTTCTGGAAAAACGCTTAAGATGTTTTTTCTTTTTGAGACTATAGTTTCAGAACCTAATGCTAAGTAAGGATTTATGTTTTTCGACTCATGAATATTCACTCTTTTTTCATTAGTTACATATAGAGTCTTAATTGACTCCCTTCTCAATTGTAAACCAACAATTATAACAGCTACTCCTGCATTTTTTCTTGCGTTATTCTTCCACATAAAAGATGTATACGCAAACAATATCTCAATACCATTTTTATAAATGTTTGTCCATAGAGGTTCCACTTGTTCACCTTGACAAATTGAACTTGTCGATACGAATGCTGCTTTAATAAATTTAGTGGAAATATATTTTGAAGTTAAAAAGAACCAACAAGAAATAAAATCCAAATTTCCGACATTAGTAACTCCTTTAAAACAAAAGTTCAAATCTGACTTTTGTTCATCTGTTTGTTCTTTTTTACCTCTGTAAGGTGGATTTCCTAAAATATAAATCTCATCCCCATCTTCTTTCGGGCAAACTTCTTCCCAATTAATACGGCAAGCATTAGCACGAACGATCTTACCCGAATCTTTTAGCGGCAATGCCGGTCTAGAATGTCCAAACTCTTTTCTAAAAGTTTGGTTCATCTGATGTTCTGCCAACCATAAAGACAATCGAGCGATCTCATGAGCAAAGTCATCAATCTCAATCCCAAAAAAGTTATTTAAGCTAATTAGTGAGTTGAAGGACACAAAATCCAAAGTACCTGTCCCCTTATTTCCTTTAAGCTCCGTCAAATCGTTGAGTATTTGAATCTCTAATTCACGAAGCTTTTTATAAGCAATTATCAAAAAGTTACCAGATCCACAAGCGGGGTCAAATATCTTGATATTGGAGATCCGCTGTATCAAAGCATTCAATTGCTTTACATTGCCCTTGGCCTTTTGATATTCTTCCACCAATTCGTCCAAGAATAAAGGATTGATAACCTTCATAATATTAGGAACCGAAGTATAATGCATCCCCAATCCACCGCGCTTATCCGTCGTGACTACAGCCTGGATCATAGATCCAAAGATGTCCGGATTAATAGCCGACCAATCCAACTGGCCACATTCCAGAATTAAGTTTCGCGATTTAACAGACAACACTGGAATAGGGTACACCTCACGGAAGAGCCCACCATTTACATAAGGAAACTTGTGCAAGTACTGCTTTTCATTGGTACGGTCAGCATCGCCCGTGTTCAGAATCAAGAAAAGATCTCGAAGATATTCCTGTGTATCACTAGCGTCAGCTTTGGTATTACTCGTAATAGCAGCAGTAAACAATTTATCCTCAAAAATCCCCGTATCTTCAGCAAAATAGCAGAACAACAACCGTGACAAGAAAACATTCAGCTGATGAATCTCATCTTCAGTAGAAAACTGATTATCCAGGTTAATCTGATCATAAAGCTTAGCCATCTTCTCCGCGGCCTTAACATCAGCAGGGTTTTCCGACAGATACTGAGCCTTCTCGATACCAGCAAAGGGCAAGAAGAAATCGAAGTGCTTATCCAATTCAGCTACCTTACAATCCAAAGTATCCTTAGTCAACAAATCCACAGCCAACAACGTCTCCAGATCCGTCACCATCACAAAACGAGGTTGCGACTTTTTCAACCGCACATCATTTCGAAGTTCCTGGACCAACTCCAGCAGATTAGTGCTCGCAGCGACCTGTCTATAAAGAAGCTTTTTCTTCCAAACAAGCTCCCCATCGGCTTCGCCAAGATTTATCTTCCCCGACTGAAGACGAGCGACAGTAGCCTTCGGAGTACCAAACGCCAACAAAAAATTATATATAAAAGTATCAGAATCAATAGAAGCAATCAGCCCCTTAATATTATCCTCTATTTGAGCAATGGTCATATTCTTATAACAACACGGTTAATTAACTAGTCAAAATATTCTGTAGGTCTATTTCTAACCGAAATATTTCTGCACGAAAAATCCTAACCAAAATACTGCAAAACTCCAAATTCCACTTAAAATCCAATTATTCGAAATAATCTCCTTTATTCCTGAAATAGATAATCCATAAATTGTTCTTTGGTTTACTTTCACTTTTAAGCTATTACTATCAATTTTCTCTAGAATACTTTCAATAATACTAACCTTATTCAGGGTAGACTTATGAAGAGCAAGATAGTTTCTATTTTCAAAAGCTTCAGCCTCATTTTTACCACTCAAAGCATCTCTGCAGGAAATTCCATTCCTTTGGCACAAACTCAGTAATTTACCTCTATCTCCATGATCTTCATAATCATACGTATATATTTTAGTTAAGATTCTAGGCAAATCAAATCTATTTTCAATATCAATTTCTAACGGAATGCCGCAAAGAATTCGAAATCTATTTGAAATGGCTTCAAACCCAAAATTAGTATCACGCATATTCCAATGAATCCATTTAAATTTAAGCCTTTCTCTAGCAAAACGGTAAAACTCATCAAGCATATCATATTCTAATTTATCGTAATCAGTATCAGATAAATTATTAAAATCGATTTGATTAATTTGAGCCTGAATATGAATTGAAAATGAAATAGTTTGTCCTGTCTGTAAATTACGAATTGAGATAGATGTTATGCGAGGACTTCTCCCATGTAAATTCACAAAAGACTCGCAAGAGTAGTGTATAATCAGGGTTTTCTCCTTATTGTCAAGAGATCTTCCTAATTCTTTTAACCCTTCATTACGTTGCTTTAATCTTTTAGATTGGATAAAACTCATTGGATACTAAATAATTTTCATAACTAATTTCAATGATTCCTTTTTATACGACTCATTATCTACTACTTTAAGTACTTTATCTGCCAACCACGCAATCAACAATTCTCGTTCAGAAACTTTGAAAATTGAACCTATTTTCACTAGGTCTTCTTTCCTAAATGCGCGGTCACCACGTTCCATCTTACTCAACAAGGCAGTATCCATATCCAATTGAGCAGCAAGCTGTCGAAGCAAAACATTGTTCGCTTCCCGCAACTCTCGGATTTTCTCTCCAATCATAATCTTTTGCTTTGAAATTTGACTTGACAATTATTGGCTAATATATGGATTTTTGCCTATATTGAGAAGCAATGAATAGACAGCATTTTTTTAGCAGATTTGCATCCAATTGGAAAGAAACGTTCAAAAAACACGGTATAACAATTAATGCAGGAGATTTTACGCTTCCTGATGAATTATACCTATGTCCAATTTCTCTAAATTTATACTCAATTGAGAGCCTTAAAAATAAAGAACTAACAATAGAACATGTCCCGCCCAAAAGCCTTGGAGGAAAAGAATTGGTCCTCGTAGCTAAAGAAGTTAATAATACAGATGGACATACTTCAGACAAAGACCTACTTCTATTTTTTCAAACGAAAAACTTCTTAGAACATGGTAAAGTTCTAAATGCAAAAATAAGTGCTGAGAGTTTAGAGATGAAAGGTATCACAACAGGATTTTCATTACAAAGATTACAAGCTTCAGAAGTTAATAAGATGAATATAAAATTCATGACTTCACAGCATAACGTCAAAGTCATGGAATTTAAAGGTTTATTTGATAATTGGAATGGACTATCTTTTAAAGTTTCTGGACAAATGTCTACCAAACTTAAAGTTAAAACTATACTAAAATGTGCGTACCTAACCGCATTTTCACGAATTGGATACGACTTGCTATATGATAGATCAGGTTATAAATCAAACACCTATGGTGTTATTTTGGATATTTTGAATAACCGTAAAAATGAGCAAGACTTTCCATTTGTATGTCTGGCAGGACACGCGCCATTAGAAAATACTGATTTAGGTGTCATCAATACACCTTTAAATTTGCAAGCTTTGGTTGTGAATTTGAGTTTTAAATTAGATGACCAACTTCACAAATACGTTGTTTTTCTTCCTCACCCTGAATCTACTGACCTTGAAAACTTGAAAAGCATTAAAACAATATCGGGTGATGTAAAGTTCAACATAAGTTCAATTACTTATAAGATCTAACGATGCCAATTAAAACAGCATTTCATTTGAACTGAATTTTCGCAATATAATTACATTCTGTGGAAGAATAAGCTTCCGTTTTTTTAATCTCATCCTTCCATGATTGTTAAGGCCAAGAAACTAGTATTCAAAAATGACCCAATGGTCCGTTTTTGAAGTGTACCAAACCTGAAATATTGTTACTATCTTTGTAATAGTAATAAAAGTATGATTGCTTACTATCATCGCTTTGTTGAATGGTGTTGGATACTGTCCATCTTGGGTTAATTTTTTACTGAATATAGTGACGGGGATACAGTTGGGAGTACAGATTATAGAAATAAAGAAATTGTGGATTATGATAAGAAAAGGATGTGATATGATTTATTCAAAACTAAACAGAAGAATGTGGAACCTGGGTGGACGTAAAACTACACATTCAAAAAGCGTGAGAACTATTATATAGAGCATAGGTTCCACTCACCAGAAAATTACCATATCAACATATTAAAAGGGCTGTAAAAGCCCTTTTTTATTGGATTAAAATCCAATAAAAACATTTGATGATCAAAACTTTATTTTCAAAAATCTCTGCACCTTCGTGTAAAAAGGAAAAAAGGCATTTCTTATCCTCCCTCAGTAAAGAATGCTAAAATTAAAGCGTTCAGAGCACAGTTTAGAGGATTAAAAGATGTCAAATTCGTCTTATATATATTAGTTAATATTTTTGCATAAACACAACTTTTGAGCATGATCCAGAATGACTTCAATCCTATTGGCCATTTGAAAAAAGTGATAATTCTTCAAAAGTTATCCCAACTTAACAATAGTAAAATTTATACAAATTGTCCGAAATATGCACGAAAAAAAAACAGAAAAAGCCACTGATTATCAGTGGCTTCTGTCGGGGTGGCAGGATTCGAACCTACGACCTCCACATCCCAAATGTGGCGCGATACCGGGCTACGCTACACCCCGAAAAGGTATCACCTTTAAAGTGATGCAAATATAAGAAGCTTTTTCCAAACTATCAACATCTATATCAAACTTAAATTACAACTACCTGATTTTTTGAAAGATATTTTAACACGAGGGCAACCTCACCTAAATTCTAATAGTTTTTAAAACGAGTCAAAACAACATTATTCTTTGCTCATCACAAAGAAACCTGTTCACAACAATGTATTCTATAATATAAGATGTTTTAAAATTTAGCTATATTTAGCAGTTATTTATCCCTTTTCTAAAATTCTATGAAGATTAAATTTGCCACAATCAATATAACGGTACTGTTCATACTCATCTCCTGTCAAAATGATAACAGGAATAATACCAACACAAATTCTGAAAATACAGATACGACCTCTATCTCGAACGACTATACGCTTACTAAAGTGGATCAATTTGAGGACTATCTACTTGCATTAGACACGACAGATATTAATGGCATTACAAAAGCCACAAATAAGTTCGTGGAAATTTTCTCAAAAGATGATAGCATTCAAAATGACGAGGGCATATTAAAGTTTTTAACTTATCATGAAAAAGTCGAATTGAATAGAAATGAAAGAACAACAGATGACCGCAAAAATTACACAAAATCCTACCCTGCATATATAGCGCAAACTTTTTATGAATATGCTTCTCCGACAATGGAAATATACCTAAGACAATTAGCAAAAGAAAATTCAGAAGGCTTTGCAGATGATGAGGCTATCGGTATTCCCTTCGAAACATTCGTACAGCGCACTATCTGGTGGGAAGATTTCAGCCAGTCCGTTACCAGCAAAAGTCTCCAAGCCGAAGCCTATAAACAATATAAAACGTATTTATTATTTTTAACGATTGGGATGAGCAATACGCCAGCGATAAATCACGAAAACAAAGTAGAGGAATACTTCATCAATGCGTATGCCTACCTAGAAGAAGTGTACCCGACTTCTGAAACATATATAACACTTAAAGCCTATATTGAACTGATTAAAAGAAACAAAATACCAGAAGCGAAAGAAATGTCTCTTAAAATAATAAAAAAACAATAGCTCTTGTCATGTATGTTTCTACTACAAATAGGAGACAAATGGAATCAATTCGAAGATATAACTGCCCTCTTTGTCCCAATCAAACACCTTGAGATAACGAAGCTCGGACGGCTTTTTTACAGATACCTCTATATACTCTAATCAAAATTAAAACACTGAATTGACAGATAGTAGTTTATTATTTCCGATATTTACATCACTAAAATGCTTGGGCTATGAAAGATATTGACAGTTTGGATGACATCAAAATGCTCGTTGACACATTCTACACGAATATTCGACACGACGATATACTTGGAATTATTTTCAATCAAAACATTCAAGACCGTTGGCCTCAGCACCTCGATAAAATGTATCGATTTTGGCAAACTGTACTATTGGGAGAATACACCTATGACGGCCGCCCTTTTCCACCACATGCACATTTACCCATTGGCGAGGTGCATTTTAACCAGTGGCTTAGTCTTTTCAATAGCACCATAGATCGTCTCTTTTTGGGACCTAAAGCAGACGAAGCTAAATGGCGAGCAAAAAAAATGGCGACTATGTTTCAACACAAATTAGCATACATCCAAAACAATCCCGACAAACCAATATTACTGTAAGCAGAATTTTTATTTTTGTAAAATGGCGAGAGAATTGCGAAGGCCTGCTAACGTTGTCGATTTACACGCTGATACATTCCTATCAGATTGGGAAGACTATGACGCGGATGAACTACTCGCAGAATCCTTAGAATTATTACGGGAGACATTAGATGCGGCCATCTATTGGGAATATACTGAAATCCGATTTATCCATGGGAAGGGAAAAGGGACACTTCGACGAGAAATTTATAACGAATTGGAATCTTATAAAAGATCAGGTGCTATAGCATCCTATCATCCTTCCTATCAAAACGACGATATCGTTGTTGTTCATATTGGATTATAGACTCCCTAGATAACGAATTCTCTACGGAGTCTATAATTCAATAACGACACACATTTATTTATATTAAGGAGTTATCGTGCCGGTGTAATACTTATTTTACGGAATTCGATAGGACCGTGATCCCCTTGCAAATAGATCGAACCCGGCTCCCCTTCCTTACTATCTAACGCACCACCTGTAATACCCGGTATCTCTTGATTGCTGATAATAGTTTTACCGTTCGATACAATAGTCACCAGTCTTCCTATCAATGTTATCTCATAAGTCTGCCACTCATTAGGACCTAAAGTAGCCATTTCATTAGGCGCAAGAAATCCATAAACGCCCCCAAAGTAAAGAGACCCCGGATGCTTATCTTTCGGCGAGTCTTCAATTTGCACTTCATACCGTCCACGAAGATAAATTCCTGAATTACTTCCTTCCGGATAACGAAACTCTACGTTCAGTTTAAAGTCGTCAAACTTTTGTGTTGTTATTAAATTCGCGCCTGCTTTTAGATTTGTCAACACGCCTTCTTTTACTACCCACTGATTATCATCCGTCGATGCCGTCCATCCTGTTAAATCCGTTCCGTTAAACAATTCAACAGACTCTCCCCAAACAGGCGCATTTGTACGCACCAAATAAGGTGCTCTAGCACCCGTGAAATTATATTTCTCGCCTTTGTTTGTCGTAACTGTACCACTTAAATTTGCACCATCCAATCTTCCTTCGATCACAAAATCGCCTTCGCCTCCTTCCCATTGCGGGGGAATAGCAAAAGAAAACTGACCGTCTACTAATTTTATATGAGAAATAGGCCTGCTGCTGCCACTATCACCGACATAAGAACCTACCAATGTGTTAAAACCGGACAGTTTAACCTCTAACCAAGATGGAACTTCCTTTCCATTTTGGTCTACCGTCAAATCCCAGCGACCAATTAAGTCTTTAGACTCTTCAGGAATGGTTTGCGACGCAGGATTATGTATTTCTTCAGCTTCTTGTCGATTAGAAGAATTCGTATCACATGAAATCACACTTAGCGTTAACAGACACAGCAATGTACCATAGCCTACATATTTTTTGAGCATATCGTTTTTTTTTAATTAAATAATAAACTTACCTACCTCATCGAGGAGGATGAATCAATTTAATGACGCATTTACAAATTTATCATTTTCGGCGACTTTTATATTAGGATTGAGTTGTTTTTTTATAACTATATAGATCTCATACGTAGGAAGAAAGCTTATGAACTTGTTTATCATTTAATCTGTCCAATTTGAAATTCGAGCAAGGTTAATTCGTCCGCCTGCTGATTGATAAAAGCATTGTCTCTCAACTTACCCACCACTTTCTCCATCTCTTCTTGCGAATCGTACACCATTTTACGAAACTGGTTTTCATAATCTTTGGATCTTGATTTCAAAATCTCTTCGTTGATCCACTTTTTAGTCTCCAGTGCACTCTGAATTAAGGTGTTAATAAAAGCTCTGTCCCATTTATCGGTTGAAAGATTTTCCAATTCAGCATAAGAAGCTATAGCATGCTTCAATTTTTCTAACGGATAACTCGCACTTAATTTGTGATAATAATCATGGATTTCCTCCCAAGAATTGTACTGACAGGATTTGATATTTTCCAATAGAAGATCCAAATCCTTCTTTAGTACCAATTGACTACCTAAGTTTACAAACTCTTCCCGCTTGGAATCTGACAAATGCACCAATAAATCTTCCAGCTGTTCAATTGAATTTTCAGAAAGATACTCGATAAGCATCATACCCGCATAATAAGCAATCATCCGCTTATAAACCAAATAACTTTCTTTAGCCTTTGCTACCACTACCTTTCTTTTTGAGGCTTCTGCATTATCCAACAGGATTTCGTGTTGAAAGCGTACCGCTGGATCAGTTAGATGTTCCTTTCCTTTTTTCTCGAAAAATTGGCCCGCCTCATGTGACTCTTGTATAAGAGATTTCCCTACTGCATATTCTAGTTCTTTAAGCGCTGAGAACATTTCGTTCACTGTATCAGGAGCCAAAATATCATATTCTAAATACTGATTTTTCAATTGACGCTTATCCCGATTCAAAAACTTACTCGTATTGCGCATTAACGCATACATGTTATACAGAAACCAGTACCCCGGTACGATGACAACTTGATTATTAGCTACATCATGGCTCACCAAAGAAAATGGCATCCTGATATCTAATTCATGCAAAAAGTCCCCTTTTACGATTAACGTATAGGAAGCAAACCTGGAATTATGCTTTAGGCTAACACACAACCCTGGCCAAAAACCTCTTCCGGCAATAATCTCTCCGTCAGCTCCTCTTGAATTGTGATTTGATCCCACGGTAGCTCCCGCCGCCATATTACTCTGCCCTTTCACCAAGGATGCACACAGAAAAGAATTGTTATGATGTTGTTCATGGGCGGGGAATAATAACGAATTAAGCACTTCACAGCAGGAGATAGTAGAATTGTCGCCCAAGAAAGAGTTAATCAGCCGCGCACCGTATTTTAGTTGTGAAAATGAAGAAAGAATAAAACGGACAGCTTTCACACCGTAAAAAACCCGGCAGCCATAACCTATTATCCCGTTTACTAGTTCACACCCCTCTCCTATCTGCGTATAAGCACCTTCAATCGAATTGATCGTTAAATTCTTAAGCTTATTGACACCTTTAATATAGGCATGACTACCAATTTTCACATCTTTAATGATATTGGAATTTTTGATTACCGTGCGATTCCCAATCGTGCTATAGAATCCCCTTTTCTTGCTAAATTGGTTTTCAGTAATTTCTAAAAAACGTTGTTGTAAAACATCGTCCCCTCTAAATCGAGTGCAAAGATAAGCATCAGCAGCCTGCATGCCCTCAAAAGGAATTACTGAACGACCTCCATTTTCATTACATAATTCTAAAACAATGCGTTGGCTCTCCGATTCTCCATCTTTTACTATGCCATTACCAAATTTAGCAGTAGGACTAGTCTCCATTTCATTGACAGAAGATAGCATCACCTCATTTCCAAGTATGAAATGGGATAAGTAACGAGCGTGATGAATAGCAACATCATTACCAATATCGCTACTAATAATCTGGCTATTATATATTCCAACCGGCAACTTTAGATCTCTAAATTCGACAAAAGAAGGAGACATATTACCGATACGAACCAATCCGTAAAATTTTGAATTTTGAATTTGTTCGGGAATAAATTGGCCTGTAACACGTACATCACTCCAATTTGGAGAATAGTTTCCATTGTGATGAAGAAGATCTATTTCAGCAGCAGTAAGATGACGATACTCCTGTGAGTTAAACTGACATTCAAATCGTCGCGTATACTCATCTTCCCCCTCTCGTAGATATTCACGATTTACAAAATCATAACCCAAACTTGTTAAGTTACTTTTCTTAAACATCCCCATCCTATTATTCTACGGTTACAGATTTCGCTAGGTTACGCGGTTTATCGACATCTAAATCTCTCTCTATACCAATATAATAAGCAAGCAACTGCATAGGAATTACAGATAACAATGGTGCAATGATCTCATCCGCGGCCGGAACAATCATGGTATCCTCCGCCAATTCCAATGTTGTCATATCGCCCAATGATGCTACAGCAATCAAACGGCCTTTACGCGCTTTGATTTCCTGCATATTACTTACTATTTTCTCATGATATGTATCCTTTGTTGCTATAAATACAACAGGCAAACTCGAATCTACTAAAGCAATAGGCCCATGTTTCATTTCGGCGGCTGGGTAACCTTCGGCATGGATATAAGAAATCTCCTTCAATTTCAGCGCCCCTTCTAATGCAATAGGAAAATTATACCCTCTACCTAAATATAAAAAATCATTCGCATCCTTATACTTTATTGCTATGGTTTTAATATTTTCCAATTCGTTTTCTAAAATCCATTGTACTTTCTCAGGCACGGCATTCAGTTCATGGAGTAAGTGCACATATCTTTCTTCCGAAATCGTATTTTTAAGTTTTGCTAATTTAAGTGCAAACAATTGCAATACGGCTAGCTGAGCCGTAAAAGCTTTGGTACTCGCTACACCTATTTCAGGTCCGGCATGTGTATAGGCTCCTGCATCTGAAATCCGGGCGATTGATGATCCCACCACGTTGACAAGTCCAAAGATAGTCGCACCTTGCTTCTTCGCATTTTCCAAAGCGACCAGTGTATCCGCGGTTTCCCCACTCTGTGAAATCGCAATAATAACATCTTCTGAAGTAATAATTGGATTTCGGTACCTAAACTCAGAAGCGTATTCCACTTCAACATTTACCCTGCACAATTCCTCGATAATATATTCTGCCAGTAAGCCGGCATGCCAGCTCGTACCACAGGCTACTATAATGATACGACGGGCCGCCATCAGCTTATCCTTAATATTATCCAATCCACTAAGTGCAATGGTATTGTGTTCCACATCCAATCGACCTCGAAACGAATCATAAATAGTTTGTGGTTGCTCAAAGATTTCCTTTAGCATAAAATGATCATACCCTCCCTTTTCGATAGCGGCCAGATCAAGGTCTAACTTTTGAACAAAAGGAGTTACACGCTCATTACCCAAATTTTTAAGAATTAATTCATCTGGTTTAACAATCGCCAGCTCATAATCATTGATGTACACGACTTCTTTGGTGTATGCTAACATTGGAGAAGCGTCAGATCCTAAAAAATGCTCATGATCACCAATACCTATAACTAAGGGAGAACCCTTACGCGCGGCAATAATGGTATCTGGAAGATCTTTATCAATCAAAAGAATTACATAGGCACCGGTTACCCGTTTTAATGCGATTCTTACCGCTTCTTCCAGTGTACAATTGTTATTGAGTTTAATATCTTCAATGAAGTTGACAAGGACTTCAGAATCCGTATCACTTTTAAATTCGTAGCCTTTTTTAATTAATTCTATTTTCAGCGAAGCATAATTTTCGATGATACCATTATGGATCATCGCAATATTTTCTGACTTAGAATAATGCGGATGCGCATTTCGATCACTCGGCTCACCATGTGTCGCCCACCTCGTATGCCCTATGCCTACTGTAGAGACTACATTTTGATTTTCAACAAACTCTTCCAGAGCGGCGACCTTACCCTCTTTCTTAAAAACATTTATTTTGTGAGCCGACCATAATGCAACACCCGCGCTATCGTAACCTCTATATTCTAACTTTTTTAAGCCATCGACGATTATAGGATAAGCTTGCTTGCTACCTACGTAGCCTACTATTCCACACATAGATTCAATTTAATTTTAATTAATAGGAGGATCAAATATATGTAAAAAATTAAATACACAATCGATTGATCTGTTAATTATTCATAAATATCCCACCTATAATCATCTTGATTCTACATCCCGATATAGCCTGACATAAAAATAATTTGCACTTAATTTTGAAAATACATATCTTTAAACAACCGTAATTTTATTTATTAACCCTTATTATAATTAACCACTCATGCTCCGCGTGCTTGTTTTAACAATTTTATTTAGTACTATTTCCATAAGCTTCGCGCAAGACTTTTCATTTGGAAAAATTAGTATAACCGATTTTCAAAAAAATGAGATCGATTCTGCTGCAAAGGCAGTAGTTCTGAGAGAATATGGAAAAGGAGGTATCGAACTCTCGCACCAAGGTGAACTCATGTTACGATATTATTACCATACAAAAATTCAGATTTTAAAAAATGACGGACTTGATAAAGCTAATTTTTCGATTCCTCTTTACAGATCTGGGACACAGAAAGAAAACATAGAGTCAATAAAAGGTGTTACCTATAATATTGTAAATGGAAAAATAGAAGAAACGGATCTACCCAAAAGTAGCATCATTACCGAAAAAACATCAGACAATTTAAATACTTCGAAAATTGCGTTCACCAATGTCCGGGAGGGATCTATTATCGAACTTAGATATAGCGTACAGTCGCCTTTCCTATACAACTTAGAATCATGGAGTTTCCAATCTGATATCCCAAAAATATACTCCGAATTTGTAACAGAAATACCGGAAATATGTGTCTATAATGTTAACTTAAAAGGTGGCAACGGCTTAACGAGAAGAAAACAAGAAGCCTATGATACGAAGATGGAATCTTCAGTGGGAGTAATCAACGGCCAGAAAACATATTACATTATGGAAAATGTTCCGGCTTTTGTTGAAGAAGATTATATGACATCAGCCGAAAACTACAAATCTATCCTGACATTTGAATTGGCGAGATACAGTATCCCATTTGGTCCTTCGCATAACTTCTCCAGATCTTGGGATGATGTACAAAAACAACTCTTAGAATCAGATAATTTTGGTAAGGAAATACGCAAAAGAAATATTTTTAAATCCGACCTATTAGCACAAATAACAGATAAAACCCTTTCAGATTTAGAGAATGCTATCAAAGTCTACACCTATATACAAAAGCAGATTATCTGGGATAAATCCAATGGAATGTTTACTAAAAACGGTATAAAAGATGCATTGGAAAAACGCTCTGGAAACGTTGCCGACATCAATCTAAGCTTGGTAAATGCGCTGCAAGCTATTAATATACAAGCGTCTCCAGTAATTCTGTCTACCAGAAGCAATGGGATGCCTTCGTTTACACATCCTACAATTAGCAATTACAATTATGTTATTGCACATGCTCTAATTGATAGTGTAGAATATCTTCTTGATGCCACCGATGCTAACCTGCCATTTGGCCTGATCCCGCTCCGTTGTATTAATTTCCAAGGTAGATTAATCAGTAAAGATTATTCAGATTGGGTACAACTAAAATCCAGCTATACTTCATCCATTTCTCATATATTCAATGGGGAACTTTCCGAAGAAGGCAAGCTTAAAGGTGGCTTTCAAATCCACCGATACGGATATGCTGCCCTCAACAAAAGAAACGAGCTTAAAGAATATAACTCATTAGAAGAATACTTCGAAAAATTAGAAGAAAAAACAGAACACATCCGGTTTTTGTCAAACGCTATGGAAAATATAGATAAATCAGATTTATTTCTGATTGAAAATTTTGAAATCGAAGTGGATAATTTTGCTACACAAAGCCAGACGGGAATAAACTTCAATCCACTTTTTATCGGTAAAACGATCAAGAATCCCTTTAATTTAGACAGTAGAAGTTATCCGGTTGACTTAGGTTCAAAATTAGAGGAGAGTTTTCAATTCGTGATCAAATTACCGGAATCCTATAAATTAGTCGAAAAACCGACAAATGTCAATATGAGCTTGCCCAATAGAGATGCCCGCTATATTTACAATATTAATGCGAAAGATAATACTTTGGAAATACAGATACTTTCGCAACTTAACAAACCGATGTTTTTGCCAGACGAATATCTTTCTCTCAAAGAGTTCTTTTCAAGGATTATACAATCACAAAAGCTGGATATTAGTCTTCAAAAGATTTGATGGGCCATTTCTTATCCAGTCAGATCATTTTACAACAGAAAAGCCGCATCGAGCGGCTTTTCTGTTGTAAAAGTACTTTATCTAATATCCTAGAAAGTATAACGAGCTGTTACTCCGCCGTTAGCGTAGAAGCCGTTGTAATATCCTGCACCATTCACAACATGGATGGTAGGGCGAATATCGGCAGAAAATGCAAAAGGTGCATTCTTCAATTTGTAATCCACGCCACCGGTAGGATAGATTCCTGCACTGAATCCTTTAGAATCTTCATAATCCGAAAATGTGTTTGACAAGATCACTCCACCCCCGACAAACCATTTAAATCCTTGAATATCACCTATAGGAAAATGATGTTGATAAGTTCCCGAAAAAGAAAGGTTTACCCAATCGTTATTGCCTCTTGAATGTGGACGAACCCCCAAATCAAATTCTAAGGCACCGGGTTGCGTAATAAATGTCTTAAATGCAACGGCTGCTACATCATAATGTCCAGATCCCAAACGAATACCAATGGAATTTTTGTAATCCTGCGCAAAGGAACTGCTTACAAAGAGGACAACTGCTAATAGTAAAGTAATTTTTTTCATAAACATTTATTTAAAGTTAAACATATTAATTACATGAGTATACAAAAACCATACCATGTATTTCAATAAATATCAATATTAAGGTACTATTGTTTACTAATCGTTTTTCTTAATACCTGAGAAACTATTAAAAATCTAAATAAGCATATGGAATAATTTACTTTAAACTTTTAATAATTATATCGATTTATTAAATAAAAAGTGTAACTTTGCACTCCGACAAAGCAGTCGGAATACTCCTCTTTTTAAGGCATTTTTCATTGCTTTGTTTAGTTACTACAATTCGTATTTTAACTTTTTGAATTAGAAAAATAATGCCAAAAAACACCTCCATCAACTCCGTATTAATTATAGGATCTGGTCCTATTGTAATCGGACAAGCGTGTGAATTTGATTATTCAGGATCTCAAGCTGCTCTTTCCCTAAAAGAAGAAGGCATCAGAGTTTCTATCATTAATTCCAATCCTGCAACTATCATGACTGACAACATCGTTGCAGATCATGTGTATTTACTACCGCTGACTTGCGAGAGTATAGAACAAATTCTTCAGGAACAACAGATTGATGCTGTACTACCTACTATGGGTGGTCAAACGGCATTGAATTTATGTATTGAAGCTTCGAATCTTGGTCTTTGGGAAAAATACAATGTTAAGGTAATAGGTGTTGATGTAGCGGCCATAGAGAAAACAGAAAACCGTGAAGAATTCCGTCAGCTCATGGTTGATATTGGTGTTGGTGTAGCTCATTCAAAAATTGCCAATTCTTTTTTGGAAGGAAAAGAAGCCGCTCAAGAAATTGGATTTCCGTTAGTTATTCGTCCATCTTACACGCTTGCAGGTACAGGAGGCGGGTTTGTACACAAAAAGGAAGAATTTGATGCCGCTCTTAACAGAGGTTTACACGCTTCTCCGACACATGAAGTATTAGTTGAACAAGCTGTTTTAGGCTGGAAAGAATTCGAATTAGAATTGCTGCGTGACACCAATGACAACGTCATCATCATCTGTACGATAGAAAATTTTGACCCAATGGGTATTCATACCGGTGACTCCATTACGGTAGCACCTGGCATGACACTCTCTGACAAGTGTTACCAAGATATGCGTAACCAAGCAATTAAGATGATGCGTTCTATCGGTAATTTTGCAGGAGGATGTAACGTCCAATTTTCCGTAAATCCGGAGAATGAAGAAATAATAGCAATCGAGATCAACCCACGCGTTTCACGTTCCTCTGCCCTAGCTTCCAAAGCAACTGGATATCCAATCGCTAAAATTGCAGCTAAATTGGCAATAGGATACAATCTGGATGAACTTCAGAATCAAATTACAAAAACAACTTCCGCATATTTCGAACCTACGTTAGATTATGTAATTGTCAAAGTTCCACGTTTTAACTTTGACAAATTCAAAGGTGCAAATAAAGAATTAGGACTACAGATGAAGGCTGTTGGTGAAGTAATGGCGATAGGCCGTACATTCATCGAAGCCTTGCAAAAAGCCGCCCAATCCCTGGAAACAGGACGTTGGGGATTAGGCGCTGATGGTCGACAATTACGCAACCTGGATGAAATAATGGACAGCTTAGAGCATCCAAGTGCCGATCGCTTATTCCATATCAAAGATGCTTTTGAATTAGGAGTTCCATTAGAATCTATCCGTAAAGCTACTTTAATTGACAAGTGGTTTCTAATTCAAATTCAGGAGCTGGTTGCGTTAGAGACTGAGCTACGCCGTTATCAATTAAATAATATTCCGCGTGATTTCTTTATGACCTTAAAACAAAAAGGTTATTCAGACGCACAGATTTCCTGGATTTTAGGTAACGTTACCGAAGATCAAGTGTACGATCGACGTAAAGAATTGGGTATTAACCGAGTTTATAAAATGGTAGATACCTGTGCGGCAGAATTTCAAGCACAAACCCCTTATTATTATTCTACTTTCGAAGACGAAAATGAATCGATAGCTTCTGACAAAAAGAAAATTATCGTATTGGGATCTGGACCAAATCGTATCGGACAAGGGATTGAGTTTGATTATTCTTGTGTACATGGTCTATTGGCAGCTAAAGAATGTGGTTATGAAGCCATCATGGTAAACTGTAACCCTGAAACTGTTTCAACAGATTTCAATATGGCTGATAAATTATATTTTGAACCTGTATTTTGGGAGCATGTCCGTGAAATCATTGAATTAGAGAAACCAGAAGGTGTAATCGTTCAATTGGGAGGACAGACAGCATTAAAAATGGCCGAACGTTTAGAAGAATTAGGCGTTAAAATCATTGGCACTTCGTTTTCAGACATGGATTTAGCGGAAGACCGCGGTCGCTTCTCTGATCTATTAAAAGAACTGAACATTCCTTATCCGAAATATGGTGTTGCTACTTCTGCGGAAGAAGCCATTCGCGTAGCAAATGAAGTCGGGTACCCTGTATTAGTACGTCCTTCCTATGTATTAGGTGGACAAGGAATGAGTATCGTTATTAATGACGAAGATTTAGAAAAAGCGGTTGTCAACCTATTAAAAAGTCTTCCTGGAAACCAAATCCTGATTGACCACTTCCTCGATCGTGCCGAAGAAGCAGAATCCGATTCTATAAGCGATGGGGATGATGTACACATCATTGGTATGATGGAACATATAGAACCTGCAGGTATACATTCCGGAGATTCATCCGCGGTATTACCTCCATTTAGTTTATCGGACAACGTACAGGCTAAGATGGAAGAATATTCCGTAAAATTAGCACAGGCATTAAACGTTAGAGGTCTATTGAACATTCAATTCGCCATCAAGAATGAAAACGTATACGTTATAGAAGCGAACCCACGTGCTTCACGTACCGTCCCTTTCATCGCTAAAGCATACGATGTACCATACATCAACATCGCGACCAAGGTAATGTTGGGAGCAAATAAATTAAAAGATTTCAAAATTGAACGCAAACTAGAAGGCTGGGCGATCAAAGAGCCGGTATTCTCGTTCTCCAAATTCCCTGAAGTCGACAAACAATTAGGTCCCGAAATGAAATCTACAGGTGAAGCAATACGCTTTATCAAAGATTTACAAGACCCTTATTTCAGAGAGTTGGTATCAAAGAAATCCATGTTCTTGAATGCACAGTAAAATAAAAGAAGCCCGCTGCTTTTATAAAGTGCGGGCTTCTTTTATTTTATATCTTTTACGCATCTAAAACCAACATTATTAGTCGGACTATTCACCTCTCCCTTCCCTCTGCTTCCCGCCTTATAGCGTTCACAATATTGATCATTACACAAGAAAGAGCCACCCCGTTGTACACGCTTTATGGCTCCGGGTTCCTGTGGATCATAAGCGTCTGATGGACCTGTGGGATTTCGCTTCGGACTGTTCGCATAGTAATCCGGGCGATACAGATCAGCACACCATTCCCAAACATTTCCTTCCATATCATATAACCCAACAGCATTAGCCGGAAAACTTTTTACCGGAGCAGTAGTTTCATACCCATCTTCTTTTGTATTGTGCATCGGAAACTCACCTTGGTATATATTAGCCAACCACTTTCCATCTTCCTTCTTTTCATTTCCCCAATAATAGGTTTCATTTTCGTGTCTTCCTGCTTTCGCCGCATATTCCCATTCCGCTTCCGTTGGAAGACGCTTTCCTGCCCATTTAGCATATTCCTCCGCATCCTGATATGCAAGTTGGGTAACCGGATGGTTTTCTTTTCCTATTATAGAACTATTAGGACCTTCCGGCTGTCTCCAGTTTGCATCGGGCACATATTCCCACCACTGCAAATAATTATTTAATCCCTGAATATTCTTGGGTGCCCTGAAAACCGCTGACCCCGGAACCAACATACTTGGATCAACACCAGGAAAATCTGACGGGTTCAAAGGACGTTCGGCTATAGTAATATATCCCGTTGCTTCTACAAAAGCTTTAAATTGCGCATTGGTAACCTCATGTTCGTCCATCCAAAAAGCACTGAGTTCCACATCATGAAGAGGTTGTGCATCATCGAAACTAGTAGATCCCATCCTAAATTCTCCAGCGGGAATCAATACCATTTTTACGTTATCTTCACCAGAAATATAAGTGAGAGAATCTGTCGATAAACCAGAAAAACGACTCGGAATTACACGGGCACATGTCACCATACTATCCAAATCGTTGGCATTAACCTTATTATTTGAGGTGCTTACATTACATCCTACTAGACTTAATGAAAGAAGAGCAACGTAAAATAGAGCTTTCATATATTATTTTTTGTTTTAACTCTCAGATGCCTACATGGCAGACATGAATAACTTTCATCATCAAAGTAATCACGGATATACTACGTAATGATCACGTTGATGATGTTGGCATCACATGCTTATTAGATGAGAATTCTAAAAATAAGTAAAACCAACGAAAAAGCCCAACTAAAAGTTGGGCTCCGATATGTAATAAATTACATTAAACGTTTAATTGCTTTGCATCTTTATCCACTTTCGGGCGAATCTTAGTATTTCCGCCACCATTCAATGTAAGATCTACCGGGGTATTAGATCTCCAAGCACCTTTTGTAAAATCAGGGAAAGTAACTGTTTTACAATTCTTACCCACAGACTCCGCGCTTAAAGGAACGATTGCACTCCATGCTGCTGCATCGTACACATCTTGATCCAGAGGTAATCCATTACGCAGACAATCGACCAATCTCCAATCCATCATAAAGTCCATACCCCCGTGACCACCTACTTTCTTAGCCTGCTCTCCGATGAACTTCACTAATTCAGGTGTATATTTCTCACGCAATTCTTCGACTTTATCCTCTGGTAAAAATGAATGTCCGCTTTTATAACTCTTTAACGAGATCCCTTGTGTTGGATACTTCTCTGCAAATCCTTTTGTTCCGCTTAATAAGTGGATTCTAGAATAAGGTCGTGGAGAGGTAACATCATGTTGAATCATGATGGTTTTTCCTTTTTCTGTGCGAATTAACGTAGTATTCATATTACCTCGGAATTTTTTTCCAACAAATTGCTGAAATGTAGCATCTTTGGCTGCCAATTCACGTGCTGTATCTGCCATGTGAAAATCATCAGTTTGCATAGCGACTAACGATGACATCACATCTCCTCGGTTAATATTCATACATTGTGCAACCGGACCTATACCATGTGTAGGATATAAATTTCCATTGAGACGGATGTTCTCTTTTAATCTCCAGAAATCATCGTAATAGGTCTTACTGAAATTTAAATCTAATAAATCGTGGATATAAGCCCCCTCTGCATGAATAATATCTCCCAATACACCTTCCCTAGCCATTTTCAATGTCAACATTTCGAAGAAATCATAACAGCAATTCTCCAACATCATGCAGTGCTTCTTTGTCGCTTCTGACACTTTCACAACTTCCCAACAATCTTTTACCGTCAATGCAATAGGAACTTCACAAGCTACGTGAGCGCCAGCCTTCATTCCTTCTATAGCCATCACGGTATGTAAATCCCAAGGAGTACAAATATATAACAAATCTATTTCCACTTCTTGCAACATAGCTTGCCAGCCATTATCACCTGAGAAACCTTTAGGCTTCTCAAAGCCTTTATTAGTCACAAAATTTTGATGCTTTGTTACACGGTCTTCATGACGATCACATAAAGCAACAATTTCTACTCCCTCTATATAGGTATAACGATCCACGGCACCTGTACCACGATTTCCCAGACCAACAAAGGCGATACGCACTTTGTCTAACTTAGGAGCTCTGTACCCTGACATGTTAAACCTCGGAGCCGCTTGTGCTTCCATACCGATCGAAGGCAATGTAATTGCCACACTTGAAAGTAGGGATACTTTCTTAATAAAATCTCTTCTATCTGAACTCATATATCAATATTAAGGAATTTTTTTCAATATTATGGTTTACTGTTGAAACATTAAAGGGGACAAAAGCCCCCTCTAAAATCACCTATTTTAAAACAAACTAAACAGTCTATTAAGGAATAACCAATTTTTTATTTTTAAAGGCTATTGGTTATCAACAAGCGTACTTACCCGCTTATCTATCACAATAATAATCCTAAAAAATTATAATAAAAAATAAAAAGTAAACGCAAACGTTTGTGTAAAATACGAAAACGTTTGTGTAACCAACTAGTTATAACAAAATTAACAGACGCTATAGTGCTACCTGCCCAATAAGCTCTTTTATAGCCACTTCCGACAACTTAGCCTGTAATTTCGCAGAATTAAATCGCGATACCGCATTTATGAAATTTTCTTGAGCATCTCTAAACTCTACTGTACTAATGGTGCCAATTCGGTACTTTTCAAGTGTAATATCCAGATTTTGTCGAGCGATTTTTTCATTCTTTTCTTCCAGTACCACCAAAGCCATATTCGTTTGATACGTTTGATAGGCCGTAGCTATTGACGTTTCAACAAGAAGCTTCTGCTGTCCTATCATCAGGCCCGCATTGTCGACTTGGATCTTGGCAACACGCTCATTTCGGCGCTGATTAAACCCATCAAAGATATTAATAGATGCCGTTATACCGTATGTCAGTCCTCTAGAGCTAGAACTTGACACGAAACCTAAACTGGATTCAGATTCTGAAAAGTTATATCCTGTATTTAATCGCACTGTAGGATAACGATTCGACCGCACATTTTTTAATTCCAGTTCAGCAATCCTTTTATTAATTGAGATGATCTGCAAATCTGGATTTTGCTTCCTTGCTTGGTCGAATAATTCTGCTAACTGCAAACCTTCATCAAAATCAAATTCGGATACGACAGCAAAATCTGTCATCAGATCACGTGTCAAAAGACTATTCAGATTGATTTTTAAATTTTTCACCACATCAGCCTGTCTCAATCGATTTGATTCATCTTCATTCAAATTCACCTGCACATTCAACACCTCCAACCGGGAAACCTTACCAATAGAAAACCTATTCTCAGCTGTCTGCAACCTCTCTTTAGAAATAGTAATACTTGAATCTATTGCACTTAACAAATTTTGTTGCTCAACAAGGGTATAGTATGTTGCAATGACATCAGACACACGCGTTAAAATGACTTTCTTAAGCTGAAAATCACCTTGCTTTTCCAATTCCCTCAGTTGATCGTATCTTGAAAACATTCCCAACCCGTCAAAAATAGTCCACCCTATACTTACTCCATAATTCATGCTATTATTTTTGGCATTATTTAAAGAGCGCGTATCTCCTGTAGCTTGGACCTGACTAGAGTTTTGGAGACTATTATTCTGGGTAAAATTGCCGACAACCGAAGGTAACATCCCTGCATTCCCATAGGAAACATTTTCTTGAGCAATTAAAAAATTGTTTTTAGAAAGTCGAATATCATAATTGTTTTCCAACGCTATTTCTACAGCTTCCTTTACTGTCAATATTTCTTGTCCCTTCAATCCTAAAGAATGAATGAAAAGTAAAAATATAAAACCTATAACTCTATTCATCTTAATCTTCTATGTTATCAAATTCAGGTCGGTGCTTTCTCTTTCTAGACATCAACAAATAAAATGCAGGAATCACAAAAAGTGTCAAAACCAACGCAAATAAGGTCCCTCCTACAATAACAACCCCCATTCCAATTCTGCTTGTAGAGGCCGCACCTAATGATAAAGCGATAGGTAATGCCCCCAACGCGATAGCCAGCGAAGTCATTAATATAGGACGCAATCGAGATTCTGAAGCTTGCATTACGGCATTATATTTATCCAAACCTTCATCGCGCAGTTGGTTAGCAAACTCAACAATCAAAATTCCATTCTTCGTTACCAATCCGATCAACATAATAGTACCGATCTGACTAAAAATATTCCAGGATTGATCAAAAAGCCACAATGAAAACAAGGCTCCCGCAACAGCCATAGGCACCGTAAGCAGGATAATAACAGGATCAACAAAACTTTCGAACTGCGCTGCAAGAATCAGGAATATCAATAATACCGCTAATCCAAATGCGAACGTTGTATTCGAACTGCTCTCCACAAAATCGCGGGATTCACCCCCTAAATCCGTTGTAAAACTGGCATCCAATACCCGTTCTTTAACAGCATTCATGGCTTCTATACCTTCACCCATGCTTCTACCCGGAGCCAATCCGGCTGAAACAGTAGCAGACATATATCGATTATTATGATACAATTGAGGCGGACTACTTCTTTCCTCTATCTCCACTATATTATCCAACTGAATCAACTGTCCGTTTTTACTTTTAACAAAAATAGAGGCCAGATCCATAGGTGTCGACCTGTCCTGCTTATCGAACTGCCCCATTACCTGATACTGTTTGCCATTCATCATAAAATAACCAAACCGCTGTCCGGAAAGAGACATTTGCAAGGTCTGAGCCACATCCAAAACAGAAACGCCCATTGATTGAGCTTTATCCCTATCAATGGTAACATACACTTCGGGTTTATTAAATTTCAAATTAACATCTACAATGGAAAATGTTCGGTCTTTAGATAATTCTTCCATAAATTCTGGAATTTTCTCTTCGAGCTTACTGAAATTAGGAGCTTGAATAATATATTGTATTGGTAATCCTCCGCGTCTATTTACTGAAATTGTAGGCTGTTGTGATACCGAAACACGTGCCTCTGAATATGGCTGTGTAATGCGAGACAAATAATCCGCAATTTCTCCTTGTGAACGTTCTCTCTCATTCGGTTGTGCCAGACCTAACCGTACAATACCGCTATTCGAAGAAGCAGAACCAAAACCAGGTGAGGTAATGACTAAACTTACTTTTCGTTCAGGTACCGAATCGTTGATAAGGAGCGTTAAATCTGTCATGAAACGATCCATATAATCGTAGGAAACCCCCTCGGGAGCAGTAACTCTTAAACTTACATAACTTCTATCGTCATACGGAGCAGTTTCCTTCGGCAATAACTGAAAAAATAAATAGATAAGCAAAAAACAACCTGCAACCACGGCTATACTTAACCATTTGATTCTCAAAAAGCGTTGGAGAGAATCGGCATACTCTCTATTCATCATCTCAAAATACCGTTCGGTCTGCATGTAGAATTTAGATTTTTTCTGTTCTCCGCCTTTCATTAAATACGCATTTAACATAGGTGTCAAAGTCAGCGAGACAAAAGCTGAAATAAGCACCGCAGAACCTATCACAATTCCAAATTCACGAAATAGCCTGCCAACAAATCCCTCTAAAAAAACAACAGGTAAAAAAACCGCTGCCAGGGTAATAGAAATCGAGATAACAGCAAAAAATATTTCATTAGAACCCTTTATTGCTGCCTGAATGGGAGACATCCCCTCTTCCACTTTCTTGAAAATGTTTTCGGTGACCACAATACCATCATCCACCACCAACCCTGTAGCCAAAACGATAGCCAATAGTGTCAACACATTAATTGAGAAACCACATAAGTACATGATAAAAAAGGTCGCAATGAGCGACACAGGGATATCTACCAATGGGCGAAAAGCAATAGACCAGTTTCTAAAAAACAGGAATATAATGAGTACAACCAATGTTACAGATATTAGCAGTGTTTCGACCACTTCCAATATTGCTTTCTTAACAAATAGGGTGTTATCGATTGCTACATTTAAATCAAAGCCCTCCGGCAAATCATTCTCTAGCTTTTCGAATTCGGTATAGAAACTATTCGCAATGTCCAAATAATTGGTACCTGGTTGTGGGACAATAGCTAAACTTACCATTGGAAATCCAGAATCAGACATCTTGGTTTCGAAGTTTTCCGCTTCCAGGGCAGCACTGCCTATATCGCTTAAACGTACAATCTTATCCGCGTCAGATCGAACTATAATATTATTAAACTCATTTTCGTTCTCAAGATTACCAATCGTTTTCACCGCCAATTCAGTATTTGAACCCGTCAACTTACCAGACGGTAATTCAACATTCTGTGCATTTAGCGCATTTCTTACATCCAAAATCGTAAGACCATAGGATGCGAGCCGTACAGGATCTATCCATAAACGCATGGCATATTTTTTTTGCCCCCAAATTTGTACAGAACTTACCCCCGGTATAGTCTGTAGTCGCTGCGCAATAATATTTTCGGCGTAATCAGATAGCTCAAGAACATTTTTGGTACTACTTTGCGCTGTCATGATAATAATAGGTTCAGAATCTGCATCTGCTTTTGAAACGACAGATGCCGCATCAATGTCCTGCGGTAGACTGCGCTGTGCTTGCGACACTTTATCTCTCACATCATTAGCGGCTTCTTCCAAATTTTTACCAAGATTAAACTCTATCGTAATGTTACTGGTCCCTTGATTACTAGAAGAAGAAATATTTCGAATGCCATCAATCGAATTAATCGCTTTTTCAAGCGGCTCTGTAATCTGGGATTCTATAATCTCAGCATTGGCCCCCGCGTAACTTGTTCGCACAGAAATTTGAGCCGGATCAATAGAAGGATACTCGCGAACACCCAAAAAAACGTATCCGATAATGCCAAACAAAATGAGCATTAAGTTTAACACAATAGTCAAAACCGGCCGTTTAATACTTAACGTAGATAAACTCATATTTTGAAATTAACGTAAAGTAACTTGAACAGAATTTCCATTTCGCAAGGACATCATCCCTGATGTGAGTACGGTATCACCCTCTTCAATTCCCGATAAAATCAATACATCATCTTCCGTTCTTGCACCTGTTTCTACAAGAGATTCAAAAGCCTTTCCATCTTTTAGTAAAAATACTTTTTTACCATTTTGTATCGGAATCAGTGCCTCTGCAGGCACCAACAACCCTTTCTCAACGATTGCTAAAGGAAAAATAATATTTGTAAATGTCCCGGGAATTAGTCGCCGGGTAGAATTATCTGCAATTGCTTTTACCTGAAGCGTACGTGTCGTAGCTTCTACAATGGGTTCAATAGCATACACTGTAGCGGTATACTCTTCCTTAGTTCCTTGAACGTTAAATTTAATATTGTTATTATGCTTCACCATCCCTACATATTTCTCCGGAATAGAAAACAAAACCTTTACCCTATCTGTATTTACCAATTGGGCGATACTAGTTGTAGGAGTGATATAACTACCTTTGGAAATATTCCTTAATCCGATCGTACCCGAAAAAGGAGCTTTTATGACCGTCTTAGCCAGTTGGGCCTCTATTACTTGAATTTGCGCTTGAGCCGTACGGTAATCCGCACTGGCAATATCATACTCCTCCTGACTAATTGCTTCCTTCTCCAATAGCAATTGAGCTCTTCTTGCATTTTCACCGGCCAAGCTATTTCGCGTAACCGCTTGCGAAAGCTGCGCCTTCAATTCCACATCGCTAATTCTGATCAATACTTGACCGGCAGAAACCTGTCCTCCTTCCGAAAAGTGTATAGATTCCACAATTCCGGAGACTTCCGAACGCAGGTCGACAAGTTCATTAGGCTCAATAGAACCGGACAGCGACAAATGGTCTGAAAAGGGTCTTCCCAGTATTACCTTGCCAAACACCTTTGCTTGCACACGTCCCCTAGCTATATTAGCAATACGTTCTTTATCCTTTTTAGTATTTGTAGTTACTCGATATAAAACTAGACTTCCAACAACAAGAACAATTAAAACAAGAAATATAATGGTTTTCCTTTTCATGTATGTGTAGAATATTATTAAAATATGAAACAGTAACAAAGAGAGATTTAAATAGATTGCTACCTATCAAATTCCTATGTAAAGTAGAAAAAAAACAGACAACTTTATGTAATATTATTATTATAATAGCAGATAACAAAAAAAAAGAGCCCTTACTGTTTCCAGCAAGGGCTCTGTATAAAAAAAGGCACCGACCTACTCTCCCACCTGTTACGGCAATACCATCGGCTCTGGCGGGCTTG
>NZ_SRZY01000009.1 GCF_006476045.1 Sphingobacterium lumbrici
CTTTTTATTGAATATTTTAGGAGCATTAGCCGCTTATGCTTTCTTCCCTAAAAAACCTTCATTAAATATTCAATTTGAACAGCAAGAAAATCAATTATTCCTTGCTGCTTAAACCGAACTCACGTTAGGTTAATAATTTGTAATTTTGTTTTATAAGGTATCAATATGGACAATCGTTTTTCAGACATCATCAATCTAATACAGCAAGCCCGAAGCAACGCCATTCGTGCCGTTAATACTGAGCTGATAAATCTGTATTGGAATGTAGGGGCATACATCAAACAAAAACTATCTATTGCAGATTGGGGCGACTAAACCGTGGATGAATTGGCGTTGTTTATTCAGCGTAATAACCCCGAATTAAAAGGGTTCAGCCGTGCAGGGATTTATAGAATGGTACAGTTTTATGAAACTTATGCCCAAACCAAATTTGTCGCACCATTGGTGAGATAAATACAAAATTCTGATAATCAATTAAATGAAATTGTCGCCCCAGTGAGGACACAATTTGATTTTCAGCCCTAAGACATTAGAAATACGCTTTTGGCAGAATTGAGTTGGACACATCATCTTACCATCTTTTCACGCTGTAAAACCGAGGAAGAACGAGAGTTTTACTTGCGTATGGCTATCAAAGAAAAATAAACCAAACGGGAACTTGACCGCCAGATTTCCGCAAGCCTTTTTGAACGTATTATGATAGGCAATGCAAAACTATCGACCCTGCCGAGAGAATTAAATACCGACATTACAAACACTTTTAAAGATAGCTATGTATTTGAGTTCCTGAACCTGCCCGAGCCACACAGCGAAAGCGATTTACAAATGGGCTTAATCAAACAGATGAAAAACTTTATCCTTGAATTGGGCAGAGATTTTATTTTCATTGATGAAGAATATAAAGTACAAGTGGGCAACAGCGATTTTTACATTGACCTTGTATTTTATCATCGGGGCTTGCAATGTTTGGTAGCATTTGAGTTAAAAGCCGACACATTCAAACCCGAGCATTTGGGACAGCTCAATTTTTATTTAGAAGCATTGGATCGCAAGGAACGCAAATCTCACGAAAACCCGAGCATTGGTATTTTGCTTTGTAAGGATAAACAAAGCGAAGTAGTAGAATTTGCGTTGAGCCGTTCACTCTCCCCTGCAATGGTTGCCGAATACCAAACACAGTTGCCCGATAAAAAACTATTGCAACAGAAACTTCACGAGATTTTTGAAAATAGCAATATAAAAGATGTGGAATAATTAAATAACTGCTATTTTTAATGTTTGGAACAAAATAAGAGATGAAGCCAATTGTATACAGAATAAATTATGGAAGTGTAAAGTCATCTGACAGGCCGGATGAACGCCTATTGCCGTGGTTTACGGATAAGTTGATTATCTGTTTTTGGACGGGAAATTGGATGAGAGCCTATCTGAACAAACACATAGAGGATATAAAACTGGAAGCCGAACTAAAGGGTTTCCGTTTTTTCTGGATAGAAGATCCCAATATCGCTGAATTTGCCGATCTGCCGATCGTGAACGATCCCACATTTACGGTGAACGACGAAATAAGCTACTGCTTGTTCAATGATCGTTACACAGAAAACGTCTGTCTTGTCAGGCGGTTGGACGAGAGACATTTTGTAGGTTGGTTGAAAGGTGATCTTGTCAAATCATCCACGGATATCCATCTACCTAAAGAACTATACGACGAGTTGGGGCCTCCCGAAGATTACAAGCCCGCAACCTCTTGGGAAGAAATCGAAACTATATCAAAAGAAGAAGCAGTTTCCTCTCCAAACCGTACAGACCCCGATCCGAACAATGACCTGCACGACCATTATTTTCAGCAGTTTTCTGTCCAGTGTGAGCAGTGCCATCACGTTGATTTTTATAAATTCGATAAGCAACCGGATTTTTACAACTCCATGGATGCCGAGATGAAATGCGCACGGTGTCAAAAAGAAAGCTATTATGTCTGTTCAGGTGACCTCGGATATTATTTGGACGTGGAGTCTGGCGAATGGGAGCTGTTCGGAGCCGGCATCCCTTCTGGAACGGGGTACTGTGAAGATTGCAAGCCATATTATGTAAGCGATGTTAAAAATTTGGAGTTTAGTTGCAGGAACTGTGGTGGGATGATGCGGTGAAGATGCATAACCTCTTAGCATACTAAATGAATAAAATTGTATTATCTCGGTTTTTTGTTAGTTTTGTTACTATTTTAAACAACGTGTTTCCGATTATTCCATAAAGAAGAACCCAATACCAAATGCATACCGAAGCTATTTTTGAAGATATTGCCCATAGGATAGAGGGAGAGATAGACAAAGCCGAGAAGTCTGTTATTATTGCCGTAGCATGGTTTACGAACCTAAATCTATTTAATGCTATTCTAAGGAAATCAAAACAAGGCTGTGAAGTAAACTTGATGATAACTGATGACGATATCAACAATAATTCTTTCATTGACTTTGAACAATTGCATGGTGACAATACTGCTGTATGGAAAATAAAAAGTCCAGATAACAATCTAATGCACAATAAGTTTTGTGTTATTGACTTTTCGACTGTTATCACGGGGTCGTATAATTGGAGCTACAAAGCCGAAACAAATCATGAAAACATTGTTATTAATTACGGTGATCTTTCTTTAGCAAAGCAATTTATCAATGAGTTCGAAAATATTAAAGCACTTTATTTTCCTGACAAGCCAAAAAGGGAACGTGAGTTCGATATACCTCTTGATAATATTATCAAAAGACTGGAAGTACTCAAGAATTTCATCATGCTTGAAGATATGGAGGATATATCGCTGACCACCCGAAAACTTAGAAAATTTAAAGAACAGCCAGTCATTCAAGAAATTGTTACGCTCACTGAGAAAAATCTTTTTGGAGAAGCCATCGAAAAAATTCAGGAGTTTATCGCCCAATATCAACAACTGGTCGTATGGGATGATCCTGAAATAAACGGGTTGAAACTTGAAATCAAAATGTTGGAAAACCAAATCAATGCTTTTGAAAACGAAAAAGCCGATTTGGAGAAAACTATTCAAAATTTTCAACATCGGCATACTAACGAGTTGGGTGAATTGATTTTGGAAATTCTGAAACTCCGCAAGGTCAAGTTTAAACACGACAGACAAAAAGCAAAAGAAGCGGAGGAGGACTATAACCAATATCAGCAACAGTACGACACTGAAATCCAAAAAAAGGTTTTTGTACTCGATGAAGAAGAACAAGCAGAACTCAAAAAACAATATAGAACCGCTTCCATTTTATGCCATCCAGATAAGTTTATAAATGAAAGCCATGAGATACAGCAGTTGGCAGAAGAATTATTCAAAGAGCTTAACGAGGCAAATAGCCAAAATGACCTAAACCGTATCGAGGAGATCCTACAAAATCTACAGAGTGGTGTATTGAGTGTGGGTAGATCCAACAAAATGACAGACAAAAGGCGACTAAAGCAAACTATTGCCAAATTAATGAAAAAATTGGAACAGCTGGAACGAGAACTCTATGCACTAAAAAATAGTGATACTTATATGCAGTTGGCGCAGATAACAGAATGGGATAGGTACTTTTCTGAAAATAAAGAACTACTGCAAAAAGAGTTGGAGGAGCTACGCAATGGATAATAACAAACTGATATCGGTAAGCAGTTCGGTTGCTTTAAAGAAGACTTCCATTGCCCTATCCCTAACGGGCAAATTAACCTTGAACCAAAACCGAAAAATGGTTAAGGAAATCTTTCTGAAGAATAAGCAGTTTTTTATTGATGTAATTCAAACGTATTATCCCGTGAATGAAGCGCTATTGAGTGTGGGTGAAGATTTGAGCGATTGGATTTGGTTAAGCGAAGCCAAATCTATTTCATGGTCGAAGGAATTGATAGAGAGATTTAAAGATAAGTGGACTTGGATCACTTGGTATAGGCTAAGTGGTGATAAAAACTTGCCTTGGTCAGCTAACTTCATAGAGAGATTTGAAAACAAGTGGGATTGGAGTAGTCTAAGTAGCAACGAAGTATTACCGTGGTCAGAAGCTTTGCTTGAGAGGTTTGAAGATAAATGGAGTTGGGGTGATTTAAGTGGGAATAATGCTTTGCCTTGGTCAGATGAACTAATTGAGAAATATAAAGATAAATGGAGATGGGACGGGTATCATCCATTGTACGGAGATTATTATGATGATATGAGTACTAATGTATCTTTGCCTTGGTCAGAGCATTTGATTGAGCAGTATAAAGATAAATGGAATTGGCGTGGGTTAAGTGGTAATAAGGCATTACCTTGGACGGTACAATTGCTGGATAGATATGAGGAGAAGTGGGATTGGTTTAATGGCCTAATACATAATGAAGGACTACCTTGGTCGGAATCACTCTTAGACAAATATAAGAATAAATGGAGATGGGGCAACGGGCACTTAAGGTTAAGTAAAATAAATATTTTACCATGGTCTGCTGAATTACTTGAAAGGTTTAAAGAAGAATGGGATTGGGAGGAGCTCAGTCGTATTGAACATCTCCCATGGTCTGCTGAATTAATTGAAAGGTTTGAGAAAGAATGGGATTGGAGAGGATTAAGTGGCAATAAGGCTTTACCGTGGTCTACAGAACTAATTGAAAGATTTGAGAACGAATGGGATTGGATGACATTAAGTAGTAACGAAGCATTGCCATGGTCAGAGTGGTTGCTTAATAAATATGATAGAAAATGGGATTGGATGACATTAAGTTTTAACGATGCTTTGCCATGGTCAGTCGCGTTTGTAGAGAATAATATAAGTAAATGGTATTGGGATGGAATAAATAGAAAAATGTCTATTCCTTGGACAGAACAGTTGATAGACAAATTCGAAAAACACTTAGATGAAGAATGGATGAGTGATAACCATAAGAAGTTGTTGAGTGGGAATATTTCTGCATCGTGGTCTGAAGAGTTAATAGAGAGCTTTCAAGATAAGTGGGATTGGGGAAAATTGAGTGGAAATATATCATTACCTTGGTCAGAAGAGTTAATTGAGAAATATTGTGATAGATGGGATTGGGACGTGCTGAGTAGAAATGGTGCATTGCCTTGGTCAGCAAAATTACTTTATAGGTATGAGAACAAATGGAAATGGCAATCAGATGAAAATTATAAATTTGCAACTATTTTTGGAAATAAGAACATCCCTTGGAGTCTTAATATGCTTTTAGATTTTGTTCCACATTACCAAGGAAAATATCGAAATAGTGGAATTGACCATATTTGGGAGGTGTTAAAGCCATTTGTAGATGATGGTTTGGTTAAAGAAGTTTTAGAGGAATATAATAAAGATACAATAGAATGAGTGATAAAAAGGAAGTAGTAGAGCCAAAATGGGAAGAGTTTTACAATTATAGATATTGGAGAGAAGAGCAACGGAGACAATTGACAATTGTTAGTAATGTGTATTTTGCTTTAGGTTCTGCAATGATTGGCTTTACAATCAAATATTTAATAGACAGTATTAATGGCCTGTCTATCGGTTGTGATGAGAGAGTATTTCTTGTTATAAGTATATGTTTCAGTATTTTATCTCTTATTTATTACGTGCTATTAACGGATAATAAGTTGAAAGATTATAGAGAAACCGCACGAATGATAGCGGATAACAGTAGTATTAAAGATATACAGAATAACACAAAAGAATTTGGAGAAAAAACTTGGAAGTTGTTTATGCTACAAAAAGTATTCCTAATTATAGGATTTTTATTTTGTGCTTTAGGATATCTGATTTTAATTTTTAGCAGATGAAAATAGCAATATTAGGTTGGGGGTCATTAGTTTGGCAACCGAAAGAGTTGAAATATGATAAGTCTTTTGGGTGGGAGATAGATGGACCGATTTTGCCGATTGAGTTTGCGAGAATTTCCAAAGATGGTCGTTTGACATTAGTTATAACTCCAAATGGCACGAAGGTACCTACATTATATACTTTGTCGGGTTATAAAACTATTGATGAAGCTGTTTTAGATTTGGCTGTAAGGGAAGGCTCGGGTCGGATGAGTATAGGGTGGTATAACAAAGCAAAGAATGAGTTTCTTCCTGAAATTTCCGCATATCAAGACGAGATTAGAGAATGGATAAAAGATCGAGATATTGATGCCGTTATTTGGACAAATCTTGGTGAGAAATGGGAAGTAAATGATGAAGTTATTAGTCCAGATGAAAGAATAGATTATTTAAAAAAACTAAATGCCCCCACTTCCGCTTTGGCAGAACAATATATTCGGAGATCTCCCAAGCAAATCAACACTAAGTACAGAACGAAAATAGAAGAAGAGTTGAAGTGGTTTCCGATAGAGTGATGCTTTCAAGAAGCCGATGGATAGGTAATGTTATTGAGAAATGATGTACATATTATCCGTTTGCCACAACAGGAGAAATTTTATGAACCATATTAAATAAAAAAGGAATGAAATTATCGATAACTATTTTACTATTAACATTCAGTATTTTCAATTATAGCAAATCTTTCGGGCAATGTGAAGACTTGTCTTTTTTAAACACATTGTTTATTGGTAGTGTTGAAGATATCGATGGAAAATTAACAAATAAAAACTATGTTTTTCAGAAAGAGATGGTTACGGGAATCGATTGGAGAAACAATTCTTCGGGCAAATCTATTTCAGTATTATTTAACTCGAATAATAAAGTAGAACGTGTACAATATAGGTTGTTATATGATTTGGATTGTTACGATAACTTAAGAATCCAAATGTTAAATACAGGATTTCAGAAAGAATTTGAAGTGTTAGGGGAATATGATACATTTTATTTTTTCTATCGCGGAAAAAATAAGGGGGTAGTACTATCAAAATGGAATTTTGAAGGTTCAAATATGTATCAATTTAATCTATGCTCCATAGGTCAATATGAATTAGAACTGACAAAAAGAAAGAAATAATGAATACTGTCAGCTGAATTGTTGGCAGTGAAGATTTGAAGAAATCGTTGTTATTTCAAATCTTTTTGTTATATTGTAGTTTAGGGTGGTAGGGGATTATGTGGAGACAATATTCGTATTCTGCCGCAACGTTCTTTGATAGCTGGACACAGCATGATAGAAATAAATCCGCCCGCTTCCGTTTATCTATTTGGAAAGGGAGGTGTCTGGATGCATAGATGTCTGGGCATATAAATTTATAGATATGCGGATATATAGATGTATGGGTATATAGATACGTGTTGTGTTCCCAATACAGGATGTTTGTTTTTTGCGCCGTTAAGGCACATTTTAGTATAACCCTTCTCTGTTGTTTCGCAATGTGCAAGTTGTGTTTTTTTACGTACAGCCTTCGTGACTCGTGCTGACCACAAAAACCGAACTTGCCACGGTACCGCCACACCCCATTGGGGAATGGTGGTACCGTGGTAGGAAAAAGGTCGCAACTCCCTTTTTTCTTATTTGATACAAAAAGAGAAACTGCTACAAATATGTAACAGCCCTACATTTTGCGGTTCCAAAAAATGTTCATATATTGCCTCTGTAAGTCGGAAAAGCATATTTTTGACTCCTTTGTAAAGGATAGGCCTTATAACTGTTAATCAGAGGGTCGCTGGTTCGAGCCCAGCTTCAGGAGCTAAAGTAAAACCGGCCTAGATGCCGGTTTTTTTATTTACTATATAATATACTACGCATGAGTTTGGTTATAGTTGGTACAGTGGCATTTGATGCAATAGAGACCCCATTCGGTAAAACTGATAAAATCGTAGGTGGTGCAGCTACATTTGCTGGATTGTCTGCATCATATTTATATGATGACGTAAAGTTAGTTAGTGTAATAGGAGAGGATTTTGGGAACAACATAGATATGCTTACGGACAAAGGTATTGATGTTGAAGGCGTGGAGGTGATACCTGGAGGAAAGTCGTTCTTCTGGTCTGGTAAGTATCATAACGATATGAATAGTCGGGATACTCTAATTACAGAGCTGAATGTGTTGGCAGATTTTGATCCCAAAGTACCAATTTCTTATCAGGACTGTGAGTTTTTATTGTTAGGAAACCTTACTCCGCAAGTGCAGCAATCTACTTTAGATCGTTTAGAAAAAGCACCTAAATTGGTGGTTTTGGATACCATGAACTTTTGGATGGATGTTGCGTTGGACGATTTGAAGTCTGTATTGAAAAAAGTAGATGTACTTACTATTAATGATGCAGAGGCAAGACAACTTGCGGGCGAATATTCGTTAGTAAAAGCGGCTAAAATCATTCAAGAAATGGGGCCAAAGTATTTAATTATAAAAAAAGGGGAACACGGTGCGTTGTTGTTTGGAGATGGACAGGTTTTTTCTGCGCCGGCATTGCCTTTAGCTGATGTGTTCGATCCTACAGGAGCAGGAGATACATTTGCCGGAGGTTTTATTGGTTATCTTGCTAAAGTAAAATCTGTAAATTTCACCAATATGAAAAATGCGGTAATTTATGGTTCGGCATTAGCTTCATTCTGCGTAGAGAAATTCGGTACAGAGCGTCTTCAGAATTTAACGCAAGAAGATATCTCTTCGCGAATCAAACAATTTATAGCACTTTCAAAATTTGAGATAAGCGAATAAGCTGCTTATCTCAAATTAAAATTCCAATAATAGAAAATTTTTTAAAAACCTCATCTGAATGAGGAGCATCAGCGAGTTCTTCGGTAAGGTCTTGACCTGCCCAATGCTCGTAGTGCATCCCTTTTTTCCAAAGTCTGCTTTCTGATACATCGTAGATATATCCTTTATAGGCTACCCAAATTGAGGGTTTATCCTGACCATTCCGAAGTGCTAACTGCGATTGTGTGTATGTTGTGAAGTCTGTATTTTGCTTTTCGGATTCCATTCCGCTAAAATACACCTTAAGCGTGATATTTGTAAGCTGAAAGTGTTTTTTTCATTGCTTTCCGAGCTACATGTATTCTTGTTTTTACAGTTCCGATCGGAATGTTTAGATGTTCGGAAATTTCGTGGTATTTGAATCCTTCAAAGTACATGGTAAATGGAATGTAATATTCATCCGAAAGATTAGTTAATGCGGTGTTTATATCTTCCATTACAAATTTATCTTCACCTTTGTTTTTGGTGGCCGATACAACCAGGTTAGCCGGCGATATTTCTTCTTCTTTTGTAATAAATGAATTTGTTTTTACGATGCGGCGATAATTGTTGATGAACGTATTCTTCATTATCGTGTACAACCATCCCTTTAAATTCGTTCCCTCCCGAAAATTGTTGAAATACGTTACAGCTTTTAATAGGGTGTCTTGTACAAGATCATTCGCATCGTCATGATCTTTTGTGAAGTTTTTAGCATACAATTTTAACGAATCTGAATGCTGGATTACTAAGCTGTTGAATTCTACTCTGTTCATACTAGATTGGATTTAATTCGTTCAACAATATGTAGTTACTTACAAAAGGATTTGGATATTTATAAATGATCAAAAAAGTAATTCTGACGACATCAATTTATAAATAACTACGGTTTCAGTATGAATATTTACAAAAGTTATGCTAGAGATTAAGATTAACCCAAGGAATTGATATTAATTTTTTGTTAAACGGTAAGAAAGTTGTTAAACATTACGCTAACTCTATCTTTAAGGTAGATTTAAATGTTTTTGATATCTAAAATTATCAAGAAATGTGGAAAACTTTTTATAAAACGTTTACTTCTCTTTCAAGTGTAATGCTAAATTTTTTTAGAATATTGTCTATGATTTTGGTCGAAACATCATAAATCTCTACACCTGTAGCGTTTTTAATATTGGTCAGTACGAGAGCTTGATTTTTCCAAACAGCAACCTCTCCAATTTGTTTACCCTTCCATCCACATTGCTCGATTAACCATCCTGCAGCAATTTTAACCTGCCCATTTTCCATTGGATAGAATACGACATTAGGGAAAATGCTTTTCAGATCGTTTAATTTATCTAGTGTTACAATCGGATTTTTAAAAAAGCTTCCGGCATTTCCTACGGTGCTCGGGTCGGGTAGTTTTTCTACCCTGATGTGCGAAACAGCCTCTGCGATATCTTTAATCGTGGGAGTCACAATATTCCTTTTCGCCAGTTCTTCCTCGATGGCGCCGTAGCTTGTGTTCTGTTTGCTATGTAAAAATAATCGATATGTTACGGAAGTAATGATAAATCGTCCTTTGTATTTGCTTTTAAATATGCTATCTCTGTAGGTAAATTGACATTGTTCATTAGTGAAAGTTGTGAATTGTCCAGTCTGCGTGTCAAAAGCTCTGCACGAGGAAAAAAAATTCATCAATTCAGCGCCATAAGCACCTATATTTTGAATAGGAGAAGCACCTACTGTGCCGGGAATAAGCGCCATGTTCTCTAGACCAGGGAAATCTTGGTTAACGCAGTACCATACCAAATCATTCCAGATCTCCCCGCCATTTGCCGTAACATATACATAGTTTCCTTCAATAAAATGGTGGATTCCTTTGCTAGATATTTTTACGATTGTACCGTTATAATCTTGCGTGAATAAGATATTGCTCCCTCCCCCTAAAACAAAAAAATCCTCATTAAAAACACCATTATCATATAAGGAGTAGAGCGCTTTCTCTTCTTTTATTTCGATGAATTTTTTTGCTACGGCTTGTACACCAAAGGTATTAAATGGTTTTAACGGAATGTTGTATTCTATATTCACAGTTTGTATTGTTTGACTAATTCTTTTAAATATTCAATGTAAAGTGATAACTTTAATTAATTTCTTTGTAAAGATAAGATAAAGAGCAATTTTTGAACAAACTTATTTTACTGAATTATGCTTAAAAGTGCTGACGAGAAACGTATTAAAATATTAGAATCTGCGAAAAGACGTTTTGCTCATTATGGGATGTCAAAAACGACAATGGCGGAGATTGCAAATGATCTTTCTTTTTCAAAGGCCTTATTGTATTACTACTTTCCAGATAAAAATAGTTTGTACTGCGCAGTGTTGGATTATGTGATTAAAGAGCAGGAAGAAGATATTTTACAGGTACTAAAACCTGTAAAGAATACAGAGAAGGCTATAATGTTAATATTAGAGAAACGAATGGAATATATTAAAAGATATTACAATCTTTTTGAATATACATTTAACGCTAGTAAAGATGTGTCCGAAGATCTCGGAAAAGTAATCATTTGTTCTTTTGAAAAACAACACAAGCAAATCATCTCAATTCTAAAAAATGGTGGAAAAAGCGGAGAATTAGTTGTAGACAATTATGAAGAGACAGCTCGTCTGCTTTTATTCTCCTTGATGGGTATGCGTTTGATTGTGATTAAAGATCTTAAGCATTCTTTTTTTTCGACAAAAGAAGAGTTTGATGCTATCCTGGAAATGCAGAAAAAAATGGCCAAAATATTTATAAAAGGATTATGTGCTTAATTTTTCTGTTATATCTGCAATAATTATTTCGGCATGTATTCTCGAGTTCTCTATAAACCAAAGGTGTGTATTCAATCCCCCACATACGACGCCAGCTAGATACATGTTTTTGATATTTGTTTCCATTGTGCAGGGATTATGATATGGAATACAGGGGGATTCATCAGGAATTATAATACCTATGTTTTTTAGTAAGGTGAAATTGGGTCTGTATCCGGTCAATGCTAATACGAAGTCATTTTTGAGATGAATCCTGTCGGTTGGTGTTTGAATCTCAACCTCTGTCTCTGTGATTGCCTTTAATTGACTATTGTAGAAAATATTAATTTCTCCATCCGCTATTCGATTCTCGATATCCGGTCGCACCCAATACTTGACCCGAGGACTTATTTCAGGACCCCGAACTACTAGAGTAACTTGTGCTCCCTTACGGTAGGTCTCCAATGCTGCATCAATAGATGAGTTACTAGCACCAACGACAACAATATGCTGTCCGGCATAGTAATGCGGGTCATTGTAGTAATGTCTTACTTTTGGAAGATTCTCTCCAGGAATATCGAGTAAAGTAGGGATGTCGTAAAATCCCGTAGCTACGATAATATGTGTCGCTTCATACGATGCTTTGGATGTTTTTACATTGAAAAATTCGGTATTTTCCTTGTCAACAGACAGCACCTCTTCAAATAAGTGGATATTTAGGTCAAATGTCGTCTGAATTCGACGGTAATATTCCAACGCTTCAGCTCGTTTTGGCTTAGGGCTTGTAGTTACAAAGGGGGTGTTGCCTATTTCTAGTTTTTCCGATGTGGAAAAGAAAGTCATATTTACAGGGTAATTGTAGAGCGAATTTACCAGACATCCTTTTTCTAAGATTACATACGATAGCCTTGCTTTTTTTGCTTCTATCGCGCTCGCTAATCCAATAGGTCCCCCTCCAATAATAATGATATCAAATCTTTTTTTCATTCGTACTTGATTCTTCTACTGCTTGCACCTCTTTAAAGATAATTTCGGTTGTTATCTTTTGTAAATCTGCTGAAATTTTAATCAAAAATTGTAATTGATCTGTAATTAATTTTGCTTCATCGCTATCAATAGCGATATGTGTGATTTTGTCAATGCTGTTAATAGGAGTCAACGTGTGTGTACTTTCTAATTCAAGAGACTGGGTAGTTTTCTCCAGATTTTGAAGGGTTTTGAGTAAAGATTTTAGGTGATCGTTATTGAAATTAATGTTTTCGGATTCTTTGAGCTGTGTCAATAATGTAGCCGAATAAGAAGAGAATATATGATTCAAAATCACGAATTTATTTACTTCTTTTGTGATTTGTTGTCTCCATTTAGGTTCTGTTAAAAGACGTTGAAAGGTCGATCCCATATTTGCTGAGGCAATATAAACGTCTTTGCGCGCTAATTTGTAATCTGTGACGGGCAAAGGTTTTCCGGATAATAGTTTCAATGCCTGTGCTAAATAATGATAATTTGCGACCAGCAAATTTTTCATATTTGATTTAATCTGAAAGCTTTCCCAGTTTGGAAATATAATATAGCTCGATAAAAAAGCGATGGTTCCACCCAAAAATGTGTCTAAAATTCTTTCTTGCGCTATTTCAAAGGTATTCATCCCCATAAAACTTAACATAATAAGTACATAAGGTGTCATGAAAATAACTGCCATGATATAATTTATTCGGAATAAGCTATAGGCTACGAGAAAGAAAAAGATGAGTAAAACAAATCGAATGGATACATCTTCTATTGTAATTAAAATGATTGCACCAATAATACCTCCTATAATAGTACCTCCCAATCGCTGAAGATTTCGTTCTTTTGTCAGTCCAAAGCCGGGTTTGAGTATCACAAGGATCGTTAGCAAAATCCAGTAAGTGCCAAAATTTGAATACTGAAATAGGTTTAAAATAAAGTAGGTTGCAGACAGTACAATCCCCATTCGAAGTGCATGTCTAAAAATGCTGGATTTTATACTGATGTTATCTTTGAAATTTTGCCAATTGATTAAATCTGTTTTTATGAATTTTTTGGTGTCTATTGTGTCTTCGTCCTGAACTTTAATTGCTTTAAATTGGCTATAATGGTAGATCTCGCGTACTTGTTGCAATATTATACGGATATTAATCAATATTTTTTTAAGTGGAATGGAGTTGATCTTTTCTTTTTCATCTAGTTTCTCAATAGTATACCTGATATTTTCCATCTCCATATCAAAGTCATAGACAGGTCTGGGGGTTTTGTTCGCATTGATTTTATACGCTAAATTGTCTAACTCATGCGTCACTTTATACAATAGGTCTTTAATCTGTTCTAATATTCCGGTTTCTCCATAATTGTTACGAATAGTTTCATAATCGTAATGGGTTGTCATACTTTGTTCAAATAAATCAACGATATCTGTAAAGATTAGAGTTAGGTATCTTCCCTCTTTGGTCGTGTCTTTTATTGATCTTTTACTTTGGAACAAAATGTTTCTTACATTTTCTTGATGTATATTGACGATAACTTGTTTGTCAATTAATTTGAGGTAGTTGTTGTCTAAATTTTGCTTGATGTCATAAAAATTAGCTTTGAGGCGAATGTAATCTGCAACATGTAAAATTGTTTCCGATAGCTCTTGTTGCGCTAGCCTGTAGGGTCTTACTTGTGTAAGCGACATACTGATAATCATGTACCAACATGCGCCAATTATAAAATAAAGAAGATAAGTGAGCTCTTCTTTGAAGGTGTATATATCGTCTACATTGATAAGCATGATCAATACACACATTGTGCCGACTGTAGCCGCTCTCGCATTAAAAACAGCAAACATGGAAAAGAGGAATGACAATGTGCCAATTGCAAGTGTCATTGCAATCAAGGAATTGTTAAGTAAAGCAGTGATAACAACGGTAAAAATACATAATATGGTACAATAAATCATACCCATTCTACGGTGAGAAGGAGCTCCGGGAGTGTCTGATAACCCCACGATTAAAGCTCCCAGAGAAATTAATGTGCCAGTAATGAATTCGCCTATTAAGGCGCAAATCATTATTGGGACAATACTCCCAAGTGTGATACGTAGGCCGTCGGCAAAATACTGACTATAAAAAAAGCTGCTAAATTCTTCTGTCCTTTTCATCTATTAATTTAAATTCAGAAACTATCATGCTAGGTTGTCTAATAAAGTAATGATAAACGTTCATTTTTTTCATACTGACGACTGGGGATTCAAAAACTATACAGACTTACAGTTGTTTAGATACTTTAGCAAGCCTCAGTATGAACAAAAGAAGAGCATTAGCTTGCTTTTTAGATAACCCTCTTATTTCGTTTAAACCCCGGAGGGCTCATGAACACAAATTTCATATTTAAAGTCTGTGGTTAAACTATATTCTACTATGTAATAAAAAATAAATTTTAAATACGAATAGTTTATGTGCATTTTGTAATGCAAAGATAGCACAAAAGAGAATGCGAAATTCGAAAAATAGAAAAGTATAAAAAAGGTTCAACTTACGGTCAAATTATTTTTACAGATGGGGTAATATTTTCTCTGGTGACTTTTGGATATGGGCATACCTACTGATATTTTCAATATCTTTTATTTGTTGTAATTTTTATAGAATGTTTCTATATTAAGACGATCAAAAGGAGAATTTGTTTATTTTGTTCTTTTTCAAAAAAAATAAATTTAAATTGTAATTATTGTAAAAAATTATCTATTTTAATATAAATAACATATATTTGAAAGGCTTTTATCGTCTGGCAGATTTGAATATGCCCAAGCTATATAGTTAAAATTAAAGCAAGTAATGAAATTACATCAAAAAAAAGCGACTTTCGAAAATGAAGTGCTTACACGATTCGATCTGTTCAAGAGTTTGTTCTTGACTCTTCCTTTTCAACGTGTAAAACATACAGGAACACTTTTGCCATTTTTTACGACACATTGTGAAAAAGGGGTTGAAGAACATCTGCCGCCTGAAGACATTATCGATAGTTTCTTTGGTCAATATGAGCAATATGTTCAAGAAGAAGATCGCCTTGATCTACTCTTTCGAATCGTGCAATATGTGGAGCGTCAGGTAGTTCTTTTTGATGCGGTCGAAGATTCGGCGTTTCAAGCAATCGGTAAGGCTGATGAAATAGGAGGGTTGAATTCATTATTTAAGCTTACCCATAATGATAGCAAATTAAAAGAGCAAATCGTAGAGAAATTGAAAGATTTTTCGGTTCGTCTGGTGCTTACAGCGCATCCTACACAGTTTTATCCAGGTCCTGTATTGGGGATTATAAACGATTTGATTGAAGCCATAAAGCTCAATGATATTTCTAATATTCATTTACTGCTTCAGCAGTTAGGTAAGACTCCTTTTATCAATAAGCAACAGCCAACGCCCGTAGATGAAGCTATCAGTTTAGCTTGGTATCTGGAGAATGTTTTTTATAAGGTAGCGTCAGGTATACAGGCTAAAATTGATGATGCACTGGAGTTGCCTGCTGAAGAAGTGAAGCAATTGATCGAATTGGGATTTTGGCCTGGAGGAGATCGGGATGGCAATCCAAATGTTACGGCAGAAAGTACAAAAACGGTTGCGGAACTATTGCGTACTATTCTTTTCAGGTGTTATTATCGCGATTTTCGTCAGGTTAAGAGACGGATTACCTTTCGTGGGGTAGAGGGCTATTTAGATAATCTTCAGAACCTATTTTACGAAAATAGTTTTAATCCGGTCGAAAATCCGGAAGACGATACTGCAAAGATCTTAGAAAACCTAAATGCAATAAAAGATGTCTTGAATGCACGACATGACGGACTGTTTGTCGAGTTGGTAGAAGATTTGATTCGTAAAGTCAATACATTCGGATGCTATTTTACAACGTTAGACATTCGTCAGGATAGTAGTATTTTGCGTAATACAATAAGTTATTTGGTTGAGAAATACGATGAAACAAAGTTGAAAATTTCGGATTTAGCTGGTTCGGAAGAAGAGGTGCAACACGCATTTCAATTCAATGAGTTGATATTGGATTACACGGATGATGCAGATAGCTTAGTGCAGGATACAGTGAATGTAATTCGTTTGTTGAAAGATATTCAAAAATCAGGTAGCGAACGTGCCGCGCAACGTTTTATCATCTCCAATTGCCAACAAGCATCAGATATCTTAGGATTAATGCAGTTGTTTTTGTGGGAAGGATGGAAAAGAGAAGAACTCGCTATTGATTTTGTTCCTTTGTTTGAAACGGTGGATGACCTCTCCCGTGCGGCAGATGTAATGAAATCCTTGTATACAAATGAACAATATGCCAAGCATTTGAAAATGCGGGGTAATAAACAAACGATTATGCTTGGATTTTCAGATAGTACAAAAGATGGGGGGTATTTGATGGCTAACTGGTCAATATATAAGGCAAAGATAGAATTGACCGCGATTGCTCGCGAGTACGATGTAGATTTGGTGTTCTTTGATGGCAGGGGAGGGCCACCAGCAAGGGGAGGCGGGAAAACACAACGTTTCTATGCCTCAATGGGATCTGAAATTGAAAATAAACATATCCAATTGACTATTCAAGGGCAAACAATAAGTAGTCAGTATGGCTCGTTGGATACGGCTCAATCTAATATAGAACAATTATTACATGCGGGTTTGGTTTCTGAGTTAAGACAGAATGTGTCTGATACATTGACATCGAAACAAAAGGAAGTAATTGACGGTATGGCCGCTGAAAGTCACCGGAAATTTTTGGCATTGCGGCATCATCCACAATTTTTGCCTTACCTTGAAACTTTGAGTCCGTTGAAATCATTGGCTTCTATTAATATTAGTAGTAGACCAGTGAAAAGAAACTCCAATCGAGAGTTACGTTTGGAAGATTTACGTGCCATTTCGTTCGTGACTGCATGGAGTCAACTTAAACAGAATATTCCAGGTTTCTTCGGTGTTGGAACTGCTTTGCAGTGGGCCGAAGAAAATAATTTGTGGTCCTATGTTAAGAACCTATATGAAAGTTCTGGTTTCTTTAACACGCTTATAGACAATTGTATGATGTCGATGACGAAATCAAATTTTCATATCACTTCGTATATGAAAGACGATCCTGCATTTGGTGCGTTTTGGAGCTTACTCCATGATGAATATCAAAATACAAAGAAATATCTTTTGAAGTTGAGCAATTCTGAAATTTTGATGCAAAACTACCCAGTAGAAAGGGCCTCAATTTTGGAGAGAGAAAAAATCGTTTTGCCTTTGTTAATTATCCAGCATTATGCTATACGTACACTAGAAAAGAATAAGAACATAAGTGTGGAGAAGCAGGATATATATAAAAAGCTCATTGGAAGAACAATTTTCGGAGTGGTCAATGCAGGACGAAATCTGGCATAATTTAACATCATTTAAATTGAGAATTATATCAGATATTTTATATTTTTGTTGCACAAGAGATAGAATATCTAAGGGACATACAAAAATTATACAGATGAAATTCAATACATTATTTGTTGCAGCAGTTTGTGCAAGTACACTGTTAAACTCATGTGCTCAAAAGACTGCTGAGGAAAGACAGTTAAAATATACACACACTTCCTTGGTTGATGGGGATGCTTATGCGTTTTTTCAAATTGTAGGTGAACATGTTGCTACAGGACTAGTGCATGGAGATCAGATACAGAACGATGCTGATGCGAAAGCAAAAGAACTAGGGGCTAAACTGAAAGACTTCTACGCGCAATTGGATCCTGAATTGGATAGCATCGCTACCGCTTTCCATGTTGATTATCCTATTAAAGGTGTCCCAGCGACTCAATCTACATCAGATATTACACTTCATCCTGCGACAGGCACTGTTGAGGAAGAAGTACAGCATGCACATGAATCGGTTAGCGATTATGTAACGAATGTGCAGCATGAATTAGCAATATTGAAAACACAATTCGAGAGATTAACACGCAATACGAATAAAGATCTACAAAAATTTGCAAAGAAACACTTAGCGGCTATTTCGGATTTATATGCACAAGCTGGTGGCACGGAAGATGCTCACGCGCATCATTAAGAACAAGAGGAGAGATGTTGGTACAGCCGATCATAACAGGTATATTGTCGTATGGAATGTCTGGAAGGGTATTCCATGCGCCATTTATAGAAGCGAGTAATTTTTTTGAGTTCAAGGCAGTCGTTGAGCGTTCAAAAAAGAACACACAATTAGATTACCCTCATGTCATCAGTTATGATAGTATTGACGAATTATTGAACGATGCCGACATTGAGTTAGTTATTGTTAACACACCAAATGATACGCATTTCGATTTTGCAAAGAAAGCGCTTCTCTCAGGCAAGCATGTGTTGATAGAAAAGCCATTTTCTCCCACTGTAGCCGAAGCGCAGGAACTTTTTGAAATAGGCAAGCAAGCTGATCGCTGTGTACTTCCTTTTCACAATAGACGTTTTGATTCTGATTTTAAATCTTTAAAATATATCCTGGATAAAAATTTAGTAGGTAAGCCTATTGAATTACATTTACGTTTTGATAGGTTCAAACCTGAAATTGGGCCTAAAATTTTTAAAGAAACCACTCGGCCTGCAAGCGGGGTTGGCTATGATCTTGGTTCTCATTTACTGGATCAGGTTATTTCTTTATTTGGCAGTCCAAAATCCGCAACTAAAATTCTGTCTCAAAATAGACCAAACACCAAAGTAGATGACTATGCTTCGTTAATTTTAAATTATCAAGATGGTTTGAACGTGTTTATCACAACTAGCCTGTTAGTAGCTAATCCTCAAAAAAGTTTTGTTTTACATGGAACGAACGGCACGTTTATTAAAGATCGTACCGATGTGCAGGAGACTCAACTTCAGTTTGGAGTGACTCCGTTAGACCCATCTTATGGCATAGAACACGAAGGTCAGGAAGGGTTATTGACTGTTATTTTAGACGGTACAGTGGATGAAATCGATATTGCTTCTGAGAAAGGGAATTATATGCAACTATTTGATGCTGTTTACCGAACCATTCGTTTACGAGAACCGTATTTTGTTACTGCCGAGCAAATTCTTTGTCAGTTGGAAATTCTGGCTCCTTCCAAAAAGAAGTAAATTTTCTTATTAACAGTTTAACATTATTTTAATACAGGAAGTGCTGTTATTATTTGAATAATCAGTAGCTTTATTTCGTTATATATTATAAAATAATTTTGTGAGATACGCAGCGATAGATATTGGTTCAAATGCAGTCAGGTTACTAATTGCAGATGTTCTGGAAAAAAAAGATGAAATTACCTATTCCAAAAATACCCTTTTACGTGTTCCGCTGCGTTTGGGGGACGATGCATTTATAGAAAAGCATATTTCTGAAGGAAAGTTTCAGGATATGGTGAAAACGATGTCTGCATTTCGCCATTTAATGGATGTGTATAAAGTTACGGACTATATGGCCTGCGCTACTTCAGCTATGCGGGATGCAGATAATGGACAGGAAATCGTGGAAGCCTGTAAGAACATAGGAGTGGATATCCAGATTATAGATGGCGGTGTGGAAGCTCAGATTATCTATAATTCACATTTAAGTGATAAAATGGATAAAAACAAGGTGTATCTGTATATTGATGTAGGTGGAGGGAGTACAGAGATTTCTCTTTTTGCTGATGCCAGACTGATAGACTCTTGTTCATTTAATTTGGGTACTATTCGTATATTGGATAATCAAGACAAGCCCGAGACATGGGATGAAATGCGTAGATGGGTAAGAGAAATAACGAAAGGGTATAAAAATATATATGGAATAGGTACTGGTGGTAATATTAACAAGCTATCGCGATTGGCAAATGAAAATGCGGACAAGCCTATTTCTTATGCCAAGCTTAAAGCATTATACGATTATTTGGTTTCTTTCTCGATGAAAGACCGTATTCATGAATTAGGTTTAAAGTCTGATCGTGCCGATGTAATTATTCCTGCTTCTGAGATTTTCTTGACAATTATGAAGGTAGGGCATCTTAAGAACATCGTTGCACCACGGGTGGGATTGGCAGACGGAATTATCCAGACATTGATTGATAAAAACAACAATAAATAGCAGAAAAACAATTGTAAGTTTCCGAAAAAAGTATATTTTTGCGTGAGTAAGCCCAGGTGGCGAAATTGGTAGACGCACCATCTTGAGGGGGTGGCGCCTGAATGGGCGTGGCAGTTCGAATCTGCTCCTGGGCACAGTGGAAAAAGCCTTTGCGAAAGCAAAGGCTTTTTTGTTAAGCAGAGTGTTAAGCTTATTTGATCCATCGTATCCTTTTTACTCAGGTTCAGTAACCGATTCTACATATAAATATAGTCCAATAATATTTTGTAAGTTTACAATCCTATCAAGAGGATAAGAATGAACATTTTAATCATAGAAGACGATCAAAGAGTAGCCGAACTTATACAAAGGGGATTGAAAGAGCAGGGCTTTGCATCTACTTTGGCGTATGATGGGGTTTCAGGTGAGAAATTAGTATTGCAAAATAACTATGACCTTATTATTACGGACATTATTCTACCGAAAATGGACGGGATTGACCTATGTAGGCAAATTAGGAATAGTAAGCCCGATATACCTATTATTATGCTTACAGCATTAGGCACAACAGATGATAAAGTCGAAGGGTTTGACGCAGGAGCAGATGATTATCTTGTAAAGCCTTTTGAAATGCGTGAATTGTTGGTTCGCATCCGTGCTTTACTGAAACGCAACGCTAAATCTTCAAATTCCACAGGTTTTATATTACGCTTTGCCGACCTCGAAATGAACTTGTACACCAAGATCGTAAAGCGAAGTGAACAGGAAATCAACCTGACACCGAAAGAATTTAAGTTGCTGGAATATATGATGCATAATCCCGAACGGGTTTTGTCAAGAGTAGAAATTGCCGAAAAAGTTTGGGACACCCATTTTGATACCGGTACTAACTTCATTGATGTTTACATCAATTATTTGCGTAAAAAAGTTGACAGGGATTTTGATAAAAAACTCATTCATACCAAATCTGGTATGGGATTTATTTTGAAGAGTGATGAGTTATAAATTTCTTTGCGAAGAAAAAAGAGAATTTGTTTTGAGCAAACAGTTATTGCGTTCAGGAACTTCTGTTGGTGCAAACACTCGTGAAGCACAAAATGCAGAGAGTAGGATGGATTTTGTCCATAAACTTGCTATTGCTCAAAAAGAGTGTGATGAAATACTCACCACAAAACAAAATCTCAAAAATAAAAACTCCACACTCATCACCGATAATTCATCACCAATAAAGTGAAAACAAGGACTCGCCTAACCATATTATTTACACTCATTACCGCTACTATTTTATTAGCGTTTGCTGCTGTTATTTATTATACCGCTAAGGAAAACCGCGAAAAGGAATTTTATGGGGTTCTGAAAAAAGAAGTAATCACAAAAGCCAATCTGTTTTTGAACGCCAGCATTGATAAAAAAACCTTGCAGGACATATACCATAACAACCGAAAAATTTTAAATGAAGTTGAAGTAGCTATTTATGATACAGCATTTACCTTATTGTATCACGATGCGGTAGATATTGATGTTGTGAAAGAAACCAAACAAATGATAGACGAGATTAACCAAAAAGGGGAAATCAGCTTTTATCAGGAAGATTGGCAGGTTATCGGTTTGCGATATGAATTTCAAGGCAAGAATTTTATAGTTACCGCCAGCGCATACGACCAATATGGTTACAATAAAATGGATAGCTTACTTAGAAGCTGCATTATCGTTTTCATCATTTCCATTTTGGTTATCTACCTAGCAGGGCGTTTCTTTTCTAAAAAGGCATTTGAACCCGTAAAAGAAATGGCCGAAAAGGCAGCAAATATTTCTGCTACAAATCTTGATTTGCGTTTGCCGGACAATGGTAACAAAGACGAACTTTCGGAATTGGCAAATACATTCAACGAAATGCTGAACCGATTGGAAAACTCTTTTGATTCCCAAAAGAGTTTTGTTTCCAACATTTCACACGAACTGCGAACACCGCTTGCAGCCATTATTACCGAATTGGAATTGTCGGCCAACAAAGACCGAAATATTACAGAATATAAATCAGCTATCCAAAACGTCCTGAATGATGCAAAAAAATTAGTTCGCCTTTCAAACAGTTTGTTAGATTTGGCAAAAGCCAGCTATGACCCTTCCGAAATTTCGTTTAAGCCCACCCGTATTGATGAAGTGTTATTAGAAGCAAGACAGCAGGTGCAAAAGGCAAGTCCCGATTACAAAATTGATGTTCACTTTGCACCTGAATTTCTTCAGGAAGAAAACGATAACCAAATTTCTGTTAATGGCAACGAATATCTTTTGAAAGTGGCTTTTGTCAATTTCTTTGAAAACGGCTGCAAATTTTCCGCAGATAAACGTTGTACAGTTTCTATTTCTTTCACTCAATCTACAACCTATACCCCGTCATTCATAACTCTTAATTTCAGAGACAAAGGCATTGGTATTTCGGAAGATGATATGAAAAATATTTTTATGCCTTTTTACCGTGGTGACAACAAAAGCTTTGCAGATGGCAACGGCATTGGGCTTTCGCTTACACAAAAGATTATCACTTTACACAAAGGCACTATTACCGTTCTATCAGCAGAAAATCAGGGAACAGCCTTTACCGTTGAGTTGCCAATAGTAGTAGGCCATTCAACTACTAAATAACTTTTATTTTTCCTGCTAACATTCCATAACCAACGACACGGTTGACTGGATAAGTCAGATGTACTTTTCAAGTCTTCCTTTTTAAAGAGCGTTCGTAACTATACTTTTAGAAAGATACTCTTCTAATAAAACTCTAATTTTTTTCTGTTGCTCCTCTAATCACGGTTGAGAAAAGGGGTAGATACCTTTGCACTGTAATTAGAAAACAGGAGGGGGTCATCAATGGATATTTTAGATTTTGCTTTACGGCTACTTATCGGAATGCTGCTCGGTTCAGTTATCGGTATCGAGCGCCATTGGCGCCAGAAAAGTGCTGGACTGCGTACCAACACCTTGGTGTCGTTGGGTGCTACTGCTTTTATATTGCTTTCCATAGAGATTGGGGGCGATGCCACAGGTAGGATAGCTTCCTATGTCGTGAGCGGTATCGGTTTTCTGGGTGCAGGTGTTATCATGAAAGATGGTTTGAACGTGCAGGGGCTTAACACCGCTGCCACGATCTGGTGTTCAGCCGCCGTGGGTGCATTGAGCGGTATGGGATTGTTTCCGCAAGCTGCATTGGTCACTACTACTATCATGCTCACCCATGTCATTTTACGCCCTATTGGCATACAGCTCAACAGGCTGACGTTTGTCAAATCTTCAAACGTACAGACCGATTACCTTATTACAATCAAATGCCGTACGGAAGTAGAAAACCCTATTCGGGTACTACTAATGCAAATGTTGGGCAGCGATGAAAAGCTACTGTTACAGTCGCTAACCAGTGATGATAATATGGACGACATGGTAAATGTAACTATTACTGCAGTTATCAAATCTGCAACACAGCAGGATACCCAAATAGAACGCGTAGCAAGCCGATTAACGATTGAAGAAAAAGTAATCAAGGTAAGTTGGGAAATTATAGGAACACAATCAGAGCTATAGCAATGATTTTATTCATCAGAAAAATAAGATATAATATGATGTTAAACTTAAAAAACACAGCAAAAAATCCTTTGCATTCTGCTATTAATTCAAGCGGAATGAATATGGGAACCATCACTAAGTTGCAGAACGCATCTAGACAGGACGACAGGTTTGTGTATGCGATGCTGGAAACGGGTGAGGAAGGTATAACTAATGTAATGGCAGACGAACGCAGGATAAAATTTGGTTCCAATGAAGTGCAACACCAAAAAGCACCGAAATGGTACGCACAGCTCTTAACAGCATTTGCTAATCCGTTCATCTATATTCTATTGATTATTGCATTTGTTTCATTTGTTATTGATGTATGGCTACCATCTGTCGAAGAGCGTGATTTCAAAACAGTCGTGGTGGTATCCATTATGGTACTGGTGAGCGCCCTTTTGCGGTTCGTTCAGGAATATCGGAGCAATACGGCCGCCGAAAAGCTGAAAAGCATGGTAAAAACCACTGCAACCGTATGTAGAAAGTTTGTTGGCAAAAAAGAAACACCTATAGGTGAGCTTGTACCCGGCGATATTGTTTACCTGTCCGCAGGAGACATGATACCCGCTGACTGTCGTATTATGCAGAGCAAAGACCTCTTTGTAAGCGAGAGTATGCTCACCGGAGAGGCGCTGCCTGTAGAAAAAAGCCATTTTCCGATACGTGATGCCGATAAAAAGCAACCCACGGAGCTTAATAATATCTGCTTTATGGGAACCAATGTGATAAGCGGATCTGCCATAGCTGTCATTGTTGCCACAGGCAGTTATACATTCTTCGGCAGTATCAGCAAAAGTATTATAGGGGAACGTCCGGAAACCAGCTTTGATAAAGGAATTAACAAGGTCAGTTTCCTGCTTATCCGGTTCATGCTGGTAATGGTGCCGCTCATTTTTCTAATCAACGGTTTGCTGAAAGGAGACTGGGCAGAGGCATTGCTTTTTGCTATTGCCGTCGCCGTAGGCCTAACTCCAGAAATGTTGCCGATGATTGTTACGGCCAATCTCGCCAAAGGAGCTGTAAATATGAGCAAGCATAAAGTAATTGTAAAGCGGCTCAATTCCATTCAGAATATTGGTGCTATGGATGTACTATGCACGGACAAGACAGGAACGCTTACCATTGATAAAATCGTTCTGGAAAAGCATCTGAATGTTTTCGGTATTGAAGATGACGAAGTGCTGAAATGGGCTTACCTCAACAGCTTCCACCAAACCGGGCTTAAAAACCTGATGGATAAGGCCGTATTGGAACACGTGGATCTGCACGATTATCTTAAAGTAGAAGAACAATACCTTAAAGTAGATGAAATCCCTTTCGACTTCGGGCGCAGAAGGATGTCTGTTGTGTTGAGAAAGCATAATGGCAAGCATCTTTTGATCTGTAAGGGAGCAGTTGAGGAAATGCTGGAACTATGCACCAATGCTTTTAATCCCGGAGATGACCGAAGTCTTCATATTGAGAATGACACAGTCGTACCGATGGATGATACGATGCGCAGTATTGTATTGAACACTTCTAAAAAAATGAACCAAGAAGGGCTTCGGGTTTTACTGGTCGCTATTCGTGAATTTGATGGTGCGCATCCGCTCACCTATTCCGTTGAAGACGAAAATCAAATGACCTTAACCGGATTTATAGGGTTTCTCGATCCTGCAAAACCCTCGTCAAAGCCTGCTATTGAAGCCTTGCAGAAATTAGGTGTTGGCGTAAAGGTGCTTACAGGCGATAACGAAACGGTTACACGGAAAATTTGTGGCGATGTGGGTATTCCTGTACAGCACATTATTAACGGCAGTGAATTGGAGAAAATTAGCGATGAAGAATTACTGCAACAGATTGATGAGGTTTCCGTTTTTGCCAAACTAAGTCCGTTGCAAAAAGTAAGAGTAGTAAAAGCATTACGAAGTAAAGGCTATACGGTTGGCTTTGTGGGCGATGGTATCAATGATGCTGCTGCATTAAAAGAAGCCGATGTGGGTATCAGTGTGGATACAGCTGTTGATATCACGAAGGAAAGTGCAGATATTATCTTATTGGAGAAAGACCTGATGGTACTACGTAAAGGCGTGATATATGGCAGAAGAACCTTTGGCAATATCATCAAGTATATCAAAATGACCGCCAGCAGCAATTTCGGTAATATGTTCAGTATGGTCGGAGCCAGTGCCTTTTTGCCGTTCCTACCTATGCTGCCCATACATCTACTGATACAAAACCTCTTGTACGATATATCGCAAATCTCCATCCCCTGGGACGAAATGGACAAGGAGTTTTTGGAAAAACCAAAAAAATGGGATGCGAATGGGGTCTCTAAATTTATGCTTTTTATCGGTCCGATAAGTTCTGTTTTTGATTTTGCGACTTTTGCCGTGATGTACTTTGTGTTCAAGGCAAATGCGCCTGAGCATCAGACACTTTTTCAAACGGGCTGGTTTGTCGAAGGGTTGATTTCACAAACGCTTATCATCCACATGATACGTACCCGTAAAGTACCATTTGTACAAAGCTGGGCAACGGCTCCAGTAGTCGCTTTAACCACGCTGATTATGGTCATCGGTGTTATCCTGCCTTTTTCGCCTTTTGCAGCAGCATTAAAGATGCAATCATTGCCACTGGCATATTTCCCTTGGTTGATAGGCATATTGTTTACCTACTGCCTGGCAACACAAGTGGTAAAGAACTGGTTTATCAAGAAATTCAACACTTGGTTATAACAAGGAAAGCAATACGTCCTATCTTTTGTCTTAATCTGATAGTTTAATGGCAGAATATAGCCTCCCTTGGAAGATGCTAGGCCTACCTTTGCAGTGTAAAAAAAATAAAGTCATGAAAAATAAGTTGCTATATATAAGTTTAATCATATTCTCAATCTGCGGTGGCAGCGTGCTGGCGCAAGAACAAGAGAACGTTTCCTCCAAAGAACATCATCTTGTTATCAAAACAAATCTGGCAGGTGCTGCATTGGGAAATATCAATCTGGCGAGTGAGGTAGGTTTAAACCCAGACAACACAAAACACCCGCTTACGCTGCATGTCCCTGTATCTTATAATCCCTTTACCTATGGCGGTGATACCAAGTTGAAAAATTTCGCTATTCAGCCCGAACTAAGGCTGTGGCAGAGAGAAGCTTTCAGTAAATTCTTTGTAGGGCTACATGCACATTATGCTTACTATAATGCAGGCGGTATCTCAGCATGTAAACCGAGGTAGGCTGAAAGGAAATGACAGGACAAGATACCAGATTTACGATACCGTCAAGGCAGGCATCCGTAACAGCAAAAACTGGACGGAACTACGGAACTATATCCGCTACAGAGGTGTGGAAATGCAGTTTAAGTACAGATCGGGGACGGATGAGGTTCAGGGCATTTCGTTCAGCAAGAACGGACAGACATTTCGTGGATCGGCCATTGACCGCTCATTGAGCTATAGCCAGATCGACAGGGCATTAAATGGTATCGATAACGCTATGGAACAAAATCACGGGATAGAGAGCAATGTTTCGAAAGGTCAGTCTATGGACACCAATATCGGGGAAACCATCGGCTATATAGCATCCGCTTTTTTTTCGATCCCTGAAATTGCACCGGAGCAGGAAGATCCATTTATCAAGAAGAGAAAAAAGAAAGAAAATTACAGGTTAAAACGTTAAGAATATGCGCACAGAATTAGAAAACTTACAGCAACAGGTAAACACTTTAGAGGAGAATACAGACCTTATTACGCAGGACATAGTACGCATCATGCCGACAATTGTATCCCTGCTTTCCGAAAACGAGAAGAATATGAAGGAATTTCATGAGATACGCGCAAAGGATCAGGAACTGTTACGCCAGATACAGACTTTTATCAAGCGTGAAAATGATGTACTGTCAAGGATCGTTAAGGATTACGGTTCATTGCAGAATCTGGCTGTTCAGATTGCCGACGCTACAGGAAAAGAGGTCAACAGATTGGTTGACAAGGAAAAAGAGATTGCTTCAAAGCTCGCTGAAATCCCTGATCAGGTCAATGTAAAACATCATTACGGAATTGATATAAAATCCACGCCAGTGATCATTGTAATGTTATTATTATCGATCTTTACGTCACTGGGTTTAGGAATTCTATATGAAAAAAACAGACAATTGGACAATAGAAAATCGTATGAGATACGCTACCGTATGATGGAATTGGAGCTACCCAATGTTACATCGCATATCGATTCCACCTACTCTCTTGATCCCAATAAATTCAATGATTTGGTGATTAAAAGGGAAGAAGAGCAAAAGCTTAAATTTAGAATTCAGCAGAAACAAGAAGAAATTAAGAGCTTGAACAGTATAACACATTGAAATATATAAAAACCTAATTGATTTACGGAACTTGGTTAATTCACGTAGTGGGATAACCAAGTTCACTTTGTTATGGGAGGTAATAAATCAGCATATTCGCACTCCAACACTGAAGCAAGTTTCGGTAACATTGAAAGAGAATATTTCGCTCTATCCTTTGGGCTTTCGACATGCCCAATATAACCCACAGATACATCTAAAGCTAATGCAAGTTTAGCTTGGGATAAGCCCTTTTTAGTTCTCAATTCCTTTACTTTCTGAATGAGATAGGCGTCGACATGAGTAGCGTGTGGCTTTTTGTCCATCTCATGCAAGAAAGCAATAATAAAAAAACAAAACACCGCTACATGAGACGGTATATTTTGTATATATTTGCATTCGGAAAAGAGTACTAATCCTAAATAAAGATGATGGTTTTAATAAGACTATTCTACTTCTATATTCGGTACCGTTTATCGTTTGAAAAAGGATCTGGATATCTGATACAATTTTATTTATCTTTAAGAACCGACAACATCAACCAGTTTACGGTAATCCGTAAAAAATCATAACTTAAATAAATAAATTTATCACCAAAAATATTACATTAAAAACCAACACATGGATTCGCTCTCAGCTATCATGAATGTATTACCACTACTTGTAATGGTATTGCTTGCCGTACTCGGTTATAGATTGTTAAAAATTAAGGGGCATAGCCAATGGACTTATTTGTTGCTGTTAATATCGTCAACACCCCTATTTTGGTTTATATTTGGTGTTACAAAGTCAAAAGAGCCGACTCCGACAACGAAGCTATGGAGTAACGTGGCACTTTTGTGGGGAATTATAAGTCTGTTTCTTATAATTTACAGTCAAGAAACTTTACAAAAAAGAGGAAGTCTTACACAGGCTAAAGTCAATGAAGTTACTTGGACAACGGAAAGAGTATCTTTATTAAAAAGTAAGTATACAAATTCTTTAACAGAGGTAGGGATCTCGTCTGCATCTATTGAAAAAGTCGTGGACTGTATGGTAGAAAAAACTGTAGATAGATTTCCAAATGGCTTAGACTTAACACGCACTACTCCTACTATTGACAGCATTATGAACAAAATCGGGAAAGATTGCGGAGAGATCTGGCTAAGGGATTCAGGTGTTATAATGAAATGGACACCCTTGATAGAAAGCCAGTTGATATTGAACTTAAAGAAAAACATGGTCAAATTAAATCTTGACAGTCAACAAATGGATGATATCGCCAATTGCATTTTGAAAAAATTGAAAGCAAGATTGTAAATCGTCAGCAAAAAGTGGACACACTATTATAAAAACTTAAGGAGAGTTTTCAAGAAAAACAATTAGATTTAGATATGGAAACTCCAAAGAAAAAGAGTACTGAAAAATTTGTAAAAGACATC
>NZ_SRZY01000010.1 GCF_006476045.1 Sphingobacterium lumbrici
TGTCTTTTACAAATTTTTCAGTACTCTTTTTCTTTGGAGTTTCCATATCTAAATCTAATTGTTTTTCTTGAAAACTCTCCTTAAGTTTTTATAATAGTGTGTCCACTTTTTGCTGACGATTTACAATTAATCTGATCGAAATCAATAAGATAAAAGTAAGCCCACTTTTGGATTTGAGAGTTAAAGTAAATGTAATAGTAACTAAGGAGCCGCTTTATGGGCAAAAGGTCTTAGCTCCTTTAGTTTCGGTTGATTTAATTGAAAATGCATTTAAGCATTCCGATCTGCAAAGTGCTAATGCTTTTATCTCAATTGTGTTTGAATTTAAAAACGGTTGTTTTCTGTTGAATGTATCTAACAAAATATCGAATAAAATACCTCTTAAGAAGCTAAGAAGTGGCATAGGAAGCCGAACGTTGGAAGAAAGGCTACAATTATTATATAAAGATTATTATTCGTTGCAGCGTTTTGTAGAAGGCGATGTTTTTATTGCACAATTAAAAATAAACTTGGATGGGCAAGGTGTTAAAATGCATAGTACTTGATGATGAACTTCCTGGACTGACTTATTTGAAGATGTTGTGTCAACAGATTGAAGGGGTAGAGGTTGTCAAAGCGTATAGCGATCCACTTATTTTTTTAAATGAGGTGCAATATTTGGAATTTGATTTTTGCATTTCTGATATTGAAATGCCTGGTATAAACGGACTGGAACTAGGAAAGTTATTACCTAATTGCCCTATAATCTTTACGACCGCCTATAAACAATATGCCGTAGATGCATTCGGAATGGATGCTATAGATTATATTACGAAACCAATTCAAAAAGAACGTTTAATCCAAGGGGTGAAAAAGTTGCGCAAGTATTTGAATACGAATACTCCCAAACGTAATTATATTCAGATTCAGACCGATAGGGGTAAAACATCGATTTTATTCAGCCAACTCAATTATATCCGAAACTCGGACATTGATAGTCGCGATAAATTAGCGCATCTCGAGGACGGCAGCACATTGATATTAAAAAACGTTTCTTTCGAAAAATTGCTGGAACAACTACCTGAAAATCAGTTCTCCCGTATTAATAAAAAGGAGGTTTTAGCGTTACGGATCGTTAAATACTTTACTGCGCATGAAATCACGACACTTCTATTGGATGAAGATGGACGAGCATTGAGTTTTTCGCTAACCGATACCTATCGTAAGCGCTTTCTGAATAAAATGCCCGGTGAGCAAATTACATAAGACGGGGTTTTTGTTACATTTTTAAGGAATTTCAATAGGATCTATTTCGAGCATCCGCTATTGCTGTATATATTTGGCAACCATAACCTACGCTGGTATTTAACGGTGCAACATTTTCAAAATTCAAGCTATGAAGAACTCTAAAAATATTTTCTATATCGTAACAATCCTGGGCTTTTCTGCAATTATGTATTGGATTATCATTCAAGGAGAAAAGTTAGAAGCATTTCGACAGATCGATTTGGTGCAATCCGATAAGGGCGCTTGGACAAATTTTATTGATTCAATAATTCAGGGTGTGCAGCATCCATTAGCTATTCTACTGGCGCAGATCGTTACCATTATTTTTGCAGCTCGGATTTTTGGGTTGATCTGTATCAAAATAAAACAACCTGTGGTAATAGGAGAGATGGTGGCAGGTATAGTGCTAGGCCCGTCTTTATTGGGAATGTATTTTCCGGATTTTTCCAGTTTGCTTTTTCCAGCAGCGTCATTGGGTAATTTGCAATTTTTAAGCCAGATAGGTCTAATTTTATTTATGTTCATCGTAGGAATGGAACTGGATCTTAAAATCCTGCGGAATAAGGCTCATGATGCGGTTATTATCAGTCATGCGAGTATTATTCTTCCATTTACCCTTGGAATTGCACTCGCTTATTTTTTATATGATCAATATGCGCCGGATAATGTTCAATTTTTATCTTACGGTTTGTTTATTGGTATAGCGATGAGTATAACCGCTTTTCCAGTACTTGCCCGTATAGTCCAAGAAAGAGGATTACAGAAAACAAGATTGGGCACAATAGTTATTACCTGTGCTGCGGCGGACGATATTACGGCATGGTGTATTTTAGCAGCGGTGATTGCTATCGTAAAGGCGGGATCTTTTGCAAGTGCAATATTTACGATTATTTTGGCACTGATATATGTATTGCTCATGATCAAAGTGATACGACCATTTTTGCTGCGTGTAGCCGACGTAAATTCTACCAAAGAAAGTATGCGAAAACCGATTGTCGCCATCTTCTTTCTTACATTAATCTTATCGTCATACGCTACTGAAGTAATCGGCATTCACGCATTATTTGGTGCCTTCATGGCCGGAGCGATAATGCCAGAGAGTACAAAATTCAGAAGTATATTTATTGAAAAAGTGGAAGACGTTGCCATGGTATTGTTGTTACCATTATTTTTTGTATTTACAGGACTACGGACGCAAATAGGTTTATTGGATGATGTAAATCTATGGTTGATCACAGGTGCCATTATTCTGGTAGCTGTAATTGGGAAATTTATCGGCAGCGCATTTGCCGCAAGGTTGGTCGGACAGAATTGGAAAGATAGTCTGAGCATAGGGGCGTTGATGAATACGAGAGGATTGATGGAACTTGTCGTGTTGAATATTGGTTACGACTTAGGCGTATTAAGTGCGGAATTGTTTTCCATGATGGTCGTTATGGCATTAGCTACTACTTTTATGACGGGGCCGAGTCTTGATCTTATCAATTGGATATTCAAGCCAAAATCCTTAAAGGTGCCAAACGAAATCGTTAATGCCGGAAAATTTAAGATATTACTCTCATTTGCTAAAAGTGAGACCGGGTTATCCTTGCTGCGTCTTGCAAATGCAATGGTCAAGAAAAATAAAAACAATGCAAACATAACGGCGCTCCATATTTCTCCAGCTAATGAACTCCATCTTTATGAACTCGATGAACAAGAAACAAGCAGTTTCAAGGAATTGGTAAATCTGGCAGGAGATTTAGATCAAAAGGTGAATACACTCTTTAAGATATCTGCGAATATAGATCAAGAAATTGTAAATACAGCCAATAATACAGAGAATGATTTACTCTTACTTGGAGTTAGCGAATCTATTTACGAAGGGAGTATTCTAGGTAAATTTCTTAATTTTACAACCCGTATTATCAATCCCGAGAAGCTGATTTATACAGTAGCTAATAGGGATAATATTTTCAGTTCATACGAACGGACAGATCAAATCCATGCGCGTGTTGATGGCGCTGTTGGGATATTAATCGATAAGAATTTTATTCAATCTGATCGGATTATTGTTCCTCTATTTGATAAAGAAGACCAGTTCTTAATTCCGTATGTACAAAAATTTATTCATAACTCGGAAGCGCAGATAATGATGTTGGACATGAGCGAGGTGATAAAACATAATGCGGAAATAAAAGAAAAAATTCGTCACATTGAGCAACAGGCTCCAAACTATATCACTATCGAATCTAGAAATGTGATGGAAAAGGATTTTTTGCAGCAGTTTGACCTCATGGTGATCAGTTTGGTCAGTTGGAAAAGTCTTGTTGATGCCAAGAGTGTATGGTTAAAGGATGCTCCATCGACGTTTATCGTAGGAGATAGTAAGCGGTCTGCCACCTGATAGGTCTTAAAAAAAATAGTGGAACATTATCGAATTAAAATAAGCTCTTTTTCTCAGCTGATGAGGTTATACCTATAGTTAATCCGCCTAAAGCTAAGGCAACAAGGCCCTTATTCATTTGTGTTTGTTTTTAATGACATGAATATGAACTCACTTTGATCAGCTATATATGTGTTCAGTTGATGTCTTTTGTGAGATGCGAATGTAGAAAAATATTTGTTATCTGAATATTATTAATGAAAAAAGTCAGAAATGTTCTTATCTTTCCTAATAATATTAAAATTACCAGGAAATAGCATGAGCTGCTCGTTAAAGAACAGATTGCGAATAACTCATAGCTATTAAGTCGGCAATCCGATATATTTTATCACTATTTAGATGTATTATTTGATGAAAACGATTGTAATTACCTTATTTATAGCCTTTACTATGTTGTTTCTTTTGAATTGTAGTAACAACATATCAAAAATTACGGAGGAGTCGGCGTTGGTAAGTCTGTCGGAAAAGCAGGCTGAACATATTTTTTCCTTACCTGTGCATTGTCTCAACATAGAATATCCAAATAAATTGGGACAGGTACTCGGATCAGATAAAGATCTGAAATCGCCAAAACAGCTGCGTCCGATTTTTTACGGATGTTTTGACTGGCATTCTTCGGTGCACGGCTATTGGTCTATTATTAATTTGATGAAAAAATATCCCGGTATCGATGAGGACGGTAAAGTAAGACAGCTTTTAAATGCGCATATTACCGTTCAAAATGCAGCCGTTGAACTGGCATTTTTTGAAGATATAAACAATAAGACCTTTGAACGAACTTATGGTTGGGCTTGGCTCTTTAAGTTACACGAAGCTTTGGCGACCTGGGATGATCAAGATGCCAAAAGATGGAAGACAACTCTTCAACCTTTAGTAGATCATCTGGTAGCTGCATATAAGGTATATCTACCTAAACTGATTTATCCGATTCGAGCAGGTCAACATGATAATTCTGCTTTCGGATTATCCCTTTCCTTGGATTACGCACGTGCTGTGGGAGATAAAGAATTCGAAGATAGCATCGTACAACATGCAAAACGTTTGTTTTTAACCGATGAGAACTGTAATTTGGTATATGAACCCAGTGGTTACGATTTTCTTTCTCCTTGTTTTGAAGAGGCGTATCTGATGGCTAAAATTATGGACAAACAGGAATACACTGCGTGGTTGAAGAGATTTTTGCCGCCTCTTTTCGACGAATCGTTCACGTTGACACCTGCAGTTGTTAAAGATCGTACAGATGGTAAACTTGTTCATCTTGATGGTTTGAATTATAGTAGAGCCGCATGCCTATATGGCATAACCAAGATATTGCCTGAATTGAACCATTTGAATAGTGTAGCGAATGCACATATAGCCTTTTCTTTACCTAATCTTTCTACCCAAGATGATTATATGGGGAGTCATTGGCTAGGCACGTTTGCACTATATGCGCTAGAGCATGTACATTAATTCAGCGGTATTAATACATTTTCATCCAATCGTACAGGAGCTAGTAGTATAGTGGTAAATCCATCTTCTCTACGAATGATGTGGGAAAGATCTATGCCGCGTTTGGAAAGTGCATTTAATATCGCTGTGCGAAATGTTCCTCTGGAAGCTCCCCATCTGGTGCTTTTAACGATTTCATTATTCAGGTGGATAAGTTCTTCCGTGGAGTAATTTCTAAATTTCTCTACGAGATGCTGATACAATTGAATTGGTGTTGACATACAATTTAAAATTTAAACGTTAAACCATAAATTGTATCCAGAAATTCAAAGGGCTTTGTAAATAAGCGTGATAAGACGTTTATTTTGGTTGAAGACCCGTATTATTTTACCACCGCGGTGTACGCACTCGGTTGGTATTGCTAATGCAATTCTGAATACTCTACAAATTTAGTAGACTTTTTGGTAATAACAAATTTTATTTGGTTTATTTTTTTTCATAAAAGGACTGCCATTTTTTACTTATTCACCTATAAAACTGTCATCCTGTCTTAAATTTCATTTTGGAATATTCCTTGATATATGGTTATGGATTAAAAGCTAAAAATTAACATATAATATGCAAGAACAAGGTACAATCTCGATTCATACCGAGAATATCTTTCCGGTAATTAAAAAATTCTTATACTCAGACAATGAGATCTTTTTACGTGAATTAGTCTCTAACGCTGTTGACGCATCTCAAAAAATTAAACGTTTATCTTCGCTAGGTCAATTCGCTGGTGAAGTAGGAGATTTGATTGTAGATGTGAAATTTGATAAAGAAGCCAAAACTATCACCATTTCAGATCATGGTATCGGTATGACGGCAGAGGAGATCAAAAAGTACATTAATCAGATTGCTTTTTCGGGTGCGACTGAATTTATGGAAAAATTTAAGGAGGCTAATGATGCCAATGAAATCATTGGTCGCTTTGGATTAGGTTTTTATTCGGCGTTCATGGTTGCCGATAAGGTAGAAATCCAATCCCTATCCTATCAAGAAGGGGCTATTCCAGCTCACTGGACTTGTGATGGCAGCACGTCCTATGAAATCTCAGAAGGTACACGAACTACTCGTGGTACGGATGTTATTCTTCATATCAATGATGATTCGGCTGAATTTCTAAGTCAACATCGTTTGCAGGAGATTTTAGATAAGTATGCTAAATTCTTACCGATAACGATTCATTTTGGTACGAAATCAACTTCGGAACCTGATGGTGAAGACGAGGAAGGAAAACCGAAATATAAATCGGTAGAAGTTGCAAACGTCATTAACAATACAAATCCTGCATGGACGAAGGCTCCTTCAGAATTGAAAGATGAAGATTACTTAGCGTTTTACCGTGAATTGTATCCCTATTCGATGGATGAACCATTGTTCTGGATTCATTTGAATGTGGATTACCCGTTCAATCTTACAGGTATTCTCTATTTTCCTAAAATCAAGAATGAATTAGAAGTACAGCGCAATAAGATTAAGTTGTATTCCCGTCAGGTGTTCATTACTGATGAGGTAAAGGACATCGTGCCCGAATTCTTAATGCTACTGCATGGTGTTATTGATTCTCCGGACATTCCATTGAACGTTTCGCGTTCTTTCCTACAAGCGGATAGTAACGTGAAGAAAATCAATAACTATATTACTAAAAAAGTAGCAGACAAATTGCAAGAAATCTTCAAATCGGATCGCAAAGGTTTCGAAGAGAAATGGAATGATATCGGACTTTTTATTAAGTATGGTATGTTAAGTGATGATAAGTTTGCAGAGAAAGCAAATGAATTCTGTTTGGTGAAAAACACAGATAACGAAAGCTTCACTATTAAGGAGTATTATGAGAAAGTGAGAGATATTCAGGTGGATAAAGATGGTAACATTGTATACCTATATACCTCTGATATTGCGCAACAGGATGGTTTTATCTCCACGGCGAAATCTAAGGGATATGAAGTATTAGTACTTGATGGGCCATTAGATACACATTTTGCGGCTTATTTGGAACAAAAGGGTGGAGAGAAGGTGCAGCTAAAGCGGGTGGATTCGGATGTCATTGATAAACTGATTCAGAAAGATGAGAAAGTAGAGCTGACTTTATCCGAGGAAGAAAGCAAAAAAGCTGCAGATGTATTTGAAAAATCCATCGGACGGGCAGATATGAAAGTAGAAGTAGATGCCCTTCATGCCGAAGAACTTCCAGTATCCGTCACTATTGATGAATTCATGCGTAGGATGAAGGATATGGCGAAGACTGGTGGAGGTATGGGATTTTATGGTACGCTTCCTGATAATTATAAAGTAACTGTAAATGGCAATCATCCTTTGGTAAAACGTATTGTAGAAAGTGATGTCGAAGAGGGTGAAAAATTAGCTAAACAAGCTTTTGACTTGGCCTTATTATCACGTGGATTGTTGACAGGTGCCGATTTAACTTCTTTTGTAAAAAGAAGCGTAGAGATGATCTAACCTCGTTTTAAAAATAATCGCTTAATCCTCATTGTGTTAATTTACAATGGGGATTTTTTGTTAAAAAAGATTTGGAGTGAATAGTGTTTTATACTACTTTTGTAGCATCAAAACACGGTAGGTATAGCTCAGTTGGTTAGAGCATCGGTTTGTGGTACCGAGGGTCGTGGGTTCGAGCCCCATTACTTACCCGAATAGCGAAACAGAAATGTTTCGCTATTTTGTTTTCTAAGATATCTGTGATTAGAAAATAAATCGGATTAATTTAAATCGGGACTTTTAGGGAAATTGGCAACGTGCGCATATTTCGGGCCAAGGCTAATTATAGCTTGTTTCCATAAGTCCTCACCATCTGTAAGGAAAGTCAATGTAGGATCGAAAGACTGATGGACTGCCCAACTGTTTTGCTCAATTTCGTTATCCAATTGTTTGGGAGCCCATCCTGAATACCCTAAGAAAAACTTCACTTCATCCGGTACGACAATACCTTCGTTAATAAGTAAGATGAGATTTTCGAAATCTCCGCCCCAATAAACATCTTCACAAATAGGGGTACCGCTTAGCAATTTATTATATGCGCGATGTAAGAAAAACAACGCATTACTTTCTACAGGGCCACCAATATATACGGAAAATTTTTCATTTAGTATTTCTTCTACAACGTCCGAAAGTAGGAGATGGGAGCGGTGATTAAGGACGAGTGCTATAGTGCCATCTTCATTGTGTTCACATACCATTGCTACTGATCTTTCAAAGTTGGGATCCAGCATAAATGGTTCGGACAGCAATAAGCTTCCTTGTGTAGGTTTGTTTTCGCTAAACATGTCTCGTTATTTAGTTTATCATTAAACTTAAATAAAATGCTTTGCATTCACGAATACTTAGCGTAAAAAAAATATTAATGAGTAATTTATTTTTATATACAATATAATAACATAAAAATGGTATTGTTTAAGGAGGTTTTAGTAAGTTTGTTTTGTCACTAAATTAATTTATAATGGCAATTGAACACAAGGATATCGCAGGGATTAGAGAAGATTATGTAAAAGGAATTCTTTCTAAGAATGAGGTGAAGTCTGATCCCCTGAAACAATTTGAAATTTGGTTTAATCAGGCGCTAGATGCTAGTGTAACTGAACCAAATGCAATGGTACTTTCTACTATTTCAGTAAATGAATTTCCATCATCCAGGGTCGTGCTATTAAAGGACCTACAGCAGAATGGATTGAGTTTTTTTACAAACTATCAGAGTCAAAAGGGAAAGGATTTAGATAATTGTAATCGGGTTAGCGTTTTATTTTTCTGGGCCGAACTGCAAAGACAGGTGCGTATAGAAGGATATGTAGAGAAATTGTCTCCCGAGGATTCAGACGAATACTTTGCGTCCCGGCCTCGTGGTAGTCGTATAGGGGCCTGGTCGTCTCCTCAAAGTGCAGTAATTCCAGATAGAGATTTCTTAGAAAAGAAGGTTGAACGGTTTGCCCAGGATTTTGAAGATAGCGAAGAGATTCCGAGACCTGATTTTTGGGGTGGATATATAGTAAAGCCAGTTAAAGTTGAATTCTGGCAGGGCAGAAGTTCTAGGCTTCATGACCGTATTCAGTATACTTTAGAAGAGAATGGTACATGGATTATAAATCGATTAGCTCCCTAGATTTATGATAGAGCAAATTAGAACTGAAATAGCAACACAATTCGGAGCTGAAAGTATCGTAGATGTACAATTAGATGGCTTGCAACAAGCTTTAGTCATTAATCCTGCTTATCTTGTTGATATATGTGACTGGTTGCGTGATAATCCGATATATTATTTTGATTTTTTATCTAATATTACGGCAGTAGATTATCATCCAGAAGCCAAGTTTGCAGTAGTTTATCATTTAACCTCTATTCCGTATCAAAAACAGCTAACGCTCAAAGTTTTCATCGCGAATGATAGAATGGCGGCAAATTTGCCGGAAATTCCATCTGTGAGTGCGGTTTGGAAAACAGCGGATTGGCACGAACGAGAAGCTTTTGATCTTATGGGAGTATATTTCAGTGGTCATCCTGATTTGAGACGTATTCTGTTACCAGATGATTGGGAGGGCTATCCGCTGCGCAAAGATTATGAGGATCCGGAAAGTTATCACGGTATAGCAATTAAGTAAATTATGAATTTAACCCGTTATCAGTCGGCTTACGAAAGATATAAAGAAAAGATTGTGAACGTAGGATCGCATGAAATGGTCATTAATATGGGGCCTCAACACCCTTCTACACATGGGGTATTACGGTTGGAATTGATTACTGACGGAGAGATTGTCAAAGAGGTTATCCCTCATCTGGGTTATCTACACCGCTGTTTTGACAAGCATGCAGAATCTATGAATTATACCAAGACCATTCCTTTTACGGATCGTCTGGATTATTTAGCCTCGATGAATAATAGTCATTCTTTTGTGATGGGAGTCGAACGCATGTTGGGTATTGAACACAAAATACCCAAACGTATTGAATATATCCGGGTATTGGTATGTGAACTAAATCGGATAGCGTCGCATTTAATAGCAATTGGTACGTATGGTATCGATATAGGTGCATTTACACCTTTCATGTGGTGTTTTAGAGATCGAGAACATATTATGAATATGTTGGAATGGGCTTCCGGTTCGCGCATGCTTTACAATTACATTTGGATTGGTGGTTTGTTTTACGATTTACCAGTCGGTTTTGAAGATAGATGTAAGGAATTCCTGAGTTACTTTAAACCGAAGTTGACCGAGTTAAATGAATTACTTTCAACTAATCAAATATTTATTTCCCGAACAGCTAATATTGGCGTTTTACCAGCTGATGTGGCAATTAATTACGGGTGTTCAGGGCCCATGCTCCGTGCTTCAGGGATTAAATGGGATTTACGACGCATAGATGCTTATTCAGTTTATCCTGAAATCGATTTCAATATTCCGGTAGGTAAAGGTGAAATGGGTACATTGGGAGACTCTTGGGATCGCTATAAAGTGCGTGTGGATGAAATATACGAATCTGTGCGTATTATAGAACAGTGTCTGGCACGTCTTATTAAGGATTTCGCACGTACGCCTGATTTTGATCCGAGAGCCCTGGTTCCTAAAAAAGTAAATTTGAAGGAACAGGATTATTATATCCGATCGGAAAATCCTAAAGGTGAACTTGGATTCTACTTTGTGACTCAGGAGAAAACGGATATTCCGCGGAGAGTAAAAGCAAGAGGACCTAGCTTTAATAACCTTTCCGTATTGCCTGAATTGGGTAAGGGAGTTTTGATTGCTGACTTAATTGCTATTTTAGGATCAATAGATATTGTGCTCGGAGAGGTTGATAGATAATATAAGCGCGTATAAAGATGCAAAAAAAATAGTTGTGTATAAACTACTATATGTATAGTTGTATTCTCATAATTTAAGTTTATAATTGGCTAATAGGAAAGTTTGCGCCCATCCGGGTGCTGACTTTTTCTCTTTTTAGACATCCTTATAGAATTATATTTATATTCGTATAAATCAATTGTAAGTTCCGGTAAGTCTATCCTGTTATGGTCAGAATAATTCTTATATTATGTATGCTGATGTCTTTTTCAGAGATCTATGGTCAACAGTGGATTTTTAAAAATAATTCCAATAAAATAACATTTTCCTTTGAGCTTGTACATCATGTTATCATCATTCCTATCCATATCAATGGCGAAGAATTGTCTTTCATCTTAGATACCGGAGTAAAAGAGACATTATTATTCGGACATTCGGATTCCTTAATATTACACAATGTTTCTAAAGTGAATTTCCAGGGGATTGGTATAGGGGAAGGAATTGAAGGATTGCTCTCCCTTTCTAATCATTTGAGTGTTGCAGATTCGGCAATGATGGATTTAAAACACAACCTATTCGTGATTACGGATGATTCTTTACACTTGTCTAATCATATTGGCTTACCTATACATGGTATTTTGGGGAGTAACTTTTTTCATAACAATGTAGTAGAAATTAACTATATTAAAAAGAAAATAACGGTCTATCGCAACATACAAGATAGGGATAAAAAATTAAGGGGGTTTGACCGAATTCCTTTACAGATGGAAAGGAATAGACCCTATGTAAACATAGATTTAAGAATCGGCAGAAAAACGTATGAACAGGTTAAGGTTCTGCTAGATTTGGGAAATTCAGATCCTGCCATGCTCTTTTCGGATCGTTTGCAGGAGCTTGAAATTTTGGAACCTGCTATATATGAATTCCTAGGTAAAGGATTTAATGGTAATATTTATGGGAAGAGAAATAGAATTCATTCGCTACGGATAAATAATTTTGAGTTTCGACAGCCTATTATATCCTATCCGGATACGAATACGTATGACACTAACAAGTTGCTAAAAGATCGAGTAGGATCTATTGGTAATCAGTTGCTTACTCGGTTCGCAGTCTTGATTGATTATCAAAATCGTATGTTATATCTCAAGCCGAATAAAAATTTCAGGCAGCCGTTTTATGTAGATATGAGTGGAATAGAAGTGAAACACGAAGGTTTTGTATGGGTAGAAAGTAAAATATATTTAAATACATCTCTGAATCGAGAGGGAAAAACAATACCGTATGACGGGAGTAGCAGCTTTAAATATAAAATTGGTATGCGCCCGATGAACTACATATTTGATTGCTCGATACTTTTCTTATAGTTCTGCGGATAGAGATCCTTTAATTTTTTATGGTTGATCGACATGATATTTTGTAGGGTATGTTTTAGCCACTGAAA
>NZ_SRZY01000011.1 GCF_006476045.1 Sphingobacterium lumbrici
CCTGGATAACTTCCATGATATCGAAATAATCTAACAGCCCTTCGGGCATCAATAAGGTCAAAAGTCTACGTTCTGCGTCTTGCAAGGTAATATATTTTAAGACTGCTAAACTAAGAATTTATTTATTTCCCCCAAAGATTCCGCTTGATCCAAAAAAAGTGAGTGATTCAGTGAGTCAATCCCCCGCATACCTTTACTCACTGGAAACGTTATAACGAATTGTAAAACAACGTGTTCAATCATTGAACATCTTGACTACCGTAGGCTGCAAGGCTAATTTTGTTTCACTTAAATGATGTGTTATCATGAGTACAAATTATTCCTTGCTCTTCTACTTGAAGAAACCAAAAAATTATGTGTGCGGCTCCAAGCCGATTTACATGCGTATCACCGTGGCCGGTGAACCCAAGGAAATCTCCACCGGCCGTGAGTGTGACCCCTTGCGGTGGAACGCCAAGGCTAACCGTGCCAAGGGAACGAAAGAAGAAATCCGTAACCTGAATGCCTATCTCGACACGCTGGAACGGAAGGTGGCCAATGCCCACCTGCAACTCGTAAAGGACGGTACGGAAATCACCGCCGAAACGCTGAAACTAAAATACCTTGGCAAAGACGTGCAACGGCGGCATTTGATGGAGACGTTTACCGAACACAACCGGAAGATGGAAGCGTTGCTTGGGAAAGGTTTCAAACCCAACACGCTGAAAGGCTACAACACTTCTGTTGCACACCTGACCTCCTATTTGGAAAAATGCCATGGTGAAACGGACATCGACATCCAGCATATCGACCATGCGTTCATCACAGGTTATGAGTTTTTCCTCCGCTCTGACATGGGATGCAGTACGGTGTCGGCGGCCAAGTACATGAAGCACCTACGTAAAATCATAAACCAGTGTCTTGCACACCGATGGATTTCGGAAAACCCCTTTGCGTTCTACAAAACGAAAGCCAAGCCAAGGGAAAAGGAATTCCTCACGCCCGATGAACTGGATAGGATAGCCCAAAAGGAATTTTCCATAACAAGGCTGGCACATGTGCGCGACATCTTCGTGTTCTGCTGCTATACGGGGCTGTCATACGCCGATGTGCGGAAACTACAAAAGACGGACATCGCCAAGGGTATTGACGGTAGATTGTGGGTGTTGACCAGCCGGGAGAAAACGGAAACTTCCTCCAACATCCCGCTGCTTCCGCAAGCCTTGGAAATCATCGGACGCTATGCGGACTATCCCCCATGCGTAGCAAATGGGCTGGTGCTTCCGGTATTGAGCAACCAAAAGATGAACAGCTACTTGAAAGAGATTGCCGACCTGTGCGGCATCACCAAAAAGCCGACATTCCACATGGCGCGGCACACATTCGCCACCACGGTGACACTGGCCAACAACGTGCCTATCGAAACGGTTTCCAAAATGCTGGGGCATACCAGCATCAAGACCACCCAGCACTATGCCAAATTGCTAGATACTCGGATAGGTAGCGATATGGAGAAACTAAAAGAAAAGTTAGGATTCCGTACAAACATTTCGTTATCGGCTCATTAACGGTTCTTATTAGCTCATATCGGCTCATTATTAAGTTCTTTTTTATAAATTTGTGTCATGAGCAAAGTAAGTGTATATACTGAATTTCTTGATATCAATTGGAAACTGATAGGCCTTATCAGTGAAATTGATAGGTTCGATGCCTCTTGGAAAGCCATTGAACGGAGGGAGGGGCAAAGCCTGAAAGAGCTTAAATCAATCGCTACGGTTAGAAGTGTTGGGGCTTCAACCCGCATTGAGGGCTCCAAACTAACGGATGAAGAAGTCGATATTCTTCTTAAGAACATGGACATCTCAAAACTTCAAGAGCGGGATGAACAAGAAGTCGTCGGATATTATGAGGCCTTGGACGTCATTGATGAAAATTTTGAAGAAATTCCTGTGACTGAAAACGGTTTAAAAAACCTGCATAATGTTCTTTTGAAATATAGTGAAAAAGATAGATGGCATAGGGGAAACTATAAGCAGCACTCCAATGCTGTTGAAGCGAATATGCCTGACGGAACAACACAGATAATATTTCAAACCACCGCGCCGGGATTTCCCACAGAAGACGCGATGCGTGAATTAATAACATGGCATGATGCCGACAAGGATACACATCCTTTGGTTAAGTGTGCGCTTTTTTGCTATGATTTCGTATCCATCCATCCCTTTCAGGATGGAAACGGGAGGTTAAGCCGCTTGCTTGCTACGCTGCTTTTACGCAAATATGGGTATAAATGGATACGATATGTAAGTTTTGAACACGAAATCGAGAGTCAAAAAAATGAGTATTACAGGGTTTTAAGGACTTGCCAATCCCAAAGGCCGGGAGAGGATATCACGCCGTGGGTCATGTTTTTTCTGACGAGTTTGAAGAATGTTCAGGAGTCGTTGATGCTGAAGCTCGAAACCCATGGAGTACAACAGGCCATCTCACAAAGGGAAAGACATTTGTTGACAATAATTGAGGCAAATCCGGGTATAAAAACCAGCGACATGGCGAAAAAACTTGGTGTTTCAAGTGCAACAGTGAAAAGGATGTTGGACAGTCTTTTGTCGGCAAAACTTATAGAAAGGCACGGAATCGGCCCCGGGTCTTATTATACACTGTTATAGTCATCGGCTCATTATCGGTTCTTACTGGCTCATATCGGCTCATTTCAGACACCGTGTTTCTAAATCTGCACGCACCAAGGCATTTTCACCGCTTAGGCCACCGAACGCAAGGCGGGGGAATCGGGTCAAGGGCGCCGGAGGGCAAAGGCCTGCGGGCGGGGGCGTTTATATACCCTTGACCTTTCCCACGCCGTGGGTAATTTTGGCCGGGCGGTGCAAAGGCCGGATGCCCTGAACCACCCATAAAACTCACCGCCTGATACCCCGTGACTGTGCTTTCTTTTTCCGTTTACGCCGCTTCTCCTCTTCCTCGATGGGGTTTTGCTGCTCACCCGCTCCCTCCACCGGGGCCATCAGCAATCCCAATAGGTCGGCAGCCATACGGCCCGTGGTGGTCAGCATTTCGCCCACGCTTTCGAACATGCCTTGGGCAACATCATGCGCCAGTTCCATTGCCAACGGCTGACCCTGCGGATGCCGCTTCGTTAATTCCGTGAGCGTGTGCATCTGCGCTTTCTGCTGTGCGGTGCCGTTCTTCATCGTATTGGCATATTGCAGGCTGTCTTTCAGGTTGCGCTCGAAATCGAACAGTTCATCGAACAGGGTTTCGCCCGACTGCTTGAACGCGGTGCGGTCGATGCCCGTCCGCACCTCGTGGGGTTTGATGTCGTTGGCCGTTCCATTGAACCAACGCTCCGGTTTGTTTTCCATCCCGTTTTCCGGCTGCATCCGGTTTTCCTTTTCGAGGTAATGTACCAGCGCACCGCTGCTGCCCTTGTTGTCGCCCGTTTCCGATTTGGTGATGTTGATATACATAATCCTACGTTACAGATTATCCAGTGATTGCCTTGCATGCTTGGCCAGTTCCTCCTTTTTTGCCGCCGATACAGGCCAGCCGAGGGTTTCCCGCTGGGTGATGTAGTAATCCAGTACCTGCCGGAACCTGGACTTCAATGTTTCCTTTTCCCGCATGCTGCCGAGCATCTTTTTCAACGTGCCGTCCACCAGTTTCAGGTAAATGATGGTTTCCCTGCCCATGATGGTTGCCTCCGACTGCCCTTTGCCGATGCTTTTCAAAAGCGGGCTTTGCATCTTGGCGATGGCCATCAGTTCCTCCATAACCGAATACATCGGTACCAGCATATCACCCTCCTGTTTGCGGATGAACGAGAGGATGCGGCTGATACCGCTTGACAGTTCCTTTTTCAGCACCTCGTCGTTCAGGTCGGCGGGATCTTTCTTGCTTTTGTAGAAATAATCCACCATCTGCATGACCACTTCCCGCTTGGTGCGGCCAAGTTTCCGCGCAAGCAGGGTGAGCCGTTCGTCCACCGCTTCGGGGAAACGGACGGATTTCCTGTTCTCATCAATCCTGACCATTTACCCCTCCCTCCGTGCGGATGATGAACCTGAACCTGCTGCCCTTGGCCGGATGCCACGAGGGGCGGTACTCCACATAACCGTAGGCCACCAATTCCGACAGGCATTTGTGGTACGTGGCGATGGAGCGTATCCGCGAGAAGCGCATCAGCTTCCTGCGGCTGGCGTGGAAATGGTTTTCCGGGTTGCCGCAATCGTGGTGGTAGAACAATGCCGCCACCAATCCGATGTGTGTGGGCAGTAACCTCCCGTCATCGCTTATCCGCTCAAAGAACGCGCTGAACGCATGCTTGGGCAATTCCATCCGTTCACCCATTGCCTTTGCCTCCCTCCATCATTTTCCTGATATCCTCCCTGCGGTAGTACATGCTGCCGCCCACTTTGCGGTAGGGCAGCGTGCCGCCCACACGGAGGTTCTGCAACGTTCCGGGCGATATGCCCAGCAGCCTGCGTACCTCTGCGCTTTTCAGCCATTCCCTGCCAAGATTGTCTTTTTCCCTGTTCCCGATGATTTGTTTGAACTCCTCCAGCATTTCCCGCTTGAACTGCCGGAGGTCTTCCCGTGTGACGATGTCTATTTCCATATCCCTATCATTATGTTTCCATATCCGTATATCCCTCTATCGGGATAATGATTTACGCCGTTTACGCGGCGTACGGTATACCGCCCAGTATACCGGAACCTTATGCTGGGGCTGTGCCAGCGTATTGGGGTATCCCCGGAGGATACCCGAAACCCCCATGGCGATAGCGTGGGGCAAGCAAAGTAGGGCTATGCCCAACTTCCGCTTGCTCCATTCCTTTGGGGGAATGGCGAATTAGCGGTAGGTACAGGCGGCAATGTCTGCGGCTGCCGCCTAACGGAGTTGCACCCGGTGTTTCCATCGGGCGGCACCCGTTCCGCTGGGACAAAGTTGGGGGATAGAAGAGGGATATGGATGACCAACCGGGGCGGCTTGGTCATGTTCGGGGATTGAACGGGTAGACGGTTAGGCTTGGTCTACGGGGACGATGCGGAACAACTTCATCCCTTCCCGCACCTTGGAACCCTTGGTGGCTTCCTCTTCCTTTTTCTTGACGAAATAATTCCTTACGGTATCGGAGGAAACGTCCTTGCCTTCGTAGCTGAAATACCTCGCAACCAATTTATAGTACGGGCTGTCATGGTCACACATCAGCAGCTTCCTTCCGTTGGGCAATTTCAAATCCCGCAACTGCCGGACAAGGTCGATGAGCGTGGGCAGGTGGTCATCTTGGATAAGTATTTTCTGCGACACCTCATGTTTGGATAATTCAACTATTCGTTTTTGCAAACCTTCGATATGGGTTTCGAGTTCGCCTATCTTTCCGTCTTTTTCTTTCAACAGCACATCGTTAGGCCGGATGTTCCATTTATCGCGTGTGCCGAGGTATTGCTGGAATTCGGTGAGCTTTTCAATGTTTGACAAATGCTGGGGATGCCCGGATGAGAACGGGTCTTTTCGTTCGAAATGTTCAATCCGTTTCTGCACGATATACCACACATGGGCAAGGAAATCTTTTTCGGAACCCTGCCCTGTCGAAAGGAAATAATTCAGGTGGTAGGTGTAATATTCCTCGAACCCGGCTTTGTCCAACCCATATATTTTGAGCAAAAAATGGTTGTTGCCATACCTTCTTTTCAAACCAAGTATGTTGCCAACATCAAACGGATGTGGGGAAAAATCGAGGCGCTTTCTGCTTTTGAAGTAATTTAATCCCATTGTGATAATTCTTAAATCTGTAGTCACAAAATCCTGTCCAACGGACTTTTGATTGCATTCAGTTGCGCGTTGCCGACTTTTGCATAAAGCATCGTGGTCTTAATGTCATTGTGACCAAGTAGCTGCTGTATGAATGACATATCCGTGCCGTATTCCAGTAAATGTGTGGCGTAACTATGCCGCAAACCGTGTATCCCTATCGGCCTGTTTACCTTTGCGGCCTTCATCGCATTCTTGAACACAGCTTGGACACTGCGGACGGAATACCGCCCTCCGTACTGGCCTTCAAAAAGATAAGTCTTAGGGCGATACGCTTTATAATACTCCCGCAGCAAATCCAGCACTGCGGTCGGTAGCGGTACATACCGGTCTTTCTTTCCTTTGCCCGCTTCGATGAGTACCTGCATCCGTCCACTGTCGATGTCGCTCAATTTCAGATTGACAACCTCACTTACTCGCAGTCCCATTCCATAGCACAGTTGCAACATCAGCAAATGCTTCTGGTTTCGTACCGCGTCGAATATCCGTTTTACTTCCTTTTGGCTCAACACCTTTGGCAAAGTGGATGGCTTCTTTGGACGTGGGATTTCGGCAAAGAAATCCGGTTTATGGAGCACCTGTTCAAAATAGAATTTAACGGCGTTGAGCCTGCTGTGCAGTTGACTTTCCGAAATCTTCAATGTATTGATGCAATAAAGGATGTAAGCACGGAGACGGTCGTAGCCCAACGAATCAATGGGCACGTCTTTCACCACATACAGTAACTGTGCAAATTCGACCATGTAGGTCTTTATGGTGGACGGGCTATAGGCTTTCATCTGCAACACCTCTTTCATGCGTTGCAACTCCCGTGCATTCACGGGTGACAATTTGGACAATACCCCTTTGCCAACCGGTGGGATCTCCATCCTAAATAGTGTCCGGAAATGGGTATTGTCCGGTATGTACCAGCACTTTTCAGTTCTGCTCCACCTACCTTTCAGCGATTTGACCAAATCAATCTTTGCCGGGTCGTATTTGAAATCCATCCAAATGACTGCGGCATCCTTGTGTCTACCTTCCCGAAAATCAAAACCAGAAAAATCAACAACTTCCATACTGCGTATTTTGTATTATTTACCAAAGCAAATCTAAGAAAGTTATACAAAATGCGCAATATACAAAATCTGATAATACCAAAGCAAAACACTTAAAAACAACTATTTATAGGGGTTAATAGAATGACACTTGACACCCTTGCATACAGAAGATTATTGCGTATATTTGGGAGTTGGCGGTCATTGTAATAGACGACCGTGCAAACAACGGGAAAAGCTGAAAACCGAACAGAGTAAGCGGCAACAAACAAATTTAAAAAATGAAAACAGTAACACATTTGATTTTGACTTTTATGCTTGCAGCTTCGTCAAACATTTATGCACAATACAATAGTGTTGAGTACGAAAAAAAGCCAGCACCTTTACAGATAGTACAGATTGACTATACTGGAATTAGCACACTTATTTTTATAAAATACACTAACAAAGGAAGTGGATGGATTAACATTGGAGACAAAACCCACTTAAAAGACACAAAAACTGATAAGGTTTACTATATGTTAAACAGTATTAATATCCCTTTGAGTGATGAAGGAGAACCTAAAGTACATATTTTAGACAAAGAAGACCAAGTTCACTATTTCTGTTTAGAATTTGAGAAACTTCCCGAAACAGTTGAAAAATTTAATTTGATAGAAGAAGAGACAAATCCTAACGCATTTAATTTTTTTGGCGTAACTATTCATAAGGATAAAAAAACGGAATTTGTCAATATTGATGACTTTATCAAATCAACACCTGTAAAAGAGTATGGTTACAGTTTGAAAGACGGAAATTTAATTTACTATTATAAGCATAAAGGAATGTCAATATCTATGACACTTTTTAGGGATAATAGCTACGGAGATTATTATCAAGCGTGGATTAACATTCAAAATTTTACTGGCAAAAACTTACTGTTAGCACCAAATAGAATAACTGCGAAATCTTTTATGAAAAAAGCAGAAGAAATGAAAGACCTAAACATTCTTTCATATGAAGAATATATGAAAAAAGTAAAAAGAAAGCAAAATTGGCAGAATTTTGCTGTTGCATTTAGTAATGGTTTAGCTGCAAGTAATGCTGGATACTCGTATTCCACAACCAATACAAGTGTAACAGGTGTTACAAATTCATACGGTTCTGCATCAGGATATGTTGGAGATACGTATGGTTATGCAAGTGGTTGGTCATCTTCCTACTCTACTGCATATGGTCGTAGCACTACACAATCTTACAATGGAGCAGCAGCTTATGCCGCTCAACAAAATGCAAATGCACAAACAAATGCCTATATATCTAATCAATATCAAATAAAAAGTCGCTTATCAGAGGGCTATATAAAAGCTAATACACTGGCTAATCAAACAGAATTTATGGGCTATTTCAATATTCAGTTCATAAAAACTGACAATCTTAGAATAGAAATTCCAATCAACGGAGAAACGTATGTTTTTACCCGAAGTTGGTCTAATAAAAAATAAGTAAAAAAATGAACTATACTATTGAAGAAATATATTGCTTAGTAGGCAAGGAAGATAAAACAGCGGGGCTGACATTCAAATACAAAAGCGAAGCTTTTGAAAAGTATGGTTCATTTATTACGGTTGTATTCATTTACACACAGCACGAAAGAGAAGAAATGGACAATCTAATACAGATTGAACCATTCAGTAAAGACGGTAGAGTTAAAGCAAAATATTTGGGTACAGATTTAACACCCGAAAAAGTTGAGCTTTTGCTTACGGAAGGAATTTATTCGGGCGACATTGCTGAAATTCTTTACTTCAATGCACCTTCAAAAAACACTTTTCATTCAAAGGAAAAAAGAGAGCTAAACAAAATTGAAATTCCAATGAGAACCCAACCCAAAGGACGGGATTTAGATTGGATGTATGGCTTCAGTAAAAAACTTATAAGCGAGGACGTTGGGCTATGTCCAAAAGAAAGGAGTTTTTATCTTGCAGGGAAACTCTATTATGAGCCTGAAATTTTGACCAAAGAAGAACGAGAAGAAATTTTCAACGATGAAATAATTGACGAGCAAGTAGAATGGGAACTGTTACAAATGAAGTATATCCGTGAAGAAATATCTGATGAAGACAAGAAACGGCTTGCCGAACTATATGGTAAAAAGAAAAGGGAAAGCATCGCAATTTTGGACAACTATTTGAAACAAGCAGGTAGTAGCTTAAAAAAGCTCTCAACTGACAATATTGACCAAGCTGCGGAGCTATTTATGAAAGTAATGCAATTCAAAGAGAGAAGGCTTAATGTGATGGGAAAAAACCCTATTTACATAGATTTAGACAGCTATCTTCATATTTATATGCGACACGTTGAGGAGTTCCAAGTTAACAAGCACTTTGAACATAAAGACAATTTTCAATGGAACGAAAATGACGTTTTCAATGTAATAGGACACGTTGTAGAATACATAGACAAGGAATACCAACAGTTCAAAGATGAGAAACCAAGCCAAAGATTTAGTAAGTATGGGAAACAGAGCATTTACTTTGAAGGCGATTATTATACTTTTCACATTGAACCAAATGGAAGAATAAGCACTTTTCACAAAAACAGAAAAGAACACGAAAAACCATTATAATCTACCTTTAGATTAGTTGATTAGAAACAAAGGAAGGAAACTGAAATAAACAGACGAAAAACAACGAACCGCCAACAAGGGTTTGGCGTAATGGCGGGTGACGGATTTCTATTGAACACTTGTGCTAAATTGAACAATAGTAATTCTAATCAACGGCAGTGCTAAAATACCGCCACTACGCCAAGCCCCAAAACGTTAGCGGTAATTTTACCAAACAGAATGTTGAACATAAAAAAATATAATCCGATGAAGCTATAAGTAACTGTCCAAAATATATAAACTTAAACCTTTTCATTGCTTTCAAAAAGTAATGGAATTTTCTATTATTAACTTTTAAAAATTAGAAAAAATGACACAGTTACAAATGATTAACAAAACAAAATCTATAGCTCAACAAGACGAAAATATTTCCGCTGTTTTTATGTATGGTTCATTTACCAAAAACGAAGGAGACAAATATTCTGACATCGAATTTTACATCTTTGTAAAAAATAAAGAAAATTTCTCAGCAGAAAAATGGGTAAATCAAATTCATCCTGTGGCTTTATATTTTATAAATGAATATGGAACCGAAGTTGCTATTTTTGAGAATTTGGTCAGAGGAGAATTTCATTTTTTAAAAACAGAGGAAATTGAAATTATCAAATCTTGGGACGGAATAGTTACATTTAGCGATTTTGACCAAATGAACCTAATCGACAAAGACGGACATTTAACGAAAACGCTTAATCAAATCAAAACGAAATCGCCCGAAAGAATAACAAATGAAAACATCTTGTGGTTAAGTCAATCATTACTGAATGTTGTACTGACAACAAGTAACTTAATTAAGAGAGAGGAATTTGCTCACGCTCATCATAGTTTATCAAACGTTCAGAAATATTTGCTCTGGCTTATTAGAGCAAGAATAAACAAAACCCAACATTGGGAAAGTCCGACTAAAAGTCTTGAAAAGGATATTGATATGACTTGGTATTCTGCGTATAAAACAATAACATCGGATTTAAATCCTAAAAACATAATTTTAGCTTTTGAAAACTCATTAAATTTATCGGAGAAACTATTTGACGAACTAAATATTGAAACAAAACTGAACGAAATCCTACACGAAATAAGAAAAAACTACCGCTAACAAGGTATTGCCAAAAGCGGGGCTAAAGAGCTAAATTCAAGGTTCTGCCCTACTATTCCGCCAAAAACGAATTTTATTCGTTTTTTTTCTTAAATTTATCTCATAAAAATTCGTTTTGGCTCGCCTCGGTGCAAAATCGAAACTTATCGCTTCGATTTCCCCGCCTTCGGCAATACCCAAAACGTTGTAAGCAAGCCTATTAGGACGACACAACAACCATCAACAAGACATCAAAACTCGACCTTTGACATCCTGACCAGACTTTCAGACGACCTTTACTCAGCAGACAATTTCACTGTAGCTTGACATAGACCACCAGACCAACTTGGCGACACAGAAGCCAGCGCAATAGGTTTTAAAATTTTTGCCCACCCGCATTTAAAAAAGTAATTCTACTCCTTCCCGCATTTTGCACATTTGGTTTTGCCCGACACACAAGCCGACCCTTCGCAATACCAAAAGAGCAAAATTTTTTCCACCGCTCAAAAAACGGACAGGAAATAATTACTACATTTGACAAATTCTGACAAGCCAACAATAATACAAGTAACGTGAAGCATTTAGGACAAAAAATTAGAGAACTTAGAGAGAAGCAAAACCTGCTTTTAAGACAGGTTGCTGCTCATCTTGAAGTTGACACTGCTTTAATGAGTAAGATTGAGAGAGGCGACAGAAACGCTTCCAAACAACAGGTGATTGAGATTGCCAAATTCCTAAAAGCCAACGAAGATGAACTGCTTACACTTTGGCTGGCTGACAAATTGGAGAATGTGGTCGGTGACGAAAAAGATTTGGCACCTGATGCATTAAACATCCTAAAAAAGAAATTGAAGAAATGAAGAAAGGTATTAAACTCATAGACAATTCATCAAACGAGTATCAGCTTGGAACTGTATTGAAAGAACTCATACAAGACAAAGCGTTTTCTCAAATTTCTATTGCGACAGGCTATTGGGATTTGCCCGGAATGGTTACAATCCTTGAAGAATTGAATCAATTTTTAGAAAGGGACAATATTACTTTCAGACTGTTATTAGGCGAAGAACCATCTGTTAGGGCTTATCAGGTTAAGAACCCTAAACAACAAGACCCCGACTTCCCTGAAAAATATTTGAAGAAAGATTTAGAGGATTTGCAACTGAAAGAAGAGTTTCAACAGGTAGCTGACTTGTTAGGTAAATACATGAACGAAACGAATAGCGGTAAAATACAAATCAAAGTTTACCGAAGAAACTTTCTTCATGCTAAGTGCTACATTTTTGGAACTGATGAAGAAAATGCCGTTGGCATTATCGGCAGTTCCAATTTCACTAAGCAAGGTTTATTTGGCAATCTTGAGTTAAACCAGTTTGAAGACAACAATGCAACCGTAAACTTTATCCGTAAAAATCTTTCACAACATCCTTCTCATCGCACATGGTTTGAAGAACTTTGGAACGAAAGTGAAGATTGGAGCAAAACTTTCAAAGAAGAAATTCTTGCTTTGAGCAAACATGGTGGAACGTGTTTCAGTGCTTATGAAATGTATATCCATGCTTTGTATCGTATTTACGGACAGGATTTGTTGGACGAGAAAGAAAACAAAGTTGACATAGACGACCCAAGTTCAGGCAAACCGCAGTTATTGAAGTTTCAAATCCAAAACGCCAATTCGCTTATCAAAAAATTGGAGCGACAAGGTGTTGCCATGCTTTCTGACTCTGTTGGTTTAGGTAAGACCTACACAGCCATAAAGGTGATTGAATACTACAAACAGAATTTGAATCAGAGAGTTGTGGTTATTGCACCTGCTGGACTAATTCAGCAATGGAGAAAATCATTTGATGATTTCAAAGTGGTTCATATCCCTGAAATATACAGTTTGCAGGACACCGAGAAAATCAAAGATGTTCGTGAAAATTTACAATCTATTCCGGTTGGCTTATTTGTGTTTGATGAAAGCCACAACCTGAGAGCATCAGGCGGACAACGCTTTGATGTTTTTATTAAGTGGCGACAGGAAAATGAAAATGCTAAAACCTTGTTGCTTACTGCAACACCTATCAACAACCAGTTAGCCGACCTTACCAATCAAATCATGTTGGGTTCAGGTGGCGAAATTTTTAAGTTGGGGAAATTTTACGACCGCAGCAGACAAAAATATTTTACGTTGAAAGAACGCCTTGAACTCCTGCAAACTGACATGAGAAGGCAAATCAGAGAGAGCGGATTCATCAATTATCAGCAAATAAAAGAGCAGCTTACTCCGTTGCTGAATCGCTTTATCGTTAGGCGAACAAGGCAGGGAATTGAAAAAGAATATCCTGATGGATTAGAGATAAATGGTAAACTGCAAAAATTTCCAAAATCATATCCTGACAATTTGGAGTATGAAGTTCCCAATCAGTTCAAATCGCAATTGCTGAAATATGCAGAACCATATCCTGAATTGACAAGAGCATTCAATTACGAAATCAGCAGTTTGGCTGAGTTGGAGTATTTGGCTCATCCGCTTGACTTGTTCGACCATTACACTGAAAGAGACAAGCCCATTCATTCTTCGCTTGAAATTATTTACACCGCATTGCTGAGTTTGGGTTTTCCATGCTATCGCTACAATATTTATCGTCATGCTTATTATGGCAGGAAACGTGGGGAATTAGAATTGAATGCTGACGAAAACCGAGAACTGAGCAGACAAATTGGTATTTACGGAATTTTCAGAACCGTATTTTTAAAGCGTCTGGAATCTTCGCTTTTCTCTATCAATAAATCTATTGGAAGCTATGAGAAAAAGCTGATTGATTTTCAAACCAAGTTAGAGCAATTCAATAAAATCATTTCAGTAAAAAATCTATCCGCATTAAACAAAGCTATTGATGCCTACAATGAACAAAATGCCGAAGAAGATGAATTGGACTTTGACATTGAAGATTTTGAAAACACGGAGCAGGATTTTACAACCATCGTTGCAGACGAAGGAATTTTCAATGTTACACAACTGAAAGCAGACATCAGCAAAGACCTTGCAGTGCTGAAAATTTTGAAAGAACAAATCAAGTATCTGTTAGACAAGGACGATAAGATTCAGGAATTAGCCAAACATTTAAATCAAAATGAAGACCGAAAAGTATTGGTGTTCACCTACTTTGCCGACACCTTACAATATCTATCTGATAACCTGCCACAGTATTTGGTAAAAGGCAAAAACATTGAATTTGCCTTGGGTTCAAAAAGTGAAATTGAGGACTATGCCAAACGCTTTGCTCCTGTTTCCAAAAAATACCAACTGAAAAATGGAGAAAAGGAAATTGATTTCCTGATTGCAACTGACAAACTTTCAGAAGGTCAAAACCTGCAAGATTGCGGCATGATTATCAACTACGATTTGCATTGGAACCCTGTCCGAATGATTCAACGAAATGGTCGCATCAATCGCTTGGGAAGTAAGCACGAAGAAATTTTTATTTACAATTTCCGACCCGAAGAACAGTTGGAAAGTTACCTGCAATTAGTCCGCAAACTGGAAGATAAAATCAATCTGATTCGCTACACCATTGGAACCGACCAATCTATTTTGGACGAAGACCCCGAACCACAAGACTACACCGAAGACCTATACAGCCGTGACGAAAAGAAACGTTTGGCTGCATTTCAGAAAATATTTGAAACATCGGAATTGCTTGCAGCCGAAGATTTATTTATGGACGACCTGAGAGCATTTGACCGAAATGAGGAATTTGCATTAACCTACAAGGAGCAAATTAAAAATATGCCCAAAGGCAAATGGGGCAAGGTGCAAATGCGAAAAGAAGAAGATGATTTTATCCACTTGGCTCATTTGGCAGCAGGTGATGAAGAAGCATTGGAAGCAGGATATTTTGTGGCATTTACCAAAGATAAAATTGGGGAGTTACTCACCACTACCGAAGGTTTGTTGCACATCAAAGCAACCAGTGAGCAAAATGAACGCTTTGCCGATAAATTCAAACATAAACCTGAAACGGAAGCATACATATTGGATTTTATTCAACGCTATCAGTTTTCGGAAGAAGAACATCAGGTGCGTTACAATCAACCACAACAAGCTGCTATAGCTTTTGTGATAAACAAAATGATGGAATACGGTTATCCTGTTTCGGAAATTGATAAAGTGAGCAATTCTATTTTGCATTCGCAAAACGCCTACATCAATAAAGAGAATTTAAAATTGGTGCGATTGGTAAACCGTTTGAACCGCAGAGGCGAACACGTTTCTGATGAAATCATTAAACAGTTCATTTCGTTGGCTAACCAATACAAACCCGAAGAAAAAACGGAGAAAGCTCCACTAAGTGAAATCATTCAAATTTTCGCATGACAATTAACGAAATCAATAAAATATTAGCTCAACTGACAGAAAACCCATCACGGGAAAACGTGTTGGATTTTGCTTTTGCCTTGCTGCAATGGATGAACATTGAACCTAATGCACAGCAGAAACCGCAACTGCTTTCGCCACAAACACAAAAGCTGAAAGATTTTTTAGCTCCTGCACCGCAAACCGTGCAACCTCAGTTGTATCGCCTGAGTGCCGACAATCAAAATGTTCGTGTAAGGTTTGCAGTGCTTAAAAAACTGAAAAAAGATTACATCAGTCAGTTGGTGGATAATGACCCTGGACTAAGCAGCTATCAGTCATTCATAAAAGGCATTACCGCCAATGGTAGCGGATTTGTTCCTACTCAACCCTACTTTATACACTTTGTAACCATCCCTGATTACGACAAATTAGTGCTCATTTTCAATCAGGGTGAACAGAAAAGAATTGTTTCGTTCCGCAGAAGATTAACCACCACACAATACAATAAAATTATTCAGCAATGGCAGGGCGTTGGCTCTAAACCGAAACCTGAAATTGCCGACCTGCTTTGGAAATCGCTTGACATAAAAGAGGTAAACAAAGAGTTCTACAAACAAGTGAAAGAACGCTTTGATGCCTTGATAGGGATTGTAAAAACGCAACATACCGCAGCTACCGAAAATCAGGTAAAACAATTTACGGTTCGATTAATTGGCAGGTATATTTTCTGTTGGTTTTTGAAAGAGAAAGGCATTATTGCCCATTCACTCATTGGCAAAAAAACCATTGAAGAATCCGACAACTACTACCAAAATGTATTGCTAAAACTGTTTTTTGAAACACTCAACACAAAAGTTCAAGATAGGAACCCAATAACACACAACAAGCTTTTTGAGAAAATACCATACCTGAACGGTGGCTTGTTTGATGAAAGCGAAGAAGACAAACTGTTTACCGATTTGCAATTAGATGCATGGCTATTGCCTTTTGTTGAAATTTTGGAAAGCTATGATTTTACGGTGGACGAAAGCAGCAGCCAATACCAGCAAGTAGCGGTTGACCCCGAAATGTTGGGACGCATTTTTGAAAACCTGCTGGCAAGCCAAAACGAAGAAACCGAAAAGTTAGCCAACCAACGCAAGGCATTTGGTGCTTTTTATACCCCACGGGAGATTGTGGACTACATGGTAAACGAAAGCATTAAAGCCTATTTGCAAACACAATGGGAACAGCACATAATAGAGAAGAAAACCAAAACGCTGAACAACCCCGAACCTGTTGGCGATATTTTTGGCAACAAAAAACCACAGCAATTAGCCATAGAAACCAAACGCTATGAACTGAAAGCAGAAGAAAAAACGAAAATAGAAAAAACGATTGAGCCGCTATTTGCTGCCAACCCCGATGCAGGACAACTGAAGAAAGAAGAAAAAACCTTACTGCTGCAATTTTTGGAGCAGATAAAAATTTTAGACCCTGCCTGTGGTTCGGGTGCTTTCCCGATGGGTATTTTGCATAAGCTAGTAGAACTGCACGAAACCCTGGGAACAGTAAAAAGCCCGTATGAACTGAAAAAAGACATACTGAGCCAAAACATTTACGGGGTGGACATTATGCCGATGGCTATTGAAATTGCAAGATTAAGAGCGTGGCTGAGTTTGGTATTGGAAGAAAACTACAACCCCAAAGACCCGTTGCACAATTTTGGCGTAAAGCCCCTGCCCAATTTGGATTTTAAATTTGTGTGTGCCAACAGTTTGATTGACTTGGGATTGGATGCATTTATACAAGACAGCAAAGGCACATTGCATGAGGGCTTTACCAAAAAATTGGTAAACCAACTGAAAGAGTTAGAAAACCTGCGAAAGCAGTTTTTTACACCTGCCTTGGGCAGCAGCGAAAAAGAACAACTGAAAGCCGATTACTTTGCTGAAAGAGATAAAGTAGTTGCAGCCATAGAAGCAGACAGCGACCCTGTGCTAAAAGCCATAGCCCAAAAAATAAAACACTGGAACCCTTTTGACGACAGCCAAGCCAGCCCCTTCTTTTCTCCCACTTGGATGTTTGGCATTGATAAGGGTTTTGATATAGTGATTGGAAATCCGCCTTATGTAAATATCTCAAACCTGAAACCTGATAATTACAGAGAGCATTTAAAATCCATCTTCTACTCTGCAAAAAACAAAACTGACTTATATGCTTTTTTCATTGAAGCGTTCACCCAGCATTTGAAAGAAAAAGGAAATTTAATTTTCATTGTCCCACATACTTGGAAAGCAACAGATAGTTTTTCAAAATTCCGTGAGCTACTATTTACAAAAGCAAAAGTCAATACAATTGTGAATCTTGAAATGGGAGTGTTTGAAGCAATCGTAAAACCATTAATAATTCACCTTACTAAGACTATTGACAATAATTATTCAATCAATATTCTCAATGAAAGATTTAGCAAGACAAGTAGCATCCACATTGATGAAGTTTTAAAAAACGGAAGCTTGTCTGTTGATACAACTTCAAATGAAAGTCAGAAGAATGTTTTTGAGGCGATTGAAAAAAATTCTATTCAGCTTGAAAATTTTATCCAGTTTTCAAGAGGCATAAAAACAAGTGATGATAAACGTTTTGTAAAGCAGCAAAAAGAAAATGCTGACTGTAAGCCAGTATTCAGAGGAAAAAATATCAAAGCATACAAACTCAACTGGAACAATGAATATGTATGGTATCGTCCAGATTTGATGAAAGAAAAAGTCGGTTCAGTATCTTACACAAAGGAATTCTTTGAAGTAAAAGAAAAAATAGTAACCCAGCGTGTGAATAGTTCATCGCAGCTTTTGGTTGCTTATGACAATGAGCAAAATTATTTTTTAGATACAGTGAATGTTTCAAGATATGAATCATGGGATAAAGAAACTTCGCTAAAATACTTGTGTGGAATTTTAAATTCAAAACTCATAAATTTTTGGTATTGCAATAAATATAAAATGCCAACTATTGGAATTTATGAATTGCATACAATTCCAATTAGACAAACTACGAAAGGAACTCAAAAACAGATTGAAAACATAGTTGATGAAATCCTAAAACGCAAAAAAGCAAATCAAGACACTACCGCCTTAGAGCGTGAAATAGATGTGTTGGTTTACAAGCTCTATGAACTCACGTATGAAGAAGTGAAAATAATTGATAAAGATTTTTGGTTGAGTGAGGAGGAGTATGGGAAAGTAAATGTTGGAGAGAAATGAAAGTTGCTTTAAAATATTTGACTGGAGTTAGTATTTGGCTGATTGCTTACATCATTATAAGGGATGTTCATTCATCTTACTTTGCGGACTATTTCAGCTTATCAAATTTCACAGCAGAATCCACTCAAGAATATTTCAAACTTATTTGTGAAATAACTGCTTCTGTTTTTGCAATTCTACTTGCTGTAATCACTTTCGGTTTTGAGTTGCTTGGAAATAATTCAAGGCGAAGAAAGCGATTTAATTTTTTAACCCAATGGTGGGTTTCATTCGCAATCTCAATTCCAGTAGTGATAATTCTGTTTTCACTTCATTCAGCATTTTCATTACAAAACTTAAAACAGACAAACGATTTAACAACAGCTTACTTCATAGGAATCATGTTTGTTGTGTTCGTGCTTTCATTATTTCCTTTTACTGTTTTTCTTATTCGCCAAACCGATACGGTAGATGAAGTAAAAAATTCAATAAGACAATTTACAGGTAATGGAGATTTTGATTCAGTAATTACAGATGAACTGATTTATTACATTCAGGATTTTGACAGGGATGCTTACAACTCTCATCTGTTACCAACCTTGAATCAGCAATGCTTAGCTCTCATTGGTGATGCCAGAGACAGAAAAAAAACAAATGAAATTTTTCAATCGCTTACAAAAGTTTGGATTACAGGTAATGTTGATGCAGCAAGAGTAAGTGAGGAGCAGTATTTTGTTTCAGTTTGGTTAGCCGTGAAAGGAATTTATTTCCATGCAGCAGAGAACAAATCGTTTCTACTGCATTATCAAGAAATTGAAGATTTCATAAGAACACAGATTGAATATTTAACGGTTAAAAATAGCGTGGAAGGTTTATCAAGTGCGGCTGAAATATTTTCTGAAATTTATTTGCATCAATTGCAATTCAACTGTCCGAAGCAGGAAACAATCAGAGATTTGTATTGGGCAAATGAAGATAGGGATGCACCAAACCCACACCCTGATGCTGACTTGCAATGGAACCATATCAATGAAATTTTATGGCAGTTGCACCAACTTCAAAAGAATGCAGTTGAGTTGAAATCAAAACATCTTTTTGAAACAGTAAAAGGAAAGTTAGGTTCAATACTTTTCAATCTTCGTTACAATTATGATTTAAAACTTGGCAACTATCAGGAGAGGTTTATTGTCTTTCAAATTTTTTCATTCCAAACATGGTATGCTCAACTTGCACTTGAAAGCGGAATGTTTAAATATGCGTATGAGGCATTTCACTTTAGTTCCTTTGAAATTTCGGACTATGTGAAAGAGCAAAAAATATTTGCAGGTGACATCGTAAAGCAAATTGAAGATTACTTACTCTATTGTCAGAAGAATAATTATATGGACGATTCAATAAGCGTAAGAGATTTGGGAGGATTGGGAAGATTAATCACAATGAACTATACAGCCAATCCGATTGCCCAAACTGAATTACTTTCAGTAATAGAAATTTTGAGTAAACTCAAAATTGAAATACAAAAGCAAGCGAACTATTTGGAAGACAAAAATTATTCTGAAATAAAAAAGGAATTGGAATCATTCAAAGTTCAGTTAGAAAAAGTAAAGGATAATTCCAGTGCTGCAAATACAATTTCAAGAATAGACGAAATAGTGAACACTTACTAAATACAATCGAATGTTTTTAGACGAGTTTGAAAAATATAATTTACAATACGAAAAGGGGGTAAAGAAAATTTCCTATCGCAGTAGCTATCCAAAAATTGTGAAAGAGCCGTTTGATTTAAAGTTGGAAAAATCACACGGCAACTATGATTTGTTTTTCAACCGTAAAGGCTTGTTACTTCACAGTGTTCATACAGAGAAAAACAAAAATTACAAAGTAATTTATGGCTATAACCGCAAAGGCATTTTGCTTACCGCTATGAGTTTGCTTTCAGAAAAGAATGAACTGATTTCACTCAGTGAATTTGAATATGACGAGAAAGGAAGGATTGAAAGGGAAACAGTTCGTTCATTTTACCACAGTTTGGACTGCAATGTGATTTCTGAATGCATCCACACCTATAAGGAAAACATTCATGAAATGCTTATGACAAGTGACGATGAAGAAGAAGATTGCACCTTTTATTATACATGCGACAATAAGAAAAGAGTTATTGAAGAAAAGGCAATTCGTGGCGAAAACGAATTAGTTTACTGGAACAAAAACGAATATGACAAAAACGATAACCTGATAAAAGAAATTTCGCTTGGCGAAGATGGAGAACCTGATGGAGTGTATGAATTTCTTCCAGTCAATAACGGATTGGCAACAGGTTACCATTACAAATCAAAAGATACAAACTACCTGCGAGAATATTCATTTACTTTTAATGACAAAGGACATTGGGTAAATCAGGTAATGTTGAATGACGGAGAGCCAAGATACTTTTATGACAGAATAATTGAGTATTACTAATGTGAAAAATCTGCTCACAGTTTCAAGCACATTTGCAAACCGCTACAAGCCCTACCACAGTCCAAAGTTTGCAAAAGAGCTTGAAACAATCCATCCAAAAAAGAATTACTTTTTTAAATTTCTCCCCTTCTAAAAATTTTAAAACCTGCCACCGCACAACCGACATAGACAGCGAAACCCTTACAGACAGCAGCTTGACAATGACGGAAGACAGAAGGCCAGCTTACAACAGCGGTTTTGCAAAAGCGGGGGTGCAGTGCTTCGGTTGACAGTTTTTTCGTATAATTGAAGTGCGGTTTTTCAAATGAACGGTAGTGCTAAAAAGCCCCGCCTTCGCAAAGCCGCCAAACGTTATGCACAAGCGTAGGACGACCGAACTACACAGACAAAAGCTGACGGACAACTTTGACAGGTGGACAACATACAGACCATATTACAACAGGACAACGAGTAAGCCGACACTCAATGCCTGACCTTCTGTATTTTTTATTTTCCCCACCGCACATTTTTATTCAATTTCCCCAACACACAGCAAGCACATTTGCAAACCGCACAATCCAACGCACCAACCAAAGTTTGCAAAAGAGCTTGCTTGCCACCCGCACCCAAGCCCACCCACCACCCGATAAACCTAATTTTCGGCATTTTATTAATATTGCTGCCGTTTCATAGATTTTTGTATCTTTGCTAAAACTTTAAGAAATCATCGCAACAGATAAGCTACATACCGACAAAATGAAACGCCATTTCAAAAGCAAGGCTGTTTTTGAAACGCAGGATATTGTTGCCTTTTACGAACAAACCGAAAAGGACATCAAGCAGACAACGGTAAATTGGCGTGTTCATACGTTGGTGCAATCGGGCGTTTTGCAACGCATCGGCAGAGGGAAATTTACATTGGGCGAAGGCAAAAATTACATTCCAGAAATTTCATCAACAACGAAAAACATCTTCAAAAAACTAAAAGTTGAATTTCCTTATGCGAATTTATGTGTTTGGAACACTTCTATTCTCAACGAATTTATGCAACATCAGCCCAACCGTTTTTTTGTGTTGGTGGAAACAGACAAAGAAACAACCAATTCGGCTTTCTATTTTTTAAGAGAAATCAAAAAATCAGTTTTCGTTGAGCCGACAAGCGATATTTTGGAAAAATACATCGTCAATGAAAAAGATGTTTTCATTGTGAAACCGCTTATCTCAGAAGCACCAACGCAAAATATAAACGGAGTAGAAACCGCAACCATTGAAAAAATGTTAGTGGACATTTTTTGCGATGATGTGATTTTTTCGGCTCAACAAGGTGCTGAAATGCGGACAATTTTCAAAGAAGCGTTTGCTAAATACACCATAAATCAAAGCAAAATGCTTCGCTATGCCGACAGACGAAGAAAGAAAGAAGAACTAACCAAATTTGTAAAAACAATTTCAAATTTATGGCAGCAATAGAAAATAACTGCCGTTTTATAGAATGATAAACCAAAAAGAAATATCAAACGAGTGGCTTAGCCAAGTGTCGAAACGACATCGAAATGCGGATAAAATCCTTGTAGAGAAAGTTATCCGTGCATTGTTGTTGTTAGAAGGTCTGGCAAAGCAAAATCTAAATTTTGTTTTCAAAGGCGGAACGGCTTTGATGCTTCATTTCAATTCTACGAAACGTTTATCCATAGACATTGATATTATTCTGCCGAATGAAAGTGAAAACTTAGAAAGCGTTTTAAATGCAATCGCACAAGAACAAGGATTTTTGAGAAAAGAATTGCAACACCGAAGCACAAACTCAAAAATCAAAAAAGAGCATTACAAGTTTTTCTACACGCCTTTGCACAAAACCAACAAAGACGAAGAATATGTTTTGTTAGACATTCTTTTTGAAAAAGTGAATTACGCCAACTTAATTTCCTTGCCAATCCATTCTGATTTTGTTCCGCAATCGGGCAAAGCACTCAACGTAAACATACCAAGTTTAGAAGATATTTTAGGAGACAAACTTACCGCATTTGCACCCAACACAACAGGCATTCCATATTTTAAAAAAGAAGACAGTATGAGTATGGAAATCATCAAACAACTTTACGACATCGGAAATTTGTTTGATGCAGTCAACGACATTGAAACCCTTAAAACTACGTTTTATCGTTTCGCAAAAACGGAAATTGCTTATCGTAATTCCAAAGAAATTACTGAAACCGATGTATTGGAAGATATTTACCAAACCGCTCTTTGTATTGTAACAAGAGGTGCAGATGGCAAAGGAAATTTTGAAGAATTACAAAACGGTATTCAACGTGTCGGCAGTTTTATTTTTTCTGAAAACTACCACATTGAAAAAACAATAGCCCACGCTTCAAAAGCCGCATACATTTCTGCGTTGATACAACACAATGCAAAAACAATAGACAAATTTGAAAACCCGCTTCAACTAAAAGATTGGAAAATTAGCGAACCGTTGAATAACAAGTTGAACAAACTGAAAAAATCCAATCCAGAAGCGTTTTTCTATTGGTATAAGATTTATGAACTGAAAAGCAAATAAAAACAAAGAAGTTGAAGCTATAAATGAACTCAATAACATTCATTGATACAGAAATTGAGCCTAAGAGCGGAAAGATTCTTGACATCGGAAGTGTCAAGGATAATGGAAGTTCTTTCCATAAAACTTCGATAGCAGAATTTATACAATTTCTTAATGGTACACAATTCATTTGTGGACACAACATTTTCAATCACGACATAAAATATATTGGCAAAGCTCTTAATGACGCAGGAATAAATTCAGCAAACATCATTGACTCTTTGTTTTTATCGCCTTTGCTTTTTCCTACAAAGCCGTATCATTCGTTACTCAAAGACGACAAACTTCAATCGGAAGACACAAACAATCCGCTGAACGATTCAATCAAAGCGAAAGATTTGTTGAATGACGAAATCGCTACTTTCAAACAGACAGACGACACGCTCAAACAAATTTTCTATTTGCTGTTAAATGACAAAAAAGAGTTTTCCGCTTTTTTCCGTTACATCGCATATAACAGCACAAGCACAGACATTGAAAGACTTATTCGTAAAAAATTCAAAAACGAACTTTGCGAACAAGTTGATTTAGCAAAAATCATTTCAGAAAAACCGATTGAACTTGCTTACTGTTTATCGTTAATCAATTCTTTTGTTCAATACAAAAAAATACATTCCATAACGCCACCTTGGGTTTTAAAAAATTATCCCGAAGTGGAACGGATAATGTTTCGTTTGAGAAACAAACCGTGTGTAAGCGGTTGTGAATATTGCAACAGCGTTTTAGATGCACACAAAGGACTAAAAAGATTTTTCGGTTTTGATTCTTACAGAAGTTACGGAGGCGAACCGCTACAAGAAAAAGCGGTTAAAGCCGCGATTGACAACAAATCTATTCTTGCCGTTTTTCCGACAGGTGGCGGAAAGTCAATCACGTTTCAAGTTCCCGCTTTGATGAGTGGAGAAACGTCAAAAGGTTTGACAATTGTGATTTCACCTTTGCAATCACTAATGAAAGACCAAGTTGACAACCTTGAAAAAGTTGGAATTACAGACGCAGTTACAATAAACGGTTTGCTTGACCCGATTGAAAGAGCAAAATCTTTTGAGCGAGTTGAAGACGGTTCGGCTTCTATTCTTTACATATCACCTGAATTGCTACGCTCAAAAACGATTGAAAAATTAGTTTTAGGAAGAAAAATTGCACGTTTTGTTATTGATGAGGCGCACTGTTTTTCTTCGTGGGGACAAGATTTCAGAGTTGATTATTTATACATCGGAGATTTTATCAAATCCATTCAGGAAAAGAAAAATCTTGAAGACGGCATTCCTGTTTCGTGTTTCACAGCAACGGCAAAACAAAAAGTAATTGAAGACATACGAGATTATTTCAGAGAAAAACTTTCGCTTAATCTTGAATTGTTTACTTCAATAGCATCACGAACAAATCTACAATACAAAGTATTTGAAAAAGCAGACGAAGAAGAAAAATACCAAGCAGCGAGAGATTTGATTGAAGAAAAAAATTGCCCGACTATCATTTACGTTTCACGAACACGAAAAGCCTACACACTTGCAGAACGCTTAAAAGAAGACGGTTTTAGCGCAAAACCTTATCACGGTAAAATGGATAAGCAGGAAAAATCTGAAAACCAAGATTCGTTTATCAATGGAGAAACTCAAATAATGGTGGCTACTTCTGCTTTCGGAATGGGCGTTGACAAAAAGGATGTCGGAATGGTCATTCACTATGAAATTTCCGATTCACTTGAAAATTATATTCAAGAAGCAGGACGAGCAGGGCGAGATGAAAATATTACGGCAGATTGTTTTGTGTTGTTTAACGAAGAAGATTTAAGCAAACACTTTATTCTTTTAAATCAAACAAAACTTTCAATTAAAGAAATTCAGCAAGTTTGGAAAGCAATAAAAGAGATAACAAGATTTCGTTCAATGGTTTCTAATTCCGCTTTGGAAATTGCACGAAAAGCAGGTTGGGACGACAATGTTGTTGAAATTGAAACACGGGTAACAACTGCCATTGCAGCGTTGGAAGATGCAGGATATTTGAAACGTGGACAAAATATGCCACGAGTTTTTGCAAACAGTATTCTTGCAAAAAACGCACAGGAAGCCATTGACAAAATTAATGCTTCGGAAAGATTTGTTGGAAATCAAAAAGAAAAAGGTGTAAGAATTATCAAGAAACTTTTCTCAAGCAAAAGCAGAAAACAAGTAAGCGATGAGGCAGCAGAATCAAGAATAGATTACATCAGCGACCATTTAGGAATTGTAAAAGAAGAAGTGATAAACATTGTTAATCTTTTGCGAGAAGAAAAGATTTTAGCCGATGCAAAAGATTTGACCGCTTTTATCAAAAAAGGAGAAAACAAAAATCGTTCGTTCAACATCGTTGACACATTCAGTAAAATTGAAAACTTTTTACTTCCAATTATTGAAGAACAAGAAAAAGTGTTTCACATCAAAGAACTGAACGAACAAGCCGAAGAAAAAGGACTTGACGATATAAGCACCAATAAGATGAAAGCCATTTTCAATTTTTGGGCAATTAAAAATTGGATTAAGCGAAAAGGTTTAGAATCAAAAAATCACGTTGCTGTTCTTTCATTACACCCGAAAGAATTGTTGAAAGAGAAATTAGAGAAACGACACGCTTTGGCAAAATTCATTGTTGAGTTTCTCTATGAAAAAAGTAATGTAAACGCTTCGGAAAAAGAATCTACAAAAGAAGAAGTATTAGTTGAATTTTCCGTTCAAGAATTAAAAATCGCTTACGAGGAAAGTTCAAGTTTGTTTAAAGTAAACATCAATATTGACGATATTGAAGACACGCTTTTTTACTTGTCAAGAATTGAAGCGATAAAAATTGAAGGCGGATTTTTGGTTGTGTATAATCGTTTGACCATTGAACGAACAGAACAAGACAACAAAAAACGCTACACAAAAGACGATTATCAAAAACTCAATCAGTTTTACGAAAACAAAGTTCAGCAAATTCACATCGTTGGCGAATACGCAAAGAAAATGATTGAGGACTACAAAAGTGCTTTGCAGTTTGTAGAAGATTATTTTCACTTAAACTATTCTTCGTTTCTACACAGATATTTTCCGGGCAGTCGTCAAAATGAAATCAAACGAAACATTACACCTGCCAAATTCAGACAACTTTTTGGAGAACTTTCGCCAACGCAATTAAAAATCATAAACGATAACGAAACAAAGCACATTGTTGTTGCTGCGGGTCCGGGAAGCGGAAAAACAAGGGTTTTGGTTCACAAATTGGCTTCATTGCTTTTAATGGAAGATGTGAAACACGAACAGTTACTTATGATTACGTTTTCAAGAGCAGCAGCAACCGAATTTAAAAAACGTTTGCTTAAACTAATTGGAAACGCAGCAAACTATATTGAAATAAAAACTTTCCATTCTTACTGTTTTGATTTGTTAGGCAAAGTCGGAAGTTTGGAAAAATCAGACGAAATTCTAAAAAAGACTGTTCAGAAAATAAAGAATAACGAAGTTGAAGCAAGCCGAATAACAAAAACCGTTTTGGTAATTGATGAAGCACAAGATATGGACAAAGACGAGTTTGGTTTGATTAGTGCTTTGATGGAACAAAACGAAGAAATGCGCGTAATTGCCGTTGGCGATGACGACCAAAACATTTATGAATTTAGAGGTGCAAGTTCAAAACATCTTGAACAATTCATTCGTGAAAACAAAGCAGTCAAACACGAATTGGTAGAGAATTACCGAAGCAAAAGCAACCTTGTTGATTTTACAAATCAATTTGTAAGACGTATTTCTTCCCGACTAAAACAAACGCCAATCATTGCAAAGCAAAATGACAATGGACAAATTAAAATCGTGCGTTATCAAAGTGGAAACCTCATCAACCCACTTGTGCAAGACATTCTCACAACAGGACTTTCGGGAACAACTTGCGTTTTGACAAAGACAAATGAAGAAGCATTACAAATTACAGGATTGCTTTTAAAAAATGATGTGCAAGCAAAATTGATTCAATCAAATGACGGTTTCAGTTTATACAATCTGAATGAAGTCAGATATTTTTTAAATCAGTTGAGTTTGACCGATGATGTTTATACAATAAGTGATGAAATTTGGTTAAACGCAAAACGTGAAGTTGTAAACAAATATCGCTACAGCACCAAATTGGAAATTTTAGGAAACATCATCAAAGAATTTGAAGCATCAAATCCCAAAAGGAAATATAAATCGGATTTAGAAGTTTTCATTCGTGAATCCAAGTTAGAGGATTTCTTCAACGAAAATGGCGAGACAATTTTCGTTTCAACAATTCACAAAGCAAAAGGAAAAGAATTTGACAATGTTTTTCTAATGCTTGAAAACTTCAATCCCGCAACAGACGAAGCTAAACGATTATTGTATGTTGCTATGACAAGGGCAAAAAGAAATTTTACCATTCATTTAAACTCAAACTTTCTTGACAACATTGCAGCAGAGAACTTGGAACGAATTGAAAACAGAGAAAATCATTTACCCCCAAACGAATTGGCAATGCATCTAAGTTTAAAAGACGTTTGGTTGGATTATTTCATAACCCGACAAAATTTGATTTGTCAACTAACAAGTGGAGATATGTTGACTTTAAGCGGAGATGAATGTTTGAATAAAAACGGAAAATCCGTTTTAAAATTCTCAAAGCAATTTGTTGGACAAATTGAAAATATGAAAAACTATGAATTAAAAAGTGCTAAAGTGAATTTTATTGTTTATTGGAAAAAAGAAGAAACAGAACAAGAAGTGAAAATTATTTTACCCGAACTTTATTTTGAAAGAAAAAAATAACGAATGAGAAACTCCAACAGCCACACACAGGTGTAAGCACATTTGCAAACCGCACCAGCCGACACGCAAGACCAAAGTTTGCAAAAGAGCTTCCACCTTGCCACCCCGACAAAAATTGAATAAAAATTTCCTTCCCTTCTGAAAATAAAAAATACGCAGACACTCAAACCAACACGACAGACAGAACGCCAGTGCATAACAGCGGTTTGGCGTAATGGGGGCGGACATTCTTCGTATGAAAATTTGTGCTAAATTTGAACTGTGTGCTTCGTATCAAGTGTTGTGCTGAAAAGCCCCCACTACGCCAAGCCGCGAACCGTTGGCGGTCATTGTAACGAGCAACCGTGCTAGAACAACAAACACGAAGGAACAAGTGAAAAACCACTCATCATAATCCTGACAATTTTGAAACATTTAAAGCAAACAAAAGATGATAAAGGAATACTTTGAAAGTTTCAAGGTTTTGACAAAGGAAGAAATTGAAACGGTCATTCAGCTTTTTACCCCAAAGAAACTTAACAAGTTTGATTTTTTCGTTCAGGAAGGGCAACGTTGCACAGAAATCGCATTTATTAAATCGGGGGTTTTCCGTTCCTATTATTTGTCTAACGAAGGAGAAGACATAACCTATTGTTTTAGATTTCAGAATGAATTAATGGCTGCCTATTCGTCATTTATAACAGGCGAAGGACGTTTGGAAAATATGCAGGCACTTTCTTCCGCTGAATTATTGGTCATCAAAAAAAGTGAAATGGAAAAACTAACAAAAAGCCCCAATTGGATAAAGTTTTTGAAAATTATTGCAGAGCAAAATTATCTCGAACTTGAAAAAAGAGTATTTCAATTACAAAGAGATAACGCAGTACAACGATATACTTTATTATTGGAAAATCAACCTGAATATATACAACAAATTCCCTTACAATACCTGTCCTCTTACTTAGGAATTACCCAAAGACATTTAAGTAGAATAAGAAAGGAAATAGTTTTTGGACAAATGTCTTGATGTAGGGAAAATCCAGCATTTACCTTTGTCCGATAAATAAAATTAGACAAATGCGAAAAAAAATATTGCTGATAAACGGACATCCTAATGCAGACAGTTTCAACTTTGGATTAGCCAAAGCATATAAAGACGGAGCAGAAAAATCAGGGGCAGAAATTAAAGAAATCGTTATTGCTGAACTGAGTTTCAATCCAAATTTAAAATTTGGCTACCAGAAAAGAACAGATTTAGAACCAGACTTACTTGAAGCGTGGGAAAAAATAAAATGGGCAGAACATTTGGTTTGGGTTCACCCTGTTTGGTGGGGCGGTTTTCCTGCAATTATGAAAGGATTTATTGACAGGCTTTTTCTTCCCGGATTTACTTTTCAATACAGAGAAAACTCCATTTGGTGGGACAAACTTTTAACAGGAAAAACAGCACACATTATTACGACACTTGACCAACCAAGTTGGTATTATCGTTTTGTAAATGGACGGCCAAGTGTAAACCAACTAAAGAAAACAATCTTACAGTTTTGCGGTGTTAAGCCCGTAAAAGTAACATACATTGAGTTTATCAGAAAATCAGACGAACATAAAAGAAGAAAATGGTTGTCCGAAATTGAAAAACTTGGCGAAAGATTGAAATAGATTTACGCTGAATTTCTTTTTGTAAATTTGCCATTTACAGGAAACAATATGGCAAAAGGAAGGATTTTACAAGTCAAGGAAGCAACGATAACGGTTATTACACAAAACGAAACTGACTTTATCAGTCTGACAGATATGACCGCAGGTTTCAGTGAAGGTAGTGGCTTAATCGGCAAGTGGATAACCAATAAGAACACTTTGGAATATTTGGGCGTATGGGAAAACATCAAAAACCCGAATTTTAATTACCCCGAATTCGGGGTAATTAACCAAGAAGCAGGTGTAAACAGGTTTATTATGTCCGTAGGACAATGGATTGACCGAACAAAAGCAATCGGACTGATAGTAAAAGCAGGTCGTTATGGCGGAACTTATGCCCATAAGGATATTGCATTTCACTTTGCAATGTGGTTAAGTCCTGAATTTCAGATTTACCTTATCAACGAGTTTCAACGTTTGAAAGACGATGAAAACAACCGATTGAAATTAGAGTGGAACTTACAACGGACTTTGGCAAAAGTAAACTACCACATACACACAGACGCAATCAAAGAAAATCTGATACCGCAGGAAATTACTAAACAACAAACAAGTTTTGTTTACGCCAACGAAGCCGACTTATTGAACGTTGCCCTTTTTGGAATTACAGCCAAAGAGTGGCGGGACAGCAATTCCGACAAGGACGGAAATATTAGAGATTATGCAACATTGGAGCAGTTGGTAGTGTTAAGCAATATGGAAAGCATAAACGCATTGCTTATCCGACAAGGCTTGACACAAAGCGAACGACTGACACAACTCAACAAAGTTGCCATAACACAAATGAAATCTCTACTTGAAAGCAACGCAATGAAGAAACTGAAATAAGACGGACGAAAAACAACGAACCGCCAACAGGCAAGCGTAGGACGACACGACCCGACAATAATAATGAAATTTAAAGCATAAATGACAGAACAAATTGATATAGATTTTGACTTTCGAAAAGACAGTAAATGTGGCGACCCTGATACGGACAGTCCAAAATTATATGAAACTCACAAGTTGTTATGGAGTAAAGAATTACCAAACGGAAAAGAATTCATCTTGGAAATTAAAGGAGACAGTTATGGAAGATTTCTTTTGAAAAACAACTTTACAATGAATTTGTCAAGCGACAGAATGTGTCCTCATTTTGACGGAAAATATAATAACAAGTTTGACGGTTGGCTTTCAGATATTGAAAGAGAAGAACTAAAACATAAGGTGCGGACAATTGGCGGACACATTGTTTTTCCAGCACATAAAAAGAATGGATTTACAATTAATCAAGCCAGAGGAGTAAGTAGAATAATTTGTGACAGGTTTGATTTGACATTGGAGTGTATAAGACGTTTTTACAGAGACGAAGAAAGCCCTCTTTCAAAGACAATTTCAAATTACAAGGACTTTTTTGACTTGTTTGTTGACTTCAAAGGCTATGTTGACTTTTTTCATTTACAAGACTTTGTTGACCAAAACGGACAAATTGAATTTTCTCTACCGTTTGACAATTTCAACAGACCACCATTGCCACAGACAATTGACGAGTATAAAAAATATATGGAACATACGTTAGACTTAATGAATAACAGAAACCAACGAATATTAAAAGGTATAACAAGTTGACAATATGAAACTTGACAACTTAATGAAAACAAAAACGCCAGCCTGTAACAGCCGTTTTGCAAAAGCAGGGGTTTCGTGCTTCGTAGGACAGGAAAGTGCTAAATTTGAAGTTCAGTTCTTCGTAGGAAGTTCAGTGGTGAAAATCCCTGCCTGCGTATAGCTGAGAAACGTTATGGGCAACCTTAGACGACACCCCCACAGACCAACGAACACAGGACAATGAGCGACTTTAAAATATTTAAAAATTGGCTGACACAAGTTTCCTTTCTGACAGAAAAGGACTGTTCGCTTTTTGAACCCTTTTTAAAGACAAAACAACTTAAAGCGAAAGACTACTTTTTGACCGAAGGAAAAATTTGTCACGAAATCGGCTTTATCAATCAAGGCTGTTTCAGAACTTATTACCTTGCAGACGGAAAGGAAATCAACACGCACTTTGCATTTGAAAATGAATTTGTAACGGACTATGACAGTTTTTTGCAAGAGAAACCAAGCAAATATTTCATTCAGGCTTTGGAAAACGCTGAAATCGTAACATTCAATTTACCCGCTCTGCAAAATGCCTACAATCAATCCCAAAATTGGGAACGCTTTGGCAGAATGATAGCTGAACAATCTTACAAGCTGACAACCCAACGTGTTGAGAGCTTTTTGTTTTTAGACGGAGAGCAACGTTACCTTGACTTGCTTAAAAACCAACCTCACATTCTTGACAGAATACCACTTTATCACATTGCCTCTTACTTGGGACTTGAACGGGAAAGTCTAAGCCGACTACGAAAAAAAATTGCTGGTAAATAACGATTGTAACATTTGTCAATTTCTTCTTCATTCACCTTTGAGACTTTTGCAGTGTAAAATTTAATGTTTCACTAAAAAAAATTCAGAATGAAAAAGGTGATTTTTTCCGCTACTGCAATAGCTTTTATGATTTTGGCGAGTTGCAGCACTTCAAAACAAGTAACAGTTCCGCTTAACCGTTCCGTTGAGTTGGACGACACCTACACAATTATTTGGAACGGTGTCAGCAAAGCATACCGATACGAAAACGGACAATGGTTGCGAGCAGAAAGTTATGATTACCAATTTGACGTTGTTCAAAAACGTTATGACAATCATTGGAAATCCGTTAAATCATTGCACCGTATTCACCCCGACTATGACGGCAAAGCGGGTAACAGAGACCAGACAATGTATTTTGAAGTTGCTTACCAAAATCTGATTGACGGAAAAGTGCAAGCAACTATCAATTCATCGCTTGGCAACGGAACGGGAACAACAGACGCAGAATTTCGTAAATCCGTTTTGATAATGTATGTTCCAAATGCAAGTAAGTTTATGCCGTATAACAAGTTTAGAATTACGCAAAACTACAACTACGAAGAAGGTGTGCTGACCGAAACTGTTGAACTCATCAAAGAAAAAGACGGCAAAGAAATTCCGTTTATGAAGAACGAAGAAACCGCTTTGATTTTTATTAAAAGTAAATTGGACAAAGCACCAACAACCTTTAAACACTAACAGCTATGACAAACGAAGCAAGAAAAATAAGCGGTTACATTTTGCTTTCCGTTCCGACAATCATTTACGGTGGGTATTTTTTGCTCACCGTTTTAAGCGGACAACAGGAACATTTGCAATTAACGGACTTCCAAAAATCAATGTTCCGTGCAGGACACGCCCACGCAGGTGTTTTGGTCATTCTTGCGTTAGTTGCTCAACTCTTCGCAGACCACGCTTCTTTGTCCAATCGTTGGAAATGGTTTGCCCGACTTTCATTCCCGATTTCAGCCATTACAATTAGCTTAGGCTTCTTTGCGGCAGCTATCGGCAGACAAATTACCGAACCGACAGGACTAATTTTCATTTTGTATGTTGGTATTGCAATACTGACTTTTGGACTTTTGACATTGGGAATTGGACTAATCCGACAGAAGAAAGGCAGCCCATAACAGCGGTTTGGCACAAGCGGGGGTTTAGTGCTTCGTATGACAGTTTTTCGTAAATTTGAGCTTTCGGCTTCGTAGCAAGTTTTGTGGTAAAAATTCCCGCCTGCGCCAAGCCGCAAACCGTTGGTGGCAAGTGTAAAACGACACACCGTTAAAAAAGACAGTTTTAAAATGAAGAAATTATATAAATCAAAAATAGGACTTGAATTAGTAATTCCTATTGTTCTTATATTAGGGACAGTTTTAATTCTGACCATAAGTGAAAAACCAAGTTGGATAGGAATTGCAATTCTTTTACCGGTAATCCTATTTATTGTTCATATGTTTATGACAACAACCTATACAATAGACAGTGACGAGCTGACAATAAAATGCGGTTTTATAATTAATAAAACTATTGACATTAAGACAATAAAAAAGGTTACTGAAACAAACAATCCAATTAGTTCGCCTGCAACTTCACTTGACAGACTTGAAATAAATTACGGAAAATTTGACTCTATAATAATTTCACCGAAACATAAGACTGAATTTATCAATGACATTAAAAGATTAAATCCGAATATTGAAGTAAAGCTCAAAAAGAAGCATAATGAAACACTTGACACTACAAGGCAATAAAACACCAGCCACCAACAGCAGTTTGGCAAAATGGCGAGTTCAGTGCTAAAATGAACATTAGGTTTTCAAATGAACATTAGTGCTAAATTGAAAGTAAGTGCTTTAAAATCCCCGCCTTCGCCAAGCGCCAAACCGTTGGGCGTCACCCTATGACCAACCGTGTGCAACAATGAACCGACAAACAAAAAATGAAAAACCGAATATTAAATACTGACAATTCTAAAACGACAATCCTCATTCGACTAATGGTTGGTGCGGTATTTCTTTCCGAAGGAATTCAGAAATTTTTATTTGCTGACACACTTGGAGCAGGACGATTTGAAAAAATTGGCTTGCCTTCGCCTGAATTTCTAGGCAGTTTTGTTGGCGGTTTTGAAATTGTTTGTGGACTACTTATTCTTGTCGGACTTTTTACAAGACTGGCAAGTATTCCATTGATTATAATAATGTTGGTAGCCATTGCAACAACCAAATCTGAAGTTTTAGCCGAAAAAGGTTTTTGGGAAATGATGCACGGAAGCAGAACCGATTGGGCAATGCTTTTGGGAAGTTTATTTTTGTTAATCAAAGGCGGTGGCTTTTGGTCGGCTGACAAAATTTTAACAAAAAATGGAGCATAAAGCGAGCTTAAAAGATATTGCCAAACTTTTTCTAAAACTGGGCATTATTGGTTTTGGTGGACCAGCTGCACACATTGCTATGATGCAAGACGAAGTGGTTACAAAAAGAAAGTGGTTAACAGAACAACATTTTTTGGACTTGATTGGTGCAACCAATTTAATTCCTGGACCCAACAGCACCGAAATGGCAATTCATATAGGACACGAAAAAGGCGGTTGGAAAGGCTTAATAATTGCAGGTCTTTGTTTCATTTTACCAGCCGTTTTTATTACAGGAATTTTTGCTTATCTCTACAAACAATACGGACAAGTTCCAGAATTTCAACCCTTTATTTATGGCATAAAACCAGCCATAATCGCCATTATTTTGGGAGCAATTTTTCCATTAGCAAAAAAATCATTAAAATCAACGGAACTTATCATTATCGGATTATTGGTTTTGCTTGGTTCATTATTCAACATCAACGAAATTTATTTGATGCTTGGAGCAGGTTTCGTTGCGTTATTTTTGACATATTTAAGAGACAGAAAAAATAGTAATCTCAACAGTTTTCTGCCTTTAACTTTATTACAAATAACAAACACCACAATCCTTTCTGCGACAAACGCCAACTTGTTTTGGATTTTCCTAAAAATCGGTGCAATACTTTACGGAAGTGGTTATGTTTTGTTTGCATTTCTCGACACAGAATTAGTTTTGACAGGACTTTTGACAAGACAACAATTGATTGATGCTATTGCAGTTGGTCAATTTACACCCGGACCCGTTTTTTCTTCGGTAACTTTTATTGGTTATCAAATCAATGGTTTCACAGGTGCAATTGTATCGACAATCGCCATATTTTTACCCTCATTTGTGTTTGTCGCATTGCTCAACCCAATTGTAAAGAAAATGCGAAACTCAAAACTATTTTCAGCATTTTTAGACGCTGTAAATGTGGCATCTGTCGCTATAATTGTAGCCGTTTGTTTTGAAATGAGCAAAGACACAATCACTGACTGGCGGACAATATTGATTGCAGTTTTAAGTATTGTAATCGCATTCGGATACAAAAAATTAAATAGTGCTTTTATAGTTTTGGGTGGTTCACTAATCGGTTATTTATTAACACTTATATGACAAAAAACACGACAGAAAATAAGGGCGAACGCACAACAGCAGCTTGGCAAAATGGCAGGTTTAGTGCTAAATTCAAAGGTAGTTCTTCGATTGAACTTTTGTGCAAAACTGAACATTTGTGCTTCGATTTCCGCCACTACGCCAAGCCGCGGCCCGTTGGACGACCACAAAATAACGACAGAAATGAACAAAGAAATTAGAACATACAATGACAAACAAACTTTGGACGACAAAGAAATTTGTGACCAACTCATGACAGTTATTGACAATGAACTGACCGAAGCAGAAAATAAAATTTGGCATTCTCACCCTGTTTGGTTTTTAGACGGCAACCCAATTGTGGGATATAGCAAACAAAAAGCTGGCATCAGACTTATGTTTTGGAGCGGTGCGGATTTTGACGAAGAAAAATTGAATATAAAAGGAGAAAAATTTAAAGACGCTTCAATTTTTTACAACAATATAACCGACATAAACACAACCGACTTATTAAGTTGGCTCAAAAAATCAAGAGAAATTCAATGGGACTATAAAAACATTGTAAAACGAAAAGGGAAATTGGAGAAACTTAAATAACGATAACTTAATTAAATTTGACAATGGAAAAATTGCAATTCAAAAAAAAAATTAATGCACCAGCAAGCAAGGTGTTTGACGTAATGTTGGGCATTACCAGCAAAACAACATACGAGCAATGGACAGCATTATTTAATCCAACATCTACCTATGAAGGAAGTTGGACAAAGGGTAGCAAAATACAATTCGTAGGAACAGATGATAAGGGAGAAACAGGCGGTATGGTTTCGGAAATTTTTGACAACATTCCCAACAAATTTATTTCAATTCGTCATTACGGGCTTGTAAAAGCGGATTTAGAAATAACCGAAGGACCTGAAGTTGAAAAATGGGCAAATGGTTTTGAAAATTATACGTTTGAAGAAAATAGCGGAACTACTATTGTTACTGTTGACTTAGATACAACAAAAGATTTTTTAAGCTATATGAATGAAACATACCCAAAAGCTCTCGACAAATTGAAAGATATATGTGAAAAATAAACTGTGACGAAAACCTAAAATAACGACAAATAGAAACACTGCTGGTAACAGCACCTATAAGAAATTGGCGGTTCAGTGGTTAAATGAAGTTCAGTTTTTCAATCAAACTTTCATACAAGTTGAGAGTTTTGTACTTCGAAATCGCCAACTTCTTATAGCTGCAAAACGCTAATATTTCATTCTTACATCACAGAAATTTTGTATCTTAGCATAATAGCAATTGCAGCTAAAACGTATGTCAAACCAGTGAGCGATTCGGTGAGTAGGGAAAAGGGAAGTTTGTAAAATATTGATAAAGAGACTACTGCTCGATAGGTTCGATTCCCCTACGGGCTACAGGAAAGCAATAAAGTTGGTTTAAAGCGATACCGCTGGACACCAACTTTTTTTCGTTTTGGAGTATCACTAGGTATCATCCATATTAGAGGTTTTACTGGGATCATACCGAATTCTTGGGGGGAAATCCTTTTTAAGCATATAATTTCATTACCCTATAAAGAAAGAATTGGGTGTCTCTAACTCCCCGGAAGACACTTCTGAATGCTTTTAATTTCGCATTGAAGGACTCTGCGGACGCATTGGTGCTTTTGTTGTCGAAGTAATGTAGGATATAGGGATGATGGGCAGCGATAGATCTGGCCACGCTTTCAAAAGGTGCTATTCCTGAGGCTTCTACCTGATTATGCCATAGGCCAAGTTTGGTAAAAGCGACTTTCTTGTCTCTGCATTTATTGAAGATATCTCCCAATGCTATGCCCAGATCATACGCTTTTTTTAGAAGAGGAAATCGCTGGAATAAAAGTTCTGCACGGTGCTTTTGGCTTTCTGTCCATCTACTGGGATGCTTGAACAGCAGATGTCTTGACCTTGCCAGTAGCTGTTTGAGGGTATCACCATTGGACAACACTTCAGGATCGTAAGAAACACCATTTTTACGTGCTCCGGCGATCTTTTTGCTCTCTTCATCCAACACTTCCCAGCGGTATCTGATACGAAGTTCCTGAACAGCATCATAAGCAAGCTTTTGTACATGAAACCGATCGATAACCCGTCTGGCATTCCTGAAACACCTACGGATAGCCTTTGCCATATTGAGAGCCATATCCATCGTTACTTCCCTGACTTTATTCCTCAGTCTGAGTGGAATACGCTCTAATACAGCGATCATATCTTCTGCCTTTGTTCCTTTAACGGTAGCTACAATAGTCCCCTTTTTGCCCTTGGAGGCTTTGCTGCTTACGATAGTATAAAGTTCACCATTACTGAAACTGGTTTCATCGATACTAAGCTATTCGGATATATTTTCAGGAAATAACGTCCAGTACTCCGCATGGTGCTTTTGACCCCAATCATGAAAGTCGCTCAGATGGTTCTTATACTGTTCCTGAAGCTGTTTGCCATCCAGCTGGAACAGAAGCCCCAAAAGATGGACACTGATGGGATAGTTATCCAAATATCCCCTTTAAAAAAAGCCCGAATTCCGTAGTCATTCGAGCACCTTCACGAACAAGGTTCCAGTCTCTGGTAATGATTTTCCCGGTATCTAACACCGTCCAGCGTCTGCGTCTAATATGAAGAGTAACTTTCTGACCCCGAATGGGAAAGTCTTTAATTTCTGAAACAGGCATGAAGTGTTGCTCAAAGAAAAAGAGAGAAAATTAGAGTGGCACTATTTGGCGTTCAAAGGCTTATGCTACTTTTATTATTCTTCCCGAAATTTGATATAAGAAATAGGAGTTTCCCTTGCTAACTACAATCCGTCTCAAAGAGCGGATTTTTGTGTTCACCGGAACACGGCAAGTTGTGTTTTGAGCAGCTCAAAACCACTTGCCCCTACGCAGGGAGCTAAACCATTTCTCCGAAGTCGAATGGTTGAAATATTAAAATGGATTTTTATGGAAAACGAATTAAATAAAAACAAGAAGAAAGTTGGACGAAAGCCAAAAGCAGTTAAGGCAAAACACAAGTATATGTTTCGCTTAACGGCAGAAGAAAATGCGAAATTTTTAGCACTTTATGACCAATCAGGCATATCGAATAGAGCTGAATTTGTAAGGAAAACCATTTTTGAGAAAGATATAAAGATTATATATTATAACAAAAGTGTGTACGATTTCTATATGAAACTCACTCATTTCTATTCCCAATTCAGGGCAATCGGAACTAATTACAATCAGGTGGTAAAGATTTTATATCGTCATTTTTCAGAAAGAAAAGCGGCAGCTTATCTCTATAAATTGGAAAATCAGACCATTCAGTTGGCTAAATTGACTAAAGAGATTACAGATAAAATTCAAAGTTTGGAAGGTAAACCTATCAGTAAAGGAATATTAAAACATTAAACACCATATTTTTTGTCTAAAAGTTTGTTCAATCTATTTCCGTTCACTACTTTTGAATGTTCATTCCTGCTGAACGCTTAATTTTATTGAACAAAGAAATGTATAGAGACAATGATTTTGTTTATGAGGCTATTGCTTCCCTAGAAGACACAACAGGGATTCCTATCGCTATTGAAAGTGTCAGGGAAACCTATGATGTGGTGCTTCAAATTAACAATGAGACCTTTTATTGCATTGCTAAAAAGAATGCAAAGAATGCAAACTACGGTATCATTATGTCTGCTTTGAAGGACATTAGTAGTTCAAAGAATAATATTGTCATTGCTGATTATTTAACTAAAAAAACAGCAGAAGAACTTAAACAAAATAACATCAATTATCTTGATGCATCCGGAAATGCCTTTATTAAGACCAAGGATTTTTTTGTATATGTAGAAGGCAGAAAATCAAAAATCAATAAAAAAACGAACCAAACTCGGGCATTTCAGGAAGCAGGATTGAAATTACTCTTATTGCTTGTCTCTAATCCTGAAACGTTGCAATTTTCTTATAGAGAATTGGCAGAAAAAACAGGAATTGCTTTGGGTTCAGTAAGTAACATCCTTAAAGAACTAGAAGAAAGCCATTATTTATTAAAAACAAGAAACAAAAGGGTTCTAAAAAATCAGGACGACATCATTGAACGTTGGGTAATTGCTTACAATGAACTATTAAAACCCCGCTCTTTCAGAAAGAAGATGAGGGCTATAGGAAATGAATTTAATGCCAATAGCATCATAAATAATACTAACATAAAACTCTATTTAGGAGGGGAACCCGGAGGAGAGCTCTTAACCGGACATCTAAAACCTAAAGATTATATCATATATACGGATGAAGAAACAAGCAAAGTTGCAAAAGAACTGAAGCTTGTTCCGGACGAAACAGGAAATATTGAATTGTATAGTAAATTCTGGACAGATAGTCTTCATTTGAAAAATGAATATACTGCCCCTCCTTTGGTTGTATATGCAGATTTATTAGAAACCGGGAACAATAGAAATATAGAGACCGCTAAACTAATTTTAGAGAATGGATTATAACATATCAAGTGAAAAACTGGAACATCCATTATTAAAAAAACTGTTAGACGAATTGATTCCCGTATTTCAAAAATTGGAAATCAAGTTTTTCGTCATTGGAGCAACAGCCCGGGATATCATTATGGAACTTCACGGAGAAAAGTCCGGTAGAAGAACTCAGGACATAGATATTGCCATAGCTGTGGATAAATGGGAAGAATTTTCAATTATTGAAAACGAAATAATACAACTGCCTGATTTTAAAAAAGATCCAAAACAACAGCAACGCTTTTTGTATTTAGATGATTTTCAATTAGATATCGTTCCGTATGGCGGGATTACAACTGCTGAAGATAAAATCTTCTGGCCGCCTGACCAATCTTTTGCAATGACCGTATTGGGGTTTGAAGAAGCAGAAAGGGATTTAGTCAGAGTTAAGATAGATGATACACTGGAAATAGATATTGTCTCATTGGCAGGAATTTTCATTTTGAAATTGGTTGCCTGGAAAGACAGACATCATAAAGGCAATAAAGATGCGGATGATATGGGATTTATTCTATCGAACTATCTCAATATCCACGAAGAAAGAGCCGCTACGGAGCATTACGACGAAGTGTATGATATAGAAAATTTTACAATCACAAAAGCTGGTGCAGCTCTGCTCGGTATTGATATCAATATCCTCTTGTCTGATAATGAAGTCAACAAAACAAAGCTAAAAGCGATTATCGAGACAGAAATAAATGCAGAAGAAAACAGTGTTTTATTCAATCAAATACTGGAAACAAATCACATCAAATTTGATGATATACAGGATTGCTTTCAAATCCTCAACCAAAAAATAAAGTAGTGGAAGCAAATACTAAAAGATAATCAGGTGTATGTTTTCACATACAAGTTAAACCAAAAGACTTATTAAAAAGATAAAAAATGACAAGCACAGTTCAAAGAGATATATTACAAAATAAAATATGGAAAATAGCCAACGAGGTGCGTGGCTCAGTAGATGGATGGGATTTTAAACATTTTGTATTAGGAACACTTTTTTATCGATACATTAGTGAACACTTTGCCAACTATATGGAAGGTGGTGATGATAGTGTTGATTACGCAAAGTTACCGGATGATTTCATAACGCCTGAAATTAAAGCCGATGCGGTAAGAACAAAAGGCTATTTTATCTTACCTAGTCAGCTTTTTGTAAATGTTGCCAAAACAGCAAACAAAAACAAAAACCTCAATACCGACTTAAAAGCTATTTTTGATGCTATCGAGAGTTCTGCGAACGGCTATCCTTCTGAAAGTGACATCAAAGGACTGTTTGCTGATTTCGATACGACCAGTACACGTTTAGGAAACACGGTAGAAAACAAAAACAGCCGTTTAGCTGCTATTTTGAAAGGTGTGGAAGAGTTGAATTTTGGGAGTTTTGAGGACAACCAAATCGACCTTTTTGGTGATGCTTACGAATTTTTGATTAACAACTATGCCGCTAATGCAGGAAAATCCGGTGGAGAATTCTTTACACCTCAAAACGTATCCAAGCTTATAGCACAGTTGGCGATGCATAAGCAAACTACTGTAAATAAAATCTACGATCCGGCAGCAGGTTCGGGTTCTTTGTTGCTTCAAGCCAAAAAGCACTTTGACAACCATATTATCGAAGATGGCTTCTTTGGGCAAGAGATTAACCATACGACCTACAACCTCGCTCGTATGAATATGTTTTTGCATAACATCAATTATGATAAGTTTGATATTGCATTGGGCAATACGTTGATTGATCCCCAGTTTGGCGATGACAAGCCTTTTGATGCCATTGTATCCAATCCACCATATTCGGTCAATTGGATAGGTTCGGACGATCCTACCTTGATTAATGACGATCGTTTTGCACCTGCTGGTGTATTAGCTCCTAAGTCTAAAGCCGATTTTGCCTTTGTATTGCATGCACTCAGTTATCTTTCCGGTAAAGGAAGGGCTGCTATCGTATGCTTTCCGGGGATTTTTTACCGTGGTGGTGCCGAGCAAAAGATTAGAAAATATTTGGTCGATAACAATTTTGTAGAGACCATTATCGCTTTACCGTCCAATTTGTTTTACGGCACGTCTATTTCGGTAAATATCTTGGTACTTTCCAAACATAAGACCGATACCAAGACCCAGTTTATAGATGCTACAGGAGAAGGTTTCTTTAGAAAAGTAACCAATAACAATGTGTTGGAAGACAAGCACATTGAAAAGATAATGGATATCTTCGACAGAAAAACCGATGAAGTGCATATAGCCGTATCTGTCGATAATGCTAAAATTGTGGAGAACGACTATAACCTGTCCGTAAGCTCGTATGTAGAAGCGAAAGATAATCGTGAGCAGATTGATATTACGGAGTTGAATACTGAAATAGCAAAAACGGTGGAAAAAATCAATGCTTTGCGTGCCGATATTGATAAAATTGTTAAAGAGATTGAAGCAAGTTAAACAAAGTCCGGAAAATCCGAATAGTTCAAAGAGCAGGCTTTCATATCAATTATCTTACATGTCACAAGGCTCATGTTTTAGCTGGTTTTGAAAATAGAAATAAAATAAAAGATGAATAAGGAATTGCAGTTTTTAATTTATAATACGCCACAATTCAACAGTAAAATAACTGTGGTAATAAAAGATGAAACCATTTGGCTTACTCAAAAAGCCATGGCGGAGCTTTTTGCTGTGCAAGTACCTGCCATCAGCAAACATCTCAAAAATATTTTTGAAGAAGGTGAATTGTCCGAAAATACGACTGTTTCCAAAATGGAAACAGTCGTCAATCGAGGTTTTCGAGGCGAGGTCACCGAGCCTGTTGATTTTTATAATTTAGATGCCATTATTTCAGTAGGCTATAGAGTAAATTCTGCAAAAGCTACACAGTTTCGCATTTGGGCAACTAATACACTCAAAGAGTTTATTACCAAAGGTTTTGTATTAGACGATGAACGATTGAAACAAGGAAAAACAGCATTTGGGAAAGATTATTTCCGTGAATTGCTGGAAAAAGTACGTTCTATCCGTGCCAGTGAACGCAGAATTTACCAACAGATTACAGATATTTTTGCAGAATGTAGCATAGATTATAATCCCAAAGATGAAATAACCAAAAACTTCTATGCCATGGTACAAAACAAGTTTCATTATGCCATAACCGGACAGACAGCAGCAGAAATTATCTATAAAAAAGCGGATGCACAAAAGGAGAATATGGGACTGACGACTTGGAAAAACGCTCCTGATGGACGCATCTTAAAAATGGATGCCGGCATCGCCAAAAACTATCTGCAAGAAAAAGAGATTAAACAATTGGAACGAACCGTAACGGCATACTTCGATTATATCGAAAACCTGATAGAACGTGAAAATACTTTTACCATGGAAGGCTTGGCAAACAGTGTAGATAAATTTTTAAATTTTAATGAATACAAGATTTTAGACGGGAAAGGAACAAAATCGCACAAACAAGCAATTGCTAAAGCAGAAAAAGAATACGACCTGTTTAACAAAACACAAAAAATAGTTTCGGACTTTGACAAAGAAATAAGGAAACTAAAGGAAAAAGGAGGACAGGCATGAGTTTTTTAGAGAAATTATCACAAGGCCTGGAAGTAGAGTGGAAAACGTTAGAAGATGTTTCTATAAAAATATCTTCTGGTGGTACTCCAAAAACGGGTGTTGCATCTTACTATGATGGCGATATCCCTTGGTTGCGAACTCAAGAGGTTGGCAGTGGAGATATTTGGGATACAGGTGTAAAAATTACAGAGGCTGGTCTTAAAAACTCAAGTGCTAAAATGATTCCTAAAAACTGTGTGATTGTTGCAATGTATGGTGCCACCGTGGGAAAAGTCGGCATTAACAAAATTCCATTATCTACAAACCAAGCGTGTGCCAATATTCAGCTTAATGATAAAGTTGCACATTATCGTTATGTGTACCATTTTTTGCTAAGTCAGTATGAGTATATCAAATCACTTGGAGCAGGTTCTCAAACAAACATAAATGCACAGATTGTAAAAAAACTCCAAATCCCCATTCCACCTATCGAAGTTCAAAAAGAAATAGTTCGTATCTTAGATACCTTTTCAGAGCTTACAGCAGAGCTTACAGCAGAGCTTACAGCACGTAAACAGCAGTATGACTATTATCGGGAAGAATTGTTGAGCTTTGAGGATGGGAAAGTCGAGTGGAAAAGTTTGGGAGAAATTGGAGGATATTCTAAAAACCGAATCAGTTTTGAGAAACTCGATGAAACTAATTATGTTGGAGTAGACAATCTATTACAAAATAGAGTTGGTAAAACAGATTCAAACTATGTGCCAACAGAAGGCAATTTAACCGCGTATTTTCCAAATGACATTTTAATTGGAAATATTCGTCCTTATTTGAAAAAAATTTGGCATGCAGATCGAATTGGAGGAACAAACGGTGACGTGTTAGTAATTCAGCTAAAAGACAAAAACATAAGCCCAAGGTATTTGTATCAAGTATTGGCTGACGACAGTTTCTTTGACTACAATATGCAACACGCTAAAGGAGCAAAAATGCCTCGTGGTAACAAGGAAAAAATAATGGAGTACAAAATCCCGGTTCCACACCTCAAAGAACAAGAACGCATAGTTTCCATACTCGATAAATTCGACATTCTGACTACCTCCATTAGTGAAGGTCTACCTAAGGAGATAGCCCTAAGGAAAAAGCAGTATGAGTATTACAGAGATTTGTTATTGACATTTCCAAAGGATAATTTAGAAGTATAATATGGCACAATCATTAACTGAAATAGCTCAATCTTTAAAGGATGCCAATAAAAAAGTGCAATTGATTTATGCGTTTAATGGTACTGGTAAAACACGTTTGTCACGTGAGTTCAAAGAATTGATAGCTCCCAAAAATCCAGAAAACGAAGAAGAGGAAACAAAAATCAAGATGATGTACTACAATGCATTTACCGAAGATTTGTTCTATTGGGATAATGATTTGGATAATGATGTAGATAGAAAATTGAAAATCCAACCTAATACATACACCAATTGGGTACTTATAGAACAAGGACAAGAGCCAAATATAACGACTCATTTCCAGCGCTACACGAGCGATAAATTAACGCCTTATTTTAATGAGGAATACACTGTTAAGGATCAAAACAATAGGGACGTAACGATTCCTGCTTATTCCGAAGTGCGTTTTTCATTTGAACGTGGAAATGATGAGCCTTCAGAATTTGTGAAAATTTCTAAAGGTGAAGAGAGCTGTTTTGTCTGGAGTGTTTTTTACAGTTTATTAGCGCAAACAATTAATGTATTAAATGTAGCAGAGGAAGCTGACCGGGAAACAGACCAATTTAATGATTTGCAATATGTATTTATTGACGACCCGGTAAGTTCATTAGACGATACACACTTGATTGAATTGGCTGTGAATATCGCTGAATTAATAAAATCGAATCAATCCGACCTTAAATTTATTATTACAACGCACAATCCACTATTTTATAATGTATTGTTTAATGAATTCAATAACGCGGATTCAAGTTCCGGTTATAAAGTAAAGCATTGCGCAAAAAGACGTTTTGAAAAATTAGCAGATGGTACTTTTTTACTGAGCGATCAATCAAGTGATTCACCCTTTTCCTATCATTTATTTCTTCTATCTGAATTAGATAAAGCTATACTGCCATCAGGTAATATTCAAAAGTATCATTTTAATTTTCTTCGTAATATTTTAGAAAAAATGTCCACTTTTTTAGGGTACAATAAGTGGAGAGATCTTTTACCAGAAGAGTCACGTGAAGCGTATTACAATCGCATAATAAATTTGTCAAGTCATGGCAAATTTTCGGGCGAAGAAACCTCTATAATCCATGATAACGATAAAAGAGTTTTAGAATATTTAGTGAACCAAATTAAAACAAACTACCGTTTTAAATCTAATAATAACCCAATTGTAGAAGAAGAACAAGATGCCACAGTATAACACCATAGCAGAATCAAACAATTTTATTGTTTTAGATAAGTACACCAAGCATTCTATACTTAACGAAGCTCCTGTAAGCTATCAAACGGAGCATGCACTGGAGAAAGAATTTGTCCAAGACTTAATTAGTCAGGGATATGAAAATCCGAAAGACCTTACTACACAGCAAGCCATGTTGGCTAATGTAAGGGTGCAATTGGAGGTACTTAATGATATGGTGTTTACAGATACGGAATGGGTTCGTTTTGTAGCCGAGTATTTGGATAAACCCGGGGATGGTATCATTGATAAAACAAGAAAGTTGCACGACAACTATATTTACGATTTTGTATTTGATGATGGTCACATCCAAAACATTTACTTAGTAGATAAAAAGAACATTGTTCGCAATAAAGTGCAAGTAATTTCACAATTCGAACAAAAAGGAGCACATGCCAATCGATACGATGTAACGATCTTAGTGAATGGTTTGCCACTGGTACAGGTCGAAATTAAAAAACGTGGCGTGGCTATCCGTGAGGCATTTAACCAAGTACATCGTTACAGCAAAGAAAGCTTCAATAGCGAAAACTCTCTTTTTAAATATTTACAGGTATTTGTTATATCAAACGGTACCGATAGCCGTTATTTTGCTAACACTGTAAAACGAGATAAAAACAGTTTCGATTTTACCATGAATTGGGCAAAAGCGGATAATTCGTTGATTAAAGATCTGAAAGATTTTACAGTAACTTTTTTTCAGAAACACACATTGTTAAATGTAATCCTTACCTATTCAGTTTTTGATACAAGCGATACATTGCTCATTATGCGTCCCTATCAAATAGCGGCAACAGAAAGGATTTTATGGAAAATAGCAAGTTCATATCAATCCAGAAAATGGTCTTCTACAGAAGGTGGTGGATTTATATGGCATACCACCGGTTCGGGAAAAACCTTGACCAGTTTTAAAGCAGCCAGACTAGCCACACGGCTTGATTTTATTGATAAGGTATTCTTCGTAGTGGATCGTAAAGATTTGGACTTTCAAACCATGAAAGAATACCAAAGATTTTCTCCTGATAGTGTAAACGGATCAGATAGCACGGCAGGTTTAAAACGCAATATCGAAAAAGAGGACAACAAGATTATTGTTACCACTATTCAGAAACTGAATAACCTGATGAAAAGTGAGGGAGATTTAGCCATTTATCAAAAGCAGGTGGTTTTTATCTTTGATGAAGCCCACCGCTCTCAATTTGGCGAAGCACAAAAAAATCTGAAGAAGAAATTTAAAAAGTTCTATCAATTTGGTTTTACCGGAACGCCTATTTTTGGTGATGATATCGTGAATGGAAAGTTAATCCGTAAAGGAAATGCTTTAGGTGCTGAAACTACACAAAGTGTATTCGGTCGTGAGTTGCATTCATATGTCATTACCGATGCCATTCGGGATGAGAAAGTATTAAAGTTTAAGGTAGATTATAACAATGTAAGGCCTCAATTTAAGCGTATAGAGAAAGAGCAGGATGAGAAAAAACTAAGTGCCGCAGAAAATACAAAAGCATTACTTCATCCAGGTCGGATTAAAGAAATCTCGCAATACATTCTGCAAAATTTCAGAATTAAAACCCATAGAAACCAAGGTAGCAACAAAGGGTTTAATGCCATGTTTGCTATAAGTAGTGTGGATGCGGCCAAATGTTATTATGAAGAACTCAATCGCTTACAAAAGGAAAGTGAAAAACCGTTGAAAATTGCGACTATCTTCTCTTTTGCTGCCAACGAAGAGCAAAATGCTATTGGCGAAATCGTAGATGAGACCTTTGAACCATCAGCCATGGATAGCAGTGCTAAGGAGTTTTTAACCAAAGCAATCAATGACTATAACGCAATGTTCAAAACCAGTTATGGGGTTGAAAGTAAAGAATTTCAAAACTACTATCGTGACTTAGCCAAGCGTGTAAAGAGTAAAGAGGTTGACCTCATCATAGTAGTAGGTATGTTTCTTACCGGGTTTGATGCACCTACACTTAATACGCTTTTTGTAGATAAGAACTTGCGTTACCATGGCTTAATGCAAGCCTTTTCGCGTACCAATCGTATTTATGATGCAACGAAAACTTTTGGTAACATCGTTACATTTAGAGATTTAGAAAAAGCGACTATTGATGCCATTACCTTATTTGGTGATAAGAATACCAAAAATGTGGTGCTCGAAAAAAGCTATAAAGAGTATCTGCAGGGCTTTACAGATATTGCGACAGGAGAAGCCCGAAGAGGTTATATTGATGTGGTAAATGAGTTGAATGAAAGGTTTCCCAATCCTGATGAAATTGTTAGAGAAAAAGACAAAAAAGAATTTGCGAAGCTTTTCGGGGAATACTTGCGTGTTGAAAATATATTGCAGAACTACGATGAATTTACGCATCTGAAAGCGTTACAGGAAATTGATTTGAATGATCCTGATGCTGTGAAAGCATTCAAAGAAGCTTATTTCGTAACAGATGAGGAAATTGATACCATGCAATCAATAGCTCTGTTGCCAGAAAGAACAGTTCAAGATTATCGTTCTACCTATAATGATATACGCGATTGGATAAGACGAGAAAAAAATGGAAAAGAAGCAGCAGAATCTACAATCGATTGGGATGATGTTGTTTTTGAAATAGACTTGTTGAAATCACAAGAAATCAATCTGGATTACATTCTTGAATTAATTTTTGAACACAACAAAAAGACCAAAGATAAAGTTGCTTTGGTAGAAGAAATTCGCAGAGTTATTCGAGCCAGTATAGGCAACAGAGCAAAAGAGTCTTTAGTTGTTGATTTTATTAACGAAACCAATCTTGATATGATTCAAGATAAAGCAGGAATAATAGATACCTTTTTTGAATATGCACAGGCAAAACAAAAAATAGAAGCGTCAGAATTAATTACAGATGAAAATCTAAATGAGGAGGCGACCAAGAGATACATATCTGCATCATTAAAACGTGAATTTGCCAGTGAAAATGGTACGGAGCTTAATGCTATTTTACCTAAAATGAGTCCATTAAATCCACAGTATTTGACAAAGAAACAAAGCGTTTTTCAAAAAATCAGTGCCTTTGTAGAGAAGTTTAAGGGAGTGGGAGGACAACTTTAAATCAGAATATAACATCTTGGCATTCTAACAGGAATTAATGAAAGTACAACAGCTAACAGGGATAGGAAAAAGGGAAAGTAATCAAGATTTTATCTGTATTGACAGATTAGATTCTGGTGCTTCCTTTTTTCTTATTGCTGATGGCATGGGTGGTTACGAGAAAGGAGATGAAGCCGCGAGTATTGTTTCTGAAAATATTTTTACGTTTCTTAACTATGTCGAAAGTGTAAATGAACAAAATATACAACAAGCTGTTCAAAAAGCCAATTTGGCTCTCAAACAATTCAATATTAAAAATCACATTAAATCTGGTGCCACGATAGGTGGTATTATTATAGAGAAAAATATCTCCCATATTTTTTGGGTTGGAGACGTAATGGTTTACCTAATAAATAAGGATAAAGTTTTGTTTCAGACGAAGAGCCATACACTAATAAATAGCCTAGTAGAATCCGACAGCATAAAAGAAGAGAAATCTTTAGAGCGATATAAACATATCGTAACCAGATCTATATCAGGAAAACCTTCTGAATCTAGTATCGGATATCAGTCCATTCGGTTTTCAGAAGATGATATTTTTATTATTTGTTCAGATGGGGTGCATAATACTATTTCGGTCGAACAGATTCTTGAATATATTAAGAGAAGGAATGGATTACAAGAATTAGAAAGTCAATTTCTTAAAGAGGCACAAGATAATTATTCTATTGTTACCGTGATATTTTAATGGCTGGGACTTACTTCTTTGGATAAAATATGATTACTATATGAGTAAAATAGACTTTACTAGAAAACAGCTTTACGAACTTGTATGGGAAAAACCTCTTAGCCATATTATAGATACTTATGGAGGTACTTATCAAGAAGTAAAGGAAATGCTTAAAAAATATGATATTCCTTCACCTGAAAATGGATTTTGGTCAAGATTGAGAGCTGGACATAATATCCCGAGGGTAGCACTTCCTAACGGTAATGACTCTGAAAAAGTCATCTATGAACCAAAAGAAAAAAAGAAGAGGATAAAACTAGCCGAACATACTGCAGCAAAAAAAGATATTCAAATAGCTAGATCACAAGATAAATTGGTCATAGAGGCAAAAAAGGTTTTTCAAAATAAAAGAAAGGGTAGCGAAGATGATAGGCTGATCAGTATTGCATACGAGTCATTGAACATTAATGTTAGCCCTAAGATGCTTGATAGAGCCCTTGCGTTTTTCAATTTATTAATTATTGAGGTAAAGCGTATCGGAGGAACAATAGAAGTAAAGCCCCACCATTCTACAGTTATTTATATTGGAGAAAGAATGGAAGTATCACTGAGAGAGAAACAAAATCGGATATTGAAAGAAAATCAAGCTCATTCATGGGATACTTATGACTATCTACCTTCTGGCATCTTACTATTCAAACTCGGGGAGCATTCATGGAATGCAAAGGAATGGAAAGATACAAGCTATACAGTATTAGAAGATAAAATTGAAGATATTCTAGAACATATAAGAAAAATAGCATTTAATATACAAGAGGACAGAAGAGAAAGTGAACAACGCAGAATTGAACAGGAAAAAGAACGTCAACAGCAACTGGAATTAGAAAAGCTACAAGCCGCAGAACTAAATAATTTCGTAGAAATCAAAACAAATGCTGAACTATGGCAGAAAGCTACTCTTATGAGAGAATATCTTACGACCCTTGAAGATGCTGCTAAAAAGAATGGCACTTATGATTTAAATATGCAGCGGTATCTGGAATGGGCTAGAAAAAAAGTTGATTGGTACGATCCTCTTGTTGAAATCGAGGACGAACTACTTAAAAAAGTCGATAAAACAACATTAACTTTACCAAAAAAAGGTTTTTGGTAAAGTTAATCGAAAGAATCCTTTGTTGTTAATCTCTCCAAATCTTCTAAAAAATGTTTCGAGATTTGTTCGGTTTGGGCTACAAAAATCCGCGATTTTATCAAAATTTCGCGGATTTTTTATTTCTCCCATACAGGATTCCATACAACTTTGAATTTATAGCGGCCAAATGGTTTTAATGAACTGGAACTTTAAGGTTCCTTTTCAATCACTTTCTTCAATAGATATAACTCAAACAATGTAGAGAAAAACATATACCAACAAGCGAAGAAGAATAACAGTTATCCCATTGCGGTAAAAAAACACAATAAACACCGCAAATTTGCGGTAATAAGTCCGTATATTTGCCGCATAATTGGTTTAAAGCGATGGCAAAATACATCTATGAACGTAAAAACTGGGCGGATTTTACTTGGAATGACAAAGCCATAAATGCAGTATTTGGGGAAGTTCGCCTGATGCAAGGTAAAATCATCGGACAAATGAACGCACTGGGCTTTTCTGCCAAGGAAGAAGCTACGCTTACCGCACTTACCTTAGACGTAGTAAAATCATCTGAAATAGAAGGCGAATTACTGAACTACGAGCAAGTGCGTTCGTCCATAGCAAGGCGTTTGGGTATCAATGCCGCAGGACTTGTGCCAAGCAGCCGCCACATAGAAGGCATAGTAGAAATGATGCTTGATGCTACCCAACGTCACAATTTACCTTTAACCCAAAAACGTTTGTTTGGCTGGCACGCAGCACTTTTTCCCACAGGATACAGCGGACCTTATGAAATAGAAGTGGGCAGATACCGTACAGGCGAAATGCAGGTTGTTTCGGGAGCAATGGGTAAAGAAAAAGTGCATTACGAAGCTGTAAAACCTCAAATGGTAAAAGCGGAAATGGAAAAGTTTTTGGACTGGTTCAATAATGATGATAAACTTGACCCTGTATTGAAAGCCGCCATAGCACACTTTTGGTTTATCATCATTCATCCTTTTGATGACGGCAACGGTCGAATTGGTCGTGCCATAACTGATATGTTGCTTGCCCATGCCGAAGGTAGTGGCGAACGTTTTTACAGTATGTCGAGCCAAATTTTAGTAGAACGCAAACAGTACTATGAAGTATTGCAAAAAGTTCAGCACAGCACAGGCGACATTACCGAGTGGCTTGAATGGTTTTTACATTGCCTGAAAAACGCAATGCTTTCTACCGAAAACACCACGCAAAGAATATTACGTAAAGCCGAATTTTGGAAACTGCACGAACACACGCATATCAACGAAAGACAACGACTAATGCTCAACAAACTTTTTGACGGTTTTGACGGTAAATTACAAACCTCAAAATGGGCAAAAATTACTAAGACCTCTACCGACACCGCTTTACGAGATATAAAAGGCTTAGTTGAAAAAGGTATATTGCAACAAACAGACGAAGGTGGACGAAACGCAAATTACGAATTATCAGACTTCAAAACAGAATAATCACTGGCTCTCCTGCATCTATGAAACATTTGTGCAGGATTCAACGCTAGTAATTCTATTGAAATTTTGAAGATTGCTGGGAGAGTTGGTCGTTCATTGGAACTTCAAACCGAAGATTGGAAGCGTATCAGGGATGAGATCAATCCACCGCAATGCCATGAAGCAAGGGAGCGTGTCGGTCGTAACCGTGACAGCAGAGGAGTTGAAGAAAACTTTAAACCAACAGAAATGATAAAACTTGAAGAACTACCGCAACATCTTGAAACACTTACGTTGGAGGATTGGGAAAAGCTCTTTGCTTTTATACCGGCAATTGAGAAAATGAAAGATTTTGGGAGGTTTGAGGGAGGAACATTTGAAGGTGTTAAAATTTACTTTGGTTATACCGCATCCGATATTATGATGGAGACTGTTGATGTTATCAGTGAACTGCGGATAACCCCCGTTTTTGACTGGATGTCGTGGTCAGAGGGAGAAGCTATGATCAAGGATGATCGGTACGATTACACTGGGCTTGATACGATAACACTATGCAAACTATTGACAGCCATAATGAGAGCAGACAGGTTTACAGAAGGCTTTTTAGGAGGTTGTTTTAAAAGAGGTGTCATCAGAAAAATCCTATTGGCGTTGCAACAGAACATGTATAGTTTGGATGCTTGTAAGACTGATTAGAATAAATGACTAAAACCCCAATAAAGTGTTAAATAAGCCGTCTCACACTACTTTGTCTATCAAGGTTTAATAAGAGAGAGGTGGAATTTATCAGTAGCGAACAGGATTATGTCTGGCCATCCTCGTCCGGAGTAATCTTGGGACAGGCCATAGAGGAAGATGAAGAGCTATATCGACTGCTTGCTTTACTGGATGTAATCAGGGTGACCAAGCTAGCTTTTTCTCACAAAGACATCGCCCGGAAGGTATCCAAAAGCTTTTTTGTAAACCGATGCAAAATGTCCTGGCTTGCTGTATCCAAGTTCGAGGGCAACATCTTTTATTGAGGTAAAAGTACCCCTTTGCAACAGGCTATGTGCCAGTGCTAGCTTCTCTTTAGTGAAAAATTTTTGAGGGCTGCTCTTCATCATTTTAGAAAAAAGACTTTTATACTTGGATACAGACATACCTGCCATTTCGGCCAAAGCCTCTAACCCCGGGAAATCCATCAGCAGATCACTCGTCAGATACTCCGCAGTCAGCAGAACTCCTGTTGCATCAGTAGTGGAAACCTTATGAACTGAGGTTTCCAATTCCCGCACCCGCTTTAAGGTATTGGTCAATACCCGTAGCGCAACACCCCTTAACAGCAATTCATAAGACGGTGAATTGAACGGGCGATCTTTCAATTCGTTGAGTATTAAACGGCTGGCACTATCTATGTGGGTATTAAAAAAGAGTGTGACCTCACCCACCAAGGAGTTGATCAGCTCTTTACGGGCAAAAATGCGAAGGCTGTAATACCTTTCTCCTGGTTTAGGGATGAAAGTGTGCTGCAAATCAGAATCTATAAACCCCATGTCCAGATTTGAACTGTAGCGCACTTTCTGTCCATCACCTTCCATAATACGTGTACTAAACCCTTCATTCAGATCATAGTACATGAGATAAAGAGCGTCACTACTGGCCACCGGTGTAAAGGCCACATCAATATGAAATACGACATCCATCAACATGACAGACAGACCGGGCATCACCTCAGAAAATAAAGAAAAACCGGTAGCTGCATCACCATCATGAATCAGGTATTTATTGTCGATCAACTTACTTCCCAAACCGTCCACAATGTCTTGCTGCCAGTCGGGCGTTAGTTCAAACCTATGCTTGATATGTAAAGTTCCTTCTTTCATCGTCAGAAATGATTGAGATAATCTTTAGGGGGCATATTATACAAGCTTTTAAATTGTTCCGTAAAATGGGAAGCCGTGGTAAAGCTAAAATGATCGGCCACCTCACTTATGGTATGCAAACCGGTTTCGAGCATCTCGCGGGCATGAAATAATTTGTTTTCCAAAAAAAAGGAATTTGCTGTGTTGCCTGTGATTTTTTTGAATAAGGTCTTATATTTTGTTTCTGACATACAAGCACGGGCCGACAAATCTTTTATTCCCGGAAAAGGATTTCTCAGCTCTGCAATCAAAAAAGACTGAGATTTGATAATTTCAACCAAATCTTCTTTTAATACCTTTTCAATCAAAAATTCCTCATTAAGCATTCCATCCATATACTCACTGAGCAAGGAATAAACAACACCCTTAAGGAGGTTTTCGTATAATGGATCCTGCTGATCGGCTTTGCGCAATTCATCTATAATCCACCACGATTTATTGCTTCCCCTACTGAAGCGGATAAAAGTATTTTGCTCCGGATCAAATAAAGCACTCAGTTTTTTTTGGAGTTGTGGGATAAAAGAGAGCTGCTGTTTGATTTTGTCCTTTAAAATGAAAACCGTGATACTGTAGACCCTGCTTCCTTCTTTAATTTCATAATCAGCATCTATACAACTGTCTACAAAAGCTTCGTTATACCTCCAGCGGCCTACTGGTTTCAGCTCTTCGTTCAGAACCATCAAGGCATCACCTTCCGTAAAATCATAATGCAGGGTTATAAAATCGCTACTTCTATTTCTATAGCGAAAGACGATAGAGGTGTTATAGGTAACGTCTACAACATATACCGACATGTATTCATTTACTTTTACAGCATAACAAGTTCCGGATTGTATTTCTTCGGGAAGGCGGATGAAGTTTCCATCCAGGCAACCATTGAGCTGGTCTGACAGATCCTTTGTCCATGATAGATCTACACCGTGATGCTGCACAATTTCCCTCATAAAACAAATATATGATTACTGAATTATTTATTCATTTTTTTTCGACTGTATCTAAGAATTCTATTACCACATCTATCTAGGCATCATTTAGCAATACTTTTTTATCTTTATCCAGTAGATAAAGTGTTGGAAACGCCCGCAAATCGTATTTTATTGTTTGGATTCGTCTATTTAAGGAAATTGGCATACCAATGCCCCGATGATTTCACAATGCGTTTCTGGGTTTGAAAATCAACATACACCAATCCGAATCTGGGATGATATCCCTCGGCCCATTCAAAGTTATCAAGGAATGTCCATACGAAATACCCGTTAACCTTTACACCTTCTTGTTTTGCACGAATTACTTGCTCAAGGGTGTGTTGCAGATATTTTATCCTTTGAGGATCGTCTACCTGATTGTTTTCTACCTGATCCGGAAAGGCTGCTCCATTTTCAGTGATGATTAAAGGAGGCATATTTGGATAAGCGCTAAACTTTCTCAACACATGGTACATCGATTCCGGATAAACCTCCCAATTCATTGCTGTCATTTCAACCTTACGTTCCTTTGCACTCACGATTTTTGCCTGTAGAAAAGGGACAAAAGTTGCATGACGTATTATCTCTCGTGTATAATTTTGTACACCAATAAAATCCATGTTAAATATCAGGTCCTTTTCATCATTTTGTTTCATGTATTTCTCAATCCTATTCAGAGTCTTGATGTCCGCTGTCGGATACCCCAAGCCTAATAACGGCTCAATAAACAGCCGATTGAGCAATGCATCAACTCTCCTGGCCGCCAGAATATCCTTTTCTTTCATTCGAAAAGGCTCTATATGAGAACAAGAAAAAGTGGTACCTACGTTACTGTCTTTTTGCATTGATTTAATCACTCTCGCCCCCTGCGTCTGCGTAAGTGCTGCGTGATGTGTAGCTGCTAAAAAGTTATCCAAGCCCTTTCTCCCTGGAGCATGTACTCCAAAAAAATAGCCTGCAGCACTAAATACCATTGGTTCATTTAAGACCATCCAATTTTTTACCCGATCTCCAAAATACGCGACACAAAGAGAAACATAATTGCCAAACCACTCCTTGATATCACGATTCACCCATCCGCCTTTTTTTTCGAGTGCATCGGGAAGATCCCAGTGATAGAGGGTAACCCACGGCGTAATTCCTAGTTCTAGGGAAAAGTCGATAAGCCGATTATAGAAATCTATACCATCCTCACTAACCTCACCGATACCATTTGGAAGGATACGGCTCCAAGAAATTGAAAACCGATAATTGGGGATATTTAAGCTATACATCAAATACAGATCCTGGGTATAACGATTGTAAAAATCACAAGCCGTATCACCATGCTGGTTTTGAAATATTTTGTTCTTTTTCTTAACAAAAATATCCCAAATCGAATGGCCTTTCCCTCCTTGATTGTGGGCTCCTTCTATTTGATAAGCAGCAGTAGAAACTCCCCACGTAAAATCTTCGCCAAAGGCATCTTTAGTCAACAACATTGATAACACACTTTTAATAAATAAACGATTGCAAACAGGAAATAGCTTAATATCGTCATCCTATATTGCTAATGACCAATAGCATTTACTGCCTATTTTGCTAACAAGCAAGAACAATAGCTTAATCCGAAACTTCAGGAAATAAACTGCTGGTTAGACCCAGGTCTAACCAGTGTATCTTTGTGCCATCCCTTTCTATTTTTCGAAAGTAGGTCATCTGCCTTTTGGCGTAGCGGTGGATCTCCGTTTCCAGCTTGATAACAAAGTCGGCATAACTCATTTTTCCTTGAAGAAAATAAGCTATATACTTATATTCCAATCCATAATACTCTAACTCTTCGTAAGTAACACCGTTGCATAACAGGGATTTCACCTCTTCGATCATACCGCTTTCCAAACGTACCGCTAAACGCATCGAAATACGCTCCCGTCTTACCTCAACCGTAGGATTAAGCCCGATAATGGTCGCCTTATAAACAGGCGCAACAGGTAGTATGTCACTTGGATTATCTGCTAACCAAAATAGTACTTCTAACGCTCTGATTAAACGCTTTTTGGAATTAAAATCTATTGCGTAGCCCGCCGGAGGACTCTTTGATAGAACCATCTCAATGAGCTCTTCTTTAGACTTGCTCTCAAGAGTTGATCGCAGGTCATCATTAACCGGAATATACATATAGGGCCTGCTTTCCAATAAAGCCTGTATATAGAAACCTGTCCCGCCACATACAATGGCCTTCTTCCCTCTTCTTTTAATTACGTGGAAAGCTTCTTCAAAATCCTGTAAGAAAGCACTTATATTATACCTATCTCCAGGATTTAAAATATCAATTAGGTGATAGGGAATGTCCTGATACTCTTGCAGATCTTTACCTGTGCCAATATCCATACCGCGGTAAACTTGGCGGGAATCGGCACTGATGATTTCAGCATCGAATATCTGTGCTAATGCTACGGCTAATTTAGTTTTTCCACTGGCTGTGGGGCCTAATACAATTAATATATCTTCAGACAGAAAGGCTGTTTCTGTCTGAAGATAGTTGACTACAGATTGGATGTTTATCACACCACAAATTTAGTCCATTTTTCTGTACCACTGTTGCTTTCTAGTACCGTATCAATAAATGCCATACCACGTACACCGTCTGCTACATTCGGAAAATCCAATTCCTCAGGTTTAGGTTGAATACCATCCCTTTTTGCAGACACTGTTGATGCAAAGTTCCGGTAAATATTAGCAAAAGACTCTAACAATCCCTCGGGGTGACCGGCCGGAATGCGTGTATTGTGTATTGCAAAAGAGCTCAATGTGTAAGGTGCTGCATACGCATTGCCCGTGCGATAAATCTGACGCGGTTGATCCAACATTTTTATAATAAGATTATTAGGGTCCTCATTAGCCCATTCCAATCCACCATTTTCACCATAGATACGTATACGAATAGCATTTTCTTCACCTGCAGATATTTGTGAGGCCATCAATACACCTTTGGCACCATTATCAAACCTAAGTAATACAGAACCATCGTCGTCCATTTGGCGTCCTTCTACGAAAGTGGTCAAATCCGCACATAATTCAGTTATCCGCAATCCCGAAACATACTCTGCTAAATGAGCAGCATGTGTACCAATATCCCCCATTACCAAAGACTTTCCCGATCGCTTTGGGTCTGCTCTCCATGCAGCACCGGAATTGCCTTCCCGTTCCGTCAAACGGCTTAACCAACCTTGGGGATATTCGACAACAATTTTTCGGATTTTTCCAAAATGGCCGTCTTTCACCATAGCTTTCGCTTGCTTTACCATTGGGTATCCGGAGTACGTATGCGTAAGACATAAAGTCCTTCCTGTACGATCCGTGATCTCTTGAAGTTGCTTTGCCTCTTCTAACGATACCGTCATTGGTTTTTCGACCACGACATCAAACCCATTTTCTAACGCCAGTTTTGCCGGTTCAAAATGTAAAAAGTTGGGCGTCACAATAGTTAGAAAATCCATTCTCTCTCCTTCTGGCAGAAGAGCTTCCTTCTCGATCATTATTCTATAATCTGGATAGATTCGATCTTCTGCTACAAATAACTCTCTACCTGATTTTTCGGAAACAGAGGGATTTACACTAAAAGAACCACAAACGAGTTCAATTTTTCCATCCATAAAAGCAGCTATTCGGTGCACAGCACCGATAAAGGCGTCATTTCCACCGCCTACCATTCCCATACGAAGTTTACGTGTCATATTATTTTTGTTTGTTTTGTTTCGTTGATGTAATCTTAAATTTAGGCAAAATTGCTTTTAAATGCAATTTCTTTAAAAAGGACAAAATACTAAAAAGAGTTTAAAGGATAAGCTTTAATTTTAAACTTCCTTTATTTTCAACCCAATAATCACCTTCTTGATTGTTAGCAACTAAACTCTTGTCAAATACGCGAAAGCCATTTCTTACGAGAATCAGCTGTGGTTGGGTTTTATGGATTGGCTCGAAACCAATTTTTTCCAATGAAGAATCTTGACACCAATCCAGATCAGCATAAGTCATAATGTCTCCTGGTTTAAAGTTATTACTAAATGCCTTTATTAATTTAGACAACCCACCAATTACGATATAGGGCCGTTTGTGACAAAACCGAAGCAATTCAAAAGATCGGTAATCTAGCGGTGTATCATTCATTTTTCTACCCCCACTGAATACAGCTATCGATACCAGATCTCCCTTATAATATAGACCATACCTGTATTTTCCGGGTAAAGCAGATTGGAGATGATGGTCTTCCTGAAATTCCATAGATACCCGCTTATCAATCCGGGCGACCACGGTATCTCTAGCATAAATTCGATTGCCAAACCCAAAAACACTTACTAACCGAGCTACTAATTTTTCGGATGAAGAGACTACTATATCGTAATCGATATGAATTGTTTTTCGGAGAGGGTCATTCGGTAGACGTGAAGACTGCGGATAATAAAAAACCAGATGGAAATTTTCAAAACGCAAAGCAATTGTTCTTTCCTCCACAAACACCGTAAAATCCAGCGGAATCCGCTGACTTATTTTTTGGATAAATCCCAATACTATTTGCTCGTGATCGCTCATGGCTATAAAATTACTAATTATTCGTTCAGAACCTTATCACAAATAATTGGTAACTTTGCGCTTTAAAAATAAGCAGATGGAATCTGCATGAGCTGGCAAAAAAAGGCCGTTGTAAATATAACTCATGCAAGCTTCATCACCTTTAAGACAATTTATTTGAGATGAAATTACCTATTGTAGCGTATGGCGATCCCATATTACGAAAAAAGACCGCCGAAATAGATGAAGATTACCCAAATTTAAAAGAGTTGATCGACAATATGTTTGAAACAATGTATTCGGCTCGCGGTGTGGGCCTTGCTGCCCCACAAGTAGGTTTGCCGATTCGACTTTTTGTTATTGACGCATCACCCTTTGCGGAAGATGATGAAGACGGAGCGGGAGATCCATCGTTGATGGATTTCAAAAAAGTATTAATAAATCCAATTATAATAGAGGAAACTGGAGATAAATGGGGGTTCAACGAAGGTTGTTTAAGCATCCCGGACATTACCGAAGAAGTACAACGACCCGCTAATATTATCATCAATTATTTGGACGAAGATTTTGAAGAGCATGAAGTTGCTTTATCCGGACTTGCGGCACGTATTGTACAACATGAATACGATCATATCGAAGGAAAACTATTTATTGATAAATTAGGCCCTGTAAAAAAGGCGATGTTAAAAAGCAAGTTGGATGCTATTTCAAAGGGAAATGTTAGGGTATCCTACAAAATGAGATTCCCTTTTGAGAAAAAAGGGCGATAATTATAGAAAGGTCATTAAAGTTTTTAATGGCCTTTCTATAAAATAATAAACTAACAATCGGTTATAATCCTAATATCTTTCTGTTAAAATTCGCATCGGTTTCCGCTCCGGCAAAATCATCAAATGCCTTGTCTGTTACATGTATTATATTTTTGCGAATAAATTCTGAGCCTTCGCGGGCTCCGTCTTCTTGGTTTTTGATACAACATTCCCATTCCATTACCGCCCATCCGTCGAAATCGTATTGCGTTAACTTGCTGAAAATAGTTTTGAAGTCTACTTGACCATCGCCTGGGGAACGGTACCTTCCTGCACGATCTGCCCAGCTCTGATATCCACCAAAAGTCCCTTGTCTTCCCGTCGGATTAAATTCTGCATCTTTCACATGGAAAGCCTTAATTCGTTCATGGTAAAAATCGATGTATTGAATATAATCTAATTGCTGCAATACAAAGTGTGATGGATCATATAATAGACATGCCCGAGGATGTTGATTCACTTTATCTAAAAACATTTCATAGGTAACTCCATCGAATAAATCTTCTCCCGGGTGTATTTCATAACACACATCTACTCCACATTCGTCAAATACATCTAAAATAGGTGTCCATCTTTTCGCCAATTCCGTAAAAGCTTCATCTACTAATCCTTGTGGACGTTGTGGCCAGGGATGAAAATATTGCCACAACAACGAACCACTAAATGTTGCATGTGCGTTCAATCCCAAATTCTGTGATGCCTGAGCAGCATATTTTAGCTGCTGAATAGCCCATTCCGTTCTCGCTTTTGGATTATTTTTCACTTCAGGCACAGCAAAAGAATCAAATAATTCGTTATATGCCGGATGAACAGCGACCAATTGCCCCTGCAAATGCGTAGATAATTCCGTAATATCCAAACCATAAGAAGCTATTTTACCCTTTAGTTCGTCGGCATAGGTCTTACTCTCTGCGGCAAGCTGCAGATCAATAAACCGCTTATCCAATGTAGGTATTTGAATTCCCTTAAAGCCCAAATCGGCGGCCCATTTACAAATACTATCCAATGAATTGAAAGGAGCTTTATCTCCTATAAATTGTGCTAAAAAAATACCTGGTCCTTTGATTGTTTTCATTTAGTTTGATTTTAGATAGTTGATGAAGTCTTCTTTCTGTAAAGCTGCCTTACAACAACTGTATGTCTCTTTGATGATTAAACTTACGATGATAAAGATAATAAATATCATGCTAGAATTTAAGCTAAACATCGTCGAATAATAATTTAGAAGAAGGATTAATTTACGATTAACACAACTTACCCAAAATTTAATCAACGACTAGAACACACAGCTAAAGTTCCGTCTTCTTGTTTTTTTCTGCTATCCAAAGCGCCATATATTTTATGGCCTGATGTTGATGATGAAGTAGAATCTGCCCCATAAAGTTTTCATCTCTATCCTCCATCAAACGGCTTATTTTAACTGCACACAGGGATAAAAGTACAGTACCATAAGTTGGGTTAGCATAGCGATCATTCAGAATTTGCACCCCCTTACATTGGCTATTACTCCAAAGCTCTTTATTATGATATAGCTCAACTGCCTTTTCCACAAACTCGGAATATTCATTGCATATAAAACCATTCCATTCGCCTTCTACCGACATGGATTCGGCACCTACAGAAGAACTCACAGTAGGTGTTCCCGCTTGCATACTATCCACAAATTTACCCTTTGCCCCTGCCCCAAAAGGAATAGGAGCCAACAGTACCCGGTATCGTTCTAATTCCCGCCGTGCATCTTCAGCTCTTCCTTTTATATAAAATCCTTCCTCGGGTTTATGCAACTGGAACACTTTCTGTGAAGCATAAGCTCCATAAATATGTAATTCAGCAGAAGGAATCCTCTTTCTCAATGCAGGCCAAATTATCCTTTTCAAAATCTCAACAGTTCGCCAATTCGGTTCATGAATAAAATTACCAATAAACACAAAGTGTCGACGTTCTTCAAAACTCAACCACTTCTCGACCTTATCCGCTAAAATTTCATCTTCCTGAAAAGGCAAATAGTACAAAATGTTTGACGGTATATTAAATTCACTCTCTAAAAGGTCCATTTCATTTTCTGATATGATAAGTGAAATATCGGAACGTAGAATAGAAGCTATTTCCCTTTTTGCGGTGTCTGATTTTATATTAAGAGGTTGTCCCTTTTTGTACACTTCCTGTCTGGCCAGTCGTAAAAAATGTAAATCTTCTGTATCTAATATACGTAGTGCCTTAGGACAATATTCTGCAACACGCCAGCCATACTGTTCTTCGGCCATGAAACGATCGAATAATACCACATCCGGTTGAAGTCGACTAATGAACTCATCAAACGAGCTGTGATTTAACCGAATAACATGTTCGTGAACACCTAATTCTATTAAATTATGTGCATAATCTGATTTTCCTGCAGCAGAAGCAAAATGTACTTCATAGGAATCCAAGAACAATTTAATCAGTTGTAACATCCTCCACCCCGCAGCAGATGACGTTGGCTCTGGCCAAACAAGTCCTATGAATAAGATTTTTCTCATCTTCCGAAATTAACTATTTTATTTTGCGTATAACATATCTTTATCTAAGTTTGGATTCAGAAATCGAATGACTATGCTTGGTTTAAAACTATTAACAGATCCGCGTTGGGCAAATATTGCAGAATCAAATTTGGAAGAAATCTTGACCGATCATGCCTGGTGTGAACAAAAAGCAGCATCTAATGCCATTTCATTGATTACTCAAAATTCAGAATACGAGGATTTGGTACATGAACTGACTGCTATCGCTATCGAGGAAATGGAACATTTTAAGATGGTGATCGACATTATCAAAGAAAAAGGATATACATTAGGTCGCGAACGTAAGGATGATTATGTCGGCCAATTGATGAAATTTTCTAAGAAAGATGGCTCGCGCAATCAGGCCTTTATCGATAGACTACTATTTGCCGCAATGATTGAAGCCCGAAGCTGCGAGCGTTTCCGTGTGCTGACCCAAAATATAAAAGACGAGAGCCTGGCTAAATTCTATTATGATCTTATGGTATCAGAAGCCAATCACTATACCACCTTTTTAAACTTTGCGCGCAAATATACGGTTGACGTAGATGTGGATAAGCGGTGGAAAGAGTGGCTGGACTTTGAGGGTCAGCTTATTCAATCGTATGGAAACAAGGAATACATACACGGATAATTATCCCACAACTCCTAGATAAACTGAATCAGATAAAACTTCCTTAAATGTGTTAACAATGCCTACGTACACATGTACCGGATTTTGGCTAATCGCCAACAGCTTAGATTCTATAATGCATTGACCCGCATTTACTTCGGTCACTGCAATCTTCAGATCAGCCTCAACACCATCAACTTCATAAATAAGTACGTTCAATTTATAAAAGGAACTTTGATAAGCTGGATTCACCTGCCAACGAAAATGCAGACTGTTCCCCTCCTGTTGCACTTCACATTCCCTGGGAGGCTCTAAGCTACCCCTAAAGACCAAAACCTTTTCTGGGTTAACAAACGGCTTCTGTTGCTCGTTTAACTCCATACAATCTTTGCGCACATGCGATTGGGCTAATTGTACTGCTCCTACACGGGATCCTTTAGGTGCGATCTCTTTATAACCGTAACGTAATACGGGGTAAATTGGACCCAAAAAATTTGCCATGACTTTCATCTTTTCCCTATTCAATAACTCAGCTTCGCTTGGTTCCCTTGTTCGATGCTTTCGTGGTGATCGAATAATATTCTGTCCGTTCAATATGTACCCAAACACACTGCCTACTTTTCCGACAAAAGCACCATTTGGTCCATCTTTTTGTATTGCCATAATTCTTATTGGATTAGTTATCTGTTAAAATTAGCTATAATTTCGCACTTTACGATCCAATTAATTCACTTTTAAATAGTAATAGTAAAGGTATATTATGGTTATACCCCTATTAACCCCCTGTAATACCCCTGTTATATCTAGATTATACCCTAGTTAATTCGGAAAACAAACCCTTGTTATATTCCAACAAAAGCAAAAAAGTTACAATTCTCAAATTCTTAATCTAGTTCAAGAATTATTCGCAATCCCGGACGTACCTTTGTTTTATAAAGGAGGAAAAATTATGCTAGAATTAGGAATAGGTATGTTTGGCGATCTTCAAATAGATCCCAAAACAGGAGAAATCCAATCCACTCAACAACGTCTTCAAGAAATTATTGAAGAAATTAAGTTAATGGATGAAGTTGGTTTAGATTTTTTCGGAATGGGAGAACACCACAGACCAGACTACGCTGTTGCTTCCCCTGAAATTATTTTGGCAGCGGCTTCAACTGTTACCAAAAACATTAAACTAGGAAGTGCGGTGTCTGTATTGAGTTCTACAGATCCGGTAAAACTATACCAAGATTTTGCAACCGTAGATTTACTTTCAAATGGCCGAGCTGAATTGATGGCAGGCCGAGGCTCCTTTATTGAATCATTTCCTCTGTTCGGATATGACCTGAAAGATTATAGTGAACTTTTTGAAGAAAAATTAGACCTACTCCTAAAAATAAATAATCAGAACCCGATTAACTGGACGGGAAAATTCCGTAAATCGTTGATTAATCAGGACGTATTGCCCCGTGCTGTGGACAATCATTTGCCGATTTGGGTGGCTGTTGGGGGAACTACTTCGTCTGTTATCCGAGCTGGAAAACTAGGTCTACCGGTTATGTTTGCCATTATAGGTGGAGCTTGGGAGCAATTTAAACCGCTCTTTGAATTGTACGAACAGGCATACGCTGATAACGGTCATGATATATCCAAATTTCAGGTTGGTGTTCACATGCACGCTTTTTTCGGAGAGAGTAGCCAAGCTATAGCCGATCAATATTATCCGGTCTATTCTGCTCAGATGAATAGAATAGGAGCATCAAGAGGTTGGCCTCCCTATCAACGTTCTCAATTTGATTTCGGCAGATCTCCACACGGTCATTTGATTATAGGAGATGCGAATGAGGCTATAGAGAAAATCCTCCGCGTGAAAGAAGCCTTTGGTTTGACCCGTTTTTCGGCACACATGGATGTGGGCAGTCCATCTCATAAAGAGATGATGAAAGCGATTGAATTATATGGGAATAAAATCGTACCAAAAGTGCGCGAAGCAAGTAAAGTGTAGATACATCTTTGCAGATTTGCGAATCTGCAAAGATGTTATCATATTCACCGCGACTATATTTTGTATATAAAAACAAATTTATCTAAGTTTGATCCAAATATGATTACGCAATCAACATTTGGAATAAAAGTCTCCGTAGAATGTATCTATCAGCCGGAATATTCTAATCCTACTAATATGCATTTTATGTTTGCCTATCGGATTACGATCGAAAACACCAGTGATCATACCGCTCAGCTGATCAGCAGGCATTGGGAAATTTTCGACTCTATTGGCGAACATAAAAAGGTTGACGGTGAAGGTGTGGTAGGCGAACAGCCTACGTTGGCTCCAGGAGAACTACATCAATATGTTTCCGGTTGCAATTTGAAAAGCGATATTGGCTACATGGAAGGGTTTTATACAATGGTCCGCGAAGTCGATGCGGCTATTATTCATGTTGATATTCCACGTTTTCATTTAATAGCTGACTTCCGGCTCAATTAACAGACATTTGTAAAAACATTACCTCTCCTGTTATTTTCCCCTCTAAAAAAGAATATTTCATTACTTTTGTACTTGGGTAAGTATGTCTACGAAAAAGTATAACGCATTAGTATTGGGTGCCAATGGATTAGTTGGGAGCCAACTTCTCGATTTATTATTGAAAAATGATAAATATAATACCGTATATGCTGTATCCAGAAAAGGAATAGATCGGGATAATCCTAAGCTGGTACAAATTATAGCAGATTTTGAAACTATAGGAGAAAAAATCACATCTATAGAAGTCGATCATTTGTTCTCCTGTTTGGGAAGTACAAAAAACAAGACACCAGACAATGCGGCATATTATCAAATAGACCACGGCTATCCCATTAAAGTTGCAGCTATTCTTAAGAAGAACGGCTGCCAATTCGTTGCAATAGTTTCCAGTATGTTAGCAAATCCTGATTCTAAAAACTTCTATTTACGATTAAAGGGAGAGACAGAAAGAGATTTGATTGCAGAAGCGATCGAAAGCACAAATATTTTTCGTCCTTCCCTGCTTAAGGGAAATAGAAGTGAAAGTAGATTTTTTGAAAAAATTGCAAGCATATTCAGTAGTTTAATGGATATGCTATTGATCGGTAGATTCAAAAGTTTACAGAGCATAGATTCGGCCAAGGTAGCTTCGGCAATGGTACATATCGCTACTTTTTCGAGCAAAGGGGTTTACATTTACAAAACAGAAGAAATAAAAAAAATAGCGTGAGTATATTAGGTACAGAACAGGTAAGTCATTCTTTCAACGACAAATGGCTCTTTAAAGATTTACATTTCGCACTACAGCGAGGTGAGAGGGTCGCTTTGGTAGGGATTAATGGCACAGGAAAATCCACCCTTTTAAAAATACTTGCTGAAGTATTTCCGCCGAATCAAGGTAAAGTGGTGAAAGAAAAAGGAATTCGCATAGGTTATCTACCTCAGGAACCTGATTTCACCGGATTAAATACAATCAATGATTTTATATATAGTGCAGATAACGAACAGCAACAGCTAATAAAAGAATATGAACAACTAATTGACAGTCAGATCATTGACAATAACAAATTAGCTGATATTACCGATAAACTAACGGCCTTAAACGCCTGGGAATACGAACATAATATCAAGACTATTCTTAACAGATTACAGATTTCCAATTTTGATCAACGAATAGATAATCTTTCTGGTGGGCAGAAAAAACGTCTTTCATTGGCTAAGCTATTAATTGACGAGCCGGATGTATACATTTTAGATGAGCCAACCAATCATTTGGATATAGAGACCATTGAATGGCTGGAGAAGTTGCTAACTACTGGCAACAAAACTGTACTAACAGTTTCACATGACAGGTATTTTCTGGACAATATCTCTTCCGAAATCCGCGAATTAGATAAAGGGCAACTTTTCATTTACAAAGGTAATTACGCCTATTATTTAGAAAAGAAATCTGATCGAGAATACAATGATGTGCTTTCTGCAGAAAAAGCCCGGAATCTATTACGAAAAGAATTAGAGTGGATGCGAAGACAACCTCAAGCTCGAGGAACGAAATCCAAGGCACGGATTGAAGCTTTTTATGATTTAGAAGACAAATCTAAAGGGCCCCGTCAAAACGATAAAGTACAATTGAGTGTTAAGGTATCCCGTCAAGGATCAAAGATTCTTGAAATTGAAAATATAAATAAATCCTATAACAACAAAGACGTTATATCTAGCTTTAGCTATATCTTCAAAAAAGGGGATCGTATTGGATTGGCTGGTAAAAATGGCTCTGGTAAAAGTACATTTTTAAATCTTATTACGAATGAGATCCTACCAGATCATGGTAAGATTGAAATTGGAGAAACAACAAAGTTTGGATACTACAAACAAAGTGGTCTTCAATTTAATGAAGGTGAACGTGTATTGGATGTAGTAAAGAACATCGCCGAATATATCCAAATGGCAAACGGAGATACACTTACAGCGTCCCAGTTATTGACGTTATTTCTCTTCCCTCCCGAAAAGCAGTTTGGAATGGTAAGCAAACTAAGTGGAGGGGAAAAGAAACGGCTTCATCTTATGCGGGTTTTAATGGCTAATCCTAATTTTTTAATTTTGGATGAGCCTTCTAATGATTTAGACATAGACACATTAAATGTACTGGAAGAGTTTTTACTTAATTTTCCCGGAGTACTTGTTTTAGTATCACACGACAGGTATCTAATAGATAAATTAACCGAACAACTTTTTATTTTCGATGGAGAAGGAACTATCACTATTTATAATGGTAATTATGCCGATTTCAAATTGGAGCAAGAACAAAAAATAAAAGAAGAAAAGGCACTTAGCAAAAACAAGAACACGGCAACGATCCTCCCTCCTGTTGAAAACACATCAAAAAAGAAATTGAGTTACAAGGAGATCAAAGAGTACGAAAATTTAGAACTGGAAATCACTAAACTGGAAAATAGTATAGTTGACAAAACTAATTTATTGTCTGAAATAACGGATCATATTAAGTTAGCTGACATCGCCTCCGAAATTGAAAATCTAAAATCATCACTCGATAAAAAATCAGAGCGTTGGTTGGAATTAGCAGAATATATATAAAGTTTCACGTGAAACATATCGATATGTTTCACGTGAAACCACAGAATTGAAATATGTTTAAAAAATATAATGTTATTGTTGTGGGAGCTGGGCACGCCGGTTGTGAAGCTGCTGCTGCTGCCGCAAATTTAGGTTCGTCCACCTTGTTAATAACGATGAACATGGGTGTCATTGCACAAATGAGCTGCAATCCAGCTATTGGCGGAGTTGCCAAAGGTCAAATCGTGCGCGAAGTAGATGCAATGGGAGGATACACCGGTATTATTGCCGACAAGTCTACCATTCAATTCCGGATGCTAAATAAATCTAAAGGACCTGCTATGTGGAGTCCTCGAACACAAAATGACAGAATGCGTTTTGCGGAAGAATGGAGATTACAGTTAGAGTCCTTGCCTAATTTAGATATGTGGCAGGATACCGTCAAAGAAGTAATCGTAGAAAATGGTCAGGCCAAAGGTGTAATTACTTCAATGGGTATCCGTATAGAATCGGACTCTGTAGTTCTTACTAATGGAACTTTTCTAAATGGTATAATCCATATCGGCGAAAAAAAATTCGGCGGAGGCAGAACAGGTGAAAAATCAGCTACAGGACTTACAGAACAATTAGTATCTCTTGGCTTTGAGTCCGGTCGCATGAAAACTGGTACCCCACCACGAATAGATGGTCGGAGTCTGAATTACTCGCTCATGGAAGAACAGTGGGGAGATGAAAAAAAAGGTAGATTTTCCTATACAAATGTAGAAATGCCAACCGAACAACGCTGCTGCTGGATTACCTATACCAATGATAAAGTACATGAAGTATTAAAGACAGGCTTTGAAAAATCTCCTATGTTTACCGGACGAATTAAAGGTCTCGGCCCTCGTTATTGTCCGTCTATAGAAGATAAAATAAATCGCTTTGCCGAACGTGAACGACATCAAATATTTGTAGAGCCGGAAGGATTCAAAACTGTAGAAATATATGTAAATGGATTTTCGACTTCCCTACCTGAAGATGTACAGCTAAAAGCATTGCAACTCATTCCAGGATTCGAACAAGCTAAAATGTATAGACCGGGATATGCCATTGAATATGACTACTTCCCTCCTATGCAACTTGACCTTACACTGGAAACACAACGCGTAAAAAAATTATTTTTCGCCGGGCAAATTAACGGAACTACAGGTTATGAAGAAGCAGCAGCTCAAGGTTTCGTCGCTGGGGTAAATGCACATCAGCGAGTAAATGATTTACATGAACTCATTTTAAAAAGATCTGAATCTTATATAGGTGTGCTTATCGACGACTTAGTTACTAAAGGTACAGAAGAACCTTATCGTATGTTTACCTCCAGAGCCGAACATCGTTTGTTGCTTAGGCAAGACAATGCAGATATCAGGCTCACCCCTCTGGCACACAAATTAGGTCTGGTATCTGACGAAAGACTACAAACTGTACAAGCAAAAATTAATAATTCAGACGCTATTGTAGACTATATGAAACTAAATAGCGTTAGTACAGATCGTATGAATCCTATGCTTGAAAAACTAGGATCAAGTACCTTAACACAAAAGTCGCGTCTATTTAATATATTAACACGACCTCAAGTAGGAATTCTCGATATTGCTGAAGCGGATTCCGACTTCAATACATTTCTCAGTACATTTAATGAAGAAACCATTGAGCAGGCTGAAATTAAAGTAAAATACGACAGCTATTTTGAAAAAGAAATGGAAATCGTAAATAAGATGAAAAAGATGGAAGATAAAGAAATCAATCCGGATTTCGACTATTCTTCTCTAACCTCGTTATCTATCGAAGCACGTGAAAAGTTATTCAAAGTAAAACCGAGAACTTTAGGCCAAGCGTCCAGAATATCCGGTGTTTCTCCATCTGATATCAGTGTTTTAATGGTACACATGAGCTAACAAACTTTAAATCAGTATATTAACTACAAAAATAAAAGAATTAATATTAAGCTATATACGGCAGTATTTTTAAAAAAATGAAACAGATGTCCGAAATATATAAAAATAGCTCAAAGAGCTTAAAAAGTAGTAAATTTCAAAAACTAGCTGTTTTAAGCTTTCTCTTTCTTATATCACTTACACTTTTCCGTTGTGCCAACATGCAACGACCTACTGGTGGACCAAAAGATTCTTTACCCCCAAAACTCTTACATGAGTCTCCCACAAACCTTACTACAAATTTTAAGGCATCAGAAATTATACTCACATTCAATGAATTTATAAAAATCAATAACCAATTCAAAGAATTCAGTATCTCGCCGGATTTAGACAAACAGCCTGAATATAAGATTCGTAAAAGAAATCTTCACATTAAACTACCTGATACACTTGAGAATAATACTACCTATACTATCAACTTTGGGAAAGGGCTAGTAGATTATAATGAGGGTAATCCAATTATCAACTACACCTATGTATTCGCTACCGGACCTGAATTAGATTCCCTAACCATATCCGGATCAGTTAGAAATGCATATACAAAGGTATTTAATGAAAAAATAGATAAAGATGTTCGCGTCCTTCTAATTCCTACTCGACAAGATTCAATCTTCGGTAAGAAGAAAGCTTCAATATATACTAATGTAGATACCAACGGAAACTTTACCTTCAGAAATCTGAGAGAAGATACCTATCGCATTTATGCACTACAGGAACAGAATAATGATAGAATATATAACAGTCCTGATGAAGCAATCGGATTTCTAAAAGACAGCATCGTATTGACAACCGATATTTCGGATATCCACTTAGAATATTCAAAAGGAAAACCGAAATCACACCGAACACTAGAAAAGAAAATAGAAAAAGACGGACGAATACTACTAACTTTCAACCAACAATTAAATGATCCCGACCTTAAAATAATTGATCCTAATATATATGATAATAAAAAAATTGTCAATTACTCAAATTATAACGATTCCGCATTTATCTATTTAGAAAAACTGGATTTCGATTCGGTAAAACTACAACTATCTGATAATAACATTATTATTGATACCATTCTAATTCGTAGAGGAAAAAATGATAAATACGAACGATTCATTACACCTTTGTTAAACATATCAAATAAAGTAGATAAAATAACCCATATTACTCTCACAAGTAAATATCCCATAGCTTCTGTAGATAAAAACAAAATACAACTGTTAGAAGATTCGGTGTCCAGAAGAAATTTCCAATTACAACAAGATAGCTTAAATAGTAATTTATACCACATCAGATTCAATTGGAGAGCGAATAAAAATTACGAATTGGTATTAGAGGAAAAGGCTATGTTAGGTCCTTTTGATGATTTCAATAAAGAGGTTAAAACAAAATTTACACTTGATGAATCCGATAATTATGGAGATATTACCTTTCAAATAAGTGGTTTGGATACGTCTTCCAACTATATCGTTGAGCTAATAGATGAATCAAAAACAAAAGTATTTAATAAACGAATTATCAAAAATCAATCGACCTTAACGTATACTAAATTTCCGGGAGGAAAATACTCTATCAGAATCATACAGGATATCAACAAAAATAATAGATGGGATGGTGCCAATGTGTATACATTAGAGCAAGCAGAACCCATTTGGTACCTGAACAAAACTTTTACCATTCGTGCAAACTGGGAACAAAATGAAAAGATTACAGTAAAATTCGAATAGTAATACAGTTTTAATCAGAAAACCAAGAGCTATATAATACGTAATTATGTGGTAGCTTCTTTAACAAATTAAGCTGATCATCCGTTAACGGCTTAATTTTCTTAGCAGGAACTCCTGCATATAGATAGCCCGATTCACATATTACGTCTTCTAACACAACAGACCCCGCAGCTATAATTACATTTGATTCAATAATAGTTCTATCCATTACAATAGCTCCCATTCCTATTAAGGTATAATCATGGATCGTACAACCGTGAATGATAGCATTGTGGCCTATATTAACATAGTTACCAATATCTGTTCCATTCCGTTCATAAGTACCATGAATAGTCACGTTATCCTGAATATTAGAATAGTCACCTATTTTAATATAGTTAACATCTCCCCTAACTACAGCGTTAAACCAAACAGAACAATGCTGACCAATAGTTACGTCTCCAACAATGGTACAATTAGGAGCTATAAAGCTGTTCTCTCCAATGAATGGAAAATGTTCCTTAACCGGTAATATAATCGCCATATCTTATAAAATAGTATCTTCTAACACATCTGCATGATCCGGATAGTCTGTCGTGTAATGTAATCCCCTACTTTCTTTCCTCTTCATAGCAGATTTAACAACTAAATATGCTACCTGAATAACATTTCTCAGCTCACAAAGTTTAACAGAAAGCTTTGTCTTCTTATAAAAAGATTCCGTTTCCTCATGCAAAAGCCCTAATCTACTCATCGCACGTTCTAAACGAAAATCAGATCGTACTATTCCTACATAATCACTCATAAATTTTTGTGTTTCACGTAGATTATGTGTCACCAATATATCTTCATTCGAAAGCCGCGTATTCGAATCATCCCAATCGGGAACATTATCTTGAAAATCTAAGGTCGAAAATCGAGCACTTGCATCTAAAAAAATCCGATGTGCATACACCGCTGCTTCTAGTAATGAATTAGAAGCCAAGCGATTGGAGCCGTGCAATCCCGTAGAAGAGCACTCTCCACAGGCGTACAGATTCTGAATTGATGTAGCACCAAATTCATCAACCAATATCCCGCCACATAAGTAATGCGCCGCTGGCGTAACTGGTATAAAATCAGTAGTCATATCTAACCCTATAGAAAGACATTTCTCATAAATATTGGGAAAATGAGAAAGTAAATCGGATTTGCTTCGATGAGTAATATCCAAATACACATAATCTAATCCCGATTTTTTCATTTCCGAATCGATAGCTCGTGCTACAATATCCCGTGGTGCTAACGAACCTCGCTCATCGTATTCTTCCATAAAAGAATCTCCATTCGTCCTTCTTAAAATACCGCCGAAACCTCTCACTGCTTCAGAAATAAGGAAAGCAGGATACTCGCTTGGATTATATAACGAAGTAGGATGAAACTGGATAAACTCCATATTTCTAACCTTGCCCTTAGCCCTGTACACCATAGCTATTCCATCGCCTGTGGCAATTGTAGGATTAGTCGTACTTGCGTATACATGTCCGGCACCTCCTGTTGCCATTAATGTTATCTTTGCAAGAAACTTTTCAACACGATTCGATCTGGTATTAAAAGCATATATACCATAGCAATTAATATCTTCGGACTTTTTATCCACGTGTTCCCCAAGATGGTGCTGCGTAATCAAATCTACCGCAAAATAATGGGTAAGTATTTCTATATTCTCATTCTCATGCACCTGACTTAACAGCGCACGTTCTATTTCATATCCAGTGATATCCTTATAATGTAAAATACGATGTTCAGAATGCCCACCTTCTTTGGCTAAATCATACTCACCGGAAGCCTCCTTATCAAAAGAAGTTCCATAAGCGATAAGCTCCTCTATTCGTGCCGGCCCTTCTTTAATAACATTTTCCACAACTTGTGGATTACATAATCCATCACCTGCAGTATGCGTATCCTGAATATGCTTTTCAAAGCTATCTGTCTGATCTATAACTACTGCTACTCCACCTTGTGCATATTTTGTGTTAGATTCATCTTCACTAGCCTTGGTGACAATCAACACTTTTCCCAACTTAGCGGCTTTCAACGCAAAACTTAAACCAGCTATACCTGAACCAACTATTAAAAAATCAACCTTTCTGAAAGACATACCGTTTCTTATATATATCCATTATTGTATAAGACAACAAATTAACAAAATATGTGGAAAACGTGTAGACAAATAGTGAATTAAATTTGAAAACTATTTATTAGTCCACAATTCACACAAACTTCACACATATATTAAGTAACTATTACCTCAACTTAAAGATAATATTAACAAATTTAAAACTTCAAAAACTTCACATAAAAATATGGAAAATAAAAAAGCATAAATATTACATAATTGATAATCAGTACTAAATAGAATTGAAAATGTGAATAACATGTTAATAAAAACAAGTTATCTATATAAAAAAATAAATATGATCTAAATTCTCCCCATTTTCCACATGCTAATAAACAATAAGATTCTTCTTTATAAAAAGAATTATTATTTATTGAAAAAAAGGAATGTGGATTTCGTTTGAATTTCTTTGTTTACTTTTGTGAAGTTGATTAATCAAAATAATTAACGACAATTTAGAGAAGAGATAATGAATACGACTTTTGAAAGAGATTTAGAAGCAAAAGGATTTATAGATTTGGATGTAGACCCAACGATTGATCTGGTTTCTGAAATCGCCAAACTGAAGAAAGAAAAGAATGCTGTTATTTTAGCTCATTACTATCAGGAATCTGAAATTCAGGATATAGCAGATTATATCGGGGATAGCTTAGGTCTCTCACAACAGGCCGCTAAAACGGATGCTGATGTAATTGTTTTTGCCGGTGTACATTTTATGGCAGAAACGGCTAAAATTCTTTCTCCGACAAAAAAGGTTTTATTACCAGATTTGAAAGCAGGATGCTCTTTATCAGATAGTTGTCCACCACACCTGTTTGCTAAGTTTAAGGAACAATATCCTGACCATTTGGTCATCACCTATGTAAATTGTACGGCAGAACTAAAGGCTTTATCAGATATAGTGTGTACTTCGAGTAATGCAGTACAAATTGTAGAAAGTCTACCTATAGATCAAAAAATTATTTTCGGGCCGGATCGGAATTTAGGCGCTTATGTCAAAAAGAAAACCGGACGCGACCTCGTATTGTGGAATGGAGCTTGTATGGTACATGAGATTTTTTCTCAAGACAAGATAGATGCTTTGCGAGAAGCTTATCCCGAAGCAAAATTTATTGCACATCCAGAATGTGAAGATCATATTTTGGCTAAAGCGGATTATATTGGATCTACTTCCGGAATGTTGAAATTTACAATTGAAGATCCCAGTCAAACATATATTGTGGCAACGGAATCGGGAATTTTACATCAGATGCAAAAGGCCAGTCCAACTAAAACGTTTATTCCAGCGCCTCCCAATAACCTATGCGCATGCAATGATTGTCCGTATATGAAGTTAAATACATTGGAAAAATTATATAACTGTTTGTATTACGAGCAACCTGAAATTAACTTAGCAGAAGATGTTATTCTTAGGGCTCAGAAACCCATTGAACGTATGCTGGATATTTCGGCGCAATTGGGATTGTAGCTTTATGTCAGATATTAGTATTTAGACATTAGATCTTTTTTACTTTTAATCTTTGACTTTTATTTTTTTAACTTAATACTTTTGAATTAGATAATGTTTGATAATAAAGATAGGACAGATATTAATGAGTTAGGCGAATTTGGTCTAATAAAATATTTGACAGAAGCTGTGGAAATTACGGAATCTTCAACCGTAAAAGGAATAGGTGATGACGCTGCTGTATTGGATTTTAGCAACAAGAAGACCTTAATTTCTACGGATTTATTGTTGGAAGGTATACATTTTGATTTGCGCTACGTTCCACTCAAACATTTGGGTTATAAAGCTGTTCAGGTTAATTTAAGTGATATTTATGCGATGAATGGCTTGGCTTCGCAGATTACTTTTTCAATAGGTCTTTCTTCCAAGTTCCCCTTAGAGGCTGTTGAAGAAATATATGAAGGTGCATTGATTGCCTGTAAAAAATACAATGTCGATTTAGTAGGTGGTGACACCTCGGCTTCGGCACAAGGCCTTGTGATTTCGGTAACAAGTATCGGGTATGCAGATACGGATAAAATTGCTTATCGCTCGGGTGCGAAGGAAGGTGATTTACTATGTGTTTCGGGAGACTTAGGTGGGGCTTATGTAGGACTACAATTATTGGAACGCGAAAAGAATATTTTTCTTGAAAATCCTGAAATTCAACCGGATTTAGAAGGTAAAGATTATATCATTGAAAGGCAATTGAAACCAGAAGCCAGAAAAGATGTTGTTCAATTATTTGAGGCATATAGTATACAGCCTAATGCGATGATTGACGTTTCTGACGGTTTAGCATCTGAAATATTACATATCTGTAACGCTTCTAAAGTGGGGTGTAAGCTTTATGAAGAGAAAATACCGTTAGATCCAATGACCTACGAGACTGCTCGTGAATTTGGCTTAGATCCGACCGTGTGTGCATTGAGTGGTGGTGAAGATTATGAGTTGCTGTTTACTGTTCCACAGGATCAATACGATAAGATTAAAAATCAACTTGATATTTCTATTATTGGTTATATCACGGAGGAGCATGCCGGATGTGAAATGATTTCAAAATCAGGACATGTACACCCGATTACAGCCCAGGGCTGGAATGCTTTTAGAAGTAAAAATTCGTAATTTAAAAAAAATATAAAATCATGAAAAAATTAGTATTCTTTTTATTCCTTGCATTAGTTTTAGTAGCCTGTAAATCTAAAGAAGGAAAAATTTTCGCTTTTGTTGAGGAATTTAATAACTCAGAGATTAATAATCCCCTGGTGAAGCTATCTAAAGCATATTACATCAATAAAAAGGAAGCTAATATCGACTTTATTTTAAATGCTACAGATTCAACCATAACGAATGATATTTTAAAAACTTCTTTTCCAAAAATTCTAGATCAGGTCGTCAGTACACATCCAGAGTTGAATAACTTAGTAAAAGATGATGTGATTTTTAACTTAAGAATATATAATCAGTTTGGTACGAAGGTAATAGAATCACCATTGAATAAAGATAATATTAAACATTTTAATGTATTTTGATATTGAATGTAAAGTAGTGAAGTCGGATAGGCGTAACAAATAACAATTATGTCTGTATTACACCTACATTATACCTTTCTGCAACAGGATTATAATTAGCTGCTTCAATACCCATGGATATAATTTTACGGGTATCTTTAGGATCAATAACACCATCTACCCATAAGCGGGCAGCTGCATAATAGGGACTCAGTTGTTCATTGTATTTGGTTTCAATATCGTTTAGTAATTTATTTTTATCCTGTTCTGTAAGTTCCACACCTTTAGATTTTAAAGTTGCCTCCTGTATTTGAAGTAAAGTTTTTCCTGCTGATGCGCCACTCATAACCGCCATTTGTGCTGTGGGCCAGGCATAGATTAATCTTGGATCAAATGCTTTTCCGCACATAGCATAATTACCTGCACCATAACTATTTCCAACTATAAACGTGAATTTTGGTACTACTGAATTGGCCATTGCATTTACCATTTTCGCTCCGTCTTTAATTATTCCATTGTGTTCCGAACGGCTTCCGACCATAAAGCCCGTTACATCCTGAAAAAATACCAATGGAATTTTCTGCTGATTACAGTTCATAATAAATCGAGCAGCTTTATTTGCAGAATCTGAATAGATGACTCCTCCCATCTGCATTTCTGTTGCGTTGCCTGTCTTTTTTGCTTTTACAATTTCCCGCTGATTTGCTACAATTCCGACTGCCCAGCCGTCTACACGGGCTAATGCACATATAATCGTTTTGCCGTAATCTTTTTTATATTCTTCTAATGAATCTTTATCTACGATCGCATCCAGTATATCAATCATATTATAAGGTTTGAGCCGATCTTCTGGTAATTGTTGATAAATATGTTGAAAAGGAAAGGCAGGGGCTTTAGGTTCGATACGTGAAAAACCAGCGTAGGGATTATTTCCAAATTTATCGATAATGTGCCGAATGGCATCCAAACAACTTTCATCATTTGGGTATTTGTTATCTGTAACACCCGATATTTCGGAATGTGTACTAGCTCCTCCTAAAGTTTCATTATCAATAATTTCACCTATTGATGATCGTACAAGATATGATCCAGCTAGAAAAACAGATCCTGTCCCCTCCACTATCATCGCGTAATCGGACATTATCGGTAGGTAGGCTCCTCCAGCTACACAGGATCCCATTATTGCTGAAATTTGTGGGATTCCCATTGCCGAAATTTTAGCGTTGTTCCTGAATATGCGACCAAAATGTTCTTTATCCGGGAAGATTTCATCTTGCATGGGTAAATATACACCGGCAGAATCGACCAGATAGATAATTGGAAGACGATTTTCCATAGCAATTTCTTGCGCTCTGAGATTCTTTTTGCATGAAATTGGAAACCATGCTCCAGCCTTTACGGTAGCATCATTTGATACAATGACGCATAATTTATTTTTTATATAACCCAATATAACTATAACACCACCATTCGGACATCCCCCATCCTCTTTATACATTCCATCTCCGGCAAAAATTCCAATTTCGGTATATGGTTTATTCTCGTCCAAAAGGTAAATAATCCGTTCCCAGGCAGTTAATTTTCCTTTTTCTCTATGTTTTTGTATTTTATATATACCGCCACCTAATTGAAGTTTTTCTGTTTTTTCTTTTAGTAATGTCAATAGTTTGTCCATACAGTTATATTAAAAAAATGTTAATTTTAAATAGTTGAAAGAATATATATTTATAAATATCATAAAATATTATTTGTTTTTTATAATATTTGTAAATATATATTTTAACCCTATATAAACTTAAGCAATATTTCATTATGTACGAATTGAAAAATACAGAACAAATGGCTTTAGTACGAGAAAGTGCTCGTCAATTTGCGCAAACTCATATTAAACCTTATATCATGGAATGGGACGAAAGCCAATATTTTCCTGTTGAACTATTTAAGAAAATGGGTGAGTATGGTTTTATGGGTGTTTTAGTTCCGGAGAAATACAATGGTACAGGTTTAGGTTATCAAGAATATATCACTATTTTAGATGAAATATCTAAGGTATGTGGTTCGATAGGCTTGTCTGTTGCTGCACATAATTCTTTGTGTACCAATCATATTTTATCATTTTCGAATGAGGAGCAAAAGCAAAAATATCTTCCTAAATTAGCTTCTGCAGAATGGATCGGTGCTTGGGGACTGACAGAAACAGGATCGGGATCGGATGCAGGTGGATTGACGACGACTGCTGTAGTGGATGGAGATTATTTTATTATAAATGGATCGAAGACTTTTATTACACATGCGATTAGTGGTGACGTGGCTGTCGTTATGGTTCGTACGGGAGAAAAGGGTGATAAGCATGGTGTGACAGCTTTTATCATTGAGAAAGGAACACCCGGTTTTACTGCCGGAAAGAAAATTGATAAATTAGGAATGCGGGCATCAGAAACCGCTAGTTTGTTTTTTGATAATTGTAGAGTGCATAAAAGTCAGGTCATTGGGGAGGTGGGTAATGGATTTGTACAGGCTCTAAAATTACTCGACGGAGGAAGGATTTCTATTGCTGCGCTATCATTAGGAATAGCACGAGGCGCTTATGAATGTGCATTAAGATATGCAAATGAGCGTGAACAGTTTAATCAGAAAATATTCGATTTTCAGGATGTAGGATTTACTTTAGCAGATATGGCTACAAAAGTTGAAGCATCTGAACTACTCATCCGTCAGGCAGGATATCTGAAAGATATGGGTAAAAGCGTGACGAAGGAAGGTGCAATGGCAAAATTATTTGCTTCTGAGACTGCTGTAGAAGTCTCAAATCAAAGTGTACAGATCCACGGTGGGTACGGATTTACAAAGGATTTCCCCGCAGAGAAATTTTTTCGGGATGCAAAGTTGTGTACAATTGGTGAGGGTACAAGTGCAATTCAAAAGATGGTTATTTCCAGAGAAATAAAAAAGGATGTTAAGTAAGTTGGATATTCAATTGGTGGACTGTCCGCGAGATGCAATTCAAGGTATAGATCATTTTATTCCTACAGAAAAGAAAGCTAAATATATTAATCAATTAATTGGAAGTAAACTTTTCGATTATATTGATTGCGGAAGTTTTGTTTCACCTAAAGCGGTACCTCAAATGAGAGATACAGGGTTGCTGATTGATAAAATTAAAAAAGATGATTACACGAAACTAATTGCTATTATAGCAAATGAAAGAGGAGCTGAAATAGGGAGTCAATTCGATAAAATTGATTATTTGGGATATCCTTTTTCTATTTCTGAAACGTTTCAACAGCGAAATACCAATTCGTCTATATCGCAAGCCTATGCTAAGGTTGCAGCATGCAAAAATATCGTAGACCGTACAGCATCCCAGCAATTATTGATTTATATTTCTATGGCTTTTGGTAATCCATATAGAGATCGATGGCATCCGGATATCGTGTTGGAATGGGTTGGAAAACTTAAGGACCTAGGTATACGCAGATTTTCAATAGCTGATACCACATCTGAGGCATCTCCTTTAATGATAAAAGAACTTTTAGGAACTTTATTTGTTAATTTTCCGGAATTGGAATTTAGTATTCATTTGCACAGTACGGCTGAATCAGCGCTTTTAAAAGTTAACGCGGCTTATGAAGTGGGATGTAAGACATTTGAAGGAGCAATACTTGGGTACGGGGGATGTCCATTTGCACAGGATGATTTAATAGGTAATGTACCTTCGGAACTGCTTTTAGATAGGTTTGGAAGAGGAAACCCAACGCAAATAACAACATTATTAGCAGGTTTTCAAGATTTAGTTAGGAGTTAGGAGTTAGGAGTTAGGAGTTAGGAGTTAGGAGTTAGGAGTTAGGAGTTAGGAGTTACAGAAAAAATAACGGATAAAGTTACAAGAAGCTATCAAATAATGGAGTATAATTTCATAAGAGTAGAAAAACAGGATTTCAGATTTATTTTGACATTGGCTCGCCCGGAAAAGCGAAATGCGTTTACACCAACAATGGTCAACGAAATAGCGCATGCGTTTGAATTGGCCAATGCTGATGATGCCATTAAAGTGGTAATAATTAAAGCTGAAGGTCCGGTTTTTTGTGCAGGAATGGATCTCAATACATTTGAAAACGAAACACTTGATACTCCTAATCCGTTCATTCCGAATCAGGATGTTTCCTTAGGACAGGTATTTGATAGTCTTCTAAAGCCTTCGGTAGCGATAGTAGAGGGAAATGTTATTGCGGGTGGCTTTCTTATTATTCTTGGTTGCAGTTATGTCTATTGTAAAAAAGAGACACAGTTTAAACTTCCGGAAGTCGCTTTGGGTCTTTTTCCGTTTCAGGTGATGGCAAGTTTACTTAAAGTAATGCCCGAAAAAAAGGTATTACAGCTATGTCTACATACCGAATATTTTGATGTGGAGAAAGCCATAGCCCTTGGTATTGTCGACGGGTTTATAGAAGACAATATCATTGAATCGCTTTTAGCGACCTTTGAAAACAGAAGTAATAAAGCATTAATGGCTGGTATTCAAGCATTGAGACATATACCTACGAAGCAAAGAGAAGAACAATTTGCATACCTCAAAAACTGTTTGGATAATTTGAATAAGCACTAATTTAATTCAACTGCTCTTTTCTCCACTGAAAAATTATTATATCCAATTCCCACTTCAATTTCCAATAGTTTTTGCTGGAGCATCTCAAGTATAGCGAGGAAATTAAAGACAAAATGTACTTTGTTTTCGGAATGCTTTAAAATGTTTTGGAAGTCGAGTTTTTTATTCAGTTCTATTAACTGTGAAATAGCCTTCTTTTGTTGCTCGATAGTATAAGGAAATTTGACGACGGTATGGGTCACAGGAAGTACGCGGTGTGTAAAATGATGCATCATTTTTTCATAAACCATCATCAACTTATATAAGTCAAAGGAGGAAAGTTCTTCTTCCGTGATTTGACGTTTCGTATTCTTTAAATCATAGGTAATATTACCTCGAAAATGTAGCTTTGATCTTCTATTCTCAGCCTCTTTGAGGTGTTCACATACTTCTTTGAACTGCTTGTAGAGAATCAGTTTTTGAACGAGCTGTTCTTTCAGGTCGATCTCGTTTTCATTTTCATCAAGATCCGGTCTTGGAAGTAGCATTTTGGCTTTAATACGCATTAACGTAGAAGCTACAAAAATGAATTCACTGGCTAGTTCAATATTCAACGATTGCATCTTTTGGATATAATCCAAAAAGTCGTCTGTGATCCTGGAAATAGGAATATCGTGTATATTCAATTCATCACGCTCAATAAAGAACAATAATAAATCAAAAGGACCTTCGAACTGTGCTAATTTGATTTCGTAACTAATAGCTTCCATAAACGCTGCTAAACTTGATTTTTTTTACAAACTTAGATAAATTTATATACAATTAATTACTTGCTTCATAGCGGAAATATTATTTTTAGCTGTAGACGGATTATATAGGGAAATAGGGTTGACTAAACATTTATTTGTTTATATTGTTCTACTATTTATAGAATTAATTGTTACTTTGTATCTTATTTTGAAATTTTTCAAGTTATGCAAGTAGAGGCAGGAGCACTCTTACAGAATATAATCTATCCATCTGATTTACGAGAACTTAAGGAATCTGATTTAGAGGAAGTTTGTAAAGAGCTGAGGCAATATATAATTGACATCGTATCTGTTAACGGAGGACATTTCGCTGCTAGTTTAGGGGTGGTTGAGTTAACTGTCGCGTTACATTATGTTTTAAATACCCCTTATGATCAGATTATATTTGATGTAGGTCATCAAGCTTATGGGCATAAAATATTAACAGGTCGGCGCGAAATGTTTCATACCAATAGAATACTAGGGGGTCTTTCGGGATTTCCTAAACGTAGTGAAAGCGAATATGATTCATTTGGTGTAGGACATTCGTCGACGTCGATTTCGGCAGCTTTAGGTATGGCCGTAGCTTCAGAATATAAAGGAGAGAAAGACAGACAACATGTCGCTGTTATAGGCGATGGTGCTTTGACCGGGGGGATGGCTTTTGAAGCGCTAAATCATGCGGGCATAGAAAAATCAAATTTATTGGTTATCCTGAATGATAATTGCATGTCAATTGACCCGAATGTGGGTGCATTAAAGGAATATTTAACCAGTATCACGACGTCAAAAAGCTACAATAGATTTCGTGACGATCTGATTTCGGTATTAGCTAAAATTTCAAAAAATGGTCCTGATGCATACGGATGGGCTAAAAAATTGGAACAAAGTATAAAAGGAACATTATTAAAGAATGCAAACCTATTCGAATCGCTGAACTTTAGATATTTTGGTCCGGTAGATGGGCATGATATCAACAAGTTGGTAAAAACGATAGAAGATCTAAAACATATTCCGGGACCAAAATTATTACACGCAGTTACGGTCAAAGGAAAGGGATATGCATTGGCTGAAAAGGATCAAACGAAATGGCACGCCCCTGGTTTGTTTGATAAAATTACAGGAGAAATTAAGAAATCTTCGTTGGATCAACCTAAGCCACCAAAATATCAAGATGTTTTTGGATACACATTAGTGGAATTGGCAGAAGTGAATCCAAAAATTATGGGTGTGACACCGGCTATGCCTTCTGGTTCGTCTATGAATATTATGATGAAGGAAATGCCTACCCGTGCTTTTGATGTAGGTATAGCAGAACAACATGCTGTTACCTTTAGTGCCGGTATAGCCGCACAAGGGTTAGTTCCTTTCTGTAATATTTATTCATCGTTTATGCAGCGAGCCTACGATCAGGTAATACATGATGTAGCGTTGCAGAAGCTGAATGTTGTATTTTGTCTCGATCGCGCAGGTTTGGTAGGTGCCGATGGCCCTACGCATCACGGGGCATACGATATTGCCTATATGCGTTGCGTTCCGAATTTGATCGTGTCATCGCCAATGAATGAAGAAGAGTTGCGTAATCTGATGTATACATCACAATTGGAAGATAAAGGACCTTTTGTAATTCGGTATCCAAGAGGTAATGGTGTAATGGTAGATTGGAAACGACCTTTTAAAGAAATTAAGATTGGTAAGGGACGTAAGCTTGTAGACGGAGAGGAAGTTGCTATTCTAACTTTCGGTCACATAGGTAATGAAGCCACGAAAGCATTATCGGTTTTAAATACAGAAGGGATTCATCCTGCTCACTACGATTTACGGTTTGCTAAACCATTAGACGAGGAGTTATTGCATGAGGTATTTCAAAAATTCGGTAAGGTGATAATTGTAGAGGACGGTTGTTTACCTGGTGGAATTGGATCAGCTGTAATAGAATTTATGACAGATCATAATTATCAGGTACAAGTGAGGCGTTTGGGAATTCCAGACAGTATTGTAGAGCATGGTGAACAGTCTGAACTTTGGGCTATTTGCTATTACGACGCAAAAGCTATTATTGAAGAATGTCGAAAAATGGCAAAAGCAATGCCTACGGATGCTATGGTAAGTTAGTTGTTGTTTGTCAACAAAAAAATAATTGAGCCACAAGTATTTGTGGCTTATTTTTTGTGGTAAAATCTACTAAATTTTTATAGTTATAGTTTTCCACAATTTTTATAGTTAACTTCGGTTCAAACTCAAAATTTGATTAAAATTTTGCTAAATTTTTGGTTGTGGAAAAGTATAAGTTGGCAGGTATTAATTTGCTAAAAACAACCATAAAATCACTTTAACTATTTATTATATAAACAGTTATGTTTTTTTTGACTTTTTAATTTTTTAGCTGAAAAATTTTTATCATCTTCGTTGTAAGGAAAAGTTATAAACACTTTTTATATCATTAATTGGTTATCAAGTTATTAACAATTTAGGAATGGAAAAAACGTATACAGGTGTTTGGAATAGCTGTCTTCAGGTTATAAAAGACAATATCCCTGCACAAAGTTTCAAGACATGGTTCGAGCCTGTAAAAGCTGTTCGTTTGGAAGGAAACGTTTTAACTATTCAAGTCCCGAGTTTATTTTTTTACGAATGGTTAGAAGAACACTACGTAGGTATTCTTCGTAAGACTGTTAAAAAGTTTTTAGGTGAGCAAGGTCGCTTAGAATACAACATCGTAATTGAAAAGTCTTCCACTAATATACCTTATACGACTAATCTTCCTTCAACTGGAAATGGTGCGGAAGCAAAGAAGCAATCAATCCCGGTTCCGGTAGCACTTAATAAGAATATCAAAAATCCTTTTGTTATTCCTGGGTTAAAAAAATTGCAAGTAGATCCACAGTTAAATCAAAATTATACGTTCGATAATTTTATTGAGGGCGAATGTAATCGTCTTGCTCGCTCAGCCGGATATGCTGTTGCCAATAAACCAGGAGGTACTTCTTTTAATCCGTTAATGATTTACGGAGATGTGGGATTGGGAAAAACGCACTTAGCTCAAGCTATTGGAAATGAGATTAAGAAAAATCTTTCGGATAAGCTTGTCATTTATGTTTCTTGTGAAAAATTCTGTCAGCAGTTTGTAGATTCATTGAAAAATAATACGATCAATGACTTCGTTAACTTCTATCAAGCGATGGATGTAATTATAATGGATGATGTTCACAATTTTGCAGGAAAAGAAAAAACACAAGATATATTCTTCCATATTTTTAACCATTTACATCAATCAGGTAAGCAAATTATTCTGACTTCAGATAAGGCACCCAAAGATTTGTCCGGTTTAGAAGAAAGATTACTAAGTCGTTTTAAATGGGGATTGTCGGCAGATATTCAGATTCCGGATTTGGAGACGAGAATGGCTATCTTGAAAAAGAAAATGTATTCCGATGGTATTGAATTGCCGGATAGTGTCGTAGAATATGTCGCTACACAGATTGATAATAGTGTTCGAGAGTTAGAAGGTGCTATGGTGTCTTTATTGGCTCAGTCAACATTGAATAAAAAAGAAATTGATTTGAACTTAGCAAAGTCAATGTTGAAGAATTTTGTTAAGAATACGAACAAAGAAATTTCGATGGAATATATTCAAAAATTAGTCTGTGAATATTTTGAAGTCCCTGTTGAAATGGTCAAATCAAAGGTTCGTAAACGTGAGATCGTACAGGCTCGTCAAATTTCTATGTATCTGGCTAAAAATCATACAAAATCATCATTGAAATCAATTGGTAACTTCTTTGGAGGCAGAGACCATTCAACGGTTATTTATGCCTGTCAAACAGTAGAAGATTTAATTGAAACAGATAAAAAGTTTAAAACTTACGTGCAGGATATCCAAAAGAAGCTGAAAGCATCATAGGCTATAATGTTCACAAAAAAAGCGATTCATGAAAATGAATCGCTTTTTTTGTGAACAAACGGTTTTATTTAACTATTTCACCAGCTCAGTAGTAGATTTTTTTTTCGATTTTTTCGCATTTCGCTCTTCAATGTATTTAGCGAATTCGGGTTTTTGTTCGTCCGTTAACAACTCTGTTATTTTTTCATCTGCTGTTGCGGTTAATATCGAAATTTGTTTTTTAACGACATCTTCTGATAATGTAGTATCTGCTTTTAGGGCATATTTCGTTGTTGTTAGTTCTAAAATAATATTATATACCGAAGCCTGTTGCTCTTCTGAGAGTATCAATTTCTCAGTGAGCTTGGTCACTATTTCTGTTGTTTTTTCCTCTGGTGTACCTTGTTGAGCGAATGTTAATGTAATCGCAAATAAAAGACTCAGTCCTGTTAAAATTAATTTTTTCATAGCATTAATTTTTAAAGTGTTTAAATATTATATTTTTAACTACTGTTGATATGATAACACCTAAATCCACAGCTTTGTTATATTAAATGTATTTATTTTGTTACAATTTAACATCATTTAACAAATAGAAAGGGTGAATAATTTTTATTATTTACCCTTTCTATTTGTTGATATTCAGAATGTTATTATTCTTTTCTCGGTTGTCTGCGTTGTGATCTTTCTTTTTGCACTTCTTCGTACTTTTTGATTTGATCTCCGGTTAGAAATGATTTAATCTTTGTGTCATACTTATCTCGATAAGATTTGATCTGTTCCATGCGTTTGTCTCTGTCTCCATCTCCTTGTTGGAATAAGGCTTGAAGCTCTGTGGTCTGTTTGAGAGAATATTTATAAATGGAATCGCGTTGAGTTTGATCTAAATTTAACAGGGTACCCAGTCTTTCTACTTCTGCTTTGGCTCTTTCTTCAGGCGTTCTATTTTGGACTGTTCCCTGACGGTTTCCTCTTTCTTGAGCTATAGTTACCGATGCTGATAAGAATATAGCTACTAATACTAACATTAAATTTTTCATATATGTATTGTTTAATTTTTATTTTCCAAATGGAATGTTCATGTGTGTTTGTCTATAAAGAAGATATAAACATATTATCAATATATAAAAATCATGATTTTATTCTATATAAGTGCATTAAAATAAGAAGTTTAGTAAAGATTAACCTTTGTTAATGTTTATTAACACTTTGTGTAAGAGAAACGTATTCTAACACCTTTCTATCGAATATTTCTTTATCTGCTATAAAATCTAACTGGATTGGAATATAGTAGACAGGAAGAGCTGCTAGGCTATCTTTGTGAAGACGATGTATATCTTTCTCTGTAGTAATGATTATTCTATTCCCTTGTAGGTTTTGAAAAGCAGAGTTGATTTTGATATAGTCAGCTTCGCTATAATTATGATGGTCGGGGAAGGTTAATTGTTTAACGGAAGCTACTTTGTCAAGGAGATATTCTTTTAAGGGCTTTGGATTAGCTATACCTGTCAGTAAAAGAATATGATAAACCGAGAGATCTAATTCTACAGGCAGATGATCACGATTTCTTAATTGATTGTATTCAATATTGGAATAAAGTATCGGTGCATCGGAATGCTTTCTGATTTGATGTTCTATTTGCTGTTGTTGCTCCAATGAAAGTCGACGAGGGCATTTCGTTATCACTATTAAATTTGCCCTGGACGAAGCTGAAAAATTATCTCTAAAATTACCGGTTGGAAGTGTTATGATTGTAGAGAATAGCGATCTAAAATCAAAAAGTAGAATAGCAAATCCGGGTTTTAATCTGCGGTGTTGATAGGCATCATCCAGAAGAATAACTTGATGGTTGTTTTTTAAGATTTCAACCCCCTTGCACCTATCTTCACAAACTGCTACAGTGAGTTTTCTAAATTTATTTTTGAATTGCAAAGGTTCATCCCCTACTTCTACAGCTGTAGAAGTCATTTCAACATAGCGAAACCCGGACGTTTTACGACCATATCCACGACTTAAAGTTGCTAGTGTATAATGTGACGATAATAAACGGACAAGGTATTCCGTCATCGGACTTTTACCTGTCCCTCCTATCGCTAAATTCCCAACTATGATGGTGGATACATCAAATGATTTGCTTTTTAGTATGCCTTTGTCGTAAAGTTTATTTCTAGTCCATACAATGAGGAGATAGAATAGGCTAATAGGCAACAATATCCATCTTAGGACCGGGATCATTTTTTCACGAGCTTAATACCTACATTGATGATGTCTTTTAGCGGATTTTCACGCATATTTTGTTCGACGGCAAATTCATATTTCCCTGTATCCGGGAAAGTAAAATTTTCTTTTGCTAAGTATTGGTTTTCGTAAACACCTCCTGCCGAATTGCTTAACCATCTGCCATCTAATTGAGCCAGTACAATTTCTTTTCTATACGCGGTATCTTTTAACCCCTTTCCTTTTTCATGAAGTAAGATAAATAGGTTAGAAAAATTATAGTCCGCACTATGTCTTAAATTGATATACATGTCATATCTGACCGTAGCATCATCAATATTTACTTCAAATTTTTGAATATCGTCATAAGACCAGGAATAGTTGGGTATCGTTGAACTATTTTCATAGTAAGCCCCATCTATACAAGAAGAAAGCAAAGTAATTACGTAAGCTGCGACTAAAAGATGCTTGTATATCATACCAAAATTTGGCGAGATTTACTACTCGCCAGTTTTATTTGATTTATCGTTGTTTCTATTCCTATTGCGATTATTGAATCGTCTTTTTGGTCTTGACTGATTTTCTGTATCCCCCTCACTTTTCTTTTCAGCTTGTTTTTTTTGAGCTTGATTTTTAGGGAGCTGTTTCTTTTCGACAGGTGAATTTTCTTTCTTTTCAGCAGTTGTGTTAGCGGGACTTTTTGGCTTACTTTTCTTCTTTTTCTTTTTTCTATTCTTTTCATCTAGACGAGTAAGACTGTCTTGTCCAACCACATTCTCATAATCCAAAACAACAGGTTTTTTTACTTCTTGCTTTTCGGGAGTGTATTCTAAAGTTTCCGGTTTTACACCGCCTTTATTCATTTCAGCAAATTCTTTTACTTTATCAATCGATAAAGGAATCCAGTTCTCCACTCCTGGATAAGAAAACCACATTGTTTTTTTGAAAATATCTGTTTTTTGTAGGTAAGCCATCCCAGCTAAAGTTTCCAAACGATCTACATCATTAGGAATATCTTTAAGTGCATCCATATAGCTGTCCAGTTCATAATTTAAACAACATTTCAACTTGCCGCATTGTCCTGCTAATTTAAGTGTATTTAAAGATAAATTTTGGTAACGTGCAGCTGAGGTCGATACCGTTTTGAAATCGGTAAGCCAGGTAGAGCAACATAATTCTCTTCCACAGGATCCAATTCCTCCCAGTCTACTTGCTTCTTGGCGCATACCAATTTGTCGCATTTCAATACGGATACGAAAAGATTCGGCCATTCTTTTAATTAACTCACGAAAGTCAACGCGACCTTCTGCTGTATAATAAAAGGTTGCTTTTGTTTTGTCTCCTTGATAATCTACATCCGAAATTTTCATGGAAAGCCCTAAATCCAAAGCAAGTTTACGTGCTTTGTGCATGGTTTCCCATTCCAGTTCTTTTGCCGCATTGAACTTAGCGACATCTGCTTCATTGGCTTTTCGGTACAGTTTTTTTACTACTGAATCCGATGTAATGTTGTTTTTTTTGAGCTGTAATCTTACCAATTCACCTGTCAAAGAAATGTGTCCAATATCATACCCTCCGGTAGAAGGTTCTACAGCGACCATTTCACCCATTTCTAAGTAGATATTGTCTGTATTGACAAAAAAATCTTTACGAGATCCTTTAAAACGAACCTCTACGATATCAAATGGTTTATAATTTGAAGGCAAATCCATGTCGGAAAGCCAGTCGTATACATCTAATTTATTACATCCGCTGGTCATACATGAGCCATTATCCTGACATCCTGCTGGTACAGAGCCTAATTTGCTACTGCTTCCACAACCTCCGGATGAGCAACTGCCACATCCCATATTTTTATTTTATATATATTGAGCCCCCTTCGGGAACGTTTGATATTTCCTCTATCAATTAATTCTCAAAGGCAGAGGAGAAACCGAAAATTTGCTTTTATAATCAACCGAACTATAATCGCTTTATAAAAGCAAATTTATCTAAGTTTGAACAATAAAACTAATTGCAAAGATAAATCTAAAAATAATATTTTAGGATTTGCATTTCTTTCAATTGCATAATGTGCTTTTTCAAGCAACCCTATCGCTTCTTCTAATTGTTCAAATTGATAAATTCCACTAAATTTTTCTACAAAAGTCAATTCTTCTTGCTGCAAAAACACTAAATCGTGTAAACCCTGTTGCGTCAATATAATTTGACGCATCATATTAATGGCATAAAGTAAGAAACTTTTTTGGTTTTCCCGTCCTAATTTTGCAAGATTTTCATCGCACAAGTTAATAATTTCCGATCCGGCATCTGAATAAATATTGCGAAGCCAATAAACGAACAGATCGAACGTTTTATTTTCGTTTTCCTGTTGAGTAAGATTTAACGCTTCCTGGATATTTCCATCTGCAATAAATGCAATCTCATTGGCATTTTTAGGATCAAGATTTTTGTTTTCAATAAGAAAGTTTTTGATTTTATCGTGTTGTAATTTATTGATCTTGACCAGTTGGGTACGCGAAATAATGGTATTAATTATTTTATCCTGATTTTCTGCTACGAGTAAAAACAGCGTTTTTTCAGGTGGTTCTTCAATTAATTTCAATAAAGCATTCCCTTGCGTGTCTAAATATTCAGGCAACCACATAATTAATACTTTGTATTCCGCCTCAAAGGATTTAAGACTTAGCTTTTTAATGATACTGTGCGCTTCTGCAATGTTGATATTTGCTTGCTTATTTTCCGCATCGAGTTGATCTCTCCAAAATGATAAGCCCATGTAAGGGTTTGCGATAAACGATTTACGCCAATTTTCAATATAGGTCGTTGCGGTTTCATCTTTACCTTTTGCAAAGAACGGATAAGAAAAATGCAAATCCGGATGGATAAGTTTTTCGTATTTCCGACAGGAGGGACATTGTCCACAGCTGTCATCCTCACCTTTATCTTCGCAATTTACATATTGTGCATAGGCTACCGCTAAGGCGAGACTTCCAGAACCTTCCGGCCCTAAAAATAATTGCGCATGACTTACCCGGTTTTCTTTCACCGTGTTGAGTAAATGTGCTTTAATGATTTCGTGTCCTATAATCTCTTTAAACCGCATAGCTATTCGTTACAAACTTAGATAAAATGCTTTGTATTCACGAAGCGCTGATAGAAAAAACACAATTCGCGATCATACGACAACCTTTCATCGGTATTGTAAAGATTTGATAATTTTTCTGTATTATTGCATATAAAAAAATAGCAAATCAGAAATGAGATTTATTGTATCTACATCAGTTTTATTAAAGCAATTGCAAGCCATTAGCGGAGCTTCTAGTAGCAGTACTGTGCTGCCGATATTGGAAAACTTTTTGTTTGAAATCAAAGATAATACGCTTACTATTTCGGCTACGGACTTACAAACCAGTATGGTTACTTCTCTGCCAATAGAAGCGAAAGAGGAAGGCCGTGTAGCTATGCCCTCTAAAATTTTGATAGATACGTTAAAAACTCTTCCGGATCAGCCGGTAGCATTTTCAGTAGACGCGAACACATTGGCTATCGAAATAAGTGCCGGAGACGGAAAATATAAATTAAGTGGTGAGAATGCTGATGATTTCCCTAAAATCCCTGTCGTAGAAAATGTGACCACGGTGAACATTGTAGCCCCTATATTGGCGGAAGCAATCAACAAAACGATTTTTGCAGTAAGTAATGACGAATTGCGCCCTGCTATGTCGGGAGTACTTGTGCAACTGGGAGATCAACATATAACTTTCGTGGCTACGGATGCACATCGTTTGGTCAGGTACCGTCGAACAGATATTAGTACTGAAAAGCCAACTTCTATTATCCTTCCAAAAAAAGCATTGGCTTTATTAAAGTCTTCACTTCCGTCGGATGATGTGACAGTATCTATTGAATACAACAATACAAACGCATTCTTTAAATTTGGAAGTATTCATCTAATTTGTCGATTGGTAGATGAGCGATATCCGGATTACGAAGCCGTGATTCCTCAGGTAAATCCCAATAAGCTTACCGTTGACAGATTGTTATTCTTAAATACCCTTCGACGTGTGGTAATTTTTGCAAATAAGACAACACATCAGGTAAGATTGAAAATCAATGGCAGCGAGTTACATATTTCGGCAGAGGATCTGGACTTCTCAAATGAAGCGCATGAAAGATTAAGCTGTCAATTTGAAGGCGAAGATTTAGAAATTGGCTTCAATGCTAAATTCTTGGTAGAGATGTTAAACAATTTAAATTGTGAAGAAGTTGTATTGGAAATGAGTACGCCAAATAGAGCGGGATTATTGGTGCCGGCTATAAAGCAAGATAATGAAGATATCCTGATGTTGGTGATGCCTGTGATGTTAAATAATATCGGTTAAATCATTCGATTTTGGAATTCATTCATTCGCTAATAGATTTTATACTCCATATTGATGACCATCTTGTGGAGATCGTTAATGATTATCGGTATTGGACATACCTGATTTTATTCTTAATAATTTTCGTTGAAACGGGTGTTGTAGTTATGCCTTTTTTACCTGGAGATTCCTTGTTGTTTGCAGCCGGCATGCTGGCGGCCCAGCCTAATGAGCTTAATGTATGGATTATGTTAATCCTATTATTAATCGCGGCGATTACCGGAGATTCTCTTAACTACGCTATAGGAAAGAACTTTGGGATGCGGATTACGAAGTTCAAGCTTTTCGGTAAGCAAATGGTAACAGATGAGCAGATTGCCAAAACACATTCCTTCTATGAGAAGTATGGTAGCAAAACGATTGTCATTGCACGATTTGTTCCGATTGTAAGAACCCTCGCTCCTTTTGTTGGAGGTATAGGAAAAATGAACTATGGAACATTTATTACCTATAATGTAATAGGAGCTCTTCTTTGGGTTGTTGGAATTACATTGGCGGGATACTTTTTAGGGAATATCCCTATTATAAGAGATAACTTCTCGAAAGTAGTATTGATAATTATTTTTCTTTCTATACTCCCGATTCTGTTCGAAGTCGTTAAAGAAAAATTTTACACAAAAAAGGAAGCTTAATATGCTTCCTTTTTTGTGTAAAAATAAGTTGCTCCAAATAATCAAAAACGCGTATTAAATTTCACCGTACAACATTCATATATCCCACAATAGAATTCATTCGACAGAGTTCCATACTGTTTTAAACGTTATACTCAGTAGATAGTCTGTAATAGAAATATATTTTTCATGCGAATTCTTATTTTATTAATTTCTCTTTTCTTTTTTACAACAGGTCGTGCTCAAAAGAAGAATATCATTGTCGACAAGGTTCAAGCTAAAGAGGCTTATGTGTTATTAAATGATATTCGAATGAATCCAAAGAAATATGCCAAAGCGTTGGGAATATCTGATATTTCGAAAGTAACAAGCACAAAATTAGTATGGAATGATGTTTTAGCCGAAGTAGCCGAATTTAGGGCTTACGATATGGCTAATCATAATTATTTTGATCATGTTTCGCCCAAAGGACTCGGACCAAACTATTATATCGCGAATGCTGGATATTCCCTGAATAACGATTGGCTGAAGAAAAAAGCTGCAAATAACTTTGAATCCATTGCTGCCAATCATCCTACTGCTTCAGATGGAATAAAAGCGTTTATTATTGGGAAAAATTCTCCCGGATTTATGCACCGAAAGCACGTTTTGGGAATGGACGGATGGAACGGATCTCTTGTCGATATCGGTATTGGCTTTGTGCGCGTACCTGTTGGCTCACGGTATACAAGTTATCTATGTGTTTTGATCGCGAAACATGATTGGTAGCCGGGGAATTTTTCGGGTGTTTTCGGAGACATGAATATTTCATACCTTTGCGTATGATAAAATCAATGACAGGATATGGTGTTGGCTCGAAAGAAAACGAGCAGGTAAAATATACCGTAGAAATCAAATCTCTAAATTCTAAATTTTTGGAGTTAGGTATCCGTCTTCCAAAGGCGGTTTCAGATAAAGAACTGACTTTGCGCGGTGAGTGTAGTAAACTTATTGAACGGGGTAAAGTCAATGTGATGATTTCTTCAGAATATACTGATCAAACAGCAAAAGCCTCTACGATCAATGGCGACCTGCTTAAAAAGTATTACACACAGCTTCAGGAAATCGCTTTCCAAGTGGGAGATAAACAAGCGTCTTTGTTTGATTTGGCTTTAAATATGCCCGAAGTGGTGACGAATAATGAGGATGTGGTGGATGAAGAAGAGGGAAAAATTTTAATGGCAGCTTTTCACCAGGCTATTGAAAAATTCAACACTTTTCGTTTAGACGAAGGTAAAGTACTAAAATCGGATTTAGAAAGCCGGGTTAAAATGATTTTATCTTTTTTATTGGAGGTGGAGTCGATAGAAGGGGATCGTATTCCCTTGATCCGCGAGCGAATTAGTCAGTATATGGATGATGCCGTTGGAAAAGAGCATATTGATAAAAACCGTTTCGAACAGGAATTGATTTTCTATATTGATAAATTGGATATCACCGAAGAGAAAGTTCGTTTGAAAAGTCACTGTAATTACTTCTTGGAAGCCTTGAATGCAACGGATTCAAACGGAAAAAAGCTAGGGTTTATTTCTCAGGAAATGGGTCGGGAAATCAATACATTGGGATCTAAAGCGAATCATGCGGGTATTCAGCAAATTGTGGTACGGATGAAAGAGGAGCTGGAGAAGGTTAAGGAACAATTACTAAATGTATTATAGTAATGAATGGTAAATTAATAATTTTCTCTGCGCCATCAGGGGCTGGAAAAACAACGATAGTAAGACATATTTTAGGGAAATACGGGGATAAGCTTGAGTTTTCAATCTCTGCGAGTACGCGCGCTCCACGGGGAACAGAAGAGGACGGAAAGGATTACTATTTTATCTCAAAGGACGATTTTCTGCATAAAATTGCGAAACACGAATTTATCGAATTTGAGGAAGTGTATGCGGGTACTTTTTATGGTACATTGCGCTCGGAGCTGGAGCGTATATGGGCTTTGGGCAAGCATGTTATTTTTGATATTGATGTGATAGGCGGATTACGTCTCAAATCCAAATATCCGGAAGATGCGTTAGCTATTTTTGTCAATCCCCCCTCTTTGGCTGTTTTGAAAGAGCGCCTTTCGGGTCGCGGTACGGATTCGGAAGAGAAACTGAAGGAACGTTTTGCGAAAGCAGAACTGGAATTATCTTACGCCGATAAATTTGACGTGATATTGAATAACTTTGACCTGGATACAGCATGTAAAGATGCTGAAAAACTGGTGTTGGATTTTTTAGAGGATAATGGTAAATAGAAAAATTGGTTTATTCTTTGGCTCGTTCAATCCCATTCATATAGGTCATTTAATTATTGCAAATTATATGGCTAATCATACAGAACTGGATGAAGTATGGTTTGTCGTGTCTCCCCAAAATCCGTTCAAGGAAAAGAAAAGTTTGGGAAATATGTACGACCGATTGGAAATGGTAAACTTAGCCATTGCCGATACGGAAAACCTTAAGGCCTCGGATATCGAATTTAAATTACCACAACCTTCTTATACTATAGATACCCTAATGTATTTAGGGGAGAAATATCCAACCAAAGATTTCTTCCTGATTATGGGAGAAGACAATTTAATCGGTCTTCCGAAATGGAAAAATGCCGACATTATTCTGCGGGATTATAAAATAATAGTTTACCCCCGACCGGGATATTTAGAAAGTGATTTAAAAAATCACCCTTCTGTTATCATGACGGAAACGCCCGTGATGGAATTGTCCTCTACTTTTTTGCGCAGATCGATAAAAGACGCCAAAAACATTAAATTTTATACACCGGATAAGGTCATTGATTTTATAGAGAAAAAGGGGTTGTATTTATAATTCCTTTCAATATGAGAACAAAAGTAGTCGTATATAATTATTTTAAGCTGATTCTTGCTTCGCTTTTCATCGGTTTAATCTCCTCTTTACTGGCTGATTCCTTAAAACATATTACAGAAAATTACCAGCATCGAATACTTGAGAAAGTTGGGCAGATTAATCCCGCAATATATATTATTTTACCCTCTATTGGTATTACTATTATATATTTTTTGCGCAAATACGCTTTTAAAAATCGTCAAAACAAGGGTATTAAAGAGATTTATAGAACCTTGGAGACTCGAAAAGATGATTTGCCTCTTTTCAAAATACCGTCTCATTATTTCAATGGATTTCTCACCGTTATTTTCGGGGGTTCTACCGGTATTGAGGTTTCAACTGTCGTTGCGACAGCTACAGTGGGAAATGTAGTTCATAAGAAGGGTAAGGTTGCCTTTGCTTATAAGAACGAATTGATCTGTGCTGGAGTTGCCGCTGGAGTAGCAGTTTTATTTGCTAGTCCTATAGCCGGATGGCTATTTGCAATAGAGGTAATTTCGAGAAAACTAAGCAAGCCCGTTATGGTGAGTTGTACTACATCGGTTTTAGTAGCATGTGTTTTCGTTTATTTTTTCGATAGTGGTATGTTATTACCTTTTCCAGTAGATCGATGGAACTGGGACGCCCTTCCATACGTATTCGTCTTAAGCTTGCTTGGAGGTACATTAGCACTTTACTTTACCAAAATCGTTATTTATATAAAAGGTATCTTTGGAAACATTAAAAGTAATTTTATACGTGTTAATCTGGGGGCATTAGTTGTGGGTACGATGTTATTTTTTGTACCCTATTTGTACGGCGATAGCTATCATGGTCTTAAAGATGCGATATCTGTTGCTATGAATGAAACATTTAATATTTCGTTTGGCTTACTTCTTCTTTTTATGGTGATACTGAAACCTTTGGCGGCATCTCTTACGTTGGGTGCTGGTGGAGATGGGGGTGTCTTTGCCCCTAGTATAGTTTCCGGAGCTTTTTTGGGACTTTTCTTTGCACAACTATGTAACACGTATTTTGGTACAGAGTTGATTTTAATAAACTTTGCGTTATTTGGGGCTGCGGCTACGTTGTCTGCAGCAATTCATGCGCCGTTTACCTCATTATTTCTCATTTGTAGCATCGCCCCCGGAGGATTTATTCTCTTTGTTCCTTTGATACTGAGCTGCTTTGTTGCCAAAATGTTTGCCAAGTGGCTTTATCCGTTTAACGTATATACTTATAAAGAGGGAAAGCCTAATATATTGTTGAAATGAGGTTTCTATTTTGGAGAGGTATGATACAGGGGAAGTTATTCCTTCCTCTGTATCATAGGGTTTTTAACGCCCCATCCAACCCCCGTCTACAGTGAGAATAGTACCGTGTACATAATCAGAAGCTTTTGAAGCTAAGAATACTGCCGGACCTTTAAAATCTTCCGGTTCTCCCCAACGTGCTGCGGGAATACGACCCAAGATTGATGCTGAGCGTTCCGGATCTTCACGAAGAGCTTCCGTGTTATCGGTAGCGATATAACCAGGAGCGATCGCATTTACATTAACGCCTTTTGAGGCCCATTCGTTAGCAAATGCTTTTACCAATGAGCCAACAGCGCCCTTAGAGGCAGCGTATCCAGGCACATTAATTCCTCCCTGGAAAGTCAATAGCGAGGCGGTAAATACAATTTTACCTGAACCACGCGCAATCATATCTTTACCTATTTCGCGGGTTAAGATAAATTGGGCGTTTTGGTTGATTTCTATAATTTCATCCCAATATTCATCTGGATGTTCTGCTACAGGCATACGTAGGATGTTTCCCGCATTATTGAATAGAATATCAATTTGTGGATGTTCCGTTTTTACTTTTTCAATAAACGTATAAAGCTCTTCGCGTTTTGAAAAATCACATTGGTAGGCGTAGAAGTTTCGGCCGATAGCCTTGATCGACTGCTCTACCTTGGAATTTTCCAGTTCTAGGGTGGCAGATACTCCTATAATATCTGCTCCAGCTTCTGCCAAAGCTTCTGCTAAAGCTTTACCGATACCTCTTTTACACCCCGATACGAGTGCAACTTTTCCTGTTAAATCAAAAGAATTTAATATAGACATTATATGGTTTATTATTATTTTAGATCAGTAATAGCACTTTTATCCATATCATCGTAGTCCATGTTTTCTCCGGCCATACCCCAAATGAAGGTGTAATTGCTTGTTCCGGCACCGGAATGGATAGACCACGGTGGAGAAATTACAGCTTGTTCATTTTGCATCCAGATATGGCGGGTCTCATTGACAGGCCCCATAAAGTGGGAAACAGATTGTCCTTCGGGCACGTCAAAGTAGAAATAGACTTCCATGCGGCGGTCGTGTGTATGAGCCGGCATGGTGTTCCAAACAGAACCCGGTTTTAATTCGGTCATTCCCATCTGCAATTGGCACGTCTGGATGACAGTATGCAATAACATCTGATTAATTGTACGGTGATTGGCTGTTTCTAACGCACCTAATTCGATTTTATTCGCTTCGGCTTTGGTTACACGCTTTGTTGGGTAGCTATGATGAGCCGGAGTAGAGTTTAAATAAAACTTTGCAGGTTTGCTCGAATCGTTACTGATGAAATAAATTTCTTTGGCTCCTTTTCCAATATATAACGCTTCTTTGTAGTTCACCTCAAAAGTTTCCCCATCGACTTCTACTTTTCCATCTCCCCCGACATTGATAATGCCTAGTTCACGGCGGGCTAAAAAGTAAGGTTCTTTTAACAATGGTTCGATCGTTTCGAGTTTTAGTTTCCCATTGACGGGAAGTGCACCTCCGGCCATATAGCGATCATAATGCGTATATACAAAGTGGACCTTATCTTCGAAGAAAAGTTTATCGATTAAAAAATTTTCACGAAGACCTTTCGTGTCTAAGGATTTCGCTTCGTTGGGTCCAATGGCATATCGGCTCTCAAACGTAATGTTACTCATAGTTTAGCTGAAATTTTGAAATAAATTCTAAACTTAAATAAAATTAAGTTGATATGCAATATAATTGGATTACATACCAATGTAAGCAATTGGTTTATCGGGTTCTGTTTTCCATTTCCTGTTGGAATTTTTTATAGCAGAAATCTATTTTTTAAAAAACATTTACACGCAGGGATGGAAATCAACTTTTTCTCTTTAAATATAATATCAGCCATACCGAGATTTTACAATCTCTTAATTTTTTTCTTTCTAACTTCGCACTATGGCTAAAAAGAAACCGATGATTTTGGTCGTCAATGACGATGGTATTACGGCACCGGGTATTAAAGTGCTGCTTGAAGAGATGCAAAAAATAGGCAATGTCGTGGTGGTTGCTCCGGATAGTCCGCAATCGGGAATGGGACATGCCATAACGATCGGGAAGCCACTCCGTTTGGATAAAATTGATCTGTATGAAGGCGTGGAGATGTATGAATGCTCCGGTACACCGGTAGACTGTGTCAAGCTAGCTGTAAACAAAATTTTTAAAGGTAAAAAGCCTGATTTATGTGTATCGGGGATCAACCACGGGTTGAACTACTCCATTAATGTGCTATATTCGGGAACAATGTCGGCCGCAGTGGAGGGTGCCATAGAAGATATTCCATCGATAGGATTTTCATTAGATGATTTTTCTCATCATGCTGATTTCTCCCATTGCCGACCGTATGTACGGGCTATTGCCCAACAGGTGTTGGATAATGGTTTACAAAAGGCAACTTTGTTGAATGTTAATTTTCCGCATATCAGCAAAGCGTTAAAAGGTATAAAAATATGTCGACAGGCAACTGCCAAGTGGTTTGAGGAGTTTGATGAACGTCTGGATCCGTATAACAGAGAATATTTTTGGATGACCGGCAAATTTCAATTGTTAGATAGAGGAGAGGATACTGATGCACATGCGCTAAGCAACGGTTATGTTTCCATTGTTCCTACACAATTTGATATGACAGCACATCATGCTATTCCGGAACTGAATTCTTGGAGTTTTGATGTCAAATAAAATATGAAACCATCAAGATTTTCGGAACACATTGTGGAATGAATAATCTGATCCCTGCCTGCGGTAGGCAGGGACTCGTCACCGTTTAAGAAAAAATTATACAGATGAAAGATTCGTTAATTCAAGGCATATTAATTGGTGCTATAGCCCCTTTTATAGCTTTTTTGCTCACTGTTTATACTGATCTTGAGATCATGCTATCTTCAGATAAACCCATTTTTTTATATGTCATAACAGCAGGTATCAATCTAATAGCAACGCGGATTATGTTTAAAAAAGGATATGATGCTACCGGGCGGGGGCTCGTATTGGTCACTTTTATTGGTGTATTACTGCTTATCTTTGGAACAAAATTAAAAATTTAAGAATATGGAACTCACATTGGGCTTTTCACCCTGTCCGAACGATACATTTATTTTTGATGCATTGATACATCATAAAATAGATACAAAAGGATTGACCTTTTGTGTGAAGTACCATGATGTAGAGACCCTCAATGATAAAGCGTTTAATAATGAGCTGGATATTACAAAACTCAGTTATCATGCTTTTGCGTACGCAGTTCAGCAATACGAATTGCTGGACGCAGGCAGCGCTTTGGGTTTCGGTGTTGGTCCGTTATTGATTACGAAAAGCGAGGATTTAGCGAACAGGTTAAAAGCATACGCAGGAAATGATTTACCGGTAGCATTACAGGATTTGCGGGTTGGCATTCCGGGCAAGTACACCACTGCTAATTTTTTATTGGGATTAGCTTTCCCTGCCCTCCAGAATAAACACGAGCTGGTATTTTCGGATATCGAACAGGCTTTATTAGATAATGAGATCGATTTAGGATTGATTATTCATGAGAATAGATTCACATATCAGGACAAAGGGCTTTTTAAAGTAGTGGATTTGGGTGATTTCTGGGAGAGAACGACGAATAATCCCATTCCTTTGGGTGGTATTGTCATCAAACGGGAGCTTCCTGTTGAAGTTAAATTGTTGGTCAATCAGCTTGTTAAGGAAAGTGTGGAATACGCTTTTGCCAATCCGAAATCCGGATTGGAATACATTCGTTCGCATGCACAGGAAATGGAAGAAACAGTCATGTACAAACATATTGAATTGTACGTCAATAAATACTCAATACATTTAGGAGAGAATGGTCGGTCTGCTGTGACGACATTATTCGAAAAGGCCCGTACTGTGGGGCTTATTCCGCAAATCGAGAAGAATATTTTTCTGATATAAAAAGCCTTCATGATCTGTCAGGACAACAACAGTTATCGAGAATTTCATGAAGACTATTGGCGGCAAATACTGTTGGAAAAAAAAAGATAAAAAAATAGATATCATAGTGTAAGTTATCATCCTTAATAAGTAAATTTGCCCGATTAGTGCCAAATTGTCGCAAAAAAAACTTTGGATTTAATTTTGAGTACTAGAACTGAGATAAAAAAATATTATGTTAAAATTTCTAAGTAAACTTTTTGGTAGTAAGTCTGAGCGGGATATTAAGGTTATCCAGCCGTTAGTTACCAAGATCAAAGAAGAATACACTAAACTGGCCGACCTTACGCATGATGAGCTGCGCGCAAAGACCACCGAATTTAAAAACCGAATCCAAGAATATTTAAAAGACATCGATACTGAAATTGCAGCATTGAAAGAAAGTGCGGATGAAAGTACATCTGATATCTCCGGAAAAACAGAAATCTATGAAAAAGTCGATAAGCTGACTAAGGATAGAGATAAGAAGCTGGAAGAGATATTGTTAGAGCTTCTTCCGGAAGCTTTTGCTGTTGTAAAAGATACGGCACGTCGCTTGACTGAAAACACAGTTATCGAGGTTACAGCTAGTGATTTTGACAGAGACTTGGCTGCCCGTAAACCGAATGTAACTATTCAAGGAGATAAAGCACTTTGGAGCAATACGTGGAATGCTGCGGGAACAGAAGTTACGTGGAACATGGTACATTATGATGTACAGCTTATAGGCGGTATTGTTTTACATCAAGGAAAGATTGCGGAAATGTCTACTGGTGAAGGTAAGACATTAGTAGGGACCTTGCCCACCTATCTGAATGCGTTGTCAGGACAAAGTGTACATATTGTAACTGTCAATGATTACTTGGCAAAGCGTGACTCCGAGTGGAATGGTCCTTTGTTTGAATTTCATGGGCTAAGCGTGGATTGTATTGACAAACACCAACCAAATTCACCACAACGTCGCAACGCATACAAATGTGATATTGTTTATGGTACCAATAATGAGTTTGGGTTTGATTATTTGCGTGACAATATGACGCAGACGCCTGAGTCGATGGTACAGCGTAAGTTGCATTTTGCTATGATTGATGAGGTTGACTCTGTATTGATCGATGATGCACGTACCCCATTGATAATCTCGGGCCCTATCCCAATGGGCGACCAGCATGAGTTTCATCAATTGAAACCACGTATCGAAAAGTTGGTGAACGCGCAAAAAGCATATATCAATACGGTATTGAATGAGGCTAAGAAAGCGATTACATCCGGTGATACCGATGTTGAAAAAGGTGGTTTAGCTTTATTCCGTGCTTACCGCGGTCTTCCTAAAAATAAAGCATTAATTAAATTCTTAAGTGAAGGTTCCAACCGTCAAGTTCTTCAAAAGGTAGAAAACTACTATATGCAAGAACAAAACCGTCACATGCCAAAGGCGGATAAAGAACTGTTTTTCGTTATTGACGAAAAAAATAACCAAGTAGAACTTACTGAAAAAGGGATTGAATTAATTACAGCTTCAGGTGAGGATACCAGTTTCTTCATCCTTCCCGATGTAGGTACAGAAATCGCTGATATTGAAAAAGCCGATATTCCATTAGAAGAGAAAGCTTCCCGTAAAGAAGAATTATTGAGAGATTATTCGGTAAAGGCAGAACGTATTCATTCTATTAATCAATTGTTGAAAGCTTATACGCTTTTTGAAATTGATGATCAATATATTGTAGATGAGGGAAAAGTAAAAATTGTAGACGAGCAAACGGGACGTATCATGGATGGTCGTCGTTACTCCGATGGATTGCACCAAGCTATTGAAGCAAAGGAGAATGTAAAGGTAGAAGATGCTACCCAGACATACGCTACAATTACCTTGCAGAATTACTTCCGTATGTACCACAAGCTTGCGGGTATGACGGGTACGGCTTCTACGGAGGCCGGAGAGCTTTGGGAAATCTATAAATTGGATGTGGTAGAAATACCAACAAATAGACCAACACAACGTGACGATAGACAAGATTTTATTTATCGTACAGCGCGTGAGAAATATAATGCCGTCGCACAAGAAATACAACTCCTTACGGAGCAAGGGAGACCAGTATTAGTGGGTACTACTTCGGTAGAGATTTCCGAATTATTAAGTCGGATGTTGAAGTTGAGAGGTATCAAACACAATGTATTAAATGCAAAACTTCATCAAAAAGAAGCGGATATCGTAGCTGAGGCCGGACACCCAGGACAGGTAACTATTGCAACGAATATGGCCGGACGTGGTACGGATATTAAATTGACAGAAGAAGTAATTAATGCTGGCGGGTTAGCCATCATTGGTACAGAACGTCATGAATCTCGTCGTGTTGACCGTCAGTTACGTGGTCGCGCAGGTCGTCAAGGAGATCCGGGGTCTTCTCAATTCTTCGTTTCATTGGAAGATCCGTTGATGCGTCTATTCGCTTCTGAGCGTATATCCAACATCATGGTGAAAATGGGAGTCGAAGAAGGTGAAGTGATGCAACATAGTATGTTGACGAAATCTATCGAAAGAGCACAACGTAAAGTAGAGGAAAATAACTTCGGTATTCGTAAACGTCTATTGGAGTACGATGATGTCATGAACTCACAGCGTACCGTAATTTATACAAAGCGCAAAAATGCTTTGTTCGGTGAGCGTCTTGATGTCGACTTGAACAATACAATTTACGATGTTACGGAGGATATTGTTACGGAATCGAAAGAAGGAGGTTCTTATGAAGAGTTCCAAATAGAAGTCATTCGTTTGTTTGCAATTGATCCTGCTATTTCTGTGGAGGAATATACTTCTAGTAACATTCCTACGTTAGCGGATAAGCTTTTTACGCAAGTAATTACACATTACGAAAATAAAGCTAAAAATATAGCTACGCAGACGTTGCCTGTTCTCACCAATGTAATGGCAGAGCGAGGTGATATGATAGAAAATGTGGTTGTTCCGTTTACAGATGGAATTCGTGGCATACAAGTTGCGACAAATTTGAAAAAAGCGGTTGAATCTAATGGATTAGAAGTATTCAAATCGTTTGAGAAAGGAATTGTATTAGCGCTTATTGATGAAGCCTGGAAAGAGCATCTTCGTGAAATGGATGACTTGAAACAATCTGTACAGAATGCAGTTTATGAACAGAAGGATCCAATTATCATTTATAAAATGGAGGCTTTCAATTTGTTCAAATCCATGCTTGCTTCTATGAATAAGGATATTGTTAGTTTCCTGTTCAAAGGAGAAATACCGGGTCAGCAACAACAAGATATACAAGAGGCTCGTCCTATCCGAGTCCAACAAGCTAAGGTTACCGCAACTAAAGAGCAATTAAGTTCGCCAACAGGTGTAAGTGACGAGGATATGGATACACGCGTACCGCAAGTTACCCAACCGATCCGTAAGGAACAAACTGTGGGGCGTAATGACGAATGTCCGTGTGGTTCAGGTCTTAAGTATAAGAACTGTCACGGAAAAAACGGTTAAAAAATATAAAGTGATGCTGAAAAGAGGTTTGGTTTTATGTGTTGTACTTGTCGTGATATCTACTGTAGCTAAGGCGCAGGGAGGTACCGTAGAAGTGGCAAAAGATTCGTTAATTACATTATTACAAGAATATAGATCAGCACATGAAATCAACCCTACAGCTACACGTACCATTAGTCTAGGTACGAAACCCATAGACAAAAAGACAGCAACTCGTGTAAAACGTAAGGGCTTTAGGGTTCAGATATTCTCTGGGGCAAGCCGTAATGAGGCTTACGACGTGCAGAGTCGTTTTAGAAGTCAATATGCTGATGTGGATAGCTATATTAATTACGACGAACCCAATTATCGGGTTAAAGTCGGCGATTTCAAAAGTAGAGCTGAAGCAAATAACTTTATGCATGTTTTACGTTCACAATACAGTAATGTTTTCGTTTTTGTTGAAGACATTTGGGTCTGGGAATAAAAAATCTATATCATGTCCGATTTAAAGGATACCATCAAATCTTTGTCTCAAGAACTGTTTGCAGAAACAGTTGCCTCGAGACGCCATCTCCACAAAAATCCTGAACTTTCGTTTGAAGAGTTTAATACGGCTGCCTTTGTAAAAGCAACGCTGGATGAAATAGGAATCTCTTATACGTCTATGGCCAATACGGGAGTTGTAGGTATTATAACCGGAGAACTGCCTTCTGACCGTGTTATTGCGTTGCGTGCTGACATGGATGCGTTGCCTATCACAGAAGTAGAAGGAAGAGAATACGGTTCGCAGCAGGTGGGTGTGATGCATGCCTGTGGGCATGACGTGCACACTTCTTCTTTATTAGGCGCGGCAAAGATTTTATATCGTCTTAAATCTACGTTTGGCGGTACGATAAAGCTTATATTCCAGCCGGGAGAAGAGCGTCTTCCCGGAGGAGCTTCTATCATGATTAAAGAAGGTGTCTTAAAAAATCCTGAACCACAAGCGGTTATAGGTCAACATGTAATGCCGTTTATAGAAGCAGGTAAGGTTGGTTTTCGAGCAGGGAAATATATGGCATCCTGTGATGAACTTTTCATGACGGTACGGGGAAAAGGCGGTCACGGAGCACAGCCTCATCAAAATATTGATCCCATTGCTATTACAGCGCAAATTATTACGGCTCTTCAGCAGGTTGTTAGCCGTAGTGCTGACCCTCGTATACCGACTGTACTCTCTTGGGGTAAGATCGTAGGTAACGGTGCGACAAATGTTATTCCGGACGAAGTGTATTTAGAAGGGACATTCCGAACTTTCGACGAGATGTGGCGTGCCGAGGCACATGAAAAAATTACGAAGATGGCCGAAGGAATTGCAGAAAGCATGGGCGCGAGCTGTTCGATAGAAGTGCGAAAAGGTTATCCATTTTTGATAAATGAACCCGAGCTAACAGCGCAATCCAGAGGCTTTGCTCAGGAGTTTTTGGGAAATGAAAATGTTATTGAGTTGGACCTATGGCCGGCAGCGGAAGATTTCGCATATTATTCACAGGAAACCAATGCTTGTTTCTATCGTTTGGGAACTGGAAATGTGGCGAAAGGAATTACGTCTGCTGTCCATACACCTACATTTGATATCGATGAAGCTGCATTGGAAACGAGTATAGGTCTTATGTCCTATATAGCAATCAAGCAGTTACAGCAGTAAGATTCTTGACAGGTAGGTTTTAAAAAAAATGTCTTCTCATCATATAGTAAGAGAAAATCAAGAACCGGCACTGATTGTGGAATCGGTAACGGATTTAGATGCGGAATATATTGGTCAATTGTTGGAATGGTGCCCTACCGTTTTTACCAATGACTATACTATCGATTTCTTTCTGGCGGATGACATCAAGGTAGACGTTGTTGTTACGAATCAATGTAATAATCTATATGTACAGGAACAGATAAAAAAAGTCCCACTCCAACGAGAATTTATTGCTGATGCGCTGCAGTATTTGGTTGTTAATAACTATAAAGCCGTTAATATTATTTGTGATGAAATTCCGGATGTGGTTTTTTCTTTTTGTAAGCAGATAAACATTGTGTTATTTATTGGCGGTAAAAGGTATGTTTTTGTAGAAAGGGAATACAAAAAGTGGAAACAAAAGGGGGAAAAACTTTTTGTAATGGAGGACCGATTAAAATCGGTGATTGGCATTCAGAAGGTATCCATAAATACATTTATTACGGAGCAAGATGGATTTATTTGTCTGGCCTTTAATACATCCGAATTTGTTTGGATAGGAGAAGAAATCTAATGTTTACTATCGAAAAGGTTGCTGCCGAAGATGTTTTAATTATTCATAAAGCTTATTATTCTTTTAACTTTTCCACTCGTGATGGTGTCTGTGTGCCATCTACGAGCCCCTTAGCTCCTATTGCAATAGCCTCAATGCTCGATTTTATATTGTCGAGATTCAGTGTGCCCACTTCATCTTTTACGGTATGATAATAGATGTCTTTGTCGATTTGGGAAGTAGAAAAAGTATGTGCAGGGACACCTAGCGCGGCAAGTACTGCATTGTCACTGCGGTAGAATAAATTTTGTTGAGGATAGGGATCCGGATGGAATTGAAACGTCGAACCCTGTAGGTTAGATTGCATCAATTGACCCAAGTTAGAGGCACTATATCCCGTAACGTATAATGTATTTGGGCCGAATTTAGAATCTTTACCGATCATTTCAATATTAATCATCGCCACTACTTTCTCCGGGTCTATCTCATTTGAAAAATATTTTGAGCCGTACATGCCAATTTCTTCGGCTGTAAAAGCGACAAAAATCAATGTTCTTTCGTTGTTGTTGAGCGCGGTATAATATTTAGCTAAACTAATCATAGCTGTAACACCTGAGGCATCGTCATCAGCTCCATTGGCAATGGAGTCTTGACCATCTGCTTGGATTACACCAATATGATCGTAATGGGCGGAGAATATCACAAATTCTTCGGGTTTGCTTTTGCCAGGAAGGATACCTGCCACGTTAAATAATGGAAAATCCTGGATTTTATTTTCGGCCTGAACATCAATAGAAGGGCTCTTCTCATTGGTAACAATGAATACTTTGGCAGGAGAATGTTGTTCTGTTGATGGAGTCATATTTTCCCGTCCATATATTTTATTAAATCGCAAAATCATTTCAGCAAAAGAGGGATGCACCAATACAATAGCATCTTCAGGAGAGGTTGCTATTTCTCTAAACCTGATGGCGAAATCTTCTCCCTTATTTATTCTTAATGTGGAACCATGTTCTTTTAGGTTTATGACAGGATTATTTCCGAGGATGAGATATTTACTTTCTGCAAGTATCTTTTTATTAAGGGTTACTTTTTGACTTTTTCGTGTGATCTTTCGAATGGAAAAAGTCTGTCTATAATTGTGTTCGGCATAAGGTTTTAGTCCGATAGTCTTAAATTCATTGGCAATAAAATCTGCCGATTTGGCTATTTCCGGGGTAAGCGAATGTCTACCCCTCATATCATCCGAAGCCAATGTATTCAGGATACGGGCTATCTCTTCGTTACTCGAAACAGGTTTTGCCGAATTTGGCTGAGCTAGCGCACAGCACAATGAAAAGGAAAAGCCAAGCAGTAGACAGGTGTGCTTTATCATGTAATTAAAAGTTTTGAGCAAGTTAGCATTTTTAGAAATGTAATGACCCGGTAAAATGTGAATATTGAAAAAAAATACACTATTTCCGTTATAAATTCGTTTGTGTTCATTTATTGATCATGTGTTTGCCTCCATGTGCATTCATGAAATTACTACGTTAAGTTGTTCACTCGTTTACCTCAAACGAGTTCACTGTGTTCCGTTTGCTAATTCAACGCATTTTATCTAAGTTTGATTAAAATAGAAAACTATGAAAGAAGTTACTGTTCAAGAATTAAAGTCAATGATGGATCGAAACGAAGAGTTTCAATTAATCGATGTTCGTGAACCTTTTGAATATGAAGTATCTCATTTAAATGGGCTTAATATTCCGCTATCCGGTGTTTTGATTGAAGCTGAGAAAATTGCTAAGGATATTCCTGTAATCATCCAATGCCGCTCCGGGAAACGGAGTGCCCAGGCGGTGATGTTACTGGAGCAACAAGGCTACACGAACCTTTCCAATCTAAAGGGTGGTATTTTAGCATGGAAAGAAGAGATTGATCCTGAATTGGATGTATATTAGCTACATCGGTATTAAGAAAGGAAAAAAAGGGAATAAAATGTAGTTTATTCCCTTTTTCTTTTTTGTCAATTTAGTCGAAAAAATCTAGCAAGATCCCAACCAATTCTAGTCTTTGTTTGTTATTTTATAATAATATGACACCATCGCTGAAAAGTTGTTAAAAGTTTATTTTCAGCTGATTTTTAAAGATTTATCTACCAAAAATTGGTAATTTTATCGAAAATTATAAACAGAATAAATAAACCATTTTATGTCTACAAGTGAATATAGTTTTTTCAAAGGAGTAGAGCGAAGCTTTGATAAGGCGGCTAAATTTACGCGATTTTCAGCCGGGATATTGGAGCAGATCAAAGCATGTAATTCGATATTGCGTGTCAAATTTCCGGTTCGTATCGGTGATGGTGTGGAAGTGATAGAAGCCTATCGTGTACAGCACTCACACCACAAGTTACCTTGTAAGGGAGGGATCCGTTTTAGTATGGAAGTAAACCAAGATGAGGTGATGGCTTTGGCAGCACTGATGACTTATAAGTGTGCTATTGTGAATGTGCCTTTTGGTGGTGGAAAAGGGGGTATAAAAATAGATTCTAAGAAGTATAGTGTATTCGATTTAGAGAAAATCACTCGTCGCTATACTTCCGAATTGTGCAAAAAGAATTTTATGGGGCCTGGGATCGATGTTCCCGCTCCTGATTATGGCACGAGCGGTCGGGAAATGAGCTGGATAGTAGATACATACTCTTCTTTAAATCCCAATGATGTTAATGCCATGGCCTGTGTTACAGGTAAGCCTATTTCGCAGGGCGGTGTTAGAGGCCGTGTAGAAGCAACAGGTCTAGGTGTGTTCTTTGGCATTCGAGAGGCTTGTTCTTTTGAAGAAGATATGGCAAAGTTGGGTCTGACCAAAGGAGTAAGAGGAAAAAGAGTTATCGTGCAGGGATTAGGAAATGTAGGCTATCACGCCGCTAAATATTTTCAGACTGCCGGAGCTATTATTGTGGGATTGATTGAATACAATGGAGCCATCTACGATGCAAATGGAATAGATGTCGATATGGCGCAAGCGCATCGTGCCAAGAACGGTTCATTGTTGAATTTTCCTAATGCCAGAAATATAGAAAATGTATCCGAAGGACTAGAACAGGCGTGTGATATTCTTATCCCAGCCGCTCTGGAATCGGTAATCCATAAGGACAATGCCTCCCGTATTCAAGCAAAAATCATTGGTGAAGCCGCAAATGGCCCATTGACTCCGGATGCGGATGAGATATTGCTTGCAAAGGGGGTACTGATTATTCCGGATATGTATCTGAATGCTGGTGGTGTAACTGTTTCTTATTTTGAATGGTTAAAAAACCTGAGTCACGTACGCTATGGTCGTTTGGAAAAGCGATTTAGCGAAAATAGATATGCCGAGATTATTAGCTCTGTTGAAAATATGACAAATAAGAAGATTTCTGATGTAGAGCGTAAGATCATCCTTAAAGGTCCGGACGAGATCGATCTCGTACACTCGGGGCTTGAAGATACGATGATGGGGTCTTATCAAGAAATAAGAGAAATCTATGTCAATACACCTGGTGTGAATGATATGCGTACAGCTGCATTTATCTGTGCAATTAATAAAATAGGAGTTTCTTACGAAGAACTGGGTATATTCCCGTAAACAAAAAGCAGGAAATTACAATAAGTATAGTGTCCGGTTGGTCGTGTAAACAATTTTTAGAAAAGACAAGATCAGCTTTGTATGGGGCATCTATAAAACTTCGTGTATCTTTGTAGCATGAAACTTACGAATCTATTTCACCAAACTAAGCAAGCATTCTTCTTTAGTTTGGTGTTTTATATAATAGGGACTCTAATGGTGATCCTCAAGGTATCTTTTGCTCCGGTTATATTTAGTATTTCACTGCTAATTTCGCTTATATGGGTATTTCTGGTACTTCGGGAAATTATGCTTTCTCGATATATTGATCCTTCCGAACGATTCATGTTAATCCTATTTATTATATTTTTAAATATCATTGGGGGAATCGTTTATTTTTATTTTATTCGAGAAAGAGTTATACAACAAAAAGGAGCAAAAAAATGAAGAAGCAAATTATATTAAACGTACTACTTAATCTTGGGATTGTTTTTCTAATTATGAGTGGAGTTGCTGCGTATAAAAGTGGAAATATGCTGATTCTTGGATTGGCTATCGCAATTGGTGTAGTACTGATCTATCTAAAAATGGTACTCTTAAAATATGTTCGAAATCAGGTTAAGAGATAGTTACGGAAACCTCCTTTGACGAAGTAAAAGAAGAATAAAAAAACGGGTTAATTTTACGTTAACCCGTTTTTTATTTCTAATGATTATTTTATTTTACAAAAGGAGGTTTTTTGATTACCGCTTTTACCTTTTGATTACGGATATTGATGTAGATTTCGGCACCTTCCTTTGCGAAGGCGGTATTGACATAACCGAGGCCAATAGATTTTTTCAATGAAGGAGATTGCGTTCCCGAGGTTACACGACCGATTACGTTACCCTCAGCATCTACGATTTCATAATCGTGGCGAGGGATGCCTCTATCAATCATTTCAAAGCCAACCAATTTCTGTGCAACGCCATTTTCTTTTTCTGCTTTAAGATTAGCTGAATTTACAAAGTCTTTCGTGAATTTCGTTACCCAGCCTAAGCCTGCAGCGAATGGTGAGGTCTTGTCATCAATGTCATTACCATATAAGCAGAATCCCATTTCCAACCGCAAGGTATCGCGCGCACCTAGTCCTATTGGTTTGATACCATAAGCTGCGCCGGCTTCAAATATCGCTTTCCACACTTTCTCTGCATCTTCGTTCGCAACATAGATTTCGAAGCCTCCGGCGCCGGTGTATCCAGTCGCTGATACAATTACATTGTCTACTCCAGCGAATTTGCCTTTTTGGAAGGTGTAATATTCCATTGGCGCAAGGTCGATGTCTGTTAGCGATTGTAATGCGTCTGCTGCTTTAGGACCTTGGATTGCTAACAACGAAGTTTTGTCGGAGATATCTTTCATATCAACACCTTCGGTATTGTATTTACTGATCCAGTTCCAATCCTTTTCAATATTAGAGGCATTTACCACCAATAAATACGTCGTCTCGTCTATGCGATACGTCAAAAAGTCGTCTACGATACCACCGTCTTCATTTGGAATATATCCGTATTGTACTTTGCCATCGTAAAGTTTAGCGGCATCATTAGAAGAAATCTTTTGGATCAGGTCCAATGCTTTTTCTCCTTTTAATATAAACTCGCCCATGTGACTTACATCGAAAACGCCGACAGCTGTCCGTACAGTCTCGTGTTCATCATTAATACCAGAATATTGCACGGGCATATTAAAGCCAGCGAAAGGAACCATTTTAGCACCTAATGATATGTGTAGGTCTGTTAAAGCAGTATTTTTCATTTGTTTTATATTTATATTTTTAGGACGTGATGAAACACATCGATGTTCAAAAAATCACTCCTTGCAGGTGTTTGCTGATTTTATTGAGCATGTAAGTTTCATTTTATTTATATTAAGTAATGTTTTTTTACAAAAATAGTTATTTAAATAACAATAAAGACGATCTTTTTATGATATTAGTAATTTGCGCAATCGATTACTTTTGTACAGTGAGTTTGTAGATCGTTGTTTCAAGACTTTCATCATCCGGATCTTCACAGAGCAAAAAAAGTAATTTATGCTCATCTTCTTCCATCAACGTGATCCCTTCGAATTTATGGGAGGTAGATATCATTGTTAGATCTTGAACTTGTTTGGTTTCAAGGTCTATTTTACCAAATAGGCTTCCCCCTTTTTCTCCATCTTCATAAGTGGATTCTGTACCTTCTATCGCTGCCAAAAAGTAAATGCTGTTACCGATAAGTATAGCATCTGTGAAGCCGGCTATTCCTTTTTCAAAACGAGGGAGAACAACAGGAAAAAACTGCGCGGGATCTTTAAATTTTAAATCTATCCGAATAATGCCATTTTTTCCAGCAGGACCATTTCCTCTGTTGAAAAGATAATAATGATTATGGTGGATGAAGGAGCCTTCGATATTTAGGTCCTCGTCTACAATAGATAATGATTCCTTTACGGCTTGAAACTTATCTGTCCATGTTTGATGTATTACGGGATCAGGTTTACTTAGATTTAGCTTGAAAAGATGATTTCTATTCTTTGTAGAGGCAGAACCGAATATGTAGAATGTATCCTTGTGTTTAAAAATAGATTCGATGTCCAATTTACTCGCTTTGCTCACCTGTTCATTATTGCCGTTATCATCGTAAAGTAGGTGCTTTTCGAGGCGATTTTCTGTAATAAGATAGGTATAGAGATAATTGCTGTTGTCGGCTATCAGAAAAATACTGTTATTTTCATAATGTAAGCCCGAAGCCGCACCTACGCCTGAAATGGTCAAAAATATTTCGATTAAGAAATTGCTAAGCATGATTGTATCGGATTGGACATAGTTAGTATCTCAAGCACACGATGAAATTCAGGCTGAAGAGAAGCTTCAATATGTATATTTTCTTGCGTATGAGGGTGGATGAAGTTAAGTGATCGCGCATGCAGCATCATGGTGTCCATTTTAAATGTTTCCTTCCAAATTTTATTCTGCTTGTTGCATCCATGTGGTCTATCGCCTATTATGGGGTGAAGAATGTGTGCAAAATGTCTTCTTAACTGGTGCATTCGTCCGGTTTCGGGACTTGCTTCCACGAGTGAATAACGTGAAGTTGGAAATTTTCCGGAAGGAATATCAATTTCAGCCTGAGCGAGCTTTTTAAAATGTGTTATGGCTTCTTGTATCGTACCGTTCTCTTTAGCTAAAGGATAGTCTATTGTACCCTCTTCGGCACAGAAGCCTCTTAATATTGCGATGTATTTTTTTTCTATTGCTTTATTGGCGAATAAGGGCTGAACCAGTTGATCTGTCTCTTTATCCAGCGAAAATAAGAGGACACCGGCGGTCTTTCTATCGAGACGATGTGCCGGATACACTGTTTTACCAATTTGATCCCTAAGGAGTTGTAATGCAAATAGCGATGTATCTGCAGCAATGGAGGATCTGTGTACCAATAGACCGTGAGGTTTATTGATCGCAATGAGATTTTCGTCTTCGTAAAGTATCTCTAACATTACAGCTTTTTGAGAATGTCTATGATCTCTTCTGCTTTTTTATCAATTTTTGGACTAAACCATATATTTTTAAAAGCACCACCTCCTATCGGCGTTTCTTCCTCCTGCCATTTAAGACTTACGATCGAAAGCAAATAGTAGTTTTTTATCCGTACGTTATTCTTAACAAATTCGTCGACAATGCGGTTGCCAAATAATGTCATGCCCAGATTTAATGCGTCTTGGTGTTCGTAATTGAGCTCTTTCTCTACTAAAGTTTTTACTTTTTCTTTTACGGCTATGTAAAACACCTCTTCCTTGGGATTCGTCAGAATCGCAGCAAGCATGATAGCGATAATAGCTAATGCAAATATTCTTGTTTTAGACATGGTACAAACTTAGATAAAATGCTTAGCATTCACGAACGTCTATTAGGAAAATACTATTCGTAATTTGCTCAGATGCAATTATAATCGCGTTGAATAAAAACGAAAATTTATTCATTCGAGCCACAAATTTTTTTCATTAACCAATTTTATTTCAACTCAAATACCACGTCTATATAACAGGTCAGTTTGATGGGGCGGATGTCGATATTAAGACCATTCCCACTGGATTCAAATGCCGAGTCATTAGCCGCTTTTGCATAAGACATCATGCGGGGCTGTGGAATTAAGTCATTGAAATTCATGCTGCTATTGTCGTTGATGACTAGGGCCTTTCCTACGCCTTGTTGATCCGCTTCTGCCAATATCTCAGCATTGCGACGTGCATCTTTTACTGCTTCCGTTTTTAATTCCTTTTCAATTTCTTTTTTCTGGGAGTGATCGTATCCACTAATTGATGTGCTTTCGATCCCAAAAGGATCTACTTTATCTAATATGACGTCTAAGTTATTGAGGTTAGATATTTTGAGACGATATTGGCGAGCCTGCAATAATTCGTTTCCTTTTTTCTTTGTATTGTAGTTGTAGCTATATACGTTTTGAATAGTAAAGTCCTCTTTTTTTACCCCATTTGCCATAGCAGCATCGTATAGTTGCTTTTCCAACGTTTCAATAGAAGCCTTTTTCTTGGTGTTTCCATCCATATAAAATTCTTTCAAATTAATGGATAGATAGATAATATCCGGAGTTACTTCGCGTTCGGCGAAACCTTTGGTTGCTACTTTACGACTGTTTTCTACATTTCCGGTTTGTGCTTGAGCCATTGTCATTGCGCCGATCAAAATAAGGACACTTAATAATTTTTTCATCTGTATGTAATCTATGTATATAAAAGTACTTCAAAAACTCTACCGTTTTTATGTATTGGATAGACACAAAACAACTATCAGCGTTTAAAGTTGTTTTCAAAAAAATTATATCTTTTCAAAAAAATTAATACCTTTAGAAAAAATAATACCTTAATACAATGCAAGAAGGAGTAGTAAAATTCTTTAATGAAACCAAAGGTTTCGGTTTCATCATTCCAAATTCTGGCGAGAGTGAGATTTTCGTTCACGTGTCAGGATTAATCGACAAAATTCGTGAGAACGACAACGTGTCTTATGATGTAGAGCAAGGCCGCAAAGGTCTTAACGCGGTAAATGTAAAAGTTATCTAATAGATTCTATATATATTTATTGTGAAAAGCCCGTATTCAAATTTTGAATACGGGCTTTTTTATGTTTGTGTCCCGTGTTTTAGACAGGTCTATTGCTGTCGAAAGGGTTATTGGGTGTATGCGGATTGGTATAGGTGATTATCAACACCAACAACGATGTTTAGTGAAATATTTCCTCTAGGATGTAAAGTGAATTAACCTCTCCAAAGTTTTCCGTATGGAGACGGTAAAAATCTATTATTTTTTGCAGGAGGTAAATCCTATCCACATGTTTCATGTGAAAGTGATGAGATGCTTCATAGCTGGCTGTGAGTATATTGTGGAAGATTGTCGTATGTGGCTCCTGCAATACATGTTGATGTGGCGGGAGGGAATCAGTAAACACGCCGTCCATTAGATCAAAGAACGGTTTCTGATCTTGGTTTACGGTAGGTAAGAAACCTAGAAACTTGCTGAGTTTCATCAGAAAACTAAGATGGAAATTAGCTAAAGGGCTTTCCGTTTCGTCCAGCCATAGTATAGATTGCTGGATGAACTGAAATAGTTGTGGATCAGGTTGCTGATGCTTCAATACCTTATATAGTACCTCATTAAGAAAAATAGCCAATGAACTTTTTACGATATCTAGCGGTATTTGGTGCAATGTAGGGTATTGTTGCGCCTCTTTGATTCGCTGTAGTGTATTATTATCTTTATGATATACCACCAGCTCTAGTAAGTGCAGTGGCTGGAGTATGTTGATGTGGATTTTAGCTTTGGGTTTTCGGGCACCGTTAATCAAATAGGATTGTAATCCCAGATCTTCTGTAAAGATTTGGGCTACTACACTGTTTTCCGAATAGTTGGTGACTTTGAGGGAAATTCCCTTGGTCTTCTGAAGCATATTTTTCTTACTACTTTTCTCTTCTTTTTTCCAAAATGGTGTTGCGGTCTATTTTGCGAAAAAAACTGTAGATGATATGGAGAAATCCCATTCCGAATAGAATCACACCAAGCGCCATAATAATTTTGTAGAGATTATTCTCGTTTTCCATAAGGATATCGCTGCTATATATAGCAGCAGCACCTGTTAGTAAGAGGAGAATTCCACGTAGTAGATATTTGTTCATTGTGAATTGTTGAAAACTATTTTGCCTTCTGTAGACAAATATAATATTATAAAAGATATACATTTGCGAGAAGGGCCCATTATTGAATTATTTTTTCAAATAATTCTCATATTACTGTTGTATATCACAAAAAAAATTTAGATATTTGCAAACTCTTTGCAGAGAGTGTAAAGGGACAATTATTGTAAATAGACAACATTAAAAATAAATATCATGTCAAGAATTTGTGATTTAACAGGCAAAACGGCATTAACAGGAAATAACGTATCTCACTCGAACGTTAAGACTAAACGTAAATTCTATCCGAATTTGCAAACTAAGCGTTTTTATATTCCTGAAGAAGATCGTTGGATAACTTTAAAAGTGTCTACATCTGCTATTAGAACAATTAACAAGAACGGAATTACTTCGGTTATCAATAAATTTATCAAAAAAGGATACGTTTAGTAGATAATCGCCTGTTAATTAAAAATATTCATGAACATTAGTCCTCCGGGATTTTAATAAAGTAAAACAATGGCTAAAAAAGGAAATAGAGTACAAGTAATCTTAGAATGTACTGAGCACAAAGAAAGTGGTCTTCCAGGGATGTCACGTTACATCACAACAAAAAACAAAAAGAATACTACAGAACGTTTAGAGTTGAAAAAATTCAACCCTGTTTTGAGAAAAGTTACTGTTCACAAAGAAATTAAGTAATCACGTTATTGGTGGTCTAGTACCATTATTTAAAAATATTATACCATGGCAAAGAAAGCAGTTGCATCGTTACAAAAAGGTGGCGGTAAAGAATTTACAAAAGTTATCATCACTACTAAATCTGCGAAAACGGGAGCTTATACTTTCAAAGAAAGTATGATCCACAACGACAACGTAAAAGAAGTTGTTGCTGCAGCGTCTAAATAAGCAGAAGATATTCCTTTTTTAAAGTTTTTCTTTAAAAATACGAAAAGCCGTTTTGGTATTGCACCAGAAGGGCTTTTTTAGTATGTTTGATTCCCCTAACCCCGAAGGGGAATATCGGATTTTGTGTTTCGCCATTGCGGCAAGGGGGATGACTTTACTTTTTTACGAATGGGATTATTTGATTTTTTTAAGAAAAAACAGGAAACTCCTGAAGCACAAGAGGCCTTAGATCGCGGATTGGAAAAGACCAAAGAAGGCTTTTTGTCCAAAATTACAAAAGCTGTTGTCGGTAAATCGACAGTGGATGATGATGTATTGGATAATCTGGAGGAGGTATTGGTCACTTCGGATGTGGGGGTGACGACTACGTTGAAAATAGTAGATCGTATTCAACAACGTGTCGCCCGCGACAAATATATAAGTACCGATGAGCTGAACGGACTTCTTAAAGAGGAAATACAAGATCTGTTGGCAGAAAATAACAGTGCGGATTTTGAAAACTTTGAATATGGAAATCATAAGCCCTATGTTATTATGGTGGTGGGTGTCAATGGAGTAGGCAAGACGACGACTATAGGTAAATTAGCACATCAGCTTAAATTAGCGGGAAATAAAGTAGTATTGGGAGCCGCGGATACGTTTAGAGCTGCTGCGGTAGATCAAATTCAACTTTGGGGTGAACGGGTAGGTGTACGTGTAGTGGCGCAAGCTATGGGTTCAGATCCGGCTTCGGTGGCATTCGATACGGTACAATCTGCCGTAGCTAATGGTGATGATGTCGCTATTATTGATACAGCAGGTCGTTTGCATAATAAAGTGGGGCTAATGAATGAGCTCGGTAAAATTAAAACGGTCATGCAGAAGGTTGTGCCGGGTGCCCCACATGAGATCTTATTGGTACTGGATGCTTCTACCGGACAGAATGCGATAGAACAATGTACGCAATTTACGCAAGCTACTGATGTTAATGCTTTGGCGTTGACAAAATTAGACGGTACAGCCAAGGGTGGTGTAGTAATTGGAATTTCCGATCAATTCAAGATTCCGGTAAAGTATATTGGAGTGGGAGAGAAAATCGGCGATCTGCAATTATTTAACAAGAAAGATTTCGTGGATTCACTATTTAAATAATTACACGAATTTATGGATTATACGGATTAAATTGATGGCGGATGCGATCTTATCGTTGAAAACGAAGTGATCGCCGCGCTTAAATCCATGTAATCATATACAAAAGAAGAATGAGAACAAAATATGCAAAGGTTGCTCCACCGGTGAGTAAACCTCGTGTGAATGTCGTAACACTAGGATGTTCAAAAAATATACACGATAGCGAGGTGTTGATGGGACAATTGAAGGGCAATCAAATCGAGGTCGTTCACGAGTCGGCGAATATTCAGGCCAACGATATCGTTGTAATCAACACATGTGGATTTATCGACAACGCAAAACAGGAATCGATAGATACCATTCTGCAGTATTCAGAGCTTAAAGATCAAGGTAAAATAAATAAAGTAATTGTAACGGGGTGTTTGTCTGAGCGATATAAACCCGAATTGCAGTCCGAAATTCCAAATGTAGACGCATATTTCGGAACCAATGATCTTCCAGACCTGCTATCCACTATAGGAGCAGACTATCGACATGAATTATTGGGCGAACGCCTATTGACTACACCATCTCACTTTTCGTATTTCAAAATTGCAGAAGGCTGTAATCGTCCATGCTCTTTTTGTGCTATCCCGCTTATGCGTGGAAAACATGTTTCTAAATCAATCGATGACCTGGTGAAAGAAGCTAAGTTTTTGGCTTCAAATGGCACCAAGGAGCTCATTCTAATTGCACAGGATCTAACGTATTATGGACTGGATATTTACGGTAAGCGTAATCTTTCCGATTTAATGCGGCACCTTTCTGATGTAGATGGAATAGAATGGATTCGCCTGCAGTATGCTTATCCTTCCGGATTTCCGATGGACATCCTGGATGCTATGAACGAAAGAAGTAATATTTGTAACTACTTAGACATGCCATTGCAGCACATTAGCGATAGTATGTTAACGTCGATGCGTCGTGGTACAAGTAAGCAAAAGCAAATTGACCTTGTCCACAAAATACGGGATAAAGTTCCGGATATCGCTTTGCGTACAACGCTGATCTGTGGATATCCGGGAGAGACGGAACAAGATTTTCAAGAGATGTTAGAATGGGTCGAGGAAACGCGTTTCGACCGTTTGGGTTGTTTTACGTATTCGCACGAAGAAAAAACACACGCACATACCTTAACGGATGATGTTCCGGAAGAGGTGAAACAAGAACGTGTAGAAGCTATCATGGAAGTACAGCAAGGCATTTCTTATGAGATCAACCAAGAGAAAATAGGGAAAACGTTCAAAGTTTTGATTGACAAAGTGGATGGGGATTATTTTGTGGGCCGTACCGAATATGACTCGCCGGAAGTAGACAATGAAGTACTTATTGACGCGAAGGACAATTATGTCCGTACCGGCGATTTCGTACCGGTAAATATTCATCGGGCCGAAGACTTCGATTTGTATGGTACTGTTGTGAAGTAACAAACTTAAAATGTGTCGTTAAATACAATAAAACAGTTGTAAAAAGACAGGAAGTTCGCTAAGTTTGTTATAGATTATTTTAACTATTTCACTACGGTCAATATGACAAAGAATTTATCCTTCCTGAGCCTCGTGTTGGGTTCGCTGCTTGTGGCCTGTAATCCCAATGATGTTGAACCTGAAGTAATTATTGATCCGGTTGAGGATATTGCGTCTATTTCGGTTATTAATGTCTCTAAACAAGCTTCTCTGCCCAATCAACTGCATATCGATGGACTACTCGGAGCGAGCACAGGAATCACGATTGCTGAATCATCAGGGCAGCCCGCTAAATATGAAGACATTCAGGCGGGTCTGCGTAAGTTTTCTATCGGAGACTACGAAGATACTGTCCGCATCAAACAACATCACTATTATACCTTGATGGTGTTTGATAAGGATAGTGTACAGCTTACGGTTGATGCACCTTATGATTCACAAAACAAATTTGATATCCTGCAATTAATACGCTGGAATCTTATCGGTGCCGATCCATCCGGGTATAAAGTCGATATGGAGGGAGATTCGGTGATCCGTAATATTGAACTAAATGCTTTCACCTATGTTCCTTCTGAATCGAAAAAGGTGGAGGTACAATTATATCGCAAGAGTAATCTGAAGACAGCGGTCGCTACACAGGAGATTGAAATCGATATGAATAAGAAGTTTACGGTGAATATCTCGTATGATGCCGTTAAGGAAGAATATGAGTTTAATACGATTGTTCAAGCTTCAAAGTAAGCGAGGTGTGCTATCCACAATTGTCAAATAAATGATATAATTTGTTGTGTGAACCTTCCTTTTTAGAAAAATATCTAAGTTTGTGCAAGATTTAAAAAGGTAGATGAAAGCAACCTATATCGACTATAAAGACACCAATAGTTTTTCCAAAACATTGCTCGCGTATTTGGCAGCAGATGAGGAGTTAGTAAATTTTTACGGCAATTCTCCTAATATCGCGGGTTTTGAGAAACAAATCGAACTAAAGTCTTCTTTTACTTTTGAAAGTCGAACAATTCTAGTCGATCAGCTAAAACGACAATACGGCTCCCTGTTAGCAGATTCCCCTCAAGTTGCTGCTAATATTGAGTTATTAACGGATCAAAATACCTTTACCGTTACCACAGGCCATCAACTAAATATTTTCACGGGGCCCTTGTATTTTATCTTCAAAATTGTCACCGCGATACGTCTAGCTTCTGATTTAAAGAAAAATTTTCCGGACAAGGAATTCGTGCCTGTTTACTGGATGGCGACAGAGGACCACGATTTTGAAGAAATCAACAATACGCGGGTATATGGTAAAAAGATAGTTTGGGATGTTCCGCGTGTTTCGGGTACCGGAAGGATGGATACAGGCAGTATGGAACAGGTGGTCCGTCAATACTGTTCGATGTTGGGTCTATCCGAAAATTCTACCAAACTTACAGCGATGGTGGAAGATGCCTATCGCAAAGACCGGTCATTGGCAGATGCAACCCGTGTTTTTGCCAATGCACTATTCAAGGAATATGGTCTGGTCATTGTGGATGCCGATAAGCCGGAGCTAAAAAGACTCTTCGCGCATATTATTGAAGACGATATCCTGCATGAGAAGAGCTTTTATGCCATTACGGAGACTTCCCAGCTGCTAGAAGAAAAAAGTTTCCAAGCGCAGGTACATGCTCGAGAATGTAACTTTTTTTATCTGACGGACGATTTCCGGGAGCGGATTGTCAGAAATTCCGATGGTAGATTTGAGATTTTACATCAGGAGATATATTTCACCGAAGCGGAAATACGAGCTGAAATTCAGTCTCATCCCGAGCGCTTTAGCCCAAATGTAGTTATGCGGCCATTATACGAAGAAGTGATTCTTCCTAATTTAGCCTATATCGGGGGTGGTGCTGAAATTGTTTATTGGCTTCAATTGAAAGCTAATTTCGACCAGTTTGGAGTGCCTTTTCCGATTCTGATACCTCGTAACTCGGCCATGATTACGGACGATAAAGTAGCCGGTAAAATCTTTCGATTAGATCTCACGTTTAAGAGCATTTTCAAACCCACACTCATCTTGCAGAATGATTATGTCAAACGGCATACTACCCATCGTCTTAATTTAAGGGATGAATGGATGGAAATCAATGCCATATTTGGGAAAATCAAGCTCCGTACACACAAAATTGATCCTAGTCTCACTCCGAGTGCCGAAGCCGTAAAGGCTCGTTTGAAAAAAGCCATGAACAATCTGGAAAAGAAACTTCTGAAAGCCGACAAAAGGAACCATGAAGAAGCCCTAATCCACATTGAACGAGTGAAAGAGCAGTTATTTCCTGGTGGTGGACTGCAGGAGCGTACAGAGAATTTCGCAACATTGTACATTAAATATGGCGACGATTTGGTCAACGAGCTGGTGAAACATTTTAATCCGTTAGATTTTAAGTTTACCATCCTGTATTAATAGAAGACTTCGGCCATCATACATCTCACACTTCCTCCTCCATATTGTTCGATGGTGGATATAGGGGCATGAATTATTTTTCCGAATTGTTCCAACAACCCTATTTGTTCCTCTGTATAGTTTTCGAATGCCTGTGTGCTCATGCAAATAAGAGGCTGACCGTCTCTGGAATGTACCTCTAAGATATTACCTGCGAAGTGATCTAGTTGATCTTTAGAGATGGCAATAATGGTCTTATTGGTTTCTTCAAAATACTTTTGAAGCATTTTCCGATACTCTGTACTAGGAATACTATCCCAACAAATGACACAAAAATTGGTTCCTACAGAGAGCATGACATTAGTATGATAGATGGGAAGCATTTTGCCATCCACATTATGCAGCGCTTCAAAAATTACGGGACGATATCCGATCTCTTCACAAAATAGCTCTACCAATTGAGAATGAGCTCTTTCTGATAAGGAGCAATAAGCGATTTTATGGACTCTATCTAATACCAGTACACCGGTGCCTTCCATATACCGTCCAATTTCTTCATAGATTGAATAGTCCTTTATTTTTTCGAAGCCGATACCCGCCTCGCGGAGTGCACCCAAATAATTTAGATTTCGTTCTTCCCTTCGATTTGGAGCAAACATAGGATATAGAATAGCAGTCTCTCCCTGATGAAATGAAATTACGTTATTAGGAAAAATACAATCAGGGGTATCCAGATTTGTATCATTTTCTACGACGATTGTACGAATTCCGTGTGTTTTTAATAAGTTGATAAAGTTGTTAAACTCTGCTAATGCGAGTTCTTGCACGTTCATCTGTTTTCCTTCTTGCTGAAAATGATTATTCACAGCCGTTTCTTCATTGCGCCTGAAGGCAGAGGGTCTTACCAGTAAAATGGTGTCAGTGGTTTGCATATCAATCTCGTGTTAAAGGTAGTGTGGAGCAACGGAGTAATCCTTCTTGTTTGCCAATTTCGTGGTATGGGATTTCCTCTACAATAAATGACTGTTGTCGAAGCCAAGAGTTAAGGCGTGTAAATCTCTTTTCAGAAACAATAATCTCCGGACTAATAGAGAACACATTTGAATACATTTGATACATTTCATCAGCTGTAATTTGGAATAAATTTTCGATCCCGAATAGATCTACAATCTTATTGTATTCGGTTTCTTCCCGGAACCCATCTTTGAAGATAATTGCATGATGTGTCCCGACTGGTTGAAAACAACAGTCCAAATGTAAAGCATTGGCTCTGGCATCGGTCATAGATTTGATCAGATTAAATTCGAGCACCTTTTTGTTAGGGAATAAATTTCTGATAAAATCTACACCATGTATATTCGTTCGTGCAGTATTGTATTGGGTGTAGTCTTTTCCTCTGTAGGTACCGATAAAAATGTAATCATTCCATAAGATTACATCCCCACCTTCAATATGGACTTCTTCCGGTGGAACAATGAATTTTTCCGAATCCATTTGACGGACAATATATTGAATCGCATTCCATTCTTCCGCCCGATCGGGAAGAATATTAGCTTTAATAAAGTAGTCATCTATTACAAAGCCGATATCACGTGTAAAGATTTGGTTCAGGTTTGGGATTAGCTCAGGGTGATAGACTTGGACTCCGTATCGTTGTAGTACTTCGGCGAAAGTTTCAAGCTCATATATCATATCGCTTTCGGTAGGGTAGGTGCCTGCACGGATGTGTTCTAATGATTTTGGATCATACGCCTCTTCCTCTTTAGGAACATGGCCATTACTTTTTGCTATTCCCAATACTACGGCTCTCAATCTACCGGTCTCGTTTTTCACATTTAGTTTTAGCATAAAAATACTATAAAAGGTCTTTTTGCGAAGTTAGGAAACATAATCTGAATCAAATAGGTCTCCGAAATTATTACGAATCTTTACGAAATAAATGATAAATATTGCAAGAATGTTTTCTTCAGCAGGCCTTATTTTATAAAAAAGCTAAGAATTCAGGGTAGATTTAGAAATTGTTTTAATTCGTGAAGCCGTAAAGTGTACGAATCTTCGACTTTACAGTTATTTTCTACAAGAATTTTTTGAAAATGGAATACAATATCTTCAGATCTTCCTCGTTTAGGTTGGCTGTTGTCGTATCTTTTTGAATATAGTGTGTTTTGAATGCTTTAATCGCGGCATCCAGGTTTTTGACATCGTAACCAATAATACGTAGTGCCAACCGGGGGTCGAAGCCGATAGGAGGAACTTCCAAATAGTCATCGTACCAAAAACCAAACCCCTTTTCGGCCAACGTTTTCCAGGGGAAACGTGAGGGGTCATTTTTGCGCGTAGGGGCATAATCCATGTGGCCTATAAAATTAGCTTGGGGGATCTTGTAAGCATCTTTTAAATAGGTTAATAATTGAACCAAAGCGTTGATCTGTATCTCTGGCCAGGGATCGGTGGTTCCGTTGTTGTCCAATTCTATACCGATTGATGAGGAATTCAAATCGGTATCGTTGCCCCATTTTCCCAATCCGGCATGGTGTCCACGGTAATAATCGTTAACCATTTGTACAATTTTTCCATCCCTTCCAATGACATAGTGCGAACTTACACCCGCTCTTTCACTGTGGAAGGTTTTTACCGTCTGTTCCAATGAATTTTGGGCAGTGTGGTGTATCATGACATAATTGGGTTTACGTACACCAAAATTAATAGATGCAATCCATTCTTTATCTGCGGCATTAATTTTTTCCAGTTGTCCTGTTACCGGACTTTCTTTATACGCTTCAGCAAATTGTTTTGCTTTCTTTTTATATACTTTCTCGGTAGCGGCATATTTTCCTCCTCCACATGAAGAAAAGATAAGTAATGCTGTGATGGCAGATAGAATGGAATGTGCTTTCATATCGCAAATATATTGAGTGTCAGGGATATTCTTGTTTGTTAATATAATATTTGTGTAAATCTATAGTGCGATAGGGAGATAATAGGACTGCTAATAAAATTTGCTGTATCTTTGTCACGTGGCAGAGAAAACTAAGTTAGTGGATATCAGAAGTCTTTCATTGGATCAATTGAAAGAAAAACTTACCGAAATGGGTGAGCAGGCATTTCGTGCAAAGCAAATTTATGAATGGATCTGGCAGAAATCAGCAACTGATTTTGATCAAATGAGTAATTTGAGTAAGTCGCTTCGCGAAAAGTTGAAAGCTGGTTTTACGATTAATTTTGTTGCTGTTAAAGCATCGCAGATTAGTGCAGACCGAACGATAAAAAGTAGCTTTTCACTTTATGATGGCAACATTATTGAGGGCGTGTTGATTCCGACTCCGGAGCGTATGACGGCATGTGTGAGTTCACAAGTGGGCTGTAGCCTTACCTGCAAATTTTGTGCTACAGGGTATATGGATCGTAAGCGTAACCTCAATGCCGACGAAATTTATGATCAGGTTGTCCTGATCAGTAAACAAGCCGAAGAAAAATACGGACTCCCGCTTACAAATATTGTATATATGGGAATGGGAGAGCCTCTCTTGAATTATTCAAACATGATGAAGTCCGTTGAGCGTATAACAGCGGAAGACGGTTTGAATATGGCAGCTAAACGTATAACGGTTTCTACTGCCGGTATTGCCAAGATGATTAAAAAGCTAGGTGATGATGAAGTGAGATTTAATCTAGCGCTTTCTTTACATGCTGCAAATGATGAAAAGCGCAATGAAATCATGCCCATCAACGAGCAAAATACGCTTCAATCACTTGCCGAAGCCCTTAAATATTACTACGCTAAAACTAAAAATCCGGTTACTTTCGAATATATCGTATTTCACAATTTTAACGACGAACTGCAAGATGCTAAAGAATTAGCTCGTTTTTGTAGACATGTACCTTGCAAAGTCAATATTATAGAATACAATCCAATCGCGCTTGCGGATTTTATCAACGCGGAAGCCGACAAAATCGAGCAGTTTGCAACTTATTTGCGTAGTCAGGGCATTATTACCAATGTACGTCGTAGTCGGGGTAAAGATATCGATGCCGCATGTGGTCAATTGGCGATAAAAGAAAAGCTTTCATGATTCCATTGAATCATCAACAGTTATGAAAGTTCTTGGTGGCGATTGGAGACAGATACTTTTAGAAAAAAGCAGCAACAGCATAATAATTTATTATTATCTTTAACCAACTAATCAGTTAAAGAGGTGATAATTCGTCAATATTTTCAGGATTTGGTACACTTGCTTTTCCCGAGTATATGTGTAGGATGTGAGGTTTCCCTTTTCTCACACGAAGAGTTGCTGTGTACAGAATGTTTATATCATCTTCCTTTTACTGATTTTCATCTGGACATTGACAATGCGACGGCCCGTCAGTTGTGGGGCAAACTAGACGTTCAATTTGCTATATCTATGTTATATCTATCTAAGTCTTCTCGTGTAGAAAAAATCTTGTATAATTTAAAATACGGAAGCCAACCGGAAGTAGGCTATTATTTAGGTAAAATGTATGCGCGGAAATTGTCGCAGGTTCCCGATATGGAACAGGTCGATTTAATTTTACCGGTTCCATTGCATCGCTCAAAATTGCGGAAAAGGGGGTATAATCAATCCAGCTATTTAGCAAAAGGTCTAGCCGAAGGACTGGAAAAAGAATGGTCAGATACATTGTTGTTACGATCAAAGGCAACAGTAAGTCAAACGAAAAAGAATCGATCGGATCGATACGATAATGTGGAGAATATATTTTACATCCGAGATCAGGGAATGGTTAAAGACAAACATATTTTGATTGTCGATGATGTATTGACTACAGGGGCCACCATTTCATCTCTAGGAAATGTGTTGATAGATGCAGGAGCGAAAGTAAGTGTGGCGACTATAGCCCGAGCTTAGCCCTATCTCCTTTTTCCGGTTGGGGACGGGCAATCACAGTCTTTTTTTAAAATGCCACAGGACTGCATGCTTGTTGTTATCAGCAAGGATGCGATCAGCCAGATAATGTATTTTTTTTGCATTATAATTCTCTTTTTTGATAGCACAAAATATACGCAAACGTCCCCATTCCTATACCTACCACATCCGCAAATATGTCCCACCAATCGGAAGTACGGCTTGGAGAAAAGTACAATTGAGCACCTTCGGTTATGAACGCAAATATAACTGTACTTATCAAGACTTTAAAAATAGTTATCCATTTGTAGGCTCTCCTTTTGGATTTAATGATAGACCCCCGGTATAACAGGACAGCCAAGACAAAGAATGTACCACAGTGTGCCAATTTGTCGAAACCTTCAAAAAGGGGTATTCCTACTTCATTGGAAGGCATTATCATAAGCACAAGCATAATAAGCGCCCAAAGTATAGCCCAAAAGTAATTTATAATATATCTCATGATGCTCTAAATGTCGTGTTAATCTTTGAATTACAGAAAGTAAATTTGAAAAATTATTTATCTAATTATCAGATGTTTGTGTTGTTTTATGTCAAAAATATAGTACTATGTATTGCAAAGTACTTGTTAAAGGATATATCTTTGTATTATTATGATAGCAGAAAATACACAAACCCAAATGCGAAAGGGGATACTGGAATACTGTATTCTTTCCATTATCTCTAGGGGTGAAATATACGCTTCGGATATTATTGGCGAGCTTAAAAAGGCGGAGCTTTTAGTAGTTGAAGGAACACTATATCCATTATTGACTCGCCTTAAGAACAATGGTCTGTTGAGTTACAGTTGGAAGGAGTCTACATCCGGCCCTCCCCGCAAGTACTATCAGATCACTGTTGAAGGTACCGACGTATTGAGAAAACTAGATATCACCTGGAAAGAATTAGTTTACGCAGTAGAGACAGCATTATCCGGACAAAAATAATACACATAAACAACCCAGCTATAACAATAAAAATCATGAATAAGACCATCATCATAAATATCAACAGCATTGTTTTTCACATCGAAGAAGATGCTTATGAGACCTTACGCGGCTATATGATCGATATTAAGAGGCATTTTAGCCAATCTGCAGATAGTGGAGAAATATTGCTTGACATTGAGAATCGGATTGCTGAAATGTTCAGTGAGCGTATTCAGTCGGGAAGAAAAGAAGTGATCAATAAAGACGATGTTTCCGAAGTTATTGCGCAGATGGGACGGGTGAGTGACTTTGAAGAAGCATCTGAAGAAGAAGAAATCGGGCAACAATCTTTTCATCAACAACAGGCTTCAAGCGGAGAAGAACATAAACCTTTCCAAGCGGGAAAGAAACTAATGCGTGATCCGGAAGATACGACAATCGGCGGTGTTTGTAGCGGTTTAGGGCATTATTTTGGTGTTCAGCCGAAGTGGATGCGCGCATTCTTTATTCTATTCGTTTTGATTGGCGGATCTGGAGTACTACTTTATATCGTATTGTGGGCAGTGATGCCGGTAGCTTCTACGCGTGCAGATAGAATGGCAATGCGGGGGGAAGCACCCAATTTGCAAAATTTCAAAAAGAATTTTGAAGAAGAGATGGATGGTATCCGGGAAAATTTTTCGGGTGCAAACGCGCATTTTAGTAGGGGGTTGCGCACAATCGGAACAGGTTTCGGAGAGATTTTCAAATTCATCGGAAAGGCACTTGCAGCGTGTATGCTTGTGTTCACCGGAGCTAGTATTTTTGGCTTATTTTTCTTTTTTGTCGCTTGTACATTAGCCATCATGGGCTATCAGGAAGCAATCTATTTTCCGCCATTGGAGATATTAGAACCGGGACAGGCGTTTTTTGCATTGTTAGCAGGTTCCCTCGCCATAGCACTACCTTTTATAGCGTTATTTTACATTTTAGTACGGATCTTATTTAAGATCAGACCCATGAATAATTACCTTTCTTTGGGTATGTGGGCGACTTGGATAGTATCTATTATCGTGGTGATATTCTATTGTGTCATAGGTGCGCGAGATTTTAGGGAAGATAGTATCATCAAAGTGGATAGGCCACTTAAGGCACAGCCTGTTTATTCGTTTTTGGAAAAAGATGTGCGGGTGATCGAAGCCTCTTCATCTGCAGATGGTAAAACCAAATACAATATTCAGGTAGATGGAGAAAGTTTGCACAATCTGTTGCGTTCGGATATTGAAATTCGTTTTGAGTCATTGGATTCTTTGGAAAAGCCCTTTATACAATATCATTATAAAGCGAAGGGGAAATCGTATCAATTGGCGGCCGAACGTGCCTCAAAAATAAATTATCAAGCCGAACAGGTAGATAATAAAGTAATCTTTAACAGTCATTTTGCACTGGGTGCCGATGATTTGTACAGGGGTCAGAGTGTGAGCGTGGTTGTATATCTACCTGTGGGATCTAAAGTAGATATTGACAGATCTTTGAAGGGTAAAATTAGAGAAATTGCTTATTACAATTGCTACGATAATTACGACGAAGAATTAAAAATAAAACAAACAGAATGGATAATGACAAAATCTGGTTTGATCTGTGCTATACCTGAAAAAGTAGAAGTAGAAAAAAAAGAAGAAGAGGATGCAATGGCATCGGAATAATTTGCGTCTAAGAGATAACATTCATATACATAATGAAACAAACGTTACTATTATTGCTGTTAAATATGCTTACTACTGTTCATTTTGCTTGGGCTTCCCGACAGGAAACCGATGTAAAAGGTAAGGTAGTAGATGAACAGCAAGAACCAATTGTCGGGGCTTCTGTTTATCTTTTGTCTTCCAGTACACAGGCTATTATCAAAACAAGTGTCACCAATGAATCGGGATACTATGAAATAAAAAATGCGCCCCAGGGTTCATTTGTAATAGAAGTTTTAGTAGTAGGATTGTCTAAATTCAAAAGTGAACCGTTTACTGTTGTTGATACGGGAATAGAAATGGCTGTCATAACGATGTTACCATTATCTACCGAAATAGAGGCAGTAGAAGTAAAAGGCGAATTACCGCTTATTCAAAGCTCAAATGGAAAACTGATCCTGAATGTCGAAAACTCTTCTATTTCAGCAGGGAATAATGCTTTGGAAGTTCTAAAAAGAGCGCCTGGTGTAAGTGTCGACAAGGATGATAATGTATTGTTGATGGGACAACAGGGTGTTAATGTTACTATCGATGGCCGTCAAACCTATATGACCGGAGATCAATTGGCAACATTTTTGAAGAGTACAGATGGCGCCCAGATAAAAAGTATTGAAGTTTCTACGACGCGTTCTGCTAAAGATGATGCAGAGGGTGCCGCAGGAGTCATTAATATTGTGATGAAAAAAAATAGAGCAGAAGGTTTTAATGGATCTTTTGTAGCCAGTGGCGGTATGGGAAAGCACTTCAGAGGGAATTCATCTATTAATCTGAATTACAAGAAGAACAATACAACATTGTTTGGTAACTATTCTTATACAGATAATACAAGAGAGAATGATTTGGATATTGAGCGGACGATTTCAAACAATAATGTGAATACCGTTTCGAATCAAAAATCTATTTTAATAGACAATGATCACACTCATAATTATAAAGTTGGCATAGAGCAGAAGACATCTGATAGGAATATTCTGACTCTTCAATTTAATGGAAACAATAACCTTGAAGAGCAGGATAACCATAGTATAACCAATTTTGGCCGTAATCTGGTAAGTATAGATTCCATTTTGAATTCTGTAACCATTAGCAACCAAACCTTTAATCGGTATTCATTCAATGCTAATAACGAGTTTAAAATAGATACAATTGGCACGAAGCTGACAGCTGATGTTGATTACAGTATGTTTCGTACCACAAACAATGTGGATTATGATTACCGTATGTTGAATCCGGATCGATCTCCGCTGTATGAACCCGAGGTCGAACGTAATATAATGCCTGTTGAGATCGATATTTTTGCTGCAAAATTGGATTTTTTAAAACCCTTAGGAAAAGGTCAATTGGAGGCTGGCGTTAAATATAGTAATGTAAAATCAGATAATAATACGCAGTACAATTTATTCCTTGGCAATAGCTGGCAAAATGATGCGAATCGTTCCAATTATTTCATTTACAAGGAGCAGATCGCCGCGGGATACATCGATTACAATACAACATTTGGGAAGTGGAACGCAAAAGTTGGATTGAGAGGTGAGTATACCATATCTGATGGACATTCTGTTACAAAAGATGAGCAGGTTAAACGGGATTATCTGGATTTATTTCCTTCTGGATCGTTGAGTTATAATGCACACGAGAATCATGTATTGGCACTAGGCTATGCACGTAAGATTTCACGTCCAAACTACCGATTCCTCAATCCTTTTGAGTTTTATATTGACAAGTTTACTTTCATGAAAGGCAATCCCTATTTGAATCCGCAGTATACCCATAATATTACGTTGAATTATAGTCTGTATAAAATGTTTAATATTGCATTAGGTACTGATTTAACAAGAGATGCGATAGTAGAGAGTATAGGTCAGGATTCTACCAAAAATACGACATGGGTTATCCGGGAGAATCTAGGTAGATCTTCTACCAGCTACGTAAATATCAGTGCACCATTTCGGATTGGTAAATTTTGGACAATGTATAATAACCTGACAGGCATTCATATGTTTTTCAAAGGTCCGATTGCTGGTTCATACGTAAGTCAAGGGTCGGTTTTCTTCCAAGGGTCGTCCATGAATACCTTTAAACTTTCAAAAGCATTCTCAGCCGAAATGTCTGTTAACTATGCGTCTCCATTCCTCTACAATGTATATCGTATTGAAACCAAGTGGAACATGGATTTGGGTGTTAGTTATAATTTTAAAGACGAGCGAAGCTCGCTCAAATTGGCAGCGACAGACGTGTTTAAAACCAATAGACAAGACCTTTCGACTAATTTTGCAGAGTTTAACTCTAAAATACGGCAGTATCATGATGCACAGTCAGTCCGACTGACATACACCTATAAATTTGGGAATCTAAAACAATCTATCCGCAAAAAAGACAGCGATAGCGAGGAGAAAAATAGGGCATTATAATGAAGTTATTTTGTTTTCATGTTTAGTTTAATCAAACCGTAAGCTTTTTGCTTGCGGTTTTTTAGTTATAATTGTAGTATGAAGGTAAATAGCATATCTATTTTTTGTGCATCAAGTCCTGGTTTTGACGAATCCTGGATGCAAGAAGCACGTCATGTGGGTGAATATTTAGCAGCGGAAAAGATTACATTGGTTTATGGAGGTGGACGGGTTGGACTTATGGGGGCCGTAGCTGATGGATCCTTAGCAAAACATGGAAAGGTAATCGGCGTAATTCCTAAGTTTTTAAACAGTAAAGAAATTGCGCATAGTGGGGTCACGGAACTAATATGTGTAGATACTATGCACGAACGTAAAACGCTCATGGACGAGATGTCTGAAGGTATTATTGCGTTGCCCGGCGGATTCGGAACATTGGAAGAGCTATTTGAGATGATAACTTGGGCCCAGCTTGGTCTGCATCAAAAACCCGTTGGGATATTAAATACAAACGGAATTTACGATCATCTCATAGCCTTTATTGGTCATCTTGTGCAGGTAGGTTTTTTAAAGAAGGAGAATCAGGAGATGCTATTAGTGGATGATACCATAGAAGGACTTATCCGTAAAATGGAATCGTATGTAGCACCCAATGTACCCAAATGGCTGAACCAAGATCGAATATAAAAGTTTTCGGCAGATTGATCGATGACTTTTTGTAAAGCAGGTCCCAGGGGGGATCGAATGGTTGACAACCGATTTATCGGCTAAGTGCATCTGCTCGCCTCCGTTTTTGAGTCGGTAGCTGGTCATTCGGTTTGTGACAGGGGGCCGGCAACTCCTGTGCATTTGAAATATTGAATGGTGCCTAAAGCAATATTGTTAAATACATCTTGATAACCGGGGATTATTGAAATTGAGACAATAGTCTTCGGACGATCGAATTTGCAAAAGGTTTATAACGTTACAAGTCAAGCAGGGGGGCCTGACTTGTAACTGTTGTTTTAAAATATAAACTTAGTGCTGACGAAATTGGAATTATTGCTTTCAATAATATCATTGAGCAGCTTCTTATTGTCATCTGTATATTTAGCCGCTACCAGTGATCGTATAGAAAACGACCGTATGGCATCGAATACCGAAAGTGTACCTTCCGCACTATCTTTTCGTCCGGTGAAAGGGAAGCTATCGGGGCCACGCTGACACTGGCAATTAATGTTCACCCGGCTTACCTGATTCACTAACGGATCGATCAATGATGAAATGATCGCTGCATTGCGACTGAATATACTTACCTGCTGACCATGTGGTGAGCTAATTAGATATTCGATGGGTTCCTCCAGATCATCAAAAGGCACGACAGGGATCAATGGTCCGAACTGCTCTTCCCGATACAGTTTCATCTTATCGTTTACAGGATATAAAATAGCAGGGTACACAAAGGACTCAAGTGTCTGCCCTCCGTTCTCGTTGATGACTTTTGCGCCATTTGCAACCGCATCGTTGATGCATTCCTGTAAATATGCAGGCTTATTAGGTTCTGGAAGAGGGGTAAGCGACACACCATTTTCCCACGGCATTCCGAATTTTAACTTGGAGACTTCTTCAGAGAGCTTTTTCAGGAATTCCTGTGCCAAGCTGCGGTGTACATATACAATTTTAATAGCCGTGCAACGTTGCCCATTGAACGACAAAGAACCAAGCACCGTTTCCTTTACCGCGAGGTCGAGGTCGACATCTTTTGTAATAATAGCAGCATTTTTGGCATCTAAACCTAATATAGCACGTAGTCTATTTACTTTTGGGTGGAGTTTTTTAAGCTCATTTGCAACCTTACTGCTCCCTATCAAAGTTAGTACGTTGATTTTGCCGGATTCCATTAGTGCCGGAATAATCTTATTACCTCTTCCGTAGATCGTGTTGATTACACCCTTTGGAAAACTAGATTGAAATGCCTCCAGTAATGGGTAATGTAATAATGTACCGTGCTTTGGTGGTTTGAATAACAGCGTGTTACCCATTATCAGGGCCGGAATCAACGTCGTGAATGTTTCATTCAATGGATAATTGAATGGTCCCATACACAATACAACCCCGAGCGGTGAACGGCGGATCTGAGCAATAATGCCCTGTTCTATTTCGAATCGGGAAGATTGTCTATCCAGATCTTTCAACGAATCGATCGTAGCATAAATATATTCTACCGTTCTATCAAATTCTTTAATCGAATCCGCATAAGATTTTCCGATTTCCCACATGATCAATTTGACAACAATGTTTTTTTTGTCGATCATTTTATTGGTGAAATCTTCCACACATTTAATGCGCTCAGCTACCGACATCGTAGGCCATTTCCCACGACCATTGTCGTAAGCTGCTACAGCAGCATTTAGTGCTTCCTCAGATTCTTTTTCAGTACATACCGGATAGCTGCCGATACGTTTACGAGCCAGTCCACTTTTTGTTTTTACACATACCGGCGAGAAAACTTCACTGACAGGGCCATTCCACGTTTTCATTTCTCCGTTTGACAGAAATGTACGCTGATCGATCTGTTCTTCCAAGAGATACTCCTTGGGGATGTCTTCTTCTTCCCTAAAGAGGTTTTCCAAATTTAAGCTCATATTAAGTTTCGTTGTTTAAGGATTATGTACTAAAGTGAACCAGAAGCTTGACCCTTGATAAGTCAAGCGCCCTGTTGTATTATTATTTGTAAAAATTAAAGTAGTTTCTCGCATTTTTATAGCAGATATCTTCCACTAGCTTTCCGATCCATTCCATATCGTTTGGCAATTCGCCATTCACGACATCTTCGGCAAAAAGATTACAAACTAATCGTCTAAAATATTCATGCCGAGGAAAGGAAAGAAAGCTTCTAGAGTCAGTGAGCATACCCACAAGCCGGCTTAATAAACCCATATTTGATAAGGTATTCATTTGTTTGATCATTCCGTCTTTTTGATCTAGAAACCACCAGGCCGATCCAAATTGAACTTTACCAGCGACAGATCCATCGTTAAAGTTTCCGATCATTGTAGCGATCAATTCATTGTCTGCCGGATTGAGATTATAAATAATAGTTTTCGTAAGTTTATCCTGTGTATCCAATCTGTTTAAGAATTTGGATAATGCTCTTGCCTGGCTAAAATCTCCAATCGAATCAAAACCAGTATCCGGACCTAATTTGGTCAACAGTCTGGTATTGTTATTGCGAAGTGCACCCAGATGATATTGTTGCACCCATCCTTTTTCGTGATCCCATTCTGCGAAATAGATTAACATAGCAGACTTGAACTTCAGGTTTTCCGAATAACTGATTTCCTGATTAGCACGGATTTTGTTGAAGATAGAAGCGATTTCGTCTTTCGTATAATCTTCGGCATAGATTTGTTCTAATCCATGATCAGATACCGAACAACCATTGGCAGCAAAGAAATCATGACGTTGCTTGAGGGCGGCCAAATATTCATCTAGTGAGCTTATTGAGGAGTTGGTAACTTGTTCCAATTTGGAGATATAGGTATTAAAATCTGCTATATTATCCGAGTTCATCGCTTTATCCGGTCGAAATGCAGGCAACATTTTTAGCATAGAATTTTCCTTAGCAAATTGCTGGTGATATTCGAGTGAGTCAATCGGATCATCTGTTGTACAGACTACTTCTACGTTCATCTTTTGCAATAGTCCACGTACGGCATATTCGGGTGTACGAAGTTTAGCCGAAGTTTCATCGTAGATTTCTTTAGCCGTATCTCCGTTTAAGAGGGTGTTAATCCCAAAATAACGTTGCAATTCCAAATGTGTCCAGTGATATAGGGGGTTGCGCATAGTATACGGTACGGTTTCAGCCCATTTTCGGAACTTTTCAAAATCAGAGGCATCGCCGGTGATGTATCGTTCATCTACCCCATTTGCCCGCATTGCCCGCCATTTATAATGATCACCATATAACCACACCTGTGTCAGATTTTCAAAATTGATATTATTCGCAATCTGATCAGGGATCAAATGGTTGTGGTAATCTATAATAGGTTGATTTTTGGCATAGTTGTGATATAATTCTTCCGCTACTTTGCTTTGTAATAAGAAGTTATCATCTAAAAAATTTTTCATGTCAAATAGGTTTTATAATTATAAACTCACCCCTCTTTTCCAAGGAATGTAATAATACTGCTTTTGGAGTGATCTCACCATTCGCTGTTTTTTGCAATACGCTAAGATACCCTCTCTCCTTGCTTCAAATCCCGAAGAACAGCCAATACGTTATCCTTAGGATGTACGCGTAATACTCGTGATTTCATCTTAAAGTATGGTTTTATTTTCTTTTTTAATGGCATTAACTCAACGAAATAGTCGGGCAACCCGCGCAGCAGTGCACCTGTTCCGAATGGTACTATTTTTTCCGGAAGATGAAGAACCTGTTCAGGTGGTTTTTCGACTGTAGCGTTTGTTATTGAAACTAGATGTTTATGATTTAAATACATAGAGACTTTTATATTGGATAGACAAGTCTAACCAATTTTATTAGAAAAGCGAAGGGATTTTTACGCAAACGATGTCGAAGAAAGTGTGTTATGTATAGAGAAGGTAAATTTGATGTTATGGTTTGATTTAGCTATTTTTATCCAAATAGCTTCATCACCGTTAAAAGAAAAATTAAATAGATGAAAAAATTAATCAATATAATATGTGCCGTGCTGTTCGTTCAAGGAGTTAATGCCCAGCAGAAGTCTCTGGATAAAATATGGGAATCAAAGGATCAATTGCCCGTTCCGGAATCTGTGCTGTTTGTTTCCGAAAGCAAAGAGTTATATGTATCTCTAATTGATGGTGAAGGAGCAGGAAAGGATGGCAAAGGGGGTATTGCTATCTTAAACCTTGACGGCTCGCTGAAGCAAGCCGATTGGATTACCGGACTGAATGCCCCCAAAGGTCTGGCCTTAAATCGTGATCTTTTGTATATCGCAGATATTAGTACCGTTGTGGTAGTGGATGTTATCAGCGGAAATATAGTAAACGAAATCGAGATAGCGGAGTCGACATTCTTAAATGATATAACTGTTGATGATAACGGTGTTGTATATGTTTCGGATACGAGGCAAAATAAGATATTTCAGATAAAGGGATCTAGATATACATTATATATGGAGAATGTCCCATCTGTAAATGGGTTGAAGTTTGTAAATAGTAATTTATATGCCTTGGCGGGGCCGGAGCTGTGGAAGATCGATGCCAATAAAAATAAGACCATAATTGCAACAGGATTTGAAAAAGGGGGCGATGGGTTGGAACCTGTAGGAAACGGCGACTTTCTAGTTACATGTTGGCCGGGAATTATTTATTATGTGCGGGCAGACGGATCTTTTGAGAAAGTACTCGATGTACAAGGCAGTATGAATACAGCAGATCTGGGATACAATCCAAAAGAGCAAACCCTGTATATTCCCACCTTCAATAGCAATAGCGTAATCGCATATAAACTCAAATAGCGATTCTAACATAAAAAGGAGCACTATTAAAAAATAATGCTCCTTTTTATGTTTACTTTTGTTTCATCAATTAACAGTCTATGCAGATCGATCAACTTTATGATATTTATAAAGCGTTTCCCAAAGTCACTACAGATACGCGTAATATAGCGGCAGATAGTATTTTCTTTGCTTTAAAAGGGGCTAACTTTAATGGTAATGAATTTGCCGATCAGGCATTAGCTGCGGGGGCAAAATATGTCGTGATAGATGAGCCTCAATATGGTAAAGGCGATCATTATATCGTCGTGGAGGATGTGCTCACTACATTGCAAAATCTCGCAAAATATCACCGATCACACTTAAACATTCCCATTATAGGTGTCACCGGAACAAATGGTAAGACGACAACGAAGGAGCTATTATATGCAGTGCTTTCCCAGAAGTATAAAACCTACTCTACTCAGGGCAATCTAAATAATCATATCGGGGTACCTTTGACCCTTCTTTCCATAGACAATAGTTACGAAGTCGCTATTGTGGAGATGGGGGCAAATCATATAGGAGAGATTGCGTTGTTAAGTAATATAGCAAGGCCTACACATGGTCTTATTACCAATGTAGGAAAGGCTCATTTGGAGGGGTTTGGCTCATTTGAAGGTGTTAAACAGGCGAAAGGAGAGTTATATGATTTTCTTCAGGAAAATGACGGTGTTCTTTTTTTGCAAAGCGACAATATCGAACTGCTAGAAATGGCAAACGCGAGAACCTTTAATAGACTTGTGCGATATGGTTTTTCCGATCAAAATGATGTAATCGGGAAGTTGTTACATGCTAATCCGTATCTTTCCTTTAGCTGGAAGATGAAGGATACTACCCCCATTTATGAGGTGTCTACCAGCCTCACAGGGGCGTATAATATCGAAAACTTCTTGGCCGCTATTGCAGTCGGATTACATTTTAAAGTGGCTCCTATTCCAATCAATAGGGGAATTGAAGAATATGTTCCCCAGAATAATCGTTCGCAGATTACAAAAACAGCAAAAAATACCATTATTGCGGATTTTTATAATGCGAATGCAAGCAGTATGTTAGCGGCTTTGGATAACATGAGGGTGTTGGATGCAGATCGGAAAGTGGTGATTTTGGGCGATATGTTTGAAATGGGTGAGGATGCCTATTCCGAACATAAAAAAATTATCGCGATGGCAAAGTCCTTACATTTAGATCGGTTAATCTTTGTAGGAGAAGAATTTTATGCACAGAAAGAATCCGGAGGCGAATACTATCGAACCACGGAGGAGGCTAAATCAGCAATTTCAACGATTTCGTATAGTTTTATCTTACTAAAGGCATCCCGGGGGATGGCATTTGAAAAGCTATTGGAACGACTTTAAGTATTTTTTTTTTCTGTAGGGTTGACTGTCGGCAATGATAAATTGAACTTAACAGACAGTATGCGAATCAGAAATACCAGTGCTGCACTTAAGAAGGCATTCGTGCCATTATCCACATGAAAGTTGTTTAAGACAACGAATAACATGGCCCCCGATAAACATGCTGTGGCATAAATCTCTTTCCGTAATATCAATGGGGTTACATTCATTAATACGTCACGTATTACCCCGCCCATGGCTGCAGAAAACATACCCAGCATGATTGCAGCAATATCGCTGCTACCATAAGATAATGATTTTTGAACACCTACCACGGTAAAGAATCCGATGCCGATCGCATCGAATAGGGATAGGGTACGCGCCCATTTGTCCAATTGCTTATTGGCGATAATTGAAATAAATACGCCTATGAATATAGCGATTAAGTAATTCCCATCTTCCACCCAAACCGGTCTAATATTTAGAAAGATATCACGCAACGATCCGCCGCCGATAGCTGTTACGAATCCGGTAAAAGTAGCTCCGAAAATATCAATGTTATTACGATTGGCTGCCATAGCTCCTGAGATGGCAAAAACCATTGTACCTAAAAGATCGCTATAATATATAAAATCCATTTGTTAACGACGTATGCTTAAACACAATAATACGTAAAAAACCTTCAATTAGATTTACTACAGAGGGACAGTTTTATTTTTTCTTCGTCTCCTCTAGTAATTTTTTCAGCTTTTCCACTATTTCAGGTTTTTTTTCTGCAAGGTTGTGCTGCTCCCCGATATCTTCTTTAAGATTATACAGTTGCGGCTCTGTGTCATTCCCCAACTCTATACTCACTAATTTGGCATATTTGACACCATTGTTTGGAGCTATGTATTTCCATTCACCTTCTGTTATCGTTAGTGCGATGTTATTTGAGTTCTTAATCAATGACGTTCTACCTGTGGATGATTTGCCGATTAGCGCGTTCCAGATATTTTTGCTATCAAGTTTATTTTCAACAGGAATTTCCTGTCGAAGCATGTCGGCAAATGAGGCAAGAAGATCAACCTGGCAAACCATAGCATTTGATGTTCCTGGCTTGATGGACATTGGCCAGCTGACAATAAATGGCACACGTGTTCCTCCCTCAAAAAGACTGTATTTACCGCCACGAAGAGTTCCGGCTGGCGTATGTCCGTTATTAAGCACCACGGCGCCATCTTGATAGCCATCATCCAGTACGGGGCCATTGTCGCTCGAAAATACAATCAGCGTTTTTTCGGCTAGGTTTAGTGATTCCAATTGATCCAATATTTGACCTACAGTCCAGTCCAATTGCATAATAGCATCTCCACGATATCCTAGATCACTTTTACCCTTAAAGATGGTGGCGGGCATTCTTGGCACATGAGGTTCGGTAAGTGCGAAGTAGAGAAAAAAAGGATTGTCTCTGTTTTGATGGATGAAGTTTTGAGATACACTTAGAAATGAGCTTGTAATTTCTTCGTCTACCCAGCGTGCTTTGGTTCCACCGCTCATGTAGCCGATGCGGCCTATGCCGTTTACAATGGTTTGATTGTGCCCATGATTGGGTGAAGCTTTCATTTTTAATAACTCCGGATTGGACAGGCCTGTGGGGTCATTACCAACGGGTTCTTTGTAGTTGACTGTGATGGGATCTTCTTTTTCCAGCCCAATGACACGATGGTTTTCCAGAAATACCGTAGGAACCCGATCGGCCGTGGCCGGAAAAATAAACGAATAATCAAACCCAACTTCATTAGGCCCGGGTTTAATCTCATTATTCCAATCCTTCTCAACTTGATCACCTAAGCCCAGGTGCCATTTACCAACTATTGCGGTTTGATAACCAGCTTGTTTAAATATTTTAGGCAATGTAATCTTATCCGTTGGCACGATCAGGGCGGCATCTCCAGGTAGTACACCTGTACCTGTTTTGCGCCAAGGATACAATCCCGTCATTAGCGCATAGCGGGAAGGTGTACAAGTCGACGAAGTTGCATGGGCGTTATTAAAGACGATGCCTTGTCGTGCCAATCGATCCAGATTTGGTGTTTGAATTTTAGTAGCACCATAGATGCCTAAATCGCCATATCCGAGATCATCGGCATATATAACAATGACATTTGGTCTTTCTTGCGCGCGTAGGCCTATCGATATCAAAACAAGACAGATTATTAAATAATATTGCTTCTTCATAATAACTTTTTAATCAACTTTTAATTCTAAATAGGGGGTGTTCTGATGTAGTATGCTGTTTGTCCATCAGATCTTCCATTTTTTTAACCTGATCCGGAAAATCATTGGCAAGATCTTTCGTTTCACCAATGTCTTTGTTCAAATCGTAAAGTTCGGTGCGTAGAATCTCTTTATCTTTGTAAAACCGTATCGCCTTCCAGTTACCCATACGTAAAGCTTGTTTAAACCCTCCTTCATTGAATTCCCAATAAAGTGTTTCATGCTCCTGTTGTTTCTTTTCACCAGTCAGATCGGCAGCAAATGATATTCCGTCGATATCAGCAGGAGCATTGCCCCCGGCGAGTGCTGTAAATGTGGGTACGATATCCCAGAACGCGCCAATATGATTGCTCGTTGTTCCGGCAGTTATTTCCTTCGGCCAACGGGCGATGAAAGGAATCCTGATTCCACCTTCGTATAGGTCACGTTTGATACCCCGTAACGGTCCACTACTGCGAAAGATATCTGTTGCATCCGCTAATGTACGTCCACCTTCCTGATGGGTACCATTATCGCTGGTAAAGATCACAAGTGTATTCTCAGCGATGCCTAATTCATCTAATTTGTTCAGAATCCAGCCCGTATAGTCGTCGAGGCTAGTTACCATCGCCGCGTAGGCTGCTTTTGGAAAAGACTGCGGACCATAATGTAATCCACTTGGTTGCGCTTTTTCCGGCAGGAAGATACTGTTTCCATTCACATCCAGATACTGATCCAGATAACGTTGTTGTACCGTTAGTTCAGCATGTGGCAGTGTAAAAGAAACATATAGAAAAAAAGGATTATCGCGGTTGGCATCCATAAAATTTAACGCCTGCCGGGCAAACCACTCATTGACATAGCCCTCTTTTTCCAGGGGTACTTTTGTGCTGCTCCCATTCAAGTATGTCCACACGGAATCCTTGCGTTGAAAATGTCCTTCAACATGGTGCAGAAAACCACTAAAAAAATCCCAACCTTTTTTTTCAGGAGCGCCGTCGGTACCCGCTAGTCCTAAGCCCCACTTGCCTACCATGCCAGTAGTATAGCCCGATTGTTTTAACAGTTCCGGTAGGATGACATCCTCTTTTCTCAACGCAACTTCACCGTTGCCTCTGATGTAGTTGTTGCCGGTATGTTTTCCGGTCATCAAGCTGGCTCTGGAGGGAGCACAGACGGTGCTGCCGGCATAAAATTGGGTGTATCGCCTTCCCTGGATTGCCAGTTCATCCAATACAGGAGTTTTTATTTTGATTTGACCAAATGATCCAATATCGCCATATCCGAGATCATCTGCCAGAATAAAGATAATATTGGGAGGCTGCTGCTGTGCTACGGAAATGAAGAAAGGAGTCAATAGGAATAAAGTCAGCAGCGATCGTCTCATAATCTTAGTGTATGTATTTGAACCTAAAGATATAAAACAAAAGAAAATCTTCACCAGCGGATTTGTAAACAAACGTTTGTTTAATTTCCACTTCATTCATTTATCTCAGTTATAAGCTGATTTTTGGGACAAATAAATACGTAATCGGTTTATACTGATTTATAACCGAGCCCCATTTTTTAAGGATAAAGTTGTCAGGTTATGATGTAGCAATGGCGGCAAATAAAAAAGGCGTTATCAAATTTGACAACACCTTTTTTCTGAATTCGGTCTCTTATTATTAATAATTTACATGATAGTCCTTCTTGAAAGGTTTACCGGACCAGGCCTTTTTTGAGGTCCATTCTGCAGGCGGGTTTGTCCAGAAGGGATCGTCTGCAGGTAAACCAAGAGGTAAAAAACCCAATGTCGCCATATACAAGCTACCCGTAGATGTATAACCATCAGCAATATGAGGTTGAGCACCACAGAATCCTAAGACCAACCAACCATTACTGTCGAAATTGTCTTGCTGGTCATACATACGGTGCATTACGGCAGAGAGTGCACACCGTACTTGAGCGGGGTCTATATATTCAGGCAGCTTATGCATAAGAGCTACCTGTCCCAAAGCCTGGAAGGCTGCGGTACGGTAGGTAATAGAACGGCCGAATGGGGGGTATGTCCCATCAGGAGCTATAAATCGTTCCAAAAATTCGGAATACCGTACCATACGTTTTACCGCAAGATCATAGTCTTCTTGTTTTACTTTTTTAGATTTTACCAGTACATCGAAAAAATCGACCAACATCGGGTGTATCACGTATGAGTTATAGTAATCAATGCTCATGCTCGGGCCATCACTATACCAGCCATCGCCCTGATACCATTCCAATATCTTTCTTTTTGCAAACTCAATACGTGCCGGATCGGGGCGTTCGCCTATGATTGATAGAAAAGCCTCGTTGATACCGGCAAAGAGGAGCCAGTTGTTATATGCACCGGTACGTGTCCGAAGGGCTTTAAATTCTTCCCGGATACGTTGTTTCGTAATATCATCCAAGGGATCCCAAAGCGCTTTTGGTGCGCGCAAAAATGCCTGTGCCATGTAAGCGGCATCAACTATGGGCTGACTTTCGGTTCTAAAATTGAGATAGTCGGGATGATTAGGATCTACAGCATTGCGAATGCCTATGAGTAGCGCTTCACGGAGTTTTTGACGTAGCGTAGACTCTTCGCTTCCATCATCCGGTAAAGCCAACCAAGGTGCTACACCTGCCATAGTGCGTCCTACAGCTTCCAGATAGGTTACTTTTTTGAAAAAATCAGGTTTACTACCTGGAGGTACCTCTACAGGCATATTTTGTTTTAAGGTGCCGTTTGCTAAGTTCAAAATAACAGGTGATGCTATCTTGTACAATAGGTTAGACCAATAATTACGATCCTGGGCGCCTGTTGGCACTACTTCTTTAGTAGCCACCGAAGCGTTCTTTTTTTGCGCTTGCGTGTTGCCTATATACATAAGTAGCAATAGACAGATGACAGTTAGCCTTTTTAGATTCATCATGGGTTATTTCTTTTTTATTTCAAAATATCTTTTTGTTCCGGGAGCTATATTTGCCTTGAAAGTATATTGCAAATTTCGTTCGCTTTCTTTTACAGTACAAGGAATAGTTTCGCCGGTTAATAAATCACGGATTACAACGTTTGAAGATAGACCTTTGTTTTTACGTTGTTCTATTACGACTTCCTTGTTTACGGTTTCAGAAGCAGGGTTATAAACTATACTGATGCTGTTGTTAGTTTCATGTTTAGCAACCATTTCCAGTACCTCAGCTCCAAAAAGTAAAAAAGCACCCACGCCAAAGACATCTGTACCATCGTATGTTACCTTGTCTGGAGCAGCTCCCTGAGGTTGTACATAGCCTAGTTTGCCATCGGCATGTACCGATGTGCGCATGGCCTCCCATGCTTTGGCTATCACCTTATGATAAGACTGATACGGAAGAATTCCCTCATTGATACCCCAGGCAAGGGCATAGCCGATAAAGCCTGTTCCGCTTGTTTCTTTAATGGGATAGCTTTCAGGGTCGAGTAGACTAGCATGCCAGCTACCATCCTTTTGTTGTATCGAGGCTATTTTTGCAGACATGTCGATAAATAGACTTTTGAGTTTAGCGTATTCGGGATGATTCTCCGGTGTAGTGGATAACAGTCTTGCCAGACCCGCCAATACCCAGCCATTACCCCGGCTCCAAAATACCTTAGTTCCGTTTAGCTCTCGTTTATCAAAGTAACGACTGTCCCGGTAGTAGAGTTGTTCCTCTTTATCATAAAGGTAGGCCGTAGACTTCCACCAAAGCTGTATAGATTTGTTTAGGTATTTAGGATCATTTAATGCTTCTGAAAGATAACCTAGTCCCGGAGGGCCCATAAACAGGGCATCACACCAAGCCCACTCCCGCAAATAAATTCTATTCTGCCATTCCAACGATTCAGTATGCGGGATATCCACCAGGGTATCCGCAAGGGATTTGAAATCCTGAATATATTTTGGGTCTTTGAAAATTTCATATAGTTGGGTGTATAGTTGTCCAACACAATAATCATCGGCAAAATGTCTATATTTTCCGATCTGCCACTTGTTGGTTTCTCCAACTTGTTTTAGCTTATCGTAATAAACGGGGGTATTAGCGTGTTGTGCCCAAGCAAACATTCCGGTGTACATGGCGGCACTTGTCCAATCCTTAGGATGGTTTTTCCAACCCTCGGTTTCTAGACTGTTCCATTGCCAATCTGCCACTTTTTTCATAATGGAGTAGGTAGAATCCATACGGATTTGCTGAGCCCATCCAGAAGAGATAGCTACGCATAATAATAGAGTCGCAAATAAAAGAGATTTCTTATACATAATTGATAAATTTATACCTTTGAACTAGTTTAAATCTTTTGATTGCCGTAAAATTGAGAATAAAGATTGAATTTTTAGGGCGACAATTTTATCAATAAAGGAGGAAATTCATTTTTTGAACCTTCTTTTATTAGGTTTGGACGCTATTTTTATATCCAATTTCAATTATATGGATAACATGAAAAGGGCGAAAGCAGCGCTGTTGTTAGTTATGATGATTGTTGTCCCGTTGTTTTGTTGTATCGGGCAACTCAGGCATTTTCATTCCATGAATGTGAAGGATGGTCTATCGCAAAGTGGTGTATTGGATATTGTACAGGATGACTATGGGTTTATGTGGTTCGCAACCCGTCACGGTTTGAATCGCTACGATGGACTTCGGTTCAAAATTTATAATCACGATAAAAAAAATCAGGGTAGCCTTGTAGACGATTACGTCAATGCGGTCTGCAAAGATAGTAGGGGGCGGCTCTGGGTAGCAACGTCCAAAGGGTTGGATTTGTACGACACGAAGCAAGATTGCTTTGTACATTTAGTATTTGAAGATTCATTACATGCAGGCGTCAAGCGAAATGTGCTACGCTTGTTAGAAGATCATAAAGGCAATCTTTGGATAGGTACTGATCAGGGGCTTTATATGCTGAAAAATGCAGATCCAGTTCAGCAAGCTGCCCATGTGCAGTCTATCGTAGACTCGGCTGAAGGTATCGGAAATGACATCTGGGTGCTTTATGAGGATACAAAACAACATCTTTGGGTCAGCTCGGATAAAGGTCTTACAAAAATGATTTCCACCGGACAGCAACTCAAACCGGTGCGCATTACAGCACTTGAGGGACATAAGCATAGTACCATACGTTCTATCGTTGAGGATGATTTTGGTAATATCTGGTTTGGTACAGAATCAGATGGTTTATATCGGCTTAATGTCATGAGCAATAGCGTAGCTAATTTTCGAAATAATACAGGGCAAGCGAATACATTAGTGCATAATTCCGTCCGCAAGATCTTGAAATGTAATAATGGGCAGTTGGCTATCGGTACCCAAGGAGGACTCAGTATACTAGATGTGAGCACCCTGTCTTTTTCTAATTCCGTCCACCTTCCTCAAGTAAAATACAGTCTAAGTCAGAATTCTATTTATTCCCTATATGAAGATGAGCAAGGCTCATTATGGGTGGGGACTTACTTTGGCGGGATCAACGTTTCTTATGCCGGATTTACTCCTTTTCATGACCTGTTTACAGAGAATCCGGCCGTAACCGAAAGACATCAAGTGATGCGGGCTATAACCAGCGATAGGAAAGGCAATATATGGATCGGTTCTGAGGGAGGGGGCGTAAGCAAATGGAATCCGAAGGACAATAGAATATCCCACTATAATATCAGCGCAAAGAAGCAAGAGTTAACCGGTAATCTAGTGAAGACAATATATATTGACAGGACGGGAAATATATGGATTGGAACAAGTGGAGGGGGATTAAAACTGTTGGAGGGAGAGACATCCGAACCACGGTTTTACAATCTCGGGTTGGATAGCTATAAGATAAAACGATCGGCTATATTATCTATCTACGAAGACAGAAGTGGACTTTTTTGGATCGGTGGACTAGGATACAACCGTATTTATAAAAAGCAAGGCGTGGATCTTATTGATGTGACCCCAAAGCATATCAGAGAAGCGTTTGATACAGAAACCATTCTGTCGATCTACGAAGGCAAAGAGGGCAATTTATGGCTGTTAACTGAACATAAGGTGTATCTATTTGATTTTCGGAATAATAGTCTTGAAAAAGTATTGGAGGATCAGTCGGACTTCACGAGTATAGTACAGGATCATGTAGGTGTGTTGTGGATAGGTAAGTACTATGGAGGTTTGATAGGATATGACCCGGTACAAAAGAAAGTGCGTTATCGGTTTGATCAAGAAACCGGGTTGACCAATAACAATGTGGTTGGACTTATTGAGGATAGCAGCGGAAAGCTTTGGATCGCGACACAGTCTGGATTGAACCAGTTGAATAGCGATCGGGAGAGGCTCCGTAGTTTTACGGGATTGGACGGTGTACAGAGCGAAGAGTTCAACTATAATGCTATCCATATAGTCGATGATCGCCTATATCTGGGTAGCCTGAATGGGTTGGCTTACTTTAATCTGGATGAGCTAGCCGAAAATTCAAGCCCTGCAAAGATTGTGTTTTCGGGACTACGCTTGTTCAACGGTGTACTTGAGCAACCCGACATCAAGAGCAAATTGCTGAAGCGAAATATAGTAGATAGACCAACGTTAACCTTCACGGCTCAACAGAATATTTTTACGATTGAATTTTCCCTTTTGAGTTATATCAAATCCGTTAAGAATCGTTATGCCTACAAGTTAGATGGTGTTGGTGATCAATGGACCTTTGTCGAAAATGGTGAAGCCACATTTACCAATCTGCCTGCGGGCGAATATACACTCCTGGTAAGGGGACAAAATAATGACGGAATATGGAGTTCAGTAAACTCGATCGATTTTAAAGTCCTTCCCCCTTTATGGAAAACCTGGTGGGCCTATTTATTTTATATAGTTGCAATAGGTACATTAGTTTTTATGGCAGTTCGCTATATGTATCTACAGGCATTACAGCAGAAAGAACAGCAGCTACATCAGTTCAAGATGAACTTTTTTTCAAATATCTCGCACGAGATACGTTCGCATCTTACCTTGATTATGGCACCTATCGAAAATGCGCTCTTCCTTTCAAGCGGTACCAAAGTTGTGGAGTCCAATCTTCAACAGGCCAAAGATAGTGTTACAAGATTGCTACGATTGGTCAATGAACTGATGGATTTTAGAAAAGCAGAATCGCAAAGTTTAGCATTGAAGAAGATAAATGTAGATATAGAAATATTTTTGGAAGAAATTGTTCGTCCATTTGAACAACTTGCCAAAGACCGCAATATTGTTTTTAATTATACCCATAGCATAAGCAGCATCGTAGTCGGATTAGATCCATTTCAATTTGAAAAGGTTCTGTTCAACTTATTGAGTAATGCATTGAAGTATACTTCTGAAAAAGGAATTATCGATTTTACCGCTGCAATAAAGGATAATCTGTTGACGTTAACGGTTCAAAACACCGGAAAAGGAATTCGTCCGGAGCATTTTGACAAGATCTTTGAAAATTACTTTCAGATTGAAAAGAAAGACCAGGAAACAGGATATGGGATTGGACTGGCGCTAAGTCGGCATATTGTACTGTTGCATGGTGGCAAGATATGGGTAGAGAGTCAAGCCGGCATAACAAGGTTTATCATCACCCTACCCTACTCGAAGGTAAGTAAAGAAGATGACACCCTTAAGGTTCCAACGCACCTATCCGACGGTATAGCGGTTGTTGATAAAAAGATAGAATACGCGGTAGATTTAGAGCATGCTACGCCCAAAGTGTTGCTTATTGAGGATAATCCCGAATTGCTGCATTTGGTGGTTGATCTACTAAGAGATAGGTATGAAGTGATAACGGCTGCAGATGGCGAAGAGGGGCTTGAACAGGCGCGAACAGTATTGCCTGAGCTCGTCATCAGTGATGTCATGATGCCTCGAAGAAATGGAATTGAGCTGTGTGAAGCATTAAAAAATGATCCATTAACCAGTCACATACCAGTGATACTACTCACGGCAATGACGGGCGAGAACGATCAGATAACAGGCTTGAATAGTCGGGCGGATGCTTATCTGACTAAACCCTATAATCGGGAGATCCTCTTATTGCATATACGTAACCTGTTGGAATCACGTTATCAGATACAACAGAAGTATCGGCAGGAATTTGTGATCGGTCCCCGCAATATTGTGATCAACACGATCGATGAAGAATTCCTTTCCAGATTTATTAGCGTAATAGAGACGGGGTTAGATGTGGGACAATTTGATGTCGAACATCTTGTTGACAAGATGGCTATGAGTCAGTCGGTACTTTATAAAAAGGTCAGGGCGTTGACGGGGATGACCATTAATGATTTTTCAAAGAGTATCCGATTGAAGAGGGCGGCAGCCTTATTGGAACAACGGGTTTATGCCGTGTCAGAGGTATCCATTATGGTTGGTTTTATGGATAGCAAGTACTTTGCCAAGGAGTTTAAGAAGTATTTTGGCATGTCACCATCGCAGTATATGTTGCGAGAGCAGGATGATAAATAGCGGAGACAGAGGATTTTCACCCTATATTCACAGATATTTCGCCCCTATATTTCGTACGGAATCACCAAATTTGAAACAGCAGTCTATAAGCAAGATATAACCGTTTTTTGCGAGTTGCTGTTTTAAACCTAGAAGTGTAAATACGAATGAAAATGCGAAAAATTTATTTTTGGATGATTTCTGTCTTCATTATTATAGGTTTGTGCACTATGTTTACAATAGAGTCGATAGCGCACTTGGCTAAAAGTGTATCCAATGAACAGATTGTAAAACAGTGGCCTTCACATCCTCGTTTGCTGTTTGCGAAAGAGGATGAAAAAGCAGTAAAAAAGCAAGTTGCTGACAATGCTTTAGCCAAGAAGTTGTATCAAAGATTATTGGAGGAGGCCGACTCTCTACTTGCGATGCCAGTACAGGAGTACGTGTTGCATCAAGGGTATATACAAGATATGCTAACTGTTAGTAGGGAGCAGGTGTATCGCACAATTACGTTATCGATGGCCTATCGTATGACCAATGATAAGCGTTATCTGAAAAAATGTGAAGTAGAACTGATCAATGTATGCAGATTTCCGAATTGGAATCCAGTACACTATCTAGATGTCGCCGAAATGACGACAGCCGTAGCCATAGGTTATGATTGGTTGTATGCAGATCTTGCCAAAGAAACACGTCAACTACTTGTTACTGCTATTAAAGAGAAAGCACTGAATTTAGCAGTTCAGGAGTATGAGAACGGAACATCGGGTTCATGGTCCAGGAGGGAGACCAACTGGAATGTCGTCTGTAATACGGGCATGGTGATGGGAGCCTTAGCCATAGCCGAATCTGAACCACAACTGGCACATCATATAGTGGAGAAGGCTGTAACATTTATTCCGAACTATTTAAAGCATTTTGCGCCAGATGGGGTGTGTTTTGAAGGCCCCGCTTATTGGGGATATTCCAATTCTTATTTATCAGTTTTACTTTCTGTCTTGCGATCCAATTTTGGGCAATATTTTGGATTGTCAGATTTGCCCGGAGTAAGACAAACGGTTACCTACTATTTGGATACCACTAGCCCTGCAGGTAAGATTTTTAATTTTGCTAATTCCAGTAGCACCTATCCTGAGATTAATCCAGTATATTTTTTCTTTAGTAAACAATTTAATCAGCCTGAAGCTGCGGTGGCTTATAGAAACATTTTGGATAATGTACTTAAAGAATCCGTTCTTCCGAGAAGACACTCCGTATTTTTCTTTTTAGCCTTAGCGTGGTTTGACAGTAGCATTCCGACATCATTACGGCCGGACAAAACTCTTAGGGTCTACAAAGGAATTAATGATATAGCTGTTTTTAAGACCGATTCTACTAAGCCTAATTCCATTTATTTAATCGCTAAAGGCGGAGATCCGGATGCAGCGCATCAGCAGATGGATGTAGGTACATTTATTGTCGAGTCAGACGGTGTGCGTTGGTCTGATGATCTTGGGTCAGATAGCTATGACTTGCCTGGTTTCTGGGACGGAAAACCGAATGGTAGAAGATGGAACTACTTTAAGAATTCGAATCTAAGTCACAATACATTGAGTATAGATGGTAAGATTCAATATGCAAAAGGTAACGGCAAGATTGTGGACTATAATGATCGATCCGATCAGCCTTACTTTGTTATCGATATGACTTCAGCCTACGAAGGGCAGGCCAGATCGGTGTTACGTACCTTCAAGCATTTGAATAATCAAAAAATAAGTATAAAGGATGAAATAGAGCTGGAAGAATCTTCTAGGCAAGTCATCTGGAATATGATCAGCAGCGCAGCTATAGCATGTAAAGGCGATGTAGCTATCTTGACCAAAAATGGAAAGCAATTACGTATTACCGCCAAAGGGCCTCAAGGTATAACATTCCAGATAAAGGAAATTCCGGCAGCAATTGATCTCAAGGAATATGCTATACAAGGGTATCAGTTGCTACAGGTTGTGGCAAGCGGGACGCAGAACATTGTTTTGGAAGTCGAATTAGAAAGTTTGCCCGTCACATCGTTTCGTTGACGAATCATAGTCTTGGAGATTGGGAACCATACGAATAAATTATAAACGATAAATTAGAATCAAAATGAACAAAACATTCCTATTATTATGCCTGCTGCCATTTTTTGCAGCATGTAACAAAAAAGAGATTCCGGTAGAAGAAGTTATCGAAACACCTACCCCTCCCCCTACGGAAGTTGAGGATACCGGCTATACAAGTGATCACGAGTATAATTTAAATGTTGTGTACTTTGTGCCCACGGATAATCCTGCCAAGTTAGACTATGAACGTAGACTAAGTGATATTATGTTATCAGCACAAACCTATTACGGCAATCAAATGAAGTTGAATGGATATGGCTTTAAAACCTTTGGATTGTTAACAAATAAGAGCAAAAAAAGGATAAAAATAATTACTATACAGGCGAAGTACACGCACGACAAATATACTACTGCTAACTTGAGTAATATACTTGCTGAAGTGGATGCATATTTTGTGAGCCACCCTGACGAAAAATCAGGAGTGCACAATCTTATCATCCTGCCTTCGCAGCCAAGCGGTGTCGGTAATCCCTATGTAGGTGTAGGAAGAAGCTGTTTTTGGCCTGACAGAGGGGAGGAAGTTAACAGTCCTACAGGGCTTGGTGGATTAATGCACGAATTGGGGCACGCCTTGAATTTGCCTCATAACAAAGAGCGAGAGTCAAGAGCAAAGTCTCCGAACTATGGAACTGCGCTAATGGGGAGTGGTAATGGTACGTACGGAAAATCCCCTACCTTTCTTACCGAAGCCGATTGCGCGATATTGAATACCAACCAGATTTTTCAAAAGACAACTTCTATCGAGTATTACGGTGTAGTAACGGCAAGTGTCAAATCTATTTACGCATCTTACTCAGCGGATAAACAAGCTATTATTGCGTCAGGAAAATTTACCAGCAGTGTTCCGGTTACCGCTGTTAATTATTACTTAGATCCTAATTATAATAATGAGGGAGTAGGCGTAGGTCACGACTATAATGCCGTCACCTGGAGTACGAAAGTAATAGGGACTGATAGTTTTTACGTGGAATTGCCGATGATTGAAATGAATGATATGTTTAAAGAGAATAATCCTGCAGAATTAAAAGTGAAGCTCATTCATGAAAACGGAAATATAACAAATGCTACTTATAATTTTAATTTTTTGAATAATATTCCAATGATTAATCTTCCATTAGCCGGATTTGATAAAAGCGAATGGAGCATAATTGATATTAGTTCGGAAGAAACCACAGCAGAGTTAAAACCAGCTAGTAATATGATAGATAATGACAATAGTACCTTTTGGTTTGCTAAGCATTCTGCGCCGGCCGCAGTCTTACCTCATCATGTTGCGATCGACCTGTCTCGTAATAATACTGCTGATGGTGTTACGATTCGCCAGCGGAATGATGTGTACCGAACAGTAAAAGATGTAGAGGTCCTGATCAGTTCGGATAATGTGAACTGGAGTTCTATTGGTAACTTTGTTGTACCACATGCTGCCGGTGACTTTAAAATTCCTTTTGGTTCTTCCAGAATATTCAGATATCTTAAGATAATTGTTAAGTCTAATCATGCTACTGCTACTGCGGACATAAACAAATCATGTATTGCCGAAATAGGATTGTATAGAGGCCAGTAGTTTATTATATCTATGTATTTTGCAATACCCCCATAAAGTTAAACACTTTATGGGGGTATTGCAGGTCTTATTTTTTCAAATAAGATACTTCTTTAACCGCTTTTACGACTTTAGTGATACTTGGTAATGAAGCTTCCACTAAGTTTGGCGCATACGCCAAAGGAACATCTGCAGATGTAACACGTGTTACAGGAGCATCTAAATAATCAAACGCATCTTTTTGTACACGGAAAGCAATCTCTGAAGAAATAGATGCCAAAGGCCATGCCTCTTCTACGACTACGAGTCGATTTGTTTTCTTAACAGAAGTGATGATTGCATCAAAATCAATTGGACGAACGGAACGTAAGTCGATTAATTCTACACTGATTCCTTCTTTGGCCAATTCTTCTACCGCAGGAATTGCTACACGAGGAACCATTTTGCCGAAAGAAACAACCGTAACATCGGTACCTTCTTTCACTACATTTGCTTTACCAATAGGTAGGTAGTATTCTTCTTCAGGCACTTCTCCTTTATCACCGTACATGACTTCGGATTCCATGAAGATTACAGGATCAGGATCAATGATAGAAGATTTTAATAAACCTTTTGCATCATAAGGATTGGAAGGGATAACTACTTTTAGACCAGGTGTATTTGCATACCAGTTTTCAAAGTTTTGTGAGTGTTGCGCGCCTAATTGTCCGGCATTACCTGTTGGTCCACGAAATACAATCGGACATGAAAATTGTCCGCCTGACATTTGGCGCAACTTCGCAGCAGCATTGATTACTTGGTCGATTGCTACTAGAGAGAAGTTGAATGTCATAAACTCAACGATTGGTTTCAAACCATTCATGGCAGCACCCACAGCGATACCTGCAAAACCTAATTCTGCAATTGGTGTATCAATTACACGTTTTGCTCCGAATTCATCCAGCATACCTTGGCTTACTTTATAAGCACCGTTATACTCTGCAACTTCTTCACCTAATAAAAATATAGTTTCATCTTTACGCATTTCTTCGTTCATAGCTTCACGAAGTGCTTCTCTGAATTGTATTTCTCTCATCAGTTTGTAAAATAGTGTCTTTTTTGTCGAATACGCAAAACTACTATTTAAAATTGATATTTCGTAATGAATACAGTGTTAAAAAGCATGATGTGTGTCATTTTTTGATGAGCGTTTGTGACTATCTAATAAATAGTTGTGTACTGGTTTTCGATAAACTTCTGTAGCCAAAGATTGAGGTTTTTGAGGGCTAATGGAATATCCCAAGTCTCCTTATTTCTTTTTTCTACGTAATTAGAAATGGCTCTGACTTGTATTGCGGCTATGTTTTCCTGCGAAGCGACATAATATACTGCAGCTCCTTCCATGCTTTCGATTTCTATTTGAGGCAGTCGGCTTCTAATTTTCAGGATACTTTTTTCGTTGCCGTGTGCGGTGTTGACACTTATCGCCTCCACCTGTGGTATATCCAGAATAATATTGGACGGAATAACACCTGTCCAGGAAGAAATTCCAAACCCCAATTCTTCCAAGGATAAAAACTGCTGATCGTCTTCGGCACCCAGTTCGGCAATGCTATCTTTACCGATATAAACCACATCTCCGATATTTTTACTGTTGCCGAAAGCTCCGGCTATACCAACGTTGAGAATAAGATCGTATTTATTTTTAATGAGCTCTTGTCCAAGATGGTAAGCTGTAGCCACCATTCCAACTCCTGTTATCAAATAGGGTATATTCCGGTTTTCCAATAGAGGAATACAAGGAAGAATTTCGTCTTTTGTAGCAGCTACTATTAATAGGGTCATATTATAGCGTAATGGATTTGAAGTGCTAAAATATAGTTTTTTAGGATTATCTTTGCATTATGGTATACATTACAAGACGAGAACGATTCAGTGCGGCGCATAAATTGCATCGTCAAGAATGGTCTTTGGAAAAGAATGAGGCAACATTTGGCAACTGTTCGAATCCCAATTGGCATGGACATAATTATGAATTATTTGTTACGGTAAAAGGCGAAATAAATCCCATTACCGGATTTTTGATCGACCTCAAGGTAATGAAAAAGATAATCAATTTGTATGTTATTGAGAAATTAGACCATAAAAATGTCAATTTGGATGTAGATTTCATGCAAGGGAAGATGGCCTCTACCGAAGTAATTGCCATGGAGATATTCCATGTTCTCAAACCATTATTTGAAGCAGAAAACGTCCAGTTACACTGTGTTAGATTACACGAAACAGAGAATAACGCTGTTGAATATTACGGCGAATAATCATAAAAATCAATTAGAAATGAGTAATCCTACGGATTTCAATGAAGAATTAGATGGCTATGTTAAGATAGACCAGTACAATACGCAGCACGTGGAACGTGTAGCAAATCATTATAAAGATATTTTAGAAGCACTAGGCGAAAACCCGAACCGGGAAGGCCTTCTAAAAACGCCGGAACGTGTAGCCAAAGCATTGCAGTTTTTGACACACGGTTATGACATTGATGCGGCAGAAGTCTTGAGAGGTGCGATGTTTGAAGAAGAATACAGCCAAATGGTAGTGGTTAAAGATATTGAGGTGTACTCGATGTGTGAACATCACATGTTGCCATTTTTTGGTAAAGCCCATATTGCATATATCCCCAACGGTCATATTGTTGGTTTAAGCAAGATTCCACGGGTGGTGGATATCTATGCACGTCGTTTACAGGTACAAGAGCGCCTGACGAATGAAATCCGCGATTGTATCCAACAGACATTGAATCCGGCGGGAGTAGCGGTAGTGATAGAATGTAAACACATGTGTATGGCCATGCGTGGTGTGCAGAAGCAAAATTCGGTGACGACAACTTCGGCTTTTACCGGTGCTTTTCAAAGTGATGTTACACGGTCGGAGTTTCTGAGACTGATTACTGCCTCGTTAGATTAGTTGGCTTACAAAATTAAACCCAACGCCTGTTGAATTGTCATCCCGAAATCATCAGAATATACACGATATAAAATAAGTTCAGTACATTTGCAGGTATGTTTCAAAATGAAGAGCAAATAAATTCTTATTTAGAGCAGACCTGCGATGATGAAAATGCGTTGTTGAGAAGGATAAATAGGGAGACTTATTTGAAAGAAACCATGCCCCACATGCTATCAGGGCATTATCAAGGACGGGTGCTTGCGATGCTGAGTAAACTGGTGTCGCCTAACCAAATTTTGGAAATAGGTACTTTTACCGGATATGCAACGTTATGTTTAGCGGAAGGGTTGCAGCAGGGAGGAGTATTACACACGATTGATATCAATGAAGAGCAGGAGGAACGTGTTTCCGGCTACTTTTTGGAATCGGAATATGCCATGAATATCAAATACCACATAGGAGACGCAGTGACGGTACTCCCTATGATTGAAGGCGATTTCGACTTGGTATTTATAGATGCGGATAAAAAGAGGAATTTAATTTATTTCAATATGCTGATTGACCGTGTACCCTCGGGTGGGTTAATCTTAATTGACAATGTGTTGTGGAAAGGCAAGGTTTTTGATGAAAAGCCGGATGTACAAACCCAACGGATTGTTGATTTAAATAGTACATTGGCAAAGGATCTACGGGTAGAAAAACTGATTTTGCCAATTAGAGATGGGCTTTTTGTGTTACGCAAAAAGTAATTGTTGAACTAAGAAAAGGATATGCAAAAATCGTTATGCAGCTGGATATTGCTGTTAATTGTATTGTGCTTGTCGTCTGTTACAATGACTTTTGGTCAGAAGAAATTTTCACCATCGAGTTATATTGATGAACACAAGGACGTTGCACAACAACTTATGCGTGAAACAGGTGTGCCAGCATCTGTGATTTTAGCGGTAGCTATTCATGAAAGTGCTTACGGGAATAGTAAAATCGCAAAACACTTAAACAATCACTTCGGAATCAAAGGAAAAAATAACAGTTCGGTGATTCGCTCGGCTTATAAAGGGTATGAATCTGCGTTATCTTCTTACCGTGATTTTGTAGCGTTATTACAAAGGAAAAAAGCTACTCAACCTTTATTCGAAAGTCGTTCTTCCACGGATTACCAATCTTGGATAGCGGGTATTGCCCGTTCCGGATATTCGGTAAGTGGAGATTGGAAAAGCAGGGTGTTGTCTATGGTCAATCGATATGATCTTGACCAGTATGACCTAAAAGTCGAGTAGAATCACATATCCCCGTATTGGATGAAATCATATCTATCTATATTAGTCTTTGCTCTTCTGTTGACTTCTTGTGCAAGTAAGCGAGGAGCTGTCTTGAGAAATCCGAATGACAGAGCCGACGGATATAAGGGAACAGTTAATACGAATAGAACTATAAAATCGACTTCTGTTTCCGGTTTAGCCTATATTGATCAGTACAAGGGTATCGCGATACGCGAAATGAATCAATACGGTATTCCTGCCAGTATCAAATTAGCCCAAGCCTTGTTGGAATCCGGCAATGGCAATAGTTACCTTGCCCGGGAGGCGAATAACCATTTCGGTATTAAATGTGGTGGAGTCTGGAATGGGAAAAGTATCACTAGAGATGATGACAATCCCAATGATTGTTTTAGGGTATATGGTAATCCTGAAGAATCTTTTAAAGATCATTCACAATTTCTACTTCGGAAACGATATGAAAAGCTCTTTACCCTAGATAAAGATGACTATAAAGGTTGGGCACGGGGATTGAAAGAGGCGGGGTACGCTACGAATCCACGTTACCCTGAGCTGTTGATTGATCTGATAGAACGCTATCAGTTACAACAATATGATCGTACCGAAACGTTTGTAGAAAAAGAAAAAAGAGAAGAGAAAGTGGTTGAAATGATTGAGGTTAAGACGGAAAGCGAACCGCCGATACAAACCGAAAAAATGAAATCGCCCGTTGCGATGGTTATTCACGAAGTAAGATCTTCTGAAACACTGTATTCTTTGAGTAAGCGCTATAATGTCTCCGTAGAACAAATTAAGCAGCTGAATGCAATGGGATCCGACAACCTTTCTGTGGGACAATTGTTGGTCATTTCCAAATAGCTTTAAAAGTTGTTAAATTGTTGACAAATAATTAATCAAAAATGTAGTTTTACATTTGTGATGTTAGGAGCGAAAATCAAACTTTTACTCGTGTTAATTCTTCTACCTTTTTGCGCGAGTTCGCAGGAAAGGGTGGAGGGGATCACTTTTGATGCAGATACCAAACAACGTATCGGTAAGGTTTTGATTATCAATGCTCGTACAGGAGAGAACGTGTTCAATAATTTGCGAGGCGAATTTGGTATTCATGTGAAAATGGGGGACCATTTAATTGCGAGCAAAGAAAATTATTATGGAGATACCTTAGTTTATGAAGGACATAAAGTGCTTTTGTTTTATCTGAAACGTGCGACTATTTACATTGACCCGGTAACGGTGACAGGTAAAAAGTCTCCGGAAGAGATCCTCGCTCAACGACGTAAAGACTATGATAAAGCTTATAAATTGGCCGATCCGGGTGATATTTTTTCCGTGGGCCAGAACGGAGCTGGCCTTAGTATAAATGCGGTATACAATTTGCTGAGTAAGGAAGGTAAAAGCGCGCGCAGATTGACAAATTTTTTTCAAAGGGAATATGAAGAAAATGTGATCGATCAGCGTTTTACCAAGGAAATTGTTACAAGCGTTACGGGGTTGGAAGGGACTTTATTAGATAATTTTATGCTGCGGTTTAGACCGTCCTACTTTTTTTCGAAAACAGCAGGGTACTACCAAATGACAGAATATATTAAAAGTAAGTATGAAATGTTTAAATTGAATCCAAATTACAGACCTTTACCAAAATTACCCATACATTTAATCGATGAAACGGAGATGTAAATATTATTTGACATACAGTTCAAATAGCATTACAACGAGCTCTCATCAGCATAAAGAAAGCCGAGCGTAAGCGAGCTTATTGAAACTTAAAAGCATAGAATTGTCAATAATTAAATCGATGAAAAATTAATATACTATTTATGAAGCATACATCTTTACTCCTGTTTTTTTTACTAAGCCTTTTTAGCTTCGAGTCGGTCGCTCAAGTGAATCTGAAAGACCTTCGGGAAAAACCGGATACCAATATTGCAGACCATGATACGACTAAGGGCTTAAAGATCAACCCGATTAATGTGCCTATTCCAAAGCTGAATTTGGAAGTAAACTATTGGAAGCATTGGAGCAAATTTGGTATAAATGTTAATCAGGCTTATTTCAATGAAGAGTGGAATGCGGGGGGAGTCAATTCCATTTCCTTAGGGGGCAATATATGGCATAAGTCGGATTATACTAGGGATAATTTTAATTTTGTTACAGAAGTCGACTTAAGATATGGAAAGATCAAGAACAAAGATCAATTGGCAAAAAAGAATAATGACCGGATTTTTTGGGATAATAAATTAGCCTATAAGTTGTCACAGAGTTGGGGGCTTTATTTTTCTTTCACCTTTGAATCACAGCTTGATGCAGGTTATAGATATACAAAGAGAAATGAGGGTGAAGAGGTTATTGAAGTTATCGATACGATTACCAGTAACTTCATGGCTCCGGGTTATTTTACGGAATCTTTTGGTTTGGAGTATAAGCCGGATAAGACTTTTTCGTTGCGTTTAGGTACGGGGACAGCCAGACAGACGTTAATTTTAGATAATCGATTAAAGCCTCTTGAAGGGCAAACGAGATTTGGTATTGAGGGTGGAAAACATTTTAAAAATGATCTGGCCTTCCAGCTTACAGCTAATTTGGATAGAAATTTAGCGAAAAACTTAAACTTGAAGTCGCGCTATAACATGTTTGCCGACTACAAGGATCTGAAGGATCCGGATCATCGGTTGGATGCAACACTAACGGCAAAAATAACGAGTTTAGTGAACGTATCGATTACCGGAATAATGGTGTATAATTCGGATGAAAAGCCCGGTGTGCAATTGAGTCAGGCATTAGCTATGGGCATTGTCTATTCATTACCGAGATAAAGGGATTAGATAAGAATGAAATTAAATTTACTTTGTTTATTGGTATTTGTTCTCTGTTTAGTGGGATGCGGGACAAAAAATAAGGTTTTACAGTCTGCATCGATTGTAAAGCCTGTGGATATATCTGGAACACCGGATACCATTGTTCCCGAGGTAAATTTAATAGTAGACTCACCAATCGTGGTCTTGAAATCTGCTGTAGATACGTTGTCATCAGATCAACGGTTTTCGGAACGAGTGTTAACTCCGGAAGAAAAGATACAAGAACAAAAAAGAACAGGAATCCACAAAGGGGCAGATTGGGCTAGCGCCATTCATTATGATTTGCGTAAGCCTAATTTTGTTATTATTCATCATACTGCTCAGAATAGTGTAGCACAAACTATTCGTACGTTTCAGGTGGAGCATTCGAAAGTCAGTGCGCATTATGTTATCGGTCGTGATGGACGAGTTATACAGATGCTCAACGACTATGATCGGGCATGGCATGCGGGGCGGTCTAAGTGGGGGCAAATCACGGACATGAATTCCATGTCTATAGGGATAGAACTGGATAATAATGGAAAAGAGCCCTTTCCTGATCCTCAGATCAATTCATTACTACTGCTACTTGATACCTTAAAGACAAAATATACCATTCCGCACACTAATTTCATCGGCCATGCAGATATTGCTCCCACTAGAAAGGACGATCCGAATGTGTTTTTTCCATGGAAATTATTGGCAGAAAGAGGATTTGGTGTTTGGTATGATGAAAGCTTTTTGATTCAACCTCCTTTTAACTTTAGCCCTATTGATGCGCTTAAGATAATAGGATACGATGTCAGTAATGAGGCGGCGGCTATCAAGGCTTTTAAACGCAAATTTATTATTAAAGAAGTGAACGAAATTCTGACGGCCTATGACCGAACCGTTTTATACAATATCTATAAGAGATATTATTGATCTGTTGCTGCTTTCTTGAAATTCCGGTCTTTCCAAATAGATTGCAGTATTAAGCCTATAACGATGACTGCAATACAACCGATTAAGTTGAGCCATAAAAAAGCGATCACATCTAATTTCCATATCGTGACAACCACCACCTCGGATAGCAGGGCTGCCCAAAAGACTGCCTGTCCTTTTATACGCTTGAAATAGAAAGCGACGAGAAATATGCCAAGAATAGTACCGTAGAAAAGAGAGCCCAGGATATTCACTGCTTCGAGAAGATTGCCTAGTTTGCTGGCATATAATGCGATGATTACGGTAAATATACCCCACAAAAGTGTAAATAGTCGTGACGCTCTTAAATAGTTTGTTTCAGACCCACTCTTACTAACGAAGCGTTTATATATATCTATTGTCGTGGTCGAAGCTAAGGAGTTGATGGCACTTGCAGTGGCTCCCATAGATGCCAGAAAAATAATAGCCATGAGAAGACCGATAAATCCTTTGGGAAATGTGGAGGTAATAAAAGATAAAAAGATATAATTGTTATCATTCGTATCAGCATTGGCATCGTTTTTCTTTATTAAAGTGATGACCTGCTCCCTTAATTGTGTTCCCGCTTCATTGAGCTGAGCGAGTTTTTTTCTGCTCGCATTTACTTGCTCGTCATCACCTTGATTGACGCTTTCGGTTAGCTTGTGAATAATCACTGTTTTTTCAGCGCTTAATTTCTGATGATCCTCCAATATCGTATTATACTCGTCTTTGTATTCGCTTTTGAGCAATTTATCAGTTTCCAGTCCATTGAAAAAAATAGGTGGGGTATGGTATTGATAATAGGCAAATACGAGAATTCCGATCAGTAGAATACAGAATTGCATAGGCACTTTTAGAAGCCCATTCATCAATAAACCTATCCTACTGTCGCGAATAGAAGAGCCTGTAAGGTATCGTCCTACTTGACTCTGATCGGTTCCAAAATAAGACAGTTGCAAGAAAAAACCGCCAATTAATCCGGTCCATACCGTATATTGATTGCTAAGGTCGAATGTAAAATCAATGGCATTCGTTTTACCCGATTTTCCGGCAATATGAAGAGCTTCTCTTAACCCAATATCAGTGGGTAATAAGTGTATAACCATAAATCCTGCCGCAAGCAAGCTACTAAATATGATAGCCATTTGCAGTAGCTGCGTATATGAGACCGCTTTTGTTCCCCCATAGACTGTATATAGCACCACCATGCTTCCAATAACCAAGGTGGTATAAGTTACATCAATATGTAAGATGGTGGACAATATAATGGAAGGTGCGAAGATGGTAATACCGGTAGATATGCCGCGTTGGATTAAGAACAATGTTGCTGTAAGGGATCTGGTTTTGATATCAAATCTTTTTTCTAGAAACTCGTATGCGGTATATACTTTAAGCCGATGAAATATGGGGACAAATGTGATACAGAGTACAATCATCGCCAGCGGTAAACCGAAATAGAATTGTACGAAACTCATCCCCGAAGAATAGGCTAAACCTGGTGCAGACAAAAATGTAATGGCACTGGCTTGAGTGGCCATCACGGAAAATCCGACATTATACCAAGGTAAAGAACGGTTACCAAGCAGGTAACCATCAATGTTTTTGATATTTCTGCTTTTGAATATCCCGAAAAGAATAATCAAAAGTAACGTAATAAAAAGTACTATCCAGTCAATAGTACTCATGAATAGTATAGGGTAAACAGATACATGAATAAGATACACACCACGAGCCAAGCCACAACTAGAAGGTAGAATTGTCGCCAGCTACGTATGAATGGTGGTAATCTCTTATCTGTCATGCGGTTTTTGTGGTAATATATACGAGTTGAATAAAATGGCAATAATCAATCCGACCACAGCGCCACCTATAATGCTTAAGAAAGTTTCATTTGCAGCGAAAGAGATTAAAGCACCAAATATTACCCCTATTAATAAGATTACACTTTTTACGTTTAATGATTTAGTTTCAGTTGCTTGATTTTCCATATTATAAACTTAGATATATTTTCATTTTTATTAAGTGCAAATATATCGATTTCTCCCCTGTCTTTGAGAATTTATTTATAGTGGAATATGACATATTACTCTTTAGTCAATAAATTTATAAATAATCTATAAGCTCCGGGGACTCCAGCCGGTAATTGTCTGAAAAAGGATAGCGAGGTATATACAAATTTACCTTTACCATAAGGGGCTATCAATAGTGCACCATTGTTCTGTTTTTCGTCTTTGTCATGCATCAGGAGTGGGGTCCGGTAATTCTTGTCTATTTTGTCGGCAAAATAGAGCCCTCTCTCCTGTACCCAGCCTGAGAAATCCGAATCTGATATCTCGTTTGGATAATTTAATGCAGGGTCTTTTGTGTCGAACTTTACTATGGCATCTTCTTCTGTGACCCGATCTCGTGATAAAGAAAATGGGAATGGTCCGATCTGGTCAATATAGAGCTTAGAATTGACATTATACTGTAGCAATACCACGCCTCCTTGATGGACATAATCCATTAGTACTTTTTTTACCGCTGGAGCTTGTGTATTGGTATTGAAATAACGGACGCCGACCACTATGGCATCATACTGATTCAATACCTGAATAGATAGGGGGCGACCGTTTAAGTTGGTTACCTCTATGTCGATTTCGTTTAGTGCCTGGGGGATCATGTCTCCGGCACCGGGGATATAGCCTATCGTCTTTACTGTATTAGTTAAAGTAATACGCTGCAAATCTACTGTTGCTTTCGGAAACCAGGTGACAAGAGGAATATGTTCATGGTTTATGGTCTTGATTGATTTAAGGATCTCCCCATTCCAGCTCAATTGTAGGATCGAACGCTGACTATCTGCCCCTGTCGGTTTGATGCGTACAGTACGCGTCACTACACGCTCATTCCCAAAATTGAGAGAGAGCTGTTGCGGCAAGATTTCCCAACCTTGTAGTCTTGATAAGTCGATTTGAAAATTGTCTTTGCTGTCGTCTTGACGTTCAAAGGTGATTTTCACCGTTTTTTCCTCTCCATTAATGGATAACATGATCGGTGAAGCAATATCTGCTGTTAATGTAGGCGTAATCGCAATTGGACTGTATATCTCTCCGCGAACCGGATCCACAGTCCGGTATTGGATATTTTGTGTCCTGCTTATTTCTTTCCCGTTTATCATGAAAGTAAACGTAACTGTAGGCCGTATTGGATTTGTCGGGTATCCTACATCCTCTGGTCTCACATCAAACTTGCCTAAAGAATGTTCCCTTTCTAACCAATACGGTTGAGTTATGTTGGGCGAAATATAACTGTGCTGTGCTTTCCAGGATACATTTGTTGTTAGTGTTTTGTCAACTTTTCCTAAAGTTGTTTTAATAAGCTGTACCTGTAGGTTTGGTCTTCTCGCTATTGCTTCTAGGGAGATCTCAAAGTTTTTATTTACCGCGTATTGCGGGGATGAGGTGAAGGCATCTGTCCATATACCTGCACAAGCTACAATGATCTCTTCTATTTCTTTTGTTTTCTGCTCTTTCCAATAGCTGTCTGCAATTTGTTGTACCCGTTCACGTAACTCAAAAAGGGCGGATATACTTTTCTCAGGTTGTGAGGGAATAAATTCGGTGATTATCTTGTTTACCAAAGACTGTATAGGTTGAGAATCAGGGATTCTGGCCCATGTGGTCTCTATATCATCCATAAGATCCTTTTCTGCGCTATCACCCGCCACATGCTCAAAATATTCTATACTACTGCCTCGGGTGCTGGCTGCTCCAAAGCCTTGACTCTTATGTTGTGACCTGCTACGTGCCGCGATCTCGCCATAAGACTCTCCAAGTAGTGGACTATATGCGCCGATATCTGCCTTTAGTTGATTTTCAGCGGTATTGTTCATCCCTCCGAAATTAGCGGTATTCCACAGTAATCTCTTGGCTTTCCACGGTACTACCTGTGTAAGTTGTTCGGTGAACCGAGCCGGATCAGCTGCGGCAATGAAGGCTTCGTGTGCTAACATGGCAGACGCTTGATGGTGTCCGTGTCCTCCACGTTTATCCGGAGGGAATCTGTTGATAATGATATCAGGCCGAAATTTACGGATAATCCATACGGCTTCGCGCAAAGCAGTCTCCTTGTCCCAAAAATCAAAGGTCTCGGTATGTGTTTTGGAAAAGCCAAAGTCATAAGCAGAACTGAAAAATTGTTCTCCTTTATCGGTAGCACGGGCAGCCAATAGTTCTTGTGTACGGATAAGTCCTAAATCAATGCCCTGTTCAGTCCCAATAAGGTTTTGACCACCGTCGCCTCGGGTTAAAGACAGGTAGCCTGTTCTATATTTCCGCTCTTGGGCAAGCCAAGCTATAAGACGTGTGTTTTCATCGTCTGGGTGGGCGGCAAAGTAGAGAACAGAACCCAGGGTATTAAGCTTTTGAAGCCTAATCATAATTTCGTTAACAGGAATATTGCCGTGTTGAGATTTCACCACAACATTAAACGAACCTATAAATAGGAATAAAAAGAGAATTTTTCTAAGCATTCATAAATATACAGGTTTAGCTTAAAGATTCTATTTTTGACAGAATTTAACAGTGTAATATTATTATTGTACTTGCAGTCTTTGAATAAAGGACACACGATATATTTCTGACATTTATTTCATAAGCTATGGCCAATGGATGCAGAGCATTAATTATTTTTTTTGCGTGAATTGCCATTAAACGGACAGGGCGGCAACTTATACGGATCGGGATTTGGTCGAACTCTTAAAAACGGATAGTCATCTGGCTTTCAAAGAGATTTATAGCCGATATTGGGTTATCCTGTATTTCCGGGCTATCTTTTGCCTCTAAGAGTTTGTTTATGGAGTAAAAATAATAAAAGGAACCAAAATTTATTTGATTCCTTTTACCAACAATTAAAAATCTTTTTGTCTTAAAACAGTGATGCGTCTAATGTAGTGGTATTAAATGCGTGTTCAGTTCAAACTCACCAGCTTTAAGGGAGTAACCTTTCAACTATAGTAAAAGTACTATAAAAAGAATAATATAACGGTATTTTTTGTTAAATAAATTTTCCACATAAACTGAGTTATGAACAAAATCTTACTTATCTATTGATCCTAATACCCGTTTCATGAAAGAATTCAATGCTTCTTTTTTAGGTGTACCTTCTTTGATCAGTTTATTTACCTCTACGGCTCCATACATATTCGATATCAATTCGCCAATAACGTTGAGCTCTTCGTCTTTTAAAGATGATACTTCTGTCAGAGTTTCTAAGGTCTCGATAGTTTCTAAAACGAAGTCTACATCGTTTTGCTCTATGAAATCAGTTAGGTGCTTAATTACTGGTAACTTCATTTAATAAATCAATTAATCCTTCAATTTTGTTTGTTTGTACTTGATTTACCAATTTACCATTTTTGAAGGCAGCGAAAGTAGGCAGATTATTTACGTTAGCTAATTTTCTTGACTCAGGAAACTTTTCAGCATCGACGATGATAAAAGAGATTTGCTCATTCTCCGTTGCTAGTTTCTTGAATTTTGGTTTCATAATGCGGCAATTACCACACCATGATGCAGAATATTGTACCATTACCGTATCGCTACTACTTACAGCCTCTTGTAATGAGTCGTTTTCTAATTCCTTTAACATGATAATATCTTTGATAAAGGGGAGATAGGATGACCCCCCCTCGATAGTGTGTTTAAATTAATTCATTGACAAGTATGAAGCTACTCCTTCACGGGTTGCATTCATCGCTTCTTTTCCTTCTTCCCAGTTTGCAGGACATACCTCACCATGTTGTTGTACATGCGTATACGCATCGATAAGACGGATATATTCTTTTACGTTACGTCCAAGAGGCATATCATTTACAGATTCGTGGAATACTTTGCCGGTTTCATCGATTAAGTACGTTGCACGGTAAGACACTGCATCGCCTTCAGCAATAGTGCCAAATTCCGGATGTTCTATTTCTTTCACATCTAAAATCCCTAAGATACTTGATAAGTTGCGGTTAGTGTCTGCAATGATAGGGTATTCAACACCTTCAATTCCACCATTGTCTTTGGCTGTGTTTAACCACGCAAAGTGTACCTCATTAGAGTCACAAGAAGCACCTATAACGATTGTATTACGTTTTTCAAATTCAGATGTAGCTTCTTGGAACGCGTGTAATTCTGTAGGGCATACAAACGTAAAATCTTTTGGATACCAGAATAATACTACTTTTTTGTTTTCTTGTTGAGCTTTCTCAAAAATGTTGATTGAAAGGTTGTCGCCTAGATAATCGATTGCACTTACTGTAATGTTTGGGAAATTTTTACCTGTAAAACTCATAGTTATTTTCTTTTTCTTAATTGTGTTACAAAGGTAATCATAAATATGTCAATTAGATATCAAAAATCTCGATATGATATTGTTGATATCTATATTTGTCAAGAGGTTGTAATAGATATAATTTATTAGTGTTATTTTTATTATATTTAAAAATAATTGTTGCTATTGGTCAGAATTTTTGAAATCTTTGTATGCAGAAAATGGCTCCGTAGTTCAACGGATACCTGCCTGCCGGCAGGCAGGGAATAGATGTTTATATCATAGTAAAATGAATTATTTTGTTTATGCTATAAAAAGTGAGAAAGATGGTCGAATTTATGTGGGACTTTCAGCGAATCCGTATAAGCGCTTGGACGAGCATAATTCTGGCAAAACAAAGTCTACTAAGGGTTTCATTCCGTGGACTTTGATCTATATAGAAGAGGTAGATAGCCGAATTGAGGCCAGAGAAAAAGAAAAATATTATAAATCTGGATTTGGTAAAGAATATTTAAAAGCATTAGATTTGACCCACGGCCCCGTAGTTCAACGGATACCTGCCTGCCGGCAGGCAGGGAATAGATGTTTATATCATTAAAATGAGTTATTTTGTTTATGCTATAAAAAGTGAGAAAGATGGTCGAATTTATGTGGGACTTTCAGCTAATCCGTATAAGCGCTTGGACGAGCATAATTCTGGCAAAACAAAGTCTACTAAGGGTTTCATTCCGTGGACTTTGATATACATAGAAGAGGTAGATAGTCGAATTGCGGCGAGAGTTAAAGAAAAATATTATAAATCAGGATTTGGTAAAGAATATTTAAAAGCATTAGATTTGACCCACGGCCCCGTAGTTCAACGGATAGAATAGATGTTTCCTAAACATTTGATAGCAGTTCGATTCTGCTCGGGGCTACAATTTTTAACGAAAATCGCCGAAATCTTTAAGATAACGGCGATTTTGATTTTTTTCCATACAAGATCCCATACAATTCTTTAAATATGATTCAAATAAATATTTGAATTAGAGATTTTTAGAACTTTTTTCAATGAGAAAGATTGTCAAGATTCTCTTCAACGCTCTCAGTGGATGAAACTCAAACAATGTAATGAGCCGCCAAACTGTGACAAAGCATCACAGTTAACCGTTTCAACCTTAAAGCCATTTTGTTCATAAATCTCTTTATTGACTTGGTTGTAGAAATCTGTTTCTCTTCTTGTTGGAAACGTATATTGGGGCAATATGACTGTATTATTTAGAATAATGTTATTGATATAAATCCCCTTTGATACAGTATAACAAATACTTCTATTCTTCTTTTTACATTGGCATTTAATGCTCTGATCTATAGGTCTGTCGTGTATCCTCACTGTTTTCAAATCAATATTATCAGCAATGCTGAGTATCTCATCCAAATAGATATTGTCTTCTTTTAAAAAAGGCAAATTGGGATAGAGACTAACAGCCAGTTTGCTGTCGTCAACAAATGAAGCAAATCCATCTATATGACCTATTACATCCTCCTTTTGACGAGGTATCACTATAGGTTTTATCCCTAAATATTCCTCTACCATGCGCTCTATATAGAATTTGGAGAATGAGGGATTGTCTTCTATTATCTTTGAAGTCATAAGCCCATACTGATGGTTGTTGATCAGATTGCCACCGTCCCATATCAATGGAATGTCGATCATTTCTTTACCGATAAAAGAAGCTATGACTTCTTTTGAAAGCTGATTGATTTTCTTAAAGTACTTCCATCTAAATCGGTAATCACAATACATTGGAAAATAAATAGGCTTTACCAATTTGCTGTCATTGATAAAACCGATACAGTCCCTAAGCCAAATTCCGTCCCAATCCTCTATGATAATTGGTTGAATTGCTCTTTCATTTCCTACTTTGTCAAACAACTCATCTAAATCTCTTGGAGAGGACAAGGTCATTTGGATATTGATGTCATTAGGTATCTTACCTACAAGTTCCTCAATTACATTTGAGGCCTTGTTGAAATTATTCTTGAAAGATTTAGGGTAAGCTAAGATGATGCTTCCCACCTTTTTATATTCGCAATTCATACAGTACAGTTTTTTCCTACGTTTGCAAACGTAAAAAGGGTCTTTTCGAAGCCAAAAAAGATTTTTAATCCTTTGAGAGCATCTTTTTAGCTATGTAACCAGTATAATTATCCTTTTCTATCTCAAACCAATCATCCACAATGCCAACGACTTTTATACGTATTCCTTTTGATAGGGATTCTATCTTTGAATATTTTGTACTGGGTCCAAACCTAACATTTACAGTTTTGACTGTTCTGTAATAATCAATTGCAGGTTTGTTTTTTGCCATTAGAGCTTCAGTTCTTTTAAACGTTTCAGCAATCCAACCTTTTCCCTCCAAAGTGTATTTGTCTATTATACTTAGAGATAATACTCCCAATTCACTTCCTGTATCTATATAAATATTGTCTTTTTCTATTTCAGCCTTTCCGCTCATCTGAATATCAAAGTATGTAAAATCACAATGCTTATCGTTTATCTCAAATTCACTGATAAGCCCCCCTAAATTCAAGCCTTTCTGTTCACTGCTCTTTATTTTAAAATATTTGTCCTCGATCATATTGGAAACAATACGCTGCTCGACATAATCACAGCTGGTCAACAAAAGAATTATTTGGTATATTACTAGTTTCTCATACTTACATCTTTTTTATTTTGGTAGAATTTGAAGCAGCTATCGCAGCCCATATAATACATATAAACCAATAAAATATAAAAAATATGACAGTACTAGACGTTAAGAGGATTCGTAATAATGCATCATCAGAATCAAGTGTTGATATAGTCCCCATAATCAGTAATACAGGTAGTATTATCATTATCAAGGCCCCATTGATAGTTGAATAGAACATCCCGAGCGGTCCAAAAAGAGCAGCCAATATTATTGCTCCTCCAACGCTTTTCGATCTATAGACAAAAGTTGTGTTCTGTGGCAAAGGATTTTGAGAATATTGTGGTATTTCGGTCTTTTTGTCTCTTCCATATATTGCATTTAAGATTAGCCCAAAAATTATCATGCCCACTATCAGGCCGATAATTCCGGCATAGCTTTCTTTACCATGAGGATTTTCTGTCTTGACCTTTGTTATCCCATCATTCCTTATGTATCCTTGGATTTTGCCCTCATCTATATAGGACCAATTTTCATCGTACTTTTCCAGACTTTTTATTCCATAACCTTTCGTCAGATATCCTATTTCGTCTTTTGTAATAGGTTTTAAATATATCTTTACTTGATCCTTGATTACCCTGTATTCTTCTGCAAAAAGCATATTTGAAATAAAGGCAACACATAATAGTGACAGTATTATTCTTTTCATTTGCTAAAATTAGTTTATGACAAATATAGGCACAAATGCCTATTTTGAATAATAAAAAATACCACAAAATTGTATGTGGCTAAAAACAGAACTAACATATCTATAGCTTTCGGAAATCGCTTAAGAGAACTACGACAACAACGAAATATGTCGCAAGAGGAACTAGCTAATAAAATCGATACTCCTATCTCTCAAATAAGTCGAATGGAAAGAGGAGAAGGCAATCCTACCCTTCATACCTTATTTGAAATATCCACAGCTCTAAAAGTAGACCTAAAAGAACTTATCGACTTTAATCACTCCATATAAAAATTGCACACACTTTTATGCGTACTGCGTACGGCAGAATTTTCTTCAAACGCAAAATATACGGAGTCGGAGAGAATTCTGCCGTATGTAGTCCTTATGAAATTGTCACTTGTGCTTTATTCATTTTTCTGTTCTCGCACCGTTCTCGCAATAGAAATAGACTATATTGTATAAACTAACAATAATTATCACTTATTGTTAGTTTATAGGAGATATCAGGACATCTTTTGATGTGCCGAGTGAAAGGGGATTGTAACCGAGATTATTGTAAAAGTCTTTTGATTTTGCGATAATCTATCGTACCTTTGAGCCTCCAAAAAGACTCCGTAGCTCAGTTGGTAGAGCAACTGACTCTTAATCAGTGGGTCGAGAGTTCGAGCCTCTCCGGGGTCACAGTCTAAAGCTTCACTGTAAAGTGGAGCTTTTTTGTTTTATGTGACTTTAAGAGCCTTTAAAGCTATTTTTTTCAATTTACGCTATACGAGAAGTTATTAAATCTGTTAGTTACTTCTAGATGTATATTAAGAGACTTTTTTTACCGTATGTGAGTGGAAATTGGCTGTGCTAACAAAGGTGAAGCTATAAATAGAATCCTAAAAAAGCCTTCGAAATTTTTCGAAGGCTTTTTTGTGAGCGAAAGACGAGATTCGAACTCGCGACCCCAACCTTGGCAAGGTTGTGCTCTACCAACTGAGCTACTTTCGCTGATTGTGCTGCAAAGTTACAATATCGTTTGCTATCTGTCAATAGGTATTTTAAAAATTAGATGGTCTTTACGCTTTCTCTTGACCAATACCCACCTAATTTATCTATTAATTGGTCTTATATATAGTAGTAGTAAGGGGTTTACACGGTTTTATAGGAATTTACTCCTGTTATCTCCCTTGTAAACACCCTATAAAATATAACTTACTCCAATCTTAGCTGGGGGCTGAATATACGCAATACTAGAAGGCTAAAGCTGTATCGCGTCCACGCAATTGATCCCATCAATAGCGGCAGATACAATGCCTCCGGCGTACCCTGCGCCTTCTGCACAGGGATATAAGCCGCGTACCTGTGGATGTTGTAGTGTGCCTTTATCCCGGGGAATACGAATAGGTGAAGATGTACGGGACTCTACACCGACTAAGATAGCTTCATTGGTGTAATATCCCCGCATTTTTTTGCCAAAAATTGGTAAAGCGCCTTTTAAGGCATTATGTACGAAGCTTGGGAGGACTTCTTTTAAGTCTGTGGATTGGGTGCCGGGCTTATATGAATTGGATGGCAAATCATTGGAGATTCTATTTTCTACAAAATCTACCATCCGCTGTCCCGGAGCGACTAACTTACCTCCTCCGAGTTGAAAAGCTTTTTGTTCTATCTGTCGTTGAAACTCCAATAAAGCAAACGGATTGTGGGCAGCATCAGGAATGTCTTCAATATTGATTTGGATAACCGTTCCGGAGTTAGCATGTGGATTGTTACGTTTGGAAGGAGACCATCCGTTTACAACGATCTCGCCATCGTTTGTTGCACAGGGGGCTATGATTCCACCGGGACACATACAAAACGAGAATACCCCTCTGTCGTTTACTTGTTCAACCAGGCTGTAGTAAGCAGGAGGGAGATTTTCATGGCGTGTATCGCAATGGTATTGTACATTGTCAATGATTTCCTGAGGGTGTTCAATGCGTACACCTAAGGCAAAAGACTTTGCTTCCAATATCCAATTTTTTTGACGAAATAGTTCGAATATGTCTCTCGCAGAATGTCCGGTTGCCACGACTACATGTTCGGCATTGATGGTTTGTCCCCTGTTTGTTTTTACACCCTGAACCCTACCAAAGGCTTCGTTTATATCAATTACCTTCGTATCAAAGTGTACTTCACCTCCCATTTCGATGATAAGTAAGCGCATATTTTCAATGATGTGAGGTAATTTATTTGTGCCGATGTGAGGACGTGCATCGACTAATATATCTGGTGTAGCCCCATGTTCGACAAAGATGGATAGTACCTTATGCACATCGCCACGTTTATTTGAACGTGTATATAGCTTGCCATCGGAATATGTCCCAGCTCCACCTTCACCAAAACAATAATTGGATTCTGGATTTACGAGCCCTTCTCGGTTTATTTTTGCCAAATCTCTCCGACGCTCTTGTACCGGTTTCCCCCGCTCTATTACAATAGGTTTTAATCCACGTTCTATACAACGATATGCAGCAAAAAGTCCCGCCGGACCCGCACCAATGATAATAACAGGTTTGGCATCTTTAACATTTTTCACGTTACTTTTGAATACATCTACTGTCACGTCTTCGTCAATAAAAAAAATGACACGTATACGGTAGACGACTTGGTGACTCCGTGCATCTATGGATCTTTTGCGGATATGAAGGCCGTGAATTCGCTTTTTGTCAACCTCTAATTTTCGGGCTCCTTGTTCTATAATATAAGTTTCATCGTTGATGAAATCAGGCACGATTGCTAATTCTATTTCTTTTTGCATGAGTAGCTATTGGGTATTTATCCCAAAACATACAAAGGTAGTAATTAAGTTAAAATTTAGAATAAACAGTGTTTGGCATTTGCATTGTCTTAACTTTTATTTGTATTTTTAGGGAAAAATAGTTTGAAAAATTAGACATGAAAAGATTATTAGTCGCATTAGCTGGGTTATTTACAGCCCTTTCTTTTAGTTCTTGTGGTTACAACACGATGGTTTCAAAAGATGAAAATGTAAAAGGAAAATGGGCTCAGGTCGAAAATGCATACCAACGTCGTGCAGATTTGATTCCTAATTTGGTAGCTACGGTAAAAGGGGCAGCTGAACACGAAGAAAATACGCTAACGGCGGTCGTAGAGGCACGTGCTAAAGCTACTTCGGTGACCGTCGACCCTTCTAATTTATCGGAAGAAGCGATTGCGAATTATCAACAAACTCAAGACGCATTATCTCAATCTATCGGTCGATTATTGGTGAGTGTGGAAGCTTATCCTGATTTGAAAGCAAATTCGAATTTCCAGGAACTGCAAGCACAGTTGGAGGGTACTGAAAACCGTATCTCTGTAGAACGCAGAGCTTATAATGAAGCGGTACAAGATTACAATACGACAGTTAGAAGCTTTCCGAACAACATCATGGCCGGTATTTTTGGCTTTAAGGCTAAAGGTACGTTTGCTGCTGCTGAAGGAGCTGATAAGGTACCGACAGTTTCATTCTAGGATAGCAAGATATATAGTTTGGAGAAGATAAAGCCGGGAAGAATCAAAATCAAAAAATGGCAGTATTAAGCGCAGAGGAACAAGAAAAGGTAGTTCATGCCATCAGTTTGGCTGAAAACAAAACATCTGGCGAAATCCGGATAGTGGTAGAGAATACAGTAGGTGATGTTGAGCCTATTACTAAGGCTCAACAGTATTTTGAGGAATTGGAAATGCATAAGACGATACTTCGGAATGGTGTACTTATCTATCTTGCTGTAGCAGATCATCAATTTGCGATCATAGGAGATGCGGGCATCGATCAAAATGTACAAGATGAGTTTTGGGAAAGTACCAAAGATAAAATGGTTTCTTTTTTTCGAAAAGGAGATTATGTAAATGGTCTCATTGAAGGTATTCACGAAGTGGGGGAGCAGCTAAAGCAGTTTTTCCCTCGAAAAGAAGATGATATTAACGAACTCCCTAACGATATATATTTTGGAAAGCACTAATTGTATAATGAGGATAACTTCTATAGCCGTTGCTTTTAGGTCTTTATTTACTATACTACTTATTATCGGAATAAATCTTACCTGTTTATTCGGTCAGGATTTACTGCCCGCACCAAATAGATTGGTAAGCGATTTTACCAATACATTGAGTAGTAGTGAGGTAAATGATTTAGAACGCCAGCTATTGGCTTTTGAAGATAGTACGTCTATTCAGATTGCGGTAGTTTTAATAAATTCTACCAATGGATACGATATCGCCGACTATGCGGTGCGGTTAGCTCAAAAATGGGGTGTAGGGCAATCAAAATATGATAACGGGGTGATGGTTCTGGCTGCGCTCGGGGATCGTACTGTTACTATTCAGACAGGATATGGTATTGAGGGCGCTCTGCCCGACGCAATTGCTTTCCGAATCATTGAAAATGATATTAAACCGAATTTTCGTCGCAATGCGTATTACGATGGTTTAAATTCAGCAACGAATTCGATAATAGCGTATACGAAAGGGGAGTACAAGGCTGATCCCAAAGCAAAAGGAGATTCAGGAAGAAAGGGTAGTGGTTTGCTGTTTGTTATTATTATCTTTGTTGTTATCGCATTTATCTCTAAAGGTGGTGGCGGTAAGAATAAAGGTGGTCGCATGATGAATGGGAAAGGATCTTCCGATCTATTCTGGTGGGCCTTATTAAGTGGATTATCTGGCGGCGGTGGTCGATCTAGTGGGTCAGGTGGTTTTGGTGGTGGTGGTTTCGGCAGTGGAAGCGGTGGTTTTGGAGGTTTCGGAGGAGGTGGCTTCGGTGGTGGCGGAGCGAGTGGTAGATGGTAACATAATAAATAGTGAAAATTACAGTTAAATAATATGAAGAATTTAATTTTATTAGGAGCGGCTTTAGTCCCGTCTCTGTTATTTGCTCAAGAAGACTATACGATAAAAGGTAAGATAGGATCTCTTAATTCTCCTGCTAAGGTATATATGCAATATGCTGATAAGGGACAACGGTTAATAGATTCGGCTAATGTTGTGGATGGTGAGTTTAAATTTACCGGAACAGTACAAGAACCTACGCAGGCTTATTTGATCCTTTCTCCAGAAGGACTTCCGCTTCGCGCGTTAAAAAATCCAGATGTTAATTCGTTGTATCTTTCTAAAGGCGTTATTAGCGTGGTCGGAGAAGACCTCAGAAATGCTGCGATTTCAGGTAATGCTCTTAATGAAGAATTGATGGTTTATAAAGGACAGCAGAAGCAGGCAGAAGAGAGTTTCGTAGCAATTAATGCCGAATATGAGGCCGCTTCACCAGAAAAAAAGAAAGATGAGGCATTCCTCACAGAATTGCGAGGTCGCATGCAAGAAGTTTATAAAAAGAAAAATTCAATAAACGAACAATTTATAAAGGATAATCCGAAAAGTTATATTGCGTTAAACCTAGTCGACGAAATGCTTACTCCTGCTACCATCACAAGCTTTGAACCCGCATTTCAAAATTTATCTTCGGAACTTAAAAATTCTGCTAAAGGAAAGTCGATCGCAGAAAAAATTGAAGGTATGCGTAAGTTAGCAGTAGGAGCTACAGCTCCTGATTTTACATTGCCTGATACAAGTGGGAATGATTTGTCCCTTTCATCCTTACGCGGAAAATATGTATTAGTTGATTTTTGGGCCAGTTGGTGTGGACCTTGTAGACATGAGAATCCGGTTGTAGTAGCAGCTTATAATAAATACAAAGATAAAGGTTTTACAATTTTAGGCGTATCGTTAGATAATCCGGGTAAAAAAGATACTTGGATGAAAGCCATTGCAGATGATGAATTAGCACAATGGCCACACGTTTCTGATCTTAAAGGCTGGCAATCCGATGTTGTAAAGTTGTATTCTATTCGTGGAATCCCGCAAAATTATCTGTTGGATCAAGATGGGAAAATTGTTGCTTCCAATTTAAGGGGGGCAGCTTTGGAAGAAAAATTAGCTGAATTACTAAATTAACTCATTGATATAAAAAACCGAAATGCCCTTAAAAATTTTAAGGGCATTTCGGTTTTATAGAGATAGGATATCCACTATCCGTGTGAGGTTCGTGTTTATTTTGTTGATGTGTTTTATAGCCTTATTAAAAGGGGTGAACTGTACATTGCCACATATTAACCCTGCCATCTCACCACGTCTACCTTCTAATAAACCTTCTACTGCCGCAACACCTAGACGACTTGCCAGCACACGGTCCATACATGTGGGTTTGCCTCCACGCTGAATATGTCCTAATATTGATACTCTCACATCGTAGTGCGGAAAGTTTGATTTGATTTTTTCTGCCACGACTAATCCTCCTTCTTTATCCCCTTCGGCAACGATGATGATGCGTGAAGATTTGTTTTTGCGTGATTTATCAAGACGTTTCATAGTAGCATCGTAATCTACTTCCAATTCCGGAATAAGAACAGCTTCCGCTCCTGTGCTAATGCCTGATCGTAAAGCAATTAAGCCAGAGTCACGCCCCATTACTTCCACAACAAACAGACGATCATGAGATTCTGCGGTATCTCTAATTTTGTCTACGGCATCTACTACTGTATTGATCGCTGTGTCGTAACCAATAGTGAAATCTGTACCTGCTAGATCATTATCGATCGTACCCGGCATGCCCATTATCGGAATATCAAATTCTTCTATGAATTTAGAAGCTCCTGTAAAAGTACCATCCCCGCCAATTACAACAAGGGCATCGATATCCAGTTTTTTAATATTTTCGTATGCTTGCTTGCGGCCTTCGTAAGTTCTGAATTCTTCACTTCTAGCTGTTTTCAATACAGTGCCACCACGTTGGATGATATTGGCAACAGATTTGGCGTCCATGGGAATTATTTCGCCGTTTACCAATCCATCGTACCCTCTCCTTATTCCAAAAATATTTAATCCGTGATATATTCCTGTTCTTACCACAGCACGGATGCCCGCATTCATACCCGGTGCATCTCCTCCTGATGTTAAAACTGCTATATTTTTTATGTTACTCATATCTTCAAACTTAGATAAAATGCTTTGCATTCACGAATCCCGAACGTAGTGAGTTCATTTATGCCATTAAAAACAAATATAAATGAATAATACCTAATAGAAAAAATACAACTCGTAATTTGCTTTTATCTGCGATATAATTGCAACAGGTTTATACAATTATTTCGTTGCTTTATAAGCATCAATTCCAGACTGTAGGTATTCTGCGTATTTCTCGATATCATAATTTGCTCCGCTGGAGGGAACAAGAAGCTCTCCTTCATTATTTACTATAGCATATAAAGGCTGTGAATTACTGTGAAATTGACTGATTTGAAAATCCGTATTCTTTTTTCCAACCGTATTTATTTTTTTTCCGGTTTGAGTCGACACATATTGTTCCGATTCCGGAAGTTTCAAGTCATGTTCATCTACATATAATTCCACCAAAATAAACTCTTTATTGATGAGGTCTTTTACTTTCTGATTTGACCATACGCCTGCTTCCATTTTACGACAATTAACACAGGTCCACCCTGTAAAATCGATCAACAAAGGTTTTTGCTGTTCTTGTGCCGCCGCTAAAGCTTCATCGTAGTCGTAATAGGGATCAAACCCTTTTATAGTAGCCCGACTGTGAAAATGAGTATAATGTTTTCTATTGGCAGCATCTGTATTGTGACTGGTGCCTGTTCCAACTCCTGCAGATACATCGAAATCCTGTGTGCCGATCGGAGGAAGGAAGGCGGCTATTGATTTCAAGGGTGCTCCCCATAGCCCGGGTACCATGTACACAACGAATGAGAATACAATAATAGTTAGCATAGTGCGCGGAACTGATAAATATTGCAAGGGACTATCATGTGCAAATTTGATTTTACCGATTAAATACAAGCCCAGTAAACCAAATATTACAATCCAAAGGGAGAGGAAAACTTCGCGGTCAAGCAGCTGCCAGTTGTAGGCTAGATCCACATTTGATAAGAATTTCAATGCCAATGCCAGCTCCAGGAATCCTAAAACAACTTTTACACTATTCAACCAGCCCCCTGATTTGGGCAACGATTTAAGCATGGAAGGAAACATTGCAAATAATACAAACGGAATAGCTAATGCTAATGAAAAGCCAAACATGCCAATTGCAGGGCCTAAACGCTCACCTTTTGTAGCAGCTTCAACCAACAGAGTACCTATGATAGGTCCTGTACAGGAGAATGATACGACGGCAAGACTGGCTGACATAAAGAATAGGCCTAATAGCCCTCCTTTGTCTGAATTGGAATCTATTTTATTAACAAATGCACTTGGTAACGTAATTTCGAAAGCACCAAAAAATGATGCTGCGAAAATGACAAGAAGTAGAAAGAACAGGAAATTGAATACACCATTCGTAGAAATCTGATTCATGGCCTCTGCACCAAAAGTTATGGTAATAAGCATGCCTAGGGCTACATAGATAACTATGATAAAGACGCCGTATAATAAGGCTTGTGTTACTGCCTGCGCTTTGCTGCCGGATTTTTTCGTAAAAAAACTTACGGTCAAAGGTACCATTGGAAAAATACAGGGCATTAAAAATGCTGCAAAACCTCCGATCAAGCCGGCTATAAAGATACCCCAAAGAGATTCGCCTTTTTCGTTTGTGTTTTGTTGTGAAACTGTTTCTGTCTCGTTAGGTGTAACATTTTGACTACCGGTATCTGTACCATCCGAAAAAACGATATCTTCCAGTGTATCAGCTAGGGAGATGTCCTCGGAAACGGTACCATCGGTAAATTCAATATCACCAAAAGACAGAAGCGTGTCCTCCTGGGCGAATGAAAGTGAAAATGAAGTAGCGAATACAGTAAACGCAAGTAATATAAGATGCTTGTAAATTTTCATGAGTGAAAAATAAAATTAGGTAAAATTAAAAAAAGGCAGTATTAAACTGCCTTTTTTTTAATCTATTAGAGTCATAATTATTTTATTGTGACTGTAAAATTATATTCATCAGGAGGAAGACATTGTGTTTTATCACAAGCCATAAACTCTACTGTTCCACTCACCGAAGTTGGTTTCGAAGTATTTAATTTTACTTTTTGCTGAAATACGACTTCTGTACTAAAATAAGGTACATTCATTTTGAATACGTCTTCGAATTTTGTTTTTGGCTGTGGTTCTATTGTCTTACCATTCAATGTAAAATCTTTAGAAGCTTTATACGTAAAGGAAGTAGGAAGAGGCCCACCTTCTTCTACAGTTTGAGAGTATATGTTCCAACCGTCTTGAATAGTTGCTTTAATAAATACCACGGCTTCTTTACTGTTCAGTTTTTTTGAAGCTACAGACCATTTTACCGGATTGTGGATTTGAGCGAATGCTCCAGTTATTGTTAACAAAACAGCAACGATAAGTAAGCTAAATTTTTTCATAATCATTTTTTTATTTTTTATTTAAATCTTAATTCTAAGACACTGTATAAACGTAAAAGTTTAATGCTAAATTACATTTAAGCATATTTATCAGCAAGTAATTTTTTTGTTATAGCTGATATGTTATATCTTTTAGGTCGTATTTTATTTTTTTCTGTTTGCATTCCACTTCCAATAATCCATCTTTCCCTACTTGTACTATCCGGGCTTTTATCGTATTTCCCTTTACCGTAAATAAAGCATCTAGGTCTCTTCGAAATAAAAGCTGATTGTAATGTGCTAATAATTCGTCGTATTGCTCTTTTAATAGCATCTCATTGTAATATTTTAGTTTAGTTTGAATCTCGGTCACTAGAGACAATATTGTCGTTTGCAATGATGGATTTTCTTTTAGGAGCGATGTCGTTTTAAATGAGATTTCTGAAGGAAATTGGGATTGAAATACATTCAATCCTATTCCTATGATGGCATGTTTGATCCGTGAATGTGAAATTTTATTTTCTATCAATATTCCTCCAACTTTTTTGTTGCCGATCATGATGTCATTTGGCCATTTGATGTTAGTTTGCCCAGAGGTGTGTGTAGCCACTATGTCATAAACAGCTAAACTTGATATGATTGTCAAATAGAATTGTTTTTGAGGGGTTAACTTCTGAGGGAATAAAATAAAGCTCGCTGTTAGACTTTCTCCCGGTTGATCAAGCCAAGTTGTACCACGTTGTCCTTTACCTGCCGTTTGTTTCATTGTCATAATGGCAGTGTATTCTTCTAGTGGCGTGAAATTTGACAATAATTGTTTCAAATAATCATTTGTAGAAGCGGTTTCAGCTAGAACAATTATGTTCTGAGCGTTAGAATGTCCGAAAAATGTGTTATTTTGCAAAAGAATAATGTTTAAATGAATTAATAAAGCTATAATAATTCTTAATGAGTAAAAAGAAAAATTCAGAATTGTCTGCAAAACTGGCGGAAATTGTAGTTCACGGGATGCAAGAAAAGAAGGGTAATGAGATTGTGAGATTGGATATGAGAGAAGTAAATGCAACAATTTCGGATTATTTTGTCATTTGTCACGCAGACTCTAATATACAAGTTAATGCAATTGCCAAAAGTGTGGAAGATGAGGTTTTTAAAACCTTAGGTCAGGATCCTTGGCATAAAGAAGGGCACGGAAATGGAGAATGGGTTTTATTGGACTTTGTGGATGTCGTAGTGCATATTTTCAAAACAGATAAACGGTCTCATTATCGCATTGAGGATTTGTGGGGAGACGCAGAAGCACAATCTTATCAGAGTGCTTAGTTAATTAATAAAATAAGAGACGGATAGATACATAATGAAGAAAATTCCAAATAAAAAAGTAACGCCTATTCCACCGAAGTTTAACATGATGTGGCTTTATATCGCAATGATATTAGGCTTTTTCGCACTTCAGTACGTATTCAGTGGTAGCAGTGCACAAGAAACCACGTACGAAAATTTTGAAAAAAACATGCTTTTGACAGGCGATGTTGAAAAGTTAGTCGCACTTAAAGGTAACGATCTATTAGAAGTGCAGGTTTACATCAAAAAAGACAGGTTAAAAGAAGATAAATATAAAGATGTCGCTCCATCGGAGAATAATTTAATGGTTTCTCAGTCTTCAGGACCTCAGTATATTTTTACACTGGGATCGGATCAGATCTTTGAATCAAAGCTAAATGTCTCTCAAGAAAACTTACCGGAAGGTGTAAATAAAGTGACGGTAGAATATGGAAGTAAGAATAGTCCTTGGAGTGGATTCTTCGTCTCTTTCATATTACCTTTGCTCATTATTGTAGCGCTTTGGATGTTCCTGATGCGTCGAATGAATGGAGGTGGAGGTGGTGCAGGTGGCCAAATTTTTAATATTGGTAAATCAAAAGCACAACTATTCGACAAAGAATCGCAAATAAATAGCACATTCAACGATGTCGCCGGACTGGAGGAAGCAAAACAGGAGGTAATGGAAATTGTCGATTTCCTGAAGAATCCAAAAAAATATACCGATTTAGGAGGTAAGATTCCCAAAGGAGCCTTACTGGTAGGCCCTCCGGGAACAGGTAAAACTTTATTAGCAAAAGCTGTAGCGGGCGAAGCTCAGGTACCCTTTTTCTCCTTATCCGGATCGGATTTTGTAGAAATGTTTGTGGGTGTAGGTGCTTCGCGTGTACGTGACTTATTCAAACAGGCTAAGGAGAAAGCTCCATGTATTATTTTTATCGATGAGATCGATGCAATTGGTCGAGCACGTGGTAAGAATTCAGTAATGGGGGGTAACGATGAGCGTGAAAATACATTAAACCAATTGTTGGTGGAGATGGATGGATTTGGAACAAATGTCGGTGTCATCATATTAGCAGCTACCAACCGTTTAGATGTGTTGGACTCCGCATTATTGCGTCCAGGTCGTTTTGATAGACAAATTTCGATAGATAAGCCTGATTTAATTGGGCGTGAGCAAATATTCAATGTTCACCTTAAACCATTAAAGTTAGCGGAAGAAGTAGATGCTAAAAAGCTTTCGGCACAAACTCCGGGTTTTGCGGGGGCGGAAATTGCCAATGTTTGTAATGAAGCTGCTTTGATCGCTGCCCGTAAGGGGAAATCGGCAATTGATATGCAGGATTTTCAAGATGCGGTGGATAGAGTAATTGGTGGTTTAGAAAAGAAGAATAAAATTATATCGCCAGAAGAGAAGAAAATTGTGGCTTATCACGAAGCGGGGCATGCTATTGCCGGGTGGTTCTTAGAGCATGCAGATCCTTTGGTGAAAGTTTCAATCGTTCCACGTGGTGTGGCTGCGTTGGGTTACGCACAATATTTGCCAAAAGAACAATTCCTCTATACTACGGAGCAGCTTTTGGATAGTATGAGTATGACGATGGGTGGTCGTGTGGCAGAAGACATCACCTTTGGCCGAATTAGTACCGGTGCTCAAAATGATTTAGAACGAATCACGAAGTTGGCTTATGCAATGACTGCCGTATATGGTATGAATTCAAAGGTCGGGAATGTTTCCTTTAGAGATAGCGGAGGTGAATCGCAATTCCAGAAGCCTTATTCGGATCAAACGGCTGAACTGATTGATGAAGAGGTACGCGTTTTAATTTCAAGTGTTTACGATCGTACCAAAGCGCTGTTGTTAGACAAGCAGGATGGTTTGATTAAAATCGCGGAAAAATTATTGGAAAAGGAAATTTTGTTCCAAGCAGATTTGGAAGAAATATTAGGAAAGCGTCCTTTTTCTAACCGTACTACGTATGATGAATTTGTAAATGGCGGTGCGGATGGAGGAGGTGTTCCTCCTACTGAGTTACCTCTGCCTCCAATACCTGAAGATGCCGTAAGTCCGGAGGTGCCAAAAATAAACGAAGAAAATAGTTAAATCAGGTGCGCCGAGGTAACGGTGCACCTATTCTTTAGTCATGAATATCAGAAATACGACCGCCAAAGAACGAATGCTGAAGCAGATAAGGCAAGCTTTGTTGCAGAAGCGAGACAATCCCTATCCTGACTTTGAAGATGCGCCGCTTTACAAAGACGAAGATGAACCCTTGGATGTCACTTTTGCGAAAGAGTTTACAGCAGTAGCCGGTAAATTTGTGTATTGTGACGGCGAGATTTCCATCATTGAAAATTTGATTGCTTTAGTGGAGCAGCTGAATATTACTAAAATTCATGTGTGGGAGCCTGAGATCCAAAAGTTGTTGGGACATTATGGCTTTCCAATGATAACCTCAGACAGCAATTTTGAAGAGGCCGAAGCAAGTGTCACGACTTGTGAATCTTTAATCGCACGAAATGGAAGTATTATGATCTCAAATGCCAACGCTGGAGGCCGCCGTTTGAGTATTTATCCGCCGGTCCATATTGTATTTGCTAATGCTTCTCAGTTGGTAATGGATCTTAAACATGCTTTTTTGCAGGTTAAAGAAAAATATGGCAACGAATTGCCGTCAATGATTACTACTATTACCGGGCCCAGTCGAACAGCAGATATTGAGAAAATGCTCGTACTTGGTGCACACGGCCCCAAAGAACTATATGTATTCCTAGTTGAAGACCGATTTTAATATATGATTTTAGAATATTTGTACGCTACACCTGTAGCCAGTATTATATTTGCTATTACTATAGCGACCAGTATTTATGTTTTTTCAAATCCGCAGATGTATGGAACGATGATGTTACATCCCTATAGCATACATCGTGATAAAACGAAGCTATATACCATATTTACCAGTGGGATAATTCACGCCGATTGGGGGCATTTATTGTTCAACATGTTTACGTTTTACTTTTTTGGATTTGCGTTAGAGCATTTCTTTGTATTAGCGAGCGGTTCTATTGGTCACCTCTATTTTGCTCTTTTGTATATTGTAAGTTTGGTATTAAGTGATATACCAACAATTGTTCAGCAAAAAAATAATGTAGGATATCATAGTTTAGGGGCTTCCGGTGCTATTTCGGCAATATTGTTCAGTTATATCTTATTTCAACCGAAAGCGATGCTGGGTATTTTCATGGTGATACCTATGCCTGCCTATGTATTTGCGGTTTTATATATAGTATATTGTATTTGGGCTTCCAAAAATTCGAACGATCGCATCAACCACGATGCACATTTATTTGGAGCCTTAGCAGGAGTTTTAATGACGATATTATTGTATCCATGGATAATACGGCATTTTGTCGAACAGTTTTAACCCATCCAATTTTCTCGGTCTAAACTTCTAAATTGGATAGCTTCGGCAATATGTGCAGGTTGGATTTTTTCTGAGCTTTCCATATCTGCTATCGTACGCGCGACTTTTAAAATACGGTCGTATGCCCTGGCCGAAAGATTAAGACGTTCCATTGCTGCTTGCAATAATTTTTTCCCCGTATCATCCAAAAGACAGATGTCACGTACAGCTTTGGAACTCATCTGCGCGTTACTGTGTACGTCTTTGTTGTTTTCAAAGCGTTTTTTCTGAATCTTTCTTGCTTCGATGACGCGTTGACGTATAACGTTACTATCCTCTGCCGATTGTCCATTTGATAGTTCTTTAAATTCGACGGGAGTAACCTCTACATGTAAATCAATACGATCAAGAAGGGGGCCGGAAATTTTACTGAGGTAACGTTGTACCACAGCACTGCCACAAATACATTCTCGCTCCGGATGATTGAAATATCCGCATGGACACGGATTCATCGCAGCAATTAACATAAAGCTCGCGGGATATTCCACCGTAAATTTAGCTCTGGAAATGCTAATGTTCCGGGATTCTAATGGTTGTCGCATGACTTCAAGAACTGTCCTTTTGAATTCAGGTAATTCATCTAAAAATAAAACTCCGTTATGAGCTAGAGAAATCTCGCCCGGTTGTGGATTTGTACCTCCTCCCACTAACGCGACATCTGAAATAGTATGATGCGGATAACGAAACGGGCGTATAGTCATCAATGCCTCTGAAGTAGAAAATTTTCCGGCTACAGAATGAATCTTAGTAGTATCGAGTGACTCTTCTATGGTGAGGGGCGGCAAAATGGTGGGCAATCGTTTAGCCAGCATCGTCTTTCCTGCCCCCGGAGGGCCTATCAAAATAACGTTATGTCCTCCGGATGCGGCAATTTCTAAAGCTCTCTTAATATTTTCCTGTCCTTTTACATCTGCGAAATCTACTTCGTAATTATTTATTTTATTGACAAATTCATCATCAATGTCAACGATTGTAGAGGGTATACTCACTTTTCCTTCAAAAAAGCCGACCACCTGATCCAGACGTTCAACACCTAGAACATCTAATTCTGAAACGATTGCCGCTTCTCTTGCGTTGGCAGTAGGTAAAATAATACCTTTAAAACCATCTGCCTTTGCTTGAATAGCAATAGGTAAAGCTCCTTTTATGGGTTGAATAGATCCATCGAGCGAAAGTTCTCCTAAGATAATGTAATTCGTTATTTCTGCGTTCAGAATTTGTCCGGATGCTGCTAGTATGCCGATCGCAATACTAAGATCATACGCGGAGCCTTCCTTGCGAATATCAGCCGGAGCTAAGTTGACTACTATTTTCTGCCGAGGCATTCGAAAGCCTATTGCCATAATAGCACTTTCTATACGTTGCCAACTTTCTTTGACAGCATTATCGGGCAAGCCTACTATATAATACTTCGTACCTGTAGAAATATTTACTTCTACATTGATCGTTGTCGCTTCAATTCCATAAACAGCGCTTCCAAAAGTTTTTACCAACATGCAACTAATAAATAAATAGGTTTCTTAAATGTAGTGAAAATATTTTACTCTAAATAATTTGTTAAAATAGTTTTTTTGGACTTATTTTTCGTGAAATTCAATAAAAGTCGTAACTTAAAGGAGTGATCCATGAAAATGGAAATAAATTAAACGATTTTGTATTTTAGTTGTTTAACTAATATTAGGAATAGATTAACAGAAATAAATTAAATAGTAATGAACGATAGCGGAAAAATTGTAACAGCTTTGCTAGCAGGACTTGCTGTAGGAGCTGTATTGGGTGTATTGTTTGCGCCTGAGAAGGGTACTGAGACAAGAGACAAAATCAACGAGTCCTTAGCCGACTTGGGCGAAGCTTTGAAGGAACGAGCGGAAGAGCAACTTGATCAATTGAATGATTTCAGAGAAAAAATTGTTTCTGCAGTGAAGACGAAGCTTTCGAAAGCCGATGTGATCTTAGAAGACGAAATAGAAGAACATGCTTAAATAAAACGACGAAAATCGTCGGGCGTGAATTTTAATCTAAAGAGCTGTGTAATAACATGGCTCTTTATAAAAAAACAAGTGCATGGAAGAGCAAAAGTTTTCTTTTTCCGGGAGTTTCCAAAAGATCAGAGAATATGTAGAGACTCGGATAGATCTGGTCAAACTAAAAGTCATCGCGAAGTCTTCGCGAATAATAGGCGCATTGGTAGTAGATCTAAGTAAATTAGTTTTATTATTGATGATCGTTTTTTTCTTTTCGTTGGCTTTAGGGTTTTATCTAGGCGAACGCTTGGGAACACATTCTTTGGGCTTTTTGGCGACCGGTGGCATCTTTTTAGTATTGTTACTGCTGATTAAGCTTTTCGAACCTAAACTGGAGGCAAAAATCATGGATATTACTATTCGAAAAGTTATGGGAAAGTGGAACGAGGATGATGAAGGTGTGGAGAGCGGGGACACAGACCAAGAATTGGCTGACCTGGCGGAAAAGATCGAAGAGGATGTTAAAGAAATTATCAAAAAGGATTTGAACCATGAACACGAAAATAAATAATGTTGATGAGTTGAAGATTGAGATTGCTCGTCTAAAAAGATTACAAAGTGAACAAGAGTTTTATTTAGGCGCTCAATATACGTTATTGCGTAAAAAGATAGAGATGCCTTCTCGTGTAATTGGTGCTATAACCAGTAGTATTCCGGGTTTTAATATGATGAGATGGTTAGTTTCTTCTGTATCCAGTACTAAAGGAGGACACGAAAAAAAAGAAAGTGGTTCTGATTGGTTAACCCGGACTCTTCAATTCGGATTACCTCTTGTCCTGAATACAACATTTCTTAAAAAGTCAGGTTGGTTGAAAAAATATTTAGTCTTATTGGCTTCAGAAACAGCCGCCGGACAGATCAATCAGAATAGTATCGCATCGGCTATATCTAAAGTAACCGAGTTTATAAAACCTAAAAAGAAGAGAAAAAAATATAAAGGTGTTCCTCCTTTAGAAGAAGAACAGGATACTGTTAATTTTGGTATTCCGCCAGATAGTGAGACCTATTAAAGTTCTTTTTCTTTAAAATCAATATATGCACGTTTAATCCCGTCTTCCAAAGAGGTTTTGTGCTTCCAGCCCAAGCTATGCAGTTTGGATACGTCCATTAGTTTGCGGGGTGTGCCATCCGGCTTGGAGGAATCGAAGATGATCTTACCGTTATATCCGATGATATCTTTTATAAGTAAAGCAAGATCTTTGATGCTAATATCGTTGCCAATACCAATATTTACGAATTGTTCATCGTCATAATTCTCCATCAAAAAGATACAGGCATCAGCCAGATCTTCAGAAAACATAAACTCACGAAGGGGGGAGCCTGTTCCCCAAATGGTAACCTGAGGAAGATTATTTTCTTTTGCTTCGTGAAAGCGGCGAATTAAAGCAGGTAAAACATGAGAATTTTGTGGATGGTAATTGTCATTTATGCCATATAAATTAGTTGGCATAACAGAAATAAAATTGCAGTTATATTGGGCACGGTAGGATTCACACATTTTTATGCCTGCTATTTTTGCGATTGCATAGGGTTCATTAGTAGACTCTAAAGTGCCTGTTAATAAATAGTCTTCTTTAAGAGGTTGGGGTGCTAATTTTGGATAGATACACGAAGAGCCTAAGAATAATAACTTTTGAACGTTGTTTAGGTATGATTGATGGATAACGTTATTCTGAATAGCTAGATTTTCGTAGATGAAATCAGCACGGTAAATGTTATTAGCCATAATACCACCTACTTTTGCAGCTGCTAAAAAAACGTATTGGGGTTTTTCCTGACTAAAAAAATAGGCAACTTTAGCTTGATTTCTAAGATCTAACTCCTTAGAAGTTCGGGTTAGGATGTTGGTATATCCTAACTCTATTAATCTGCGGTGAATAGCTGAACCTACCATTCCTCTATGCCCTGCAACAAATATTTTAGCTTCTTTTTCCACGATAAATTATTGATTCCTGCAAATATAAGGTTATTTTTGCGACTTAATATTTGGTATGGGTAAGGATAAATTAAGAAAATTTGCAGAAGTTGCGACCTTCAAGAATGTTGTTCAATTGGAAGAGGGGTTGGAATATAAAGGAAAATGGTCTTCGGAGTTCTTCGGAAATGACAAGCCCTTAGTTTTGGAATTGGCATGTGGCAAAGGGGAATATACCGTGAATTTGGCGAAACTGTTCCCGGACAGAAACTTTATCGGAATAGATTACAAAGGAAACCGTATTTGGAGAGGTGCAAAAACGGCTTTGGAGGAGGAAATTACTAACGTAGGGTTTTTGCGTATTCAAATTGAGAAAATCTTAGAATTCTTTACAGAAAATGAAATATCGGAAATATGGATTACATTCCCTGATCCGCAGCCGCAAGATAGTAGAGAAAAGAAAAGATTAACAAATCCTAAGTTTTTAGAGCGTTACAAGTTTGTTCTTAAAGAAGACGGAATTATGCATCTAAAGACGGACAACGATGGATTTTATGCCTATACATTGGAACAATTAGCGCTTTTGGAGGCCTCAAAAAATAAGGAGACAGCAGATTTGTACAAGTCGGATTTAGTAGATGAGGTATTGTCTATTAAAACATATTATGAACGAAAATATCTTGCTGTAGATAAGAATATAAATTACGTTCAGTGGACATTTAAGACATAATAAAAAAGCACCTGTGATTATCATAAGTGCTTTTCTAGTTGTTTTACGCTTGTTCTTTAGACGGGAATTTTTTATGCTTGCGTTTGCTTATTTTTTCAATATTTACCGGTTGAGGTACTTTTACATAATATCCTGTTCCGTCATATTCTCGTTTGTGGGGGATTGATTTACACTCGTCTGAGCAACATCCTTCCATTTCCCATCCACATTCATCACATTGTGTAAAGTGCTCATTGCATTCTGCGTTTGCACAGTTTATCATTTTGGGGGTTGTTGTGCCACAGTTTCTACAGGTAGAAACGACTACAGGATTTACGTTATTAACATCAACGGTCACTCGGTTATCAAAAACATAGCACTTTCCTTCAAAATCTTTGCCACCTGCCTCTTTGCCATATTTGATAATGCCACCATGCAACTGATATACTTCTTCAAATCCTTCTTGTAATAGGAGAGCGGAAGCTTTTTCACATTTGATCCCTCCCGTACAGTAGGTCAAAATCTTTTTGCCCTTATATTGTTCCAGTTCTTTAACTTTCTCTGGAAATTCCCTGAAATTTTCGATGTCTAGTGTTACTGCATTTTTAAAATGGCCTACGTTGTGCTCATAATTAGACCTCACATCCAACACGACTACATCATCACGGTCTTTCATCTCCATAAATTCGGTGGGTTCCAAATGTATGCCGGTCTGTTTGTTCGGGTCAATGATTTCGGGATTTCTAAGTCCGGAGTGTACGATCTCGGATTTGTAGCGGCAATGCATTTTAATGAAGGAGGGTTCCTCTACATCGTCAATTTTAAAATCTGTTTTTGAAAAGCGGGTATCCGCATGTATAGCATCCATGTAAGCTTGACAAGCTGTTGGCGTGCCGGACACTGTGCCATTTAATCCCTCATCGGCAACGATAATTCGACCGACTAAGCCCAGTGATTTACAAAACTCTAAATGATCTGCAGCAAACTGTTCTGCATGTTCGATAGGGCTGTAACAGTAGTACAGCAATGTTTGATATTGTGCCATATATTCATTGATACCGCTGCAAACGGCGTTTAATGTTAAAAATTTCTGCCAACAAAGGTAAGAAAAATAAAAAGTAAAAAATAGTCAAAGGTATGTAAATGCTTAAATTCCTGTTGCAATCTTATGATCTGTGGTTTTGATCTCTTAATCGGTAAATTTTCTCAATAATATCTACTACTTTTAAGCCTTCCAATGCATTGGTTGTTATAGCGGATCTACCTTTTAATACCTCAACTACATTTTCAATGATATAATGGTGGTTTGCCGCAGAACCTTTGTAGGCACCATAATCATTCCCCGGATTGGTGGGGGCTAACTTTGGCATTTCATAATCTTTAATATGGCAAATCTCTACGTTATCCATATATTGACCACCAATCTTCACAGAACCATTCTCCGCAATAATGGTCATAGAACTTTCTAAATTTTGATTCCAAACCGATGTAGAATAATTTAAAGATCCCATTCCTCCATTCACAAAATCAAAAGAGACAAAACCTGAGTCCTCAAAGTCAGTTAGGTTTTGGTGGTTATGATCTGCAAATTTTCCTTGAATATTGGTAATGTCTCCAAATAGCCAATACATAATGTCTATAAAATGAGAAAATTGAGTAAATAAAGTACCTCCATCTAAATCCTTCTTGCCGTGCCAACTGTCTGGCTTGTAATAGCGGTTATCTCGATTCCAATAGCAATTAAGTTGTACCATGTAAATATTTCCTAATTTGCCTGATTCGATAAGTTCTTTGATCCAAACTGAGGGTGGCGAATAACGATTCTGCATGACCGCAAAGACCTGCCTGTGTACGTGTAATGCCTTAAAAATAATCTTTTCTGCATCATGCATATTTAGGGCCATAGGTTTCTCCACAACGATGTGTTTTTTGGCTTCTAAGGCTTGTAAGGCCTGTTCGGCATGAAAGCCGTTCGGGGTGGCAATATTAATGACGTCAACGTCGATACCTGAATTTAAAAATGTTTTCAGATCATAAAAGAAGGGAACATTAAAATGGTCTAATCCTAATTCGTTTTGACTCTTTACATCGATAAGAGCGACCAGTTGAGCTTCTTCGTTCCTGCTCACCATTTCTGCATGGCGTTTGCCGATATGACCGCAGCCGATCACAGCAAATTTTATTTTGTTTTCTGACATAGTTAACTAACTCTTTTTACTGTATTGTTCTCTAGCTTATATTTCTGAGCAGTCTCGGGACACGTGGCAAAGCCGTTTTCATTAAAATTTAAACGGTGACCATATTCACTGACCCATCCAATCTGTTTTGCGGGATTTCCTACAACAAGAGAATATGCGGGAAGAGTTTTCGTAACGACTGCACCTGCTCCTACAAATGCATACGGACCTATATCATGCCCACAGACTATAGTTGCATTCGCACCTATCGATGCTCCTTTGCCCACATGTGTCCTTGCGTACTGTCCACGTCTATTTACCGCGCTTCTAGGATTGGTCACATTGGTAAAAACCATTGACGGGCCTAAAAATACATCATCATCACAGGTGACACCTTCATAGATAGACACGTTATTCTGGATCTTTACATTTTTGCCCAGTACTACACCTGGAGAAACGACCACATTTTGGCCGATATTACATTTTTCACCAATCGTACAGTTAGACATGATGTGCGAAAAGTGCCAGATTTTGACACCTTCTGCTATCTGCGCTCCCTCATCAACTACGGCTGTCTCGTGAACGAAATAATTATTTTCCATTTTCGAAAAAGTTATGGATGCACTGAATAATATAATCTTGAACCTCGTCTTTCATTTCGGTATGGATTGGAAAAGAGATGACGTCTTTGCACAATTGTTCAGCCACCGGAAAATCTCCTTCATTATATCCATAGACCTGATACGCCTTCTGTAGATGAACGGGGATTGGATAGTAAACCATCGTCGGCACCCCTTTCTCTTGTAAGTAAGCCTTCAACTCGTCCCTACGACTGTTTTTAACTTGGCAGGTGTATTGATTAAAGACATGTGTGGAATACGAAGCACGTTCAGGGAGAACTAGCCCCTCAATGTTTGCTAAGTTCTCATCGTATTTTGTAGCAACTTTTTGGCGGGCAGCACTGTACTCATTTAGATACTGTATTTTCACATTTAATATCGCTGCTTGTACTGTATCCAGACGAGAGTTAACGCCTATTGAATCGTGGTGATATTTTTTCTTTTGTCCATGGTTGGCAATCACATGTAATTTCTCACCCAATTCTTCATTTTGTGTCAATAATGCACCTCCGTCACCGAAACATCCTAGATTCTTCGAAGGAAAAAATGATGTTGTTCCTATATCACCTATTGTTCCTGCGAAAGCTTTAGAGCCATCTGCAAATATATATTCCGCACCCATTGCCTGAGCGGTATCTTCGATAACGGCGATGTTGTGCTTTTTAGCGATTTCAAGTATTGCTTCCATATTGGAGCATTGACCAAAAAGATGCACTGGAATAACGCCTACTGTTTTCTCCGAAATTAAGGATTCTAACTGCGTATGATCCAGTTCAAAGGTATTCGTTTTGACATCAATAAATTTAGGTATCAGTCCCAACAAAGCAATTACCTCTACCGTAGCGATATATGTAAATGCAGGAACAATTACTTCATCACCGGGTTTGAAATCAAGTCCCATCATTGCAATCTGAAGCGCATCGGTACCATTCGCACAGGTTACAGCCCTATTCACCTGATTAAATTCTTCTAATTTCTTTGCAAAAGTTTTTACATCAGGACCATTAATATAAGCCCCGGCATCAACTGCGGCTAATAATGCAGTATCCACTTCTTCTTTGATCTTCTTGTATTGACTTTTTAGGTCAACCATCTGTATTACTTCGTTCATATTAATTATACATAGGGTTATATTTTCTCGCTGATTAGTTTACCGATTGATAAGCAGGATGTTGCTGCGGGTGACGGCGCGTTTCTAACGTGTATAATATTGTTCCCTTCGGTCATGTTGAAATCATCTATGAGGTTCCCGTTTCGGTCACAAGCCTGTGCCCTTACTCCGGCTCCGCCATCTATCAAATCTTTCTCCTGAACTTCAGGAATTAATTTTTGAAGGGATTTTGTAAACGAGGATTTAGATAACGAGCGGTACATCTCCATCATTCCTGTCTTGCCATATTTCATTACAATTTTCCAAAATCCCGGCCAGGTCAGCGTTTGGGACAAATCGGTCAGGTTGATATCAGAGAACTTATATCCTTCTCTTTTAAAAGCTAATACGGCATTTGGTCCGGCCTCTACTCCCCCGTTTATCATCCTTGTGAAGTGTACACCTAAAAAAGGAAACTCAGGATTGGGTACCGGATAAATAAGGTTATTCACAAGGTATTCCTTTTCAGGTCTGAGCTTGTAATATTCTCCACGAAATGGAATAATCTGTAGATCATTATTATCACCGGTAAGGTTAGCAACCCGATCAGATTGTAATCCGGCGCAGGTAACAATCTTTTCCGTTAGATAGGCTTCTTTAGAAGTCGTAACCGCATATTGCTTCTGCGTGGTTTTAATCGATCTAACCTCTTCGCTAAATCTAATATCACCTCCAAGTTCTTCCGTAATTAGGATTTGAAGTTGTTTAGCCATCGCCGGATAATCAATTATTCCCGTTTGAGGAGCATGTAGCCCCGCTACACCTGCTACATGTGGTTCATATTCGCCTAATTGTTCTTGATTTAATTTACGGATTGTAGTCAGCCCATTTTGAACACCACGCGAATAAATGTTTTCCAAAGCAGTTAATTCACTACTGTCAGATGCGACAATTATTTTACCGCAGATATCATAGGGTATATCATATTGGTCAGCAAAAGCAATAAGTGAATGATATCCGTTTATACAGTTTTGAGCCTTTAAACTTCCAGGTCTATAGTAAATCCCGCTATGGATCACACCGCTATTATTCCCAGACTGATGCTTTGAAACCTGATTTTCCTTTTCGAGAACGAGTAACGATTTGTCAGGATATTTCAGTTTAAGATGATAGGCTGTAGAAAGACCTACTAATCCAGCTCCAACAACGATAATATCATAGAACTTAGTCATCATTACAATCTTCGATCTAGCGTCTTTTTGTAGACATTTTCAGTTGTTAAAGATAGTAAGAAAAGCATATAAACCCGATAAAACGTTAAAGGAATAAAACAATAAATTTTTCAGTGTAAGTTGCTTTTTAGTACCGTGGTAAGAGCGATTATTTCTTAATTAACGGTATTAACAGGTATTCGAGGCCATTTAGTTTGATTTCATACAGCGTAGCGAGTTGAATTCCTAGTTTTCCAGATGGAAATCCTTTTTTATGAAACCAAACTAGATAAGGCTCCGGTAAACGACAGAGTAACCATCCCTGATATTTGCCAAATGGCATTTTCGAATTGGCTAACTCTGTCAATAATTCAGGATTAAAAAAATCATTCTCTTGTTTTGCCATGTATGATGCGGTGTTTGAGTAGACGAAATGCAATGATCCCGTGATTTATGATGTTCGGAATTGTTCCGTAGTGTTTTTTAAGAATTTCGTAACGTTCTTTGAGACTTTGTTGATGTCTCTTTTGAGACATACCACCTACCAAATACTTCGCTACGTATTGATGAATATTTACTGTAGTTCTAGCCTTTTTCGCAGCGCGTATTACCCAATCGATATCTGCACTCAATTGGTATTGCTGGTCATAGGGTTCGGCAATCGTCCGTTTTACATAGATCGCTTGGTGGCACACATTCATGCCATAACGAAATGATTTCCAATCAAACGTTTTGGGAGCTGCATGTCTGCGATTACCAACAATATGACGTTGTTCATCGATGAGTTTAGTCTCGCCATAAATGATATCCGCGTTATCCCCTTTTTCTACAATTTGTTCGATCGTATTTAAATCAAATAGCTCGTCTCCTGAATTCAAAAACATAACATAGTCGCCCGTGGCAATTTGTAATCCCTTGTTCATGGCATCATAAATGCCCGTATCCTTTTCAGAAATGATTTTAGATACCTGATCTTCGTATTGTTTGATGATCTCTATTGTGCCATCTGTAGATTCACCATCTACAATAATATATTCAATATTTTTATAAGTCTGCCCGAGTACAGATCGTATTGTATATTCAATATCTCGAACATTGTTATAAACAATGGTAATAATTGATATTTTTGTATTTTCCATCACGGCGTAAAAATAGAGAGTAAAAAAGAGATTTAAGACGTGTAAGAGAAAATAATTTTAATAAGGAGTTATGAAAATATTAATGATATGTGATTTCTATGGTATCGGACAGCAATATCAAGATAATATGATGGCAAAATATTATCATTTGTCAGGTCATGAAGTTCATATTGTTTCCAGTACATTTGGTAATATTTTTGATTATATAAATGATAACTACGATGGGGCAGTGAAGTCGTATATAGAAACCGATTTATATGCCACAATTTATCGGACGCGATACGTCGTAAAGTACAAAGATATATTGAAAGTATTTGAAAATATAAAGGGAAGAATAGAAAATATACTGCCTGATTTAATTTATTTTCATGGCGTTTCTTTTAATATGCATCAGGCTATTCCTTATTTGAAACGTAACTCTTCGGCTCGTATGATTATGGACTATCATGCAGATTACTCCAATATTGGGCAATCATGGAAATCTGTCCATTTACTTCACGGTGTTTTTCGTAAATACTATTTAAAAAAATATCTATCTTATTTATCAAAGATATATCCGATTGTGCCGAATAGTGCAAAATTTTTGAATGAAATTTATGGCATACCTATGGAGCGGATGAAGGTGTTGCCTTTAGGGTACGATGAGGTGGAAGCAGAGCGTATTAAAGAGGCAGTAAGCCGGTCGGAAATTCGTGAAAAATTGGGCGTTCGGAGCAATGATTTTCTTATTGTGAGCGGAGGAAAATTTACGCGAGAAAAGAGGACAGAGCTTTTGTTGAAGGCTGTAAACTCGTTGAATGATCCACGTATTCATTTGGTATTATTCGGCAAATCTTCTTCAGAAGATGATCAATATGAGAAGGAATTGCAGGCTATCGCTAATGACAACACTCATTTTTTAGGATGGCTAAATAGTGAAAAGACATTGACTTACATGTATGCGGCTGATATGGCTGTGTTTCCAGCCAGCCAGTCTGTCATGTGGCAACAGTGTATAGGAATGGATTTGCCGCTCATTGTTGGTAACAGTGGTGAACAAGATCCCAGCTATTTGAATCAGTATGATAATATGGTGATCCTGGATAAAGACGACATTGATGCCGATGAAATAGCGAGACAATTAAAAAAGATCTTAGATGAACCTGCAGTATATGCCAAGATGAAACTAGGGGCAACGAAAATGGCTCAGGAGTACTTGAAATACAGTGCGATATGTATGACGACGATTAAGGATGTTTTTGGTTAATCTTTTTTGTTTTTAATAGTTCCAACCCCTCTTTTAGCGCATCGGCTTTTAATAGATACATTATTCCGACGTACATACTACCTGCGATGAGAATTTTGGCGGTAAAACGAAGATATAGCAGGTCGATATTTAAGGTGATAAAGTGAGTCGCTAATATAGTGCCGGCCATTATTAAGCTGTACTTTCCGACAATGTTGAATAGAAGGAAATATGGAATTGAAGTGATTTTGCAAACATAGTATTGCCAAATCAATAACCAAATTATATTGAGGACAGCGTAGCCCGTGATCATTGTCAATATGCCATAAGGGTAAATTACCAATTGGAGAGCGATCTGTAATAAACAAAGAGAAATGGTTATTGTTCGGTAAATGGCCGAGTTTCCGCTGCTTAATATTAGCTGTGTGTATAAGATCGATACGATTAGAAAAGGAGATACCAAGGTAAGGAATTGTAAAAATGCGGCACTTTCAATCCATTTCTCGGTAATCAAAATTACAATAAAATCCTGGGCACAGAGTGATAATATAAACATGCAGGGAAAGGCGATGAAACAGGTGAAATCCACTAACTTGATAAATATCCGATTATGCCGCTCTTTGGATTCTTTGACCTCGGATAATAGAACCTGCGTTATGTTTTGGAGCATTCCCGAGATCACGGACTGGCTTGTTGTCGACCATTTATTTCCCTGTGTGTAGTTCCCTACATCGATGGTGTTATAAAACTTTCCCAATAAGGGGGCAAAAATATTATTGCTGATCTGGCTTACGATGTTAGTGGCTAATATATTCAAGCTGAACGGTGCCATTTCTTTGATGGGTGCTAAACTGAATGTGAAGGTGGGCCTAAAGGGGGAATAGTACCAAAATAACAGCATGACGATAAATTGGTACACGACGTTGATACTTGCGAACGCCCAATAACTGTAGCCGAGCAGCGCCAGTGTAATCCCGGCAGCATTGGATATAACGGATCCGACTACTGCAGCGATCGCACGATGCTTTATTTGTTGATTTTTGAGTAAATATGCATTTTGAGCAACCGAGAAGCTGGAAAATAGGATGGTAGTAAAACAGTATCGCGCTAAGGAGACGAGTCTCGGCTCATCAAAAAAAACGGCGATAGTAGGCGCAAGGAAATAAAGCGAAAGATAAAGGAATGTGCCAAAAGAAATATTGAACCAAAATATGGAATTGTAATCTTTTTCGTCAATTGCTTTCCGATTGATTAATGCGGTCAAAAATCCGGATTCTTGAATTGAGGTGGCAACTAATGTGAAAATAGTCAACATCCCTACAATTCCGTACTCTGTTGGAGAAAGAATCCGAGATAAGAAGACCCCGAAAGCTAAAGTTAGAATCTGAAGGACTAAATTGCTTGAGCCACTCCAAAAAAAATTTTTTAGCGTCTTTTTCTTTAGCGAATATTCTTTTTCCTTCACGGTCTAAATAATAAACTCTCCATTAGAAAATTCTGTTGCTATATAACGGACAAGTACTTTTCAAATTCTTTCAATGACTTATCAGAAGATGGTAAATCAGTAACTAAATAGCTTATATCTTTAAGAGATGCTACGCGCATCTTTTGATTGGAATTCAATTTTTCTGCAATACTTAAAATTGCAACATATTTAGAACATTTGATCATCGCACGTTTGATTTGTGCAACTTCCCAATCTGAATCTGTAATGCCTTCTTCTACAGAAAGACTGTTCGTTCCTAATAAACAGAGATCAACACGTATGTCTGCCAGTTCGTTTATCACTTGCGAACCGGTGACGATATTCGTATTTCTAGACAACTTACCACCAATTAGAATGACTTCAATGTTCTCTTTTTCCGCCAATTCTAGTGCTACTAGCGGACTGATTGTAAAGAACGTGCATTGGATGTCATTCGGGATAAGACGGGCTAATTCTATCATTGTTGTACCACCTCCAACTAAAACAGTCATGCCATTTGTTATCAGCGACAGTGCTTTGCTTGCAATTTCTTTCCTTCCTTCTTTTGCATACACATTTCCCTCCTGGAACGGGAATTGAAAAGATTTTGACAGCGCTCCTCCATATACTTTGATGACTTGTCCGTTTTCTGCCAATTCATTCAGATCTCTTCGAATAGTATCTTCAGAGACATTTAGTTGGACACTTAGATCTGATGAGAGCACTTTATTGTGCAGATTTATCTGATGAAGGATATAAGCTTGTCTTTCTTCTTTAAGCATGAGAATGTGTTTATTATCGATTGTTTTTTTTTGTATCGGTGGTATCCGATTTAGTTATGGCTGCTTTGAACCGGGGCTTGAAACCTGCAGGTTTACTTGCGGCAGGAGTTTCTTCGGTAGCCTTATCTTCAGGTTTTTGTTCCCTATTCTCCTCGGTGGTATCCGATTTAGTTGTGCCTGCTTTGAACCGGGGCTTGAAACCCGTCGGCTTTTTAACTTTTTGTTCCTCGTTAATCGGCTCCGTTGCAGAAGCTAATGTTTTAGATGCAGGGGTGGTAGTTTTAGGCACTAATACAGGGCTTTCACCTCCCTTTTTCATATCAGGTTGCATTGCAGATGTAGGAGGGGTGTTTATTAGCTTAGCACTTTCTACTTCTTGTAATCTATAGCTTTTTCTGAGTTTGTTGAACCAAAATTTCTTGCTATGATCAAAACTTTTTTCGCCCATAGCATTATAATGGCTTTTGAATTCTTCATAAAGCGGTAAATTAGATTGCTTTAAAGCATTCAAATCAATTTTTTTCTTAACAAAAAAATCTTCAAAGGTCAGCATTCACAAATGTAACGAATTGAAAAGACAATTAAAACTCACATGATTAATGTTCGGCAGCAACGATTAAAATTGATTGAGGGGTCTTTTGGGCTATTGAGGAATATGTAAAAAAGAAAAAGAGGGTCTAAAAATCCCTCTTTTTCTTTTTTACGCTGACTAGGATCAAATTTTTAATCCATATTATGATATACCGCCTGCACATCATCATCATCTTCAATCTTATCGATCAGTTTTAGTACATCTGCGGCTTGTTCTTCTGTCAGGGAGGAATGAGTTAGGGAAACTCGCTCCAATTTTGCAGAACTTACTTCTATTCCTTTTTCTTCCAGCAATTTTTGCATATTGCCGAAGTCTTCGAAAGAAGTTTGTACAACGACTACATCGTTTCCTTCTTCATCAGATTCCACATATAGTTCTTCTAATCCGGCATCAATCAACTCCAATTCTAATTCTTCTACATCTAATTCATCAGCTGCAGGAAAGCGAAACATGGATTTGCGTTGAAAGATGAAATCCAAAGATCCTGTTTTGCCTAGGGATCCTCCCGCCTTGGTGAAATAGCTTCGGATATTAGCAACCGTACGATTGGTGTTATCGGTTGCAGTTTCGATTAATACGGGTACTCCATGAGGGCCGTATCCTTCATAAACAAATTCTTCGTAGCCTTTTGAATCCTTTTCAGAAGCTCTTTTTATCGCGGCTTCAACGCGATCTTTAGGCATGTTTACTGCTTTGGCATTTTGAATAGCGGTACGTAGACGGGAATTATTTTCTGCATGTGGCCCACCTTCTTTCACCGCAATTGCAATCTCTTTACCTAGACGTGTGAACTGAACTGCCATTTTAGCCCAGCGTTTAAATTTTCTTTCTTTTCTAAATTCAAAGGCTCTACCCATTTTGTTATCCGTTTGTTTTAAGATTATCGATCATGTCTTTTGCCATAGATGCCAAATCAAATTCTAGTTCCCAATTCCAATCTTTACGTGCATAATCGTCTTCGATACTTTGGGGCCATGAATTGGCAATTGCTTGGCGAGGGTCTCCCTCTTTATAAGACATTTCAAAATTAGGAAGAATTTTTTTAATTTCTTCCGCAATCTCACGAGGGGTGAAACTTACACCGGCCAGATTATAACTGGAGCGGATTGTTAAATTCTCTGCCGGAGCATCCATGAGCTGTATAGTGGCACGTACTGCATCTTCCATATACATCATCGGTAATGCGGTGTCTTCTGACAAGAAGCATTCATATTTTCCAGTTCGTAGCGCTTCAAAGAATATATGAACCGCATAATCGGTGGTTCCGCCTCCAGGTTGAGTTTTCCATGAAATAATACCTGGATAGCGAATGCTGCGTATATCTAAGCCATGTTTGTTGTGGTAATATTCGCTAAGTCGTTCACCAGCCAATTTAGAAATACCATAAATACTGTTGGGATCCATGACACAATACTGGGGTGTATCTTTTTTAGGAGAGTGAGGCCCAAAAACCGCTATTGAACTCGGCCAAAAAATCTTTTTTATACCCAATTCAACTGCCAGATCTAATATGTTCAGCAATCCATTCATATTAAGGTCCCAGGCTTTTTGAGGGTATTGTTCGCCTGTCGCCGACAGCATCGCGGCTAGTAAATAGATTTGAGTAGGCTTATATTTCAGAAAAAGTGACTGGAGTCCTTCTTTGTCGAGAACGTTAGCAGACTCGAAGATTTCATTTTCGCCTAAAGTTTGCGGCTCACGTATATCTGAAGTAATAACCTGTTGGCTCCCAAATTTTTTTCTTAAAGCTACTGCTAATTCCGTCCCAATTTGGCCGTTAGCACCAAGAATAATAATTGTTTCTTTCATCTAAATAAATACTTTTTAAAAATGATGAAGCTTGCATGCGCTGTTTTATTTATTCACTGCTTGTTTGCTCCCAATGGCGTTCAAGAGTTTGTTTCGTTCAGTTTCTTTTTTGAGCAGCAGCTGTATGCAGGTTTCATTGCAGCAAAGATATGTCTTTTATTGCGTTTTTGTTAATAGCTGAGTGATTTGTGAGTTAGCACAAAACCTCCACGGTACACTTCGTAGTTCCCTTTTGTGTCGTATGTTTCTACGTGGTAAATATAGAATCCCGAAGGAGCAACCTGTCCGTTTTCGGATGTTCCGTCCCATTGTATTTTTCCGGAATTACTTGTACTTTGGTGACGAATCAATCGGTTGATTTGCCGTCCTTGATCGTCAAATATGGTGACATTAAGCATCATGTTTGAAGTTAATAATTCATATCTTATTTCCAGATAATCTTCAAAATTGTCGTTATCAGGAGATATGGTTTTCGTGGTTAAATACACATGGTTTTTTTGGAAAAAGTTATCCACATTTGTTGAATTAGCGTAGCCAGGCGTTGCTCCACCGACCAGTGTCGATGCGGATACAAAGTTTTGAGGACTATTTGTAGGTACATAAAAGGATTGTCTTTCAAGCGATATACCTTTTACGTTCGTTAAGAATGATTGATGCATATTAGAGGAATAGTATAGTGAATCTACTAAAATACGGTCAGAAAAAAGTGTGACGTTTCCCTGCTCATTGGGATAAGGGGGGAGGCTTGTTGTCTCTACAATATTTTCAGATAGAGCGGATGGATAATTTTTGAGAATGTTGTTTTTATCGGTTGTAAGGACCAGATACTGCTGTGGATTGAACAATAGACGGTTTGTCGTTATGGTACGGTTTCCCAGTTTCCAGTTTTGAAGATTTATAATATTATTGGATTGATTATATATCTCTACGAAATCTACTCCGTTGTTTTTGGGGTTAAAAAGGATTTCATTAATAATAACATCATTAAAAGCAATATCTCCTTGTATAAATAAATATTGTTTTTTTTCAGAGGAATAATTATTTCCACACCAACTAAAAGGGGATAAGGTAAGTGTATAATCAAAAGATTCGGCAAAAGCAGACTGGAAAATTAGTAATAGACTGTCTGTGTCGTTTTTCCATTCTATTTTTGTGGGTGTTCCGATGTTATTATCCACCATAAATAGATCTTTTTCTAAATTTTCCAGATAATTTTTTGGAATATTGAAGGTTAATGTGATCGTATTGCTTTCTATTTTTGATGATATAATTTCAATCTCGGGAACATAAGATCGGTCGGCTACGGAGTTAGGTTTACATGGGGTGCCACCAGCAGGAGCTTCAGATGCTTTCCAGCTTAAGGCAAAGTTGCAGGGGAAATTGGTATTAATGCGTTCGAGACTCCATCCGCCATTTTTTTTGGTAGTATTTTTATACCAACTGTCTGTATAATTCACTTGATCTATATTGTTTTCTCCTGCTAAGGTAACGCTGGTTCCGCTATTGGCGAGGGCCGGCCATTTGCTTATAGCCAAACTATTCCCAAACTTTTCATAAAATGGTTGGGCGGCTTGGTTGCACAATAGTACGTATTGATTAGGGGATAAAAGATATTCCGGTAGTGCTATTGTTGTATTTGATATTGATAATGTGTAATGGAGAAGATTTATGGTCTTGTTCCCGATGTTAAGCAGCTCGATATATTCGTAATTAGGAAGTTCGCTAGTTGAGGGGTTGGCCATTATTTCGTTTATAATTAGCGTGTTGGATTGAGATTTTATGTCAGTCCTGTAAAACAGTGCAAGCAGTATTAACATCCATTTTAAACGAAGAAAAAAAATATTCTCTAAAAATATCATTTATGATTCAATCTTATAATTGGTTAGCCATAGAGATAATGTAAATATACCTAATCGTTCTTGGTTTGCCAAATGATGGATGAAATTGGTGTTTCTCAAATTAGTAGTCGGGTTGTGATTTTTCGTAAATTAAGTTGTGTTTTTTTGTGATTTTTTTAAAATAATGAGGATTTAGTGTAAAAATTTTAAGGATTGTATAAAATGCTCGTCATTATTTACTATGTTTGACAACTAAAGTTTAGAGGGGCGGTTAATCAAGCAAAATTTTAATATATTATAAGTAAATTAAGTACTATGAAAGTAGCTGTAGTGGGCGCGACAGGGCTTGTCGGGTCAGAAATGTTAGCAGTATTAGCGGAACGTAATTTCCCGGTAACAGAATTAATTCCAGTAGCATCAGAGCGGAGTAAGGGAAAGGAAATTGAATTTAAGGGGAAGAAGTATAAGGTAGTAACACCAGCAGAAGCTATTGCATTAAAACCGGACGTTGCATTATTCTCTGCGGGCGGTGGTACTTCTACAGAATATGCTCCATTATTTGCAGCAGCAGGAATTACGGTAATTGATAATTCTTCAGCTTGGCGTATGGATCCTTCCAAAAAATTAATTGTTCCGGAAGTGAATGGAGATATATTGACTGCTACAGACAAAATTATTGCCAATCCAAATTGTTCAACAATACAGATGGTGGTTGTACTTAAGCCTTTGCACGATAGATATAAAATTAAGCGTGTAGTAGTGTCTACTTATCAATCTGTAACAGGTACGGGTGTAAAAGCGGTACAACAATTGAATGATGAACGTGCAGGGATCGAAGGAGAAAAAGCATACCCGTATCAAATCGACATGAACGTCATTCCTCAGATTGATGTATTCCAAGAGAATGGGTATACAAAAGAGGAAATGAAGATGATCAAAGAGACAAACAAGATTATGCAAGACGACTCCATTAAGGTAACGGCTACCACAGTGCGGATACCTGTAGTAGGAGGTCATTCGGAATCTGTAAATATTGAATTTGACAACGAATTTGATTTAGATGAATTGCGCAGCGTTATTGCCGCACAAGACGGTGTTCTTATTGTAGATAATCCAGCAAATTTGGAGTATCCTATGCCGAGAGACGCACATGGCAGGGACGAAGTTTTTGTGGGACGTATTCGTCGCGATGAATCACAACCTAAAACGGTTAATCTTTGGATCGTAGCAGATAACCTTAGAAAAGGAGCTGCAACGAATGCTGTTCAAGTGGCGGAGTTATTGGTGAAGAAAAGTTTAATCGGATAAAGATTTAAATTACTTGAATAAAAAAAAGCTAGTGCAAATTATTTGCACTAGCTTTTTTTATAAGTATTAGGTTTACTTCTTTTACCTTGCTGAAATAAATTCCCAAGTGTCATCAAACCTGGAGCTATTGCTGCTACTTGTGCCACCTGTGGTGATATAACCTTTACCGTTAATAGAGAAACCAACCGCTGATTCTCTAGCTGAGGCGCCGGCAGAGGTAAGTGCTTGATGCTTGTCTGTCCATGAATCTGACGAAGGATCGTATTTCCATACATTGCCCAATACCGAACCTTTTTGACCACCTACAACATAACCGTAGTTTCCGATAACAAATGTAGCCGCATTCTGACGTGTCAGGTCATACGTATGCTGACTATCATCTCTTCGGATAGGGTTAAGTGTAGCCCAATCTGATCCGTCATAGGAATGGAATTCTTCAGGATACTGGTTGTTGCTGATACCACCCCCAACGTAAGCTTTATTTCCAATAACAAATGCAAAAGCATGGGATTTTTTATACGTAAAAGGAACTTTTATCGATGTCCAAGAATCGTTACTTGGGTCATATCTGTAAAAATCACTGAACGTTTTATCTGTAGGAGTCATCCCTAAGCCAACATACGCGTAATTACCCAATGCGAAAGCTACTGCACCGAAACGAGCTTCTCCCGGGAAGTCGGCTACCTGTTCCCAAGTTTTAGTCACTGGATCATATCTGTGAAAGTCTTTTAATGCCGCCGTACCATTATATCCTAGTCCTACATATCCTTTTCCATCTACAGCAAAACCCACTGCGCTACGACGAGCGTCTCCAGAGAAGTTAGTTGCTATTTCTTCCCATTCTGATCCGTTAAACGACCAGGTGTCACTTAATATGGTGTTGGTTCTTAAAAGACCGCCTACTACGAATGCCTGATCATTGATTGTAAATGTTGCGGCTTGATTTCTTGGATCACCTCCAAAAACAGCTGATCTTTTCCATTCAGTAGGGCCATTATCCGTAGAATCTGTGTCGTCACTTTTCTTGCAAGAATTCAAAGATGTGAAAGCAATAGTACAGGCTAAAAATAAGAATAGCCAATTTTTCTTGTTCATAAATTATTTAAATTTAGTATATACAATGTTTAATTTAATTTTTGGTGAATTATTTTCTGTGGCTATCAATGCCATATTTGTTGTGCTAAACAGATTTGGCGTAGATGAAGTCAGAAATAAAGAGGTATTGGAGCTCTCCACGCTATTAACCGTGTTGATGTATTCAATTAAATCAAATACATACCTTGCATTTCTCCCTATAGAATTTCCATTCAGGTAGGGAACTTGTTGAATGGTGGGGGAGAAAGGAGTACGTACAAAAGCGAAAGGAATACCATTGTCATTCGCGATTAAAAGCATCACTGATGACGGGTTTGGAAAGGGATTAAAAATAATCTCTCCAGTCGTTTCTACAATGAGTTGAGCTTTATTAATTGAAATATTGGGTTCGTTCATGAATTCTTTTAACGCAGGAATGTCTAGTTTTGCTACAACACCTGTGCCCGCTTGAAGAAATACCTGTCCGTTAGTTTGGCTACTTTTTATTTCTTTGTTGGAGGCATTTAGGGCCGCAAACGGTGTATTCGTACGATCGTATTCAATATTGTTGAACTGGAATGTTCTGTCTCCTGTAGTGATCCTTTTTATACCATGTTTGTTAAATCCGTCATTCCCGATATATGAATAGTTAATATTAACAGCTACTGTATCACTAAATCCCAAAATAACAGTGTTCTGGTCATCTGGTACAAGCACAAGCCCTTTAAGATATTGCTGAAAAGCTTCGTTTGAAGCTACATTCAGATCATTGGATACGATCATATTGAAGATTTCACTTCCCAAGGCATTATTTAGTTTAATGCTTAAGGTATCCATAGATCTTATAGAAGGAGTGAAAGTTAATGATCCAAGTGGTGAAGGGGCATAATCGAATTTTTGATCCGAGAAGATTGTCGCTCCGGTTACAAAAATTGGAGTGATATTTCCGTTAACAGTTGAATTGATATTTTTTGTTTCTAATGCTTCTGTAAGCCGGTGTACTGTTATTTTTTGTGCAACGGTAGTGTCGCCATAAAAGTATCTATTTGTTTTCGGCTTAATTACAAGATTAATAGAATCAAACACCGCATTGGTAGGGATATCGTTTGTGAAATTTGTAAAAGCAAGTTTAAAGTACGATGTTGATTTTGTTGATCCCGTTTCTTCTTGTGAAGCTTTTCCTACCAGTATAGTACCTGTTGTAGCTGAAGGCAGATTACTCATCTGAAAAGTTGAAGCATTTACGGTGATAGAATCTACAACTGTAATTCCGAAATCTTCATTCGTATTACCCAGAGAAACACTCATGTCTTTGTCACAACTCCCCAGTGTAATAATTATAAGCGATGAAAAAGTGAAATATATATATTTAAAAAGTAATAATTGCCTCATATTTATTTATTGACATGCAAATGTAAAGATTACCAACTGTTAATATGTGTTATAATATGTTAAATGTGGTAATTATCATGCGTGATGCAAATCTAACAATTTAAATTTGTTTTAATAATGTTAAATAAGTATAAAATACTAATGCTGATGATAGTCCTCACATTGGTAGGAATTATCGTGGTATTGTCGATCTGGTTATTCGGGAGCTACAAAAGCAGGCAAGAGCTTGTCGTGTCTGATATTGAGAGGAGTTTGTTTAATGTTATTCAGACGTATTATGATGACCATGAAGAAGGTTTTCGCGAAATGCGCGTACGCAATAATAAACAGCATGAAAATCGCTTCATCACTCGCATTGTTGAATTATACCCTGAACTGAATAAAGAGAAGCTATCTGCCGTTTTGGATTCTTTGGGAAGGGAGAGACGCAAAACTTTTGAGCGTAAGCGCGTCCGTACCGCTGATCGGGAAGAGCCGTCCCAAATTTTCCCTTCTTTTATGTTGCAGAATATCGAGTTTAATGATACCACATTGCGACAAATGAATGTATTGATGGACGAGGTTCTAAAATCGAAGAATATATCCGTTCCGGTAAACATCGAGCTGGAAATATTGGACTCCTTACCTCGGCATTCTGTACATGCGCAGATCCGTACAGATGAATCCGGGAATTTAACTACTCGGCCTATATTGATTAATTCTCATAATAATGAGTTTTTAATTGCTAAAATTGACGATCCAAATGCCTATATTCTTGTAAAGATGGGCTGGCAGTTAATGCTCTCTATGGTATTGGTATTAGCATTGTTCGGAAGTTTTATCTATTTGCTGTGGACGATTAATAGACAGAATAAGTTAGCACTTATGCATAAGACATTTGTCAATAATATGACACATGAACTAAAGACACCTGTTGCCACTGTGATGGCAGCAATAGAGGCGGTACAGCGTTACGGTGCTAAAGATGATAGTGTACGAATGGAGAAATACCTTGATCTCTCACGAAGAGAATTGGATCACCTTTCACAAATGATAGAACGTGTATTGCATTTTGATATGAACGGTGACAATGGGGTTAAGCTGGAATTTGCCAATTTTGATGTCATTAAATTGATAAATTCTTGTATAGAAACTGCGAAGATCGGTTTGCAGAAGGATGTACAATTTAGCCTAACGTCAACATCTCCGCTGGTATTGATTGATGCCGATGAAGCTCATATTAAAAATGTAATCACGAATTTAATTGACAATGCGGTTAAATATTCGGCTGAGCATGTGGATATAACTATTTCAATCGTTGAGCAGTCCAAGAATATTGAAATTAGAATTAAAGATAATGGGTTGGGAATTGCACCAATTTACCATAAGAATATATTCGATCGGTTTTTTAGAGTTCCTGTCGGGAATCTGTATTCTGTTAAGGGATTTGGATTAGGGTTGGCCTATGTGAAACAAGTGATTGATCAGCATCACGGTTTTATAGAAGTAGAAAGTGCTTTAGAAAAAGGTACAACGTTTATAATCATTTTAACTAAATCAAACGCATGATAGATGTTTTGTATGTAGAGGACGAACAAAGTTTAGCTATGATCGTTACGGATAGTTTAGAAGATCAGGGATTCTCTGTTCGTCATCGTGAGAATGGTCAAGAAGCACTGTCGGCTTTTAAGAAAGTAAAGCCGGATATTGTGGTGTTGGATATCATGATGCCGCTGATGGATGGTTTTACCGTTGCCACGGAGATCAGAAAGCTTGATCCTCAAATTCCTATCCTTTTTTTATCTGCGATGACCCAGGTAGAGGATGTTGTACAGGGCTTTAAGCATGGTGCAAATGATTATGTCCGAAAGCCCTTTAAGATAGAAGAGCTGATTGTACGTATAGAATCTTTGGTGAGAAGACGGAAAATCGGTGTTCATCAAGTATATATAATTGGCGATTATGTGCTAGATACAACCAAGAATTTGCTATCCTACGGTCAAGAAAAGGAAAAGTTGTCTTTTCGGGAGTGCGAATTGTTAAGACGACTTTTCGAACATAAAGATACGGTGGTGCCCCGTGATGAAATTATTAAAGCGTACTGGAATGATGATACGTACTTTACAGGTAGAAGTCTGGATGTTTTTATTAGCCGCATACGAAAATATTTGTCCAAAGATGAACGAATTAAAATATCGAATGTGAGAGGAATAGGATATATGTTAAATATTGGGTAGTTTATCTTCTGCCCCCAAAGTGTCTCAGGTTATACGTAAAAGACAATAAGAAATACCTGTTTAGGGTATTCGACGTTACGTTGGAGATAGAAGTCGTGCTTACGTTACGATTTATGTTTTGCGCATTATTCAGTAAATCAAAACCCTTGATCGCTAGTTCACCATTCTGTTTTTTAAATAATTTGTAACCCAATGAAGCATTCCATATACTGGTAACTATCCCCTCGGAGCCTAAAATACCACTGTTGTACAGGTACATTAGGTTTGATGCTACAACCCATTTTTTGAATAACTCGACAGTAGTGCTTCCATTCACCCGATGTACATATACATTATATGTGCCTCTTTCCGTCATCGGATTGTTGTTATACGTGGCATTGATGTTGTAATTTAAACGAAAGATATACAATTTACTGAAGTTTGTATTAAACCCGACCTCCTGACTAAACCCATATCTGGTGCTGTTAAGGAGCTCATCATTTATAATGGCGTAGTCATTGTTGTAGAATAAATTGGTATTGAGGTTAAGGTTAAGCTTGAGTTTCTTTATCGGCAGGCCATAACTGTTGCGTAGGCGGAATGTGTATGCACCGTCTATATTTTCGGGAGCGGTATACTGTCCGCCAGCCTCTAATATAATATCATCCTCCAGCCCTCCTCCCGGGAAAAGAACGATCATACTATCTGTCATTAACCTGGATTCTATGATTTTATTGTTGGTGTAATTCAATTCAACATTAGTCGTCAGGCTCCGCCCCGATTCTCTGTTTACATCCTTGTACTGTAAACGTAATCTATGGTTGTATTCCTGCTCCAAATTTGGATTACCATTTGTAATCCGCAGCTCGTTTTGATTGTTCACAAAATCCTGCAGCTGGTTGATGGATGGTGTATTGGTAGCGGTGTTATAGTTGAATTCCAGACTTTTGGCCTTTGTGAAATTGTAAACCGCTGTGAATTCCGGTAAGAAGCTGCCAAAGTTTGCCTCTGTCTGCAAATTAATGGGAACAGTTCGTTCATTTATCCGTATTCCGTGTTGATAATTAAGACCCGCCTGGATGCGTAGAGAATCCCTCCTATTATAAGAGTAGGATAATCCTGCGCTATGGTATTGGAAGTCGTTTCTGAATTCGTTCGACAGTCTGTCGCGTAATTCACCTAATTGGGCAGTTTCGGTTAAGAATTCGAATGTTTCCCTATCCGAGTAATTCGAGGTGTTTCTAAAATTGTAGTTTATCTGCAGACGGCTCCGCATAGAAATATTCTCGGTGTAAGATATCCTGTTATTGAATCCGGAACCGTATCCATTGGTGATGCTTTTATTGTTATTCGTGTCGATGCGACTTAATAGTGCATCCCGATAATATTCGGTGGTTGCAAGGTTCAATCCTGCTGCATCATTCGTATTGGCGTTTCCGTTTAGGTTCAACGAAATGGATCTTCCGTTTTTTTTGAACCGATGCATAAGGGTAAGATTAGCGCCTATCGAAAAATTGCTGTTTTCATTGTCACCCAAACGGTCAGACTGATTGATTAAGTCATCTTTATTCCGTGTCGTAAGACTATAAGAGTCGTTGATACGATTTGATTTCGTGAAGGAGAGGGTAGGTGAAAAGTCAATTCTGTTTGTGGAATCAATTTCCCAGCGGATTCTGGAATTCGCTTTGTGTTCTGTATTTCTTTGATCTGAATATTGATTTTGCTCCCTGAATTGATTGGCCCTTGAGTCAGATAGGTATTCGGTGTTTGAGAATGTATTGGTTTCGGTTGCTATTGATTCGATTTTATAATCAGCACTGATCTCCAATTTCTTTTCCAGGTAGATATTGTTGAAGTTAATCGCTGCAGCATAGGTATCTGATAGCCCTCTTTCGGTGTTGTTATTCCCTCGGCGTCCGCCTCCGCGGCCTTGTTCGGAAAAGTTGGTCTCATTGATGTTGTTAGCCATCACATTTATGGCAATTTTATTATCACCATTAAAGCTGTTCAGGTTCGTTGAAATGCCAAATTTATTACCATCGCCTTTCCCTCCATTTGCTTTTCCAAAGTATCCGTGACGTCGATCGGGTTTAGTGACAATGTTGATGACTTTATTTCTGCTTCCATCGTCAAAACCGGAAAATCGTGCCTGTTCTGATTTTTCGTCTATTATTTGAATCTTTGAAATGATTTCTGCAGGAAGGGTTTTTAACGCTATCCGGGGATCCGTAGAAAAGAATTCTTTTCCGTCTACTATTATTTTTGTCACTTGTTCTCCATGTGCGGTGACATTACCCTCTTCATCCATCTGTACCCCCGGGATTTGGGCTACCAGTTCATCTGCATCTGCAAATTCGCGTGTGGCATAGTTTCTCGCATCGAATTCCATGGTGTCTCCCTTGAGTACTACAGCCTGTGGAACAGTTATCTCTACTTCTTCTATTTCAATCTCTGCCGGTTCTAATCGAAACCATAAATATTGAGGTTTTGCTTCGACTATCGCTGTTCTTCTCTCGGTTTTAAAGCCTATAAAATTGGTCTCTACAAGATAATTTCCCTTTTTTACATTTGCAATCGTAAAAATACCACTTTTATTTGTGGTAGCAAAAATCGTAGACGAATCCTGTGTATTGATGACTCGGATCGTTACGCCTTCAAGTGGTACAGATGTTGTTTTGTCGATAATATTGCCAGAAATATTTTGCTGTGCCGAAGCAGTTACATTGCAAAATAACAACAGCACAAAAATCAACCTTTTTACATTTAGTTTAACTGTATTCACAGGTTAGTAATTTGTGAATGTAATTATAGCTAAATCTTTGTTAGTTAGTCTCATTATCATGAAAATGATACAATTCTCCACTTTAATACCTATCGATAATACCTCATCGTTGGATTGGATCGATAGTTTTTGTTGTGAAAAAACGGTAAGTTATCTAAGTTTGTAAGAATAAGCGTATTTTGTAAAATGAAGGAATCGATGTTGAGTCGTAAAGAAAAGATTATGGTGAAGGCGTTAGGTCTATTTGCAGAGAAGGGTTATGTAGACACGTCGACAAAAGAGATTTCTGCGGCGGCCGGTGTTTCTGAAGCACTAATCTTTAAGCATTTCGGTAATAAAGATGCGCTTTTGGCTCACTTAATAAAATCGGGGTATCGACGCGTATTGCAATACCACAAAGGTATGATGACGTATAAAAGTGCAAAAGATTTTCTGAAAAATATGATTTTTTTGCCGAGTAAATTGGTTGCCGAAGAACCACTATTTTGGAAACTGCAGGAACGATTATCGCACATTCCATTCTCTAAGCAGCAGCACGATCAGTTTATGAAGCCTGTCCAACCGATTATTCACCGTGCTTTTGTGGAATTGGGGTACGAAAATCCAGCATTGGAAACCCAATATTTATTGTTGATTATTGATATGCTTTGGAAGAAAGAAGCCTGTGGAGAAATCGATAATTCTTTAGTTATTGCCAAATTATTGGAAAAAAAATATAATCTCCTTTAATGGTTTTACGTTTTTGTGCGTTGTGTATAAAAAATGGCGCACAAAAATTTATAAAATGCAATTATAATGTGTTTCTTCGTCTCATAAACTATTGACTATATGTTTAAAATAATTTTAACACACGTATTTACGTTGCTGTTTCTCATGAACGTCAATGCGCAGAAGAAGCCTGATTTTGTTCCGTTTATTAATCAACACCACCAATGGGTAGATTCCGTTTTTAATACATTGTCTCCGAAAGAACGGATTGCGCAACTGTTTTTAGTGAGGGCACATACTAATCTGGGACAGAAATATATTGATTCTGTGGCACAGGTAATCCAAAAAGAGCAGCTGGGAGGGCTAGTTGTGTTCCAAGGTGGACCGGTACGTCACGCTAACATGTATAACACCTATCAAAAGCTTGCGAAGGTTCCTTTGTTGATTACATTTGATGGTGAATGGGGGGTAGGAATGCGTTTACCGGATTCCACACTTTCGTTTCCGTATCAGATGACATTGGGCGCTATGCAGCATGATAATCTTTTATATGAAATGGGACGTGAGGTGGCCAAAGACTTTTTACGAATCGGAATGCATTTTAATTTTGCGCCTGTAGTGGATATCAATAATAATCCCAACAATCCGGTCATTGGTTTCCGTTCCTTCGGTGACAACAAGCACAACGTAGCGCGTAAAGCGAAAGCATATATGGACGGTATGGTCGATGGGGGTATTATTGCGTCGATTAAACACTTTCCGGGGCATGGCGATACCGATGTCGATTCGCACTATGACCTTCCCCAATTGAATTTTTCGAAAACACGTTTGGATACCTTAGAAATGTTCCCGTTCCGCGAATTGATACAGAGTGGAGCTCCGGCTGTTATGGTTGCGCACATGCATATTCCTGCTATGGATGCGACACCCAATATCCCTTCCTCCATTTCTAAAAAAGTTGTTACCGGTGTTCTTCGTAACGAACTGGGCTTTAACGGCCTTACGGTTACAGATGCTATGGATATGAAAGGAGTCAAGAAATTCTTTCCGAATGGTGAAGCGGATGTAATGGCGATCGAAGCAGGGCATGATCTGTTGGAAATATCTGAAAATAGCGCACGGGCTATCGACTTAGTAGAACAAGCAATCAAAAGCGGACGCATCAGACAGTCTGATATTGATGCGAGAGTCAAAAAAGTCTTGGCTTCAAAATATTGGCTGGGATTGAATAATTACCGGCCTGTAAATACAAACGGTCTGGTAAGTGATTTGAACAGAGCTTCTACCCAATCGCTTATTCAGCGTATGGCCGATGCTTCCGTTACGTTATTGAAGTCTAATAAACGCATTCAGTCGTTTGATACTAAAAAAAGTACTGCGGTAGTGAGTGTTGGAATTAAGTCTGCGCAAGAATTTGAGAAGGGACTGGGCTTTCAACTTTCCGATGTGACCAATTACTATATTACAGGGGAAGAATCTGATGAGCAACTCAAGCGATTGATTAAAGATATAAGGCGGCATACACAAATTGTAGTAGCGATTCATGATGATCGTTTACGGCCTAGAAATGAACTGCCTATCACCGAACCGATAAAGAAATTTGTCGATAGAATAGCAGGTAGACGTACGATTACCGTTATGTTTACCAATCCTTATGCGCTAAACGCTGTAAAGATAGATAGAAGCAGTGCAATTTTGCTTGCCTACCAAAATGAAGGTTTTATGCAGCGAGCAGCATTGAAAGTCATTTTGCAACAGTTAAAACCTAGCGGTAAGTTGCCTGTGACTGTCAATAAAGCATTTTCGTACGGAAAGGGCTTATAAAAGAATGTGTGTGTATATTGGATCAAAGGGTTGGCTCGTGGAGCTGACTTTTTTTGTGTGATGTTTCCCGATGGGGTCATCGAGAACCTCCGCATCAGTTTTCTATGATAGCAGATACCACTGCTAAATTATAAAGGTTTTTTCAAGAACAATTATTTGTTTGGTTTATTCTCATTAGTTTTGTGAAACTTAAAAACGAGAATGGCTAAAGAACAAATTTCCATATTTGACATGTTCAAAATCGGTATCGGACCTTCCAGTTCACACACGTTAGGACCTTGGCGGGCGGCACAGCGATTTATAAAGGTTTTGAAAGACAAAAACATGTTAGAGAATGTAGAGCAAGTGAATGTCTTGCTTTACGGATCCTTGGCGAAAACAGGTGTGGGTCACGGAACAGATATTGCGGTGCTACTTGGTCTTAGTGGAGATGATCCGGTTACATTTGAGGTGTCTCAGGTGATGCCTAAAATCGAGCAGATCAGGTCCAGCAAGACACTGTTATTAGCAGGGGAGCACCAAATTGACTTTTCCTATGTCGATCATCTCTTGTTTCTATATCATGAAAGTCTGCCATTTCATCCTAATGCACTGACCTTTCAGGCATTTTTGAAAGATGGTAAAGCGATTTCCGAAACCTATTATTCCATAGGCGGGGGCTTCGTTATCCAAGAAAATGACTCTCAGAGCGTGTTATCGGAGATAGATTTACCTTTTCCGGTAGATACGGCACAAGAGCTCATGGTGTGGTGCATGAAGACCGGATTGAAAATATCGGAGCTCGTTCTCGAAAACGAATTAGCATGGAGACCCGAGGAAGATACACGGGCAGGTGTTTTGCAGATTTTTAATACGATAAAAGAGTGTATTTATAAAGGATGTCATAGTTCGGGGATCCTCCCGGGCGGCTTGAACGTGGAACGTCGGGCGGCTAAACTGAGTAAGCGGATTACAAAAGACAGACCTTACGACAGCTATGATACCTGGATGAAAGCCATCCGTGAAGGAGGCAAGGATTTTGGTTATATATTGGATTGCGTTAGTTGTTTTGCTCTGGCGGTGAATGAAGAGAATGCGTCTTTTGGAAGGGTAGTTACTGCGCCTACTAATGGGGCTGCCGGTGTAATCCCTGCTGTCTTACAATATTATATTACATTTTATGATGCGTATGACGAGAATAAAATTATACAATTCATTGCAACAGCTTCAGAGATAGGCTCTATTTTCAAGAAGGGCGCTACGATTTCTGCAGCGATGGGAGGCTGTCAAGCCGAGATCGGAGTTTCTTCGGCCATGGCAGCAGGTGCGCTGACAGAATGTTTGGGTGGTTCACAACGGCAAGTGCTGATGGCGGCGGAGATCGCAATGGAACACCACCTGGGTTTAACCTGTGACCCTATTGGTGGTTTAGTACAGATACCTTGCATTGAGCGTAACACGATGGGGGCCATAAAAGCGATTACAGCGGCTCAGTTGGCGTTGCAGTCCAATCCTGATAAGGCAAAGGTAAGTTTAGATGCAGTCGTAAGCACCATGTGGGATACGGCGCAAGATATGAATGTAAAGTACAAAGAAACGGCTGATGGTGGATTGGCTATTAAGGTTCCGTTGAGTTTGCCGGAATGTTAGTGGGGTAAATAATATACATATATGAAATATTGTGCAATCGCTTCCGGAAGTAATGGAAATTGTTATTATGTGGCAAAGGGAGAAGATGCGGTATTGATTGATGTAGGGATTAATACCAAACATATCGAATTGCGAATGGGTAATTTGGGAATAGATCCCTCACGGATCAAAGCTATTTTTATTACACATGAGCATTCCGATCACATACGGGGGCTGTCCGTTTTTTGCAAGCGCTATCAGATTCCGGTATACTGGACTGCGGGTACTTGTGATGGTTCCCGGCTTCATCTGCCGGCTCATCTCGTGCGTATTATCGCTGCTAATGCACGAATTAACATTGGTGAAATCTCCGTGCTGGGAATCCCAAAGTTTCACGATGCAAAAGAACCCTGTAGCTTCGTCGTAACGGATGGATCGACGAATGTAAGTATTATGACGGATTTAGGTCGAGGCTGTGATAATGTAAAGCACGTTATTCAACATTCCGATGTGTTATTATTAGAGAGTAACTACGACGAAGATATGCTGGAGGGAGGACGTTATTCTTATTATCTTAAAAATCGCATCCGTAGCGGATGGGGCCATATTTCAAATAAAGCTTCGTTGGAACTGTTTTTACAGCATCGATCGTCTCGGTTAAAACATCTTATTTTAGGACACCTTTCAGAACAGAATAACACCGTAGAACTTGTGGAGCAAACTTTTCTGCCACATTGTGAAGGCATCAGGCTCTCCGTTGCCACGCGCTATCAGGAAACGGATATGTTTTATTTGGAAGACATCTTACAACTTCGGCAGATTGGTGCGTAGGGGAGCAAAAAGTACAACATCCTCGTCATTTCCTGCCTGCGGTAGGCAGGCGATGAGGAATGAGGAATGAGGAAAAGCCCGAAGGCTGCCTCTGCTTCAACCCTTGCCTGCACACAGTTCGATTAATTTGTAAAAAAACTTTTACGCAGATACGAATAGATATTACCTAATTATCCCTTTTCAAATCTTCTAGCGTGAGATCGCCGATTAGTTTGCCCGGATTGAAAAAGGAAACATAGTTATCAAAAAGTTTTATCTGAAGGTCTATTGGACTTAGCAAACCATGTAAAATTGCCATTTCCCCGTACAGGTTTGTCAACCCGTTGTACAAAAAGTTGACAGATCTGTACAGGTTTGTGATAAATCTGTACAGAACTTTTAAAACTTTGTACAGGAAGTTTGAGAGTTTGTACAAGATGTTCAACTCTTCGTACAGAAGTTTCTACTTTTTGTACAAAGACAGTGATATTTTGTACAGCATGTTCAACATGCTGTACAAGTTGCTAAACATACTGTACAGGTTGCTGAATATTTTGTACACAATGTTGTTAGAGTTGTACGAGTTTCTGAACATTCTGTACGGCGAACTCAACAACTTGTACAGGGAAATGGCGATTTGTTGAGGGTGTAAAAAAGATTGTGGGAGGGCTGAAAAAACAGAATCCCTATCATTTAGTCGCAACATCCGCTATATTATTAATTAACGTGAGTTCGATATAAAACCTACTCATCATGCTATAAACATTAAAATCCTACGGATTTTTTTATACTATCATAAGGATCAGATATATTTGAGGGAAAACTAAGGTTCTCCGAATGGGCAAAAATAGCTAAATGTATCATCCGATACGGCGTTAAGAGATATAAAAGACTTGATGGAAAAAGGTATATCGAGACAAGGGGAACAAGGAGGTTGTAGTACAAATTATGAGTTGGCAGAACTATCAATCTAAGGAAAATAGAGGAGGTAAAAAAGTAATCTAAAGAACAAGCAGCCATTCGAAGGAATGGCTGCTTGTTCTTTAGATTTTTTAATTTAATGCGTTAATCAATGCGACTAGCTGAGACTGCGATGCGGTGTTGAGCTCGCTTTCGTTGATATGGATTATCGAGTTGTTCGCGATTGTTACTTCTTTGATCGCATAGGCGATAGAGCCATTGCTTTCTGATGTGAAAATAACATGTAGTTTGATGCCAACAGGGACAAAACCGTAGTGTTCAGAAAAGAATTTCTCCGCCTGACTGTATGTATCCAACTGAGCAAGTAGATTGGGTTGGTCTTCGTACGCCAGGTATACGGCAGAATTTTCATTATTATAAGCATTTGGCACAACGACTTTAATCTGTGTTTTTGGCCCGGTATGACTGTAAAAGCGATCTACGTTAGTCCAGCCAAATTGTCCGTTCCAAATGTTGTACGAGTTTGTTTTTTCATCTGCTCTTAGCCCTTGTTCCTGACCTCCGGCCTTATCTTTGTTGTCCCATTCCAGGTTGCCATCTGCATTAATATTACCTTCCCATAAAATCATACCGTAATCTAAGTCTCCGGTCAGATTAGCAGGAACTGTTACGTCGTAGTTGCATCTCGGCTTTAAGACTTTGTTGCCTTGCGTAATTCGAATATCAAATTCTCCACCTGTTACCAAGGGTAATAAATCGCCATCTTGATTCCGTCCCATTACCGGCTTATTGGTGATAACCATATTTCCTTTATCGTAGATTTCGACGAAAGAAAGTTGTACTTCTCCGGTGATTGGGTTGCCGTCCGAATCTTCCAGACAACTCGCGTGGATGGTTACAGTTGTTCCTTTGGTAGATGTAAAGACTATTCCATCCTCGGCATTAAACGTTTTGTTTTGTGTGAGATCATGTAATGCTTTATTACGCAGACTTTTAAAATTGGCTGCATTGGGTGCGGCAAATCGTCTGGTTTCGTGTTCTTTTTTACAAGAAATATTAATGAATAGCAAACTTGCTACTGCTAATAATTTGATTGTAGATAATGTTTTCATGATAATCAATTTTAATGTTTACAAATTGTTTATTATGTATCATCACAATCTAATGTTTGTTACCCCCTCGCTTTCAAAAAAAGAAAATTAAGCTAATTCCATCTTAAACAGGGTGGCTATATGGTCTTTTAATATTTCTTTCACTTTTTCCATATCCGGTTTATATCCCAGTTCTCTTTCCATGGAGGTCACATCTTTATCGTCTATTCCACAAGGCACAATATTTCTGAAGTAACCCAGGTCAGTGTTCACGTTAAAGGCAAAACCATGCATGGTGACCCATCTGGACGCACGGACACCCATTGCACAAATTTTGCGGGCCTTATCGTTATCGGGGTCAAGCCATACACCTGTATATCCGGGATAGCGGCCTGCTGCTATGCCATAATCTGCCAACGTCAAAATAATGGCTTCTTCAAGGGTCCGCAGGTATAAATGTATATCCGTAAAAAAATTATCCAAATCCAATATAGGATACCCTACAATTTGTCCGGGACCATGATAGGTAATGTCACCGCCGCGATTTATTTTATAATATGTAGCCTGTTTCTCCGCTAAGCCTATCTCATCCAGCAGTAAATTTTCGGGCTTCCCTGATTTGCCTAATGTGTATACATGCGGATGTTCTGTAAAAATCAAATAATTAGGTGTAGGAGTCTGTGTATCGTTTACCCTATTATCATGTTTTATAGCAAGCGACTTTGCAAATATATCCTCTTGCATAGTCCATCCTTGTTGGTAATCTACCAATCCCCAATCAATAAACTGTACTTTTTTATTCATTTTAAAGTTGTAGGTCTTAAACTGTAAGCTATACGTCTTTTGTTTTTTGACTCCATAGTAAACATGGTTCTTCTGGATACGATCTACCTCACTTGTTAATGCCATCTATCCACCGACAACATTAATACAATAAATTGTTATATGGATAACGCTCATTATGCATTTTCACAATGATATCGTATAACTTTGTTTTGAATTCTTCAATATTTGTTTTGTCTGTGGCCGAAATAAATATAGCAGGGTCTGAATTCTTAGCCATCCAGGAGTTTTTGAAATCTTCTAAGGTAACCTTAATTTCTTCTCCGTCTTCATCGATTTCAACAGGAGGTTTGTATGCGTCAATTTTATTAAATACGGTAATCATTGGTTTATCTAACGCATTGAGATCTTTCAAGGTTTCATTCACTGCGTGGATATGATCTTCAAAATGCGAATGCGATATATCTGCTACATGTATTAAGATATCTGCTTCACGCACTTCGTCCAAGGTGGATTTGAAACATTCGACGAGGTGATGGGGCAATTTGCGGATAAAACCGACGGTATCAGACAGTAAAAAAGGTAGATTGTCAATCACGACTTTACGGACGGTCGTATCAAGTGTTGCAAACAGCTTGTTCTCAATCAAGACTTCCGATTTTGAAATCATGTTCATAATGGTTGATTTACCCACATTTGTATATCCTACCAATGCTACACGAATCATTTCTCCGCGATTTTTACGCTGCGTCTCGTTTTGTTTGTCGATTTGTTTGAGCCGTTCTTTAAATAAGGAAATCTTATTCAGGATCATCCGCCTGTCACTTTCAATCTGACTTTCTCCGGGGCCGCGCATACCAATACCGCCTCGTTGGCGTTCCAAGTGGGTCCAGAGTCTCGTCAAGCGAGGTAATAAGTATTGTAGTTGCGCCAGTTCTACCTGTGTTTTCGCTTGTGCAGTTTGGGCATGTTTTGCGAAAATATCCAGAATCAGGTTTGAGCGATCGAGCACTTTTATGTTGAAAGATTTCTCAATATTACGTAACTGAGATGGAGACAATTCATCATCAAATACGACGATATCTATTTCTTCAGCATCTATAAAATTTTTAATCTCTTCTAGTTTTCCGCTTCCCACAAAAGTGGCGCGATCCGGATAAGCTAGTTTTTGGGTGAAAATACCTTTCGTTTCGCCTCCGGCGGTCTCCACTAAAAAAGCGAGTTCTTCTAAGTATTCTTTTGCTGTATCTTCGGATACATGTGGTGTTATTACAGAGACCAAAACTGCCGTTTCAGGCTTTATTGCGGTGTCGTATATTTTCGGTTTTGCCATTTAATGCTATTCTCTCTCTAAATTAACAATACTGCAAAGGTAATTGTTTTTTAAGAGATTTTATCCCAATTGAAAAGAGGAGAGCGTTGGTTGAGGTAATTAACCAGCAGCCTGTTTTTTTCGGAAGAAAGAGACGGATCTTCTTTGAATATCGCTATTGCCGTTGCGCGGGCTTCTGCCAGAATGGCTTGGTCGCTGGCTAGGTTTGCGATTTTCATATCCAGTACGCCGGATTGTTGTGTCCCGGAAATATCACCGGGCCCGCGCAATTGAAGATCGACTTCTGCGATCTCAAATCCATCATTGGTACGCACCATTGTTTCTAAGCGTTGACGGCCATCTTTACTTAATTTATTTCCCGACATGAGGATGCAATACGATTGCTCCGCACCACGGCCTACGCGACCTCGCAGCTGATGCAATTGCGAAAGACCAAACCGTTCGGAATTTTCAATGACCATGACCGAAGCATTCGGAACATTAACACCTACCTCTATAACCGTAGTCGCCACCATAATTTGGGTTTCGCCTTTGACAAATCGTTGCATTTCGAAGTCTTTGTCTTTTACGGGCATCTTTCCGTGTACGATGCTGATTTTGTATTGAGGCAATGGAAACTCACGCTGTAGATTTTCTAATCCGGCTTCCAGATACAGCAGGTCTAATTTTTCGCTCTCCTTGATCAATGGAAATACGACATAAACTTGCCTTCCTTTAGCGATTTCATCACGCATAAAGCCGAACATACGCAAACGTGAACTTTCAAAGAAATGAACCGTTTTTATGGGCTTCCGTCCCGCAGGCAGTTCATCGATAATCGAAATATCCAGGTCGCCGTATAATGTCATTGCCAATGTACGGGGGATAGGTGTTGCGGTCATCACGAGCATATGTGGTGGAATGGCGTTTTTGCGCCAAAGCTTGGCACGCTGCTCTACTCCAAATCGGTGCTGCTCATCGATTACTACGAAACCTATATTTTTGAATTTTACTTTGTCTTCTATTAATGCGTGTGTCCCGATTAGTATGTCTAGCGTACCTTCTTCCAGTTCTTGATGTAGTATGCGGCGTTCTTTTGCTGACGTGGATCCCGTTAATAATTTGATCGTACAAATGCCCTCACCGAGCAGTTCTTTCAGTCCCGTGTAATGCTGGGTCGCTAATATTTCGGTAGGTGCCATCATACAGGCCTGGTAACTGTTGTCTACGGCAAGCAGCATCGACATCAAAGCAACAACTGTTTTACCGGATCCTACATCCCCCTGTACCAGCCGATTCATCTGTGCTCCGGTGTTGGTATCCAACCGGATCTCTTTTACAACGCGCTTTTGTGCATTCGTGAGTGGGAAAGGTAATCGTTTGGTAAAAAAGGTATTGAACTTATCTCCCACTTGATCGAACCGATGGCCCTTATATTTCTGTGTATTGAGTTGTTTGTTGCGCAACAAACGCAGTTGAATGAAAAATAGTTCTTCGAACTTAAGTCGTTGGGTAGCTGCATTCAAGTCATTCACATGCTGTGGAAAATGGATAGCGACCAATGCCTGTGGATAGGGAATAAGCTGATGGCGCTCTAAGATATAGCTTGGCAGACTTTCCTGAAGTGTGTGAAAAACGGTTTCTAAAGCAGTTTGTTGCAGGCGCTGAAGGCCTTTCGTATCAAGGCTGAATTTTTTAAGCTTTTCAGTAGAAGAATACACAGGTTGCATGCTCATATTGCCTACTTTCTTCTCCTGGGAATTGTACAGATCCATCTCAGGATGTGTAATGGATAGCTGTCCGTTAAATTCTGTTGGTTTGCCGTAGATAATGTACGCAGAACCAATTTTTAGATTTTTCTTTAGCCAGGTGATGCTTTGAAACCACACCAATTCTATCATACCGGTATCATCCCTAAGCTGGCCGACTAATCTGCGTGATCGTTTCTCACCCAGCTCCTGAAGACTGATTAATCTCCCTAATACCTGTGCCCCCACTAAATCGGGATGAAGCTGTTTTATTTTATAAAATTTTGTCCGGTCAATATAGCGGAAAGGATAATATTGCAATAAATCGCCAATAGTGAATACCTGCAGCTCTTTTTTGAGTACATCTGCCTTTTGGGGGCCTACACCTTTGAGATATTCTACAGGGGTAATTAAACTTAAATTAGCCATTCTATTGAATGGCTAATTTACATATTTTATACTTATTTTCGTATAATCTTCTATATTGCTAGCCTGTATTTTGCACCGATTGCAAACCATCTTCTGGGCATAGGTACCGCAGCTGTTTCGATGTACGATTGATTGAAAAGATTGGTAATGTCGGTATAGAACGCGAGTTTAGACACGTCATAGCCAATGCGTAAATCTGTTATCAAATAAGCAGCCCGCTGTTCTCTCTTCAACAGCCTGTTATTGAAACTTACACTCAGTTGATTTTGTGTATATGTGGTTCTGAGCAGCAATTGATGCTTTAGGCTTTCGAGGCTGTATTTAGAATCCATCCCCTCAGATTTCATTGTATTTACCGGAGTCAGATAATTATAGCTTAAGGCGTATTGGAAACGCGATTTTGAATGAATCGGTACCACTTGACTGACCCTGAAATTAAATCCCTGCATCTTATTATTCCCGAAGTTGAATGGTTGGTAAGGCTCGTCTGTAGATTCTCTTATTCGATCTATAAACCCGGAAATATCCCTGTAAAAATATCCCGTTTGCAAGTCAAGATTAGATTTCTTGTAATGCAGGGCAAATTCATATTGCCAGGCATTTTCAGATTCCAGATCAGGGTTTCCGATATTGCCAGGCCGTTGATTGAGATATAGATCGGTAAAGGATGGGATGCGTTGACTTGATCCGATATTGAAAGCTAGTTTCCATCCCGGATGGAATAGATATCCGACATCTACGCCCGGGAAAACCTGCCACCCGTATTGGGTATTGTAATTCAGGTAACTTCCAATATTCCAGATCATGTTTTTAATGTGTTCGGTTTTAAACTCTGCATATACGCCATGATTGTACCGGTGATGATCGCCGATGTTGGTACTGCTGATCTCTTCTGAACGGCTCTCGACACCAAATCCAATATCGCCAATAGTCGTATTCCAAGCCGAATTTATCTCTGCTGACAGCACATCCGTATGGTGTAGAGACCGTGCTATGTTTAAATCGTGTCTAAAATAGCGGTAGTCATCCGCATTATAGCGATAGCTCACGCGGGGGCGCAGACTAAACCTGTCACTGATTTGATGATTCGATGAGACACCAACTAATTTTGTTTCTACGATTTCATAGGATTCCCTGTCGCCCGGAGCGGCGTAAAAGCCGTTGGCACCAAACTCATTGTATAGGTACCCCGCGGTTAGGTCTAATGTATTTCGCTCATCAAGCTGCATCCTACCTTGATAGAATACCTTAGTGTTTTCTGTGCTGCTGTTGTAACGTTGTCCGTTATATTTATCTTTGCTAATAGAGACTACGTGCTGATGCGTATTGAAGGCAAGATTTCCGCCTACCTGTAAGCCGCCTCCCCAATATAATCCTTCGCCATCGTTTTCTTCCTTCTTCTCAAAAGATGAACCTGCATAAGTATGGGCCGAAATAGTGGATTGTTCGGGTTTTGACGTTACTATATTTATAGCCCCTGTGAGTGCATTGATGCCGTATATCCGTGCAGCGGGTCCTTTTAGAATTTCGATTCGTTCGATGTTTTCTATGGATACGGGTATATTCATAGAATGGTGTGCTGTTTGCGGATCGGAAACTTTTATTCCATTAACCAGTACCAAGACCTGTTCGAACGAACCTCCATCTATACTGATGTCAGCCTGTGCTCCAAATGGACCGCGTTGTCGTATATCTACCCCGCCAATAAAACTAAGTACTTCATTAATGGATTTTACGGGCAGCTGTTCAATCTCCTGTTTCGTAATGATTTGTATGTTCCGGACATTTTTGTTGAACGGTGTTTGTAACCTGTTCTCAGATATGATGACTTCATGTAAAATCGTGGAATCACTCGTAGCTTCCTGTCCCATAGAAATCAAAGGGCTGATAAGGGAACAAAATAGTATTGACTTTTTTAACATTGTAGGGATTGTATTTTAAGTTGTTTATATAGAACTTTATCGTGTTCTTATTTTAGTTTTGGCAAAAGTCGTATCTTTCCGGCTAATTCAAGTGTGCCAGTTTTTATAATATGAGTAGTCCGGTTGATTTACCTTTTTTGAGTTTTATTCAGTTAGACAGGAATGTATCGAGCCCGGTTTATATACAGGCGGCCCAGCAGATCATCAATGCTATTCAACGAGGTCATTTGTTGATCGGTTCTAAGCTTCCGGGTACGCGGAGCCTGAGCGATGTCCTGCAGGTTCACCGCAAGACGGTGACAGCAATATATGCAGAATTAGAAGCGCAGGGTTGGGTCGAAGTTCGTCCCAATAAAGGTACTTTTGTGATTAATCCCGAAGAGGGTGGATTAGCCGCGAAAACCTCAGATATGCCTGTATCGTTGGCAAAATATCCCGAAAAAACGGGGTATTTTTTCATTAAATCAAATATACTGGACAGTCCTTTTGAGTATTCGCACTGTAGCTACGGATTTAACGATGGTGTTCCGGATATCCGACTGATGCAGATGCATAATCTATCCCGTATTTATAGTGCAACGATGAAACGCAAAAGTAATCGTAAAAAATTAGGAATGTACAATCAAGAGGGAAGCGAGTATTTCAAAGCACAGTTGAGCACTTATCTGAATCTTTCAAGGGGATTGCACATCACACAGGAAAATGTGTTAATTACCCGAAGTACAGAAATGAGTTTATATATTATCTCCCAACTGTTGATTACTACCGGTGATTTGGTACTTGTAGGCGAGTTGAGTTTCTTTTCTGCCAATATGGTGTTTCAGAAATCTGGAGCCCGTATACAGACTATACCCATAGATGATCAGGGGATCCAGGTAGACTATATCAGGGAGAATTTTGAACCGGGTGCCATTCGGTTGATTTACATTACCCCGCATCATCATTACCCCACTACGGTTACATTAAGTGCGCAGCGTAGAATAGCTTTATTACAATTGGCGAGTGAATATGGGTTTGTGATTATAGAAGACGATCATGACTACGATTTTCAATATGAACAATCTGTTGTAATGCCCCTGGCGAGTGCAGATACACAGGGGATGGTTATCTATATCGGGACCTTTGGCAAATCATTGGCTCCCGGTTTTAGAACAGGTTTTGTGGTGGCTCCGTATAATTTAATGTGTGAGATGAGGAAATATCTCGGGATTATAGACCGGCAAGGAGATATTATTATGGAGCAGGCTTTAGGTGAAATGATTGAAGAAGGAGATATCAATCGTCACTTGAAGAAATCACTTAAAGTCTATCGTGAAAGGCGTGATCTATTCTGTGCATTATTAGGCGATTTCCTTCCTGACGTTGTTTCCTTTAAGAAACCCACAGGTGGGTTGGCCCTGTGGACAGAATGGAACGTTCCGTTCTCGTTGTTAAAGTTTGCCAATAGCTGTATCCGGGATGATCTTTTTATTCCTAAAACCTTACTGTATCAAAACGCTAAAGTGACGGCTATGCGTTTGGGATTCGGACATTTAAATGATTCCGAAATGGAACAGTCGGTCGCTATTCTTAAATCAAGGCATGACAAAATGAGGTGCTAACTTTTTTGCAAATCTCGAAAGTCAAACTATTTTTTAGATAACCGCTTTATGGTTTTCCAATTGAAAAGTATGATAGCAAGCGCAATAATGATATAGGCGATATATTTATGAGGGTCTACGGTTTCTTTAAAATAAACCACGGCTAAGGTAAATGCGATCAATGGATTAATATAAAGAAGTACGCCTGTAGTGGTCGAAGAAATCTTTGTTAACGCATACATGCTCAAATAAAGTGGGATGATCGTAAATAGCACGGCAATGACGAGGATGGTAGTCCAGAAAGTAGCGGAATCGGGAATGCTGTGCTGATTGAAGATCAACTTTGGAATGACGAATACAGCACAGACGAATAGCTGAACGGCGAGTACATTGAGCTTGTCAAACCCTTGTGCTACGCGTTGAATAATCAAATATAGTGCATACAGCAAACCTACTGAAATAGACCATATTACTTCGGTTATCGAACCAGAGGCAAGCATTCCTACACTGATCATAGCTAATAATAAGGCTGCTTTTTTGACGGTTGATAGTTGTTCTTTAAGAATTATATAGGCCAAAACGGCTGTTAGCAAGGGACAAATCAAATAGGCAAAAGCCGCGGATTGTATGCTGACATGATTAATGGCGTAGATATATGCAAACCAGTTTCCAAATATCAGGACAGACGCAAGTAAGGTCAGTGAGATGATTTTTTTCTTTTCCGCGGGGCGTAACGATCGATAGTGGACGATATCCGTATGCAATACGGATCTACGGAAAATCAAGATAAAACTCCAAAGGATAACCAATGCCGTGAGGATCCGGTAGTAAAGTATGTCTTCAGCGGGATAATCTTTTACCCATCGAATGGCGATAGACATAAACCCCCAAATTAGGGGTGCTAAAAAAGCCGCTAAGAAGTACTTTCCGCGGCTTTCCGATTGTTGTATTTCTTTTCTCACTACGCTTTCCAGGCAATCACCGATATTTCTACGTTTACGTTTTTGGGGAGTGTTTTTACTGCTACACATTCGCGTGCCGGCTGTGCGGTATTAAAGTATTGGGCATACACCTCGTTAACCGTAGTGAAATCACCCATGTCGCTCAGAAAAATTGAAGCTTTCACCACATCTTCAAAGCCATATCCTGCGTTTTTCAGGATCGCTTCTACATTCTTCAATACCTGATGTGTTTCGTCTGCCACACCTGATGTTACCAATGCCATCGTTTCCGGAATCAACGGAATCTGACCGGAGACATATAAAGTTTTGTCGGCTTTGATCGCCTGATTGTAAGGGCCGATAGCAGCAGGAGCTTTTTCGGTATTTAAAATCTCTTTTTGTGACATGATCTATTTTATTTTGAAAAGAATATTTTATAAACAATAGCCAAGATGAATACCAAAATAGCAATCATGTTCATTATTCGCATGGCACGAATATTAAATTTCGATGATCCCGATACTTCTGCCTTTTGACCTTGGTTCATAGTGCTAAGGTACGATGGTAGCGCGTAAAGCCCAAATAATTGCTGCATATTTTATTATATTGCTGCTTAACTTTACATCAATGGGATCATTTATAATAGAAGCTGTCGAAAACGGTGTGAATTATACCGGTATTTCGCTGGATGAAGCTGACCTACAGAGGGAGTGAACATTGAAAATTAAATGGTTAAATATTGTAAAAAAATCATGGTAATGGCATGGTTTTAATTATGAAGCAAATCTTATTGTGTTTTTTAACGTAGCTTTGTAGACTATGAAGATTCAAGTTATCAAGTTTTTGACCCTATTGGGGATTGTTGCAGGTCTATTTTTTGGATGCTCATCTAAGCGCAATAAGACTCCGATAGGTAATCCTGTCGAAAGTGCGGTTACATCTGTAAAATTGGATACATTAAAGAAAGAGCAAGCTCCTGAGAAGGCCAAAGATACGTTGCGCGCGCCAAGTTATACGCAAGCGGTAAGTCCGAAAGAGGAAGAGACTTCTATCAAAGTAACGTTGCCTAGAGTTCAACGCGAATTTCGTGCGGCTTGGGTAGCTACGGTTGCTAATATCAATTGGCCGTCCAGAAATAATCTATCTACAGATCAGCAAAAAGCAGAAGCCGTTCATCTACTGGATATGTTAAAAGAAAATAACTTCAATGCTGTTATTTTTCAAGTCAGACCATCTGCTGATGCGTTGTACCAGAGTCAATATGAGCCTTGGTCATATTTTCTGACTGGCGAAATTGGCAAAAAGCCTTACCCTTTTTATGATCCACTGGAATTCTGGATTGAAGAGGCACATAAAAGAGGTTTAGAGTTACATGTTTGGCTTAATCCCTATCGTGCCCATCACACCAATGGCGGATCAGTAACTGGGCAATCAATGGTAAATCGCGCATCCGACCATATCGTGCGGTTAAAAAACGGAATGTATTGGTTTGATCCTGCGGATCAACGTACGCAAGATCACGCTGCTGCGGTTGTAAAGGATATTGTGAAACGCTATGATATTGATGGCGTTCATTTCGATGATTATTTCTACCCTTACGCATCTTATAATGGGGGAGCAGACTTTCCGGATAACAAAACATGGAATGCCTACCGCAGTGCAGGTGGACACTTATCGCGTGCAGACTGGCGTCGATATAATGTAAATAAATTTATTGAACGCGTATATGCAGATATTAAAGCCGAAAAGAACTATGTCAAATTCGGACTTAGTCCATTTGGTATTTGGAAACCGGGCTATCCAGCCGGAGTGACAGGCTCTTCGCAATACGATGAATTGTATGCAGATGCCAAGTTGTGGTTGAATAAAGGGTGGATTGATTATTTTACCCCCCAGTTGTACTGGCCTATTAACCCTTCGAAACAAAGCTTTACCGCACTCTTGAAATGGTGGCAATCTGAAAATACGCATAATCGTCATCTATGGCCAGGACTGAATACGGTGGGTGTGAGTGTGTCTGACAAACCTACAGAAATTGTGAACCAAATTGAAGCGACACGAGAAATCATACCAAATAGCGTAGGTGCGGTTCATTGGAGTATAGCTGGGCTGACAAAGAGTCCAACAATGTTAAACAAGATTAGTAATGGGCCATACAGGCAAAAATCACTTATTCCTAAAAGTCCTTGGTTATCTGCGAATCCTCTTTTACAACCCACTTTATTGCTGACGATTGAAAAAGGAAATATTTTTGCTAAATGGTTACATAAGCAACCTGATCAAGTTTTTCACTGGGTACTTTATAGTCGCTATGGCGATACATGGGAGACAGAGATTTTGGATGCTAATATCACAGCGATGGAATTTGGAAAGTCCAAAAACGGTAAGAATTTGAATGCTGTTGCTGTTCAAGCAATAGACCGCTTAGGCAATGAGAGCGAGTATATAGCGAAAAGTGTTAAATTAGATATATAATATACTTGTTGGTGATCTCTGTTTTTGGTTTTTTATCCCAAAAACAGAGGAGAGACTGCTTATCTATAAATGTCTTATGTACTGAAGCGTCACGGAGTGCACACCGATACCGCATTGGTCATCCCATAGTTCCGGACGAAATAGTCCTGTTTGTGAATTCAAAGCATTTTATCTAAGTTTATTGGAGAATTTTAGAGGAGCATGTTAGATAAGTATCTGCCGAAAATAAGTGCCAATCAAAAACAATGGATTGGGGTAAGTATAGTTGCCTTACTCGTGGTAGTAGGTGTGGGAATAGTTGTAGGTTTATCCAAAAGAGATGCTTCTCTCCGGGAAGCGGTTGATAAGGCTCAGCGTAAACTTAAGGGCGTACACAAAGTAGACCTTCAAATCCAGAAATATCAGTTTGAAGGACTTAATACGGTTGTGCTGGAAGATGTTGTTGTTATTCCCGAAGATAGGGATACTTTGTCGATGATCCAAAAATTGAAGGTCTCTATCCGGCTTTTACCATTGCTGTTTGGTCATGTTAAAATTGCGGATCTCCATTTGTACAATGGAAAGGTTGCCTTTGTCAAGAAAGATTCGGTGAGTAACTATGACTTTTTATTTCGGAAAAAAGAAAAGGATACAACTGTCATTGAAGAGCCGACAGAACGTAATTTTGCGGAGTTCGTTGAAAAAATTGCAAAGCAGGTGTTTTCAAAAGTCCCCAATGATATGCAAATGGTGCACTTTGAAGTCTCTTATAAGGATGAGAATATATCGCAAAAGATTCGTATTCCAGAAGCAATCATTGATGACGGAGATTTTGAAACCAGTATGTTCTTAAACGAGCATGATGCCGAATGGATACTGAAAGGACACGTTGACGGAGATGCACAGCAGCTCAAGGTGGCGATTTCTGCAAAAGATAAAAATACCGAAGTTCCTTTCTTGAAGAGCAAATATGGGTTGAAAGTAAGTTTCGATAAGCTGGTTTTCGATCTCAACCGGATTAAGAAAGAAAGTAAGAACCTGTTGTTTATCGAAGGAGGGTGGGAGTACGAAAATCTTGTGGTTAATCATGATAGATTGTCCGATCAGGACATTGTTCTTCCTCATGGTATAGCCGAGGGGGGAATTCAGGTTGCATTTGATTATATTGCATTAAGTGAGGATACACGTGTTACCGTGGAAGATTTTACCGTAAGTCCGATATTGAAATATACATTAAAGCCTCAGCGGAAACTTGAACTGGCAATACATACCGGAAGGTTCAACGTCCAGCGTTTTTTTGACGCCATCCCGCAGGGTCTGTTTGAGAGTTTGGAAGGTGTAAAAGTAGAAGGTGATGTGAAATATGATTTGGATTTTTCGGTCGTATTGGATGACCCCGATAATCTGATGTTTAAGTCGCGCATCGATGATGCAGATTTAAAAATTGTGAAATGGGGGAAGGCAGATATCAATAGATTGAATTCCAGCTTTGTGTATGAAGCATACGATGATACTACGATGTTGCGGACCTTCGTTGTCGGTCCGGAAAATCCGAAATACGTTTCTTTAAATAACATATCTGAAGTTCTAAAAACAACAGTCCGGAACACGGAAGACCCCTTTTTTTTTAAGCACAAAGGGTTTGAAGAAGAAGCGTTCAAACTGTCCATAGCGACAAATATTAAAGAGAAGAAATTTAAAAGGGGGGCCAGTACGATCTCCATGCAGCTGGTGAAGAATGTATTTCTGAACAGGAAAAAAACGATGAACAGGAAACTGGAAGAAATCCTGCTGGTATGGCTCATGGAATCTTCCGGACAGGTGAGCAAGAATCGGTTATTTGAGGTCTATTTGAATGTGATCGAATGGGGAAAGAATATATATGGAATTTCAGAAGCCGCTAACTATTATTTTTTAAAGCAGCCGGCCGACCTGAATATCGGCGAAAGCCTCTTTCTGTCCAGTATTATTCCTCGCCCAAAAACGGGATTGAACTCATTCGATTATACCGGTCAGCTCAAATCATGGGTACAACGGCATTTTAATACTTATGGCGATATCATGCACAAAACGGGTGAACTGAAAAATGTTTCTATCCCTGATAATTATGGGTTCTATGAAGTCGTTTTACAGCCCCAGTTAAGACCTGCGGCACCGGTAATGAGGGATACGGCTACTTTTGATTCGGATGTAATTGATGCGCATGAGCAAATCATGCGTGATATAGAGATGGAAGAAAAAACAAAAAAATCTATTTTGGATAAACTATTTCCGTTATAAATAAATGCAAAACATTTTATCTAAGTTTGATTAAGAAAGAAATTAAGCATGAAGGCTATAGAAATAGATGATCTTTATTTTGAACCGTTTATTGAATACGATCAGATCAAGAAACGTATTCGCTTAATAGGTATTGATCTCAACGTAAAGTATGAAGATAAGCACCCCGTATTTGTAGGCGTGCTCAATGGGTGTTTTATGTTTATGGCCGACTTGATGAAGCAGGTGCATGTGCCTTGTGAAATGTCTTTTGTTAAACTTGCGTCCTATAATGGAATCAATCAAGGAGAAATAAGTGAATTGATCGGTGTGGGCATGGATTTACGTGGAAGAGATGTTATCCTTGTCGAGGATATAGTGGATACCGGTAAATCCTTAAAGCATACAATGGATGCTTTGGAAGGGTTGGGGGTGAATAGTGTTGCGGTATGCACGTTACTTTTAAAACCTTCCTGCTTAGCCTATCAATTTGATAATATCATGTATGTGGGGTTTGAGATTGATAAAGAATTTGTCGTCGGTTATGGTCTTGATTACAATGGTCAATGTCGTAATCTTCCGGATATTTACCGTCAGGTGATTAAATAATGCAGACGATAAGAAGAAGATGTACATGAGCACGCTTCGGTGGGTTTGTGAATACAAAGCATTTTATCTAAGTTTGGATGCAATGAATACGCTAGGCAGGAAACGGCAACGTATAAAAAAATGGTATTATGTGGTGACTATATTTTTATGGTTCATCGCTATCCCCTTTGGTTACTCTCAACATCAAGATACCCTATTTCAAGATGAGGGTACAGCAGTTCGGTTGGATGCCGGATTTAAGCAAGGCGTAGATTCTTCCTATGTAGACCTGCTTTTTATTAATCCCGATCGAGCACATTATTTTGTGGATAAATATCGAGATGATCTTATTGTAAAAGGTAATGATTTTATAGGATGGATTACATTTTCGAACCGGTTAATCAAAGAAAAGCAGATTGATATTATTCCAGCATTCCATAAAGTCCAACGGCCCGATTGGATAATTGGCGTATTGATATTGTTGTTTCTTGGTATTGGGTTGATTCGGTTTTTCTTTCCTGTAGACTTTCAGCGTATCATTGAATCATATTATAACGAGCGGGAGCTTCAACAAATTAGTAAAGAAGATAATATAATGACCTCTTGGCCTTATATTTTTTTGTATCTGATTTTTAGTTTGTCTTTAGGACTGTTTTTATTGATTTATCAATCGCGATTTGATGATATAAATGCTCTTAATCCGGTGAATTTTCTTAAAATTTCGGGCATCGTTGCCTTACTTTTTGGACTTAAAATATTAATTATTCGTATCATCGCTTTCATCTTTGAAATTGAACGAATGGTGCGGGAATACATTACTATACTTTATTTAGTGTATTTTAATAGTATGCTTTTTTTGATGCCCGTATTGCTGTTTGTTACGTTTTTACCGAAGTCCTACTTTAATTTTTTGTTAATTTTGTTTTCGATAATTGTATCTATTCTGTTTCTATATAGGTTTTTACGAACGGCCTGGGGATTATTAGGTAATCATAAGTTTTCAATCTTTTATTTAATTCTTTATCTTTGCAGTCTCGAAATCACGCCGATTTTAATATTAGTGAAAGCACTAAGTAATTAAAGAAAAGAATTTTATGCAGATTGATGTAGCAAGAGCCAAAAAAGTAAAGAGCATTTTAGTAACTTTATCCAAACCCGAAAATGACAAATCTCCATACTTTACTTTAGCAGAAAAGTATAATTTGAAATTAGATTTCCGTGGATTTATACATGTTGAAGGTGTATCAGCAAAGGATGTTCGTAAAGATCGGATCAATTTTGCAGATTATACCGCTGTAATATTTACAAGTAAAAATGCGGTAGATCATTTCTTTCGTGTATGTGAAGAAATGCGTTTTGAAGTTTCTGCAGAGATGAAATATTTCTGTATATCCGAAGCTATCGCGCTATACTTGCAAAAGTATATTCAGTATAGAAAGCGCAAGATTTTCTTCGGTAAGCAAACTGCACAGGATCTGGAAGAAGTGTTGAAAAAACATAGTAAGGAAAAGTTTTTGTTCCCGTGTTCTGACGTTGCGAATGAAGAAACGCAAAAGTGGTTGCAGGAAAACGGTTACAATTTTACGCCGGCGGTATTATTCCGTACAGTGATAACGGATATTACAGATCTGAAGGATGTTTTCTATGATGTGATCGTCTTTTTTAGTCCTTCGAGTGTACAATCCTTATATGAAAACTTCCCCGACTTTGTTCAGAATAATACTCGTATAGCTGCTTTTGGAGCGAGCACACAACAGGCTCTTTTGGAGCGTGGTTTGATCCTTGATATTCCAGCGCCGACACCAGCGGCACCGAGTATGACCATGGCAGTCGAACAATATATCAAGCAGGTAAATAAATAAAACTTGCATGATTAGGAGCAATATAAGTAAAGAAAAAAGTTCCTTGAAAGTTCTTGAAGACGTTTTAAAGTATATTCTTTTAGAAAAAAAGTAGTGAAGTCACTACTTTTTTTTATATTCAAGAGTTTTTAAGTTAAAAGATGTTAAATGTAGTGTTAGATTCACATTTTTTTGTTTTTTTTTGTGAGTGCTTTGTTGTAAGCAATTAACCTGTAGTTGTACATGCTTTTTGAGAACGGATTATGGTACATTAAGCTTAGAATTGAATTTTTATGAATTACAAACAGTATAAAATTATATTTGGTCTTTTATTCGTATTTACCTCTATGGTTAATATCAGTTGTAAAGGGCCAGGTAATTCTGGCGAACTAGTGGGGGTTAAGCTTGAAAAATTAAAGGCTAACAGGACTCCTTATGGAATGGTGTTGGTTCCGGGTGGTACATTTATCATGGGGCAGTCTGATGAAGATATTACGTTCTCCCAAACCGCTCAAAATCGTCAGGTTACGATCGCACCTTTTTATATGGACGATACGGAGATTTCCAATAGCGAATACCGACAGTTTGTGTATTGGGTTCGTGATTCAATTCTTATCCACAATTTTTTGGGTGATGATACATACTTTATACAGGGGGCCAATGGCGAACGTTATATCGATTGGGGTAAAGTGTATAAAAAATCACCTTGGAATACCAAAGATCAGAGCCAGAAAGAAAGATTTTCGAGTATGTACTATCAGGGTGAAGACCGTATCTTTGGAAAGAATGAATTGGATGTACGCCTATTGAAATATCATTATGAATGGTACGATTTGCGTGCGGCAGTAGACGGTAAAAGAGACCCTAATAAAACGCGGTCCGATTTTATCATGCGGGATACGATGTTAGTGTATCCGGATACTACGGTTTGGCTGGCGGATTTTAGTTACGCGGCTAATGAACCGATGGTAAATGGTTATTTCTCTCATCCTTCATTTGACGATTATCCGGTTGTCGGTGTAACTTGGAGGCAGGCACAAGCTTTTAACTCTTGGAGAACCCAGCTGTTTAACAATGTCGCAGCCAAGTATAAAGAAAATCCGAGATTTGATTATCAACTACCATCAGAGGCTGAATGGGAATATGCTGCCAGAGGTGGCAAGATTGGAATGCAATATCCTTGGGGTGGTCCGACGGCACGTAATGCAAGGGGGTGTTTGATGGCCAATTTCAAACCCGGAAGAGGAAATTATATTGATGATGGTATGGCTTATACCGCTCCGGTTTACGCATATTTTCCAAATGATTTTGGATTATACAATATGGCTGGTAATGTGGCAGAATGGACGCAATCAAGTTATAATGAGTCTGCATACTCTTTTGTGCACGATATGAACCCAACTTATACCTATCATGCGAAACCAACAGACCATGAGACCATGAAGCGTAAAGTAGTACGAGGGGGGTCCTGGAAAGATGTAGGATATTTCTTGCAGAATTCGGCGCGGCAATACGAGTATCAAGATACTGCAAAATCATATATTGGTTTTAGATCTGTAACAAAATATGCGGGAGTAGCTTACTAACATTATTTAGAATTATAAACTTTATTAACGAAGAAAATGGCAAAGAAAAAGAAATTCGGTTTTAGTATCAATACATTGATCAATTGGGGTGCGACAGTAGTTATTATCGGTTTAATGTTTAAAATATTGAATTTCAAAGGTGGGGAGTGGATGATCGGTGTCGGTTTAGCGGTAGAAGCCCTTTTATTCTTTATTATGGGATTCATGTCTGCCGAGAAAGATGTGGATTGGACGCGCGTTTATCCGGAGTTGGATGAGGATTTTGGCGGTGAGCTGCCAGCTAGAAGCACGTCTTCAAATACAGCGCAGCCTGTCGCGATGGGTAATACTATTGCGTTGGATAGACTGTTGCAGGATGCTAAGATCGATGAGAACTTGATCGGTAATCTAGGAGATGGCCTGCGTACATTTGGGGATAAAGTAGCTTCTATTTCTAAAGTAGCTGATACAGCTGTGGCTACCAATCAATTTACGGATAAATTAAATGCCGCTTCAATAGGAGCTTCGCAATTGAGTCACGCTTTTGAGCGTGCGGCTGCGGATTTACAGACCTTTAATGAGTCTTCTGCGGATATGTTACAATTCAAGGAACAAGTGGGAACCTTCAATAAAAATTTAGCCTCATTAAATGCGATATATGGCAATATGTTGTCTGCCATGAATGTTAATCGTTCATAAAGTAGTAGTTTAATTTAGAAAGCGAATAAGGGAAATTACACATTATGGCAGGACAAAAAGAGACACCAAGGCAACGGATGATCAGTATCCTATATTTAGTGTTGCTAGGCTTAGTGGCATTAAATGTAAGTGATTCGATATTGGATGCGTTTAGAAATCTTGGTAATAGTTTAAATACCTCTACACAAAATACGCAATCAGGTATTGATAATATGTTTCTCGCTTTTCGGGAAACCAAAATGAAAGAGAATCCTGAGCGTGCGCAACCTCTTTTGACGAAAGCCGAACAAGCACAGGCTTTGGTTGGTAAATTGACCAACAAACTTAAAGAGTATAGCCAGTTATTAACCACTGAAGGGGGAGATATAAATGAGGAAACAGGCGATGTGAAGTTCAGAAGCAGTACTTCTATTTCACCAAGATTAATGATTAATCAAGGGCGTGGAAAAGAGCTTAAAAATATGATCAATTCTACTGCTGCAGAATTGAAAAAATTGACAAATGATGAGGTAAGCTTTACTTTATCTGCGGAAAATCCTGCACCTCGTGGAGGCGTTAAAAAATCGTGGGAACAAGCTAATTTCGGAGATGGTATTCCATTGACAGCAGCTATCACAGCCTTAGAGAAAATAAATGCAGATGCAAAGAACGCAGAATCTGCAGTCGTAAAGCATATTTTTGGGAAGATGGATCAGGCGGTCGTAAACTTGGATAAATTTGCTGCGGTAGCTGTTGCGCCTACATCGTATTTAATACAGGGGCAGCCTTATACTGCGAAAGTCTTTCTGACAGCTTATGATTCCAAGTCTTCGCCTCAGATTTCTGTGGGTGGAAGCACTTTACCTGTTACAGAAGGACAAGGAATATACAGCGTTAATACCTCTACTGAGGGTGTGTTTAACTGGAAAGGTACTATTCGTGTTCAGCAAACGGATGGAACGGTAAAGACGTACGAAACGGAACCGATGAGTTATCAGGTTGCGCGTCCTTCGGCTGTCGTCTCTCCGGATGCGATGAACGTATTGTATATTGGTGTAAATAACCCGATTTCGGTATCGGCACCAGGTATTCCAAAAGAGAATTTGCTGGTTTCAGGTTCTTCGAATGTTTCGATCTCTGGGTCGGGGGGTAAATATACTGCGCGTGTATCTTCTACAGGTGAGGCTACTATTGATGTTTCTGCGAAAATAGGCGATAAGACACAACAATTAGGTAGCACAAAGTTTCGTGTGAAACGTATTCCTAAACCGACAGCACGTCTAGCGGGCAAAACAGGTGGACGTATATCTGCCGCGCAATTGAGGGGACAAAATGTGGTTTCAGCTTCGTTAGATAATTTTGAGTTTGATGCTAAATTTAGTATCACGAAGTTTAATATGTATATTGCTAAACCTCGGGTAGACCCAATAGGGCCTTATCAGTCTTCCGGATCTTCATTCTCCGAAGCAATGAAAACTGCGTTAGGTGGGGTTACATCGGGTTCTGTTGTGATGATTTACGATATTGTAGGTGTTGGCCCCGATGGGGTAGCACAAAACCTGGATGCGATTACATTTCAGGTAACGAATTAATACGAAACAAAAGAGCTATTATGAAGAAGATATTATTATCAGTAGCTGTCTTAGGATTTTCGTTGAGTATATATGCTCAACAAGGGAATTTATCGAATAGCACGAAACCGGTTCAAGTATCAGACGATCCTCCTGTGGATGGATATGTCGTGAAAACTGATATCGAAAATCGTAAGGTTGTTCCTTATGCTGCCATCAGACAGACGGATGTAGCTTTTAGTAAGCGGGTCTGGCGGGAAATTGATCTGAGAGAGAAGTTGAATCAGGCTTTTGCTTCACCAAAATCTAGACTCATGGATATTATTGTGAAAGCGATACAAGCTGGTGAATTAACAGCTTATGATCCGACACCCACTGAAAATGACCCCAATGGAGATAGTTTTAGGAACATATTACCTGCAGATCAGGTAATGGCTAGGTTGGGTGGAGATAGTGTACTGGTAGAAGAGTATAATGAAAATAATGAAGTGATTAGTTCACACTACGAAAGCAGGGCATTTAGCGGCGAGAACGTGATAAAGTTTCGTATTAAAGAGGATTGGATTTTTGATAAGCAACGGTCTGTTTTTGAACCGAGAATTATCGGTATCGCTCCGCTAATCACACCAAATATCCCGGGTATGGACTCGAATGTAGGCTTGCCGGTAAATAGTGATGGAGCTGTAGGGGCAGGGTATGATCCATTTGATCCTTTTGCTGTTCCGCCAGCAAATGAAGGAGCTCAAACAGCAGAAGTTCTGTCTAGTGAAGTCCCTTTTCCTGTCGATAACGGTTCATTAGCGATGACCGTTGATCCAACACCTGCATTTTGGATTTATTTTCCAGATGCCCGCCATGTATTCGTGAATAAGGAAGTGATGAATAGACGTAACGATGCAACGGGATTAAGCTATGATGATGTGTTTGTTAAAAGGTTATTCTCTAGTTATATCGTGAAGCAATCAAATACAGAAGACCTACGGATTAAAGATTATATCCGTGATGATATCGACAGATTGTTTGAATCCGAACGTATCAAAAAGACGCTGATGGATTACGAACAAGATTTATGGTCTTATTAATTATAATGGTGATTAAGTGATATCAGTCACTTAAAGTTTTAAAATATTTCTACATATTGTCAGCCGAAAATATGTACGGCGAATCTTAAAGAGATTTCTTTAAGGACAATAAGATGCAGAAATATTTTTTTATGTTTGTATAAGTACTAAAAGGGAATATTTTGAAATTAAAACCAGTTAATAGTATCTCAGGAATGGCTCCAAAGGACTTTGTGAGAGATTATCTTAATAAAGGCCAACCGGTTATCATCAAGGATTTCATTAGCAAAGATAGTCCTTGTTGGGCAAAGTGGAGTTATGACTATTTCAAGGAAATAGCGGGCAATGAACAAATAGATGTATATGGACGAGAGGAAGAATCTCAGAATCATGCCGCGAGTCCACCGATAGGCCGAATGAGTTTTGGGGAATATTTGGATACGATAGGTAGGGAACCAACCGAATTACGTCTTTTCTTGTTCAATCTGATGAAAATCAGACCTGAACTCAAAAAGGATATTATATATAATGATGTTACAGGAGGTAAAGTGTTGCAATGGCTTCCTTATATGTTTTTTGGAGGAGAAGGATCCGCTACGCGTAATCATTTTGATATTGATATGTCGCATGTATTTATCTCACAATTTCAGGGAGCAAAACGTATCTGGTTATTTCCAAATGAGCAGTCTGATCTGATGTATAAATTGCCGTACAATTTTCACAGTATTGCTAATCCAAAGAAGAGCAGTGAGCAAGATTATCCAGGGTTACGGTATTTGGATGGTTATGAGGCTGTCATTTACCCGGGAGATACACTTTATATGCCGGCTGGATGGTGGCATTATATTCAGTACGAAACAGAAGGGTATTCTATTTCTGTGAGGGCATTAGCGAATTCGGTGAGTGAGAAATTGAAAGGTGCACGTAACTTGTTCATCACACGTCATTTTGATGATACTATGCGTAAGATATTTAAAAATAAATGGCTTGATTATAAGATTGAGATGGCTAAAAAAAGAGCCAGTCGTGCTATTTCCAAGCACACAAAAGGATAATGGGGTAGCTTAGCTACCCTATTTCATTACCTTCTGCTTGTGGTGTCACGGCATTGCGATAAAATAGTGTATAAGGATCGCTGTCGTAGATATGCACATCAGGATTATGTCGAAAAGGAATTTCAGCATTGAAGATCTCTTCCAGGGTTGCTTTTAGAAAATCCACGAAATTTTTCTTTTGCTCTATTAAATACTCGCCTTCCATTACGCCGAATTTCCCACTAAATAGTGTTCCGTCTTCCCGCATTTTCCGTGCAACGTACAGATGTGGTTCTAAATTTGTCCGGCCTGTTACTTGTTCAAATATGTAGGAATAAAATAGGGTCTGTACGAGGGCTTTATTTTCCGTGTTTGCAGCGAATACCTTGTCTATTTCTTTGAAAATAATGCTATCTCCTCCTGTTTTATAATCAACAATTCGGGTTTTGATTTGGTCATCGTGTGTTATTACTTCATCCACACGGTCGATGATGCCGTATAGATTTACCGTTTCTACTTTCCCCTGTATGTTTATCGGGAAATCTAAGGTATAATCTTTGTCGTTTTCTAATTCAATAATCCGAAAAGCTTTATAGTTTTCAATATCATATTGCAGATACATTTTCACGTATTCGCTCGCTATTTTGTGCATGATGCGTTGCAAGCTATTTAAATCGTCCAAATCTTTGAATTCGGATAAATATTGATTTCCGATTTCGCGCACAATTAATGCATCCACATCCGCTAGATTGTCTTTCAATCTCTGGGTAGGGATAAATTCGTTTAAGTCTTTAAAAGGTAAGAATATTTTTTCCATCACCTCGTGAATAACCGTCCCCAGTTTGTTCATTTCAAATTCTTGGCTAATGGAGGGAGGCTCTTTAATTTCGGCGACATGTTTTAAGAAAAATTGTAACGGAGATTGCAGATACGTTGTTAATGCCGTTGCAGATATTCTGCGACCTCTTTCAATAAAGGTATGATACATTTTATCCCATACCTTCCCCTTTTTTTCTATTGTTACTTCTGTCGGAGGTGACGGAAAGAAAATAGATTGCTGTTGTGTTTTCTTGATAAAATTGAACTTACTTTCAAACTCCAATTGTTTAATAAACCGGCTTTCTTCTCCGGTACTGTTCTCATCGACTATACTGTTATAAAAAACATGGATATGATCGCTGTATTGAAAATGGCGGTAAAACAAGTAGGCGGATAACGCATCCTGGTTTTCTAAAATCGGTAAACCATAAGCTCTCCGCAGCGCATTAGGGAGAAAAGTAGGCGAATTAGACGTTTTCGGCAATATTCCTTCATTTGCCCCAAGAATATAGACATTGTCAAAATTCAGACAGCGGCTTTCCAATAATCCCATAATCTGTAGTCCTTGAAGAGGATTACCTTCTATCGCCGAATTAACCGGTGCTATCGCTTTCTTAATCAATCCGATTTGAAAGGAAATGCTGAGCGGTTCAATTTTATCAAATCCCAATTTGAGTTGATATAAGGTTTTTTTAGTTTCCACCAAAAGGTTGCTTTCAATTTGACGGATGCGATCCTGCTCTGCAATGGAGGCAAGCAGACGATCTACCAAATCAATCAAGGTGGGTATTACCTCATCACTTTTTGTAATCGGTTTAAAGAAATTAGGGAGTACGGATGATTTGATCGTCAAATCATCTACCCCAACCTCATAAAGCTGTTTGTCGGCAATGTATTGCTGCAGCTGTAGTTTTTCCTTCCTGGACACCTTGGTAAGAGGATGATTGATAAACGTTTCGACTGCCTGAAAAGGAATTTTGTCCTTTTTGAGGTGAGAAATGTCTTTATGTACATCCATCCAAAGATCCAATATGCCGAATAGGGGAGATTGTACTAACGGGTAACCTGTCGTGATGTTGGGTGTGGCATCGGGCAAACTTTGCAATAGTGGAACCAGAAGACTTTCGTCGGCTAATAATATAGCCGAGGTTTTGTCGGTACTTTCCGTTTGTTTCAAAATCTCGTGTAAGAGTTTGGTTTGGCTTACTTTTCCGGTGGAAGCATATAAGTGTACGTCGGAAGTTCTGCTGCCAAGAATGTGAGGACTCTCTCCTAACGCATTAATCAGACCGGTTTGATAGATATTCCTGCGGATGAATAGCCCCGCTTCCTGTTGTTTGTCTTCCAGGTAATAAGCATCTGCATCAAAGTAAAATAAGGCCTTTCCTGCTTCTTGCCACTGCTTGAACAAGAGGGCTTCGGCGTTATTAAGCGCATTGAACCCCACAAATAGCACCTGTTTAAAACCTTGGATAACGTGTGGATTTTCGGCTCTTCCTTCTGCGAGATCGCGATAGATCGTCGGGTAATTGGATTGCTTTTCTTGCTGTAATTTCTCTTTGAAGGCTTTGTACAGAAGAGGTAACCTTTTCCACAGTTTTAAAAAGCGCTGTTGGATGCCGGTATGCCCGGCAATGGAAAACGACTGCCAAAACTGACGGATAAAATGCTGCTGTTCGACCGTGAAATGCTGGAACTCCAGATCGATTTTGGTCGTATCATAGAGCTCCATATAAATGTGGTCGATATTAACCAGATCATAATCTAGTTGGCTGAAATCACTGAGGATAATCTCTGCAATAGGATAAAATTCTTCCAATGTTTCCATTTCATGCCCTTCACGCTGCAATAGCTCGTTATGCAGCTGGTACAGATAAAAAAACTGACTCAATGACGATGCTTCAGTCGTCGAAGTCGAAAGGCTGAAAAATTCTTGTATGGTAAAGAACTGCGGAGACCAAATGGCTTGTCCGTAGACATCCGCAAGATGCTTTTTGAGATACGTGATCGGTCTTTTATTATTGAAGACGATGGCGATCTCCGGTAAATCATTTCCAAAACGATTCTTGATATCCTCGGCTACTAGTCGTAAAAATGGTTTGTTCATAATTAGATTACTTCAACTAATTGATTGGACTTGGCATAATACAAATATCCTTTTACATTTTTATAACCGAGGTCATGTAATGTCTTGGTGTATTTGTCGACTTGGGATTTATGTCCGATATAATCGCCCTGTGTAAATTTAAAATCGAGTACAATCGTTTCTTCGGTACTCGTAAATACCTTGTCAGGGCGTATTGTCTCCCCGTCTGCCGTGATGATACTTGCTTCATTCCATATTTTATAATTGCCCACTAACCATTTGTTGATTTCGGGATGATGCCATATCTGCTGTATCTCGTTCAGAAGAAATGGGCGCTCTTCTATGGATAAGACTCCTTCTTCAATATACTTATCGACCAATGTATCTACATCATTTTCGGTTGCCACTTCAGACATAATCTCATGCGCCAAGATACCATATTGAGACGCTTTTTCAAGCATTAGGATATTGTTAATGGTGCGCTTCGATGATTTCTCCAAGGCTTTTTCCAGCTCCTTTGAAACAGGGTAGTGATCTAAGGCAATGAAATCAGAAGAGATAGTTTCCTCCCTCTCCTGTGGAATAGGGTGTTGCACGTGGATTTCTCCGTTTTCCACTCGGAAAGGTGCTTCGATATGATCCAATACTTGATATACTAAGTCGCTGATGTACTCATTTTTGATTTCGAAACCCATAATTTCTCCTGTTTTCTTGTCTACCGTCTCTTTGAATAAGGGAGCGGAGATATAGAGATGCTCGACAGCCCGCGTAGTTGCCACATACAAGGTGTTCAATGCGTCCATATAATTGAAGAGCATCTCTTCAAAGTACTGTTTGTAAAAGATGGAACCTCCGACTTGTCCATTGTACTTAATGGGTACCTTCCCTAGTTGCGCAAAAGGTGTGTCGTGGGTCTGTATCCAGAAGTCACCATTTGTCATTCCGTCCAGATCCCATGAACAAAAAGGGAGCATGACCACATCGTAAGCTAGTCCTTTAGATTTATGTATGGTAGTAACCTCGATCGCATTTACTTTTCCATTGGAAGGAAGAACGGCACGGTTGCCATCTTCTTCCCAAAAGTCTAAAAATTGGATAATACCACGCTCCCCGTTGATGGAAAAGGAGGTGACAATGTCTTTAAAGGCCAAGATATAAGGGAGGTGGATGTTTCCGCTGCCCGTTAAATCGTAAATCTCAATGAGTTTCTCGACTAAGTGTACCAGCGGTAGCTTTTGCCAGTTTTCCCAGTTGTTAATCAGTTCGTCTGGTAAAACCGTGTTCAGGTCCCGGATATCATTGGATTTAAAATCGAGCCAGATCGCATCGTTAAAGCTTTCGTTGTGTTGCATGACGTGATACAGGTAGGCTATTTTTGCACGATGTATAATATGCTTGTCTGAATTGTACACTAAGGCTTTGAGCGTTTCAATCAACAATAATATGGCGTCATTGGAGATCAGTGCAAGTGCATCTCCGGAGATGACCTCGAAGTCTATCGCATGTGTGTTCTTGAAATCCATCAAATGCTGAATCACTAGCCGGGCCTGTGCATTGCTACGTACCAGTATGCCGATTTGATTGGCTTTATATCGCTTATTTCCGATCCATTCGCCTACTTGCTTACACAATGTTTCGATTGAAGTCTCTTCCACCTGGTTTCTTCTCCATGCACCAGAAGTCACCGGAAAATAGACAATGTCTATAGATCCCGGTTTTGAGGTGTCGGCTAGTTTGCTTTCAGGAATGCGCTGCTGACTGTTTTCATAGGCATTGATAAGCATATTGTCATTGCCCGATTCCCGCCACCATTCTTTGCCTTCTGCAGTTAGGTTATCGAGTACCTTTTCGTTCAGTATAGCTTGTAGTTTATGCGGAATCGTTTTGAAAAGGTAGTTATTTAGCCGGATGATATTGGGCAGACTTCTAAAATTCGTTTCTAAAGCTCCATTTTCAATAAAGCTGTTTCGATGATCGGGCATGAGGTGGAACGTATCCGCTACCTGTTGTTCGGCTTGATGGAGCAGGATCCGCCAATCACCATTTCTCCATCGGTAAATGCTTTGTTTCACATCGCCTACAATGAGGTGTTCGCTTAGTTCTCCAGTTGCATTTCCGAGTGCATTGATCAGGAGCGGACTATAATTTTTCCATTGGATACGTGAGGTGTCCTGAAATTCGTCAAAAAGGAAATAATTGTACCGATTTCCTATTTTTTCCCAGATGAAAGTCGGATCGTTATGCTCATCTAGTCCCAGCTTACTCAATAATATTTGTGAGTCGGAAATTAATTGTGACCCGTTTTCCTTTCTCCATTGACCCAATAGGTCACTCATTTCTTTGAGTAGTCTTAAATAGTACAGATTATTCTGTACGGCTTGATAAGCGAGGTAATTGGGAAAATAGCGATACAGATCTGCGATGCTATTTAGTACGGGGGTAAGCTGTTGGATGATATCATACCGCACATCCTTGTTTTGGTCTGTAAAGGCATCTTCATTGTCTATCAGCCCCAAGAATTTATCAAATATTTTTTGTAATTCTGTAGGTGATAATTTCGAAATATTGGGATTCGTCTTACTTGCAGAGAAGAGTTTATTTCGGGATTTTCCTTTCAGCTCATCCGCTCCGAGACCGGAATTTTTAAATATCGTATTAAAAGTTGTTATTGCTTGGCTGAATGCTTCGAGGAAGGTCTTCGTTGTTGCATCTACTTCTTTGTTGAGCAAATTAAAAACTTCTTTGGCATCAGCAATATTCAAATAACCATCGAATTCCTGAAAATTCTCCGAGAAAATCAAACCGGCAAGTTTCATGAGCTGTTGGCGGTAGTTCCAATTCTCATTATTGGCGATTTTCTTTTCGGCGTATGCGATAATCCAGTCCAACAAGTCTGGTCGCTCATCCAATAATTGATTGAGCATGACGGTCAGGTCTTGTTTTACCTTGTTTGTATTCATTTCGATTTTGTAACCCGCATCTAGATTGAGTTCATAGGTGAAACTGCGGATTACTTTTTGGGAGAAGCCATCAATCGTACTAATGGTGAAATGACTGTAGTCGTGTAATATCTTTCTGTAGACCTGATATGCTTTTCCCTGTAAAGTTTCCTGATCACATGCTGGGAATTGCGCTAGCAATAGCTTGCGGTAATCGTTGATTTTTTTGCTGTCATCTCCCATAGCCAACGCTTGAAGCACACCCAAGATGCGCTCTTTCATTTCAGCGGTAGCCTTGTTGGTGAAGGTGACGGCTAATATTTCACGATAGCTGTTTTCTTTGGATAGCAACAAGGTCAGGTAATGAACCGTAAGGCTGAACGTTTTACCTGAGCCTGCAGAAGCTTTTAATATTTTTAGAGGAGCTATTTTAGCCATTATTCACTATTGTTTAGAGTGTTGAAAATACATCTATTAAAGGACTAAGACAAGAAATGCCGAAACTCTTTTTAACAGGTTAATTTAGATCGTTTGATTTAGGCCTAAATTTGTTGGATGAATAAATTTAAGACTAATGAATAATCTGAAGTCAAAGTATATTTCCGTTATTGATAAACGCTCAAAAGTAAGGGAAAAGTTCGAAGAACGACCTAAATACACAAATCGGCTATATTGGCTAATGTTTATATTAAATTAGGCGTATTTTTAAGATATGCGAGGCAAACTGTAGATTATCAGTATAATAATACTCAGAGCCATTTGTACCCTCTTTTTAAAAAATTGGGTTTTCTGCCCAAGGGTTTGGGATATATTGTGTCAAAGAATAATCCGACTAGTTCTGTAACGATGTCTTTTGCGGTTGAGAATTTGCCACCTACTCCACCAAATATCAAAACGATCCACGTGCTCAGGTCTAAATTTAGCTATTCGTATACCTCCGCCGGCTTTCCAAGTTTCATAAGAACGGAACGTGAGATTGATACTGGAAATGGATTTGCCCAAACAGGGCCTTATTTCTTAAATGTATATTATTAAAAAATAATTACTATCTTTGCGTCCCCTCTTATATACTGTACGGGGGATATGTTGAATACATAAATTAAAATTAAAACATGGCAACTAAAATCAGATTGCAAAGACATGGTAAAAAAGGACGTCCTTTTTACCACGTAGTAGTAGCAGATGCACGTGCTCCACGTGATGGTAAATTCATTGATCGTTTAGGATCTTACAATCCAAACACAAATCCAGCGACTATCGTTTTGGATTTCGAAAAAGCGTTGGATTGGTTGAATAAAGGTGCACAGCCTACTGACACAGCTCGTACTATCCTTTCGGATAAAGGCGTTCTTTACAAAAAACACTTACAAGGCGGTGTGAAAAAAGGTGCTTTCGACGAAGCTGCTGCTGAAGCAAAATTTACTGCTTGGACAGAAGCTAACGAAGCTAAAATCGCCGGTAAAAAATCAGGCTTAGCGCAAACTAAAGAGGAAGCTAAAAAAGCTGCTCTAGCTGCTGAAGCTAAGAAAAAAGAAGAAAAAGCAGCTGCTATCGCAGCTAAAAATGCTCCTGTAGCGGAAGAAGTTCCTGCTGAAGAAGAAGTAGCTCCAGAAGCAACTGAAGGTGCAGAGAACACAGAAGAAACTGAAGGTTAATCTTTCACAAAGTATTCAGGAAAGCCGGATCTTAGGAACCGGCTTTTTTTATATGACAATATGACACTAGATCAAAGTTTTTATATCGGTTATATCTCTAAGACCAGAGGTCTAAAGGGTGAAGTTCAGATCTTTTTTGAGTTTGAAGACTATATGGATTTGGAATTTGATGTGCTCTTTGTGGAGGAGAACAAGAAACTTATCCCGTACTTCGTGGATGAATTGAAATTACAAAAAAATAGTACCGCCTACGCTACGTTTGAAGATATCGATCATATCGACAAGGCCCAACCGCTATTGCGTAAGAAAGTCTACCTGCCAAATGAAAAGATGCCGGTACGTGATCCGGATGATTTTCGGTACACCGATCTGATAGGCTATTTAGTCATAGATGAGCATCATGGTGAATTGGGCGAGATTACCGCTGTACAGGAAATGCCGCAACAGTTTATCGCTACCGTAAATATGGATGGCAAAGAATTGATGTTTCCGCTTTCCGATGATCTGATCCTGGGAATAGATGCAGAAGAGGAAGTCATCGAGGTAGAATTACCGGAAGGACTGGTGGATTTGTATAGGGAGTAAAATAATTTTGACTTTTTACTTCTTATTGTCGATATTAGCAACGCTTATAGAGAAAGGCAGAGGGAATAGACCCACTGAAGCCTTAGCAACCTGACACTTGGTCAAGGTGCTGCATTCTACTCGTCTTCGGTCGGGAAAGATAAGCTGAAGAAACATGTATCCGTGCGTTTTCTCTGAGCCTAAAACAATAGAAATCAAATGAAGATAGTAGACCATATAAAAAATGCGAAAGGAAAAACATTGTTTTCTTTTGAATTGTTGCCTCCTGCAAAGGGGCAGGGTATTCAAAGTATCTTCAAGACAATGGATGAACTTATGGAGTTCAACCCCCCTTTTATTGATGTTACCTATCACCGCGAGGATTACCTGTATAAACAACATGATAATGGGTTGCTCGAGCGAGTTGCGTACCGCAAGCGTCCGGGTACTGTAGCTATCTGTGCAGCGATCATGAGTAAATATAAGGTTGACGCTGTTCCGCATCTGATATGTGGAGGATTTACGAAAGAGGAAACGGAAAATGCACTTATTGATCTTAATTTCTTAGGAATAGACAATGTATTGGTGCTTCGTGGTGATGCACGTAAAGGGGATTCGGATTTTATTCCTACGCCAGGTGGACACGCGTATGCTACCGACTTATTAGAGCAGGTGGCGGATATGAACCGTGGTCAATACCTGCACGAAGATATTGAGCTTTCTGAAAAGACAAACTTTTGTATCGGCGTTGCAGGCTACCCTGAAAAACATTTTGAAGCACCCAATTTCAATACGGATTTCAAATGGTTGAAGAAGAAAGTAGACATGGGTGCGGAATTTATTGTTACCCAAATGTTTTATAATGTCGAGAAGTACATAGAGTTTGTAACTAAATGTCGTGAGAATGGTATTCATGTTCCTATTATACCGGGACTTAAACCATTGACGACCAAAAAGCAGTTGATTACGCTACCAAAGGTATTTCATTTGGATATTCCGGAAGAGCTAAGTGACGCGGTGTCCGAATGTAAGACTAATGCGGATGTAAGGCAAGTAGGTGAGGAGTGGATGGTGGAACAATGTAAAGAGCTGATTAAATTTGGTGCGCCTGTATTACATTTCTATACCATGAGTAATCCTGGACCAACAAAAAAAATAGTAGAGAAATTATTCTAACCAAAACAGTAGGGAACGCAACGAATGCCGTTATCTTGAACGAAGGATTTTTTGGTAGGTTAAAGGTGTCTATTTTATCATCCTTTCTACTGTCAGGATGATAAAATAGACATTAGTTTTTTAACTATTAGCCTTTTTTGATTTCTTTCGCCCAGGAATCTTTTAGTGTTACCGTACGGTTAAAAACTAAATGATCTGCAGAAGATTTAGTGTCTAGTGTAAAGTATCCTAAACGGATAAATTGATATCCTTTACCTGCCTGTGCTATAGCTAAATCAGGTTCAATATAAGCTTTGCTAATGATTTGTAAGCTGTCTGGATTAATAGAAGATTTGAAATCTTCCGCGGCAGCCGGGTTCTCATCATGGAATAAGCGATCATAAAGACGTACCTCAGCCTCCCTTGCATGGGGTACCGATATCCAATGAATGGTTCCTTTTACTTTTAGTCCTGAGGTATCCTCCCCCGATTTGGAATTGGGGATGTAGTTACAATGTACTTCGGTAACTTTTCCATTAGCATCTTTCACAAAATCATGACACGCTACGATATAGGCATGTTTTAACCTGACGGATAAACCTACTCCCAGACGGAAGAATTTCTTTGGCGGTTCTTCCATGAAATCATCACGCTCAATCCATAATTCTTTCGTGAAAGGAATACAACGAGATCCTTCGCCTCCTTCAACTTCTGGATTGTTTTCACCGGTTAATTCTTCTACCTGACCTTCCGGATAATTTGTAATCACCAATTTGATGGGATCCAGTACAGCCATGCGACGCCATGCCGTTTTGTTTAGATCTTCGCGAATGCAAAATTCCAGCAGACTGACATCGATCATGTTTTCACGTTTCTGAACACCGATTTTATCACAGAAATTACGAATACTTGCTGCAGTGTACCCTCTTCGGCGTAACCCTGAGATTGTAGGCATGCGAGGGTCATCCCAGCTTTCAACAAATTTTTCGTTTACCAATTGCAGCAATTTACGCTTGCTCATAACCGTGTATGTCATGTTTAAACGGGCAAACTCATATTGTTTAGATGGGAAAATTTCTAACTTCTCAATACACCAATCATATAAGGGGCGATGTGGAATAAATTCCAGCGTACATATAGAATGTGTAATTTTTTCTATCGAATCCGATTGTCCGTGTGCAAAGTCATACATTGGATAAATACACCATTTATCTCCGGTACGGTGATGACGCACGTGTCTGATACGGTATAATAAAGGGTCGCGAAGGTGCATGTTGGGGTTGGCCAGATCTATTTTTGCACGTAATACTTTTTCTCCATCCTTATATTTACCTTCTCGCATCTGTTGAAAGAGCATTAAGTTTTCTTCAACGGAACGACTACGGTATGGGGTTGGGATACCCGGTTCCGTAGGAGTGCCTTTGGAAGCTGCGATTTCCTCCGCCGTACTGTCATCCACATAGGCTAATCCTTTTTTGATTAAGTCTACGGCATATTGGTACAATGTTTCGAAATAATCGGACGTATATAGTTCTTGTGCCCATTGGAATCCAAGCCATTGGATATCACGTTTAATACTTTCGACATATTCGGCATCCTCTGTAACAGGATTAGTGTCGTCAAAACGTAAGTTAGTCAATCCATTATATTTTTGCCCTAAACCAAAATTTAAGCAAATTGATTTGGCATGTCCAATATGAAGATAACCATTAGGTTCGGGAGGGAAACGTGTCAGAACTCGTCCATCGTAGGTTCCCTTACGAAGATCCTCTTCAATAATTTCTTCGATAAAATTTAATGATTTTTCTTCTTCTATCATGTAGCAAACTTAGATAACTTTCCTTTTTTTCACAAGTAATAGTTTTCATCTCTTTGTTTTTCTCAGATTCGACCTGATGAGTATGCTCTTATTTATGGTTGTATCAATTAATTTTATGTATTTTCGGAATAAATACTGTGCAAATGAAATTTCGTCTTTATATTTTTATATGCCTTATTAGTCCTGTACTATTAATGGCGCAAAAAAATGATAAACCAATCTTACTGGTGTATGGCTCGGATATTGAGGCCTTTACGGCTGCTGTGCAAAGTGCACAATCCAGCGTTCCCACACTTTGGGTATTGGAGCAGGAACAAATGGTGCCGTCACTTACTACAGCAGCTACTAGCATTTTATCTAATGCTAATTTAGACGGGGGTGTTTGGATGGATGTGTTAATGAAAATAGCGATGAGTAAAGAGGTTAACGATTCTATAGCACAAATGGTAAAACGTGATATCAATCCACGACTAGCAATGAATGCGTTGGAAAAGATTGTTTCTACGCAGCCTAATCTCACCGTAGTGAAAGCGTTGTCGGTACAATCCGTGTTACGGAACAAAAAAGATTGGGAAGTCATCTTATCAAACAAGCAGAAATATACTATACGTGCTATCATTGATGCCACGGAAGAAGGAAAATTAAAGTCGTTGGTGAAAGGTGTGGAGGACTATTATAAGCCGGGAAGAATATCCCATGCAGATGCTCATTCGCGGGATCTATCACGTACTACTGTTGCCGTAGGTGAGGTGGATAGTGTTGTATATTCCTATACTTTGAATAATATACTGAGCCAGGCAAATCAAAATCTGTTTTCGACACAATATCTGATTCCGGTTACCCGGAATGCGGAAAGTATTCCCCTGCGTGCGCAACTTGGTCAGGCTGTGGGTGCAATAGCGGCATATTGTGCATTTTTTAAAACTACAGCAGATAAGATCGATACACGCAAGTTGCAAACCGAGTTGATTACTTATGATGCTAGACTGTTGCCTCTTCAGGACGTTCCGACTTCCCATGTCCATTATCGCGCTATTGAAAAAATGTATCTCGCAGGACTATTGACAGGAAAGAAAAAAGAAAATAATTACGTGTTTGACTCCAAAGATAGTGTGAAGTTTGAAGAAATTAAACCCATATTCAATCAATTGCATTCCAGAAGTCAGTTGTGGTTCATGGATAATGAAGGTGTGTATCTGACTTGGAAAGATCTTTTAAGTTTGGTCAGATTCGTGAGTTTCAGAGGAATGGAGATGGATGCACAAATTCAAAAAGACTGGTCTAGCAAGTTAAAGTTTGAGGGTGAATTTGATGAAAATAGGACCGTAAGCCGGGAGGAATTTGCTGTGATCGTTGGTAAATATGCCGATCCTTATGTCAAGGGTGTTACTGTGCAGGGAACTATTTTAAGATAGCATCAAAGCAAAAAAACTCCGACAAACTTTTGTCGGAGTTTTTTTTGTCCTATTTGTAAGCGAAGACATCACCTAAATCGTCATTACTTGTAAATGTATAATCCAAATTAATTAGCTCACCAGTACCGATATTGACGACCATACCATGTACAGCCAGATCTTCCCGATCTTTCCATGCGTTCTGTACGATCGAAGTGGTACATAGGTTGAACACTTGTTCCTTTACATTTAACTCCACCAACCTATCGGTTTTCTTATCCGGATCTTCGATGGCATCGATCTCCGCGGCGTGCAGTCTATATACATCTTTGATGTGGCATAACCAGTTATCGATGATACCATATTGTTTGCGGCTTAAAGACGCTGCAACTCCACCACAGCCATAATGACCAGCGACGATTACATGTTTTACTTTCAATACATTAACGGCGTAATCCAAAACGGATAACATACTCATATCCGAGTGTACGCACATATTTGCGATATTACGGTGTACGAATACTTCCCCTGGTTTATTTCCTGTTAATTCGTTGGCAGGTACGCGGCTGTCCGCACATCCAATCCATAGGATTTCTGGGCTTTGACCTTTTGCTAGTTGTTGAAAACGGCCGGACTGATCTTTTGAAACAAAGTTCACCCAGTTTTTATTCCCATCTAATATTTTTTTAAAACCTAATTCTAATTCGTTATTTCCCATATTTTTAAATTTAGAATAGCATAAGGTAAATGCTATCCAAGATACAGCATTTATTTTTTTAAATTACCTTTTGAAGGTTTTGTTTCTTTCGGTATGCTTTTTTTTTATAATTTACGTCATTTAGTTCGATTTCGAGCCCTTTACTCAAGGCATTTTGTTCAAAATCTTTGATTACTTCAATAACATCTTTGTCTATAAATTTACTGTTTTGTCCATCAATTACCACGCGGTCTATAGATTTTGGAAGACTGTATAACTTTTGTTGGATAGGCACTTTGTTAAGGAATGATACTTCCTCTGCTAATGTCAATGTCGCCTGGTTTTTGTGGTCACTTTCTTCAATGTTGAATTTGTATGCGTTTTGCATATTGGCACGTAGGATATAGAATGTTGCAACGATAATTCCTATTCCCACTCCCATTAGCAAATCTGTAGCAACAATTGCAAGTACGGTAACCGCAAACGGGATAAACTGGTCTAAACCTTTGCTAAACATTTGTTTGAAAAGAGCAGGCTTAGCTAACTTATATCCGGTGTGCAATAGAATTGCTGCTAAACAAGATAATGGGATTAAATTGATAAGGGAGGGAATAGCAACTAATGCCGCCAGTAGCCATATACCATGAAAAATAGCAGATTGACGGGTTCTGCCTCCGGCGTTAGCGTTAGCCGATGAACGTACGATTACGGAAGTCATCGGTAAGCCTCCCAATAGACCGCTTGTCATGTTTCCGATACCTTGTGCTAACAATTCCCTATTAGTTGGAGAATTGCGTTTGAAAGGGTCAATTTTATCTACCGCTTCTATACTTAGGAGTGTTTCTAAGCTTGCGATAATAGCAATTGTGAAGGCTATTACCCAAACATCTTTATTTAAAATCTGTGTAAAATCAGGAAAAATAAACAATCCTGTAAATTCTGTAAATGAAGAGACTACCGGGATAGATACGAAATGATTTGGATTCAATCCCCAAGAGCTTCCTTGAAATGCTACACTCAGACCTATACCTAAGAGTACAACAATCAAAGGTGCCGGAACCTTGTTTAACGTTTTTATCGTTGGCCAATATATCAGAATAGCTAATGACAATAAACAGATCGTAGCAGCACCCCAATTGACTACTGAAAAAATGGTGTCAGAGAAAGCGGCTATTCCACCTCCGTTTTCTACTTCAAAAGCATGAGATTCGGACAAACCTACTGCTAAGGGTAATTGTTTTAGTATAATGGTGATACCAATTGCCGCTAGCATCCCTAATATTACAGCTGAGGGAAAATAATTTCCTATCATTCCGGCTTTAACAATACCTAATACCAGCTGAATAGCTCCGGCAATCATTACGGCCAATAGGAAAGTTTCATAAGCGCCTAGATCCTGGATAGCACCTAATACGATAACAGTTAATCCAGCGGCAGGTCCGCTGACACTAAGCGGGGAACCTGAGATAGATGCTACTACAATTCCCCCAATAACTCCTGTTAATACTCCGGCAAATAATGGCGCGCCGGATGCCATTGCAATACCCAAACAAAGAGGTAGGGCTACCAAAAATACTACAATACTCGCTGGCAAGTCATATTTTAAGTCTCTTTTCGATAATTTTAGAAAAGCAGACATACGAGTTCCTAACATAATTTTTATAAAATTATTTTTTAAAATTTACTAAATAAATTACAACAGACTACAGTTCACTACATGAATTAGTAAACGAATCTTAAATACGAAGCATGAATTTAGCAGTCAGGAGGCGGTGTGGGGACAGCAGGATGATAAGAGATAATACTCCTTTCGTTACGGAGATATGTCTTACTCTTGCTATGGCTTTCGATGGTAGGATTGAAAGCCAAGAAATCTATTGCATCTGGTTTGAATACTTTCAGGCCATTTTCATGAAGGTCTTCATTATTAGAATTGCTGTTGCTCTTTGCATTTTCAATTTCTAATTGCATGACTACCTGAAGAATAGTGCCTTTGTCAACATTGTCAATAAAAATAGGTGTGGCAGAAATCAGCATCTTCGTAAAGAAGATAAAGAAGCAAATCTTTGCTGATATTATTCTATATGCCTTATTATACATCTAATTTAAGCGTTTGACCTTTGGCAAAAATAAAATTATTTCGCAGAAAGACAAGCTTTTTTTTAATTATATGGTATAAATATTACAAAACTTCTTATAAAATCTATATAAATTAATAATTTGTTAATGCAGAAAACCTTGCTTTGTTAAATATTGCAATAATCTCTTTAAATATTTATAAATTCGATAGCTGAAACTTTTGTTTATTGCGAAATTATATGTTGAAGTTTATATAGCTGTTTTTTTTGAAAAAGACTTGAAATTTTATTAATTGCATTATGAGTCAGATATTTATCGATAGAATTAATGCCTCTTATAGTCCTAGGGGATCTTTTATACAACTTGGGTCAGGGGTGCTAAATAGAGAAGTCATTACTGAGGCCAAAGTGAATTTAGCGTTAAAGATGATGAACCGTCATGGACTTATTGCCGGAGCTACAGGTACAGGCAAGCCGGACACTTGCCCGAGAAGGTGCCAAGTTGCTGGGGAAAATTGCTAATGGGATATTAAATTCAATATTTAAAAAGAAATAGCCTCAAAATCTTATCTTTGTAGGATAAATAAAAAGAATTAACACGATAAATTTAAAATGAGTAAACCCACTTTATTGGTACTTGCTGCAGGAATGGCAAGCAGATACGGTTCTTTAAAACAAGTTGATAGTTTTGGCCCTCATGGTGAGACTATTATTGATTATTCTATCTATGATGCTATAAATGCAGGGTTTGGCAAAGTAGTCTTTATCATCCGTAAGGAATTCGAAGCAATAATGCGCGAAAAATTTGACGAAAAGCTAAAGGGGAAAATAGAGGTGGATTATGCATTTCAAGATTTTGATCTGCGTAAATTCGGTGTAGACCGAGATATTGTGCGTGAAAAACCTTGGGGTACTGCTCATGCGGTGATGAGCGCGAAAGATATTATTCATGAGCCTTTTTGTGTGATTAATGCCGATGACTTTTATGGTACGGATGCATTTCAAAAAATGGGTCAGTTCCTCACTACCGAAGTTTCCGATACACACATGTCACTAATGGGCTTTAAAGTGGGTAATACGATGTCAGATTACGGTTACGTATCGCGCGGTGTATGCGAAGTAACTTCTGACGGTAATATGGCCTCTGTGACAGAAAGAACAAATATTTATTATGTAGATGATGAAACAGCAGGTCATAAAAAAATTGTCTACGAAGAGGATGGTGTACAGTATGACCTGGATGCAGATGCACGTGTGTCTATGAATTTCTGGGGATTTACGCCTAAGGTATTTGACGTGGCACTGGATATGTTTCCGAAGTTTGTGGAAGAAAATAGTGAAAATTTGAAAGCCGAATTCTTTATCCCTTCTGTTCCGGATTATATGGTAAGACAGGGCTTAGCAGACTTCAAAGTGATACCTACATCTGCCAAATGGTTTGGTGTGACATATAAGGAAGATAAGCCTATTGTACAGGAGTCGATTTCAACATTAATAGAAAACGGAACTTATCCGGAGAAATTATTTTAGGATACAGTTTGTTATAAAAAGGAAAGAAGCACGGGTTTTTAACGAGGTCACTGAAAAAGTGTCCTTTTAGAAAAAGTGAAGAAAAGGAGTAGAGAGCAATAGTTTTCTGCTCCTTTTTTCGTATCTTAAAGTCGGCTTTAACGGACTTCAGGATGCTTTCTACTCAACAAAAAATACAATTCAGTTCCTATTTAGGATTGTACGATATCATTGTTCCAAAAGACAACCTGCTTCGAAAAATCAACGATCTTATCGATTTCAGTTTTATCTATGACGAGCTTTTGGAGAAGTATTGCAGCACTAATGGTCGTACTGCGGAGAGCCCCATCAAGATGTTCAAGTACCTTCTGTTAAAGACCATCTATACCGTTTCGGATGTAGATGTTGTTGAGCGTTCCAGATATGATATGTCGTTTAAATACTTTCTTGAAATGCCCCCCGAGGAGGATGTGATCAATTCCAGTTCCCTCACCAAGTTCCGCAAGCTAAGGTTAAAGGACATGGATCTTTTGAACCTGTTGATCAACAAGACCGTATCAATTGCTTTGGAGAAAGGAATTATTAAATCAAAGTCCATCATCGTAGATGCCACCCATACCCATTCCAGATCGAACCCCTATACAGCATTGGAAGTTCTTAAGGAACGTTCCAAGCTATTAAGAAAAGTGATCTATCAGATTGATGGGGAATACAGGGAGAATCTGCCCCAAAAGAACGAATCCCACGATCTCGATCAAGAGCTTACCTATTGCAAGGAATTACAGAGGGTCCTTGAGCAGGATCAGGCTATCAGTGAAATACCGGCTGTAAAAGAAAAGCTGAACCTTTTAAAGGAAACCCTTGAGGACACGAAAGAATACTACCTGGTTTCCAAAGATGATGAGGCCAGGCTTGGCTATAAATCCGTAGACAGTAGTTTCTTTGGCTACAAAACACATCTGGCGATGACCGAGGAGCGCATTATCACGGCAGCGGTCGTTACGACGGGCGAAAAAGGCGACGGTCCGGAGCTGCCGCGTTTATTGGAGATCAGCCAACAGAATGGAATGGAAGTGGACACGATCATAGGCGATGCTGCATATTCTGGAAAAGACAACCTTCAGTTGGCAAAAGAGCAGAATATTGATATCGTAGCTAAATTGAATCCGGCAGTCAGCCAAGGATGCAGGAAAGAAGGAAATCGGTTTCACTATAATAAAGACGCAGGGATGTTTGTCTGTCCAGCAGGACATTTGGCAATCAGGAAAGCTCGTCAAGGGAAAAAGGGCCAAGCTACAAATCAAACTGAGACGTATTACTTTGATGTTGAGAAATGTAAGGGATGCCCACTAAGAGAAGGCTGTTACAAGCCAGGTTCTAAAACCAAGAGCTATTCGGTCTCCATAAAATCTGAACTTCACAAAGAACAGATGGCTTTCCAAGAATCAGAATATTATCGAAACAAATCTAAGGAAAGATATAAAATTGAAGCAAAGAATAGTGAGCTCAAAAATGTTCATGGTTATGGAAGAGCAGACTCATACGGCATCCAGAATATGGAAATGCAAGGTGCAATGGCAATCTTTACTGTAAACTTAAAAAGAATCCTGAAATTGATCTAAAAAGGAGGACTATTACCTCGAAAATAACCACGATTGGACACTAAAAACCCAAATAGTCGCTATTGGTCACTTAAAATTCTATCAGGGACATTAAAAAAACGAACTTCTGAAAATACTTAAAATAAAAATGACCGAGATAGGTTAGACCCATACTCAGTCATTTCTTTAAGACTCATTAAAATGTTAAGGCTTTTTCAGTGACCTCGTTTTTAACTCGTGCTTTTTTGTTGGGGTGTCATTTTTTTTGACAAGTATATTTTATATTTAGTAAAATATACTTGTCAATATGTAATGTTTGTTTTACATTTATGCTATCGTAAACAAAATGAAATTTAACGTTATGAAAAAGATTCTGCTATTACCCCGCTATTTCCGTTGGATAGGTTTCGGATTAGTGCTATTGTCTATTTTGGTGAATATCCATACTCGATTTTCCGCAGAAGGGTTTGATTTTTATTTTATAAAAACTTTTGCTTTTATAATGGACTACCCTATGAGTGGAAGAGTTGATTACTTCTCGATTACGGAACCGTATGATATGGGACTGACTATACAGTTGTTTTTATCATTGCTTGGATTGGCATGCATTGCCTTTACTAAGTATAAGGTAGAGGATGAGATGATAAATTCCATTCGCTTGTATGCCTGGTCCTGGTCTATTATTTTAATGATCGCATATACTCTAGCAATAACCTTGTTCGTGTATGGTTTGGTATTTATCTCCTTTTATTATTTTCTTCCTCATTTATTGATCATAGCCTATTTAACTATTTTCTATGTAAACCTTTTAAAATTAAACAGACGGAGACGCTATGAAGAATAATATTAAGATTAATCGTGTCATTAAAGGGTATTCCCAAGAGGAGTTGGCCAATCTAGTCAATGTAAGCCGGCAAACCATCAATGCATTGGAGGCAGGTAAATATGTTCCTTCTACCGTATTATCCCTTAAAATATCTAGAATTTTGGAAAAATCTATAGAGGAATTATTTGAACTGGAAGATAGCGACTTATAAATCTGTATCTGTTTCCGCTTTGTAACAAATATTTTAAAAACTATATGGTTGATAATTAATGATTTTGATTTAATTTTATATACTATAAACTTCTAAAATCTACAACCATGTGCTATATCAATTTTTTGCTTAGAACCTTTCGGCGAATAGGAACTGTTGTTTTCCTCGCTTGGGTGATAGTCGTACTAGATCAGGAGTTTTTTGGTAACGAATTATTGAATTTTTACAATGATTTTAGTTCCATTGTTTTTATAGACAATCATGGCGAGGAACTAAGTTTCAAAGCTATTGTAATGTATGCGCAAAGTGACTCTACAGCTATATCTTTAAACTTCTTGTTTACGATTTAGTAGGTAATAGTTATACAAAAAGAAAGCCCGAAGATTTTCTCTTCGGGCTTTCTTTTTGTATGGAGAAGAAGTGAATTACTTCACTTCTTCGAAATCTACATCTTGCACATCATCTGTTCCAGCTTGATTGACTTCATCACCAGTGTTAGCTTCATCACCTTGCGGTTGTGATCCTCCTTGAGAAGCAGCATACATTTCTTCTGAAGCTGCATTCCATGCATTTTGCAATTCAGCCGAAGCTGTATCAATGTCAGCGAAGTTTCTAGCGGCATAAGCTGTTTTTAATTTCTCTAAACCTGCATCGATAGGCGCTTTTTTATCAGCAGAAATTTTGTCGCCGTACTCTTTCAACTGTTTCTCTGTCGAGAAGATTAAAGCATCGGCAGCATTGATTTTATCTGCTTCTTCTTTGATTTTTTTATCTGCCTCTGCGTTAGCTTCCGCCTCTTGTTTCATTTTTTGGATATCTTCTTCGGATAAGCCAGAAGATGCTTCAATACGGATATTCTGTTCTTTTCCTGTTGCTTTATCTTTAGCAGATACTTTGATAATACCGTTGGCGTCAATATCGAAAATAACTTCAATTTGTGGGATACCACGAGGAGCCGGAGGGATATCTGTTAATTGAAAACGTCCCAATGTACGGTTCTGAGAAGCCATAGGGCGTTCACCTTGCAATACGTGAATTTCTACTGATGGTTGATTGTCAGATGCCGTAGAGAATGTTTCCGATTTTTTAGTTGGAATAGTGGTATTCGCTTCGATCAATTTTGTCATTACACCACCCATAGTCTCAATACCCAATGAAAGAGGAGTGACATCTAATAGCAATACGTCTTTTACTTCACCTGTCAATACACCACCTTGGATGGCTGCACCCAAAGCAACGACTTCATCAGGGTTAACGCCTTTTGAAGGCTCTTTTCCGAAGAAAGCCTTAACCGCATCTACGATTGCAGGAATACGGGTAGATCCACCTACCAAAATGATTTCGTCGATATCTGAAGTGCTGTAGCCTGCATTTTTCAATGCTGTACGGCAAGGGTCGATCGTGCGTTTGATTAAATCTGCTGCTAAGTTTTCAAATTTAGCACGTGATAATGTACGTACTAAATGTTTAGGACCAGTAGCATCAGCGGTAATATATGGCAGATTTATTTCCGTAGAAGATGTGCTTGATAACTCAATTTTTGCTTTCTCAGCAGCTTCTTTCAAACGTTGTAAAGCCATTGCATCTTTTTTCAAATCGAAACCATTGTTTTCGTTTGAAAATTCTTCAGCTAACCAGTTGATGATTACATTGTCAAAATCATCACCACCTAAGTGCGTATCACCATCAGTTGACTTTACTTCGAACACACCGTCGCCCAATTCTAGTACGGATACATCGTGTGTACCACCACCACAGTCAAATACGACAATTTTCATGTCTTTGTTTGCCTTATCAAGACCATAAGCTAAGGCCGCTGCCGTAGGCTCATTGATAATACGTTCTACTTTAAGACCAGCAATTTCGCCTGCTTCTTTAGTCGCTTGACGTTGTGCATCATTGAAGTATGCCGGTACTGTGATTACCGCACGGCTTACCTCCTGACCTAAATAATCCTCCGCAGTTTTTTTCATTTTCTGAAGTATCATTGCAGATATTTCTTGCGGTGTATATTTCCGGTCATCGATTTCTACGCGGGGAGTATTGTTGTCACCTTTAACAACATTATATGGAATATGAGAAATTTCTTTTTGTGCTTCGTTAAAAGAAGTTCCCATGAAACGTTTGATGGAATATATAGTCTTGTGTGGGTTTGTAATAGCTTGACGCTTAGCTGGATCGCCAACTTTTCGCTCGCCACCATCTACAAACGCAACAATAGAAGGTGTAGTGCGTTTACCTTCGTTGTTGGCAATAACTACCGGTTCGTTACCTTCCATTACAGCAACACATGAATTGGTAGTACCTAAGTCGATTCCTATAATTTTTGACATATCTTGTATTTTGTTTTTTACTTAATTTAAATAGTTGTTTCGTATATAACAACCCTTATGCCAAGAAGTAAAAAACGCTTTATACACGAAAATAGGATCCATATTGTCGGAAGTGTGACATGTTTTTGTGACAAACTGTCATTTCTTTAGCCTGGAATCCGGTTAATATATGAGCTGTTCTAATATCAATCTTTTGTTGGATGTATTGTTATCTTCTCTTCCACGTGAAAAAAAACGCCCGAAGCTATCTGAAAACTCGGGTAAAGTCATACTTTTTATTTTCTTCTCCTTCCAGTTTGTCGGCACGGGGTCGTTAGAATAGGTTATTTTCGTTGCCCAATAATGAATGTGCATTTCAGGGATTACTAATCCCATAATCATCCCCGGAAGACCATGACTTAGAGCCGGGCCGGCGGATACCGGAATTTGATCTGTATAATAAGCGATGAGATACAAGGAATCTGGAGTCGCACCATTCACCCGTCGACATTCGTAGCCCGCAATGGTACGGTATTCATCCGTAAAGCGCCAGGTAATGGGCGACAGCGAATCGCTAAGGATATACTTTTCATCAATTTCAACCTGTATCTCAGCTGTCTGATCTTTCAAGTTTTGATAGAGGACTTTATTATTTCCTCCTGCCCGTCGCATGGTCATGGTCATCCTGTTGTTCCCTTGTCCGCGATTGCCTCCTGGTGATCTCCCACCAGAAAAGCCCGTCGTCACTCTTCCTGACGGTCCGCCTCCGGTTTGGGTACTGTTATCTTCGACTGGCATCATCAAGCTTTGCTTTTCATCAAAGGTAAGTTCAAAGTATTGTGTAGAAGACTCTGGTATATTATCAAGATTTCCGCCCATGCGCATGCCTCCTACGCCTTGCCTTCTTCCTGTATTGTCGGTATCCATGTTTGCCATTAGATCCCGCATCCGTGCTCTGGTATACGTAATCTTTTCAAACGATATTTTGCCTTGCGTAGCGAAGTATGCGTACTGTGCCTGTGTATCATCATGGATAATGAATAAGGCCAATAGTATGAATAATATCCTAGTCATTTTTTTTACCTAAATTTTTGTTAAAATCCCATTTCAATCCAAACAGCACATATTGTGTCAATACAAGTTGAGAAGATTCAGAGTAGGAGTTCTCTGATACTGATCTGTTTACATTGTTGAATGTGTTAAACACGTCAAATACCTTTACACTAGCTACAAGACTTTCGTTCTTTAATAATGTCTTGCCCAATTCAATATTCGTATAGAATTGATGAATATCTCTAGTATATAATTTGGTTGGGCCGGTATACGAATAGGTTGCATTTACCAAGATGTTGAATTTTTTCGGAAGGAAATATTTGATATGACCACTACTTCCTCCTGTAAAATTGGTATAGTTGTATTCGCGGCGGATAGAATTGTTTTGATTATTTAAACCTACGCGGAAGTCGATATTGAAATCAAACCCTTTTGAATTTTGTTCGTTTAACCCCAGTCCAATATTACCATTTGTGCTTTGTGAATTATTCAACTCGTTATTAATGTAGCTGTAGCCATTACTGTAACTAATCCCTGCAAATTGGTTAAACTGTAGCTGTTTTTGGAAGAGAGGACTGTTGTAGTTTGCATTTAAGTTTGCATTCCAATTTGATTTATTGTCAATATTGACAAAGGTGTTTGTTGATTTTGTTGTTTCTTCGTTTACAATACGTTGATTAACAATGGGGTTTGTTATGAAAGATACATTTCCATTAAGATTCATACTTGTGCCTTTCATTAGGCTTATTTGATTGTAGTTTGCCCGGATTGAATTATTAATGGATTTTTTTAGATCAGGATTTCCCAGTTGTACATCATATTGATTGTCTTGTGGCTGCAAAGGTTGTAGTTGTCCGAAGCTTGGTATAATATTTGAATTTTGGTAGGATAACCTTATGTTTTTGGCGTTAGAGATCTTATAATTCAAATCCATATTCAAATTGTTATCCCAAAAATTTCTATTCAGATCGATATTGCGGTAGCTGTCTTCTAATTTTTGATCTTTATAGAATGTTTTATTCGTCACGTTGATATGTAGGTTATTAAAATTGTAATTAAGGTTGAGATTTAAACCTTGGTTTGTATAGGCATCGGTCTGATTTTGAGAATAGGTGGAGTCCAATTGTTCGAATGTGTTTAAATCATCACTGTTGTATGCGTTTAATAAATTCTTGCCGTACGAATTCGCGAAATTGTATCCTATTGAATAATTGAGTTGATCAGATAATCTATTGTTGAAATTCAATTCAGCCGAGAAGTTATTGGAGGTATTATCTCCAAAGCGATTTTGATTGAGGATAGCCGTGCTATCTTTAGCGTAAAAGTGAGAGTGATTAGCTACTTTATTTTCTGTGTCGGATTGATTGTGGCTGTTATTCAGGTGTAAATTAAGGGATTGCCCTTTCTTGTTCAATCTTTTGCGGTAGTTGATCCGAATGTCGTTTGAACTGGAAGTACTATTTGATTCGTTTCTGTTGTCATCATATCTGGCAAGGGAGAGATCTTCATTGGATACTTCATTTGTTTGCGAATTCTGACTCTCTCGTTTTGATAGGTTGGCGTTAAGATATACGTCAAGGCTTTGAGAAGAATCAATTCGGAATTTAAACTGTGAACGCAGGCCATTGGACTGATTGTCGGATTTGGAAGCGGATCTACTTACTGTTTCAAGAACATTGCCCGTGACCAGCTCTTTGCGGTAATTTTCGGATTCATTTCTATTACCGTTGTTATTCAAGTTGTAATTGGCATTTACGTGTAATCTTTTTTTGAATAACCTGTTTTCGTAATTCGTGCCGAATGAGGTAGAATATGGGGCGCCTGTAATTTGACTATTCATCCGAATAGAGCCCTCGCGTCCTGAAGATCCCATGTTATTGATGTTGCCTGTTATTCCTATTCGCTCTGTTTGATTGAATTTTGCTGCAAATAGGTTTGCTGTATAGAGGTCACGCGTGCCATATAGTCCCTCTATATTTCCAAATATCCCGTTTCTGGCTTCTTCTTTCAGTACTACATTTACCGTTTGCAATCGTACACCATCGTCAACACCTGTAAGTTCGGCCTGTTCTGATTTGCGCTCATAGACCTGTACTTTGTCCACGGCATCTGCTCTGATGTTTCTAATAGCGATCTTAGGGTCATATCCAAAGAATTCTTCTCCATCAATCAAGACTTTAGAAACAGACTTACCTTGTGCTGTAATGGCACCATCTCCAGATACGGTGAGCCCAGGTAACCTTCGTAGTAAATCTTCTAGCTTGGCGTTTTTTTCTGTCTCAAAACTCCCAGCATCGTATTCAATAGTATCGCCTTTGATGGTGATAGGTAATTTCTGTTTAATGATTACCTCTTCAATAAGGTTGATTTGAGAGTTTATCTTGATGCTCTCCAGATTAAGATCTTTATTTTCTACCTCTATTTTTTGAGAATAGACTTCAAATTTAGGATAAGAGACCAGGAGCAAATACGATCCGGGTGCTACGGTCTTTATTTGGAACTTTCCGTTTTCATCTGCCCGTACGAAGTACTTCATGATTGAGTCCTGATCTAACAGCACGACTGAAGCATTGGTTAAAGGACCATTGTCAGCTTGATCGGCGATCATTCCTGACATAGACACTTGACTTATGGCAAAGTGCCCTAAGAACAGAAATATGGAAAATACTAAAATTCTTTTCATTAAATTGATTGAATATCTTTCCAAAGATAGAAGGAGAAGTATTAAATAGTGTTAAATGAATTGCAACATTTTCATGATTTTTACTTCGGGGGGATTCTCTATTTTTCATCTCAATAAATTGTCCTTTAAAGGTGATGAAGCTTTAGGTTTTTCACCAGTGTTTGTTTTATATGTGTTCAAGAGTTCGCAAGCTCGGTTTATTTATTCTCTTGTGTGATTTGAATAAAACCATGATGGTTTCCTCTATAAATAAGTTTTCAACGGATGAGGAGACCTGCCTGCCGGTAGGCAGGGATCGAAAATTTGCCTTTATAGCGAAACGCGATTAATTGTACCGAACGGCAAATTACGAATTATGTGTTTTCTATTGGGTATTATTCATTTATATTTATTTTTAATGGCATGAATGAACTCACTATGTTCGGTTCGTGAATGCTAAGCATTTTATCTAAGTTTGTGTCAAAATTGAGATAATGACATTTGAAGAATACCTTACTTACTTTGAGGCTATATTGACAAAATCGACGGATCATCCTATCTATGCAGATTCTGAATACTTAAGCTATACGAAGTTGAACTGGTCAAGAATGAACCGTTGGTTGAAAAAATTTGAGGCAAATGCACATACGCAATCTATTATTCATGCTATTCAACGGCCACAGCACTGGATTTTGATTACAGAGCCCTGGTGCGGTGATGCCGCGCATTCTGTTCCTCAGATTTATAACATGGTAAAGGATAATCCACATATACAGTTGAATCTCCAACTGCGGGATTCTCCACCATTATTGATTGATGATTATTTGACAAATGGAGGTAAGTCTATTCCAAAGCTTGTGATCCGAAATGCGGCAAACGAAGATTTAGCCATTTGGGGCCCGAGACCCCAAAAAGCGAATGTGCTTTTTCAGTCGATGAAATCTGAAGGGAAATCTTTCGATGAAAAAAAAGAAGCCTTACAGCGATGGTATAACGAAGATAAAGGACTGGAGATCCAGAATGAACTTGCCGCTTTATTGGTAACGAGTAACTAGTGATTGGTGATTTGTTTTTTGTCGCATTTTATTGCTAAATTGGTGGTATATTAGATCAAGTACTATGCACATAGAAGAGCTTTATCAATATTGTCTAGAAAAAAAAGGAGTGACCGAAGAGTTGCCCTTTGGACCAGATACGCTAGTATTCAAAGTTGTAGGAAAAGTGTTTTTATTGGTAGGGCTTGATCAAACCGATCACTTGTCTTTTAATGTCAAATGTGATCCCGGATATGCTATTGAACTGCGGCAGCAATATGGGCAGACTGTTGTGCCGGGGTTTCATATGAATAAAAAGCATTGGAATACAGTATATGCGAACCGCGAACTAGAGGATAAATTCTTGAAAAAATTGATTGATCACAGTTACGATTTGGTTGTAAAAGCACTGTCTAAAAAATTAAAAGCAGAAGTTGAAAACTTTAATTAAGTTTAAGGATGAAACGAGAAGTAACTAACGTCCAAGGTAAAAGAACATTATATCGCGATGTGCTGATAAATTGGACGGTAGTGCATGTCTTTAGCATGCGCTAGGGGTGTTATTCTATCCGGTCGATTAATCCTGTAATCGTGTTAAGAACACGTGTTCTGTCGGCTTCGTTGTTTATATCAATTCCACAGAATGTGCTTCCATTTATAGATGAATGTATAGTGAGGTAATAAATCCCACTTACAATCAATGCTAATAGTGGAGGGATATCTGTTTTGAAATTCTGTTGGTTGATAAAATCATCGATCATTTTGTTTTCGATGTCTTCCCGGTTCCGCGCATTTTTTTCCAACGTTTCATTACCTTTACTTAATTCCCAGATTAATAGCTGTTTTAATAGATCGCTGTCATAAATAGATGAGAATTGTTGAGTCAAGATATCTTTGACCGTTTCCTTGTTCATCTCTTTCTGAACTTCTGTTTTTGATAACCAAAAATCGTTGCTTCGGAGGAATTCGGTGAGCAATCCTTCTAGATCTCCAAAATGGAAGTAGATTAATTTTTTATCTACATTTGAAGCTTCACATATCGGAAGTACCTTTAACTCTGTAAAGCCTTTTTCTGTAAGTACTTTTTCTACTGCGTTTAGTAGCTTTGATTTAGTGATTAAAGATTTTTTCGTTTTTTTGTTCTCAATCATGTAATAAAGATATATTAAATTTCTGTTTTAGTATATCAAAACTGTTAAGAGTTTTGTTCAATTGTTTTTTGATAAGGGGAGCCAATACGCTCATCCGGATATGTCAATCTTTCATGAAGCTCCTAATAATTTAAGAATTGTTGGTGGCAAGTGCACTCTTCCGTGAAAACTCGCATCTTGCATGTTTTCAGAGGTCTTGAAGGCGTGTTCTTTAAGGGGCATGTTCATAATGTATGTGGTTATTGAGATTAAGCTCTAAAATAAGATATTTTATTTAAATTTCAAATAGGGTTGAAGATAAAATATAAATAGCAGCGCGAAAGTTCGTAACCCCAGACTTAGATGTGTATTACTTGTTCGTGATTAGCTGTATTAATTATTCCAATGGAAAAAAAGTAGAACGGTAGCTATATAATCGAATTCGGTTCCAGTCATATTCATCTAATTCATCGCGGTGTGCTAGTATAATCTCCTCTGGTATCTCATAATCCATGCCTTCTGTGTAAGCGATGTATCGGAAAGCGTGGTGTTTCCAGGCTTGAAAAAGTATTCCGGCGGTTAGGTTTGCATAGAAATGGCAATAGAGTGTTTGCTCCAGCATTTCGCGGTCGTCTGTTTTTATTAAAGGAATCGCTATTTGTTCAAGATATGTGCAAAATTGTATAAATTTTGCTTCTTCCAACTGTTTGTCAAAATAATGAATTACGGTATCTATAAAACTTCTCTCGGGTCTGTCGTTGAAAAGTTGCAGGGTTCCGTGTTTGAGAAGACAATAATATTCTTCATCGTGTTGAGAAACGTTAGTCCCTTTTACTGCTTTAATATCGACCATCGTGTTTTGGTCTAATAAGGTCATTAAAATCCCAAAGTCTGCCGATGCTTCTAAAAGTTTGCATCCTGCTGCCCGTGATTCCCCCTGGTCTGTTGTAGTCTTTTTTTTAAAGGCAACGATTTGCTTTCTTTTGAGTTCGCCTACGGGTCTTCGGTAGAAACTATTGATATGTAAAAAAACCGTTCCAGAGCAGGCTGTTTGTATCGTGCCGAAGCCTTTTTCATTATTAAACCAATTTATAGCTCCGAGTATCATCTTTTGTTTTCTGTTTTAATTAAGTGTTTTCGTTGAGAGTGTCTTGAAAGTAATCCAACATAACACTGTTTTGTGGGGCTTTCTGTCGGATGCAGGCGCAACCCATTTACTTGTCAAGGTTCTAAATAGTTCAATAATCAGATCAGCAGTTGTTTTTTGATCTTGATCCATTTCGAAATCTGAAAACCTCAGTTTTGTGATAAAAGCACGATACCTAGGGTTTGTTGTCCCTACCAAGGTAGTTTGCATTAGTGTTGTCCGAGGGTTCATTTCTAATAATTGCGGATTATCCGTCTGTTAATAATTGCAGGCTAATTTATCTGCTAGCCTTTGATTTTAAGGAAATTTTGAGTCAAGGTACTGAAAATTTCCGTTTTCACCAATTATTTTCTATGTAGGAGATTATTTAGGAATAATTACTCTAGTTTTGAACTGGCCTGCTAAACAAAAGTCCCTTATTTTTTTGGGGACTTTTGTTCTGTTCAGAGTATATTTATTTTTTCAGTGCTTCTTCATATCTTTTGCTTACTTCCTTCCAGTTAATTACTGTCCATATTGTACTTAAGTAATCCGGTCTTTTGTTTTGGTATTTTAGGTAATAAGCATGTTCCCATACATCTATACCTAGGATTGGTGTTCCCTTATTTTCGACTATATCCATTAGTGGATTGTCTTGGTTTGGCGTAGATGAAACGAACAGCTTGCCGTCGTTGCTTACAGATAACCAAGCCCACCCCGAACCAAATCTGTCTGCTCCAGCTTTACTTATTTGTTCCTTCAAGGCATCCAACGAACCGAATGTTTCAGTAATCGCTTTAGCTAAATGTTTGGATGGCTGTGTGTTCTTTTCTGGAGTTAGTATTGTCCAAAAAAGCTCGTGGTTATAATGACCGCCGGCATTATTTCTTACTGCTGGACTGCTCGTAGAAATCTTGGATAAAATAGCCGTTAGGCTTTCTTTTTCCAAAGGTGTGCCCGTTATTGCTTTATTGAGATTAGCGGTATAAGCTGCACCGTGTTTTGAATAGTGGATTTCCATGGTCTGTGCGTCTATGGCGCCCTCTAATGCGTTGTATGAATAAGCTAATGGCGCTTGCTTAAATTGTGCCATAGCTACTTGCCCAGAAATTAGGGCAGCAAAGAAAATTGTGGTTTTAAATAATTTCATGATTTCGACATATTTTTATAATAAGTTATAAAGATAGCAATCCTTAAGCCAAAAATTCAAGTACATTGTGCCTAACTTCTAATACAGCAGGATTCTTCAACGGCAAAGTCAACTCATCGTCTATTATACATATATTTACTCCAACAATCGTTGATTATTTGTTTTATTTTAGATTATTCTTAACCAGGTATTTAAAGGCGTTCCCCTTTATTTATTTAATAGAATAAGCTTAATATATATCAGAAATTATGAATACAAGTATTTCTATATTATTACTGTTAGGTTTTGTGATCTTTGTTTCCTGTGAGGGTAGACGACAGTCTAAAGGTGCTTTCGGTACGGTTTCCCAAAAAGATACGAGTGCGGTTCAGAAAAGTATTGTTCCAGCGGCGGATCAACTTTCTATTTATTTACCGTTGCTAACGGGGAAGAAAGTTGGGCTTATGGGCAATCAGACATCTATTGTAGGGACAGAAAAGCAGCACTTGGTTGATGTGTTATTGAGCGAAAAGGTGGATTTGAGATTTGGTTTTGCTCCTGAACATGGCTTTAGAGGTGATGTAGAGCGGGGGGAAAAAGTCAGTAACGACGTGGACTCGAAAACCGGACTTCCATTGTATACCTTATATGGAGGAAATGAAAAGCAGGACTCTATTGTCCAGTCAATCGATGTGATGATATTTGATCTGCAGGATGTAGGCGCTCGCTTTTATACCTATATCACTTCCATGCACCGTGTAATGGAGCTATGTGTAAGGCACAATAAAGAGTTGATCGTATTGGATAGGCCTAATCCCTGTGGCGATCAGGTAGAAGGACCGGTGCGTAAAGATGATAAATTTAAATCCAATGTTTCCTTTCATAAAATTGCTATGGTACATGGTCTGACAGTAGGCGAACTGGCGAAGATGATTAATGGTGAAAAATGGCTAGAGGACGGGCAACAATGCAAATTGACAGTCATTCCGATCGAAAACTATACACATGCTTCCCTATATGAACTGCCTGTTATCCCGTCGCCAAGTCTGCCTAACCATTTGTCTGTGCGGTTGTATGCGTCACTTTGCTTGTTTGAAGGAACTGATATATCTATAGGAAGAGGAACGGACTGGCCTTTTCAGGTGGTAGGGCATACTGATCCGGTTTATGGTGACTTCGCCTATACGCCCGGAGAAAAGGTTGGAATGGCAAAGCATGTGGAAGGGAAAGGGAAAAAATTATATGGCTTGGATCTAAGAGGTTTGGATGCAGATAGTCAGCAATTCACGTTAAAGTACGTGCTTGATTTCTATAATAAGATGCCTGATAAGTCGAAATTCTTCACACGAGCAGAATTCTTTGATAAATTGGCTGGTACAGATGAATTGCGTAAGCAGATTCTGGCAGGAAAATCCGAAGCGGAAATTAAGGCCTCGTGGAAACCGGAATTAGATATCTATAAGCAAATGCGTAAAAAATACCTCCTATATCCAGATTTTGAATAGGCAACAAAGGTAGAGTGGTCTAAGTGATGCAATCCCGTTATGTAGCGACGGAGGTGATTATTAATCGAATATATGCCTTAGAGGCTCAAAAAGGATTAAACGGAAGCATTATTCTTATTCACTTCGGTGCCGCTCGGAGAAGAAAAGATAAGCTATATAAGCATCTTGACGAATTAATATGTGAATTAAGGTAAAAAATTATAATTTCGTACTATTGGAAAAGTTGTAGAATGGTTTCGCGTGTTTTTACGTGTTTTATAATTATTTTGCATATTTACGAAATGTTACCTACTACGGTAATCAGAATCTCTAATAACATGATAGATACGACAGAGAAAGATTCGAACTACCAAGATTTGGACAAGATGTCTGTTCTTGAGTTATTGACGAATATAAATCAGGAGGACAAAACGGTTCCGTTGGTGGTTGAAAAGTCGATTCCTCAGATAGAGCCTTTGGTAAACCTTGTGGTTGAGAAAATGAAATCGGGAGGAAGGTTGTTTTATATAGGTGCAGGTACGAGCGGCCGATTAGGGATATTGGATGCATCGGAGTGTCCTCCGACATACGGAGTGCCATTTGATTGGGTGATCGGACTGATAGCAGGTGGAGATGTTGCAATCCGTAAAGCAGTTGAATTTGCTGAAGATGATATGGAACGTGCATGGAAAGATCTGGAAGAGTTTGCGATTAATTCAAATGATGTAGTGATTGGTATTGCAGCGTCGGGTACGACGCCTTATGTACTAGGAGGACTTCGGAAAGCGAATGAAAGTGGAGTGGCAACGGGTTGTATTGTTTGTAATAGTAATTCTTCTATAGCCAAAGAGGCACAATTTCCTGTGGAAGTAATTGTAGGACCTGAATTTGTAACGGGATCTACACGAATGAAAGCTGGTACAGCGCAAAAATTGGTTTTAAATATGATCAGCACATCTGTAATGATACAATTAGGTCGTGTAAAAGGTAATAAAATGGTGGATATGCAACTGTCTAATCATAAATTGGTAGGCCGTGGTGTACGGATGGTGATGGATGAAACAGGAGTGGATGAAGAAACTGCAACGGCTTTGATTGAGGAATTTGGAAATGTACGTAAGGCAATAGAAAACCATCAACATCTCACGAAGCATTAATTTAACATGCTAACAATCTAACTTTAATTATAACAACATGTCTCCTATAACTCTTCTCGTATTCCTGGTGGTTTACTTTGGCGTACTATTAAGCGTATCTCATTTTACAGCTAAGAAATCATCTGATAACTCGACTTTTTTCGTTGCAAACAAGAATTCCAAATGGTACATGGTTGCATTTGGAATGATAGGAACAGCATTATCAGGGGTAACCTTTATCTCTGTACCGGGAGCGGTTGGTCTCTCCAATTTTAGTTACTTTCAATTTGTCTTGGGAAATGTACTGGGCTTTTTGGTCATTGCATATCTCCTGCTTCCACTGTATTACCGTATGAACCTGACTTCTATATATACCTACCTAGAGGAAAGACTTGGGCACAGGAGCTATAAAACAGGTGCAATGATTTTTTTGATTTCTCGTACGATCGGATCCGCATTTCGTTTATACCTGGTTGCGATCATCCTTCAAAGGTTTATTTTTGATGCGTGGAATGTTCCTTTCGCTATGACCGTAGCGGTTTGCCTTTTATTAATATGGCTTTATACGAATAAGGGTGGGTTAAAGACGATTATTATTACCGATATGTTGCAGACATTCTGCTTATTGCTCGCTGTGCTGCTTTCGATCTTTTTCATGGCAGATGGTTTAGGGATTTCGGTATTCGAAGCTTTTGAAAAAGTAAAAGATAGTACCTACTCACAAATTTTCATTTGGGAAAACCTTTTGGGTGATAAAAACCACTTTTGGAAACATATCATCGGCGGAGCCTTTGTTACCATTGCGATGACAGGACTGGATCAGGATTTGATGCAGAAAAATTTGAGTATGAAAACGATTGGTGAAGCACAAAAAAACATGTTGACATTTACCAGTATTTTTGTAGTCATTAACTTGTTTTTCTTGGCGGTGGGTGCATTGCTGTACATCTATGTCGGCGAGAAAGGAATTGATATCAGTGCTTTGCGTACACCTGACTATTTATATCCGGAGATAGCGCTGAATAATTTGACGGTGGTAGCTGGTATTGTATTTATGATGGGCTTGACGGCAGCAACTTTTGCGACAACAGATTCTGCGCTTACTGCTTTGACAACCTCGTTCTGCATAGATTTCCTCAATTTCAATAAAAAAGAGAATCCTGACGATCCAGCACTGGTGCGTTCAAGAAATATGGTGCATTTTGTGTTTTCAATTATCATGCTGTTTGTCATACTTGTGTTTAGGTTAATAAACAATGATTCGGTAGTTACGGCCATATTTACAGCTGCAAGTTATACCTATGGTCCGCTTCTTGGATTGTTTGCTTTTGGTATTTTGACCAAAATGCAGGTGAACGATAAGTTGGTGCCTTATTTTTGTGTGCTCTCTCCTGTTTTATTGTTTGTGCTGAATACCTATTATATTGTGCCTTATACAGCGTATCGTATCGGATTCGAATTGATCGTGTATAATGGTTTAATAACATTTTTTTTACTGTTGGTGACGTCTCCGGGACAGATGTCTCAAGAAAAACAAGCTTCTCTTCGATAGCGAAGCTTAACGTTTCTTCTAAAAGAGAGATATTATTAGGTGAGAAACGAAGATTTATTTTAATCAAAATTTCTTTCGTCGCTTGGACCGCGACAGGTTCATACTTTTGTCTTGCCAAAAGTGTACAAACCTGCCTGCCGACAGGCAGGAGCGTGTCGCTGTACCCATTTGCCACATTGGTTAGTGCCTCCTCCTGCAATTGGCAAATGGCTAAGGCGACATTTTTCGAATTTGTAAGGATAGTGCTTTATTCTTAAATATTATTTTATACCTCAGCAGAATTTAAAAGGACGGCCTTAGCGGATTTGGACGAGCAGGCCGTAGATGATGTGTTGCAGAAACGTATACTTAGCACTTAACCAAGCAGATATCAGCCTTTGCTTTGGGACGGAGCAGTGGAGGCCTAAGAGCTGCGCACTGCATCATCGCGTAGCCGAAACGACAAATACGGTACAGCCTTGATTATCTTCGATGAACTCGCAAGCTCGGTTTGTTTGCTTCTTTATTCATCAAAGGAATAAAGAAGGCCTTGTCGTGGCAACGACGGACAGGTGGAGCGAGGGACAAAAAAAATGTCTAAAATAAATCTTCCTTTTTATTATTCACTTTTTTACTCAAAAATGAAAGTTGAGCTCAAAGATGAAAAAGGTTAACGCAAATATAGTTGTATACGTACGTAACTTTATCTAAGTTTGAATCTAAGTTTTTTTTATACATGTATCATTTAATAAACGAAACAATATCTGCTATCCGTCGTAAAATCGACGATTTTATACCCGAATTTGGAATTATATTAGGCACCGGCTTGGGTAAGCTAGTCAATGAAATTGAAATAGAGCATCAACTCATGTATGCTAATATTCCTAATTTCCCGATTTCTACGGTTGAATTTCATTCCGGTAAACTTATTTTCGGCAAGTTGAATGGTCGGAATGTGGTGGCTATGCAAGGCCGTCTTCATTATTATGAAGGATACGACATGCAGGAAATTACTTTCCCGGTACGGATTATGAAAGCTCTTGGTGTGCAGAAGCTGTTTGTGTCGAATGCGTCGGGATCTTTAAATCCGGCCATCCAAAAGGGACATGTCGGGATTATTGACGATCATATTAATCTTTTGCCGGATAATCCGCTCCGTGGGTCTAACGATGACGATTTTGGACCTCGGTTTCCGGATATGAGTACACCATATGATAAGAGGATGCTGCAGCAGGGCTTAGAGATAGCTAAAAAACTGAACGTCACGGCGCATAAAGTGGTGTATGTCGCTGCTCCGGGACCTAATTTAGAAACAAGAGCTGAATATCGGTACATGCGGATTATAGGTGGTGATATTGTCGGCATGAGTACGGTGCCTGAGGTAATTGTAGCGAATCACATGGGACTTCCCGTTTTTGCTATATCCGTGGTTACGGATGAAGGATATCATACCGATTTAAAACCTGTGTCATTGACAGAAATTGTTGCGGTAGCGGCCGAGGCTGAGCCAAAGCTTACAGCGATATTGAAGGAATTAATCGCATTGCAATAGTGTTTAATATCACTCTTCTAACTTGCATATAAACGGCAAGTTATCTAAGTTTGCTGGATAATAAATAGATTACATGAAGTATTTGATACGCATTCTTTTTAGTGTTGTGGTGTTGGCGGGCGTAACTTCGAAAGGTTATGCTCAGGTAGATGAGGAATTTAGTAGTGCGTTGGACTCGGCTCGTGCGTTGGAAGATAACAAAAAGGATTCAGTGGTCTTTAGTGCAAAATATGTGCGGTACGCTACGCTAAATATGTTGAAAAACGCATCGTATACTAAGCAGATAGATACCACACACTACAATTTTCAATATTACAATCCCCAGAATCATCCATGGAATCCTAGTATACATTTAGGATCTTATGGACTAGCAACGAGGGATCTGCTTTTTAATCCGAATAAATCTATTGGATTTCAGCCTGGTTTTCACGCATTGGAAAGGTATTTGCTGACATCTGATTCGGTAATCTATTATAGGGCCAGAGCGAGGTATTCTGAACTTTACGTAGTAGGATTTCTTTTTGATGATCAGGTGTTTAAAGCGAAATTGGCGCAAAATATAAATCCAAACTGGAATGTTGGGGTTCGGTATGACGCTACAAATACAGATGGGTATTTTTCAAACCAGACTTATGCCGATCGTAAAGGGGCTGTGTTCTCTTGGTACGAATCGCCCAATCGACGTTATAATATGCTGGTTAATGCGGCATTTAATAAAATCGATGCAACGGAGAATGGTTCGGTCATTAACGATAGTGTTTTTAGGGATAAGAATCTTTCATCGTTGCACGGTGTTCCTACTCGTTTAAGTGGGCAACAGGCTGGCCGGCCATATAATAAATGGCTGGATAACGGACTGTTTCTGCGTCAGTCATTTTATATCGGAAGGTTGGATACCTTAAATGCGGGTTTGCCTGAAATGGAAATTCACCCCACCAATGCGTTTGCACATAATTCATCTATCAGGCAGCGAAAGTATATTTTCTTTAAAAATGAAGAAGACCTGTATGGAGCTTTCCCCTTTGGGAATGCGGGCTTGGTGCAAGATACAACCAAGATTACTACGATATCTAATGAGTTTACCTATTCTTTTTATTTACGGAATAAATCGTTGTTAAAAAATGAGGCGAAACTGAATCTTGGTTTTCAAAATGACTTAATCTGGTATGAAGATAGTCTGTTAAATGATTTTTTTCAAAATAGTGCCGTTAAAGGAGATCTTAGTTACCAATTCAGTAATAAAGTAAATTTGAAATTGGCTGTAAACCAAGTTGTACTGGGAAGAAATGTGGGCGATTTTTTATATGAAGCAAATGCTGATGTATTTGTAGGGGATAAAATAGGTCGAGTTTCTATTGGGGCCTATTCGCAAAATAAATCGCCCGAAATGACGTTTTCCCGAATGAACTACACATACCACACCTGGTCGAGTAGTCTGGACAAGGAAAAGACGCAAAATCTATCGTTCAAGTACCAGAATGATAAAATCGGATTCTCCGGGAAAGCGGAATATTTTTTAATTAGTAATTACCTCTATTTTAAAGAAATGGCAAATCCGAATGACGATGAACGTTTGGAGAAGTTAATTGAACCGGCTCAATATGATAACCTTAATTTGTTGAAATTAAGTGTAGGGCAAAACTTTAGATTTGGCAATTTCCATTTGGATAATTTGGTGGTGTATCAGAAATCGGACGCGATGGATGTATTAGCAACTCCTGAACTATATACCTGGCATAGTCTTTATTACGGTGATGTCGCCTACAAAGTTCTGGATTTTAGAATAGGAGTGGATGGAAAATTTAATACACCATTTAAAACACCTTCCTATGCGATCAATGCGGGACAGTTTTATAATGATAATGTGGGGTTGGAATTTTCTACTTATCCTATTGTGGATGTATGGGCTACGGCAAATCTTAAGCGTGTAAATTTGTTTATCAGTTATAATTTTGTCAACCAACATATCTATCCCAAAGGGTATTATTCTGTGCGAAGATATCCAATGAATCCTGCAAACCTGCGTTTCGGCGTTTCTTGGAAGTTTTATGACTAAAATTTATGTAATTGTTTTTTAGTTGATTGCGTAAGGGCTGTTAAAAAATGTTTGTAAAATATTTTGAAACTAAAAATTAAGACCTATATTTGCACACGCAATTAGCAAAAGGAGAATTAGCTCAGCTGGTTCAGAGCACCTGCCTTACAAGCAGGGGGTCACTGGTTCGAACCCAGTATTCTCCACAAACAGCATCGGGAGATTAGCTCAGCTGGTTCAGAGCACCTGCCTTACAAGCAGGGGGTCACTGGTTCGAACCCAGTATCTCCCACACTAAGCATCCATTTGGATGCTTTTGTTATATATAAAATGGGGGTTTAGCTCAGCTGGTTTAGAGCACTACCTCGACAAGGTAGGGGTCACTGGTTCGAACCCAGTAATCCCCACATAAAAAGAGTTTCCGTAAGGAAGCTCTTTTTCTTTTATGGAGCTATTCAAAAACTTGATAATTTTTTAACTATCTGAAAATGATGAGTTAACAGTTGTTTTGTTTTTTTGTATACATGAAGAGAGAAGTCGATTTAGTAATACTTTCTGATGTACATCTCGGAACCTATGGATGTCGGGCACAAGAATTACTCCACTATTTGTATTCCATCAAACCTGCAAAACTGGTATTGAATGGCGATATCATGGATATCTGGCAGTTTAAAAAAAGCTATTTTCCTGATCAGCATCTGAAAGTGATTAAGTATCTGTTTGATATGGCATATCAAGGTTGTGAAGTAATCTATATTACAGGTAATCACGATGAGATGTTGCGCAAATTCACTAACATACATTTTGGTAATATCCAATTGGTGGATAAGCTGGTGCTGCATTTGGGTAATAAACGAGCGTGGATATTTCACGGGGATGTATTCGATGCTTCTATTCAACATTCCAAGTGGTTGGCAAAGTTAGGTGGGTGGGGGTACGATCGGCTTATTGGATTGAATAATTTGATGAACTGGATTCTTGTCCGATTAGGGAAGGAGAAGTACTCGCTCTCTAAAAGGATCAAAAACTCGGTAAAAAAGGCCGTTAAATTTATTTCAGATTTCGAACAGACCGCTTCGGAGCTAGCTATTGAAAGTGAATACGACTATGTGATATGCGGACATATCCATCAGCCACAAATCAGAACAGTGGTCACGAAAAAAGGTTCGTGTATATATATGAATTCGGGCGACTGGATTGAAAATCTTTCTGCATTAGAGTATCATAATGGTGAATGGGATATGTTTGGTTATGAAGAAAAAAAGGGTACACTCGGAAGATATCCGATACATGATATGCTGCTTAATTATTCATTGGAGAATATATTGGAGCGTGTGCGTGTACAAAGTCTTTAAAACCGAATGATTTCCTCAATCTGTTCGTCAATGAATTCGATTGTAATGTTGTCAGTGAATTCATTGTTATTGTTGAGTTCGTTCTGGATATGCGGAATATGAATTTTAAGAGGAAGAACATGCATCCGCATATAGTTGCAGACACCTGTAAAATGGTCAACACCTCGAATGTTGCCGTATTTTCCAGTTGCTACTCCTACTAGGATTGCTTTTTTGTGATAAAATGAAGCGGGGAATGTGCAGGCATCAATGAATACCTTCAGTACGCCCGGATAGCTGCCATTGTATTCCGGAATGATGAAAATAAATTTACGGGCGACAGAAATCTTCTCCTGTATGTGCGCAAAATCTTTACTTCTTTTGCCGTACAGGTCTGAGAAAATGATGTCGTGGGGAAGGTTACTTAACGAAAATATTTCCCATTCTTCACCGCGCCGTTGCAGTTGTTCTTGATAATATCTGGCGACCTTTAAGGAGTTGCTTCCCAATCTATTTGTTCCCGAAATAATTAAATTCATTGTGCTTTTGTAATTTATGTCTCTCAATGAATGACGATGTAAATGGTAAATCTATTTTTCGTATCTTAGCACGCTGAGTTATAAGCTCAGAAATGTTCTCAAAAATAGCAATTTTAACATCATTTAAGCATTTGGTAAGTTATTGAAATGTAAATTTGGTGCGAGAACAGCAAGTGCACATTTAATAGGTAAAGGTTCAGTATCTTATGGGAAAAATAATATCCATTGCAAATCAAAAAGGTGGTGTAGGTAAAACAACGACTTCTATTAATTTAGCGGCTAGTTTAGCGGTTTTGGAGTATAAGACATTGTTGGTAGATGCAGATCCTCAGGCAAACTCGACTTCAGGTATTGGGTTTGATCCAAGAGCTATTAAAGCGAGTGTATATGAATGTTTGGTGAATGATTTAGATCCGAAAGAAGCTATTCAAAATACAGATACTCCTAATTTAGATTTATTGCCTGCAGATATTGACTTGGTAGGTGCCGAGATTGAAATGATTAATCTGAATGAACGTGAGTATAAAATGAAAAAAATGCTCCTACAGATTAAAGACGATTATGATTTTATCATTATCGACTGTTCACCTTCATTGGGATTGATCACGATTAATGCCTTGACTGCATCGGACTCTGTCATTATTCCGGTTCAATGTGAATATTTTGCATTAGAGGGATTGGGTAAATTATTAAATACGATAAAAATTGTCCAAAACCGTCTAAATACAGATTTAGCAATAGAAGGTATTCTACTAACCATGTACGATGTTCGTCTTCGTTTGTCTAATCAGGTGGTAGAGGAGGTGCGTACACATTTCCACGACTTGGTATTTGAAACAATTATACAGCGTAATACCAGATTAAGTGAAGCTCCTAGTTTTGGGATTTCCGTAATCATGCACGATGCATCCTGTAAAGGCGCCATCAATTACCTGAATCTCGCGCGTGAGATTTTGCAAAAGAATGGTTTAGTAGAAGAAAATAAAGAACAAGCGATAGTATAGTATGGCTGCATTACAACGAAAAACAGGTTTAGGAAAAGGATTAGGAGCATTATTGCAGGATGATGTCGTGATAAATCCGAAATCTGATCAAAAGGAAGCAACAGATACAAAAACTGGGGTTCCAGCAGCAGGCAGTATCAATTTTATTAAGGTTGAACAAATCGCTGTAAACCCTTTTCAGCCGAGAACCGATTTTGATCAGGAGGCGTTACAGGAATTAGCAGACTCTATTAAGTTACAGGGGCTTATTCAGCCTATCACAGTACGGCAGGTCAGCAAAAACCAATATCAACTTATCAGTGGTGAGCGGAGACTGCGTGCTTCTAAACTTGCGGATATCACCGAAGTGCCTGCTTACGTTCGCACGGCCAACGACCAACAGATGTTGGAGATGGCACTCATCGAAAATATCCAGCGTGAAAACCTGAATGCCATCGAAGTGGCGTTGAGCTTTCAGCGTATGATTGAGGAGTGTAACCTGAAGCAGGAGGAGCTAGGTGACCGTGTAAGTAAAAATAGGTCAACAGTGACAAACTATTTACGCCTGTTGAAATTACCCCCTGCTATACAAGCTGGTATACGTGACGGTCAGATTTCCATGGGACACGCACGTGCTTTAATCAACGTAGGGGAAGTGGATAAGCAATTATTCGTTTTCCAACAGATCATTGATAAGGGGCTATCTGTTCGGATGACCGAAATATTGGTGCGTAATATTCAGCAACAGACAAAACCCAAAAAGAATCAAAATGTTGGGAAGCAATTGGACTTTCAATATCAAAAGATTGAAGACGACTTAGCTTCCAAATTTTCAACACGTGTACGTTTGAATTTGAAAAATACCAGAGGAAAAGGTGCGATAGAAATTCCATTTGATTCGGAGGATGATTTAAGCCGCATCTTAGAATTGTTAGATTGGTAATGTATAGAATCTGTCTCTTCTTTTTTGTATTCGGTTGTGCCTGTTTTTCAGCAATGGCACAAAGTGTGGATTCAACAGCACTAAAAGTGGATTCAGTGATAGTGGCTGTGGATTCTGTTATGCAGGATATAAAAAAAGAGACTAGACAGGAGCGAAGGACGAGAGAAAAGGAAGAAAAGGAGCGCGCTAAATTTTATTATAAAGATATTCTTAAAGATTCTACCCGATTAGCGATCGAACATGTGTCACGGGTAGCTTGGAAACGTTCATTGATATTACCCGGTTGGGGGCAATACACCAATGGTGGTCTCTGGTGGATCAAGGTTCCTATTATCTATGGAGGCTTTGCTGGCGCATATTTTACATTCGATTATTGGCAATGGTATTATCGAAAATTTTTGGATGAGGCGCAGTATCGGATAGACAATAATAACGCAGTCAATGACCCGGATCTAATTGGATTGTCGTTAGATGGTATTATTCGGATTAAAGACAATACACGCCGTAACCGAGATCTGACTATTCTCGCTACAGCAGGGCTTTGGGGGTTAAATGTAGTGGAAGCCTATGTGACATCTATGTTAAAAAATAGATATGATATGGGAGACGATTTAAGTTTAAAGGTGTCGCCAACCTTTATGCCTTCAGGTTATTTAGGGTATCAATCTCCACTTAAAAGCCAGTTTGTGCCAGGTATAAAATTAACCTTTAACATTCGATAGTTAGTTGGTAGAATATATTAAGGATTAGTATATTAGCGGTATAAAAATAAAGGGGTACAAAAATAAATGAACCAACACACACACTCTACCATAAAAAACACACAAGAAAGATGAAGATAGTCTTATTAGGATATGGCAAAATGGGGCAACTGATTGAAAAGTTTGCCGTGAAGAGAGGACACGAAGTTGTGCTTATTGTGGATGAAAATAATCGATCATCTATTGGTATTGAAGATTTGGAAGGGGCGGATGTAGCGATTGATTTCAGCACACCTCACGCAGCTTTGGAGAATATAGGTCTATGTTTTGAGGCTGATTTGCCACTTGTTGTAGGTACAACAGGATGGTACGATCATTTGCAAGAGGTAAAGGAAGCTTGTCTCGAATCTAAACAGTCATTGCTATACGGGTCTAATTTTAGTATAGGTGTAAATATCTTTTTCCATATCAATAAACTATTGGCCCGAGCCATTGACCCTTATAAGCAATACGATGTGCAGGTAGAAGAAATACACCATATTCACAAATTGGATGCTCCTAGTGGTACAGCGATTACGATAGCGGAGGGGATATTAGAAAATAGTTCTGTTAAGAATACGTGGGTGAATGATGTGGTTGGTGAAGGTGAAGAGGTTATTGCGAAGTCGGATGAACTGTTGATTGAAAGTCTTAGAATAGAAGAGGTTCCGGGTACACATACGGTTTTATATAGCTCGGAAGTTGATCAGATCGAATTTAAACATACGGCACATAATCGAGATGGCTTTGCATTGGGAGCAGTTATTGCTGCTGAATGGCTGCAAGGAAAGACGGGATTCTATCAGGTAACTGAAATTTTTGACTTTAATCAGGTGTTAGGAGATAGGAGTTAGTGACTGGTAATTGGTGACTGGGGTTAGTGATTAGGGGTTGGTAGTAATAATATTTTAATAAGCTCGCCTACGCTGCGGGAGGCAGGCAAGCTTAGTTTTGACTTTTGAATTTTTAATTATATGTGGTATATTATTTTTGGGGTATTAACAATAGTTGCTTTTTACGGGTTATGGTTGCTTTTCAAGAAGGCAGGTAAACAAGGGTGGGAGGCTATTGTGCCTTTATATAGAGAATATATCATGGCTCAGTTGGTTGCGAGACCAACTTGGTGGGTGATATTATTACTCATTCCGATTGTTAATATCTTCATTTTTTATGGATTATATTTAGATTTTATCAAAGCTTTTGGTAAAAGACGTTTTTGGGAAAATGCAGCCGCTGTATTAATTCCTTTTATTGTCTTACCAATGTGGGGAAGGGATCCAAATGTCAAATATTTGGGACAATCCAATACGGAAGAATTTAAGAAAAAATACCCATATAAGAAATCTGTTACGCGCGAATGGGCAGATGCGATTATTTTTGCTACAGTAGCGGCTTCTTTGATAAGAGGATTTTTGATCGAAGCCTATATGATTCCTACAGGATCTATGGAGCGATCGTTGTTAGTAGGAGATTTCCTTTTCGTGAGTAAGCTGAACTATGGACCACGTGTCCCTAATACTCCACTTGCTTTTCCTTTTGCTCATCATACTATGCCCATTATCGGAGGTAAGGCTTATTCGGAATTAGTTCATGTCCCGTACAAACGTCTGCCGGGTTTTGAGGTAATTGAGCGTAATGATGTTGTTGTTTTCAATTATCCAATGGAAGCTGATGCGCCATTTAACCGACCTGTAGATAAACGAGAGAATTATATTAAACGCGCTGTAGCTGTTTCAGGAGATGTTATAGAAATGAAGAAAGGGAAATTGATTGTAAATGGTACACCCGGATTCGGGTCTTCTGATATACAATCGGCTTATTTGATCTATACAGATGGGACGGGTCTTAACCCTCAGCGTCTTATTGATAAAAGATACGAGTTTGAGCATAGTATGGCTGAGCCCTATGTTTTATATGTGACGGATGAGGAAATAAAAGATGTAAAATCGTGGACGAATGTAGAACAGGTTATCCCGTTTGAAAATACGGCATCATCTTTCCCTCATGTAGAAGATTATGGTTGGAATTTTCACAATTTTGGACCGTTAACGATTCCTAAAAAAGGAGATGTAATTCAACTAAATACACATACCTTGCCTTTGTATAATCGGCTGATTACGGTATATGAAGGGAATACTTTAGAGCAAAGAGCAGACGGTACTTACCTTAATGGAACCAAAGCAGATAGCTATACGGTACAAATGGATTATTATTGGATGATGGGCGATAATAGGGATAATTCATCGGATTCAAGAGAATTTGGGTTTGTTCCAGAAGATCACGTTGTAGGTAAAGCCTTGTTTACTTGGTTAAGCTGGGACAAAGACGGAACTTTCTTGTCTAAAATCCGTTGGAATAGAATTTTTAGAGGTATTAAATAGGGATGTGAGTGGTGCGTATTGAGATGCGAGATTTGGCATTCAAATGCTTTATAAAACTTGCAAAGTATTCTACGCACTACCCAATACTAAGCTTTTAGCGCTGCTAAATATCGTTTGATGGTCTCCTCCAGGCCGAGGTATAACGCATCCGATATGAGAGCATGTCCTATACTTACCTCTAATAAATCGGGTATGTGTTGATTAAAATACGCCAGATTATTTAAATCCAGGTCGTGCCCCGCATTTAATCCCAAACCTACTTCACGCGCCTTTAACGCGGCTTTAAAATATGGGCTAATTGCTTTTTCCTTGTCAAATCCGTATTCCGCAGCATATGCTTCGGTATACAATTCAATACGATCAGTTCCGGTTTCGGCTGCTGACTCTACCATTTTTTCATCGGGATCTACAAAGATCGACACCCGAATGCCTTGATCTTGAAAGCGTTTTACCATATCGGTAAGGTACGCTTGATTTCTGATAGTATCCCAGCCATGGTTTGACGTAAGCTGACCTAATGCATCGGGTACCAACGTAACCTGTGTCGGTTTATTAGCGAGTACAAGGTCTACAAATTTCTGTTCTTGACAGTTACCTTCAATATTAAATTCTGTAGTGATATTAGCTTTGAGATCGTATACATCCTGATATCGTATATGCCTTTCGTCAGGTCTAGGATGTATAGTGATGCCTTCTGCTCCGAATCGTTCGCATGCTAAAGCCGTAGTCAATACGTTTGGCGTGTTTCCACCCCGAGAATTGCGAAGAGTGGCTATTTTATTGATGTTAACAGATAATTTCGTCATGATTCCTATTTCTAACTACAAACTTAGATATTTTTGTAGTTATTGTGGTAGCTCGATAACGAGAATCTTGTAAGAATTTTATAAATTGCATAGGAATATGGATGGATTAGACTTTAATTTATTAGAGGGTTTTCGGCTGTTGGATATTATAGACATCCTTTTGGTTGCTGTGATTATTTATTATATCTACAGCTTGATCAAAGGCACTATTGCTGTTAATATCCTATTGGGAGTAGGTCTTTTTTATGGTATTTATCTCGTTGTGAAACAATTGGAAATGCGGTTGTTGACCGAGATTTTCGGAGGTTTTATCTCTGTTGGTTCTATTGCACTAATTGTGGTTTTCCAACAGGAAATCCGAAGATTTTTGCTGCATATTGGTAAGAATATATCCTTAAGAAGAAAGAAATTCTTTTGGAGCTTCTTGGGGAGTAGAAGGACAACCCAGCAAGACCGTTCGGAAGAAATCAAACCCATTATAGAAGCGTGTAAAAGTATGTCAAAGTCACGGACGGGAGCTTTACTCGTGTTTTCTAAATATTTTGACGAAGAGTATTACCAAACAAGTGGCGAATATGTCGATGCTCCTGTGTCTAAAAGATTGTTAGAAAGTATATTCTTTAAGAACAGCCCCTTACATGATGGTGCTGTTGTCATAGTAGATTTTAGAGTGATGACTGCAAGTTCAGTGTTGCCCCTGTCGGACAGCGAGGATCTTCCTCCTCAATTTGGATTAAGACACCGTGCTGCGATTGGTGTTACGGAAGTCTCGGAAGCTGTCGCGGTGATTGTTTCCGAAGAAACCGGAGAAATTTCGGTCGCAAAAGACGGAAATATCAATATGAATCTTACTCCCGAAGAACTGGAAAAAATTCTACGGGAAGAGTTGTAATGTTTTACTGTTGGTTGATTATTTAGAATAAATTTTGGTGGTCACTTGTTTTTTTGAATAGAATTCATTTTTTCTTGTTTTGTAATGTGAATAAGAAAGCTATTTCTTAGATTTACATTAGATATGAACTTAATTTTGTCCTATGCATTTCGATGAAAATAATCCCTTAGATATTGTCTTGAATGACCTGTTTGAGCATTATCGCCAGAATGTCGCTGATGTCGACAACATAACCAAAGGCTTATTAGATAAGGGTGTTATTACATCTCAAGACGATATTGTTAATGATCATATTGCTTTTAGAACATTAGGTATTCCTCATTTGGGTATTCAGTCTTTTGAAAAGCTATTCTTAAAATACGGATATACTAAAAGAGACTATTACTATTTCGAGGGTAAGAAGTTGGACGCATATTGGTACTCGCCCCCAGCAGCATATTATCCGCGTATTTTCGTGTCCGAATTGAGGGTAGCGGATTTATCAGGAACTGCACAGGCTATCATTTCCCGATATACAAAAGGCATTACATCTGATCCCGTAGATGGGTTGGACTTGAAAAAGGGGAACGCAGTGGCTGATTTTTTGCAGACACCGTTGTGGGATTTGCCTACTTCGGAAGATTATCAGGCTTTACTTGCGGAAAGCGAATATGCCGCATGGGTAATATATAACCGTTATTACCTTAATCATTATACGATTAGTATTCATGAATTGAAAGATGGGTACAATACGCTGGAAGAATTCAATAGTTTTTTGACTGGTATCGGAGTGAAGCTCAATACTTCAGGGGGAGTTATTAAAACAAGTGATGATGGGTTATTACGTCAAAGTAGCACTGTCTCGGCACTCTATAAAGCGGAATTTGCGGATGGCAGGTCGTTGGAAATTGCGGGCAGCTACGTTGAATTTGCCGAACGCAGTGTCTTACCTGAGTATAAAGATATACCGAAAGAACAGATTCAACCGCATCATCGCAGGGATGGTTTTGAAACAAATAATGCGGATAAAATTTTTGAAAGTACGTATACCACGCAGATCAAAGGTTCCTAAATTGACGAATTTTGGAAGAGCTTTTATTACATCTTAAGGAATCACTTCAGGGAGATCTCTTTACGGATCAGACTATGCGTATTCTGTATGCGACGGATGCCTCTGCGTATCGGGAAATGCCTTTGGCCGTGGCTATCCCACAGACAGCCGAAGATATACAAAAGCTTATATTTTTTGCGCGAGAAAATAAAATTTCACTCATACCGCGTACCGCCGGGACTTCTCTTGCCGGACAGGTGGTGGGCTCAGGCATCATAGTGGATGTGTCTAGGCACTTTACGAAAATATTGGAAATCAATGAAGCTGAAAAATGGGTAAGGGTACAGCCGGGAGTCATTCGGGATGAACTGAATTTGTTTTTGAAACCGTATGGTCTTTTTTTTGGACCGGAAACCTCTACGGCTAACCGGGCCATGATCGGGGGAATGGTAGGAAACAATTCCTGTGGTTCAAATTCACTGATCTATAAAAGTACCCGGGAGCATGTATTGGAAATCGAAGCTTTTTTGAGCGACGGCTCTAAAGTACTGTTTAAAGATTTAAGCTTCGAAGAATTTACTGAAAAATGTAAGCATACGACACTTGAAGGAAGTTTATATGCTCAGATTCGGAGTATGCTAAGTGATTATCAAAATCAGGAACGGATTAAATCCGAATTTCCAAAGCCGTCCATTGATCGAAGAAATACAGGATATGCGATTGATATTTTAGTCGATACCGATCCTTTCACAGCAGGAGGAGATCGGTTTAATTTTTCGAAATTGATCTGCGGATCGGAAGGCACGTTAGCATTTATTACCTCGGTTAAATTGCACCTAAATGAGATTTCGCGGTACCCTTCTGGATTATTATGTGTGCATTTCTATAGTATTGAAGAAGCGTTACGCGCAAACTTGGTTGCTCTTCAGCATGGGCCACTTGTTAGCGAGCTTATGGATAATTATATTTTGTCGTGTACCAAGAGTAATATCGAGCAAGCTCAAAACCGATTTTTCGTACAGGGAGATCCTGCGGCAATCCTTATTGTGGAATATGACGGGAGGGATGAGCAAGAGATTCGACACAAAGCCGCTGAAGTGGAAACGTATATGAGGCGGGAAGGGCTAGGGTATTATTTTCCTTTGATCCTCGGTGCGGACAAGAAGAAGGTGTGGGATTTACGAAAGGCCGGACTTGGACTTTTGAGCAATACACCCGGAGACGAAAAACCAGTAGCTGTGATTGAAGATACCGCTGTTGATGTACAGGATTTGCCCGATTATATCGCTGAATTTAATCAGATTTTATCGCGATATAATTTGTATTCAGTTCACTATGCGCATGCTGCGACCGGAGAGCTACATTTAAGACCGTTGTTGAATCTGAAAACTAAAAAGGGCAATCAATTATTTAAGGAGATCGCTTTCGAGATTGCAAAACTTGTAAAAAAATACAGAGGCTCATTGAGTGGAGAGCATGGTGACGGCAGACTTAGAGGCGAATTTATTGCTTATATGGTTGGAGAGCAGAACTATCAATTACTGAAACAAATTAAACATACCTGGGATCCCTACGGCGTGTTTAATCCGGGGAAGATAGTGGATACTCCGGCAATGAACTCTTTTCTACGCTATGCTCCTGATCAACCGAACAGAACGATAAAAACTGTTTTTCGTTATGGGAGACAACATGTTCTTCAGCATGCGGAGCAATGTAATGGATCGGGGGATTGTCGCAAGTCTCATTTGTCTGGAGGAACCATGTGTCCGTCGTATATGGCTACGCGAGATGAAAAAGATACAACCCGTGCGCGGGCTAATATTTTACGGGAGTTTCTAACGCATTCGCCGAAAGAGAATCCCTTTGACCATCCTGAAATCAAAGAGGTGATGGATCTATGTCTAAGTTGTAAAGGCTGTAAGACGGAATGTCCGTCGAGTGTGGATATGGCTAAACTTAAAGCAGAATTCTTACAGGCTTATCACGATGCTAATGGTCTTCCGATACGTACACGCTTAGTGGGGTGGGTAGATAGGATAACACAGATGGCTTCTTATATGCCTGCGGTGTACAACTGGTCTGTTCAAAACCGACTGGTCGGAAAGTTTATTAAGCGTATAGTTGGTTTTTCGGAAAAGCGGAATCTTCCTTTGGTAGGCGTTATATCTTTGCGAAAATGGTTCGAGCGCCATGATAAACCTGTATATGATGGTTCACAGATAAAAAGAACTGTTTATTTCTTTTGTGATGAATTCACAAATTATAACGATGTAGAAATTGGTAAAAAAGCCATCTTGTTGTTAGAGGAATTGGGGTATGAAGTTTTAATAATAGATCACGCATTTAGTGGACGTGCGCTGATTTCAAAAGGTATGCTCCGTGCGGCAAAAAAACTAGCCAATACGAACGTGAAGGTCTTTGCTTCCCGGATTAATAGTGAAACACCGCTTGTTGGTGTCGAACCGTCTACTATTTTGTCATTTCGCGACGAATATGTTGATCTGGTGGATGAACACCTCTTGGAAGAAGCGGGAAAAATCGCACCACATGCGATGATGATAGAAGAGTTTCTTTGGAAGGAATTCGAGAAAGGGAATATATCATCTGCAGACTTCAATAAATCTCAAAAGGTCATGCTTGTACACGCGCATTGTCAGCAGAAGGCCTGGAAGCTGCAAGACTTTACGGAAAAAGTACTTTCTATACCTGAGCACTATCATGCGACATCAATCGCTTCGGGTTGTTGTGGAATGGCGGGTTCTTTTGGATACGAGAAGGAACATTTTGATGTTTCCATGCAAATAGGCGGATTGGTGCTCTTTCCTGCAATCGAAAAAAAGGAAAATGGGCAGGTGATTGTAGCGCCCGGAGCAAGTTGTAGGCATCAGATTAAGGATGGTACTTCGGAGAGGGCATACCACCCTGTGGAGATTTTATATGATGCATTAAAAAAAGAAGAAGGGACTAAAAGTATTAAGTAGGCTTCTTTTCTGTCATCCTGACTTTGGAGGGATCTAAATACTATAGATAATCAAAGCTTTAGATCCTTCACTACGTTCAGGATGACAACAAAAAAGACAAATACATTTAGCCCCCCTTTTGGAGGTATAAGGCAACCAATTACTTAGTCGCCTCGCTCAACACGCGATTATTCAATTTGATATATTCGCCATTATTGGCTTTTTCGGCAATTGTAATTCCTTCTTTCGCAGCTTGTGTTGCGCCTGCTTTATCGCCCGATTTTAAAAGAATTCTAGCTTTCCAGTATTTAATGTGTGGCGCTTTATCGTTCCCTTTATCGGCTTCATTGATCCAGTCTGCGGCTTTTTTGATGTCAAGTCCGTTATTGTAATAATATTGCGCTGCCTGGAAATATGGTTTTTTCTCCCCTTGCATAGCTTGCTCCAATGAAGCGATAATTTCAGTAGATTGATCTACTTTAATGTTAAATGCAGCTTGCGTGTTTTCCCAATTTAATGTTACGGTCGTGGAATTAGGAGTCACATCGCCGAAATTGATCGTAAATGTTTCCACTTTTTGAGATGTAACTTGTGGTTTTACATTAAAACGTACGAAATCTTCCTCTTGTTTATATTGATATGCTCCCCATTGTTGGGCATTTTTACTCAAAATGATCGTCCAATTGCTTTGATTCGGGATAGTAAATAAACCGTACGTGCCAGCAGGGACTTTATGACCTTCAATGCTTACTTCCTCTTCAAAGGTAATGACCGGAATATTATTCGCTCCTGTGCGCCATACTTCTCCATAAGGTACTAACTCTCCAAATACAACACGATTGTTGATATTTGGACGTTGATAAGTTAATGAAATCTTCTTGATCCCTACTCCTTGTGTAATAGTCTGTGTACTACTTGCTGGAGGTAGTTTTACTTGTGCATCCGCAGTTTGTAGCATGAAAAATAGTGCTGAAGCGGCGAATATGTTTAATAATGTTCTGCTCATTGTGTGTAGTTTTACAGTGAATTTAATATTTCATATAATTATTATTTTATACTATGCTTTTTTGCCGACTTTATGGCCTATAATGGCATAATACAAAATAAATAAATAGCAAGGTAGCGCAATCCAATAAGCGTGGTGCGATCCTACATAATGTGCTATTTGGCCGTACAATAAAGGGATTACAGCTCCGCCGGCAATTCCCATTACCAATAGACCCGAGGCTGCACTTGTAAATTTACCCACACCTTTCAATGCTAATGGCCATACCGCGGGCCAGATTAATGAATTAGCAAGGCCTAATAACGCAACGAAATAAAGAGAGGTCATTCCATGAGTGAAAACGATACCTATTGTGAAGGCAATCCCCAGTATTCCACATAACTTTAACGCAGTTTCTTGTTTAATATATTTTGGAATAGTAATGATACCCACAATATATCCAACAACCATTGCGACCATTGTAAATCCGGTGAAGAATTTTGCATCATCTAATGCAATACCTTGTGATACGCCATATGCAATAATGGTGTCTCCGGCTAAAACCTCAACACCAACATATAGGAATAAGGTAATCATGCCCAATACGACATGTGGAAATTGCCAAATACTAGTTTTACCGTCTGAGGCATGGTGATGGTCTACCGTTTCTTCCTCATTGCCTTCCACTTCGGGAAGATTTGCTCTGGATATCCAAATGGATAGTATAATTAAGACAGCCACAATCCCGATATAGGGGTTTACCACCGCTAAGGCAACTTTGTCCAATGCTGTGGAATATTCTTCAGCTGAAAGGGAATTTACTTGTTGTGTAAGCTTATCTGCTTCGCCTAAATTTAGAAATAAGCCTAAGATTATGGGAGCAACAGCTCCGGCAAACTTATTACAAATACCCATTATACTTATTCGCCGTGCTGCGGTTTCAACTGGGCCAAGAATCGTAATGTATGGATTGGAAGCTGTTTGCAATATCGCTAAACCTCCACCCATTATAAATAAGCCGATCAAAAAGATAAGATACGTTCTGGAATATGCGGCAGGAATAAATAACAATGCACCTACAGCCATAATAGCTAAAGAAATAGACATCCCTTTTTTGAAACCATATTTATTCAATACCCATGTAGAAACGGGAGCCATGACTAAATAGGCGATGTAAAAAGCAAACGTTACAAGATACGATTGTACTTCGGTAAGTTCACATGCAATTCTTAAGTAGGGAATTAGCAAGGAATTCAACCATGTGACAAAGCCAAAAATAAAGAAGAGTGATCCGATAATAATCATAGGACCGACTGTTGACTGTCCCGGTTTTTGATAAGATTTTCTAGAATCCATAGGGAGTTTTAAGATTTAATATAATTATCATAATTTTATAACACAAGACTAACAAAATAAATTGAGAATAGAAATAAAATAAAGTAATCAATCGTTTGCATACGTTTATAGAAATAGGGAGACATCGATGGGCGAAGTCTCCCTAAACCTAAACCGTATCATAAAACCAATGAATGGTTTCTATATTAGTAGTACAATGTTGCTTTAAAAATGTTTTCAAAAAATATTATTTTTTTTCTACTATCGCTACCGTAAGTCTTGAGATACATAGTAAAGCATGTTGATCATTATGGATTTTAATATCCCAAACATGTGTAGATTTTCCGATATGCACTGCCGTACAGGTTGCTGTAACAAACCCCGCTATTCCCGATTTTATATGATTGGCGTTTACCTCCAATCCTACACCCACATATTTTGTGGTGTCGATGATAAGATTCGATGCTACACTTCCGATCGATTCGGCTAATACCACAGAAGCTCCGCCATGAAGGATGCCGAAAGGCTGTTTTACCTTATCTGTAATAGGCATTGTGGCAATAATAGTATTATCTAAAATAGCCGTTGCTTTAATTTCAAGCAGTTGGGTCATGTATTTATCAAAAATACGGTTGACTTCTTCCAGGGAATAATTTTTAAGCCAGATCATTTGATTTTTTTAGATAGCGTTCTTGAAGAATGATGCGATGATGATTCAAATGGCCGGCGATAACATGAATAAATGCGCGCACGCTGATTAAGCGGTCTGACGCCATTCCTTTACGGTTGAGTTCGGTTTCGTTCAACGTGTTAAAGAAAATCAAATTCGCTTTTCTCAAATGGATGAATTCTTCGATGATACTATCAAAAGAACGTTCGTTATGACGTCCGTTTGCTACAAATTCGTCTTGTTCGAAAGCTGCCAAAGCAGTCATATCGTTTCGTGCAAACCGCAATGCTCTATAGGCCATCACACGCTCGGTATCCAATATATGACATAATACTTCTTTCACAGTCCATTTGTCTTCTGCATAGGTATATTCTCCCAATTCTTTGGGGATGCTGCGGATAAATTCGGGAAAAGATTCAACTTGAAGGACAAGCTCTTCCTTTATATCGTAGACTATGGTTTCAATATAATCACTGTATATAGCTGGATATTCATCAGACTTGAGTTGGTTCATAGCGTAAGTTGCTTTTTAATATTATCCTAAATGTAGTTCCTCTACCGATTTCAGATTCCTTTACAAAGATTTGTCCTTTGTGGTAGCTCACCATTCGTTTGGTAAGACTTAAGCCAAGGCCCCATCCTCGTTTGCGTGTGGTAAATCCTGGTTGAAAGATGTTTTCGAAATTTGTACGAGCAATTCCCTTACCATTATCGCTAATGTCTATAAAAATTTCCTCTTTTGCAATGTTTTCAGAAATGGTTACGATAATTTTTCCCTCAGTTTCGATTGCGTTGACGGCGTTCTTCAGTAAATTTTCAATAATCCAGTCAAATAATTGGATATTTAACATCGCTTCTACATGCTTATCGCCTTCCATAGCAAATGTAATCTTATCACTGGTACGCACACGAAAATAATTGATATAATCGTTGATAACGCGATACACATTATGATTGGTGAGAGAGGGGATAGAGCCAATTTTGGAAAATCGATCGGCCACTACTTCCAGTCGTTGTACATCGCGTTCCATCTCATTTAGGACACTGTCGTCTTCGGTTTCGTATTTTATGCGGATCAGTTCCAACCATCCCATCAGTGAAGAAATAGGCGTGCCCAATTGATGAGCCGCTTCTTTCGCCATACCCACCCATACGAGGTTTTGTTCGGATCTTTTAATGGAGTTGAAGACAGTATAGCCAATAATAAGAAATACTGCGATAAGTGATATTTGCACGTAAGGATATATACGCAGTTGCCGTAGTGCATCCGAATCGTGATAATAGACATACCACTTTTCTCCAGTGTCTAAATCAATGACAATGGGAGAATGCATACTTTTCATGCCATTCAGCTGTTTTTCAAAATAGGTTGGATCGTATTCTAAATGTGCTTGGGCAATGTCTTCTGTGCGAATATTTGTCTTGGTTGCATCTAGATCCCGCCAGAAGATAATGTTTCCCTTTTGATCGGTAATGATGGCAGGCAGGGTAAGACTATCTCTTACGGCATAGATAAAGCTGATAAATTGATCATCTACATCGGGCATGGTGACGATGCTTCTTGTACTCATGGCCCATACCTCAGCTTTTGTGCGCTCTGATTTGGATAAACTTTTCACGAGATAGTTTGTGTACACGAGCGATGCCACTCCTATTATTACTGCGAATAACAATAGTAGGAATTTCCAAAGTTGTTTATTGTACCTGTATGGATTCATGATATATATCGTACCGCAAAATAAAAATTTTATCGCATAGAAACTATTCTATTGTAGCGATTATTAAAGTAAATCCACGATAAATATGTAATTTTGCTGTATGAGTTCACAAAAGAAAGTTAGGGTGCGTTTCGCACCTAGCCCTACAGGGGGATTGCACTTAGGGGGAGTACGCACGGCTTTGTTCAATTATCTATTTGCTCGTCACCACCAAGGTGAATTTATTTTACGTATTGAGGATACAGATCAGACACGTTTTGTGGCTGGTGCAGAAGAATATATTACAGAGTGCCTCGCTTGGTGTGGCATCGAGCCGGACGAGAGTCCGAATAAACCCGGATCCTTTGGCCCCTATAGACAAAGTGAACGGAAACCTTCTTACCGTCAATACGCGGAACAGCTAATAAAGGATGGGTACGCATACTATGCGTTCGATACAGCAGAAGAATTGGAAGAACAGCGTAAAATTCATCCGAATTTCAGATACAGCCACGAAAATAGAGCTGAACTACGAAATTCATTAAGTCTTTCGGATGAAGAAGTTCAAAAGTTGCTTGGAGCGGGAGTTCCTTATACGGTACGTATCAAAATGCCTGAAAATGAAGTGCTATCTTTTGAAGATATGATTCGCGGGCGGGTTTCTTTCGAAACAAAACTAATCGATGATAAAGTCCTGCTAAAGGCGGACGGGATGCCTACGTATCACTTAGCGGTCGTAGTGGACGATAAGGCAATGGAGATATCACATATCTTTCGAGGCGAAGAATGGTTGCCATCTGCTCCTGTACATATTTTGCTATGGGAATACCTGGGATGGAAACAGGAAATGCCAGAGTGGGCACATTTACCCCTGATCTTAAAGCCTGATGGCAACGGAAAATTGAGCAAACGCGATGGCGATCGATTAGGCTTTCCGGTATATGCAATGAATTGGGCTGATCCTAAATCAGGTGACTTGACAAAAGGATTCCGGGAACTGGGTTTTCTGCCTGAGGCGTTTCTCAATATGCTTGCATTGCTGGGGTGGAACGATGGAACAGAGCAGGAAATCTTTACCAAAGAAGAATTGATTGAAAAATTTGCGGTGGAGCGTATCAGTAAGAGTGGTGCCAAATTTGATTTCGAAAAAGCAAAATGGTTCAACCACGAATGGATTAAACAAACCGATAATATTGCGTTAATTGTGCAAATGAGAAATGTATTGGTTGAACATGGAATAGAAGAGGTAGATCCTGCTTTTTTGGATAAGGTGTTGTCTGCTGTAAAAGAGCGTATGACGTATATTTCAGATTTTTGGGGGCAAACTTCATTTTTCTTTCAACAACCTGATTCCTACGATGCGGACGCAATCAAACCGAAATGGAATGCGCAGAAGACTGCTTTTTTTGAAGAGCTTATAAGCGAATTAAAGAGTCAAACGATTTGGGAAGCACCTGTGCTGGAATCTTTTTTCAAAGAAAAGGTAGCCTCATCCGGATTGAAAGTTGGTGAATTGATGATGCCTTTCCGTATTATGTTGGTGGGAGGGAAATTTGGCCCCGATGTTTTTAAAATAGCAGAGTTGTTAGGACAACAGGAAGTTGTTGAGCGTATCGAAAAAGCACTACCCCATTTTTCATAAATAACGACGAATAAAAAAACGTTAAGAAATTCCTGTTTCTTAACGTTTTTTTTTACTTTAGAAGTTTTAAAAAACTTAAATCCTAATCATGATAAAATCAACCTTTCTAAACCTGTTGATTGTATGGTGTCTTGCCATCTCGGCATCGTGCTCTTCTACTAAAAATCTTTCCTATGTAAATCCAGAGGAAAAACTAGGATGGAAATTAGGTTCGCAGGCTTATACATTCAGGCTTTTTACGTTTGCAGAAGCTTTGGACAAAATTGATAGTTGCGACTTACGCCATGTAGAAGCTTTTCCGGGTCAAATAATTGGTGCAGGAAGTACCGAACAAATGGGATATGGACTTTCGGAATCAGGAAGAAAATTGGTAAAGGATTTATTAAAGAAAAAGAATATTACCTTACACGCTTTCGGGGTAGTAGGTGCTAACAATGAGGAAGAGTGGGAGAAGGTTTTTCAGTTTGCTAAAGACATGGATATAAAAGTGTTAAATGTTGAGCCTTCAGACGAGCATTTGGATGTTATTTCCAGGTTGTGTGATAAATACGATATTAAAGCCGCGCTTCATAACCACCCTGAACCTTCAAAATATTGGACACCGGATGTTGTACTTGCTTCACTGAACGGTAGAAGTAGTCGTATGGGAGCGGCTGCTGATGTTGGTCATTGGATGCGTTCGGGGTTAGACCCGGTAGCATGTTTAAAACAACTGGAAGGTCGTGTTTTTCATTTACATTTTAAGGATTTGAATACTTTTGGAGATAAAAAAGCACACGATGTGCATTGGGGGACAGGAAAACTTCCGCTTCAGGAGGTAGTTAACGAATTAAAACGTCAAAAGTTTTCGGGAATGCTCTCCGCAGAGTACGAATATAACTGGGAGAATAATAAAGGCGATGTAAAACAAAGCGCAGCAAATTTACGAGCGATATTGTAAATAGTATAATACATAAAAAAAGCAGATATTTATTATCTGCTTTTTTATGTATTACTTATTCACCGATTACCTCTTTGAAGGCAGCAGGGTTGTTTTTTAGAAGATAAGCCATACTTCGGATCACCCTATCATGTTTTTTGACGAACGGATTTTCTTCGTTCCAGACATATCCAGCAAGTACAGCACATATTTTCTCCTTCACGTCTTGATTTTCAGGTCGATGAAAAAACAAGGTTTGTAGGTTTCCGGTATACCATTCCTTTACGTAGGTTGTGAATACATCTATCCCCCGTTGCATATAGGCTGCAAAGTCTTGCTCCCAATTAACGTTCTCCCCATTGATTTGCTTCCAAGCTAATTTGGCCGATAAAATCCCTGACTCCGTAGCGAAACAAACTCCTGAAGAAAATACCGGATCCAAAAATTCTGAACTGTTACCGGTTAGTGCAAATCCTTCACCGTACATCTTAGTTACCGCAGCCGAATAATTTTTCAGATGAACAGGATCGAGTAAAAATGTGGTATTTGCAAAACGTTGCACGTAAAAATCGGATAGTTGGATCGCCTTGCGCAATGCTTCGGCCGTATCACCATTAGTAGATAGTTTATCAATGAAATCTGTGTTTGCTACAATCCCCAGGCTTGTGTTGCCATTAGAAAAGGGAATAACCCATAACCACACTTCGGTGTCTAGAACATCGAATGAGATCTGTGTGCCTTCTGTACCTTCTGGTCTGTTGATATCCTTAACATGCGAGAAAATAGCGGAATGTGGGTTGAGTTGAGAAGGTTTGTCTAAGTGTAGTAGCCGCGGCAATACGCGACCGTATCCACTGGAGTCAATGACAAATTTGGCTTTGATTTGAGACGAATTTCCTTCTTTATCAACGATGGTTGTTATGGAATCCGTTCCCCGAAACGTGATATCGGTGACCGTAGTTTCAAATGCGATGTCTACTCCCTTTTTTATAAGTGAATTTGCCATTACCTGGTCAAAGTCTGCTCGTGGAATTTGCCATGTCCAGTCCCAACCGTCACCAAATTTCTTGCTGAAATCAAAAATACTGATCACATCCCCCTTAATAAAACGTGCTCCGGGTTTTGGTTGAAAGTTTTGCATATTCAGATCGTCAAACAATCCTGCTTCATCAAAATGATCCATCACACGGGGAATTAGGCTTTCGCCGACAACCAAGCGGGGAAATTTTGTTTTTTCAACTACTTTTATTTTTGCTCCCTGCTTTTGTAGATACCCTGCGGCAACACATCCGGAGGGGCCGGCGCCAATGATTAAAATATCAACATCACTTATACTCATTCCTAAAGAATTAAATTTAAATATGTTACTTTTGCGATGCAAAGCGAGAGCAAAAGTAACATATTATCTTAACCGAAAAGAAGATAATCTTAAGTTTGAAAAGTTATAATAATCACTATTAATGATTGCCATCAATAAAGAATTGACTCTGGAAGGGTTCTCAAATATTTTACTGGGTCAACAAGAAGTTACTATTTCTGAAGAAACACGCGAAGTCGTGAAAAAAAGTCACGATTTTTTAAAATCATTCATCGAAAATAAAATAATCTATGGTATAAATACCGGATTTGGCCCCATGGCTCAATACCGGATCCAAGATGCTGACCGCATTCAATTACAATATAATTTGATCCGCAGCCATTCTGCGGGTACCGGGGAATTGTTGCCGCCGGATGTGGTGAAAGCCGCAATGTTAACTCGTCTAAGCAATATTTCAAAAGGTAAATCGGGTATTCATATCAGTGTTGTTGAACGGCTACAGGATTTTATTAACCTAGACATCACACCGGTGATCTTTGCACATGGAGGCGTAGGAGCAAGCGGCGATTTAGTTCAACTTGCTCATTTGGCACTTACCCTGATTGGTGAAGGAGAAGTGATCTACAAAGATCAAAGAAGACCTACGGCAGAAGTGTTTGCTGAATTGGGCTTAGCGCCAATTCAGGTTGTCATCCGTGAAGGTATTTCGTTGATTAACGGAACTTCCGTGATGACCGGTGCAGGATTGGTCAACTATTTTCATGCAAAGAAGTTGTTAAAATGGTCAGTGGAGATGTCGTCTATTATGAATGAATTGGCAAAGGCACATGATGATCATTATTCAACTACGCTCAATGAAGTTAAAAAACATCAAGGCCAACAAGACATTGCGCGGATGATGCGCGAACATCTCAGTGACAGTCAGCTGATCCGAAAGCGTGAAGATGATTTATACTCAGGCAATAATCTTGAAGAGATTTTTAAAGATAAGGTACAGGAATATTATTCACTTCGCTGTGTGCCGCAGATTTTGGGGCCTATTTTGGAAACAATCAGTGGTGTAGGCAGTGTGTTGGAAAATGAAGTTAATTCAGTAAGTGATAACCCCATAATTTCAGTAGAAGATAAAAATGTATATCATGGAGGTAATTTTCATGGAGACTATATTTCCCTTGAAATGGATAAATTAAAGCTGGCCATTACACGTCTCACCATGCTGTCCGAACGTCAACTTAATTACTTGATGAATTCGAAAATAAACGAGATCCTTCCTCCGTTCGTGAATATGGGGAAACTGGGTTTTAATTTCGGAATGCAAGGGGCACAATTTACAGCTACATCGACAACAGCCGAAAACCAAACCTTATCCAATTCGATGTATGTGCACAGTATTCCGAATAACAACGATAATCAGGATATTGTAAGTATGGGTACAAATGCCGCCATGATCACCCATAAAGTCATTATCAATGCATATGAGGTTTTGGCGATTCAAATGATATCTTTGGCACAAGCTGTTGACATTTTATCTTATCAAAATTTAGTATCTTCAAGAACGAAAAAGATATATGAGGATATTCGTCAGATTATTCCGGTTTTTTCAGATGACAAACCGCTTTACCCGGCTATTAAAGCGGTAAAGGAATATTTAATGAAGTAAATTTATCAGTATGATCTGTGCATTAGTAACGGGAGGTTCTAGGGGAATCGGACGTGCAATTTGTGAAAAATTAGCCTCAGATTCTGACTATTATATCTTGATTAATTATCAAGGTAACGAAGAAGCAGCAAAGCAATGCCTATCGCTAGTTGAAGGAGCTGGTGGCAAAGGAGAGATACTAAAATTTGACGTTTCGGATTCCGAAGCGGTAGAGGAGGCGTTACAATCTTGGCTTGATAGAAACCCGGAAGCTGTTGTTGAGGTCATCGTTAACAATGCAGGTATAGCACGAGATGGTTTATTCATGTGGATGAAAAAGGCCGACTGGCAATCGGTACTCGATATTTCGCTCAATGGATTTTTTCATGTTACAAATTTCTTTATCCAAAAAATGCTGCGTAACCGTTATGGACGCATCATTAATATCGTGTCGGTGTCTGGGGTGAAGGGTACGGCCGGACAAACGAACTATTCGGCAGCGAAAGCCGGAATTATTGGGGCTACGAAGGCACTTGCGCAAGAAGTTGCTAAGCGAAATATCACAGTCAATGCGGTGGCCCCCGGATTTATACGTACTGACATGACCGCCGATATGGACGAAAAGGAACTCGTGAAGATGATTCCGGCGAATCGTTTTGGAGAAGCTGAAGAGGTAGCAGACCTAGTTTCTTTTTTGGCTTCAAAAAAATCTAGCTATATTACAGGTGAAGTTATTAATATTAACGGAGGTATTTATTCTTAAGTAATTATGGATAAACGGGTCGTGATTACAGGAATGGGCATCTATTCATGTATTGGAACTAATTTAGCAGAGGTAACAAAATCACTTTTTGAAGGTAAATCCGGTATCGTGGTAGACCCGGAGCGGATTTCTTTTGGATATAAATCACCGCTTACAGGGATGGTTCCAGCTCCCGACCTGAAAAAGCTATTAAGTCGTCGTCAGCGCATCAGCATGGGTGAGGAGTCCGAATATGCGTACATGGCTACGACGGAGGCCTTACAAAATTCCGGTATTGATATGGCTTATTTTGAGCATAACGAAGTCGGAATTCTATTTGGGAATGATAGTGTTTCGAAGGCTGTCATAGAAGCAACGGACATTGCCCGCGAAAAGAAGGATACCCAACTGATTGGTTCGGGTGCTATCTTCAAATCCATGAACTCCACTGTAACCATGAATTTAGCGACCATTCTAGGTTTAAAAGGTATTAATATGAGTATCAGTGCCGCTTGTGCAAGTGGTTCTCACGCTATAGGACTAGGATATATGTTTATTAAGCAGGGGCTTCAGGATATGATTATCTGCGGTGGTGCACAAGAAATAAACCCCTATGCGATGGCGAGCTTCGACGGGTTAGGTGTGTTTGCAACGGATATTGCGCATCCTCAAAAAGCCTCCCGTCCCTTTGATGCGAACCGCACAGGATTAGTTCCGAGCGGGGGGGCGGCAACAATCATTTTAGAAAGTTATGAATCTGCGGTAAGGCGCGGAGCTCCTATTATTGCGGAAGTACTAGGTTACGGTTTTTCATCCAATGGGGGGCATATTTCCACGCCGAATGTTGAAGGTCCGTCTATTGCTATGCGCCGAGCCCTTGAACAGGCAGGCATACAACCCGAACAAGTGGAGTATATCAACGCACATGCTACCTCCACGCCACTTGGGGATGCCAATGAAGCAAAAGCCATTTTGGAGGTTTTTGGCAAAAAACCTTATGTGAGTTCTACCAAATCAATGACGGGACATGAATGCTGGATGGCAGGGGCGAGTGAGATCGTATATTCTACATTGATGCTTCAAAATGGTTTCATAGCGCCCAATATTAATCTGGAATCGCCAGATGATGATGTTAAAGAATTAAATTTAGTTTCTACAACAATTAAAAAAGAATTTGACATATATTTGTCTAATTCTTTTGGATTCGGTGGTACCAATTCAGCGATAGTAGTTAAGAGATTCAAGTAAATGAGTAACACAGATATTAAGCAGAAAATAAACGACATATTGATTGAAGAATTTGAGGTGGATGAAGAGGTGATTCAGCCGGGTGCCCCATTAAAGGAATCATTGGATTTGGATAGTTTAGACTATGTGGATTTAGTCGTTTTGATCGAATCAAATTTTGGCGTTAAATTGGGAGAGGCTGACTTTTCGGGAATGACTACCTTCCAGGATTTTTATAATGTGATTGAACACAAGATCGCAGCGAAATAATTGAATATATGAGCCAATGGGACGGAAAGTCTAAAGGAACACTCCTTGGCTATAAAATATTTGTTTTCTTGATCAGAAAACTTGGCGTCCGTACTGCTTACGGACTTCTTGTTTTTGTAGCATTTTATTATTTCATTTTCTATCCGGCTAACTTTAAAGAAATATTCTACTATCTCCATGAACGTCAAGGGTTTTCAAAATGGACGTCTTTTTGGAAAGTTTACCAGACTTACTTCGTATTCGGACAGACTATTATAGACAAAGTAGCTATCTCTTCAGGATTGAGGAACCGTTTTACATACGAATTTGACGGTATTGAGCACTTACAACGTGCTTTAGAAGAGAAAAGGGGAGGTATTTTAATTAGTGCGCATGTAGGTAATTTTGAAATATCCGAACGTTTTTTTTCTGAACTTAATGTAGATTTTCAAATCAATCAGGTTACGGTAGACCAGGAAGTGTCGATTATCAAAGAATATCTGCAAAGCATTGCCGATAAATCCACGATTAAATATATCTTTATTAAAGACGACATGTCGCATGTATTTGATATAAATGATGCGCTATCGAATAATGAATTGATATGTTTTACGGGCGACCGCTATTTCGAAGGATCTAAAGTGCTGGAAGGAGAGCTTTTAGGTAAGAGTGCTATTTTTCCGGCAGGACCATTTCATTTGGCGTCTCGACTTGGGGTGCCTGTGATCTTTGTATATGTGATGAGGGAATCTAATCTCCATTATCATCTGTATGCGCGTGTAGCGGAAGGTGTCAAACGTAGAGATGCACAATCGGTATTGAAAGCATATACCGCGAGTGTAGAAAAAATCGTAAGGGAGTATCCCTTACAATGGTTTAATTTCTTTGATTTTTGGAAGAGAAAACAGTAACAGCGGATGAAGAACGTTTTAGTAATCTATTTTAGTCAATCTGGACAACTGCAGGAAATTGCACAATCGATCTGTGGCCCAATGCTAGCCGATCCGGAGATCAACGTAGATTTTTATGAGATAAAAATGGTGCATTCCTTTCCTTTTCCATGGACAGGAAGTGCATTTTTCGATACTTTTCCAGAGACATTTCAGCAGATTCCCGAAGAAATTCACCCCCCTTCTCCAATCATACTGGAAAAAGAATACGATTTGGTGTTGTTTCACTATCAGGTATGGTATCTGAGTCCTTCCATTCCCATCAATTCTTTTTTGAAAAGTAGATATGCTACGCCTTTGCTTAAGGGAAGACCGATCATTACTGTAAGTGGAACCCGTAATATGTGGGCAAAAGCGCAGGATAAGGTGAAAAAGCTAATTATATCTAATGGAGGTATGTTGGTCGGGAATATTGCGCTAACGGATCGGCATCCCAATTTAATCTCTGTCATTACTATTGTAGACTGGTTATTTTCAGGAGTGAAAAAGAATGCTTTTGGGATTTTTCCGATGCCTGGAGTTTCCGAGGAAGAAATTAAAAATTCAGCAAAATTTGGTGGAATAATTATTCCCTATTTAAAAAATGGTAATTTTGAACAGCTGCAACATGAATTGGTAGAGAATGGGGCGGTAAAATTTAGGTTCTTCTTGGTTTCAATGGATCAAAAAGGCAACCGCATGTTTGATATCTGGTCCAAATTGATTTTAAGGAATCCTAAAAGGAGAAAAACATTGGTAACGATGTTTAAATATTATGTGATATTGGCATTGTATGTGTTGTCACCGATTGTATTTGTTGTCGAATTAATATTATATCCGCTGCTATATTTTATAAAAATTAGAAAAGACCGAGCACATTATCTAGGAGTTTAAATGAACGAAGTATATATTAATAGAATCAGTAAATTTTTGCCTAATGATCCTATTTCTAATGACGAAATGGAGGATTATTTAGGAAAGATTAACGACCGTGAATCGAAAGCAAGACGGATTGTATTGCGAAATAATGGTATAGAGACCCGATATTACGCACTCACTAAAGAGGGGAAACCTACTCATACCAATGTAGAGCTTACTGCTAATGCAATTCGTAATCTATTGGATGATGAATTTTCCGGCGATCAAATCGAGTTGATTTCCTGTGGCACATCTTCTCCGGATTATTTGATGCCTTCTCATGCGGTAATGGTTCATGGTGAATTGAAAAATGGTCAGTCTGAAGTCAATTCAGCCTCCGGAAATTGCTGCGCAGGTATGAATGCATTGAAATTTGGCTATCTTTCTGTGAAGTCCGGGAATACGACCAATGCGGTGTGTACGGGGTCGGAGCGGATGTCTTCCTGGATGTTGGCCGATCATTTTAATAAGGAGGTTGAAAATCTTAAGGAATTGGAGGAGCAACCTATTATCGCATTCAACAAAGACTTTTTGCGTTGGATGCTTTCCGATGGTGCTGGTGCGTTCTTATTACAAAACAAACCAAAGGGTGAATTGCCGTTAAAAATTGAATGGATAGAAGGATATTCGTATGCACATGAACTGGAAGTATGTATGTATGCAGGGTCGGAAAAACAAGAAGATGGTTCCTTAAAATCGTTCAGTGATTATCCTGCTGAAGAGTGGTTAAATCAATCTATTTTTGCGGTGAAGCAGGACACCAAGTTATTGGACAAATATATCCTGGATAAAGGGGTAGAAAGCACCAAGCATGCGTTGGCAAAACATCATATTACGCCAGATGATATAGATTATATTTTGCCGCACGTCTCCTCGCACTATTTTGTAGATGGACTTTACGAACGATTAGTGAAAGCGGGTCTCGAGTTTACTCGGGAAAAATGGTTTTTGAATTTGAAGACCATAGGAAATGTAGGTGCAGGATCGGTGTATCTTATGTTAGAAGAACTCGTAAATTCGGGCAAACTAAAAAAAGGGCAGCACATCTATCTGTGTGTTCCTGAAAGTGCACGATTTACGTATTCATATGCTTATTTAACCGTTTGTTAATCCAGATATGAACTTGCCCATCCATGACGATCAAATTTTGAAGTTAATCCCGCAGAGGCATCCTATCGTTATGGTAGATACGCTATATACCTATGCGGAAGACTACCTTTTGTCTGGTCTTCATGTTCGTGCCGATACGTTGTTTGTTGATACAGAAATGCTTCAAGAATGTGGATTGTTAGAGCACATGGCGCAATCGGTAGCTTTGCACACCGGTTTTGATTATTTCCGGAGAAATGAAGAAGCTCCTACAGGCTATATCGGATCTATGCAAGCTGTAGAATTGATGGCCTTGCCTAAAGTAGGTGATGAAGTGCAGACCGAAGTACAGATTATTCAGGAATTTATGGGTGTCACCTTAGTGAATATCACCTCCAAAGTAAGGGGTGAGGTGATTGGAAAGGCACAAATGAAAACGGTTATAGCTTCGAGTTAATATGTCGTCGACAGATAATATCATCGAGATACAGGCATTTTTGCCACATCGTAAGCCCATGCTTATGGTAGATCATATCGCGGAAATATCTCCCGACCATGTAATATGCCATTTTTTGATTCGGGGAGACAATGTTTTATTAGCTGATGATCTTTTCCAAGAAAGTGGGTTAGTAGAGAATATGGCTCAGGTATGTTCTTCGATCGTCGGACAAACCTATTATGAGAAGGACTATAACGCGGAAGTCGACGAGCGGGCAATTGGATTTATTTCGGGCATAAAAAGTTTGCGTATTTTAGCACTTCCACAGGTAGGGGATCTCTTGATCACAGATGCAACATTGACATCGCAGTTTGATGGGCATGATTACAGTATCTGTACGATGCAGGTATCCAGCAGGGTCGGAGAAAAACGTTGTGCAGAGGCGGAGATCAATTTATTTTTAAAAAAGAGGAATAAATGAAGAAATCTGAAGTTCCACAGGATGATGGAAGAGTAGTCCAAAAAGGATCGCGGGAGTTGTATTATGCGCTGGATGAAAATGGCGAATATACAACGGCATTGAGTACGGGTTGGGAAGCCAAAAATATTGTACAAGACCATACGATGGAAGTTTTGCAGCAAGAAATAAATCAGGTCGGGGCAGATGTTAAATCAGGACTGAGTAGTCCGATTCAATACTTTATGTTACTCAACCGAATGGATTGGGGTTTACTTGCTGAATATACGGGATATTGGAAATGGCGCGTGAAGCGACATAATAAACCCGAGGTGTTCAGAAAATTATCAGATAAACAATTGCAGAAATATGCGGACGTGTTCGAAATTACTGTGGAGGAGTTAAAAAATTACAAAGGAGATTAATGCAATTAGATTTTACACATCACCAAACGGCACATTGTGAAAATGGTGTTGCGTCAAATTTATTGCGCAACAAGGGCTTAAATATTAGCGAGCCGATGGTTTTTGGTTTAGGATCAGGATTGTTTTATGTATATCTTCCCTTTTTAAGGGTCAGCAATGCACCCGGATTAAGCTACAGGCCTATGCCGGGATGGATATTCGGACGAATGGCTCGTCGGTTAGGTATTAAAATAAAACGTCAGAAGTTTTCGAGTAAAGAGCGGGCACAACAGCAACTCGATGATAACTTAAAAAATAATATTCCTTCGGGATTACAGGTAGGCGTATATCATCTGCCTTATTTTCCGGACGATTACCGTTTCCATTTCAATGCACACAATATTGTCGTATATGGAAAAGAGCAGCATGAATATCTGATCAGTGATCCAACCATGGAGGGTGTAAATCGCTTGACAGATAAGGAATTGGAAAAAGTTCGCTTCTCGAAGGGTGTACTAGCACCAAAGGGACATATCTATTATCCAACATATATCCCACAGGAAGAAACGATAGATTGGGAGAGAGCAATCCTCAAATCCATTAAAAAAACCTGTAATGATATGTTGGCACCTGTGCCTATCATTGGGGTTAGGGGAATGCGGATGGTAGCCCGTGCGATATTAAAATGGCCAAAGAAACATGGCGTTGCCAAAGCAAATTATTACTTAGCCCAAATGGTACGTATGCAAGAGGAAATTGGTACGGGCGGAGGAGGTTTTCGCTATATTTATTCAGCTTTTTTGCAGGAAGCGAGTAAAAAGATCGATAACCCCCATTTGCTTCAGCTTTCGGTAGAAATGACTGAAATTGGTGACTTATGGCGTGATTTTGCTGTTGCGGCCTCCCGTGTTTATAAAAAACGCAGTAACCAAGAAAATGTGTATGCGGCCTTATCTGCCGATTTAATGAAATTAGCTGATTTAGAAGAAGCATTTTTTAAGAAACTTAAAAAAGCAGTTTGATGGACTTACAGGCTATTATCCATGTCGAAAACCTTTCTAAACAATATAAGAATAGTGATTTCTTGGCTGTAGATAATCTATCCTTGGATATCCAAAAAGGCGAAATTTTCGGTCTCTTAGGGCCAAATGGAGCTGGTAAAACGACATTGATTTCCATGCTCTGCGGTTTGATAAAGCCGACTTCAGGACATTTTTTCATCGATCAGAAGACCTATAAGGAAAATGGTTTAGCGATTCGTGAATCTATTGGTGTAGTCCCACAGGAGTATGCGCTTTACCCTACCTTGACTGCTGATGAAAATCTAAGTTATTTTGGTGCTATGCATGGGCTGAAAGGAAAACGTCTGAAGGAGTTGATCAATGGTTCGCTAGAGAAGATGGGACTGATGCGTTTTGCGAATAAACAGGTAGGGACATTCTCGGGCGGTATGAAAAGGAGGGTAAATTTACTGGCGGGTGTGCTGCACCGTCCTAAAGTACTTTTTCTGGATGAACCTACGGTTGGGGTCGATGTACAGTCTAAAAACGCAATTATTGATTTTTTAAAAGAACTTAACGAGCACGGTACGACCATTGTTTATACATCTCATCACTTAATCGAAGCACAAGAACTATGTAATCGGATTGCTATTATCGAGGGGGGCAAAATCATCGCTCAAGGTACACCAAAGGCATTGATTAAGTCGGTTGTAGATGCACGAAATTTAGAAGATGTTTTCATTGCAATGACAGGAAGGGGGCTTAGAGATGGTATATAAACTGGGAATGGCGGTCAAAAAAGAATTGCTATTGCAAATACGGGATATCGGCGGGCTCATCATCCTCTTTGTGATGCCGTTGCTGCTTCTTATCACGATTACCGTCGTGCAAAAGGGATCCTTCGATTCGTTGCTCGGGACCAAAATACCCGTGTTGCTGGTAGACAACGATCAGGACTCTATCTCGCATGCTATCCAAAGGGAGTTAGGATCAATCGGAAACTTTACATTAGTCAATCAAATAGATGGTATACCGCTTATAGAAGAGGAAGCGAAGCAGGCCGTATTTAAGGGTGATTTCCAACTCGCGATTGTATTACCTGCCAACATGACGTCGGATTTGAACAGGCAGGTGCAACAGAATGTGGATCGTATTATGAGCGAATTCAGTTATGCCGAGGAAGATACCATAGCCGTTGAAAATCTACCGGTAGCCGGCAAAGAGATTAGATTATATTTTGACCCCGCGACTCAACCTTCGTTCAAAACCGCAGTAAAAAGCTCTATTGATAAACTAGTTGCCACGATCGAAACGGAACGCATTTATACTAAATTTCAGGAGCAGCTCAGCGACGAGGTAGACGATACGTTCGAACAGAAAGCATTCATCTCTTTTAAAGAAATCGGTCCTGAGAGAGAAGGCGAAGAAATAAAACCCGATGCCGGACAGCATAACGTGCCAGCATGGACACTATTTGCGATATTCTTTATCATCGTTCCGTTATCTATTAATATTGTAAAGGAAAAATCGCAGGGTACGATGATCCGCTTAATTACAAATCCTGTTCCCTATTATGTGTTTATTTTGGGTAAAACGATTAGCTATCTTTTTATTAGTCTGATACAGTTTTATCTGATGTTAGCCGTTGGTGTCTACTTATTTCCACTAATGGGGATTCCGGCTTTTGAAATAGACAATAACTTCTTGAAACTTTCGGTTTTAGCGATATTTTCTGGGTTGGCTGCGATTGGAACAGGTATAGCGGTAGGGACGATTGCGACTACACAAGAGCAGTCGGCACCCTTTGGTGCGACTTTCGTAGTGATATTGGCGGCAATTGGAGGGGTGTGGGTTCCCGTATTTATTATGCCCAAGGTCATGCAAGTTATTTCTAAGATTTCACCGATGAATTGGGCGTTGAACGGATTTTATGATGTATTGCTTCGGAATGGATCATGGATAGACATCATGCCTGAGATTATTTTGTTATTTTTGTTTTTCGGGCTTACTATAGCCATAGCCCTTATATATGATAAAAAGAAAAGAACTATATAACGAAATTCTTCACCTCAGCGTTTCGAAAGAATTGAACATCCGCTTTAATGAGGTAGATTCGTTGGGTATAGTATGGCATGGTCACTACATTTCTTATTTCGAAGATGGAAGAGAAGCTTTTGGCCTGTTGCATGGAATAGATTATCTAACGGTACAACGGGAAGGTTATACTACACCGATTGTAAAATCAATCTGTGAGCACAAATTGCCACTTCGGTACGGTGATGTATGCCGTATTGAGACCACCTTTGTGGATACACCTACGGCCAAATTGATCTTTCGGTATCGTATTTTTAATGCGCATGATCAGTTGGCCTGCACGGGAGAAACTGTTCAGGTTTTTTTAGATGCAGCGAACAATCTGGTGTTAAATACACCGGCTTTTATCATTGATTGGAAGAAAAAAATGGGTTTATTATAACGTGTTTTCTCCTGTATACATATCGAACATGAATTGTGTAACTCCTTTGGGTTTGGATTTACAGTGCAATTGGACGGCCTTATTGAAAGAGCATACCGGTATTGATGTGCATACGGTCGGAAGCTTTAAAAATATCTATACCGCGAAAATAAAAAACCTTCCTACTGTCCACGAGGATTTGACGTATTTGGAAACCATGCTCTATTTGGCAATAGAACCGCTGATAAGATCAAAAACTATACACGCGAAAACAGGATTTATTCTGTCAACAACGAAAGGAAATATAGATTTTTTATCGGAAGGAAAATCAGAAGAGGCACAGTTGAATAAGCTGGCTGTTAAAATAGCGGGTCTTTTTGGATTTATTACAGCGCCTATCGTCGTCTCACACGCATGTGTGTCAGGACTTTTAGCCGTTTCGGTTGCCAAAAGGCTAATCCAAATGGGACAATTTGATGAAGTTTTCGTACTGGCGGGGGATAAGGTAAGCGAGTTCGTCCTGTCTGGATTTAATGCTTTTCAGGCGATGAGCGCTAGCCCCTGCAAACCATTTGATGCAGAACGGGATGGTGTAACACTAGGCGAAGCTGCAGGCGCTATTTTGGTGACCAAATCTAGGGAAGGCGCATTAGTAGAAATTGTAGGTGAAGGCGCGATTAACGATGCCAATCATATTTCGGGCCCGTCGAGAACGGGAGAAGGATTATATCGAAGTATTTCTTCGGCGCTGAACGAAGCAGGTATCGACGCTACTGCGATTGATTTTATATCAGCCCATGGAACAGCTACATCCTATAATGATGAAATGGAAGCGATCGCTTTTGACCGTTTGGGCATGCACGAAATTCCGGTCAATAGTTTGAAAGGATATTATGGTCATACATTAGGTGCGTCTGGGCTGTTGGAATTAATTATTTCTATTTTATCTCTGCAGCATAACAAATTGATTCCCACCAAAGGATTTGTCAATAGGGGTACATCGAAGGATATCAATATCATTACCCAAAAGATGGATATTCCGTTAACTTATATTTTGAAAACGGCTTCGGGCTTTGGCGGAAGTAATGCCGCAGTAATTTTAAAAAGAGTTAATGGATAGCCCATTATACATATCGCATTATTGTAAAATAGAAAAAGGGCTTATTTCTGTTGATGGAAATGTTGTTTTTCATGCAGACGAAGCTCCATTTTCTGATTTTATCAAGCAGGCCTTTAAGCATCAACAGCTAGATTATCCCAAATTTTACAAAATGGATAATCTAAGCAAACTGGCTTTTTTAGCTGCCGAAGTGTTGTTAAGAGATGAGGAGGATAAAGAAGATATTGCGTTGGTTTTAGTCAATAAATCGGGAAGTTTGGACACCGATGTAAAGCATCAGGAGAGTATTCAAGATGCAGCTAATTTTTATCCGAGTCCGGCTGTTTTTGTATATACATTGGCCAATATATGCGGAGGCGAAATTAGTATCCGCCATGGGATGAAATCCGAGCAGGTCTTTTTCGTGAGTGATGCATTCGATGCCACCACGATTTTCAACTATGCGACGTATCTACTAGCAAGCCAGAAGGCAAAAAAAGTATTATGTGGCTGGGTTGAACTTTTCGAAGAAAATTATAAAGCAGTTTTGTGTCTTGTTGAACGTGCGGGAACTAAGCTACATACAATAAATAATATTAATCAATTAGTTAAAAATTAAAAATGGAAGAGTTAAAAGAGGAACTAAAGGGTAAAATCATTGAAGTATTAAACTTGGAGGATGTTGCGGTAGCTGATATCGATGATTCTGACGCTTTATTTGGTGATGGATTAGGTCTGGATTCTATTGATGCATTGGAGCTTATTGTACTTTTAGATAAAGAATATGGTATTAAATTGAGTGATCCTAAACAAGGTAAATCCATCTTCGAATCTGTAAATACCATGGCAGATTATATCGCTAAAAACCGAACGAAATAAGGATGCAGAACCGTGTTGCTATTACAGGTATGGGAATCGTATCGGCTATCGGATTATCGGTAGCTGAGAATCTCAATTCCTTGCGCAATGCACAGGAAGGGATTACGCAGGTAGACAATTTCGAGACTTCTTTGCGGAATAGGGTACGGGTAGGGGAGATAAAACTATCCAATGAGCAGTTGAGCGAAAAATTGCAGCTTCCGATTGATAATAGTATGACACGTACGGGTATGTTGGGGGCTTTGGCCGCTCAACAGGCTGTAGCGAGTGCTCAAATCGATGTGACATCGCCAAATTATCGGACGGGGTTGGTTTCTTCAACCAGCGTCGGAGGTATGGATATTACCGAGAAGCATTTTTATGCATATGAAAACAATCCCGAGCTTCATCGTTACATTGCCAGTCATGATGCCGGTGTATCTTCTCAACATATAGCCGACTACTTAGGCCTGAAGGGTTTCGTGACGACAATAAGTACGGCCTGTTCATCTGCTGCGAATGCTATTATGTTGGGTGCTCAACTGATTAAATCCGGTAGACTGGACCGCGTGATTGTGGGAGGTACGGATGCACTGAGCAAGTTTACGCTGAATGGATTTAATACGCTCATGATTCTGTCGGATACCTATTGTAAACCCTTTGATCAAAATCGGAAAGGTTTGAATCTGGGTGAAGCTGCGGCGTATTTGATCTTGGAATCGGATGAAATCGTCCAAAAGGAAAATAAAAAAGTGCTTGCTTATCTTTCGGGATATGGCAATGCCAACGATGCTTTTCACCAAACAGCCTCGTCCGAAAATGGTGAAGGAGCGTATCTTGCCATGCAAAAAGCATTTAGAATAGCCGGGTTAAGTCCGCAGGATATTGATTACATCAATGCACATGGTACGGCTACACCAAATAATGATTTGTCGGAAGGCCGTGCGCTGATTCGGGTATTTGGCGAGCAGGTGCCGGCATTTAGTTCGACCAAGGCCTATACGGGGCATACATTGGCTGCTGCGGCAGGAATAGAAGCCGTATATAGTATATTGGCCTTGCAAAATGACCTCATATTTCCGAATCTCAACTTCGAAACACCCATGGAAGAATTTCAATTGTTGCCACAAACGGGATTACTTCACCAACCCGTACATCATGTGTTGTCCAATTCCTTCGGGTTTGGAGGAAATTGTTCCACTTTAATATTCTCAAAAGCCTAATGAAGAATCCGTGTTATATTAATGGAGTAGGAGCGGTCAATGCACAAGGTACTTGGAGCGATGATCCTTTTACGCATATAACGGAGATCAGCAATCCGTTGACGATGGCGATCCAGCCTTCTTATAAAGAACTGATACCGCCTGCAATGATTCGGCGGATGTCAAAAGGCATTAAAATGGGAATATTTGCTTCGCAACAGGCTTTAGATGATGCGGCGATGGATCAGGTGGATGCGATTATTACGGGTACGGGTTTGGGATGTTTGGAGGATTCTGAAAAATTTCTGAGGAATGTATTGGATAATGATGAACAGTTTTTGACGCCTACTTCATTTATTCAGTCTACACACAATACCGTAGGTGCACAGATTGCGCTAAGATTGGGATGTAAATCGTACAATTTTACCTATGTAAACGGAGCGACATCGTTTGAATCTGCTTTATTGGATGCACTTATACAAATGGAATCGGAAGAGGCAAATCAGGTTTTGGTGGGCGGGATAGACGAAATCGCAGGGCAGACTTTTGTTCTTAAACAGTTAGTCCAAGAGGTGAAGGCGAATGGAACAGCAGAAAAACTTAGGGAATCAGAATCTCCAGGAGTCAATTTCGGAGAGAGTGGAACCTTCTTTGCGTTGAGTACCGCAAGAAAAGAAAATACGTACGCTCACATTGTAGACGTATCTATCCATAATAAGTTAGCAACAGAGGAGCTCACAGACTTCGTCACGTCTTTTTTAACCCGAAATCAGATTCGGTTGGCAGATATATCCGCTGTTGTCATAGGTAATAATGGCGATTTGGTGTACGACGGATATTATACCTCCTTTTGCGCTTTATTTGCGGATAAACCACAAGTTTTCTACAAGCATCTTGTTGGGCAATCGGATGTAGCATCTGCATTTGGACTAGCTACGGCTGCCTTTGTAGTAAAGAATCAGGTCATTCCAAAAACTATTCAATGGAATGCCGTCAAACATTCTAAGTTGAAGTATGTTTTACTATATAACCAATACTTAGGGAAAGATCATAGTCTCACTTTATTGCACCATGTGGAAACATAAAAACATAATCCCCATTTTACTTGTGTTCGGAATTATAAGCGCGTTGCTCGCTTTATTTGCCGTTAGCTCATGGTGGTGGGTGTTGTTAGTTGTGTTCGTATGGTTGGGCATTACGACTTGGGGTTCTTTTGATATCCGACAAGGCTATTTTACAGATGTATTTTATAAAAAGCAACGTGAAAGCCGTCGAAGAATTGCGCTTACTTTTGACGATGGACCTACCCCGATTACACTTGAAATTTTAGCATTACTAAAACAGCATCAAGCTAAAGCCACTTTTTTCTGTATTGGAAAACAGATCAACAAACATCCGGATATCTTCAGAAAAATTATAGAAGAAGGGCATACGATCGGCAACCATACGATGAATCACAATAAAGGATTTGGTTTTTTGAATGCACATCAAGTGGAACAGGAAATTGACAGTTGTGATGCATCTATTAATGATATTGTACCGCATAAGCCGCGTTTTTTTAGACCACCGTTTGGTGTAACTAATCCTTCTGTCGCTAAAGCAGTCCAAGAGACTAAACATCATGTGATCGGTTGGAGTAATCGTTCGTTGGATACCCTAATTGCGGATGAAAATAAAATATTTGATCGTGTATCCAGACGTTTGGTGCCGGGAGATATTGTTTTGTTTCACGACACATCGAATAAGACGCTTCGTGTTGTAGCCCGTCTCTTGGAATACATGCAGCGTGAAAACTTCGAATCGGTAACGGTCGATGAATTGTTAAATTTGCAAGCGTATGAACATTAAGATAGTTGTATTTACTTTTTGTTGTTGTTGGATGTCGATAGGTTTTGCCCAAGAGCAAACAATGTCGGCTTCGGATATCGCAAATTTCCAAAGTGCTATGCGTAAGTCCGTTGAGTTGAAAACGTTGACGGCCGACTTTACACAGTATAAGAAAGTAAGTTATGTCAAGAATGAGCTGGTTTCCTCAGGCAAGTTTTACGTGAAGAATCCAGATAGATTAGCGTGGATTTACCGTAATCCCGTATCTTCTGCCTTAATTTTTAAAGATAAAAAAATCACGATAGAAGAAAAGGGTGTTAAAAAAACGATGGATATCTCGCGCAGCAAGCAGTTTGAGAAGATTAGTCAGGCTATCCAATCCAATATGAATGGTGAAATTTATCAGGGAACGGAGTTTTTACTCTCCTATTTCCATACCAATAAGCAGTATATTCTGAAGTTAGACCCCCTGGCAAAAGATGTGAAAAAGGCGATGAAACAGCTCGTCCTTTATTTTGATAAGTCCAGCTACCAGGTTTCTGAAGTAAAGGTATTGGATAACTCCAATGGATTTACCCGATTTGTCTTTAGTAATCATAAGGTGAATGAGGCTATTGCTGATGTCGTTTTTGAGCTGTAAAATTTATCTTATACGCTCAATCTATGTGATATAATTGAATCTCAAAGCAAATTACAAATTGTGTTTTTTTTATTTGGTATCGTGAATGCAAAGCATTTTATATAAGTTTGAAAGCTAAAGAGGATATATGCTTTTACAAGACTTTTATACGTTGCGAGCGTTGGAGCAGATCGATAATCAAAAATATATCGCGTGCATTACGCTGAATAAAGACCATGATATTTTCAAAGGACACTTTCCAAATCATCCAGTTACTCCGGGTGTATGCATGATTCAGATTATTAAAGAGCTCACCGAAAGTATAGTCGAAAAACCGCTCTTTATGCACAAAGCATCTAACGTTAAATTCATGGCGTTGATTAATCCAGAAATTAACCCTGATCTAAAATTAGAACTTGACATTTCGGGATCCGGAGAGTCAGAATATAAAGTGAAAAATATCAGCTACTTTGACGACACCGTAGCGTTGAAGTTGGTAAGTACGTATAGATTGAAGTAATATGAAGATTTTAGTAGCTCTAGTTGTTTCCTTTTTCTGGATGTCCTCAATCGATCTGGGCAGTATTCGTGCCGATTTTGAGAAAGCAGAAAATTCGAAAGCAAATACCGAACACTTGTATAATCTACTGAAAGATTATGATAAAGGTGACCCTGTTATCCAGGCGTATAAAGGAGCAGCATATAGTTTACAGGCGCGATATACTACGGATAAAAAAGATAAGAAAGAATTATTTGTAGCTGGTGTCAAAGATATAGAAGCGGCCATAAAGAGTGCCCCGAATAATGTGGAAATTAGATTAATACGTCTGATTATTCAAGAGAATACGCCTAAGATGCTAAAATATAAGATGGAGATTGACACCGATAAGCAAATGATCTTGACGAATTTCTCTGCTCAACATACTGCTGTAAAAGGTCTTATAAGACGATATGCGACAAAACGTTCTACAGTTTTCACCGCTTCAGAAATGGACAAGTTATCAAAATAAATGCGCTAGAGATGCATGAGCCGATCCATATACAAATGAGCCGATTAGGTATAGCGGTTATTGTACCGACCTATAATAACCACAAAACCCTACAACGTGTTTTGGATGGGATGTTAGCATATACCGATCAGATCATTGTTGTGAATGATGGTTCTACAGATGGCACCTCACAAATTCTAACGGCATATCCGCAATTGCATCACATCACTTTCCCGGAGAATAAAGGTAAAGGGATGGCTTTGCGCTCGGGGCTAAAAAAAGCAAAAGACTTGGGTTTCAAATACGCCATAACAATCGATTCTGACGGACAGCATTATGCCAGCGATTTGCCCATTTTTGTGGAGGAAATAAGTGATGCGACACAGCCCCTGCTGTTGATAGGTAGTCGGAATATGGCGCATGAGTCCGTTCCCAAAAAAAGTAGTTTTGGAAATAAATTTTCCAACTTTTGGTTTTGGTTTGAGACTGGAATCAAGTTGAGCGACACCCAATCCGGATATCGCGCCTATCCCTTGGAAGTAATTCCAGCTCGTTTTTACACGCGCAAATTTGAATTTGAGATAGAGATCATCGTAAGATCAGCCTGGAATGGTGTCGCGGTAAAAAATGTGCCTATCCGGGTATTATATGATCCGGAGGAACGGATATCACACTTTAGACCATTCAGGGATTTTACGCGAATCAGTATGTTGAATACGGTATTGGTGTTTTTAACCTTTTTCTATATTATTCCGCGTAATTTTATCCGTTCTTTCAAAAAAAAAAGTCTAACTGATTTTGTGAAAGAAAATATTTTTGGAAGTGAAGATTCTCCTGAAAAAATGGCTGCTTCCATTGGTTTAGGAGTATTCATGGGTATAGCACCTGTGTGGGGTTTTCAGACAGCTATAGTGATTATTTTATCTGTGTTTCTGCGTTTAAATAAAATTTTGGCTTTTACCTTTTCAAATATTAGCCTCCCCCCTTTTATCCCCATAATTATATACGGCTCCTTAGCGGTCGGGAGTCTGTTGATACCTTCTGTAAACCAGCAAAGTTTATTTCTTCCCGATGAGATTAGTTTTGCAACTATTCAATCCCATTTAACTCAATATTTAGTAGGGAGTCTTATCTTAGCTACAGCAATGGCATTACTTATCGGTTTTGGTAGTTATGTATTGATCAAATTAAGAAATAAAAAGACTGTATCTGCTGATTAATGCACAACGTATTTTACCATATCTATTGTTGGGTACAACGGAATCGCTTTTTTTCGTGTTGTGTTGCAGCGTTATTTCTTGTCATCTTTGGATATTTGGCCTCCAAGATCCGTTTTGAAGAGGATATCACACAGATTATTCCTAAAAGTGAGAGATCTAACTTAACGACCAAAGCAATCCAACAAATTAACTTTTCGGATAAAATCACTGTTCTTTTGGAGAAGGGAGATGAAGGCAATGTCGACGATGTCATTTCCTTAGCCCAGGAAATTGCAGATACGCTATCACAGGATACGTTGTATATTTCTGAAATCATAGGACAAATAAACGATGAAGATCTCGCGGAAACGTATGATTTCGTTTTCCAAAATCTGCCGATTTTTTTAACATCAACAGATTATGACAGCATTGCAAAAAAAATTGCCCCCGCAGCAATAAAGGCAAAAGCTGCCGCCAATTATCACGCGTTGATCTCGCCTACGGGATTTGTGGCCGCCGATTTCATTCAAAAGGATCCGTTAGGATTGGCTTTTCTGGGATTGGCGAAATTGCAGGAGATAAATATAGGCGAGCATTTTATGCTGTACAATGGATTTGTTACTTCCAGGGATTCCAGTGCGGTGCTTCTGTTTCTAACACCTAAATATGCCGGTGTTGAAACGGAACATAATAAAGCCTTTGCCGATGAATTACATGCTATACAGCAGAGGTTGAATGTAAAATATCAAAATAAAGCTAATGTTTCTTATTTCGGTTCAGCTTTAGTTGCAGTAGCTAATGCTGATCAAATCAAATCAGACATTGCAAAGACGGTGCTGATTTCAATGAGTATTTTGATGATTCTTCTGGTTGTTTTTTACCGTAGGATCTATATTCCGTTACTCGTGTTTGTCCCCACGATTTTCGCAGGCGTGTTCGCTTTAGGTTGTATATATGTATATAAGCCTGTGATATCAGCCATTTCGATCAGTATAGGAGCGGTTTTAATCGGAATTACGATAGATTATGCACTGCATGTGCTGACACATTATAAAAAGAATACGGACGTTAAAATATTGTATAAGGAATTGACGAAACCTCTTATCATGAGTGGAGCGACTACTTCAGTAGCCTTTTTATGTTTGTTGTTTGTGCATTCTGAAGCACTGATAGATCTCGGTATTTTCGCAGCTATCACTGTCTTCTCTTCCGCGGTATTCACGTTATTGATCATCCCTCATCTTTATCGTGCAAAGAGGGAACTGATACATAATAGTTTTATAGATAAAATTGCGGCATTTCCGTTTGAACGCAGTAAACCCCTGATCGGAGTCTGTCTGCTATTGATTTTTGTTAGCTTTTTTACGAGCCGCAATGTCACTTTTAATGATGATTTGTCGGCTTTGAATTATGTTCCAGCAGATTTGAAAGAGGTGGAGCAAAAGCTTGATAAGTTAACGAACTCATCTGCTAAGTCTTTGTATGCTGTGGCTACCGGAAATACGCTAGACACAGCATTAGACCGCAATGCAGAAGTTGCCAATGTACTGTTGGCCGCGAAAGCGCGCGGGGAGATCATAAGTTTCTCCAATAGCAATACGCTGCTGCGGTCTGCACGGGATCAGCGCCAACAGATCGCGGAGTGGAATTCTTTTTGGCAGTATCACAACAAAAAAACGTTGGAAAGACAGCTACAACGAGAAGGAGCAGCTTACGGTTTTACGGCTGATGCGCATCAGGAATTTTATAACCTTTTGGCGAAGGATTTTACACCATTGACCTATAGCGATTTTCAGGATGTTCCGAATATGGGGTTAAAAGACTTCGTTGCAAGTAAAGGACATTTTTTTACCGTATCGAGTTTGGTAAAATTGGAGGAAGTGCACCGAAAGGAAGTTATCAGGTCCTTGGAATTGTTGGAAGGTGTGGTCGTGGTTGATAGGAAGCAATTAAATGAAACATATTTAGGAAAACTTCGGGACGATTTTAATTCGCTTGTCGGTTATTCATTTGTGGCAGTTTTGCTGATACTTTGGTTCTTTTTTAAACGGATAGAATTGGTTTTACTGGCTTCTATCCCGATCGGACTGACGGGGCTAGTTACTGCCGGCTTAATGGGGGTTTTCGGGCTTGAATTCAATATTTTCAGTGCCATTGTTTGTACGTTAATATTTGGACATGGAGTTGATTTTAGTATCTTCATGACAACGGCGCTTCAAAAACAATACGCCACAGGAAAGGACGAATTACAAATCTACCGTACATCAATCTTATTGGCCGTTTTGACGACTGTTTTGGCGATCGGTGCACTCATATTCGCCAAACATCCGGCATTGATTTCTATTTCTTCTGTGTCATTGATCGGCGTGTTTGCTGCGGTTATCATCACCTTCGTTTTCTATCCGATATTATTCCGATTTTTTATTTCTGATCGCGCAAAAAAAGGAAAATCTCCTTTTACGTTAACCATCTTAATCTTTTCTATTTTGCTTTTTGCCTACTATGGTCTGGGATGTTTGATCATGTCGGGTGTAGGGAGATTTATTTTTCCACTTCTTCCGATAGGCAGAGAGCGGCAGAAAAGCTTGTTCCGCAGCATGACAGGGACGTTCATGAAGTCGGTGTTGTATTTCCATCCGTTAACACGCAAGAAGACCCTTAACCTGTATCAGGAAAATTTTAAAAAACCAGCTGTTATTATTGCTAATCATAGCTCTTTTTTAGATACACTTACAATGGGCATGCTGATCCCGAAAATGATAGTGTTGGTAAACGACTGGGTTTGGAGATCCCCGATTTTTGGAAAAGCTGTTCAAGCTTTGGGATTTTATCCGATAAGTAAGGGAGTAGAAGAAAGTTTGGATTTTATTCGGCAAAAAGTTGAAAGTGGTTTTTCGATTGTTGTTTTTCCAGAAGGAACACGCTCTTATGATAATAGGATCGGACGTTTTCACAAAGGCGCATTTTATTTGGCGGAACAACTTAAAATGGATATCCTTCCTGTTTACATACACGGAAATGGAGATGTATTGCCAAAAGGTGATTTCATGATATTTGATGGGAAACTGACTTACGTTATCGGTAAGCGAATAGCAATTGACGATTTTACTTTTGGAGTCTCCTATTCGGATCGAACGAAAATCATATCAGCCTATTTCCGGCAGGAATACACGATATGGAGGGGAAAATTGGAAGATGAGCATTATTTTATATCCAAAATAAATATTGCCTACCTATATAAAGATCAGGAGATAATGCAGTCTGTGCGGGTAAGTTTGGAAACGAATAAAATGCTTTTTTATAATCTGAATGCACATATATCTGGACAATATAATATCGTAGTGCATATTTCTGATACCTATGGCGAATTGGATTATTTACTGTCCTTGCAGGATGGGGCTAGAAAATTAGTGGGCGTCATAGCTGATCAAGAAAAACGGGAAGTGGCTGACAGTATTTATTGGAAGCAGCACCGACGCATTCGATTCGAAGGGAAAATGGAAAAGGGCGATATGTTGTTGATATCATGTCGTTTAGGGATTAATGAAATAACAACGATTGATTTTGCTGGTTTTTCAAAAATAATCAATGTGAACACGTTGAATGATTTGGATTTCCTGATCCAACAAGGATTCGAAAAAATCTGTGTTGGACACAAAATTGAACTTTACAAGAAAGTAATATGAACCGTGAAGAGTTTGATGTCATAATAGTGGGTAGTGGGTTAGGGGGGCTGGTGTCTGCTGTTGTGATGGCCAAGCACGGTTATCGCGTTTGTGTTCTTGAAAAAAACAATCAGTTTGGAGGTAATTTGCAAACTTTCTCGCGAAATAAGAAGATATTCGACACGGGAGTGCACTATCTGGGCGGGTTGGATGAAGGACAAAATTTATTTCAATATTTCGCTTATCTTGGCATAATGTCGTCGTTGAAGTTGGAGCGTATGCCAACAGTTTTTGATGAAATTTTATTTAGCGGCGATGAAAATAGATATCCCATTGCGCAGGGATATGACAGGTTTGTAAATGAACTGCTGACTTATTTTCCAGACGAAGAGGATGCTTTGCGAAGGTATGTAACGGATTTACAGGATACGTGTAAGGCATTCCCGTTATATAACCTGGAAGATAAGGGGGGCTATTCGCAGAAGGTGTTAGATTTAAGCGTGAAGAAGTATTTTGACGATCTCACGGCTAATAAAAAGCTGAAAGCGGTATTGGTGGGTGCTAATTTTTTGTATGCGGGAGAGGAGTCGAAAACACCATTCTATGTGCACGCGCTTTCTGTCAATTCATATATATTAAGTGCTTTTCGCTGTGTAGATGGAGGAAGTCAGATTAGCAAGCTCTTGATTCGGGAACTCAGGAAACTTGGGGGTAAAGCTTACAAACGCCAAAAAGTCACAACGTATCATTTAAAGGAAGGGAAAATTTCCGCTGTCGAAACAACGGAGGGTAACCGGTATGCAGCTGATTTATTTATTTCAAATACAGATCCGAAATTAACACTGTATCAAATAGGACAGAATCATTTCCGTAAGGCTTATTTTGAGCGTATTACGGCGCTGCCTGCTACAGTGTCTTCTTTTAGTGTGCATTTGGTACTTATGGAAAAAAAAGTACCGTATAGCGCATCTAACCTTTTTTATCATCAGAATTCGGACTCGGTGTGGTCAGCTTCTGGATATGCAGCAACAGCCTGGCCTGCCATGTATATGCTTTCGATGACGGAAGACAAACAAAATGCAGGTTATGCGGATACGATGACCATTCTCACCTATATGCGGTTTGATGAAGTCGCGGAGTGGACGGATACGTCCAATACCGTGGTAGAAATCGGGGTTCGGGGAGCGTCGTATGAAAGATTTAAGCAACAGAAAATAGATCAAATGGTGGCCGAGGTAGAAAAGGAAATTCCTCATCTTCGTGAAGTTATTAAAGCAAGGTATGCCTCTACACCGTTATCTTATCGTGATTATATCGGCAATTTTGAGGGTAGTTTATACGGGCCTTTAAAGGATTATAATGATCCGCTGAGAACAATTATTTCTCCGAAATCAAAAATTCCAAATCTTTATTTTACAGGGCAAGGGGTAAATATGCACGGAATTTTGGGGGTCACTATAGGTGGGATAGCTACTTGTGCCGAAATTTTAGGACATGCTTATTTAATTCGTCATATCCGGGAATCATTATCTTCTTGATATCCGGTTTAATAATTGGCTTTAGTTTGTTTGTAGTTTATTATCTTCGGATAATTTTAACAATAAATATAGGAGATGGGTAAAAGTACGATAGCCTACCGTTCGTTGGAGGAGATTAAATACTTTCAAGAGCAGTTACTAAAACTTCAATTGCAATATCTGGATGATCATTCTCCATTCTATAAACAGTTGTTTTCTACCCACGGGATCGAGGTGAACTCTATTGAAACGATAGAAGACCTGAAAAGATTACCCCTCACCTCCAAGAATGATTTACAATTGTACAATGATGATTTTTTTTGTGTTCCTCAACATAAAATTGTCGATTACTGTACGACCTCCGGTACCTTAGGATCACCGGTGACTTTTGGTTTAACGGATGAGGATCTGGATCGATTGGCAAAAAATGAAATGCAATCTTTTCAAATTGCAGGTGTTCGGAAAGGTGATGTGGTACAGCTGATGACTACGATCGACCGTAGATTTATGGCTGGATTAGCCTATTTTTTGGGTCTCCGAAAATTAGGCGCGGGGATCATTCGCGTTGGATCAGGCATTCCTCAGATGCAATGGGATTCTATTCTTAAATACAACCCGCGTTATTTAGTTTCTGTTCCTTCTTTTCTTTTAAAATTGATAGAATTTGCGGAGCAGCATGGTATTGACTATAAAAAATCAAGTGTGAAGGGCGTGATTTGTATCGGTGAAGCGCTTCGTGATAAGGAATTGAACAACACCGTGCTAACGCAGCGGATCTTGGACAAATGGGATATAAAATTGTATTCCACTTATGCTTCAACTGAGATGGGTGCCGCTTTTACGGAATGTGAATATTTTCAGGGAGGCCATGTTCAGCCAGAGTTGATTATTACAGAAATATTGGATGATGAAGATAAGCCTGTTACAGATGGCGAGAGCGGAGAATTAGTTGTCACCACATTGGGTGTACAGGGTCTACCCCTGTTGCGGTTCAAAACTGGCGATATTGTACGTAAGTATACGGCGCCCTGCAAATGTGGACGTAATACGTATCGAATAGGAGCTGTGGAAGGTCGAAAACAACATATGGTGAAGTATAAGGGAACAACTTTATATCCACCGGCAATGCATGATCTATTAGCTGGTTTTCCCCAGATTTTGCTTCATCAAATTGAAATTTCACATAATGAAATTGGTACCGATGAGATCATTATTCGTGTATCCTCTTCCGATATATCAGAAGAATTTTTGAATGAAGTGAAGGATCATTTCCGTGCTAAGTTGCGCGTTGCGCCAAAGATCGAGTTTGTCGCTTTTGAAGAACTGCAACGATCGGTTTTCAATCCGTTAAGCCGGAAACCAATTACTTTTGTCGATAACAGAGAAGCATAAAATACGTATTTTCTGTTATCTTAATAATTCCTTTAAATCATCGGGAGATAATGATTTGACAAAACTTTCTTCTGTTGTAATCAACGCCGTAGCAATTGACTTTTTGCGGTTTTGTAAAGCCACTATCTTTTCTTCAACGGTATCTTTACTGATGAATTTGTAGATAAAAACATTCTGTGTTTGTCCGATGCGATGTGTTCGGTCAATAGCCTGCTGTTCCACGGCCGGATTCCACCACGGATCGAGTATAAAGACATAATCGGCTTCTGTTAAATTTAAACCGACGCCTCCGGCTTTGATGGATATCAGGAATACTTTGGTGTCTTTGTTTTCCTTGAAGTTTTGTACGGCATCCGCCCGGTCTTTTGTTGCACCGTCCAAATAAGCATATTTGATTTTATGTTTGTCAAAATGTGCCTTGAAAAGCTGGAGGTGTTTTACAAATTGAGAGAAAATTAAGACTTTGTTCTGTTCCGAAGAAATAGACTCTAGCATTTCTAAAACTGCTTGGAATTTACCTGAATTTTCGTCAAAATTTTCATCAACCATTTTTGGATGATTAGCCAGTTGCCGCAATCTCGTTAATCCCTGTAATAGCGTGATCTGCGACGTTTTTCCATTTTGTTGTACGATTCCATCTAATAAGGCATTGCGGTACTCTGACTTCGTGGTTTCGTACATGTCGCCTTGTTTTTCGGTCATTTCACAATAAATGATCTGCTCTGTTTTCGGAGGTAGTTCCGTGGCGACTTGGTTCTTCGTACGGCGGAGAACAAAAGGTTTTATAATGGCTTGAAGCCTTTGCGCTTTTTCCTCATCTTTTTTCTTTTCAATGGGTACAACAAATTCCTTTTGAAAGAATGCGTAGCTTCCCAAAAGACCTGGATTCGTAAAGTGCATTTGCGACCAGATATCGGAAACGGAATTTTCAACCGGTGTTCCGCTCAATGCTAATTTGTTTTTGCTTTTGAGTGTTTTTATTGACTTGAACGATTTTGAAGTTGGGTTTTTAATATTTTGACTTTCGTCTAAAATAATGTAATTAAAAAAAAACTTTCCTAAAATAGCTTCGTCGGATCGTACGATGCCGTAAGTGGTGATGACCAGATCGAAATGTGAGAATGCGAAGGGGTCTTTGAATCGATTGGATCCGGTATGTAATAAAATACGCAATTTAGGAGCGAATCTATCTGCTTCCTTCTGCCAGTTGTATACCAGGGAAGTGGGTAGAATGAGTAAAGAGGTTTTGGCATGATCGGTGCTTTTTAGATCTTCTTTCTGCTTCTGTAAGAATGCTAATGTTTGTACGGTTTTTCCAAGTCCCATGTCGTCGGCTAATACACCTCCGAACTTGAATTCCTGCAGAAAATGAAACCAGTTGTAACCCGCTTGTTGGTAAGGTCTTAGCTGTCCATTGAAATGAAGAGGGGGATCAATAGGTGAGATTTTTTCAAAATTAGAAAGATGTTGAAGTTTGCGGCTCATAGTAAGTGCCGTATGTTCGCTAATTTCATGCAGCAGACCAATATGTGCCTTATTAAATTGCAGCATGTCTTTCTTTACGGAAAAATGGAAAAGGTGTTCATATTGTGCAAACCATTCTTCCGGAAGAATGGCAATCTCTCCGTTTGGTAATTCAAATTCTTGAATGCGATTTAGAATATGATCCCTAAGCTGGATAAAAGGTATTTTATAGGGACCAAAATTGGCAAAGGCGCGTACATCAAACCAATCGTTATCTTCGTTAACTTCTATATCCAATGAAGTTTTTCCGATAAAAAAGTTTTTGTCACCCGTTTCCTGTTGAATTGCAAAACCTTTCTCAAGAAGATCGCTCTGGTTTTCATTTAGCCAGCTAAAAATCGATTTTCCTTGATCGGTGACGTAGCTTCCAAATAAAGCGTCTAATTTTTTTAAACCGAGTTCATGGAGGATTTCTCGTTGTTTTTCTTCCCAAATAATTGATCTTTTGATGCGGATGAAGGTATACAGGTCTTTTTCCGGCTCGTATCGCATACGGACAGAGATCTTATGCTCTCCTCCGGCGGAAAAGGAGTAATCTCCATAGGTAAAAGAAAGTTTGAGATGCGACTCCCCATCTTCTACATAATTTAACGTTAAAACCGGGATAGCATCTTCTTTAATGGTTTTAATGTCGAATCCTTCGGCATATACATTGTGCTTTTCAATTAATCCGGTTACAAAAGTTTCGAAATATTTTCGTTCCGTGGTACGGCCCACAGTAATATATCTTTTGTTTAGGAAGGGGCTGAGCTTTTTACCTTCCAAAGGTTGGTCAAAATGATATAATGTGTTTTCCAATAACAGCCAGGCTTGTTGATTGATAATCACTTCCGCATTCTTGAACATAAATTCCATGCGGTGTCCGTTATATTTTAGTGTAGGAAAGTAACGGGTTTCTTCTTCACTGCGTCTAAAGTGGAAGAGAATGGAAGTGGGTTGATCGGCAATTTTAAGTACTTGATCCGCGGGGTATCCATCTTTTTTACTCATCAGAAATAAAGGCTTGTAGCCAATGAGTTCCAAGACCTTCAACATTTTTTGGTCAAGTTTAGGGCGAATATAACCGTACAGCTTTTGGTCAAAAACGTTAGAAAAGTAGTCCATTGGACGGATTGCTTTCTTATGAAATCGCTTGATCACATGTGTTTGCTCAATTTCATCCAAAAGCTTGATTATTTTATAATCATCTTCGTCCAAAGCCGATTTAAATTCATCTACCGTATTGGTAAAAACCCGCTTGTATGATAAGGAGTCTGAGCCATTGGAGTTCAGCTGAACGATATGAGGCTCAATTAAATAGCCTAAATAAGGATGTTCTCCTAATGAATATATTAAACGGTACGGTACGGAATTATCTATCTTTTGCATCAAAACCAATTTCCCCTTAAAAAAGGCTTCTAATATACAGATAAATTCACGTTTAAGGGCGGAAGTCTCAAATAAAACAGACTAAATTTCGCCGTCGAAAACAAAAGTAGCGGGTCCCTTAAGGAATACATTCGTGAATGTGTTGCCTTCTCTGTGAAAAGAAATGTACAACTGTCCTCCTATTACACGTATAGGAAATTCTATATCACCTTCTCTATTTTCGTGGATTGCCATAGCCATGGCCGCAGCCGTAGCGCCAGTGCCGCAGGCATAGGTTTCGTCTTCCACGCCTCTTTCGAAGGTTCGTAGAAAGTAGCCTTCTCCTTCTTTTTCAACAAAATTTACATTGATACCGTCTGCGCTATAGGTGTCATTATTTCGAATTGCATATCCTGCATCATAAACAGGGAAGTTTTTTAAATCTTCGACTATTTTGACATAATGTGGAGAACCGGTATCGAGCACATATGCGTCTGAATCGCGAGTAACTTGAGCAACATCGATCATCCCCAAATTTACCTGTGTGCCGTAAATATCTGCTATATGTTCACCGTCTACTGCCAAAAAGGCAGTTTTGTTCTGAATAAGACCGAGATCTCTGGCAAAAGCGACGATACATCGACCGCCATTACCACACATGGTACCCTCACGCCCGTCTGCGTTGTAATAGACCATTTCAAAATCATAATTTTTCGTATCTTGAAGTAGCATCAACCCGTCTGCACCGATTCCAAATCTTCTTTCGCATAAATCACTGACTAATGTTTCGTTTTCACGGTCAAAAAAGCCTTTTCTATTGTCAATCAAGATGAAGTCATTTCCTGCTCCCTGGTATTTAAAAAATTTTATTTTTTTGTGCATAATTTGAAAAGTCACTATAAAATTAATATTCTTGTTACAATTCTTTCGAAGTATGTTAAATCTTGTTAAATTGAAGCGTGAAGCCGGTTTGTTAACAATTTTTAACTGACAAAACTTGCATGAAGACTGCCAATGGTATTACATTTGAACATACACAAATGAATAATAAGTAACAGACTAAATTTTAACAAAGTTAAGATTATTACAGCAAATAAAATATGAAGAAAATAGGAATCACTTTATTAACAGCTGTCTTAGGGGGAGCTGTAGCAGTAGGAGGTTACAAACTGTTTGAAAATAAGCAAATGGATAACATGTCTTTTGAAGAAAGACAAAAGGTCTACTACGCAAATAATCCGATGGAAGATATGGTCTCTTCAACAGGGAATTTAGATTTTACACAAGCAGCAGCAGCGGTATCTCCGGGAGTCGTGCATATTAAAGTTACGATGGCAAGTCGTGGATCCCAGCGTGGTGGTGGTGGTTCTCCTTTTGATATGTTTGAAGAGTTTTTCGGTATGCCACAGCAAAGACGTGGGCAACCACGCCAACCACAGCAAGCTTCCGGATCGGGTGTGATTATTTCGCCTGATGGCTATATCGTAACGAATAATCACGTGGTGGATGATGCTGATAAAATTGAGGTGCAACTTACTGACAAACGTACATTTGAAGCGAAAGTAATTGGTAAAGATCCTAATACCGACTTAGCGCTTCTCAAAGTGAACAGTACGGGTCTGCCAATAGTAAAATTGGGCAACTCGGATAACGTGCAGATTGGTGAATGGGTGTTAGCAGTGGGGTATCCGTTGAGTTTGCAGTCTACGGTAACAGCAGGTATTGTGAGTGCGAAGGGTCGTCAGATAGGAATATTAGGCGAGGCACAGCAGCCTAGAGGCTATGGTCAGAGACAAGAAGAACCTAGTGCAAATGCAGCTATAGAATCGTTTATTCAAACGGATGCGGTAATTAATAAAGGAAATAGTGGTGGAGCGTTAGTAAATGCAAAGGGAGAGTTGATCGGTATTAACTCGGCTATCGCTTCTCCGACTGGAGTATATGCAGGCTATGGGTTTGCTATTCCCGTCAATCTGGCGAAAAAGATCTTAGACGATTTTAAAGAATTCGGGGGTGTGAAACGTGGGTATGTAGGTATCAATTTTAGGGATGTATCGGATCTTAGCACAGAACAGAAAAAGGAGTTTGGTGTAACAGATATCTTGGGTCTTTATGTTTTTGATGCTGTAAAAGGTGGTGGAGCAGAAGCTGCTGGGATAAAAAAAGGTGATATTATTACTAAAATTGATGGTAATACCATTTATTCTTCATCTGATCTGCAGGAACGTGTAGCTAGATTACGTCCCGGCGATAAAGTGAAAATTTCATACAAACGTGAGGGTAAGGAAAATGAAGTTACTATCACGTTGAAAGGTGAAGAAGCGAAGGCTAAAACAGAGGAAGAAGGCAGCAGTGCTAGCGCGACAGAAATTTACAATAAGTTAGGTGCTAGTTTTATTCCGGCTACAGATGCTCGCAAGAAGGAACTAGGAATTAGTTCGGGTGTAGTGGTAACACAGGTACATCGCGGAGGTGTCTTCGAATATTTTGGAGTAGAAAAAGGATTGGTCATTACAGAAATTAATGGCAAACCTGTAAATAATGTAGACGATGTAGAGACTGCATTAGGAAATACGAAGCGTAACATTGTACGTGTAACGGGTGTTCCAGAAAGAGGCAGTCGAGTAGAATTTAATGTGCCGATTGAATATTAATTTTCATAGATAGTTTATATTGTTAGTATGTGGCTTTCTTCGGGAAGCCACATTTTTTATTTACAGCTTTGTATATACCGTTATGTTATTACATTCGGTTCGTGAATTCAAAGCATTTTTTCTAAGTTTAGGACATGAAAATTTTAATGGTTTGTTTGGGTAATATCTGTCGCTCACCCCTAGCGCACGGAATAATGGCACACTTAGTTAGATCGGAGAATTTGGAATGGGAAATTGATTCAGCAGGTACGGGTGATTGGCACGTCGGGCATGCCCCCGACCATCGTTCGGTAGCTATTGCAAAAAAATATGGAGTAGATATCTCGCAGCAACGGGCACAACATTTTACGGCGCAGTTATTTGATAAGTATGATCTGATCTTTGTCATGGACAGACAGAACTTACAAGATGTGTTAGCGCAAGCAAAAAATGATCAGGACAAAGCAAAAGTCAAATTGTTTGTAGATAATGATATTGTACCGGATCCTTATTTTGACGATGCATTATTTCTACCCGTATATGAAATGATTGAAAAAAGATGTGTAGAATTGATTAAGTCTATTGCAAAATCTTAATTTTTATTCGGTCAATTCGGTATTTTGTTTAAGTGTTGTTAATTAGTTTTATGGTTTCGATTTTTTAACCCTGTATTTTGCCATGTTCATCAAAGATAATTTTTACTTTTGGCTTATCATATGAAGATTGCAGAAGTAAATAGAAAGTGGGAAGAGTTGCGCGGTGTTATCGCCGAAAACTTTGATATGGAACTGCCCGACATGAAAGTGATGCTTTTTCTGATTGGCGTGCAAGAATTGGGACAAGGCCCTAAAAAGTTTTCAAAGCGCGAGAAAGAAGAGCTTATGCATATCGCGACATGTCGATTATTTAGTGCTATGGGGTTTTATGACCTTAAAGGACTGGACGAGGATGGCTGGCCGCATTGGGAATTGGTAAAACCTGTTCCAAATTATACTTTATTAGAACAGGAAATGATTATGAAGTCGTTGATTATAGATTATTTTCAGGAATTAGAAATTATTTAATAGATGAAGAGATTACTCACTTTCCTTTTGTTATTGGTTTGCATCGTAGCGCATGCGCAGCAGCCTACGCATTATTATGTTAACATTTCGACGAGTCAAGGGAATGCTGTTTTGAAGTTATATAATGAAACGCCCAAGCATCGTGACAACTTCGTAAAGTTGGCGAAGGAAGGGTTTTATGACTCTTTGTTGTTTCATCGTGTTATCCGTAATTTTATGATACAAGGTGGAGATCCAGACTCTAGGTATGCTGCAGATCGCGTACAATTAGGTAATGGCGGACTCGATTATAAAATCCCAGCTGAAATTCAATCGGATTTAATCCATAAAAAAGGAACCATTGGTGCTGCACGGGATAATAATCCTGCTAAGCAATCTTCTGCTTCACAGTTCTATTTCGTTCAAGGGCGTAAATATTCGCAGGCAGGATTAGATTCTTTGGAACAATTTCGAATGCAGGGTAATAAGCTGTCGGCTATGCAGCGGAAAGCGTATTCAACAGTAGGAGGAACCCCTCATCTGGATGGAAATTATACCGTTTTTGGAGAGCTTTTGACCGGACTTGAAATTGTGGATAAGATTGCTGCAGTCGCAACAGATCCTTTTGATCGCCCATTAAAAAATGAACGAATGGCAATGCGGATATTGACGCGAAGAGAGGCTATTAATTTGGAGCGTGAAAATAGCGGATTGCCGCCCCAGAATGGGTTTTTTACGAAATTGTTCGACTCTTTGAAATCAAAATATTATACTGTTCAGTAACGGAACCAAGCTCATTGATACATTAAAGAAGCTTAAACAATAATTTAGATGAAAATCGTAACCTATAATGTCAATGGAATCCGGGCTGCCCTTAAAAAGGATTGGTTAGGCTGGCTGAAAGCAGTAAATCCGGATGTCGTATGTTTGCAAGAGATAAAAGCAACTGCAGATCAGGTTCCTGAAATACTTTACCTCGAACAAATGGGCTATGAGCATTATTGGTATCCTGCTCAAAAAAAGGGATATAGCGGAACAGCGATATTCACAAAAATAACGCCTAACCATATTGAGTATGGTTGCGGTCACGAAGATTATGATTTTGAAGGAAGAATAATCCGGGCTGACTTTGACGATATTTCTGTGATGAGCACGTATTTTCCTTCTGGTACTACGGGAGATGTTCGTCAGGAATTCAAATACCGTTTTTTGGATGATTTTAAAGCATATACAGATAAACTAATTGTCGAAAAGCCTAAATTGGTTATTTCAGGTGATTTCAATATCTGTCATCGTGCCATCGACATCCATAATCCTAAATCTAATGCAAACACGTCTGGATTTTTGCCTGCAGAGCGTGAGTGGATGGAGAACTTTATTCAATCGGGATTCATCGACACTTTCAGACATGTTAATCCTGACCCACATCATTATACTTGGTGGAGCTATCGTGCAGGTTCTAGAGCTAAGAATTTAGGCTGGCGCATAGATTATAATATGGCTTCTCCGGCTTTGTTGAATCATATTTCATACGCAGGTATTTTACCTGATGCGGTACATTCGGATCATTGTCCTGTTATTTTGGAGGTAACATAACGAGTTTATGTATTCTTAACGGTTCGTGGCTTGGCGTAGTGGGGGCTTTTCAGCACTACACTTTAAACGAAGCCGAAAAGTTCAAATTTAGCACAAATGTTCATACGAAGCACGTCCGCCCCCAATGCGCCAAACCGCTGTTACCAGCTGGGCTTTTGTCGGGTCAATGTTCGTATTTCTTAATCAGTTCTCTGATTGTTCGTTTGATTTCGTCGATAGGCATGTCGTCCAACGGATTTACTTCCAAAGTTGTTACGCTGTCTTTTGTTCGCTGAAAACTCTTTTTGTCTTCAATGAAACCGACAATAATTTTCTTTCTGTGTACTCACAAAAAACCAAGATTAAAACCGTTGTAAGTGAAAAAAGGTATTCGGTATTTCCGCAAATGAACAATATCGCTGTTAATGGATAAAACATAGATTTTAAAGCCAACAAACATTCTCTTGTTGCTATGTCCTGCTTTTCATAGTAATGTTCTAATGCAGTTAAATTGTCGCTTATCGTTTTTATTTCTTTTGCCACATTGGTTTTTGTTTCAGGATTTGTTTGTGAACAGGACAATTTTCATCGTGTGCCCCACGCAAATAACCAATGCTCATTAAAAACTCGTTCACGATTTCACCACCTGTAAAACGGAATGTTTTCTTAAACAACTTAACCCATTCTTCTTTTGTTTTCGGGTGATGATGTTCCAACCATTTTTCAAAAGAGCCAAATTCTTTTTGCAACGCAAGAATTGTTTTTGCGTTTTCTATTGCTGCATTTACTTTTAGTTTGTTGCGGATAATTCCTGCGTCTGCTAAAAGTCGTTCTCTGTCTGCTTCCGTATAAGTTGCAACTTTTTTGATGTTGAAATTGCTGTATGCTTTGCGAAACGAAGTTTCTTTTTTCAAAATCGTTTCCCAACTCAAACCTGCTTGGTTAATTTCTAAAATCAAACGTCCAAACAATTCGTTGTCATCGTGAATTGGAAAGCCGTAATGATAATCGTGATAATTTTTGTGCAATGCCTTTTTCTCTTCGGATTGCATTGTTTCTATGGCTGTGCAATAGGACATACTTTTCTTTTAATCTGTTATGTTCAATGACTGTATTAGTCCGCCTTTTAATTCAAAATGATAATTCAAAACAACGGGACTGCCGTCAAATGTTCCTGAAATTTCCGCCGATAAAATACTTGTCTTTTCTTCTGTGATAAAGTTAATAGGTTTCATTATGGTTTTGAATTGTTTGTTTGCATTTTCAATCCAATTTTCAATTTCTTTTCGTCCGTTGTGTGTTTTGCCTTCGTCAAAAACTCCGGCTGTTTCTGAAAAACAGTTTGCATAAGCAACACTATCAAAGTTGTCTTGTGCTTTAACTAAATCTGCTATTACTTTCGGTAAGTTCATTATTCTTGTTTTTAGATTATTTAAATGGTTGGAATTGTGCCACCGTCAATTACAAACTCTGTTCCTGTCAAATAGTTAGCTCTTGGCGAAGCCAAGAAACCAACTAATTCAGCAACTTCTTCGGGTTGTGCAGGTCTGCCGTAAGGAATACCTCCCAAACTTTTCATTACTTGTTGTATGGCTTCTTCAACTGTAATGCCCGTTCTTTCGGCAATTTCATTCATCATTCCTGTTGCACCGTCCGTTTTAATCCAGCCCGGTGAAACAGTTAAAACACGAACACCTTTTGGCGAAACTTCGTTTGATAAACTTTTGCTGTAATTGATAAGTCCCGCTTTGGCTGCTGCATACGGTAATGTGCTGTCATACAAAGGTAACTTGCCTTGAATAGAAGCAATATGAATGATAACGCCATTTTTACGTTCTATCATTTGCGGTAAAAATTCTTTGTCTAAACGAACAGGGGCAAGTAAATTGGTTTGAATGGAGTGTTCCCAATCTTCATCACTCAAAACAGCAAAGCCACCGCCTTTGGTTTCTGAACCGCCTAAGTTGTTTACTAAAATGTCTAATCTGCCAAACTTTTGTAATACTTCATTCGCTACTTTTTGCGTTCCTGCGGATTTGCTCAAATCTGCCGAAATAAAATGCAGTTGTTCATTTGGTTGTTCGGGTTTATTTCTTGCCGTGATGATTACGGTTGCACCTGCGTTTAATAATCTTTCGGCAATGGCTTTTCCTGTGCCTTTTGTTCCGCCTGTTACCAAAGCAATTTTGCCTGATAATTCATTGTTGAAATTAAATTCCTGTTCCACTTATTAAATTTTGATGCAAAGTTGAGAAGTATAACCGTTTCTGACAATTAGGGAAAACCGAATTGCATAGTGATAAATTATTCCCCTATTGTGCAGTTTGGAACATTGGGCTAACTTTGTCTTATGTATGAGAGAAAGATACCGTTGAACCTGAATTGCGGTTTGGATTTGATTGGCGAAGTGCTTTATGGCAAATGGAAAATCCGTCTGCTTTGGTTTATCAATGAGGGACACAAACGCCCAAGCGAACTACAACGCAAAATTCCCGATGCTTCACGCAGGGTTTTGAATATTCAGTTAAAAGAGTTGGAAGAACACGAACTAATTACAAAAATCATTTATCCTGTCGTTCCGCCAAAAGTTGAATACAGTCTTACCGATTTCGGAAAGTCGTTAATTCCTGTCATTTCTGCGTTGGGAAATTGGGGCGATGAAAACGAAGAACGCTTACGAAATGTGATTTTGAAACGGTCGGAAAACTAAAACGGTTGTCAGAAAGTCTGAACGGTTGTCTGTCGGGATAATTTTTTCTAAAAGTCAGCGAAGGACTGTCCAACTGCAAAAGTTGATAGAAGAACTACCGTTGAAGTGTCGCACAAAGTCCGATTTAAGTTCGTCAGCGGACAGTCCACCGATGAGTTTTTCAAACGTCGGGCTGTGCGGTCGTTTAGCCTTGCTGGTAACTGATACTATAACTCGCTGAGCATTTGCTGGTCTCTTCTACTTTACAGGAAACTAATTTTGCAGGCGTATCGGCTAATTGTTTGGGACCTATCACTTCTACCAAATATTTAGCGATATTCTCTGCTGTGGGATTAAACGGTACGATTACCAGACTTTCTTCTTGGACTTCAAGAAGCTGCTGCAATAATTCGTCCTTTTCCCATATTAAAAATTTATGATCGAAATGATGTTCTAGCCACTCACATAGATGGCTCTTTATTACGGAAAAATCCAGTACACGTCCAACGGTGTCTAATTCAGACGCGGTAATCGTAAAATGAATACGGTAGTTATGGCCGTGTAAAAATCGACATTTCCCTTCATGGCCGACCACACGATGGCCACAGGAGATATCGTGATATCTGTCTGCTGTTATCATAGAAGCAAAGATAAGAACCTAATGATGCATTTGCGTGTATTACTTTATTAATCTTGTTGGTAACTGTTCTATATTTTCCAGGGATAATTGCTGCATAACCTGATAAAGCTGTGCTTTGAAAAGGTTGATGGTGTTTTCCCCGCCTTCATCACCCAAAGCTCCCACACCGTACATGAATGGCCGGCCCATAAAATTAAAATCTGATCCAACGGCATGTGCTCTGGCTAAATCTACACCCGAACGGATTCCGCCATCAAGCATAATTTTTATCTTTTCTTTATACATTGGGTTACTTGCCAATTTAATCAGTGAATGAATAGAAGATTCTCCGGCATCAATCTGGCGACCACCATGATTAGAAACAATTACACCGTCTGCTCCAACCGCAATTGCGGCTTGCATATCTTCGTCGGTGGTGATGCCTTTAAGTACGAGAGGCCCTGTCCAGATATCGCGAATAGCCTTTACTTTTTCGACATTTACCTTTCCTGTAAAAGTCCTATTCATGAATTGCCCCAATTGGGCTAAGTCCAATCCTTTTTCCATGTATGGTTTTAGTGTGGCAAAAGAGGGAATGCCGTGTTGCAAGGTCTTAATTCCCCAAGTCGGGCAAACCATCGCCTGTAAAATATTAGAGATATTCATTTTTGGAGGCATGGACAGACCGCTTTTTATTTCACGGTACCGTAAACCGAAAGAAGGCACGTCAACTAATACCACTAAAACAGGGCATTCGACATCCTTTAACCTTTTTAATATATCATCCCGCAGTCTATTTTCCGTTGGGTGATACAGTTGGAACCACGCTTTACCGTCTGATACTTCAGCAATACGCTCTATACTACTCGTTGATACGGTGCTTAATATATAAGGGATGTCGTGTTTTGCTGCGGCTTTTGCTAATATTTCTGGAGCATTCGGCCACATCAAACCTTGAAGCCCGACAGGGGATATACCAAATGGAGCACTATAGCGTCTGCCAAATAGTTCTACAGACATATCAATATCGTCTGCTACATGTAGATATTGAGGCTTTAACAGGATATCGTCAAAATCACTTTCATTTCGAGCTAAATTCAACTCTTCATTGCATCCGCCTTCAAGATAATCAAAAGCGAATTTTGGTATTCTTTTTTTTGCTTTCTTTTTCAGGTCAGCTATAGACGGGTACTGTGATTTATAAGGAAAATATATCTTTTTTGACATGATTATAACATGATAGGGTTTAACATGCAAATATTATAATATTTATGCTAAACTCTGTCATGTACGGTGAAGGAATTTATATTTAATGTCGATTTGAACCGGAGCTGGTGTTATTTATTTCTGCCACCTGTTATTTTTGCAATTAGCCAGATAATCAGTGCAATTACCAATACGACAACAATTATACCTGTCCACACACCGGCTTTGAAGATACCTTCAATAACAGAACAGCCGGTAAGTAAAGTGGAAGTCAGTGCTACGAGCGAAATTGGGATTATATTGTGATACTTTTTCATGTTCTTTATTTTTTATATTTAATAACATCAAAAGGGAATTTTTGTTTCTGTTTTCGCCTAGGTAAGACTTGTTTTTAGTGGATTAAAAAAGCGAAATACGAGTTATTAGATTAAAAAGTTTGTATTGTGATAACGTTGAAATACGGGATTATTTGTAGGTTTGGGTAAACAATACCTAAAACTATGAAGCGTCAGCTAAACTTATGGGATGCGGTGATGATCGTGATGGGATCGATGATCGGAAGTGGAATTTTTATTGTGTCATCGGATATGATGCGACAACTCGGATCTGGATATTGGGTTATTGTAGTTTGGTTGTTAACTGCTTTGGCAACAGTAGCCGCGGCAATTTGCTATGGTGAGCTTTCTTCAATGTACCCTAAAGCTGGAGGGCAATACGCCTATCTAACGGAAATATTCGGTAAAATGACGGGTTTCCTTTATGGATGGAGCTTGTTCACTGTCATCCAAACGGGTACTATTGCTGCCGTGGCCGTAGCGTTTGGAAAGTTTACAGGGTATATTATTCCAGCGCTGAATGATGCATCTCCTATCTTTCAATACGGAACATTTATGATTACGTGGATGCAAATCGTAGCAATAGGTGTTATCTTATTGTTGACGTTGGTGAATACAAGGGGAATTGAAAGTGGGAAGATCGTACAATCAATTTTTACGTCTTCTAAGATTATTGCATTAGTTGTATTGATATTAGGTGGGCTGTACCTGATGAAAAGCAACTTATTTGCGGAAAATATAAGTTTTGGTTGGTCATCTTTTCAAAACCTAAGTGGGGGTGGATGGCAAAGTATTTCAGGAGGAGTGTTGATGGGAGGTATTGCTGCTGCGATGGTTGGATCCATTTTTAGTAGTGTAGCCTGGGAGAATGTAACTTTTGTGTCTGGCGAAATTCGTGACCCTAAGCGAAATGTGGTACGTGCCATGGTGATTGGGACATCCCTGGTGATGGTACTGTATCTGCTGTGCAACTATATTTATTTAGCCGCATTGAGCAGGGATGAAATTGCATTTGCAGCGAATGACCGTGTCGCTATTGCTGCTGCCGAAAAATTATTGGGTCATACGGGGACTATTGTCATGGCCATATTGGTGATGATATCTACTTTTGGCTGTGTGAATGGAATTGTGCTTTCTGGGGCTCGCGTATTTCAAACTATGGCTAAAGATGGTTTGTTTCTTAAACAAGCTGTCCCCAACAATAAGCGGGACGTGCCAGAACGTTCTCTTTGGTTGCAAGGCATTTGGGCCTCGGTATTATGCCTTAGTGGTCAATATGGTAATTTGTTGGATATGGTTTCGTTTGTGATTGTCATTTTCTACATGATCACCGTATTGGGAGTTATGTATCAGCGCTGGAAACGCCCTGATTTGGAACGTCCCTATAAAGCATTTCTTTATCCGCTTTCTCCACTGATTTATCTTGTGATTGGAACGCTATTTTGTGTGTTGTTGATTATCTACAAGCCTCAATACACCTGGCCAGGATTTATTTTAGTTTTATTGGGCGTACCGGTATATTATTGGATCAATAAGAAAAAATCAAAGGTGGCTTGAGAAGGATAAAAAAACATCCCGAAGTTTAGAAGCTTCGGGATGTGATATTTAATATTACTAAGTCTAAAATTTATTCTGCTCTTAAGATTTTTGCAGCCTCAACCATAGATTCTAGTGCCGCTTTGGTTTCAGGCCAAGCACGCGTTTTCAATCCACAATCAGGATTTACCCAAAGTTGTTCTGCAGGAACTACAGCTTTTGCTTTGCGTAATAATTCGACCATCTCTTCTGTACTAGGTACACGTGGTGAGTGGATATCATATACTCCAGGACCGATATCGTTAGGATATTTGAAATCAGCCGCGAAAGCATCTAATAATTCCATTTGCGAACGTGAAGTTTCGATCGTGATAACGTCTGCATCCATTGCTGCGATATCTTCGATAATGTCGTTAAACTCCGAATAACACATGTGTGTGTGAATCTGTGTGTCGTCATCTACATTAGAAGAAGAAACACGGAACGCACGGACAGCCCAATTTAAATAATCTTTTTGATCCGCTTTGCGTAATGGAAGACCTTCACGAATGGCCGGTTCGTCGATTTGGATAATTTTAATTCCTGCTTTTTCTAACGCTTGTACTTCATCTAAGATTGCTAAAGCAATTTGGTAAGTCGTTGTAGAACGAGGTTGGTCGTTACGTACGAAAGACCATTGCAAAATCGTAACCGGACCGGTTAACATTCCTTTTACCGGGCGCTCAGTCAATGTTTGCGCATAGGAAGACCAACGTACAGTCATGTCTGCCGGACGGTATACATCTCCATAAATCACGGGTGGTTTTACACAGCGGGATCCGTAAGATTGAACCCATCCGTTTTTCGTGAATGCGTAACCTGCTAATTGTTCACCAAAATATTCTACCATGTCATTACGTTCGAATTCTCCATGTACTAGTACATCGATGTCCAATTGTTCTTGCAAACGGATTGTTCTTTCAGTCTCTTCTGCAATCTCTTTGTCATACTGTTCCTGAGAGATAGCTCCTTTTTTCAAGTCAGCTCTCCATTTCCGTACATCTTTCGTTTGTGGGAAAGAACCGATCGTTGTTGTAGCAAATGCAGGCAGGTTAAATTTCGCTTGTTGAGCAGCTTTACGGGCAGGGAAAGGTGATGTGCGTTTTGCATCATCATCTGTGATATTCGCGGTACGTTCTTTTACTTCAGGTTTGTGAATCAAAGGAGAGGTACGACGGCTTTCAGCAGCAGCTTTGTTTGCTTCAAAACGTTCGGCTGTTTTAGCATCAACTTCACCATCAGCCAAGATTGCAAGATCTTTGACCTCTGCTAGTTTTTGTTTGGCAAATGCCAACCAGTTTTTAACTTCTTTTGGAAGCGATTCTTCGTTGTCTTCATTATCCAAGTCGAAAGGAACGTGTAATAGTGAAGAGGAAGGTGCAATCCATACGCGGTCTTTTCCTAATGTATCTACCGCTTGATTGATTAATGCTAAAGATTTTTCGTAATCATTTTTCCAAATGTTACGTCCTTCTACAACGCCTAATGAAAGTGTTAGTGTAGCAGGCACTTTAGCTAATATTGTGTCTAATTGTTTCTCGCCACGAACCAGGTCTAAGTGAAGTGCATGAACGGGTAAATTCAAGGCCGTTTCTTCGTTGTCGGCTAATGCTTCAAAATAGGTAGCTACAACTAACTTGATACCTTGGGCAGCAGCAGCTAATTTTTCGAACACTTTGCCATACAATGCGCGTGTTGCGTCATCAATATCCAATGCTAAGAAGGGCTCATCGATTTGAACATATTGCGCACCAGCTTCCGCCAATTTTGATAAAATCTCTTCGTAAACAGGTACTAATTTATCGATCAAATCTATACGATTAAAATCAGTTTCTTTTTCTTTACCAACTAAAAGGTAAGTGATAGGGCCGATCAGTACAGGTTTTGTTTCAATCCCCAACGATTTAGCCTCATTGTATTCATTTAAGAATTTTTCAGAAGTTAATTTGAATTCTTGGTCTTTAGTGAATTCAGGGACAATATAATGGTAGTTTGTATCAAACCACTTCGTCATCTCCATTGCTGTTACGTCAACGCCTTCCTCTTGGAAACCGCGCGCCATTGCAAAGTATAGATCTAAATTATATTTACGGTCGATCTTGTTCAACAGCGAATTGTAACGTGTTGGGATAGCACCTACAGTCAATGACAAGTCAAGAACTTGATCGTAGAAAGAAAAGTCATTCGAGGGAATTAAATCAATTCCGGCATCTTTTTGAGTTTTCCAGTTGTTTTCGCGAATAGATTTAGCCGCTTGTAATAATTCTTCCGCAGAAATTTTTTTAGCCCAATATGCTTCATTGGCTTTTTTCAATTCGCGGAATGGTCCCACTCTTGGGTAACCTAAGTTGTTGGTAATTAACATACTCTTATCCCTATTTAATTTTTTACTTGTAAAAATTTTGCCGTAAGAGAAAGAGACTCGGATCAGTTTCTTTAGCTTATCTTTCCCCTTTCGGAGTAGAATGTAGCACCTTGTCAAGAGACAGGTTGCTAAGGCTTCAACGGGTCTAGTCCCTCTGCCTTTCTCTATAAGCGATGCTAAGTTCGCAAAATAAAGTTAAAAATAAAAATTTAAAAAATAAAATGTTTTAATACTAACTTAACTACCATTGAAGAAATAGTGTTTAAATGAGTCTCCAATAGTTATTTGCTGTTTTTTGACCAAAAATTAGCTTACTAAAAGTTTATAACCTTTACCATGGACATTAACAATTTCTACGTTAGGGTCTTCTTTTAAGTATTTTCTTAGCTTACTCAAGAAAACGTCCATACTTCTGCCTGTGAAATAATTGTCGTCATGCCATATTTTCACCAAAGCTTCTTCTCGTGTTAATACGTCATTTTTCTTTAAACATAGGAGTCGTAATAGCTCCGCTTCTTTCGTGGAAAGCTTTTGTTGTTGGCCTTTGTAAGTGACCACTTGACTTGTATAATCGAAGAAGTAATTTCCGATTTCAAATTTATCCGCTAGTTCTTCTTCCTTATCCTTACTGACACGTTTTAATAATGCTTGTATACGCAGCAATAATTCTTCTACACGAAATGGTTTCGTGATGTAATCGTCTCCTCCCAATTCAAAAGCTTGGGTTTTATCCTCCATCATGCCCTTCGCTGTGGCAAATATTATTGGTATGGTTTGATCCATCTTACGTACATCCTTGCCTAACGAAAACCCATCTTTCTTAGGCATCATCACGTCAAAGATACATAGGTTAAAACGTTCTTTTCGGAATTGTTCCAAAGCTTGATCCCCATCTTGACACAGTACAACGTCATATTTACCTTTCAATTCTAAGTAATCTTTTAATAATTCACCCAGATTAGGATCATCTTCAGCTAATAATATCTTTTGCATAACAAGTATTTTTAAGTTTTTAACCTCCATTAATTGGATTTCAGAGGAAGGGTGACCTCGAATTGTGTTCCCTTATCTTTCTCACTTCTCACTTCTATGCGTCCGTCTAATCGCTTGATTATATCGTTCACATAGCTCAATCCTAATCCAAATCCTTTGACATTGTGAATATTTCCGGTTGGAATTCTATAGAATTGATCAAATATTTTTTCTTGTTGCTCTTTAGTCATACCCATGCCTTTATCTGTTACAGTTAATATAATATTACCTTTTGAGTTATATGTTTTGACCGTAATTTCAGGAGCCTCAAGGCTATATTTTATTGCATTATCAACTAAGTTAAACATTACATTAGAAAGATGCAATTCATCGCCAATTACCGTGTCTTTTTCAGCAGATAGATCGATGTTTATTTTGCCGTTTGCTTTTTGCAGTTGCAGCTGCATACTATCTAATACGCTTGATATTAAATCATTTACTGCAACATCAACACGTTCTATTTTTAGATTCTCCTTTTCCAAGCGTGCAATATTTAACACCCGTTCAATATGTGATCCTAAACGGACATTTTCATCATAGATAATATTAGCTAATCTGTTCACTCGTTTTTCATCGGATGAGATTTCGGGGTCGCGCAAAGATTCGCTCGCAATCATTATCGTTGCGACAGGTGTCTTGAATTCGTGCGTCATATTGTTGATAAAGTCAGTTTTCATTTCTGACATTTTCTTTTGCTTGAAAATGATGCTAAGTGTATATACGAAACACCCTATTAATAGTGCGAATAATGCCAGCGTAGGCAATATAAGATAGCTCATGTTGTCTGCGATAATAGACTTTTTATTCGGAAAATATACGGACAGCAGCCCGGGGGTCTGATTATTGGCATCACCCTGAAAAAGTGGAGTGCTATAACGTGTAATCTTGTCTGTTGAATTGAAATTGGCGGACGTTTGGATGTTAAAGATTAGATTGTTGTTGTGTCTGTCACGAATCTCTATATTGAACGGTGTGTGAATATCGCGGCGATCCAGTTCATCTTTGATCAATCGCTGTACAGATGCAATATTAATACGTTCCCGAAGTGGTTTTTTTGCTAACTCCATGGCGATAGCTACCTGCTCTACCAATTCCGGATTCTTACCGCCTAAGATAGCCACTGAATCTTCTAAGCTAAACGCACTTTCCAGTTTACGCAAATTTAACTCTTTTAGTTTTCGCTCATAATTGTATAGTTCGAAGGCGATTTTATCGCTTGATTTGGGCGGGAGAACGATCGTGTAGAGTTTAGCTTTTCCTGTGGTGCCGTCTATTATGGGAATGCCGTATCGGACACTATCATCCTTTGCAGCAATGGGTGGTACGTTTACGGTTGCGACAATGCTTACATCACTATTGATAAAATTCCCATCTCGACTAGGGCCTTGGCTGATTTGTATATCCACATATCGCTGATATGCCGGTCGTCGGATATAAGTTTCATAGAATGAATTCTCCAGTTCTACCGCATTGCCGTATTGGTCTTTTAGTTCGCGTTCCGCATCCCGGAATCGGTTTTCGATTTCGATTTGTTTTTGTTGGAGCAGTTTTATTTTTTCTTGAATGTCTAATTGTTCACTTAAAAGACGTTCCTTCTTTCGTTGTTTCTCTTGATCCTCTAAGTATTTTGTTTGGTTCATTTTTTGCTGTTCTCGGGTAAAGAGATAGATTTCTCTACGCTCTATGAGTCCAGAAACAGCATTTAACGAGGCCATTACACCTTCGTCAAATAATTTTGACTTCTGTTGGTATGTTTCTCGAATAAAATAATACTGCATAGCAACGACACCTAATAAGGCAATCGACATTAACCATATTATTAATGCAATACTTCTTTTTTTCATTTATTTATTTTTTCAATGGATGATGAGAGCTCGATATAAATAAGCATTGCCCTGTGTGTCAATATTATTTACATCTCGGTTTCATTCGAATTTAATTTTCTTTCACATGGTAATGAAGCCTTTTACCACAGTTGGTACCGCGAACATATTTGTCTCTGTTAAACATACTATACACCTCGGATAATTTCATTTTGTACAAAAATAGCAATGAAAATAGCTGTTCATACGCATTTAACACTATTTAACAGCTTATTTTATAGTTGATTAAGTTTCTGGTGTCTTTAAATGATAGAACTTCCTTTGCAATATATTGACAGCCGACACTTTCTTTTCACAGAACCTGCATTTTAGCTGGATTAAAGAAGATAAAGATTGTTTACTTAATAGGTTATGGTAGGGATAATCCCTATCCCACCTTCTGTATATATGACATTAAACACCTATAAAATAGGTGTTTAATGTATGAGTTAATACTAACTTTAGCGAATCATAATCCAATATATAGGACGAAGAAAGAGAGATGTAAAGCAAAGGAAAAGGGCTGTAAAAGATGCAGCCCTTTTCCTATTATCGATATATTAATCTTTATTTTAATTCGGATACACGAATAGTGTTTGTTCTTCCTTTTTCGTGTAGGGGAGTTGAGGAAGTATTAATTACGATTTGACCCGGTTCTACCAATTGATACTCTCTAAGTAAACCATTGACATCTTGAATCGTGCCGTCTGTACTTTCGTATTTTTCATAAATAAAGGTGTTAACACCCCATACTAAGCTTAAAAGCCGTAGTAAGGTTCTGTTTCCCGTGAAAACATAAATATTAGCATCCGGACGATAGCTGGCAATTTCCATTGCTGTATAGCCCGATGTTGTCATGACGGCAATTGCTGATGCTTTTGTTTTTTCAGCTAAGAAAATAGACGAGCTACAGATTGCGTCTGGAATTTTAGTAATATCGATATAGGTGTCTTCTTTAGAACTGTAATAAGGGTAAGAAGTGGATTCTACATGTGTAATCACTTTGGCCATAGTCTCGATAACAATTTCAGGGAATTCGCCCACTGAAGTTTCACCGCTCAACATCACAGCATCAGCGCCATCTAAAACAGAATTTGCAACGTCGTTTACTTCTGCGCGGGTAGGACGTGGTGTTGTAATCATACTTTCCAACATCTGCGTTGCGATAATTACCGGTTTTGATAAATCGCGACATTTTTGAACAATGATCTTTTGAAGCCCCGGAACCTCTTCCATGGGCAATTCAACACCTAGGTCACCGCGGGCCACCATTATTGCATCCGTAGCTTCAATAATAGCGTCGATATTTTCAATGGCTTCTGGTTTTTCGATTTTCGCAATTATCTTCGCATGACTTCCTTTTGCGGCAATGATTGCTTTGCCTTGTTTGATGTCTTCCGCAGACCGGACAAATGACATGGCAATCCAATCTGCACCATGATCCAATGCAAAGTTAAGGTTGTCCAAATCTTCTTCCGTCAATGAAGGAATGGAAACTTTTGTATTTGGTAAATTTACGCCCTTTCTTGAAGTTAAAACGCCACCATGGACTACTTCACAGTTTACCGTATCTAAATGATTGGTATTGATGACACGTAATTGGAGTTTTCCGTCATCCAACAAGATGATTTCGTCTTCTTTTACATCATTAGGGAAATTTTCGTAGGTAATATATATACGATTTTCGTCGCCAATTAATTCATGTGTGGTGATTTCTACAGTAGATCCATTGATTAATATGGCACCGCCTTCTTTCATTTTTCCAATACGGATTTTAGGTCCTTGTAAATCTGCTAAGATGCCGACATTGAAAGGGTTTTCAGCGTTAATTTCATTGATAGTATTAATAACTTTTAGATGATCCTCTTGACTCCCGTGAGAAAAATTTAGACGGCACACATCAACGCCTTTGGCGATCATGCGTGTTAGCACTTCCTTATTGGAAGAGGCGGGCCCTAGAGTTGCTACTATTTTTGTTCTTTTTTGAATCTTCTTCATGTAAGTATTCTTTTGTTCTTCTTTACTTTAATTAACAAGTACCTGATAATTTTCAGAAATCATTAATTTAGGTTAAATATTACAATGTGTAGTTTTTACACACTGTGAATAATCTGCTAAAATATTAGATTTTCTTTAGATTTCAATGTAATTGGGTCAATTTCTTTTACTAATAATATATCTTTTACTTTTTTTAGGTTTTCCATAAGAGCTTCTAAATCCTCTTCATCGATGAAATGCTTGATGATTAAGAAATAATCAAAATTAGCTGCTTCGGGCAATAAAAAGCCATTTTCAACACTTTTGTTATTTATAATATAAAACTCATATTCAAAAGAGTCGTTACAATATCTATACGTTGTAAAATGATGGATATTATCTTTTTTATTCTTTGATTTTTCGAATACAATGTGATAATCCAATTCTTCCTGGGTTTTATTTTTAAGATTATTATTGTGATCTAAAGGGTCTTCTTTGCCGTAGGTGAATTTAAGTCCGGTATGCTTGTTAATGAAATGGCAAAGTCTGTAATCACGAAGAGAAGAACTGATGCCAATTAAAATAAAATCCAGTTCAAGGTCAAAATCTGTTTCTAATTTGAATGTTATTTTATTCAAGGTGTTTGTAGTATTTTTTTTTACGAAAATACAATTTATGAAAGGGTTTTATGTTGCCGATGTGTAATTTTTGTATTAAATTAGAATATATTTGCAAAAAGATAATTCTTTTACTAATATTGAAAGAGGTTTGTTAGAGCCATTTAGGGGTATAAAACCCAAAATTATTGTTCTTTATTTTTCGCTAGGAATCAAAAGAGTTTGATTTTTGGGGAAATTTATTTTTCTTTGCACAGATTTATTAAACAATTAAACTATAAAATCATGTCAGATATCGCATCAAGAGTAAAAGCAATTATCGTAGAAAAGTTGGGTGTAGATGAAAACGAAGTAACACCAGAAGCTTCTTTCACGAATGATTTAGGTGCAGACTCACTTGATACAGTTGAGTTGATCATGGAGTTCGAAAAAGAATTTAACGTTGCAATTCCTGATGACCAAGCTGAAAATATCAGTACCGTAGGTCAAGCAATTGCTTATTTAGAAAAAAACGTTAACTAACTAATTTTATTAGGCCAAGCATAATAGATGGAGCTTAAAAGAGTAGTTGTAACAGGATTAGGCGCACTTACACCATTGGGCAATACCGCTCCAGCATACTGGGATGGATTGCTTAATGGTGTAAGTGGTGCTGCTCCTATTACGCAATTTGATGCGTCAAAGTTTAAAACACAATTCGCTTGTGAAGTAAAGGGTTTTGATCCGCATGAATTTATGGATCGAAAAGAAGCACGTAAGGTCGATCCTTTTGTGCAGTATGCTATCGCCTCAACTGATGAAGCGGTAAAAGATGCTAATTTGAACTTTGAGCAATTAGATACAAATCGCATAGGAGTCATTTGGGGCTCTGGTATTGGTGGATTGAAGACATTTTACGATGAAGTATCTGCCTATGCCAAAGGGGATGGTACACCTCGTTTTAATCCATTCTTTATACCCAAAATGATTGTGGATATTGCTCCAGGTCATATTTCCATGCGTTATGGTTTACGTGGTCCGAATTTTTCTTGTGTATCTGCATGTGCATCTTCAACAAATGCTATGATAGATGCGTTTAATTATATCCGCACCGGTATGTCGGATATAATCATCACAGGAGGTTCGGAAGCCATTATCAATGAAGCTGGAATAGGTGGATTCAATGCGTTACATGCGTTATCTACCCGAAACGATGATCCCCAAACTGCCTCGCGTCCTTTTGATAAAGATCGTGATGGATTTGTTGCGGGTGAAGGTTCGGGTACTATTATCTTGGAAAGTCTTGAGCATGCGTTAGCAAGGGGTGCGAAGATTTATGCGGAGATAGTAGGAGGAGGCATGAGTGCCGATGCAAATCATATTACCGCACCACACCCCGAGGGTTTGGGTGCGAAATTAGTGATGACTAATGCGCTAAGGGATGCTAATATGGACGTTACAAATATTGATTATATCAATGTACACGGAACATCCACTCCTCTGGGGGATATTAGTGAAACTAAAGCAATAAAAGAATTATTTGGTGAACACGCTTATAAACTGAATATTAGTTCGACTAAATCTATGACAGGTCACTTATTAGGTGCTGCTGGAGCTGTTGAAGCTATTGCATCGATTTATGCTGTTCAAAATGATATAGTGCCGCCTACGATTAACCATTTTACGGATGATCCAGAATTGGATAATAAATTGAATTTCACTTTCAATGCTCCTCAAAAACGTGTGGTTAATGCCGCTATGAGCAATACTTTTGGATTCGGAGGTCACAACGCTTCTGTTGTGATTAAAAAATACAAAGCTTAATAGTGTGGGTAGGCTAAAGATCTTAATAGGTAGTTTTACAGCTACCTATTTCTTCTTATAGTAAAAACATGTCGTTTAGTATTTACAAGCTCTATTTATCTCCTCAGAAAGCTTATATTAAGAAGCTTAAGAATTTGCTTGGGTTTGTCCCGGGTAATGTTAAGCTATATCAAATGGCTTTTCGACATAAGTCTGCTGCGAAAATAATTAAGGAAGGTGTAAAAAATAGCAATGAGCGGTTGGAATTCTTGGGAGATGCCGTATTAGGGTCGGTCGTGGCTGAATTGCTTTTTAAACTTTATCCCTATAAGGATGAGGGGTTTTTAACGGAAATGCGTTCAAAAATCGTCTCCCGAGCCAATTTAAACCAATTATCCCGAAAATTGGGACTGAACGAATTAATTCAGTACGATGCGCGGATGATAAGCTATCCTAATAAACAGGGCTCGTTACTCGGGGATGCATTTGAAGCCTTGATTGGCGCAGTGTACTTGGATAAGGGGTATCAGTTTACGCGTGAATTTTTGCTGTCACGGATTATAAAACCTCATGTTGATATACACACACTGGAGAATACGGAGACAAATTTTAAAAGCCGTTTAATTGAATGGTGCCAACAGGAAGGTAAGGATGTACAATTTGTGCAAACGGATAACCCTGAAGGAGAATCGCCCAAGATGTTTAGTATACAAGTGCAGGTAAATGGTGAAGTGTGTGGCTTAGGACGTGATTTCAACAAAAAGAGTGCGGAAAAGCTGGCAGCAGAACGTGCTTGTGAATTTCTCAGGATTATCGAATCGGTATAGCACTGCTTTTTTAACTTTAATTCCTTTTTTCTTATTCACTTTCTTATATTACCTTTGCGCTATGGCAATAGTAAAACCCTCTTTGGCAAAAGGTACACGTGACTTTTCTCCAATCGAAATGGAGAAACGTAATCATATTTTTAATACCCTAAAAGTTGTTTTTAAAAAATTCGGGTATAATGAAATTCAAACTCCTTCTTTTGAAAACCTGTCTACACTTACAGGAAAATATGGAGATGAAGGCGATAAATTGATTTTTAAAATATTGAATTCCGGGGATTACTTAGCAAAAGCTCCTTCGGAGTTGTTAGCCTCCAAATCCTCCAATAAACTTATTACACATCTTTCGGAAAAAGCTTTGCGCTATGATCTAACAGTTCCATTCGCACGTTATGTTGTTATGCATCAGAATGATATTTCATTGCCTTTTAAACGTTTTCAGATTCAGCCCGTGTGGCGGGCAGATCGCCCTCAACGAGGTCGCTATCGGGAATTTTATCAATGTGACGTGGATGTGGTAGGTTCCGACAGTTTATTAAATGAAGCAGAATTTATTTTAATCTATCAAGAGGCGTTAACGGCTCTTGGGCTAAAAGATTTTACAATCAAAATCAATAATCGTAAGATCTTAACAGGAATTGCAGAAGTGATGGGTAAGCCTGAGCTTATTGTCGACATGACAGTAGCCATAGACAAGTTAGATAAAATTGGTTTAGAAGGTGTAAATAAGGAACTTCTGGAAAGAGGTTTTACAGAGGCCGATCTGGAAGTGCTAAAGCCAATCATCTTGTTAGAAGGAACTAATCATGAAAAGCTTGAGCAACTAAAATCTGTTTTATCTTCTTCCGAAATTGGGCTAAGGGGGATTGCAGAAATTGAGGACGTATTTGACTATGTGAAGCAATTTCAGGGGGCTGAAGAGATACTGAGTATGTTGGTTGAAGTGGATATCACCTTAGCGAGAGGACTGAATTATTATACAGGATGTATCTTTGAAGTAAAGACTAATGAGGTAGCGATGGGGAGTATTGGTGGAGGTGGTAGATACGATGATCTGACCGGAATGTTCGGTCTGAAAGGCTTGACCGGAGTGGGTGTTTCTTTTGGAGCAGACCGTATTTATGATGTACTGGAGGAGCTGGGTCTGTTTCCCAAAAACACGATGGCAAGTACGAAATTGTTGATTGTGAATTTTGATAAAAATTCCGAGTCCTTTACATTGCCGCTACTCTATAAGCTACGTCAGGAAAATATTGCCGCAGAACTTTATCCAACAGCCGTAAAATTGAAAAAGCAGATGGGCTATGCTGATGCGAAGGCAATTCCATACGTTTTGTTGGTAGGAGAGGCGGAGATTCAATCTGGAAAGTTGACGTTAAGAGATATGGTTACCGGAGAGCAGGAGTCATTAGCGGAGGAGAGATTAATTGAAATTTTAAAATAAAACACACAGCCAAAGGAAAGCCTGTCGTCATTTTTGTTACTTAAATAGTTCTCCGTGCAAGGCTATGTGTTATTTTGATATGAATAATAAAATGTAATAAAAATTAACCAATTAGGATGTTAAAAGTATCCTTTTTGTCGTTATAAATTATTAGATTTGTAATCAGTTTAGTAAGAAACAAAGACTATAAAATGAGTTCAACACCTATAACAAAAGAAACATATTTAGAGTGGTATAAATCCATGCTGCTCATGCGTAAGTTTGAAGAAAAAGCTGGTCAATTATATGGGCAGCAAAAAATCCGTGGTTTTTGTCACTTATACATTGGTCAAGAAGCGGTGGTGGCTGGTACTATTTCGGCAACAAAACCTGAAGATTCATTGATTACATCTTACCGTGATCACGCACACGCATTAGCAAAAGGTGTCTCTGCAAATTCATGCATGGCTGAATTGTATGGTAAAGCTACGGGCTGTTCTAAGGGTAAAGGCGGTTCTATGCACTTCTTCTCGAAAGAGCACAAGATGATGGGGGGGCACGGTATTGTAGGCGGTCAGATTCCACTAGGAGCTGGTATAGCATTTGCTGAAAAATACTTAGGTAACGATAATGTGAATGTATGTTATATGGGAGACGGTGCTGTTCGTCAAGGTGCTTTTAACGAAACATTAAATATGGCAATGTTATGGAAGTTGCCTGTAATATTTGTTTGTGAAAACAATGGATATGCCATGGGTACGTCTGTAAAACGCACAACGAATATGATGGATATCTACAAAATGGGTTTAGGCTTTGATATGCCGAGTATGCCTGTAGATGGTATGGATGTCGTAGCAGTGCACAATGCTATGGATGAAGCTGTTCAACGTGCACGTGCAGGCGAAGGTCCTACTTTCTTAGAGATCCGCACCTACCGTTATAAGGGGCACTCTATGTCTGATCCGGCTAAATACCGCACGAAAGAAGAACTTGAAGAATATAAAGGTCGTGATCCATTAATTACTACTAAAGCTGCTATTATGGAAAATAATTATGCGGATGACACATGGTTTAAGGAAGTAGAGGCAGAGATCAAATCTATTGTGGAAGAATCTGTAAAATTTGCAGAAGAATCTCCATATCCTAGTGATGATGAACTGTACAACGATATTTATGTACAAGAGGATTATCCTTTTATATTGGACTAATTCATACTAATTACTTTAACATTTAAAGATATAATCTACTATAATACATGGCTGAAGTAGTAAAAATGCCGAAAATGAGCGACACCATGACTGAAGGTGTGATTGCTAAATGGCACAAAAAAGTTGGAGACAAAGTTAATTCTGGAGATCTTGTTGCAGAGATCGAAACAGATAAAGCGACAATGGACTTTGAGTCTTATCAAGAAGGCACATTGTTGTATATAGGGCCAAAAGAAGGTGAGGCGGTAGCAGTAGATGCTATCATCGCGATCTTAGGTGAAGAGGGTGAAGCTTACGAAGCTTTATTGAGTGGAGAATCAAGTGAAGCGGCACCTAAAGAGGAACAAAAAAAAGAAAATGGTTCTTCTTCGGAAGGTGAATCAAAGACGGCCGATACAGGTAAAACAGTAACTCCTGAAGAATTGGATTGTACTGTTATCACGATGCCCTTATTAAGTGACACCATGAAAGAAGGGGTCATTGCACAATGGAATTTTAAAGTAGGTGATACCATTAAATCTGATGATGCAATTGCAGATGTAGAAACAGATAAAGCTACAATGGAAGTGACTGCTTATGCTGATGGTACTTTATTGTATGTTGGCTTAGAAGCTGGAGAGGCTGCAAAAGTGAATGATATTATTGCTATAGTTGGCCCTGCAGATACTGATGTTACCCCTTTATTGAATCAAAAATCTACACCTGTAGCAGCGTTGGAAGAAAAACCTGAAGCTAAAGAAGTGAAATCAACGTCTGACTCTTCTTCAGTCGCAAGTACTACTGAATCGTCGTCTTCATCAGATGATTCACGCGTAAAAGCCTCTCCTTTAGCACGTAAAATTGCGAAAGATAAAGGCATCAATTTAAATGATGTAAAAGGTTCTGCAGATGGTGGTCGCATTGTGAAGAAAGATGTAGAAGGTTTTGTTCCTACAGCTAAAGTTGCTTCATCTCAAGAAAATGCTAAATCAGAAACGAAAGCAGTACGTATTCCGCAGTATGTCGGAGAAGAGATATATACGGAGGTAAATGTTTCGCAAATGCGCAAAACAATTGCTCGTCGTTTGGGCGAGTCATTATTTACTGCACCACATTTCTATTTAACAGTAAGTATAGATATGGATAATGCAATGGTTGCGCGTGCTCAAATCAATGATGTAGCTCCAGTAAAAGTATCATTTAATGATATAGTTATTAAAGCTGTAGCTATTGCATTGAAACAACATCCTGCAGTGAACTCTTCATGGCAAGGTGATAAGATACGCTTTAACGAACATACAAATATAGGTGTAGCTATGGCTGTAGAGGATGGCTTGTTAGTTCCTGTTGTCCGCTTTGCAGATGGTAAATCCTTATCGCATATATCTGCTGAAGTTAAAGATTTTGCACAGAAAGCTAAATCGAAGAAACTTCAACCGGCAGATTGGGAAGGATCTACATTTACCGTGTCTAACTTAGGTATGTTTGGCATTGATGAATTTACATCTATTATCAATTCTCCTGATGGAGCTATTCTTTCTGTAGGTGCAATTCAGCAGATTCCAGTTGTCAAAAATGGCGCTGTTGTCCCAGGTAATATCATGAAGTTGACGTTAGGTTGTGATCACCGTGTGGTAGATGGTGCTACTGGTGCTCAATTCTTACAAACATTGAAAGGATTATTAGAAGCTCCAATTCGTTTACTAGCATAATCGAATTTTAGTCACAATATCGGGGCCACTTTAGATAATAAAGTGGCTTCTTTTTTAGCTGTTGTCGTAGAAATACGACTTAATAATTATCGGTAAATATTTTTAGTTGGTGAGATTTACAATACTTCAGTTCATTTTTATTCTTTCTTTTATTGGGTTTTCGGGTTGTTCAAGTGTCGAAGAAAAACACGAGGAAGTCGTGCAAAAACAAGCAGAACTTGATAGTATAGCCTTAATATATGATCCTGCTCAAGCCAATAGGCAGATTGATGAATTTATGGTAAAATTACATAAGAAATCTGGCTTTAATGGAAATGTACTTGTTGCTAAGAAGGGTAAAATTATTTATCAAAATTCATTTGGATGGGCTGACTATCTGCGTAGAGATAGCCTGAGGATTGATTCTAAATTTGAGCTAGCCTCTGTTTCTAAACCCATGACAGCCCTTGCTGTTTTACAGCTGGTAGAAAGCGGAAAGGTCAAATTGGATCAGCAGGTGAGTGAATTTTTTCCCGGTTTCCCCTTTGAAGGCGTAACGGTTAGGCAATTGTTGACACATCGTTCAGGCTTGCCCAATTATGTGTATTTTGTGGAGAAATTATGGCCTGATCGAAAGAAGGGAATGAGCAATATGGATGCGATCAATTTGTTGATCGAGCATAAACCTAATCGCTATGGTGCTGCCGACGGAAGGTTTCATTATAATAATTCCAATTACATGCTACTTGCTGGGATAGTGGAGAAGGTATCGGGACTTGATTTTGGTGTTTACATGATGGAACATGTTTTTAAACCGGCGGGAATGAAGAACACTGCGGTTCTATCCAAAGCGGTTTATGAAAAAATTCCAACTAATGTAATAGGACATGATCGTACATGGCGGCGTTCTGTGGTTCAAGACTATTTGGACGGACCCGTAGGCGATAAAGGAACTTATAGTACTGTACAGGATATGTACTTGTTGGATATTGCCCTCCGTGAAAGTAGATTGTTGGACAAATCAATTTTGGATTCTGCATATGTTCCGCGAAGTGATGCGAAAAGAGGTGTTTTTAGCTATGGATATGGTTGGCGTACATTTACACCGGCAAACGGACAAATAGTTTATCATACCGGTTGGTGGCATGGGTTTAAAAATCTCTATGTCAGGGATTTGAAAAATGACATAACAATTGTTCTTTTGTCAAATTTTGTGAATAGTAGCTTAAATCAGTTAGATGATTTGTATAAAATCTTAGAAATGCCTATTTTGAGACAAAATGCTTATAATGCGAATGGAGATTTTGTTGTTAATTAATTATTAAATAGATAATATGAAAAAGACTTTGATTTTGGGTGCAACTACAAATACTACTCGGTATTCTTATTTAGTGGCGAATAAATTGGTGCGTAAAGGACATTCTATTGTCAATGTGGGGCGTAAAGTAGGAGAGGTCGCAGGGGTTACAATAGAACCCGCAGAGACTATTCATACGGATATCGATACCATTACGATGTACGTAGGTCCTCAAAATCAAGCACCTTATTACGACTATATTCTACAAACTAATCCAAAACGGGTTATCTTTAACCCAGGTTCTGAAAATCCAGATTTGCAACAGAAATTAGAACAGGCAGGTATTGAAATAATAGAAGGCTGTACCTTGGTTATGTTGAATACAGGACAGTTTTAGCAATAGAAAACAACGTTAAAGTGGCCGATCATCTCGATTGGCCATTTTTTATTGAAAGCAGAATAAATTCCTAGCCGTGAAAAATTTCTAGGAAGTCTAGGCAGTTTCTGTTGGGGGTGAGTTGCGGTACAGGGAATCCTCCAACATTCTTATAAAAGGATATACCTAAAGCAATACTAATGCTATCAGACTCTTGGATATCATCAACGCTGTTGCGTATGTCGAACGCCGGTGAAGGTATGTTGATTTGCAACAGATCACTGCATCCGTAGCGAACAGCAGTATGCATATTGCTGTGGTTGATTTTCAATATGACGAGATGTACGCGAAAAAAGACAGTATCTCCATCTTTATCCTTAGGGATGTCCATTTGCACCTTGGGTGTTAATTTTGGTATACGTGCATAAAATTCGTTTGTTTCTTTAAATATAGTTGATTTCAATAGGCAACAGGAAAACATCCTTAAAGGGAGAGTCGGCATTAAGACTAAAATTTTTTAGAAGTTTAAGGTTAACTGGGCTGACAAATCGTTTACCTCGCTCGTTCACCTCGTCTGCTTTCAAAATGAGATGCAGCCGCTTGTTAAGTCGCGTTATATGAGAGGGTTCGTAGAATAGTTCATAATGGTCTTTCATAGCGGTTTTTACGGCTAAGCGGATTTCTTTGGCAAAGGAGCTGGCGCGGCCAAATTCCGATGCATTTTCTTTAGAGCGCTCGGCTATGTTGTTGATTTCATTTTTATTCTTCTTACCGACCTTTTGCCTTACCCGATATTGGTCGTCTGTTTTGTAAAAATTGAGGTTACCTATATTACCTTCTAGTTTGATATCACCTTTTTGAAACGCCATTTTAGTTTTTTTGGTTATGCTAAAGTAAGAAAATCTGCAATAGAAATACATTATATATACACATTTAATGTATATATAATGTAAGTATAATGTATATTAAAAAGCTATAGTATTCCTACATAATACTTATATTATACCTGTATGATATTTGCTTGTTATTTGTGTTTGATAAATAATAAAATTGCTATTGTTTCATATTGACGTATATGAAATAGATAAAGTGTCGGCTTTTTAATGTGGAAATGCACTGGCGGTATACTGCTTGTTTAAATTTATTTTTATCTGATCTACTAGCTGGATGGTATATGGATATAAAATAAAAAAATAATTCACTAATTATTTGATAGTTATAAAAATGTTTGTACTTTTGCAGTCCCTTAATGGGAATAGTGTGTCTTGAGCGAAGCCCTACTGCTTCGATGGACTTTAATTAATTTATTTTATAACATGTCAGGAATTATTGGTAAAAAAGTAGGAATGACCAGCCTGTACAACGCAGAGGGTAAGAATATCCCTTGTACAGTAATTGAGGCTGGGCCGTGCGTGGTTACGCAGATACGTACGGAAGAAAAGGATGGCTATTCCGCTGTTCAATTAGGCTATGATGATGCCAAAGAAAAGAACACGACAGCGCCTTTGAAAGGACACTTCGCAAAAGCAGGAGTGACTCCTAAGCGTAAACTAGTTGAATTCAAAACTTTTGAAGATGAGAAACAACTAGGAGACATCGTGGATGTAACACTTTTCGCAGAAGGCGAGTACGTAGATGTAGTCGGTACTTCTAAAGGTAAAGGTTTCCAAGGTGTAATGAAGCGTCACGGATTTGGTGGTGTAGGTGGTGCGACTCACGGTCAGCACAACAGACTACGTGCTCCAGGTTCATTAGGTGCTTCTTCTTGGCCTTCACGTGTATTCAAAGGAATGCGCATGGCAGGTCGTACAGGTGGTGACAGGGTAAAAGTTCAAAACTTACAAGTATTGAAAGTTTATGCAGATCAAAACCTAATCGTTGTTAGTGGTTCCATTCCAGGAGCTAAAGGTTCTTATGTAATCGTAGACAAATAGTAGAGATGGAAGTTAACGTATTAAATTTATCAGGTAAAGAAACAGGTGCCAAGGTGCAACTGCCTGAGTCAGTATTCGGCGTAAAGCCAAACGACCATGCGATCTATTTAGATGTGAAACAATACTTAGCGAATCAACGCCAAGGAACTCACAAATCGAAACAACGTAATGAAATCGCGGGTTCTACTCGTAAATTACACAAACAAAAAGGTACAGGTGGTGCTCGTGCGGGTTCTATCAAATCTCCATTGTTTAATGGTGGTGGCCGTGTATTTGGTCCACAACCTCGTGACTACAGCTTCAAATTGAACAAAAAATTAAAGCAATTAGCACGTAAATCAGCGTTAAGTTACAAAGCACAAGAAAGTAACATTGTGGTATTGGATGCAGTAAGCTTCGATACGATCAAAACAAAAAACTATGTGTCTTTGATAAGTGCGTTGAACATCGCTGACGAAAAAACTTTATTGGTTTTGCCAGCGTATGATAACAATGTTTATTTATCAAGCAGAAACTTGAAGAAAGCAAAAGTTGTTGTAGCATCAGATTTAAATACATACGATGTATTGAATGCTACTAAATTATTGTTGACTGCAGATTCTGTTAAAACTTTGGAGGAAGCATTAGCTAAGTAATATGGAAATTATTAAAAAACCTATCTTAACTGAGAAAGCTTCAATAATGACGGAGAAATTAAACCGTTATGCTTTCAAAGTAGATCATAGAGCAAACAAAATTCAGATTAAATCAGCTGTTGAAGAAATGTTCGGTGTTACAGTATTAGCAGTGAATACAGCAGTAGTTGCTGGTAAAGCAAAGAGCCGCTACACAAAAGCAGGCTTTGTATCTGGAAGAGCTCCTAAATATAAAAAGGCCGTCATTACAATTAAAGATGGTGAAACTATTGACTTTTACAGTGTTATATAAATAAAATGGCAGTTAAAAGATTCAAACCGGTAACCCCTGGTACTCGTTTCAGAGTAGGTGCAGACTACTCTGATGTTACAACTAACGTTCCTGAAAAATCGTTGGTAGTAAAAATCAAGAAATCAGGCGGTCGTAATAACTCCGGTAAAATGACTATGCGTTATCTCGGTGGGGGACATAAAAAATCATACCGATTAATAGATTTCAAACGCGATAAAAAAGATATCCCCGCAACAGTAGCAACGATCGAATACGATCCAAACCGTACTGCACGTATTGCGTTATTGCATTATGCAGATGGTGAGAAACGTTACATTATTGCTCCAACTGGTCTTGCAGTAGGTCAAACTGTTGTAGCAGGTGATAAAGTAGCCCCAGAGGTAGGTAATACTTTACCATTAGCAAATATTCCGCTAGGTTCTATTATTCATAATATTGAATTGAACCCAGGTCAAGGAGGCTCAATCGCACGTTCAGCTGGTACATATGCACAATTGTCAGCACGTGATGGTAAGTATGCTATCATTAAATTGCCTTCAAGTGAGACACGTATGATCTTATTGACATGTGTTGCGACTATCGGTTCCGTATCGAATGCGGAAAAATCTAATCAAGTATTAGGTAAAGCAGGTCGTAAACGTTGGTTAGGTCGTCGCCCTCGTGTACGTGGTGTAGCTATGAACCCGGTAGATCACCCTATGGGAGGTGGTGAAGGTCGTACTTCAGGAGGTCACCCTCGTTCACGTACAGGTGTGTTAGCTAAAGGCTTCAAGACACGTTCGAAGAAGAAAATATCAAATCGTTACATCATTGAGAGAAGGAAAAAATAATGGCTCGTTCAATTAAAAAAGGTCCTTATATCGATCACAACTTAGAGAGAAAAGTTCTTTCTATGAATGAAACTAACAAAAAGTCAGTTATCAAAACATGGTCTCGTAGATCTATGATTTCCCCTGATTTTGTTGGCCATACCTTCGCAGTGCACAATGGGAATAAATTTATTCCAGTTTATGTAACAGAGAATATGGTAGGTCACAAGCTTGGAGAATTCGCGCCTACGCGTACATTCAGAGGCCACGCAGAAAAGAAAAAATAATAGGTAATGGAAGCAACAAAAAAACTCAAAAAATCTGTCTTAATTAGACAGCGCAAAGAGCAGGAAAAAGCTCAAGTAGGAGGAGCTTCTACTGCCAAGTTATTGAACTGCCCTACTTCACCTCGCAAGATGCGTTTAGTAGTGGATCTAATCCGTGGCGTAAAAGTGGAAAATGCTTTATACATTCTTAAGCACTCAAGTAAAGAAGCTGCTGGTCGTGTTGAAAAATTATTATTATCAGCGATCAAAAACTGGGAAACTCAAAATGAAGGAACTTCATTAGAGAACTCTGCTTTATATGTGAAAGAAGTATCAGTAGGCGGAGGCCGTCAACTAAAAAGATTACGTCCGGCTCCACAAGGTCGTGGATATAGAATTCGCAAGCGTTCTAACCACGTAACGTTGGTAGTAGATAGTTTAAATAACGTTAACAACTAATTTATTATAGAATGGGACAAAAAGCAAATCCAATAGGTAGCAGATTAGGGATCATCAAAGGATGGGACTCTAATTGGTTCGGAGGAAAAAACTATTCCGATAAATTAGTTGAAGATGAGAAAATCAGAAAGTATCTTTCTGTGCGTATCGCTAAAGGTGGTGTAGCAAAAGTTGTTATTGAGAGAACTTTGAAACGCATCACAGTTACTATCCATACAGCTCGTCCAGGTATCGTTATCGGTAAAGGTGGTCAGGAAGTTGACAAGATCAAAGAAGAATTGAAAAAATTGACTAAGAAAGATGTTCAAATCAATATTTTCGAGATCAAACGTCCTGAGCTTGATGCTAAATTAGTAGCTGAAGGTGTTGCTAAGCAATTAGAGGCGCGTATTTCATTCCGTCGTGCAATGAAAACGTCAATCGCTTCTACGATGCGTATGGGTGCAGAAGGTATCAAAATCATGTGTTCTGGCCGTTTAGGTGGTGCTGAAATGGCGCGTACTGAACAGTACAAAGAAGGAAGAACTCCTTTACACACATTGCGTGCTGATATTGACTACGCTTTAGCTGAAGCATTAACTACGTATGGTAAGATTGGTGTAAAAGTTTGGATCTGTAAAGGTGAGGTTTACGGTAAACGTGACTTATCTCCAAACATCGGTCAAACTTCAGGTGTAAAAACACGTGGTGGTAACGAAGGTGGTGCAGATCGCCGTGACAACCGTGGTGGAAACCGTGGTGGTCGTCGTGACAACAACAGCAACAACAATCGTGGTGGTAACCGTGGTGGTGCAAAAAGAGGTTAATTAAATAATTTAGATTTTAAAATATCTGTAATAACAGATTATAATAAATACGAACATGTTACAGCCAAAAAGAACGAAGTTCAGAAAGATGCAGAAAGGCCGTATGAAAGGTAACGCTTCTCGTGGAGCGGAATTAGCTTTCGGTTCTTTCGGTATCAAAACATTGGAGCAAGCATGGATCACTAGCCGTCAGATCGAGGCAGCTCGTATCGCCGTGACACGTTTTATGAAACGTGAAGGCCAAGTATGGATCCGTATCTTCCCTGATAAGCCCGTTACTAAAAAACCTGCAGAGGTACGTATGGGTAAAGGTAAAGGTGCTCCTGAATACTGGGTGGCAGTAGTACGCCCAGGCCGTATGTTATTTGAAGCAGAGGGTGTGCCTTTAGAAGTAGCTAAAGAAGCATTACGCCTTGCAGCTCAAAAATTACCGGTTCAAACTAAGTTTGTGATACGTAGAGATTACGTAGAAGCATAATAATAGAGTTTGGTAATGTCAATAGTTTAAGCCTTACGGCCGTTACCCGTAAGGCATTATATAAACAGAATTGATAACCCAACACAACTGAGACGCCAACTGAAACTGTTCGACTTGTCGAGATCGTTTCATTGCCATCAGTCAAAAATTAGAAAATGATGAAAAATTCAGAAATCGTAGAATTATCAAAAGAGGACTTAGCAGCTCGTCTTGTAGAAGAGAAGACTGCCCTTAACAAATTGAAATTTGCACATGCTGTTTCTGCTATTGAGAATCCAAACGTTCTTAAAGCAGCTCGCAAATCTATCGCTCGTATCTCCACTGAGATCACGAAACGTAAGAATGCTGAAAAATCTGAAACAGCCTCTGAGGCATAAAAATTAAGTCGAAATGGAAAGAAAATTAAGAAAAACAAGAATCGGCTTGGTAGTTAGCAACAAAATGGACAAATCCATTGTAGTAGCTGTTGAACGTAAAGTGAAGCACCCTATCTATGGTAAGTTCGTAAAGAAAACTACTAAATTCAAAGCTCATGACGAAACTAATACCTGCGGTATCGGCGATACGGTATTAATCATGGAAACGCGTCCGCTGAGTAAGACAAAGAACTGGAGATTAGTTGAAATTTTAGAAAGGGCTAAATAACATGGTACAACAAGAATCAAGACTAAATGTGGCTGACAATAGCGGAGCTAAAGAAGTTTTAGTAATCCGTGTATTGGGCGGTACGCGTAAGCGTTATGCATCTATCGGTGATAAAATTGTTGTTACCGTTAAGAGCGCTCTACCTTCTGGAAACGTGAAAAAAGGATCAGTTTCTAAAGCGGTAGTCGTACGTACGAAGAAAGAAATACGTCGTAAAGATGGTTCTTACATTCGTTTCGATGACAACGCGGCAGTATTATTAAATAACAACGATGAACCACGTGGAACACGTATCTTTGGCCCAGTTGCAAGAGAATTACGTGAGAAGCAGTTCATGAAAATTGTATCACTAGCACCGGAGGTTTTATAATTATGGCTTACAAAAAAACAACAACAACTACACACAAAATCAAAATTAAAAAAGGTGATTTAGTGAAAGTTATCGCTGGTAATTCTAAAGGTGTTCAAGGAAAAGTATTGCAAATTTTAGTGGATGCAAACAGAGCTATCGTAGAAGGCGCTAACATCGTAAAAAAACACACTAAACCAAGTGCGGCTAATCCTAATGGTGGTATCATTGAGAAAGAAGCTGCTATCAACATCTCAAACTTAGCTTTAATCGATCCTAAAACAGGTGAAACAACACGTATAGGACGTAAAGTGAATGCAGATGGTAAAATAGTTCGTTACGCAAAAAAATCAGGGGAGGAGATTAAATAATGACTTACGTACCAAGATTAAAAGCGAAATATGCGGAAGAAATCCGTACGACGCTTAAAGAAAAATTTCAGTATAAAAGTGTTATGCAAGTTCCAAAACTGGAGAAAATTGTCGTATCACAAGGTATTGGAGCAGCTACAGCTGATAAGAAATTAATTGACAATGCAATTTCAGAATTGACGTTAATTACTGGCCAACAAGCTGTCGCTACTAAATCGAAAAAGGATATTTCGAACTTTAAATTACGTAAAGGTATGCCAATTGGAGCTCGCGTAACATTACGTGACAACAATATGTATGAATTCCTTGATCGTTTGATCGCAGTATCTTTACCTCGTATCCGCGATTTCCGTGGTATCAACGACAAAGGATTTGACGGAAGAGGTAACTATAACTTAGGTATTACCGAGCAAATTATCTTTCCTGAGATTAACATTGACAAAATCAATAAAATCCAGGGTATGGATATTACATTTGTAACTTCAGCGGGTAATGATATCGAAGCATTGGAGTTATTAAAGCAATTCGGTTTACCGTTCAAAAATCAAAATTCGAATAACAATGGCTAAAGAAGGATTAAAAGCACGCGAAGTAAAGCGTCAAAAATTGGTAGCTAAATTTGCAGAAAAACGTGCAGCTTTGAAAGCGGCTGGTGATTATGCAGCTTTAGACAAATTACCGAAGAATGCTTCACCTGTACGTTTACACAACCGTTGTAAATTAACTGGTCGTCCTAAAGGATATATGCGTCAATTTGGTATCTCTCGTGTTACATTCCGTGAGATGGCATTAGATGGAAAGATCCCGGGAGTAAAAAAAGCTTCTTGGTAATTTAAAAAAAATATTTACTTTTGCCCGGATAAACCTGAAAAATGGTTTATCGGGTTTTTTCATTGGAATAGTTATTTATTGCGTTTCGAAATTCATTCGTATAAATGAGTTCGATACACTCGGTTTCTATTTCAATGGTAGTGAAGCTTGTTTGAATTATTTATATTTTTTAGGATGTTCAAACAGGTTTGCGTTGCAAATTTTATTAACAGATAGTAGGTCAATGGCTTAGGTTAGCCAAAGAAACCATTATCCTAATTTTATATTACATAATGAATACAGATCCAATAGCGGATTACCTTACACGAGTAAGGAATGCCATTAAGGCCAACCACAGGGTTGTTGAAATTCCTGCATCGAACCTAAAAAAGGAAATTACTAAAGTTCTTTTTGACAAAGGTTACATTGCTAACTACAAATTCATCGAAGAGGGACCTCAAGGTTCAATCAAAATCGCATTGAAGTACAATCCAATTAGCAAAGTACCGGCTATTCGCACATTGACACGTGTGAGTAAACCTGGTTTAAGAAAGTATGCAAGTGTTGACAACATGCCTCGCGTTTTAAATGGTTTGGGTATTGCTATCTTGTCTACATCGAAAGGTGTAATGACAGATAAAGAGGCTCGCTTACAAAACGTAGGTGGTGAAGTTTTATGTTACGTTTATTAATCTAGGAAAAAACACACAAAGAGATGTCAAGAATTGGAAAAGCGCCTATCGCTATCCCCTCGGGAGTATCGATATCTGTATCAGATAAGAATCTGGTAACAGTGAAAGGCCCTAAAGGTGAATTAACACAACAAGTAGACAGCGACATTACAGTAAAAGAAGAAGATGGTAACATCGTAGTAAGTCGTCCTACTGAACAAAAAAAGCACAAAGCATTACACGGGTTATACCGCGCATTAATCAATAATATGGTTGTGGGTGTAACAGAAGGTTACAAAACTACGCAAGAGTTAGTCGGTGTAGGTTACCGTGCTTCAAACACTGGTAATACATTAGAGTTAACATTAGGTTTCTCTCACCAGATTGTTTTTGTATTGCCACAGGAAATTAAAATTACAACAACTGCTGATAAAGGTAAAAACCCTACTATCACTTTAGAGTCTATTGACAAGCAATTAATTGGTCAAATAGCAGCTAAGATCCGCAGCTTCCGTAAACCAGAGCCGTACAAAGGTAAAGGTGTGAAGTTTGCAGGTGAAGTATTGAGAAGAAAAGCAGGTAAATCAGCTAAAAAATAATAACCATGGCAGGAAGTAAGACAAATCGCAGAGAGCGAATTAAAAAAGGAATAAGAAAGAACCTGACTGGATCAGTTGAACGTCCACGTTTATCAGTTTTTAGAAGTAACAAAGGTATCTACGCTCAAATTATCGATGATACAACTGGAAAAACTTTAGTATCTGCTTCTAGCAGTTCAAAGGATTTTGCAGCTTCAGGTAATAAAGTTGAGCAATCTAAAGCAGTGGGTAAATTAGTAGCAGAGAAAGCTGTCGCAGCAGGTATTAGCAAAGTAGTTTTTGACCGTAATGGGTACTTATACCATGGCCGTATTAAATCATTGGCTGAAGGTGCTCGCGAAGGCGGTTTAGACTTTTAATCAATATAGAAATGGCATTAAGCAACATAAAAAGAGTAAAATCAAGCGAAATTGAATTAAAAGATCGCTTAGTAAGCATCCAACGCGTAGCAAAGGTGACTAAAGGTGGTCGTACGTTTAGTTTCTCCGCTATCGTAGTTGTTGGTGACGAAAATGGTATCGTGGGATATGGTCTAGGTAAGGCAAAAGAGGTTACAGAAGCGATTACTAAAGGTATCGATGATGCTAAAAAGAACTTAGTTAAAGTTCCTATCATCAATGGTACTGTTCCTCATGAGCAATACGGTAAGTACTCTGGAGGATCTGTATTGATTAAACCAGCTGTACACGGTACAGGAGTATTAGCCGGCGGCGCGATGCGTGCGGTATTGGAATCAGCCGGTATCAAAGACGTATTAGCTAAATCATTAGGATCATCGAACCCACACAACGTAGTGAAAGCAACGGTTGACGCTTTAGCCAGTATGCGTGATGCGTATACAGTGGCTCAACATCGTGGAGTCGATTTAAACAAAGTATTTAACGGTTAATTATCATGGCAAAAATCAAAATCACCCAGATAAAGAGCGTTATCGACAGAAGCGAGCGCCAAAAGAAAACTATTGAGGCATTAGGTTTGAGAAAATTGAACCACTCAGTAGAAGTTGAAGCTACACCGGCTATTATCGGTATGGTACGTAAAGTAAACCATTTAGTAGCTGTAGAAACTATCTAAAATATACTATGGAAAGGGTACTTGTATCCTTTCCATTAGTTGTTAATAATCAAATTGTTAATCGTTGTGTCCTGTTTAGTGAGAGCGAAGGCACAGCATAATCTTAGTTTAGAATGAACTTAAGTAATTTAAGACCAGCAGCTGGTTCAACAAAAAGCAAAAAGCGTATTGGTCGTGGTCAAGGTTCTGGCCGTGGAGGTACGTCAACACGCGGTCACAAAGGAGCAGGTTCTCGTTCTGGTAACAGTACAAAAATCGGTTTCGAAGGTGGTCAAATGCCTTTACAACGTCGTGTGCCTAAATTTGGTTTCAAGAACATCAACCGTGTAGAATACAATGGAGTTAATTTAGATGTATTGCAAGGTCTTGTTGAGAAATTCAATTTAACAACTATTGATTTTGACACATTAAAAGTTCATGGCTTAGTTTCTAAAAATGATTTAGTAAAAGTATTAGGCCGTGGCGAATTTACTGCTAAAGTAGAAGTTAAAGCACATGCATTTTCAGCTTCTGCACAAAAAGCTATTGAAGCTGCAGGTGGTTCTATCGTTAAACTTTAATACATGAAGAAACTAATCACAACCTTAACCAATATATGGAAGATCGAAGATCTACGTAAGCGTATTTTAAATACGTTGCTTTTTCTTCTCATCTATCGTGTTGGATGTCACGTGGTGTTGCCGGGTGTTAATCCAGATGCGTTAGTTACTGGGCAAAAAGAAGGCCTTCTAGGTCTATTGGATATGTTTGCCGGGGGATCATTCTCTCGTTCAGCTATCTTTGCTCTAGGTGTAATGCCTTATATTTCTGCATCTATCGTTGTACAGTTATTGGGGATTGCAGTTCCTGCTTTTCAAAAAATGCAAAAGGAAGGTGAGTCTGGTCGTAAAAAAATGACGCAGATTACACGTTACCTTACATTGGCTATTACCTTGGTACAAGCGATAGCTTATGTGAGAACACAAATTGAGCCAGCAGCTAAAACAATTGCTGATCCAATGTTCACTATTCTTTCTGCAATAGTTTTGACCGCAGGTACGTTGTTTGTGATGTGGTTGGGTGAGAAAATCACTGATAAAGGTATCGGTAATGGTATTTCGTTAATCATTATGGCGGGTATTATTGCGCAGCTTCCGGCAGGACTTACCGCAGAGTGGGCTTCGCGTATGGCACCTAGTGGTGGCGGTATTATTCCGTTATTGTTAGAATTTATTGCATTATTCTTTGTCGTTATTTTTACTATTTTGGTAGTACAAGGCGTACGTAAGATTCCTGTGCAGTACGCTAAGAAGATTGTTGGTAACAAACAAGTAGGCGGTGTACGTCAGTATATTCCGTTGAAAGTGAATGCGGCGGGGGTAATGCCTATTATCTTTGCGCAGGCAATTATGTTTTTGCCTATGTCTTTATCACAGTTTTTTCCAAATATTCAATCGGATTTCTTAACGTCTTTGAGTAACTATACTTCGGTAACGTATAATGTAACCTTCGCAATCTTGATTATTGCATTTACATTCTTCTACACTGCTATCATGGTTAACCCTCAACAGATGTCTGAGGATATGAAGAAAAATGGTGGATTTATTCCAGGAATTAAGCCGGGATTTGATACGAATCTATTTATAGATAATGTTATTTCTCGTATTACATTTCCAGGGGCATTCTTTTTGGCAATCATTGCCATTCTGCCAGCGATAGCCAGTTTATTTGGTGTGAATAATCAATTTGCGCACTTTTACGGAGGCACGTCATTATTGATTTTAGTAGGGGTAGTTTTGGATACATTGCAGCAAATTGAAAGTCATTTATTGATGCGTCATTACGATGGATTAATGAAGACTGGCCGAGTGAAAGGCCGTTCAGCAGCTGCTGTAGAAGGATATGATCAATCGGCTATTTAATCTTTGATGTCGAAGGTAATTTATAAAACAGAAGAAGAGATTGAGCAAGTGCGAGAGTCTGCAAATGTACTCTCGCATTTACTTGCTGAGATTGCCAAAGAAATGAAGCCAGGTATTACTACCCTGTCTCTTGACAAATTGGCGCATGATTATATTCATGATCACGGAGGCACACCGGCATTCTTGAATTATCACGGATTTCCATATTCTTTATGTATTTCTGTAAATGATCAGGTGGTGCATGGTTTTCCAAGTGAATATGTGATAAGAGATGGTGATTTGATTTCAGTGGATGGGGGTGTCAATCTGAACGGATTCATTAGTGATTCGGCTTATACGTTCGGTATAGGTGAGATTTCATCAGAAGCTCAGCAGTTGTTAGATGTTACAAAGGATGCTTTGTACAAGGGCGTAGAGCAAGCTGTCGCAGGTAAGCGCGTAGGTGACATTTCTTCTGCAATTCAAGAATATGTTCAGCCGTATAATTTCGGTATTGTTCGTGAGTTAGTAGGACATGGTGTGGGCCTTCATTTGCATGAGAAGCCCGAAGTGCCGAACTATGGAAAACGAGGTTCAGGTCCTAAGTTAGAACCAGGTTTGGTAATTTGTATCGAGCCGATGATTAATGCCGGCAAGGCTGGAGTTAAGTTCTGGGATGATGGATGGACTGTAAGTACACAGGATGGTAAGTTATCTGCTCACTTCGAACAAATGGTTGCAATACGTAAAGGTCAGCCTGATGTATTGTTGTCGTTTGAGCATGTTGAGGAAGTTTTGAATAAAAAGTAATTGGTTTTCAATATTTTTTATTTATCTTTGCACTCCTGTTTGTGCAGGCTGTTAACAACGTAAATAAGTAATTGATATATGGCTAAACAAGCCTCAATAGAACAAGACGGTATAATTAGAGAGGCACTTTCTAATGCAATGTTCCGTGTAGAATTAGAAAATGGACACGAGATTATTGCTCACATTTCTGGTAAAATGCGCATGCACTATATCAAGATTTTACCTGGGGACAAGGTAAAGTTGGAAATGTCTCCCTATGATCTGACTAAAGGAAGAATAACTTATCGTTATAAATAAGGTTTTGCTCTAATAGAGCTTAAATAATTAGTAAAATGAAAGTAAGAGCATCAGTAAAAAAACGCAGTGCGGATTGTAAAATCATCCGTCGTAAAGGAAAGATTTTTGTGATCAACAAAAAGAACCCTAAATTTAAACAACGTCAGGGATAATTTATTAACAAAATCGCTTAAAATAGTATATGGCAAGGATATCAGGTATAGATTTACCTAAAAACAAAAGAGGTGTGATTGGCCTTACTTATATCTTCGGTATTGGTCGCAACACTGCTGCTTATATCTTAGATAAGGCAGGTATCAGTCAAGACGTAAAAGTATCAGAGTGGAATGATGATCAATTATCCGCTATTCGTACAATCATCAATGATGAGATCAAAGTAGAAGGTGCTTTACGTTCAGAAGTTCAATTGAACATCAAACGTTTGATGGATATTGGTTGTTACCGTGGCTTACGTCACCGTAAACATTTACCAGTTCGTGGTCAACGTACGAAGAACAATACGCGTACACGTAAAGGTAAACGTAAAACAGTTGCAAACAAGAAAAAAGCTACTAAATAATTAAGAAATGGCTAAAACTAAAAAAGCTACCAAAAAGCGTATCGTAGTTATCGAGCCTGTTGGTCAAGCTCATATCAACGCTACGTTTAACAACATTATTATTACTTTAACAAACAATTCAGGTCAGACAATTTCATGGTCTAGTGCTGGTAAAATGGGCTTCAGAGGTTCTAAAAAGAATACTCCGTATGCAGCATCTCAAGCGGCTAATGACTGTGGTAAAGTTGCTCACGATTTGGGTTTACGTAAGGTAGAGGTATTCGTTAAAGGCCCAGGTGCAGGACGTGAGTCGGCAATCCGTACATTACAAACTGTAGGTATCGATGTAACTATCATTAAAGATATTACTCCACTTCCTCACAACGGTTGTCGTCCTCCAAAACGCAGAAGAGTTTAATAAAATTATTGTTTAAGATAAGCTTCGTCAGTTATAGACTGATAGATACTTCAAACAGAAAAAAGAAATGGCAAGATATACAGGACCTAAGTCCAAAATCGCGCGTAAATTTAGAGAGCCAATTTTTGGCCCGGATAAAGCGTTAGAAAAAAAGAATTATCCTCCCGGTCAACACGGACCGTCAAAGAGAAGAGGTAAACAATCTGAATACGCTATTCAGTTGTTAGAAAAGCAAAAAGCAAAATATACCTATGGGGTATTGGAGCGTCAATTTGCTAACCTATTTGCAAAGGCATCAGCAAAACAAGGTATCACAGGTGAGAACTTCTTGAAATTATTAGAAGCTCGTTTAGATAACGTGGTATACCGTTTAGGAATTGCTCCTACTCGTGCTGCTGCTCGTCAATTAGTTTCACACAAGCACATCAATGTTAACGGTAATTTAGTTAACATCCCATCATATAGCTTACGTCCAGGTGATGTAATCTCTGTTCGCGAACGTTCACAATCTTTAGAAGCTATCAGTACATCTGTAGCAGGAAGAGCAATCAATAAATTTGGTTGGTTGGAGTGGAACGTAAGCGATTTGACAGGTACATTTGTTACTTTCCCAGAAAGAGCTGATATTCCTGAAAATATTAAAGAGAACTTAATCGTAGAGTTATACTCTAAATAATAACTGATAGATATATGCATAATCTGAAATTTGGATTATGCATATTCTATTAAGATATACTTATTGTTATAAAAAAATATTAAAAGAATATAAATGGCAATTTTAGCATTTCAAAGACCGGATAAAGTAATCATGCAAAAATCAACAGATTTTGATGGTACTTTCGAATTTCGTCCATTAGAGCCAGGTTTTGGTGTAACTATTGGTAATGCTTTGCGCCGTATTTTATTGTCCTCACTAGAAGGATATGCAATTACGTCGATAAGGTTTTCTGGCGTTTCGCACGAATTCTCTACGATCAAAGGTGTAGTGGAAGACGTAACCGAAATCATCTTAAACTTAAAACAAGTACGTTTTCAGAAATCAGGTGAACAAGGAGATAGTGAGAAAATCTTTGTAGTTATCAATGGTCAAGATCAGTTCAAAGCTGGCGATATCACTAAGTTTTCTAACAATTTTACAGTGTTAAATCCAGATTTAGTTATTTGCAACATGGAAACTTCAGTTACGCTTGAAGTTGAATTGTCAGTTTCTAAAGGACGTGGTTATGTGAATGCTGAAGAAAATAAAGTAACTGATGGTCCTGTAGGTGTGATCGCTATCGATTCGATCTATACTCCGATCAAGAATGTGAAATATACCATTGAAAACTACCGTGTAGAGCAAAAAACTGACTACGAGAAATTGTTGTTAGATATTTCTACTGATGGTTCTATTCACCCTGAAGAAGCTTTGAAAGAAGCTGCTCGTATCTTAATCCAACACTTTATGTTATTCTCTGACGAAAATATGTTGTTAGAGTCTCAAACTAAAGAAGAAACTAAGGTAGTAGACGAGGAAATTTTACATATGCGTAAAATCTTGAAAACTGAATTAGTTGATTTAGATCTTTCAGTACGTGCATTGAACTGTCTAAAAGCGGCTGATATTCGTACTTTAGCAGAGTTAGTAACTTATGACGTAGCGGATATGTTGAAGTTCCGTAACTTTGGTAAAAAATCATTAAGCGAAATTCAGGAATTGGTTAAATCGAAAGGTTTATCATTCGGAATGAACTTGTCTAAGTACAAATTAGACGAAGAATAATTAATTAAATAATAAGCGACCTGATGCATAATTCCTCTTTGTAGTATTGAGTATAGCGTATTAAGTAGAGAGATTTTTACTTTTTACTTTTTACTTTTTACTTTTTACTTTGAATAAGAACGGTATGCACAAAAAACAAAACTAAAATGAGACACGGAAAAAAAGTAAATCACTTAGGCCGCACTGACAGTCACCGTAAGGCGATGTTAGCTAATATGGCGACTTCATTAATCAAACATAAGCGTATCACGACTACGTTAGCAAAAGCGAAAGCTTTGCGTCAATATGTTGAGCCATTGATTACAAAATCTAAGAACGACACGACTCACTCTCGTCGTACGGTATTCGCATACTTAAAAGACAAAGACGCGGTTACAATCTTGTTCCGCGAAATTTCGGAAAAAGTAGCTACTCGTCCAGGTGGTTATACACGTATTATTAAATTGGAAAACCGTTTAGGTGATAACGCGGAAATGGCGTTCGTTGAATTGGTTGACTACAATGAAGTATACGGTGCTACTGCTAAAACTGAGAAAAAATCTACACGACGTCGCGGTTCTTCTAAAAAGAAAGCTGTTGAAAGTGCTGAAGCTCCAGTAGAAGCTGTTGAAGAAGTGAAAGCTGAAGAAGCAGCTGAAACAACTGAAGAAACTTCTGCTACAGAGGAGAAAAAGGATTAGTCTTTTTTTTCTATGAGAAAAAAGCCTATCATCACTGATGATAGGCTTTTTTTGTTATTGATGAGCTATTTAAGCTTTGTCTTACTTATATTTGTAATCGGCTATACAGGCCTTTTATATTTTTATTCATGAACTTATTTAACGTTTATCCAATAAATCCAATCAATATTGTTAAAGCTTCAGGTTCTACCGTTTGGGATGCAGAAGGTAATGAGTATTTAGATTTATATGGTGGCCACGCTGTTATTTCCATCGGTCACACCCATCCATATTATGTGGAATCATTGACAAATCAATTAAGTAAAATTGGTTTTTATTCCAACTCTGTAGAGATCCCGATTCAACAACGCTTAGCGGAACAATTGGGCGAGGTGTCCGGCAAAGAAGATTATACGTTGTTTTTATGTAATTCAGGAGCTGAAGCAAATGAAAATGCCTTAAAATTAGCCTCTTTTCATAACGGCCGTAAAAAAATTATAGCTTTTAGTAAATCATTCCATGGCCGTACATCTTTGGCTGTAGCTGTTACGGATAATCCGAATATAGTGGCCGCTGTAAATCAGACGGATAACGTAGTATTCTTGCCCTTTAATGATGAAGAAGCGTTGTCAAATGTGTTTGCAGATTGTGGAGAGGAGATATGTGCAGTTATTATTGAAGGTATTCAGGGTGTAGGAGGTATTCGCGAAGCGTCCATTCCGTTTCTAAAGCTAATTCGTTCATTGTGTGATCAGTACGGATCAGTTTTTATTGCGGATTCGGTACAGTGTGGATATGGTCGTACAGGAGATTTTTATTCTCATGATTACGCTGGAATTTATGCTGATATTTATTCAATGGCCAAAGGAATGGGTAATGGGTTTCCGATAGGAGGGATCGCTATTGCACCAAAATTTAAAGCGTCTTTTGGTTTATTGGGTACTACATTCGGAGGTAATCATTTAGCTTGTGCTGCAGCTCTTGCTGTTTTGGAGATTATTAAACAGGATAACCTGTTGCAAAATGCAGCTCAGGTAGGATCGTATTTGATTGGGGAATTAGAGAAGTTTGATAAGGTGATGGACGTTCGTGGTAGAGGGTTAATGATCGGTATTGATCTTCCAGAGGAACTTTCTACAGTAAAGAAGGATTTATTGTTAAAGAATAGAATTTTTACAGGTGAGGCAAAACCTAATGTGATACGCATATTGCCTGCACTCAATATTACAAAAGAGATTGCCGATAGATTTTTGACCGCTTTGGATGAGCGTTTAAAGGCATAGATTAAAAGGTTTAGTTTTTTACCGAGTTAAGGAGCTCATCGAAGATAAATTTTAAATATGAAGAAGTTTTTTTCAGTAACTGATGTAGATAATTTAGATCGTATAGTAAAAGAGGCACTTGAATTAAAGGCCAATCCATATATAAATGAAACATTAGGAAAATATAAAACCTTAGGTCTAGTATTCTTAAATCCAAGTTTGCGTACACGTCTTAGTACACAGAAAGCGGCTACGAATCTAGGTATGTCTGTGATGGTAATGAATATGGATAAAGATGGTTGGGCATTGGAAACGCAGGACGGAGTGGTGATGAATGGTTCGACAGTGGAGCATATTCGTGAAGCGGCGGCTGTTATGGGCGAATATTGTGATATTTTAGGTTTGCGTTCTTTTCCTTCTTTAAAAGACAAAGAAGCAGACTATAATGAAGATTTGTTCAATAAATTCATCAAATTTTGTGGAGTTCCGGTAATTTCCTTAGAAAGTGCTACACGGCATCCGTTGCAGAGTCTGACAGACCTAATTACCATTACTGAACATAAAAAATCAATCAAACCAAAAGTGGTTTTAGCTTGGGCGCCACATGTGAAAGCATTACCACAGGCGGTTCCAAACTCTTTCGCAGAGTGGATGTGTAAGGCACAAGCGGAAAATCTGGTAGAATTCACGATAGCCCATCCGGCAGGTTATGAGTTAAATGAAGAATTTACTAAGGGAGCCACTATTACATCGAATCTGAAAGAAGCATTGGCTGATGCGGATTTTGTATACGTAAAGAATTGGTCTTCTTATAAAGAATATGGTGAAGTTTATCCAGTGGATGAAAACTGGATGATGGACAACGAAAAGTTGGAATTAACAAATGATGCTAAAATAATGCATTGTCTTCCGGTAAGACGTGATCTGGAACTTTCTTCTGAAATATTGGATGGACCTAATTCTTTGGTTATTAAAGAGGCAAGTAATCGGGTGTGGGCAGCGCAGGTAGTTTTGAAGCGTATATTAGAAGATTTAAAATAAAACTATTGAATAATAGATGTCAAATAGCACACTACATATAATAAAGATTGGCGGAAATATAATTGACGATAGCGGTCAATTAGCGGTTTTTCTTGAGAAATTTGCAGCTATTCCGGGAAAAAAAATATTGGTGCACGGAGGAGGTAAAATCGCTACACGTTTAGCTTCCGACTTGGGGCTTGAAGCAAAGATGGTAGACGGTCGCCGTATCACGGATGAAAAGATGTTGGACGTAGTGACAATGGTATATGCAGGACTTACGAGTAAGAATATTGTCGCAACATTGCAAAAATATAACTGTGACGCATTGGGATTAAGTGGTGCAGATGCTAATGTGATCAAAGCAATTAGGCGTCCGGTGAAGGACATCGATTACGGCTTTGCTGGAGATATTTTAGCGGATTCGGTGAATACGTTGTCTATTAAAAAATTTCTGGATGCTGGATTTACCCCAGTATTCTCGGCTATTACACATAATGGGAATGGACAATTATTAAATACAAATGCAGATACGATAGCCTCATCGTTAGCGTTAGCTCTTTCTGAGTTGTATGAAACGTCATTGATTTATTGTTTTGAGAAGAATGGTGTACTGACCGATATTAGAGATGAAGATTCTGTAATTGAAAGTATTAACTTCGAAAGTTTTGAAAAGTTGAAATCTCAGGGAGTTATTAACGAGGGAATGATTCCAAAGTTGGACAATGCGTTTAATGCAATTAGTAAAGGCGTTAAAAATGTTTATATTGGCAACGCTTTAAATTTGCACTTATTTCAGCAAGGTAAATTTGGTACCTGCTTAGCGATAAAATAATCAAACTAAACCGTATGCGAAAAATAACCATAATTGGATCGGGTAATATTGGATTGGCACTAGCCAAAGGCTTAGTGAAATCTAAAGAATATCAAGCGAATAATATTACGCTGACAAGGCGTACCCTGCAGTCTCTTCAAGAAGAGAAGGAATTGGGGTTTGATGTAAGTGCAAATAATCAAGAAGCTATACAAGGGGCCGAAGTGATTGTATTAGCCATTTTACCCCAGCAGATTCGTAAAGTAATGGAAGAAATTCTTCCTGCATTATCACCCCGTCAAATTGTAGTTTCTGTTGTATCGGGAGTTTCTTGTGCTAATATCAAAGAAGTGTTAGGATTAGATACGGTGGTAGTGCGTGCAATGCCCAATACTGCGATAGCTATTGGCCAATCAATGACTTGTATTGCAACAGATACTGCCGCTTCAGAGGAAGTGGCCGTGGTAGAAAGACTATTTGAAACGGTCGGTTCTGTAGTTGTGATCAACGAAGATTTGATGACATCTGCTACCGCATTATGTGCATGTGGAATAGCTTTTTTCTTGCGTAGTATTCGCGCGGCATCACAAGGAGGGGTAGAGATAGGTTTCCATGCACATGATGCATTGAAAATGGCAATACAGACCGCTAAAGGAGCAGCAGATTTGTTGTTGCAAACGAATAGCCATCCGGAAAGTGAAATCGATAAGGTCACATCACCTAAAGGATGTACTATTGCTGGGTTGAACGAAATGGAGCACAATGGATTTAGTTCTGCTTTTATAAAAGGAATCAAATTCTCCGCTAAGCAAGCTGGAGGTTTATATAATGACTAGTATTGCCCAACTAACTGAAGGTAGCATTAATTTGCTTCGACAACTGATTTCTATACCCTCATTTAGTAGAGATGAAGAGGGGACTGCGTCTGTGATTGGACAATATTTAACCAATCGGGGTGTAAAAATACATCGCGTGGGTAATAATGTAATCGCTTACAATCAATATTTTGATAAAGACAAACCCACGTTGTTGTTAAATTCGCACCATGATACCGTCAAACCTAATCCGGGTTACACCAAAAATCCTTTCGAAGCGTCGATAGAAACAGGTAAATTGTATGGATTGGGGAGTAATGATGCCGGAGGGTGTTTGGTATCCTTGATTGCCACATTTTTATATTATTATTCCCGAAGTGACCTAAAATATAATATTTGTTTAATCGCTTCAGCAGAGGAAGAGGTGTCTGGAAAAGGCGGTATCGAAGAAGCTTATAAACATGTTGTTTCCTGTGCATTTGCGATAGTAGGCGAGCCTACGCTTTTGGATTTAGCAGTGGCTGAGAAGGGATTGATGGTGTTGGATTGTATTGCTCATGGCGAATCCGGGCATGCTGCCCGTGAGGAAGGTGTGAATGCAATATATAATGCCCTAGAAGACATTCATTGGTTTAAAAACTATCAATTTGAAAAGACATCATCGTATTTAGGACCAGTAAAAATGTCTGTAACGATGATCAGCGCCGGTTCACAGCATAATGTTGTTCCTGCTTCTTGCTCGTTTGTGGTGGATGTACGCACAACGGACGTATATTCCAATGAGGAAGTTTTAAATATCATTCAGTCACAGGTGCAATCGAAAGTAATAGCACGTTCTATACGTCTAAATCCTTCAACGATAGATCTGCAACATCCTGTTGTCCTTTCGGGTATAAAATTAGGCAAAAAGACTTATGGAAGTCCCACAATGAGTGATCAGGCTTTGTTGCCTATACCATCGTTAAAAGTAGGTCCGGGAGATTCGGCGCGTTCGCATACGGCCGATGAGTTTATATATCTCGATGAGATTGAAGAGGGGATAAGGTTCTATATAGATCTTTTAAGGGATGTTTTATAATATTAGAAATACAAAAAAGGCAGCATCGCTGATCATGATGCTACCTTTTTTGTATAAATAGATCCGTATTAGATCAGTTGTTTCAGCAAACTGGTCCAGCTAACCAATTCTCCTATTATTTTTTCTAATTCATCAGCATTCACGCGCTCTTGTTGCATGCTGTCGCGATGACGGATAGTAACCGTATTATCCTCCAATGTTTGGTGGTCTACCGTGATACAGTAGGGCGTGCCAATTGCATCTTGACGACGGTAACGCTTACCTATTGCATCTTTCTCATCGTATTGAATATTGAAATCCAATTTCAGTTTAGTCATGATGTCACGAGCTTTTTCCGGCAAACCATCTTTCTTTGTCAAAGGCAAGACAGCTGCTTTTACCGGAGCAATAGCTGGGTGGAATTTCAATACCGTACGGGAGTCTGTTTTTTCTTCGGTAGATAGGTCTTCTTGTACCAAAGAATTTGCCAATACGGTTAGGAAAAGACGATCCAGACCGATCGAAGTTTCAATTACATACGGAATATAATTTTGGTTAATCTCCGGATCGAAGTACTGCATTTTTTTCTTTGAGAACTCTTGATGTTGTTTCAAATCGAAATCAGTACGGGAATGAATTCCTTCCACCTCTTTGAATCCAAATGGAAACTCGTATTCTATATCCACGGCAGCATTTGCATAGTGTGCAAGTTTTACATGATCGTGGTAACGGTATTTGGTTGGATTAGAACCTAACGCCAAATGCCATTTTAAGCGGGCGTCTTTCCATTTTTCATACCATTCCAACTCCGAACCCGGGCGTACAAAAAATTGCATTTCCATTTGTTCGAATTCGCGCATCCGCATGATAAATTGTCGGGCAATTACCTCATTTCGGAAAGCTTTACCAATCTGTGCGATGCCAAAAGGAATTTTCATTCTTCCGGTCTTTTGCACATTCAGAAAGTTTACAAAAATACCTTGAGCGGTTTCAGGACGAAGATACACTTGTTCTGCACCATCAGCCATGGCACCCATTTGTGTAGCAAACATTAAATTGAATTGACGAACATCAGTCCAGTTTTTAGTTCCTGAAATAGGGCAAACGATATTGTATTCTTCGATAATAGCTTTCAAGCGAACGAGATCATCTGCATTCAATGCGTCATCTAGATCCTTTTGCAATTGTGCTGCTTTATCTGTTTTGCCGTCTTTTTCATACCGATCGATCTTATCTTCGATCAGCTGATCGGCGCGGTAACGTTTTTTTGAATCTTTATTATCGATCATTGGATCGTTGAATCCATCCACGTGACCGGAAGCTTTCCAAGTGGTAGGGTGCATGAAAATCGCGGCGTCAATACCTACAATGTTTTCATTCAATTGTACCATGGATTTCCACCAATACGTCTTTAGGTTATTTTTTAATTCCGAACCTAATTGACCATAATCATAAACGGCACTTAGACCGTCATAAATTTCACTTGAAGGAAATACAAATCCGTATTCCTTAGCGTGAGAAATAATATTTTTGAAAAAGTCGTCTGTTTGCTTGCTCATAAGTGGCAAATATAACTAAAAGAACAAAGATAAAAGAACAAAGATTAAGGATGGGATAACAAATCCCGAACCTGTTCCGTTGCATTTTTATTGTCTACTTTTTTGATAATGTGCTGGATAATTCCGTTTTCGTCAATGATAAAAGTTGTACGGGCTGTGCCCATGTATTTTTTGCCGTACATGTTCTTTTCGACCCAAACACCATAATCGTTAACAATTTTTTGATCTTCATCAGCTAATAGCGTGAAAGGCAATTCAAATTTAGCGATGAATTTTTGATGTGATTGTTCGCTGTCAATGCTGACACCGATTACTTCAATCCCATCATTAACCAGGCTTTGGTAATTGTCGCGGTAATTGCATGCTTCGGTCGTACAGCCGGGTGTATTATCTTTTGGGTAAAAATACAAAATCACTTTCTTGCCGTTGAAATCAGAAAGTTTTACTGTTTCACCTTTTTGATCTTTAGCGGTGATCTCAGGAGCTTTATCTCCTATTTGTAGTGTTGCCATGTCATTTGTTGTTTAAAGATGAAAGAACAATGAATAAGGATAGTCTTTAATCCATTAATCTTTGTGCTATTTTGTAAATTTTGCTTCATACACTTTTTCATTGTCTTTCCAGTCTGTTACAACCAGTTTAAATGTATGGGTTCCTTTGGGTAGCGAAGAATCAAAGCGATGCCAAAGATGTCTGTTTTTGGAATCGTATTCCATTAATACCCACTCGCCGTTTATATAACCATTAAAAGACTGGATTCCGGAAAAATTATCTGATATCGTAAAATCTATCTTAGATTGTGCAGCTACATTTTTGCCATTGCTGAGGTTGCGAGGCGTAATCGAGGGAGCAACGGTGTCTACAGCGACATAAAAATTTCCAAAATTACGTGTATTTACAGTTACCCAACCGTTTTCAAATTTGCCTCCCTCAGAACCAGACTCGACAGAAGCAATTAAGGCTTTGTTTTGTAAATGTGGAGGAAGATTAGTTGGTTTGATACTTAATTTATACGTAGTAAATAGTGGAATGAAGCTGTTGTGTACTTTTTGCAATAAAGAATATCCGGTAGCCACTTGAGGCGCCTCACTGTATTGGAAGTCGAGATGATCGTACAATACACCTATAGGCATGTCTATTTTAATATTGGGCGACTCGAATTTGTTGTCTTCATTATAGGCAAATCGTTGGATGCTTGACGGTGCATTCACCTTTGGATGATAAGTCGTTTTATTTTGCACTTTAAAATTTAGTTCGCTGCAGTTCCCATGTACATCTTTCACTACGTATTTAACGTCATGGACGAGATCATCTTCCAGCTCGATAATGCCCCTATTTTTTAATAGCTTAAAAATGTCAATGGGGTTACCTGGATCTTTAAAGCTTTTCTGCACTTTAGCCTTTGCCGTTTTCCAATACGGATAATCGATATAAGAATGAATGCCTCTTGATGTATTGAAATCCAACTCTTCAAAGAGAACCGTTGAAATAGGTTCGGCATCAACAAATAGTTCAATTGAATATACTCCGTTTTGAAATCCACCAGCGCGATGTCTATCAATGGTATTGATCCCTAGGCCGAATTTACCATTGACCGGAATTACTGCAGGCGAAGCTAATGTATATCGACTTGAACTGTTTGCTTTTACCTGTTGATGTCGCCTAGGTGTATGCTCATTGAAAATTCCATCATTGAGATCGTAAATAGTAACGCCATGAATTGTAGGATTAAAACGATCAGTGAAATGTAATCCGAATAATTGAGGGTTTAAAGGATGCTGACTTTTGGTGTCTCGAATTTCAAAATGCAAATGCGGACCAGCAGAACCGCCGGTATTTCCGGCATTTCCAATCCGCTGCCCTTTCGTTAGGTTCACCCGGCCGGGTTCAAGTATGATGTCTACATCAAATCGTCTTTGTTTATATTGTTCTGCACGTACGATGTTTGTGAGCACATCGTTAAAACTGTCCATGTGAAGATAAACAGAAGTATACCCATTCGGATGATCGATGTAAACCGAATTACCTCCCCCTCCGATTTGCACGCGAACACGCGAGACATAACCTTCTGCGGCTGCATGTAATGGAAGGCCGATCTTCTGTTGCGTACGATAGTCATCACCCGCGTGGAAGTGTGTCGAACGCAATTCTCCGAATGTCCCCGACGCATCCGGAGCAATATTCAGTGGATTGCGAAAATATCCTTGAGGGTAGTTCCGTGAAGTGATGATATCATTATTCTGGGCTACTGCGGAAAAATAAAGCATGCCACAGCCAATGGCCAATATAAGTTTGTGCATAACTATTTTATATTGCAGGTAAACATAGACTTACCTTCCAAAAACCCTTCCAGTTTGTCTCCAATTTGTATCGGACCTACTCCAGCAGGTGTACCCGTGTAAATTAAATCACCTTTACGCAACGTGATGTATTTCGAGATGAAGACGATAAGGCTGTCAAAATCAAACATAACATGTTGCGTATTACCCTCTTGAACAGTCACCCCATTTTTTGACAGCGAAAAGGTCAGGTCGTTTACATTTTCAAATTCCTCCTTTGGGATCAAATTGCTTATGACAGCCGAATGATCGAACGCCTTTGCGAGTTCCCAGGGTAATCCTTTTTCTTTATGTGTAGATTGGATATCCCGAGCTGTAAAGTCGATTCCTAAACCTAGTGCATCATAATATTTATGGGCAAATTTTGGGGATACATGCTTTCCTTCATTACATATCCGAAGGACGACTTCAACTTCATAGTGTATATCCTTCGAAAATTCCGGATAATAAAAATCTTTATTATCCTTCAAGATAGCGGTATCCGGTTTCATGAAAATTACGGGCTTTTCGGGAATCGGATTATTTAATTCTTTTGCGTGATCTATATAATTTCTGCCTACGGCTATTACCTTCATCTGTTTATTTTTATTATTCGTTCTAACATGTATACGCTGCATGTCTTGTATAAACAAAAATAGATAAAATAAAAGTAATGCAGCTAGTGCAAAATCGTTGGTATATAATTCCTATTTTGCAAAAAAAGAAAAGATTACATGATAGCACAATTAGACGCTGTATTATTTGATTTAGATGGAACATTAATTGATTCTGAGTTTTTTTATTATAGCAATTGGTCTCCAATATTAGCGAAGGAGTTTGGACTCCAGATTACTTTTGAAGATTGGATACAGTATTTTGCCGGACATACTTTGGTGCGTAATGTGGGCATGCTGATGGAAAGCTATGGAATAGAAACGACAGAAGAGTTTATGTGGAAAGAAACCCGTGCTAACTATGCTAAGTCGGATATGACGACGATTCGACTTATGCCGTATGCCCGGGAAATTTTAGAAAAGTTAATAACTGAAAATATAAGATTGGCATTAGTTACTTCGAGCTATAGAACTACGGTGGATACCGTTTTGGGTCATCATGGTTTATTGGAGTATTTCGAGTTTTTTATTACGAGAGAAAAGGTTGTTCATGCAAAACCAAATCCGGAGCCTTATCTGTTGGCTACGGAGATTCTAGGTGTTCCTCAGAAAAATATTATTGCAATAGAAGATACATCGACTGGCTGTGCTGCAGCACAGGGAGCGGGGTTAACCTGTATTGCGGTAACAAAATATAGCTCGGAAATCAAAAAACTGTCTAAAGCTGACAGTATTGTAGGTAGTTTGAAGGAAGTCAGCGGATTGTTATTTGCAAATGAGTGATATCTCATTTGCAGTAAGTAGGGCTAAGTAGTTTCTGTTAGAAAGTTATGACGATCTAGTGGGCTAATTTGATAACTTTATTGTATTTTTAGTTTTCCGTAGTATAAAATTCTATGAATAGAAGAACAGCAATAAGACAACTATTTGTCGTCGCCGGGGGTATAATAATCGCGTCATCCTGTTCGTCGGATGTAGGCGGTAGTTCTATCCAGCTTAATACGATAAGATTAACAGCCAAAGATGAAGCTCTGTTAGCAGATCTAGTAGAAGCAATTATACCGTCGTCAGATAGCCCGGGAGCCAAGGAACTTAACTTGCATCTTTTTGTGATGAAGATGGTTGATGATTGTTCTGATCCGGAGGAACAGGAACAATTTATAGCCGGTTTAAAATCCGCTAAGAAATTAGAAGGTAAATCTACAGATGAAATTTTGGCTTACTTGGAGGAATTGCCCAAGGATGATGTATTTCTTCACCTCCTAAAGCGTCGTACGATTCAAGGTTATATGAATTCCGAATATGTGATGAAAAATAAATTAGTTTATGAATTGATTCCGGGAAGATATAACGGAGCAGTAAAAATTGAAGCATAATTTTCTATGGCAAATTTGAATATTGACACTGTAAAAGACAGAACGTATGATGCGATTGTGATTGGATCTGGAATCAGTGGCGGATGGTCTGCCAAAGAATTATGCGAGAAGGGATTGAAAACGTTGGTTTTGGAAAGGGGTCGGGATGTACAGCATGTCAAAGATTATCCAACAACCAATATGTATCCCTGGGAGTTCGAACATCGTAATGAACTGCCTTATAAAATAAAAAAGGAGAATCCTATCGTGAACAGGTGCTATGCATTTCACGAAGATGCAGCACATTTTTTTGTGAAGGATAACGAGCATCCTTATGTACAGGAGAAGCCATTCGATTGGATCAGAGGCTATCAAGTAGGGGGAAAGTCTTTATTATGGGCTCGACAGACACAGCGTTGGTCTGACTTTGATTTTGACGGCCCGGCACGTGATGGTTTCGCGGTGGATTGGCCGATAAGATATGCAGATTTAAAACCTTGGTACGATTATGTTGAACGTTTTGCAGGTATAGCCGGAGACAGAGATGGCTTACCCGAATTACCCGATGGCGAATTCTTGCCGGGATATCCCTTGAATGTAGTCGAGAAATATTTTAAGCAGAAAATAGAATCGGTCTATCCCAGCAGGAAAGTTATTTCGGCGCGTTGTGCGCATCTATCAAAACCGAATCAGATTCATTTGGACCAAGGGCGCGTACAATGTCAGAACCGTACCTTATGTCAGCGCGGTTGTCCTTTTGGTGGATATTTTAGTTCTAATTCGTCGACTTTACCATGGGCAGCGAAGACGGGAAATTTAACATTGCGTCCAGATTCTGTCGTGCATTCTATTCTGTACGACGATGATAAAGGAAAAGCGATAGGCGTCAAGGTGATTGACCGAAATACAAAGGAAGAAATCGATTTTTATGCAAAAGTGATCTTTGTAAATGCCGCGGCATTGAATACCAACCTGATCTTGCTCAATTCCAAATCCCAACGGTTTCCCGAAGGGTTGGGTAACGACAGCGGAACATTAGGAAAATATGTCGGCTTTCATAATTATAGTGCACGCATATATGGCGAATATGAAGGTTTATTGGAGTATAAAACGGACGGACGTAATCCTGCCGGAGGGGGCTACATTCCGCGTTTTAGAAATCTTCATCGACAAGAAACGGACTTTTTGAGAGGCTATGCTGCAGGTTTTGGGGCTTGGCGAATGTCAAATTCCGATCAGTCGGGTTTGGGGCTTAACTTGAAGGATTCGTTACTTAATCCAACATGGGGTAATTGGGGCGTGGGATCTCACATGATGGGGGAGACCATTCCAAAAGAATCAAATTATGTGACGCTAGATGCGGATAAAAAAGATGATTGGGGTATACCTCAACTAAAAATCGCTATCGATTATGATGATAATGATGCGAAGATGAAGAAGGATTATCTGGATACGATGGAAGAAATGTTTATCACAGCAGGGTTTACAAATATTCAGCGGAATGAGAGTTCGCAGGCTCCCGGTTTAGATATTCACGAGATGGGAGGCGTACGTATGGGATTAGATCCAAAAACTTCAATGCTGAATAAGTGGAATCAGTTGCATGCTGTACCCAATGTATTTGTAACCGATGGTGCTGCGATGACTTCTACCTCGACTCAAAACCCATCCTTAACGTATATGGCTTTCTCCGCCCGATCTGTAGATTATATGGTGCAAGAAATAAAAAAAGGGAATTTAGTGTAATTCCCTTTTTTTATTTTTATACCTCTACGGTTGCATCCATTTTAAAGTCATCATCCATTAAATGGACAATCTCCATTGACTTTTCGTAGTTTGTTGATTTTTTAGAGAAGAAATCGTGTTGTGTGGTTTCGGTATTCAACCCATTCAATACGATCGGATTTACCTGTTTTACTTCAAAAACCGGATCAAATCCTAAATTCATCAAGGCTTTATTTCCGTTGTACCGTACATATTCCTTTACTTCTGCAGTGAGTCCCACAACAGTGTACAGCTCTTCGGTATATTTGATTTCGTTTTCGTATAAGTCATTTAGTAGAGTTAGGAATTTCTCTTTGACTTGTTCTTTATTGGAAAGCTTTGCGTATACTTCTTGCGCGATTAAACCCACGAATACACCATGTATCGATTCATCCGCAACGATCTTTTTGATGATATCTGCAGAGGCCACCATTTGCCCTTGTCCGCACAACCACAATGGAAGGAAGAAACCAGAATAGAATAAAAATGACTCTAATAATACCGAGGCAGCTAATGCCATGAATAGTTCTTCATCAGAAACATTTTCTTTATCAATGGCACGGTAATACTTGTCGATGGTTCTGGCTTTATATTGCAAGAATTTATTTTTCGACACCCAACCAAATACATCATTGATCTCGTTTGTTGTCGATACCGTGGTGAAAATAGTAGAGTATGATTTGGCATGTATAGCTTCCATCATACACATATAAGATAGTACAGCTTTGTTTTGCAATGAATCGATATGATCGATAATTTTAGGCATACCCGTATGACTTTGCAGTGTATCCAATAAGGTCAAGCCTCCCAAAGCTTTTTTATAGCACTCTTTCATGTCCCAGCTTAATCCTTTCCAGCTGTCGATGTCTTTTGAAGGAATATATTCTGTGTCGATCCAGAATTGTCTGATATTTTGTTCCCAAAACATTAATGCATAATCGTTGTCCGGGGTATTCCAGTTTACCGCTTTAAATTGTTTACTCATTACGTGTTCTATTTGTTAAAGAAGCTGAAATAGAATACGTAATAAACCGTTCTTATTTCAGCTTCTGTGTTTTGTGTAGTGGGTTAATGTATTTTTATGCCGAACACGATACACATTCGTCAATACTTGACTTACGTGTACGGGTGTAATACAAGGATTTTAAGCCTAATTTGTGTGCATAGATATAGTATTTTGATAGGTCGCGCGTACTATCCTTTGAGTTGGTATGAAGGATAGTCGATACACCTTGATCAATATGTCTTTGGATTACGGAAACCAGTTTTAATACCTTGAATTGATCCATATCGTATGCTGATTTGAAGTAGAAGTAATTATCGTTCGTCAAATAAGGCATAGGATAATACGTTGTGCTATCTCCATACTCACGCACTTCGATGATATCTACTACAGGCATTACCGATGCAGTTGCATTCATGATGTAAGATGTAGATTGATTAGGAGCAATCGCTAAGCGGTAAGCATGGTATACTCCGTGTTCCTGCACTTGTGCCTTCAGGTTAGTCCAGTCGTCTACTGTTGGGATATGTACGCCTTCAAATAGCTCTTTTACCTTATCTGTTTTAGGTATGTATTCGCGATTCAGATACATGTCGAAATACGAACCATCGGCATAACCTGATTTTTCGAAACCTGTAAATGTTTTGCTGCGCTCTTTTGCAATTTCCATAGATGCTTCTAACGAATAGTAGTTCATCATCATGAAGAATGTATTTGCAAAATCTAAAGCTTCTGTAGATTCGTACATGATGAAGCTTTTTGCCAGGAATCCATGTAAATTCATAGCACCTAAGCCTACGGAGTGCAATTCGCGGTTCGCTTTTGCAATGGAGGGTACCATCTCGATATTTGTCACATCAGATACTACGGTCAGCGATCGCATTGCGGTTTTTACCGTCTCTTTGATACGCTTATTATCCATTACAGTTGCGATGTTCAATGAACCGAGGTTACATGAAATACCATAGCGGATTGTATCTTCTCTACCATAAATTTCGATATCAGAAACTTCCGAAACTTGCATAATCTCTGTACATAGGTTAGAAAATTTTACTTTTCCTATTCCATTCAGAGCATGTGCGCGGTTCGCGTTTTCCTTAAAGAAAATATAAGGATAGCCCGATTCTTTTTGGGTTTGTGCGATCTTCACCAACATGTGGCGGGCATTGATTTTTTTCTTCTTGACGTTTGGATTAGTGATTAGCTCATCATACATTGCGTCCATATCCATCTCGTCAAGAGGTTTACCATACTCTTGCATTACGGTATGTGGATAGATTAAGTAGCATGCTTCGTCTTTCTCGGCCAATTCCATGAATTTATCAGGAATAATAATACCGATGGATAGCGATTTAATACGTACTTTCTCGTCGACATTAATTTTTTTACAATCCAAAAATTCTTCTATATCAGAATGGAAAATATTTAAATATACCGCTCCAGCTCCAGGACGCTGCCCTAACTGGTTGGCATAGGAAAATGTGTCTTCCATAATCTTCATGATAGGTAATACACCGCCTGCACGCCCGTCTACACCTTTTATTGCTTCGCCACGCGCACGGATTTTTGAAATATTAAATGAAACTCCTCCACCTATTGAAGATAATTTCATTGCTGAATCGACTGCATAGCCGATACCATTTAAATTGTCTCCTATTTCATCCAAAAAACATGAAACAAGTTCTCCAGAACGTTTTTTTCCAGCATTCAAGAATGTCGGGGTAGCAGGCTGATATTCTTGATTGATCATTATTTCGGCGTATTGGATTGCTTTTTCAACTCCTTCTTCGCGCGCTAAAAATAAGGATACCGCCACGACACGGTCTTCATAGCGTTCTAGGAATTTTTCTCCAGAGTCATCGCGTAGTGCATAGCTTTGGAAAAACTTGAAAGCCGCCATAAAGGATTGAAAACGGAATTTCTTCGCATATACAAAATTGTACACTTCTTCCATTTGTTCAAACGTAAACCATTGATAGAAATCGATATAGTAATCGTTTTCTATCAGATAATCAATTTTTTCCTTTAAGTTGTAAAAGAATACCGTATTCTTATTAACATACTCTAGGAAATAGGCGCGAACAGCCTCTTTATCTTTGTGAAGGCTGAACTCGTCATCATGTTTAATCATGATTTCGTTATTAAGCAATATCCAGTTTTTTGCTACCTCGTTTGCTATCATAGTATTGATTTTTTATGATGTCTATAAATTGATTAATATCCTCCATGGTACCCGACAGCTCAAATTTGAAAGCCATTGGAATATCATATTGTTCTGCAATTTTATCTGCTGCAATGCCAAAATTTCTTCCCCAGTTGCGGTTGCCACTTGATGTTACTGAAAAAAAATTGCTGTGCTGTGTTTGTAAAAATTCTTCAGTCATCGGGGGTACTTTACCAAAGTTCGTTGTAAAAGTAATAAGGTGCCCCGGTGTATCAACAACCATATCCTTGTGGATACGGTGTGCTGTCCAGCCTGTAATCTGAGTCACTTTATCAATAAAACGCTGTACATTGCCCGTTCTGCTATCGTAATATAAATGTGTCATGTCAACATGTTTTAAATAATACGAGATTCTTATTGTGCAATAGCTGCTTCTAACTCTTCTGGTCTGAATCCTATGATACGGTGTGTTATTTCGTTGTCTTCTAATATAATTACAGTAGGTACTGTTCTTACTTTAAACTTAACCGCTAATTCAGGTTCATCGAAAGGATTAACCGTTTCGTAAGAGATACCTTTGTTGTCAAGGTAAGCCGATACTTGTGCGCATGGGGCACAGTCATTTTTTTCGAATTTAATGATTCTTGCCATGTTATAGTTAAGTTTAGAAGTAACAGAAGACGCTAACCCTCTGGTACCATGTATTTAATGAATTATGATTTTTTGAGATTGTCAGTAATCTCTTGCTAAACAAATATCATATATTTTATACGCGAGCGGTAGTTATACTTTTCCACATTAATTTTAACACTTCGATGGAAATGCGCTTGATGAAGGTAATTTTTGTATAATGATTTGTTTTACAGGTTTTAAGATATGTGGATAACTTTAAAATCCTTTTTTGTAGTTGAATTTCTACACGTAAAAAATGACTAATTTATGCAAAAAAAACTATCTAATTTTGTGGATTATATCAAAAAAATAAGTAAACTTATAGGGGTTTCCTAGTGATTTAATATTATTAAAATTAAGTCATTCTTTTACATTAAATAATCTATTCTAATGCACAAATTTATCTTTCTTTGGCTCTTTCTCTTTGTGTTTAACATTCAAGCACAAGAGCATGTTACCTATCAACAACCCTCTTCAGAAATATTGACACTAGCCGATTACCAACGGCCGCCAACTATCCGCATAAGTGAGGATAAAAGTTGGATTGTGTCCGTTTATCGTTCTACATATAAGAGCTTAGACGAACTTACTCAAGAGGAGCTTCGACTAGGAGGGCTACGTATCAATCCGCTGACGAATATATCAAGTACTGCTACCTATTCGAACGATTTAAAGATTAGGAAAACAGGAGAGAAAACTGATATACCCGTTTCAGGACTGCCGGAGCAGGCAAAGATAGCACATATCAGCTTTTCACCAGATTCCAAGGTGTTGGTGTTTACACACACCACAACTCAAGGTGTTGAATTGTGGTGTGTTGAGTTGTCGACTGCAAAAGCCAAAAGGTTGACAGCCGACAATTTGAATGCCAATTTAGGAACACCCTATACTTGGTTTAAAGATAGCTCCAAATTGTTGATTATGAGATTGCCCGGAGATCGCAAGCAATTGATCGACAGTAGTAAAGATTTGCCGTTAGGCCCTATCGTATCAACTAGTACGGGACAAGTTTCGCAATTGAGAACCTATCAGGATTTATTGAAGAATCCACAGGACGAATCAAATTTTGAAACACTAGTAAATTCCGAACTGTATATAGTAGATCTTAACGGGCAGCAGACTAAGTTTATGGATAGCGATATGTTTGTTCAGGAATCATTCTCACCGGACGGACGCTACCTATTGGTTACCACGATTAAGCGACCATTTTCCTATGTCGTCCCTTATTCTCAATTTCCACAGGAAACAAAGGTTTACGATCTAGCCGGAACCCTTATCAAGGTCGTCAACGAAGTTCCGCTCACAGAGATTCAGCCTAAGGGGTTTTCCTCTACGCGTAAAGGTAAAAGATCAATGGGTTGGCGAAGCGACAAAGCATCCAGTCTATATTATGTCGAGGCGTTGGATGAAGGGGATGCCACCAAGAAGGTTGAATTCAGGGATGAACTTTTTACGTGGGAGGTGCCATTTTCCAGCTTACCAACATCTTTGATGAAATTAGCCGATCGCTACAGCGGTGTGTTATGGGGCGATGAAGAAAATACATTGGTTTATTCCTCTTGGTACGACACCCGTAGTGTAAAGACATTCTTATTGAATCCTACTACAGGCTCGTCAAAATTAGTTTTAGATCGTAACTCTCAAGATGTATACAGTGACCCGGGCAATGTCCACATGCATCGAAATCAATATGGCAGACAAGTTATGTTTATCCATAAACAGAAAGCTTATTGGGTAGGAAATGGTTTTACAAAAGAGGGGCAATTTCCTTTTATCGATGAATACGATCTAAAGACGGGCGCAAAAAAAAGATTGTATACTTCTGATATTCCAGGCAAAAAGGAAACGATAGTCGATCTTGTTGATATCACAAAAGGAGATATCATCGTATCCGTAGAGTCACCCACATTATACCCGAACTATTTTCTTAAAAACATTAAATCCGGTAAATCATCTGTGCTAACTACATTTGAAAATCCATTTAAAGGGTTGGACGATGTTTACAAAGAAGTAATTTCTTATAAACGTGCTGATGGCGTTGACTTAACAGGAACATTATATTTGCCGTCTGGATACGACAGGAATAAAAAGGAAAAATTGCCTTTGCTGATCTGGGCATATCCAACAGAGTATAAAGACAAGAGTACTGCGGGACAGAATACGGCAAACCCCAATGACTTTACTTTTCCATACTATGGGTCTTTTGTTTATTGGGTAACCAAAGGCTATGCGGTATTAGACGATGCTGCTTTTCCAATTATTGGAGAAGGTACGGATGAACCCAATGATACATTTATTGAACAACTTGTTGCAAATGGAAAGGCGGCTATCGATGCAGTAGATAAGCTTGGGTATATTGACCGCACGAAGGTTGGTGTGGGCGGACATTCCTATGGTGCTTTTATGACGGCTAATCTATTGACACATTCGGATTTGTTTGCTGTCGGCATCGCACGTTCTGGCGCTTATAATCGTACCTTGACACCGTTTGGTTTTCAACGGGAACAGCGGAATTATTGGGATGTACCTGAGGTATATAATACCATGTCTCCGTTTATGCAAGCCGATAAAATGAAAACTCCCATGTTATTGATCCACGGTACAGCAGATAACAATCCTGGAACGTTTACATTACAGACGGAGCGCTACTTCCAAGCATTAAAGAATCTCGGAGCACCTGTCCGCATGGTGTTATTGCCGTTCGAATCGCATGGATACCAATCCAAAGAAAGCGTATTACACGTCCTATGGGAACAGGATCAGTTTTTAGAAAAGTATCTGAAAGGAAAATAAAAATTATAGGTGCATCGTACAATGCACCTATAAAAAATCTATATGTTATTATTGGGCTGCTTTTACTTGAAACGGTAACAAGTAATCAACAATATACCTTATACCAGGTATTCAAATAGGGTCTGATCTTTATTGACTTCGATAAAATCGAATTTATACATTTTCATACGTTCGATAAAGCTGATATAATCCTTAGGATCATTTAGTTCAATACCAATTAATGCTGGGCCGCGTTCACGTTCGGTCTTTTTGATGTATTCAAAACGTGTAATATCATCCTTAGGACCAAGTACCTCGGTGACTAAGAGACGCAATGCACCGGGACGTTGCGGAAAACGAACAATAAAGTAGTGTTTGAATCCTTCATAGAGCAAGGACATTTCCTTGATTTCGCTCATACGATCGATATCGTTGTTGCCACCAGAGACAATGCAGACTACCTTTTTACCTTTGATTTCTTCTTGATGGAATTCCAATGCCGAAATGGACAGTGCCCCGGCCGGTTCGGCGACAATGGCATCCTTGTTGTAAAGTTCTAAAATGGATGTACAAATTTTACCTTCCGGAACAGACTTTACAGAATCCAATAGTTGACTGCTGATCGAATAGGTTAATGCACCAATCTTTTTGACCGCTGCTCCATCTACGAACTTGTTGATGTGTTCTAATTCGATCGGTCCTCCATGGGCAATAGCTGCTTGCATAGAAGGGGCTCCTTCGGGTTCAATACCATACAGTTTTACCTGTGGAGCAACTTTTTTCAGATGATAGCTCACGCCCGAGGATAGTCCACCACCTCCTATAGGGATAAAGACCGCGTCTAAGTCCGGGAGATCTTCCAAGATCTCTACAGCTACGGTTCCCTGGCCTTCAATGATTTTAATATCGTCAAAAGGTGGGATAAAATTCATATTGTGTGCCGTAGCATACTCCGTTGCTGCTTTTTGGCAATCGTCAAATGTATCACCGGTTAGTACGATCTCAATGTGGCCATTTCCCCACATTTCGGTCTGCGTAATCTTTTGACGAGGCGTAGGTCCGGGCATAAAAATAACACCCTTGATGCCTAGCTTTTTGCAAGAGAAGGCTACCCCTTGTGCATGATTACCTGCGCTGGCACATACCACTCCACGTGATCTTTCTTCTTCTGATAGACTCACGATCTTGTTATAAGCACCTCGTAACTTGTACGAGCGTACCACTTGAAGATCTTCTCTCTTTAAGTATACGTGTGCGCCATATTTTTCAGAAAGATGCAGGTTGTATTGTAGCGGTGTGCGCGTTACAACGTCTTTTATACGTTCTTTGGCGCGCAGCGAATCTATTTCTAATGTTGATAAGTCCATTTTATATTGGAGAATGGATAAAAGAGTAAGGATTAAAGACATCTTTGATCCTTACTCTTTTATCCTTGTTCTATATTATTTAACTAAGGCAAGTAGGTCTTCATCGTTAATGTCTTTTTTTGCATCAGCGATAACTAAGAAACGCTCGTATGTAGTGGCCAAAGTTTCTTTATCCAAATGGTAACCTAGGCGCTCTAAGTGATGTTTTAACGCATGACGGCCTGATCGTGCAGTCAAGATAATATCAGCTTCTTCCAGACCGACATCCTCCGGACGGATGATTTCATAATTTTCACGATGTTTTAAGAAGCCATCCTGATGGATCCCTGAACTATGCGCAAATGCATTTCGGCCTACGATAGCTTTATTGGGCTGTACCGGCATGTTCATCATGTCACTCACTTTGCGTGAGATATAGGTAAACATCGTACTGTCTATATTAGAGCTCAGATTTCCAAAGGATTGATTGTGTACTTTTAAAATCATTGCTACTTCCTCCAATGATGTATTGCCTGCACGCTCTCCGATACCGTTGATCGTACATTCTACCTGCCGAGCGCCGTTCTGCACTGCAGCAATAGAATTGGCCGTTGCTAATCCTAAGTCATTATGGCAATGTGCAGAGATGATAGCCTGGTCAATATTTTTGACATGTTCTTTAAGGTATTTGATCTTCGCGCCATATTGATCGGGTAGGCAATAACCATTTGTATCGGGAATATTGACTACTGTAGCACCGGCAGCAATTACAGCTTCGATCATTTGAGCAAGATAGACCAAGTCGGCACGTCCGGCATCTTCAGCATAGAATTCTACGTCTTCGACATAGGATTTTGCATGTTTGACGGCTGCTATGGCTCTTTCCAAAATCTCTTCCCGGGTGCTGTTGAATTTGTAATGGATATGCATATCCGATGAACCGATTCCGGTGTGTATACGCGGACGTTTGGCGTATTTTAGCGCATCAGCAGCTACATCAATATCGTTCTTATTGGCTCTGGTTAAGGCGCAGATAATCACGTTGTCAACAGCTTTGGATAACTCGACAACCGATTGGAAATCTCCGGGACTTGATACCGGAAATCCAGCTTCAATAATATCAACGCCCAAACGTTCTAGATCTTTAGCAATTTCGACTTTTTCTGTCGTCGTTAATTGGCATCCGGGAACTTGCTCACCGTCGCGAAGCGTCGTGTCGAAGATGTATAAGTGATTAGGATCGTGTAACATAATTTTAAATTAAAAAGTTAAAAACAGTCATTGCGAGCGAGCAGATCAATCTCTTTATTCAGCTAGATTACTTCGCTCTGCCCGCAATGGCGAGCTATTTATTTAATATATTCTAATACTTTAGCACCCATTTCGTTTGTGCCTAAAACTTTATTGGATGCAGTTTCCGCATTTGCGATATCACCTGTTCTCCAACCCGCTTTTAATGTATCCGCTACGGCTGTAGTCACCAACTTAGCCTCTTCCTGTAAACCAAAAGCAATATCGAGCATCAAAGCTGCAGATAGGATAGAAGCTAATGGGTTCGCTTTGTTTTGACTGGCTATATCGTGTGCTGAACCGTGGATGGGTTCGAAAAATCCTGTTCCGTCACCAATAGAGGCCGAAGCTAACATACCCATAGATCCCGCAATTTGTGAAGCCTCGTCTGTCAATATATCGCCAAATAGATTCGCCGTCAATACGACATCAAATTTTTTCGGATTCTTTACCAACTGCATTGCCGCATTATCGATAAACATGTGTTCAGTTTCTACATCAGGATACTCCTGTGCGATCTCCTGTACGACTTCGCGCCACAGACGAGAGGTCTCCAGTACATTCGCTTTATCGACAGAGCATAATTTTTTATTACGCGTACGTGCCGCATCATAAGCTTTGCGTGCGATGCGTTCTACTTCGTAACGGTGGTAGTTCATCAGGTCAGAAGCGAATGTGTTGTCCTCATTGCGTCTTTTTTCACCGAAATATACATCTCCTGTCAATTCGCGGAAGAATAAGATGTCTGTTCCACGTAACACCTCCGGTTTCAAACTGGACGCATCTAATAGTTCATCGAATAATAAGATCGGGCGCAGGTTGGCATAGAGTCCCAACTCTTTGCGTATTTTCAAGAGACCTTGTTCCGGACGTACCTTTGCTGAAGGATCATTGTCATACTTCGCATGACCAATGGCACCAAATAAAATCGCATCTGAAGCTTTTGCTTTTTCCAGGGTTTCATCGGGAAGTGGATTACCAGTCGCTTCAATAGCCGTGTGCCCCATGATAGCTTCGTCAAAAACAAATTCATGGTTATATTTTTGGGCTACGGCTTCTAATACTTGCTTTCCCCAAGTAGTTACTTCTTGTCCAATTCCATCGCCTGGAATAATAAGAATATTTTTTTTCATTATAGTGTTAAACGTTTTCTAATATATTTTCTACGGCTATGACTTCGCCCTGTTCTAATACAATTCGCTGTTCGATGCATTTCGGTAATTGACTCTCGTAATGACCCACATAAATTAATGTTTTACCATGTTGTGCCAATTCATCTACCACATCGTTAAAATATTGGGTTTGATCACTATCCAAACCCTGGCAAGGTTCATCCAATACCAATAAAGGTGGATTCTTGATAATTGTCCTTGCGAGTAGTGCTAAGCGTTGCTTGCCCAGCGGTAAGGTATGAATCAATTGATTCTTGTATTCCGTTAAATCGAAAAAAGCCATCAATTCTTCAATCTGTTTTTGCTCCTGAAATTTAACATCGATAAACCAACCGATGCTATCGTAAAAACCAGAAGCGATGGTATGCCACACCGTCGCATTTTGGTCAAAATACCAATGCATTTCCGGAGAGATAATTCCAATTTTTTGTTTAATGTCCCAAATACTCTCTCCCGAGCCTCTCTTATTACCAAACAGATGAATATCCATTCCATAAGATTGTGGGTGGTCACCATTGATCAGACTCAACAAGGTAGATTTACCAGATCCATTAGGCCCCTGTAAAACCCACTTTTCGCCGATCTTCACTTCCCACGAAATATTTTTCAGTACGTTTTTCTCACCATAATGAATATGCACGTTACGCAATTGTACAATAGTATCATAAGGTGTATGTGGTACTTCTTTTAAGAAAGCCGGCAGAGTGCTACATTGACGTATGCTTTCTTTTGCAAACGCTTGGGGACTGGCTACCTCATCAATTTTTCCATCCCGCAGTTGTGCGAAACGATTAATGGCGTTCGGAAGGCGGGTGTCATTACTGATAATAACTAAATGTACACCCTCCTCGGCTAGCTCATCAAGCCATTGGTTTAATATAATCCGTGAATTTTTATCCAAGCCGGTATAAGGCTCGTCAAGAATTAAAAGTTGCGGTTTAAGCCATAGACCTTTCACCAACTGAAGCTTTTTGTGTTCGCCACTCGAAAGCTCGATCAATTGTGACTGCTGCACATCGGCAAAGCCAAATTCGATCAATCTGTTTTCTATCTCCGAAAAATCTAAATTCTCCTGCTGCGCAAAATGTTCCAATTCCGCTTTTACCGTTAAGGTATCTTGCCCTTGGTGTTTATTGTAGCGCTGTTGATAATAGAAATTTCGGTCTCCTTCCAGATTAGTAAATTGAAACCAATTGGAAATATAGTAGGCTTTTGCAGGTAAGTGACTTGTCGTGTCAAAATGTATTCGTGTATTTCCATTTGCTCCTGTCAGACCTGCAAGAGCCTTACCTAAGGTTGTTTTGCCTGTTCCGCTTTTGCCACCGATAAGCCATTGTTGTCCCTTCTGGATCGTCCACGAAAGATTATTCAATACGATTTGTGTGGCGTATTGAACCGAGAGATGCTGTATCTGGACAAAAGGTATTGGCATTATCTGTTTTGTTCGAATTCTTCGATTAGATCTTTTTGACTTAGGATATAGTCGATGTCATCATATCCATTAATTAAACACGATTTTTTGTATGGATTGATTTCAAAAATATATTGATCTCCTGTCGTGGGAATGGTCACGGTTTGTGCTTCTAGATCTACGATTAACTCGGCATTGGGATTGGTAAATACCACATCAAATATCTTTTCCAAAAAGTCGTCGGGAACTTGGATCGGCAATACGCCGTTGTTCAAAGCATTCCCTTTGAAGATATCTGCAAAGAATGAACTGATAACTACGTCAAATCCATAATCTTGAATCGCCCAAGCAGCGTGTTCCCGTGAGGAGCCACAGCCAAAGTTTTTACCAGCGACTAAGATTTTTCCGTTATAGATCGGGTTATTCAATACGAAATCTGCCTTTGGTTGATTGTCCGCTTCATATCGCCAATCACGAAACAGGTTATCTCCAAATCCGTCACGGGTCGTCGCTTTTAAGAAACGAGCCGGAATAATCTGATCCGTATCAATATTTTCAATAGGTAGGGGTACTACCCTTGAGCTTAATGTTTCAAATTTTTTCATTTTTATCGCTTTGACTACTTTCTACGCTTCCAACAATTCTCTAACATCGACAATTTTGCCCGTAACAGCGGCAGCGGCAGCGGTAAGCGGGCTCACCAGCATGGTACGCGCATTGGGACCTTGACGACCTTCAAAGTTTCTGTTCGAAGTTGAGACACAATATTTGCCTGCTGGAATTTTATCTTCGTTCATCCCTAAACAGGCGGAACAACCGGGCTCGCGCAATTGGAAACCTGCTGCTTCGAATACTTTATCGATGCCTTCCAATTTTGCTTGTGCTTCTACTTGTTTAGAGCCTGGTACAATCCAGACTTCTACATTAGAAGCTTTTTGTTTTCCCTGTACAAAGGCAGCTACCTCACGTAAATCTTCAATGCGAGAGTTTGTGCAACTTCCTATGAAGACATAATCAATAGGTTTTCCGATGACTGCTTCACCATCCTGAAATCCCATATAATCCAATGCTTTTTGGTAAGACGGACGTTCGGATTCGGGTTGAGCAACTGTTGTCGGGATATGTTCGGTAATACCCATACCCATACCCGGATTTGTGCCGTAGGTAATCATCGGTTGGATGTCTGCCGCATCAAATGTCAACACGGAATCAAATTCTGCGTCATCATCCGAATATAATGTTTTCCAATACGCTAGGGATCTTTCCCATTCCTCTCCTTTAGGAGCGAATTCGCGACCATTTACATAGTCAAATGTAATTTGATCTGGAGCAATCAGTCCGCCGCGTGCACCCATTTCAATACTCATGTTACAGATAGTCATTCGGGCTTCCATACTCAAGGATCGGATAGCCGATCCAGCATACTCGATGAAGTATCCTGTACCTCCAGCTGCGGAAATTTTAGCAATAATGTATAAGATAATATCTTTTGCGCCCACACCTTTTTCCAGTTCACCATTAACCTCGATTTTCATCGTTTTTGGTTTTTGTTGCAACAGGCATTGTGTCGCAAAAACTTGCTCCACTTGGGAAGTCCCGATACCAAAAGCAATCGCACCGAATGCACCGTGAGTAGAGGTATGGCTATCGCCGCATACCATGGTTTTGCCAGGTAGAGTAATACCTAATTCAGGTCCTATAACGTGAACAATACCTTGATAAGGATGGCCCAGGCCATATAACTCGATACCAAATTCTGCACAGTTTTTAGTGAGCATATCCACTTGATAACGGGATAGTTCTTCTTTGATAGGAAGGTGTTGATTTAAAGTCGGGACATTATGGTCGGCTGTTGCTACAGTTTGTTGTGGACGTAACACCGGAAGACCTCTTTTGCGCAATCCATCAAACGCCTGAGGAGACGTTACCTCATGGATCAAGTGGGTGTCGATATATAAGATATCTGGAAACCCTTCTTGACGTTTGACGACATGTGCATCCCAAATTTTTTCGACTAATGTTTTTCCCATGTTTCTCTCTTTCTCTATGTTGTTGTAAATTTTATAAGGGGTAAAATAAAAAAAATGAAATTTAACCTCTTATTTCATGGCCTAAATTACGAAAATTTAAATCGTTTTTATTGTTTTCATTGCCGTCATCGCTTTACGTAGCTTTCTACCGATGATTTCAACAGGATGGTCTCTTAAAAGTTCATTGACCTGTACTAATTTTACATTATCTACAGAGCCATCTTTTCCATCGTTAAAGTTTTTGCCGACCAGATCAGTGTCCACTTTTTTCATGAAATCTGTCAATAGCGGTTTACAAGCTTGGTCAAATAAATAACATCCGTATTCGGCAGTATCCGAAATAACACGGTTCATTTCAAATAATTTTTTACGTGCAATCGTATTTGCGATCAATGGTGTCTCGTGTAGCGATTCGTAGTAAGCAGATTCAGCTTTAATACCCGCTTCAACCATCGTCTCGAAAGCCAATTCAACACCTGCTCTTACGAAAGCAACCATTAGCGTGTAATTATCGAAATATTCTTGCTCAGCAATCTTTACATCACCTGCCGGTGTTTTTTCAAAAGCTGTCTCACCTGTTTCTGCTCTCCATTTCAATAAGTTTGCATCACCATTTGCCCAGTCTTCCATCATTGTTTTCGAGAATTCACCGGAGATGATATCATCTTGGTGTTTTTGAAACAACGGACGCATAATATCTTTTAATTCTTCCGAGATTTCGAAAGCTTTAAGCTTTGCAGGATTGCTCAAGCGATCTAACATACCGCTCACACCACCGTGCTTTAATGCTTCTGTGATTACTTCAACGCCGTACTGTACTAGTTTTGAAGCGTATCCCGCGTTGATTCCTTTTTCGACCATTTTGTTGAAAGAAAGAATAGAGCCTGTTTGTAACAAACCACAAAGGATAGTTTGTTCACCCATTAAGTCAGATTTTACTTCTGCTACGAAAGAGGATTTCAACACACCTGCACGGTCGCCACCTGTACCCACACAGTATGCTTTAGCTTCAGCCCAACCTTTACCTTGAGGGTCATTTTCGGGGTGAACGGCGATCAACGTAGGTACACCAAAGCCTCTTAAATATTCTGCACGTACCTCAGATCCCGGACATTTAGGAGCCACCATGATTACCGTTAAATCATTACGGATTTGCATACCCTCTTCCACGATGTTAAAACCATGTGAATACGATAAGGTTGCACCTTGTTTCATCAAGGGCATTACGGCATTGATGACAGATGTATGTTGTTTATCTGGAGTTAAATTGATTACAAGATCCGCTGTAGGAATTAGTTCTTCGTATGTTCCTACGTTGAAATTGTTGTCCGTTGCATTTTTCCAAGAATCTCTTTTTTGTTCAATAGCTTCTTTGCGTAACGTGTAAGACACATCTAACCCGCTATCTCTTAAGTTCAAACCTTGGTTTAGACCTTGAGCGCCACATCCTACAATTACAATCTTTTTACCTTTTAAAGCTTGTACACCATCTGCGAATTCTGATGAATCCATAAATTCTGCTTGTCCTAACTGTCTTAGTTGTTCTCTAAGAGATAACGTGTTGAAATAATTTGCCATTTTTTTATTATTAATGCTTTTCTTTTTTAGTTTAAGTTGCTTATTTATTGTTGTTGATGATTCTTCTTTGTGCGAGAGCATAACCAAAATGAAGATTATCATGACCGACCGTAGTCGTAATGACGTCCTCAATAGTTGGCATGATCTCTTTATACGTATCTGTTGTAAAAGGGGTAATGTCTGTAAAAACACCGGCATTATAGTCCTTTTCAATCTGTTCAACGGTTTGGATCGCCAATATTTTTAAATCATCGACTTCTTCTTGGGTGACAGTATATGTCGGTTTTGTTCCTTTGGTATAAGCTGCGCCATATTTAACGATATAGTCCGGCTGTACTTCTGTACGAAGATAACACAACCCTTGGGTTGCGACGACGATATGTCCAAAATTCCAGATGACATTGTTGTTAAAGCCCGCAGGAATATGGTTCAACTGTTCAATAGTCAGACTGTCGACCAATTGGATAAAGGCTTTGCGCGCTTGTATAATGTATTTGAATGTTTTTTCCATTTCTTTAGTGTTGAGTATTTAGTACAAAGTATTGAGTAACGAGCTTTTTCTTTGAGCCTTATTCCATCAATCTTTGTTCTTCAACCCTTTTTTACATTGTAAAAACATTGTCTTGCTGATCCAGGAATTCGTTTTCTACGATTTCTGGAGAAGGCTCTGTTTTCTCAAATTGGATCAATTTGGAGTGGAAACCGGCACTCTCTTTAATAATTGCTATACGAGCACCCCGTACGAATTCAATGAGATTATATTTTCCCAATTCCTCTGTCAATCTATCGATCTCTTCACGGTGACCTGCCGTTTCAAAAACGATATAGTCGTTACGGATTACGACTACGTTCGCACCGTATTGGCGCAATAGTCGCTCGACATAGGCTTTCTCCGCAATCATATTTGCCGGTACCTTGTATAAGGCTTGTTCTTGCCAGATCAGTTCGTCATTTGTATTGAAATAGGCTTTTAATACTTCCACCTGTTTTTCGATCTGGCGGCATAGTTTACGCACGACCTCTTCGGATTCTGTAATTAAAATCGTAAAGCGGTGGATACCCTCCACTTCAGAAGGGGAGGTATTTAAACTCTCGATATTGATTTTACGTCTAGAAAAAATCCCAGAGATACGGCCTATCATACCAATAGAGTTCTCTGTATATAAAGTGATAGTATATTCTTGTTTTTCCATTTTTACTTCAATCTAATTTCTGATACGGATGTACCTTGAGCCACCATAGGGAATACATTATTTTCCTTACCTACCATTACTTCCAAAAGATAAGAACTGTCATGATCTAGCATCGTTTTTAGGGCATCACGTAAATCTTTTCTTTCTGAGATTTTGTTACCGTCTATGTAATATCCTTTTGCTACCGCAACGAAGTCAGGACTCGTAATATTTACAAAAGAGTAACGCTTGTCGTGGAAGAGCTGTTGCCATTGACGCACCATACCCAGGAACTCATTGTTTAGAATTAAGATTTTGACTTTAGCACCAAATTGCATAATTGTTCCCAGTTCCTGAATAGTCATTTGTATACCACCGTCTCCGATGATGGCAACTACGTCACGTTCTGGAGCTCCATACCAAGCGCCAATAGCTGCTGGCAACCCAAATCCCATCGTTCCCAGTCCTCCTGAAGTAACATTAGAATTGGAAGAATTGAATTTGGCATAGCGGCAGGTCACCATTTGGTGCTGACCAACGTCTGTAACGATTACAGCATTACCGCCGGTTAGTTCGTTCAATACATTAATGACCTCCCCCATAGTCATCACATCACTTGTCGGGTTAAGTTCATCGTGGATTACCTCTTTTATCTCTTCTTTTTCCAGTTCGCGGAATTGTTGGAGCCAGTTACTGTGATCCTGTTGGTTGATTAAATTTGTCAAAAGCGGTAAGGTTTCCTTGCAATCTCCCCAAACAGGCACTGTAGTTTTTACATTTTTGTCGATCTCAGCGGGGTCTATGTCCAGATGAATTACTTGAGCTTGTTTGGCATATTTGTCAAGGCGTCCGGTAACCCGATCATCAAATCGCATACCTATGGCAATTAAAACATCACACTCATTGGTCATAACGTTGGGGGCATAGTTTCCGTGCATGCCTAACATACCAACATGCTGTGGATGATCCGTTTCCAGCGCGCTCAACCCCATTACAGTTGTAGCAGCGGGGAACCCTCCTTTTTCAATAAAGTTTTTTAACTCTTGCTCTGCCTTTCCTAAGATAATCCCTTGTCCAAAAATCACAAATGGTTTTTTCGCTTCATTGATCAATTGAGCTGCTTGCTCAATATATTCATGACGGACAATAGGTTGAGGCCTATAGCTCCGGATATGATTACAGAATTCGTATCCTTTATAATCGAATAATTGCAACTGTGCGTTTTTAGTAATATCGATTAGTACAGGGCCAGGTCGGCCGGTGCGTGCGATATAAAAAGCCCTTGCCAGTACACCTGGAATTTCGGTTGCATCCGTCACCTGATAGTTCCATTTTGTAACAGGTGTCGTAATATTAATAACATCTGTTTCTTGGAAAGCATCTGTCCCAAGCAAAGAAGCGAAGACCTGTCCTGTAATGCAGACAATAGGATTGCTATCGATCATAGCATCTGCCAGTCCGGTGACTAGGTTAGTCGCGCCGGGACCACTTGTTGCAAAAGCGACACCTACGCGCTTTGATGTTCGTGCATAACCCTGTGCCGCATGGATTCCTCCTTGTTCGTGGCGTACGAGGATATGGGTCAATTTATCATTGTAATCATACAATGCATCATAAATTGGCATAATAGCGCCACCCGGATATCCAAAAATGGTATCTACCCCTTCGTGGATTAAGGCCTCTAAAACCGCTTGCGAACCGCTCAATTGTTGTGTAGTGGCGCTAGTAGCTTGTTCCTTTTCCGTTTTTTCCAGTGTACTCATTTTCTTTAATTATTAAGTCAAAAGTTCTAAGTCAAAAATCTGGATGTCTTATTACTTTTTTAATTTTTAATTATCTTCAATGAACTTGCTCACCCAGCAAGACGCCAACAAGTTCAGTTTTTACTTTTGATTTTTTACTTATTACGTTACTACAAATCCGTTACACATCCCTGTGAAGCATCTGCAACAGTTTTTGCATATTTGTACAACACACCCTTTGTTACTTTTAATGCAGGTTGTGTCCACGTAGCGCGGCGGTTAGCAATCTCTTCGTCAGACACTTTTAGGTTCAGCGTATTGTTAACGGCATCAATTTCGATAATGTCATCATCCTTTACTAATCCGATTAATCCGCCTTCATAAGCTTCAGGAGTGATATGCCCTACTACAAAACCGTGGGTGCCACCAGAGAAACGACCATCGGTAATCAAGGCAATAGACTTGCCTAGTCCCGCACCGATAATTAAAGCGGTAGGTTTCAACATTTCGGGCATTCCGGGGGCGCCTTTAGGGCCTTCATTCTTGATGACGACGACATCTCCGGGTTTAATTCTACCCGATGCAACACCTGCGACCAGATCATGTTCACCGTCGAATACGCGGGCTGGGCCACTGAACTTTTCGCCCTCTTTACCCGAAATTTTTGCTACGGAACCTTTTTCGGCGAGATTACCATAGAGAATCTGTAAATGGCCAGTCGCTTTAATTGGATTATCCAATTTTTGGATGATGGGTTGGTTATAATCGATAATAGATTTTACACCCTCCAAGTTTTCAGCAAGTGTTTTACCCGTTACCGTTAAGCAGTCGCCATGCAACAAACCTTCATCCAACAAATAACGCAACACAGCAGGTACACCACCATATTGATGTAAATCCTGCATTAAATATTTACCGGATGGCTTGAAATCCGCTAATACCGGAGTTTCATCCGACATCCGTTGGAAATCATCCTGTGTAATGTCTACACCTACGGACTTGCCGATAGCAATAAAATGTAACACAGCATTCGTAGAACCTCCTAATATGACGATGGTACGAATCGCATTTTCAAAAGCTTTCCGTGTCATGATATCAGATGGTTTTATATCTTTTTCTAAAAGAATTTTTATATATCTTCCCGCTTCAAGACATTCGTTCTGTTTTTCTGTAGATACAGCTGGATTGGAAGAGGAGTAAGGTAGGCTCATTCCCAACGCTTCAATCGCGGAAGCCATTGTGTTAGCTGTATACATACCTCCACATGCACCTGCACCGGGACAAGTATGTCGGATTACACCGTCATAATCTTCATCCGAAATAGTACCTGCGATTTTTTTACCCAATGCTTCAAAAGCAGATACAATATTTAATTCTTCTCCTTTGTAGTGCCCGGGAGCAATCGTGCCGCCATATACCATGATGGCAGGGCGGTTCAAACGGCCCATTGCTATAATAGCTCCGGGCATATTCTTATCACAACCCGGAATTGCAATTACCCCATCGTAATATTGTCCACCACAGATTGTTTCGATACTATCTGCGATGACATCGCGTGAAACTAGGGAATAGCGCATGCCATCTGTACCATTACTCATCCCATCACTGACGCCGATTGTGCCGAAAGTCAGGCCTACTAAATCACTGGCCCATACGCCCTTTTTTACCGCCTGTGCCAAGTCGTTCAAATGCATATTACAGGTGTTTCCATCGTACCCCATACTGGCAATGCCCACTTGTGCTTTTTCCATATCCGCATCGGTTAATCCGATCCCGTACAGCATAGCTTTGGCTGCCGGTTGTGTTTTGTCTTGTGTAAAAATGCGGCTATACTTGTTTAATACGTTTGTGCTGTCAGATGATGACTTCATAATTCTCTTGCTCTAATACTAAATTTTTATATTTTCTTTGGATCGACGCTCCTATCGTATGTTCCCAATGGTCTTTATATACAACATGATCGACTTGTTTTATACCGATGATCTCTGCTGCTGTGCCGCTTAGAAAAGCACTGTCAGCCTGATATACATCTTCGACCGTTAGTTTCTTTTCGATGATCTCAAAGTTTAGATCTTTACAGATATCAACTACCGTTTGGCGAGTGATTCCCGGGAAAATATTTTCCAATGGGGGGGTGTAAATTTTGAAATCCTTTTCTATAAATATATTCTCACTGGATGCCTGTGCCACAAAACCATCTTGATCTAATAGTAAGGCTTCATCAAAACCATTGTTAATGGCTTCGCTTGTGGCCATGATAGAATTGATGTACTGTCCCGATATCTTGGCATCTACGCGGAATGATTTTGGGTTAGGACGCTCGATATTGGAAATGTTTACTTTTAATAAATTCTGACCTAAGTACGGTCCCCATTCCCATGCAGCTATCATTATATTTGCATCGGTTGATGTAGTCAAGTGCATATTGGAACCAGAAAAAACCAATGGTCTGATATAAGCAGATCTTAAATTATTAGCTGCCAATAGATCATATGTTTTTTCGACCAATATCCGATTATTCCAGGAATAGGGAAGGTTGATAGCATTACATGATTCTTCTAAACGCTTAAAATGTTCTTCGGCTTTAAATATCCGTATACCATTGTGTGTACTATATGACCGGAGTCCTTCAAAAGCTCCGTATCCATAGTGAAGTGATTGACCAAATAGATCAGCGCCAGCACCATGTGCTTTCACAAAGTCGCCATTCAAATAAATTAAAGTGTTCTGATTGTAGTACTGCATTTTCCCTGATTTCTTTGTGATAAAAAGTTCCTTGCCAAGAACTCTTATATCAATCAAAATTATAACATTGTTAAGTTAGCTCGAATTAAAATTCTTTACAATAGTTATTCATATTATTTTAAAAAAGTTTTTTATTTTGTTTTTTTTATTTATTTAAAATAATATATCTAATATTTATATTAAATAAAATTTTAATTTGTCAACATGTAGACTAGAATTAAAATTGGTATATTTTTAGAAGTTTCGTGAAGCAGGATCAAAAGTCAAAATTCTTCTTGAAAATGGTTTTTTTTAAAGAAACTGCAAAAAAAATAGCCCTTAAAACTTGAAGTCTTAAGGGCTATTTATCTCGTATTATTTTTTATTAGTCTTGTACAATTCCTTCTGCCAAAACGATGATATTGTTGTCCTTTACTTCTACCACACCACCTTTAATAATAATGACCTGTTCATCATTGCCTTTTTTGATAATGACTTTGCCATCGTCTAGTGTAGACACAATAGCCGCGTGATCCTTTAAGATTTGAAAAGAGCCTGCAGAACCTGGAACTGCAACCGCAGTTACTTCGCCTTCGTATGCTAATTTGTCTGGAGTAATAATTGTTAATTTCATTCTAACTAGAATTGAGCATTAAGTACAACGTATTAAGATGTGAGTACTAATACCCTATACTTAATACGTTGTACTCAGTACTATTAAACTGCTTCTGCTAATAATTTTTTACCTTTTTCGATTGCTTCTTCTATATTGCCAACTAAGTTGAAAGCTGCTTCAGGATATTCGTCTACTTCTCCATCGATGATCATGTTGAAACCTTTGATCGTGTCTTTGATGTCTACTAATACGCCTTTCAAGCCTGTGAATTGCTCAGCAACATGGAAAGGTTGAGATAAGAAACGTTGAACACGACGTGCGCGTGATACTGTTAATTTATCTTCTTCGGATAACTCATCCATACCTAATATGGCGATAATATCTTGAAGCTCTTTGTAACGTTGTAAAATTTCTTTCACACGTTGTGCTGTATTGTAATGCTCATGACCTAAAACTGTCGGCGATAAAATCCGGGAAGTAGAATCTAATGGGTCTACCGCAGGATAAATACCCAATTCAGCAATCTTACGAGACAATACTGTAGTCGCGTCCAAGTGAGCAAAAGTTGTCGCTGGCGCAGGGTCAGTTAAGTCATCGGCAGGTACATATACCGCTTGTACAGAAGTAATAGATCCATTTTTAGTTGAGGTAATGCGCTCTTGCATCAGTCCCATTTCTGTAGCTAATGTCGGTTGGTAACCTACAGCTGAAGGCATACGACCTAAAAGAGCAGAAACCTCAGAACCCGCTTGTGTAAAACGGAAGATATTGTCGATGAAGAATAATACATCACGACCTTGTCCTTCACCGTCACCATCACGGAAATATTCCGCAATTGTTAATCCGGATAAAGCAACGCGAGCACGTGCACCTGGAGGCTCATTCATTTGACCGAATACAAAAGTACATTTAGACTCTTTCAACAATTCCTGATCTACACTTTCTAAAGGCCATTCGCCTTTTTCCATGCCTTCCATGAAATGCTCTCCATATTTGATAATGCCTGATTCCAACATTTCACGTAATAAGTCATTACCTTCACGTGTACGCTCACCTACACCCGCAAATACAGAAAGACCACCGTGTCCTTTTGCGATATTGTTGATTAACTCTTGGATTAATACAGTTTTACCTACCCCGGCACCACCAAACAAACCGATTTTACCCCCTTTTGCGTAGGGTTCTAATAAATCGATCACTTTAATGCCGGTAAAAAGAATTTCAGATTCCGTAGAAAGATCTTCAAATCTTGGTGGTACATTGTGGATAGAACGTCCATTCGTTTTGTCCAATGCACGGATACCATCAATAGGATCTCCAACTACGTTGAATACACGGCCTTTAACTTCTTCGCCAATAGGCATTTTAATAGGAGCGCCAGTATCTACTACTTTCATTCCACGTACCAAACCTTCGGTTGCATCCATGGCAATAGTACGAACACGTTCTTCGCCTAAGTGTTGTTGAACTTCTAAAACGACACGTTGTCCATTATCTTTCTCAATGTACAGTGCATCGTAAATCTTAGGAAGATTTTCATTGTCGGCAAAGTTGACGTCAACCACTGGGCCGATAATCTGTGCTATTTTACCAATATTGGGCATATTATAGGGACTAAAATTTATTAATCTATTTAATTACAGATCATTCAATCTGTGATTTGGAATGCAAAAATAAGTTTTATCATGCTAAAAGCAAAACTTCTTTATTAAATAAATGAATGTTTTTTAAAAACTTCTTATTTGCGATTGAATCAGGAGTTTCTTTTCAGTTGTTCGTCAAGCAGCTGTCTTTTTAATTGTTGCTCTTTTTCCAATGCTTTCTTTTTGTACGCATGTAGCTCCTCTTGAAATTCTTCAGCGTTCCTCTTAGATGCTACAGTATCTACTTTTGCTTTTCGGAAAGCAAAGAGCGTGGCTATAAATGCTATGGTAAGTACGATAATCAAGAGCCATACAAGTGTATGATATCCGCTTTTTGAGAAGTTTACGCCCAAGAAGGATATGTTGTCTGTCTTTAACTTTTCGACATTCAACTGTGTTTGTAGATTTTGGACACTGTCTGTCAGGTCTTTGTTGGCGGTTACAGCAGACGAACTTGAGTTTTTTAGCTCCAGGATTTCTGTATGTAAGCTGTTCAGTGTATCGCGTGTGTTTTGGCGGATACGTTCTAAGTTTGTTTTGCGGATTACTTTGAAATCAACATCTTGCGAACGCGATAGCATATTTAGGTAGTAAAATTGGCTATCAATGGAACTTTTAGTCAAAGCCTCTTGAAGATTGATTTTCTGTCCAAAAGCAGTTGAAATTAACAAAAGAAATGTGAGTACGTGTATAAATTTTAGCATGGATAAATATAGTGTTTTATTAAATGTAACATAAATTTTGAAAATATAATGCATACCTCCAAATAACTTGTTGTATAATTTTCTAATTAATTGATGTATTTTAAGAAGATAAATACGATATTCGGTAGACGAAATGAATAAACCAGTAGAATCTATGATAAATAAAAGTGTATCAAATGCGATCGAAGCAATAGGTGAAGTCAAGAGTGGGATGACAATTGCTGTTGGAGGATTTGGACTGTGCGGTATTCCTGAAAATCTTATCGCCGCGTTGATAGCAAAGAACCTGAAGGAGTTAACTTGTATTAGCAATAATGCCGGAGTAGATGATTTTGGATTGGGTCTTTTGTTGCAAGGCAAACAGATTAAAAAAATGATCGCTTCCTATGTAGGTGAGAATGCAGAATTTGAAAGGCAGATGTTAAGTGGCGAATTGGAAGTGGAACTAGTACCCCAAGGTACTTTGGCCACGCGTTTGATGGCTGGGGGATATGGCCTCCCGGTGGTGTATACCCCAGCCGGTGTGGGGACGGAGGTAGCTGAGGGTAAAGAAGTTCGCAAATTTAAATTTCATGGCGTAGAAAAGGACTATTTAATGGAATACGCATTCGAACCGGATTTCGCACTGGTGAAGGCCTGGAAGGGCGACCGTATGGGTAATTTAATATATAGAGGGACAGCCCAGAATTTTAACCATACGATGGCCATGTGTGGTAAGGTTACCATTGCCGAAGTAGAAGAACTGGTAGAGCCGGGGGTATTGGATCCTAATTTTATTCATACTCCCGGAGTATATGTACACCGGATTTTTCAAGGTGAAAACTATGAGAAGCGAATAGAGCAGCGAACTTTCAGACCAAAAGACTAAACCTATGCTAGATAAATATGGAATCGCAAAACGTATTGCGAAGGAAATAAAAGATGGATATTATGTAAATTTGGGTATCGGTATTCCGACCCTGGTGGCCAATTATATTTCAGATGATATCGATGTAGTGCTACAAAGTGAGAATGGTTTATTAGGGATGGGCCCATTTCCACATGAAGGAGAAGAGGATCCGGATTACATTAATGCAGGTAAGCAAACTATTACCACATTGCCCGGTTCTGTTTTCTTTGATTCTGCGATGAGTTTCGGTATGATTCGTTCACGAAAAATTGATCTTACTATTTTGGGTGCTATGGAGGTTTCCGAGCAGGGGGATATTGCAAATTGGAAGATTCCGGGCAAGATGGTGAAAGGTATGGGAGGAGCAATGGATCTTGTTGCCAGTGCGCAAAATATAATTGTAGCCATGCAGCATGTTAATAAGGCAGGCGAGTCCAAATTACTGTCCGCCTGTACCTTGCCATTAACAGGTATTAAGTGTGTAAAGAAGATCGTTACGGAGTTAGGGGTTTTCGATGTATTACCGATGGGCGGTTTCAAGATCGTTGAATTGCATGAAGGCGTAACTCTAGATCAAGTGAGATACAGTACGCAAGGAAAACTTGTGGAATAGACGTGGGTTGCACAGCGTTATTTAACTCTTCGAAGAGTTAAATAACCTTTTTAATTAAAGTTATCCGTTATGAATCGATTTTTTGGCTGCTCTTTCTAGTTTTTTTATTTTTTCGCTACAGGCTTGTTCACAATAGTATGGTAGTGGTTCGTGGACGAAATGAAACAGTATTAGAGCTTTAATCTTAGCACCTGCTTTTGCAAATAAAATCTATTTGATAACTGATTACGGTATCAAAGGTGATAGTGTATTTATGAATACAATATCGCTATCATCAATGACGTCATCACCCGCTGTTCTGAAAATGGTGGCGGAAAAGTGGTGGTTCCTTTCTTGCATGGGTTTACCTAGAATGATAGATATTAAATCCATAGAAATAGTAGTCTTTGTGATTTTTTATTTATATTTGTGATCTTGAATTAGATCACAGTTAATTTTTTGTATGGAAAGAGCGCTATCGGTATTAAATCTGAATAAAATAAAAGATAAGGTTACGTTAAAGCATGTTGGTTGGATTATTATTTCACTCAAAATACTGGTTTTGCTGTATTTCATAAATCTTGTGATTGAAGGTCTTCAAAGTAATGCTTTCCAATTTGGCACTATGTTTTTCTGGTTCATTGTAGTCGGTTTCGTAGCGCAGCTTATCGATGGGGCATTAGGTATGGCTTACGGAGTGAGCTGCACGAGTCTATTGCTATGGTTTGGTATTCCTCCTAAGTTTGCGTCGGCTAGTGTACATACATCAGAGATATTCACTACAGGAGTATCCGGACTTTCACATATTCGCTTTAAGAATATTGATAAAAAGCTGTTTTTTCAAATTGTTATTACAGGAAGCATTGGGGCTGTAATAGGTGCGTATTTGCTGGCCGATATGCTTGATGGTAATATCATAAAACCATATATTTCTGTCTATTTATTAGGTCTTGGTTTATATCTTCTTTTTAAAGCTTTTAAAAAGAAGTCCAATGCTGGGAAAAAAATAAAAAATGCATCTGTTTTAGCTTTTTTGGGAGGGTTGTTAGATGCTATCGGCGGTGGAGGCTGGGGGCCGATTGTTACCTCCAACTTACTGAGCCAAGGTAAAAGTCCCAGAGAATCAATCGGAACGGTCAATACCGCAGAATTTTTTGTAACCTATTTTGCTACAGCTGTATTTATTTTTGTTTTGGGGGTACAGCATTTGGAGATTGTTTTGGGTCTCATCATCGGCGGAGTAATTGCAGCTCCTGTAGGTGCGTATGTGGCCTCACGGGTCAATCAACGTATTCTACTTGTTTTAGTGGGGCTTTTGGTTGTGCTGACTTCTTCTTGGGGTATCTTTCAGGTGTGGTTCTAGAAAAGATAATAGCTAATTTTGCTACATGCCGCTCGGCATCCCCGTGGAAGTAATTAAATAAGGATCTTTCGGATTATTATATTTTTAACAAACCACGAAATCCCCTTGCTGCGTAGTAAGATTCGGCACCATTATGATAAATAAATACACGGCCGAAACGCCAGTCACCAAAAATTGCCCCCCCAAGCGCTCTGATATCGGTTGGGGTCGCCACCCAGCTGGATGTTTTTGTGTCAAATTTCCCAAGGCGTTGTAATTCACAATATTGTTCTTCCGATAATAATTCAATGCCCATTTCGGCAGCCATGCCCATGGCACTGTTTTTTGGTTTATGTTCTTTTCTTGATTCCAACGCATCGTGATCGTAACAAACGCTTCTGCGGCCTTTCGGACTTTCCGCAGCGCAATCGCAAAAAATAAATTCATCTGTTTTTGTATCGTAACCGATCACATCCGGTTCGCCACCTGTTTCTTCCATTTCATTAAGCGACCATAACTTTTCTGCACTATTTTCAAGTTTGGTTTGTATTTTACGCCAATCAAGTCCCTGATGACGGTTCATGTTCTTCTCAAAGCGGGTATGTAAAATCCGGAATAATTCCAATATTCGTTCCTCTGATAATTCTATTTTATTGTTTACTGCTTTTCTCATCCGTATATAATTACTTTGTAAGTACGCAAGTTCGATTATTTATTCATTTATGTCTGTTTCCGAAGGTAATATTCAAACGTGTTTATACTTAAATACCTTCATGAATTCGTTACACTAGGTCTCATTGTTTCTCTTTTAAAATATAATCTGTTTAAATTCTTCTATCTGAGTGTCTGTAATACCATGATATTATCGTGAGCGCCACAAGGAGTACAGAAGGAAGTATTTCGGCTATAGGATCTCCCAACGCGATATGGGAGACTGTTGCTCCCGATGCTACAAAGAAAAAACCTGCATAAGCCCATTCTTTTAACAACGGAAATTTAGGTAGCAATATAGTAACTACTCCCAATATTTTCCAAATACCTAATAAGGTCAGCAGGTAACTTGGATATCCTAAATGATTAAAGGCTTCGACCTCTTCTTCCATTTTAATTAATTGTACTATTCCGGTTGAAAGCATTCCTAATGCCAACCATATAGTGGCAATCCAGTAGATGATTTTGTTTTTCTTCGTTGTACTCTTAAGTTCGGTTCCTGTTGTCATAGTTGTTTATTTTATTTTAGTCATAATTTTTTGCAATATGATTTTGCGTAGAAGTCGATTGGTCGGTTAAATAATCTTTCTTATCCTTATGATTAGGAAAACTACGTGCACTCGGTCAGTTAGGAAGAAGAATTAATCCCCCTTATATTACATTTTTAACCCAATCTCTCTTAGTCGCTCGTCTAAATATTGTCCTGCGGTGTAATCGGGATATGCTTTGGGATATCCATCTGAAATACAGCCGTCCAGGCAAGCTAAACTCATAGCAGATTTCGGATGCAAAAAGAAAGGTACAGAATAGCGGGATGTTTTCATCAATTCGCGTGGTGGATTGACCACGCGGTGTGTAGTGGATTTCAACTTATTGTTTGTAAGGCGTTGCAGCATATCGCCTACATTCACGACGATATCTTCTCCTTTGGCCTTGATCGGAAACCAAGCACCATCTTTAGTCAATACCTCCAGCCCATCTGCACTGGCACCGATTAATAACGTAATCAAATTGATATCTTCATGCGCCCCTGCACGTACAGCGTCAGGTGATATGGCATCGGGATTTTCAATGGGAAAATAATGTATTGCCCGTAAGATGGAATTGCCGTTAATGACAAATTTTTCGAAATAATCTTCTTCTAAATCCAAATAAACGGCAATGGCTTTTAATAAGTTACGACCAGCATCTTCTAGTTTTTTGTAAACTTCCGTTGTAATTTCATTGAATCTTTGTAGTTCTGCCACTTCTGGATTATCCGGGAAGTCTGTTTTTGAATACGTTTCATCCACAATGGTTTGGCCACGCTGCCAAAATTCTTTTAGATCAGGCGTACTGGCATCTTTTGCTTTTTCACGCCCCTTAGCTGTATACCCCCGCTGTCCGGCGAGCTCTGGAAATTCATATCGGCGTTTCGTATCTTCAGGTAAATCGAAGAAAGCTTTAACCACTTCGTACAAATTATCAATAAGCTGTTGACTCAATCCATGATTGGCGATGGTGACAAAACCGGTTTCGTTGAACGCTTTACCGATATCCTGAGAAAATTGTTTGCGCTGGGCCGGAGATCCCTGTGTATAGTTCAAGAGGTCTAGTCTTGGTATGTTTACGAGTGTCATATTTAATGGTTTGTTTGATGTAAAGTTAACGGAATATTATTGTTTGTAAAATTTTATAATGGGAATATCAAAACGTATAGATTGAATGGTAAATTTAAGGAAGGGTTTATTTCGACAATTTTTTATGCGCTTCTTTCGCCGACGGAGGGGCGACTTCTTTTTAACCCAACAACAAATCGGAAAGCATTTTTTTAGAAGCGTCCGTCATGAATTCAAGTCATCAAATATTTAGTGTTAACTTAAGAATACATTAAAAAATCAATAAAATATTTGAATTCTCAAATCTAAGCGTTAGATTTGGTATGCTTGCATAGAAAGCCCAATATGAGCCAAGAGAACACAATAGATTATTTTTTAAAAACCGCGTGGCAGACGGTGTCTAATAAGTACAATTTTATTGCTGCGCAATATGGTTTTACACAGGCCGCAGGATATATTTTGATAAATATTTATAAAGAGGGAACTACCGTTTCCCAGATCGCAAATTCTACAGGTGTCAAAACCACATCGCTATCCCGGGTGTTAAATAACTTAGAGGCGCTGGGCTTTATTTATCGTGAGACCAGTGAGGTCGATAAGCGTTCGGTTAAAGTTTATTTGACGGAACTAGGTAAAGAAAAGCGGAAGATTGCAAAAGATGTCGTCCGGGAATTCAATGAATATTTGGAATCTCAATTGCAGGAAAATGAAAGAGAACAGTTTGTTAGAACACTAATTAAAATTAACGAATTAGCAAGTGCCTATATACCCGGATTAAATTTGGAATCATTGGATTAAATGGGGTTGGGTTATTAATAAAAAATATAGATAAATGAACAGAAATATTAAAAAAATCGCTGTTTTAGGGTCGGGTGTGATGGGGTCGCGCATTGCATGCCACTTTGCGAATATCGGCATCGAAGTATTGTTACTGGATATTGTGCCGAATGCTTTATTACCCATTGAGGAAGCGAAGAGGCTTACGTTAGATAATAAGATCGTGCGAAATCGCATTGTTAATCAATCGTTGGAGATAGCGATGAAGTCGAACCCTTCACCTCTCTTTAGCAAATCTTATATCAAGCGGATTAAGACCGGAAATTTTGATGATGACCTAGCACAGATCGCTCAGGTGGATTGGGTGATAGAAGTGGTCGTCGAGCGGTTGGAGGTTAAAAAAGCTGTATTCGAGCGCGTGGAACAATTTCGAAAACCAGGTACATTGATTACTTCTAATACTTCGGGTATTCCAATCCATTTGATGACGGAGGGACGTTCAGAAGATTTTAAGGCGCATTTCTGTGGTACACATTTTTTTAATCCTCCGCGGTATTTACAGTTATTGGAAATTATTCCGACTCCCTATACCGATAAGGATGTTGTTTCGTTCTTGATTGAATTTGGTGATAAGATGCTAGGCAAAACGGTTGTACGTTGTAAAGATACACCTGCATTTATTGGTAACCGTATCGGGGTATATTCCATGTTAGCATTGACACATTTAGTTGAAAGGTTCGGATTATCCGTAGAAGAAGTAGATAAGTATACGGGGTCTGCCATGGGACATCCAAAATCGGCTACATTCCGTACAGCAGATGTTGTTGGATTGGATACGTTGGTAAATGTTGCAAAAGGATTGGAACAAAGTACACCAGATGATGAAGCTAAAGACGTTTTCCAATTGCCTGCCTTCATTACCAAAATGGTGGAAAATAAGTGGCTGGGTGAGAAAACAAAAAAAGGATTTTATGAAAAAGTAGAAGATGATAAAGGCGAAGTGCAGATTCTTTCGCTTGATCTAAAAACAATGACCTTTGGTCCGCAAGAAAAGGTGAAATCTGCCACATTGGAAGCAACCAAATCGGTTGAAGATATCCGTAAGCGAATGAAGGTTTATGAACAGGGAACGGATAAGGCCGCCGATTTTTTCCGTGCTATGCATTATCCGCTGTTTGAATATGTATCTAAGCGTGTACCGGAGATTACCGACGACTTCTTTCGCATCGATGATGCCATGCGTGCAGGCTTTGGATGGGAGATAGGTCCATTCGAGGTCTGGGATGCCTTGGGAGTTCGCGAAACCATTGAAAAAATAAAAACTGAGGAAAAACGTCTTCCAGGACAAACAGGTGAAGTTGCCCAATGGGTACATGATATGCTGGCTGCGGGCAATGAGTCTTTCTATAAAATTGAAAACGGGAAACGTCATTTTTACGATATTGCGTCTAAGTCATATAAACCTATTCCGGGAACGGAAAATCTGATTGTATTGGATTATATCCGCGAAACGAAAACTATCTGGAAAAATTCAGGTGTATCCATCATTGATCTTGGCGATGGTATTGTAAACTGTGAATTCCATACCAAGATGAATACCATCGGAGGTGATGTAATAGAAGGACTGAATAAAGCGATTGATCTTGCAGAAAAGGAATATCGAGGTCTGGTAATTTCTAATGATGGGAAAAACTTCTCAGCTGGCGCAAATATCGGAATGATATTTATGATGGCCATGGAGCAGGATTACGAAGAGTTGAATATGGCGGTTAGTATGTTTCAAAATACAGCAATGCGTATTCGGTATTCTTCTATTCCAGTCGTAGCAGCCCCGTTTCAACTGACATTAGGAGGAGGCTGTGAATTTTCGATGCATGCTGATTTTGTACAGCTACATGCTGAAACGTATATGGGGCTTGTCGAATTTGGTGTTGGCGTAATTCCGGGCGGAGGTGGTTCCAAAGAATTTGCGTTACGTGCCTCTGATGAATATAGGGATGGCCAAATCGTTCAAAATACATTAAAAGACAGATTTTTGACCATCGGACAGGCCAAAGTATCTACTTCGGCAATTGAAGCCTTTGAATTAGGCTATTTGCAGCAGGGTAAATATGCAGTGACGATGAATAGGGCCCGTTTATTAGCGGATGCGAAGGAGAAGGCATTAGAGCTGGCAACAGCAGGATATATTCAACCTACTCCACGAAATGATATTAAAGTATTGGGTAATCAAGGTTTAGGAACTGTATATGTAGGAGCAGCCTCGATGCGTGCCGGTAATTACATCTCTGATCACGATAAGAAAATTTCAGAAAAATTAGGTTGGGTAATGTGTGGAGGAAATCTTTCAGCGCCAACTGAAGTCTCAGAACAATATTTGTTGGATCTTGAACGGAAAGCGTTTTTAGAACTTTGTACTGAGCGCAAAACACTTGAACGTATTCAGCACATGCTGACAAAGGGAAAACCGCTTAGGAATTAGATTAAGAAGTATTTAGATGTATGCGTCAGTATAGAGCATTGAAATTACGGCAAAAGGCGAATGAAATGGTGTCCGATGTTTATCAGGTGACAATGAAATTTCCGGATAGAGAAAGGTTTAATTTAGTTAACTCAGATAAGGAGTTTTATATTTTCTTTCTATAGCGCATGCATCAACCTATGAAGTGGAAACACAATTAATTATTTCAAATAATTTGGGTTATATATCAGTAGAGGATTTAGAAAGTCTCGTTGAGACAATTAACGAATTACAAAAGATCAACTATGTTTTTCAACGGAAACTAAAGTCTAAATACTAATATCTAACGACTCAATACTAAAAACAATGGAAGCATATATAGTAGCAGGATATCGCACAGCAGTAGGAAAAGCGCCTCGTGGCGGATTTCGGTTTATGCGAGCAGACGATTTGGCGGCCGATGTGATCAAGCATCTGGTAGCCTCAGTTCCAAATTTAAATAAGGAAGAAATCGATGATGTGATCGTTGGGAATGCAATGCCGGAGGCAGAGCAAGGGTTGAATGTAGGGAGGCTTATCTCCTTGATGGGATTACAGACGGATAAAGTACCAGGTGTTACGGTCAATAGATACTGTGCCTCCGGGTTGGAGACTATTGCGACGGCAGTTGCTAAGATTAAATCCGGAATGGCAGATTGTATCATCGCAGGAGGAGTGGAAGTTATGTCGGGGATGCCTTTTGGAGGATGGAAAATTGTGCCAAATCCAAGTGTTTCCAAAGATCATCCAGATTGGTACTGGGGGATGGGGATTACAGCCGAAGCTGTTGCAAAGGAATTCAATGTCTCACGTGAAGATCAGGATGCTTTTGCGTTGAAATCACATCAAAAAGCAATTGAAGCAATAAAGAACGGGTATCTTAAAGATGGTATCGTGCCTGTCACCGTAAGAGAAAACTACCTGAAGGACGGTAAGACGATGGAGACGCGTGAATACATTGTAGATACTGATGAAGGTCCGCGTGCAGATTCATCATTAGCAGCGCTGGCTAAATTACGCCCGGTTTTTGCCGCAGATGGTGTAGTGACAGCGGGTAACTCTTCACAAACCTCGGATGGTGCAGCTTTTGTTTTGGTGATGTCAGAAAAGAAAATGAAAGAACTAAATCTCCAGCCTATTGCGAGATTAGTGAGTTATGCCGTTGCAGGTGTGCCTCCTCGCATCATGGGGATTGGTCCAATAGCAGCGATTCCAAAAGCTTTAGCAATGGCGGGATTAGAAAAGGAAGATATTGATCTTTTCGAATTGAACGAAGCATTTGCCTCCCAATCGTTGGCGGTAATTCGGGAATTGGGATTGGATGAACAAAAAATCAATGTGAATGGTGGTGCGATTGCCTTAGGCCACCCATTAGGGTGTACGGGAGCAAAACTGACTGTTCAGGTTTTGAATGAGCTTAAGCGCCAAAATAAAAAATACGGTATGGTAACGATGTGTGTAGGTGCCGGACAAGGGGCCGCGGGGATATTTGAAATGTTATAGTTATTTGAGAGCAAAGAGTAAGGACAGAAGAGCAGAGATAGATTAAGTGTATAATAAATAGTGAACTTTTTAAAAGTATTAGATGTATAAAGAGATGGAGAAGTCCTTCATCTTTGCTCCTTAATCCAAAAGAAATGAGACAGACTATCAAAGGCGGCGAATTTATAATTAGAGAAACACCATATACGGATATTTTTATTCCGGAAGAATTTGACGAAGAGGCACGCATGATCCGTCAAACGTGTTTGGATTTCTTAGATGCCGAAGTGTTGAACAAACTTGATCGCATTGATGCACAAGAAGAGGGGTTGATGACCAATCTGTTGGATAAGGCGGGCGAACTAGGCATGTTAGGTGTTTCTATACCCGAGGAATATGGCGGCTTTGGCAAGAATTTTAATACATCCATGTTGGTCACTGATGCGGTGGGCGGCGGGTATTCCTTTGCCGTGGCCTTATCTGCTCACACAGGCATTGGTACACTCCCTATTTTATATTATGGCAATGAAGCGCAAAAAGCTAAATATATTCCGAAATTGACCACGGGTGAATGGAAAGCTGCTTATTGTTTGACAGAGCCCAATTCCGGATCAGATGCCAACTCGGGGCGCACCTCGGCCAAGTTTAATGCGGAAGGAACCCATTATTTGATCAATGGTCAAAAAATGTGGATCACGAATGGTGGCTTTGCGGATATATTTATTGTATTCGCTAAGATTGATGACGACAAAAATTTAAGTGCATTTATTGTAGAAAGAGATTTCGGCGGAATAACAATGAATCCAGAAGAGCATAAGATGGGAATTAAAGGGTCTTCTACCCGTCAGGTATTCTTCAACGACTGTCCCGTTCCAATAGAAAACCTGCTTTCTGATCGTGAAAATGGATTTAAGATAGCCGTGAATATCTTGAATATCGGACGTATTAAATTAGGTGCTGCTACCATTGGCTCTTCAAGAGCAGTATTAACACAATCTATTAAGTACGCGAATGAGCGGATACAATTTAATCTACCTATTTCAAAATTTGGAGCAATTCGTTACAAATTAGCAGAGATGGCGACACGATTGTTCGCAATGGAGTCAGCAGCTTATCGCGCAGGGCAAAATATCGATGATGCCTATGATGCATTAATCGGTGGAGGAATGGATGAAGCTAAAGCCAAGTTGAAATCTGTAGAACAATTTGCTATAGAGTGTGCTATTATTAAAGTGTGGTGTTCGGAGATGCTGGATTATGTTGTGGATGAAGGAGTGCAGATCTACGGGGGGATGGGATATTCGGCAGAAGCCCCTATGGAAAGAGCTTATCGTGATTCCCGCATTAACCGAATTTTTGAGGGTACAAATGAGGTTAACCGTCTGCTTGTGGTTGATATGTTACTGAAGCGGGCGATGAAAGGCGAATTGGATTTAATGGGGCCTGCACAAGCAGTTGCCGGAGAGCTGATGTCTATTCCGGACTTTGGAGCAGAAGGCGAGACTCTATTTGCAGCTGAGAAGAAAATTGTTGCGAACCTGAAAAAGGCAGGGCTATTGGTTGCCGGTGCTGCGGTTCAAAAACTGATGATGTCGCTTTCTAAAGAACAGGAGATCTTGATGAATATTGCCGACGTGATTGGTTATGTATATGTCGCTGAATCGGTGTTACTCCGCGCAGAGAAATTATATCACGCAAAAGGAGAAGAAGCCTCCGCCTTAACTACGGATATGGCTCGGATCTATTTGTATTCGGCTGTCGATAAAATAAATATCGCGGCTAAAGAAGCGCTATATTCTTTTGGAGAAGGGGATGAATTAAATATGATGTTAGCAGGATTGCGACGTTTTACCAAAGCGCAACCATTCAACGTAAAAGATGCCCGCCAACGGGTCGCGCGCAAGCTAATTGAAGAAAATAAATATTGTTTCTAAAGTTTTTAGGTTGATTATGGGGCCCGCAACGAAAGTTGTGGGCTTTTTTTATGCAATAAAAAATAAAATCTATGGATTTAGTAGTCTTTTTAGAAATATTTATATATTTGCATCATAATTGTTAACGATGGGCGTTGGCAACGAAAACTTTGAATCATTTATTATCAAATCGTATGGAACAATTTTACAATGAATTTCTTTTAAACTCATCTGATGGCTTAAGCTTAGATGGCCTAAATTATTTATCGCTCCGAATGCGAATGTGTTGCTAATTCTTTCAACGACATACTATTCAGTATATCAGCAGGAGTTTTCTCCTTTCATTAACAACAAAATAAGTATTCAACAGACAATAAATAACTTTAGAATTATGACAACAAAACGCATCTTTCGCATATATATAATTATCAGTGCTTTTGTACTGACTGTCTCTTCTGTTCATGCGCAGAACGAGCCAAAGCCAATCATTAATGCATCCTTAGTAGGTACAGTTATTGATGCAATTACCAAGGAACCTATTTCAGGTGTAACGGTACAATTGGATGCGGTAACACATCAAGTAAAAACAGATCGTGATGGAAAGTTTCAATTCGTGACCGGACAAAAACTACCATTCACTTTAAATGTCTCATACGTGGGTTACGCAAGTCGAAAAGTCGTTGTGGAGACCTCACCAACAATTATCGAACTAACACCTACGTTAAATGCATTGGAACAGGTATTGGTAACCTCACGGAGAAGGACTGAGCGGATTCAAGATATTCCAATTCCGGTTTCTATTATAAGAGCAAGCACAATAGAAGATGCGGGGGCATTTAATGTAGCGAGAATCAAGGAAGCGGTTCCAACAGTGCAATTATATGCTTCTAACGCTCGTAATACGACGCTGAATATTAGAGGGCTAGGGTCTACTTATGGTTTGACCAATGATGGGATCGATCCGGGTGTTGGTTTTTATTTAGATGGTGTATATTTAGCACGTCCTGCAGCTGCATGGCTAGATTTTATTGATATCGAACAAATTGAGGTATTAAGAGGGCCGCAAGGGACATTATTTGGTAAGAATACTACTTCAGGAGCATTTAATATTACATCGCGTTTGCCAGAGTTCACACCAAGTGCAAATTTTGAATTGAGCTATGGTAACTATGGCTACATACAAGCTAAAACTTCCTTAACTGGTCCCTTGATCAAAGATAAATTAGCGGCTCGCGTTTCTTTTTCAGGAACACAACGTAATGGAACGTTGTATAACGTGTATTCTGATCGTAATATCAATGATATCAATAACCTAGGTGTTAGAGGGCAATTGTTATTCACGCCGAATGAGAATTTAAAGATATCATTAGCAGGGGATGTTACAGCGCAGCGTCCGGATGGCTACGGTTGGGGTATCGCCGGTGTAGTTGAAAATCAGCGATCTGAATATAGACAGTTTAACAGCATCATCAAGGATCTGGGATATGAAATTCCTTACAAAAGTTCCTTTGAAAGAAAAGTTGACCTAGATACGCGCTCTAAGGCAGATAATGAATTAGGAGGAGCATCATTAAATGTAGATTACAAAATCGGAAATGGTATATTGACGTCTACATCTGCATGGAGATATTGGGATTGGGTACCATTAAATGATAGAGATTATTTAAGTGTTCCTGCCTATACGATATCAGCAGGTAATTCGGTCCACGATCAGTGGTCCCAAGAGTTCCGTTACTCGGGCAATATCAGTGATAAGGTAAGTGGTGTGGTAGGCGTATTCGGTTTGTGGCAGGATTTAAGAACAGATCCCGTACACACCGAAGAAGCTGGCGATGCGCTATGGCGCTTTCAGCAAAGCAGTGCGTCTCAGACGCAATGGGCTCCAGGTTTGATCGATAAGGTGGGTATTCGTACGAAATACGGCATCAAGAGCACCAGTTTAGCCGTGTTCTCTCAAATTGACTGGGCGATAACTTCTAAATTGCATGTGTTACCAGGTGTACGATACAACTACGATAAAAAAGTAGCCAACTACGACCGGACGAAATACATCGATAACAATATCGAATACACAGCGGAGCAATTTGCTGCAGTAAACAGTATTTATTCCAATCAGACTTTCGATGTTAATGCTGATGCAGGAAATTTGTCGGGACAATTATCCCTGCAATACAAATTTACGCCAGATTACAACGCTTATGCCACCTATTCGAATAGCTACAAGCCAATAGGTATTAATGTCGGCGGATTACCTGTTATAGATGGACAGGTGGCCACGGATTTAGCTGAGGTAAAGCCTGAATCTGTCAGCCATGTGGAGTTCGGTGTAAAAACAAGCCCCGGTAGAAAATCGTTCTTGAACCTTACCGTATATCAAACCAATATCAAAGACTATCAAACCCAAGTTCAAACACCAGATCCTGGCGTGAATAGAGGATATTTGGCGAATGCGGAAGAAGTTCGTGTGCAAGGTTTTGAACTGGATGGATCAATCAGACCTTGGAATTTTCTTCGGTTGAATGGAGCGTTAGCTTATACGGATGGAAAGTATGTGAAGTTTACGAATGCACCGGTTCCTTTAGAAGAAGTAGGAGGTGCGGAAGCATTTAAAGATATTTCTGGAGGTGAATTGCCTGGAATTTCTAAATGGTCTTGGTCACTGGCAGCAGAATTAACAGCAAAGGGAAATTTACTAAGCCTGCAAGGTAATTACTTTTTGGGTACAGATCTTTTTTACCGTTCGAAATTTTCATCCAGCCCTTCTCCATCGCAGTATCTGAACATAGATGCATATTCTTTATTGAATGCACGTGTAGGGTTTAGAGCAACAAATGGACTGTCTGTAATTGTATGGAGCCGGAATTTGACAAATAAAGATTATTATGAGCAACTGCTTGCCGCACCAGGTAATTCTGGTCAGTATGCAGGTGTTATTGGCGATCCGCAAACTTATGGTGTGACGTTGCGCTATAATCTTAAATAGCCATATACTGGAATAGATATGAATTGCAACGAAATCAGAACAGAAAAGGCATTCCAAAAATCAATAGATGTTACCAATCGCTATTGCTTTTACCTTCGAATGCGAATGTGTCGCTAAATCTCTCTCCCTTAATACAGTAACAGAAAGGGAAGCTAGGCTTCCCTCATCTGTTCAATAATGAAACAAGTAATCAATTGGCGTTGGCACTTGCAAGTATTCACTATTAAAACTTTTTAAAAATATGAAAAAATACGGAGTATTCCGCTATTCTTATATACTTATCATATCCATACTGAGCTTTCACAGCGTACAAGCTCAAGACGAAACTAGACCCATTATTAATGCATCATTTTCGGGGACTGTTCTTGATGCGACTACAAATGAACCCATTGCAGGCGCGACAGCAATGTCGTTAAGTTAGCACGTTTTTCTGGGTTACGATGGCGGAGTGCATGTATATGCGTCATATTTTGTATTATTGGGATTATTTTTGCTGTCGAAAGATATCAATCCGATATATCAGCTATTAATAAAGGAAAAACAGGCTGTTACGTATCATGATACCTTGGTGGTAAAAGGCAACTGGCTTAAATACAGTAGCATTGCTTTAAAATCTTTAATTGCAATATACACGGTGGTTTTTGGATATTTGTTTTACCTTAACTTTCGTTATGATCCGTATAAACAACCCTCGATACCAGGTGTAAAAGCGTTATACGGAATATATAATGTTACCGAATTTAGGTTAAACGGAGAAGAAATTCCATATTCACCTTTAGATACAGTGCGTTGGCAAATTGCTACATTTGAAAGATGGAACACTTTGACGTTTAAAACGGCCAAAGAATTTCCATTTACAATACGTGGCGGCGGCGGTGGCCCGAAATCGAGCAGCGGAACATCACACTCCAGTGTGGATTTGGAGAAAGCTTATGAAATTGCCGGTGTAGTCGGTGGTAGACAAGCTTTTCATTATTATGCCGATACGGTAGATCAGGTGCTTTATCTGCAAGATAAAAACTATACCAATTCGTTAAAGAATACACGTGATGTATACCCCGAGGATTGGATTAGCCCGGCTGCCTGGGCACATATTGGGGATGAGAACCACAGGGCGCACCCCCGGGTGTGGTCTACGCGGAGAGACCGGGATTTTGCGAAAATAAATAAAAATATTATTCAGGATAAGTTAGTATTAAAATATAGTACAACGAATGGAGAGAAGGTTATTTTAACCGGAACAAATGAACGATTGGATTCGGTCTACATTGTTTTGGATCGTGTGGATAGAAAATTTGCATTATCAAAAGGTTCTTTTGATGCCGGATATTATAAATATGAGTAACCCTGTCTACTGTGTCAGAATGGGATGTATATGATATGAGGATAATGAATAGGAAATGAAACAATACGATGCAATAATAGTAGGATCCGGTCCCAATGGGTTTGCAGCGGCAATTACCCTGCAACAGCAAGGAATAAGTACACTCTTGATCGAAGGTGCTGATTCCATTGGTGGAGGTATGCGTACCAAAGAGTTAACACTCCCTGGATTTAAGCATGATATATGTTCTGCTATTCATCCCATGGCTGTAGCGTCGCCTTTTTTTGCGACACTTCCGCTGGAAGAATTCGGATTGCAGTTTATCTATGCTCCGTATCAAGCTGCACATCCATTGGACGAGGGAGAAACGGCCTTTTTGCATAAAGATATTCGCGAAGCCGCGGCCGATCTGGGTAGCGATGGAAAAACGTATTTAAAATTAATTCAACCCGTTTTTAACCAATGGAAAGCGTTGGCCCTTGATACCATGGGGCCGCTACGTTTTCCTAAAGATCCGATTTTGGTGGCCAAATTCGGATGGAATGCCCTGCAACCGGCACAATGGATCGCAAAGCGTTTCAAAACGGAGAAGGCAAAGGCACTTTGGGGTGGGATGGCGGCACATGGGATTCAACCGTTGTCGAATTTGACGACTTCGGCTATCGGTATTGTATTATCTGGTGTAGGACACAAATACGGCTGGCCCATACCTGTTGGCGGTTCACAGTCTATAGCGAATGCCTTGGCTGCATATTTTCGATCTTTAGGAGGTGAAATCCAGACCGATTTTTGGTTAACCGATATGGCAGATTTGCCCGATCATAAGATCCTGATCTTGGATTTGACTCCGCAGCAGATATTGAAAATTAAGGGCTTGGATTTGCAGGAAAGCTATAAGAAGCAATTACAACGTTATCGACAGGGAATGGGGGTTTTTAAGATCGATTGGGCGCTATCAGAACCTGTTCCATTTAAGGATAAACGTTGCCAGCAGGCAGCTACTGTTCATTTAGGGAACACATTTGAAGAGATAGCGCGAAATGAAAAACTTACTTCGGATGGGAGAATCGTAGATAAGCCTTTCGTATTATTTACACAGCAGAGTGCATTTGATAAAAGCCGTGCACCTGAAGGAAAACATACGGGATGGGCATATTGTCATGTGCCAAATGGTTCTGTGGCTGACCGTACGGATGCGATTGAAAAACAGCTGGAACGCTTTGCTCCTGGATTTAAAGATACCATTCTTGGACGGTCAACAATTAATACGCGCCAATTGGAAGATTATAATCCCAATTATATAGGAGGAGATATTAACGGGGGGGTGATGGATATTTTACAGCTGTATACACGGCCGACGTGGAGCTTTACACCCTATCGTACCTCCAATAAAAAAGTGTATATCTCTTCCTCGGCAACGCCCCCGGGTGGGGGAGTACATGGTATGTGTGGATTCCATGCGGCCAAAACAGCATTACATGATCATTTTAATATTGATGTTAATCTTTAAAGAATGGCAAAAATAATTTTAGCCGGAGGATCTGGTAATTTAGGCCAACTGCTGACTGATGCATTTTTAAAAAACGGAGACGAGGTTAGTATTCTAACGCGTACAGCTCGCGAATCTTTGGTGCCAAAACTTAATTACGTGCGATGGAACGGAACCAGTTCGGGTAAGTGGAATGCCGTGCTTGAAGGTGCAGATGTACTCATTAATTTGAGTGGAGAAAGTATCAATACCCGTTTTACCCCTAAGAATAAAAAAAGATTGGAGCAGTCGCGTTTCTTACCTACTGCTACCCTAGCCAGAGCTGTTGAAAATAGCGGAAATCCACCCAAACTATGGATAAATATTTCGGGGATTTCAATTTTTGGAGGCGTAGAAAGTGTACAATCCGAAGATAGTCAGCAGTTTGGTGATGATTTTTTGGCGAATCTGGTGAAAGTTTGGGAACGGATTTTTTTGGCTGCAAATACCCCAAAAACAGAAAAGATTATATTGCGCCTGAGTCCAGTGTTGAGCAGATCTTCAGGGATGTTTCGGGAACTGTATCCGTTAGCAAAATGGGGATTGGGCGGCAAAGTAGGAAATGGCAAACAGTACATTAGTTGGATACACGAGCAAGACTTTGTTCGAATCGTAGAATGGATCATATCCGGATCCGCTAAAAATAGGCTGTACCATGCCTGTAGTCCATTCCCGGTTACTAATGCAGAGTTTATGGAAAGTTTAAGATATGCAGCCCGACGAGCAATTGGGCTACCTTTGCCTACATTATTTGCCAAAATAGGTGCTTTTTTAAAGGGCATCGACCCCGGTTTAATCTTGCAGACCACGTCGGCAACCACCAAATTTTTATTGAACGAAGGGTTTGAATTCCATTATCCTTATATTCGCCAAGCATTTAATCAGCTTATCAACTCAAAATAATCATATTTATATTTTATGTCTTCATCAAAAGCATTTTCTATTTCCGAAGATTGGGTAGTCGTAATTTTAGGTTTAGGAATTATTTTTTTAGCGTTATTTGGCGTTATTATACCCAAGCCAAGTTTTAGTTGGACGAACATAGCAGAGTTAACCGGGAATGTCCTTTCGGTCAAAAACCTATCGGCTATTGCACTCCAATTTTTAGTCGTATTTGTCACGGCAATTATAGGTGCGACACTTTTAGGAAAAAGTGTTAGAACACTCTTGTTCGTATTGCCTGCAGTCTATATATTGACTCTCCTGGCGCTTATTTTGGCCGGAAATGCTATCGTAAAAGAGTATAACCTGGAAGCTGTTATCTTCAGTCTGGGTATCGGTTTATTGATTAGCAATTTTTTCAATTTGCCACAATGGTTTAGAGATGCATTAAGTACGGAACTTTACGTCAAAATTGGTCTTGTATTATTAGGGACGACCGTTATTTTTGGAGATATCCTGAAAGCGGGTTCTTTAGGGCTTATTCAAGCACTGGTTGTGGTAATCTCGGTATGGTACTTTGCCTTTTGGGTCTGTAAAAAATTGAAAATAGATAAGGAGATGTCGTTGATGCTTTCCAGTGCCGTGTCTATCTGTGGTGTGTCAGCAGCTATTGCTACCTCTGGCGCGATAAAAGGAGATAGTAAAAAACTTTCTTATGTCATTTCCCTGGTGCTCATTACGGCGATTCCGATGATGATCTTCATGCCTTATATGGCGGAATGGATGGGGCTGTCTCAAGAAGTTACCGGCGCATGGCTAGGCGGTTCTATTGATACGACAGGTGCTGTTGTCGCCTCCGGATCGTTAGTTGGAGAAGAAGCGTTGAAAATCAGTACAATTGTAAAGTTCTCACAAAACGTGCTGTTGGGAATAGCCGCATTTGCAATCAGTATTTATTGGACTTATGCCAAATCGGTGGATGACGAAACGAAACAGGAGAAACCTACGCTGAAGATTATTTGGGATCGATTCCCTAAGTTTGTCATCGGTTTCGTATTTGCCTCCCTCTTGTTTTCATTTGCGGTTTCAGCTGAAACGAATGCTATAGTGAAAGATAGTTTGAAAAGTCTTCAGGGACTTTGGTTTGCACTTGCATTTACCTCCATCGGATTGGAAACGAACTTCAAAGATTTATTCGGTCAAGAAAACAAAAAACCGTTATACGCATTCTTAATTGCCCAGACGTTTAATGTTATTGTGACATTGATTATCGCGTTGCTTCTGTTTAAATAAGGAGAACGTTAAGGCGTTATTCATGATTTAAATACAAGTCCTTGGAAGATAGGATATATTGGCACTGGTGTCCGGTGGTCAAATTTTAGTTTAGGATGTCAATTTTGGATTTAAGCCGTTTGACACAGTAATACTTTTTTATACTTTTCGTATGGAATTTCGTATCTTGAGGCATCACATAGTTGACGTATAATATTCATGGACCAGAAAGAGCTGCTTACATATTACAAACAGACAGGGGATTTAAATGCCCTCGGTAAATTGTATTCGCCTTATATGGCCTTGTTATATGGTGTATGTTACAAATATCTACAGGATGAAGATCGAAGTCAGGATGCAGTCATGCAGATCTTTGAAGAACTGATTGTTAAGTTGCGTAGACATGAAGTTGAAAATTTTAAGAGTTGGCTTTACGTATATGCACGGAATTACTGCCTTATGCGGCTGCGAAAAGAAAAAAAGATAACGAATGTTGATATTGAAGATAACCTGTATGAGAGTGAACAGCAGCTCAACCAATCCGATGAAAAGGATTGGACAGAAGGTGATTTTGAGAGATTAGAAAGTTGTCTACGGACCTTAAATAACGAACAGGAAGCCTGTGTGCGTTTGTTTTATTTGGAACAGAAATGCTATAAAGATATTGCAGATATAACGGGGTTTGATCTGAATAAAGTAAAAAGCTTTATTCAGAACGGCAAGCGTAACCTTAAAATCTGTATGGAGAAGAAAAAGTAATGGAAAATAATTATCAGCTATCAAGAATTCATAATTACGTCATGGGACTCATGAGTAAGGAAGAAATGTATGCTATTGAACGGGAGGCGTTACAGGATCCTTTTTTACAGGATGCCATTGATGGATACAAGATGCAGCAAGGGGTTGATGCAAAGCAGCTCAGTATCATGCAACAGCGCCTCGCCCAACGAGTAGAAACACAGGCAAGGGATAAAAATAGACGTTTTTATGGTTGGCAGCGCCTTACCGTTGCTTTGGCCGCTGCGGTACTTTTTGTGGTAGCCTGCTCCTTGGTGTTTTTCAACTTTATTACTTCTAAGCCGGGAAAAAAGACGGAAGTGATTTTAATGGAGCAACAGCTACGTGTAGATTCGCGTACATTGGCGATGAATGATGCTATTCCGGAAGTGGGTTGGTCACAATTTAATGAAGAATTGAATTCTGAAGTCAGGGATATTTTGTCTGCAGAACATGTTGTTGTAAGGTTTGAAGTAAAAAATGGCTTAGCTAATACGATTACTGTTACCGGTACTTCGTCCTCAGAGGTTGGAGGTGTGCTCATCGAATTTGTACGGGATAAAATCAAATGGAAGGGAAGATACGGAGTTATAGATATTAAAATTGACTCAAAAGAATAAGGAGCTAAAAAAGCTCCTTATTCTTTTGAGTCAATTTCTTTTTACTCCTCCCAGCGAATTTTTTCGGCTATAGGCGTACGTACGGCTTCCCGCTCCTCACTCTGGTGATGACCTAAATAAAAGAGCCCGATACATTTTTGATTGGGTGCTAATTGCAAGAACTCAGCTATATGATTGATAAGGCCTGGTGACGCCCAATAGCCACCTAATCCGATGGAATGTGCGGCGAGCCACATGTTTTCAATAGCACAAGCAGTCGCTGCCAATTCTTCCCATTCCGGCAGTTCGCCCGTGTAATTCACAATGATCGCGATGGCGGCATTAGAAAGTGTTGCTTTTTTTGCCATATTGATCTCTGTCGCCTCCGTGTATTTTTCAGCAGGTGTGACGTGCTTATAGATACGGCCGAGTTCGGCACCTAAACGGTTTAATCCGTCTTTGCGAAATACGACAAATCGCCATGGTTGGGTACGTTTATGTGTTGGAGCCGAATTTGCAGCTTCCAATATCGTTTCCAGATCTTCCTTGCTCACTTCCTGATCTGTAAAATTCACTTGGAATACAGATCTTCTGAGGTGTATGGCTTTTAATACGTCGTTTTTATAACTCATTTCTTTTTATCGTTGAATTAGGTAAGCTATTAATTTGTTTTTTCTTCCCATAAGGAAACGATGTGCAATATGGTTAATACAGCTTTTTCCATATCTTGACGGCTTACCCATTCTTGCTTACCGTGAAAAGCATGTCCTCCGGCAAATACATTAGGGCAGGGAAGCCCCATAAAGGATAACCTTGATCCGTCTGTACCTCCTCTTATACTTCTACGCTCTGCTGTCATAGCTGCTCGTTGTATGGCTTCCAGTCCAATTTCCATGATCTGTGGATATTGATCGAGCACCTCTTTCATGTTGCGGTACTGCTCATACACTTCAAAAGTATAGGTGCACTTGGGATATTTATTTAAAATATTTTTAACATGGTTCTCCAATTCCGTTTCATATCGATTCAGATTGGATGTGACATGATCCCGGACGATAAATTCAATAGTAGCCTTTTCTACGGATCCTGAAATATGTGTAGGGTGTACGAATCCCTCTTTTCCAGAAGTACTTTCTGGAGAGAGACGATCTTCCGGAAGTGTACTGACGATCTTGGATGCGATTTTGATTGCACTCTGCATTTTGTTTTTAGCAAATCCCGGATGTACGGATACGCCATGTATGGTGATTTTAACGCCATCGGCCGAAAAGGTTTCATCTTCTATCGTTCCGGCCTTTTCGCCATCCATAGTGTACCCGAATTGTGCACCTAGTTTTTCGATATCTACAAAATTTACACCCCGACCGATTTCTTCATCTGGCGTAAAAAGAATTTTAATATCTCCATGTTTGATTTCGGGATGGTTTAAAAGTAGACGCGCAGCATCCATTATTTCGGCAACACCGGCTTTATCATCTGCCCCCAATAAAGTCTTACCACTTGCAGTGATAATATCATTCCCGATCTGATTGGCTAGGTCGCGGTGTTCGTCGTATCGAATAACAATAGTGTGGTCGTCGGGTAGTACGAGGTCTTGACCTTGATAATTGTGGTGTACAATAGGTTTTACATTTTCGCCGGAAGAATCAGGCGATGTATCGACATGTGAACAGAAACAGATAACGGGTACATTTTTGGGGGTATTGGAGGGAATGGTAGCATATACGTAACCATATTCGTCCAGATGAGCATCAGCTACACCCATTTCTAATAATTCCTGTACCAGTAACTTACTTAAATTCTTTTGTTTTTCCGTGGATGGGAATGTTTCGGAACTTGCGTCAGACTGTGTATCTATTTGTACGTAGCGTAGAAAACGTTCGGCTACGGAAAAATCTTTTATGCTATTGATTGTACTCATTTTTTATATTAATAAATTATTCTTTAAAAAGGTGATAAAGCTATTAGATTTTTCATCCCCTGTGTGGACTGATAAACCATAATGGGTTTGTTTAAAGAGTCCAAAGTTACTAAGAATACACGAATACACAAATTTGCAAATCCACGAACGGGTAGAGTTTTTGTTGTACACAGAGATTTATTGTTATGTGTGATACGGCAGAACAAGGGTGTTATTTGATTAAAGAAATCCTTCGTCATCAATTTCTTACTTTAAATAAACAATAAAAAGATTAATTTTGCAGTCATGATGATTGAAGTAATGAAATCAAAGATTCATCGTGCTCGTGTGACACAGGCCGAATTGAATTATGTGGGAAGTATCACTATTGATGAAGATTTGATGGATGCGGCAGATATTATTGCCAACGAGAAAGTACAGATCGTAAATAATAACAACGGAGCACGGTTAGAAACCTATGTAATACCAGGCGAACGAGGTACAGGCACCATCTGTCTGAATGGTGCAGCAGCTCGACTGGTGCAAGTAGGAGACATAATAATTATTGTATCCTATGCCACAATGGATCGGGATGAAGCAAGAAAACACAAACCTGCACTGCTATTTCCGGACGACCATAACAGGTTATTATAATAATGATTAACTTTACCATAGAATAAGTACAAATTCGATTATATTTCCGAATATGCTAGGCATACTATCCACATACCGCAGATTATTTGCATCCCTCTTAGCCGGGTGGATGTGTGTAATTGTGATCAGTGGTGTTGTATTCATGCACAAAGAGATAACCTCTAGTGGTGAAATTGTCACGCATATTCACCCTTATGATTTTACAGATCAGTCACACAAGAACCACCACAAGTCAGATGGTGAAATTCAATATCTAAACATTGTCTTTCAAGGAAGTTTTATCTCTTCCGATTTTATTATCTTTGAGCTTCCTTTTTTTCAAGAATTTCAATTTGAAAATTATACATACTATTCTTACCGGGAATACACTTCCGTTTTCAACTCTTATTACCTAAGAGGCCCTCCCCGCCATCAGGTTTAAGATTCCACGTAAGGAATTTAGACGAAATGGAATGTTCGAAACCTTTATGGCTGTCCATCTGCGAAGCATAGATTTTATTTTCAAAGGGCTCTTTTTAACCTTTGAAAATACATATATGCAGATAAATGAAGAGACATACGCCCAGATATGACGACCGCCATTTTGTAATAAATGTAAAGCACATTTCTTTGTAGCTCTTAACGCTTGCGGATGTTGAGTCCAAAGAATAAGGCGAATACATCGTATCCTCTTTATTACTTATTTATAACAACACAACATATCCGTTGAGCATTCTGGTTTCAGTAAGAGAATTTAGCCAACATGCTTAAAATCAGAAAATTATTTTGTTGTCAAAACAATTTAAGCCGACAGCATAAGTACAAATTATAACGGATTTATTAATAACAAAAGAATAATGACAAGACTCAAATCACTTTTTACACTAATTATTATATTTATCGGGTTTATAACGTATGCTCAAACAGGTACAATCTCCGGTAAAATTACAGATCCGGAAGGCATACCGCTTAAAGCTACATCAGTCAGTATCCCAAAACTTAAAATCGGCGTGTCATCTGATGATGCGGGCAATTACAAATTGGAAAATGTACCTTCTGGGACATGGGCAATTGAATTGAACCACATTGGTTTCGGTTTTCACAAAGAATCCATCACGATCAACGGTGCGCCGCTTTCAAAAGATTTTACGCTTAACGAAAAATCAGGCGAACTACAAGAAGTGGTTGTTTCAGGAACAATGAGAGAAGTGTCCAAGCTGGAGAGCCCGGTTCCGGTTGAGGTTTATACTTCTAAATTCTTTAAGGCAAACCCGACACCATCCCTATTTGATGCTTTGCAGAACATCAACGGAGTTCGGCCGCAATTAAACTGTAATGTGTGTAACACAGGAGATATTCATATTAATGGGCTAGAAGGTCCGTACACAATGATCCTAATCGATGGAATGCCCATCGTGAGTGGACTAGCGAGCGTATATGGGTTAAGTGGAATACCGCAGGCTCTTATCGATCGTGTAGAGATTGTAAAAGGTCCTGCTTCAACTTTATACGGAAGCGAAGCTGTTGGTGGACTAATCAATGTGATTACCAAAAAGCCAGGTAACGCACCTGTTATTTCAGCCGATGTTTTTGGTACTACTTGGGCAGAAGTTAATGCCGATTTTGCGGCAAAATTCAATGTTGGCAAAAAGGCTGAGTCATTACTTGGAGCAAATTACTTCAATTACAACAATCCAATTGACAATAATAACGACAATTTCACTGATGTAACGCTCCAGAACCGTATATCTATTTTTAACAAATGGAATTTTGAGCGAAAGGACAATAGGGTATTTACATTAGCAGGAAGATATGTGTATGAAGATCGCTGGGGCGGAGAAATGAACTGGGCAAAGAAATACAGGGGAGGAGATGAAGTTTATGGAGAAAGCGTCTACACCAGCCGTTGGGAGGTTATGGGTAACTACCAGCTTCCTGTTAAAGAAAAGATATTTTTCCAGTTCAGTGCCAATAGCCACGATCAAAATTCGGTCTACGGTAATATGTCTTACATTGCCAATCAAAAAATTGCTTTCGGTCAGTTAACTTGGTTTAAGGCGTTGGGAAGACACGATTTGTTGACTGGTTTGGCCTACAGATATACTTATTATGATGATAATACACCTGCTACTGCCGATACGAATGACAAAAATAAACCTACCAATACCAATCTTCCGGGCATTTTTGTACAGGATGAGATCACACTCAACGACAACCACAAATTCCTGCTTGGAATGAGATACGACTATAATTCACTTCACGGAAGTATTCTTACACCTCGTATCAATTATAAATGGAGTTCGGATGACAAAAATAATATATTGCGTTTAGGTTTCGGTAACGGTTACAGGGTTGCAAATGTGTTCACCGAGGATCATGCTGCATTGACAGGAGCAAGAGATGTGGTGTTTATCAACGACCTAAAGCCTGAAACTTCTTGGAACGGTAACCTGAATTTTGTTAAAAAGATCTACACAGGTAATACGCTTTTCGGAATAGACGCAACAGCCTTTTACACTTATTTTACCAACAAAATCATCGCTGATTATGATACTGATCCGACAAAGATTATCTACGATAATTTAGACGGTCATGCTATTTCACAGGGTATTTCGTTAAATCTTGATGTCGTCTTTCCCAATGGCTTGAAAATATTAGCCGGTGCTACTGCTATGGATGTTTACAGTAAAGAAGAAGGTGAGAAAACAAGACAGTTATTTACCGAGAAATTTACAGGAACATGGAATGTAGGATATACCTTTAAAAGTATCGGACTTACTATAGACTACACTGGAAACCTATACGGCCCTATGCGTTTGCCATTGTTGAGTGATACCGACCCACGCAAGGAATATTCACCCTGGTGGAGCATTCAAAACATTCAGTTAACAAAAGCAGTTGGAAAAAATATTGAAGTTTATGGGGGGGTAAAAAACCTTTTGAACTGGACTCCCAACAAGGGTAATCCTTTTATCATAGCCAGAGCGAATGACCCGTTTGACAAAAATGTACAATTTAATGCCGATGGTCAAGCAATGGTCACCTCGGACAACCCTTATGGATTAACCTTTGACCCCTCTTACGTTTTTGGGCCGAATCAGGGAATAAGAGGCTTTTTGGGACTCCGCTATAACTTGCATTAAGTTAAGTAATCTTGAATGAAGAAATTCGGGTTTTATTAGTATAATGGTTTTTATAACTGCATTGCTACTTGATACTGAATTTAATTCGTTTCATCATAAACAATAGTACTTAAGTACTACAGATTTGTTAAAAAATTTATAATTTTGACGAATTATATGTAGCATTACGATTACAAGATCGTTTATATGCTATATTAACGACATAACATTATATGAAAAATCTATTTAAAGCACTATTTACATTTGCGATTGTTGCAACGACTTTCACGTCTTGTATGAAAAAGGATAATACGGATTATGACGCTATTAACCTGGAAGAAGATAAAAGAGTCGATGCGTTACTAACTGAACAAAAGATCCTAATTGAAGCATATGTGAATTCAGGATTTGAGAATTCAGGATTTGAGAATCCAGTTGAGGATACAGTATTACACCGTCTATCTTTTCTTGGTAAAACGGTTAAAAGAGGTATTTGGTATGAAGAACGTTCAGTGCCTACAGATAATAGTTACGAGTATAGACTAAATGATAATGGAACCACAGTAATATGGCCCAAAGTAAAAATAAAATATACAGCCACTTTGTTGGATGGAACTCCGGTGCAATCCGATGAAGCCGGCAGTGACTATACATTCAGCAATCCTAATCTTAATGTGATGAACAATGTCTGGGTGTACGCATTCTTTCCCTATTCTATCCGTTTTAACGGTAACGACGAAATAATAGGTGGTTTGACAAAAGATGGTTTGAAAAAAGGAAGTATATTCCGTATGGTTACACCATCATACTGGGCTTTTGATACACGAACCAATATCAAAGATATCCCGGCAGATTCTCCACTAATTTATGAATTTGAAGTCTTAGCAATCGAATAAAAGAGCCAAAATATACAACAGAAAGCGTCAGCAGTATTTGTTGACGCTTTTTTAGCTTATACCCTTCCTTTCAGTGTCCATTTAGCATTATCTACCTGTTAACAATTTATTAAGATGTGGATGTAGCAAACTGATGAGTCGGACGTTTATTTATTATGTAATATTACACGAATGAAGAATTTATTTAAAATACTATTTGCATTTGCTATTGCGGCAACAACTTTTACATCCTGTATAAAAGACAATGACTTTGACATGGATAAATTAAAGGAGGAGCAACGAATTAAGGACTCCGTCGAAAAAGCTAGAGTTGACAATATAATAGAAACTCAAGCACCGATACTTGCAGCGTATGTAGCTGAAAATTTTCCAGAAGCAACGTTAATAGATTCGTTGGGTATTTGGTATAATATATCGGAATGGGGCGAAGAAAATTCTTATACTTATTCTTTTGGTAGTAATGGCTATTTAGCCGCGCCTACCGTAACGGTAAAATATACAGGAAAGCTTTTAAATGGAACGGTATTTGATGAGACCGAAGATGATAAGACCGCGACATTTAGTTTAGCACAAGTTATTCCGGTGTGGAAAATTGCCTTTTTTCCGAAATCCATTAAATTAAATGGTATCGAATATAATATTGGTGGGTTAACACCTTTTGGCCTACAAAAAGGAGCCAGGATTAGATTTGTTTCATCTTCACCTTGGGCCTATGATAACGTTGAAAAAAAGGATCAGCAAGGTCAAGTAACTATCCCAGAGAACTCCCCATTAGACTTTACAATTGAAGTTATTGATATTAAATAAGTGATTCTATCTATAGGAAGTAGAAAAGCGTGGGCAGATAGATATCTGCCCACGCTTTTCTACTTCCCTCTAAATTTCGATCCTTCCAGAATATCTTGTGCATTATCCTTTGCAAGCAGTTGCTTCAAGTCCAACCCAGGGTTTCTTTCCATAAATTTTCGTACAATCATCCAACCGATATAAGACCCGAGCTTAGGTGCAGATTCACTATTCTCTCCTAACTCACGGGTAAAAGGTGCCTCACTAAAATACTTCTGCACACCCATATAATCGGTACTGTATAAAAGGTTTTCTTGAATAAACCAAGCCCATACGTCTTCTTGATAGCGCTGAATCCATTCCATTTGACGCGAGGTATAACCTATCTTGAGACTATCAGCGACCCCTTCTAGGATGACATCCATTGCATACAACACTTTGCCATTGTATATCATGTGCTGCAGCATATTGACATCTCCGTCATGCTGTGGAAATAGCTCTTGTCGAAGTACTGTTTCGATCACACGAGGAGTTATATTTTCGGGTGTGAATCGACGGGAGATATAGCGGGGTATCGATTGGATCAGTGCCGGATAAAATTCAGAGTCAGCCCCCAAAAACATGTCCAATCCAATACCAAGATAATCTTCGCCGGAAATGGTCTGAAATGAAAAACCACTGATGAAAGCAATAAAGCGAGGCAGTACATATTCCGGATAATAATACTTAATATATTTGAAAGCCTGTGACAATTCTTTTTCTTGTCTTTCGAGGTTCGTGAATGTGGTTGCAACTGCGGTTGAAAGATCTGCAAAATCCTTTTTAATCAATACCTTTTTCAATATGGATTCCAACTGCAAACTATCTTTTGGATGGCCGACTTCTAGCATTTCGGTCATAAAGTCGATGTAAAATAGACCATATTGTCGCTGCCAATAACTATTCTTCTGAAGAATAGTGGAGGTATCTAAAGCCGAAAGTTCCTGATCAAAACGCGCGATCTTGATTTGAAGATCCATGTCCGAGACATCGGGTCTAACTATTGTATCGGATTGATAGCATGAACTCATGCTAAGTATTAAAAAAAAGAAATAAATTTGTACTATATTAAGTTTCATCTATATGTTTCCGTTATGCAAACAAACTTAGTTAAACTTGAATTTGTTTACAAATTACTGGAACAGCATATAAATACTTTAATTCTATCAAACGCATATTTATGAAAATAGCCTTAGCACAACTAAATTATCATATTGGGAATTTTGAAAAAAACAATGGAAAAATAATCGACGCAATACAAGAAGCAAAATCCCAAGGTGCTGATTTAATCGTCTTTGCCGAATTGGCTATTGGCGGATATCCGGCCAAGGATCTTTTACGAAATGTCGTTTTTATAGAAGAATGCAAACGTAGTATAAACCTTATCGCGACGCATTGTCAGGATATTGACTGTGTGATCGGCGCGCCTTTGACAAACACAACCGGAGAGGGAAAAAAATTATTCAACGCTGCGGTATATATCAGCAAAGGGCAAGTCGTAAATTTTTATAAAAAATCCCTGTTGCCAAATTACGATGTGTTTGATGAATATCGTCATTTTCAACCCAACGACAACTTGCAGTGTATTCAAATGGGTGATTTAAAGGTTGCATTAACAGTTTGTGAAGATCTATGGGACGATGACGGAGACAATTCTTATGTAGGAGATCTGATGAGCGAACTTGCTCTGGAAGCCCCTGATTTAATTGTCAATATTGCGGCTTCGCCTTTTTCTTATACCCATTTTAAAAATAGGGTAAATGTATTACAACGTAATGTACTCAAAGCACATGCGCCGCTGATCTACGTCAATCAAATCGGAGCACATGCCGATATCATTTTTGATGGGCGTTCGGTTGCACTGAATCAACATGGAGAGATCATCGTGGAATTAAAGAAATTCGGAGAAGACGTTCGATATGTCACTTTTGATAAGGGAAAGCTGCAAGCAACAGAAAGATACGAAGAAAAACCGGAAGCTACTGAAATTTCACTAATTCACGATGCCCTTATACTTGGCTTGCGAGATTATTTTTCTAAATCCGGTTTCCAGAAAGCCGTATTAGGCTTATCGGGCGGAATAGATTCGGCCGTAGTAGCGGCCTTAGCCATCGAAGCATTAGGAGCCAAAAATGTGTTGGCCGTACTCATGCCATCTATTTACTCTTCCGATCATTCCCTCAAAGATGCGCTTGATTTGGTGCGAAATACGGGTTGCGAGCAACTTATCCTCCCCATAAAAGATATTGCATCGGCATTTGAAAACACTTTAAGTGGAGCTTTTACAGGCTTGCAACTCAATATTACGGAAGAAAATATACAGGCACGTACACGTGGAACACTGCTAATGGCGCTATCCAATAAATTTGGGCATATTCTGTTAAATACCTCTAACAAGAGCGAATCAGCAGTAGGCTACGGCACCTTATATGGTGATATGGCGGGATCACTGGCTGTAATTGGTGATCTGTATAAGACACAAATTTATGAACTTGCTGAATATATAAATTGTAATCGCGAAATTATCCCCTTGAATACGATCGTAAAACCTCCTTCGGCAGAACTGCGGCCAGGGCAAAAAGATTCGGACTCTCTTCCGCCTTACGATCTACTAGATGCGATCTTATTTCAACTAGTTGAATTAGAAAAATCCGGTAGTGAAGTTGTTAAATTAGGCTTTGAAGAAGTATTGGTGCAGCAAGTTGTTAATATGTTAGGTAATGCTGAATTTAAACGATTTCAATCACCGCCAATACTCCGGGTAAGTCCTAAAGCTTTTGGTGTGGGAAGATCTATGCCATTGGTTGCAAAATATCCGTTTTAACATTAAACCTTTATACACAACAGAGGTCTAATGCTAAAGAAAATAAGTGTTTTAGCGCATTGTACATTGTGCTTCATCATGTTTTTAGATGTCATATTGAGGTCTGTCGAACCAAGTGTATCGAGTTCATGGGTGTCTTTAAGAAAAAACGCAAATGAATAAGTATCTAAAGGTTCGTTAACGTATAATTTCGGTCGTTCCTGATCTAAGGATGACAAAATGAAGGATATAATGTACAATGGGGTGTTTTAGTATATTATTTATATTTATAATATGAAAAAGTTATTATTTTTTGTTTCGTGCTTGGCTTTGATCATCGTGAGTTCGTGTTCATCCCAAAAGTACCACACCACTCGCGTACAAAATCTAGATTTCAGCCAATATAAAACTTACGGATGGTTGCCTCCGGTAGATTCGCTATCCAAAGATTATTTTAATAATGATATTGCGAAAGGAAATATTCTTACAACAGCAAATAAGGAATTAGAAGCTAGAGGATTAACATATTCCAAAGAAAATCCGGATATATTGTTTCGATATATTGTCATTGTGAATAATAGAAGTCGCTTAGTTTACGGTAATTCCTATTGGGGTAGCCCATGGGGATGGGGCGGACCGTGGGGCTATAGACCGTGGGGATTCTATGGTGGTTGGGGAATGGTTATGGGATTTTCTCATCCTGTCGCTAAAGAGAAGGTACGCTATGGACATATCATATTAGAAGCCGTAGATCGTAAAAGTAATAGTGTAATCTGGCAAGCACGGGGTACAGGAGAAGTAGATATACCTGAAAAAGCAATTAATAATTTGCCTAAAATTGTGTCAGGTATTATGAAAGAGTACCCGCTAAAATCTGTTAAGTAAATTAATTAAATCCTTCGTTTTAAATAGACAGCAATCCAAAGGACATTTTTTTCGATGAAGCGAGGCTATTCGTTTAGCAGCATATTATCTATCAACCGTACGTCTTCAACCCAGGCTACAACCAAAGCTACATATTCTTTATCTGAATGAAGCTCTTTAGTCTGTTGCAATGTTCTTGTTTCACAGATGGCGAAATATTCTAGCGTTACATCTTCTTCAGCTTGGATGATATCTTTTCCGAGCCGGGTTAATTCATCGATGGTTTTGGATTTAAAATTTGCCTTTGCACACTGGAGTGATTTAGAAAGAACTAATGCCTTTTCTTTCCCTTCAGCGGAGAGTCGCATATTACGAGAACTAAGCGCCAAGCCATGTTTATCGCGTATAATGGGACAAATGATGAGTTTTATGAGCAGTTGTTTTATATCGATCATTTTCTGCACGACCATGACCTGTTGAAAATCTTTTTGACCAAAGCATGCGAAATCGGGCTTTACCAAGTTAAATAGCTTATATACGATCTGTGTTACACCCTGAAAGTGTCCGGGGCGGTGTTCGCCTTCCCAAATCGTTTCCAGATTTCCCAAGTCTAGGTGCCAATTTTCATCGGGATCGGGATACATTTCTTCGACCGAGGGCAAAAATAACACATCACAGGAAGTCGATTCCAATAAAGCGATGTCATTTCCCAGTGGTCTGGGGTATTTCTCCAGATCTTTTGGGTCATTAAATTGGGTTGGATTGACAAAAATACTACATACGGTAATATCACCTGATTGCCCGGCCTGTCGGATAAGAGACAGATGCCCTTCGTGTAATGCGCCCATAGTAGGGACTAAAGTAATGGTTTTACGATCTTCACGGATATGTTGAAGATAATGTTGAAGACTGCTTTTTGTGTTGAAAATTTGCACGTATTTCTAATTCTAAAAATGGAAGTAAAGTTGCATAATAATTTTGTAATTATAAAACCATGGTTTTTAATAAATTGTAAAATCCAGATAATTTACGTACCTTTGTGCTACTGATTTTTATATTCTATTAATAAAAAAAGCAATTGGAGATGGCAAAAACGAAAATATTGTTTATTACCCACGAGATGTCGCCTTTCCTTGAAATAAGTAAAATTTCTGAAATTACACGTCAGTTACCTCAAGCCATGCAGGAAAAGGGATTTGAAATCCGTATTTTAATGCCTCGCTTTGGTAATATTAATGAGCGCAGAAATCGTCTTCACGAGGTGATAAGGTTGTCGGGAATGAATATTGTGGTAGACAATAATGATAATCCATTGATTATTAAGGTAGCTTCATTACCAGCTGCACGTATGCAGGTTTATTTTCTGGATAATGAAGAGTATTTCCAGCGTAAAAAGGTTTTCCGCGATGAAAGCGGTAAATTTTTTGATGATAATAACGAGCGTTCGTTATTTTTTGGAAAAGGTGTGTTGGAGACAGTGAAGAAGCTGGGGTGGTCTCCTGATGTAGTACACTGTCATGGTTGGTTTTCAGCTATGGTGCCCTTATACTTGAAAAAGGTGTACCACGAAGACCCGACATTTAAAGATGCGAAAGTGTTTTATTCTCTATACAAGGAGGACTTTGGTGCAGATACATTGAGTGCAAAATATAGCGAAATGCCTACACAGGAAGATGTACATGCAGAAGATACTGCAGTCTACGGTTCGGGTAGCTATGTCGATTTGTATAAAGGTGCTTTGACTTATACTGATGTAGCTGTCATCAATGATAGTGATATCAATACCGATGTTCTTCAATTTATTGAAGAACAAAAAATTAGAGTGTTTACGCCAAATGGAGATGATGATTATGAATCATTTTCTACATTGTATGAAGAGTTTGCCCCTGAAGAGGTAGAAGCTTAATAATTAAAGGTTGATTAAAAGAAAGGAGCCGACTCTCAGCTATGAGAGTCGGCTCCTTTCTTTATAACATAATTACACGATCTATTTTAGCAACCGCTTTATAATAGGCGATTACTTGATCGGCTGTGTTGACGAAAGTTTCAATGGTAAATGAGTTGTATTTTCCGGTTTTGGAATCTTTGGTAGAAATTTTCGTGCTGGGGTGATCAAAAAGTTTTTCTATTTGTTGCTTTGTTTCGATTGACGCTGGTGCTATAAATTTGAAAACATATAGGGAAGGGAATGTTTCTACATCGATCAATTTTTGTCTAAAATTTTCGTAGAAGTCCGTGCCCTCATTATCTCCGGGCATGTCTTGTATTTTTATGTTATTTAAATCAGCCATTTTATGTGTCTCCTTTTATAATTGTTAGCAATAAATGTACCTTTTTAATGTTAGTAGAAAAAGGCGACATTTCGTCGCTGCTTTTCTGTTTAATTCTCCATTGATGTAGGCCAGCTTGCTTTGTTTCTTCCTAACTTTTTATTCGGCTTGTTAGACATCTCAAAAACCAATTCACCTCCCTTGAGCATTTCATCGTGTGTAATGAAAATTTTGTGGTAAGGCCTGCCATTGAGCGTAATGGATTTAATGTAGCTATTTTTGGACGAATTGTTGTTTGCTACTATGGTGAATAGTTTGTTATTCGGCATGGTAATCGTAGCTTTATCTAGTGATGGACTGCCGAATACATATTCGCCGCCTACCGGAGAAGCGGGATATAGGCCCATCATTGACCATACTGCCCAAGCGCTCATTTGTCCGGCATCTTCGTTACCAGCATAGCCATCTGGACGATCGTGATACATAGAATCCACGATTTGCCGGATTTTTTCCTGTGTTTTCCATGCTTCCCCAATGTAGCTATACATATAGGCAATATGATGGCTGGGTTCGTTTCCATGGGCATACTGGCCAATGAATCCGCTGGCGTCGGGTGATTGGTTTTCGCCGGTCATATAGGAAGGTGCGGAAAACAGTGCATCAAGCATATTATTCAATCCGTTCTTCTTTGGAAATAATTTAGCCAACCCTCTAATGTCGTGTGGTACAAAAAATGAATGTTGCCAGGCATTTCCCTCAATATATTGACTCTTGTCAAAGTCGTGCTCAGAATAAAATGGATCAAATGGTTCGACAAATTTGCCGTTTTTGAACTTGGCCCGCATAAATCCGGATTGTGGATCAAAGTGATGCGTATAACTTTTTGCCCGTTTGGTAAAAAGTTGGTAATCTTCGTGTTTTCCAAGCTTTTGGGCTACTAATGAAATGCAATAATCGTCGAAGGCATATTCCAATGTTTTGGTTACACTGCCGCCGTTGACATCCTGGGGTACATAACCATATTCAATATAAGCCGGAACCTCACGTATTTGTTGAAAAGCGCTTGCACGCATGGCTTGGTAGGCACGTTCCGCATCTACTCCCGGCCAGTTTTTAAGAATGGCATCTGCTAAAACGGGGATAGCGTGATAGCCGGTCATGGTATTGGTTTCGAATGTGCTTAAATCCCATACCGGCAATAGTCCGTTCTCATCGTAGAAGGAAAGCATGCTATTTAATATGTCGCTATATTTTTCGGGTTGTGTAATGGTAAATAGTGGTTTCAATGCGCGAAAGGTGTCCCAAAGTGAAAATAAAGTATAGCGTTGGGCCCCATTTGGCATGCGAAGTACGTCACCTTTGTAATTTTTGTATTCGCCATCTTCGTCTGAATATAGTGTTGGGGATATCGCGGTATGGTACAATGCAGAGTAAAATACACGTTTTAGATTTTCATCCTTGGTTTCTACTTTTATTTTTGCTAATTCTTTTTCCCATTTAGCGTTGGCGTCATATTGCACCTGATCAAAATTCCAATGCGGTATTTCCTGAAGTGCGGCAAGTGCCTTGCTTGTATTTGTTGTTGACAAAGCAACCTTAATTTTTATATTGGATAACGCATTAAATATTAGTTGAGCATTTACGGATTTCGGTCCACCTTTTGAACTGTTGTTTGTCATTTCAATAACGGGATCGAATGGAGGTGTTTTAGTGCCGTTGAGGAGGTAATCAGCTATGGGTTGTGAGGTTCGTAGCGCAAAGTAAATATGTTGTCTGTTCGCCCAACCATACGAATATCGGTGACCTATAATGGTACTATCGTTGATGATTTCTAGACGTGTCGATATCGGAGCATCCCAATTGTAGGAATGTCCTAGATCAATCCTTATTGTAGGCGAGTTCGTGTTGGACGGGAATATGTACTCATGGAATCCTACGCGTTCGGTGCTTGTTAACTTTGTTTGAATACCGTTGTCGAATTTGACTTCATAATATCCAGGGCTTGCTTTTTCGTGCTTGTGAGAGAATTTTTGACGTGTATCTATTTTTTCTTGTGAAATAGGAGCTAACATTGGCATTACGGCAATGTCTAGCCAATCGCCAATACCTGTTCCGCTCAAGTGCATGTGACTGAATCCGGCAATCGAATCGGAAGATATATGATAACCGCTGACCCAGTCCCAGCCATTTTTGCCATTATCCGGTGATAGCTGTACCAAGGAAAACGGAGCTGTAGCTCCAGGATATGTATGGCCGTGGCCACCTGTACCTATAAACGGATCTACATACTGGGTGTATGGTACTTGTGCGATGGCGGTGTAGCTGATCAGGCCGCATATAAACAAAGTAAGAGATATTTTTTTTAATCTAATCATCTGAAAAATAGTGTCGTAATCCGTTGTGCATTATGATATCATAATGTGTTTTGAATGTCATCGTAAGGCTTGCTAAGCCGAGCGTAGCAAGTTCATGAGTGCCTTTAAGAATGAACGCTAACGAATAAGTGTCTAAAGTCTTGTTAAATTAGCTTTTAGATCGTTATTCACATGTATTTACATTTAACTGTGGCATGATTGCTTCGCAATTCCTAGCGCCAGGATGACAAAATAAAAAGTAATGCACAACGGATTATTGTAATGTGTGCGTAACTAAAGTAGGGAAAGATAAAACCTTTTAGTAAAATATAAAAATATATTTTAGCTAAAATTATTGTTAAATTTTAGTAGATTGTGCCTTGTTAAATTACCGTGGTTACAAATACACCTTCATTCATGAAAAAAAGATTGTCTATTAGCGATATAGCCAAAAATCTAGGGATATCCGTCACAACTGTTTCATTTATATTGAACGATAAAGCGAAAGAAAAAAGAATAAGCGATGCGTTGACACGTCGAGTATTGGAATATGTGAAGAACGTAGGGTATAAACCTAATCAGTTAGCTAAAAGCCTTCGCACAGGTAAATCAAAAACATTAGGGCTGCTTGTAGAGGATATTTCCAATATTTTTTTTGCAAATATCGCGAAGCAGATTGAGCAGAAAGCGTACGATCATGGATACCATATTTTATATTGTAGTATGAATAACGATGTGAATAGGGCTAAGGAGCTTATTCAGCTTTTTCATGACAGACAGATTGATGGCTTTATCATTGCACCTACTGAAGGGCTTTCCGGAGTGATTAGTAACTTACTCAAAAATAATGTCCCCGTTGTACTATTTGATCGCTTTTTAGAAGATTTAGATACCAATTACGTGGTGTCGGAGAATAAACAAGGAGCTTATATGGGGTCCAAATACTTATTGGAGGATCTAAAGGCTACAAAAGTTGGTATGCTTACGATCAATTCTGCACAAACACAGATGCGTAGTCGTTTGGATGGTTATATGCAGGCTATGGATGAGCTGGGTAGGGATGCGGTCATTAAGAAACTTCAAGTTGACCAACCTGCCGAGGTAACGATTGATCTGGTACGTGATTTTATTGTCGATAACAAGTTAGATGCCGTTTTCTTTGCAACGAATTATATTGCAATAGCCGGACTCAAAGCAATTAAAAAGTATAAGTTAAGTATAGATAAAATAGTGTCTTTTGATGACCATGTAGTCTTTTCGCTATTTCAAACTCCCGTGATATCGCTGGCACAAGATATAAAGGGTATCTCAGATCATATTATACAGATATTAATTTCCGAAATCAATGGCAAAAGCAAAGGATGTCAACATATTGTTATCCCTTGTGAGTTGAAAGTCGGAAGCTAGTGTTATTGTCCTTATCTTATTTTTCTTTGATAGGGACGAATTTCATTGAAAGAGAATTTACGCAGTGTCGTGTGTTTTTTGCGGTAAAACCTTCCCCAAGAAATACATGGCCTAAATGACCTCCACATTTTTTACAAAGTATTTCTGTTCTTCTGCCATCGACATCGGCTATGCGTTGTACTGCGCCAGAAATTTCATCGTCAAAACTCGGCCAACCACAGTGTGACTCAAATTTATCTTCTGAATGATAAAGGGGGGCATCACACCGTTTACATATATACGTGCCTTTTTTCTTGTTGTCTATTAGGTCGCCCGTAAAAGGCCTCTCTGTCCCTTTATGTAAAATTATGTATTCTTCTTCTGGTGTTAACTTGTTGTATTTTGTCGTATCGCTCATGTGTTGTTGTACTGATTGTGAAGGGCTATTCGTGCAGGTACTTAATATTAATCCTAATATCAGATTAAAAATAAACAAATTCATGTGCATTATTATTTATTTAACAGATTTTTATAAATGGCTAAAGCGCTCATGTGATGAGATAAGATATTTACCGTAGGTTTTGTTTGTCGCAAAATCGGAATATTCTATAAAATACTAAATTACGAATAATAGCAGATGGTAAAAATGATTTTTAATATATCATGATTTTACTGATGTCATTTTTTAAAATTTTCATTTCTTCTTAGCATAAGATATCAATAAAACATTTCCTTAGGAGGGTTTTAATGGCTTAAATGGATGTATAATTAAATTATTTAGAATGAATTTAAATTGACAATTTGCGTCATTAAATTGTCACTGATTACCTAAATAGTTATACTTTTGTGCATTGTTTTGTGGGAGAATTACACATAGCAATTAGGTTAAGTAATTTTTATATTCATAAATAAATAGTATAAAGTGCTAAATATGAGAAATATCTCATCCGTTTTGGGAAGACTTGCGAAGTCAATATCGATCAGTTTGGTATTGTTGTTTGCCGTTACAATGACATCAAATGCTCAGGATGTAAAGGAAGGTGCCGCCCTCTTTAAAGCAAATTGTACAACGTGTCACAAGATTGACAAGAAAGTAACAGGTCCTGCTTTAGCCGGGATGTCAGAGAGACACTCTGAAGAGTGGTTGGTTAGCTGGATCAAAAATTCTAAAGCAATGATTGACGCTGGCGATGCTGCGGCTGTCGCGATTTACGATGAGTACAATAAAATGGCAATGACTGCGTTTACGCATTTGTCAGATGACCAAATTAAAAGTATTATCGCTTATGTACAAGATGAAGAAGTTAAGTTAGCGGAAAAGGCATCTAGTCCGGTTGCTGCCGGTTCTGCGCAAAGTAGTGGTGCTAATAGCTTCATGATCTTTGGTTTGGTGGCGATTCTGATTCTGGCAATCGGTGTTGTGGTTGTTTTAAATCGTGTAACCCGTACGTTGGAAAAAGTGCTTATTAGTAACCAAGCAGCTATTCAAGCAGCGCAGGCTCACGAAGAGGCGCATGTGGAAAGTTCTAATGCAAAATTTGCAAAAGCATTTTTGAAAAACAAAAAGCTGGTAGGTTTTGCGGTGTTAATGCTAGTTGCTTTGTTGGCGGTAGTAGGATGGCGTACCATGTGGAACATAGGTGTGCATGAAGGTTATCAGCCTGTACAACCGATTAAATTCTCGCATCAAATCCACGCAGGTGTAAATCAAATCGACTGTCAATACTGTCACGGGGGAGCATTTAAATCGAAGAATGCCTCAATCCCTTCAGCGAACGTGTGTATGAACTGTCATAACACCATAACAGCCTCGGATCACTATAATGGAGAGCTTTCTCCGGAGATCGCAAAATTATACCGTGCGGTAGATTTTAATCCGGATACACGCGAATACGGTAATAATCCAAGACCTATCGAATGGGTGAGGATTCATAATCTTCCAGACTTTGCTTATTTCAATCACTCACAACACGTTTCTGTGGCAGGTGTAGAATGTCAAACATGTCACGGTCCGATAGAGACTATGGAAGAGGTGTATCAATATTCTCCGTTGACGATGAAATGGTGTGTGGAATGTCACAAGACTACTGAAGTGAATGCGGATAATGCATACTACGATCAGTTGATTGAAGCGCACGAAAAATTGAAAAAGGGTGAGAAAATGACTGCAGCCATGATCGGTGGTCTGGAATGTGGAAAATGTCACTATTAATAATTAATTAGGAAAACGCAATCTTATATACAGCTTAAATGGATAGCAATAAAAAATATTGGAAAGGTTTAGAAGAGTTAAATCAAACTCCTGCTTTCGTAGAAAGCAATAAGGGGGAGTTTGCTGAACCTATTCCTGTAGAAGATGTATTAAATGAAGCAGGTTTAAGTACAAGAACGCCACGACGTGACTTTTTAAAAGCTTTAGGATTCGGTTTAGGAGCTGTTACATTGGCAGCTTGTAATCGTACACCTATTCATAAGGCGGTGCCTTATGTTATTAAGCCGGAAGAAGTTACACCGGGTATACCTAATTTCTATGCTTCCTCTTTTAATGGACAGAGTGTATTGGTAAGGACACGTGAAGGTCGTCCTATTTCGATTGAAGCTAATCCGAATGCAATTGGCTTAAATCAGGGAACTGATGCGCCTACAGTCGCGTCTGTTTTGGATTTATACGATATGTCCAAATTACAGAATCCACAAATTGGGGGTAAAGATGTCGAATGGTCTAAATTAGACAGTACCGTTATTGCGTCTTTGGACAAAGCTTCAGCTGCAGGAAAGCAGATTACAATTGTTTCGAATACCGTAAATTCACCGACAACCTTAGCTGCGATAGCGAAATTGGTGGCCAAATATCCTACAACTTCTCATATTCAGGTTGATGCGATTTCCTATAGTGGTATTATCGAAGCGAATAGAAATTCATTTGGTAAGGAGGTAATTCCTTCGTACCATTTTGCGAATGCGCAAGTTGTGGTTTCGGTAGCAGCTGATTTCTTAGGATCTTGGTTGGCAGGTGAAGAACATACACAAGATTATATTAAAAACCGTGACTATAAATCATTGAAAAATGGTAAAATGTCACGCCATATTCAGTTCGAATCAGGATTGAGCATGACAGGATCTAATGCTGACGTGCGTATCGCTATTAAGCCGTCGGAAGAAGGTGCTGTTTTAATCGCGTTATATAATGAGATCAGCGGTCAGAACGTAGCAGGTGGTACGACCAATGCAAAAGCGCAAACTGCTATCAAATTAGCAGCTAAAGAATTAGCCAATGCAAAAGGTGCAGCTGTAGTCGTAGCGGGATCGAATGATGTAAATACGCAGGCATTAGTCAATGCGATCAATACACTATTGGGTGCTTACGGTGCAATTATTGACTTAGATAATTATTCTAAACAATATCAGGGTTCAGATGCCGCTTTCCAACAATTCTTGACAGCGGCTAAGGCTGGTCAGGTAGGGGTAGCATTTTTCTTGAACAGCAATCCGATTTACGATTACTTCAACGTTGCTGATGTGAAAGCTGCTTTAGCGAAGGTAGACTTTAGCTTGTCTTTCGCTGATCGTGCGGATGAAACTGCGTCGGAATTAAAAGCGATCGCGCCGGCTTCTACATTCTTAGAATCTTGGGGTGATGCTTCTGCCAAAGAAGGATTATTTACAATAGTACAACCTACTATCAATCCGGTATTCAACACCAGACAAGCTGAGCAAAGCTTGTTGGTATGGGCTGGAGATACAACTTCTGTTTACGACTTTGTAAAATTGAATTGGGAAACCAATATTCTTCCAGGTACGGGTAAAGTATGGAAAGATGTGTTGCAAGCTGGCTTCGTATATAAAGGTTCGGCCACAGGTTCTTCGTATTCGGCTAATGTAGATGTGAATGCGGTAGCTTCTGCTATCGTAAGCGATAGCAAGAAAATTGCCGGAGAGGTAGAATTAAAATTATATGAATCTACTGTAATGCGTGACGGACGTTATGCAAATAACGCATATCTACAAGAGTTACCTGATCCTGTATCTAAAGTAACTTGGGATAACTACGCAGCCATTAATCCTAAATTTGCAGAAGAGTTAGGCTTAGGCGAAAACGGTAAAGTTACTGTCGAAGCAAATGGTCAATCTATTGATCTACCGGTTGTGTTGCAACCAGGTCAGACTATGCGTACGGTTTCGGTTGCATTGGGATACGGTCGCACGAAAGTAGGCAAAGCCGGTAATGAAGTTGGAAAGAATGCTTTCCCATTAGCAAGCTTGGTAAACGGTACTGTACAATTGGCTGCACAAGCTAAAGTTTCTAAAGCTGCCGGTACTTACGAATTAGCACAGACACAAACACATCATACGATTGAAGGCCGTAATATTATCCGCGAAACTACTTTCGCTAAATATTTAAAAGATCCGAATTCAGAGTCAGGTCGTTTTGCAGATTCGCATAAAACGTATGATCTATGGAATAAATTTGAGCAACCGGGTCACAAATGGGTGATGGCGATTGACTTGAACGCGTGTACAGGTTGTGGTTCATGTATCGTAGCTTGTAACGTGGAAAATAATATTCCGGTTGTAGGACGTGACGAGGTACGCCGTCGTCGTGAAATGCATTGGTTACGTATTGACCGTTATTATACGATCGAAGAAAACGGTACTAAATTCACAAAAGAGAAAGAGATCGCGGATATCCAAGATTTCGAAAATGTAACAGTGGTGCACCAACCGATGTTGTGTCAACACTGTGAGCATGCTCCATGTGAAACTGTTTGTCCGGTATTGGCGACTGTTCACTCTTCAGAAGGTCTTAATCACATGGCTTACAACCGTTGTTTCGGTACACGTTACTGTGCGAACAACTGTCCATATAAAGTGCGTCGTTTCAACTGGTTTAACTACTGGAATGATTCACGTTTCGACAATTACTTAAATAACGAGTTTACACAATTGGTGTTGAACCCAGACGTAACGACACGTTCTCGTGGGGTGATGGAAAAATGTTCAATGTGTATACAACGTATTCAAGGTGGTAAATTGCAGGCGAAAATCGAAAATCGTAAATTGAAAGATGGCGATGTGAAAATGGCATGTCAAGCAGCATGTTCTGCAAATGCTATTATCTTCGGTGACGCAAACGATCCGGAATCAGAAGTTTCAAAAGCACTACGCAATGAGCGTGTTTACTACGTATTGGAAGAAATCAATGTTCAGCCGAACATCGGTTATATGACTAAAGTAAGAAATACATTTGAAGCGTAATTTTATTCAATATCTGAAATAAAAAAACTATGTCATCGCATAACGAATCAATATTAAGAGAACCATTAGTAACCGGCAAGAATATCACTTATGCTAAAGTGACTGATGATATCTTGCTTCCGGTTGAAAATAAACCAAACAAAGCTTGGTGGATAGGATTTATTGTAGCTGTCTGCGGAGCAATGCTATGGGTTGTGAGTGTTGGATACACCTTCTGGACTGGTATCGGCGCTTGGGGTCTGAATAAAACAGTAGGCTGGGCTTGGGATATCACCGACTTTGTATGGTGGGTAGGTATCGGTCACGCGGGTACACTGATTTCAGCCGTATTATTATTATTCCGCCAAAACTGGCGTAACTCCATTAACCGTTCTGCGGAGGCAATGACGATCTTTGCCGTAATCTGTGCAGCGACTTACGTTGTAGCGCACATGGGACGTCCGTGGTTGGCTTATTGGATTTTTCCATTACCGAATCAATTTGGTTCATTGTGGGTTAACTTTAACTCTCCATTAGTATGGGATGCATTTGCCATCTCAACATACTTTACCGTATCCTTGGTGTTTTGGTATTGCGGTTTGTTGCCGGATATCGCTTCAGTACGTGACCGTGCTACAGGTCTTAAACAGAAAATATATTCTATTTTTTCATTCGGATGGAATGGTTCTGTGAAGACTTGGCAACGTTTTGAGATTGTATCACTGGTTTTAGCAGGTATTTCTACGCCATTAGTACTTTCGGTACACACGATTGTATCGATGGACTTTGCAACGTCGGTAATTCCGGGTTGGCACACGACGATCTTCCCTCCATACTTTGTTGCAGGGGCGATTTTCTCCGGTTTTGCGATGGTACAAACGTTATTGTTGATCCTGCGTAAGGTATTAAACTTTGAGGACTACATCACGATGTTCCACATTGAATCGATGAATAAGATTATCATGGTAACGGGATCCATCGTTGGGGTAGCTTACTTAACGGAATTATTCATTGCATGGTATTCAGGTTCGGAATATGAACAATATGCATTTGCAAACCGTATTGCTGGTCCTTACGCATGGGCTTATTGGGCGATGATGACCTGTAACGTAATTTCACCACAGTTGTTTTGGTTTAAAAAGATCCGTACAAGTATTCCGATTTCATGGGTGTTGTCTATCGTCGTAAATATTGGTATGTGGTTCGAACGTTTCGTCATTATCGTGACTTCATTACACCGTGATTACTTACCTTCTTCGTGGGCGATGTTCTATCCAACATGGACTGACGTAGGTATATTCGTGGGATCGATTGGTTTATTCTTTACTTTGTTCTTGTTGTTCTTGCGTTTCTTACCAGGTATTGCAATTGCAGAGGTTAAATTATTGTTGAAAAGCTCAAGTTTACAGCAAAAAACTAAATTGGTTCAGGAAGGCGCATTTTCTGATGAACAAGTGGAGTTTTTCAAAAAATCTTTGGGTAAATACGATTCTGTTACAGAGGAAGATATTAAGGCATTAGACGTTAGAAATTAATAAGCAATGAGCAATACAAAATATATATTAGGTAGTTTTGCCGATCCAGATGAAATGATGCATGGGATTGACAAGTTACAAGCTAGTAATATTAGCATATATGACTGTTTTACGCCTATGCCTATACACGGCATAGAAGCAAAATTGGGCGTTAAGCCTTCACGTTTACCTATCGCTGCTTTTATTTTCGGAGCTACAGGTACCGTGTTGGGATTTAGCTTGCTATATTATACTATGGCTTACGATTGGCCGATGAATATTGGTGGTAAACCATCATTGCCGTTGCCAAACTTTGTGCCGGTTACATTTGAGGTAACCATCTTACTGTGTGCTTTGGGTATGGTGGCGACTTTTTTCTTCCGTAATCATCTATTTCCCGGACGTACACCTCGTGTAATGGATTTAAGAGCAACGGATGATCGTTTTATTATAGCGATAGATGCGAATGAAAATGCGGACCATGCTTTGATAGATAATTTGTTGAAGGAAGCTGGAGCAGTAGAAGTTAAATACAATGACAGAAAATATGTTAGTTATGAATAAGAAGAATTTTCTTGGAACTGTATGTGTAGCTGTCGCATTAGCAGCAGTTGTTTCTGCCTGTGGCGATGGGACTACACGCGACGCAGGTTGGGAATTTTCGCGCAATATGTATGACCCGATTGCTTACAATCCGGATCAGCCAAATAATAATTTTAAAAATAACCAGACTGCACAAACTCCACCTGCCGGAACTACACCGATTGGTTTTGAACGGTTTGAATTTGCAAATACGCTGGAAGATTATCAACGAGCAGGGGTTGAACTAACGAACCCTTTAGCAGCAACAAAAGAAAACTTGGCACAAGGGGAGCATTTGTTTTTAGTAAACTGTGCAATGTGTCATGGTGCTGATGGTAAAGGAGACGGTGCGATTACGAAGGATCGTTTTGTGGAAGACTCAAGAGGTAAACGTCAATTAGAGAATTTTCCTCCGCCACCGTCCTATGCTAAGTCTACCGGATCGGTATCTTCCAGAGGAGGTGCTATGAGTGATTTGACAGCAGGGAAAATTTATCATACTATTTATTACGGATTGAATGCCATGGGATCTCATGCCTCTCAATTGAATCCAGAGGAACGCTGGAAAGTAGTAATGTACGTACAAGAATTACAAAAAAAATAATCTAACATCGATTTTATAAATGGGAACTCACAGTCATCATCACGATTATAATTTCAGCGAGCAATATAAATTTGCAGGTACCGCGAAGGTACTCAGTTTAGTTGCTATCGTTGTGGGAATTGTTGCAGTCGCACTGGGTGTGTTATCTAGTGATCACATCATAGTTGAGCGCACTTATGCTAACCTTTTATTGATGGGTTATTATTTTACTTGCGTGTGTGCTGCGGGAGCTTTCTTCGTAGCATTGCAAATGGTAACTCAGTCAGGATGGTCTGCCGGATTAATCCGTATTCCTCAGGCAATGGCAAGCATTTTGCCGATAGCCTCTATTATATTGTTTATTATTATAGCCTTAGGCTTATCGACACATAATTTGTATCATCATTGGCATGCAGAAGGATTGATCGATCCAAACAGTCCTAATTATGATGCTTTGGTCGCAGGTAAAGCAAGTTATTTAAATATGCCTTGGTTTTTGGCTCGTCAGATTATTTTCATGGGCTTATACAGTATATTTGCTGTCATATTGGCTAAACTTTCTTACAATGAAGATTTGGCAGGAGGTTTAAAATCATACAAACAGAGCTTTAAATTGTCGGCTATATTTTTAGTCATATTTGGTTTCACAACACCGATTTGGTCATTTGATACGATTATGTCGTTAGAGGCACATTGGTTCTCTACGATGTTTGGTTGGTACAATTTTGCCGCAATGTGGGTAAGTGGGCTGTGTGTGATTGCGCTGATCTTGATCTTTTTGAAGAAAGGCGGTTATATGTCTTGGGTTAATGAAAATCATCTACACGATTTAGGTAAATTGATTTTCGGATTCTCTATATTTTGGACTTACGTATGGTTCGCACAATTTATGTTGATTTGGTACGCGAACATTCCTGAAGAAACAGTGTATTTTTACAAACGTTGGGAGCCGGAATACAAACCGTGGTTTTGGATCAATATAATCATTAACTTTGTGGCTCCTTTGCTATTATTGGTAGATAGGGATGCAAAACGTAGACTTAATGTGATGATGTGCGTATGTATTCTATTATTATTAGGACACTGGTTAGACTATTACATTATGATCATGCCAGGTACGGTGGAAACACACAGAGGGTTTGGATTCATTGAAGTAGGTACAGCTATAGGGTTTATGGGGATTTTTATCTTCTTAGTGATGAATAAATTAAGCAAACATCCGTTGGCAGCCAAGAATCATCCGTTCTTAGATGAAAGTTTACATCACCAAATTTAATAGCAAGAAAAAGGAGTTACGTTCAAACGTTTTTAAGACATGAAGTTAAAAATAAATAACAGATTCAAATCCATATTGGGTTGTCTACTACTAATCAGCTTATTTTTTGCTGCACCCGTTTTAGCTTATCAACAAGATGCTGTTGTAGTGGATACTATAGCAGTTGAGGAGACATCCGTGTCAGTAGGTGTTGAAGCAGTTGAGGCTGATACGGTAATTGCTGCCTCATCAACAAGCGAGGTGGTTAGCACAGGTACGGCTGCAGTAGAGTTGAAACAAATAGATCCACAAGTTTATAAAGACTTTTTCTATTATGTTTTATTATTCTTGGTTATCTGTACGGTTATAGCCGTAATCGGTAAGGTTATTTCCATCTACGAATTAACCCGTAAAATGAATGGTAAATATAACCCGCTCGCAAATAATACCTTGCAAGCGGTGCTATTGTTGCTGTTTTTAATCTTTTTCTTGTGGGGAGTGTACTATTCATATACCGTATGGGGAGATTGGTCTTGGAGAGACGCGGTTACAGAGCATGGTGAAAAGATCGATACCATGTTTATCATTACATTAGTTATTACGACTTTTGTCATGATTGTTGTGCATATTTTGTTATTATCATTCGCCTATATCTATCGAATGCGTGCCAACCGTAAGGCATATTTTTATCCACATAACGATACCGTTGAAAAAATATGGACTGTTGTACCTGCTATTGTGTTGACGGTATTGGTATTGTTTGGTTTTTTTACTTGGAGATCCATTACGAGTATTCCGGAAGACCTGCAGAAATCAGCACTTCAGGTGGAGGTCTTAGGCGAGCAATTCATGTGGCGCGTGAGGTACCCGGGAACTGATGGTGAAATGGGTAAACGTAATTATAAATTGACGACGGCGGAGAATCCTTATGGTATTGATTTTAACGATAAGAATTCTTGGGATGATATTTCCGGTGAACATATTGTATTACCAGTTGGAAGATCAGTACGTTTCCACATCATTTCTAAAGATATTATTCACTCGTTTTATATTCCGGATTTTCGTGTTCAGATTAATGCGGTACCGGGTATGACTAATTATTTCCAATTCACACCAACGGTCACTACAGAAGAAATGCGGGATCGTATGAATGATCCGAAATATGACTATGTCATGTTGTGTAATAAAATTTGTGGGTCAGCTCATTATAACATGCAAAAGAAAGTTGTGGTTGTCACCGAAGCTGAGTATAAGCAATGGTTGAGCACACAGGGCAAATATTTTACGGAAGATTTGCAAAAGGAATTTGCACAGCAAAATATAGAAATTGAGGGTATCACTACGGCTTCATTAAATTAATAGAACAAAGATTTTTTACAATAGAATATGTCTAGTACAGTTATATCGCACGACGCAGCACATCACGGTTCACATGATCACCATCATGAGACATTCTTGACTAAGTATATATTTAGCCAAGATCATAAGATGATTGCTAAGCAATTCTTGATCACAGGTATTATTATGGCAGTTTTTGCCATGTTGTTATCTATATTGTTTCGTATTCAATTAGCATGGCCAGATAAGGATTTTCCTATTTTGGAAGTGTTTTTAGGTAAGTGGGCTGAAGGTGGTCGTATTAAGCCGGAGTTTTTTCTTTCCCTAGTTACCATTCACGGTACAATGATGGTTTTCTTTGTATTAACCGCGGGTTTATCTGGTACGTTCAGTAACTTGTTGATTCCCTATCAAATCGGTGCACGTGATATGGCGTCTCCACTGATGAACATGTTATCTTATTGGTTCTTCTTTGTGGCCTGTGTTATCATGATCGGCTCTTTCTTCGTAGAAAGTGGACCTGCATCAGCAGGATGGACTATTTATCCGCCGTTGTCTGCTGTTCCGACTTCTATTTCGGGATCCGGAATGGGGATGACATTGTGGTTGATCAGTATGACCTTGTTTATTGCTTCGCAGGTATTGGGTGGGGTTAACTACATCAGTACAATATTGAATATGCGTACAAAAGGGATGGACTTGTGGAGAATGCCACTAACTATCTGGTCGTTTTTCTTAACAGCTATTGTAGGTTTGTTATCATTCCCTGTCTTAGTATCTGCTGTTGTATTATTGATTTTTGATCGTTCATTCGGTACATCATTTTACTTGTCTGATTTAGTCGTTCAAGGACAGATTCTACCGAATGAAGGTGGGTCACCTATTTTATTCCAACACTTATTTTGGTTCTTGGGTCACCCAGAGGTATATATTGTCGTTATGCCTGCTTTAGGTTTAACGTCTGAAGTGATTTCTACAAACTCCCGTAAGCCGATCTTCGGTTATCACGCGATGGTTTATTCGTTAGTCGGTATTACCGTTTTATCATTTATCGTATGGGGACACCACATGTTTGTAACAGGTATGAATCCATTCTTAGGTGGTGTGTTTATGATTACGACCTTGATTATAGCGGTTCCTTCGGCGGTTAAGGCGTTTAACTATATTGCTACATTATGGAGAGGTAATATTCGTTTTACACCTGCTATGCTGTTTGCAATCGGTATGGTTTCGTTTTTTGTGTCGGGTGGTGTTACCGGTATTTTCTTGGGTAATGCAGCCTTAGATATTAATTTACACGATACGTATTTTGTCGTTGCCCACTTTCACTTGGTAATGGGGTCGGCATCAATCTTTGGTATGCTGTGTGGGGTATATCACTGGTATCCTAAGATGTTTGGTCGTATGATGAATACAAAATTGGGATATCTGCATTTTTGGTTAACATTCCTGGGGGCTTATTTGGTATTCTTCCCGATGCACTTCATGGGTATTGATGGTGTGCCTCGTCGTTATTACGCGTTCACCGAATTTCCATTTATGGAAAAATGGGTTTCAGTTAATATTCTTGTTACCTGGGCTGCTATTGTTGCTGGTTTAGGACAGGTTGCATTTTTGGTTAATTTCTTCGGATCGATTTGGAGAGGTAAAAAGGCGACACAAAATCCATGGAAGTCAAATACATTAGAATGGACTACACCGGTAGAGCATATTCATGGAAACTGGCCTGGTGAAATTCCTGCCGTACACCGTTGGCCATACGACTATAGTAAACCAGGTCACGATGAGGATTTTATCTCTCAGGTCGTACCATATTCTCAGACGATGAGCTCTAATTCGTATCACGATTTCGAAGGCGATGAAGAGGCTATTGCAATACAAAGAGAATGGAATAAGGAAAATAATAGATCGGTAGAAGAGTAAGAAATAAAGCAAAAGAAGGTATGTACCCTAGTAGTGAGAAGCGATTTGTCAAAATAAACAGGGTTACGATCATTGTCTTATTTCTCGTGATCACAGCGGGTGGGATAGTAAGAAGTACAGGTTCCGGGATGGGATGTCCGGATTGGCCTAAATGTTTCAATCAGGTCATTCCTCCCAGCGATGTTTCTCAATTGCCCGAGGGTTATGAAGAGGAATACATTGCCGGAAGGGCTGCTAAGAATCAACGTTTTGCAAAGATGGTGGATTTCTTTGGTTCTGCGGAGATGGCTGATCGGATTCGGAATGATAAGTCGATATTAATTCACGAAGAGTTTAATGCTGCCAAGACTTGGACCGAATATATTAATCGGCTTGCAGGAGTTATTGCTGGTTTTTGCCTTCTGTTTTGTGCTCTTTTTTCATTTACTTATATAAAAACGAAGCCATCCATATTGATATGGAGCGTTCTTAATCTTTTTGCAGTAGTTATACAGGCTTGGTTAGGCTCTATAGTCGTTTCCACAAATTTGATGCCTTGGATTATTACTGTACACATGTTGTTGGCGTTGATTATAGTTGCGATAAGTATTTATACGTTTTATATGGCAACGACACTAAGAAACAAAACCATATTGGTGAATTATCAGTATGCTAGTGTTAAAGTTGTAGCTGTCATTTCTATTGTCATTACATTGGTTCAAGTGGTATATGGTACAGAAGTGAGAGAAATGATAGATCATTTGAATGATCAAGGCGTATCAAGATCGGAGTGGATCGATGCTATCGGACGGAATTATGATGTTCATCGTATTCTTTCTTATATCACATTGGCGGTTACAATTCTGTTTTTCTTTTTAGTGAAGAATAGATTTAGTCGCCTATCATTACAAAGTAAATATGCTTGGATTGTGTTGTTCTTGGTATGTTTACAAATGTTGTCAGGTCTTATTATGGCTCATTTTAATGTGCCCGCATTTGCGCAGACAACACATTTAGTAATTGCTAGTTTGTTTTTCGGAGCACAATATTATTTAATGCTTCTGATGACAAAATTGAAAAGATAGGTTAGGTAGATTTTGGAGATGTCGTATTAAATGAAAGCTTTTATTTCAGATTTTAACAAACTAGTTAAATTGCGTTTGACGTTAACTGTTGTTTTTTCTGCATCTATCTCATTCTTGATAGGAGCGAAGCAACAGGGTGATATTATGTGGTTCAATTGGCTTATGCTTACAATCGGTGGGTTCTTGGTTACCGGTGCAGCAAATGGTTTTAACGAGATCATTGAGAAGGATATAGACAGGCTGATGAAAAGAACGATGGATCGTCCGTTACCCTCGGGTCGGATGAATACGGGGCAAGCTTTGGTACTTAGTCTTTTAATGGGCATAACGGGCACGTTGGTATTGGTACAGTTAAATTTTGTTGCGGGCTTATTATCTGTTTTTTCAATATTTCTATATGCCTTTGTGTATACTCCATTAAAACAGAAATCACCTATTGCAGTTTTTGTAGGTGCATTTCCGGGAGCATTACCCCCATTGATCGGTTATTATGCTGCATTTCAGTCTGCAGGATTCGGATTGGCATACGCCGAAGTAAGCGAGGCAGCGATTGTTATTATCCCGTTGGTGTTATTTGGCATTCAGTTTTTATGGCAATTTCCGCACTTTTGGGCTATTGCATGGGTAGCAGAAGAAGATTATAGTAATGCTGGTATTCATTTGCTACCTACAACAAAGAAAGATAACATATCTGCTTTTATGATTTTCTTTTCAAGCTTGTTGATGGTGCCTGCTGGATTTTTGCCGATGTATTATGGCTTTGGAGGTTGGGTATTTACCATTGTGTCGGTAATCGGCGGACTTCTTTTTACATGGTATGGATATAAGCATATGATCGAAAAGACGGATGCTTCTGCAAAGAGAGTAATGTATACATCGTTTTTGTATTTGCCATTAACGCAATTTATACTGTTATTTGACTTTATTCCTTTATAATAAAATTGATGGAAAACAAAGAATTGGTAATAGCTGATTTATTACGTACACGAAAGGCAAAGAAGTTTAGTCTTTGGTTAGGCTTGATAGGTATGTTTATGATGTTTGCTGCTTTGTCTAGTGGGTTCATTGTATACACAGCGAGTGGCGTTGATAAAGGTATCAAGACTATTTTGCCACATGCATTTATATATAGTACGGTAGCAATTATCTTGAGTAGTGTGACTATACATTTCGCTTTTCAGGCTGCAAAGACGGGTAACTTGGTTAGACAGAAATCTTTGCTGATATTTACTTTGGCTTTGGGACTTGTTTTTTTTGTGCTGCAATTGAAAGCATGGGGAATTCTGACCGAGAGAGGGATTTATTTTATTAACAATAATGCTTCGCAATCTTTTATATACATATTTACAGGATTGCACTTAGCACACATTATAGCGGGAATCATTGTTTTATTGCGGTGTTATATTGGAGCTGTGAAGCCCATAGCACATGATTACAATGTTTTTCGGATGGATCTGGGCGCAATTTTTTGGCATTTTCTAGATCTTTTATGGATTTATATTTATGTTTTCTTACTTTTGAATCAATAATAGTAAACAATGAGTACAACTGTATCGCAATTGGATAAGGTAAAAGACGGACCGTGGAACGGTGGCAAGTCTCCTTGGAACCTAGAGTATGGAAAAATCATGATGTGGTTTTTCTTAGTGTCGGACGCATTTACATTTTCTGCCTTCCTAATTTATTATGGCGCGCAGAAATTTGCACAACCTACATGGATTGATGCGGATAAAGTGTTCCAATCTATTCCGGGCATTGCCGAATCCGGACAACCTTTGGTGTTCGTAGGTATCATGACCTTTATCTTGATTATGTCTTCGGTAACTATGGTGTTAGCGGTAGAAGCAGGACATCGTAATTCCAAACATGAGGTTGTTAAATGGATGTTATGGACGATTTTAGGAGGTTTGTTGTTTGTTGGCTGTCAGGCTATCGAATGGACTCACTTACATCATCAGGGATTTTGGTTTGGACGCAATCCGGCAACGGGTTTAGATGGAGATCTTGCTATAGCAGACGCATTGCGACCTTATTTCACAAATGATATATCGTATACCGCAGCATTGCAATTTTCGAACTTGTTCTTTACCATTACCGGGTTTCACGGATTCCACGTGTCTATCGGTATCCTTTTAAATATAATTATTTTGAGTATGACACTCAATAATACATTTGAAAGAAGAGGTACGTATTTGATGGTCGAAAAAGTTGGTTTGTACTGGCACTTTGTGGATTTAGTGTGGGTATTTGTATTTACTTTCTTCTACCTAATCTAACTTGTAAAATATAATAAAAGGTAAAAATTAAAAAAAATAGGTGTTGTATGGAGTATCGGCTAAGAATACTCGATATTTAATACTCAATACTTAATACTAAAAAAGATGGCTAATCACGATCATATTGCTACACATGATGCGCACGCGCATGAGGATGGAATGGACAAAAAAAGAATTTGGTCTGTATTCTTTGTACTGTTGGCATTAACAGCATTAGAGTTTTTAATTGCATTGGGCTTCGTTCACCATTGGGGAATCCTACAAAAGGGAACTTTAGTAACTGTAATCTACATCATTCTTACATTAGTGAAGGCATTCTATATTGTTGCGTTCTTCATGCACTTAAAGTTTGAGAAATCCAGTTTTATAGTCTGTTGTTCGATAGTATTTCTTTTTATTATCTATTTTATTGTACTGATGTTAATTGAAGGTGACTTTTTGTTAGGTGCGTTTCAAGATCATCCACTGTATCCAAATAAATAGACTGAATGAGTAATACTACTCAAAAAAGGAACTTTTCAAAAGTAATTATCCTGGCCATTGTTTTATTGGTGCCAGGATTTTTATATTTATTGCTCAATCGTATCGGGTCTAATGAATACGTAAAGTTGCCCATCTATGGCGAAAAGTCGCTTTCTGGAAAGATGAATAGAAAAATGGGAAGAGAGATTCCGGACACAACTTATCATCAGTTAGCCCCCATCGATTTTATAAATAGCGAAGGCGATTCTATACATTTTTTGGCGTCGGATACCGTGATTACGGTAGTGCATCTTTTTTATACTAAGGATACGACATTGTCTCGCGGCATGATGGATAATCTTTATGCTATTGCGAATAGGTTTAAAAATAATTCTTCCTTGCGGCTGCTGTCTGTTTCTGTGGATCCGCAGGACAATCCCGAAAGTTTGAAAAATTATGTGCGACCTTATGATACATTGATTGGTAAATATTGGAATGCAGTGAGTGCCTCTCATACTGATATGTTGAGATATGCACGTGAGGAAATGTTGATTGATGCCATGCGAAACCCAGCTGATACGAATGCGTTTGTCATCAGTAATAATTACCTGTTGATAGATTCACAACGTCGCATAAGAGGTTTTTACGACATAAACCTCAAAACAGAGGTGGACAGGCTAGAAGACGAAATAAAGCTTCAATTGGTAGAGGAAATAAGAAATAACCCATTAAAAGTAGAGAAGAGATAAAAATGGCAATGACAGAAGAAGAAAAGAAATATAAGGGCTGGATTTGGACCTTATCGATTGTAATTCCATTGGCAGTAGCGGCCCTATTTGGCGTCAACTTAAGAAAGTTGGGATATGATGTGGAACCACTTTCTTTCTTGCCTCCTATTTACGCATCTATTAATGGCTTGACGGCAGTACTCTTGGTATGGGCCATATCAGCCATAAAAAAAGGCAACGTTAAATTACATGAGGGATTGATTAAGCTTTGTATGGTTTGTTCGTCTCTATTCCTGATCATGTATGTAGCTTACCACATGACGTCGGATTCTACCTCTTATGGAGGCGAGGGTTTTATTCGGTATGTGTATTTCTTTATATTGATAACACATATCTTACTATCCATAATTATTATCCCTTTTGTTTTGTTTACTTTTGTAAGAGGGATAGCAGGTGCTTATGAAAGGCATAAAAAATTAGCACGGATCACGTATCCGATGTGGCTTTATGTAGCGGTTACCGGGGTAATTGTATATATGATGATTTCTCCGTATTATAGTTAGCTAGTTGTCTTCCTAACTTTCTAGCTCTATAACTTTATCACCTTATAACTTTTTAACTTTTAAAAATGAAAAAGATTTGGATATATCAGACGGATAGGATTCTTTCGCCAGATGAAAGTGCTCAGATTATGGAAAGGGTGGGGCCGTTTATTTCTTCCTGGACAGCTCACGGCAGTGCTTTGGCAGGAAAAGGGTATCTAAAACATAATTTATTTCTGATTCTTGAAGTCGATGAAGAGCAGGCTGGGGTAACAGGTTGTTCCATAGATAAATCGGTTCATTTTATAAAATCGCTGGAAGAGGAATTTAACGTTAACTTCTTTGATAGATTAAAGATAGCCTATCGCGACGAGGCACATGCGATTCAATTGGTGGATCGTTCCGTTTTTGAAGAATTGATCAAATCGGGAATAGTTCATTCGCAAACTATCGTGTTCAACAATATTCTGACGAATGCATCTGAACTGGAGTCCAATTGGGAGATTCCTTTTCAAGATAGTTGGCATAGCAAGGTCTTTTAAAAAGGGTTGGTTTTTAAAAACCAACCCTTTTTTATAGTACTGTTTTTGGAGCTGCGGATAGAATCTCATCGCTAGCCCTATCTTCAAATTGTTTGAAGTTATTTACAAACAATTGAGCGAGTGATAAGGCGCGTTGATCATACGCCTCCGTATTTTCCCATGTGTTTCTTGGATTAAGGTACTCACTAGGTACACCTGGACAAGATTGAGGTTTTAATACACCGAATACCACATGAGGTAAATATTCTACCTTATCCAGATCTCCATTTATTGCTGCGTTTATCATAGCACGTGTGTATTTGAGGCTAATGCGTTTTCCTATACCGTAAGGTCCACCTGTCCATCCGGTATTAATCAGCCATACGTTCACATCGGGATGCTTCTCTAGCTTTTCGCCTAGAAGTTCAGCATATTTTATGGGATGTAGCGGCAAAAATACTCTTCCAAAACACGCTGAAAATGTTGTTTGAGGTTCTATTATGCCGATCTCCGTCCCTGCTACTTTAGCGGTATAACCCGATATAAAATGATACATTGCCTGTTCCTTCGTTAATTTGGATATTGGCGGTAAAATACCGAATGCATCACAGGTCAAGAAGAATATGTTCTTTGGATTTCCTCCTAACGAGGGATTTTTCGCATTTGTAATATATTCGATCGGATACGCCGCGCGGGTGTTTTCGGTGATACTGGAGTCTGTATAGTTAACAATATTAGAATTAGGGAAAAAGGAAGTGTTTTCCAATAATGTATGCTCTTTTACAGCAGCAAATATTTCGGGTTCTTTCTCGGCACTGAGGTCTATACATTTGGCATAGCACCCTCCTTCAAAGTTGAAAATTGATCCATCGGCCCAACCATGTTCATCATCACCGATAAGTGACCTATTTGAATCGGCCGACAACGTAGTTTTTCCAGTACCACTGAGCCCAAAAAATAAAGCAACGTCTTCTGCTTTTCCTTCGTTAGCCGAACAGTGCATGGGCAAAACGTTGTGGTGATAAGGAAGAATGAAGTTCAATACACTGAATATCCCTTTTTTTATTTCTCCGGTATATGCGGATCCCCCAATCAATATTATTTTTTTGCTGAAGTTGACGATTGTGAAATTTTCTTGTCTGGTTCCGTCTATGTTAGGGTCTGCTAGGAATTCTGGAATTTGAAGAATCAACCATTCCTGTTTAAAATTGTGTATTTCTTCTGCCGTGGGTACAATAAAAAGATTACTGCAAAAGAGATTTGCCCATGGTGTGGTATTGATTACTGTCACATTCAATCTGAAATCAGGATGTGCTCCCGCAAAGCAATTTCTTATCCAAATTTCTTTTTTTGTTAAGAAATCAATCATCTTGGTATAGAGATGATCAAAGGTGTGTTCTGAAATCGGAATGTTGATATCTCCCCAATCGATCGTGTTTTCTGTATATGAATCCTTTACAATAAATTTATCTTTCGGGGATCTTCCGGTAAATTTTCCGGTACTGACACATAATGCACCTGTATCGTTTAATTTTCCTTGACCAAGCTTCAGTGTTTGTTGAGTGAGTGTGCTTCGATCTAGGTTCCAGTTTATCTTATTCGATAATAGGCCCAAATGAGTAATGTCAATGGATGGACTTTTTGTTCCTAATTCTAGTAGCTCCATATATGTCATAATTTACGAAGCTAAGGTAAGGACAATATTAAAATGAAAATAAATAATGTATATTTTTGTAAATATAATTTTTATATATTGTTTTTTGTGATTTATTTTATTATATTGGTAATATCTTTTGATTTTTTCGTTGCGTTTATAGTGAATATTTGAAAGAATATTAATTGGATATTGACTGATAATGGTGTTTTTTGAGCCACCATTACTAAGATAGGTACGTCAAAGACACTTTTGTCCCCTCGACATTAAGCTTTATTTTGCCCCCCAATACTAACGCCCTATTGTCTGTAATATGACCTGCTGGGAATCCGAATGCGATAGGGAAATCGAATTCGTTGACCTTGTCCATAATGATTTCCTCAAAACGCTGTCCAAACGGTGGCTCACTATCCCGCAATGACGTAAAGCCTCCCACAATAAGACCTTTTAAATTGTTGAATTTATCAGCTCTTTTTAATGTCCACAGCATGCGGTCTACATTATAATGAGATTCACCCACATCTTCAATAAAAAGAATCTTACCATCGTATTTGGCATCCGACACTGAAGCAAGGATACTTTGTAGTATGGCTAAGTTTCCTCCGATGAGAATACCCTCGCTCTCTCCGGAACGATTCGGAAAATCGTTGTTTGCGTACGTGATATCCATAGGTTTTCCAAAAAGTGCGTTTTTAAGTGTTTCAAGCGCTTCAAAAGTTGAATCTGCGAAAGATTTTGCCATCTGTCCATGGATGGTAGGAATGCCAAACTGACGCTGAATGTGACTGTGAATAACGGTAATGTCACTAAAGCCTACCAGCCATTTCGGATTAGCTGTGAATTGGTTGAAGTCCAAATTATCAATAATTCGAACAGAACCATATCCGCCCCGGCCAGCTATTATTGCTTTAATTTCAGGGTTATCCAGCGCTTGCTGGAGATCGCTGGCACGCAGGCTATCTTCACCGGCAAACTGATGAAATTGCGATGTAACAGAGGAGCCGATCTGAACCGTTAATCCCCAACTTTCTAAGGTTTTTACGCCTATCTCAATATCTCCTTTTATATAGCTTGCCGGACATACAACGGCTACTTTATCACCGGGCTGTAGATATGGGGGGATCTTCATGTTTAAATTTGTATTATCGTGTCAAAAAAAAAATGTCTATTCCAACGGAATATTGTTCGATAGCTATTTATTAAGCTCAAATTGAGTTATCTTTGCAAACAATTTTACGATTTATTTCTTTAGTATTAACATTAAAAATACGATATATCTTGAGTACTTTATCCAAAAAACGCTATACTATTACTTCTGCCTTACCGTATGCAAATGGTCCTTTGCATATCGGACATTTGGCTGGAGCCTATATACCGGGTGATATTTTTGTTCGCTTTTTGCGCTTGAATCATAAAGATGTGGTGTATGTGTGCGGTTCGGACGAACATGGTGCAGCTATCACGATTAAAGCAAAGAAAGAGGGGGTGACACCCAAGGAAATTATCGACAAATACAACAAGCAGATTAAAGATAGCTTTGAGGATTTTGGTATCTCGTTCGATATTTACCACAGGACATCGGAGCCTATGCACCATCAACTTTCCCAGGGATTTTTCTTGAATCTATATGAAAAAGGAGAGTTTATTGAGAAATTCTCAGAACAATATTATGACGAAGAATTCAATCAGTTTTTAGCTGATCGGTATATAGTTGGTACCTGTCCACACTGCCAGAATGAAGGGGCTTATGGGGATCAGTGCGAAAAATGTGGTACTTCATTGAGTCCGACAGATTTGATTAATCCTAAATCTACCTTAAGTGGGAACACGCCGATTTTGAAAGAGACAAAACATTGGTACCTTCCGCTAGATAAATATCAACCCTGGTTGGAAGAATGGCTTATCGAGGGCAAAAAGGGAGAGTTGAAATCAAACGTGTTCGGGCAATGCCAATCCTGGCTAAAATCCGGATTGCAACCGCGATCGATGACGAGAGATCTGGACTGGGGCGTAGACGTACCGTTGTCGGAAGCCGAAGGTAAGAAACTGTATGTGTGGTTGGATGCACCGATTGGCTATATCTCCGCGACGAAGCAATGGGCTATAGATCACGGGAAAAACTGGGAAGACTATTGGAAGAAGGCCGCGAATCCGGAAGACGAGTCTACGTTGATTCATTTTATCGGTAAAGACAATATTGTTTTTCACTGTATTATATTCCCGGCGATATTGCATGCGCATGGCGGCTATATTCTACCGGATAATGTACCGGCAAATGAGTTTCTAAATCTTGAAGGAGATAAATTATCTACCTCCCGCAATCACGCGGTATGGTTACATGAATACTTGGAAGAGTTTCCGGATAAGCAGGATGAGCTACGCTATGTATTGACATCGATTCTGCCCGAAACATCGGATAGCGAATTTACATGGAAGGATTTCCAGGCGCGTATTAACAATGAACTGGTCGCTATCTTAGGCAATTTTGTAAATCGTGTGATGGTATTGTCGCACAAATATTTTGATGGTAAGCTGTTACGAGGATCGATGTTTACCGCTGCAGATCAAAACGTGTTCGAAGAGTTAGCAAAATATCCGGGATTGATTGAACAGTCCATAGGTAGCTACCGTTTCCGTGAAGCACTGTCCCACTTTATAAATGCGGCACGTCTCGGAAATAAATACCTAGCCGAGGAGGAACCGTGGAAAGTCATCAAGAATGATGAGGAACGGGTAAAAACAGTGCTTTTTGTTGCTTCGCAAATCGTTGCGAACCTAGCCGTTTTGGCACAGCCTTTCTTGCCTAAAACAGCGATAAAATTATTTGAAATGCTGAATCTGCCTCAGCAAGGCTGGGATAAAGCGGGACAGGTAGATTTATTGAGCGAAGGACAGCAGTTGGGTGAAGTACAGCTGTTATTTGAGAAAATAACGGATGAGCAGGTGGAATTCCAATTAAATAAACTGGCCCAGGCTAAGATAGATAATGCAAAAGCTGCTTCTGTTGCGGCACCAGCTAAGACGAATGTGACCTTTGATGACTTTATGAAGTTGGATATTCGTGTAGGTACAATTTTGGAAGCGGAGAAAGTAGCCAAAACCAAGAAACTGTTGAAATTAAAAATTGATACAGGGATAGACCAACGAACTGTTGTATCGGGAATAGCCGAATTCTTTGCTCCGGCAGATATTGTGGGTAAACAGGTTTCAATTTTAGTGAACCTAGAGCCTCGCGAAATTAAAGGCATTATGTCGCAGGGGATGATTTTGATGGCTGAGGATGCAGATGGTCGATTAGATTTTGTCAATCCTACCAGTGCAATAAAATCGGGAAGTACGGTCAGGTAGTTGAGACCTTGTTGGGGAGCGCTTTGATGCGTTAGGGATAATATTTTTATGCCGTATGGACGTCCCAGATCAACTTCTTGCCTTTTGGTGTTCTTACGATCGAATAAGGCGCAATAACGACCGGGGTATGTGGTATGTTGGATTTTCCGAGGCGGAAGTCTGCCGTATCGAGGATTTCGGCCGGGTATTTCTTTGTTCGATGCAAGCCTATGATGGACCAAGTTTGGATCAGGACGAAGTTTTCTCCTGTTCTTTCGATGCATAAGATATACCGGCCACTGAGCCATAGCATACAGATGAACATCACATTGCCCATGACCAGCATAAAGGCCATCCAGAATATAGCCGATAGGAGGGAACTAAATTCTTCAAGGAACCTTTCCAGATTGGAAAAGATCATATAAGCGACAAAAACGGATAATGCTAGCGTAAGGATACTTACTCCGTACAGGATTGGTTGTCTTTTGTTTCGGTATATTATTGCGGTTGTCGTATTATCTTTTGTTTTCATGTCAGTATATTTTAATGGCAGGTAATATATTGTTGGGAATAGTGTCTCCTTCTTGTAGTGTGCGTGGAAAATATTTGGCCATGCTAACGACTAGAGGACTGCTTAATAACAGCAAAACCAAGCCCATGATAAGGCTTTCTGTATCGTTGGAAATATGTTGTTTGTAGGTGAACACTGGCACGCACAACAAAAAAATAACCGTAGCCAGATAAAACAGCCAAGAAGACCAACTGTGTCCGACAATGAGCCGGGCGGAAGGATTGTGCTGTTTGACTTTACGGATAAATTCAAGAACAAAGGTACGGTAAGTCTCGTAGTTTTCGGTTTTCGTGTCGTTGTTGGCACTGCTCAGCATTTGCTTGCTGCTCCAATAGCTTTTTACGGAAAAATAACAACAGAATTTTGCCGCAGACCCTCTGCCGCCGATATGAAAGCATAAGCGTACGGAATCTATTTGAGCGTAGGGAAATTTCTCTACAGTCTGTTTCTTCGAGATACGAAGGAGATGATCCGTATGCAATTCCCACGTGGCAGAGGTCAGTAGATCCTGTAGATTGTAGGCTTGTGAATGATATGTTTTCGAATTGTTCAATTTTATTTAATTAAGAACGCTGTCCCCTCTTTTTTCTATTTAACTTTTTCTCCTTTGTGATTGATGTAGTACTCCATATTTTGGTCGGTTTTCTCATCATAGGTGACGACTTTTACCTTGCCTTCTTGCTTGAACGTGCTACTGTCGCTCTGTGCTTGCAGCAGAAACGGGATAAAGAAAGCGAATGTCAAAATGTAGGACAGTATAAAAGGAGTGTGTAGGGAGCCTTTTTCATTTGTGTTGTTTTTATTATGGTACAATATTTCTTTGGATATAAATCCAAGCCAGCATCCCTATGGAGCACAACAACCCTATAATCAGGACTATTGGAATTATTTTGTTTCTTTTCTTTCCATCATTTTTGATATTCTGCCAGATAAAAAGCGAGGCGATGCCAAATGGATAGGCTACGAACAATGCCGCCCAATACACCCAGAATATCCCGGTCGTGGTAAACCATAGCGCAAATACAAGCGCGAGTGTAAACAGGATGTCGTTTTTTGCTATTTTCATTTTTTCAGTTCATTTTCTATTTCGTTCAGCATTAATTCCGCAGTTATGTCGCCTAATTTTTTGGCTTTTTCAAAATACTGCTTAGCGAGCGGTAAATCTTTTTTTACCTTTTTGGGACTGTACAAGATGAGTTCTGCCATAGTTGCTCCATTTGCACTGCCATAGTCTGCACTTCTTTTGAACCATCTTAATGCGATATCTTCATCAGTTTCATTTCTGTATTCGTGCCCGATAACTTCTGCCATATATCCCATATCATTGATGTTGCTACCGAACGTAAGGGATATTACGGCTTTATGTTGCGTATAAATCTCATGCAGGAGGGTAATACTGTTTTCATGGTACAATCTTAATCCCTGATTCAGCCAGAAATAAGCTACGACAAAGCCGTCCTCCATAAAATTTTTGTCGTTGTAGATTTGTCCCAATGCATACATCGCTTCCGGATTGCCTTTGTCTGCGGCTTTGCGGTACCAGTTCATGGTTTCGGTATAATTTTGTACCCGCGCTGCTTCCTTACCTTTGTCATATTCGGCTGTGCCGTTGTCGGTTTGTGCGTACGTTGTCATTGCTCCAAAAAGCAGATTGTGATAATCCTCCCCCAACCCCTCCAAAGGAGGGTAGAAAGAGTATGTTTTTTTATTGATTTTTTCATATCCTTGTTTTTTTGACTAATTCCTGTACAAACACCGTATAAGCCCCGGCCTGATCGTTAAATTTTGCCACGTCAACATGGTGGGTGGAGAGTATGTCGAATGTACGGCTACCTACCTTTATCGTACAGCAATAATTGTTGTGCCGATAACGGTTGTAGGGCTGGAAGCGTAGCCGTACACTGCTGATTGTGCTGTAGGAAATCAGTTGCTCTCCACTGTTTCCTGGTTTAAAAAGAATGCCTTGATCGGATAATTCCCGATATTGGGCTTTCTCCAAAATCGATTTTCTAAAGGTGTAGTTAGCATGCCATTCCATAGCTTATTTGCTTAGCTTTGTTTATCCAACAATATTTTCAACAACAAGAATGGTCCAATCACCGCCACCGAGCCCCATAGTCCTGTCATATCATAATGCTGCATAACGACGAGCTGGATGAATGCGCCTACGATAATGGAAATATGCAGGATGATATGGCGGCGGTTGAAGGTCTGGATTTGCAGATTGTTGTCCTCCACTTTAATGCGGAAATAGGTGTATTCTATTAGAAACAGTAGGATATTGACGTTAAAAAACGTGTTTTGGAAGAAAAGCACCCGCGCATTTGCGCCAAGGAGCTCAGATTGTTCCCAATTCAGCATAAAACCGAACAGTACGACGATGAATACCAGATAGACAAACAGCAGAAAACCTGCGCCGAAAGCCTGCGCAAGGAGCAGTTTTCTATCTGCTAAGGTTTTTTTGTGCAACAACAGATAAATGAAGTCAACCAATGTCCGGATGGCTTCCTGAAACCAGAATAGGTAAATGATATAGAATACGGTCACCTCGCTCCGGAGTATACCCCAGATGGTGATGACCAATATAGTCAGGATGTCTATCTGACGGAGTTGTTTCATTTTTTCACTTTTTTATCTTTGGTTAGGTCTTAGCGGTACAGGCTCGTGCCCTGCCGAGCCTCCGCTGCATGCTGTACATCTGTTCGTCCGGTGTGTAGTAACCGGGGCTGTAGTGGTAGTCGTGGTTTTTTCCCACACGACGTAACCTGTGGGGCCTGTTTGGTAGCTTTTTTGTGTTTGGGTTACACCAGAGAAAACGGTATTGCTGGTCGGGTTTAAAAATCCGGTTCCATTGCAAATATTGCAGACTTTTCTTTGTACAGAACGTTCGCCTGTCAGCGATAGATTTGCCGTGCTGGCTACATCTATTCCGTCTAAATAAATCCGGCCGTTTGCTTTATTCATAATTACGTATTTTTTGCCATTGTACAGCACCACTGCGCCAGGGTAAAAGTTGTTGTCATACATTTTATCGGTTACGCTGTTGCCCGACAAAAAATTGCCGTTTTCAAATTCGCCGACTTTCTTCTCATCATTGTCATAATAGCTCCCTGTGCCGTGCAACTTGCCGTTTTGGAAATTTCCATAGGACAAGTCTCCTATGCCATTGTCAAATCCTTGATACCAGATATGGCTTCCCTTGCCGTTGAGCTCACCCTGCCTGAAATCGCCGTGGGTTACATAGTATCCGTGAGGTTGGTAATATCCGTTGTTGGATGCGTAGTTAGGGTCATACACGGGGGCCGGGCGTGCTATTCGTGTTCCGTATACCAGTGTGTTTCCGACGTGCATACCCCGACTACTGTACCTGATTTCGGGCTTGTCTAGCTTAAAATCTTGTCGTATGCCCAGACCATCGGGCATGCCATTTTTGAACTGCCCGATGTAGTATTCGTCGTCATAGTGGTTGACGGCATACATTAGGCCCCAGCCGTGGGGTTGGCCGTCCTTGTTGTAGGTGCCTTTGTAGATATATTTCACAGGCATACCGTGTATGTTTTTTGCTGTCTCGTCTATGATGACGTATTCATTGAGCCGCTGAAAATTGGTCAGAAACTCCTGAAACTGTTCTCGGTCTTCTACGGGTTCTCTGCCCAGGTTTTGGCGCAGCTCCTCCAGCAGGTCTGGTTCGATGTTGAACTTGCGAACATCATTCTTCCAATTTTTTTCTATGCCTGCGGGCAAGCTGAAGACAGTAGTGAAATAGGTCTTGCCGTTGTGTAAGTCCATTCCCAATGAAAGTGTTTTTTTGTCGGTATAGATGTTTATTTTTGTGGAATTATTCCAGGTTCCCACAATTTTTTCGCCTGTCTTCACAGAGGTACTGATTTCAAAACCTGCTTCCGCAAGCTGTCCGTTTTCATCGAACTTTTTGATGTGTTCGAGTACCAAAGCTTTGCCACCTTCTTTTGGAATATATTCGATTGTACCGGTAGTTTTGCCGTTTTGGCTGTAGTTGACGAGCATTGCTGTTTCATAATTTTTGATGCTCTTTAAGCCGGATTTGTACTGGAACAGCTTCCCGATGGTGAGCGGGATTTTGTTGGGGTGCAGGCTGTTGATGTCGTAGATATAGGTGGTGGTGCCGAAAGCTTTTATTTTCGGGCTTCCGCCGCTGGCGTATTCGTCCACCTCAAGGACAACATCGGGTTGCGTTTCTGCCACCACGATGGGATTTTTGTCTATGTCCGCCGCTATTTCTTTCACATATGCGGTTTTGGTGTCTGTGTTGTACTTTTTCTTTGCCCTGATGTTGTAGCCGGAGAAAAAGAACAGTACCTGTTCTTTTTTGTTGCCCTGCGCATCGGGGGCAAGCTCTACATAAGCCATATATAGGTAGGCGTGCTTACCGCTATTGGGCGACTTCAGGTCGATGACCATGTTAATGTCCGGTTTCATCTCGTGAGACAAGATGTAATCGGCGTAGAGGTACATTTTGCTGTATTTGGGGTTCTTGCTTTTTATTTCTATGCCGCCGGGGTCGAGACCTGACTTGCTTTTTTCTCGGAACTTGCTGAACTGCATATATATTTGGCGGTACGCTTCGTCATGTTGTTCGCGGCTTATACCTTTTCCTTCGGGGTCAAAGGACCTGCGGCAGGAGCTGATAGGTGATTGCGCATAGCTTGCCACCGCAAGCAGGGCAAAGACGATTGACAGTAGTACTGATTGTAAGGTTTTCATAGCTGTATTATTAATCAATTTTCCATTATCACTTATCAAATACCGTTTTCGGCAACTCCGGCATTTTCTTGGCAGCTTTGTATAGACCATTGCTTGTGCCTACCCAGAGGTAGCCATTGTTGTCTATCGAAGCACATTGGAGTTCGCCTTGCAGGTTTTTGTGGTTGATAAGGTATTTGCCATCGTAAAACAGCCTGTTGGCCTGCGACACATAAACGGCGTGTTTGCCCGTCAGATCCTGTCCGATATGGTACACTAGGTCGGCTTTCCAATAGAGGGCGAGTCGCAACCAACTGTTGCCGACCCCTTTACTGCCCGATTGATAGGGAGAAACGATACCCATCATAGCAGTAGGATTATATTCGTAGACACACAAAACAGTCGTTGCGCTATTGTTCTGTATATAAAAACCTGCACAATGGCTTTGTTGCCGTGTAGGCTCTCTATCGTCTATACGTGAAAAAGAAGGTGTACGACGGCTAAATATCTTCCGTCCATCCGGTGTGATGTTTCCGAAAAATCCATCCATTTTGGTCGTGCGGCCAAAACTGGCGTAGACCGATCCATCGTCATTCCATTGCGTACGTTGAAAATCGTGGATAATCGGATCGTTAAGCTGTGCAAGAATAGCTTCGCCATCGTAATCTAGGCTAATGGTGCCATTTTTTGGTGTATGGTACACCCAGAATTTTGCCCCAAAGGTGTACGGGCCTACACTAACTCCACCGATAAACAGTTTCTCGCCGTCTGATTTCAGCGCAATACTTTTCAGTGTTGCCCCAGTGATTTTCAGGCGTTCGGTCCAGGTATTTCCATTATCGTAAGAAAAGAAAATGCGGTTGTCGTTGTCCAGCAAGGCACCTACGGCAGCATTAAAAACGATGTCTTTATAACTCCATGTTCCGGGGGAAACGCCGATTTTTTCAAAACGTACCTCCTTTGCCCAATCGATCATGATTTCTTCGGCTGTAGGCTGTTTATCGGGCTGCGGATCTTCTTTTTTTCCGGGACATCCCCATAACAGCAGACAAAACAACAGCCATGTGTTGTTTTTGAGCAGAAGACCGATGGTGATATGTCTTGTTTTCATAATAGTCGGATTAATTGCACGCCGAAACAGTCTGGCTAAAGTTTACATCCTCCACGGTATAGGCCATGTCTTCGCTTCCGGAATAACTCATAAACGAAGTGAAAGCCGCGACATTGGTTTGTACCTCCGGGGTGTTAAAAGCCAGTGATTCGAGTTTGATATCCGTTAATCTGTTGTTGGATTTACAACCGGGATTTTTGGTGTCGACCCATTCGATAATAGTATTCTTAAAGTTATTTTCATTGACTAAAGTCACCATCGATGTGTTAAACGAAATAGCTGACCTTTTCAGGTTCGGCGGAAGGCTTACCTTATGGATTAGCTCCAGGTTCTTATTGAATATCAGTACATCTTTCGTTTTTAAATTGCTGCCCAGTTCGATAGTCGTGTTGAATGCAACGGCATAGTTGCCATCCTTGTCTCGGTGCATCCGCGTTACTTCAAACTGATCCAAACCATCTTTCAGGATAGCACTGTTCAGGATTTTTCCGTCGGAATCAAATTCAATGATGACCCCTCTGGGAAATAACGAGGATTGTTCACGGTAATGTGTTACGGCAAAAAATCGATTGGCTGCAACGTCAAGAATGGTATTGGTCGGAAACCCTGAAGTGGGAAACATCTTGAAGGGAGTTTTAACGGATTTAAGGGGTTTCAGGTCCGAAGTCCGCAGGATATGAAAATGCAATTGCCCGCCTCCCATCTGTACCATGATGTTTTCGCCGGCCTTAATAATATCCTGCCCGGGTGTCCAGCGCTCCCCTGTACTGCTAATACCGATTGTGTTAAGGACTTCACCATTTTCCGGATTCACCTTGAACAGGTACAGACTTGACAAGGCCCAAAGGTAGCCGTTGATATGTTTTACGGCTACAGGCTGCATATCACCCGGATCATTGTAGGCACTCAAGGTCATTTTTAGTTTTTTCTTCCATTGTACATTACCATTAGCATCTATTTTCATAAGCCCTACATTTCCTCCGCCAGCCTTTGCATAGTAATAGATATTGCCCTGTATATCTACGGAATGAGCGATTGCCTGAAAGGTTTCCGCTGAGCTGTATTTTTTAAGGATATCCATTTTTAGGTCTACAGTATTGAAACGGGCAAGGTAAGTGCCGGTAAGAATATCACAGCCGTAGATATGGTTGTTGTGCGCTCCAATCCACTCGAAATTAGGGATAGGAAGGCTTAGTTGCGTACTGCCGCTATTGCTCAGCCTAGGATCGGGTGTGCCCGGATTGTTATCATCGGTTTCTCCCGGAACTTCTTTCTTTCCGCAGGATAGCAATAACAGGAGGCAGAGTATGTGTAGCGCCTTCATAAGCGAAAATAGTTTGTAATTCTTAATGGATTAGTTATTCGCTTTAATATAAGCAATAAGATAGTCGTTGTATTTGTCCAGTGCATCCAGAACGGCTTTTTTATAAGCCTGTGGATTAGCTTGAATGGTATAGGTCGCTTCTAGATTGCCCCTTCCACTTTTGACTGCACCACGAGAAAAGATACTTGCCAAATCACCGACCACGGCACTTTTAATTTTTTTCATACTCTCTGGGATACCATCTGCAACAACTACATCATTGGCGTAGGGTACATTTGAAACTATGTTAAAGCCGTTCTGGAACATAGCATTGCAATAGCTCCAATTATCACCGGTGAATTTAGCGTATGTACCATCACCCTTGAACTGTTTGCCCATTGATGCCGCCGTTATGCCCTCAATGCGGATAACAGGGCGCATATCGGTTTCAAATTTATCGGTACGGGAACTGCCGTCCGTCAGTGTGAAGCTTGAAAGCCCCCGACTGATATTTTGGGTGATCTCGATAAAATCCACGGTAATGAACAATTGTCCGACCGGCATTTTCAAGTCATTGCCCAAAGAAGCATGTGCGCCCATCATCCCTGTGGGATACTCGATATAGGGCGCTTGATTAGCGGTAAATATTTTGGCTACCCCCCAATTTTTCTTATTGATTTCCCGTTGAAGATCAGTGTTATTCTCCACTAGTTTTTGGTAAGACTTGTGATCTTTGTAGCTGTCGTTCAGCGAAAAGCCATTTGCTTTGAGTTTTTCCGATAGACTTTTGTAATATTCGTTCGCTATTTCCTGCAAAAGGGCGTCATCGATACCTTCGAGGAAACCCCAAGTGATGACATTGCCTACCTTGCGCTTCTCCTGTTCCTGACGGGTGGCTAGTTTGAATTGCAGATTGACGCTCGTGAGTGCGGCTTCAGTAGCTTTTTTAAAAGGCGCACGGTGTGTCCCTTTCGGCGCGAACGCTTGTTTGATTTCTTTTTCGGTAGGTTGTTGTGCTTGTACTATACCCGTGATAGCGATGATAAGTAATGCCGTGCTTGCTAATTTTTTGATTAATGTATTCATGATTTTTATCGATTAGAATGGTTATTGTAGCGGAGTTTCTAAAAAGGCCTAGAAATTCCTGTGATTTCTCGAATTTTAATAGCAATCTAATTAACCAATAAAACGGAATAAAAATGCCATAAAGGATGACGGGCTTGTCTCAACTTCCTCGTAAAGTAGTCTCAATTTCTTTTGTGTATGGTTTTAAACGCCTGAAAAATAGTGCTTTTTTGTTTTTGTGTCATTTAAAATAGAAGTATCGGTTTGATACCGAAAATTAAGCTCTGTACACTGTCAAAGACGTATAATATCGAAATTTGGGTACTTTTTAGTATTATTGTAGCATAGAAAGAATACTTATCAATATACCAGATAGGCACCGATGTATATTTCAGACTCGTTCGTTTTACAAATAAATCTGCTGGCAATTATTGTCCTGTTAACTATAGTATGCAGCTTGATATTCAGAAAGAATAATGTAAAAGCAAATATTTTTCTTGGGATTTTGGTGTTGTATGCTGTATCTACAGTTATCCATAATGTTATTTCTATTTTTTTAGAGAAACCAGAACTGCTGTTTCTCAATTCGATAAATGGCAGTATCAACTTTACTTTTGGCCCTGTATTGTTAGCGTATTTGGCTCTCATACAAGGGAAACACATCCGGTCGGAAGTAAAGAGTTTATGGCATTTTGTGCCTTCGGTATTGACTTTCTTGAGTTCTGGATATTATATTATGATTCCGTACACAGAAAAGGTAATCGTTATGAATAAGGTACAAGCAGGCGAAGAACCCTTTTTCAATGTGATGTCCCTGCTATTGCTTATTCACTTTTGCTGTTATCTATATGTGGGCTGGAAAAAAGTAAGCCAGTATAAAGAAAAGGCGATAGATTTAGGGATGGATGAGATAACGATTTCCGTGAAATGGCAACGAGCATTTCTACTGTGTCTCATTTCGCTGAATCTGTTGCTGTTGCTGGCTTATGTCGTTCCGGTACTCATCACGGGGAAATCACATGTTTATTTGGATTTGCTAGCTGTGCCTGTTGCATCCCTTTTTATGTACGGTTTTATGCTGTACAAAGGCTTATCCTACCATGCGATATATAACAAGCCGGCATATCAGGCATTCTCGGAAACAGTTACTCCGCTTAATAATTTTATTGAAGAAGTTGAAATATTAACAAAGGCAAAAACAGCGCATAGGGATGAACTTAACAGTGATGTCAATCTGCAACTAAGACTGCAACAGCTTTTTGATATAGAAAAAATACATACTAAAACCGGATTGAAATTGTATGATGTTGCAGAACTGTTGCATGTCCGTCCGGCAGTGTTATCCACTTTCATCAATACACAATTGAAGATGACTTTTTTTGAGATGGTAAACCGCTATCGTGTCGAAGAGGCAAAACAAATGCTGATACATAAGGACTATCAGCGCTATAAAGTGGAGTATATTGCTGAAATTTCCGGTTTTAATTCCAGAGCATCCTTTTTCCGTGTTTTCAAAAAACATCTGGGTAAGACACCTCAGGAATTTAGAGAGGAATACTTTTTGAACAGCGAAAAGTATGCGGAGCAATCTTAATAGAACAAATCAATTAACTGTTTTGCTTCTTTCACATCGTGTACGCGAAGTATCTGGACACCTCTTTCCAATAAAAGAGTGTTTAAGGCAGTCGTGGCATTTAGGGATTCATTTGGCGTAATCCCCAGTTTTTTATAGATCATAGACTTTCTCGATATACCCCCAAGGATAGGTAATCCAAGGTAATGTAATTCATTCACGCGATACAGCAGCTCATAATTCTGTTCCGTTGTTTTTGCAAATCCAAATCCCGGATCGAGAATAATGTCTTTTACACCGAATGCGCGGAGGGCGGCCACACGTTCTCCCAATTCGGTAGCTACATCAGTGACGACATCTTCATAAGTTGTTAATTGCTGCATGTTTTCCGGTGTTCCCCGCATGTGCATCAAGATGTAAGGAACCTGTAGCTGCGCTACTGTAGTAAACATCTCCTCATCCAGATTGCCGCCTGAGATATCATTGATGATATGTGCACCCGCCTGTACACAGACTTTGGCGATATGCGCTCTAAATGTGTCTATTGATAGGATAATATCAGGAAACTCATGAATTAAGGCTTCGATAACAGGTGCAGACCGGTCAATTTCCTCTTGTGGAGAAATCCAGACTGCTCCCGGTCTTGATGAGAATGCACCGATGTCGATGATATCGACCCCTGCTTGAAGCATCCGTCGGGTATGTTGTAGTGCTTGAGCTACAGTATTGTGCCTTCCCCCGTCATAGAAAGAGTCCGGAGTTACATTCAATATGCCCATAATAAGAGGCTTGTCAAATGTCAGGAGTCGACCATTGATACGAATGCTCTGTGTGGGATGAGACCTGAATATATACATATTTATTTGATCACGAGGATGCCGTTGGCAATTACAGTGATGGTGCGTTTTTTCTGTTGGGTATCTTTATCTTCTCTCTCTCGGGCTGTTGCTGCTCCTTCCAGAACAATATTTTTTCCGACCAGATCCTGAGGTACAATATAAGCGTAGTCGGCAAAGCGAACCATGATAGGCTCTTTAGTACTTTCATTTTGCAAGGTGAGAAAACAGCCACTGCTCTTGCACACCTGTGTGACCTTGCCTGTTAGCTTGCCTGAGAATTTATCTGATTTTTCCAAATAGTTTTCCAGTCCCTGTACTGAGATTGCATTGTTTTTATCAATAGTTTTTCCATAGTTGACCCCTGGTTTGGCAGGTTTGACATCATCCTTTTGCTGTCCAAAGGAGTTGAACATGAAGGCTACTATAAGTAGTGTGATTGTGAATAAAGCTTTCATTAGGGTATTTATTTACGTAAAAATTCAAATTTTCCAGTTGAATCGAGCTTCATAATGACCGAAGGTTGTCCTTTGCTTTTATCCTGTTGACCGAACTTGACAATATAATCTACGCCTGTTTTTATTTCGTCGGATATGTTGTCGAAGGATTTTGCCGAAGGTGCTCTACTCAGATTTGCTGAAGTAGAGATAATAGGTTTTCTAAACCGTTGCAATAATTGCTGACAAAAAGGGTGCTCCACGATACGGATTCCAATTGAACCATCTTCGGCAACGACATTTTCGGGTAAATTTTTCGATTTGGAATATACTATTGTAAGCGGTCTATCGGTCGCTTCGATCAATTCATAAGCAATTTCCGGAACATCGTGTACATAACCCGCCAGTTGATTGTCGCTATGTAGTAGAATGATCAGGCTCTTGCTTTTATCCCTGCCTTTTAATGCAAATATTTTTTCCACAGCTTCCGAATTTGTTGCGTCGCAACCGATACCCCAAATGGTATCGGTTGGATACAAAATTAATCCGCCGTTTTTTAACGTCTCAAGTGCTTGATTGAGATCTTCTCTATTTACAAAAGTAGACATGGTTTATTTTGTTAAACAGCAACGTTATGCTCACGCAAAGCATCGTTTAATGAGGTTTTCTTGTCTGTAGATTCTTTACGTTTTCCAATAATTAAAGCGCAAGGCACCTGATATTCACCAGCAGGGAATTTTTTAGTATACGACCCCGGAATAACGACTGAGCGAGCCGGAACATAGCCTTTGTATTCAACAGGCTCAGGTCCTGACACATCGATGATTTTAGTCGAGGCTGTCAATACGACATTTGCACCAAGTACAGCCTCTGTTTCAACGCGGATGCCTTCAACAACGATAGCACGGGATCCTACAAATACATTGTCTTCGATCACAACTGGTGCAGCTTGTACGGGTTCTAATACACCTCCAATTCCGACACCTCCTGATAAATGGACATTTTTGCCTATTTGAGCACAAGAACCTACTGTAGCCCAGGTATCGACCATCGTTCCTTCATCTACATAAGCACCAATATTTACATAAGAAGGCATCATGATTACACCTTTCGCGAGATACGCTCCGTATCGGGCTGAAGCTCCGGGTACTACACGAACACCTAATTCTTTGTAGTTTGTTTTCAATTTCATTTTATCGTGATATACGAAAGGTTTGTTGTCAATCTCCTTCATTTCACGGATAGGGAAATATAAAATCACCGCTTTTTTAATCCAATCGTTCACATGCCAACGTCCACCAATAGGTTCTGCCACCCGTAAATCACCCGTATCTAGCTTCATGATTACGTATTGGATAGCCTCAAAGTATTCCTTATATTGCAATAATTGTCTGTCTTCCCAAGCTTCTTCGATTAGTTTTTGTAGTTCCATCTTTAAATTAAATACTGATTAAAAAATAAGAACAAAGATGCTCATTTTTGTTGAGAAGTCCTTTACATGATGGGCTATTTTTGATGTAATATGACTAATTTAATTTTGTATATGCACGCCAAGTTGGCTAAGTTTGTTGTATGGCTACTGAATCCGAAAAATTACGCGTTGATAAATACTTATGGTGCATCCGTGTCTTTAAAACCAGAAGTTTGGCGACTGAAGCCTGCAAAGCCGGTCGGGTAAAATTGAATGGACAAAATATTAAACCATCCTACGTAGTAAAGGTAGGAGAGGCATATACTGTCCAAAAGGGTGTGGAAAGAAAGGTGATACGGGTAACAGGTTTGCTTGAACGACGTGTAGATGCAAAAACAGCTGTTCAATTTTATGAAGATGAAACACCTGTAGAAGAAACAAATGCTTTTAAATCGGTTTTTCAGGCACCGGTCTTAAAGAGGGACCGAGGGGCAGGGCGTCCGACTAAGCGAGATCGCCGTGAAATAGATAGTCTTCAATCGGATTGGTGGGAAGAAGAAAAATAAAACCGTCTTCTAGCGAGCTAAAAGACGGTTTAGATGTAAATATATTGATCGATTAGTTAGGCGTAATTATAAACAGCTTCCTTACTTTCCAATTCGGTACTTCCCATTAAGAATTCATCGACTTTACGTGCGCACTCACGACCTTCCGAAATGGCCCATACGACTAAGGATTGTCCTCGACGCATGTCGCCGGCTACGAAAATTTTGTCTGCAGTTGTCTTGTATTCGTTTTCCGTAGCTTGTACATTTCCTCTGCCATCCAACGTTACCCCCAATTGTTGTAGAAGGCCTTCATGTTGCGGATGTAAGAAACCCATTGCTAGGGTCACCAATTCGCAGGGAATTTCACGTTGAGAGCCTTCCACTTCTTTGAAGGATGTGGGTCTTCCTAACGCATCTGTTTCCCATTCCAGGTCTACGACTAATGCGCCTCGCAAGTTGCCTTCCGCATCGCCTAAAAACTCTTTGGTGCTAATGCTCCAATGTCTTTGGCAACCTTCTTCATGAGAGGTTGTTGTCTTCAATAGCATAGGATATGTCGGCCAAGGCATGGCAGCAGTACGCGTTTGCGGAGGTTGCGGCATTAACTCAAATTGGGTAACGGATTTAGCGCCATGACGGTTAGATGTTCCGACACAGTCAGATCCCGTGTCACCACCACCTATTACCAACACATTTTTATCTGTTGCCGTTATTTCTGCAACATTGATCGGTGAGTTTCCTACACGTTTATTTTGCTGTTTCAAGAATTCCATCGCGAAATGAACTCCTTTAAGATCACGTCCCGGGATATTCAGATTACGTGGAATAGTGGATCCGCCGGCTAATACGACAGCGTGATATGCGCTCAATTCGGAAGCGGGTACATTGTTTCCGACTTCTGCATTGGTACGGAATTCAATGCCGGATTCTGCCATGATTTCAATACGACGATCGATGACAGATTTGTCCAATTTAAAATCGGGTATGCCATAACGTAATAATCCTCCTACTTTATCGTCACGTTCGTACACAACGACATCATGACCAGCTTTGTTTAACTGTGCCGCCGCCGCCAGGCCCGATGGCCCTGAACCTACAACAGCAATCTTTTTTCCTGTTTTTAAATGGATTTTGTTGGGTTTAACGTAACCCTTTTTGTAAGCAATCTCGATAATGTGTTTTTCGATCTCTTCGATAGCTACTGGTGATTTATTGATGCCTAATACACATGCTGATTCACACGGTGCAGGACAGATACGTCCTGTAAATTCCGGAAAATTGTTGGTAGATGATAATATATTATAGGCATCTTCCCATTTTCCATCGTAGACTGCATCGTTAAATTCGGGAATTACGTTCCCCAATGGACATCCTGAATGACAAAATGGGATTCCACAGTCCATACAACGTGCCGCTTGGCTATTTAGTTGATCCTCCGAAAAGAGGTGTACAAATTCTTGATAATTTTGTTTTCTACTTTCTACAGCGTCTTTTTGAGGAGCCGCTCTGTCAAATTCTAAAAATCCTGTTGGTTTTCCCATGATACTTTCCCTCTTATTTTATGCTACAACCAATTTTTTTCTTAATACATTTTTATATTCACGTGGGAATACTTTGATGAAACGTACTTTCTCTGTTGCCCAATTGTTTAGGATATAAGATGCTCTTTCACTATTTGTCAATAAAATATGACGTTTCAATAGTGCAATGATTGTAGTCTCATCTTCGGATTCCAGTGGGTCTAGATCAACCATTTCCTGGTTGCAATTTTCTCTGAAGGTGCCGTTGATGTCATAGATCCAGGCAATACCACCGCTCATTCCTGCAGCAAAGTTACGCCCTGTAGATCCCAGGATCAGGGCTTTACCACCTGTCATATATTCACATCCGTGATCACCTATTCCTTCTACTACTGCGGTAGCTCCAGAGTTACGTACGGCAAACCGTTCGCCGGCCATACCGTTAATAAACAGGTGTCCCGAAGTAGCGCCGTAAAGGGCAACGTTGCCAATGATAATATTATCGTGTGGAACAAGTGTGCTCACTTTCGCTGGATAGATGGCTAGTTGCGCTCCCGATAAACCCTTACCTACATAATCGTTTGCTTCACCTTCTAACTCAAAAGAAATTCCTTTGGTATTGAATGCACCAAATGACTGACCCGCTGAACCTTCAAATTTGAAATTGATGGTATTATCGGGTAGCCCCTCAGCGCCGTATAATTTGGATATTTCATTGGATAATAAAGTTCCGATGGTACGGTCTGTATTTTTTACCAGGAAGGTTCCGAATACAGGTGTCTTCGTGTCCAAAGCCAGTTTAGCTTGTTTTACGAGACCCCAGTCTAAAATCATGCTCATACCATGATCTTGCTCTTCGGTGTTATACAGTGTTTCACCCGTTGCATTTCTAGCGACGTGTAAGATTCCGGAGAAATCAATTTTGTTGGCTTTCCAATGCTGAATATCTTCACGTTTTTTAAGGAATTGTGCACGACCTACCATTTCATTGATGGTACGGAAGCCTAATTCTGCCATGATTTCCCGCATTTCTTCTGCTAAGAATTGGAATAAGTTTACGATATCTTCAGGTTTTCCGGAGAATAACTTGCGCAATTCCGGATCTTGTGTCGCTACACCTACCGGGCAGGTATTTAAGTGGCATTTGCGCATCATAATACATCCACCCGCTACTAAGGCCGCAGTTGCCACACCCCATTCTTCGGCACCTAATAATGTAGCGATAACTAAATCGCGACCTGTTTTCATTTGGCCGTCGGCTTGCAATACAACACGACTTCTTAGTTTGTTCTGTACCAATGTTTGATGTGCCTCGGCTAATCCTAATTCCCAAGGAAGACCTGCATGTTTAATCGAACTGATGGGAGAGGCTCTGTACCGCCGTCATATCCTGCTATTAAGATTACATCAGCGTGTGCTTTTGCAACACCTGCTGCAATTGTTCCGACTCCGGCTTTAGAAACTAATTTCACGTTGATACGTGCGTCTCTGTTCGCGTTTTTAAGATCAAAGATTAATTGTGCTAAATCTTCAATGGAGTAAATATCGTGATGTGGGGGAGGAGAAATTAAACCCACGCCAGGTGTTGAGTGACGTACTTTAGCAATCCATTCGTCTACTTTATGTCCGGGTAACTGGCCACCTTCTCCTGGTTTAGCCCCTTGTGCCATTTTGATTTGAAGCTCATCTGCTTGTGTCAGGTAATTGGATGTTACACCAAATCGTCCCGAAGCCACTTGTTTGATAGCCGAGCGCATCGAATCACCGTTAGGCAATTTTTGATAGCGTAACTCATCTTCCCCACCTTCACCCGTATTGGACTTCCCGCCGACACGGTTCATGGCAATAGCTAATGTACTGTGTGCTTCATGCGAAATAGATCCAAAGGACATCGCTCCGGTTGCGAATCTTTTCATGATTTCACTTACAGGTTCTACTTCATCAATAGAAATAGCTGTACGATGCTTTGCAAAGTCCAACAGCCCACGTAAGGTAAAAATACGTTCTTTCTGATTATTAATAAGTGCAGAATATTTTTTAAAGGTCTGAAAGTCATCTGTGCGGCATGCCTGCTGCAATAAGTGTACAGTTTGCGGATTCCACAAGTGTCCCTCGCCACGTCTTTTCCATTGGTAGACACCGCCTTCCGGCAATAAGCTTTTTGGAGATCGATTGTTTTCAAAGCTTCTCCAGTGTTTGGCTAATGCTTCTTTTGCGATATCATCTAACTGTAATCCGCCAATACGTGAAACTGCTCCACAGAAATATTTATCGACTACTTCTTTGTCTATACCCAATACTTCAAATATTTGAGCACCGTGATACGACTGAAGCGTCGAGATGCCCATCTTTGAAAATATTTTCAATAGGCCGTTGCAAACTGCTTTGACGTAATTTTTCCGTAATTGATCCCAGGTAAGTTCGGTGTCTAACTGCCCTTCTTCGCGCATGGTACGGATACTTGCTAACGCCATATATGGATTGATTGCCGTAGCACCAAAAGCCAACAAGCATGCGAAGTGGTGTACTTCCCAGGCATCTCCGGCTTCGACGACTAAACCAACAGCTCCTCTGTTTCCGGTTTTGATCAAATGGTGATGTACAGCAGATACGGCCAGGATAGAGGGTATGGCTGCATGTTGTGAGTCAATGGCTCTATCCGATAAGATAATTACTTCGAAGCCATCACGTACGGCATCGTCAGCATAGCGACAGAGACGCTCAATACCGGCTTCTAAAGAGCCTGGCTTGCCATCTGCACGGAAATAGGATTGTAATGTTTTGGCTTGGAATACGCCGGTGTCGATCGAGCGTAATTTCTCCAGTTCGCTAGACGTTAGTATAGGATGTTCTAAGGTTACACAATGACAGAATTTTTTATCTTCAATGAGTATGTTTCCGGCATTTCCAATGAATGTCGCCAAGCTCATAACCAAGCGCTCGCGAATAGGGTCTATGGGCGGGTTGGTAACTTGTGCAAAGAATTGTTTGAAATAGCTTGATAAGTGCTGAGGTTGGTCTGACAATAATGCCAATGGAACATCTGTGCCCATTGAACCTATTGGCTCATAACCTGTAACGGCCATGGGTGTAAGGATTGTTTCCAGATCCTCGCGTGAGTATCCAAAAGATTGCTGGTATTTGAATACAGACTCTTTTGATAAATAGGTGAATGTAACACGTGGTTCAGCTAATTCCTCTAACTTGATTTTGTAATTGTCTAGCCATTCACCGTAAGGTTGTTGACGAACTAATTCACCTTTTACTTCCTCATCGCTGCGGATAAGACCGGCTTCCATGTCCACAACAAAGATTTTTCCGGGTTGTTGACGGCCTTTTTTGATAATGGTAGATTCATCTATAGGAAGGGCTCCGGCTTCAGAAGCTACAACAACACGGTCATCTGATGTGATGGCATAGCGCAAGGGACGAAGGCCATTGCGATCTAATGTCGCGCCAATCGTTTTACCATCCGTAAAACATAATGCAGCGGGGCCGTCCCAGGGCTCCATTAGTGTCGCGTGGTATTCATAGAACGCTCTTTTCAACGGATCCATCTGTGTATTACCATCCCAAGCTTCAGGAACAAGCATGAGCATCACATGGGGTAAACTACGGCCGCTGTGCAATAAAAGTTCTACTACATTGTCTAAACAGGCCGAATCAGATTGGCCTTTGTCGACTATCGGTAACAGGATTTCCATTTCTTCTGCTGTAAAATAGGGAGAAGAAAGGGAGCGTACACCTGCATAAAACCAGTTTAGGTTTCCGGTAAGTGTATTGATCTCGCCGTTGTGTGCAATCATGCGGAACGGTTGAGCTAATGACCAGGAAGGGAATGTATTAGTAGAAAAACGCGAATGTACCAATCCGAAAGCGGAAACGACACGGGTGTCACGAAGGTCTTCGAAATAAGAGCCTACTTGATAGGTCGTTAATTGACCTTTGTAGATGATCGTTTTGCATGATAACGATGCAATATATAAAGGTAGTGGATAACTTTGTTTTTGTTTTACTTTTTGAATGATTAAACGTCTTAATACATAGAGTTTTCGCTCGAACTCTTCTGTATTTGCCACACCATCCGGGCGGGAAACGAAAAATTGAATGATTTCTGGTTCAGCACCTAACGCGGTAGGGCCAATGCCTTGGCGATTCACGGGAACGGAACGGAATCCAAGAAAGGTCATCTTGCGTTCTTCCGCAGCTTCTTGTATTATAGTTCGGCAGAATTGATTTAATTCGGACTCCTTTGGAAGAAATACCATTCCGGTTCCATAATAACCCGGTTCTTCCAGTTGAATACCTAATTTAATGCATTCTTCCCACAAAAATTCATGTGGTAACTGAATCATAATACCAGCGCCATCTCCACTCTCTGGGTCGCATCCGCATGCACCACGGTGTTCCATGTTTTCCAACATAGTAAGCGCATCTTTCACCTGAGCATGTGATTTTTGCCCTTTGATATGGGCAACAAAACCAACACCACATGCGTCATGTTCAAATTCCGGGTTGTAAAGTCCTTCTTGCTGCATTCTTTCGTTAATCATTTTCTCTCCTCAAAATATTGGTTTGCTAATATATGAATAATTTCTGTGTTGTATTGAATTATTTATAAAAATAATGTATTTATTTTGATTTTTCTTTAAAGAAGATTTGTAAAAATAATTGAATTCACATTTATTTCGCTTTTAAATACAAAAATGGAAATATCATTCAGTAACGGTGACGTATCAGCGAATAATGATAATTTGTGACGACTTCCCCATCTGCATACAGTGTTTTTTATGAATATGTATAAATTATGTATAAATAATATATTCCTGTTTGTTATGACAGGTACTGTTCTAGCGGAGCTTTTTCGTAAGACTATTCCCTGTCTAAAGGGAAATTCTTGTTGACGTACTGTTGAATTCGTTCGGCTCTACTGTAAATTTCTTGGGACTGTTGATGTACTCTGGTATACTGTTCGAATACGATCTCCCCATAGTCAAAAAAATCAGTTTGAATTTTGCGAATTTCGCCAAGTACCCCAAAAAAATCCTGCTGGTCCCGATCCAGCGAGATAATATCTACAGAAACCTCCTCATAGCGGCTGAATACCTGATGTATCAAGTCACAGCCTTCATCGTCCTGTTCATCAAACCAGTCTTCATTTTCATAGATATAGTCTGCCCAATCGTTGAACCAGGTCTGTTCGTCTACGATTTGTTTGTGCAGTTCAATAAGGTCTTCACGATGACTGTCGTGGGCTTGGTAGAAATCGGTAATATCGATGCTGAAGGGCTCTTCGATTACAGGTAGATCCACTTGGTCTACAAGTTTAAAAGCTGCTTCCAGAAAGTCCAGTTCCTGTTCTATAGGTAATAGTCTGTATTCGAGTTCCGTCGTTTTAATGTCAAGATCAAAAAGCGTATCCTTATGCTGTAATAGATTTTGTTTGGTTTCCCAAGATCTGTCGTGCATGCGGTAATAGGCTTCCAGGGCTTTGACCTCCAAATCCAGTGCTTTCTTTTTGAGGTCAAATTGAAGGATGATGGGGCGCAGTGGGTGTTCTTTTACAATTTCTTTCATTTTATTTGATCGTTAAGGCAGTAGCCGTTCTCAAAAGCAATACAATATAAGTTGTTTTTTTGAAATGGCAGCCGTTATTTCGATCTCGCTAGGGTGATCAGAAATAACAGCGCCTTTCCTTATGTATATTATGCCTTTGCATATTGTTTGTTACTTCTAACGGTTAGAAGTTCTATTCTTTGTTTCAGAAAATATTGTTCCGTAGAACTGTTTTTACACCACGTAGCTGGATACGATTTCGCTGTAGTTGGGCGTAGGATCGATGCCTATATAGGTGGCACGGAATTCGTATTCCCCAAACATCTCCAATCCCTCTATGGTGCAGGTTGATTTTGAGCTGAGCAGATCCGACCATGGAGCATCGCTTCCTTTTTTACGAAATTGGAACTGATACATACGGGCTCCTTTCCAGCGATCGACTTTTAGTTTGATGCGGGATGATCCTACTTGCTGGGGCTCGGCTACCAGGCGCTTGGCCTTCGGTGCCGGGCCAGCAAAGGATTGCGCTTCTTGGGTAGGCATAAAGCCAGCTGCCAAAATGATCGTAGGATCGTTGTGTGCAACCGTATCTACATATTTCGATAGTTCGCTGATTAAATATTCCAGCTCTTTTCTTTTTCCTCTCCGAATCAAGATGGCTCTTTTGTCCCGGTATGCCGCTTCAGTTGTTGATAGGCGAAAGTCTGTCAACGCTGTTTCGATCTCATTCAATTCGGGTACAGGGTCAGGGAAAATTGCTATGGCTTCTCCCATTTTTGTAACAATTTGTTCTGTATATTGCATCAGATCTGTGTCGCCTAACCTTTGTGATTGTGTTGTGGGTTTTCTCATTGTTCTAATTTTTTAAACATTTACATTTATTTTATAATTGTTGCAACGATACAAACATACGACGTGTGTTTGGCGCGGATGGGGTAATTTTGTGCCAATTTTGAGCATACCCCCAAAAACTTTTTGGCACAAAATTACCCCATGAATGATCAGATTTAAAACGTTTTTTTAGACAAAAAGTGGTTTATTTCTGTTTTGAAGCTGTTTTTTTAACTCGAAAACGGTGAGATAGTCCGGAAATTAAAAACGCGTACTAAAACAAAAAAGAAAGCAACAATACAAAGAGACACGATTATGTTGGGGCGCTGTCGCTGTATGTTTCTTTTTTGTGCTGGTATGCTATATCTTTTTAGAAATGCCTTTTCTTTTTGTACGGATAGCACGTTGCGCTGGAGCTGTATTATTCTGCGTCTTGCGCGTATGTTACGGCATTTGTCTCGTGCGAAGCAAAATCGTTGCTGTATATAAAGACAGCTTAGGGCAAGTTAAAAGCATTGTAGCTGTATTACCGTTTTTTCTTCTTTGATTTAATGTGCAGTTCGCGTTCTTTCGACGGTGAATGTCCGAAGAGTTGCATATATTGTCTGTAAAAATACTTTGCCGTAGAAAAGTGTAATCGAAAGGCTATGCCATCTACAGTCATTTTGGTGTCACGCAGCAGTTCTCGGGCTTTGTGCAGGCGGATGATCTGGATAGCGTTTTTGATGTTGGTATCTTTACCTTCAAAGGCGCGGTACAGGTTACGAACACTTACATTTAGGACTTCGGCTATTTTGTCTCTGTTGATATCTTTGTCCATATAGTTGTCACGGATGTAGAGTGTGGCTTGGTGATAGAGGGCAAGGTCTTCTTTTTGCAGTGCACGCACCTTGTCTTTCAGATCCTCATGATAGATGTCTATCAGCTGGCAAAGGTGGTAACAGATTTTATGCTGTAACGAAAAAGGGCTGGCAGTGTACTGTTTGATTTTTTCGAAAACCTGTTTTACACGGTATCCTATGTTTATGGCAGAAAAGGGCGGATGATCTGCTGTGGTGGAGGTGGCGAGTAGCGGCCATTCTGAAGTAAAGATCGCTGCGTCATCTATCTTTATGCCCATTAGTACCATCCAGGTTTTTCCGGCCTTCATCTGGATTTTCTGCGGTTTGTCCCTGCTGTAAAAGCCTATATATTCGCCGTTGGACAAGGTTGTTTGCGTTGTTGAAACCCGTTCGGAATGTCCGATGAACTGAAAGACCAGCCAGAAGCAGCTGGGAGGAAGCAATTCAAAATGCCAATCCGTCTCGAATAGGCCTTTGGTTTCGATAACATGAAGATCTTCGAAGTGTTTACTGGATAGGTAGTTTTTTTCGTCGCAGATGGCAGCATCTTCTGCCGTCATAAAATTCAAAAATAAGTTCTTAGGGCTGCTGCCGCTTATGGTATCTGTTGTAAATTGAGGTGTAATGATGATATCGTTATTGTACATAATTGCAAAAGGCACGGGTCTATCGCCTTAAGGTACGAAAAAAATATAAATCCTATCTGTCGGTAGCCTGAACCTACCAAAAATATACTTTGGCCGGATACCGTAAAAATACCCAATAGAAGGTGCTTTTTAGACACCTTCTATTATCTCCAACAATGGGAAGGTAAAAATTCAGATGGTTAATTAAAACCGGTAGGCGATAGACAACCCACTGCGGATCCCTGCCCATGGGCTTCTTAACACTTTAATGTTTGCGCCATCGGCATTTACATCGTAATCAATCTTGACGGACAAAGGCAAATCTTCCATATCAGTTTTTAGATCGGCCAGACTCTCGCGAAGTGCGGACTGTTCGTCTGCATCCAAAGCCATTTTACCGGATACACTTCCTTTAGCAGATCCGTATCCAGGGCCCATAATTCGCCAATCCAAGTGGATGTTGCGTGAGAGTTTGAAGTTGACACCACAAGATACGCCAGCGGTGAATGAGGTAAGATCTCCTTTTAATGGGATAGTTTCGGTACGGCTGTAGATACCAGTTTCCTCGATATCAAAGTCGAGCGGTAGGGAGGCACCATAGCTGGCGTACTTGACATAGGGAGCAATATAGAATCCTCTAAACGGCCCACGCTTGGATGTGTAAAAGCGTACTTCCGGTGTGATCGAGAAGTTGGAACTGCTAAACTCATCGATAAGCTGATTGAGCTCTTCATCGTCAGCAAAGTTTTTGATAGTTGATCTAAAGGGAAGTCCTTTGTTGGGGCGGATACTAATAGCGGCCGCTGCTGCAATACGATTGGTCAACATCCGTTCGTACTCAAATGAAAACTTACCTCCGAATAGCGACATTGCGTTGAATTTTACCATGTTAAGGCTCTCATTTTCTGTAGAAGGAATGGTTTGCGCTTGTGAATTACTGAGTACTAGTAATAGTCCTAGTAAGGGGACTAATTTTAAAATTTGATTTTTCATAACTTGACTCGAATTAATAATTAATTTCCAATATTGGTATTACCAAAGTTATCAAATTTCGTAACAAAAAAAAATGCCTAAAAGTAGGTATTTTCAACTTTTCTGTTTTCGTCATATTTATCTAACCATAAGAAACATACTCCTGATAGGTGAGGATAAACCGGATTTCCTGTCGTGGGGTTTTATAGCGGAATCCCTTGAACTTTATTATATTCGCTTGATATTGTAGTATATTAAGAATACTTGTAGCATTGCGTGCTCGTTACGCAACACTTTTGTTTTTGAACAGAGCTTAGGTGGGTTTATCTTTAAATAACTTTAATTTTTACGTTTTCAATGAAAATCACACAAATAGAAATCTATCGATTAAGTATTCTTATGGAGCCATTCGTCATTGCAACGGGTACAATGGATTATGCCCAGAATACGTTTATTCGAATTCATACCGATGCTGGCCTGTATGGTGTAGGAGAATGCTCGGCTTTCCCTATGATTGTGGGTGAAACACAGAACACCTGTATCAGCGTAGCACAGGATTTTGCGAAGATTCTGAAAGGTAAAGATCCATTGGCTATTGAAGATCGTCTCGCAGAGCTTAACCTCTATATTGCTGGAAATACCACTATCAAATCAGCGTTTGATATGGCGCTATACGATCTCGCAGCGAAGTATGCAAGTGTACCACTATATCAATACCTTGGAGGTAGCCCACGGGATATCGCAACGGATATCACCATTGGTATTTCTACGCCCGATGAGATGGCGACCAAAGCATTGGCATTAAAAAGTAATGGAGCCCTTGCATTAAAAATTAAACTTGGCAAACATCCACAGGATGATATTGCTCGGATCCGGGCGATCCGTCAAGCTGTTGGGTTTGATATTCCTATTCGTATTGATGCAAACCAAGGTTGGAGTTATGAGGAGGCCGTTGAAGCGTTAACGGGGTTAGAGCCGTATAAAATTCAATTCTGCGAACAACCCATGCGTACCCACAACGATCATTTAATGCCTGAATTGCGGATCCAAACGATTATACCTCTCATGGCAGATGAGTCTGTTTATTCGCGTTATGACGTAGATAGGTTGTGTAAAAGTGATGCTTGTGATTACATCAATATTAAATTTTCCAAATCGGCCGGGATTCAGGAGGCGTTGAAAATTCAAACTATAGCGGCAGAATACGGTATTCCTTGTATGATCGGCGGCATGTTGGAAAGCCGTTTGGCTTTATCAGCGAAGGTCCACTTCGCTTATGCCTCACCCAATGTTAAATTTTACGATCTGGATACCTGTATGATTGGACATTTGGAAGATCCCGTGGTAGGTGGTGTTCAGTACAACGGTTATCGTATTACGATCTCAGATGATATTGGAATTGGAGCGGATATGAAACCGGAGTTTTTGGACAGGTGTGAAAAGTGGGTGATATAGATTTATATATTTACAATTATCTGTACCTTTGTCCTACTTAATAAAAAGAAAATATTATGAGTTCACAAAAAGGTCCTATTTCCCAATTTTTGGAGAAAAATTACCTGCATTTTAATGCTGCAGCATTGGTGGATGCAGCTAAAGGATATGAAGCCCATTTGAATGAGGGTGGTAAGATGTTAATCTCCTTGGGTGGTGCGATGAGTACTGCTGAATTGGGTATCTCGTTAGCAGAATTGATCCGTCAAGATAAAGTAGCTATTATTTCGTGTACAGGTGCTAACCTAGAGGAAGATGTGATGAATCTGGTGGCTCACTCCCATTACAAACGTGTACCAAATTACCGTGATTTAACGCCGGAACAAGAACGCGAATTGTTGGATCAACATTATAACCGTGTTACGGATACCTGTATTCCGGAAGAAGAGGCTTTCCGCCGTCTACAAAAGCATTTAGAGGATGTTTGGCAAGCGGCCGAAGCAAAAGGAGAACGATATTTGCCACATGAATTTTTATACCAGGTGGTAAATTCGGGTGTGTTGGAACAATACTACGAAATTGATCCTAAAAACTCATGGATCGTTGCGGCAGCGGAAAAGAACTTGCCTATTGTCTGTCCGGGATGGGAAGATTCGACTACGGGAAATATCTTTGCTTCTAACGTCATCAAAGGAAAGTTAAAAGCCAGTACCGTGAAGTCTGGTATCGAATACATGATCTATTTGACGGAATGGTATCGGGCCAATTCAGGAGGTAAAGGTGTAGGGTTCTTCCAGATTGGCGGTGGTATCTCCGGTGATTTTCCAATCTGCGTGGTGCCGATGATGTACCAGGATCTGGAATGGGAAGATGTTCCTTTTTGGTCTTATTTCTGTCAGATATCGGATTCAACGACTTCTTATGGATCGTATTCCGGAGCTGTTCCAAATGAGAAGATCACTTGGGGTAAATTAGATATTGATACACCTAAATTTGTCATAGAATCTGACGCTACGATTGTAGCCCCTCTGATTTTTGCTTATTTATTAGGGCAATAATTGCGGTCTCGCAAATTTGCAAATAAGCGGATTTGCGAACCTTAAATAAATATATTATGATGAGCCTTTTAACGGATAACGCAGTAGCACTCCAGGCATTGATGTCGGAAACAATTTTTTCGACGGGATTTTCTGAGAAAGAGGATACTGGCTCATCTGTTTCTAATACAACTACAATTCCTCAGCCGAGCACAGTTACTGGTTCAGCTGAGGAATTTATATATCAAGGTGACAAGTCTACGGGTGTCCTTTTTATACTTCGATACCCCGAGTATCCCTATTTTTCACCACAGGCAGAAGATGCTTTTGTCAAGACGATAGGTGCACTACAACTTACAACGCATAATGTTGCGGTAGTCAACTTGGCAAATCCGCACAATCCCAATGATTTTAAGCTTATCATGCAGTTTTTTCAACCCAAGAAGATAACACTGCTCGGCGTCGAACCTGCTTCATTGAAATTACCGGCTATTGCCCATAATTCGTACATGAAAGGCAAGGTAGCTACCGTATTTAATACATTTAGTTTTGAAGAGATGTTTGTCGATGTGGAGAAGAAGAAGCTATTTTGGGGAGAGTTTAAGACTTTTATTGGGAGTTAGTGACTTGTGACTAGTGATTTGTGACTGGTGATTGGTGAACAGGGATTGGAAGTGGCGATGGTTAATGGCTAGTTTTCTAGCTTTGTAACCTTTTAACTTTATAACCTTTTAGCCTTTTCACTTATTACTTTTGATTTACTACTTTTTACGTTAAAACATGTTAGAATTAGTTTTTGCTACGAATAATGCTCACAAATTAGAAGAGGTACAACAGGTTGTTGGTAGCCGATTTCAAATCAGGTCCCTCGCTGATATCAATTGTCATGATGATATTCCAGAGACGGGAGACACCTTTGAAGAGAATGCAAAGCAAAAGACGGATTATCTAGTCAATAAGTATGGATTGTACTCTTTTGGGGATGATTCCGGATTAGAAATTGAGGCTTTGGATAACGCACCCGGTGTGTATTCAGCACGGTATTCGGGATCGCGGGATATGGAAAAAAATATTGATTTGGTATTGGAAAGCTTAGCGGATAATCCGAACCGTAAGGCACGTTTTCGGACTGTTATTTCACTTTTCTTGAATGAGCAACAACACTTCTTTGATGGAACAATCGAAGGACAGATTATTCAGGAAAGAAGAGGAGAGGGCGGTTTTGGATACGACCCTATTTTTATGCCAGATGGGTACGATAAGACATTTGCGGAGATGAGTGCAGCGGAAAAGAATCAGATTAGTCATCGTGCAATTGCTGTACGTAAATTAGCAGATTTTCTGAACGATTAAAGCTCTTCTTGCATGGCTTCGGTTTCTCGTACAGCTTCGATTGGATCTGTTTCGAGGGACTTACTTTCTGTTCCTTGTTCTGTTTGTTCCGTCGCCGGGGGTAACTCAGTTACTTCTTCGGCTTTTGGAGTTTCGCGCTTTCGATTGAGCAAATCTTCCTTCGAGGTTGGTCTATCCTGTGGCCGCCAGATAAAACCGGGCAATATCTCGTTCTCCTGATTTACCAACTTTAACGGATACACTTTTTGATCCACTTTTCGGACGGAAACATAATCTATGATTTTTTTGCCTTCCATTTTTATCTTTATCCGGGCCCCGCGATCATGGAACATTTCGGTAATAATGCCTAATTCTGCATTCTCCGTAAATATGAGATTTTCTGCATTGCCATCTACATACAATCGGTCGATATTGTTGTTGGTGAAAAATGCAGTTATTTTTCGTCCTTTTAGCTGGTTGAACCTTACTGTATCTAGCACGGCATTAACCATCATAGCGTTTTCTTTGAGCAAAGCATTATCCAGCTGTTGGTTTAATATCTGCATAAAAATAGTGTCTGCGGAAATCTGGGATCCCTGTGCCCAGATCATTGGTCGTCCCATAAAGCGAAACATGGAGTCTGCCATGCCATAATAAACAGAATCTGCTACGGCCTGTAGATCGGATTTAAACAAGCGTACATTATAATAGGCTTTCACGATCCGGGTACGTGCCGTATCAGATACGGCATTTATTGTCGTGCTATCACCCATAGAAATATTCTTTGTAGTGGTATCTTGGGTTTGTGCAACCTTTAGGGCATTGTTAAGGAGGCTATCTGCCTCAGATCCTGTGGGGATGACGGCATTTTGACGCATCAAACTATCCGCTTTTATAGTTGCTTCAATGGAAGGAGGCTCTTCCTTTTTACTGTTTTGTGTTTTCTTCGTTTGTATAACAGGTTTCTGCGGTATGCTTTTTAACGTACTGTCAGGAATGTTTTGTTGTAAAATATCAATTTTTTCCAAACTATCAATTACGGTTTTGCCCGAGTCCAGGTTTAGCGTTAGTGCAGCTGAATCCGTATCTAAATCTATTGAACCGGCATCTAAATCCGAATCATCATTATCTCCATAATCCACATCGTCTTCAACAATTAATTCTCCTCCACTGCGATCTAGTTTTAAATCGAGGGCAATATATTCTTTTAACGGAATTACTTTAGAGAATAGGGTGTCGGCGGTCAGGTACACCGAATCCATCTTTGTCTCTTCTTTAAGTTCTGGTGGCGTTATCTCACTTTCGATAGTGGCGATGCTGTCGGTATCTGCTTCCAGTTTTTCTTGTTTTTGCCATTCCTGCTGTGCCTGTCGGCGTTCGTGATGCGACTTTGCTTCAGCAGTATTTTCTGTACTGTCTATTTTTGCGTCATTATCTATGCTGTCGTTTTTGACCAATGTAATGATTAGCGGTTTTTCGGTCATAGTGATAGACTCGTCAGACTGTCGGTACAATCCAAACCCGCCGTATGCGTAGAACTTATCGAGCGTATCGACAAAAACAACATTTCTGTAGGCCGTGCCTATGCCACTTTCCCGTTCATAATGGAGGCTATCGCCTTTTAAGAACTTTGTGCCCTCGGTATAAAGATTGTTTTTGTTAAAATCAGCTATCCCTGTACCCGTATTATAATGCCCTCGTTCGGTGTACAAATTTTTCTCTTCCGTGTTATCTTTGATATTTGTCGGGCCAGAGAAATAGGTCATTTTACCCACTGAATTGTAACGCATACTATCCGTGTAAATCTTTACATTGGGTGTGCGTACAATTACCGTATTGCGAAAATAAGCATCTTTGGTGTTCTCAAAATAATATGCATTTTTGGAAGTAATGGTGTCGCCTTGGGAAACGATACGGCCACCGCCTGTATAGGTTCCTACTTTGGAGCGCATGTTGTAGGTGAGGAAATTGGTGGTCAATGTCGATGTACCATCTACCATTTTTACATTATTGGTCAATCGTGCGTGTTGCATAGCAGCATCGTAATGAAGCCTGTCTGAATAAATGACGGAACCTGAAGGTTGCGTGACTATGACATTCCCGAATGCTTCGAAAAACTGACGCTTTACTTCGTCTTCATAGATATAGCCGCTATCTGCAGATAAGGTGCTGCCTTTGTGTTCGTAGACCGGGCGGTAGAATATCATGTGTCCTGTTGTCGCATTGATTCGCCCACTACTGGCTGAGACCAAATTTAATCGGTCTTGTCCACCACCTTGTTGAACAGGAGTTCCCCCAATTGGGGTTTGACCAAAAGTAAGTTGTAAACCGACTACGAAAAAGATAAAAATCGACCAATATTTCACGAAGGCAAAAATATGTAAATAAATAGCAAAATAATGTTAATTGATGAATTTTCGTTCTCTCAGTAAGAAATCGTACGGTTATGTTTTTAAGGGGTAAGAGTTTGTGGTGAACGAAGGTTTAATTTAGACAGTTTATCGCTTACTAATTCCAAATTGTATTAGAAACCATTAATATCTGTAGTTTATCTTTTTGCCCTCGCCGGCGGGCAGCCTCCTTCTTTTCTCTCAAAAGAAGCAAAAGTCGTCGCTGTGCCGGCTCGCCAAAACGGTTCACCATTCCTGCTATCGGCGACCCACCAAGGCGACATTGATCTCGCATGTACCGATAGTGCTTCTATTTTTTTTTGTAAATCTTTGTACTCTAGCAGAATTTAAAAGAACGGCCTTAGCGGATTTGGATGTGCAGGCAGCAGATGATGTGTTGCAGAAACTTACATCTCAGCACTTAACCAAGCAGATCTCAGCCCTTAAAGTGGACTAGTGCGTTGGAGGCCTAAGAGCTGTGCACTGCATCATCGCGTCGCCGGAACGACAAATACGATATCAGCCTTGACTCCCTGCCTGCCGGCAGGCAGGTTTGCTTCTTTCTCGTCTAAGGAGAAAGAAGAAGCCCTGCCACGGCCAGTGGCGGAAGGGTAATGGCGATGGGTAGCTCAAAATTTGATTAAAAAATAGGTTCTTTTAACATCAACACCACTACAGTAAAATCGGATTGCATCGTTTTGTTTAAATCATTAAAATCAATTAATATTCACTAAATTTGGTTAATGGAACTTTTGGATCGTTTTAAGGATTACTGTGTTGAGAATGAATTGTTTGCTACTAGTGACAAGCTTTTGCTTGCAGTAAGTGGAGGACGTGATTCCATGCTGATGGCGACCCTGTTTTTGAAAGCGCAGATAAATATTGAAATTGCGCACTGTAATTTTGGTCTTCGCGGACAGGAATCAGATGGTGATGAAGCCTTGGTGCGGGACTTCGCACAACGGCATAAGGTGCCTTTTCATGTAAAGCATTTTGATACGGTTTCCTATGCCGAAATGCATAAGATATCCATTCAAATGGCGGCACGCGATCTACGGTACGCTTGGTTTGAGGACCTTTCGCGAGAATTGAGTTGCAGGTATATAGCGATTGCACAGCATAAAAATGATCATATCGAAACGGTACTGTTGAATCTGACACGTGGAACTGGACTTCAGGGACTTCAGGGAATCAAATCAAAACGTGATAATATTATTCGTCCGCTTTTGTTTTTGACGGCTGCAGAAGTAACTAGCGCCGTCGAAGAGCTAAAGGTGCCTTTTCGGGACGATTCTTCTAATTTTTCTACTAAATATGCCCGGAATAAGATTCGCTTAGATATCATACCTCAATTCGAATCTTTAAATACTGATTTTATTGATACGATGGATAAAAATATACAACGTTTTCAAGAAAATTATGTGTTACTCCAAAGTTTTATTGATCCGTTGCGCAGTCAGTTGTTTGAAACGGATACAGAGGGGCGCTGGAAAATTAAAAAGGAAGATCTGAGTAGGCAAAATATATCATTGTTATATGCACTTTTTGAACCTTTCGGGTTTTCCAAAAGGACACTTGAGGATTTGATACAAACACTGGAAGCCGAATCTGGCCGTATTTTCGAATCGAAGGAATATCAGCTATTATTAGACCGGACCTATGTACTTCTCAAAAAGAAAGATAGGTTAGCGACCGAATTGGAAGTTTCGGAAGATGCAACGGTCATTAACTGGTTAGATAAAACCTTCGAAATCCTGCTCTCGGAGCACACCGAAATTTGCCCGGATGTTCAAGTGGCGCAAATAGATTATAATAGACTTATTTTTCCATTGAAAGTTCGACCTTGGCAAGAAGGGGATGTTTTTTATCCACTGGGAATGCGGGGCAAAAAGAAACTGAGCGATTATTTTGTAGATCGGAAAATCAGTCTTTTTGATAAAAAGGCTATTCCGATTTGGGTGAATGGAAACGGAGATATTATTTGGATTAGCGGTTATCGCCTAGATGATCGGTATAAGATTACAGATAATACACAAAAAGTACTTACCTTAGTTTGTAAATAATAGATATGGACAAAGAAAATCTTTTTGTCGAAAGACAATATTTGGGAAGAGACAAAACATGGATCAGTGTGCGTCTTATTTTGGCATTGTTCTGCTTTATTGCCTACTACCTAAATTTAGATCATTTGGCGTCTAGGCAATTGTTTTTTATTGTGGGCGGGATTATCATCATCGTCTCTGTCGTCATGATGTATATGCTGTTGTATAAAACCTCGGTTACCCCAAATAATATAACGATCAGTGGACTGTGGTCTACCAGTCTGGTAAAAATTGATTTATCGTCGATTATCTCTGTTGAGAAGAAACGGTATAGTAGTTTTATATTTAATAATCCGGTGTACAATTTACATACTAAAGGTAAAATTCGCTTTTATGCCGGTGGAAAAGATGCTGTATGGCTGAAGGACCGTGATGGACTGGTTTATATTATAGGTACTCAGAAGGCAGAAGAATTGGCAAATGCGATTCATACGGCAAAGCGTGCAGCATCTTAAAAAATGTTAAGGATATTGACTCTGACATTTTTTTGACGCTTTCGTTTTTTAAAATTTTTATATTTACGCTAATTGAATGAAGGTATCTACTGCTGGAAGCAGGCTCCGGTCAGCTGCAGTACAACAAAATAATAGGTGCCCTTAATTAGAAAATAGAGAACATAAGAGATGACATTTTTATATTTTATTTTATTCACCATACTATTTTATTACGTTTTTAAGTTTTCGATGCGTTTGATCATGCCTTTCGCTATGCGTAAACTGGCGGAGCGTATGATGAAAAAAGCACAACAATCACAGCAATACACACATGGAGGGCAGAACCCTTTTGGACATTCGAATCCTTTTGGTGGTTATCAAGATCAATCGCAATCCCGTAAACCGGATAATAAAGTACATGTAGATTATGTTCCGCCGAAAGAGGAACCTAAAAAAAATGGAGCTGCAACAGCCGGAGAGTTTGTCGATTTCGAAGAAATTAAATAGTACTTTTGGCTTTTTCCCTGTTACTATGTGGCTAAAGCAATTATCCGTTTTAAATTTTAAGAATTATACAGAATCGACATTAGATTTTCTGCCTGAAGTAAATGCTTTTGCGGGGCAGAATGGGGCGGGTAAGACTAACCTATTGGATGCGATTCATTATTTATCTCTCTGTAAATCCTATTTTAACCCTATTGATTCACAACACATCAAAAAGGGAGAAGACTGGTTCATGGTGCAGGGCGAATTTGATACAGATGATCGCTTAGACAGTATATCCTGTAGTCTCAAGCGTAACCAAAAAAAGCAATTTAAGCGTAATAAAAAAGATTACCCACGGTTGGCAGACCATATCGGGCAGTTCCCCTCCGTGATGATTTCTCCGAATGATAGTATCATTATTACCGAGGGAAGTGAAGAGCGTCGTAAATTCATCGATAATGTAATTTCGCAAACGGACAACAGGTATTTAGATACGCTTATCACTTATAACAGGATATTACTTCAACGCAATGCTGTACTGAAAAATATTAAGGAAAGAGGTGTTTTTGACCTTGGTCTTATGGAGGTCTTGAATGTTCAGCTGGTAGATGTAGGCGAAATTATTTACGAGCGTCGCAAGCGATTTATGGCTTCATTTTTACCCGAATTTCAACGTCATTACAGCTTTTTGTCGGAGGGAGTAGAGGCGGTATCTCTTGAATACGAATCTCAATTGCATCAGAACGAGTTTCTCGCTCTTCTGAATCAAACTCTAGAAAAGGATCGGATATTAGAGCGTACTACTCAAGGTATCCATAAGGATGATCTGTCGTTTACGATTCATGGAGATATGCCGCTGAAAAAATTTGGGTCTCAAGGACAACAGAAGTCGTTTTTGATCGCGTTAAAATTAGCGCAATATAGCTTTCTGCAACGTGAAAAAAAGTATAAGCCTCTTCTGTTACTGGACGATATCTTCGATAAACTGGACGAAAAACGAACCAAGAAATTGATGCAGATGGTGTCTGAGGATGAATTTGGACAAATTTTTATTACGGATACCGATGCATTCCGGCTTGAGAAGATTTTTGAGGATATTGCCCAACCTATACGTATCTTTGCTATACAAGGAGGGACGGTAGATGTATAAGAAGAAACTAGAGGAAATTCATACCCGGGATGATATCAGTATGAAACAAGCCGTTGAAAAATGGCTTGAAGTTTTCAAATTGCGTAAAAAATTTGATGAATCTTCCATCGTTTCGGCTTGGCCCGAGATAATGGGTCCTTCTATAGCCAACCGTACACAACAGATTTATATTAAGGATAAGAAACTCTTTGTAAAGGTCGAATCTGCGGTGATCAAAAATGAACTGGCCTTAATGAGGAGGCAGATAATAGGTCGCGTAAACGAACATGTAGGACAGGTCATTATTGAAGAGCTGGTTATTCTGTAACTCTCGGTTGGTAAGTTTACAAGTAAAGTTCTAAATCGCCTTTTCCGTCCCGGATTACTTCAAATTCTCCATTGGTTAGGTCAACAACGGTGGAGGCAATATTGTCTCCGTATCCGCCATCAATAACCATGTCGACTTTATCTTCATACTTCTCGTAAATCAATTCTGGATCGGTCGAGTATTCTATGATTTCGTCTTCATCGTGAATGGAGGCCGTTACGATGGGATTTCCTAATTCTTTGACGATTTCTCTCACGATGCTGTTATCCGGAACACGTATACCTACCGTCTTTTTCTTTGAACTCAATAATTTGGGTACCTGATTACTTGCATTAAAGATAAAGGTAAAAGGTCCCGGTAATGCCTTTTTTAGTACGCGGAATACCGTCGTGTCAAAAGGTTTGGTGTATTGGGATATGTCCGTCAAATCGTAACAGATAAAAGACAAGTTAGCCTTATCGGGGCGGAGACCCCGAATGGAACATACACGTTCGATTGCTTTTTGATTCGTGATATCACATCCAATACCATATACCGTATCAGTAGGATAAATTATCACACCGCCTTTCTTCAAAATATCTACCGCTTGTTGGATAGCTTTTGGATTCGGATTGTCTTCGTATATCTTAATTAACATTTTATAAAATCAAAAGTAATAATTCAAAAATCAAAAGTAATAAGGTTAGAAAGCTAAAAAGCTAAAAAACCAGCCATTAACCATCGCCACTTCCAATCACTATTCATCAGTCCCTAATATCTAACCCCTAGTCTCTAACTCCGGCACCTCACTATACAATAAAACCGTCAAAAGTATAATTTGTTTTGACGGTTTTTAAGACCTTTGTATAGGTACTGATTAAAATTCAGCGTTGTTAGGTGTACGTGGAAAAGGAATTACATCTCTAATGTTGGTCATACCTGTTACAAAGAGTACCAATCTTTCGAAACCAAGTCCAAATCCCGCATGAGGAGCAGTACCAAATCGTCTTGTATCCAAAAACCAATCCATCTCTTCGGCAGGAATGCCTACTTCTTCCATGCGCGCTAATAATTTATCAAGATTTTCTTCCCGTTGTGAACCACCAACCATTTCTCCAATGCCTGGGAACAGGATGTCCATAGCACGTACAGTATGACGCCCCTGTGCATCCGGTTCATTTTGTTTCATATAGAAAGACTTGATTTCTCGCGGATAATCGATCAGGATTACCGGTTTTTTGAAATGTTTTTCAACGAGATAGCGTTCGTGTTCTGATTGCAAATCGGCTCCCCATTCATCAATCAGATATTTAAATTGTTTTTTCTGATTGGGTTTACTGCGCTTTAATATTTCAATAGCATCCGTATACGTTACGCGTTCGAAATTATTCGCCAAAACAAAGTTTAGTTTATCTACCAAATTTAATTCAGCACGCTCATTTTGAGGTTTAGATTTCTCTTCTTCTAATAAGCGACTTTTCAAAAAGTCAATTTCTTCTGCGCAATGATCCAGGGCATATTTAATCACATATTTCAATAGATCTTCTGCCAGATCCATATTGTCTTCCAACTCGTAGAAAGCCATCTCGGGTTCGATCATCCAAAACTCAGCCAGGTGACGCGTTGTGTTGGAATTTTCTGCACGGAAAGTCGGGCCAAATGTATAAATATTACCCAATGCCATGGCAGCAAGTTCCCCTTCCAGCTGGCCCGATACCGTTAAGTTGGTGGCTTTGCCAAAAAAATCTTCTTTATAGTCTATTTGTCCTTGCTCGTTGCGAGGAATACTGTCAAAATCAAAAGTAGTTACTTTGAACATTTCACCTGCACCTTCAGCGTCCGATCCGGTGATAATAGGTGTGTGCATGTAGACAAAATCTCTTTCATTGAAGAACTGATGAACTGCAAATGCTAATGCATTTCTTACTTTGAAAACTGCATTGAATGTTCCCGTACGAAAACGCAAGTGTGCTATTTCGCGCAAGAATTCTAAACTATGCTTTTTGGGTTGTAATGGGAATTTCTCCGGATCAGAATCACCTAAAATTGTTAGTTCTTCTACCTTAATTTCAACACGTTGACCTTTACCCAAAGATTCGACCAATGTTCCTTCTACACGTACAGCTGCACCAGTCGTTACCCGTTTTAATAAAGCTTCGTCTGTGTTCTCAAAATCAACTACTGCTTGGATATTATTTAAAGAAGAACCATCATTAATCGCTATAAATTGATTATTGCGGAAAGTTTTTACCCATCCTTTTACAATAACGTGTTTGCCGAATTCCTCGGATTTTAATAGTTCTTTAATACGTGTGTGTTCCATTTTTAGTACTGATATATTTGAATAGATGATACGCTGATAACCTATTGCGTTTTAATAAGGCAAAAATAGCGATTTATAGTAAGAAATGAGGGGTGTAAGAACAGAAAAAAGCCTCTGATTTTCAGAGGCTTTCTATAAACGGATTAAAAAGAAATTATCCTTTTAATACTTTAGTAACTAATTCGGCAGCTTCTTTTAATTGAATAGCAGAATAAACCTGTAATCCTGACTCGTCGATTAACTTTTTAGCTTCAGCAGCATTTGTACCTTGAAGACGTACAATGATTGGAACAGGAATGTTCCCAATTTCTTGGTACGCATCGATAACACCTTGAGCAACACGGTCACAACGAACGATACCACCGAAGATATTGATTAGGATTGCTTTTACGTTAGGATCTTTTAAGATGATGTTAAAGCCGGCTTTTACCGTTTCTGCATTTGCTGTACCACCCACATCTAAAAAGTTAGCTGGTTCCCCACCGGCTAATTTGATGATATCCATAGTTGCCATCGCAAGACCGGCACCATTTACCATACAGCCAACGTTACCATCTAATTTTACGTAGTTAAGGTTTGATTCTCCTGCTTCTACTTCTGTAGGATCTTCTTCTGTTACATCACGTAATGCTGCGTAAGCAGCATGGCGGTATAATGCGTTTTCGTCAAAGTTTACCTTTGCGTCAACAGCTAAAATTTTGTCATCAGAAGTTTTTAATACCGGGTTGATTTCAAATAAAGAAGCGTCAATTGAATCGTACGCTTTATACAAAGCAGCGATGAATTTAACCATCTCTTTGTGTGCAACACCGCTCAAACCTAAATTGAAAGCAATTTTACGAGCTTGGAAACCTTGTAGTCCTACTTTAGGGTCAATTTCTTCTTTGAAGATTAAATGAGGGGTAGTTTCTGCTACATGCTCGATATCCATACCACCTTCCGTAGAATACATGATGATATTGCGGCCTTGAGCGCGGTCTAATAATACAGAAACGTAGAATTCTTTTATTTCATTTTCGCCAGGATAGTATACATCTTGAGCTACTAAAACTTTACTTACTTTTTTACCTTCTGGTCCAGTTTGAGGAGTTACCAATTGCATCCCGATGATGTCGGTAGAACGTTGCAAAACTTCGTCGTGGTTTTTCGCCAATTTCACACCACCACCTTTACCACGGCCACCAGCGTGAATTTGAGCTTTTACAACAACCCAATCAGAGTTGAAGTCTTCTTTTAACTTTTTGGCAGCTTCAACAGCTTGCTCTGGAGTTTCTGCAAGAATTCCTTCTTGAACCCTTACGCCGAAACCTTTAAGTATTTCTTTTGCTTGATATTCGTGAATGTTCATCGATAAAAAATTTGGTGTAAAAGTAGTGTTTTTATTCGTAAGGGTCAAGGTTTTGTTAGTTAAAAAACTACTTTTTTCATCCTTGCAGATTGTGTTTTCAATATGGTGAAGAAGGGGCTAAGTTTCATACTTTTTGCTAACTTCGTGTTATGATATTGAAAGCAAGTAATATTTATAAAAGCTATGGTGAACTGCCCATTCTGAAAGGAGTCAGTCTGGAAGTGGAGAAAGGTGAGATTGTTTCGATCGTAGGGGCCTCTGGTGCTGGAAAAAGTACATTGTTACACATTGTCGGAACCTTGGATAAGGCCGATAAAGGGGAGCTTTATATCAATGGTTCTGCAATACATTCTCTCTCCGCTAATGCACTTAGTGCTTTTCGCAATGAACATATCGGTTTTGTATTTCAATTTCATCATTTGTTGCCGGAGTTTACAGCGTTGGAAAACGTTTGTATTCCCGCTTATATCAAAGGTCAAACACATACGCAAAGTGAAAAAAAAGCGATGGAACTATTGGACTTGTTAGGTCTAGCTGAGCGTGCAAAGCATAAGCCTTCCCAGATGTCTGGGGGCGAACAACAACGTGTTTCGGTGGCTAGAGCGTTGATTAACAATCCGTCCATTATTCTCGCAGACGAACCCTCGGGAAATCTAGATTCTGAAAATGCCTCATCCTTACATAATCTGTTTTTTCATTTGCGGGATACGATGCATCAAACGTTTATCATCGTGACACATAATGAAGAGTTAGCCGGTATATCAGACCGCACTATTCACATGCGGGATGGATTAATTTATTAAATTATGCAAAAGCTATTAATTACGTTCGGTACCCGGCCATTGGCAATCCGTCTGTCGAAGTTAGTGCAACAAAATTATGAGGTGCTTCTTTCCACTTCGGAGGAGGTGCCTTCGGTATTAAAAGACAAATACCTGACTATTCCGACAGGAACGAATCCAACTTTTTCGCACGAAGTACTCAAGCTTGCATTGGATCACAACGTGCAATTCATGCTCCCTTTGGGAGCGACGGAAGTACAAGCTATGGGTGAATCCATACAACTATTTGAAGAGTACGGTATCCGTGTGATTTGTCCTGCTAAAAATGAACTTATAGAATTGGATGTATTATTTGATCCAACGAAAGATTTACCTTTAAGTATCGTGTTGGATAGTGTAGATTTAATCTCAGGTCAATCCGTTACTTGCGCTGTTAATGGCTTGGGTATGGTTTCAGATTCGGGAGAAGATTTTGTTTTAGCAGTTTTGAAGTAATATGAAATACGCATGTTTCCCAAACCGGGCTTGCGAGTTCACAAAGTAATAATGCACAATGAATATTGAAGATATACCTTTAGATAAGGAAGTTTATTTATTTGAGGTCGATGATGTCTTATTTGCGAAGTCTGATTACGATTTACAGGTTTACTATCTCTTTGCAAACTTTATGGAGTTTACAACGGGATTTTTATCGGCAAAGGATTTAGTTGATTTTATGAAGAAAGTTTATGAAAACCAGGGGGAGGAATTTGTTTTTGAGGGGTTGAAAGAAGCGTTCGGAATTGATGAAAAATATAAGGAAAATTTGTTGCGATTAAACGTTAATGCCCAACTACCACTTAAATTAGTATTATTTAAAGAAGTGGAGGAATTGATCGTTCGACTTTTTACACAAAATAAGCAGGTTGCTATTTTAACAAAGGGTAATCCGGTCGAACAATTAAATAAGCTAAAGCATATAGATTGGGGAGAGGCAAATCGGTTTAAAAGTTTTCTTAAAGTTTATTTTGTAGATGAATTAAAGTTTAGATTTTTAGAGCCAATTGATTATATTGCTGAAGATTACGGTGTGAGATCCGTAGATTTATATTGTATTAACGCTGATTAGTCTTAAACAGGTGTCATGAAAAAATATGTATGGCTGATCTTAGGGATTGGTTTTTTAGGAATTCTTCAAAGTTGTAAAAAGAATCCTACAAAGATTGAGGATCCGGTTGAGGTAGACAAAGGCCCCGAAAGTGAATTCGAAAAAAAAGAAGCCATGTTAAAGGATTCTGTTTTTTATTACACCAAATTATTGTCTCTCTGGCAGGATTATATGCCTCCCCGTAACGTCAATGATATTACAAATAGCAGCATTTTACGATCTTATACGAGTAAATATGGAACCGCGGAGGATGTATTGGATTTCTTAATCGCTTTGACACCAAACGATCCTTCTACCAATAAACCAATAGATAGATTTAGTTTTTTAGACCGGGGAGGGCTTGTAAGCGGTGAGATTCAGAATGCGGTAGCAACTAATTATGGCATGTACGTGTTTTATTTACAAACACCGATGTCAGGAAATAATGCCCATTTGTATGTACGAATGGTAGATGTAAATTCTCCGGCTTATGAAGCGGGGATAAGAAGGGGTGATCGCATTTTGCTTATTGACAACAAATCGAATCTTGATTACAACTCACAGCAAAGTCAGGGGTTCAAAGGCATAAGCGAGGCATTGAACTCTTCCTCCATGAAGGTTAGATGGGTAACTCCTGATTCAAAAATCATAGAAAAGACAATTACGAGTAGCTTGTATAATTTTAATCCCATACTAAGCGATAAAGTATTTGATGTAAACGATAAAAAGGTAGGCTATTTGGCGTTTAGTTCATTCGTAAACATTGAGAATAAGGGTGTGCTAACAAAAATGTATACGGATTTTCAGACTATATTTCATTCTTTTGAGCAAGAATCCATTACGGAGTTAATAGTCGATCTACGCTATAATGGAGGAGGGGCGGTGAACACGGCAGAGTATTTAGCGGATAAAATAGCGCCTAGTTCGGCAGATGGTAAAAAAAAGTTTTACTATAAGTTGAATGAAGTGTTAGAAGAGTGGGAGTGGACAGAGCCGGGTGAAGAATTTGCTCCAGTCTATTTTGATAAAAGTGGAAGCCTGAACCTATCTAAGGTCTACTTTTTAGTTTCTAGATCTACGGCCTCAGCTAGTGAATTGCTTATTAATTCGTTAGTGCCTTATATGAACGTTCAGATAATAGGACCGGAAAAAACCTATGGGAAACCAGTTGGTTTCTTCGGTTTATATATGGATAAAGAGAAATCAGTTGAGCTTTACGCGACCTCGTTCCAAATGTTTAATGCCAATGATTTTGGAGATTATTTTGATGGATTGACCCCCAATAAAATCACCTATGAGGATTTTTTTAAAGAATTTGGTGATCCAGAAGAAGGCCTAATATCTGAGGCTCTTTATCATATTAAGAATAATAAATATCATACCGGAAGCACAGGAAACTCAGCTAGTTCTTCGAAAGAAGGATTATTGAGAGACAAAACTATTAATATTAAGAACATTGGTGAAAGAGCCCATGACTACGGTATGTTCAAGTTTAAGGGCACACACTTGAAAATAAAATAGTATCTTTGAGATATTAACTTAAAGTAACCTTTGATGACAAAGCCAAATAAGCCAGCGACGATAAAGGAAATAGCGAGAAAGCTTAAAATTTCACCTTCTACAGTCTCTCGTGCACTCAACGATCATCCAAGTATTGGGCTTGTGACGACCATGCGTGTTAAGGAAATGGCTGTAGAGTTAAATTATGAACCCAATCAGACGGCCATATTTTTTAAGCAGCGTAAGACATTTACAATTGGGGTTATCTTGCCGACGTTGTCCGAACCTTTCTTTTCACTAGCAATTAGCGCTATAGAGACTGTTGCCGAAGAACATAAGTATACGGTACTTTTGGGACAATCCTTAGATAATGAAGCGCGGGAACTTCAAATTATCAATTCGTTTAAGAAACATCGTGTAGATGGAATATTGATGTCCATGGGTAAAAATACGACAGACTTAAGCTTTATTGAGATGTTAAGAGCTGCAGACATTCCAATCGTATTTTTTGACTGTGTGCCGGAGTTGGATAATGTGGACAAGGTTTATAGCGATTTATCTTCCGGTATGGAGGAAGCGATAGAGGCTTTTGTCTCTAGGGGGCATCGGCGCATAGCACTAATTAATGGGCCGGATACGTTGCTTGCTTCTAGTGAGCGGACAGAAGCGTTCAAAAGTGCGCTTAAAAGGTTTGATATCGTGATAGACGAAAAATATATTGTTCATACGGATTTAACGGAAAAAGGAAATGAGGATGCGATGGAGCAATTATGTTCGTTGTCCGAACGACCTTCGGCGGTGGTGTCTTTTAATGATTTTGTGACATTAGATGTGATGAAGTATGCACGTCACAGGGGGATTGTATTAAGTCAAGATATGCATTTTATTAGCTACGCAAATTATCCATTGTGGAAATATATTGAAAATCCCCCAATAGGAAGCATTGAACAATATCCGGATAAACAAGGTGGTAAGGCTGCGGAAATTCTTTTTGATATCCTGACTTCGAAAGAAGAACTTGAACCGGAAAATACCGTTTTCCCTTCTAAATTGGTGCTAAAATAAAAGGCGCGGTTTTTATAAAAACCGCGCCTTTTATTTTAGCTAGCAGTAAGCTTTTACAAGTGAATTACTTCACCGTATGCATCTGCAGCTGCTTCCATGATAGCTTCGCTCATTGTAGGGTGAGGATGTACCGATTTGATGATCTCATGGCCAGTCGTCTCCAATTTTCGGGCTACAACTACTTCAGCGATCATTTCAGTTACATTAGCTCCGATTAAGTGAGCTCCTAAAAATTCGCCGTATTTCGCATCAAAAATAACCTTTACGAAACCATCTTTTGCACCAGCTGCTGAAGCTTTTCCTGAAGCGGAAAATGGAAATTTACCCACTTTGATCTCGTATCCAGCTTCACGGGCGGCTTTTTCTGTATAGCCTACCGATGCAATTTCAGGAGAACAATATGTACAGCCCGGTATATTATTATAATTGATAGCCTCTACATGAAGACCTTTAATTTTTTCTACACAGGTAATTGCTTCCGCTGATGCTACATGGGCCAAAGCCTGACCTTTTACAATATCGCCAATAGCATATACACCATCAATGTTTGTTTTGTAAAAGTCGTCTACAACTACGCGGCCCTTATCAACTTTTACGCCGACTTCTTCAAGTCCTAAATTCTCAATATTTGGAGAAATACCAACAGCAGATAAGACCACTTCAGCCTCGATTACTTCGTTACCTTTTGCTGTTTTAATATTAACTTTAGAAAGATCTCCTTTTGTGTCAACAGATTGAACTTCCGATTTCGTTAGAATTTCAATACCTGCTTTTTTGAGGGATTTTTCGAGTTGTTTTGATACTTCTTCATCTTCAACAGGAACAATACGATCCATGAATTCTACAATCGTAACCTTAGTTCCTATTGTATTGTAAAAATAAGCAAATTCAACACCAATTGCTCCAGATCCTACGACAACCATCGATTTGGGTTGTGTTGGTAAGTTCATCGCTTGGCGGTATCCGATGATTTTTTTTCCATCTTGAGGAAGGTTAGGTAATTCTCTAGAGCGAGCACCGGTAGCAAGAATGGTATGTTTTGCCGTGTACTCTTTTGTCGAACCGTCTGCACCTTTTACAGCTATTTTACCACCTTTTTTGATTTTGGCAGTACCCATGATCACATCGATCTTATTCTTTTTCATTAAGAATTGAATACCTTTGCTCATCCCGTCTGCAACACCACGGCTTCGCTTTACGATAGCACCAAAGTCAGCTTCTCCACCTTGTACTTTGATACCGTATTCTTCAGCATGATTTAAATATTCAAATACCTGAGCACTTTTTAATAATGCTTTAGTTGGAATACATCCCCAATTTAAGCAAATACCTCCTAAAGCTTCGCGCTCCACAACAGCAGTCTTAAAACCTAATTGAGCAGATCGGATAGCAGCTACATAACCTCCAGGACCACTTCCGATGACGATGATGTCGTAGTTCATATAATTAATGATTTTGTGTCTTTTACAATAAAATTCAAAAATACATTTTTTTTTTGGTAGCACGTAATTTGAACGTGTGATTTTGACAGTATCATATTACGGTAAATTGCTTTTTTATAAGGAAAATAAATTAGAAAAGGATATCGTATAGGTTTGTCACCGGGTGGTCAATAATGGTGAATAATCTGTGGGATATGAATAATATAGCTAAGTTTGTTGCCGAAAACACCTTATTCGTATGCTAAGAATATTTCGACAAATCGCGCTCTGGGAGGCAATTTCTACTGTTATATTATTTTTTGTGGCGATGCCGTTAAAGTATTTTGCGGATGTACCCGAAGCGGTTCGTATTGCGGGATCCATTCATGGATTTCTAGTTGTTATTTTTGTTATCTTGCTATTGGCATGTTGGCAAATGTATCACTGGAAACTCTCCAAAGTGCTAATCTATTTTGCTGTATCTCTGATACCTATTGTCTCTTTTTGGGTTGAAAAAGATCTAAAAAAAGTTATAGAAGGTAAAAAGAGTAATTAATCCTTGTTGTCCTTATTCGGTAAGGTATCTATACTCATATAGGCATAGGTAATTTCGGTTTTGCCATGTGGAGCAGGGATGCCGTTCTCATTGAGATTGACGAAGACTAATTTGTCAATGGAAAGAATTGTTTTCCTTGTAATTTTGTTTCGTACTTCACAAGCCAATGTGATGGATGTCGTGCCGAAATGAGTGGCTACAATACCTAGTTCGATAATATCCCCTTGTTTGGCTGAGCTGACAAAGTTTATTTCGGAAATGTATTTGGTCACGACATGCGGGTTGCTCAATTGGACGATGGCATAAATAACTGCCTCTTCGTCGATCCATCTTAATAATGTTCCTCCAAATAAGGTGCCATTCGGGTTAAGGTCTTCTGGTTTTACCCATTTTCGTGTGTGAAAATTCATGTTTTAAATATTTAGATATTAGATTAAGGACCAAAGATTAAAGACTGTCCTTGTTCCTTAATCTTTGGTCTTTTACTTAAGCATGAATTGCTCGGTTTGCAGTAGCGGCTAAGGCTGCTTCTTTTAATGCTTCCGTATAGGTTGGATGCGCATGACAGATACGTCCAATATCTTCTGCAGATGCACGGTATTCCATGGCAACTACCGCTTCGGCAATCATGTCTGCGGCTCTAGGTCCTATGATATGAACTCCCAGAACTTCGTCTGTTTCTGCATCAGCCAATACCTTAACAAATCCATCCGTGTCTCCGGATGCTTTCGCCCTGCCGGATGCTTTAAATGAAAATGAACCGGCTTTATATTTTTTACCTGCCTCTTTCAGTTGTTCTTCTGTTTGACCTACAGAAGCTACTTCTGGCCAGGTGTAAACTACTCCGGGAATTAAGTTGTAATCGATATGTGGTTTTTGACCAACAATATGTTCGGCTACATAAGTTCCTTCATCTTCTGCTTTATGTGCTAGCATGGCACCTTTTACGACATCTCCAATTGCATAAACCCCTGCTACGGTAGTTTCTAAATGGTCGTTTACCGGGATTTTATTGCTTCTCTCTTCCGGAGTAATACCAATATTTTCTAAGCCTAGGTCTTTAGTATAGGCGACTCGGCCTACTGAAACGATACAATAATCACCTTCAAAAGACACGCTTGCTCCTTTGGAATCTTCTGCCGTAACAGTTACATTCTTGCCTTTCACAGATGCACCTGTTACTTTGTGACCTAAGAAGAATTCCATGCCCAGTGATTTTTTCAAGACGCGTTGTAATTCTTTTCCAAGTCCGCCGTCCATGGTGCTAATAATTGATTTTGCGTATTCTATAACAGAAACTTTAGCACCCAAACGTGCATATACCGATCCTAATTCCAATCCGATTACTCCTCCACCGATTACGATAAGGTGTTTAGGAACTTCATTGAGGTTTAAAGCTTCCGTCGATGTAATGATGCGTTTTTTGTCAATAGGTAAGAATGGTAATGCCGTAGGTTTTGAACCCGTTGCAATAATTACATTTTTTCCTTTTATTTCTTCTGTTTTACCATCATTTTTAGTGATTTTGATGGTGTTTTTGTCTACAAAAGAACCGATACCTTCAAAAGAATCAATTTTATTTTTCTTAAATAAGAAGCTGATTCCGGCTGTATTTTGAGCAATGACATTGTTTTTACGCGCTATCATCTTTTTAATATCAATTTTCAAATTACTCACGTTGATTCCATGATCTGCGAAATTGTGAGCGGCATTATGATAATGTTCTGAAGTGTCTAAAAGTGCCTTTGACGGGATGCATCCTACATTAAGACAAGTGCCGCCGAAGGTACTGTATTTTTCGATAACTGCTGTTTTAAGGCCTAACTGGGCACATCGGATAGCGGCTACGTAACCACCTGGACCACTACCAATTACTATAACATCGTATTGCATGTGTGCGAATTTTATTTTTTGCTGCTAAGTTACTAATAATTGAAGACAAAAAAAGGCACAATGCTGTGCCTTTTTTTACAAAATCGTTTTGGAAAGCTTATTCAGCTACGATTTTACCTTTCATTACACCATAATGACCAGGGAAACTACAAATAAAATCGTAAACCCCTTTTTCGACAGTGAATGTAATCTTATCTTCTTCACCCGGGCCTAATAATTTAGTGTGTGCCACGATCGAAGAAAGTGAAGATTTGGGAATGTATTCTGAATCTGCAGCACCCGTAGCCTCCGCTCCAAAAGTAGGTAAATCTACACCGGCTCTTAGCACAACAAAATTATGTCCCATGGCTTCTTTCGGCATAGTGCCTACATTTTTTAATGTTATTTCTACTGGTTCACCCGCTTTTACACGGATTAATTCAGTGTCAAATTTCATTTGATCATTGCCTTCTACCGTCCATGTATTAGACAAATTAACATTTTCAATACCAGGTACTGTTTCGGTTACTGCATCTGTAGATTCTTCTGTTACTGTATTTTCAGCAGTAGATTTTGTGTCATTACCACTTCCACATGAAGATAGTGAAATTGCAAATACAACGGCTGGAATAATAAAAAATTTTTTCATATATTTTTTTGTTAAATCAGCGACTAATTTACTAAAAATTTTATTGAATTGATGCCTTTACTCACCTAAAAAGTAATATTGTTTTCATCTTTCAATGAGCAGGTTTGTGTAATCTTATTGTACAGATCTAGAGGGTTGAAGGGCTTGCCAATTACGTTATCAGCACCGACTTCGAAAGCGGCTTGTTGCTCATGTTCGAGTACTGATGCTGAGATCGTGATAATAGGAATATTTTGTTTATCCGGGTCATGGTGATTGCGGATTTCTTTGATCGCCTCAAATCCCGACATAATCGGCATGTGTGTATCCATTAAAATCAAATCATAGGTGTTATTTTCAAATTCCTCTAGTGCCAACATTCCATTTTTTACCACTTTTACGTTGCAGCTCCATGTTTGAAGCATATGAGACAGCATGAAGCTATTGAGTTCATTATCTTCTGCTACCAATACGTTAAGCTTATTTAATTTGGGAAGTTGCGTATATTGCAATCGAACCTTTTCTTTTTCATGGGTACTCTTTTCTACTTTTTGAATAGTCGTCACAAACGAGAATTCGGATCCTTGACCGTATGTACTTTTTGCACTGACATGTCCTCCTAGTAATTCGGAGAGTCTTTTTACAATAGCTAAGCCCAATCCTGTTCCGCCAAATTTTTTGGTTATGCCATCGTCACCTTGTTCAAAAGCTTGAAATATCTTTTCAACTGCTTCTGGCTTAATGCCAATACCTGTATCTCTTACTACAAAACTAATGGTATATTGATCGCCAATATTTTCTACATTTGTTACTATTAATGATATCTTCCCTTTTTCGGTAAACTTCAAGCTGTTTGAGATGAAATTGCCGATAATCTGTTGAAGTCGTAAGGAGTCGAACCTAATATATTGTGGCAATGTTTCATCCAGAATAACTTCAAAATCCAAATTTTTGTTGGTTGTCTTAAGCTTAAAGATTTTATCAACTTCTAAGATCAGGGCTTTTAAGTCAAAATCTTCAAATTCGATTTTCATCATGCCCGAATCTATTTTTGAAATGTCTAAGATATCATTGATAATCAAAAGCAAAGAATTAGAGGCATTATCTAAACGTTTTATCCAGTCTATTTGTTCTGGGGTCAAATTCGAACTTTTGAGCATGTGGACAATACCCATGATGCCATTTATGGGCGTGCGAATCTCATGACTCATATTAGCTAAAAAAAATTCCTTTGATCGGCGGGCTTGTTCTGCATCCTTATTGGCCTGAATTAATGCTTTTTTGGATTGTTCTAACTCTATATTCTTTTGGATGATTTCTTCTTGGATATGAATCTGTTTTATAAAGGAGGTTACCTTTGCGATAGTAATCTCCGGATTAAGAGGTTTATATAGGTAGTCGACCGCTCCACTCTCAAGACCGCGAATGAGATACTTGTCTTCTTTCGATATTGCTGTAACCATGATCGCCATGATATGGCTCGTTCTTGAATTAGACTTCAGTAACGAAACAAATTCGAACCCATTTATTTCGGGCATCTGTACATCGACTAAGGCAATAGATATATCTTTCATCCAACAGATTTTTAAGGCTTCATTCGGATCTGTCGAACTGATGATGTTGACGTCTCCAATATCTGAAAGCAGAGCCGATAGGCTTATGATATTTTCCTCTTTATCATCCAGAATGAGAAGATTGATGGTACTCATAGTAATTTACTTAATAGAACAAAAATAGTTAATTATTTCTTTGTTGTTGAGCACTTTTGCTTTTGATGATGTCGTGATAGCACTGCTCGGCATCGTATCCATAAGTGCATCAAGTGGATCCTGTATTATTGAAGTTCCACCAAAATGCTCTACTCTTTTGATACCATATGCTCCATCGTTATTTGCTCCAGAGAGCAACACAGCTGTACATCGATCCGTATATACTTCCGCTGCACTTTCAAAAAGGACATCAATAGAAGGTCGTGAAAAGTTGACTGGATCAGAGATGTCTAAAGAAAACGTATGGTCGGGTTCTACAAGTAGATGGTAGCCCGGAGGTGCAAAATAAATATTATTATTTTCTATTGTTACCTTATCTTCTGCCGGGAGAACAGCTCTTTTGAGTTTCAAAGAAAGACTTTTTTCAATCTGAGTTGGATATTTAGCATTCCGATGAATGACTACAGTTACTGCTGAAGAGATTTTGACGGGAATACTTTCCAATAGATTTATGATCAAGCTGTATGAGCCAGCTGAGCCTCCTATCAAAATTATATTTTCAGCTGCCGTCATTATTTTATTTTTTGATAAATGTTTAAACTTTTGTTAATGACTTTAAAATTTGCATTGATTTCCTGTTGATAAAGCGACTCTTTAGTGCCCAGACATAAAAATCCGAATAAACTTAGCGATTCATAGAATAGCTTCAGTACACGCCGTTGTAATTCTTTGTCAAAATAAATAAGCACATTGCGACAACAGATCAGTTGAAATTCGTTAAATACATTGTCGGATACTAAATTGTGATTAGAAAATAAAACGCGGTTCCGATATTCATTGTTGATGATAGCGGCATCATACATTGCGGTATAATGATCAGAGAATTTACTGTTCAATCCGATACGGTTATAGTTCTCTGTGTACGATTTTATTTTTTCCATAGTATAAACTCCTTTTTTTGCAGTATTAATGGTTTGTTGACTGATATCGGTTCCGTAGATAAAGGAGCGGTTCAATAAATCTTCTTCATGCAATAGTATAGATAACGAATAAGCTTCCTCGCCGGTAGCGCATCCAGCGCTCCAAATACGCAATTGTGGATAAGTTTGTAAGTAAGGAAAAACAACGTTGTTTAGCTCTTGATAGAAGAACGGATCACGAAACATTTCAGTTACGTTAACTGTAATCTCTTGAATAAAATAGCCAAAAAAGCCTTCTACATTCAGAATTGCATTTTTCAGGTCCACCAGATCCATACTTTCTATGCCCATAAGACGTTGCACCCTTCTTTTTAAGGATGATTTAGCGTAACCGGATAGATCATAGTCTGCCACATTTTTAAGTAAATAGACTATCTCGTCCAACTCTTCGAATGTGATATGAACGGGTTCTTTTAACTTAGCCATACTTGCATTAATGACGTTAATTTGTCGATATCGATAGGTTTGCTGATATAGTCATTGGCCCCGATCTGCAATGACATTTCCCTGTCGCCCTTCATCGCTTTCGCAGTTACGGCAAGAATAGGAAGTTTTTTTAATTTTAGTTCTTCACGAATAATTCGAATCGCTTCATGGCCATCCATTTCCGGCATCATGATATCCATCAATACAATGTCAATCTGATCACCGAGGTTTTTCATCAGTTGTACTGCCTCCTTGCCATTATTTGCAATCTCGATTTCCATGTCAAGGCTTTGCAATGTCGTGGTTAGTGCAAATACATTCCGCATGTCATCATCGGCAATCAATACTCTCTTGCCTGCTAAATTATTCGTTTGGATCGTAGGGCCTATTTTATGCGTATTCTTGACAGGCTGGTAGTGTTCATTGTTGATTTTGTTCAAAAATAAATTCACTTCATCAATTAGCCTATCGCTCGATTTAGCCGATTTTAATACAGTTGCTTTTGCATAAGATAGTATTTTTTCGGCCTGATCTTTAGGTAACTCAAATGCGGTATTGATAATAATTGGGATGTTTTCAAGTGATTGAGAGTCTTTTATCCGTTCTAAAAGCTCTATCCCGGTACCGTCTGGAAGTTGCATGTCGAGAATAATGCAATCTATATTTGATTCTTGATTCAGTTTTTCCCAAGCAGAATTCAGAGAAAATGCCTGAATCACGTTTATGCCATGCTCTGCGAATGAGTTTTTTATAAAATCACTTTGTAATTCTTGATCTTCAATTAGCAAGATCTTTTTTACCGATTGGCTTAAATTTAAGTTAATATTATCAAATGTTTTTTGGATAGCTTCTTCATTTACGGGCTTGTGCATGAAACCTATCGCACCTTTTTCCAGAAAATCTTTTTTGTTAAATGAAGCTGCAGACATCATGTGAATCGGGATGTGTTTGGTGTCTGCATTTTCTTTCAGTACGCGAAGTACTTCCCACCCATCTGAAATAGGAAGCATCACGTCTAGGATAATAGCATCTGGTATAATCTCCTGTGCCAACTTGATACCCATTGATCCATCGTGTGCCAGCGTAACTTTGAAGTTATAGTTTTCAGCGAAAACTTTAAGAATATCGGCAAAGTTTATATCGTCCTCAATGATCAATATACTTCTATTTTTATTTTTTGAATGTACTATGGTGTTCGCCTCTTTCACCGCAATTTGTTCGGGAGATTTCTTAACAGCTGGGCTGGATAATGCTTGTGGTGTTCTATTTGGAATGATAAGTGTAAATGTACTTCCTTTTCCAAGATCACTTTCCAGCGTTATCTTCCCCCCTAAAATGGAAGCGATTTCCCTGCTTATGGAAAGGCCAAGTCCGGTTCCACCATATTTCCTGCTGGTCGATCCGTCTTCTTGTTTAAACGCTTCGAAAATTAACTCTTGTTTCTCTTTAGAAATGCCTTTTCCTGTGTCAGATACTTTAAAATGCAGGTTGTTGTCCAAATAAGAAATGTTGAAATCAACCTTTCCGTTTTTGTCGGTAAATTTAAAGGCGTTTGATAAGAAATTTTTTAGCACTTGCTCTAATCTGTATTCGTCAGATGAGAATTTATCAGGAACATTATCGGAAGAAGAGATACTAAATACAATCTGTTTATCTTCTGCCAATTCTTTAAACAGCTCTTTGATATTGTCCTTAAACTCTTTGGTACTGATGGTTTCAATATGCAATTCTATATTGCCGGATTCTATTTTTGCTAAATCTAACAACTCGTTGATAAGTTGTAATAAATCGCTCCCTGCACTGTGAATGACATTCGCATATTTCACTTGGTCTCCGGTTAGATTTTTACCTTTGTTGTCGCGCAGAAGTTTTGCTAAGATCAGAATACTATTTAACGGTGTGCGAAGTTCATGACTCATATTCGCCATGAATTCAGATTTATATTTGCTCGCAAGTTCTACCTCTGCTATTTTCTGTTCAACGGTTACTTGCGCAATATTCAGGTCTTTATTCCGTTTTTCAAGTTCGGAAGCCTTCTCATTTAGCTCTTGGTTGGTTTGTGTTAGTTCCTCTTGCTGTACGCGTAGCTCTTCTTCTGAAGACTCCAATAAATTCGTCTTATATACTAATTCTTCGTTCGTGATACGGAGCTCTTCTTGCTGTGCTTCTAATTCTTCCGTTTGTCGTTGAGTCTCCTCAAGTAGTTGTTCTACGAGGTGATAACTTTGGCCGAATTTTATCCGTGTAGCGATATTTCTTGATATTCTGATAAGAAAATCAACATATTTGGATGATTGATTTTCTTCAATGTTTAGAACAATTTCTAGAAGACCAAGGCTGTGTCCTTCGTGGGTTAGCGGACAAATAAATACTGTTGCAGGAATATCATGCGCGATGCTACTTTTTATATTTAAATGATCGATATCTTTGATCGAAAGTGTTTTGATCACGTTATCCTCTACAACCTTACCCAATAGGCCTTCACCGCTAATAAACTCTTTCGGACAGAGGTTCTTGTCTACACCGCTACTATTACTTAAACGGAATTCGTACGAATCAATCTTTCGGATATATATCGTAGCTCCATAAAGAGGAGTTACTTCGTTTAAGATATCTAATGTTATTTTACTTATTTTATCCTCATCATTGATGCCGCTTATCTCCTCAATAAGCCTATTATTTGTTTCCAGTACCCAATTCGTGTTCTCAATTTTTTCGCTTGCGACCACAAACTGATTGTTGATTTCTTTAAGATCCTTACGGGATGTCCGTAAATATTCGAGCAGCTGGAATACTTTAAAAAATGTATAAAGAATAACTATTAGTGATATACAGATTAAGGCAAGGACTATTTTTTTCGACTCGTCGAATCTTTCTTTGTTTTTTAGTAAAGCTTCTGTACGCTCTCCGATAACAAAACGCGTATAGTCATTAAGTGCATTTTTTGTTTCTTCTTGTTCAGTAACTAGCTGTAGGGCTACTGCATTACGATCTTTGTTTTTTAACCGTTGCTCAAAATAGGCTAAATCAGCAATTCGTTCAACGACTTCTCTGAGTTTATGTTGTGCCTGTCCAATGGAGTGGAAATAGTTGCTGCCTGTTTCTAATTTGATAAGACCATTTAACGCTGCATCTTTATCTTCTCTTACCTGTAGTACATCTGGTTGTAAGTTGTTAGTAGTATAATGAGCTTTATATTGAATAATATGATAAAGGTTGGATTCAATAGCTGTAGATGTCGTAAAACGTTCCTCCGCTAGCTTTATTATTAACTCGTTTTCATTTGTGAATTTATTCAACTTATTGAAAAAATATATAGCAGAGAATATAATTACGATATACGCAAGTCCTATGCTTATTAAGAGCTGTAATTGTAGTGTGTTTCTTTGAGTCATAATTTATTTAATCGCTTTAAATAAATGTACATCCTGTTTCACAAAAATCTGTTCATTATATCTTTGTTTACCAGCAATGTTTGTGTCAGACATAGTGGCCTGGTAATTTATGTGTCGAAACGAACTTTTTGTTTACGTTTCCATTCTGTCTAAACTTGATTTAATGTTCTGATAAATTGTTTGGGATAGATGTAAATTCTTCGATTATATCCTCGTTGGATAATTTATAATATATATTGTTTTTTACCGTAAATTATGTTAGATAACTTTTTATACAAACTTAGATAAAATGCTTTGCATTCACGAACTGAATGTCAGGAGTTCATTCATGCCATTGAAAATAAATAGAAAATAAATAATATTCAATGTAAAAATTCATTTATATACCGTGTAGTCGTGTCTAATATCTCGGAGGATCCAGTTCGAACTTCAAATACAACAACATACGTAAAAAAACAAATTATTCATGTGATGAATGAACTCGTGCTGCGTGGTTATTGGGGTATTGTCAGTGGATTTGCTTGCCCCCTTGAGATGGACAAATTCGGTTTTTCGCTGCCATTGAAGATTGAAGTTGGTATCGGAAATATAATAGTGTACTTTTTTGAAAGTTGGTTATAGAAAGTAATTCTTTTGAAGAAATAAAGGCAAAGCATGTTAAATTCGTCTAATTTTAATATCTTTAGGGAGAAAGTTAACCTTATAACATATAACTATAAAAAAATGAATTCAGAAATAACATTAATATTGACCATTGTAGGGGGGATAATAGCCTTCTTTCTTTTGTTTTATCTGCTACCTGTAAACCTATGGTTTACGGCTCAGCTTTCGAATGTGCGTATTAGCCTTTTGAATTTGGTTTTGATGCGTCTGCGTAAAGTCTCTCCGGCATTAGTTACGAACGCAATGATTACCTCTACAAAAGCGGGATTACGGATCACAACGAATGAGATAGAAACACATTATTTGGCAGGAGGAAATGTAAATAAAGTTATCAGGGCATTGATTTCAGCGGATAAAGCAAATATTCCACTCAATTTCAAGTTGGCTACTGCTATTGATTTAGCCGGGCGCGATGTGTTTGATGCAGTACAGCTTTCTGTAAATCCTCAAGTAATAAATACGCCTCCTGTGGCTGCCGTAGCAAAGGATGGTATTCAATTAATTGCTAAGGCTCGCGTCACGGTACGTGCTAATATTAACCAACTGGTTGGTGGAGCTGGTGAAGAAACTATTTTGGCACGTGTGGGTGAAGGTATTGTTACAACGATCGGTTCCGCAGAAAGCCATAAGCAGGTATTAGAAAACCCAGATAGAATATCAAAAACCGTACTCGCTAAAGGGTTAGATTCGGGAACTGCTTTTGAAATCTTATCTATTGATATTGCAGACATCGATATTGGTGAAAATGTGGGTGCTAAATTACAAACGGATCAAGCCGAAGCTGATCTAAAAGTTGCGAATGCCAGAGCAGAAGAGCGACGGGCAATGGCTGTTGCCAATGAGCAAGAAATGCGTGCCAAAGCTCAAGAAGCAAAAGCGAAGGTCATTGAGGCCGAGTCGCAAATTCCATTAGCTATCGCTGAAGCGTTCAGAAGCGGGAATCTAGGTATAATGGATTACTACAAGATGCAAAATATTCAGGCCGATACAGATATGCGCTCTTCAATTTCTAATCCTAAAGGAAACGATAAAAGTAAATAGATTTAGTGTTTTACAAAAGCCAATTGATTGCGATCAGCTGGCTTTTTTTGATACAAACAAAACCCTGACGATGGGCGTCAGGGTTTGCTACTAACCAATTATAAACCTAAATTATGAAAAGACAATCTCATTAACAATCCCACTTATCGGGAATTGTTAATGCAAACTTACGGCAAGATTTTTCATTTATCAAACATTCCGACAAGGAAAGTTGTTATTACAACTACATTGTGACAATTGAATGAATCACTTGGGTTTTTGAAATAAAAAGATGGCTTAAATGAATAAAGCCCTATTTTCAGACGGGTATTAAAAGCTATATTTTCCCTCATAAAAAGTTTTCAAGGAGGGGAGATCGATAAAATTGTCTAAGTTTGAAATCAGATATGATATTAGAACGTTTAAAATATGTGAAAGCCATCTTTTTGGATGTGGATGGCGTACTTACAGATGGATCAATTTTTGTAAATGAAGCTGGTGAGCAACTACGGACTTTCAACGTGAAAGATGGGTATGCGATTCAGCTGGCTATTAAGAAGGAAATTCTGATATGTATTATAACAGGAGGGAAGTCGGAAGGGGTATTAAGAAGATTTGAAGGACTGGGAGTGAAAGAAATACATATTGGGATTTCAGATAAGCTTGCCGTCATGGATGCTATCTTAAAGAAATATCAACTTAACAAAGAAGAGGTTCTCTTTATCGGTGACGACATGCCTGATTTAGCATGTATGCAATCTGTGGGGATTGCAGCAGCTCCCCAGGATGCTGTAGAAGAGATCAAGGCGATAAGTCATTATATTTCTTCAAGGGAAGGTGGGAAAGGAGTTGTTCGGGATGTTGTGGAGAAAGTTATGAAATTACAGAACAAATGGAATGCGGATTTTTCCGTAAAAAGTGTTTGACACATGGTGCTTGATAAAATAAAAGGTGTGAAGGTTGTCTTGGGGTCTCAATCACCACGCCGCAGTGAATTATTATCTGCGTTGGATATTTCATTCGAAGTAATCGTGAGAGAGATTGATGAACGTTTTGATGCCGATATTCAGACGCAGCATATTGCGCTGGAAATAGCACGTAAAAAGAGTGCTGCTTTTTCGGAAGAGCATTTTTTTGACGCATTGGTTATTACTGCCGATACCCTAGTGATAGATATGGAAGGAAACCCTATAGGTAAACCTAAAGATGAAGCTGAAGCTGTTCATGTATTACGTCAGTTGTCCGGGCAACAGCATGTCGTTCATACAGCCGTAGTTATGCAGTATCGGGGGCGACAGCATTATTTTACCGAGGAAACGAAAGTGTGGTTTGCAGCATTGAGCGATGACGAAATACAGTATTATGTTCATTTGTACCAGCCGTATGATAAAGCAGGAGCGTATGGTATTCAGGAATGGATAGGCCGTACTGCTGTCACTAAAATAGAAGGTTCTTATGAAAATGTTGTTGGGCTACCTACCGCTCGGTTGTTTCAGGAGTTGAAAGAAATATTAAAATAGAAAGATGGAGCGTGAGCTCCATCTTTCTATTTTATGTGATAGCGTATTCCGGCATAGAACATTCTTCCTGTCAATGGTCCCCAAAGTAAGTTGGTGTCGAAATGGTTTCCGAAAGGATCTTCAAAAGCTAGTATTGGATTTTTCTGATAGTAATTCGATAGATTTTCACCACCCACATACATGTCGAAATTTTTAGCTTTACCTAATGTTTTACTGATTTGTGCATTCATTGTTACGTAAGCTTCAGAAAAAGTAGACAACTGATATTCCTGTGGATTCGCTACAGTAGAAGGTAATCTCTTTTGCCCCACTACATTTAATGTATAATCAAAGCTCCACCCGCTATGTGTATTATATGCCAGGTTCATAAAGCCTCTATGTTTGGCAGTTAGTGGTTTTTGCAAACGCCCTATTTCATAATCTGTTTGTACATCGAGTAATCTATAAGCAAGTCTTGCCTCAAAATGTTGTGCCGGCATAAACCTGAACTCTGCTTGCAGGCTGTTTGAAAAAGACTTTCCGTCCAGATTATAGAATGAGATTGCTCTGGGATTTTCATAGTCTATAATGACTTGATTCTGGAAATTATTGTGGAACAATTCGACTGATATTCCGGATTCTCTACCAAACAACTGGAAATCCTGATCAAATGTAAATCCGGTGTTCCACGATACTTCTGGTTTCAGATTGTACGCAAGCTCTCCGTTGTTTAAGGCTGCATAGTTGATCGCGCGGCTTGAAGCGAGAATACTTATGTTTTCTGCAAATATATTGGCCGTACGTTGACCTCTTCCTGAACTCAAACGTATTGTAGTACCAGTAACCGGAGCATACCGCAATACTGCACGAGGCGTCGTAAATCCACCATATATATTATTGTAATCCTGTCTAATGCCTAATACAGCATCGAATTTTTCAGATGGGCTGAATGTATATTCCGCAAATATTCCGGATACGACCTCTTTCCGGTCAAAGTTATAATTATTTACGTCTTCGGCATAATCATCATATATTAGGGATGTACCTACTTTATATTTGTGATTTACGGTGCCTATTACATCATGGTAGATTAAGTTTGCATATCCGCTGTTTTGCTCACTTAGGTAGGTGTTTAGACCGAAATAACTGTCCTGTTTGTAGTTGGAAGCTGACAATTGTAATCCTATACTACGTAATCTATTCTGCGGAAAAACATAACCTATTTTTGCAAATCCTTCAATTCGTTGGTTGTCAAATCCCAATCCATAGCGGTTGGTGGTTAATTTATCTGTTGCTTTATTGAAATCGATTTCACCACCTGTTCTATCGTCTTTTAAGAATTTAACCCCAAATTGGGCAATTAGACCTTTTCCATTTTCATAGTGCCATCTATTTACACCAGAAAACAGGTTGCCTACCGGGGCATCACGAAATCCATTGTCACTGAAATTCATGTTTTTATTGTACATAAAGTTATCATGGAGCAGTAAGCCAACGGACCAGTCTTCATTTATCTTATGTGACAGGTTTAAATTGACATCCGTACGTCCCATATTATTGGCGTAGGTATTGAAGAATAGTCTCTCTGAAGTGTGTGGTTTTTTAAGTTCAACGTTGATTTGTCCGGCCATATTTTCAAATCCATTTACCACAGAACCGATCCCTTTACTTATTTCGATGGATTCAATCCATGTACCAGCGATACTATTTAATCCTAAGGGAGTAGCAAAGCCGCGCGGTCCGGGAAGATTTTCAACCGTTAGTTGCGTGTAGATGCCACTTAAACCCAACATTTGGATCTGTTTGCTACCTGTTACGGCATCATTACTCACTACATCTACCGAAACATTTGTCTCGAAACTTTCACTTAAATCACAACAAGCTGCTTTGAACAGTTCTCGTGTGGTCAGTACTTCTACACGATTAGGTTCCATCGACTTGATGTAAGCCGACTTGCGTCGACGAGATACGACTACTTCCGATAACACATTGTCTTGGGCATGGATAACTAATACCTCGTGTAGATCTTTTACTTCGACGGTGTCCGGTTCCATACCAGCAAAAGAGAATATGAGGTTTTTTAAACCTTCTTCGTGTCGGATCTTAAAGACCCCGTTTTCATTCGTTACCGTACTAGCATTATTTTTTTCTAGCCATTTGACATTTACGCCTATAATCGGACTTAAATCTCCCTTCGCATTTTCTTTTACAACAACACCTGTAATTTCATGGTCATGATCATGATGGTTGTCATCTTTCTGAGATTTGGTTTCCTGATCATGCTGATGATTATCATGTGAGGGGGCGTGGCTATGTCCTCGTTCTTCCGCACCTAGCCTGTTGTAATGACAGCACTCATGAAGCTTCTTGTAAACTTCGTTTGGGGCTTTATGTAAGGGGGTGTCATGCCCAACGGTTGCTATAGCCAGCTGTATCTGATTCAATTTAGTTTGTTGTGAATTGTATTTTACAGTCAATTCACCTGTTTTAATATCCCAGATTGCGCTTTCTACACCTTTGATATTTGCAGCTTTTTCTATTCGGTTTTTACACATTCCGCAGTTCCCGGCCACTTCAAAATGGGCTGTACTGTCTGATTGCGCAAAGCTTTTGTGTCCTATTGATAGGATCAGTATTAATAATGATAATCTTAATATAAAATTCATTGTAATTACTTTTTTAGTATAAAATTCTATTTCGTTTAGTTAACTAAACGGTCGAGTGATAGAATTAGAATACTAAATCCTGAAATTACGATTGAGGAGGTAGGTTGGTGGGGATGAGTGGGGATAAGCTACTCTTTCTTTGAATACATATTTACTGTTAACCGCGAAATCAATAAAGAGATTAGGCTGCATCCAGTATAATGTGATTATGGCAGGGCCAAATCCGAAGAAACTTTCAGCATAGTCCTTCGAAAACAATTTGTCAGACAATTGATCCAATTTTACTTGTATGTCTTTACACGAATGACTTTCTTGACAATTGTTCTTTTTTTTAGCGGTATGATCGTGATCTTTCGAACACATGGGGCAATTTTCATGTGTGTTTGTACCTTCCATAAGGCTTATTATGGTAGTACCGCTACATTGATGCAGGTATATAGTCGCTCCACTGGATGTGAAGGAATATAATATGAATAATGTAAGCGCCAAAAACTGTCTCATCCTCACAAAGGTACACGGATTAAGACGAATAAAAAAGTAAAAAATTTGATACATTGAAATAACTTCACTAAATTAGACTTCAATATAATATATAATACCTAAATGAAGATGGAAAGTATTCTCAGCACGGCACTTGGAGTTTATGCGAGTATAACAGGTTTGATTATTTTGGCCTGTTTACTGATCAAATTTTATGTTAAAGTTATTTCAAAAGTAAGTTAATACGATGTTGTAAAATCCAGGAGGCACTTTTTATTTTTTTAAACTGTTAATGAAGTCGGGAATATGTTTTAACGGGTTTTCCTGAGCGAGTATTTTGACAAACGCTGTACCGACAATGGCGCCGTTTGCGTAGGTTGTTGCTTTTTCAAAAGTTTCTTTATTGGAGATTCCGAAACCTATTACAAATGGATTAACAAGATTCATCTCTTTTATTCTGTTAAAATATTCCTCCGATTGATTTTTAACCTCAAGCTGTTGTCCTGTAGTTGCATTAGAGGATAGTAAGTAGATAAAGTTGGTCGTTAGGCTGTCTATTTTGCGGATACGCTCTTCTGAAGTCTGAGGCGTCACTAAAAAGATATTACTTATTCCATTTTCTTCGAAAATAGCTTTATAAAGTTCTTCGTATTCATACATTGGAAGATCGGGTAAGATGGTTCCGTTTACCCCCACTTCTTTGCACGCTTTGCAAAAGTTCTCTACACCAAATTGCAGGACAGGATTGAAGTATCCCATTAAGTAAACCGGAATGCTGACATGCTTTCGTAAATCTTTTAATTGATCAAAAAGCAGTTTTAACGTCATCCCATTTTTTAGAGCCACCTCTGAGCTATGTTGTATAGTTGGGCCATCCGCAACCGGATCGGAATAAGGGAAGCCGATTTCTAAAAAATCTACCCCTGATTGCTCCAGTGCTTTAGCGATTTCTATAGTACTATCCAAGGTGGGATAACCGGCCGTAAAATATATGGATAGTAAGCCGTTTGAGTTTTTGTTGATTTGCATTTTAAAAAGTAAGTTTGTTATAAATTAAAGTACTTCATATAATTATCTAAATCCTTATCACCACGGCCAGATAAACATATAACTACCGTTTCGTCCCCCTTGAAATTCATTTTTTTGAGATGAGCGAGTGCGTGAGAACTTTCTATTGCCGGAATAATTCCTTCTAATTTTGTGAGTTCCAAGCCGGCCTGCATAGCTTCATCGTCCGTAGCACTTACATATTCTCCTCGGCCGCTTTTAAACAACCAAGCATGTTGCGGGCCTATCCCGGGGTAATCAAGTCCGGCCGAAATAGAGTAGGGCTCTACCACCTGTCCATCCGTTGTCTGCATTAATATCGAACGACTGCCATGCAATACCCCCTCTTTGCCTAAGGCGGTAGTGGCTGCAGATTCGCCCGAGTGTATCCCGTGGCCGGCTGCTTCTACAGCTATAAGTTTGACATGCTCATCATCTAAAAAGTGATAAAACATCCCCGCGGCATTAGACCCCCCTCCTACACAGGCCATCACTATGTCAGGAGTAGATTTGCCCGTTTTTTTTAACAATTGTATTTTCGTTTCTTCTGATATAATAGATTGAAAGCGAGCTACTAAATCAGGATATGGATGTGGGCCTACAACAGATCCGATAATGTAATGTGTATCTACGGGATTGTTGATCCAATCTCTTAACGCCTCGTTTGTAGCATCTTTAAGCGTTTTACTGCCCGATTGAGCCGCCACTACAGTAGCTCCCATCATTTTCATACGGGCAACGTTTGGAGCTTGTCGTTGAATATCAATTTCTCCCATGTACACTACGCATTCCAGACCTTTTAATGCACATACGGTAGCTGTAGCAACGCCATGTTGGCCAGCTCCGGTTTCGGCGATGATTCTTTTTTTACCCAGACGTTCGGCAAGTAGGATCTGACCAATGGTATTGTTTATTTTATGAGCTCCTGTATGATTTAAGTCTTCCCGTTTTAAGAAGATCTTTGCATTATACTTTTTAGACAATCGTTGTGCATGGTAGAGTGGAGAAGGACGACCAACGTAATCAGTTAGCAGGTGTTCAAACTCTTCTTTAAAAGAAGGTTCTTCCATAATCTGAAGGTAACGGTTCTGTAATTCTTCAACATTTGGATATAACATCTCGGGGATATATGCTCCTCCGAACGGGCCATAGTATCCTTTGTCATTCACTTGATATTTACTCATCTCTTAATAGTTTCAATGCTTGCGTTAATGTACTTATATTTTTTAATCCCGGTTCTATTTCAAATTTAGAATTCAAATCCAGACCAAATAATCTATCATCTTCAAAATTTCCGGCTTCCTGAATATTGTCAAGGGATAATCCGCCACTCAAAAAATAAGGTTTGTCATAAGGATAATCTGTCAGTTTTTGCCAATTGAAGCTTCGTCCGGTTCCACCATATTCTGTGCTTTTCGTGTCAAATAAAAACAAATCTACATTGTCGAGAAAGGGCTCGATACTTTTCCAATCGAAATCATCATCAATTCCAAATGCTTTGATGAGTTGAATGCCCGGTTGGGCAATCTGTCTACAGAAATCCACATCTTCATTCCCATGTAGCTGTATGGCATGTAAGGAAAATTCCGCTGTTTTGGTTTTTATATGCGTTATATGGTCGTTTACGAATACACCGGTACGTTTTAACTTCGTGGTTGATGATTCAGACGTAATATGATCTACAAAACGTCTAGACTGCGGGTAAAATATAAATCCCATATAGTCAATATTTAGGGATGCCACATCAATAATGTTCTTGGGATCCCGCATCCCACATACTTTAATTTTTAGATTTGGATTAGCCATTCGTTAGCGTTTTAAAACTATATAAGGCTCGCTTACCCAATAGAGATGCTTCCGCTTCATAATAGCAGTCTCCAAATGATTTTTTTGGGTCAAACGTCTTGATTGCAAAAGCCGCATTTGTCAATACCACATTGTTCTGCTGATGAGTGCCTTCTCCAGTGATGATCTTGTGGAAAATTGTCGCTGCTTCTTCTATAGTATCACCTCCGGTCAGATCCTCTGCCTTTAAAGTCTCCAGCCCAAGTTCACTCACTTCGTAGTAGTTTTCGCCGGTATTACTGATGATTTTGAAGTCGCCCGTTAACGAAATTTCATCGTATCCGTCTAACGCGTGAATAATACTGTATTGTTTTTCCGAATTTTGATAGAGATAGCCATACAGTCTCGCTAGTTCCAGACTAAATACACCAACAGACTGAAACTTAGGATTCGCTGGATTGGTCAGCGGACCCAGCATGTTAAAAAAAGTCTTTACGCCCAATGCTCTGCGGATAGGAGCTACGGTTTTCATCGCCGGATGAAACAATGGAGCATGGAGGAAGCAGATATTAGCCTCATCCAATTGCTTACTAAGAATGTCGCTGTCATTTGTAAACGTGTAGCCAAGATATTCCATTACATTGGAAGATCCGCAGCCCGATGACACACCGACATTGCCGTGTTTGGCAACGTGATAACCTGCTCCTGCAACAACAAATGAAGCTAATGTTGAAATGTTGAAGGTGTTTTTTCCATCGCCTCCGGTTCCACACATATCAATTAAGTCATATCCGTCGAAATCGAGTTTCAGACATAGGTCGTACATGGCATCCCTAAATCCCCCCAATTCTTCTACCCGAATACTTCTCATACCGTATGTCGTCATAAAGGCTGCTATTTGATGAGGGTCGTATTTGCCGGTAGCTATCTTTGTCAAGATATCATAAGCTTCTTTTCTTGAGAAAGACTTATATTCAAATAAATGTGCTAATATTTTTTTCATCTTTTTTTTATTGATGTATTTATTGTTTTCAATGAGCGAGCTCCGTTGAATGGTGAACGCTCGATTTTATCACAATAATCAAAAACAAAAAAAGGCTCACCCGAAAAGGCAAGCCCGCTATTTTTTGATATGTATCAATTTATGCAATAGGTGTCTGCCATAACATTAACTGTTATGCCACCACCACGCCATATATGATACGATTGATTTCATGTATGTTTTCTTTGAAAAGAAATATGAATATTTCATATTCTTCATTATTACTACAAATATCTTGTAATTTTTTTAAAAAAGCAAAATATATTTTAATAAAATTAAATTTAATACGTTGCAAAATGGGCTAAGTTATTTCCTTTAGATACTAACGTAAACGAAGCGATTTTGTCGTTTTCAATATAGACTGCAAGTACTTGTCTTTTTTTATATTGTAAGAAATACATCCTATTCATATCCAATTCCTCTAGATCGATATCTCGTACCTCTTTGCGTGGCATATTGGCATACGGAATGCAGGTAATATCAGCAATTTGTTTGTATAGCACATTTATACGCACTTCTTCTAAGCTTACTTCTAAATAATCGTACGTTTCATTTGAGGGGCGATCTACTTTTATATATTGGCTTAAAATAACATCTACTGCAATATTTTCATTACCGAGATCTGCAATAAAATTCTTTATTAGCTGGATGTCTTTCTGACGTGTTGAATCTTGATTTTGTGCAAAAGTAAAAGGAGATAACACCGTGAAAATCGATATCAGTAGAATTCTCATATTTTTAATTACTTCGTGAGCTAGCAAGCTCGGTCTAAAGGTAAGACATCTTTTGGAAGAAAAGGATTAGTCTTAAAAGTTGGACATCCTATTTTCTTGTAATTTTTGATGTCTATTTGGCGCAATCTTGCGTGTTTGGCGGAATACGTTCTGATGACGGTGAAATATTTCAACCCTAACCGAAGTTTGGTAAAGATATTTTAGAAGCTGGGCAGTAAAAAATAAAAATCGCACTAGCAATAGTGCGATTTTTATGATGGATTAATACTCGTCTTCATTGAAAAAGAAATCATCCTTGGTAGGATAATCTGGCCAAATTTCCTCAATATTCTCGTAGGGTTCACCGTCATCTTCCAAAGCTTGGAGATTCTCTATTACTTCTACAGGAGCGCCAGAACGAATTCCATAATCGATTAATTCATCTTTTGTTGCAGGCCATGGCGCATCTTCCAAATGCGATGCTAATTCTAGTGTCCAATACATAGTCTTACAATTTGAGTTTTATCTTTTTCGCAAAAATAGTATTTAATTTGACTATATCAACTTTTTTTCGCAAAAGTGTGATGGTTTGTGTCTAATTTTTTGATATACAGATGTATAAAATTTTATTTTTTGCTATTTGTGACGTTTTAATGATCGTTATATATGTTCCAATATGATTTCATTTTATGATATACGCTTGTTTGTAGATGATTGCTTGCCTCTATAGATAAATTTTGTATATCTATAGGTGCTAAAACAGTAATGTGAATGGAGCCGGGGCGTGATCCTTTTTTTAATCCATCATCCCATAGGATCTTCCAGGCATCTTGTATAACCACAGGAATAATCTGAACTTGATTTTCGACGGCAATGCGAAATGAGCCAGATTTAAATTCATGGAGCTGAGGAGGGTATTCCTCATCAATTTTTCCTTCTGGGAAAATGACAACGGTTTTTCCTTCTTGTACCAGCTGCTGTGCTCGTTTAAATGACCGGAAGGCAGATATGTTACTTTTGCGATCTACGGGAATATCAATGCTCTTAAAGAATATTCCGGTAACCGGATTTTTGAGTAATTCTATTTTTCCCATAAAAGAAAACGGCTGCTTGCAAACGTAGTTAATAGCTGTGATATCTAATATGGAAGTATGGTTGGGACAAATAATATATGGTTTCGTCCAGTCGATTGTTGTTTCAAAGGTTACTTTAAATCGAATACCGACAAGCCAACAGGCTAGTAAGCTGATCCATTTGCGCATGAATACAATTTGATTGTAGTATTTGGAAGGACGTAAAGTAACGTAACGTAAGAAAGGGTAGGCAAGTACAAAGAAAAATAGCAGGGCACCGTAATATAGGATAGTGTGCGTTTTTCTCAATAGTTTTACCATAGTGCAAAGATAAAAAAATGTTGGAACCCTTGTAAAACAATAAGAGGCCGTCTAAAAGTATTGAAAAACGTTCATTATGTTATCCTGGCGCTAGGAAGAATCTAAAAACTACACAGATTATTCATTCATGAACTCACTATGTCCGGTTTACAAGTATTTAGATACTTCGGCAAGCCTTACGATGACAAGATAAAAGCTTCAGTATGCTTTAGACAGCCGCTTACTTTACTTGCTTAATTCCGCATAATACTTGTGGAATAAAGGAATGGTTTCGATTCCCTTTAGGTAATTTTCAATACCATATTTTTCATTGGGAGAATGTAAATTATCACTGTCCAATCCAAAACCCAGTAACACGGTTTTGAGCCCCAATTCTTTTTCAAATAGTGCTACAATAGGGATAGATCCACCACCACGAGTTGGTATTGGTTTTTTGTTGAATGTTTCAGTTAATGCTTTTTCAGCCGCTTGGTAAGCAATACTGTCTGTAGGTGTCACTACAGGCTCACCCCCATGATGCGGTGTTACTTTAACTTTTATATAATCTGGAGCTATTCCTTCAAAATGATCTTTGAAAAGTTTGGTGATTTTTTCGGAATTTTGATTCGGGACCAACCGCATCGAAATCTTAGCAAATGCTTTGGAAGGTAATACTGTTTTTGCACCTTCTCCAATATAACCGCCCCATATACCGTTCACTTCAAGGGTAGGACGGATACCGGTTCGTTCGATTGTTGTGAAATCTTTCTCCCCCCAAATATTAGTGATACCCAAATCCGATTTGTATTCTTCAATATCAAAAGGAGCTTCATTCAATGCCTTTCGTTCTTCGGGGGTCAATTCCAAAACATCATCATAAAATCCTGGGATGGCAATATGATTATTTTCGTCATGTAAAGATGCGATAAGTTTAGCCAAAATTGTTGCAGGATTTGCTACAGCGCCACCATATACGCCCGAGTGTAGGTCGCGGTTAGGCCCTGTTACTTCCACCTCTACGTAAGAAAGGCCGCGTAAACCCGTTTCTAAAGAAGGATTTTCGAGACTGATCATAGAGGTGTCCGATATAACAATGACATCTGCTTTCAAACGTTCTTTATTTTCTTTTACAAAAGAACCTAGGTTTGCGGAGCCAACTTCTTCTTCTCCTTCAATCATGAATTTGATATTACAGGACAGTTGGTTGTTTTTTATCATGTATTCAAATGCCTTTACATGCATGTAAAACTGACCTTTATCGTCTGCTGCACCACGTGCATAGATTTTACCATCACGAATAGTTGGTTCGAAAGGAGGGGTGTCCCACAGTTCTATTGGATCTGCAGGCTGTACATCGTAGTGGCCATACACCAGCACTGTAGGTAAGGATGGGTCGAAAACTTTTTCACCATATACAATGGGATAGCCTGCTGTAGGGCAAATTTCCACTTTATCAGCTCCGGCTTCTTTCAGTTTTTGGGCTACGAATTCAGCGGTATTTAATACGCCTTCCTTGTACTGTGGATCAGCACTTACTGAAGGAAAACGCAATAATTCAAATAGTTCGTTTAGGAAGCGCTGTTTATTCGCTTCCACATAATCTTTGATATTTTGCATTATAAACGGGTTTTTACAAAGGTAAAGAAATAAATTAGGAAAGTAGATGTAACATTTTTTGCATTTGATCTACAAATTATATGGAATTTGAATTTCGACATATCTTATATAGATAGCAATAGGAATTTAAATAGAATGTTAATTATAGTTAATGTTATTGTATAGCATAAATTGTTAAATTATTTTCGATTCAGATTATATCCCTTGTATGAAAAAACTATTCTTCATTTTTCTATTGTCCATATTCAGCAGTTCCGCTTTTTCGCAAACTTTCATAAAGGGTGAAATCGTAGATGAAGCAGATAAGACAAAATTATCAAATGCTACAATTATGCTTATCCAAGCCCAGGATTCTATTTTGGTAGATTTTACCCGATCAGGAGAAAATGGAAAATTCCAATTGGAAAAACCCGATACGGGTTCTTACGTATTAATCGTCTCCTATCCAAAATTCGGCGATTATTATACACCGATAGACGGCGACAAACAAGATTCAGAAATTGGTCAGATTGGCTTAACCAGTGTGACAAACCTTTTGGAGGAAGTGCTCGTGACCGGTCAAATTCCAGTAGTCATTAGAGGTGATACGATAGAATACGACGCATCGAGTTTTACGGTAGAAAAAAATGCAAAAGTTGAAGATTTGCTCAAAGTGTTGCCCGGAATATCCGTTGATGCGAATGGTAAAATCACAGCACAAGGCAAGACCGTAGAGAAAGTTTTGGTAGACGGTGAGGAATTTTTTGGTGATGATCCCACTTTAGTAACGCGCAATATACGTTCGGATATGGTGGATAAGGTACAGGTATATGAAAAAAAATCCGAAGAAACGGAACGAACAGGCGTTGATGATGGTCAGCGCATCCAGACAATTGATGTTAAGCTAAAAGAAGATGCAAAGAAAGGGATGTTTGGAAAGGTAGAGGCCGCAGGTGGAAACGATAACTATTATCTAGGTAAATTGGCTCTTAATAAATTTAAAGGATCCCAAAAAATTGGTGCGTTTGTTTTGGGAGCAAATGACGGAACGATCAACTTGAACTGGGAGGAGGAAGAGAAATTCGGGACGTCAAGCATGAACGTGGAAATGTCTGACGATGGAGGGATGTATTTTTATAGGAATTGGGATGAATTTAGCAACTGGGACGGAAGAGGAAGACCAGGCGCCTTGAATACCGGAATAAGCTTTAATGATGGCTGGAAAGAAGGTAAGCATAAGTTGAACTTTAACTATAAGTACGGACAAATTTCAAATAATGTGGAAGAGCAGACAATCTCTCAAAATAATTTATCTGCTTCAGGCCAACTAAATAGTGAAAATATTTCTAATCGGGAATCTGATGTTAGAAAACATCGTTTTAATTCCAAGTACGATTGGAAGTTGGATTCTTTAACGACATTGACGGTAAAGCTCTCGGGCTCTAAAGGTAAATTGCAAGTCGATAATAATATAAATGCGAGCACCACAGATGAAAATTTTGTTAGTTTGAATGACAACGAACGCTTACAGCGTACAGACTCGGAAAATAGTAACTTTACTTATGATGGGTATTTAACCCGAAGATTTAAAAAAGTCGGGAGGTCGCTGTCTTTACGTATCGCCGGCAATGTATCTGATGACGATGAAGATGTATTCTTAAACGCTACGACTAATTTTTACAAAGATGGTTTGTTGGATAGTACAAGTCGTATAGACCAATATAAGGATATTCAAAGTATGTCAAATAACTTGAGAACTTCGGTAGCTTATACCGAACCCATTACGAAAAAACTCAATTCATGGATTAGTTATGAATACAATAATTCAAAATCACATTCTTTAAACAATTCCTATAATAAAGATGCTTCAGAGAATTATACTGTTTTTGATGAGGAGTTTAGTAACGATTTTGATTATAATACCGTTAGAAATGCTGTTAATTTATCATTCACATATAAAGCCGAGAAGTTTGAGGTCAACCTTACAAACAGCTTAAGGAATGATGATATGTTTCAGCGTAATAATTATGAGAATTTAGCGGTCAGACGTGATTTTTTAACCTATAATCCGAATGCGAGATTAAGATATAATATAACCAAAAACAAGAGTATAGGGGCCAATTATAACCACTCCAATTCCTTACCTTCTTTATCGCAGATTCAACCCTTGCGTCAGAATACAGATCCGCTAAATATTATCGTAGGTAACGAATCACTAACACCAGCGCTTAATGACAGCTATAGCATGTATTTTTATAGCTATAATATGATGAAAGGAACTGATTTATACGCAAACGGAAGCTTTAGTCAGACGAGAAATTCCATTCAGCAAAATGTGGAAATTGACGGAGCTGGCGTACGAACAGTTTTTTATGATAATTTGGAAGACTACGTTGCTAACAACGCGAATGCCTGGATTGGTGGCGGGTTTGATTTGATTAAAAAATATAAGATAAAAGCAAGAGTTGGTGGAAATGGTAGCTATAGTAACTATTATAACTATATTAATGCTGCACTAAATGAGAATACAAATTATAGCTATTCGCTCGATTTTGGCGTTACGAAGAATACGACAAAAAATATAGATTTTAACGTGAGCTTTGTTCCGGGATGGCGTACCATTAATACATCGCTGAATCCGGAGCGAAATAGTTCCGGATTTACCTATAATTCCACCGTATGGTACAAATGGAACTTACCCATGAAATTCAGTCTGTATGGAGATCTTTCTTATAATTATGAAGCTCCCACAAAAGCATTTGATGAAAAATTTGAACGCATATTGTTTAAACCCGGTATCTCCCGGAAATTCCTAAAAGATGAAAGTCTGGTAGTCGATTTTTATGTCAATGATATCTTTAATCAAAATGTTGGGTTCAGAAGATTTCAATCCGGTAACTCAATTACTCAAAATACATACAATACCATTTCCAGATATTTTATGCTCAAGTTATCATGGGATTTTACAACAATGAAAGGAGGGAAAGAATAATGAAAAGATACTTATATATATTAATGGTTACAATTTTATGTGCCGGAGTCCAAATGGCGCATGCACAATATGCTTATTTTCCTCAGGAAGGAACGATTATATATGATAAGACCGTGCACGTAAAAAATCTTTTAAAACGACATATATCCGCTCTTAAAGACGACGATTGGTCAAAAAAATACTATGAAGAAATTTTAGGACGAGTAAATGAGACCGCAGTCTTGAAAAAAAAGTTATCGTTTAGGGGCAACGAAATCAGCTTGGAACCTATAAAGGGAACCTATGATCCAATGGTCACTAATTTATTAAATTCGGGATTGTTGGACTATCAATCTACTTTATATCAAGATTTGTCAAAATCTGTATCGAAAATGTCATTCGATTTAGGGGGATCTTCCATTTTAATCCAAGATTCGTTGTTGAATGTGAAATGGAAAATAACCAATGAATATCGGAATATAGCGGGATACGACTGCCGAAGGGCAAATGGTGTGACATTAGATTCGGTGTATGTGGTAGCGTTTTTCACGGATCAAATTCCTACGTCAGCCGGACCGGGTACCGTACATGGATTGCCAGGTATGATTTTAGGCCTAGTAGTACCCCAGCAACATTTTAACATATATGCTACTAAGGTAGAATTTGATATCCCCACATTAAAGACAGATATCGGAAAGAAAAAAGATACACCTATGACACGTAAAGACACGCAAGAAAAGCTGAAAGATGTTTTAGCACGTTGGATGGGTGAGAAGCAATTGAATCTATTGTTCACTGCGATGTTTCTGTAAAAAAAAATCCTGAACAAAAAAACCTGACTTACACACGTAAGTCAGGTTTTTTATTTATGATAAACAATAAAATTATTTACCAGAATTTTTCTTCTCAGTTACTTCATTACGAATGTCTTGAGCTAAAGTTTTGATTTCTTGTAAACCTTTACGAACACGTGTACCTGCTGCTGAGTTACCGTTGTTGAAGAATTTGTCCGCATCAGCTTCGATTGAAGCTACTAGTTCTTTTAATTTAGTGTAGTTTTCCATTTTTATTAATATAATTTTAGTATTCTCTAATTAATTGCTAAGAAGTAATAAATATACAAATTCAACAAATAAAAAAATAATAAAATGTTGTTTTTTTGTATAAAAAGTCATTTTATTAGAATTTATTCTACAATAGTCAATTCATCAATTATATTTTGAGCTCCCGCGAATTTATCGATCACGAAAAGAACATAACGTATATCTACTGAAATTGTGCGTTGCAACTTAGGATCAAAAATAACATCACCAGCCATTGCTTCTATATTTCCATCAAATGCCAATCCGATTAGTTCACCGTTTCCGTTCAACACCGGAGAGCCAGAATTACCGCCGGTAATATCTTGATCGCTCAAGAAATTAACAGGCATATACCCTTTCTTATCAGCGTAACGTCCAAAATCTTTCTTTTCGTATAAATCAATCAATTTTTGAGGAAGATCGAATTCTTCGTCTTGAGGTTTGTACTTTGCTATCGTACCTTTTAAGGTTGTATAATTATTGACTGTAGCGTCATTGCGTAGATCTTTGGGCAAGGCTCTGATGGTACCGTACGTCAAGCGCAAGGTGCTATTTGCATCCGGATAATATTTGGTTTTGGGATTCATCTCCAAGAAGCCTGCTATGTATTTTCTATAAGCCGTTTGGTAATCACTTGCTAACTGATTGTGTTCAGGGGATTGTTCGCGATATTTTACCATCAAAGCTTGGGAAATAGCATATAAGGGGTCGGCATCAATCTGTTGTACAGAAGGGTTTTCTAAGAAAGTAAGTATATTTGTTTTTGAACCAAATATACTATTTGCAAAATATTGGGCAATTAATCCATTAAAATTACCATTATTTTGTTGTGCCAGTTTTGTAATATAAGTTGAGATGTCGCCACCTTTTGTGCTATACAGATTTAATTCGGCAGCTAGTACATCGATTTCTAGTGGGATATGAACTTTCTCATAAGTACTGTGTATAGTACTTTCCAATCTTGGACGTATTTCTCGGCGTTTTTCTACATTTGCATTAGCATATTGTTTTAATGCATTTCCTAAGCTCATCGGTAATGCTGTAAATGTCGATGAACGGAGCATACCGATCAAATAATTGTCATGACGCACTTTTTCATTTGTCGCAGCGTAATACGTATTTATTGCTGTGATGACATCACCATATTGTGCTTTATTTGCTGTTTTGCTTGCCCATTTTTGAAACTTCTTCTCGGCTTTACGTTTCGAGTCTGACGTTTTGTGCTTTGAAAGTGCGTCGATCATGCCTTGGCGGTTTTTCCAGTAATTGGCAATTCCTGAATATTGTGAAGAATAGTTGATTTTAACAGCTTGATCTTGATCCATGTGTTTTTTCATGGCATCCATCCCTACTTTGGAAGCTTCTACCCAAGCAGGGTATGCATAGTTCACGTTTTGGTCAATGCCTGCAGCGGGCATCCAGCGATTTGTGCGCCCAGGATACCCTAATATCATTGAGAAATCACCCTCTTTGATTCCTTTGATGCTTATAGGTAAATGATATTTTGGTTTTAATGGAATATTTTGCAGTGAGTATTCAGCCGGATTCCCATCTTGGTCTGCATAAACACGGAATACGGAGAAGTCTCCGGTGTGGCGAGGCCATTCCCAGTTGTCGGTATCTCCGCCAAATTTTCCAATACTATTGGGCGGAGTGCCTACTAAACGTACATCGTTGAAGTCTTGGTACACAAAATAGTAGTACTCATTACCATTGTAGAATGATTTTACCGATACGACATACTTTCCGTTTTCACTATTTTCTTTTTCAATTTTAGCAATTTCCTGATTAATGATTTTTTCTCTTTCTTTTTCTGACATGGTATCATTTACCAATCCTAAAATACGTTTAGAAACATCATCCATACGTACAAAAAAGCGTACATACAGGGATTTCGGCTTTAGTTCTTCAGCATGGTTTTTTGCCCAAAAGCCATTTGTTAGATAGTCGTGCTCCGGAGTGGATAGTTCAGCGATAGCCCCATATCCGCAGTGGTGATTGGTAAAGATCAATCCTGTTGCCGAAACTATTTCTGCTGTACATCCACCGTTGAATTGGACTATTGCATCTTTTAAGCTGGAATTATTAATGCTATAGATTTCTTCGGTTGTTAATTTCAAGCCTTTTTTTTGCATATCAGCTTCATTCAGACGCTTCAAATGCATTAAAAACCACATGCCTTCGTCGGCCATACTCGTTACGCTTATCACGCATAACACTACTAATGATAGTATTTTTTTCATTTGTATATAAGTTGTTTTATTAATAAGTGTTCAATGTAAATAATAATTGATCTATGCATCCGTATTATTTACATCCCGATTTTATTATCAATTCCTTTATTTGCAAGCAAAATTGGCTTAAATACACCGTAAAACAAAATTTTGACAAAGAAAGTTGCCGTTGCAGCCCCTTTTTAACAAAATTTAAATGCGCGGATTTACCTATCTTTGTAAGATGCAAGTATCGTTTGAGGATTTTAAGTTTAATAGGCAGCTATTAAATGCAATAACCGAAGCAGGTTATTCAGTACCTACGGAAATACAAGAGAAGGGCATTCCCCCGATTTTAGCGGGACAGGATGTGATGGGTATAGCACAGACAGGTACAGGTAAAACCGCTGCTTTTGTATTACCGCTCCTAATGAATCTTAAATATGCTCAGGGAAATGATCCACGTGCACTCATATTAAGCCCCACACGTGAGCTTGCTATGCAGATTGAAGAACATATCCAGCTCTTTTCCACGTACCTTGATCTGCGTACGATCGTATTATATGGGGGGCTAGGTCCGAAAACGCAAAAAGAGCTACTTGCTAAAGGTTGCGATATAGTTGTCGCCACACCGGGAAGGTTTTTAGATTTATATCTCGCTGGGGATATTAATACTAAATCACTGAAAGTATTGGTGATGGATGAAGCCGACAAAATGGTGGACATGGGGTTTATTAGTAAATTACACCGTATTTTGGAAGTAATACCCCGTAAGCGACAGAATTTGCTTTTTTCGGCTACGATGAGCGAATTAGTGCGGAAGATAGCAGGAGATTTTTTGGCATTTCCAACTATCATTGAGGTGACGGAGCAAGCTACACCTGCTCAAACGGTGACACAATCGCTATATCATGTTCCTAACCTTAAGACTAAGATTAATCTTCTTCAGCATTTGTTTACAGATGATGAAGCGTACCATCGGGTGATTGTCTTTTGCAAAACAAAACAAGTGGCTGATAGTGTGTTCGCTTTTTTAGAACGCAAATATGGAGCAAAAAATGTTCGTGTGATCCATGCCAACAAAGGACAAAATACACGTATCAATTCTATAAATGCCTTCAAGACCGGAGAAATTCGTTTTCTGGTCGCTACAGATGTTGCAGCAAGGGGACTAGATGTATCTAATGTAAGCCATGTTATTAATTTTGATGTGCCTATTGTCATCGAGGATTATGTACACCGAATCGGACGTACCGGAAGGGCTTTTAGTACAGGAGATGCTATCACTTTCTGTAATCCGGCAGAAGAATATTATGTAGCGAAAATAGAAAAGCTAATTCGTCAATCAATAGAAGTGATTGAATTACCAGAGGATGTTTTTATCGAGAAAACACCTTTCGACGAACGACAAGCTATTGCCCGTGAAGTTGATAGTCAGAAGAAGAAGGAAAATCCTGATTTCAAAGGTGCATTTCATGAGAAGAAGTTTGCGCTTAAGCAAGGCGGTAAAAAAAGATCTGCACCTTCCGGAGTAAAGGGGGGCGGTAAAGGAAGAGCTTCTGGCGGAAAATCGAAATCGTTTAAAAAGAAGTAACATTCATGAAACTGACGCCCCTGAATATTACTTTAGCCTGTATCTTGGTCTGGTTTATCTCTGAAATGAATGCGGATACGGAAATGCTGTTTTCCTGGGGATGGTTAGTTGCGTTAATTGCGGTGCTCTTGTTGGTAGATGTATTTTTCAGAATAGTCATAAGGGATTTACAGCGCATTTGGGTTCTACAGATCGGCTTTATATTGGTAGTAGGTATCGTAATGGTCATATTAAAAATTCAATAATGATAGTTGCATGCAGTAGGTATGGTGTCATTGAAAAAAATAAATAGATGAAAAAAGCAGAAATAAAATTAGAAGTAGAGTTAGACGATAACAATGTACCTGATACCATTCAATGGTCATCTACTGATGGACAAAGTACAGAATCACTGCCTACGAAAGCAATGTTCTTAGCATTGTGGGACGGACAGTATAAAAATTCGTTACGCATAGACCTTTGGACTAAAGATATGCCATATGATGAAATGAAACGTTTTTTTTATGAAACATTGCAAACTTTAGGCGATTCTTTCTTGCGTTCATCTGGGGGTGATCCGATGGCAGAAAAGATAATTGGCGATTTGAGAGACTACTGTGCACACTTTGCCGAGAAAATGGAAGTTTTAGAGCAACAGAATTAAATATTTGACAGGAGATAATTTGTTGATTTGTCAATTTCAACTTATCACTTTTTACTTTTCAAGATGAACTACTTTTTGGTTAAATCAGAACCGTTTAAATATAGCTGGGAGCAGTTTAATAAAGACGGTCAAACTTTTTGGGATGGTGTCCGCAATTATCAGGCCCGCAACAATTTGAAGGCAATGAAAGAAGAGGATCTCGTCTTATTCTATCATAGCAATGAAGGAAAGGAAGTTGTAGGGGTAGCGAAGGTAATTAAAGAGTTTTACCAAGATCCTACTACCGAAGATCCAAAATGGGTAGTTGTCGATTTAGCTCCGGTAGAAAGCTTTAAGAAGCCAGTTACACTGGAGACTATTAAAGCAGATGAGTTTCTTCAGGATGTTGCATTGGTACGTCAGGGACGACTCTCTGTTATGCCTTTGAAGCCAGAAGAATTTGATCGTATTATCGCATTGGGGAATTCATAACGTTCTCCAATGCGATGTCGACTCTTTAGCCTTTATGATCGAACAGGTTAACCAGATTTTTTAATTCTGTTGCGTGTCCAGGTTCCAGTTTTCCGGCCAGAATCAGACGCAATTCTCGGCGTTGTAAGGCTTCATTGTATAGTTTTAGTTCATTTTCAGTTTCTGGTTTCAATAACGGAATGGCCTTAGGTTTACCCTGCTCGTCTAAGGCGACAAAAGTATAATAGGCTTCATTGGATTTCTCGTTTGTGCCTTTGGGAAGATTCTGGGCAAAAACTTCTAAACGCACCTCCAAAGAAGTATTAAATGCTCGGGTCACTTGGGCTTTAATGGTAACCACATCACCGAGCTTTACGGGTCTTTTGAAAGAAACATTATCTACTGATGCTGTAACCACGACATTATTGCAATGTTTTTGAGCCGCCATTGCCGAACAAATATCCATCCAGTACAGCAAGCGTCCACCCATTAGGTTACCAAATGTATTGGTGTCATTGGGGAGAACAAGTTCATTCATCTCGGTATACGACCCTTTCGCAAATTTTTCCTGCATATTATTCTATAATAATTCTAACTGTTTATCTATTTCTATCAAGCTTTTTGCTAATGACGTAGGGCTAAATCCTAATTCTTTTTTTGCTTTGTCCAGCACAAAGCCAGTCATTCGGGGACGATTATCCGCTTGACCGATCTCTTTTGCGGTGACAGGTATAATCAAATCTCTGTTTAAAGACCAATGATCAGCTACTTTATAGACAATATCAAGTATAGCATACATCTCATCGCTGGATATATGGTAAATACCGACTGCATTTTTCTGTATCGCAAGAAGGCAAGCATGCGCCAGATCATCGACCCAGGTAGGCATGCGCCATTGGTCTTGTACAACAGATATAACCTCGTTGTTCTGTAACTTATTTTTAGCCCAAAGGATCAAATTAGAGCGACTCTTATCGGCAGTAACACCGTAAACCGATATTGTGCGCAGGATAGCGGCCTTACAGCCTGATCGTATTATCGCTTGTTCTGCTCCGACTTTACTTTTTCCATATACATTGCATGGGTTCGTCGGCGCAGTTTCCGGATAAGGGCCTTCTTTTCCATCGAACACGAAATCTGTAGATAAAAAAGTAAGGTGGATATTCTTTTTTTTACAAATTTCGGCTAAAACCTGAACAGTATCAATATTAAGCTGTTTGCATTCTTCCCAATTCTCTTCACACGTTTCAACGCTTGTGATAGCAGCGGTATGAATGATGTGCGTTGGGTTATAGGTTTCAATTAATGTCGCTAACTCCTGTTGGTTTAGAAGTGATAGCTGAATATACTCGTAGCCCTTTATATTCGGATTCCTATTTGCGGATTTTGAGGTACACAGTAATGAATAATCTGTTTTTTGTACAATCAAATCCGTAAGCTTTTGACCCAAAAAACCATTGGATCCTGTTAGCAGGATACGTTTTTCACTGTTTATCAGTTCGTCCATTGAAAGTCCATTTTGCCTTGCTTCATAGAATTGTTCAATACCTCTATTTCCAGTTTTAAAATGGATTCCAATGCTTTATAATTTATTTTTTCGGGATCATCACCTGGCTTGTGGTAGTCATCATGACCTCCTGTGTGAAAAAATAAAACAGGAATATTTTTTTTATAGAAGGAGGTTTGATCGGATCCACCGTTGCCATCCCTACTTAAGTTAAATTTAATATCGCTCGTGATTCCGTCAAATATGGAGGGGAATTTAGAACTGGTGCCATAGCCAATTATGGCCAAACCGTTATCTGGATTATATCGGCCGATCATATCCATGTTGAGCATCCATTGAATATTCTCCAATGGTATGGTTGGATTCTCTGTGAAGTGTCGTGACCCCACTAAACCCAGCTCTTCTGCACCAAAACCGATAAATAGCATGTTGTATGCTTCTTTCTCTTTGTTGGTAGCGAAGTGTCTCGCTAATTCAAGTAATCCGGCCACACCTGATGCATTATCGTCTGCACCGTTATGTATTTGTCCAACACCTAATGAGTCTCGCGAACTTCCTTGATGCCCTGTTCCTAAGTGATCATAATGGGCTCCTATTATAATGGTGTACGGCGCATTATTATCTAAAAATCCAATGATATTGTCGGCTTGACGGATGCTGTCGGGGACGACTACACGACGGACTTTTGCCGTAAACGTTTGACGGTAGTTTCTTTCTCCTTTCGGCGATAAACCATATTTTTTAAAATGCTTTTCAATATACTTGGCGGCTTTATTTACTTCCTTAGATCCCGTTCCACGGCCTTTCATTTTGTCTGAAGCTAGGTAATAAATATGCTTCTTCAGATTTTCCTGTTTGATCTGAGCAACTATACAGGTTGGTAAGGCTAGCAAAGCAGCTAGTAAACTGCAGATAAAGCCGATTTTTAAATTGATTTTCATCCACATAGATCTAGAACTTATTTTTTGTATTCGAGCTGTCTTCGGTGATTCAATTACAATGAAGTTTCTGTATTTTTTACCTTAATCCTCTAACATCTCACTATTCACATTTTCTTTTACCTTTTGCTCTTCTTTAAAGTACCTTTTTTGAAAGAGTAAAATTAACGCTACGCCAATCGATATCGCGGAATCGGCTACATTAAAAACCGGGCGAAAAAATAAGAAGTGTTCATCCCCCCATATCGGAAACCAGGTAGGGAAATTTCCTTCTATTAATGGGAAGTAAAGCATATCCACTACTTTTCCATGTAGGAATGGGGCATATCCACCCCCTTCAGGAAAAAGAACTGCTTTCGTGTAAAAATCACTTTCACTGAAGATCATGCCATAAAACACGCAATCAATAATATTGCCTAATGCACCGGCAAATATCATGGCTACAGTCAGCGTAAAGCCTCTGTGATATTTATTCTTGATCATATAATGAAGCCCATAGCCAATACCAATAACTGCAATGATACGGAAGATACTCAAAAAGAGCTTGCCGTATTCGCCTCCAAATTCCATTCCATAAGCCATACCTGGGTTTTCAATGAAATGAATAAGAAATTTATTGCCGAGGATGTTGAAATCCTGACCTATCGTCATGTTGAGTTTTACCCAAAATTTTGATATTTGATCAATTAATAGAATAAGAAGGATAAGAGTTATGGGTCGTGTGTAGCCTTTCATGATATAGAATAAAATGGTCTTTGCCCTTTTGAGCAAAGACCATTCAGGTTTCAATTCTTAATATTGTTTGTTTTTTGCTTCGATACTTAGTGTTGTATGAGGAACCGCTTTCAAACGTTCTTTTTGAATTAATTTTCCAGTCTCACGGCAGATGCCGTATGTTTTGTTCTCGATGCGTACCAATGCAGCTTCAAGATTGTCTATGAATTTTTTTTGACGAGCAGCCAACTGATTTACTTGTTCTTTTTCAAGAGTAGCGGAACCATCTTCTAAAGTTTTATAGGTTCCAGCTGTATCGTCTGTGCCGTTTGCGTTACTGTTGCTTAAAGTTCTCGTTAATGCTAATAACTCCTCTTTAGCAATACGCAGCTTCTCTAAGATAATCGATTTGAATTCTTGTAATTCCGAATCGCTATATCGTGTTTTCTCCGTGTTTGCCATAACCTAAATTTTTTCGATTAATACCTTTAGTTCTATACCATTTATCTCTATTGTATCTGAAGACGTTAATGCGTCTACAAAAACAAATGAATCAGCTAATATTTCCGTGCAAATATAAGACAAATTATTTTGTGTAGCCTTTTCTATCTCAACATTTTGACTCACTAAAACTTTGATTCTATCTGTAACTTCAAAATCTTTTTCTTTTCGAAGATTTTGAACTCGATTTACCAGTTCTCTAGCAATACCCTCTTTCTTCAATTCTTCTGTAATCTGTACATCCAACGCTACTGTCAGGTTCCCTAGATTTGCAACTTGCCAACCTGCGACATCTTCTGCAATAATCTCCACATCTTCTAATGAAATGATATATGCTGTTCCTTCTAACACATAATTTCCATTTCTTTCAAGTTGGGTGATTTGGTCTGCATTCAATGCTTGAATGGCTGTCGTTACCAACTTCATATCCTTACCAACTTTCGCGCCAAGAGCTTTGAAATTCGGTTTTATTTTTTTCTTGATAATGCCTGTTGTGTCGGTGATAAACGAAATGGATTTGATGTTCGTCTCAGAAAGAATAAGGTCTTTTACCTTCTCCACTTTCGCTTGGAATGCGCTGTCTAAAACAGGTAATAATATCTTGCTAAGTGGTTGACGTACATTTATTCCGGTTTTTTTGCGCAACGACAAAACTAAGGATGAAATATCTTGTGCCACGGCCATTCTTTCTTCCAAATCTTTGTCCATAAGAAGGGTGTTGTAAGCTGGAAAATCCGCCAAATGTACGGATTCAAAATTCTCCTTTTTGGTCACAGCATTTAAATCCAAATACAATTGATCGGAAAAAAATGGGGAAACTGGAGACATCAATTTGGCAATAGTGTCTAGACAAGTATACAGTGTCTGATAAGCAGAAATCTTATCTTCCGTATAATCACCCTTCCAAAAACGGCGGCGACACAGACGTACATACCAATTGCTCAAATGTTCATCGACAAATGTTTGGATAGCCCGGGTTGCTTTGGTCGGTTCGTAATCCGCATAATAATCGTCCACTTCTTTGCTCAAGCTATTCAATAATGACAATATCCAACGATCAATTTCCGGACGATTTTCATTTACTACATCAGGTTCTGTGTAGTTGAAATTGTCGATATTCGCATATAAGGCAAAGAAAGCATACGTGTTATATAATGTTCCGAAGAATTTGCGTCGTACTTCATCCAGTCCTTCCTCATTAAACTTTAAGTTGTCCCAAGGTGCTGCATTACTAATCATGTACCAACGCGTGGCATCGGCACTGTATTTTTCAATTGTAGCAAATGGATCTACTCCATTACCCAGTCGCTTAGACATTTTGTTGCCATTCTTGTCTAACACAAGTCCGTTAGATACGACATTTTTAAAAGCTACAGAACCTCTAATCATGGTAGAGATCGCATGCAAGGTAAAGAACCATCCTCTGGTTTGATCTACACCTTCGGCAATGAAATCAGCCGGAAAAGCGTGGTTGTACTCTTCTTTGAAAGGTAATTTGTCTCCATTAGCTAATTTGTCGTGATCCAAGCCCCATTGCGCATAAGGCATCGCACCGGAATCAAACCAAACATCGATTAGATCTGGCTCGCGAAACATTTTTTGTCCCCCGGCAGACACTAACACCAGATGGTCTACATACGGTCGGTGTAGGTCTAAGTTAGCGGTGTCAAATTTTTCTAAATATGTTGTATTGACCGCTTTTTCTTCTTCCGAAAGTACATCAGATGCAATAGATGCTTCCAGATATTTTTTTAATTCCGGCATGGAGCCAATACAGATTTCTTCGTTTTCGTCTTCCGAACGCCAGATGGGCAATGGAGTACCCCAGTAGCGCGAACGTGATAAATTCCAGTCTACCAGATTTTCGAGCCAGTTTCCAAATCTACCAGACCCTGTAGCTTCGGGTTTCCAGTTGATGGTTTTATTTAGGGCCACCATTTCTTCTTTCATAGCCGTTGTACGGATAAACCAGCTATCCAGGGGATAATACAATACCGGTTTGTCTGTACGCCAACAGTGTGGATAGGTGTGCTCGTATTTTTTTACATCGAAGGCTTTGTTGTCTTCTTTCAATTTGATGGCAATCAAAACATCCGTCGGACGGAAATCTTTTTCAGCGCGCTCGGCATCTGAATAATATTCTTCTTTTACAAAACGTCCGGCAAAATCCGTGATTTCTTTCACAAAACGGCCTGTACGGTCTACCGTCGGTACATCTTTTCCATTTTCATCCTTAACAAAGATACCCGGAACGTCATTTTCCTTTGCAACTCTAAAGTCATCTCCACCATAAGTAGGGGCAGCATGCACAATACCTGTACCATCCTCTGTAGTTACGAAGTCACCCGGTATTACCCGGAATGCTTTCTCTAATAACTCTTCGTTTGTTATATAGGGTAGTAATTGTTCGTAACGTAATCCAAGAAGCTCTTCACCTACAAATTCTGCCGCTATTTCCCAAGGAATGGTTTTGTCTCCAAGATTGTAGTCCTGAAAAGAAATTTGTTGACCTTCAGCCTTAAAATGCTTGCTGATTAGGTTTTTTGCTAAAATTACGGAAACCGGAGATCCGGTGTATTGATTGAATGTTTTGATTTTGACGTATTCGATTTTCTTCCCTACCACTAAAGCTGTGTTGCTTGGTAATGTCCAGGGTGTAGTCGTCCAAGCAATAAAAGCAACATCTTCTTCTTCGGTTTCTACCAAAGTTGAGATCAGCGGATGGATTTGATCTTTTACCACGCGAAACTCGGCAACAATTGTGGTGTCTTTTACATCTTTATATGTACCCGGTTGGTTCAACTCATGCGAACTTAACCCTGTCCCGGCAGCAGGGGAATAGGGTTGGATAGTATATCCCTTGTACAGAAGGCCTTTGTTGTACAATTCCTTCAACAAATACCATAATGTCTCAATATATTCATTTTGATAGGTGATATATGGATTTTCGAGATCTACCCAGTAGCCCATTTTTTCTGTTAGGTCGTTCCATACATCCGTGTATTTCATGACCTCTTTGCGACAGGCAGCGTTATATTCTTCAACAGATATTTTTTTACCAATATCTTCTTTCGTGATACCTAGTGTTTTTTCAACAGCCAATTCAATGGGAAGACCATGTGTATCCCATCCGCCTTTACGTTTTACCTGAAAGCCTTTCAACGTTTTGTAACGACAAAAAATATCTTTGATACTACGTGCCATTACGTGGTGAATTCCGGGCATACCATTTGCTGAAGGCGGACCTTCGTAAAAAGTATACGGTTTACTTGCGGGACGGTTTGAAACACTTTTTGCGAAAATGTCCTGAACTTCCCAACGCTTCAATACTTCTTTCCCGATTTCCGGTAAATTTAACTGCTTATATTCCTTGTACATTACGTAAATTTAATGTCTGTTTTTAAGGTTGCAAAGTTAGTGATTATTAAGGAAAGGAAAAAGATTACATTTATGGAATCGAAGCTTTTGCTGCATCATGTGACAATATAGTACTTGAGTTATGATAAAAATTAAAAATTTGGTTGGCCTGATGCTACTCTTGTTTACGATGTCTTGTGTAAATAGTGCTGTAAAGTCTGATAAACCCTCCCGACCCTTTTTTGAGAAACAATCCCGAACTTCGGACACGTTGCGGCTGCATGGGTCGGCAACAGCATACCTGATAGATGAATCGTTGGAACCGCCAAAAGAATTGTTGGAGCGTGTTGCATCTTCGGATCTTTTTCTGAAGCTCGGATCAGGTGAAGTCGAAAAATATGCACCTATGCCGGATAGTGTCGTTTATTTTGGTAATCAGCCCTTTTTATTGGGGATGCTTAAAGCGTATCAGGATCATAGGCCTATGGTGATTTCTCCGGATATAATTTGGTTATTGATTGAGCAGGGGTTTGCCCGGCATATTGCCTTTCATGCCGAAAAATTTAGAGACAGGCTTGTCGGTTTCGATGGTAAAAGGGAGCTAACTGTTGTGGTGGATACTACTCAGGTAAAACTGGGTGATAAGAACAGTAATTGGGAGCAGGTTTTTCCGCAGTTTGTCGATCAAATACAAACGTATACGGGCGAAGAGTATGTTCGGAATTTAAGAGCAGATTTTTCGACATCAAATGAAATAAGTAAAATTGCCTCCGAAATAGTACTGATGGAGTCGGTAAAGATTTATTTTGATTACAGGGTGATGATAATGGGGTGCGGTATATCATCTGTTACGATAGAAGGAACAGTAGCCGATTGGAAAAAAATTCTGGACAAGCTGGATTATATGGAAACATTTGATTTGGCGTGGTGGACAAAAGAACTGAGACCTGTTATTCAGGAGATCGTGAAAACGAAGGAAGGTAAGCTGGATAAAGAGTTTTGGAAAAATATGGTGCAATTACAGAATAAAGCTGTTTATTCACCCCATGAAACAATCGATGGGTGGATTACTAAATTTTATCCGTTCAATGACAAAGGAGAACGCCGGGATCTTAATCCAATAACTCAAGCGAGTGCTATCGCTGCTGAATATGTAAAAGTACCTTTTATATTAGAAGATCGTACCTCCGGAAAACAATATGCTATGGAATTTTGGTCTGGATTGTTTGGGATGGAGCAAGATGCCAGAAACTACAAGCTAAAGCCAGTTATAGGCTGGGCTATTGCGTACCATACGCAACGTCAGATAGCTACTCCTCCGAAGGATGCTTACGATGATGTGAGTTTAAAAAACATTACAGAAATACCGCGGCAGTTCTTTGCCCTCAAAAGTATAGACCGTTTGGTTATTGGTTTCGTTGGAAAAATAAATATTCCTGATGAAATACAAAGTATAAAAATAAAGAGAATGACATTAACAGGTGAGATCTCTGTTGAAGAGGAAAAACGTTTGAAAAAGCTATTGCCGAATACCTGGTTGTTTGTTAATGATCGTCAAATAAGGGAATAGGATGTTCTAGAAGGTTCTGAATAAAGTATATATGGAGGGGAGATTATGGAAAGGGCTGTCTCATGAATGTATGAAATAGCCCTTTAGTAGTTTTGCGTTTTTATGCCGAAAAACTGCTTCCGCAACCGCAAGTACTCGTTGCATTTGGGTTGTTAAAGGTAAATCCCCTGGCGTCAAGTCCATTTTTGAAATCGACTTCCATGCCAGCCAAATATAGCCCATGTGCTTTATTCATAAATACCCGGATCCCTTCAATTTCGTATTCCGAATCACCATCTTTCTTTTGGTCAAACCCTAAGATATAACTCATTCCCGAACAGCCTCCACCTTCTACACCTAAGCGTAATCCGAAATCAGACCCCAATTCTTGTTGATCGATTAATTTTTTTAGTTCTGAAACAGCGCCTGAGGTTAATGTTACCGGAGCAGTTGTGATTATATTATCTGTACTCATTTCTTCCCTTTCCTTATGAATAGTTGAACAAAAATACATATTTTTAGCCGTAATATTTGATGCAATAGATTTTTGACAATACGTAAACAATGCGGCTACGTTAAAAATCAAGAAATTATATTTATGAATTATACGGAGTTTTTTGCGCAGTTATTTATTCTGGCTTTTGGTGTATTTGCGGCATTGGTTTTAGCATTTAGGATTATTTGGCCTAAAATCGAGAACTACCTTTTAAAGATTAATGCTATAAATCAAAGTAAGCTTTTGACCAAAGAAAATCTCCAATTACGCTATTCGGCTTATGAACGTTTGATTTTATTGGTTCACCGTATTGCCCCCGAACAGATTATGTTACGTAATCATGACCCACAACTATCGATGAGGCAATTTAAGCAGATACTGATCGCGGAAGTGGAAAGTGAATTTAGCCATAATTTTACCCAACAGCTGTATGTGTCAGATGCCGCCTGGGTGGTGGTCAAAGATTTAAAGGCAAATACTATTTCTCTGTTACGGAATACAGCAAAGGCATTGCCAAAAGATGCGACCTTGGATCAGTTTGTGGGCCTTGTGCTGCAGCATGTAAAGGAATTGGATGTTAATCCGTATGATGCCACTCTGCAGATCTTAAAAAATGAGTTGACTGCTTAAATTCTTTCAATTGTTTGAAGTTTTTTCAAAAGATATTACAGTGATATACATTATTTTTTAGGAATGTCGTATATTTGCGGCTTATTAAGATAATTCTTCAAAATCCTATTTAATATAACTATATATTTAATACAATAATAATGGAAAGAGATCAGGCCATATTTAATCTTATAGCTGAAGAGCTAAAACGTCAAGAAGAAGGTATTGAATTAATCGCTTCTGAAAACTTTGTAAGCAAGCAAGTAATGGAAGCTGCCGGTTCGGTATTAACAAACAAGTACGCAGAAGGTCTTCCGGGAAAGCGTTACTATGGTGGATGTGAGGTAGTTGATGTAATTGAAACTATCGCTATTGATCGTGCAAAACAGCTTTTCGGAGCGGAGTGGGTGAATGTTCAACCTCACTCAGGAGCGCAGGCTAATGCTGCTGTATTCTTGGCTATTTTAAAACCTGGGGATAAGATTTTAGGTTTTGACCTTTCTCATGGCGGACACTTGACGCATGGTTCTCCGGCAAATTTTTCCGGAAAGCTATACCAACCTTTGTTTTACGGTGTAAAACAAGATACAGGTTTGATCGATTACGAACAATTGGAAGAAACAGCATTAACTGAAAAGCCAAAAGTAATCATCTGTGGGGCCTCTGCATATTCGCGGGATTGGGATTATGCCCGTATCCGTGCCGTTGCGGATAAAATAGGTGCTTTGGTTGTGGCTGATATTTCTCATCCCGCTGGTTTGATTGCTCGTGGATTATTGAATGATCCGATTCCACATTGTCATATCGTTACGACTACTACACATAAGACGCTACGTGGCCCACGTGGAGGTATGATTATGGTAGGAAAGGATTTTGAAAACCCGTGGGGAATTAAGACACCAAAAGGCGAACTACGTACAATTACACAATTGTTGGATTTGGCTGTGTTCCCAGGTACCCAAGGAGGTCCATTAGAACATACCATTGCTGCCAAAGCGATAGCTTATGGGGAAGCATTGTCTGATGAATATATGGAATATATTATTCAAGTTAAGAAAAATGCAGCTGCCTTGGCGCAGTTCTTTGTTGAGAAAGATTACAATATTATTTCAGGCGGTACAGATAACCACCTGATGTTGGTGGATCTTCGTAATAAGGATATTTCAGGTAAAGAAGCGGAAGCGGTATTAGGTTTAGCAGGAATTACAACCAACAAAAATATGGTTCCTTTTGATACACGTTCTCCTTTTGTTACATCGGGTGTTCGTTTCGGAACGGCCGCTATTACAAGTAGAGGGATTAAAGAAACCGAAATTATTCAAATTGGTGAATTGATTGATGAAGCATTGTCAAACCGTGGAAATGAAGCCCAATTGGCTACTATTCATGAGAAAGTGAAGGCAATGATGGCGCAATTCCCATTGTACAAATAAAATTAGAGAAATAGTTGACAAAAAAAGCTCCAAAATTAATTTTTGGAGCTTTTTTTGTTGCATAATATTCTAAGTGTGAATTAATGTTAAAAAGGGGGAAGATAGTTTGAAAGGTGGGATTTTTTCATTTGATTTGGGAAGTTAAACAAAAGAACAATTGCCTATTGATATAAAATTACTCTTTTTAAAATTAGTGTGACTCTAACTTAAATTTAGGGAAATTATTATGGAACTATTGAAAAATAAGAGTGATCAGGAGTTGATCCATGCGTATATTAGTGGCAATGAAGCTGGGTTAGAGGTTTTGATTGAGCGGTATAAAAGCAAAATTTATACATCAATATATATTCAGGTTAAAGACGAATATCTTGCAGAAGATATATTTCAGGAAACATTTATAAAAGTCATAAATGTATTAAAAGCTGGACGATATAACGATGAGGGAAAATTTTTGCCCTGGGTAATGCGTATCGCACACAATATGGTTATCGATCACTTTCGTCGCGAAAGGCGTGGTCTCAATGTCGTTAATGCCGATGGTTTTGACATATTTGAAGTTCTCGATTTTGCAGATGAGGATGTGGAAAGCAAAATTGTTCGCACGCAACGCGATGTTGATTTGAAAAAGATTATTCAACTTTTGCCGGATGATCAAAAAGAAGTCTTGATTATGCGTCATTTTTGTGATATGAGCTTTAAAGAAATAGCGGAGATCACGGATGTCAGTATTAATACCGCTTTAGGTAGAATGCGATATGCGTTGAGTAATCTTCGTAAGATTATTGAAGATCATAATATGCTATTGCAAATGGGATAATAAAAAAGCCAGATTTAGAATCTGGCTTTTTTATTGTCTATCGTTTTCCGTTCATTCATTATCCTGTAAGTGCAGCATGAAATCAAGCAGCTCTCCTGAAATCTACAATTTTATAGAAGCAAGTCATAATGTCACAAATCAGCTATTTGTTGCCGATTATTTGTCAGAGCCGAAGTAATTCGATATTTTTAATCCGTTATTTTAACAGGTTTGTTTAAATGGAATGCCATTTGATAATTCTTTGTAAAATCGAATAGTAAGAAAATACAATATTAAAGATATGGGAATTTGGGTTTTATTAATTGGTATTGGGATCATCAGTATGATCGTCCAGTCGAGGTTTAAGAATAAGTTTAAGAAATATTCGGAAATGCCGTTGACTTCAGGAATGTCGGGGGTGGATATCGCCAAAAAGATGCTAAATGATAATGGAATATATGACGTGAATGTTATTTCCGTTGAAGGACAGCTTACTGATCATTATAATCCATCGGACAGAACGGTAAACTTAAGCCCTGAAGTATATCATGGACGTAGTGTAGCTGCTGCTGCCGTAGCGGCTCACGAATGTGGCCACGCTGTGCAGCACGCGAGAGCGTATACCTGGTTGCAGTTTCGTTCTGCAATGGTTCCGATGGTAAATGTTGCTTCTAAGATTGTCTCGTTTACGCTGATGATTGGTGTAATGCTGGCAATTTTTTCAAACAACTTGTTGTTGTTGCAGATAGGAGTAGCTGCATTGGCTGTTACCACAGTTTTTAGTTTCGTTACTCTACCTGTGGAGTTTGATGCCTCTAATCGTGCTTTGGCCTGGTTGAATACGGCAAATGTCACACATAATTCGATGGAACACGACGGAGCAAAAGATGCGTTAAAATGGGCCGCCATGACGTATGTAGTTGCGGCTTTATCTGCTTTGGTTACGCTACTTTATTATGCTAGTATGCTGTTAGGTCGTAGGGATTAATCACGTTTAAAAATATATTAAGCGGTTGTATATTTATATGACCGCTTTTTTTGTGACCTGAATACATTGCTTTCAGGTCAATTTTGTAACTTTGCGTTTTAGTATTAAGAACTTCAATAGATTATGTTTTCAAATCTTCAGGATAAATTAGATAGGGCCTTTAAAGTATTAAAAGGTCAGGGGAATATTACCGAAATCAATGTCGCAGAGACGATGAAGGAAATTCGCAAGGCATTATTGGATGCCGATGTGAATTACAAGACTGCTAAAACATTTACAGACGATGTTAAGCAAAAGGCTTTAGGTCAAAATGTGTTGACGAGTATTTCGCCGGGTCAATTGTTGACCAAGATTATGAGTGACGAGCTGACCGAGTTGATGGGCGGTACAGTTACCGAACTGGATCTTTCGACAAACCCAACCGTTATTTTAATTGCAGGTCTGAATGGTGCCGGTAAAACTACGTTCACAGGTAAGTTAGCTAATTTCCTGAAAGAACAAAAAGGTAAAAAACCGTTGTTGGTGGCAGGTGATGTGTACCGCCCTGCCGCAATCGATCAGTTGCAGGTGTTGGGTAATCAGGTCGGTGTTCCTGTGTATGTGGATCGTGAATCTACCGACCCTATTGCAATCGCTAAAGCTGGGGTTGAAGAAGGTAAAAGAAACGGCAATAATGTCATCATTATAGATACTGCGGGTCGTCTAGCGATTGATGAAGCCTTAATGAACGAGATCACTGCCGTAAAAGAAGTTACGCAACCGAACGAAATTTTATTTGTTGTCGATTCGATGACAGGTCAGGATGCGGTAAATACGGCTAAAACATTTAATGATCGTCTTGACTTTACCGGTGTGGTGTTAACCAAGTTAGATGGTGATACCCGCGGTGGTGCGGCCCTTTCGATAAAATCTGTTGTCAATAAGCCGATCAAGTTTATTGGTACAGGCGAGAAAATGGAAGCGCTGGACGTTTTCCATCCGGATCGTATGGCTTCCCGCATTTTGGGTATGGGTGACGTAGTGTCGTTAGTAGAGCGTGCGCAGCAACAATTTGACGAAAAGGAGGCAGCGGCACTTCAAAAGAAAATCCGAAAAAATAAATTTGATTTTAACGATTTCAGATCCCAAATTCAGCAAATCAAGAAAATGGGTAACATGAAAGATCTTATTGGAATGATTCCGGGAGCAGGGAAGGCGTTAAAAGATGTTGAAATAGAAGATGATGCATTCAAACCAATCGAAGCCATCATAGACTCGATGACACCTTTCGAAAGGGAAAATCCGGATGCGATTGATCAGAAAAGAAGAAGTCGTATTGCTAAAGGATCCGGTACGAATATAGACGAAGTTAATAAATTGCTGAAGCAATTTATGGATATGCGTAAAGTTATGAAGCAAATGTCCAATCCGGCGATGGCAGCGAAAATGATGCGCAATATGCCGAAGATGCCTGGTAAGCCGTTCTAACAACTTTTAAATACAATATAATTTTAAGAAAGCCAAACGTTAGTGTTTGGCTTTTTTATTAAATTGTTTTTTGTTATTTTTGCATGATATGGACGATCATCCCGGGCAGTTATCTGAATATGGTTCTATTCTTCTCATGGGAATAATAGGAATCATATTGGTGTGTGCAACCATTGGGCTGGCAAAATTCATATCTCCTAAACATCCTAATCCTATTAAGCAAAGCACTTACGAATGTGGTGAAGAAACAGTAGGGACTTCATGGGTTCAATTTAATCCGCGTTTTTACGTTATAGCACTTATCTTCTTACTATTTGATGTTGAATTGATATTTGTATTTCCTTGGGCTACGGTCTTCGGAAATCGTGATCTCATAGCAGCAGATTCAAGGTGGGGTTGGTTTACATTGATTGAAATGGCTATTTTCTTAGGTATTTTAATCATTGGTTTGGTGTACGTGTGGCGCCGGGGCGATTTGAACTGGATTAAGCCTATTCATCAAAAGCCGACTATAGATGTAAAAATCCCGTTTTCAGTCTATGATACACTGAACAACCGGGAATATCAGATTAAAGACTATAGGGTGGCAGGGGTCGTAACAGAATCGACATCAGAACAGAAAACTACCGACACTCCGAAGACTTCAGTAGGATTTAAACCACGATTTAAAAAAACGTAAGCTATGGGTGCACAGCAAGAACAGAATAATGGTGTTGTCATTGCTAAGCTCGATGACTTATTAAATTGGGCCCGGCTTTCCTCGATGTGGCCTGTGAGTTTTGGTATTGCTTGTTGTGCGATAGAAATGATGGGAGCAATGGCTGCTACCTATGATTTGGATAGATTAGGAGTGTTTCCTCGCCCCTCACCAAGGCAGGCTGATGTCATGATCATAGCAGGAACGGTTACCTTTAAAATGGCCGAACGTATAAAGCGATTGTACGAACAGATGCCCGAGCCGCGTTACGTAATTTCTATGGGTTCTTGTTCAAATTGTGGAGGGCCTTATTGGCAGCATGGTTACCATGTGGTTAAGGGAGTGGATCGGATTATACCGGTTGATATCTATGTGCAAGGATGTCCACCTAGACCGGAAGCATTGATCGGTGCGTTTTTAGAATTACAAAAGAAAATAGAAACAGAACATATTCTTCAGGAAAAGTATTTCGAAGAAAAGGTTTAAGATAAAATAGTATGGCAAAAGATTTTTACGGAGAGTTGCAATTAGGTATCCTTGGAGGTGGGCAGTTGGGGCGTATGCTGATTCAGGAAGCTATTAATTACAATGTGAATGTACATGTGCTGGATCCAGATAAGAATGCTCCATGTCGTAAATTATGTAATCAATTTGAATGCGGGTCATTGAGCGATTACCAAACCGTTTACAAATTCGGAAAGGGATTGGATATGATCACTATCGAGATTGAAAAAGTCAATGTAGATGCATTGGAAAAATTGGAAGAGGAGGGGGTTCTCGTTTATCCGCAATCTCGTGTTATTCGCCTGATTCAGGATAAAGGGATGCAGAAACAGTTTTTCAAGCAAAATAATATTCCTACTTCGCCCTTTCAGTTGATTTCCAATAAAGAGGCGCTAGCAAATGCCCAACTTCAATTTCCTTATATTCAAAAATTAAGAAAAGACGGATATGATGGAAAAGGTGTAAAGAAAATACTATCCGTAGATGATCTTGATAATGCTTTCGAAGAACCTTCTATTATTGAAGAAATCGTAGATTTTGAGAAAGAGATTGCGGTGATTGTAGCCCGTAACGATAGAGGAGATATCAGTACATTTCCAATGGTCGAAATGGAATTTAATCCACAGGCCAATCTGGTTGAATTTTTGATTTCTCCATCGACTTATAGCTTCGAAATTCAACAGCAGGCCGAAGATATTGCAAAGAAAATAGCCAACGACTTGCAGATTGTAGGTTTGTTAGCTGTTGAGATGTTCTTGACAAAAACAGGAGAAATATTGGTGAATGAATTGGCTCCACGGCCCCATAATTCAGGGCATCAAACTATAGAAGGGAATTTTACCTCTCAGTTTGGTCAACATCTTCGGGCTATTTTCAATTTACCGTTAGGTAATACTGCAGCACGCACTAATGCTGTCATGATCAATTTACTTGGCGAAGATAATTATGAAGGCTTAGCTGTGTATGAAGGTGTAGAAGAAGTATTGGCGATGGATGGCGTATATGTACACCTGTATGGTAAAAAATACACCAAGCCATTTCGTAAAATGGGACACGTTTGTATTGTGAGTGATGACCGTGAAACGGCTATAGTAAATGCACGCAAGATTCAGGAAATATTAAAAGTAATCGCATAAGATGAGCGCAAATATACAAGTAGGAATTATCATGGGAAGCAAGTCTGATCTTCCTATTATGCAGGATGCTGTAAATGTATTAAAACAGCTTGGAGTAGGTTTTGAAGTGACAATTGTTTCGGCACACCGTACACCACAGCGGATGTTTGACTATGCTGAACAAGCTGCGGACAGAGGTTTAAAAGTGATCATTGCAGGAGCGGGAGGAGCGGCGCATTTACCCGGTATGGTGGCATCAATCACCCATTTACCTGTAATTGGCGTACCTGTCAAATCTTCTAATTCCATAGACGGTTGGGATTCTGTCTTGTCGATACTACAGATGCCAAACGGTATCCCTGTTGCAACGGTAGCACTTAACGCTGCAAAGAATGCAGGAATTCTAGCGGCTCAGATTATTGGAACAAATGATGATTCTATCGCTAAAAATATATTGGCTTTCAAAAAAGACTTAAAGGAGACTGTCGAAAAGACGGCATCTGAGGTCGAAAAAATGAAATTTTAAATAGAAAAGGAGCTTCTAAAAGCTCCTTTTCTATTTTGTTAAGAATTTTTGTACGTATTCGTAGCTCTTCTTTATACTTTCAAATTTATTGGGGATATAAATATCATCTTGTTCTACAAAGGCAAATTGTAATCCTGATTGGTTTGCACTCTGTACAATATTAGGATAGTCTATCGTTCCTGTTCCCACTTCGGTATAGCGTACATTCGATTGCATCAGGCTATCAAACGGTAGTTTGTCGAATGCGTCGCCAACAATATTCGTTGTGTAATTTTTATCCATATCTTTCACATGCCATAGGGAGAAACGTCCCGGATATTTCTCGAAATAGCTTTGCGCACTGATGCCAGCTTTTTCAATCCAAAAGATATCCAGTTCAAAGTCTACTAGTTCAGGTTCTGTAAAAGCAATCAAGATATCTAAACCTTTTGTGCCATTGGCAAAATTTCTGAATTCCCAAAAATGGTTGTGATATCCCATTTTGATACCAGCCTTTTTGGACATCTCACCAGCTTTATTTAATTGCTCGGCTGCATATTGATAGTCGGATACCGATAGATTATTTAGGTCATCCATCGGCGTTACCGGGGCAATGATATACTTTTGTCCTAACTCGTGTGCGATCTCAATATATCTTTCAATGCTCTCTTTGTCGCTGTGTTTTTTATCAAGGTATCTTGATAAATCGTAATGTCCACTATGAGATTTGAGATTGTTATCTTTCAAAATATTTTTTAGATCGGCAATAGGTAGCCCCCAAAAGCAATTTTCTGCAGTATCTACACCGTAAGTTTCGACATGTTTGTATCCTATCCTTGCAACAGTTTCTAATACAAGTTTGGGATCTTCGTTGATAAGATCTCGAAGTGTAAACAATTGTAATCCTATATCGTGGAAGGGAGAGTCTCCAGTGTTGCTGTTATTAGTACAGGCAGACAACAGCTGTGTACCTAAAAAAGCTGAAGTCAGTCCTATCCCTGTTTTTTTTATAAAATCTCTTCTTGATTTGTCCATATGTATATAATCTGGTTGCAGCAGCAGTGCCTTCCCACAGTAGATAAGAGGAAGGCAGGTTACAAAGACTAAATTTATAAAAAAAATGCCACAAAAAAAGGATTCCCGAAAGAATCCTTTTTTTATTGTTATAAAAGCATCGACTTAAACCGTCATGATATCTTTTTCTTTTAATTCAGCTAGTTGATCTACTTTTGCAATGTAGACATCGGTCAATTTTTGAACTTCACCTTCTCCTACTTTAATCTCATCTTCTGAAGCACCATCATTTTTTAGTTTTTTGATGGATTCGTTGGCATCTTTACGGATGTTACGTACAGCTACCCTACCTTTTTCAGCTTCTTCTTTTGCTTTTTTTACGAGGTCACGTCTTCTCTCTTCCGTCAACGGAGGTACGACCAAACGTATTACAGAACCATCGTTTTGCGGATTTAGACCAATGTTAGAATCAATGATGGCTTTTTCGATCGCACCCATGATCGTCTTTTCCCAAGGTTGAATCACTAATGTGCGAGCATCGGTCGTGTTAATATTTGCAACTTGAGAAAGAGGTGTGGGTGAACCGTAATAGTCTACACTAATACCGTCCAGCATAGAAGGTGTAGCTTTTCCTGCGCGGATTTTTGTAAGTTCTGATTCGGTATGGGTTACTGCTTTAAGCATGCTTTCTTTGCAGTCGTCCAATTCTAGTGATATCAGTTCGTTCATATCTTTGAGTATTTATTCGTTAGCTAACTATAGTTCCAATGTGTTCACCAGAAGCTAATTTTTTCAAATTGCCCGGTTTATTCATGTCAAATACAATAATAGGAAGATTGTTTTCCTGGCATAAAGTAAATGCAGTCATATCCATTACATTAAGCCCTTTTTCATACACTTCGGTAAATGAGATGGTATCAAAGCGTTTGGCATTCGGATCTTTCTCCGGATCTGCAGTATAGATGCCGTCTACACGTGTTCCTTTCAATACAGCATCGGCATTAATCTCAATGGCACGTAGAGAGGCTGCGGTATCTGTTGTGAAATAAGGGTTACCTGTGCCGGCACCGAATATCACCACTCTACCTTTTTCTAAATGTCTAACTGCTCTTCTACGGATGAATGGTTCACAAATTTGTTCCATTTTGATCGCCGTTAACAAGCGCGTCTTTAATCCTACTTTTTCTAAAGCATCCTGAAGCGCCATGCTATTGATAACCGTTGCAAGCATTCCCATGTAGTCTGCTTGTACACGATCCATGCCGGATTTTTCTGCGCTTAAACCGCGATAGATATTACCTCCGCCAATAACGATGGCTATCTCCAGTCCCTGATCGTGAATTTCTTTAATATCGCGAGCGTATTGTGCGACTCTGTTGATGTCAATGCCATAGCTTTGCTCCCCCATAAGAGCTTCACCGCTGAGTTTAAGTAGGATACGTTTATATTTCATGTATATTCTTTTTTGGAATCTTTCCAAAAGCCAAAGATATGATTTTTTTTTATCCGATAAGATAGCAGGGCGTTATTTGTTCCTGTTTTTTACGCTTTCAATGGTCTGTCGATAATAGTTTTCATAATCAGGAAGGATCTTGCTGATCTCAAAATCTTTAGCACGCTTGAATGCTGCAGCCTTAAATTCCGCTAATCGTCCACAGTCTTCAAGGATGTATATAGCGTTTTTAGCCATTTCATCTACATTGCGAACATCGCTCAAAAATCCGGTTACACCCTGCACATTCAGTTCGGGCAGTCCCCCGGCATTAGATGAGATGACAGGAACACTGCAAGCCATCGCTTCTAGCGCAGCAAGGCCGAAGCTTTCGGAACCGGATGGAATCAAGAACAGATCTGAAACGGATAGGATCTCTTCGATAGCGTCTTGTTTTCCTAAAAAACGCACACTGTTGGCAATACCCAATTGTCTGGATAGTTCTTCTGCATTGCTCCGTTCAGGACCATCTCCCACCATAAGTAATTTGCTGGGTATTTTTTGATTGACCAGATGGAATATGCGTATCACGTCATCGGTATTTTTAACCTGTCGAAAATTGGACGTATGTACTAATATACGTTCATCATCCGGGGCAATAGCTTTTTTAAAATGCTCCCGTTTTTTGTTGTAAAAGCGGTTAAGATCAATGAAGTTGGGTATGACCTGAATAGGTCTTGTGATGTCAAAAAAGGATAATGTCTCTTCTCTAAGGCTTTCCGAAACAGTTGTGACGCCATCAGACTCATTGATAGAGAAGGTAACTACGGGCTTAAAGCTTTTGTCTCTACCTACAAGGGTAATATCTGTTCCGTGTAAGGTCGTTACAACGGGGATATCAATGCCGTATGTTTTTAAAATTTGTTTCGCCAGATAGGCCGCGGAAGCGTGAGGAATGGCGTAATGGACATGTAAGATGTCTAATTTTTCAAAACGCACCACATCCACCAGTTTGCTTGCTAAAGCGGATTCATAGGGAGGGAAGTCGAACAACGGGTATTGGGAAACGGCTACTTCGTGGTAATATAAGTTTTCGGAAAAGAAATCCAACCGTGCCGGTTGGCTATACGTGATAAAGTGTATCTGATGTCCGTTGGATGCCAGTGCTTTGCCTAATTCGGTAGCGACTACACCACTACCACCAAAAGTTGGATAGCAAACTATGCCTATTCTCATCTATTTATTTTTAATGGTTGATGAAAACTAGATGTAAATAGCCTGTGTGTCATTCCATTTACATCTCATTTCATTCAAATACATATTTTTTAGTTTATAAACTAAAGACTTGTTTCTTATAGATTATAAATTTGCTACAAATAAAGGATTATTTATGCAACAGTATACCAAATAAATTGCCATAATTGTGCAAAATTTTAGAGTTTACCACGGCATATACCATTGACTCTTGGATATATCTTATATCCAAATTGTATTGATCAGATTGTTGGCGATATCCGAAGCAATCGTCCGCATCGGAGGATAAAGTGAGCTATTTAGTCTGCCGATTTGATTCGAGAAGGTGGCTGTTTTTTCGGTACTGAAACATGCCAAGACTAAATAGTTTTCATAATTTTGCATTATGATATATAAGGATGAGGTGGTTACAGAATTAACTTTCAAGACTTCCCGATCGAGTGGGCCGGGTGGGCAGAACGTGAATAAAGTCGAGTCTAAAGTTACTGCGATATGGCATGTGGAGGAATCTCAATTACTTTCTGATGTCGAAAAAAACACTATTAAACAACGATTGGTCCACCGGATAAATGCATTGGGTATGCTAATTGTAGATTCGTCCGAGACTAGAAGCCAGTTGGAAAATAAAGAACTCGCCGTAGAGAAATTGATGTATTTGATTAATAATGCACTCAGACCGGTGAAAAAACGTATACCGACCAAGATATCCAAGGCAAAAGTGTTAGAACGTCTGGACCGTAAAAAAAAGCAGGCAACTAAGAAGAAAGATAGAAAGTGGAGATTGGAGTAAAGGATTTACTGAGATACTATATTGAAATAGGGGGGTAAATCCGGTCAAAATTTCAATAGGGAAGCTTTTTTAGGTGAGCTTATACTCACCGTTAGGTATAACGAATCGTAAACCTATACTACACTTTAGGGAAAGCTTATCTGGAGTTCTGAGATAGCTGTAGGAGAGCCAGAGGGGTTATGTGATATGATTTTTCATACGACTAAGCTCCAATTGAAGTTGCGCAATACGATTTAACAAATGTTGGACAACGTCGATCCCCTGTAAATTTAATTCCAGATCGTAGTGCCACGTGGAATACTGTTCCAGTTGAGTAAGTTGTTCTTCATATATAAATTCTTCTTCTTCTACAGAAACAAGTTCTATCAGGCCATTTTCATGCAGATCCCGGACAAACGTGCTTTCTATCCTACAGGATCGACAGACATCTATTATTTTAACCAGTGTTCTTTCCATGATGTTATGTTCTTAAATCGCTCAATTGCCGGAATAGATTTTTCTCCTCCTCACTGAGGTTCTTCGGGTTTTTGATATTTATCTCTGCATATAAATCGCCAAATTTCCCCTCCTGTTTATACAGGGGGAAGCCTTTCTCTTTGAGCCGGATTTTGGTTCCATTTTGTGTTTCAGGTTTTATTTTCACATTGATCTGCCCATGTAGCGAATTTACTAGGGCATTACCACCCAATAAGGCGGTATATAAATCGAGTTCCAGCTTAGTGTATAGATCATCTCCTTTACGTTGGAATCTTGGATCTGCGGCAATGGTAAATGTGATGTAAAGATCTCCTTTGGGACCACCATTAACTCCGGCAGTTCCCTGACCTTTTAGACGTATTTTCTGTCCATTTTGGACACCTGCCGGAATAGTGATACGGATGTTTTTTCCGTTTACGGTGAAGGTACGCTGATGTGTAACCGAGGCCTCTTTCAACGTGAGGTTTACTTCGGCATTCAGATCCTGTCCACGGAAAGCACTTTTGCGTCCACCCCCAAAACGGGAACCAAACATCTGTTCAAAGAAATCAGAATATTCTCCAGTATCGTAATTGCCACTATAGTCAAAGTCGAATCCTGCGAACGGATTCTTCGTACCACCCCGTCCCTGATGCGAATACTGCTGCTGGGCTTTTTGGTATTCTTCTCCATGTTTCCAATGTTCACCATATTGGTCATATTTCTTCCGCTTCTCTAGATCCGTAAGTACTTCGTTTGCCTCGTTTATTTCCTGAAATTTTTTCTTGGCATCATCATCATTTGGATTCAGATCGGGATGGTATTTACGAGCCAGCTTTCGATAAGCCTTTTTGATATCATCCTGTGAAGCCGATTTGTCTAAGCCGAGTACCTTATAATAATCTAAGAATGCCATAGTTTATGTGTAGACTAATGTTTGAAAAACAATACAGATTACTTTTTGTTTGATTGTAGCCGGAAACGTATAAACGCCTCTGCAGACAAGCAGAGGCGTTTACGAAGTAAGAATCAACTTTTAATTTATTCTTTGTTGCTATCGACCGCTAATCGTTGTGAGCGGTTGGCAATTTCCCAGGTGATATGGAATACCAGTTTCTCTCGTTTTACCATCATCGGGAAATCAATTTTATCCACGGTGTCATTTGGTGTATGATAATCCGGATGTAATCCTGAAAAGAAAAAAGCGGAAGGGATTCCTTTTTGTGCAAAGTTGTAATGATCTGATCGGTAGTACAAGCGCATGGGATCTTTTGGATCATCATAAGTGAAATCAATCTCCATCTGTGTGTATTCTTTATTCGAGGCTTCGGTGATCTGTTTCAATTCCGAGCTTAGTTTATCAGTGCCTATTGCATGGATATAGTTGTGATTTCCGGCTAGGTGCTTGTCATCGATACGACCAATCATATCCAAGTTGAGGCAAGCTACTGTATTGGCTAGTGGCAATATAGGATTTTCTGTATAGTATTTCGATCCCAAAAGTCCTTTTTCTTCTGCCGCAAGTCCGATGAATAAGATACTCCTCCTTGGTCCGTTACCTTCTTTTTTAGCTTGGGAGAAAGCTCTTGCCAACTCCAGTACACCCACTGTTCCTGACCCATTGTCATCGGCTCCCGGAAAAATTGTACCATCAGGAAGAATTCCGTCGTGATCGTAATGCCCCGAAATAACGATAATTTCGTCTTTTAGATCTGAACCTTCTAATAATCCCAAAACGTTGGGATCACTTAATTTTTCGACCTTCACACCCATAGTAGCCAAGAAAGAGGTGTTAATCCGTACCGCGGAAGGGTTGAAGGATCTGTTAGCTTCTTCTTTGAATTTTTTGACAGAAGTATTTGCTTTTGCCAGCAATTTATCTGCTGTAGCTACTGAAATGTTTATAACGGGAACAGCTTGTGTGATATTTCTGTTTGTATTACTTCCATCGTCTAGCATAACACGTCCGCCAGTTAATCGACCTTTCATTTCCGCTAGCATTTCTGCTACTTGAGAACTTGTAGAAAATATGGCTGCCGGTTGTAGTTTTGTTAATTCCTGAATTCTTTTAAAACGGCTTGAAGACCATTCTGATTTATTATTTTCCTTGGTGATAAGGGATTTGCCCGTTTCGTCGGTTGGTTCGCTTTCGTTAATGAGCAAGACTATTTTTCCTTTTACATCTATTCCGCTAAGCTCGTTGTAATTTGCATGCTGGATACCATAACCGACAAAAATGATTTCGTTTGCGGAGAAATCTTGAATATCATGATCTGCCTGTACATAGAAATCTTTTCCGTTTATCCAGGTTTCGCCGTCAATGCTGAAATTTTCGACCTGATAAGCGATTTGTTGTAAGGCTACAGGTTGATAAAACGAACCATTGACGGGAGCTGCAAGCTCATAGGATTTGAATTCATTCGCGATATATTCAGCGGCTTTTCTTCCTCCTTCCTGTCCCGTACCACGGCCTTCAAATTCAACAGAACTCAAGGTAGTCAAGTGCTTTCTGGAGCTTTCTGCCGTAATTAGATCCGCATATTTTTGCTGTGTATTTTGTGCGATACTACAACTGTACAGTGCAGGAATGATGAATAAAAGAGAAAACAGTCTTTTCATATCTTTTGACATCAAGAACAAGAAATTTTATTCACCCGATTGGCATGTCTTCCACCTTCAAAATCTGTCGTAAGGAAAGCTTTTACAATTTCTTTTGCTAAATCAAGATCAATAAAACGAGCTGGAATACAAATGATATTAGCATCATTATGCAAGCGGGCCAAAACGGAAATTTCTTTTTGCCAAGCTATAGCTGCACGTACGCCTTGATGCTTATTGGCTGTGATAGCTACACCATTCGCACTGCCACAGATCAGAATGCCAAATTGACTTTTCCCATCTTCTACGCTGGATGATACGGGATGTGCAAAATCTGGATAATCCACAGAATCTGCCGTTGCGGGACCAAAATCTTCTACATCATGTCCTAATTCTTTCAATACATCAACAAGGGGTGCTTTGTAATCAAATCCTGCATGATCGCTTCCAATGGCTATTTTCATGATATTTATTGTGTTAATTGTTATAAAATTCTTTTTCTTTCAATTCCTTTTTTCGGAGTACATTCGCTGAAACCATGATACTTATTTCATATAGAATGAACATCGGCGCACTTACTGTTAATAGCGTGATCACATCTGCGGTAGGCGTAATGATAGCTGCTATTACTAAGATAATGACAATAGCATAACGTCTGCTCGCACGCATAAATTGCGGTGTCATCAATCCTAATTTGGATAGGATAAAAATCAAAATCGGCAACAAAAATACCACCCCACACCCCAAGGTCAATGTGGCGATAGTTGATAGATACGAATCGATTGTAATTTGGTTGGTTATTTCTGTACTTAAGGAAATATTAGCTAGAAAGTTGACCGAAAGAGGCACTACGATATAATAACCGAATAACGCTCCTATAACAAACAATAACGTTGCGTAGAAAACGAATCCGCTGGCTGATCTTCTTTCGATGTCGGTAAGGGCTGGTTTCACAAAAAGCCAAACTTCAAATAGTAGATAGGGAAACCCCAAAGCCACGGCCATTAATAAACAGGAATTGATTTGTAGCATAAATTGACCTGCGAGCTCGGTATTAATAATATTAAAAGGAATGTGTTCTACACAAAAGCCGTCTAAGTTTAGTAGAGCTCCTAATTTGCACATCATTCTGTATGTCCAAAAGTCAAGATTCTTGGGCCCCATAATGATGTCGTTGAAGACAAAATCGTAAAATGTGAACGCTAGAATTGCAAAAACGGTGATAGCGACCACGGATCGGATAATGTGCCAACGAAGTACCTCTATATGTTCAAAAAAGGACATCTCTGCTTCGATGTTTTTTCCTTTATCTTTTATTGCGTCTATTAATTTTTTACTACTTGACATGTTTACATTCTATGGATAACAAAAATACCATTCTTTGACATAAGAATGGTATTTTTTAATGGGAAAACAAAATTTTTACGCTTAATCTTCGTCGGGATAAGCTGTCAAATCGAACGTTTCCATGAATTTTGTTGTGAAATTACCCGCTCTAAAGTTTGGATCGCGCATAAGTCTCAGGTGCAAAGGAATAGTGGTCTTTACGCCTTCAATAACAAACTCGCTGAGTGCACGTTCCATCGTATTGATCGCCTCTTCACGTGTTTGTGCAACACAGATCAGTTTCGCAATCATAGAATCGTAATTCGAGGGGATAGTATATCCTGCATATACGTGGGTATCTATACGTACACCATGTCCGCCAGGCGAGTGGAAATTTGTAATTTTACCCGGAGAAGGGCGGAAATTGTTAAATGGATCTTCGGCATTGATACGGCACTCAATCGCATGCATGGTAGGCTCATAGCTTTTTCCTGAAATAGGAATACCAGCAGCGACTTTAATCTGTTCTTTGATTAAATCGAAGTTGATGACTTCTTCTGTAACGGGATGCTCTACTTGAATACGTGTATTCATTTCCATAAAGTAGAAGTTACGGTGCTTATCTACCAAAAATTCGATAGTACCGGCGCCTTCGTAATTTACGGCTTGTGCTCCTTTTATAGCAGCCTCTCCCATACGTGCACGTAAATCTGGCGTGATGAAAGGGGAAGGGGCTTCTTCAACAAGCTTTTGATGGCGACGTTGGATAGAACAATCTCTTTCAGATAGATGACACACTTTGCCATATTGATCTCCAATTACCTGTATTTCAATGTGACGTGGATCTTCAACGAATTTTTCGAGGTAAATTCCATCGTTTCCAAATGCTGCTCCTGCTTCTTGACGAGCCGAATCCCAAGCGGGTTCAAATTCTTCATCTTTCCATACGATACGCATGCCACGTCCACCACCTCCGGCAGTAGCTTTTAGAATTACGGGGTATCCGATTTCATTTGCAGTAATAATACCAGTCTTTACGTCAGGAACTAACCCTTCCGATCCTGGGATGGTAGGTACTCCTGCTAACTTCATGGTCTCCTTTGCAGAAGATTTATCACCCATTCTTTCAATCTGTTCAGCGGTAGCACCAATGAACTTAATGCCATATTCGGCACAGATAGCAGAAAATTTAGCATTTTCAGATAAAAATCCGTAGCCTGGATGGATTGCATCTGCATTTGTTAATTCTGCAGCTGCAATAATATTGGGGATATTTAGATAAGAATCTTTACTCGCTGGAGGGCCGATACATACGGCTTCATCCGCGAAGCGAACATGAAGACTGTCTCTATCGGCAGTGGAATATACCGCTACACTTTTGATACCCATCTCGCGGCAGGTGCGGATGATACGTAGGGCAATTTCTCCTCTATTAGCTATTAATATTTTTTTAAACATAAGGAATAAATGAGGTAACCTATTGACGAATTACTTCGTGTAACTAAATTTAGTTGATAATAAATGCAACTAATATTATCTTGGATCAACTAAAAATAAAGGTTGATCGTATTCAACAGGTTCTGCATCGTTGATTAAAATCTTGACGATTTTTCCAGAAACTTCAGATTCAATTTCGTTAAATAACTTCATTGCTTCTACAATGCACAACACTTTACCCGGCGAAATTTCGTCACCTACGTTCACAAAAACTCCTTTATCTGGTCCTGGTGAACGATAAAATGTACCAATCATTGGAGACTTTATGGTAATAAAGTTTGCTTCTTCATTAACGGCTGTTGCCGCTGTTGGAGCTGGAGCACTAACAGCCGTTGGTGCTGCTGCTACGGGCGGTGCCGCTACAACGGGAGCTGCGGTCGGAATTGAAGCCGTTACATACGTAGGCTCTTGATTGGTTTTTATTGTTATCTTGAAATCCTTTTCTTCAATTGATACTTCATTCACACCTGATTTTGATACAAATTTGATCAGGTCTTGAATTTGTTTGATATCCATACTCATATTGGAAGGGTTTGATTTAATGTTTTCTATAAAATTAGCTCTTAAACTTAGATAAATTTGTTTTTATATACAAATTATTCATCAATGTTCGTTTTTATGGCATGAATGAGCGCTAGGCGGTTTATCGCTTTACCTTCGGCGAGCTCGCAGGCTCGGTTCTTCTCTGCCTTTAAAAAATAAATTATTGAGGAAATATAATAAAAAAGATTGGCTTAATAAGCCCATTTTAAATAAACTGATCCCCAGGTGAATCCTCCACCAAAAGCAGCTAATATTAAATTGTCTCCTTTTTTTAATTTATCTTCCCATTCCCATAAACACATGGGAATAGTGGCACTTGTTGTATTTCCGTATTTATGGATATTTACCATTACTTTTTCTTCAGGTAAACCGGCACGCTCTGCCGTCGCATCAATGATGCGTTTATTTGCTTGATGTGGTACTAACCAAGCTACATCTTCAGAAGTTAAGTTGTTTCGTTCCATTACTTCGGCAGCAACATCGGCCATATTTGTAACAGCGAACTTGAATACGGTACGACCTTCTTGGTAGGCATAGTGCAGTCCGGCTTCAACGGTTTGATGTGAGGCAGGGTATAACGAGCCTCCGCCTTTTATGTTAAGAAACTGTCCGCCGGAACCATCTGTTTTTAAAAGTGAATCTTGAAAGCCATTACCTTCGGTATCTGGTTCCAATAGCACGACACCACAGCCATCCCCAAATAAAATGCAGGTATTACGGTCCGTATAATTTACAACGGAAGACATTTTATCAGCACCTACCACAAGGACCTTCTTATGTTTACCCGATTCGATGAATTGTGCTCCTGTAGTTAATCCGAATAGAAAACCAGAACAGGCTGCTTGCAAATCGTAGCCCCAGGCATTTTTTGCACCTATTTTGTCGGCTAAAATATTGGCTGTAGCAGGGAAAAGCATGTCGGGAGTACTGGTGCAGAAAATGATTAATTCAATCTCTTCTGCTGAGATCCCTCTTTTTTCCAACAATCCTTTTACTGCCGGAACAGCTAAATCAGAGGTGGCTAAGCCTTCTCCTTTTAAAATACGACGTTCTTTGATGCCTGTGCGACTGACAATCCATTCGTCATTCGTTTCTACCATTGATTCCAACTCTTTGTTGGTCAGGATATAATCAGGTACATAACCATTTACAGCGGTAATAGCCGCATGAACTTTAGACATATATTTTTAATTGAATGCAGACTTGATCTTATCAATAAATTTTGATACAATCATGTCTTTTGATAGTAATACCATATTTTTAATAGCCTCAGGAGTAGAGATGCCGTGCCCTATTATTACGGGTGCATTTACACCTAATACCGGGCTTCCCCCATATTGCTCATAGTTGAACCTATCAAAAAAATCATCTTTAATTCCCTTTTTTAAGGTCACTACATAAAATGATTCAGCAAGTTTTAAAACGACATTGCCTGTATAGCCATCACATACATAAACATCTGCATGATCGGTAAAGAGGTCTCTACCTTCTGCATTGCCTATGAAATTGATTTTGGAATTTGTTTTAAGTAGTGGATAGGTTGAAATTGTTAAATTGTTGCCTTTTTCTTCTTCTTCACCAATGTTTAGAAGACCTACTTTTGGATTTTGCACACCGTACACATATTCGGAGTAAAGACTTCCCAGAATGGCAAATTGATTTAACATTTCGGGTTTGCAATCTGCATTGGCTCCTACATCAAGTAAAATGCCGAAACCGCTTTTTAATTTTGGTACATTCGTCGCAATAGCAGGACGCATTACTCCGGGTATAGTTTTTATACTGAACATTGATCCAACGAGCATCGCACCGGTATTACCGGCTGAGGCAAAGGAATCTATCTTACCTTCTTTCAGGTACTCAAAGCCTCTTGATATGCTTGAATTTGGCTTCTGCGAGATTGCTTTTGTAGGATGTTCGTGCATGGAGATGACCTCCGGAGCGTGTACATAATCAAATAAAGATGAATCTGCTCCAGTCTCTTCAATACGCTTTTTGATGTCAGCCTCGTCGCCGAACAACACAATATGTTGGTCTTTATCGAGTGATTTTTGCGCTTCTATAGCGCCTAATATTGTAGCATTAGGGGCATAATCTCCTCCTAATACGTCTAAACCAATCCTCATTCGTTATTATTTATCTAAATCAATAATACGCAAAAAACATCCCAAAGTAAAGCATAAAATTCAAATTTTACGTTTATTTGGGATGTTTAATTTTTAAAGATATACTTTAGACAACTGCAGTATTTTCAATAATTAATTTACCGTTGTAGTATAAATTGCCATCTACAGTATACGCACGGTGAGGTAAGTGAACTGCTCCAGTTTCTTTACACACTGTTAATGTAGGTGCTTCTGCCTTATAATGTGTTCTTCTCTTGTCTCTTCTCGATTTCGAAGTCTTACGCTTTGGATGTGCCATCTCGTATTTTGTTTTTTAATTGTTCTTAATATTCTTTAATGCTGCCCAACGTGGGTCTATTTTCTCTTCTTCACTTGATGATTCTTCTTCCTGTTGGTTGCTGTTGTTGATTTTTGACAACATTTCTGCATCACAAGTAAGATTTATGCTTTGCTCACTACACTTCGCGTAATAGGGGACCCTGACATTAATGTATTCGTATAAAAGACCTGCAATATCCAATTCATAATCTGTCTTAGATAGTACAAGTACTTCCTCCGTGTCGTTATCCCATTCTTCATTTACAAACTTGACTATCAAACGCTCGTTAAATTGTAGCGGAGAGTCAAACTCATTAAGGCAAACATCACATGTTAGTTTTATCGTTCCCTCGATACTAAAGGTGACTATTAACATGGTTTCCTGTTTCTGTAATTGAACCAGGGCTTTTAACTTGCCATTTTTTACTAATGAATGCGCGTAGCAGTCAAAGAACTTATCATCTATTTCAAACTCAAAATCGTGCTTTCCCGCAGTCAAGCCTGAAAAAGGTATTCTATATTGTTTTAGATACTTCACAATCTTGTATTTGAGCCTGCAAAATTAATCTTTTTAACTATACTTTGCAATTTTTTATGAAAATACTTTTTTAGCCTTCTTCACCATAGTATTTGGTGCCCAATTCTATTTTCTCCCGGCCATTTGCCATTCGCCATTTATTGGTGTCGCGGAGCGAGTAGGCACAGCCGCAATACTCCTGCATGTAAAACTTCTCCCTTTTGCTAATCTCCAGCATGCGTGCAGCCCCCCCTTTTTTGCGCCAGTTGAATGTCCAGTAATCCATATTAGGATACTGGGATGCTGCGCGAAGCCCACAATCATTGATCTGTTCCATGTTTTTCCAACGTGAAATGCCCAACGAACTCGATATGACATCGAATCCATTCGCTGCCGCATACTCCGCTGTTTTCTCAAAACGCATATCAAAGCACATGGTGCAACGAATGCCTCGCTCAGGCTCGTGCTCCATGCCCTTCGCTAGATCAAACCAATTGTCTACATCATAATCTGCATCAATGAATGGAATATTATGTTTTTCTGCAAAGCGAATGTTTTCATCTTTACGGATATCATATTCTTTACGCGGATGGATATTTGGATTGTAAAAATAGATTGTAAAATCAATATTCGAGGAAATCAATGCTTCCATTACTTCTCCTGCACAAGGGGCGCAACAGGAGTGTAAAAGTAGTTTTTTGCCAGCATTTGGGAGACTTAGTGTTTCCCGTGTCAGTTCGTTATTGCTATCCATGGTTTTTATTTCAGATGTTACAATTTTAAGTAAATACGATGATATTTTAAAACATAATATAAACTTGTGGCGTTATTATTGCTTTTTTCGTTTAAATCGCATGTACATAAAACTAAATTACGAATTGTGTTTTTTTTGCTATTCGGTTTTAGTGAATGCAAAGCATTTTATCTAAGTTTGTAACACTAATAAATACGAATCATTATAATGAATAGATATATATATGTAATAGTATTATTGATCTCCCTGATTTGTGTCAGCAGCTGTCAACGTGACGATGACGAACCAATTAAGGCCCTTAAGCCTATTTCAAGGTTATATGTTTCTACCTCTGAATATGAGGATAACTCGACCACGACTGCGTTGAGTAATGTTTTCGTTGTGACACCTGCCGATTCAGCGGATTTTAAAGTAGACCCACTATCTACTTTTTCGTCTGCGGCTAAAGGAGGAAGAATAATACATTTTAGCCCCTTTGCTAGGAGTATTTTCCAGAGCAGTATGAATTCGTCTGCATATCAGGATACGTCGATTTATGTGATGAATGTAAGTGATAAGGGGGTGATATCAAATGGTAACGTAATTGGGAATCGGAGATTCAATAATGTGCGGGGATTGTGGTATTATGTTCATACTGTCGCCGGAAATACAACAGGAGTCACTGATAATTATTTGTTGATAACCAATTTAGGCGCGGACACGATAAGTCTGTTTGTCATTGATCAGCCTAAAAATAAAAGAAACTTTACGCTACCGAAGTATGAACTAAGATTAGACTATCGCCCATGGGGTATTCAAATGGAGTCCTCAGATCTGTTGCTTGCAAAAACCGGAAATAATGGGGGAGTAGTTGTTTATAAGGATTTTCCTTCATCATTTGGTGTGGATACCTTGTTGAATGTCAACCCCTCTTACGAATTAAGCGTTAGCGGAGCGAATAATATTAGGGGAATATCGTATTCTAAACATAAGGATATATTAGCACTTACGGATTACACGGGTAATTCTGTGGGCGATGGTCGTATTTTTATCTTTGAAAATTTCTCGCAGTATACCAGTTCGGGAACAATCGTACCAACGCGTATCATTACAGGGGTTAACACGAAGCTTCAACAGCCACTAGACGTTGCAATAGATACACGTGAGGGTGATAGTGATGACAATTTGTTTATTTATGTAGTGGATGCCGGCCCTGATACGAAAAATGTCTTACGGTTTAAGTTGCAGGATCAGGGGAATGTCGCTCCGGATCAAATACTCGAAGGGCTGGGAGGGAAGACGCCGCGATCTATTTCGCTTGATGCCCGAGGAGTGAACCGGCTTTAATTTTCTTCTAGGATTTGAAGCAAAAGGCTTATCTCGTCTTTTTTTTCTGTATTCCCTTGATTCTCATAGGCAGTCATTAAATTACGTAAGAATCGTTTTACGATGGCTAAGTTGGAACATGGCAAGATATAGTCATCTGATGGGGGAAGGTTGAGTTGTTTAAGGAAAGAAAAGATGTCTTCCTGTTTCATGATTTGTCCCCTATTGAAGACGTTGATATAAAACAGCGGTATGTTTTCAGTGTCATTATCGACGTACGCAACCACAAAATGTTTAGGTAGATTTATTCCGTAAATCGGAATATCTAGCTTCTGAGCAACGATCGCATAAATGCAGGATAATGTGATTGGATTGCCCCTCTTGGATTCTAATACTTTATGGATAAAAGAGTTTTGTGGATCGTGGTAATTCGTTGTATTGCCGGATAGTCCAAACTCCCTAAATAAGATGTTATTTAATAGTTTTACTTTCTCAATTGGGCTCATATCATACATGAGATGGTACCAGGCATTTCTGCGCAATTCCGCAATCTGAAAGTGTACGATGTCTTCATCAAGAGCGGGGTATTGATATCGGTTGATGATAAGTAATCCTTCTAATAAATCATCACTGTTACTTATTTTCCATAGTTGGAGTTCATGTTTTATCTGATCAAATTGAATCCGATGTATAATGTTCTCGATCCGCGTTTGTGACAGCACGTCAAACGATGCTTCCCAGGATTCTTCCAAAAGAGGTATAACTTCCGGGCCACAAGTCACAAGATGCTGCTCAACCTGACTGAATATTTCACTGTCAGGATCGTCTAGTAAAGAAATCAACGCCTTTAGTTCCTTCTCCTTCATAGTCGAATTTAACGAAAAATTATTTAGATAACAAGTTGTCGCTTGAATTGTGTTGATTTTGGTGCTTTAAAGGTCGGTTTCCAATGAAGGTAAGGGAAGTGTGTTTGTTTTGCAATTTTGAGATAGTAGACGAGACATCGTGTTCGGCTTATAGTCGTTATATGTTCGGGAAAGAGTCATGGCCTCTTCGTAGCAGATAGAAGATGTGTCCGTGCTAACTCCGTAGTGAGTCCGTGCTGAGTCCGAGTCTAGCACGGATTCGAAGTGGTTTTAGTGTGCTCGCATAGTTGATATACTTGCTGTATGGTGCGAAGAAAGGATATCTCAGGTGCTAAGCGGTATCAAATAGGTGCTAATACACGGACTCAGGGTATTAAAACAGACACATCGTAAATTCTTTGGAAAACAATAATTAAGTTTGTCGCGATGTTATTTTTCTTTCGGTCGATATTGCATTTTATATTGTCTAATAGTAGACACGGTACACATTCCCCTTTTGTTTATAGGTTGGCAGATGAGGTGATTTACGCATCAGCTAAACAGAAAGCTACAGGGGGTAGTAAATCTGATCTTCTTATTGAAGAAATTGCAGCATATTATGGAGTAGCAATAAAACAGGATCAATCTGTATGGAGTGGAGCGCTTGATGTTTCCATTGAAAAGCTAGATTTAGAGGAGGTTGTGGACCTACAGCATCATTTTACATTTCTGTTTTTAAGGGATATACATAAGAACGCGTCTACCACAAAAATGTGGAATCTGCTAAGTAAAGAAGATTCCATTACCATTACGATAGATCTGTTCTATTTTGGAATAGTGTGTCATCGGGAAGGGCAGCGTAAGGAGCATTTTAAGCTCCGTTTCCCGTTTTGGAAATACTAAAAGGCTTCACTGATGCTTAGGTAAAAGCCAGACTGTCTTTTTTCTCCCGATCTCTTTTCTCCATGTGCATAATCCAGTCGGATCGTGCTGTTGTGCTCTAAACTAAAGAAATAACGTATCCCTCCGCCAAATGAAGGTACTAGCCGTAGGTTGTGCTGAGGGGAGAACGTGCTTCCTGTACCACCAAAGACAACAGCTCCGAGTCTTGGAATTATTCTATAGCGTAGTTCTGCCTGTGTAGCCGTGTAACTCTTGTCTTTATAACGTCCCAGATAATACCCTCTCATCGTCATGTCACCTCCTAGATCTCTAAAGGCGTAGAAAGGTATGTCTTTGCCGAAGGAAGTTCTGTATAGTGTCTGGATAGCGGTTGTTAATTTGGGCGTGAGGGGATAGAAGTATCTGACATCCAATTCGATTTGACTGCCTGTGAAATTATCTCCGTCCCAGAAGTTGGGAGCATAAGCATATTTTATTCGGCTGTAAAGGCCCGATGTGGAGTAAGTTGTGTTATTCCGGGTGTCGAATAATGCAGATGCCCCTAATGCGATGTATTTTCCACCTGTTTTGCCTAACACTTCATTTGATTCGAAAATGCCTCCAGGCTCTTCATCCGTAAAGGAGAAATGTTCAAAATTCGCATTTACTCCAAGGTAGAGCTTTGGCGATATTTTCTTTTCGATATCGAACTTCGCTCTGAAGAGTTCTTGGTCGATATAGTCTTCATCTATGAGTAATGTTTTGTTGCCAATACCGTAAAAATTGAACGGCCAATCTCTAAATCTTAATTCGGAAATAATATGATAGTCGTTGTTTTTCGTCCAGATATCTGATGTTAGTTTGATGTTTTTCTGTTGCTTGGTGGTCATGGTTGCCATCAGTGTCAGATTAGATGTGCGGCTGTTTAAATCCGATTTGTCGGTATAAAAATTATAGGTAGAAGCGAATCCGTATTCAAATCCTGATTCTTGTGCGTAGCCTATAGCGGGTAAAGCGATGAAACTTGCTCCTCTGGAGGAATCTTTTTTAGATGATAAAAACTGTTTGATAGTCCTTTTTATAAAATTATTGTTTTCTTGGGCGACTAAGGGGAGGGATAATAAAGTGCAAAGACAAAAAATAAAATTTCGTTTCATGTAGTTTTGATATCATTTTTACGTGTTTCAAACTTAGATAAAATGCTTTGCATTCACGAACCGAATGTAATGAGTTCATTGATGCCATTGAAAGCAAATATAAATAAATAACCGCGAAGCGCTCATGTCTGCTTTTAAAGGCAGACACAAATGAATAATGCTTAATAAAAAAGTACTAATGAAATATAATCCAAATATTTCGGAATAAGAAGATGGAATTGGGATTGAAAATTATTTCGTTGCATATCAGTGCAATGAAAAGAATGAGTGTGTTTTTTTTGGAAAATAATTTTGTAAAGTCCTTTTAGTGCCTATCTTTGCGTCATCGAAAACAAAATAAGGGTTATACTTGAATTCGTTTTTGAATCGTTCTTTTAAAGAAAAAACTTTTTTTAAAATACTCTTGCAAAAGTGAAATTAAATTTTGATTTTTGCACTCGCTGTTCGAGAGAACAGATTGTTCTTAGAGATTATATTAAAAGAAGAAAATATTAGCCTCCTTAGCTCAGCTGGTAGAGCAACTGACTTGTAATCAGTAGGTCATTGGTTCGATCCCGATAGGAGGCTCTAAAGCGACGTAAGTTGCTGGTCTGGAGGGGTTCCAGAGCGGTCAAATGGGACGGACTGTAAATCCGTTGCTTCGGCTTCGAAGGTTCGAATCCTTCTCCCTCCACACTAAATAGTTTGCGGATTGTTGCAGGTGAAAATCTTGCTACAATTACGCGAACGCAAGCGGAAGTAGCTCAGTTGGTAGAGCGATAGCCTTCCAAGCTATAGGTCGCGAGTTCGAACCTCGTCTTCCGCTCTTTAATATCAAGATTTTAAGTCTCTATCTTTCATGATAATCATGTAATGTAAGGTGGAGGCAATAATCTGTAAATAAGCTTTTGATAAGAAGCCGAAGTAGCTCAGGGGTAGAGCACTTCCTTGGTAAGGAAGAGGTCGTGGGTTCAAATCCCATCTTTGGCTCGAATAATTTAAGTTTGTTGACTTTGTAAAGAATTTAATAAAGAAATATTTAATAATTACTAATTCGCATAAACATGGCAAAAGAGAAATTTGACCGTAGTAAACCACACTTAAACATTGGTACAATCGGTCACGTTGACCACGGTAAAACTACTACAACTGCAGCTATCACTAAAGTATTGGCTGATAAAGGTTTATCAGAAGCTCGTTCATTTGATTCAATTGACTCTGCTCCTGAAGAAAAAGAACGTGGTATTACAATTAATACAGCGCACGTTGAGTATTCAACAGCTAACCGTCACTACGCACACGTTGACTGTCCAGGTCACGCGGATTACGTGAAAAACATGGTTACTGGTGCTGCTCAAATGGATGGTGCGATCATCGTAGTAGCTGCTACTGACGGTCCTATGCCTCAAACTCGTGAGCACATCTTATTGGCTCGCCAGGTAGGTGTTCCTGCATTAGTTGTTTTCATGAACAAAACTGACTTAGTTGATGACGAAGAGTTGTTAGACTTAGTTGAAATGGAAGTTCGTGAATTATTATCATTCTACGAATACCCAGGTGATGATATTCCTGTAATCAAAGGTTCTGCTTTAGGTGCATTGAATGGTGAGCCTGAGTGGGTTGAAAAAATCATGGAATTAATGGATGCTGTAGATAACTACATTCCAATTCCTCCACGTTTGACTGAGCTTCCTTTCTTGATGCCAGTAGAAGATGTTTTCTCTATCACAGGTCGTGGTACTGTAGCAACAGGTCGTATCGAAAGAGGTGTAATCAACTCTGGTGATCCAGTTGAGATCTTAGGTATGGGTGCTGAAAACTTAAAATCTACAGTAACAGGTGTGGAGATGTTCCGTAAAATATTAGATTACGGTGAAGCTGGTGATAACGTAGGTTTATTGTTGCGTGGTATTGAGAAAACTGATATCCGTCGTGGTATGGTTATCTGTAAACCAGGTTCTGTAACTCCTCACGATCACTTCAAAGCTGAAGTTTACGTATTGTCAAAAGCTGAAGGTGGACGTCATACTCCATTCTTTAACAAATACCGTCCTCAATTCTATTTCCGTACAACAGACGTTACTGGTGAGATTTCACTAGCTGAAGGTACTGAGATGGTTATGCCAGGTGATAACGTTACAATCACAGTTAAGTTGATTTCTCCTATCGCTATGGAAAAAGGTCTACGTTTCGCTATCCGTGAGGGTGGTCGTACAGTAGGTGCTGGTCAGGTAACTGAAATTTTATAGTCTTTATAGATTATACTAAATATAAAAATAAGCTAATTGGCTGATGCTGATTAGCTTATTTTTTCTAAGAGATCTGGGGTCGCTTAGCACTAAAAAAAAGTAAATAATATTTGCTGTAATGTATCGTAAACACTATATTTGCAGCATTGAAATAATAACTACACGGGCATAGTTCAATGGTAGAATAGAGGTCTCCAAAACCTTCGATCAGGGTTCGAATCCTTGTGCCCGTGCTAACATAACTTAAGTAACTACTAATGGCTAAAGTACTTGATTTTTTTAAAGACTCTTATGTTGAGATTACGGAGAAGGTAACTTGGCCTACTTGGTCTCAGTTGCAAAATCATGCAGTTGTTGTACTTGTTGCATCTGTTTTAATCGCACTGATTATTTTTGTGATGGATAAAGCTTCAAGTAACGTGTTAGAGGTGTTGTACGGTACAGCTTCTTAATTTTATCAATCAAATATCTATGGCTGATCAAAGTTTGAAATGGTACGTAGTGCGTGCTGTAAGTGGTAAGGAAAAAAAAGTAAAGCAATATATAGAGGCTGAAGTAAGTCGTCTTGGTATTCAGCATTTGGTTCCTCAGGTTTTAATACCTATGGAAAAATACTATCAAATGCGTGATGGTAAAAAGGTGGCTAAAGAGCGTAATTACTATCCTGGATATGTGCTTATCGAAGCTGCTTTAGATGGTGAGATCGAGCACGTAATCAAGAATTTGAATAGCGTAATCGGTTTCTTAGGAGATAAAGCTGGTAATGCTATTCCACTTCGCCAAGCTGAAATAAACCGTATTTTGGGTAAAGTGGATGAGATGGCTGAGCAAGGGGAGACTATTAATGTTGCCTATTACGTAGGAGAAGCTGTGAAAGTGGTAGACGGTCCATTTAATGGCTTTACTGGTGAAATTGAAGAAGTTCACGAAGATAAAAAGAAACTAACGGTAATGGTTAAAGTTTTTGGTCGTAAAACTCCATTGGAACTTAACTATATGCAAGTAGAAAAGGAATAAGATATTTTTTGTATAAAGAGAGCCCTTCTGAAAAATCAGAAGGGCTCTCTTTATATATAATGGGATAAGAAATATTTGTATATTAATTTGTTTGTGATTAATATATTGTATATCTTTGCACCTCATTTGGTTGCAAAACCATGTTTTAAGATCAGATGAATAAATGTTACGTTATTTGCTTCCAACTTACTAACAAACATTTAACACATTAAATTTATAACAAAATGGCAAAAGAAGTCAGTGCGTTAGTAAAATTACAAGTTAAGGGCGGTGCAGCCAATCCATCTCCTCCAGTAGGACCTGCTTTAGGTGCTAAAGGTGTGAATATTATGGATTTCTGTAAGCAGTTCAATGCTCGTACGCAAGACAAACCCGGTCAGGTTTTACCTGTTGTCATTACTGTTTATGCAGACAAATCATTTGATTTTATCATCAAAACTCCACCGGTAGCTATTCAATTGAAAGATGCTGCTAAATTAAAAAGTGGATCTGGTGAGCCTAACCGTAAAAAAGTTGCTTCGGTAACTTGGGAACAGGTTGAGGTTATCGCTAAAGATAAAATGCCGGATTTGAATGCATTTACTGTAGAGTCAGCTATGAAAATGGTAGCTGGAACGGCGCGTAGTATGGGTATCACTGTTTCAGGTGACGCTCCTTGGAAAAATTAATTAACGAAATCAGTTTAAGAAAGTGGCTAGATTAACAAAAAATCAAAAAGCGGCACTATCCAAAATTGAAGCTGGTAAGGCGTATTCTTTACAAGAAGCTGCGGCTTTAGTAAAAGATATTACGACAACTAAATTTGATGCTTCAGTGGATATCGACGTTCGTTTAGGCGTAGATCCACGTAAAGCGAATCAAATGGTTCGTGGTATTGCGACATTACCTCACGGAACCGGTAAAACTGTGCGTGTTTTAGTATTATGTACTCCTGATAAGGAGGAAGAGGCTAAAGCTGCTGGTGCGGATTACGTAGGTCTTGACGACTATATCAGCAAAATCGAAGGTGGTTGGACTGACGTTGACATCATTATTACCATGCCTAGTGTAATGGCAAAAGTGGGTAAATTGGGGCGTATTTTAGGCCCGAGAAACTTAATGCCAAATCCTAAAACTGGTACAGTAACTACAGAGGTAGGTAAAGCTGTAACAGATGTAAAAGGCGGTAAGATCGATTTCAAAGTTGACAAAACCGGTATCATCCACACTTCAGTTGGAAAAGTGTCTTTCCCTGCGGAGAAGATTTATGATAATGCTTTAGAGGTATTACAAACTATTGCAAAATTAAAACCTTCGGCAGCTAAGGGAACATACTTCAAGAGTATCCATATCTCATCAACAATGAGTCCCGGTATTCATATCGAAACTAAATCAGTAGCTGGAATTTAATCATGAGAAAAGAAGAAAAACAAGAAATTGTTCAAGCTTTGGCCGAACAGATTAAATCTTTTGGTAATTTTTATATTACTGACACAGCTGATTTAACTGTTGACAAGATCAATGGAATTCGTCGCAAGTGTTACGAGCAAGGGATCATCATCCAAGTGGCTAAAAACTCATTAATTGAGAAGGCGCTTGTTGAAGCAGGGATCGATTCAGAAGAATTGCGTAGTGTACTCAAAGGTGCTTCTACATTGTTGTTCTCTGAAGTAGGAAATGCGCCTGCGAAGTTGATTAAAGAATTGCGCAAATCAGGTGACAAGCCTGTATTAAAAGCAGCATATATTCAAGAAACAGCTTTCGTAGGTGACGATCAATTGAATGCATTAGTTACCCTTAAATCTAAGGATGAGCTTGTTGCAGACATTATCGCAGCGCTTCAATCACCAGCGAAGAATGTTATTTCTGCACTTCAATCGGGCGGAAATACTATTTCAGGTTTAGTAAAAGCTTTAGAACAAAGAGGATAACGAACGCCTCAATAAATTAAAAGTTCGTAATATTAATTAACAACATTTATTAAGTAAATTCAAAAAATCAAAATAAAATGGCAGATTTAAAACAACTTGCTGAACAGTTAGTAAACTTAACAGTAAAAGAAGTTAAGGAATTAGCTGATATCCTAAAAGACGAATATGGTATCGAGCCTGCTGCTGCTGCTGTTGCAGTTGCTGCTGCTCCTGCTGAAGGTGGTGCTGCTGCGGCTGAAGAGAAAACATCTTTCGATGTAATCTTGAAAGAAGCTGGTGGTCAAAAATTAGCAGTAGTTAAATTAGTTAAAGATTTAGCTGGTCTAGGTTTGAAAGAAGCTAAAGATTTAGTTGACGGCGCTCCTAAAGAATTAAAAGCTGGTGTTTCTAAAGACGAAGCAGAAGCTTTGAAAAAACAATTAGAAGAAGCTGGAGCTGTTGTTGAGATTAAGTAATCTCACATAGAGCCCTAAAAGGTTAGACTCTGATAGACTATCTATCAGAGTCTATTCCTGTTTTATACTATAAGTCTTGTGAAGAGGTAGTGCTGGCTTCTTTACATTTACAACAGAACAGCACAGTTAAGCTCAGTTTTTTTAAACTAAAATCTTATTCCCTTGGCAAACAGTAATATTCAAAAAGAAAGAGTAAATTTTGCTACAAGTAAGAAGGTAATTGATTACCCCGATTTCTTGGATGTGCAATTGCAGTCTTTCAAGGAGTTTTTTCAATTAGAAACTACTTCTGATAATCGCCATCAGGAAGGGTTGTACAAGGTTTTCGCGGAAAACTTCCCTATTTCTGATTCAAGAAACATTTTTGTGCTCGAGTTTTTGGATTATTTCATTGATCCACCTCGCTATGATATCCAAGAGTGTATCGAGCGTGGTCTGACGTACAGCGTGCCGTTGAAGGCAAAATTAAAATTATCTTGTAATGATGAAGAACACGAAGATTTCGAAACGATCGTACAAGATGTATATTTAGGTACAATTCCTTACATGACTCCCAAAGGTACATTTGTTATCAATGGTGCTGAACGTGTTATTGTATCTCAATTACACCGCTCTCCTGGTGTATTCTTTGGTCAGAGTAGACACACAAATGGTACTAAACTTTATTCTGCTAGGGTAATTCCTTTTAAAGGTTCTTGGATCGAATTTGCGACAGATGTGAACAACGTCATGTACGCCTATATCGATCGTAAGAAGAAATTCCCAGTTACAACTTTATTACGTGCAATCGGTTTTGATTCGGATAAAGATATCTTAGAATTGTTTGACCTTGCAGATGAAGTAAAAGTTAGTAAATCTGGTTTAAAGAAATATGTTGGTCGTCGTTTGGCGGCTAGGGTATTAAAAAAATGGATTGAAGATTTCGTGGATGAAGATACAGGTGAAGTTGTATCTATCGATCGTAACGAAATTATACTTGAACGCGAAACTGTCCTAGAAGAAGATCACATTGACTTGATCATCGATGCCGGTGTAAAATCTATTATTTTGGCTAAAGATGATGATTCAAACAATGCAGACTATTCTATTATATATAATACCTTACAGAAAGATACGTCAAATTCTGAAAAGGAAGCGGTAGAGCATATCTATCGTCAATTGCGTAATGCGGAACCACCTGATGAAGAAACTGCTCGTGGTATCATCGACCGTTTATTCTTTTCTGATAAACGTTATGATTTAGGAGATGTAGGTCGTTACCGGATCAACCGCAAGCTTCAATTGGATACGGCTGCCGAAACGAAAGTATTGACACGTCAAGATATTATCGCGATCGTGAAATACTTAATTAACCTGATCAATTCTAAAGCTGAGGTAGATGATATCGATCACTTGTCAAATCGTCGTGTACGTACGGTAGGTGAACAGTTATATGCTCAATTTGGAGTTGGTTTAGCTCGTATGGCGCGTACAATCCGTGAGCGTATGAATATCCGCGACAACGAGGTGTTTACACCTACGGATTTGATTAATGCACGTACACTGTCGTCGGTGATTAATTCGTTCTTCGGAACGAATCAGCTTTCTCAGTTTATGGATCAAACAAATCCGTTAGCCGAGATAACACACAAACGTCGTTTGTCAGCTTTAGGTCCAGGTGGTCTGTCGCGCGAACGTGCCGGTTTTGAGGTGCGTGACGTTCACTATACACACTACGGTCGTCTTTGTACGATTGAAACTCCAGAGGGACCAAATATCGGTTTGATTTCTTCTCTATCTGTACATGCTAAGATTAACAACTTAGGTTTCATCGAAACTCCTTACCGTATTGTAAGAGATGGTAAAGTTGTTGTGGATGAACCAGTGGTATATTTATCTGCGGAAGATGAAGACGGTAAAACTATTGCGCAAGCAAATGCACAATACGATGATAACGGTAACTATTTAGAAGCTAAAGTAAAAGCGAGGTATGAGGGTGATTTCCCGATTATCGTGCCTGAGAAATTAGACTATATGGATGTTGCCCCTAATCAGATTACATCTATTGCGGCGTCTTTGATTCCTTTCTTGGAGCATGATGATGCCAACCGTGCCTTGATGGGATCTAACATGCAACGTCAAGCTGTTCCATTGTTACGTCCTCAAGCTCCTATTGTAGGAACCGGATTAGAAGGCCGCGTGGCTTCAGATTCTCGGACATTAATTAACGCAGAAGGAAACGGTGTCGTAGAATACGTAGATGCACAAGAAATAAAAATTCGTTACGAACGTAACGAAGATGATCGTCTAGTTTCATTTGACGATGATATTAGAACATATCGATTGATCAAATTCAAGAAAACCAATCAGAATACTTGTATCAACTTAAAACCTATCGTTAGAAAAGGGCAAAAAGTTACTAAAGGTCAAGTGCTTTGTGAAGGTTATGCGACTGAAGATGGTGAATTGGCATTAGGACGTAACTTAAAAGTAGCATTCATGCCTTGGCAGGGATACAACTTTGAGGATGCGATCGTAATTTCTGAACGTGTGGTATCTCAGGATATTTTCACTTCATTACACATTGAAGAATTCGAATTAGAGGTTCGTGATACAAAACGTGGTGAAGAAGAATTGACGGCGGATATTCCTAACGTATCGGAAGAAGCTACTAAAGATCTGGATGAGAATGGTATCATTCGTATCGGAGCGGAAGTAGGTGAGGGTGATATTTTGATCGGTAAGATTACACCTAAAGGTGAATCAGATCCTTCTCCGGAAGAAAAATTATTACGTGCTATATTCGGTGATAAGGCGGGCGATGTTAAAGATGCCTCTTTAAAAACTCCTCCTTCGATTAAAGGTGTTGTAATTGATACTAAATTATTCTCACGTGCTAAGAAGATGTCTAAAGAAGTCGAAAGAAAAGCTTTAGAGAAATTGGAAGTAGCACACGATAAGAACCTAAGATCACTAAAAGAGCGCTTGGTAGACAAACTATTTACTATTGTAAACGGTAAAACCAGTCAAGGTGTTTATAATTCTTATCGCGAATTATTGGTAGCAAAGGGTGCGAAATTTACGCAGAAAATCCTAACGGATTTGGATTATGCACACATCAATCCAACAGGTTGGACTACTGATGATGAAAAGAATGAGATGATTAAAATGTCTCTTCATAACTACAATATTAAGTATAACGAAGAGTTAGGAGCTTTCAAACGCGATAAATTCGCGATCTCGGTAGGGGATGAACTTCCATCAGGTATTGTTCAAATGGCTAAAGTTTACGTGGCAAAGAAACGTAAATTGAAAGTAGGAGATAAGATGGCTGGTCGTCACGGTAATAAAGGTATTGTCGCACGTATCGTACGTGATGAAGATATGCCTTTCTTAGAAGACGGAACGCCGGTAGATATCGTATTGAATCCATTAGGTGTACCTTCTCGTATGAACTTAGGTCAGATTTATGAAACGGTTCTTGGATGGGCAGGTCAAAAATTAGGAATGAAGTTCGCTACGCCAATCTTCGATGGTGCTGAAATGGGCCAAGTAGAGGAGTGGGTAGCAAAAGCGGAATTGCCTAAATCAGGCCGTACCTATCTTTACAACGGGTTAACGGGAGAGCGTTTTGATCAACCTACTACTGTCGGCGTGATTTACATGTTGAAATTAGGTCACATGGTAGATGATAAAATGCACGCACGTTCGATCGGACCTTATTCATTGATTACACAACAACCATTGGGTGGTAAAGCACAATTTGGTGGTCAGCGTTTCGGTGAGATGGAGGTTTGGGCATTGGAGGCATTCGGTGCATCTAATATCCTTCAGGAGATCTTGACTGTGAAATCCGATGATGTAGTAGGTCGTGCTAAAACTTACGAAGCAATCGTGAAGGGTAACAATTTGCCAACTCCATCGGTACCAGAATCGTTCAACGTATTGGTACATGAGTTGCGTGGATTAGGTTTAGATATCACATTAGATTAATCAAGCAAATAGGGCTTAACGGATGGAACCATCTGTTAAGCTTCTTTAAAGCTTTAACTTTTGAATAAGTATGTCTTACAAAAAAGATAATAAAATTAAAAGCAACTTTACATCGATCACGATCAGCTTAGCGTCTCCGGAGACAATTTTGGAACGTTCAAGTGGTGAAGTTGTAAAACCAGAAACGATCAACTACCGTACGTACAAACCGGAGCGTGATGGTCTATTCTGTGAGCGTATCTTCGGTCCGGTAAAGGATTACGAATGTCACTGTGGTAAATACAAACGTATCCGTTATAAGGGTATTGTATGTGACCGTTGTGGTGTTGAAGTTACAGAGAAAAAAGTGCGTCGTGAGCGTATGGGGCACATCTCTTTGGTGGTTCCTGTTGCACATATTTGGTACTTTCGTTCTCTTCCCAACAAAATTGGTTACTTATTAGGTCTTCCTACTAAGAAGCTAGACATGATCATCTATTACGAGCGATACGTGGTAATCCAAGCAGGTATCAAAGAAGATGATGGTATTTCTTATATGGATTTCTTAACAGAAGAAGAGTATTTAGATATTTTAGATACTTTACCAAAAGAGAACCAATACCTGGATGACAACGATCCTCAAAAGTTCGTTGCGAAAATGGGTGCTGAAGCATTGGAAGAGTTATTGAAACGCATTGATCTTGATCGATTGTCATACGATTTACGTCATCAGGCAGCTAATGAAACTTCTCAGCAACGTAAAAATGAAGCGTTAAAACGTCTTCATGTTGTGGAGGCATTCCGTGGTTCAAGAGATCGTATTGAAAATCGTCCGGAATGGATGATCGTAAAAATCGTTCCTATTATTCCACCGGAATTACGTCCTTTAGTTCCTTTGGATGGTGGCCGTTTTGCGACTTCGGATTTGAATGACTTATACCGTCGTGTGATTATCCGTAATAATCGTTTGAAACGTTTGATCGAAATCAAAGCTCCTGAAGTAATTTTACGTAACGAAAAGCGTATGCTTCAAGAAGCTGTTGACTCGTTGTTTGACAACTCACGTAAAGTGAATGCTGTTAAGACAGAAGGTAACCGTGCCTTGAAATCGTTATCAGATATCTTGAAAGGTAAACAAGGCCGTTTCCGTCAAAACTTATTAGGTAAACGTGTCGATTATTCGGCTCGTTCGGTAATTGTGGTTGGTCCTCATTTGAAATTACACGAGTGTGGTCTTCCTAAAGATATGGCTGCAGAGCTTTACAAACCATTTATCATCCGTAAGATGATTGAAAGAGGTATTGTAAAAACCGTAAAATCAGCTAAAAAAATCGTAGATCGTAAAGATCCGGTTGTATGGGATATCCTTGAAAATGTATTGAAAGGACACCCTGTATTATTAAACCGTGCACCTACGCTTCACCGTTTGGGTATTCAGGCTTTTCAACCGACTTTAGTAGAGGGTAAAGCCATTCAATTGCACCCGTTAGTGTGTACAGCGTTCAACGCCGATTTTGACGGTGACCAAATGGCAGTCCACTTACCATTAGGTAATGCTGCAATTTTGGAAGCCCAAATCTTAATGTTGGCGGCACATAATATTCTTAACCCTGCTAACGGTTCTCCGGTTACTGTACCGTCTCAAGATATGGTATTGGGTCTTTATTATATTACTAAAGGCCGTAAATCGGATGAAAACCGTAAGATGAGAGGTGAAGGAAGTATATTCTATTCTCCAGAAGAAGTTATTATCGCTTTAAATGAGGAACAGGTAGATCTTCACTCGTGGATTAAAGTTAAGACTCAGGTTAAACTAGGTGAAGATCAGTATGGTCAACAAATCATTGAAACGACTGTAGGGCGGGTAATCTTTAATCAGATTGTTCCTCACGAGGTAGGTTATATCAATGAGATCTTGACGAAGAAATCACTTCGTAATGTCATTGGAGAGATCGTGAAAAATACGGGTATGGCTCGTGCAGCGAAATTCTTGGATGATATGAAAGAGTTAGGATTCCAAACAGCCTTTAAAGGTGGTTTGTCATTCAACTTGCAAGATTTGAATATTCCGGATGCTAAAGCTGACTTGATTGCTCAAGCTACTAATGAGGTAGAAGAGGTAATGGGTAACTATAACATGGGTTTCATTACGAACAATGAGCGTTACAACCAAATCATCGATATCTGGACGCGTATCAACAACAGGTTGACTGCGCACGTGATGGATATCTTATCAAATGACAACCAAGGTTTCAACTCTGTATATATGATGTTGGATTCTGGGGCGCGTGGTTCAAAAGAACAAATTCGTCAGTTGTGCGGTATGCGTGGTTTGATGGCTAAACCTCAGAAATCTGGTAATTCAGGTGGTGAAATTATTGAAAACCCGATTTTATCAAACTTTAAAGAAGGTCTTTCCGTATTAGAGTACTTTATTTCTACACACGGTGCGCGTAAGGGTCTTGCCGATACGGCATTGAAAACGGCCGATGCGGGTTACTTAACGCGTCGTCTGCATGACGTTGCTCAAGATATGATTGTCGTAGATCACGATTGTGGAGGTTTACGTGGTATCTATACTACTGCATTGAAAGATAACGATGATATCGTTGAACCATTATACGATCGTATCTTAGGTCGTACACCACTTCATGATGTTTATCATCCAGAAACGAACGAATTGATCGTAGCTGCGAACGATGATATTACCGAAGAAGTTGGGTATGCAATAGAAGAGGCTGGTATTGAAGGTGTTGAAATTCGTTCGGTATTAACTTGTGAATCTAAACGCGGAGTATGTGCTTGTTGTTATGGCCGTAACTTAGCTTCCGGTAAACGTGTACAAATGGGTGAAGCTGTCGGTGTAATTGCCGCACAGTCTATTGGTGAGCCGGGTACGCAGTTAACACTTCGTACGTTCCACGTGGGTGGTACAGCATCTAACATTGCCAACGAGTCAACTATCATTGCTAAATACGAAGGTATTGTTGAATTCGAGAATGTTCGTACCGTTGAGAAGCAAGGTGAAGATGGTCCATATCAAGTTGTATTGGGACGTTCAGGTGAGATTAAAATCGTTAGTGGTGAAAACAACAAAGTTCTCTATCAACAAATCATTCCTTACGGTTCGAACTTGTTCGTAAAAGAAGGAGACAAAGTTGAAAAAGGAGCCAAACTTGTTGACTGGGATCCATATAATGCGGTAATCATTTCCGAGTTTGCGGGTAAAGTGGAGTTTGATGCCATTATCGAAGGTGTTACTTTCCGTGAAGAATCCGATGAGCAAACAGGTCACAAAGAAAAAGTAATCATTGAAACTCGTGATAAGACGAAAAACCCTACTATCAAAGTTGTTGATTTGAAAGGCGAAGTAATCCGCTCGTACAACATCCCTGTAGGAGCTCACGTTTCGGTATCTCATGGTCAAAAAGTAAAAGAAGGAGCTATCTTAGTTAAGATCCCTCGTTCTACCGGTAAGACGCGAGATATTACGGGTGGTCTTCCACGTGTAACGGAGTTATTCGAAGCGCGTAACCCATCTAACCCAGCGGTAGTTACTGAAATCGATGGTGTTGTATCATTAGGAGGTGTTAAGCGTGGTAACCGTGAGATTTCGATCGAATCCCGTGATGGACAAGTGAAGAAATATTTGGTTCCGCTTTCGAAACATATTCTGGTACAAGATAATGATTTTATTAAAGCAGGTATGCCTTTGTCAGACGGTCAGATTTCTCCTGGAGATATCTTATCTATCAAAGGGCCGGCAGCCGTTCAGGAGTATATCGTAAATGGTATTCAAGAGGTTTACCGTCTTCAAGGTGTAAAAATCAATGATAAGCACTTTGAAACGATCGTTCACCAAATGATGCAAAAAGTTCATATTGAAGATCCGGGAGATACACGTTTCTTAGAGAAAGAAGCTGTAAACAAATGGGATTTCATGTTGGAAAACGATTCATTGTACGATAAAAAGGTTATTGTTGAGTCAGGTGATTCTTCGACTTTACGTGCGGGTCAAATCGTTACGTTGCGTAAACTTCGTGAAGAAAACTCTAGCTTGAAACGTCAAGACTTGAAATTGGTGGAAGTACGTGATGCAATTCCTGCTACTTCAAGCCCATTGTTACAAGGTATTACAAGAGCTTCATTAGGAACCAAATCGTTCATTTCAGCAGCGTCCTTCCAGGAAACTACGAAAGTATTGAACGAGGCAGCTATTGCAGGTAAACGTGATAATTTATTAGGTTTGAAAGAAAACGTAATTGTTGGTCACTTAATTCCTTCTGGTACCGGTCTGCGTAAATACAGTAATATTATCGTAGGTTCACGTGAGGAATACGATCAATTATTGGCATCGAAAGAAGAAGATTAATATTCTCTTTTTAATATAAATATAAAGGCTAGCAAATTTTGCTAGCCTTTATTATTTCCGTTTATATGCAGAATGTTTTATTGTTTGATCCAGCTAAACAATTGCTTACTTCGTTCAGCTAACCACGAATAATCTGTTGCCCCCTCTGGTTCTTGAAATAATTTGGAACCCAGACCAACGGAGTATACTCCGGCTTCAAACCATCCCTGAATATTTTTCTCTTCTACGTCAACACCGCCTGTCGGCATGAATTTAACCTTTGGAAACAGCGGTTTGATTGCTTTTAAAAATTTCGGACCAAGTGTATCTCCCGGAAATAGTTTAACAAGTGGTGCTCCCAATTTTTCGGCAACGGCGATTTCAGAAGGTGTCATACAACCCGGAATCCATAAAATACCTTTATCTAATGTTTCTTTAGCAATACTTGGTTCAATAATAGGACTTACGATAAATTCTGCGCCAACTGCTAAAAAGCTTTTCGCCTGTTCAACATCTTTTATTGTTCCAATACCCAATACCAATCCGGGGAGATGCAAATTTTTGTAATCCAATAATATTTTGAAATTTTCCAATGCTTTTTCACCTCGATTTACAAATTCGAAAACGCGAATTCCTCCTTCATAAGCGGCCTTAACGATTTCAATGCATTTCGCACTGTCATCATGATAATAAACAGGTATTACTGGGTATTTATTGATTGTTTCTAATATATTGTTCATGATTATTTAAATTTTCCGTTTCCAAAATCGCCTTCTACAAATAGTTTTTGATATCCAGCCCCTGTCGCTATTTCAATTATTTCCCGAGGATCAGCCGTGTTTTTTAATGCATGAATAAATCCTGCCATAAATGCATCGCCACTTCCTATGCGATCAATTACCGCATTCGTTTCAAATATTTGCGAGATGCTATTTTTTTCTCTCGAATGATAGGTTCCGTAGAATAGATTGTGTGTGGGATTGTCCATAAAGCGATAGGTATTGGCGATATGTTTCGTTTTGGGGAACTTATTGAATATCTCCTTCGCTGATTTTATTGCATATTCATAATATGTTTGAATCTCGGTTTCCCGATTTAGGGATTCATCAATAGATGTGCCCAGCATTTTATTCGCGGCCCATATATTGCCCATTACTACATCACAGTATTCAACCAATTGAGGCATTATTTCAATAGGTTGTTTGCCGTATTGCCACAGCTTGCTTCTGTAATTCAAGTCTACCGAAATTGTGATATTTCTCGCACTCGCTTCGTTCAATAATTGCTCGGTTAATGAGGCCATCTGTTCATTAAGGGCAGGTGTAAGCGCAGTCCAATGCAGCCAATCTACATTTCCCAGTAATGACTCATAATCGATATCTTCCGGACGAAGCTGGCTAAAGCTTGAGTACTTCCGGTCATATATTACCTCTCCTTTGGTAAGGCCATTGGCCGATAGGAGAATATATGATCCGATTCTATCGCCGATTTTGGATACTTTAGAAGTGTCGACATTAGATTCGTGGAGTATGGCGATAATTTCGGCGGATAGTGGATTGTCGGGGAAAGCACTGTAGTAAGAAGTTTTTGTTCCCATTTGTGCCAGCGATACAGCTACATTTGCTTCTGAACCTCCAGGGTACAATCTGGACAAATTATTGCCTTTTTCAAAAAAGGAATTGCCTACAGCTTGTTGTCGGATCAATATTTCTCCAAAAGATAAGACGCTTTTCATTAGAATGGTTTTGATTAATACGCTAAAAATACGATTTAACTGTGATAAATAAGAGTCAGTTAATGTATAAATTTATCGCAATCGTTATCGTATTTTACGTTCATTTATTGTTGTTTTTTTTGGTATCTTGCTTTGATAAAATTATAAACAATTGTTAAATGAATGTTTTAGAAAAATTTTCCTTAAAAGGGAAAGTAATAATTGTTACTGGAGGAACAGGTGTTTTAGGGAAATCCTTTGTGAAGGCACTTGCAGAAGCCAAGGCTAGAGTTTGTATTATTGGTCGTGATCAAGAGCGTGCTGACGAGCGTGTACGATTAGTAGAGACTTTCGGTAGTGAGGGACTTGCTATTGTGGGCGATGTAATGAGTGAGCAATCAATGATTGCAGCCCGAGAGCAGATACTGGCCAAATGGGGAACGATAGACGGATTGGTAAATGCAGCAGGGGGTAATATTCAAGGCGCAACAATTGCGCCCGAACAGGATATCTTCAGCGCAAATGTACAAGATACAATCAAAGCTATTGAATTGAATCTCTTTGGAACGATAATTCCAACTCATGTTTTTGGGAAGGTACTTGCAGAAAATGGCAAAGGTTCGATTATCAATATAGGTTCGTTGTCATCAAGTCAGGCTATTACACGTGTATTGGGTTACACCGTAGCCAAAAATGGTGTTATTGGATTTACAAAATGGATGGCCACTGAATTGGCATTACGTTATGGTGACAGAATTAGAGTAAATGCGATAGCCCCAGGTGTATTTTTAACAGAACAAAATAGGGCTTTACTCACTAATACGGATGGCACATATACTGCTCGCGCCCAAAAATTTATTAATGGAACACCTTTTTCAAGATTAGGAGATCCTTCTGAGTTGGAGGGTACATTGGTTTATCTATTGAGTGACGCATCATCTTTCGTTTCGGGAGAGACTGTGTACGTTGATGGTGGATTTAACGCGTGGAGTGGAGTTTAATTATAAATAATTTATTTGAATGAGAAATAGATTTGAACAAACTTGGAGATGGTATGGGCCTAATGATTCGGTCAGTCTACAAGATGTAAAACAAGCCGGAGCCACGGGGATTGTTACCGCATTACACCATATAGCCCACGGAGATGTTTGGCCTTTAGAAGATATACAAGAACGCAAAAGGATCATCGAAGAATCAGGATTGAAATGGTCCGTAGTTGAAAGTGTTCCGGTACACGAAGCTATCAAAACCAGAAGAAGTGACGCCGCACAGTATATCGAAAATTATAAACAATCCTTACGTAATCTTGCATCGTGTGGCATACACATCGTAACATATAATTTCATGCCTGTCCTTGACTGGACAAGGACGAAGCTAGATCTGGAACTAGAGAATGGTGCAAAAGCGCTTTATTTTAATTGGACTGACTTGGCAGCATTTGATCTTTTTGTGTTGAAAAGAGAGCAGGCAGAAAAAGATTATCCTCAAGAAATAGTTACAGCGGCAAAAAAACGTTTCGACGGATTTACCCCGGCTGATATTGAAGACTTGAATAGAGTTATCCTGATGGGAATTCCAAGCGAGAAGGATATAAGTTTAGAAGATCTGCACACAAGTCTTGAAATATATAAAGAGATTGGATTCGAGGGGTTACTTAATAATCTTCTTTGGTTTTTGAATGAAATCGCTGAGGTATGTGAGGAAAGCAATATCAAGATGGCTCTCCACCCGGACGATCCTCCTTATCCGATATTAGGGTTACCTAGAATAGCTTCTAATCAACAAGATTACCTCAATATTATTAACGGATTAGATAAAGATTTTAATGGCGTTTGTTTTTGTACAGGCTCATTAGGAGCAGGGGTAAATAATAATATTCCTGAGATTGCAGAGGCATTAAAGCACCGTGTACATTTTGCACATTTCCGTAACGTGAAGAAAGATGAACAGGGTAATTTCTATGAAGCCGATCATTTGGATGGCGATGTAGATATGGCAGCTGTGTTACGAATCTTTATAGCCGAGAATCAGCGAAGAGAGCAACCTATTCCATTTAGGCCTGATCATGGTCATCAAATGTTGGATGATTTGAAAAAGGTAACGAATCCCGGATATTCAGCAATCGGCCGATTAAAGGGGTTGGCTGAAATTCGCGGACTGGAATTAGGATTAATTAGTGCAAAACCTTAACTTTAAAATTTACTAAACCTTGTTATATAAACTTTATGAAGTCTAATTCAATGAGCAAGTACAGGTGGTCAATTTGCGCCTTACTTTTTTTTGCTACTACTATTAACTATTTAGATCGACAAGTACTATCCTTAACCTGGAAAGATTTTATCGCTCCGGAATTTCATTGGACAAACAATGATTATGGTAATATCACCGCTTTGTTTTCTATTTTTTATGCTGTAAGCATGCTTTTTGCTGGTCGATTCGTCGATTGGATGGATACAAAGAAGGGATTCTTATGGGCAATAGGCGTGTGGTCGATAGGAGCTGTCCTACATGCTTTTTGTGGGATTGCAACGTCGGGTATTATTACTGGAGAGTGGTTTGTAGGATTTGAGGGAGCAAAAGAGGCTATTGGCCGGGTACATGATGTTGGTCGAATAATTAATGTGAGTGTGGTTCTGTTTATTTTTGCACGTTTAATTCTAGCAATTGGTGAGGCTGGTAACTTTCCAGCCGCTATTAAAGCTACTGCAGAATATTTTCCTAAAAAGGATAGAGCATATTCTACAAGCATATTCAATGCGGGAGCGACTGTAGGGGCTTTAGTTGCTCCTTTGAGTATCCCACTGATTGCGAAATTATGGGGATGGGAAATGTCCTTTATTATAATTGGTGCATTGGGTTTTGTGTGGATGGGTTTCTGGGTTTTCATGTATGATAAGCCCGAAGGTAATCCTAAAGTAAACGAGGAGGAGCTAAACTATATTCAACAAGATAATACATTAGAAGAAAATGCAGATTTAAATGCTAGGAAGAAAATGGAGAAGGTCTCGATTTTATCCTGTTTGAAATATAGACAAACATGGGCCTTCGCTTTCGGTAAATTTATGACAGATGGTGTGTGGTGGTTCTTCCTGTTTTGGATGCCGGCCTATTTGAGTTCTGTATATGATATTAAATCTTCTGATTTTGAAGGTCAGCTTGCAGTTTTTGTACTCTATGCAATTACGCTATTGTCTATCATCGGTGGTTGGTTACCAAGCTATTTCGTAGATAAATTGGGGATGAATCCTTATGCAGGGCGCATGAAAGCAATGTTAATTTTTGCCTTTCTTCCGCTCGTGGTGATGTTGGCTCAGCCTTTAGGATATCTGAGTTACTGGTTCCCTGTGGTCTTAATTGGTATAGGAGGTGCAGCGCATCAAGCATGGTCTGCGAATATCTTCTCTACAGTAGGTGATATGTTTCCTAAGAAAGCAATTGCTACCGTAACCGGGATTGGCGGACTTGCCGGAGGTGTTGGAGCCTTTATAATCAACAAGTCGTCAGGTGTGCTTTTTGACTTTGCAGGACGCACTAATATGCAGTTTATGGGTTTTCAGGGTGAAGAAGCAGGATATTTTATTATATTCTCAATCTGTGGGGTAGCCTATCTGATAGCGTGGACAGTAATGAAAACTTTAGTGCCCAAGATGAAATTAGTACAGATGTAGGTCTAAGAATCTATATCTGTTGATTTTCGAAGTTGAATAGATGAATCAAGTTTAAATTCTTGGAAATCTATTTGACTTCGATTTTTTTTTGTAGTTATGAGTTTAATAAGCATTTCGACCGATAGGGCTGCAATTTCTGCTGTAGGTTGTCTGATCGTCGATAATGCAGGATTAAGACTGTTTGCTATTTCTGTATTTGCAAATCCTATTACGGCTAATTCACTAGGTACTTGAATTTCTAAATCTGCCAATATTCCCAATACACGGGTCGTCAAAGTATCGGTAGTGCCAAAAATAGCATCTGGTGCAGTGGATGGATCCTCCATTAACGCGGCTATTTTTTCCTTCAGATCGTGGTCAAACTCTTCAAAGCTATTATTATAATTACAATACACGATATAATCCTGATTTACTTCAATGCCATTTCTCTTAAGTGCTACTTCGTAGCCGGCAAGCCTTTGCTTTGTAACACCGATGTTTTTTCCACAAAGAATGACGATTTTTCTTCGCCCTATTTTTATTAATTCGGCTGTAGCATCCAACCCGCTTTGAAAATTATTAACACCTATTTTGTAAGTATTGAGATCGTAATTGATTCGATCAAATATAATAACAGGGCAGGTACTTTCATGGATCTTTTTTAATAACTCTATGTTAGATGTCTCATGGGCGGGAGAAATAATGATACCATCGATCCCTTGATTTAAAAGTGTTTGTATTGCTTTTGTCTCTATTTCTTCAGAATCTTTGCTCTGCATAATGATTAAGTTGAAATTATGCAGGCTAGCGTAATTGTGCAGACTCTCAATTACCTGACCATGGAAAGGGTTACCAATAGAGGGGAGTATTACACCAATACTATTAGATCTGCCCAGTTTCAAGTATTTGGCCAAAGGATTTGGTTGATAGTTACGTTCTTTTGCAAATTTCTTTACGATTTCCTTCGTCGCATCGCTTATTTCATGGCTGTCGTTTAAAGCTTTGGATACTGTAGATACAGACATGTTCAAAACTTTAGCCAATTCCTTAAGTGTTACCTTGCTCATTCTTCAAAATCTAATTTCTTAACGATACCAAAACACAACTTAATTTAGATTGAGTTAATTACCTCAGGTCTACGACTTCGAAATTCGGATAGTTCTTCTTATTGAATACAAATTGTGAACTTGGGATTTGATGATTGACATACAATTTCCGGATCGTATAAGTGTATTTAGAACCCGATTTGTCATAAATACTGACATCATGGATATGCTTGTTTGTATTTATACGTATCTTAATTTTGAAATAGTTCTTTTTTGTATCCAGAGGAGCCATTTCAATTACGGATAATGTACTTGATCCGATTTTTTCATCAGATAACCCTATGTATTTGAAGCCGGTTCTATAAAAAGTAAAAAGATTATTTGGGCCGATAGCATCTGTGCTATTATCTGCATCGGTTATTTGAACTTCTTTTTCTTCTTTTAAGATTGTCCATACTGACTGACCGTCCGAAATAAGTTGTTGATCTTTAAGTTGGATCTGATATTGATTTTTAACCTTGTTCAGGTATAAAGTGCCTTGATCCGAATAAGACTCGTTTTCAGCATCAGTAGCTACGAATCCGAAGTCAGCTTGCGCAGTTTTATAGCTGTCATATTTCTTTGCCACTTCATCCAATATTTTCTTTGCACCGGTATCTGACTGCGCATTCGTAACAAGAGTCGCAAAACCAAGTAATAATGTTAAAATGTAATTTTTTTTCATTATCTAATTTTGATTTCTTAGTGTTTCTAAATATTGCTCTAAGGAATATTCATCCGGATAAAGCACTTCTCTGGCTTTACTTCCTTCAAATGGGCCTACGATTCCGGCAGACTCCAATTGATCGATGATGCGTCCTGCTCTATTGTATCCCAACTTCAGCTTACGCTGAATTAAAGACGTAGAGCCTTGTTGATGCATAACGATAAGACGAGCAGCTTCTTCAAAAAGCTGATCTCTATCGGATAGGTCAAAATCCATGGAGCCACTTCCTTCTCCGGATTCATCGACATATTCCGGAAGCATAAAGGCGGAAGGATATCCTCTTTGGCTGCCGATGAAATCAGAGATTCCCTCAACTTCGGGGGTATCTACAAAAGCACATTGGATACGGATTAAATCAGATCCGGTTGATAATAACATATCTCCACGTCCAATAAGCTGATCGGCTCCTCCTGAATCTAGGATCGTTCGTGAGTCGACCTTAGACAATACACGAAAAGCCAAACGTGCAGGAAAGTTGGCTTTAATTGTACCAGTAATAATATTCACTGAGGGGCGTTGTGTTGCAATAACCAAGTGAATACCCACTGCACGAGCCAATTGCGCCAATCGTGCGATTGGAGTTTCAACCTCTTTTCCTGCCGTCATCATCAAATCCGCAAATTCATCAACAATAAGAACTATAAAAGGTAAGAATCGATGCCCCTCTTCAGGGTTTAATCTACGATTGATAAATTTTACATTATATTCTTTTAAATTTCGTACTTGACCATTTTTCAGTAGGTCATAACGCTGATCCATTTCGATGCAAAGGGAGTTAAGCGTATTGATAACCTTTTTTGTGTCGGTAATAATCGCATCCTCCTCTCCCGGAAGTTTAGCCAGAAAATGGCGTTCTATTTTTTTGAAAAGGGATAGTTCCACTTTTTTTGGATCTACCAATACAAATTTTAGTTCCGACGGATGTTTTTTATACAATAGAGAAGTTAAAATTGCATTTATACCAACAGATTTACCTTGCCCGGTAGCTCCCGCTACCAATAAGTGAGGCATCTTGGCCAAATCGGCTATATAGACTTCATTAGAAATGGTCTTTCCTAATGCTATAGGCAGATCCATATCTGTTTTTTGAAACTTTTCTGTTGCTAAGACCGAACGCATGGAAACCATTTCAGGGTTACTATTAGGAACTTCAATACCAATCGTTCCTTTTCCGGGCATCGGAGCAATAATACGAATTCCTAAAGCAGCCAGACTCAAAGCGATATCGTCTTCCAGATTTTTTATCTTTGAAATACGGACTCCTGGTTTTGGGATTATTTCGTATAATGTCACTGTTGGGCCGATAGTGGCTTTAATGTGTTCAATTTCAATGCTGTAGTTTCGTAATGTGTCTACAATTTTATTTTTATTCGCTTCTAATTCGTATTGGTTGATTGTTATTTTACCGCTTCCATATTCTTTTAATAATTCAAGAGTTGGGTATTGGTAGCCTGAAAGATCAAGTTTTGGGTCGTACTCCCCAAATTCGGCTACAAGGTCATTTGCTGTTATCGCTTTTTCTTCTTTTACTTCGGCAACACTCAAAACAGGTTCGTCCGGTTGATTTGGAGTCTCAATTTCTAAAGGAGTGTCTACCGACAGTTCGATCTCTTGGCGATCTGTATCCGTACTCTTAGTTTTGTTTTGGGCAAATGACGGTTTGGTGTCGAAATGTGTGCTATTTGTAATTTCATCGTCATCCAACTCTTCTTCTTCGTAATTATTGTGTTCAAAACTTACATTGGGTGTAATTGCTGTATTGGAAGATGATACGACGGGGGCAGTTTCGTCTCCGTATTTAGAAGCCTTTTTGCTCGTTTTTTCTTTTTGAAATGAAAATTTAAGATCAAAATTATAAATCAAAATCAGGATCGTAAGGTAAGCAAATATCAGTAACCCGGCGACGCCAAATTTTCCGATCTGTGCATTTAACAATTGATTGCTCCAATAGCCGAATTTTCCTTCGAGAATATGAGGTGTCTCTGCAATGTAATCTTGAATAAAACCTAAGGTAACCGACAGGTAAATAATCCCTAAACAGGAATACAGTAGTGTTTTCCAAATAGGAAGTATGGATTTACGGTATATTAACTTATATCCTACTACAAAGAGCATCAAGATAAACAAGAAGGAAGCAATTCCAAACCATTCGTATATAAATTGATTGGATAACAGGGCACCCAGTTTACCTAATTTATTTTGTACAGCGATTGCGTCTATCGTGTCATCTGTTATTTCTTTACTCGTGCTGAATAAGGTGTTCCAACCTCCATTACTGGTTGCGATATAACTTTGATCTTCTTTCCAGGTAAATAAGTATGAAACAAAAGATACCGCAAAAGCAAAAGCTGTTAACAACAGTAGTAAACCAAGTATCTTTAAAACTTTTCGTTGACCTTCTGAAAAATCTATATTGTCAAATGATTTAACAAAAGAATCTCTTTTTTTATAGGTGATTTTAGTAGAATCCTTACCTTCTTTGGAATTTCTAGATTGGCTACTATTTTTGAATGTATTTCCTTTATATGCCATGAAAATGTGATAATCTTCCCCATACAAACTTAAAAAAAATAGCTATAAAAGTGCGGTGTTAAAATGTATTTCTATTAACTTGTAGCAATTAGTCGAGTTACAACGTTTTTTGTTCAATATGCAAATAATTATTTCATGAGCTCACCTGCCTTCGGAAAATTGAAACTTATGGTATCTAGGGTATTGTTTTTTTTGTGGGTTATCCTATCTGTGACTTTGTTTGCTTGTAACAAGGCAGATATAGATGAGATGTACGATCACGTAGTTAATCTATCTTCTGTAGCTGTTGTAAATGCAGTGCCTGGATCGATTGGCATGGATGTCTTTGTGCATCAACATCGAATGAATAATACGTCTGAAAAATTAATTTTTGGAGAGTATTTTCCGTATAGAAATACATATTCGGGGGAGGTAGAATTTTCGTTAACCAGTTATTTCGGGGCTAAACAAGAGACCTATAAAGAGAAGCTGACATTTCAACCGAATAAGATCTATAGTGTATTTGTTTATAGAGAGGGTAGCTTGAAGCTGTTACAATCTGAAGATAATATATTGTTGCCGACTAAAGGCCAGGCAAAATTCCGTGTCGTCCATCTAGGTGGAAATGTATCGTCTTTGAAGATTTCTTCATCTGAGAAGGAGGTTAATTTTCAGAGCGTTAAATATAAAGATGTGTCATCCTTTATCAATATAGCTATTAATAAAAGATATAATTTTGAAATTACAGACGGCAATGCGGACGTTAAACTAGAACTGAATTTTGAACCGCAAAATCAAGGAATCTACACCTTGTTAATTAAAGGGGAAAAAAAAGGCGGTGTTGGAGAAATGGGGATAGATGCCAATATTATAAAACATTAAAGGGTGCACCTACCGTGGGGCACCCTTTAATGTTTTATTCAGCTATGATTAAGAAGTAATTCTTTTTCCCTTTTTGAACGATTAGGTATCTACTGCTTATTAAGTTCGACGATGTAACGATCTGATCGATGTCATCTAACTTTTCTTTATTCAAGGATACTCCTCCACCTTGTAGCATTTTCCGAGCTTCACCTTTAGAAGGAAATACATGGGTGTCGTTGGCTAATAAATCAAGGATATTGATTCCCTTTTCTAAATCAGCCTTATTTACGGTGTATTGAGGAACACCTTCAAACACCTCTAAGACATTTTCATAATCTAAATGATCTAAAAACTCTAACGAACCATTTCCAAATAAAAATTCAGTAGTTTTTAATGCTGTTTCGTAATCTTTTTCAGAATGCGTGCGGATTGTTATATCTTTTGCTAACGCCTTTTGAACCGTTCTTGTGTGAGGAGCCAGATCATGTTCTGCTATGATACGATCAATCTCTTCTTTTGACTTTAATGTGAAGATTTTAATCCAGTTTTTAGCGTCATCATCTGAGGTGTTCAACCAAAATTGGTAGTATTTAAATGGAGAAGTTTTTTTAGGATCTAACCACACAGCTCCAGATTCTGTTTTGCCGAATTTTTGTCCGTCTGCTTTTTTTATCAGTTGTGTAGTAATAGCATAGGCTGTTCCCTGATCTTGACGTCTGATCATTTCACTTCCGGTCACAATATTTCCCCATTGATCCGATCCTCCCATCTGCACTTTACAATTGTGGTGTTTCCACAAATAATAAAAGTCATATCCCTGAATCAATTGATAAGTAAATTCCGTAAAAGATAGGCCATTATCTCCTTCCAGACGCTTCTTTACAGAATCTTTCGCCATCATGTAATTGACAGTGATTAATTTCCCGACATCACGAATAAATGCGAGAAAGCTGAAGTCCTTAAACCAATCGTAATTGTTGACCATTTTTGCATCATTGTCTCCTTCTCCAAATTCCAGAAATTTAGACAGCTGGTTCTTTAAACAGGTTACATTATATTGTAATGTCTCTTCGTCCAAAAGATTTCTTTCCGCAGATTTAAAAGACGGATCTCCGATCATTCCGGTCGCTCCACCAACTAATGCCACCGGTTTGTGTCCTGCATTTTGGAAGTGAATCAATGTCATGATCTGTGTTAAGTGACCGACATGTAATGAATCCCCCGTTGGATCAAAACCAATATACCCTGCGACTTTCTCTTTATTTAATAATTCTTCTGTACCGGGCATGATGTCTTGAAGCATGCCTCTCCAACGTAATTCTTCTACAAAACTCATGTGAAATGATTTAGAATTTTTTATTAAGATTGCAAATATACAAGATTAAGCCGTATCTTACGATACGTAATATTACATAACTTTGCGCGGTGAATTTTTTATCTCATTTTTATTTTGAACGGTTTGCATCGGATGCTGAAAAAGTACTCGGTGCAATGCTACCCGACTTACTTAAAAATGCAGATAAAAGCTATTCTTTTCAAATTCATAAATACGAAGATCAACTTTACTTTCATCCGAAAAGTATTGCACTATATGAAGGATGGAGCCGACACGTAGCGGTAGATAAATTGTTTCATAGTTCAGATTTTTTCTATACGCATACACATAACCTGCGTAAGCAAATTCAGCATACTGTGCAGGATCTGCCTATCCGAGCTTCTTTTCTTGCTCATATCGGTTTAGAGCTGTTGTTAGATCATTTACTCATTAAGCATAACATCTTAAATGTGAATAGATTATACGAGCATTTAGCTTCAATAGATCGCTCTGTTTTAGCCTTATTTCTAAAGGTGTTGGGCGATGTGGATATTGATCGTTTTTTTTTGTATTATGATGGCTTTATCGCATCGAAGTACATTATGCAATATGATGATATCAATAATATTTCATACGCACTTTTCAATATTTGTCGACGAATCTGGGATTTTGAAGAAAGCGAACAGCATGTCTCTGAATTGACCAATCATTTAAGAAATTATGAGATCAATTATTTGAAACGTTACAAAGAAATCTTTTTAGTAATTCAAGATAAAATAGAATAACTGATGTTATTTTATCATTTTTGTTGACAACAAAAATTTTAATCAATTATGGCAAACAGACTTTTCAGGAAGAAAAGCGTAGAACAAATCTTGTCCGATTCGGAATCTCAGGGGTCGGGTTTAGCAAAAATTTTAGGCGTAAGAGACTTGGTGTCTTTAGGGATTGCTGCTATCGTTGGCGCAGGTATATTCAGTACAATTGGTTTAGCTTCATATAATGGAGGTCCTGCTGTTTCTTTGCTCTTTGTTTTTGTCGCGTTTGCCTGTGTTTTTACTGCATTATCTTATGCGCAATTTGCGAGTACTGTGCCCGTTTCAGGAAGTGCATATACGTATGCTTATGTAGCATTTGGCGAATTGTTTGCATGGATAATTGGATGGGCACTTGTGTTGGAATATGCAGTTTCAAATATGGTAGTCGCGATTTCCTGGTCTCAATATTTTGTTTCGATGTGTGAAGGGTTTGGGGTCCATATCCCTCGGTGGTTGACCATGGCACCGGCCTATGCGTCTGAAGCACATGCTAAAATGTTGGAAGTAGGTGCAGAAAACCTAAGTGGTATCGATAAAATTGGGCTGCAGGCGTTTGAAGCAGCTCCCCGTATAGTGGGTTTTCCCATAATTTTCGATCTGCCTGCCGGATTGATTACCGTTTTTGTGACTTGGCTGGTTTATATTGGAATTAAAGAATCCAGACGTGCCAGCAATATTATGGTTGTCATTAAGATAGGCGTTATTCTCGCTGTTATTTTTGGCGGGTTATTTTTTGTAAAGCCCGAAAACTGGACACCTTTTGCGCCGAACGGCATGGGAGGTGTATTAAGTGGTGTCGCGGCGGTATTCTTTGCCTTTATAGGCTTTGATTCCATTTCGACAACAGCGGAAGAATGTAAAAATCCGCAGCGTGATCTGCCCAAAGCTATGATTTACTGTCTTGTAATATGCGCTGTTTTGTATGTTGCCATTACGCTGGTGCTGACGGGGATGGTTAATTATTCTGAGCTAAATGTGAAAGATCCATTGGCCTATGTTTTTCATTACGTAGGATTCGATCAAATGGCGGGCATTATATCGGTTACATCCGTCATAGCCATTACATCTGCATTATTGGTTTTTCAATTAGCGCAACCACGTATTTGGATGACGATGAGCAGAGATGGATTGTTAAGCAAAAAGTTTTCTAAAATACACCCTAAATATAAAACACCTTCCTATGCAACGATTGTCACCGGCTTTGTCGTTGCTGTTCCCGCTTTGTTTATGAAAATGGATTTTTTTGTTGATTTGACAAGTGTAGGGACTTTCTTTGCGTTTATATTGGTATGTGGAGGTGTGTTGTATATGGATCATTCAGGACTTTCCAAAAAATCCAAATTTAAGGTGCCTTATGTTAATGGTAAATATATCGTAGGGATAGGATTTATAATTGGTCTGGTATTACTGTATTTATATGGTCAGGAGGGCTTTTCTGAATGGAGAACATTAGGTACAAAACAAGTAATACTTCACAAGTCGCTCGTGGTCGTATTCTGGGGCACTTGGTTTTTGATGAGCATCTTCAGTTTTAAGTACAATTTCTCTCTCCTGCCTGTTATGGGGATATTAATCAATCTATATTTGATGAGTGAGCTCGGTGCGAGCAATTGGTTGATATTTATCATCTGGCTTATCATTGGGTTGGTCATTTACTTTATGTACGGATACCGTCATTCGAAACTCAATAGCGTGAAAGGATAAAAGAGGGAGCTCCCTTCTTTTATCCTTTCACTCTTTTCAATTGGATATTATCTGTGTTGGGAATGTTGAGCGGCACACGTTCCAGTGTGACAAAGCTGCTATCCAGTCCAAACCCTTTTTCTTCACTCAAACTGAAATGTTTGAGTAATTTGTATATCTCCATGATGATTCTGTTCCCCCAGTTAAGATCTGAGGTTTTACTGAATATTTTTTCGAGTACAACGAAGTTAAAGTCACCGGTAATTTTATATTTATTTAACGTCTTATAATGACTGGTAATGTCAATTTCGCCCTTATTTACCATATCTTCCACCACTTTACGGAAAAGAAGGCTAATGCGCTGTTCTTCTCTAAACCCTAATTTGAAGTCAATTCTAACTAATTTTCCCGGAATTAGCTGTGTAACTACATAGTCTCTTGCATGCGGTGTATCCATTACATCCACATGCACAAGCCAATAGACATCGGCACGTTTTGGTTTTTTATTGATGATCGAGTACATCACTTTTGCTTCTATTTCCTCTTTATTGTTGGCACTTGTCAGGTACACCAATTGAGATGCGAATGTCGGAACGGATATATCATCGCTTAGTTCCGCTATAAGCGGATAATACTGTTTAATGTCGACAAAGCGCACGTATCGGTTTTTGATTTTGCGGGCACCGTACCAACAGAACATGACAATGAAAATAGAAGAAGCCAACAGCAGTGTAAGCCAACCGCCATGTTCTATCTTGATCATGTTTCCTAATAGAAATGTAATTTCGATGGTAAAGAAAACAAGTGCAAATAGAATGATCCAAATTTTATTAATATGCTTTCGAAGCATAAAGAAACACATCAATATCGTAGTGGTGATAAAGGTCAAATTGATCGCTAGACCATACGCGGCTTCCATATTACTGGACTCTCTGAAAACAAAGATAATAAGCATACAACCTGCGAATAAAATTAAGTTGATAGAAGGAACATACAATTGACCTTTTTGATCTGAAGGGTACCGGATGGCTACTTTAGGCCAGATATTAAGTCTTACTGCTTCTGATATGAGTGTGAATGATCCGGAAATCATGGCCTGACTTGCAATTACGGCCGCGACAGTGGCAATCGTTACGCCATAAATGACAAACCAATCAGGCATAATTGCAAAAAATGGATTGGTTTCGCCAATCTGATTACCCTCATGTAGTAGCAACCAAGCCCCCTGACCGAAATAATTTAAGATCAGCGATAGCTTTACAAAGATCCAACTGATACGGATATTTGTCTTTCCACAATGTCCCATATCCGAGTACAAGGCTTCAGCGCCCGTAGTACATAAGAAAATAGCTCCAATTATAAAAAGTGCGTTGGGGTAATTTATTAATGTTTCAATTGCATAATAAGGATTTATGGCTTTCAATACCTGTGGCGCATCATCAATATATCTAAACCCAAGAAAAGCGATCGTTGAAAACCAAATAAACATGAGAGGGCCGAAGATCCTGCCTACGATGGATGTGCCAAATCGCTGAATTAAAAATAATAAAGAAATAATAGCTATCACTACGGGGACGGTTGGGAAGCCGGGGTTTTGAATCGCTAAACCCTCCACGGCAGAAGAAATGGTAATCGCAGGTGTGATCATACCGTCGGCGAGTAGAGTAGAGGCGCCAATGATAGCAGGAATGATCAACCATTTTGCTTTTCTTTTCACCAGTGAATAGAGGGAGAGGATACCCCCTTCTCCTTTATTGTCGGCATTAAGTGTGATAATTACATATTTAACTGTTGTTTGGAGCGTTAATGTCCAAAAAACACAAGATATACTACCAATGACGAGGTTACTATCGATTGTTCCTTTGTTAAATATTGCTTTAAAAACGTAGAGGGGAGAAGTGCCTATATCTCCGAAAATAATACCTAGCGCTATTAACAAACCACCTGCGCTGAGGCGATTTAAGGAATGTTGAGGGTCTGTTGCCATTTTAAATTTTGTGTAAAAATATCGCTTAAAAATTATGCCAATTTAGTGCTAAATATTTGAACAACGTTTATGATTGTTAAAAATTGTTAAAAGTGGTCTTTTTTTTGAGAAATCGTAAAATTATATAGACAATAGACTACTTTTGTATTAGGATTTTCGGATTGAAAATCATAGCTTTGATTAAACCAAATATCTGCTTAATTGTCTTAAACTATAATGAAATTTAGTGTCCACAAAATAGTAAAATTAGGAGTTTTCAATATATTGCTATTGATCTCTGTTACTACAGCATCTGCTCGTGGAGCTAGTTTCTATTTCGGTACTTCGCTAATTTCATATCATGCGTTGTCATTTGTTAATGAAGAAGAGCACGAGAAGAATATCAATAATGTCAAAGTGTTTTATAGCCCTGTATCTCAACAAATCAATGTTTCCTTTAAATTAACGAAGCAAGGTACGGTGAGTATTAAATTAATGGATGCGTTGGGAAATGAGGTTTTGAATTTGTTGAACTCTACTTTAGAAAGAGGCAATCAATCTTTTGCTTTCGATACCAATGACAAAATAACACCGGGCTTTTATTTTCTTCGTGTAGTTGCCGGTGGAGAGGCTGTAGTAAAAAGAATGTCTATACGATAAAATTTTATTGGCTAAAATATATAATTTATAAAAGTGGGCGCGTTCTAATTAGGATGCGCCCACTTTTATTCTGCATCGATCCATAGTCCATCATTTTTTATGATGCCTATAAGTTCGTCTAAGGCATTTGCTGAGCTCACGTTTCTTTTTACAACTTCCTTTCCTCTATAAAGCGTTATTTTGTCTGGACCTGCACCTACATAACCATAGTCGGCATCAGCCATTTCTCCGGGGCCATTTACAATACATCCCATGATTCCGATTTTTAAACCCTTCAAATGATTTGTACGGCTCCGTATCATCTGCGTTGTTTCTTGAAGGTCGAATAATGTACGTCCACAACTTGGACAAGATATATACTCCGTTTTAGATATGCGTGAACGCGTCGCTTGCAGTATTCCGAAAGATAAGGAACTTAAATTATTTAATGGTGTAGCAGGAGAGTCAATCCATATACCTGACCCTAAACCATCAATCAAAAGTGCACCGAGATCCGTAGCCGCATATACCTGGATTTTGGAGATAGGTTCTTCAGGATTCATGATATCACCAACAGGACCATTGAATTCGTCCGAAGGATAAGACCGTTTAATAATAACGGGAACATCTAATCCTATCTCCTGTATGTTGGCAAAAAATTGGCGTTGATCCGCCATTCCATGAATATGGTCGGTTTCTAATAAAAAAACAATAGTTTTGTCTATCTGAAGGTTTGCAAATTCGTCAGATGCCAAGCGTGCATTTGATATATAGACGATATTCAGTACCGGATCTTTTTCGGTAGCCCTATTAAATTCATCTAATTGATATATCGGATGAATGTTACTTCTTGATTTTAAACTACTCCAGATTTTATAATCATATAATTGCTTGAGATTACCAGGCATTGTAAAAGATGGGAGCTGATCGGCTAAATAAACAAAATCCACTGATTGCTCTCCCATGTGATACTTGTCCAACAATGCATCATATTTATAACCAACTGCATGAAGGGCAAAAGGATCTTTTAAGTTCTCTTTGGAGATATCCACAATAATACGTGGAACTATTGACCCGCCGACAAAAGTATTTACTTCGGAAGATCGATACACTTTGGTTTCAGCAGACGGAGAAAGATTCAAAATAGGAAGGTGTTCATTTTTGTTCAATGCCGCTGCCCGTTTGGTATATCTGTTTACCAGAGCTATAGCTACGGGAGCTTCTTTTTCAGGCTCTTCTGTTAAAGAAACACGTACGGTATCTCCCAGTCCATCCTCCAGCAAAGTTCCAATCCCTACAGCAGATTTTATACGGCCATCCTCACCATCACCTGCTTCCGTTACACCAAGGTGGAGTGGATAATTCATATTTTCTATAACCATTTTTTCCACAAGGAGTCGGTAGGCTTGTACCATTACCTGCGGATTGGATGATTTCATGGATACCACGAGGTTGTAATAGTTTAAATCTTCGCAGATACGTATAAATTCCAATGCAGATTCTACCATGCCTTCAGGAGTATCTCCATATCTGCTCATGATGCGGTCGGAAAGAGAACCATGATTTGTACCTATACGCATGGCTGTACCGTATTCTTTACAAATACGTACTAAGGGAGCAAATTTTTTGTAGATACGATCCAATTCTGCCTGGTAAGCAGCATCTGTATAATCTATTTCATCAAATTTCTTTTTATCAGCATAGTTTCCCGGGTTTATCCTTACTTTTTCTACGATTCTTGCGGCGACTTCCGCTGCATTGGGCGTAAAGTGTATATCGGCTACCAAAGGCACGTTATAGCCTCTGAGACGAAGTTCGTTTTTTATATTGGCCAGGTTTTCAGCTTCTTTAATACTTGGAGCCGTGATGCGGACATATTCGCACCCTGCATCTACCATCTTGATGACCTGTTCTACCGACCCCATGGTGTTCATGGTGTCTACCGTGGTCATACTTTGTATACGGATAGGATTGTCTCCACCCATAGGGATATTTCCTATAAAAGCCTCTCTTGTTTTATATCTAGAATAGGTGTTTTTAGAATTGCAATATTTTCCGGGTAATATCAATGCGTTTGTTGTCTCCATATTGGAAACAAAGTTAGCTATTTATAACTTAAAACCTATTTATTGAGAGCGAATTGGCTGCTCCCGAAATTTTAATAATATACTTGTTTTGTGCGGTGTCAAAATCTAGCGTTTTATGCCTGTTGTCCTCTTTGATGTCCAAGCCTTTGAATTTTTTACCCGACAAAAAGCTGTCATTTTCGATCATACATGCCGCATTTTTTGGCAGATTGATTTTACAACTAGAAGCAGCCGTATTTATCTCAATGGTAGTAACGCTTAATTGGGGCTGTCCTAATGTTAGGTCTATATTCGTTGCTCCCGAATTAATCGATAAATTTGCCAATTTATAACCCGATAGATCTCCTTTGAAAGAGGATGCCCCCATGTTAAACTCCATGTTCCAAATCGGATTTTTGTTCAGTGCAAAGTGGATGCTGTTACCCGAGGGATTATCCTTTTTTATTTTACTGATAAGTTCAATCTTTTTTAATTTTTCTTCGTCCGTTACCTTAAGCTTAAGTCCCATATTATCATTAGGACTTGAGGCTTTGATAAGTTCTTCGGATGACTGGCTGTCAAGAAAAAGGGAGGTAGCACCGACATTTATTTCAAGGTTGATTTCTTGTATATCATCTGTAAAAGGAAGAGATACGACTTGTTTTAAGCCGAGTGTATCTTTTCTATTTTCGATATTAATATTTCCAAATTTGTTGAAGGAAAATTTTTCTGATGAGGTTAGACCGATGACCATCAAAAATATACATATCGTGACGTTGATAATAGACGTAATAATCGTTCCAAACTTTCTGTTTTGAAGAATCAGGTTTGTCCCAATGGCTATTATGATAAGTGGCCAATATTTAAAAAGAGCGTAAAAATTGAAATTGACTACTCCAAAGTTGTGAAGTAGAATAATAATCCCAAAGAAGATAAACCAAATGCCTGTAGTGATTTTACTGTTCATATCCGATTGTTAAAGATAGCATTTTTAGTTGTTTTATTGACAACAAAAATAGCGCTATATGTACGGTTATTCTATTCGAATTAGGCTATTCGAATCAGATTTTCGGTAAAGAGAATGGTTTTCTCGGTAAGTGAATTAAGGAGGCAAAGGAACAAATCCTCAAAAAATTGGGGTATACTATTATTAAATATGTATTTTAGCATAAACCGTAAAGAAGTTATATGTTTTTTTATCATTTTGGTGAATATTTGCTACTGCTAAAGAAGGTTTTCAAGAAACCGGAGAAGTGGAAAATTTATTGGAAAGAGATCTTACATGAGATGAATGAAATCGGTGTTGGATCTCTTGGCTTGATTGTCATTATATCTACCTTTATCGGAGCCGTAATGACGATGCAGATTGCCTTTCAATTGGTCTCGGATTTAATCCCTAATTCAATTATCGGGCAGATTAACCGTGACTCCAATATTCTGGAACTGGGACCAACGATTTCTGCTTTGGTTCTCATGGGAAAAGTAGGGTCGTCAATTTCTTCCCAAATCGGATCCATGCGGGTCACCGAACAAATTGATGCCTTGGAAATCATGGGAATCAATGCCGCCGGATACCTCATTCTTCCTAAAATAATAGCCGGGGTAGTGATGATGCCTGTTTTAGTTATTATTGCCATTTTTTGTGCCCTGGTAGGTGGGTTGCTTGGTGGTTCATTGACAGGAGCAGTCAGTGCCGGCGACTACATTATTGGAATCAGAGAATCCTTTCAGGGTTTTACAATGGTGGTAGCGATGGTTAAAGCGTTTATTTATGGTTTTATCATTACTTCTGTACCTGCTCACAAGGGGTTTCACGTGCGGGGGGGGGCTTTGGAAGTGGGGCAAGCAGGTACAAGAGCAGTAGTTATAGGGTGCATCACTATCCTTGCAAGTGACTATGTCATTACTGCTTTACTTTTATAAAAGCAGGGTACATTCCATCTGGATGGTGAATTAAAATTATTTACGGATGAAATTATGATTGAGATACAGAATATACATAAAGCTTTTGGTGATAATCGAGTATTGAATGGAATAGATGCGGTATATGAACCCGGTAAAGTGAGTATGATTATCGGAGGATCGGGGTCAGGTAAAAGTACACTTCTCAAATGTATAGTAGGTTTGCATCAGCCGGATCAGGGGAAAGTTTTTTTTGGTAAGCACGAGTTTACAAAGATGGATTTTGAGCAGAAAGTGCCTATTCGGAAGGAAATTGGGATGCTTTTTCAAAACTCGGCACTATTTGACTCTATGACAGTGGAGCAAAACATTGTGTTTACATTGGACATGTTTACCAAAATGAGTCTTGCTGAAAAAATAGATAGGGCGAATTTTTGTTTGGAGCGGGTTAACTTAGCCGGTAAGAATAACCTGTTTCCTGCAGAATTATCGGGGGGGATGAAAAAACGCGTAGGCATTGCGCGTGCCATTAGCATGAGTCCAAAATATTTGTTTTGTGATGAACCCAATTCGGGATTAGATCCCGCCACTTCAATATTAATAGATGAGTTAATTCAGGATTTGACGGAAGAGTATCAGTCTACGACTATTGTGGTGACACATGATATGAACTCTGTTATGGGCATAGGCGAATATGTAATGTTTCTTCATCAAGGTGAAAAATTTTGGGAAGGATCTAATAAAGACATGCTCAAATCAGATGTGAAAGAACTTAATGACTTTGTATTCGCAAGTCCGTTGATGAAAGCTGCCCGGGAAACGATGAAATAAATAATAAATAATCATATCTAACATCTATCTTTGCACAAAAAAAACAATTACTTTGTCTGAAATTACAACTATTCAATTGCTTACTCCGCAGCACTGGAAGGATTATGAACTAATCGACTGTGGAGATTTTGAAAAATTAGAGCGGTTTGGTGACCTAATCTTAATTCGTCCGGAACCTCAAGCCGTATGGCCAAAGACGTTGGGCGATGTAGAATGGAATAAAAGATACCATATCAAATTCAAAGGAAGATCAGCGACTAGTGGCGAATGGTTAAAGAAAAATCCGAAAACGGCAGATCGCTGGCATATTGAATATAAAAATAAGGACGTTGCGATCAAATTTCGCTTGGGATTGACTTCTTTTAAGCATGTGGGCATCTTTCCCGAACAAGCTGTTAATTGGGATTATATATCCGAAAGTGTAAAATCGTTTGAAACATCCCAGCCTAAGGTGTTAAATCTTTTTGCGTATACAGGAGGAGCTTCGTTAATAGCCAAAGCTGCAGGAGCAGATACGACACATGTGGATTCGATAAAGCAGGTCGTGACTTGGGCGAATGAGAACCAAGAACTTTCTGGCGTGGATAATATACGTTGGGTTGTCGAAGATGCACTGAAATTTGTAAAGCGAGAACTCAAAAGGGGTAATAAATATAACGGTATTATCTTGGATCCTCCCGCTTATGGTCATGGTCCTAAAGGAGAGAAGTGGAAATTGGAAGACCATATCATGGAAATGATGCAGGATGTCGTTCAGCTGTTGGATCCGGAAGAGCATTTCCTTATTTTGAATACCTATTCACTTGGGTTTTCATCGGTCATTGTAGAGAATTTGATTCGGACTTCGTTCCCTCAGGTAGCCAATCTGGAAATAGGGGAGTTGTATCTGCAGGCTACAGCAGGTCCTAAATTGCCATTAGGTGTATTTGGGAAATTCCGAAAAACAAAGAAGAAATAAAGAGGCTGCCTCCTACATTTGCATGCTACAAACATAGGAGGCAGCCCAGCCCGTTTATTAATAAATATTATTTTCGCTGAGTTCTTTTGTTGAAATAAATTCAATGGATTTCAATTGCTTTTCCGCTTCAGCTAGTTGCGTCAAAAGATCTTGTTTCACATTATTCGACAATGCGGAAATCTTGTCCTTAAGATTTTTATAGTAGTCGATGCCTTCATGCAATTGCTGCTTAAATTTAGTGAGGTATTTCTCTTTTTTATCATTAACATCATTGAGGTTGGTTTCTACATAAGTACGTATATAATCCACGTAAAGATTTAGCTCATTGATAAAAAGCGACGGACGTTTCACCCCTGCCAATAAATCCCGGCGTCCGTAAATGTGGTCAACCATTTCAAATAATGAGTAAGGACCTTTGAAATAAGCCGTATTTGGTCCCGGGCAGATTGCCACCGCTTTGTTTTCTTTTGGTTTAGTGATGTTGTATTTTAAGTAAGCCGAAGAAGCTAATCCTTCACACAAGCATACCTTTTCAGTTATCTTGTTGTATTCTTTTGTATAGATTTCGGTATCTAGGTTTTTCAATTTGAGTTCCTTTAGCTTCTTGTGTTGATAAGCCCGGGAGGCGCTACAAATAGGCTCATCTGTAAATTCCGTGTTAGATATCAGGTATTTTTTGGTACAGGGGCTTCCGGGGCGATTATCTGCGATGCGCTGTAATCGTTGTTGTTCTGCTGTACTTTTTCGAAAATTGTTGAATGGAACACCGAGCGGCGATGCACCACTAATGTAGAAATCATCCTTTTCCGCTGTACTTAATGTATTTAAGGTATGTGTATCTACAGTAGTAGCCTCAGGAACCAATAGAAATGGTGATCCCCAACCAGTACGGTCTAAACCATAATAGTCTAAAAGGAAACTTTGCTCAGCTGCGGTTCCAATACCACCCTGCACGGTGAATTTTACCTCAGGTATTTGATCGATTTGGATCCCTTTTTCTGCGAGCGCATGCTGATAGATTGGGAATAGTTCTTGCGTGAGGTTGTTTCGTTGCGCTTTAAATTCTTCCAGGATAGGGCCTAGCAGGAAGCCATCGGTCGCAAATGCATGGCCACCACAGTTCAAACCCGATTCGATTCGGAATTCCGAGATCCAGATTCCCTTTTTTGCCAAAAATTTAGCTTGAATAAAAGCAGATCTGTAATCACTAACTTTTAACGTAATCTTCTTGAGAAATTTACCGACATTGTCTGGGCGAAACTGTTCCAATTCGGCTAAATAACTGTATAATCTAGGGTTCATTCCCGCAGACAGTATCACAGATGAAGATAATTTACTGTTTGCGAATCCTCTTAGAGCGGCCGAAGCATCGGAGTATTGTTCTTCTAATGTATTCCCCTTATTGTCCACATTGATTTTATCTACCTTGGACATGATATTGACATCGATATCCCCAATGACCATTTTCTGTTTTAAGCAGCGTGTTTTATCTTTTCTGTTTTCATCATATTTTTCTTTTTTTATAGCCAGGTACAGTGTTTTTGTTTCACTGTTATCCGGCAGAAGTTCAAAATATTGATTTAATTCCTGGTCTTGATCTAATTCTGCAGACTGTAGTCTGTCTACCTGTTCGTCTACTAAATCCTGTACAAGATCTAAGTAAGAAGTAATACGGCGTGCACGCGCATCATCTTCTGTTTTAAAAATTGGGGTGTAAGGTTTGTCGTGTAATTCGGAATAATACTTACGGATGCGCTCAATTAGTTCATCATCAACAATCGAAATGACGGAAGAAATGCCAAATTTAGCCACTTTAATAGGGCTATCTATAGAGAAAGCTAAGCCCAGAACCGGAATATGAAAAGAGTGTCCCATTAAATTTTAATTATGGGACGCAAATACCCTAAAATTTTGCGATTAAAAAATAACTGCAAAAGCTTATAAAGGTGATTGACATCACTTTTCCATGATACCTGTCGGAGTTTAAGCCTTGAAAACGATCGTTTTATTCCCGTTAAGCATCACTCTGTCTTCGGTAAGAAGTTGAATTGCTCTGCTTAAAACGGCTTTTTCAATTTCTTTACCTGCGGTTTTCATTCTGTGCAGGTCGTAACTGTGATCAATGGTTTTCGTATTCTGAACGATAATCGGTCCTTCATCCAGATCATCTGTCACAAAATGTGCTGTAGCTCCGATGATCTTAACGCCTCTGTCGTGTGCCTGCTTATATGGATTAGCCCCGATGAATGCCGGCAAAAAGGAATGATGAATATTAATGAGCTTACCTTTGAATTGCTTCACAAAACCGGGTGATAATATGCGCATAAACTTGGCAAGTATGATGTAGTCTGCCTGATAGGGATTTAAAATTTCTGCTAATTTGCCCTCGAATTCCTCTTTGGAGCTATTCTCATGAGACAAGTAATGATAGGGAATGTCAAACTTTTCGGTAAATTCTTTTAGCGTTTCATAATTACCTACCACCGCCAAGACTTCTGCCTGTAAGGTGTTAAAATAGTTTCGGACTAAAATGTCGGCAAGGCAATGGTGCTCTTTGGTAACAAGTACAACTATTTTTTTGCGTTGAGCCGGAGAAAGTGATATCGTTGAATTTTTGGGTAATTGTAACATCAAGTCCTGCATCAACGTTGCCTCAGAGCTTAACATACCGGAGCATACCACCCGTACGAAAAACTTATTACTTTCTTCGTCTACGTATTCACGCATGGTGATGATATTTAATTCATGTTTGGCGACTACATTGGCAATACCGGCTACTAATCCGACGGCATCCCTGCACTGGATAAGAATTAAAGTTTGGTTTTGCATGGTTTTAGGTTGTCTGTTCTCCTTGCTTTTAACTGGATATAATTGTTAACTCGCTTGTTGAGCAGCTTTTGCTAAGGCCAGTTCCTCTTCAAGGTCTAATTCTACACGTAAATTATTTACAATATGTTTTTGCCTGTCTGGTGTATTTTTACCCATGTAATATTCCAACAATTGTTGAAGTTTATTTTCCTTAGATAAGATGACAGGCTCTAACCGGATGTCGTCGCCGATAAATAAACCAAACTCGGAAGGTGAGATTTCGCCTAATCCTTTGAAGCGTGTGATCTCCGGTTTTCCACCAAGTTTAGAAATTGCCCGTTGTCTTTCCTCGTCAGAATAACAATAGATAGTTTCTTTTTTGTTACGGACTCTAAATAGAGGTGTTTGTAAAATCGATACATGCCCTGCTTTTACCAGATCAGGGAAAAACTGAAGGAAGAATGTCATCATCAGCAGCCGAATGTGCATGCCATCGACATCGGCATCTGTAGCGATTACGATATTGTTATAGCGTAATCCATCCAAGCCATCTTCAATATTTAGGGCATGTTGTAGGAGGTTGAATTCTTCGTTTTCGTAAACAATTTTTTTGGTTAATCCGAAGCAGTTTAACGGCTTTCCTTTTAAGCTGAATACAGCCTGGGTTTGTACATCGCGTGATTTGGTAATCGACCCACTCGCAGAATCTCCCTCTGTAATAAAGAGTGTCGTATCTTGTGTCCGTTCATGCTTGTCACCGAAATGTACTTTACAGTCACGTAGTTTTCTATTGTGTAAAGAAGCTTTCTTTGCCCGCTCGTTCGCTAATTTTTTAATGCCGGCTATATCCTTACGTTCCCTTTCAGATTGGAGGATACGTTTTTGTAAGGCTTCAGCCGTTGCCGAGTTTTTACGTAAATAGTCGTCCAAAGCCTTCTTTACGAAATCGTTTATGAACGTTCTGACAGTAGGGCCATCAGGGCCTATGCTTTGGGAACCTAATTTTGTTTTTGTTTGTGATTCAAAAACGGGCTCTTGTACTTTGATGGCTATTGCAGCTATGATAGATGCCCTGATATCGGAGGCATCGTATTCCTTTTTGTAAAATTCACGAATTGTTTTTACGACCGCTTCACGGAAGGCAGCTTGATGTGTACCGCCTTGGGTCGTATGCTGACCATTTACAAATGAATAGTATTCCTCACCATATTGCTGACCGTGCGTCATCGCAATCTCAATATCTTCCCCTTTCAGGTGGATAATCGGATAACGCATGGAATCTGTTTCTACGTTTCGTTCTAACAGATCCCTTAATCCATTTTCAGAAATGAATTTTTGGCCGTTAAAATTGATCGTTAACCCTGAGTTCAAGAAAACATAGTTCCAGATCATATTCTCAACATACTCAACTCTGTATTTGTAATGTTTGAATATACTGTCGTCCGGATAGAACGTTACAGCTGTTCCGTTACGTTGTGTCGTTTCTTTCTGTTCATCGTCGACCAGTTCTCCTTTGCTGAACTGTGCAATACGAGTTACACCCTGGCGATAAGACTGTACTGTAAATTGGGATGAAAGCGCATTTACGGCTTTTGTACCTACACCATTTAAACCTACTGATTTCTGGAACGCTTTGCTGTCGTATTTACCTCCGGTATTTATCTTAGATACTACGTCTACTACTGATCCAATAGGAATACCACGGCCAAAGTCGCGCACGGTAACTTTATTGTCATTGACCGTTATGTCAATAGTCCTACCTGCTCCCATCACAAATTCATCAATGGAATTGTCTACTACCTCTTTTAAAAGCACATAGATACCATCATCATAGGCAGATCCATCTCCAAGTTTACCAATATACATTCCCGGTCGTAAGCGAATATGCTCTTTCCAGTCGAGTGATCGGATACTATCTTCGTTATATGTAGTCATTTGTTAACACAATTAAGAACCTGACAAAAATATAAAAAAATAGATGATAAACTGTATGCTATTCTGTTAAAGAATAGATCTTATTTAACTGTAGAAATAGTCTATGAACAAGAAACAGGGATACGAAGTAGCCGTTAACATGAGCTATCTAAATCGGTACCCGATTGATAGTCCCATGGTCAGGCCAAAAATAGGACCGTTTGGTCTTACTTCAACAATTCGCTCATCAACATGGTAATCAAATTTGTAAACCGGAATGTCGTCTAGCTGTTGTAGTGTTCTGCTTATATCATCCTGAATATTTTGGGATAGAGGTTGAGAAGCAGTTCCGGAGACCTTGCCAAAAGCATATCCGTAATGATTGCCGACAATTTGCCAATCCAGATAAAAAGCTTTAAAAATGTTATATTGTAAACCAATCCCATAGCCGGCGCTGATGGTGTTGATTGGCCCTTTAATTGGAACAACTATATCTGATAGGTTATTGGTGTTGTCGATATAGTCGTAATTTAGCTGAAAAGAAGGCATGTATCTCGAATATTTAAGATACGGTGCAAAATAAAACTTCGTGAATGTATTATTGTTGCCAAAATAAAAACGTACTTCGGGCTGAATAGAGAAGCGGTTCACCTTAGCTTCCTCAAGGGTTTTTCTGCCATTTTCGTCCTCAATTCTGTCTATATATAAATCTTGAAACGGCAGACTTCTGTTTGGCGTGAAAGAAAAGCTTAACCCTATAGAAGTTTTAGGCTTAACAGATCTTTCGTACTGGAGTTGAAATGTTTTAAAGGGAAGGGTAAGGAAATTGGTTTTGATAAGTTGAGGAGCATACACATTCTCACCGTAGCAGTATAGCTGGCCGTAAGAATCAAAAACCATAAATATGAAAATCAAAACTGCTGTCGTTTTTACAAATTTCTGTTTAATCATTAATAAATAGTAGTTATAGCAGTGAAAATTTGCATTTATTTATGGTTTTTGATGTTGGGATTTTGCGTGAGCAACTATCTGCCAAAATCGTCTTGCACACGTACAATGTCGCTTTCATCAGAAGGGTTAGACGCATCTGTATGTTGCCAGATTTCGGCAACGACACCGAATTCACCTAATCCCACTAAGCGATGACGCTCACCTTGGCTGAGGCGTATAGTATCACCTTCCTTGAGTATTTTAAGTTCGTGTTCATCATCATTGGGACTGGTTACTACACCCACTTCGCCACGTATTACACGCCAAATTTCGGCCCGGCGATGATGATATTGCCAGGAGAGGCGTTTGTTTGGGCCTACGATTAAAATTTTTGGACTTAACTTTCCTGATATTCTTAGATCTTGTATATCTAAACCCTCAAAATATTCATTTGCAAATTGCTGTGCTTGATCTTCGTTGATCACAAAGAATCCACCCCATGGTCTATTTTGATCGGTATTTTCGATAGCAAATCCCTGATCAGTGATTTTTTTTTCAATTTGGCTGAATAGTTCGCCTTTATCTATATATGTCATGGCTAATTGATTTATAGTGACGATGAAGATAATACATTCTTTGAAAATTTCATAATCAAAAATAAAACTGGGGCATAAATAGTGATAAAATCTCATTATTCGCTTAGATACCTGAAATCCGGAAAACATCAATCCTACCGGAGGGGATGAATCTCGAAAAATCGTACCTTCGTAGGTGAATATGGAATCTATTAATTACGATCATAGCAATATAGTATTTAAGCAAGCTGTAGCTTTTGTCAATCAGACAAATCAGAGCCTTTTCCTGACGGGTAAAGCCGGAACAGGTAAGACTACTTTTTTAAAATATATTCGTGAGCACTGTTATAAAAAAATGGCCATTACAGCACCCACAGGTGTAGCCGCAATGAATGCCGGAGGTACAACTTTGCATGCTTTATTTTGGTTGCCATTTGGTATTTTTATAGCAGATTATCCGTTAAAGTGGGATGATGCCGATCATCACATCTACAATAAGAACCGACTTTTTAGCACGATTAAATTAACCAAACAACGTAGGGCCATTCTTCAGGAATTGGAACTTTTGGTCATTGACGAGGTTTCGATGGTGCGTGCGGATACATTAGATGCTATTGATGTCATATTGAAATCTGTCCGTAGAGATATGCGTCCATTTGGAGGAGTACAAGTTCTATTTATAGGAGATCTCTATCAGTTGCCCCCTGTGGTCAGAGATAATGAATGGCATGTACTTCGTGACCACTACACGAGTCCGTTTTTCTTTGATGCAAAGGTGTTGCGGGGCAATCCGTTGGTGATGTTAGAATTGCAGCAAATCTACCGTCAGAATGATGATGAATTTATTTCCATATTGAATAATATTCGAAACAATATATGTTCGGGTGACGATTTAGTCGCATTAAACGGACACTATAAAGAAGACTTTAAACCTTCTCACGATGAGCAGTATATCACCCTAACTTCTCATAACAGGTTGGCAGATCAGATTAATCAAGAAGAACTGCTGAAATTGTCGGGCAAAATGCACAATGTAAAGGCTATTGTTAAGGATGATTTTCAGCAAGGGGCGTATCCGACAGAAGAAACCCTTGCCCTAAAAGAGGGAGCTCAGGTGATGTTCATCAAAAATGATGTTGGAGAGGATCGGAAATTCTTTAATGGAAAAATAGGCTTTGTCAAAGAATTGAAGTTGGATAAGCATCAAGTTATTGTAGGATTCAAGGACGGTTCGGAAGATGTTGTGGTTCGTCGTGAAACCTGGGAAAACATAAAATACAAATACAACAAAGGCGAAGACAAAATAGAAGAAGAAGTACTAGGTACCTTCTCGCAGTTTCCACTACGGCTAGCTTGGGCCATAACGATTCACAAGAGCCAAGGTTTGACCTTTGAAAAGGCAATTATCGATGCAGGAACTTCTTTTGCCGCAGGACAAGTTTATGTTGCTTTAAGTAGATTGACGGGGCTTGAAGGTTTGGTGCTGCGGTCTAAGATATCACCCCATTCCATACGGACAGATTATCAAGTGGTTGATTTTATGAAGCGTTTGATGAAGGAAGATGACATCGTGGACGTATTGAAGCAATGTCAACGTGGATATCTTGGTCAAATACTTCTTCAGAGTTTCCGGTTTAATACGCTGACGGAAGCAACCATAGAACTGTCTGATAGTTTGGTCGAACGAAATGTGGACAATAAAGCCGGGGCAGTACAGTTTTTTGAAGAGCTGACCTTGAAGATCAAAGGACAGGAGCAGGTGGCCCATAAATTCGTTACGCAATTGTATAACATGTTGTCAGATACTGAAGCCTTGGATTATGATAAAATATGTGAGCGGACACAATCGGCGGTCAACTGGTTTTTGCCCAAGATGGAGGTAGATCTTATCCACGCTACTCAAAAGCATATTGAAGACTGGCAAATCCGTAAGCGGACGAAGAAATATGTTCAGGAGTTGAAAGCACTTTTGTTGGATTTTAAGCGTAAACATGAAGTTTTGAAACATTGTCTCACCATTGCACAAGCCTTGACACAGGATGGAGATCTGGAAGAAGTACCTCTGAAAATAGAAAAAGTCAAAGATGATTCTGTCTCTATCAATGAAGAAGTTGCTGAAAAAGATACGGATACAAAGCAAGTCTCACTGGATATGTATCTCGACGGATTTGATATTAAACAGATTGCGGATAAACGTGGTATGGTAGAGGGAACTATCTATGGGCATTTAATTAATTTTGTTGGAAAAGAGATCGATGCCGAGGATCTCATTGCGCAGGATAAATTGGAAAAAATACTAGATGTCCTGCAAAAAAATGAAGGTAAATCTTCTTCTGAAATCAAGATGCTGTTAGGAGATGATTTTTCGTATCCGGAGATTAAAATAGGTCAAAAAATTTTAGAGTTAAAAGCAGGCGAGTAAGTAAATGGTTAGTTGCATGTTGTATGTTAAATAGTTATGATGAGAATAATATTTTTGCACTTTTTTGTTTTGCTATCTTTTCAATTTGTGGTTGCACAGGAAAAGAGTTCTAAATACCCTTTGGTCGACTGTGTACGGCCCCAAATCGATACACATAAGTCGCGATGGTTCTATTTTTCGTCCGCATCACGGCCATTTGGAATGGTGAGCCTTAGTCCGGATATGTCAGTCAGAGGATCATGGAATTCCGGGTATCAATATGATTCGACAGAAGTCAGAAGCTTTAGCCATGTACACTGTTGGCAATTATCCGGTATACCGGTCCTTCCAACGACAGGAGAAATATTGGGACATAAAGGCATGGAAGTGTACAAGTCCAAATATACACATGAAACAGAAATCGTTAAACCCGGGTATCATAAGATAGTGTTAGATCGCTATGAAATTGATGCAGAGCTGACTTCAACTTCAAGGGTAGGGATGCACCGTTACACCTATCCAAAAGGTCAAAAGGCCAATATTTTATTTGATATAGGAGCATTCCTTGCGCACGGATCTGTAGATATGGCATCCATAAACCAGATTTCAAATCGTGAGGTGAGCGGTTATGCCGTGATGTCAGCGACTGGCAGAAGGCGAAAGCCGATTACGGTATATTTTGTAGCGCAGTTTGATCAATCTTTCAGTGAGTTTGGGGGCTGGGAAAAGGTTAATGGTCAGAAAGTTTTAGTAAAAAAGAAAGTGATTGAAGGTAAAGATATCGGTGGGTATGTTACATTCGGACATCTTAAGGCCGGTACCGTGTTGATGAAGGTCGGTATTTCGTATGTCAGCGTCGAACAGGCACATCTCAATCTGAGTACAGAGCTGGCGCATTGGCGATTTGATGACATTGTACAAGACTCGTACAGGGAGTGGGAAAATGAACTTGGTAAGATCAGCGTCGAAGGAGGAACAGAGCAAGAAAGGATTAAGTTTTACACCGATCTCTGGCATTCCTTACTTGGGCGGCATACTTTTTCTGATGTAAATGGCAAGTATGTTGACAATACCGGGGAGCAATCCATTATCAGGCAAGTGCCGTTGTCAAATGGCAAACCACTGCGAAATACCTACAATTCAGATGCTTTTTGGGGAGCGGAGTTTAATTTAAATATCCTGTGGTCGCTGGCCTATCCCAAAGTAATGAGTGAATTTGTGTCTACGCTGGTTGATTATTATCATAATGGGGGCTTAATAGCTCGAGGTCCCAGCGGTGGCAATTATACTTATGTCATGGTTGGAGATCAAGCTATCCCCTTGATTGCGGCAGCATATAATAAAGGTATACGGGATTTTGATGTAGCAGGGGCTTATGCCGGAAGTATTAAGAATTCGGAACCAGGAGGTATTCGCGATTACGTAGGCTATGCGACAAAACCTAATAATTATATGCAACACTATATTGATAAAGGCTTTGTTCCCGAAGGTATCCTGCCCAAGATTATGCACAGTGAAGGCGCAGCCTTGACACTTTACTTTGCTTATCAAGATTGGTGTATGGCCCAATTTGCAAAAACAATGGGCAAAGAAACAGACTATAAGAAATATTTAGCCCGATCATTCAACTATCGTTACCTCTTTGATCCAAGTCAAGGGTGGATGCGGCCCCGCACGCTAGATGGTTCCTGGTTAAAAGATTTTTCACCCGTTGGCAAAGGGTTTAATATGCCTGGGTTTGTAGAAAGCAATTCGGCTATTTTTACGTACTATGTACCGCACAATATGGGTGGGTTGATCGCTCTTTTGGGCGGTAATGAAGCTTTCGTGCAAAAGTTGAATACGCAATTTGAGCTTGCTTCTTCAACTAATTTTATTACCGATCACGGCAAGCATGCCGAGAATTGGGTTGACTATGAAAATCAGCCCTCCCTTCATCTGGCACACTTGTTCAGCCATGCGGGAGCGCCCTGGCTTACGCAATATTGGGTACGAAGGATAAAGAAAGAAGTCTTCGGAGATATAAGTCCTTATGGAGGCTACAACGGCGATGAAGATCAAGGGCAAATGGGCGCATTAGGGGTACTGATGGCTATCGGCTTGTTTGACGTACAAGGGGGAGCCTCTTCAGATCCCCATTATGAGATTACTTCACCTATTTTCGATAAGGTACGCATTAAACTCGACAGTCGTTATTATTCAGGGAAGGAATTTGTAATTGAAACTAAGTATAATGCTCCGGATAATGTGTATATTCAGAAGGTAACTTTCAATGGAGCTGATTATCGATCGTTCAAGATTCCACATACAGAAGTAGTAAAGGGAGGACATTTAATCATTGAATTAGGCAATAAGCCAAATAAAGAATGGGGAAATAGTCAGTTGTAATTTATATTGACAAATGTATGTTTAAAATAACTATATTTGCTACTTATTTTGAGGAGGCAATCAACTTGATGTTTTGAAAACGAAAACACCAGATAAAAAAGTCAATAAATGGTTAGTTTTTGCCAGTATGCCTGTGCAGATGGGGGTGACTATTTATGCTTTTTATTGGTTGGGTACCTGGTTGGATGGTAGGTGTCAAGTTGAAGGAAACTGGGGGATGAAAGGACTTACGATGTTGGGGGTGGTAATCTCACTTTATCAATTCATCAGACAGGTGAATTATATAAATAAGCATGAATAAATATTTAAAATATATTCTTTTGTTGTTAGCTGTCGCGGGGAGTACCTATGGTATTCATCATTTTGTATTGGCAGAAAAGGGCGTGCAGCACTATTGGGCACAATCCGGTTATTCCTTGGCAGGGTTATATTTTTTTGGATTTATAGCTTCATTTTTTGTTACAATTGTTATTCTGCTGGGGCAAAGGGTAATGCCGAAAAATGTTGGTTTTGTATTTCTTGGCGTGATGACGGTCAAGGCGATAGCGAGTTATCTGTTTATTCAGGACGGTTTAAATAAATTTGAAAATGACTTTATCGAATATAATTTCCTGGTGGTATTCTTTGTTTTCTTGTTTTTTGATGTTTTTGTGGCTTTCAAAGTGATAAATGAAGGCTGAAATAAGTAGGTAAAGTATTTTTATAAAAAGTTTCAATAAAAGGTATTTAATGCCAAATAAAATTGTATTTTTGCGCAAAATTTTTCATTATTCAACGTTAGTTAAAATGGTGAGTCTTAAGAGAACACTTTTAGTATTTACAGTGATTTTTTTTACTGTTAACCCTTTCAGTCTGAGAGCAGCGGATGATGTGCATGAAGATGTGCCGAAGACGCAAGAAGAAGAAATCAATGCGTATATAGCGCATCACTTGGAAGATGACCACTATTTTTCATTATTCAGTGATAAAAAAGCAGGTAAACATTATGGTTTTCCGCTTCCGGTGATTTTGATTGATGGCGGGTTGAAAATATTCTCTTCGGGAGAATTTCACCATGGTGAGCATATCGTTGAAAAAGGAGGAGAGTTTTATAAATTATACCACGGTAAAATTTACAAGACAGATGCTTCGGGCATATTGAGTTACGATGAGCACCACCACCCGACGAATGCAAAACCATTGGATTTCTCTATTACAAAGAATGTAGTAGGATTGTTTTTAGCCGGAATTTTATTGTTTTGGGGCTTTCTAAGTCTCGCAAACACGTATAAAAAGGGAGCTAATGCCATTCCTAAGGGCATCGGTCGTGTGCTAGAACCATTGGTACTGTATGTACGTGATGAGATGGCGATTCAAAATATCGGACACCGTTATAAAGAATTTATGCCGTATCTACTTTCGGTATTCTTCTTGATCCTGACATTAAACTTGTTAGGACTTACGCCACTTGGATTCAACGTGACGGGTAATATCAGCATTACGCTGTGTTTAGCCCTGTTCACTTTTTTTGTTACCAATATCAAAGCGAACAAAGATTATTGGAAACACATCTTCTGGATGCCGGGAGTGCCTGTTCCGTTTAAGTTCGTTTTAGCACCTATTGAAGTGTTGGGTATGTTTACCAAGCCTTTCTCGTTAATGGTGCGTCTTTTTGCTAATATCACAGCCGGTCACACGGTAATCATGGGATTAATAGCTATCGTTTATTTATTACAAAATCAATTAACCGTAGGCGGAAGTATAGGTGTTTCAATGATACTTACTTGTTTCCTTATGGTGATTGAATTGTTTGTAGCGTTTTTGCAAGCCTTTATCTTTACGATGTTATCTTCGTTATTTATTGGTATGGCTGTAGAAGAACATACGCATCATTAATCAGAATTTTTGTTAAATTTTATAAAATAATTATTATGTACAACTTAATTGGAGCAGGTTTAATCGTAATCGGTGCAGGGATTGGCTTAGGTAAAATCGGTGGTTCTGCAATGGAAGCTATCGCTCGCCAACCAGAAGCAACATCTAAAATTCAAACTGCGATGATCATTATTGGTGCCTTACTAGAAGGTTTAGCATTCGGTGCTTTACTTTTAGGTAAATAATCAATAGCAAAGTACAACACAATTTGCAACGGTTGGTTGCAGATTGTGTTTCATTAAAATGACAAGAATTAAAAAATTAACATTTTACACTATATATAATGGATGCATTAATTAATCAGTTCTCATACGGTTTGTTCTTTTGGCAGTTAATCGTATTATTGGTTATTATCTTTTTGCTGGGCAAGTTTGCTTGGAAACCAATTGTTAATGCTTTAGAAGAGCGTGAAAGTGGTATTGCTGATGCTTTAGCTTCTGCCGAAAAAGCGAAGTTGGAGATGGCTCGTTTGACAAATGAAAATGAGCAGCTTTTGAAAGAAGCACGCGTTGAGCGCGATGTAATCTTAAAAGAAGCTAAAGAATTAAAAGACAAAATTGTAGCCGAGGCAAAAGTAGCCGCGCAAACCGAAGGTGCAAAACTCATTGAACAAGCAAAACGTGAGATCGAGGACCAAAAGACAAAAGCATTAGCCGAGGTGAAAGGTCAAGTATCTGCATTATCTTTAGCGATTGCACGTAAAGTGTTAACAACAGAATTTGAAGACCAAGGGAAACAAGAGGCACTAGTGGCAGACTTGTTGAAAGATGTGAAATTAAACTAATTGGTTACGCAAATTAAGTATTAACGTATGTCAGTATTCAAAGTTGCTTCAAGATATGCCAAATCACTAATTGATTTAGCACAAGAACAAGGAAGTTTAGAAGTTATTAAAGTTGATATGGAACAAATTGTCGCTTTGATAAAATCTAGCTCTGAGTTGCAAGCTGTTTTAGGTAATCCTATCATTAAAACAGATAAAAAGAATAGTATCTTAGAAGCTCTATTTAAAGATAAAGTACGCCCTGAAATATTAGGATTCTTTAATATTATGGTTAGAAAAGGGCGTAGTGAGCTCGTGTACGCTACAGCGCAGGAGTTCATCCGCGAATACAATGAAGTAAAGGGCATCGTAAAAGCGGAGGTGACTTCAGCAACTGCGTTATCTGAGGCTAATTTGCAGTCCCTAAAAGCTAAGATCGCACAAGAGATCAATGCAGAAGTCATCCTTACCAATAAGGTGGATGAGGCGTTGATCGGTGGCTTTGTGGTAAAAGTAGGCGATAGACAACTTGATGTAAGTATCGCCGGTAAATTGAATAAGTTAGAAAGACATTTTAGTAGTCAAGGTATTTAACACCTCGGCGAATAATAAAAGTAATAGAATCTAAAACCCCTTATACGAATTTAAAATGATAGAGGTAAGACCAGATGAAGTTTCGGCAATTCTAAGAGAGCAATTGTCAGGCTTTAAGTCAGAGGCCGAATTGGAAGAAGTGGGTACCGTATTGCAAGTAGGAGACGGTATTGCACGTATTTACGGCTTAACAAAAGTTCAATCAGGCGAGTTGGTTGAATTTGCTAATGGATTACAAGGTATAGTATTGAACTTAGAAGAAGACAACGTAGGTGTCGTACTTTTAGGTCCTTCTGACGAAATTAAAGAAGGCGATACAATTAAACGTACAAGCCGTATTGCATCTATTAAAGTAGGTGAAGGCATGTTGGGACGTGTAGTAAATACATTAGGTCAACCTATTGATGGTAAAGGTCCTATCTTGGGTGATACGTATGAGATGCCTATCGAGCGTAAAGCTCCGGGTGTTATCTTCCGTCAACCGGTAACTGAACCTCTTCAAACGGGTATAAAGGCTATCGATGCGATGATTCCTGTAGGTCGTGGACAACGCGAGTTGGTCATCGGTGACCGTCAAACCGGTAAAACTGCGGTTTGTATCGATACGATCATCAATCAAAAAGAGTTTTATGATGCTGGGCAACCAGTTTTCTGTATATACGTTGCTGTAGGTCAAAAGAATTCTACCGTTGCGAACATCGTTCGCACGCTGGAAGAGACTGGCGCTATGGCGTACACCGTAGTTGTAGCAGCTTCTGCTGCTGATCCTGCTCCACTTCAGTTTTACGCGCCAATGTCGGGTGCTGCTATCGGGGAGTTCTTCCGGGATACAGGTCGTCCGGCGTTGATCGTTTATGATGATTTATCAAAACAAGCTGTGGCGTATCGTGAGGTGTCATTATTGTTGAAACGTCCTCCAGGACGCGAGGCATATCCGGGCGATGTATTCTATTTACATAGCCGTCTGTTAGAAAGAGCTGCAAAAATCAACTCTTCCGATGCTATCGCTAAAAATATGAACGACTTACCTGAATCCATCAAACATTTGGTAAAAGGAGGAGGTTCATTAACAGCGTTACCGATCATCGAAACACAAGCAGGTGACGTATCGGCTTATATCCCTACCAACGTTATTTCGATTACGGATGGTCAGATCTTCTTAGAGTCTAATCTGTTCAATGCAGGTATTCGTCCGGCAATCAACGTAGGTATTTCGGTATCACGTGTTGGGGGTAATGCACAGATTAAATCCATGAAAAAAGTGTCAGGTACATTGAAGTTAGATCAGGCACAATACCGCGAGTTGGAAGCATTCGCTAAATTTGGATCAGACCTGGATGCCGCTACAAAATCCGTATTGGATAAAGGTATCCGTAATGTGCAGATCTTGAAGCAAGGACAGTTCTCACCTGTATCTGTAGAGAAGCAAGTAGCTATCATCTATGCCGGTACGAAAGGACTATTGCGTAATGTACCTGTAGATAAAGTTAGAGAATTCGAAGAGGAGTATTTAACACAATTGGAGCAACGTCATCCAGAAGTATTATCCGCATTAAAAGCCGGTAAATTCTCAGATGAGTTGACAGATGTTTTAGAAACTGTAGCAAAAGAATTATCTTCAAAATATTAGTTAGTATAGCGTATTGAGTATAGTGTGTCGAGTACATAGCTCAGTACACTGTACTTGGTACCCACGAATAAAGTATGGCAAATTTAAAAGAAGTTAGAAACCGTATTACCTCGGTAACATCGACGCAACAGATTACCAAAGCAATGAAAATGGTGTCTGCAGCGAAATTGAAACGTGCAACTAATGCAATCGTGCAATTACGTCCTTATGCCAATAAGCTAAGAGATATTTTGGCTCAAGTTTCTACTTCTGTTGAAGGGAATGATTCTCCTTTCACACAAGATCGTGTGCCTGCCAAGGTGTTAATTATTGTTGTTACCTCAAATAGAGGTCTTGCGGGGGCATTCAATGCAAATGCCATTAAAGCAACAAATAATTTGATCGCTTCCAAATATGCAGATCAGTTTGCCAAAGGGGATGTAAGCCTTATCGCTATTGGTAAGAGAGGTCATGATTTCTTTTCAAGACGTAATTTCAACGTAATCGGTAATCACAATGATATATTCAATAATTTAGATTTTGAAAATGTATCTAAGGTGACTGAATATGTGATGGATGAATTCAAAGCGGGAAATATCGACCGTGTAGAAGTTGTGTACAATCAGTTCCGCAATGCAGCTGTTCAAATTTTGACTTCAGAGCAAATGTTGCCTCTTCTGCCTGAGCAAAAGAACGAGGATGTAGTAGAATTGGATTACATTATCGAACCTTCCAAAGAAAAGATAATTGAAGAATTGATTCCTAAGGCTATTAAAATCCAATTGTATAAAGCGGTATTAGACTCCAACGCCTCCGAGCATGGCGCGCGGATGACGGCAATGGATAAAGCAACTGAGAATGCAGGTGATTTGTTGAAGGCATTAAAATTGTCTTACAATCAAGCACGACAAGCTGCGATTACAACCGAATTAACAGAAATTGTTTCCGGTGCAGCAGCGTTATCCAACGGATAATTCAGCTAATTTAAAGATATATAGTTAGGGCGATGAAATTCTTCATCGCCTTTTTTGTTTATCACCGCGGAGCCAATGTCGTTAAGTTAAGAGCTCAACTGCTAGTTGTTCATACTGAGGCTTGCTGAAGTATCTGTTCGCCATATAGGGAATATATAGTTTACAGATCCCTGACTGCCGTCAGGCAGGCTTCCGTTCGTCAGGATGACAAAACGTGCTAACTTAACGACATTGACCGTGGGGCTGTCTAGGTTTAATTCGGCAATATCTCTACTAATAACATGATTTATCTGAAACCCGAGACCAGACGGGTAAGGAAAAAAATAAACGCGATTCCTTATAAAGAAATCGCGTTTACGTTATCCGGTTGAATCTTTTAAAACTAGTTTAACGGTTCATTGGATATTTGGTCAGGAAATGAAGGAGCTGCCGCAGTTCCTGTACCTTTTATTACATCGACTAATTCAATTTCGAATACCAATGGCGCATAAGGAGCTATTTTACCTTGGCCACCACGTTCGCCATAGCCCAATGATGAAGGAATGATAAAAGTAGCTTTACTGCCTTTGTTTAATAATTGAAGACCTTCTGTCCAACCTTGAATAACCGGATCATTCCCGATGCTGAAACGAATAGGTTCGTAAGGACGCATCGGATTGAATTGATTCTCTTTTTTAGCTAACACAGGATCGCTCGTATCGAACACCGTTCCATTAGTTAATTTACCAGTGTAATGAACCACTACGGTATCTCCTAAAGCTGGTTTATCGCCTTTACCTTCTTCTTTAACAATGTATTGTAAACCAGAAGCTGTTTTTTTAGGCTCTAATTTGTTGGAAGAGATATAAGCCGTGATTTTTCCTTCTTCTCCATTTTTCAAACCTTCTATCTCTGCTTCGAAGTATTTGTTTATGTCAGCGTAAAGAGCTGAATCTGTTAATTCCCCTTTTTTAAAGTGTTTTCTAACCTTTACGGTAAAGGTTACGAATTTGTCTGCAAATTCAGGTTTTGGTTGACCTGTTTTAGCTGCCATTGTGTCTAAGTTTAGACGAAATACAGCACTATCACCTTCGCCTAACATCTTGAACATGGAGTTGTAATCTCCGGCATATAAACCAGGGATTGAATCAGGCGCAATATTTACGATTTGAGGTAAGCCCATATCGTAAGTGCTATTTAATAATGAGTCATTTCTGTCAGAATTGATTATCATATCGACCGACAATAAATCGCCACCGACAGCTTTTTCTGCACCTGCATCCTTAACGATTTTGTACTCAAGACCACCATCACCTTTCTTAAAGTTTTGGCATGAAGCAGCAGATAATAATACCGCTGCAGATAGAAATAGAATTGATTTCTTCATTTTTATTTATACTACTTATTTACGTTGTTAATAGTTCTTTATATTTTGGTAAAATAGATTTAAATGTGTGTACTACAGTCGTAAGCTCTTCGTTGGAGCTTCCGCCTGAGGCATTCAGATGTCCACCGCCATTGAAGTATTTTTTACATATTTCATTGCAAGGAATCTCGCCGATCGACCGCAAAGATAGTTTAATTAATTCGGTTCTGTCAACAATTAGTGCAGCAAGTCGGATCCCCTTTATAGAAAGGGCATAATTGACCAGACCTTCTGTATCTCCGGTGCTGATTTCGAATTGTGCCAGATCAGCTTTGCTAATGGAAAATAGCGCTGTATTGTATTCGGGAATTACTTCCAGACAATTTAAAAGGCAGTAGCCCAAAAACTTCAATCGCCTCTCGGTAGAGCTATTGTAGATCTGCTCGTGAATTTCCCAATTGCGGGCACCTGCTTCTATCAGATTAGCGATAATATGGTGTACGGCTGATGTGGTAGAACGAAAACGAAAAGAGCCTGTATCTGTCATGATGCCTGCATATAGACAGGTCGCAATGTTAGCATCGATTAATTCTTTCCCTCCCAGGATATCCACAATGAAGGTGTAAATTAACTGTGCTGTGGCGGCTGCGTTTGAATCCCAATAGGTTAATTGAGCAAAATCTTCGGGATCCAGGTGATGATCTATCATCCATTTTTGTCCTGAAGCCGCACGAATATATTCTTCTAAAATATTAGTACGGGAGAGTGCGCTGTAATCTAAACAGAAAATAATCTCTGCTTCATCCAGTAGTTGTTTACATGTTTCCGGATTTTCAGGATAAGATATAACGGCATTACGTCCCGGTAACCAATCCAGAAAAGTAGGGAAATCCGATGAAACGATGACGTGTACTTCGTGATTTTTCTTTTTTAACCAGTGGTAAAGACCTAAAGATGAGCCTAAAGCATCGCCGTCAGGCTTATGATGAGTCGTGATTACAATTTTCTTAGGTTCGGTAAGTAACTTTAAATTCTCTTCTCCTTGTAGCATAGTATTATTATGGGTACAAACGTACTAATAAATAATGTTCTTGTAAAATTATTTTTGATGTCGGAAAGCATAAAGTTTGTGATCTCGTCGCATACATAACAAGAAAGTGTCGCTGTTGTAATTTATTTTTCCATAATAGAATAGAGGTCGTCCCTCTACCGGAAAGCCATCGATGATCGATCCATTCTCATTAAAGAGGTAAATGAGGTTGGTTGCTTTGGAAGCAATACCTATCAAAGAGAATCCGGTAGTAGATCTAAAATATTGGGGTCTGTCTGAAATATCTTTTGTAAAACTATATTCGAAAAGTAGTTTTGTGGTGTCAGTTATGTCATAGGCGCGTAATCGACTGCCATCGATAACGATCATTTCCGGGGCGCTTGAGGATGCGATATTGATAAAGTCAGCATAAAATTTAGCGTTCCATTTTTCGAGTCGTGTGCTAATGGCGGCTTTGTTGATCGGAAACTTGTAAAAGTTGCTCGTCGTATCTGTAGCCAATATAGTGAACTCTGTATTGCCCACATTTAGCGATCCGATCGGGTTCCGAAATACAACATCTCCCGGGGCATCGATATGCTTGGTGATACGGCCTTCCTGATCGAATAAGTAAACTCTTCCATAGGTAGTTCCAATCGCGAAATAGTCGCCCACCATTTGTATTGAACCGATTATTTCGCCTGCTATGTTTTCATCCCGGAAAAGATCAACAAGAGCCCCTTCCATGGTGTAAGTGTATATTTTTTTTCGTGTAGGTACTAAAATTAATGACTGACCGGCTATAGATGTAAGGGTGGGAGTGGCTATTGGTTCTTCGGGTATGCCCGTAGAGAATCCTTTCATCGGTTTTCCGGAAGTATCAAAGCGATATAATCTGTTCCTGTCTGTTACCAAAATAATGGATCTGTCTGCGATCTGAACCATATCTCCGACTACGCGCCCGGAAAATACGGTCGACCATATTTTTTTTCCCGAAGGGCTAATCGCGTGTAGCGTATGGTCCAATTCCTGCAATAAAATGAATTGGCTAGTATCAGAGTGCTCAAAGATATAAGGTTTTGTAATCACATTGTTTTGCAATGGGTAGACCCACTCAGGGGTGGTTCCGAGTGCGGTTTTACTTTTGTAGACGGCGTAAATACGTGATAGGAAACCGTCGTTATTTCCCGACAACTGAGCTGACCAGGAATAAAAATCCTGATAGCCGAAGTTATCGTTATTCCTGAAGTTTTTTTGATAGTGCTGCGGTAAGGAATTTAGAATTTTGGAATTCGCATTTTTAGTATGTACAAAGAAGGTGATATTCGCTTCGTTTCCCTGGAGCTTTTCAAAGTTTTTAAAACCCAGGTTTCCGGTTAGTAAATTTCTGTTTTTCCAATCTTTTTGATATTCGCGTAGCGTATTGCTACTGTTGGCCACAACGAGTATATTACTTATCTGCATCACATACGGACGGGGGAAAACTTTGAACGCATCGCCATAGAAAGCATAGAGTAGATTTGAGTTTTTGAATCTATAAATGGAATCTCCTGCATCTTCGAATAATTCAAGTTTTTTAAGCCGGTTCCACGAATTGGTGTCAGCTAGACTGATATAGCCCATATAGGTTTGATTTGATTGTTCGATCAATGCAAATTCTAAACCTAAGGCTTGCTGCAATTTAAATATGGCGGCAGTATCTTGTTGTTGAGACTTGAATTGGTTGTAGATTTTATCTCTCTCTTTACGAAAGGTAAGTAAGTCATTGAGGTCTTTGGTAAATTGTTTCTGATCACTGATACTGTATTCTATATATACGGCTGTAGCCGATGGAAAGAAATTGTATAAATATTGTGTCTTTTTTCGTTGGCTGCGGAACAAAGCAAGATAATTCCCATCTGTATTTTCGATTTCACTTTCACCGGTCAACATTAAAGCGTCTTGTTTAAAATTAATATTCCACGCAGATTGTCCTTTCAGGCCTTCAAACTGTTTTAAAAATGTGCCTGAACTCGTGCGTTGAAACTGTTGCAGAACGGATGGAAGCTGCTGATGAGGAAAAAACACACTTAGCGGTGTGTTCCGGGAATTGTTTGTAATGAAATAATCAATTTGTTCCTCGGGAAGACGCTTCGTTTCTTTACTTATTATAGCTGCTAAAAGGGGTTTGGAATAGGACGCAAAGAGGATGTTTTCGTGGCAGATGATGTAGAGTGTAGCATCGATATTTCCATTGTTGAAGGAAAATATTTGCTGATTCAAGGTGTCTTGTATGTCTACTTTGTAATCTGTTCCCATCTGCTGAATGATGGCAGGCAGTTGATTAGGAGCTATTTTTCCGGTAGTTGGGATGGTAAATAGCGTTTCCACAGATTTTTTATCATTGGGGTGAAATGAAATGTAAATTTCAGAATCCGATACATGCGATCTTAAAGCATCATTGCGCAGTAATTTTTTCTTGAATTCTTCGAGTCTTTCCATTTCGCTGAAGCCGAGAATGGCATCAAACACCTCAAAATCTTTAAAGATATTATCTGTTACTTCGTCATTGCGAATTGACAAAATCAATAGGGTATTCTCGGGCAGGTATTTCAAAGGCTTGATTGCCTCTTTGTGGTCTTTATTCAGATCGCTGAAGTAATAAATAGAAGCGCCAATTACAGCTATAAATAAAATGGCCGTTACGATAATCGTATTCCTCATACTACAAACCTACTTAATTATGATGCGAAAATAAAGCGTAACCAAATAAAAAAGCAAAAATATTGATGCTTTTAACGGATATTTTTTACATTTATAAGCAATATTTCAATAAGTTTGAATTTTTAGAGATTAGATGAATAAACAGATTATATTGACAGCCTCTTTTTTGGGGTTGATCGCTGTTATATTGGGCGCGTTTGGAGCACATGGCTTAGAAGGGAAAATCAGCGAATACCATTTGGCAACCTGGAAAACCGCTAACCAATATCACTTTTACCATACCTTGGCATTGTTGTTTTTGTCCACATTTTCGAGAGCCAAGAGTCCTTCCATACGTGTGTCATTTATTGCATTTACAGTTGGTATCTTGTTTTTTTCGGGGTCACTGTATGTATTAAGTGTACGATCTTTGCTCGATATAGAAATCGCATCGTGGCTAGGCCCCGTCACTCCGATAGGCGGATTGTTTTTTATGACGGGATGGGTAGGGTTGTTTGTGGCGGCGATACGACATCGCGCTTAGTTTAAAAGTATAACATATTTAACCTCGATAATTTTATTGTCGAGGTTTTTTTGTTAAAATGTGTTTTTAAGGAAGGATTTTCTTAATCAATTTTTATGCGCCTCTGTCGCCGGCGCAGGGGCGACTTCTTTTTTTATAAAAAGAAGGAAAAAATCATCGCTGTACCCATTTGCCAGAATGGTTAGTGCCTCCTCCTGCAATTGGCAAATGGCTAAGGCGATATTTGTCTAATTTGTAAGGATAGTGCTTTATTCTTAAATATTATTTTATATTTCAGCTCAGCAGTAGTATAAGGCCAATATTAATAATAAACGCACTACCCCTACACACACGCTAAATGTCGCCTTGGCGGGTCGCAAATAGCAGGAATGGTGACCCGTTGTGCGAGCCGGCACAGCGACGACTTTTGCTTCTTTTGAGAGAAAAGAAGGAGGCTGCCCGCCGATGAGGGCAAAAGATAAAATACAGATATTAATGATTGCTGATACAACTTGGAATCAGCGAATAATAACCTGACTAATTTAATCCTTCCTTTATTTATTACCCCACCATCATCAGAGATTATAATCTTACAAAAAAGCAAATGCTGAATTGTGTTTTTACAACTCGGCATTGGCGAATGCGAAGCATTTTATCTAAGTTTGTTGTATGTCCAATTCCGAGCTGTTCGATCAAAAGCGTAAAACGTTATTTGTAGAAGTGATCCTCCCTTTGGCAATCGCCAAAACGTATACATATCGTGTGCCACATGATTTGAATGACCGTGTGAAAACAGGTATTCGTGTAATTGTGCAATTCGGAAAGAATAAAATTTATTCGGCTATAGTAAGAGCTTTCTCTACAGAAGCCCCTGTCAAATACGAAGCCAAATACCTGCTGGATATTGTAGACGAAGAGCCGATTGTAGATGGATCGCAATTGCAGTTGTGGGAGTGGATGGCGGCATATTATATGTGCCATTTGGGAGAGGTTATGCAAGCAGCTCTTCCCGCAGCCCTGAAAATGGCTTCGGAAACCAAAATTGTTTTAGCGGATAATCCAAATCTGGATCGGTCAGACGTTTCTGATAAAGCGTATTTGATCCTGGAAGCACTGGATATTGCCGGCGAATTGAGGGTCAGTGATGTTGTTAAGATATTGGGACAGAAATCCGTATTCCCCCTGTTAAAATCCTTGTTTGAGAAAGGCTATATTTTAATTTCAGAAGAAATTAAGGAACGATATAAACCGAAAACAAAAGCGTTTTTGCGTTTGGCATCGGAGTATGGTGATGCGGAAGGTAAACGACTACTATTAGACAGTCTTAATCGCGCCCCTAAACAGCAGGATGCTTTTCTTGCTTTTATGCAATTGTCCAAAACAAAGGAAGATATTACACGTCAGGAGATTATGGAGCTGTCCGGCTGTGGAACAGGGGCTGTGACGGCGTTGATCGATAAGGGGGTCTTTGACCTAAAAGAAAAGTTGGTTAGCCGATTTAACGGCATAGACACGTTGGTAGTAAAAGATTTTACCTTTAGTGAAAGTCAACGGAATGCTTACGATACCATTGAAGCGCAGTTTGAAGACAAAGAAGTTGTACTGTTGCATGGAGTGACAGCTTCCGGTAAGACACAAATTTACATCCGATTAATTGAAAGAGCATTGGAAGAAGGTAAAAATGTATTGTACCTGTTGCCGGAAATTGCACTTACAGCACAGATTACCGCACGGCTCAAGTTACATTTTGGTAACAAATTGGGGGTTTATCATTCGAAATTTAACGACAATGAACGAGCGGAAGTTTGGCATAAAGTTATCAAAGATGAATTCAGGGTGGTAATTGGTGCCCGTTCTTCGGTGTTTTTGCCGTTCAAAGACCTTGGTCTTATCATTGTTGATGAGGAGCATGAGAATTCATATAAGCAATATGATCCGGCACCTCGTTACCATGCACGGGATACGGCCATATATTTAGCCCATATTCATCATGCCAAAGTTTTATTGGGGTCTGCAACACCTTCTGTCGAAAGTTATTATAATGCTAAGGCTAGTAAATATGGTTTTGTGAACTTATTACAGCGTTTTGGAGAGGCACAACTGCCGGATATTCAGATTATAAATATACCGGAAGAGAGCCGAAAAGAACAGATGCATTCCTATTTTAGTGCTGATCTTTTAAGAAGTATAGAGGAGGCAGTACGTAAAAAGGAACAGATCATATTGTTTCAGAATCGCAGAGGGCACACCCCTTTTGTGCAATGTAGCACCTGTGGTTACGTTGCTAAATGTGTCAATTGCGACGTGAGTTTGACCTATCATAAAACATCGCATTTATTGCATTGCCATTATTGCGGACATTCCGAGTCTCCGATTAATGTGTGCCCGGCCTGTGGTATGCCACACATGGAGAGTAAGGGATTTGGTACCGAAAGGGTAGAGGAAGAGCTAGAGATTTTAATGCCGGAGCTTCGGATCGGTCGCCTGGATCTGGATTCAACAAAAGGTAAGTATGGATTTGATAAAATAATAGGTGCCTTTGATGATTATGAATTTGATGTGTTGATCGGCACGCAGATGGTAGCTAAGGGGTTGGATTTTGGCCGCGTTAGTCTAATCGGAATTATCAATGCGGATACCATTATTAATTTCCCTGATTTTAGAGCATACGAGCGTGCTTTTTCATTATTTTCTCAGGTTGCAGGGCGCGCCGGAAGAAGGCAATCTCTGGGTAAAGTAATCATCCAGACCTATACGCCTAAGCATAGGGTCATTGAACAGGTGGTGAATCACGACTACGAAGGGATGTTTATGAAGGAAATTACGGAACGTAAAAATTTTCAATATCCGCCATTTTGTAGACTGATAAAAATGGATGTCAAGCATACAGATCAACAGCAGACGTTAGATTCTGCCAACAGGTTGGCTTCCGCACTCCGTTCTCATTTGGGAAATCGGGTATTAGGCCCTGAGCCACCACTGGTGTCACGTGTACGAAATCACTATATCCAAACCATTACGCTGAAGATCGAGCGAGCAAACATCAGTATCCATAAAGTTAAAAACCTGATTAGGCAGGCGATAGCACTGTTTGAATTGGACAAACACAATGCCGGTGTACGTATCCAAATTGATGTGGATCCCTATTAAAAATTAAGGGCTTAGTTTCCATACTTTATCCGCCGAAGGAAGATATTCGGGCAATGCTGCCGAGCCATACCAATTAAATAATTCATAAGTAAGGAGATTCGCCCGGATAGCGGGGTCTGTCATTAGTACTTCATCTGCTTCATCCGGCGATGTTACATTGAGTACAAAAATTCCACGATAAGTCCGTTCATTTTTCCCCAAGGGGCCTGCGAGAATTAGCTTGCCTTGCTCTACAAGCTTATCGATATTGTCTAAATGCCCCCTGAAGGCACTGTTTATAAATTCTTTGTCATCTGTCGTATTGTTTCCTGTTTTGAGTATAACAAGAAAGTACTTCTTCATTCCATAATCGTCTGCACCTAACTTTTGTGCGAGTGCAGCATTGTAATTGGGGTTGGCGTTAGTGGAATCTATAGCCGTATTTTTAGTATGCTGCTTCAGTAAACTGTAGGAATAGATTTTTTGTCCTCCATCCGAAATTTGAACCAAAATCTCTGAGTCGGTACGTTTTTTATAGACAATTTTTTTTGGAAAATCATGAGCTTGATTTTCAAATATCAGGGCTGTATCAGAAAGAGTTTGTTTAAAATTAATCGTTTTCCCTGCATTTTGTCCTTTTACCGTGGCAGAATACACCACTTCTTTGCCCCTTGTTTGATGGATAGTAGCATATTCGGTAACAGTTATATTGCCATTTTTTAACATATAAGAAAATCCTTTCAACATGCGTGGATTTAATTTATCCCAATGTTCGTAATGGTTCTTGTCTTTCCGTTTCCAGGTGCCTTCCATAAAGTCGGGAGATATGGTTTGTGATATACTCTGTTGGGTAAGCAGCATAGTCAAAAATACGAGTAGGTACTTCATAATTTTTCGTCTTTGGTAAGTAACACTAAGGTATTCATTTTTATCAGATAGAAGAGATTTTTTTTATCCCATTTAATAGCTGTACCATCGCTGCTGATGGTAGCTGTTTCAAGCGCGTTGATGGCATTTGGTATTTGAATAACGAATGTCCTGAGCTAAAACATTTTGCACTTTAATAGCGATAATATGCCCCAACAATGGTATTTTTGAGGAACAATGGCATACAAATTCGTAGATAACTACCGAGAAAAAGGCGCGCGCAAGCAACTTGTGAAACATCTGGAGAAAAGAGGAATTGAAGATAAAAATGTGTTGCGGGCAATCGGAAAGGTACCCCGTCATTTTTTCTTTGATGAAACCTTTTGGAATCAGGCTTATAGAGATATAGCTTTTCCGATCGGGGATGGGCAGACGATTTCACAGCCTTATACCGTGGCCTATCAATCTGAATTGCTACATGTAAAAAAAGGGGATAAGATTTTAGAAATAGGTACAGGATCTGGTTATCAGTCTTGTATATTGTTGGAATTAGGAGCCGATTTGTACACGATTGAGCGTCAAGAAAATCTCTACAACCGTACCATACAGGTATTGCCTTATATGGGATACAAACCTCATTTTTTTCTGGGTGATGGATCGAAAGGAATTCCTGAACATGCACCTTATGATAAAATTATAGTTACCGCGGGTGCTCCGTTTGTTCCGGATGTGATGCTCAAACAGTTGAAGCTGGGAGGGCTTTTAGTTATCCCTGTTGGGGATGAAAATTCGCAAAAGATGGTGACAATTTTACGCGTCGGCGAAAATGATTTTGAACGTATTGTATTAGATACGTTTCGGTTTGTACCTTTGGTAGGTGATAAGGCCTGGTAAAAATTACTATCTTTAAAGCAGAAATGAAAGAATTTTACACCCGAAATATAACCACTACCGAAGCTGAGTTAGTGGTCATTGAAAAAAAAGTGAACACCAACAGTTTACTGCGACTGGCGGTGATATTATTAGGCGGCACAATCCTGTTTAAAATATTTCAGCTCAATAATGTTCTCTTACTGTTGGTAGCAGTGATGGTTATTATACTGTTATTTTCATTTTTGATTTTGCGTCAAAGTAAATTAGAGAAGAAAAGAGAAGAAAAAAGAGCTTTTCTCCGTGTGAATAGAAATGAAATGGATCTCTTACAAGGTCATGTCAATATGTATAGCAATGGGGAACAGTTTGAGGATGGAAAGCACCCTTATATCTCAGACTTAGATGTTTTTGGACCACATTCGCTATTTGCAAAAGTAAATCGTTCGGCTACGCCGGATGGTGTGGAGCGGTTAGCTTCTTGGTTTTTGAAAAGTGCAAATAAGGAAGTGATATGCAGTCGCCAACAGGCTAGCGCTGAACTGGCGGTAAAGAAAGAATGGGCACAGGATCTTCAGACGCGGTTACTTTTCAATCTTGGGCAGAAAACGAATATCAAAACATTTTTAACAACATATTTAGGCGATGGGTCTTTAAATTTCGGTTCATGGTTCATGAAGATCTATGTGCCGATAGCACCTTTACTCTTTTTAACAGGGGGGATCGTGTCAATTTTTGTGTACCCTGTATGGGGATATCTCGCGATCTTGGGCTTAATCCACTTTTGTTGGTCGATGGCTTTGGGAGGGAAAGTAGGACATTTTTCAAGCCGTATTGATAAGATAGGAGCTACTTTGGTCGCTTATTCGGATGCGGTGCGGCTTGTCGAAAATGAGCACTTCACAACAGATCTAAACATTCACCTTCAGGAAGAGCTGAAAACAGACCATGCCGAAAAGAAGCTCTCGCAAGCTTTTCGCGAGCTGGGTAATTTGGTGGATAAACTTGATGCGAGAAACAATATTTTAGTAGGATCAATTCTCAATATTATCTTTCTCTGGGACTTTCGTCAGGTCTTGTCTATTGTAAAATGGAAAGAAAATTACGAAGGCAATATTGTTCATGCGTTTGATGTGATGGCAGATTTTGAAGCGTTATTGGGACTGTCTACGCTGCAAAGAAACGAGCCTGATTGGACTACACCTGTCATTTTGGATAGTCATTTGGAAGAAGGTATGCAAGCTGAGGATATTAATCATCCGTTAATTCCTGTTGGCCAGGCGGTAGCAAATAGCTATGATGCCAGAAACCATCGTGTAGCCTTGGTAACCGGATCTAATATGGCCGGTAAAAGTACATTCTTGCGTACCATTGGCATTAATGCGGTATTAGCTTATGCTGGGGCAGTGGTGTGTGCTAAGCAATTTAAATTGCCGATTTACAGGCTAGTTACTTATATGCGTATCAAAGACAGCTTAAATGAGAGTACTTCTACTTTTAAAGCAGAATTGGACAGAATGAAATTCATTCTGGGGATTGTGGAAGTTGCAGACGACAGCTTCTTTTTGATCGATGAAATGCTGCGCGGTACAAACTCAGTCGATAAGTACCTGGGATCTCGTGCTGTTATCAAGAAGTTGATAGCGATGAATGGCAGGGGGATGGTTGCGACGCATGATTTGCAATTGGCTACTTTAGAAGGTGAATATCCATCTATTCTTCAAAATTATCATTTTGATATCCGGATAAAGGAAGGAGAAATGTTATTTGACTATAAACTGAAAGATGGGCAATGTACGGTTTTTAATGCTTCTCTACTGCTGAAAGGTATTGGGATTGATGTGGATAACACTAGCTTTACCTAAAAATTTTAATATAATGACATTAGAAGAGAAGATTGATCAGTCTGAGACCCGTGTTTGTACAACCGTATTTCCTTTTTTAACCAATCACCATGATACTTTATTTGGTGGCAAAGCAATGGCGATAATGGATGAAGTCTCTTTTATGGCTGCCACGAGATTTTGTAGAAAGACGTTGGTAACCGTGTCGTCAGATAAGATTAATTTCGAAAAAGCTATACCCTCGGGAAGTATCATTGAAGCTATTGCGCGGGTGGATAGTATCGGACGCACAAGCGTAAAAGTAAAGGTAGAAATCTATTTAGAAAAGATGGACGAAGAAGGACGCGAATTAGCTATTCAAGGCATGTTTACTTTTGTGGCGCTAGATCAAAATAAACAACCGATTCCGGTTCTGGAAGGACTTGCGCTCGATGAATAGAATAATGCGAAAAGGAAACTTCTTCTAAATGTCTTGTTATCGCTTCATTACGCGATCAAGTTCCCGTTTGCTATCCCGTTCTTTAATGGTATCACGCTTGTCAAAGTCTTTTTTACCCTGCGCTACGGCAATTTCTACTTTTGCAAATCCTCTTTCATTGATAAATATGCGCAACGGGACGATGGTGAATCCTTTTTCCTCCCCTTTTGCCTTGATTTTTTTTAGTTCTTTTTTGTTCAGCAACAATTGACGGTCTCGTTTTGACTCATGATTATAAAAGGAACCAAAAGAATATTCTGCGATGTGCATGTTGCGTATATACAATCCGTCTTCAAAAAAGGCGCAAAAGCTGTCATTGATATTTGCTTTTCCTTCGCGGATAGACTTTATTTCTGTTCCCAATAACCGAATGCCCGCCACATATCTATCTAGCAGGTGATATTCAAATGATGCCCTTTTATTTTTAATATTGATTTGTGAAGATATAGCCATGTTTTATTGCAAATGAGGACAAATGTAATGATTTTCGAAATTTATTCACTTTTTATTCATTCTTCTATTGGAGTTGTGTTAACAATAATTTAATTTTATGAGATTTATATGGTTTTTCGGCTATGCAAAATATCTTGAGTTTTTGTATGTTTGCACCGATTTTTATAATCTACAAAATGTACTTATTTTAGTCTAAATTATTTCTCGTTAGCTGATTGGTACAGCCTCAACGTGTTTTTTGAAGCTAAAATAGTATATGTTGTTTTGTTTTTTTTCAATTTTGACATTTGATAAGGTTTAGTCAAAAAGTAAAAGAAGAATAAGCTTTTTAGTATTATCACAACAAAAAGAAACACCTATAGCATGAGCAAGGGAAAGTTAAGTGAAAGAACATCAAAGTTTCTAAACGGGGAACTAGAGCGTATCAAGTCGAATGATTTATATGCTTATTTCAGGCCTATTCAATCTAAACAAGATACGGAGGTGTTGATTGATGGAAAGCGGGTTTTGATGTTCGGGTCAAATTCTTATTTAGGATTGACTACGGATAAGCGGATTATCCAGGCATCACAGGATGCACTCGCGAAATATGGTACAGGGTGTGCCGGTTCCCGTTTTTTAAATGGAACATTAGATATTCATGTGGAGCTGGAAGAAAGACTGGCAGATTTTGTTGGGAAAGAAGCTGCCATACTTTTTAGTACCGGATTTCAGTCTAATTTAGGCCCGTTGTCTTGTCTTACAGGTAGAAACGACTATATCTTGTTGGATGAACGGGATCACGCTTCCATCATTGATGGTAGCCGTCTGTCATTCTCTAAAGTTATAAAATATGCACACAATGACATGGAAGATTTGCGTGCTAAGATTTCTCGGTTGCCGGAAGATAGCTTAAAGTTTATTGCTACGGATGGTATATTTAGTATGGAAGGCGATATTGTAAAGCTTCCTGAATTGGTAAATGTTGCCGAAGAATTTGACGCGGCTATCCTTTGTGATGATGCGCACAGTTTGGGAGTGATCGGTGAAAAGGGCGCAGGTACGGGAAGCCATTTTGGATTGACAGATAAGGTTGATTTGATTATGGGGACCTTTAGTAAATCTTTTGCTTCTTTGGGTGGTTTTGTGGCGGCAGATAGAGACACGATAGAATATTTGAAACACTCCGCACGGTCATTGATGTTTAGCGCGAGTATGACACCTGCTTCTGTTGCTTCGACGTTGAAGGCGCTAGAGATTATTCAGACAGAGCCGGAACACATCGAAAGATTGTGGGCGAATACGAATTATGCTAAAAGTCTTTTGTTAGAAAATGGATTTGACCTGGGAGCGACAGAAAGTCCTATCCTTCCTGTTTTTGTACGTAACAACGATAAAACATATTATGTTACCAAGATGCTTCAGGATGATGGTATCTTTGTGAATCCTGTTGTTGCACCAGCTGTACCTGCAGAAGAATCTTTGATCCGTTTTTCATTGATGGCGACACATACGTTCGACCAGATAGATGAAGCTGTTGATAAAATGGCTAAAGTATTTAAAACGTTAGAGGTCGAAACCTTTATTAGCTAATCGCTATGATAGAAATCATCCCGGTAGAAACAAAAAAACAACGTGCGGAATTTATAGATTTTCCGCATGATTTGTATAAGGGGGAACCTAATTATGTCCCGGAGTTGTTTGTTGGGCAAGATGATTTGTTGAATCCGGATAAGCACCCTTTCTATAAGCACTCATCGGCACAATTGTTTCTTGCGTACGAAGATCATAAAATCGTAGGCAGGATTGGCGCATTCTGGAACGTGAATCACAATGCATTTAACCAGGTGAATGAAGGCCAGTTCGGTTTCTTTGATAGTGTGAACGACCAAAGAGTTGCGGATGCTTTATTTGAGGCTGCAATAGCGTGGATAAAGGCCAAGGGGGGAGATACCGTGGTCGGACCCATTAACCAATCTACAAATGAAACCTGTGGGCTTTTGATTGAAGGGTTTGAAATGCCTCCGGTAGCGATGATGCCCTATAATTATCCATATTATAGCGATTTAATAGCACACTTTGGATTTGCAAAAAAAGTAGACCTAAGAGCTTATGATATACCAACAGCGCAGGCCAGTTTGCGTTCGGTACAGTTAATGGATCGTCTGGAAGAGCGTTTAAACAGATCCGGTATCAGGTTGCGGCTTATCAACTTAAAAGATTTTAAGAATGAAACTGCAAAGATAAAATCGGTGTACAATAAAGCTTGGGATAAGAACCTTGGTTTTGTACCGATGACCGATGAAGAGTTTGCCTATGTCGCGAAAGATCTGAAAATGATCGTAGACCCTCGTTTTTGCATTATTGCAGAAAAGGATAATGCGATTGTTGGTTTTGCGGTAGGGATTCCGAATATTAATGAGATATTAATTCATATAAAAAGAGGGAGATTACTTCCGACAGGAATTTTTAAACTGCTGTTTGGTAAAAAGAAAATAAAGTCTTTGCGGGTGATGATGCTGGGGGTACTCGAAGATTACCGGAAAATGGGCATAGAAGCCTGTTTATATGGCAGAATTATCAAAAATGCCGGTCTTTATGGGATAGAAAGAGGAGAGTGCTCATGGATGCTGGAGCATAATTACATGATGAATCATGCTATTGAACAAATCAACGGAAGATTATATAAGCAGTATCGCCTCTATGAAAAAGCGGTATGAGGAAAAGAATCTTAATTACGGGGGCTAGTGGCTTTGTTGGTTCTCATCTGGTCGAAGCAGCAAAGAATCTGGATTTCGAAGTGCATGCTGCAGTTCGGCGTTCGAGTAATATCACGGAGATTGAATCTTTTGTGGATCAATTTGTATTTCCTGATTTTTCTTCTGTCATCGCATTGAAGAAGTTATTCGAAGAATATCAATATCACTATATCATTCATGCTGCTGCATTGACCAAAGCAAAAGAGGAAACGATGTTGCTGGACGTTAATGTAGGGTACACACAGCATATTCTTGAAGCGGCCTTCGCTGCAGATATGCCATTGGAAAGGTTGGTATATGTGAGCAGTCTGGCCGCAGTGGGCCCCATTGCTTATGCCAGCGACAGGCTTATTGACGAATCAACACCTTACAACCCGGTAACGGTATATGGCCGCAGTAAGTGTGCTTCAGAACAGATGATTAAAGCGGATTTTTCGGATAGACCGCTGTCTGTATTTCGTCCCACTGCAGTGTATGGCCCGCGCGAAAAGGATTTATTTATTCTTTTTGATACGATGAATAAGGGGTTGGATCCGTATATTGGCAGAAAACCCCAAAAGCTCAGTTTTATCTATGTAAAGGATTTAGTGGATGTGTTGTTAAAAGGGTGTGTGGTGCCTCAGGAGGGACTACAGTTTTATAATGTCACCGATGGCAACATCTATTCTAAATATGAAATGGCGGATATTTTCAAGGAGACACTACGTAGAAAGCTGCTTCGTATTCATATCCCCTTTGGCATAGTTAAAAAAGTTGCTCAAATATCCGAAACCATTTATAAGCATTCGAAGAGAACGCCTGTTATTTATCCCGAACGGTTGAATGAGTTGACCGCAGAAAATTGGGGCTGTGATATATCGAAGGCTAAAAATAAACTGGGTTTTAATCCGAAGTATAATCTTAAAGAGGGACTAGGAGAAAGTCTTCTTTGGTACAAGAAAAATAATTGGTTGTAAGAACTGTAAATAATGAGTAGTCAGAAGATTAATAAGAAGCTTTTTCAAGACAGAAAGCGTACGAATATATTGAGTAATCCCGAACAAAAATTTATTTCATATCTGGTGCCGCGTATTCCCAATGCGCTGTCTTCGGATGGATTAACGGCTATTGGTTTTTTAGGGTCACTTATGATTTTAGTAAGTTTTCTTTTAGCGGAGTACGTCCATCTGAATTATCTGTTGCTCGGTATTGTTGGATTTTTTGTACAATGGTTTGGTGATTCATTAGACGGTAGGATCGCCTTTTATCGAAATAAATCGCGCAAATGGTACGGTTTTGCGCTAGACATTATTATGGACTGGGTAAGCACGGTCTTCATTGGTCTGGGGTATGTGTTTTATGCACCCGGAGATTTTAAGTATTCCGGATTTGCATTGGTCGCATTGTACGGTTGGGCGATGATTATTTCTCAGTTGCGGTATAAAATCACCGATAAGTACACGATAGATGCCGGACTTTTAGGACCTACCGAGATTAGGGTTATTATTTCCATTGTTCTGCTTGTAGAAGTCATCATTCCGGGTTCTATTAATTACTTGGTGATTTTGATTTGTATTGCTTTGTTTTTTATAAATCTTGGTGATACCAAAAAGCTTCTGGATTTGGGAGATATTAGGGATGCTGATGAAAAACAGCATAAATTGAACAATCAATAAAAATGATGTCAAAAATAAAGGAGTTCCTTAAAGCCCAGTTATCTGCTTTTGCAGGCGGAATGGTTGATTATGGGATTATGCTCTTTTGTAAGGAGATTCTTGGTTTTGCGATCAGTACCTCTATTGTGATATCAGGATCCATAGGGGCGGTGGTCAATTTTACCATTAACCGTTTTTGGACCTTCAAAAAAGACGAGGCTCCTGTTGCGAGTCAATTATGGAAATTCATCATAGTAGTTATTGGAAGTATCATATTAAAATCCCAGGGAACTCCCTTGTTGTCCACATTAACAGGTATTGACTACAAAATTACACGATTGATGGTAGAGCTTGTGGTGTCACTGGGTTTCAATTTTACATTACAGAAATATTGGGTTTTTAAAAAAGCCGATAGGCAGGAAACTGTTTAGGGATAAGTGCCTAATACGAGTCCGTTAATACTTTCAAAATCTCCTGATTGTACAATACGGTATATTTTGCCCGGATGAGATTGAATTCCGAAATATTATAATCCAGCAAAGCTTTTGAATAGTCCATGGACGAAGCCATGCCTATGTCGTACCGTTCCTTCATGGCCTCGAAGCTCTTTTTAAGGCTGAGGCTCTGCGTCTGTACCACCTGATATTCCTTGTGCGACCTGCTGTACTCTTGCCGGGCCATCAATAAGATCTTCTCCTGATCTTTTAAGGTTTTGTCGAGCTCTCTTTTCTGTAAATCAAGCGTAAGCTTGGCTCTGTTAATGCTGCCTTTTGTTTTGAATCCGTCGAATATAGGCATACTCAGCGACAGGCCAAGATATAGTGATTTATTTTGGTTTACCTGATTCCAAAAGGGCATGAATTGACCGGTTAAATAGTCATTGCGTTCCGAGGAATAGTTTGTGCCATATCCACTTGAAAAACTTAAGGTTGGGTAATAGCCGTTCCTTGCATTCTTCAGACCGATCTCTGCCTGTTTGATCCGTACGTAGCTCAGTTGTATGTTTGGGTCAGCATTAACAGATGTGCTTGAGCCATAATCGGCATCGAGTAGTTCCAATGCCGGCGTGGCCAATATGAGGCTGTCGGTGTAGGCGAGGTCTAGCAGTCGTTGTATATCCAGCGTCTTGCTTTCATACGTATTTCTGCTCACGAGCACATTCAGTTCATCTGTAGCGACCTGACTCTCTGCCAGCGATACATCTACCAATGTTTTGGTGCCCATGTCAAACTGTATTTTCTGTTGTTCGAGCTGCGCTCTGGAGTAATTGAGCTGTTCGAGGCTGGAACGGTGCAAAGCCTGGTTTACAATAGCATCGAAGTAGAGGGAGAGTAGATCCAGGCGTAGTGATTTTTTCAACCGGCTGACCTCCAGTTCGCTGCTTTCTATATCAAGCAGCGCAATTTTAAGCTGGTTACTTCTGGCGAAACCCTGAAATAATGTTGCATTCATTCTGACACTGGCATTTGCGTTGTTAGACCATCTGTTTCCGGTAACGAGCTGACCTGCTATCTGGTCGAAGGCAAGTCCTAGATTGTAGTTGTGACCTGCTCCCAGAGAGAGTGTAGGCAGTATACTGTTTTTTGCATCTGTATGGTCCTGTCGCGAGAGCAGGAGTTGGACATGCGCTTGTTTAAGATCAATATTCTGTTGGTCTAAGATTGCGTACGCATGGTTAATATCAATAGATTGTTGCCCGAAAGTTATCTGATGAAAAAATAGAAAGATACCAACACATAATGACGTGTGGTAGATTTTGGGTCGGTGCGTTGATTTCAGTTCAGAAGTGTACATTGCGATTGAAGTTGGATGCAATATAGAATTTATTTTGCAAGTTTCTTTTCCACTGTTGATCGCATTTGTTCATTGATATAATCCAGAAAACCCTGACGATAAGTAGCGCCTAAAGGGAGATCGTCATCTGTACCCTTTAATTGGATACGGTTCCCTTTCAGAGATTCAAAATGATCCATATTGATAATAAAGGACTTGTGTGTCCGAAGAAAACAATTTGGAGGCAACAGCTGTTCCAGCTCATTCAATCTTTCGGATGCGACAATTGCTTCCGTTGCTGTTTGTATGACGGTATAATTTTTTGCACCTTGGATATGTTTTATTTCTGCGTACGTTAGCTTGATGTATTTGTTTCGTTCCATTTTTAGATAGAGTATATGTCTTTCTTCTTCCTGTATATTTTTGAAAATAGCCTTATTTTTTTTCTGCTTTTCGCGTACTTTGTTGATAGCCATGGAGAATCGATCAAAAGAAAAAGGCTTGAGCAGATAATCTACTACACCATATTGATAGGAGTCTAGCGCAAAATCGGTATAAGCTGTTACCATAATAACGTTCGGAAAAAAAGAATAAGCCTTCAAAAAATCAATTCCAGAAAAGTGAGGCATTTCTATATCCAGAAAGACCAAATCTATTTCGCTGCTATGTAAATTTATAAATGAGACAGCCTTGAGCGGGTTGCTAAATTCGCCTATGATGTTAAGATAAGGTATTTTTTTGCAAAAATTCCGGATTACCTCAAGGGCGTGCTCTTCATCATCTACGATGATACAGTTAATCATTCTTTGATAATTTTTAGGTTCACGATATAAAACACACCATCGTTATGGTATTCTAATATACAATTATTTTTGTAAAATTTATCCAATATATTGTTGATATAGCGTTTACCTATGGCGTGTCGCTCTTTCTTATTTGTTGATGTTGTATTATCTATTTTATTTTTCATATCAATTTCCAATAGGTCTGGCGATTGCTTTACATGCAATACGACAGGATATTGCGGGTCATTAAAAATACCATATTTCATGGCGTTTTCAAAAAATGTCAACAGTATAAGAGCGGGGATTTTATTTTGATATGCAGCGCCCTCGTCTATGATATTAAAATAATACTTCCCGTTAAAACGCAAGCTGTTCAGCTCGTTTAATTTTTTGATATGCAGCAGCTCGTCATTAACCAGTACGGGATGATCACTTTTGTGATCCTGCAACGAATGGCGCAATATATCCGACAACAGCAGCACCGTTTTGTCAATGACATGGTCATCAGCAGAAATTGCTTTTGAATGGATGAAATTGAGTATGTTAAATAAAAAATGAGGATTGATCTGCGCTTTCAGAACAGCATGCTTCGTTTCCAGCAATTCGTGTTTCAGTTTCTCTTCTTCCAGCTTTTTTTGAAGCATTTGTTTCTGTAGCTCTCCTTGTCTGCGGAAAAACCAGATCAAAGCTGCATATATCCCAAATCGGGTAAAGAGATCGAAGCCACTTACGAAAAAAAACTTGAGATTGGTAACAACCGGACTTTTGAAGTCTATCCATTCTGCCATCAATAGTATGCCGCAGCGCCGGAGTGCCATGCACACCAGCCATGCCAGTGCCAGTCGCCAAAGCAGTTGAAACACCTGTATACGATCTGCCTTTGGTGGAAAAACAAATAAGATCAGAGCATAGAAAAATGCCGTGCCCGATAACAGATTGATTATTATTTCGGTTAGTAAATTCCTTTCAATAAAAACGTTATTGAAAGCAAAGGAGAGCTTTAATAATTCCACACACCAATATATCGCCCATATTCCTAAGTGCATCAAAATTATTTTTGTTCGTTTTGTCATCATAATGGCGAGTTTCATGTACTGAGAGCAGGCGTTGGTGTATTTTAGTTTTCTAGTTGCCATATTAAGCAAATATTTGAGGGATTACAAATAAATAAAATAATTATGAAAAAAATTTCTTTGAAAAGCCTTAACCTGAGCGAGGTCGAACAATTATCCCGTTCACAGCTAAAAGATGTGCTAGGCGGGTTTATGTCAACATCTGATTCGATTACAATTCCTGGCTGCACGGTAAGATGTGAAAATATAGGACACAACTGTACAACATCAGATTGTAAAGTAGGCTCTTGCGGTTATATCGATGGTTATCTGCAATGTTCGATAAGTTAATAAGCACATGACCCTATCATATCGAGCAACTGCAGATCAGTCATCCAAAGAGAAGGTGACTACGAAACAGACTTAAGCTTTGAAAATTGCCATTCGTGTACTAGGAGATAGCGTTGGTGTATTTTGATTTTTATTTTCAGGTAGATTTCGCAACTTGGGGTAAAGCAAAAGTTGGCGGTACAATGATAGGTTATCAATGTGTCAGGACTTAATTTTTTTAACGATACGATTATATAATAAACCGAATCAATATGTATAGACCCAAACCTAAACGTCAAAGTGACGGATTACTCGTTTGTACCAAGATACTTGACTTTTTTCATATAAGACACACACAATTGTACCTTGCGAATGCGATAGAGGCACACGTCGATTCGCCTTCCTTATTAAGTATCAAAGATGTGCTGTCGGAATACGGTATAGAGAGTGTGGCTATACGTAAAGGCACGACGAGGCGTGCACAGCAATATGGACTAGTGAAGGAGTGGTGCATTCTAAAACAGGAAAATGTACAATGGAAATTTCTGGCACTACCGTTTCTTGTTATTGTGATGTGGTAGATGCAGCTAGCTATGCGACATTAAGTAATTGTTGGGGGTAGTATCCTGGATTATAATTAATAGAGATTGCAACTTTGCAATCTCTACTTTTCGGAAGAATAAAATATCAAGTATAAATTATGAAGCAATTAAAAATAGTTCAGATTATTGTTTTAATAACTATATTATTACTTAATTATGGATGTAGGAACAACTATTTGCTTATAGCCCACTTACCACATGTGCATATAGACAGTCTTTTAGTACTTACTTTTACCAAAGCCAAATATGATCCAAATTTGGGTAGTTCAGGCTATAGTCAAGTCATCACAGTTAGGGATACGGTCCGACTTACACCTAAGCATAAATTGTATTATAGAAATAAAATAATAAAGGGATCTTTTGCTTCTATGGATATAACTTATCTTAACAGAGAGGGTTTGTCTTATAAAATTCATGAAAAATCATATCATAGCAACCCACAATTTGATTTTTATTCAACCCCAGTTAGAATACAAAGTGTGACGGATACAGTTATATCAACAAAATTTAGTCTGGTAATAAAATCAGATAAGAGTCAATTTGATATGCAAAAAAATATATTTAATTATCGTAGAGGGCATTCTTTAATTGAATTGAAAGATTATAAAGATACTATCAATCATGTTTTTGTACCACCCTATACTGATTCCTTCTATTTATTGGAGTTTTTGTTTCATGAGACTCATGGGACTTCTCTAAAGAATGTTTTATCGTATTTCAATAGTTTTACGGATAGACTTCGGAATAGTGATAAGGGATTGATCATTCAACGTGAAATCAAGGCAGAGGTTGAATTAAAATCTAAAGGAGACTTTTTAGTTAACAATAAGTTGGAAACTATGTCAGGAGATAAGTTAACGATCAAAACACTATTGACTGATAATACCTATACATTATTAATATTTGGAGCGTCATGGTGTATTCCTTGTAGAAATAGCGTTCCATATTACAAACAGATATTTGAACAAATTAAGTCTCAAACAACTTTTGTCTCAATAAGCATTGATACATTCAAAGAAGCATGGGTAGAATCTGTACAAAAGGATAGTCTTCCCTGGTTAAGCCTTTTATCAACCCCTAATTTCTTAAAAGAGAATTTCGAAATATTTGGTATACCGTATTATATACTCTTGAACCAAAAAGGCGAAATCATTTCAAATGGAAATAATTTTGGATTTATTGTAAATCAAATTAAAACTGCCCGATTTGATTAGATTGACATGCTTTACCTATCGGGTCTAACCCGATTGCATCTAATTTATATGGCAACTGGTAATCCGTCGTAGCATCAGATCCATATATTGAATCTTATTAATCAGAAAAAGGTCTCTTTTACCTTTGAAGAATTTATTGGAGGCAAAATAGTGCGTTCGTGTATTGGAAGGGGGTGTTGGTGTATAATAGTTTTTATTTTCAGGTCGGTTCCGTAACTTGAAAAATAAAAGTTAGCGCGATAAACTATACGTGCTGCGCCCACCGTATTTATCAATGGCGGTGAACTACCGTATAGCAGAGTTAAAGAGCTTTTTCTAGACGTAGAAAAAAAAGATGCCCGGGCAGATTGCAAGCAGACCCGGGCAAAGAGAGCTCACAATTTCTCTTTCAGCGTTAAACCAAGTAATCTGAAGTGAGCAGATTACAAATTTAAACATAAATTTTTATAGAGATGAATAAAAAATTCTCATTAAAAAACCTCAACATCAAAGAGGTAGAGCAACTGTCCAGAACACAGTTGAGGAATGTATTGGGGGGCTTTACCGGAGGTACAGGGCCAACTGAGACTGACGCAACCGGGACAGAAAGTCCAGGTAGTTGTACTGTAACTTGCCCTAGTGGATTATACTCGTGTACTTCGCCGACAGGAGATTGTACTCATAAAACGCATAATGATGAAGGTGTACAAGTGATTTCTATTGCATGTGACGGTATATCATATAAGTGTTAGTACGTTGAATTGACTAAATTGGACTGACTTATGGACCTAAGATCCTAAAAGTCAGTTCTTATATTAAGATAGATATATGCAAAAGATTTTCATCCTTTTTCTGTACTTCTTTCCATTGACGGCTTTAGCACAAGATAGCATTGTTGTTAAACTGACAAACTTAACCGATAGTTTGGTTTTTTCTGGATCTCGTACGGTTACTTGGATTGCTCCAGATTCGGTAAAACTAAGTAATATCCCAACAGATATCGAAAGCTACAAGGTTAAGATACATTCTTTTTCAAATGAATTGCCTCCGTTAATGATTTTTTACGGAGTAACAAATTCTGGCAAACGGCAGGTAATCTTTGATACGGACTTTGACAGAGACCTGAAAGATGAGTATGTTTATACTTTTGACTCGGATATTCAAAGTAATCAAAAGGAACGTGAAGATAGCACTATGCGAGCTATACCCGCGATCCAAGTCAAATATCCAGGTATGGAAAAAGAAATTCTATTGAAACCAGTGGTTTTTAATCGTGTAGCTAATTACCCGAACGTTCAGGATTCTATTTGGCATTTGTTTGTTGAGTCGAATTACGATCGAGTGGCAAATTTTAACGTTTTAGGAAATACTTACCATTTGTTTGTTCGGGGGCAGGTGTCAGCATTTCATGCCAAGAGTATGTTTAGCTGTTATATCGTTCGAGAGGGTGATGAATTTTTTAAGCCAAGTAAGCATAATCCCCCTCATAGGTTACATGATACAATTGTTGTAGACGGAACACAATTTGTGATCGATTCTGTATCACCATATCTTGAGAAGTCTTGGATTAGTTATCAAAGTATTTCGGGGCCGATATATGGAGTTAGGGAAAATGAATTTGCTAAAAATATTGTTAGCAAAACAATCACAGGTGAAATTTTTGATTTACATTCATTAAAAGGCAATTATATTTTAATTGATTTTTGGGGATCTTGGTGTCACCCTTGTATTGAACTAATACCAAAAATCAGAGAATTACATTCAACCTATCACAACAAAGGCTTAGTCATTTTAAGTGTCGGATGTGATAAAAGGGGAAAATTTGAGAAGATGATGAGTATTATAGAAAAAGAAAATATGGATTGGCTACATGTTTTTACAGAATATGATAAGCCTTTGAGTATTGATAATCAATATAGTATTTCTTGTTATCCTACTTCAGTCATTATTGATAAGTCAGGCAAAATAGTTTATAGAAGCTGTGGACTACATGATTTTCATCATGTAAAACAGAAACTAGATGAGTTAATGCTAGCCAATTGATGTTGGTTGTATTGAAGTGGTGTAATGTGGGAATTCAAGCAATCCGGAGTGAGCAGACACCAATTACAATTTCTTAAAAGAGAATTTCGAAATATTAGGTATACCGTATTATATACTCTTGAACCAAAAAGGCGAAATCATTTCAAATGGAAATAATTTTGGATTTATTGTAAATCAAATTAAAACTGCCCGATTTGATTAGATTGACATGCTTTACCTATTTGTCTAACCCGATTGCATCTACTTTATCTGGCAACTGGTAATCCGTCGTAGCATCAGATCCATATATTGAATCTTATTAATCAGAAAAAGGTCTCTTTTACCTTTGAAGAATCTATTGGAGGCAAAATAGTGCGTTCGTGTATTGGAAGGGGGTGTTGGTGTATAATAGTCTCTATTTTCAGGTCGGTTTCGTAACTTGAAAAATAAAAGTTAGTGCGATAAAAGTTCCGGAGTGAGCGAACATCAATTATAAATTAATACACAAATTAATGAACAAGAAGATCAGTCTAAAAAACCTCAACATCAAAGAGGTAGAGCAACTGTCCAGAACACAGTTGAGGAATGTATTGGGGGGATATAGTGGCGAAACCACTGTTCCGGCAATTTGCTCAGCTACGTGCACTTGTCCTTCTGGTTACAGGATAATTGATTCTAATCAGCAATCATACGATGTTACTGCTGATTGTTCTCCATGTTCAGCTATAGATGATGTAGGCGTAGTATGTGGAAATGGCTCCAATGTTCTTTGTAATAATGATTCAAATTGCGAGCCAATACCTATTTCAACTTAAAAGTGAAATGGGTTCTAAGAACAATAGAATGTCAAAATCACATTTGTAGCAAAAAGAAATACTGGTAAAGGGGACTTTGCCAGTATTTCATTCAATAATGAACTTTATAATCAAGTAATAATAAGAAATGAGATCTTTTGTTTGTATAATATTCACTGTTTTTTTGTCTGTGCAGTTTTCAATGTCGCAAGACTTCTCCGTAGGTTTGGAAGAAAGAATTGGTTTAGGGAAAATAGGAGATGTTGTACACCCCTTAAGTAAAGCAAACCCTCTTTTGCTAAAAAAATTTAGATATAATACCACTAACAAAGGCGATACATCGTCACTCTTCTTCATAACGTTCAGTAATGATAATACACATATATCATATCTCAAAGATTCCTTATTCGTATTGATGACTGCGGATAGTGTATCTAATAGAAAAATTTGCATTGATGAAGATTTCGATTTTGACTTTACCAACAATGTCGTACACAGATTTACTCCAGAGACATCTTCTTACCCTATCGTACCTATCCGTAGGAGACAGACAGTAAATAGTGACACTTCGATTTCATATATACCTTACCAACTTCGAGCCTTTGACAATAGAGTGACGATTAGAGGTGTAAAACCGGAGTACACCTTTACCGAAGCCTGGTATAAAGAAGGATATTTTATTGTAGACGGCAAAGAGTATACTGTCAGGTTAAAGGAATATTTACTAGATAGAGAAGGACGCAGGAAGGTTTCGTTTGTTTTTAAAGAAATAAGAGACTCTCTCCAAGCAGCAGGTATGTATTACGTTGGTGACACCGTCATTGTAGATAGAGGGAGGTATAAGGTCGAGCTGGATGGAAATAAATTAAAATTCATCTATACCGGGAGATATTCTGCTCTTGCTCCTGATTTCCAAAGACAGGATTTGATAACTGGAAGGAATGTGCAACTGATTGATTTTCAAGGAAAATACACCTTGTTGGATTTTTGGGGGAGCTGGTGCCAGCCTTGTGTCGAGAGTATACCGGCTTTAAAAAATTTAGCAGCTGCTTATTCGGATAAGTTTGAAATTGTAAGTATAGCATTTGATAAGGATGCCGACGTTCCCAAGCTAAAGTCACTGATAAAAAAACATGACATGAATTGGCATCATATCAGAGAGCCATGGGAATTTAATAATTACAATAATCTTATAAAAAAATATGATATACGTGCATATCCCACATTTATACTGATAGACAGAGAAGGACAAATCATTTTAAAGGTTATTGGCTTTGAGGGTTTTTCAAAGCTTAAAGATAAACTTTCAGAAATCTTTGACCTATAACATGTTTTAAAACCTTGAGCTGATCTCACACTATCCTGACAATCCATATAGCTTGTGGTATCTGATGGATGATTTTAAGAATCAGTAGTTTTATATTAAAAATGTGCATCGGATAGAGGATACTTTAATAGATATAATCTATTGTCTGAAACATAAAAAACAGTTTAGATGGAAAAACACGTTCAGCTCAGATTAGCCGCTTTAAAAAATTAATCTTTGGACAATGATATATATATCCGCACAACCCGATACGACTTATTTTATCTGGCAATTGGAAATCCAATTGCGAAACCTACGGGATTTGGGTATTTCAAGAGATAATATCCAGGTATTGGCAGCTTATAGCAAAGTATTGGGGTTAAACCCAAATTTTGAACAATTCATGAAGGACAATGCACATTTGGCGACTTTTTTTGTCTACGAAGACCAGCGCGACAAGCCTGAATATACATCTTCGGTCCGTCCCAATATACTCCGGCAACATTTCACTGCATACCCCGAGCTAAAGGATAGAACATTGATGTACCATGATTCGGATATTTTGTTTTCACGGATTCCCCATATTGACAATGTGGAAGAAAATGATACCTGCTATGTCTCCGACACCCGAAATTATTTGGATATTAACTACATAAGATCTACAAGTGATGAAAATATGCTCGACCGCATGCTATCCATAGTAGGAATGGAGAAAGATAGGCTTATCCGGGAAAACAAGCAGACCGGAGGAGCGCAGTATATTCTCAAAGGTATAACTGCTGATTTTTGGGCGAAGATAGAGCGGGATGCTGAGGAGTTGTTTATCGCCATGCGGGATTATAACCGACAACTTTGGGAGAAAGAATACCCAGACAAAAAAGAATTTCGTAGCAAAAAACGAGGTATCCAAGCCTGGTGTGCGGATATGTGGGCTGTGCTCTGGAACCTGTGGCTGGAAAATAAGCAAGTGGAAATACATCCCGAAATGGCATTCTCATGGCCGTACAATCCGATCGAAGATTGGGAAAGATTGGCTATCCAACATTATTCGGGTAATATCAAAGAAAAAGACAAGTTTTTCAAAAAGACGGAGTATTTGAATTATACGCCCTGGTATGATGATACTTTGCTGGAAATTCCGGATACCAATTGTAGCTATAAAATTGTGGAACTTATCCGTGATAGGAAAAAAGAGCTGGACGCAAGTCGAAAATCCTACTCAGAATCCTGCATAGTGGTGCATACAGATATACTAAACCCGGAAAGATTGGAATCCTGGCGGCTTTTCGAAAAGTATATTGTAAAGAATCTGGATATCGATGTATATCTATATGCACAAGAAATAACTTGTGAAATTACTCCCGATAATACCATTCAGAATAAAGAAAAACTGCAGCATGTAATCGCACAAGGATACCGGCAATTATTATGGCTGCCATTGGAGTATATGCCGGATATTTCTGCTGTTGCTAATATGTTAGGGGATGCCACCACAAAAAATATGGAATGGCTATCGTTCAAAGTACAAAATATTTATAAAGTCGACAGTTTATTTGTGGAAACGTTCTCTAAAATATTGGATATGGAATTGTTGGAATTAAACAAAGGCAAATTCAATATCCTTGAATCAAAAGAAGACAAGTTTATTTTTCTAATAAATTTCTCAGAAATATTAACAGAAAGAAATACTCAAATCGATACGTTGTTTGAAGGTGATCTGACACCACAAGAGGGTATTGTATTACAGATTCCGGCCGTGTTTAATATCTTATAAAACCTGATTATGAAAGAAGATACAACATTTGATATTTTTTCGAGCTACGTATTAGCCGAAGGGGAGGATTCATTAAGCGAACTGTTGGACGAATGGGCAGAGCAAGTTGTTGAAAGTGAAGATTATGGTTTCGAGCGGGGGTTACTGGGGTTGGGATGGCTAATCGCATTCCTGATCGATAAAGAGTTTATGAGTGGTGATCCGGACGAAATTTTGGAAGATATAGATGATGCCATTTATAAGCTCGCTATAAAAGAAATTTTAGAAAAAGACACAAGTGTTGACAAGGTATTAGATTTCATTACCTATTACCAACAACGCTTGGTGAATAAGGCTCCGACTGCTCATTTCTATCGCAGATTTGTACATTTTGAATCCATGAAATTGTTATTGGAAAAATTGAACGCTTTTTTATTGGAGGGCACGGTTTCCAATGCCACTATATCCGACAAGGTTGAAATAGTAGTAAAATACAGTTTTCTAACAAAAACGTGTGTGAGCGAAAGTTTGGTTGAAGAGGCTTTCTATACAACAATCGAGAAAGTCCTTGATTTTTTGGAGGAAGCCGAAAATTTAGATGTACATACACTAGATATAGCGAAGTTGTTACTATGTGTGCAACAGTATGATAATCCTCATTGGGTGAGTAGATTAAGTAAATTATTAAATGGCAGAAGGGAAACGGTAAATGTAAATCCTATCAGTGAAATAGACTGCTGGTCTAACTTAGTACATAATTTTGATCGAGATAATCTGACGTTACCATTTGAACTGGATTGCTGGGCGGGAGCAGAAGGAAAGAAACTGCTATTTACTCTTTTTACGAATGTGAAATCATTTGAAATTGTAAAGTATGGCGAAAAGGCATCGGTACTAATTTAAATTACAAAACGTGCTGAAACGCTTCCCTCATTATAAGCAAATGGATCAGATGGACTGTGGTGCCACCTGCCTGCGTATTGTTTTCAAATACTACGGACAGCTGGTATCCATCCACAAGATCCGTAAGCTCTGCCAGACCACCAAAAATGGGGTCAACCTGTTGGGTATCTCCGAAGCCGCAGAAAAGCTGGGTTTCCGTACTTATGGTGTCAAGCTAAGTCTGGAACAGCTCAGTGAAGTCGAATTGCCCTGCATCCTGCACTGGAACCAAAACCATTTTGTCGTCCTGTATAAAATCAAAAAAGGACGCTACTATATCTCCGATCCCGCGACCGGATTGGTTTCCTATGATGAAAAAGAATTCAGCAGAAACTGGTTTTCCACGAAAGAACTGCATGAGGGATTATCCCTGCTGTTGAGCCCTGGCCCTGATTTTTACCAGCTTGACGAGGAAGAGCCCCAGCTTGCACTGAAATGGAGTAAGGTATTTACCTATTTTTATAAATACAAAAAGCTTTTTATACAACTGCTACTAGGCATGTTGCTCGGTACGATCCTGCAACTGGTCACCCCGTTCCTGACCCAGTCGGTAGTCGATATCGGTATCAATACCAAGAATATCAACTTTATCAACCTGATCCTGATTGCGCAGCTGATGCTGTTCATCGGGCAAACGGCAGTTTCCTTTATCCGTTCCTGGATCATGTTGCATATCAGTACGCGTGTCAATATTTCGATCCTGACCGACCTGTTGATCAAGATCATGAAGCTCCCCATGAATTTCTTTGACCTGAAAACACACGGTGACCTGATGCAGCGGATGGGCGATCAGCAGCGGGTAGAGTCATTTCTGACAGGCAATACCCTTAATACGCTGTTTTCGATAGTCAATATGCTGGTTTTTGGAGGATTGCTCATTATTTATAACAAGCTTATTTTCCTCATATTCTTTATTGCTACGGTACTGTACACCTTATGGATTCTGGCCTTTATGAAAGTCCGGCGCGAATTGGATCATAAACGGTTCAAGATTTCTTCGGACAACCAGACCTATATGGTCGAGATGATCCAGAGTATAAGGGATATCAAGCTGAACAATTCCGAAAAACAGAAACGATGGGGATGGGAGACCCTGCAGGCCAGGTTGTTCAAATTCAAGGTCAGGAGCCTCGCGCTCTCGCAGTACCAGTCCATCGGATCCATGGCCATTAACCAGGCCAAGGGCATCCTGATCACCTACATATCTGCCAAGGCCGTAATCGATGGCGAGATTACACTGGGGGGTATGATGGCCATACAGTACATCGTGGGTATGGTGAGTAATCCTGTACAACAGTTACTGGGCTTTATGCAGTCCTATCAGGATGCCAAGATCAGTATGGAACGTCTGAACGAAATATATGAGACCGAAGAAGAAGAAAGTCTGGAGAAGGATTACTTGCAGTGGATCCCCGAAAAGAAAGATATAGAGATCAAAAACCTCACCTTCCGGTATTTTGGCGCGGGCAACGAACCTGTCTTCAACAAACTGAACCTCACCTTCCCCGAAGGAAAGACGACCGCCATCGTAGGGATGAGCGGTAGCGGCAAGACTACTATTTTAAAGTTATTGATGCGTTTCTACGATTACGAAGCAGGCGAAATCACTGTGGGAGGAAAGCGGCTCGATCAGATTAGCCAGCATACCTGGCGCGCCGCCTGTGGTATGGTCATGCAGGACAGCCATATCTTTGCCGATACCATTGAAAACAATATCGCTGTCGGAGAAGAAGTGCCGCAACCTGAAAAAGTACAGGAAGCTATCCGCATCGCCAATCTGGACGATTTCATTACCGAGCAGCCTTTTGGTCTTGCAACGAAAATCGGTACAGCGGGAAAGGGCATTAGCCAGGGTCAAAAACAGCGGTTACTGATCGCAAGGGCAGTCTACAAACAGCCCGAGTTTATCTTTCTGGACGAGGCGACAAATTCGCTGGATGCCAACAATGAACGGGTCATTATCGATAACCTCGAAACATTCTTCAACAACAGGACTGTAGTCATTGTGGCTCATCGGTTGAGCACGGTCAAAAATGCAGATAATATCATTGTACTGGAAAAGGGGGATATCGTGGAACAGGGGAATCACAACCAGCTTACCGAACTGAAAGGTAAATATTACGAGCTGGTCAAAAATCAATTGGAGTTGGGTAACTAAAGAGAGCATAAACAGATGGCAAAAAAAACACTGGTCGATGAAGATATCCATTCGGAAGATCTACAGGATATTATTTCCAAGCCACCCTCCTGGCTGCTGAAAAGAGGGATCTCATTTGTGCTGCTCACGGTCATGTTGATTATCGGGCTGTCTGTATTTGTCAAGTATCCCGAAGTAGTGCACGGTACACTGAAGATCAATACGACAAATGCACCGAAGGTCATCGTTAACAAAGTCAATGGAAACCTGATCAGGTTGTTAGTCCCCGATGGAGAATGGGTAAAACCAGAGCAGGGCATCGCGTATATCGAGAGTACAGCAGATCACGGGCATGTACTGACCCTTTTAAACAAGGTGAAGGAAATCCGTAATGCAGATGGTAAAAATTATGATCTGGAAAATATTATTCCGCCCAATACATTGAATCTCGGCGAACTGCAGGGAAGTTATCAGTCCTTCTACTCTGCCTATCTCAATTATAAGGCCATCCATACCGAGGGAATATATCAGAAACGTAAAAATCTCCTTAACGATGAGGTGTCGAATGTAAACGCCCAGAACGAACGTATCATGCAGTCTTACGAGCTGCAGAAAAAAGAACTCGAACTGGCGGAGGCTGAACTGGAAAAATATAGGTTGCTTGCAGAAAAGAAAGTAATCAGTCCACTGGAGTTGCAGCAGAAGGAGGCTCTGCTCTTGTCCAAGTTACAGATCATACCCCAAACCGAAAATAATCTTATCAGCAACCGGGGCAACCTATTGTCCAAGAACAGGGAGCTATCCGAGCTGCAGAATCAGATATGGGAGCAGGAGAGGATGTTTGTACAGGCGTTGAACAGTTTTATCTCGGATGCAGAGAACTGGAAAAAACAGTATATCCTTACAGCACCACAGGAAGGGAAACTTATTTATGGAAATTTTCTGCAGGAGAACCAGTATGTCACAGCGGGGCAGGAATTGTTTTATATTAATCCCGGCAAGGAAGATTATTACGGTGAGATGTATATACCCCAATCCACCTCTTCAAAAGTCAAACTGAAACAGGAGGTGTTGATAAAGGTTCGAAGTTACCCTTATCAGGAATACGGTTATCTGAGGGGTAAAATAGACTATATCTCTGATATTCCGATGAAAGACAGTGTTTTCTTTTCTAAGGTTTCGCTAATAAGAACAGCCCAAGACTCCCTGATTAAATTGAAGCCGGGTATTTATGCTGATGCGGAGATTATTACCGATGATCAATCTATGTTTAAACGAATCTGGTCTAACCTGACTAAGTCATTAAAATTCTAATGGTTATGCTTTTAACTTTTATTTTAAATCGTAATAGTATATAATTGCCTATGAAAACACCGCTTGTTACAATTGTGATGCCCGTATATAATATGGGGGTCTATGTGGAAGAATCAATTTCAAGTATTTTGTCTCAAACCTACAAAAACATTGAATTTATCATCTTAAATGATGGTTCCACGGACAACACGGCTTCACTGATAGGAAGTATTAGAGATTCCCGCATAAATTTTATAGATTCTAACGAAAATAAAGGTAACTATTTTCGTAGGAACGAGGGCTGTAAAATTGCTTCGGGAAAATATATATGCGTGATGGATAGCGATGATATCGCATTGCCTCATCGTATAGAAACGCAGATTCAACGTATGGAAAGCGATGACTCCATCCTGGCCTGTGGCAGTTTTTTTAAAATTGTCGGTAATTCAAGTACCTGCTTTACTACACCAAAAAGTTATGATTTTATCAAGCTCTCATTGCTTAAAAATAATGTCGTAGTCCATCCGACACTAATGCTAAATAAAAAGATATTGGAAGAGGTTAATTACTATAGTGAAGAGTATTACTATGCTGCGGATTATAATTTGATATGCGATATAGCACGCAAAGGTAAAATCGTCAATATACCGGAACAGCTCTTGGAATATAGGAGACACGAAAAACAAATATCTTCTGCACACCATTTAAAGCAAGCCCAGTATGCTAATTTGGTTCGTGTCAAATATTTGAAAAAATTAGGTTTTTGTCTTTCCGAAGACGAAGAAAGATATTTTACACGCTTGATGACCAACGCCAAAGTCTCCGAGTTTGAAATTGATGGAATCGAAATGGTGGTGAGCATGTTAAAGGAACAAAATAGGATATATAACATATTCAAACCAGTGCAGTTTAACAAATATATAGACTTACTGTTTTCTAAATGTTATTTACGAAATCATTTTCAAGTAGCCCGTGATGGAAAATTGTCATTTTAGTAATGCGAAAATTCTTCGTCTAAGTAAGAGTTGTTTGAAACGGATATCTGCAGGGAGCGGGGACTGCTTCACAATCCGTAGACCAGTACATTTTAAAATATAGTTTATTATGGGAAAGAACAATCCTGAAATTAGTGTGGTTATTTCTGCATACAATGCTTCTCTATATATCGAAGAATGTATAGAGCGTATTCTTACTCAATCCTTCTCTGATTTTGAACTTATCATTGTCAATGATGGATCTATTGATGATACAGTCGATAAAGTCAAAACTTTTAAAGATAATCGTATTCAATTGATAGACAATGTTCATGATTTTATAGGTTCGCTGAATTTGGGAATGACTGCGGCAAAAGGCAAATACGTTGCCAGAATGGAAGCAGAAGATATGATGTCTATAGATAGACTAAAGATCCAATATGAATATATGAAGTCTCACCCTGAAATAGATGTATGCGGAGGTTGGATGGAGCTTTTCGGAGCATCTGCGGGATATGTGGAGCAACCTTTGTCTAATGAAGATATTTTGTTGCAGATGTTGTTCCGCAGTCCTTTTAATAATTCGACTACGATGATGAAAGCTGAACTAATCAAGGCAATGCCTTTGAAAGCGGGAATATTTCATTGTTATCATCAGGATTATAAATATGCTGAAGACTATAAGCTTTGGACCACGTTAGCTTCAAAAAAATATAAATTTGCGAATATTACTGACATCTTAGTCTTCCATAGAATAAGCGAAGATCAGGAAATCACGCGCAAAATGGAAGAAATACAGAAATGGTCTGTCAAGATTCAAATTGATTATCTGAATGATGTCGTAGATAAGATCGTTCAAATTGATCCGGATTTCCATGATATACTAGAAGATACAGTACAGCTATGTAATAATCGGGAAATGCACTTTGATCAATTATGGAATTTAGTCTATAAATTATATATGGAGGTCTTGATCGTAGAAGAATAGTCAGAACCATTCGTAGCCAAGATAGGCGTTTTATAATTAAAATTGGGATTGTACAAAGCTTCCCATTCGCCAATATATTCTATAGTGCTTTTGAGCGTGAGCCATTTTATGATAATGGCTTCCTGCATTTGGCTCTTAGCCATATCAGTAAGTGAAATGTAATCATCTTGCTTTTGCGAAATGATGCTTATTTTCTCGTACTTCCTCATTGCTTCTTGTTCCCAACACCAAATCCCTTTACCACTGTTACATTTTTAGAAGAGGGGGAAGGTGTAGTATCCTGCAAGCGGTCGATGTATTCAAAGAGCAGTTCAATATTCTGATCGTGACCTCTCTGTTTCTTGGCGATCTGTTGTATGGTATATTTGATTTCGGCTATTTCCAACTTTACCTCAGTGTTGTCGGCAAGATATTGACGTATCTTAGCGAATATCCGCATGATTTGTATATTCACTTGAATAGCTTGTTCGCTATTAAGCACACTTGATAACATTAGGACACCGTGTTCTGTAAATACATTGGGGGCTTTTCTTCGTCCGCCCCAACTTGAAGTCGCAATTTGCGACTTCAAGATTTCAATCTCCTCTTGATTTAAAGCAAACATGAAATCTTCTGGAAATCGGGAAGTGTTTCTGCGTACCTGTTCATTAAGACGCTTAGTTTCCACGCCATACAGTTCAGCTAGGTCACTGTCTAGCAGACCTTTTGGTAAAAGTATATCTTAGAGATGGTAGCGAAAAGTGGATTCTGGTAAATGTAGAGATCGAAGGCGGGAGCAGTAGGGATTTTCCATTTCGATTTTTCCAGTACCACTACAGGATTTTAGACCGCTATGAAGTTCCCGTAGAGAGTATTGCTGTATTTACGGGCAGTCATCGGCAGCGGCGTTCGTCGATGTACCGACACGAAGGTATCCGCACGTCCATCGAATTCCGTTACCTGTCGTACCATATTTTTGATAATTCGGAGGAGGAACTGCTAAAGACAGATAATATCTTTGGTTACATCGTTCTTGCGTGCCAGAAAGCACTGTTGGAGGGGAAGGTTGCCGAAGAGGAGCTCTCGGAGCACCGGAGCACGATCGCCCGGGCACTTCTGGGCAGCAAGAAATATGATAAGGACCGTATTATCAGTTTTTTAGGGTTTCTTAAAAATTTTATCTTTATAGAAGATAAGCAAATAAATCGTATATTTGATTCATATATTTATCAGGTGACAGGAGGCACAATAGACATGGGTGTAATAGAAATATTAAAAAAACAAGAACGACAAGCAGGATTATTGCAAGGACTCGAGCAAGGACTCGAGCAAGGGATCGAAAAAGGGATAGTGGCTAAGAACTCTGAGATTGTCAAAAAACTGATTATTCAACACGATTGGTCTGATGAAGCTATCGTAGATTTTGCCGAGGTGTCTCTTGAGTTTGTCAAGAAAGTACGTAAAGATCTCGCTAAAAGCAAAAAATAGGTAATACTTTTCTTTATAGATATTATGTAACCAGCCGTTCGGATATCCCGAGCGGCTGTTTTTTGTTGTATCAGATACCGAATGTATTTGTTTTGGCTAGCGCCGGCAGAGTGGACTGTTGTCGTTCAATCTTAATTAGGCACGGGACAAAGTCCGCGTGCCAGCAATTTGTATAGACCGGCCTTTGATTTATAACTAAAGCTGATTTAACGGTAGGCTTTAATAACCTTTATTGGAAATACCGGAAAGATTCCGGCACGAGCCGGCGTAATAAATATTCCTGTAGCTAGTATTCAAAGCAATTTCGTTTTCATTTCTTGGCTTTATAAAGATTTGTCTTCTTTTTTGTTGGATGCGGATCTATTTGAACATCTGGGTGTTTTTTCAGCTCATTCTGTAGAGATGTGCCCAATATCTTCCAGCCCATATCAGCAAAATATGCCACTATATCATTAATTTCTCTAGGTGATTTGAAAAAAATGCTATTTATCAGTTCTTTGTCTATAACATCTAATATTTTCGGCTTCTTCATGAAATACTCCCTTTTTTCCATATCGTTTCTATGCATCATAAACAACTGCGACTGAAGATCAGACGGAATCTTAAATTCGCGAGATCTGACGTTTTCAACTGTGAAATTCGTAAAACTTATAAGGCGTTCCATAGTTTCTATTTTTAGACCGGTGTGTCCTTGTTCGACATTCACTATTGTTGCTTGTGAGACTCCAGTTAGTTCCGAAAACCTTTTAATGGAAAGGTTTAAGCTCTTTCTCATTGTCCTTAAATTTTCACCAAAGAATGATTTCATTTGACAAATACACAAAATGAAATCATTTATAATTGACTAATTATTTGTTTGTTTTAAAATAATTTTTATATTTGTATTATAGATAAAGAAAATTATTATATGATATAAAGTAAGATATAAGTAATATAAAATATATTTAAGAGTCTCGTAGATCGAAGTTGACACCCAAGGCGCGAGACGGCAAGATACTCACCATTTCCCTGCTTTTTTCTATATTTGCAGGATTGGCAGGGGATGGTCTTGCTGTGAAGCCTTTGTCCTTGGGTGTCAACTAAGATCGCAAAGTGTGGAGCGGACTATTCCCCTGCTTCTTAATATTCGAGACTCGTTAACCACAACGAGTATGAGCCATAAAAAGCAATTTCAAAAAAACATTATCTCAGCCCCGGAGTAGCTTCGCAGGGCTTGTCCGTGTTTGCGGACATTCCTAAAAATCGGTGAATGCTAAAATGAAAACCGTTTTACCAATTATGATAAGTAGAAAGGCATTCCGATGGATTATCAATCAATTTATTTATAGGTGGCCTGAGCTTTAGGCTTGGGTAGAGATGAATAGCGCTGTTAGGATCTAGCGAAGGCAGTAGGAACAGGTCACACCCTAAAAACCTTAAAAAATGAAGAATTTTTATGGGGGTGGGAGAGGACTGTGTTATTTGAAGCGGCTATCCCATCTTTTCAAATCAAAAAATAACCGAAGCCGAACGCTGTTCAGCTTCGTACTAGGTCTTATATGTGTGTTGTTTAGTGAGGCCCGGGCGCAGTCCGCTGGAGAGCGGGCTGTGATCGGGGCAGAAGAAATGCAGCCGTTGCAGATAGGGGATACAATCCCCGAGAAGCTTTGGAATCTGCCATTGCAGGTGGTGAATCATCCGGGCGGTAAGGATACGATCACATTGAATGATTATCGCGATAAGAAGCTGATAATTTTGGATTTTTGGGCGACATGGTGTGCGCCATGTGTTAAATCCATTATCAAATGGGATAGTATTGCAACACGCTACCCAAATGAGCTAGCCGCGTTGGGTGTGCATATCGGAGAAAAAGATAATCTATCCGTTTATATGAATGAACGTGACTGGGTACTACCATCTATATCCGAGAAAAGTTCTTCCATGTTAAGCGATGTTTTTTATACACGTCCGGTGGTAAGCCGTATTGTCTGGATTTCGGACAACAAAGTAATGGCTATCACCGGTCTAAAGGGATACAATATTGAAGAGGTGGAAAAAATACTTAAAGGTGAGACCGTTGTACTACCGTTAAATCTGGATTGGACACATAGCGGGGAGGAGACATGGTAAAAACTATTTTTATCTCGATTATATTCCTGCTGTTGTGTGATTCCGTCAGGTCCCAGATCACCGGACATGTTTTCTCAGAAGAGAACCGGCCATTGTCGGAAGTGAACATTCATGCGAAAAAGGGACTTTTGAGCACAAAGACAAACATAGCAGGAGGGTTTGTCATTACCCTTACGAACATTCCCGATACGCTTATTTTTGAATCCCTGAATTATGAACCACAGTTTGCAGTTGTCTGGGAACCGAAACAGAACGTTGAGGTTCACCTCAAAGTACGTTCATACGAAATCGAAGAGGTGTTAATCCAGACAGGTTACCAGGACATAGCAAAGGGGAGAACTGCGGGATCTTTCAGTCACCTCGATAACGACGCGTTGAACCGGAGTGTAAGTCCGGACATCATAAGCCGTCTGGAGGGAATGGTTGCGGGACTGCAGTTCAACAGGTTGCAGACTACCGACGCGCCATCGACAAAGCCGGATCTACGGGTTAGGGGATTGAGTACGATCCACGGTGAAAGCTCGCCGTTGATAATTTTGGATAATTTTCCATACGAAGGTAATCTCAATGATATCAACCCAAATGACGTGGAGAGTGTGACAATACTTAAAGATGCCAGTGCTGCCGCGATCTGGGGTGCACGCGCGGGCAATGGTGTTATCGTAGTAACGAGCAAACACGGTAAAGCGACCTCCCCCTTCCGTATCGGCTTTAAAGCGAATACCACAATATCACAGCGCCCCGATCTTTTTTATGATCGGAGATTCATCCCTGCCCATGATGCTGTCGAATTGGAAAAAATGCTGTTTGACAGAGGGCTGTACCAGAAAAATGACTGGACAGCATTTACTCCCGCCGTTGAAATACTATTTGCGCTGAAGGAAGGCACGATGGATTCCATGACGGCGAATTCAAGGTTGGAGCAGTTAAAAGCATTTGATGTAAGAAATGATGCGTTCAGGTATCTCTACAGGCCGCTAACATATATGCAATACGGTTTGAATGCGCAGGGTGGAACGGCAAAACATAGATATTATCTCTCGTTCGGGCTGGACGATAACAAAGAGCTACAGGTCGGAGACAACAACAAAAGGATTTCCACTATGGCCAGGAATGAAATCAATCTGACACCTGATCTACTCCTGAGCAATACGCTGAACTTTGTACAGAGCAGATCGACGCAGAATGGGATAGGATTGATGGATCTTGCACCGATAGGAATGGGCGGTAACCCCTATGTGTATATGCAGTTGGCCGATCAATCTGGCAATCCGCTCCCTGTAGTGAGAAACAATAGAAAAGCGTATACAGAGCAGGCCATAGTGAATGGGCTAGTAGACTGGGAGTACCGGCCTCTCGACGAACTCGAACTGGCAGACAACACTTCTGATCGTAAAGAAATCAGGATCAATACGGCATTGACCTATAATATTAGGGATTTTTTGAAAATAGAAGGAAGGTATCAATATCAAAATTCTTGGTCTACCAATAGAAACCATTATTCAAAGGAATCCTATTACGCCCGTCATCTGATCAACCGTTTCACGCAGGCTGACGGATCACGTCCAGTACCGTTGGGCGGGATATTGGATAGAGGTATGTCTTCGTTCGCATCAAATTACGGGAGACTCCAGCTTAATTTTAATAAGGACATATCCGGTACACATTTTATCAACGGTATTGCGGGTGTTGAACTGCGCGAGGATGTCGTTAAAAATCAGGGAAATTCCAGATTGTACGGATACAATGATGAATTATTGACACATGTAACAGCGCTGGACTTCAATAAGGCCTATCCCCTGCGCCCGAATCAATCATCAAGGATAGAAAATGGAAATAGCTCCGGGAGCGAGATAACGGATCGTTTTCTTTCTTACTACGCTAACTTTGGTTATTCATTCCAGGATAAATATCTTCTGAATACAAGTTTACGTTGGGATGCTTCCAATATATATGGTGTCGATTTCAATCAAAAGGGTGTTCCGTTATGGTCGGTTGGAACAGCATGGAATATGGTTAAAGAACCATTTTTATCCAACTTACAAAATTGGTTCTCACAGCTGAGACTCAGGGCTACCTATGGTTGGAACGGAAATTCATTCCGCACTCTTTCTTCGCTTCCCACCGTTAGATATGGAGCGCTCAATAGTATAACGGGGCAGCCGCAGGGCAATCTTGTAAGTGTCGGCAATCCTGATCTGAGCTGGGAGAAAGTGGAAACAATAAATTTTGGTGTTGATTTTAATACAGTCGATAAAAGGTTTGGTGGGAGCATCGAATGGTACAGGAAGAACAGTTCCAATCTAATCGGCGAAGATCTATTGGATCCTACGAAAGGATTTTATTCTACAGGAGCGGGAGGTTTTAACGTCGATAACCGACGGAATTACGCAGATTTACGTACAACGGGAATGGATATAGAATTGAATATGATGCCTGTACGCGGTCAGGTGACCTGGCAAAGTACGGTACTGTTCAGTGTAAGTAGAAACATCGTGACCAGTTATTATACCAAGACCAATCTGCCTATTTTGAACTATCTTTCTACCTTACCGCCTGTGGTAGAAGGAAATTCAAAGGACCAGCTCTATTCTGTTCCTTGGTATGGATTGGATACTGAAGGCAATCCTACTGTCCTAGTTGATGGAGAGCTAGGTATCGATTACGACAGTTATTTTAATAACCTCGGATTTGAAGGATACAACAAGATAGGACTGGCAATTTCACCCTATTTTGGTGCATGGAGAAATGGTCTTTCTTTTAGGCAGTTTACTGTTGATGCCAATATTTCATGGAAGGCGGGGCATGTTTTTAGACGTTCGACAATAGAGTATAGCAATCTACTGGGAGCCTCGAAATTAAATAATATGGATTTTTTGAATCGTTGGCAATCGCCCGGAGATGAGCAGAAAACAAATGTACCTTCAATGCCGAATCAGGCGAATACCTATAGGGATATGGTTTATGCCAGTAGTGATATTGTATATGAGGATGCATCACACGTAAGGTTGCAGGACGTCAGTCTGTCGTATAGGATTCCACTAAGTATGGCGCAGAAATTAAAGCTAGCCGATGTTCGGATTTTCTTTTACGCCAGAAACCTGGGGATTATCTGGAAGAAAACGCAACACGACATAGATCCGGATGTATTTTCCCTTTTCCCGCAGCCGAAACAATTTTCCTTTGGGTTTGATTTAAATTTTTAAGATATGAACAGCAAACTATATATGTATAGATTAAGCATCCCAATGATGGTTGCATTATTGGCTACAAGCTGTATGAAGGAGTTTCTGGATATAAAACGGGATAAATCCCAAGTGGTTCCCGATCGTATTGAGGATCTCGAAGCAATACTTCTTCATTCCAATATGAACAGTTTCACATCCCACCAGTTGGGCGAAACAGGTGCAGACGACTATTTTGTTTCAGATGCACAGTGGCAAACTATTTCGAACCCAAGTAGTAAAAATGGGTATATCTGGGCAGATGATGTGTTTTCCGGTATGACTTCGCAAGATTGGAATAGAGGGTATGAAAAGATCTTATATGCAAATTTTGTTATGGATGGCCTTCAAAAATTAGTTGAAAATAATCGCGACAGTGATAGTTCTATCGACAGGGTCCGTGGTATGGCTCATTTTTATAGAGGAACCAACTATTTTTTCTTGGCACAACTCTTTGCACCGCAATATGTTGAAGATGCAGCTTCGCAAATGCAAGGATTACCACTTAGGACAACTTCTAATATAAACATCGAGGTTCCAAGGTCCAATTTGTTACATACCTACGAACTCATCGAATCTGATTTGAAAAAAGCATCGGTACTGCTGCCGAAGAATACACAATTTAAGACGATTCCGAATTCTACTGCGGCATATGCGATGCTGGCCATACTGAAACTTCAACGGGGGGAATATGAAGAGGGAAAAAAGTATGCAGATACAGCGCTCTTCTCTGCACCACCGTTGTTGAACTTTAATGAGGTAAATTATGATGCGGCTGTTCCTTTTCCCAGTCACGGGTTGGAAAACGATGAAGTAATTTTTAGCAGCAATGTGTCTGTTCCCGTTTCGCTATCTAGCTCAAGGATAAATGTGGATACGCTTTTGCTAAAGGCATATGACGAAAACGATTTAAGGAAAAAGGCTTATTTTACGGTTAACGCTGGAAGGACAATTTTTAAAGGCAGTTATGCAGGTTCCAATTCGCTGATTTTTACGGGGATTACAAGCGCGGAACTTTTATTGATCCGGGCAGAATGTAATGCCAGATTGAATAATTTAGCACAGGCAGCGAAAGATCTAGAGGAGCTGTTGAAGAATCGCTATGCTAATACTGTTCAAATCCCCCATATTCCGGATAATTCGAAAGGTGAGCTATTGAAATTTGTATTGTTGGAAAGGAGGAAAGAACTGGTTTTCAGAGGTAGGCGATGGCAAGATTTAAGACGGTTTGCTCAGGAACTAGCGCTAAGTGTGACACCGCGGCGAAAAATTGAAAATGTGATTTACGAATTGAAGCCTGGTGACCTGAAATGGGTATGGCCGATTCCTCCTGATGTTATTCAGATCAGTGGTTTCGAACAAAATCCAAGATAACGTAAAAGTCACTATTCATGCGCATGAATAGTGACTTTTTTAACGACGAATTAGTTTTCCTCGTGTTTTGCCTGTTCTGCTTCTGGATTTGCTGCCATCAGCGCTGATAAAGTGGAAGGTGGAGGAGTATTGTCATCTTCCCAAAATACGGCACATACTTCACCACTATTTGTTGTTTGACAATCTCCGGGAGGAAGTGTGTCCCCAATCCTGGAGTTGATTTGCTGTTGGCCACCAGAAGGCGGGTCTACAGAATACCAACCCGCATTTACAAGTGGCTTTTCATCGCTTGTAGAGCTCTTAACTTCTGTAAAAACAGGCGTTGCTGGAGTCTGTTGTTGACCACCGGATGGAGGGTTTACTGAATACCATTCCGTATTCAGAAGTGGTAAACGATTGCCTGTTGATCCGCCTACTCCAGCGTCAACTGGTGTTGTTGCTGCAATTACCAAGGCTGCCAAGGCCATTGCACTTTTTTTGATAGTTTTCATACGCATATCGTATAATTGTTGTTTAATTTTTTTGACCGACCCCTGTCTAACTTTCTGTACGTTGCCATCGATATCAGGGTAGGGCAATCCATAAAATCTTGTGGCGCACGCGCCCTCTTTCATCACTTTCAATATCCAAAGATATATTGCTAGGGAAAGCTATCCATGTGCTATAGCACACAAATGAATAGTGATATCGGACTATTTTCTATGGGAATAATAGTAATCCAATGCTTTATAATATTGCCTGCTGTTTGTAAAGCCGAGCAGGGAACACAACTGTTCCACCGTGAGTGACTCATGTTCCAGTTCCGGAATATGTGTATACAGATACCATAGCCTGATGTTACGTTCCAGATTTTGCAGCCTTAGGAATACCTTAACGGAATCCACATAGTGCTGTTTGAGAATATGGTACATATTGCTGAGCTCGGGATAGCTCTTGATTCCCTGCTGCAGATGTTCATTCCTGATTTCGTACACGGTGCTGTCCCGCAAAAACCGGATCGCCACTTCTTCGCCATTGTTACTATAGATGTGTTTTGTGCCAGAAAAATATTGGTACGGTACAGCGAGCTGCTCGATCACGACCTTGCCTTTCTGCTGTATGGTTTCATAGGAGACTAGTCCATCCAATAAAATACAACAAGTGTTCTTTATTGAATAAAGATCGATATAGTATTCCCCTTTACAGTACGGGTTGAGTTTGCCGTAGCGTTGGAGAAATTCGAGTATCTCTCGGCTCAGTGCGCCATATCGCCCGAAGTATCCTTCCAGTCGTTCCATAGCTTTTGTGGGTTTATATATTGTCAAAAAATCTCCTGCGGACCATGCTCACACCCGCAGGGAGATTAAACAAGAGATATTGGGCATAATTAAATTAGCTGGCTTCCAGATGCACGCGGTCAAACTGCTCCCGGCGTTGTAATACGGCATGCCTTATACAGTAGTCAATGGGATATAACGGATCGATCTGCAATACTTCCAGGATCTTGGTTAAGCGCTGCTCTAGTGCGCCCGAGACGATAAGGGGGGCGATTCCCATCTGCTCATACGTTTGCAGCAGGCGGCTTTCAGATTCAGTACGGAAGCGTTCGGAGGTGGGGCGGTGCCCGTCGGCAACGAAATCAAATTCGACCGGTAGATGAAAAAACTGGTCATAGTGGGTGCGCGCATATTGCTTGGCCATACCTTCGAAACGGCCCAAAAGCTTTTCAAAGTCCCGGTATCCACGGTAATTCAGAACCTTTTTCCACCACATCGTCCACGCTGTCTCGTCGGGGTAGGCGCCGGTGATCAGTCGCGTACTGCCGTAGAGCCATTCCTGTAAGGTGCAGCCATCAGAAATAAATCCTCCGGGCAACGCGGATTCCGTACGGATACGTTCTTCGAAACGTTTCATACCCAAGGTGATGAGTTCGGCGTAGCTGCATTCCCGTAGACTTTTACCGGGATAGAGCTGCGGTAGTATTTCGCGCATGGTCAGTGCATGTGTTGCCGGTATGCCGGTGGCAATAGCAAGGGCTAGGCTCAGGGTGGTTTTGCCCGTGCAATAGGTGCCAGAGATAACTATTTTTTTCATATTTCGTTTTATTAGGTTACGCGTTACTGGTTACGTGTCACGCTATCAAATAAGCCACTTCAAACTGTCCCGTGAAATTTCCTACTTTTCCACTCAGTTTTATCAGTTGCCACTGCCGGCCATTCTTTTTGACTTCACGGATTTTGTCGAAACTTACATTTGCTTCGGCGTTTCCCGTGAAAAGCGGGCGCTCGGATCTCAGCTCCATCTTGCGCAGCCAGATATTATTGCAGGAGAACCGATCGGTACCTGCTGTTTCGAAAAGGAGGACCTGCATCAGCTGGCCAAACACTCGGGTAGCGTCTGTCGCCAACAGTGCATCCCGCGAGCTACCTATCCCATGAAGGGTATTCTCCTCAAACTGGTATCTGTTCGTCACGCTGGCGCTGATCGTTTTTGATGAGAGGTCTGTGTTTGTCGTTTTCACCTCTAGGGACGTTGATTTGTAACCTATGGAATGAAGTTGCTCGAAGTGCCGTTTTATAGTTTCCTTTTCCGGTAACTTACCGTAGCGCATGCCCCCCTTGTGGTCTACCTCGATAAGTGCCTTATTGGTGCCCATCTGTATTTCAAATAGGGAGGTGCTGCCCTGTATGCTTTTACCGTCCATCGCGCTTCGCAGCATACGGCAGTGAAACGGGTAGCTGCCCATAGGCAGGCTGTCGCCCAGGTTGATGGCATAGCTGCGCAGGAAAGCCCTGTTGGTATCCGCAATATTTATCTTTCCCAATTGGTTTAATCCGTGCGTGGCTATACGTAAGGCGAGGGCAAGATATTCGATACTGCCGATATGTGGGGCTTCCCCCCGGGGCCGAAGTGGTCCGATATAGCTCGTCGAGAACTTTCCTCGGATTTCGTCCTCCAGCAATTCGAAATCGCTGATCTGTGTATAGAAACTCCGGAACACATCGCCAAAGTAACGTTCTTCGGATCTGCCCAATAGGTTGTCGATATTCTTTTCTGTAGAGATCATATCATTTATCGTATTTGTGATATACGAAGGTAGGCCGTGGTATGTAGCCAAAAAATGGAAGAATATGGTAGAGAAAATGGATAATGGAAAAAATCCTGTAAAATGCTTACCTACTTTTTTGATTTTTATCAAATCTGTGCAATCTGCTTGCAGGATTTTTGAATATGCTGTAATCTCTTTACTTAAATGGAAACCTGTTATCGGAAAAGCTGTAAAATATTTGCAGGTTTCCCTCCATAAAAGAAGAATCCAGCAAATATTTTACAGGGTAGTTGCTTTTAGTTTTTTTCCGTTAACTTTAGGATTCTACTATCCAACATATAAACTATGAAAACACAAAAGGAAATCTTTGATTTCATTGCGCAGCGTTTTAAGACAAAGGAGACAATGCATGCCGCTATTGCTGATTTATTTTCCGTGGAAGCGTCTACAGCTTCTAAATGGAGCTATGGTACTACGATTCTGGGACTTGACCGTCTAAAAGTACTGGTCGATCATTTCGAGCTAAAGCCGGCCGATCTTTTTTCCTCTGTTTTTGAGGAGGTAAGCTTTTCGTTTATGCCCCTGGATATGGACGATCTGGGAATCTATTACCGTTATATGCTCGGCCTGGCGGCCAGGCTGGAGCAAGCTGCCGCTTCCGGGCAGGCCAGCATATCCTTTATTGCGGATGAAGTCCCGATCTTTCATTTTATGTTCTACACTAACCTGACCTATTTTAAGCTGTATTCCTACGCCTATGATATGCTTAAATTTAATATGAAATATGAAGAATTTGTGGAGCGTCTGGAGGCCTATGACCTGAAATCGGTATTCCGGCGGATTGCGAAAGCCTACGAACGGATAACAAGTGTAGAGGTGTGGGATGACTACGTACTGGATGCCGTCCTTTTCCAGATTGAGCACATGGAAATCCTGGACCATTATGCCGATCTGAACAGCAAGAAAATAATCCTGCAGGAATTGCTGGATATGATCGAACGCTTTAAGCTGACGTCCATAGCCGGACAAAAGCCATCGGGAGTCAAACTGGAATTTTTCCGAAAGGATTCGCCGATCCGGATAGGCTATATGTTGGTGAACGATGGCGCCGAAAGTTCGCTGTCGATCAAAGTGGATACCATCAACAGTATGTCGACCCGCGACCATCGGGCAATCGCTATCTTTTCTCGGTCTTTCCGTGCTGCGATCGATAAATCGACATACGTAGGCAATGGAGGTGAGCGTGAGCGGACGATATACTACCGCAATCTGATCGCCAGGATAAACCGGGCGATGCATTCCTGATAGATTAAAAGAGATTTGGGGAAATCCATCTATTTAAAGAACCGGCTTTCCCGCCAGTTCTGCAGGTGTGACCGATCTGCCGGCTATCCGGGCGGGCAATGGGGGTGATCCTGCATGCTCCGGAAATGGTGCGGCAGCACATCCCCCTATCAACATGGAAAAGTACTTCCAACAACTGATCGAACAAGCGGTCAGGACCAATGACCTGCTCGAAAAACAGGCACAGGTTATCGAAAACCAAAAGATCGTCCTGAAAAGACAGCAGGAAACGCTACAGCTCATCGCCCTGCGTATGGAACGCATGGAGGAGATCCAGCAGCTCATGGCCGATATCCTGGACCGCGACCTGCTCAGTCTTTTAGACCAGCCATTGCTTCTCAAACCTCAGGTAATGGCAAAATTAGATATCGCCGACTCGACCTACCGTGCCTATGTGGACGAAGGTAAGCTGCAGCCCATGTGGCTCGGCAAGATCGATTACTATTTCCCCCGTGATCTGAACAAAATACTGCTTGCCTCCAAGGGCAAACGTAGGAGTTAGCGTAAGAAACGGCAGGCAGTTTGTTTCAGACGACATGTAGTCTGCCCCGAACTACCTGTCGTTTGCGTACAAGTACAGGGAGTTTTCTATAGACTGCCATGAGGTCAATGCAAATACCAGTTAATTTATGAAAAACTACACTTAATGTCCGGCAGGCTACCATGAGTTTATTACAAAGTGCTGGCTACTGATGAATAAATGCCCTACGTTTTTTAAAAACTGCTATAAGTTTATCACAAACTATTGGCAGTTTGCCGAAAACTACCATGAGATCTTGGTAATCTGCCATGAGTTTACAGAAAACTACAGGCAGTCTGTCACAGACTGTATGTCGTTTTTGGAAATATACCCCATCCTGCCGGGTGTATACCTCTGATCGTGCCAACGCGAAAAGACGGGAAAAACAAAAAAAGGGGGCTTTATTTTTTTACACGCCGGTATGCGTTGCTTTTTTCATTTTGCCCTATGGTGGTGGCTATGTTTGTACTGTTCAATGATATCGGAGACAGTTTTACTAACCGCTTAGGGCCTATAGCTTACGGCCAGGAGCAATTAAAAATTAGAAAAAAAATGGCAACAAAAATGAAAGCACTCATCGGCTTCGGAAGTATGAAGGACGATGAACTATTGATCTCAGCGACAACGATCGTTAATGCGATGACGGGAAATACGAACTTCCCTGCACCCACACCAGACCTGGCCGATGTACAGCTACTACTGGATGATTTTGGAAGCAAACTGGCCACTGCCCGCAAGCGCGGTTCACCGGAGGATACCGCTATCAAGGAGGAGAGCATTCCGGCGCTGGTATCGGCACTGCAAAAATTGGGATATTATGTCAATGCCGTAGCAGATGGGCATCTCTCCACGCTGCTCAGTTCCGGATTTCCGACCAATGCACCGTCCACATCAAGCCTGCCACCTTCTATGGTGCTAAATGTAAGGCTATCGGATACCGCACAATCGGGGCAGATGCGGTTGGATTTCGCCAAACAAGCCAAAGTACTGGTTTACGAATATTGTTACCGAAAGGTTGAAAGTCCGGAAGCACCATGGAGCGACCGCCTCACGACGAGCTCTTCGCGGAACAACATCATCGCACCGCTGGAACCGGGACAGTATTACGAGGTAAGGGTGCGCGCAGTAAATACCAAGGGAGCGGGAGACTGGAGCCAGACAGCTAGATTCTTGGTGCGGTAATGACAATCGTTGTAAAACGTATTCGGCAGGGGAAGGAAAGTACTCTGTCCGAATGCTATCTCGATGGCAGATTTATTTGTTATGGGCTGGAGGATTTAGTCCGCGAAGTAAAGATCAAGGGAAGCACGGCCATACCGGCAGGCAGGTATAAACTGAGACTGAATATCTACGGTGGGATGAACGCACGTTATAAACGGCAATTTACTAATCTGCACCGGGGCATGATAGAGATCAGCAACATACCCGACTTTTCGTATGTGTACATACATATCGGCAATAATATCGGTGATACCTCGGGATGTCTACTGGTCGGTGACCGCTACAAGATGGATAACGACGGAGACTATATACTGGAGAAATCGGCTAAAGCCTATAAACGGTTGTACGGTCTGCTGATGGATGCGGTAGCAAAGGGGGAGGTGTGGATGGAGATTGGTAATCCGTGACCAGTGACTCGTGACCGGTGATTCGTGACCAGTGACTCGTGATTAGAATGTGTTTTTCTCGTCATCGCGATGACGTTGTAACGGTCATGCATCTCAAATCTAATATCTCACATCTCAATCCAAGCTCTCAATACTCATTACTTAATACTATGCGACCCGAGAGGTAAATCATCTTGATGAAGAGATGATTTCATCGAGCTCTCACTTACCATTAAAACAAATAATTACAAGTGAAACACATTATAAACAAAATAAGCCAGGCACTACAGGTGATACTGCTGGCTCCGATCAAGTTGCCGGGTAAGGCACTGAATATTTTAAAATATGTAGCCGTAGGGCTTGGTATAATTGAATCCGTACTGGATACCGGAAAGCAGGAATCGGATATCCGGGATCAGGAAAAAGATGCTGCGGACATTGCTAGCATCGATGTCGATGAAAATCAAGGATCAAAGAATAAGGATCAAGGATTAAAGATGAATGCCGAAGAAACGGACGAGGACGATGGAGGAGGAAAGCGATGAGGCAGCTGAATAATGTACAGGCAGGTACACTCGGCGGTACATGCTGCTCAATCTGGAATAGCGTTGACTGGTCCAATATGTTCCATACGGCGCTGATGGCCGCAATTGGTGCAGCGGTTAGTTATCTCGTGAGTAGATTGCTGGACGGTAAGCGACGACGGCGTTAGTTTTATTTAATTGAAAACCCCCTATGTGATCGTGCATCGGGGGTTTTCATTGTGCAGGCTATCCGTGAGGAGATGAAAGGCAAATTTATCATTCAAATTGCCAGCGTGTTACATGTTTCCTGTAAAAAACTTTGTATGAAAGCTTGGAAGTAATATTAAAAAGTTTCTATCTTTGCACCACTCCGCAAGGGAGGAACGGTCCGGAAGGGCATGAAAACAGGGTAGAAGGTTGGTGTTCGGAATAGATGAATGCGATACCTGAAAACGGGAGAAATAAAAAAAAGTAATTTTTATTTTGGAAGTTTAAAAAAGATTCCTACCTTTGCAATCCCAAAAGGGACGTAAACAATCCCAAACGGGATGTAGACAATCCCAAAAGGGACGTAAACAATCCCAAGCGGAAACGAAGGGGTTAAAAAAAAGAGATAAGAAGAGCCGTCAGGCTTTGAAATAAATGCAGAAGCGCGATGCGGATGCGAAGAAAGTTCTTTAAGAAAATGATCATGTAACGTAACGAGTAGCTGAATATTTTTAGCGAAAGTTAAGAGTAAAAAGTTAGCAATAACAAGAATCAGCCAAGCCAGTTCGGGATAGATATAAAAACAAGACAATTCTATTTATTATAAATAGTCTTGATCTTACACTTCATTTTACAATGGAGAGTTTGATCCTGGCTCAGGATGAACGCTAGCGGCAGGCCTAATACATGC
>NZ_SRZY01000012.1 GCF_006476045.1 Sphingobacterium lumbrici
AAATAAAAACGAACGAAATCAACAAAAGAAGACAGTTGTATAATCAAGAAAAATTAATAAATTTATAACACGAAATCCTCCTTAAGGTTTTGAACAAAAATGTCCAATTTAGTTTGAAGACGTACAATCTGCCGAAATACTTTCTCCCGGTTTTATAGAAATTTACCCGAAGCTGCTGCCTTGCCTTTATAAGCCAACCGCAGATTTGACATCCTTTGCCCAACTGTATTTTAATCATTACAACCAAAATGAAGGCGATTTGCGTTCGGCTACGATTTCCGTGATAAGTACGAGGACATTACCTGCCCTTGCGGCATGGGCGAGGCAACATGCAACGGATATCTTTCCGGCAAACGATTTAAACGATGTACAGCATTTCGATAGGTACCAGACCCATCGCTTGTTCTTCGATTTTGAAGATTATTATCGCCGCTTATCTCCGCCGGAGACCCATAACGAATTAGCTACACTGCTGCAAAATACGGTAATATATAAAGCCGCAACTCCTGAGTTTCTATTGGGGTATAGTGGTTTTGTGATACATGAATTCAGCGGTTTAACCAGCTATATCCCCCAGCAGGATTTCGAATATCTAAATGTGGCGTATAAGAAATTGAAATGGACCATAGCTGTAACCCATTAAAGATGTTTTATGAAACCATCATAATCGATAAAAAATTATATACTAATGAAAAATATACTATTTTTAAGCTTGTTTATATTTGTATGCTGTTTACTTATTTTCTGCAGTTTCTTCCTATCACGGCAAACAAACCAACAATATACGTCAGATACAGCCGATAACAGCCGGAAAACCATCAACCATACTGTACTGCACTATTGGGATAACCTGAATGTGACGGATACAACAACATTTTTCAGGAAGGAAGCGAGCGAAAAGCAACTCGTTGACTATCTGTATTTATTAAACAAGGCATCAACCGATTCAGCTCACAGTGGTCTGATTACTTTGTTGGATAAAGCGCTAATTAATCAAGCCGTATTTAATCATTTTATTGGTCTTATCGAAAAATATCTTTATTATCCTGATTCTCCATTAAGGAATGAAGAGCTGTACATCAATGTGTTGGAGTATTGCATACAAGATAAACGGTTGGCTGAAGGGTATAAGATAAGACCCGAATACCAGCTAAGTATGTTATATAAAAACAGGGAGGGGCATACTGCGGAAGATTTTACTTATATCACATCTTCCGGTGGCAAAGGCAGTTTATATAGCATAAATGCTCCGTTCACATTGCTGCTTTTTTATGATCCGGATTGTGAAAATTGCAGGGAAATCATCTGTCAATTGTCCGATAACACAATGTTGAAATCGATGCAGCATGAAAAAAAATTGAAGGTATTGTCAATATACACGGGAGATAACATGAGGATTTGGCAGGACTATGCTTCTTCAATACCCACCGAATGGGCGAATGGTTATGATAAGCAACAAATAAATAAACAAAAAAAATACGATCTGCGGGCATTTCCAACACTTTATCTGCTGGATAAAGATAAAAAAGTATTGCTGAAAGATGCGTATATTGATATGATTATGAGTTCTTTAAATGTGGTGTCACATAAAAAAATAATGAATTAGCTAACAAGATCGATGTAAAATGTAAATTTATAGGTATGAAATATTTTAAAGTTCCGAATTGTGTCCGTATTGCTATATGCTTATTGTTGATATCAAACAATAGCTTTGGACAGCAGCGTAAACAGGATTTAAAAAAAACAATTGAAACGATCGTAGGTAAGCATACTGCGAAAATTGGCTTTTCGGTAATTGATCTCCAAAATGGGGATACAATTGGTTTTAATGGAAACGTCCGTTATCCTATGCAAAGTGTATATAAATTTCACTTGGCTTTAGCTGTACTAAAGCAGGTTGATGAAGGTAAGTTGAAGCTTGATCAGCAAATTTTTGTAACAACTAAAGATCTTTTACCTAATACTTGGAGTCCGCTTAGAGATAAATATCCACAGGGTAATGTATCTATTCCGCTTGCTGAAATATTGAGTTATACGGTTTCACAAAGTGATAACAATGGTTGCGACATCTTGTTCAGATTAGTTGGTGGGCCATCAGAGGTAAAACGGTTTATCCACGGCCTTGGTATAAAAGATGTCAACATTTTAGCCACAGAAGAAGAGATGCACTTGGATGAAATGGTTCAGTTTAAGAACTGGAGTACACCTTGTGCAGTGGTTCAATTGCTAAAGTTGTTTTACGATAGCAAAATATTATCTACTTCCTCCAATGATTTTCTTCGGGATATTATGGAAAAAACTGTTTCGGGGCCAAACAAGATTAAAGGCTTACTTCCAAAAGGAACTACAGTGGCACATAAGACGGGTAGTTCTGGGGCAAACGCGGCAGGGATCACAACAGCAAGCAATGATATTGGTATTGTTACTTTACCAAATGGTAAACATTTTGCTATAGCGGTTTTTGTATCTATGACAAATGAAGAGGAAAAAGAGACGGATCAGATCATCGCGGAATGTAGTAAGGCAGCCTGGGACTATTTTTCGCGATAAGCTTACTTATAAAATTTTACTTAAATGCGTTGATTCCAGATTGTACTATTAATTTTCATATTAGTCTTATGAGGGAAATTATACCATATCACGGTGTGGATTTGCTCTGGACAAAGGACTTATCAACTCAACGGTCACATAGTAGGAAACTTCATCTACATTCCCGAAGAAATAAATATGGCGGCGATGTAATTGGTGTACACTTGCCTGAAACTGGTATTATGGGAAACACGCATTTTCCTCTTTGAACAACATAGAAATTGCGGATCTGATGTCGAAATGGTTAAAGCAAAAAAGGTTGGATAAGTAAATATGAATTATCCTTTTTGGGGGTTAATATGGCTTTATAAATAACAAGGTCGGACAAATTTCCGACCTTGTTATTTATCACAGATTGTTTGCCCTTACAGTGATTTCTGCAATATCAAGAACTTGGATTTCCTGTTCTTTCTCTTTGACCTTGATACCATCACGAAGCATAGTCATACAGAATGGACACGCAGCCGCAACCACTGTTGCGGCTGATTCGATCACATCTTCGATGCGCTCTATATTAACGTCTTTGTTGCCTTTTTCAGGCTCTTTAAACATTTGTGCACCCCCCGCTCCGCAACAAAGCCCGTTACTGCGACATCTTTTCAGCTCGACTAAGTCGGCATCCAAAATTTCTAGTGCCTTACGTGGAGCTTCATAGACAGCATTGCCTCGTCCCAGATAACAGGGATCGTGATAGGTGATACGCTTGCCTTTAAACTCATGGCCATCAGCAGGCTTTAATTTACCGGCATCGATTAAGGATTGGATGAGTTCAGTATGGTGGATAACCTCGTATTGTCCACCTAAGCTCGGGTATTCATTTTTTAAGGTATTAAAGCAGTGTGGACATGCCGTTACGATTTTCTTGATCTCGTATCCATCCAATACTTGAATATTCATCATTGCCTGCATTTGGAATAGGAATTCATTTCCAGCACGTTTTGCAGGATCACCTGTACAAGACTCATCTGTGCCTAATATCGCATATTTGATACCTACATGGTGTAGTATTTTGCATATATCAAGTGTGATGCGTTGGGCTCTTTCATCAAAAGATCCGGCACAGCCTACCCAAAATAATAAATCAGGGCTTTCTCCTGTGGCTAATAATTCAGCGACTGTAGGTATGTGAAATTGATTTTCCATCTGCTCTCGTTTATTGATTTGTCCAGTTGGCACGATCCGCCTGCGCATATTTCCAGGGTGCACCATTGTTCTCTATATTGCTCAACATGGTATTAACACTTGCTGGTGCTTTTGACTCTTCCATAACCACATATTGGCGCAATCCCATAATGATTTGTAATGGATCGATATTAACCGGACATTGCTCTACACAGGCGTTACAACTTGTACATGCCCATATTTCTGCTCTGCCGATGTAGTCGTCTAACAACGATTTTTCATCATCTACAAATGAATTATTCCGATCTATATTTTTTCCTACCTCTTCGAGGCGATCCCGTGTATCCATCATAATTTTACGAGGCGACAATAGTTTTCCGGTAATGTTCGCAGGACAAGCTGCAGTACAACGACCACATTCGGTGCAGGTGTAAGCATCCAAGAGATTTTTCCAAGTCAAATCCTGGACATCTTTTACACCGAAACGGGAAATTTCCGCAGAGGGTGGGGGAAGTGATGGATCTAACATTGCTTTCACTTCTTCCGTTACAGATGATATATTTTTAAATTTCCCCTTGGGTTTTAAGTTTGAAAAATAAGTGTTTGGGAATGCAAGAATAATATGCAAGTGTTTGGATATTGGAAGGTAATTTAAAAACGCTAATACGCCCAGTATGTGGAACCACCAACTGAAACGTTCGATAAAAATCAGAGAATCGCTGTTATTTGGAAGGAAATTAGCTAATGATGAACTTATCGGGAAAGAACCCGCTATCGTATAATGTGCTGTTTGAAGTGTTTGTAGCTTGAAATCTGCCGCATTCATTAATAGAAAGGCGGTCATAAGCGCAATTTCTGTGATTAATATTAAATCTGCATCTGTTTTTGGCCAATTCATTAGCTCTGTTTGATTCAATCTTTTTACTTTCAATACATTTCTACGTATTAAAAATATAATGCAGGACGTAAGCACCAAAGTGGCCAATATTTCAAAACTATAAATCAGAAAATCATAAAATCCACCCATAAGCGAAAATACGCGATGCGTACCAAACAATCCGTCTATAACAATTTCTAACATTTCAATATTGATAATGCAGAAGCCCACGTATACACACAAATGCAGTAGGGCCGGAATTGGTCTTTTAAACATTTTTTTTTGTCCAAAAGCAACAAGTAACATCAATTTTAAACGTTCGGACGGTTTATCAACACGGTTTACAGATTTTCCCAGTTGGATATTTCTGTAAATTTTACGCGCATTCTTATAAAACAGAAAAATGGCTCCAATGAATACAATTGCAAATACTAGCTGACTTATCATAGTTATACTATTCAGGTTCTATACAAATATATACAATCTGAATAGTATTATGTTGGCATAATAGAGTATTTCCTCTAAAAATAGTCTTTTAATAAGGATACCATCTGAGCATTTTATTTTATTAATCCAGCCCTTTTTAACAAAGCATCTACTTGCGGCTCTTGACCTCGAAATCGTTTGTAAAGGACCATTGGATGTTCTGTGCCTCCACGTGATAATATATTGTCGCTGAATTTTTGTGCGATTTCGCGATTGAAAATTCCGTTCTGTTTAAAATAGTCAAATGCATCAGCATCTAATACCTCTGCCCATTTGTAGCTGTAATAACCAGATGAGTATCCCCCATTAAAGATATGAGAGAAAGAAGGGGTCATCGCATTTTCTTTTACGTCTGGAAATAACTGAGTAGAAACGAATTTTTCATTTTCGAAAGATTTTACGCTTTTTATTTCGGAAGGATCTTGCCCATGCCATCCCATATCCAACAAACCGAAACTTAATTGACGTAAGGTAGCCATACCTTCTAAGAATGAAGCAGATTCCTTGATTTTTTCGACCAAATCCATTGGAATGGATTCTCCGGTTTCATAATGCTTGGCAAATAATTCCAGGGCTTGTTTTTCGTAGCACCAATTTTCCATAATTTGACTTGGCAACTCTACAAAATCCCAGTACACAGCAGTACCAGATAACGTGGGATAAGTGGTGTTAGCTAGCATACCGTGCAATGCATGACCAAATTCATGAAATAGGGTAGTGACCTCATTAAATGTTAATAAGGACGGTTTGGTTGCTGTAGGCTTGGTGAAATTGCAGACGATAGAGATATGAGGACGTTCTTGTTGATTATTTCTTAGGTATTGAGGTTTAAAAGAAGTCATCCATGCCCCATTCCTTTTTCCTTTTCTAGGAAAAAAATCTGCGTAAAATACCGCTACGAATTCGTTGTTTTCATTGTGCACCTCAAATGTTTGCACTTCTGGGTGGTATTTTTCAATGGTACTAACCTCTTTGAAGTACAAACCAAATAATTTTTTTGCCACTTCAAAAGCACCATTTAATACATTTTCCAATTTAAAATAGGGTTTTAACTTTTCGTCATCCAGGCTAAATTTCTCTTGCTTTAGTTTTTCAGCATAGTAAGCAGAATCCCATTTTTCCAATTGATCCAATCCATCTCTTTTTTTTGCGAAATCAGCCAGTTCTTTAAATTCTTTTTCAGCAGCTGGTTTTGCTTTTATAAGCAAGTCGGATAAGAATTCATTTACTTTCTCCGGATGTTGCGCCATGCGTTCTTCCAGTACAAAATCTGCATGTGTACGATAGCCTAGAAGTTGTGCACGTTGAAAGCGGAGATTGACGATTCGTAATATATTTTCTTCATTGTTGTACTCGTTATCTTGAAACGCCTTTCTTCCTGCAGCTAGGGTGATTTCTTTACGCAGTTCACGGTTGTCGGCATACGTTACAAAAGGAATGTAGCTCGGGTAATCCAACGTGAATATCCACCCTTCTTTGTTTTGTGATTCCGCTAGACCTTTTGCCGCTTCAATAGTTCCTTCAGGAAGTCCGGAAAGATCAGTTTCCTTTGTAATGTGCAGTTGATAAGCATTTGTCTCCGCCAAAATATTTTCCCCAAACTTCAATTTTAATACAGAAAGCTCGGTATCTATCTTGCGTAGTTCCTCTTTTTTTTTCTCATCCAACAATGCTCCGTTTCTCACAAAATCCCGATATGATTTTTCCAATAGCGTGTGCTGTTCCTGATTTAGATGAATATTATCTTTGGTTTCATACACTGCCTTGATGCGGTTGAATAGCTCGAAATTTAATGTGATGTCATTTGCTAGTTCAGATAGTTTCGGAGCAATCTCCTGCGCAATTTTATCCATTTCGTCATTCGTTTCTGCAGCATGCAGATTGAAAAAGATATTTGATACGCGATCGAGTGGCATTCCGGAATAGGCCATTGCTTCTATTGTATTTTCGAAAGTTGGCGTATCAGAATTGTCAACAATGGTATTTATTTCTGTACGCGTTTCTTGTATGGCTTTTTCAAAAGCGGGAATATAATCTTTAGTGTCTATTTGTGAGAACGGAGCCGTGTCATACGCCGTTTTAAATTTATCATTCAGTATACTCATGGGGGTAAAAATACAATATTTTTGTTTTAATAAATAGATGACATACCGATTCGATAGGTATGTGTTGTTGTATTGTCAGACCAAATTCGAAAAAATCCAACGCTCGTGTATTATCTTGGCACCTGGAACCAATAAATGCTAAAACACGGCCAAAGTGTTCGAGGTATTTGGCATCTTGAAGCATGTAAAACTGAAATTTGTTTAACAGCAATGTTGCTTGTTGTAATTCGCGAATAAAGGACATGTCCAAAATACTCTGATATGGTGGTGTAATTATATCCCAAGCGAGATTAGTCCATTTTAATTTGATTTTCGTCTGCTACATGGAGTATCCACATTAAATTCATGCGTGTTTGTGTGGTTTGTACTATATGGATATTTCACTAGTATATAATTATTCATTAATATGTGCTTTCAATTGTATTATTCATTCATGATTATTTTCAAAGGGATTCATGAGTCGCTATGCGAAGTTCATGAGCGATCCGCGGTTACTTGTGAGCCCGCCTGCCCTCCGGGAGGCGGGCGGGCTCGGTTTGATTTTTAGAGATTATATGTAATAAGTTTTTGTGGCGAATAAAGATGGTTAAGTGGACCATTACCTTGGCCTATAATCAGGTCTTTGCTATGAAAAATGGCCTCGTGTACAAAATTCAGAGCCTTTCTAACAGCCTCTTTTAACGTGTATTTCTGAGCAAGGAAGGTCGCGATAGCAGAAGATAGTGTGCATCCAGAACCATGTGTGTTCGATGTAGTGATTTTGGGCGAATGAAAGGAAATAGTAAGATCATTTTTTTGCAATAGAAGAGATGTTAATACATCGCTGTCGAGATGACCTCCTTTTACTAAGACCGATTGGCATCCCATATTTAACAAGTATTTGCCTGCTGCTTCCATTTGCTTGATGGATGCTACCTTATTGCCAACCAATACAGCTACTTCGTCAAGGTTTGGAGTAATAATATCCACCAATGGAAATAGTTTTTCTATACATGCTGCTATAGTGTCTTCATCAATCAGTCGATGACCGCTGGTAGAAACCATAACGGGATCGAACACAATTTTACCAGTATAATCTTTTAGAAAGTCTGCAATGATATTAACCAGTGTCGTGTTGTGTACCATTCCGATTTTGATTGCATCCGGATAAATATCGTCAAAGATTGCATCCAGTTGTTCTTCAATGGCTTTCGGGCTAATTTCGAAAATATTGCGTACTCCTTGCGTATTTTGTACGGGCAAGGCTGTTAATACGTTGGTAGCATAGCATCCTAATGCTGAAATGGTTTTTGTATCCGCTTGTATTCCAGCCCCACCGCTACTGTCAAAGCCAGCAATACTGAGTACGCTGATTGTCTTTAGTTTCTTTATTGGTCTCATCTCAATAACCCTCTGTGCTCATGATTAGCTTTTCTGGGATCGCTACTGGTACAAATTGCCGAAACGACAACGATACTATTTGCTCCAGCCTTAAAAGCCTTGTTTGTATTTTCAACAGGATATCCCGTCAATAGGTTTATGTGGTGAGAAATTGTAGTGTTGTTCATCACTACAAAATTAGTGATGTTGTGAATATGAGGAGTTTTTTCTTGTACTTCTTTTTGTTTGATGATTTGATTTTCCATTAATTACATTTTTCTGTAAATAATTAATGGCTAAAGAGGGATGTCTTTGAAGATTGTAATCACACGTAATGGCTTAAAACCAATATGCGATTGCTTTTTCCTACGCCGGTGTTAACCGGATCAGGTTCAAAGGGTCTATCTCAATTCCTTTCGGAATACCCCTAAAGCCAATCAAAGATATCAATTAAACTGGAATTCACAATCATAAACTTCTGGAGAAAAGTTAGCTTGATGTACTCTCAATTTTAAGTCAAATAAATGTGTCTCTTTAAATAACACGTGTTATAAAAACTATGATAGAACGATAGTTCATTTATTGTACCGGACTAGTAGTTTTTAAAACATTTCTATACGCATACGTATGGAAAATATGTCTTCTGGCAAAGCGACCAGGAGAATCTGCATTTACAAATTTAATATATTCGTTTTTTGATACACCGAAATATTCGTATTGACTACCATCTTGGAATGTAATGACTAATATTTGAGATTTCCATTCAAAATCATATATAGTTGAATTTGCTATGGTATTCGTATATATAGGTAATTGTTGTTCCCGGGTTTCAGGACAGATGCTTACTAAAAAATGATAAGCTTCAATCATTTCTTTACTTTTCGTCTCTGCATCTAACTTCCCTTCCTCGTCATTTACGAATTTATCGGGGTGACATTCTTTCATGATTGTCCGGTACGTAGATTTTAAGGTTTTAAGATCTGCTGATTTATCTACATTCAAAAGTTTTCTGTAGTCTGCGATTTTTTTCATGGCCGCAAAGGTATACATTATAAACGTATCCGGCCTATCAAGTACATATTTAAATAGTTTTTTATTGGGATTACCTTTGCTTGCATGAATTTGATAGAAAGCAAGCGCGATAAAATGTTGTCCTTAGTCGCCCAATGGCGCCAGAGTGGTC
>NZ_SRZY01000013.1 GCF_006476045.1 Sphingobacterium lumbrici
CAGAATAACTACGCTTTTCTAAAAAACCTTTTTTACGACTTCAAAAACTCGATTTTAAGCCCTCCGGATTCTACGGTTTTGAACAGTAACTAAAAAACAAACCTCCCCAAAATCGCTCCTAAAGAGGCCGGTTTTATGATTTTGGAATCTTATTTTGAAAAAATAAGGGTTGTGCAACGGTTACCCCTGTTATGGGCAGGTTTTATATCAGTCATTTGATTTTTTGTTTCCAATCCGCTTTACATCTTTGTCAAAGTCGCTTTCAAAAAGTCTGTCTTGAATGATACGATATTTCTCAAATTCGCTTTCGGCAAATGCTTTGGCAATGGCTTGCGTTACTTTTCCTGCATTCGTTAAAATGTCCTTTTGGTTGAATTGCAAAAATGCGTTTAGTCTTTTTGCCCAATCGTCCATTGTCATTGGAATGTTTTGTTCGGCTTGTGTTTCGGCATAGTCCAAATACATTGTTACAAAACGGTCAAGCTGTTTTAGTTCTTTTTCTGTCAGATAATTTTTAGCAACGGAAACGTCCGTTTTCAGTATTTTTCCTTTTGGGGCATTTTTCCAAGTGGTCAAACCCATATTATCCTTTTCGCTGTTGGCTCGTTTTACAATTACTTCGGCTGCCGTTTGTTTGTGAATGGCAAAATGCAATTTGTTTTGAACACTTGCGAAAAATGTCTGTGTAGTTTCTGTATCAGGATTATAGTCTATGGCTGTGGAATAGATGTCGGCTATTTTTTGATAAAACCGTCTTTCGCTTGCTCGGATTTCTCTGATTTCGGCAAGTAAGTGGTCAAAATACTCCTGATTTAAGAATGTTCCGTTTTTCAGGCGCTCTTTATCCAACACATAGCCACGAATAGCAAAATCCCGCAATATCGAAGTTGCCCATTGTCTGAATTGTGTAGCTCTTTGCGAATTGACACGATAGCCAACGGAAATTACCGCATCTAAATTGTAATGCTTGGTTTTATATTTTTTTCCGTCTGCGGCAGTTACCGAGAAATCCTCGGCAACTGAATTTTCATTAAGTTCTCCCGATTTGAAAATGTTTTTTAAGTGAAGCGATATGTTATCTGTACTGCAATCAAATAAAACAGCCATTAACTTTTGCGAAAGCCATATTGTTTCGTTTTCAAACCTTACTTCAATGCCGTCTTTGCCTGCCTGTGAGGTGAAAATTAAAAATTCGGCTGTGCTGTTTCGTATTTGCAGTTTCTTTTTGCTCATTTATCTTTTAATGAAAAACCAAAGCACAAAGGTAATAAAAACAGGCTTGGCGAACATAAACAGAGTATTTGTTATTTAACCTGTTTTAGCTTACTTATGTCTTCCAATTTTAATTGTGTTAATATACTAATTATCGCTTCTATCTTTTTTCTTCTGAAATCTCGATTACTATTAACAGCATTCAATAATAATGTTCCTCCTGAAAATAGCTCTGCATAAGTAGGTCCCGCCATTGCACTTGAATAACCTTTTAAATACAGTACCTCGCTTAATGTTTCTATTTCTTTTAAAGCTGTTTCGTATTGTTTAAACTTTTCGGGTAAATTTTTTCCTGTTTTTATGTACTTCTCCGTTCTTCTGTATAATCTTAAAAAATTCCGATTATACAAATCTGCTGACATTTGGTTAATTAGTTTATCAATGGATAATTTAAGCATATTGTAATTAGCATTCATTTCTGATGCTTTGTCTTTTTGCTTTTCATATTCAGGATTATTTACCAATGCGGACATCTTAAATTCTGCTTCATATTTTACTTGTGTCAGATAGCAACTAATCCCATTTTTCGGGAATTAACCAAGACTGTTGCTCTGTCATCAATCTTTTGCCCCCCAACTTTGCACTACAAAGCCAAAGACCATTGCTAATAAAAGTAATTTTGTTTTCATAATTTATATTGGCTTTACTTAGTTTTGGTTTTATGAAGATAGATACCTTCCGCACCAACATTTATTGATATTTTGTTGTTGCTATATGGAGATCCTATTTCGAAGCGATTAATTGTTTCTTTTTCAAAAATTACATTATTGCCAAAAGTATCTCTGAAAAATTGCTTCATTTCTTTAATTTTAACTGGTACTGTTTCGTCTTCTGCATATCTCACTGCAGCAACTTTTACACTATACGTTGTGATGATATCATCAGAGTTTACAGCGATGCTTGATATTGAATTGGTATTATCATATTTATTTTCATACAGCAAACTATTTGAATATGATAAACGTTTATTTTTTCTGAAATTTTTATACATATCAGGATATTGCGTTTTCAGTTCATTAAAATTGCCTCCTATTTTAATTCCCTCTTTCCATTCCCACGCATCAATCTTTGGGGCAATTTCCCGATAGTATTTATCTTGTTCTTCTTCCTTACGTTTTTCCTCTTCAATTTTTGCTATTCTTTCCGTTTCAATACGTTGTTTTTCTTTCAACCAAGCCTGTTTATCGGCAGGGTATTGTTTTAGTTTTTCGCTTATGTCATACACCTCACGGTATTTATCATCTAAGCCCTCGCTTTCCATTGCTTTTAAGTAAGCATTTGCATTTTTACGAAGTGAAGCTAAAAGTTCATAGTTTTCTTCTTTAGAATAAAAACCTCCAAATAATTTGGTGTATAATTTTATTGGCTCGACAGTATTTTCTCTTTTAATGATTAACTCGATATAATCTCCTCCATCGTATTCTTTGCCATATTTTCCTTCAATAACTGTGAAGATTTGTTTAGTCTCTTTTATTTCAATTCCATCTATTGATAACACTATATCAAATTCTTTTATATCAGTATTAATTCCTTCACTAAAAGGTTTAATTACAGTTAGGGGAGAATTTAAATTTGCAGTACTATAAGAAAACCCCAATGACCTAAAGCTCTCTCTTCTGTTTAATATTTTATTCTGCGTCATTATCCTTAAATACAACGACTTTGCTGTAACAGAGCCATAGATTTTATCAAACTCATCAAGTTTTATAAGCGTGGTTGTATTTGCACCTCTATTAAAAGCCGTTTCTGCTTCTTCAAATTTTAAATCGGCTATGGCACTTTGGGCAAACGCTCCGTTGCATACCAATACAAAAAGGATAATGATTAATTTCTTCATAATTTTCAATCTATTTTTATGGTTTTCCCGTATTTGCTTTCTTTCTCTTTGGCTTTTTCCAGATTTTGTTTAGGTACTTCGCTTGGTGTGGGGTCGTTAAGTGTGGCAGGAGCAAGGTTTATGGTTTTGCCGTATTTAGATTGATTGGCTTTGGGTGTTGTATTTTCAGTTTCAGCATTTTTAACTGTCGCAGGTTTTCCTTTATAGTTTACTTCATTTATGGCAACTCCATTATTTTTCAAAATAGAAATAAGCGTTTGGCGTAATTGCTCGGCTTCCTGTTGTGTATAGTAATAACCGTGCAACACTTCGGCAAAAGGCGTAAGATTGGTGATTTCATTTTTTATGGTAGAGGTATAAGCCCGTGTACCATCATTGTATTTTCCAATTTCAAATACATTGGAAACATAAACCGTTGCTCCGTATTCATTATTTATCGTGTTGTCATAAGCATACACAAAATAGTAAATGCTCACAGCTTTTTCCTGTGAACCCAGCGGTATGTCTTTTACGGGAAATTCAGCAATGGCAGTTTTTCGGTTGTTTATTTTGGCTTCTATAGCTGTTTTTCGTTCGTACTCTGCCATTCGTTGCTCGTATTCTCTTTCTAATCTTCGTTCTTCTGCTTCTTGTTTGCGTTTTTTCTCTTCTGCCTGCTGATTGAGATAGTCTGTTATTGCATCTGTAACCGCACCAACGACTTCGTTGGTTTGCTGTATGCTTTCTTGGCGTTTTTGTTCATAAGCGATTGCTTTTTCGTAATTGGCTTGCTGTTGGGCTTTTTGTTGTTGCTCCTGCTGTTGTTGCAAATTTTGAAGCCTGTTCTGTCGCTCTACGGCTTCTTTTACCTGTGGATTGGTGTTGTAGCGGGTTTCGTTAGCAGTTGTAGTAGTGGAAGTATTATTATTGCTTCCGCTGTATGAAGCATTACCCGAAGATGATACGGAAGTATTTTCTTTTTCTATGGGGGTTGCTTTGAAATTGTTTACTTCTCCGTCAGTTAAAGAGTTATAGACATCAGTCGTGGTAGCATTGGCATAACTGATGTAAACAGGCATTGTATAATCACTTTTATTCGGTGCTATTTCTCCCGAGTACGAAATGGTTTTTGTAAATTCTCCTTTATCACCTCGCAAGGTAATATTTGCCGTAAAACTAACCTTATACGGAGTTGTACTGTTATTGTACACCCATACTTCTAAACTTGAACCATTTTTTTTCGCCTGCACACTAATAGAAGCGTGTCCTGTGCTAACAGGTATGGTTTCTTTTTCTGTTTTTGTTTGAGCAGTAACATTTCCGTACCAAAGCGATAATGCTAATATTGCTACTTTCCCCAGTTGTTTTGCTTTTGTTGTCATAATCAAAGCATTTATAAAAGTTGCTGTTCCAAAGTTACTTTTTTTTCGTGGCGTGTTCGTCTAAACTTGCCCATAACGGCCGGCAGGTTGGCGATGGGCGGGATTTTTAGCACTAAAGCTCAATCGGAGAACGGAACGTTGAACTTTGCATTTCCGTCCAATCGAAGCACGTCAGCCCGCCTATTGCCAACCTGATGTTATGCCCAGTTTTTCTTCTGTCAGAAAGGTTGTCCCACATTTTTCTTGAATATTAAACAGAAGGCTTCGTCCGCTCGTCCATATAACTTTTCATAGCCGTCCAGGTTATTTATATAGTCATTGAGTTGTTTGTTTGTCAGTGTCGTTGTTAACTGCAAGTCAGAAATTTTAAAAGGAAATTGACTGTTATTTGGATTAGGTGTGTGCAAGAATAATGCGTCACTATAACTGTCAAAGTCGAGTAAAATGGAATATAGTTGAAAATCTGTTTTTAGTTTTTTTGTCTTGTCAACAAGTAAGTCAAAGTGTCTAAACAATTTGTCCAAATGTGGTTTTCTTCTTTTGAAACTGTCGTTACCGTAGCCTTTCCAGTCAAAATGTAGATGCCAATTGTCAAACCAAGTTTCGGGATTGTCAAAGTCAAGCCACGTTGCTTTGTCAAGGTCATTTTCGATTGCAAGGTTTTTATAATATCGTTTAAGTCCTCTATGTTTTCTCATTAAATCAGATTTGATAATTGATTTTCAAAGTATCATTAATTCTGTCTGTTAGCATTTCAACAAGTTCTTCATTCATAAATTCATAGTCGTCTGAAATATTTAGAATTTCAATTTTAGGTAGTTCCAAATGTCTGTAAAGTCCCCAAATTTTTGCTCTTTGTCCAGTTTCCATAACAAAAACTAAGTCAGCCCAATTTAAGTCGTTTTCTGAAATTTTCCTGTCACTCTTTGGGCTAAGTCCTGCGGAACGAATGTTGAAACGATTGTCATTTTTAAAAATGTGTTCGGCTGTCCGACTACGCTTTTTATTTCGTCCACAAACTACAAGTATGTTCGGTCTGTTTGTCATTGTTGTCGGTCGTCCTAAAATTGGGCATAACGTTTTCGGGCTTTGCGTTCGGGCGGGTTTCGGAGCACTAAACTGTCTACCAGCACTGAACTTGATACGAAGCAGAAAGCTTCATTTAAACACTGAACCCGCTTTTTTGCCAAACGCCTGTTAGCGGTTCGGCTTTCTGTCTGTCTATATAGATTCATTTGTTTTTCTCGGTCGTTTGCGTTCTAATAAATATGTCGTCAACAAATAAGCTAAAGCAGTAGTCAAACTAATTATAAAATACTTGTCGTATGAAGGTTGATTGAAATGTAGTCGTCTTATTCCGTCATTACAAGCTGTGCATTCAATTATTAGTCGTTTGCTGTCCAAAGCGGTTATTAAAATTGTCGTTGCGAAGAAAATTAAAATTGTCACGCAAATTCTTTTTATTCTGTTAGGTCGTGAAGAAAACTTTAAAAGTAAGAATGTCAACGAAGTGAAAAGTCCAAATCCAGCAACAAAATTGTCACTCGCAAATAGGTGGAAGTTCTTGCCAAAATATTGAATGTTGTCTCCGTTGAAAAACTTGAATGAAAACCTAACAAGTTGTCGGTAATAGTCTTCAAATAAGAACGCAACTACACATCCAACAAGAAAAAGTCCTATTGTAGTCAAAATAGTTTTGTAATTATTTTTTATTGCCGTCCACATTTATTTGTCTGTTGTGTTGTCGTCTTTTAAGCTGACCGCTAACGTTTTGCAGCTACAAGAAGTTGGCGATTATGAAGCACAAAACTGTCTACCAGCACCGAACTTGATACGAAGCACAAAGCTTCATTTAACCATTGAACCGCCAATTTCTTGTAGGTGCTGTTAGCGGTTCGTTGTTCTTGTCTATTGGTTGTCATTCGTTCTAATTTGGTCAGCCAGTTTTTTGGGTGCTACTTCACAATAGGCTGTTCTCAAAGCATCAAAAAATAAGTCTTTGTGCACTTTGTTCATTTCAATGAGTGTCCAACCTTGTTTGCCCCATTTATTATCAACAGGAAAAATGATAGTTCTGTCGGCAGAAGAAAATACATCCTGGTCAATTTCTGATAACTTAATGCAAGCTCTTTTCTTTATGTCGTCATAGGTAGCAAAGATTTTCTTTTTCACTCTGAAAGACGTTTTTTCAAAGTGAGGTTCTTCTGTCGCCTCTGGAAACGAAAGTGCCAATTTTCTGAAAGTGTCAATTGATACCATTTGTTAACCTATTTTTTTACTGGTGTCAAATGTGTCAATACACAAAGCCACTTATCATTTTCCTTCTTATACACGTCTGTAATCCATTCGTCCGCTTCTAAAGGTTGTCCTTGCCACATTCCAGTATTCTGTCCACGACCAGTTACTAATGCGATGTCGCCATATACTTTAACTCTTAAAATTTCCTTCGTCATTGTTGAATGAGAAAGTTGTCCTTGTTGTAAAACATTAAAAAAACCTTCTTGCGGAATTATTCCGCCTTGACTGTCCACAAGAACCCAGTCGCTTGTTACACATTTTTTAATTTCGTCAACGCTGTTAGAGATTACAGCGACATTGAAGTTGTCTTCAATTTCTTGAAATTGCTTTTTTAATTGACCTTCTGTCATATTGCTCTATTTATGTTTATGTCGTCTGTTTGATGGTTGCTGTGTCGTTCGTTACAATGACCGCTAACGTTGAGTATATGCAAAGTAGGCGATTGCGGGCTTCAAACTTATCAAACCGTTACGATTCTAAAGCGGGCTACAACCCTTCAAATCACTACAATCTCGCCTATTTTGTATATACATTGTGCTTGTTGCACAACTCAAATATAGCTTAATTTGTTTGATGAACAGGTTGATATTTAGTATTTTTCATTATGCAAGGACGAAAAGACTTTACTCCCCGGCTGTTTTACGAACTGAGCTTAGATC
>NZ_ML636799.1:0-1845 GCF_006476045.1 Sphingobacterium lumbrici
TGGAGGAAGCGCCCCTTCTCCCGAAGTTACAGGGCCATTTTGCCGAGTTCCTTAGCCATGATTCACTCGAGCACCTTAGGATCCTCTCCTCGACTACCTGTGTCGGTTTACGGTACGGGTTTTCTTAACCTGAAGCTTAGCGGGTTTTCTTGGAAGTCTGATTACCTGCTCTATCTGCGCCGCCGAAGCTTTGCAGTACTATTGGGGTTCAGCACCGGTTGCGGATTTGCCTACAATCGGTATACCTACGCCTTTTAACGGACTATTCCGTCAGTCCGCGGCAGTGTCACTACTCCGTCACCACATCGCAGTTAAGAAAAGTACTGGAATATTAACCAGTTGTCCATCGGCTATCTCCTTTCGGATGCGCCTTAGGCCCCGACTAACCCTGATCCGATTAGCGTTGATCAGGAAACCTTAGTCTTTCGGTGGGCGGGTTTCCCACCCGCCTTATCGTTACTTATGCCTACATTTGCTTTTCCAGAACCTCCACAGCACATTGCCATGCTGCTTCTCCGGCGCTGGAATGCTCCCCTACCAGACATACATCTTTCAGTATGAATCCATAGCTTCGGTAATAATCTTGATGCCCGTTTATTATCCACGCCCGGTCGCTCGACTAGTGAGCTGTTACGCACTCTTTAAATGAATGGCTGCTTCCAAGCCAACATCCTAGCTGTCTGGGCAACCGGACCTCGTTAGTTCAACTTAGACTATATTTTGGGACCTTAGCTGATGGTCTGGGTTCTTTCCCTCTCGGCCTTGGACCTTAGCACCCAAAGCCTCACTGCCGGCCATATCTTCTTAGCATTCGGAGTTCGTCTGGATTTGGTAGGATTTGACTCCCCCGCACCCAATCGGTAGCTCTACCTCTAGAAGACTCGATGCCGACGCTGTTCCTAAAAACATTTCGGGGAGTACGAGCTATTTCCCAGTTTGATTGGCCTTTCACCCCTACCCTCAGGTCATCCGGAAACTTTTCAACGTTTATCGGTTCGGTCCTCCATTACGTGTTACCGCAACTTCAACCTGCCCAAGGGTAGATCACAAGGTTTCGCGTCTACCTCTACTGACTATACGCCCTATTCAGACTCGCTTTCGCTGCGGCTGCGCGGCTTAACCGCTTAACCTTGCCAGTAAAGAGTAACTCGTAGGCTCATTATGCAAAAGGCACGCTGTCACGGAATCTCTCCGCTCCAACCGCTTGTAAGCACACGGTTTCAGGTTCTTTTCACTCCCCTGTTCGGGGTTCTTTTCACCTTTCCCTCACGGTACTGGTTCACTATCGGTCTCTCAGGAGTATTTAGCCTTACCAGATGGTGCTGGTGGATTCCCACAGGATTTCTCCGGTCCCGCGGTACTCAGGATACCACTATGCTGTCATTCTTTACCTGTACGGGGCTATCACCCATACCGCGCAGTTTCCCACCTGCTTCCAGTTCATAGCGACAATACAACGTCGTGGTCCTACAACCCCCATCTTGCCGTAACAAGATGGGTTTGGGCTCTTTCCCGTTCGCTCGCCACTACTTGGGAAATCATTATTATTTTCTTCTCCTACGCCTACTTAGATGTTTCAGTTCAGCGCGTTCGCGTATTATACAACATACCTTCAGTATGTTAGGTTGCCCCATTCGGAAATCTACGGATCAATTCGCATTTGCCAATCCCCGTAGCTTATCGCAGCTTATCACGTCCTTCTTCGCCTCTGAGAGCCTAGGCATCCCCCGTGTGCCCTTATTTACTTTCTTCTCAGACATAGCCCTTTTGCTACTATGCTGATGCTTTGATATATATACTCGTAATACTACCTCTATAACAGTTCGGCCTTGACCGAGGGTCCGT
>NZ_ML636799.1:1939-3596 GCF_006476045.1 Sphingobacterium lumbrici
CTCTTTACTAAGTAATAACCATGTAATAACGTAACGAGTACCGGTATCGGTTCTCTAGAAAGGAGGTATTCCAGCCGCACCTTCCGGTACGGCTACCTTGTTACGACTTAGCCCCAATTATCGGTTTTACCCTAACACGCTCCTTGCGGTTACATGCTTTAGGCACCCCCAACTTTCATGGCTTGACGGGCGGTGTGTACAAGGCCCGGGAACGTATTCACCGCGTCATTGCTGATACGCGATTACTAGCGAATCCAACTTCACGGGGTCGAGTTGCAGACCCCGATCCGAACTGTGAACGGCTTTTCGAGATTAGCATCACATTGCTGTGTAGCTGCCCGCTGTACCGTCCATTGTAGCACGTGTGTAGCCCCGGACGTAAGGGCCATGATGACTTGACGTCGTCCCCACCTTCCTCTCTGCTTACGCAGGCAGTCTGTCTAGAGTCCCCACCTTAACGTGCTGGCAACTAAACATAGGGGTTGCGCTCGTTGCGGGACTTAACCCAACACCTCACGGCACGAGCTGACGACAGCCATGCAGCACCTAGTTTCCTGTCCCGAAGGACGAATGCGTCTCTGCATTCTTCAGTAACTTTCAAGCCCGGGTAAGGTTCCTCGCGTATCATCGAATTAAACCACATGCTCCTCCGCTTGTGCGGGCCCCCGTCAATTCCTTTGAGTTTCACCCTTGCGGGCGTACTCCCCAGGTGGATAACTTAACGCTTTCGCTTGGACGCTAACGGTATATCGCTAACATCGAGTTATCATCGTTTAGGGCGTGGACTACCAGGGTATCTAATCCTGTTCGATCCCCACGCTTTCGTGCATCAGCGTCAATCACTGCTTAGATAGCTGCCTTCGCAATCGGTGTTCTGAGACATATCTATGCATTTCACCGCTACTTGTCTCATTCCGCCATCTTCAACAGCATTCAAGCCATTCAGTATCAAAGGCACTGCGACAGTTGAGCTGCCGTCTTTCACCACTGACTTAAATGGCCGCCTACGCACCCTTTAAACCCAATAAATCCGGATAACGCTCGGATCCTCCGTATTACCGCGGCTGCTGGCACGGAGTTAGCCGATCCTTATTCTTCCGGTACATTCAGCCCTCTACTCGTAGAGGGGGTTATTCCCGGACAAAAGCAGTTTACAACCCATAGGGCAGTCATCCTGCACGCGGCATGGCTGGTTCAGGGTTGCCCCCATTGACCAATATTCCTTACTGCTGCCTCCCGTAGGAGTCTGGTCCGTGTCTCAGTACCAGTGTGGGGGATTCTCCTCTCAGAGCCCCTAGACATCGTCGCCTTGGTGGGCCGTTACCCCGCCAACTAGCTAATGTCACGCGAGCCCATCCATATCCTATAAATATTTAAACAGGTCATCATGCGATATCCTGTTGTTATGCGGTGTTAATCCGGATTTCTCCGGGCTATCCCCCTGATATGGGTAGGTTGCTCACGCGTTACGCACCCGTGCGCCACTCTCACCGAAATCGAGCAAGCTCTCCTCCGGATCCCGTCCGACTTGCATGTATTAGGCCTGCCGCTAGCGTTCATCCTGAGCCAGGATCAAACTCTCCATTGTAAAATGAAGTGTAAGATCAAGACTATTTATAATAAATAGAATTGTCTTGTTTTTATATCTATCCCGAAC
>NZ_SRZY01000016.1 GCF_006476045.1 Sphingobacterium lumbrici
ATCTTTAAAGAAAAATAAAAATTATTATGAATTTCATTTTTTTATTACTTACTTTGTGTTGTTAAAATATTGAACGATAAAAGTTATATGTATGTGTGGAATTATAGGAGCATTCGATTTAAAAGAAGAAGACGGTAAGATTAGGTCTCAAGCCTTAGAGATGTCTAAAAGAATTAGACATCGCGGGCCAGATTGGTCTGGTATCTTCAGTTCAGAAAAAGCTATTTTAGCCCATGAGCGTTTGGCTATTGTAGATCCTAAATCAGGAAGTCAGCCATTATTTAGTCCTGATGGAACAGTTGTGTTGGCTGTAAATGGAGAAATCTATAATCATCAAGAATTAAGAAATTCTTTGCCTAATTATAATTTTGCGACGCAATCAGATTCAGAAGTTGTACTTGCCCTATATTTAGAAAAAGGTTCTTCATTTGTAGAGGATTTGAATGGTATATTTGGATTTGCTTTATATGACTCGCGAAATGATTCCTATTTTGTTGCTCGGGATCACATGGGGATTATTCCTCTTTATTATGGTTATGATGAAAAGAGCCAGTTTTTTGTGGCTTCTGAATTAAAATCATTGGAGGGATTTTGCACTAAAATAGAACAATTTCCTCCGGGACATTATATACATAGTTTAGAAAGTACCGAACCGCAAAGATGGTATACCAGAGAATGGGAGTCATACGATAACGTAAAAGAAAATCAAACGGATATTGCGAAATTGCGTAAGGCTTTGGAAGATGCTGTGCATCGTCAATTAATGTCAGATGTGCCTTATGGTGTGCTTTTGTCAGGAGGGCTAGATTCTTCTGTTATTGCAGCGATTACCAAAAAGTTTGCATCCAAAAGAGTTGAATCTGGTGACGAGGAGGAGGCTTGGTATCCACAGTTACACTCTTTTGCAGTAGGATTAAAAGGTGCTCCGGACTTGATCGCTGCACAAAAAGCGGCCGATCATATCGGTACCATTCACCACGAAATTAATTTTACCATCCAAGAGGGGTTAGATGCGATACGTGATGTTATCTATCATTTAGAAACATATGATGTAACGACGATTCGTGCATCAACACCGATGTATTTATTGGCGCGTGTGATTAAATCTATGGGTATTAAAATGGTTCTTTCGGGAGAAGGGTCTGATGAACTATTTGGCGGATATTTATATTTTCATAAAGCCCCAAATGCCCAAGAGTTTCATGAAGAAACGGTTCGGAAGCTTAAAAAGTTATATTTATATGATTGTTTGCGTGCTAACAAGTCGTTGGCTGCTTGGGGTGTAGAAGGTCGCGTACCATTCTTGGATAAAGAGTTTATGGATGTAGCCATGACAATCAACCCATCGGATAAAATGATAACAGCTGAGAGAATGGAGAAATGGGTTGTTCGAAAAGCATTTGAAGATTATTTGCCAGAAAGTATTGCTTGGCGTCAAAAGGAACAATTTTCGGATGGAGTGGGATACAGTTGGATTGATACCTTGAAAGAGCAAGCGGAAAACAAAGTTACCGATGCTGAATTTGCCGGTGCCGCAGAAAGATTTCCAATTAATCCGCCAAAAAATAAAGAAGAATATCTATACAGGTCCATTTTTGAATCGCATTTTCCTTCGGAAGCCGCTGCGTTGACAGTACCTTCGGTTAAGTCAGTTGCTTGCAGCACACCGGAAGCACTGCTTTGGGATGCGTCGTTTCAGAACCTTAACGACCCTTCAGGTCGTGCAGTCGCTAGCGTACACCACGAGAGCTATGAAAAGAAACAAGAAGGAACCGCTGTCAATTAGCGAGGAAATATTTAAACAGTGGGAAAGAGGTTATAAAAATAACCTCTTTCTATTTTAAAATGTTTTTTTTCTTTGAATTTTAATCACGAAGTTTTATCTTTGTAACACTTTAGAAGGAAGTACTTCTAATATGATCCTGAATAGCTCAGCTGGTTAGAGCATCTGACTGTTAATCAGAGGGTCGCTGGTTCGAGCCCAGCTTCAGGAGCGAAATAGAAAAGCTGTTTTTCGATGAGAAAAACGGCTTTTTTGCTTTCTAAACGAAGATTAGAGACATCTTCGTTTGACCGATCGGGTTCTCCGATTTGGTTTGATTTACATAGTTTTTTGTTGAATTTCACGTGGGAATGTTACAAATATGTAACAGAAATTCCGGCGTGCTTAAGGAAAAAATTATGGCAACCGTAAGCGCAAAAGTTTATGAGCATCACAAGAAAGCTGATGGCACTTACAATGTGAAAATCTGTGTTTATCACAAAGGTATAAGAAAGTACATTGACACGACCCATTTTGTGGTCAGAAAGCAACTGACCAAAGATTTTAAAATCAAAGACCCTTTTATTACGGATATAGTCGAGCAACAGTTAAGGAAGTACCGAAACACTATTAGTGATTTGGAGGCGAAACTTGACCATTTCTCTACGGAAACCTTACGGGATTTTCTAAGGGATATGGAAGAAGATATTGATTTTGTGAAATTTTGTGACGACCATATAAAGACACTTAGAGAGAATGGGAGAATCAAAAGTGCAGAAAATTTCAATGTAGTGCGAAACAGTCTTGTGGATTATTTTAAAACGGATTCCTTTTCCATTAACCAAATTCACTACACCATGCTCCTTTCGTATGAGCGTTTTTTGAAGTCGGAACGCACGATGACCCGACTTAATCAATTCGGTAAACCTGTTACGACCATTGCAAAAGGAGTAAGTAGCTCGGCGGTTCATAATTACATGCGCGATCTTCGCACCTTATTCAACGCTGCGAGAAATCGATATAACGAAGAAGATATTGGGATATTCCGAATAAAGCATTATCCATTCAAGAAGTATAAGGTAGGCACACCGCCACCACGTGGCAAAGATCGAAACAATACTATTGAAGAAGTTTTAGCTATAAGGGATTGTGTCACTAAATCCGGTAGCCGTGCAGAACTTGCCAAAGAGCTGTATATGCTTTCGTTTTATCTATGTGGTACAAATGCCGTAGATTTTTATCAAATCGGCTCACAGAACCTCAAAAATGGACGATTTGAATACAATCGTTCAAAGACTACAGGACGAAGAAAAGATGATGCCTTTATCAGTGTCAAAATCATAGACGAGGCAAAACCATTGTTAGAAAAGTATATCGGTAAGTTGCCGATGCGTTATTCTACTGTTGGATGTTTGAACAAGGCATTGAGCAAAGGAATGGAACAGATCTGCCATATGACAGGTCTGTCGGGAGTAACGTTTTATTGGGCAAGGCATACCTTTGCCAATGTCGCACGTAATGATTGCCGAATGAGCAAAGACGACGTGGCTCTTGCACTTAATCACGTTGACGAAGGTAATCGAACGACGGACATTTACATTGCCAAGGATTGGAAGATTGTGGATGACGTGCAAAACAGGGTTATGGAGAAGTTAAAAGAAATAGAAGTAAAATCAATGACCAAACAAGATAAAAAGGGCAGTATTGCTTCTGTTGCCGCTTAATACGGCAACAGGATCAGTTTGGGGTGAACTCAGATATTGTAATAGG
>NZ_SRZY01000017.1 GCF_006476045.1 Sphingobacterium lumbrici
GTATGCGCCCGATGAACTACATATTTGATTGCTCGATACTTTTCTTATAGTTCTGCGGATAGAGATCCTTTAATTTTTTATGGTTGATCGACATGATATTTTGTAGGGTATGTTTTAGCCACTGAAAAGGGTTTACCTCATGTTTTTTGCAGATCGCGAAGAACGAATAGATCATCGCAGCACGCTGTGCTGCCTCATGGCTACCCGCAAAGAGGTAGTTTTTACGTCCCAGCGCTACTGGTCTTATAGCATTTTCAACAAGATTGTTGTCGATTTGTAGACATCCATCATTCAAGTACGCCGATAAAGCGTCCCAACGAGCATAGGCATAGGCCATGGCTTTTCCTATTTGGCTTTTGGGTAGCGTAGATTTTATTTCCTGGAATATCCATTTGCCAAGTTCATTGATGACCGGTAGCGATTTCTCAAGTCGGAGCTCCTTGATCTGCTCGGCCTTCAGCTTGTCTTCCCTGGCTTTTCTTTCCACGGCGTATAGCTGTTGTATCATGACAAGCGCTTTTTCTGCCCTTAATTTATCGTTGTCCAACGCTTTTTCGAACTCGCGCCTGGCGTGTGCCCAACAGGCCAGATGGGTGATCCCTTTTTTCTTACCGTATTTTTCATATACGGCATAGCCATCGGTCTGGAGATAGCCTTCAAAATTGCCCAGGATAGGTAATGGCGCACTGTTGCCCCGGGTAGGGCTATAATTAAAAAGCACGGTTCCATTCAGTGGAGCATGGTAGACCCAATAATACCCTTGATGGGTAGCACCTTTTTTGTCGCTATCCAGTACTTTTATTGGCGTCTCGTCAACCTGCAGGTACCCTTTTGATTTGGTGTCGAAGATGAGCTGGTCGTATAACGGTTCTAGTTTTCCCAGCGCTTGTTTGGTCCATCCTTCGATGGTTGATGATGGGATTTGTATGTTTTCCCGGGCGAAGATCTGCTTCTGACGGTACAGCGGAAGGTGATCCATGTACTTACCGGTCAGGATCAATGCCAGTAGACTTGCTCCCGGGATGCCCTTATCGATTACTCGTTCAGGAAGCTCCCCAAGCCTCACGCCCTCCCCGTTTTTAGCGGCATATTTATAACGGATATACCGTTTAATGTAGAACTTGGCTGGTTCACATTCCAGTTCTTCAGTGATCTCCTTGCCGATGCAGACCATTTCTGATAAGTCACCCTCAGGGTGGATTTCAATTTCCTCTACAGGAAGGTGTGCGGGAAGTTTTGCCCGCCCTTTAGGGTTGGGACGTTTGCGCACATACTCGATCTTTTCTTTGATTTCTTCTTGCTGCTGTTCCACTTGGGCTGACTCAGCTTCAAAGGGAAGAAAAGTCTGATTGGGGTCACCTTCAAAGCGTTCGCGCTTCTGGCCGAACTGCATGCGCTTAAGCATTTCCACCTGCCTCCTTAGGTGGTCTCGTTCTTGAGTGAGGCGGTCAATCTTTTCATCACGGCTGGAAATAACCTTGAGAAGGTCTTCTTTTGAGAGATTTTCCAGCGCTATTTCCATACCTTAAAAGTACGGATAAATCACGGTTCTGGCAAGCGTAAAACCTGTTTTATGGTAATAAAAAACGCTTTTTTCGAATGCTTTTTACCACCTGTATGCCTTCCACCATGAGCACCAGGTCGCTCCATGAAAATTCGCCTTCTTTTACACTGGGAGGTAAAAAGGTTCCACTTTCCAGTCGTTTATAATACAGCACGAAGCCGCCCTTTTCCCAATGCAACAGCTTTATGTGCGTACGGCTACGGTTCAGAAATACAAACACCTCGCCACTGGTAGCTTGGCGTTGCATGCCCGAACTGATCAATCCGCAAAGCCCGTCAAATGACTTCCGCATATCGCAATGTCCGCTAAAAAGATAAAAGCGATGCGATGACCCGAGCGCAAACATCTAATAGATATGAATAAGCTTGGTGATCAGCGAAAGATCCCCATCGGTGCTAACCCTAACACCATTGGGATAAATAACCTCAATCTTTCTCTTCTGATCCATGCTTGGACGGATCTCCGTAAATCTACCTTGATCCTCCTGCTCTGAACTGCGTTTAATCCAATAGCCTAATGTACAAACCTTGATCCCATGGAAGGAACAAAATTCTTTCTGGGTTTGACCACTCTGGCGCCATTGGGCGACTAAGGACAACATTTTATCGCGCTTGCTTTCTATCAAATTCATGCAAGCAAAGGTAATCCCAATAAAAAACTATTTAAATATGTACTTGATAGGCCGGATAC
>NZ_SRZY01000018.1 GCF_006476045.1 Sphingobacterium lumbrici
CCTCTTTAGGAGCGATTTTGGGGAGGTTTGTTTTTTAGTTACTGTTCAAAACCGTAGAATCCGGAGGGCTTAAAATCGAGTTTTTGAAGTCGTAAAAAAGGTTTTTTAGAAAAGCGTAGTTATTCTGTGCTTTTAGTGATAGAACCTGTGCTAAAACGCTCGGTTTTTTCAGCACAAAGCGTAAGTATTTCTTCAGATTGTAAGTCAGTGCGGCCATCATTACGTGTTTATTGGCTTGTGGCATTCCTCTGCTGTTGAGGCGTTTCATATTGTGGTGGTTAATAAGCGTTCCCAAAACAGGTTCTACAGTACTGCTGCGACGTTTGGTCAGAAAACGGGTGTAGTTTTTGTTCCGGGTCAGCTTTGCGTGCATCTTGTCGTAAAGTGGTTTGTGAATACTGTCTTCTATCTTTTTAAATTTTGTAACCTTTCCACAGCATTGTTCCCTAAGCGGACATTTTCCGCAATCGCTCTCACTGCTCCGGTAGCTTTTCTTTTCATACCCTTTGCTGTCGGTTAAAATCCGTTTAAAGGGTAAAAAGGCTTTGTTTCCTCCTTCTTTGACACATTCGTAACGGTTTTCTTCTTCATTGAAAATAAAGCCTTCACGCTCGGGTTTGTATTGACCGAAATTCGGGATATAAGCGTCAATGTTGTGGTCTTCGCAATACTGCAAACTCTCGCCACTGCTGTAACCCGCATCGGCAAGAGCCTCTTTGATTTGCATATCATTTTGATGAAGGTTTTCGATAGTCTGATTCATTATTTCAGAAAATATGGCACTGTCTTTACTGCCTGCTGTACTGGCACAAGCTCCCGTAATAACGTGGTGTTTGTCATCAACAGCCAATTGACCGGAATAGTTGAGCTGGCGGGGTTTGCCCGGTTTTACCGAGATTTTTGCATCGGGGTCAATAGGGCTGTAATGCGTGTGGTTGCTTAAAAACTTTGGGCGGATTTCATTGCCGCCTTCATCGGTTCTTTTGCTTTTAGTATTACCCGGCATTCCTTTATATGTTTCTTCTTTCCAGGAGTGATGTTATTCTACAAGCTTCTTTCTTTCCGTTGTCACTTTATATTCGCTGTTTTCTTCCAACTCGTTTACATAAGCCGAAGCATCTTCCAAAACATCCTTTTCTACCAAACTATCCATACTTGCATTGGCTTTGATAAAAGCACTGTCAACGGCCTGACGCTTACCCCTGACCATTCCTTTGTTCACACACATCTTCAGAACCGTTTGAAATAAACTCAGAAAAACTTCTTCTCCAAAAAGCTGCCGGGTACGGCTGATGGTACTGTGCCAGGGCAGTTCTTCGTTCAAATCATAGCCCAAAAACAGACGCACATCCAAACAGTTGCTGCAATACCGCAGCAACGCCCGGTCGCTGTTGATATTGTTCAGATAACCCACCAACAATATCTTGAAAAAAAATACCGGGTCAATGCTCTGCTGACCTTCGCTGCCGTAGTATTTTTGGGTGGTTTTATACAAAAAGTGTAAATCCAAATCCTGATTTACTTTACGATAAAAGTTATCGGTTGGAACCAAACGATCTAAGCTCAGTTCGTAAAACAGCCGGGGAGTAAAGTCTTTTCGTCCTTGCATAATGAAAAATACTAAATATCAACCTGTTCATCAAACAAATTAAGCTATATTTGAGTTGTGCAACAAGCACA
>NZ_SRZY01000019.1 GCF_006476045.1 Sphingobacterium lumbrici
TGTACGTCTTCAAACTAAATTGGACATTTTTGTTCAAAACCTTAAGGAGGATTTCGTGTTATAAATTTATTAATTTTTCTTGATTATACAACTGTCTTCTTTTGTTGATTTCGTTCGTTTTTATTTCCCTTCTTTTCTTCAAAATCAGCTCTGATCTTCCGTAATACATATCCGCTGGAGTCAGATTTTGCAGGGATTCGTGATAGCGTTTATTGTTGTAATTATCGACGAACTTTCCCAAGGCTTCGATGAGCTCCTCGGGGTGGTAAAAATTATTCAATTTGACCACATTTTTCATTGTCCTGTGGTAACGTTCTATCTTTCCCTGGGTCTGCGGATGCATCGGTTTACCGTGTACCTGTTTCATTTTTAAGGTGTCTTTCAAGTACGTTTTCAGTTCATTCGAAACATAGCAAGGACCATTGTCTGAGAGTAATTTAGGCTTTGCCTTGGACTTCAATTTGGCTTTTGTTATCGCTGTGTCTATCGTTCTTTTGACGTCTTCGGCTTTCATCGAATCGCAAAGTTCCCAATGAATAATGTAGCGGCTGTAATCGTCCAAAACCGTGCTCAAATAATACCAGCCCCAACCGATGATCTTGAAATAAGTAAAATCTGTCTGCCACATTTGATGCGCAAAAGCGGTCTTATCCTTAAACTCATTGGCTGCTGAAAGAAGAAAATGATTCGGTGCAGGAATTAAATCGCGTTGCTTCAAGATTCGATAAACACTTGATTCTGAAATGAAAACCTGCTGTTCGTCCGTGATTTTATGAGCCAACTCTCTGGAAGATAGCTCGGTATGCTCTAAAGCTACTTTTACCACCAAATCTTTCTGTTCTTCAGGGATGCTATTCCATTGCCTTTTTGTGCTTCTTTCAACGTTTTCTAAACCCTCATAACCCTTTGTTAGATACCCTTGGTACCATTTGTAAAAAGTGCTTCGAGCAATGCCAAAGCTCTCTAATGTCCGTTTAACACCGATTTCACTCCTGGTGACCGATTGAATAATCTCGTATTTCTCGCCTGCTGATAATCGCATATATTTTCGGTATTTATGGATTAATCCAGCATGTCCAAACTTTTTTTTACAATGTCGTAGCGAACCACCAGATCGGCTACAATTTCTTTTAATCTCGCATTTTCTTTCTTCAATTCCGCGACCTCATCGCTGGTCGCTTCACGGACAACATCGCCATTCAAACGTTTTTTGCCAGCCTCCATAAATTCCTTATTCCAAGCATAAAACTGGGATTGCGAAATGCTATGCTGACGGCACAATTCGGCTACCGAAGTCTCCGCCCGAAGACCTTCCATCACAATCAAAATCTTCTGTTCGGATGTGAAAATACGACGCGTGTTTTTGCGGATGTCTTTTACAAATTTTTCAGTACTCTTTTTCTTTGGAGTTTCCATATCTAAATCTAATTGTTTTTCTTGAAAACTCTCCTTAAGTTTTTATAATAGTGTGTCCACTTTTTGCTGACGATTTACA
>NZ_SRZY01000020.1 GCF_006476045.1 Sphingobacterium lumbrici
TCAGTGGCTAAAACATACCCTACAAAATATCATGTCGATCAACCATAAAAAATTAAAGGATCTCTATCCGCAGAACTATAAGAAAAGTATCGAGCAATCAAATATGTAGTTCATCGGGCGCATACATAATGCTAAATAATAATTTTTTTCTATTTATTAAAAAAAACAGCAAAGGAAATGTAAAAGAAAGATTAGCCGCTAAACCAGATGGATTTCCGTATGACCCTAAAATACGAAAATCGTCCATCGTTGGTAAAATTAGTGTGTATTGCAATAACCCATATACAGCCATTATAATAGAAACAATGATGAAAATCTGATTTGTTATTTCTGTCGGAATAATGTCTTCTTGAAAATAGAGATATAATAAAAGAGAGGATAACAATACGTTTATCTCCATTATAGGAATATCCGAAAAGTACCCTCTAATCAATATGTAGGAAAGCAGTATTATTATCGAAAAGCTTATTTTTTCAATAATAATACTACGGTGTTTAAATAATATAAATATACCTCCTACTATAGACATTAAAATAGAGACGTACCACTTGGGGGTAAGTTTATTGTCTACAAAATGGTCTACATTTAAGGATACTATTGATACCAGTAATATGAAGAATAAACTGATTGAAAATTTTTTATTTAATAGACTCATTTATATAAAAGCAAAGTAATTGTGTGATAAAATTATTGTTTCACACAATTACTTATAAAAATTTTGAATTTAAATGATACCTTCTTTTTTTAAAATTACTTCCAATCGTCTAAATTCTTCCAGCTTTTTTTCCCATTCCCATTCTTCTGAATGAACTAAATTTTTATAATCTAAATCAATATATGCTCCCTCAAGGTTATCAGATAGTTTATTACTGGGATTATCGAAGTCAGATACTATTAAATCAAGTTCAATTCCTACTTTACTTAATTTCCAGATAGATAGATACTCTGATTGAAGAGAAAATACATCTTGATCCAAATGAAATACTATAGTTTCTGGAATCCTATAATCTTTTTTCTCCCAATTAGTCTTTATTCCAAACATAGCTCTATATTACCCCTTTATTTTTTAGTTCCAATTTAAGGTCCTCAAATTCTGTTTTTATACTATGGATATCTACTGACTCCTTTTTATTAGGTGCAGTTCCGATATCAAGATTTACAACCTTTATATTAATTTTATCTCCTTCCCTCAAAATTATAGTCTTCCATCTAAATCTGTTTTTTAGTTCATCACCACCGAATAATAATAGATAGTAAAAGTTCTCTGTCCTTTGAAGTATAACATTACTATAGAAACAATTTAGATTGATAATATCGCTATTATTAATTGTAATTTTTAAACTTTTCATTATTATTAGTGATATGGTATTGTACGTCTTCAAACTAAATTGGACATTTTTGTTCAAAACCTTAAGGAGGATTTCGTGTTATAAATTTATTAATTTTTCTTGATTATACAACTGTCTTCTTTTGTTGATTTCGTTCGTTTTTATT
>NZ_SRZY01000021.1 GCF_006476045.1 Sphingobacterium lumbrici
TTAACGTGAGTTCGGGATAAGAAAAAAGTGAAATTTATATATTATTTCAACAAAAAAAGGCTTGATTTTTGCATACAATTAGTTGACAATCAAATTGTTGCAAATGCAAATCAAGCCCTATGTTAAGAGATAAAGTTATAGAAATTTTTGTTAAGGTCGATGATTTCTGCAAAGAAATTCAACCCCTTCTTGAAGAAAATCGTATTGAAGACAGAAAACTGGGTAAGCGCAATAGAAAAACAGGTCTTTGTGATAGCGAAATAATCAGCTTGATGGTTCTTTTTCATTCAGGTCAATTTACTAATCTTAAGTCATTCTATGTTCATTATGCACTGCCGCATCTAAAGGATCTCTTTCCTGGACTGACCTCCTACAATAGATTCGTTGAACTCCAGCCTAGGTGTGCCGTCACCTTTATGTTGTTTGTAAAGATGTGCTGTCTTGGCAAAAGTGAAGGTGTCAATTTTATAGATTCTACGCATATCAAAGTATGTCACAATAGAAGGATACATCAGCACAAAGTCTTTAAGGGAACTGCAGAACGAGGTCAGTGCTCCATTGGCTGGTTTTATGGCTTCAAGCTGCACCTGATCATCAATGATAAAGGTGAAATATTGTCTTTTTATCTCACAAAGGGGAATGTAGATGACAGAAATCTAAAACATATGATGGATATGACTAAAGATATTTTTGGTAAACTCTATGGGGATAAAGGATATATTTCAAAAGCAATGGCCGATATATTATGGGGAAACGGAGTACAAATGGTGACCAAACCAAGAAAAAATATGAAAGGAATAAACCTTAGTCAAACGGATAAAATAATGCTCAGAAAGCGAGCAATTATTGAATGTGTCAATGATGAACTTAAAAACATTTGTAAGCTACAACATACAAGACATAGGTCTGTAAGTAACTTTTTATTGAATATTTTAGGAGCATTAGCCGCTTATGCTTTCTTCCCTAAAAAACCTTCATTAAATATTCAATTTGAACAGCAAGAAAATCAATTATTCCTTGCTGCTTAAACCGAACTCACGTTA
>NZ_SRZY01000023.1 GCF_006476045.1 Sphingobacterium lumbrici
GATGTCTTTTACAAATTTTTCAGTACTCTTTTTCTTTGGAGTTTCCATATCTAAATCTAATTGTTTTTCTTGAAAACTCTCCTTAAGTTTTTATAATAGTGTGTCCACTTTTTGCTGACGATTTACAGAGTTAGAGAAACTGCTTACGTATATCCAATACGTCCAGAAACTGAGCAACAATAGTGCAGAGACTATTCCGTTGCAGTGTGTACACCTCAACCTTCAAGACCTTTTTAGTTCAGTCGTTGAAAAATATCGAACTGCAAAAGATAATCTCGTAAAACTTGATCTTTCCCTGCGCACCAAGCAAACTACTATTTACGCAGATTTGCTGCACTTCGCTAATATTATCGACAACCTGATCGAAAATGCCATTAAGTATTCGAATGAAAGGGTACATATTGAAATCACCGTAACGGACGCTCAGGATAAACTGAAGATAACTGTAAAGGATGATGGCTTAGGGATTTTAGACAGCGACCTACCTCATATCTTCACAACATTCTACCGAAGTAATGACAAGGAAATACAACGAAGGGTGGGCTTAGGGCTAGGGCTGACCTATGTAAAAGCACTTGTCGAAGCACACGGCGGTGAAATAAAAGTAAAAAGTAAATTTGGCATGGGTAGTGAATTTATCGTATATTTCCCTTAAACTTTTTTTTCCTGTAAAAAACAATGCGTAATAAAATTCTACTTATAGAGGACGACCCGGGGCTAGCCATCCCTTTGAAAGATTATTTCGAAGATAACGGATTGATTGTCTCCCATACGATATCCGGAGAAGAAGGATTATTGCATTATAGAGATCAAAAACCGGATCTGATTATCCTCGACATTATTTTACCCAACAAAAGTGGATTTGACGTTATTGCAGAGATCCGTGACAAAGATCTTATTACCCCTATCATCTTAATGACGGGAACAGAGTTTGATCCCGACAGCCAAATAAAGGGCTATTCTTTGGGAGCGCTCAATTTTATGCAAAAACCTGTCATGCCTCAGGCTTTATTGGCACTAATCAAGAACCTGCTCTCGCTGCCGAGTAACATTCAACAATTTCAAATTGGGAACACGACAATCTGCATACATGAGCAACGTATTGAACTGAATGGCAAGCAATTCTATGTAAGAGAAAAAGATGCCCGGGTATTTGAATTTCTATTGGCGCGGAAAAACCAGGTCGTAATGCGATCGCTATTACTTAAGCAAATATGGCTGGATGACCATCCCGACAAGAATAACCTCCTGGACGGATCCATACTTCGGCTAAGACAAATATTAAATAAACACCCCTCCCCCCGAATCAAAAGCGTGTACGGAAGAGGTTATTTACTGGATACAACCTCTTCGCAGACTTGTATATAAAACCAACTTTATCTATGTTTGCATCATGATTAGTGCAACTGCAAATACCATATTCCAGCGCGCTATTGATGCTTATCACATTCATGATAATATCGATACGGTGATGGAGAACCCCTACGATTCGGCTACATTGGAGCACCTTTTGTATTTGAAATGTTGGATTGATACCGCACAATGGCACATGGAAGACGTGGTACGTAATCCGGATATCGATCCCAAAGAAGGATTATACTGGAAAAGACGTATTGATAAACAAAATCAGGTGCGCACAGATACGGTCGAATATATTGATAGCTATTACCTGCAAAAATTTGCCGATGTAACGCCATCGGCCGATGCCCGGATCAACTCTGAAAGTCCGGCCTGGGCAATAGACCGCCTGTCGATCTTAGCCTTAAAAATCTATCACATGCAACAGGAGACCTTACGCCCGGATGCCTCTCTCGATCATATCGATAACTGCCGCCAGAAGTTGAATATCCTTTTAGAGCAACGTACAGATTTGTCAAAAAGTATTGATGAACTATTAGAAGATATTGCCTCCGGTCAGAAATATATGAAGGTTTACAAACAGATGAAGATGTACAACGACCCTTCGTTAAACCCTGTCTTATACGGTGTCCAAAAATAATATCTAATATGAAGCGAATTATAGTTATTCGTTTTTCGGCAATGGGTGATGTGGCTATGGTTGCTTCCGTACTTACAGAATTTCAAAAACAGCATGGAGATACGGAAATAGTGCTGGTCTCCAGAAAATTATTTGCTGCATTTTTCGAACATATCCCCAGACTAATTTTTCATCCTATAGACCCCAAGGGGAAACATAAAGGTTTAAGCGGTCTGTTTAGATTATTTAGAGAGCTGAAAGTACACAAGCCCGATTATGTAGCAGATCTACATAACAATATTAGATCTAAAGTCCTAGGTACATTATTCAGACTTAAAGGAAATAATCTATGTACGCTCTACAAGGGCCGCGCAGAAAAAAAATCGCTGACACGACCGCACAACAAAATAAAACGTCAATTAAAACCGACCACGGAGCGTTATGCTGATGTGTTTAGACAGCTGGGTTACAGCCTGAAATTAGACCATGAATTGCCCCGCATCAATCGTGAAGCTCCCGAAGAATATGCTGCTGTTTTTGCATCAGGTATCAAGACAATCGGGATAGCTCCATTTGCGCAACATCCTTACAAAGTGTTTCCATTAGCCAAAATGGAAGATCTGATCCGGCAGCTTTCGGAAAAGAATTATACCGTTTTTTTATTCGGTGGCGGCGCAGCAGAAAAAGAGATCTGTGCCAATTGGTCAAATGAATATAAGCAAGTCGTGAATACCATTGGTCAGTATTCACTTACAGAGGAACTGGATATTATTGCCAATTTAGATTTGATGGTAAGTATGGATAGCTCGGGTATGCATATAGCCTCGTTAGTTGGCACGAGATGTGTATCTATCTGGGGAGCGACACACCCGTTTGCCGGATTTTTGGGTTATGGACAATCTCTGGAAGATTGTGTACAGGTAGCACACCCGGCACGCCCAAGCTCCGTATACGGCAACAAACCCTGCGACTGCGATGGTGTGGAAGCCATTGACTTGGTAACGGTAGAAATGGTGGTTGAGAGAATAAATAAAGTAGTCGGATTGTAGCACACGGACTTGTCCTTAACGTTATACTTTTAATAATAGCTTTTAGTTTGTACATTATATGGAAAAAATATGCTTTGTAGTTTGTCAGTATGGTAGTGAAGTTAATGGCGGAGCGGAAATACATTGTAGAATGCTTGCCGAGAGATTAACTCCCTATTACGAGGTTGATGTATTAACATCAACGACGATTAACAACAGAACTTTTCAACCATATTACCAAGAAGGTTTAGAAATACTAAATGGTGTAAATGTAAGAAGATTTAAATCTGAACCCTACGATAAAGCATTTCATGATAAAATCGCGAAGAAAAGTAAATTAGGGAGAAAGACCAGAAGGATGCTGTATAGAACCGGGATCTTAAGACCCATAGCCGACCTTGTTCCAAAATGGCGTTTAAGCATAGATGAAGAAAAAAAAGTATTAGAAGCACATGGTTATTATTCTTCAGAATTACTAAATTTTGTAAAAGAAAATGTCAATGATTACAAGCGCATTATTCTTTTTTCGTATCCATATCCAAACACCTTCTTTATAGGTGAAATGTTTCCAAATAAATGCATCTTAATTCCTACCGCTCACGATGAAGGCGATCTATTCAGGTCACTACAGACACATTTATTCACTAATATTGGTCATATAGCGTTTAACACCAAAGAGGAAAAAGACCTATGTAAAAATGTATTTGGAAAATCCATGTCTTCCAATAGCATTTTAGCCGTAGGAGTGGAGATTGCCGAACCGGTTTCGAAAGAAAGTATCTACAAAAAGTTTAATTTACCGGAAAACTACGTATTATATTTTGGCCGGATAGCTCCTGAAAAAATGGGCAATCTGATCGATTGGTTTCTCTTGTACAAACAACACAAAAACACCGATGTTAAACTTGTTTTAACTGGCAGGTTATTTATGAAAAATAAAGTGCATCCCGACATCATTTATACCGATTTTGTCACTGAAGCAGAAAAAACAGCTCTAATTAACAGTGCTAAACTTATTATCAATCCGTCGGAGAAGGAAAGTTTATCGTTACTTCTTTTAGAGGCTATGCAATTAGGAAAACCGTCTCTAGTGAATGGCAAATGTGAAGTTATGAAACAGCATTGTATAAAAAGTGACTATGCTTGTCAATATTATATTTCAAAGTCCGATTTTCTTAAGAAACTAGACGATATGCTTTACGGGATAGAAGATCCGGATATGGTCGCAATGAAAGCCAAAAACTATGTCAAAGAACATTACGACTGGAACACAATTATGGATAAATTAAAAAAATTAATCGAATCAACTCCATCCAATTAATATTATCTTTGTTGTCATTCTATGAAAGAACCTGTTAAAACATCGCTTTTAATTTCAACATACAATTGGCCTGAAGCGCTTGATCTTTGTTTTCAAAGTGTGATGAAACAAAGTGTCTTACCCGATGAGATTATTGTGGCGGATGACGGATCAACAGAGGCTACAAGAAATTTAATCCTTGATTTTCAAACTAAAACCGATATGTCTATACAACATATCTGGCATGAAGACATTGGCTTCCAACTTTCTCAAATTCGCAACAAAGCAATCGCGAAAGCTAAAAATCCTTATATCATACAAATCGATGGCGATGTAATCTTAAATCCACATTTCATCGAAGATCATATTGCATTAGCCTCTCCTGAAACTTTCGTCACGGGAAGTCGTGTAAATCTAAGCCAACTTTTCTCTGAAAATCTATTGCTATCTCATGAGCTTCCTTCTTTTACAGTGATCCGGAAAAACAGTCGTAATTTTTTTAACGGACTCAGACTTCCCTTTTTAACAAACTTTCTCTCTACGCGCTATAAAACCACGGGAAAATATAGAGATTTCACCAGAGGTTGTAATATGGCTTTTTGGAAAGAAGATATTATCCGTGTAAATGGCTACAATGAGAATATGACTGGCTGGGGCAGTGAGGATAGAGAACTTGTGGCCAGAATGGCGAACATTGGATTAAAAAAGAAGTTTATTAAATTTGCCGGAATTGTTTATCACATTTGGCATCCATTTGCTTCTCGGGAGCAGGAGACAATTAATGACCGCATCTATGAGCAAACGGTCAACAAACAAATTACAACAATCCCTAACGGGATTGATAAGTACCTAAAATAGCAAATGGTAGCATCAATCATTATAAGCACCTATAATTCCCCCATTTGGCTTGAAAAAGTTCTTATAGGCTACTTATGTCAAACTATTACGAATTTTGAAATCCTGATCGCTGATGACGGCTCAAACGAGGAAACTAAAATGCTTATTGAAAAATATCGTTCTTCTTTCAAATCATTGATTCACATTTGGCATCATGATGATGGTTTTAGGAAGTGTGAAATATTAAACAAAGCGATTCAGGCATCAGCAACACCTTATCTAATTTTTACAGACGGAGATTGCATACCAAGGAAGGATTTTGTTCAGGCTCATTTAAAAAACAGAAAAAAAGGTCATTTTCTCTCTGGCGGTTATTTTAAACTTCAAATGGATACTTCAAATGAGATTTCAATAGAAGTTATTCAAAAACAAGATTGTTTTGATATTAAATGGCTTAAAAAGAATGGATTAAAAAAATCATTTAAAAATAGTAAGCTATCGAACAGTAAAAGACTATTATATATTCTAAATACGATTACCCCGACCAGCCCGACCTGGAATGGACACAATACTTCCGGTTGGAAAGAAGATATTTTATCTGTAAACGGATTTGATGAAAGAATGAAATATGGCGGTGAAGATCGCGAACTTGGAGAAAGATTGGTTAATAAAAATATAACGGGTATTCAAATTAGATACAAAGCTATATGTATTCACTTAGATCACTCCCGTTCTTATGTAAACGATATAGACTGGCAAAGAAACTACCGCATCCGAAAAGAAACAAAACGAAACTCCTCGGTATGGACAGACTTCGGAATCATAAAGTCTTTTTCAAGTTGAAAGAAAGTTTGGAATATTTTTTGTGCTTTCCTGAGTAGCATACCACTGAAACACATCGTTTTACCAAGAATAGAGTATCAATTATTATGAATAGATTAAAAAAATGGCATTTAACCCTCACATCACTTTTCCATTACCCAAATATTATAAAAGAGATTAAAAGGATTGATTCCAATATTTTATTTATTTTTCCATATCTTCAGACTGGCGGAGGCGAACGTGTACATGCAGAAATTATGAAAACATTTTCTCATCTCAACCCAACCTGTCTCATAACCTACTATTCATCCAATGAAGACATGAAGGATGAATTTGAAAAACATGCTAATGTAATAAACCTTGAACGCTGGGGATGGAAAAAATCTTTCCGGCAGATAATGGTCAAAAAAGTAGCCAAAATAATGAATAATAAACCAAATGCTATTGTATTTGGCTGTGGAAATCACTTTTTCTATGACATTATCCCTTTACTCAACGAAAACGTAAAGAAAATCGACCTGATGCATAGCTACTTAGGCAATATACCTAACTCTTTTGAACAATACTCATTGCCTTATGCTCATCTATTAGACAATAGGGTTGTTTTAGGCAGGAAGCATTTTAATCAAATAGCAAAATTCTACAAAGAGAACAGCATAGACTGTTCGGTATCAGACCAAGTTAAGGTAATACACAACAAAGTCTCCCCCCCCCAAGAAGTAATATTCAAAGACTTTATTTCGCCACTAAAAGTTTTATTTGTAGCTCGCAACAGTTCGGAAAAACGTCCCGAGCTTTTTATCGAGATAACGCAGGAATGTTATAAGCGAAGCCTGCCGATCGAGTTTATCATGATTGGTGATTTCGAATGTTATCAGGACGAGGTCAGAAGCAATGTTACTATTACTGGACGCATTACAAACAGTAATCTATTGAATTCCTATTATGCTACAGCACATTTTGTTGCCATCACCTCCGCACTTGAAGGTTTTCCAATGGTGATTTTAGAAGGATTAGCTTACGGCGCAGTTCCATTAAGTACAGATGTTGGGATAGTCTCTGACTATATCAATGAAAAGACTGAGACTGGCTTCATTATAGAAAACTCTCAAAACACTGATCTCATCAAAGATCAATTCATTGAAAAACTAGAATATGCCATCCAACACCCTAAACAACTTTCTGCGATGTCTATAAAAGGACAAATGCTGATTCGTGAGGAATTCAGTGAAGAAAAATTTGAATCAAGTTATAGATCACTTTTATTATCCAAATAATGAAAGTGTTATGTACACAACATGACAAATAATATTACAGAGAACCTTAAAAACAGACCAATTATTACGGTGTTTATGCCCGCATACAATGCTGGCAGGTATATTTATGAAGCGATAGAAAGTATACGCTGTCAAAGTTTTCAAAATTTTGAATTGTTAATTGTAGACGATGGCTCTACAGACAACACATTACATATCATCAAATCATTTTCAGATGCAAGGATAAGACTTATTCAAAATAAAGTTAACAAAGGTTTAGTCTACACCCGAAATATTGCGCTGACAGAAGCTAAAGGTGATTTTATAGCAATTTTGGATAGTGATGACATCGCATTAAACAACAGGCTGGAAAAGCAGTATGAAACTTTCTTACAGCGACCTGATTTAGCTGTCTTAGGAAGCCAAGCTTATGTTATCAATAAAGATGGAAACCGTACCGGCAGGAAAATCACCAATGCAACGGGGGCTGAATTAGTGAAGTCAACTATTTTTTTTGAAAATCCATTTGTGCATTCATCTGTAATGATGCGGACTTCTGTTTTCAAAGAATTTGGGGGTTATCACAACTACTCTACCGCGGAAGACTATGAGCTGTTTATTCGGATTTCCGATAAATATGAGGTAGATAACCTAACAGAATATCTAGTAGAATATAGAGTACATGGAGACAATATCTCGACAACCCAACTTCCACTTTTACAACAGGCAGTTCTGGATATGAAAGCCGATCAACTTAAACGACTAGGAATTGCTAATGATTTGGCACATTGTGAAATGGTCTCATTACAATCTTTTCAAAACAAATATATGTTAAAAGATTACTTCAAGCTATATAAAGATTTGCTGTACACAAATCGTAAAAACAATTTCTTTGAAATCCATTCCTTTGAAAAAGTTTTATTTGACCGTTGGTTTAATGTAATCATGAATAAAGGTGATAAAACTGCTTTTTTAATGCTTTTTAAGCCGCCCCTATTTGACTGGAGTAAAATAACACCACGGCAATTTCGTAAAACATTTAAAAAATCATTAAAAGAAATCTTGTACATCAACAAGATTAGTATGTGCCCCCCTCGCGTTTAAGGTGTCATTTTCATTACACGAGGGAATATAAACTTGCAAACTCATTGTAAATAATAAAACAATAAACATATAAATGAAAATTGTCCATTTTTTAGGTGGCCTAGGAAATCAATTATTTCAATATTCTTTCCTATTAGCATTGAAAAAGCAAGGTCATTTAGTTAAAGCTGACCTTTCAGATTTCAACCATTATTCTTTACATAATGGTTTTGAGCTTCAGAACGTTTTCAATATTCAAATTGAACAAGCCTCTGCTTTTGAACGGAATTTACATTTACCTACAAACCGAAAGTTAGTATGGCGCGCGCTGCGTAGATTTAGTCGAACTAGAAAAGCATATACTTATGAGCATCCCGAATTTCATTTTCACCGAGATTTCATCTACAGTCCAAAAAAGGCTTATCTACAGGGATACTGGCAACATATTTCATACCTAAATTTAGTGGAGAAAGAATTGCGACAGACATTACAATTTCCTCCTATAACTGAAAATCAAAATATAATAGCACAATCCACTATCCAGAATCATGCTAATACAATAGCAATGCATATACGACGTGGTGACTACATAGGCCACTCAGCATTAGGGGGCATTTGCGATCAAGAGTATTATCATAAAGGCATAAAATATATGCTTCAACGCTTCGAAAACCCGCTATTCGTGATCTTCTCAAATGATATTATATGGTGTAAAGAAGAGTTTAAAGATCTTAATGCAATTTTTATCGATTGGAATACCGGAAAAGATAGTTTTCGGGATATGCAACTGATGAGTCTATGTAATCATAACATTATCGCAAACAGCAGTTTTAGCTGGTGGGCTGCTTGGTTAAATCAAAACCCATCTAAAATAGTAGTTTCTCCTAAAAAATGGATAAATGATCCAACCTTAGATACAAGCGGAATGATCTTACCTTCATTTATAACATTTTGAATGGAGCTACCCCCCTTTTCTTCTTTCTTTCGGTGTGTCCGCTGTCCATCGATTATCTATTCAGGCATCAGCTCTATTAGTACAAAAAACCAAAGAGCCATAACGGGATCTTATGATGAAAACCGTGCGTGATGTCGTCTGAAACGATATATGCCTTATCAACTCCTTTAATCTGTTTTTCTGTTTTATCTTTACCACCGATTTCAAAGGTATATTGATTGTCCACGGTAAAATCTCCCTGTTCGGCATAGCTAAGGTCGTACGCATACCCAACTTGGTTAGCAAAAAACGTTTCACGCAGATTTCCGCGATTCGCATTTTCCTTTGCCAGCAAATAAATAAGATTCGTGTTTTCGAGATAAATTTTCGATGGCTTTTGCAACAGACTGATTCCTTCTCCGTATTTGAAAAGATTAGTGGTTAAATCTATTTCATCCAGATAGTGCAGATAGGACAACAACGTACTTCGGTTAATCCCTATCCTTTCACTTATTTTACTTACGTTAGGGATGAAGGGTACGGATTCCGCAATAATCGTTAACAGCTGTTTAATTTTAGCCACATAAGCGAGGCCTATCTGCCGTAATAGAGGCAATTCAATCTCCAGCATCATATTTAATACCTCTCCTAAACGCATAAAATAAAGATCGGGCTCTTCTTTATAGTAGGGATAATAGCCGTGTTGAAGATAGTTTGAAAAATGCTGGAAAGGCTTGATCCGCTCATTTACTTCCCTGGCTTTGTCTGTATGTTGAGCCAATAAATCGTCTAAGGTTATCCGTTCAAATCGAACACCTGTTTCGATAGCCAGATATTCCCTAAATGAAAACCCTTGCATATTATAGATCACAGCCCGTCTGCTAAGATCTGCCCGTGCATTTAAGATTTCTAATAAGGACGACCCCGTAAAAACGATTTTCAGTTCAGGATAGTCATCGTATATATTTTTCAATTCCTGCGCCCAGCCATCATATTTGTGTACTTCATCCAGGAATATGTATTTCCCTCCCTTTTGTTCGAATTCTTTAACCAGCCCCACTAATGAATTGGTGTTGAACCATATCGTATCCAAACTTACATACAACACTTCGTCTAATCGATCAGACAAGTGCAGCTTGATATGTTGCAGGAGCAAGGTTGTTTTGCCGATGCCCCGAGCTCCTTTTATACCGATTAACCTCGCATTCCAATTGACTTCTTCCATTAGACTGCGGGGGAAATCAACATTGACATGTCTCAGTTTTCGCTGAAATAATTCTATTAGATCTTCCATTTTGTTTACTACAATAAACAAAATTAACAAAAATTGTTTATTGTAGTAAACAAAAAATTAGTTAAATAGTTCACCATAATAAACAAGACTAGAAATGAAGCCGGCATTTTACCCTCACTTATTTCCTGAAAAATGCTGATCGGGCAGCGAATTGGGGCATGCTGCACTGAAATATTATTTCGTAAAACATCATCGCACCAGTAACATCTCCGTATTCCATCATCTTTACGACCAGACTAAACTGGTTTCCTTCTGCTTTTCTCCTGACCAATAGGCGACCATCTTCGCCCATTATATTAGCGCTGCCTTAATGTTACCTTAGTCGTATCTTAGGGCTATCCACGAAAAGGTAAGGCAGCCCTAAGACAAAGGTAAGGCAGGGGTAAGGTACCGGGCGAAAACCATCCGAACAACGTCCGAACAAAGGGCGAAGTTAGTCCCTACCCCTCCGAATGAAACTTGCGTCTCCCTTCTTTACACTTGATGCACCAAAAATGGTCGCATGTTATTTTAATTTAACTGAAATCAATATTTCAACACACCAAAAATATCAATAACAAAAAAAATCAAATTTAATTACACTAAGTGTATAAAATACACTACCTTTGTTCAGGTTTATAATTGGTTAGTAAAGGTCTTCAGTCTCTCCGGCTAAAGGCCTTTCATTTTTCACGGCCAATGACTAAATTGATTATACTCTCCTAGATATCGCTCAGTAGCCCGTAATGCGACTCTTTTATCGGATACACCGTGTTCATCACAACAAAAGACCTGTTTGTCACATTTTATTTGGATAAAAGCATATTCTATTTAATCTTGCAGAAGAAAAATACATAACTAAAACTAGTATAATATGAAAACCCGTTGGATAGAATTCTTAATCGTCAGTAGCATCTATTTGTTTTTATTAATCACGATAGCACATGATATCGATAGTGGCAAACAAGCCGTCGGACAGCTTCATCTATTTACCGTATACACTACCGTAAGCTTTTATGTACTATACATATACCCCAATCTCTTTTTGAAGCAAAAGATGTACACATGGTCTATTTTGATAGTCATTACTTTCCTTCTCGAAGCATTTTGTCATTTTGCTTTACAGAACTGGTCACCGTTACCTCCTCATCAGATAATTCCGCCTTTTGCGCTGAGCGGTATGGTTACCCTGGCCCTATTGGTGTATACTGCTGTAAAAACGACTATCAAGGCCTTGAAAACAGTTAGCAACCGTCATTCGATCCAGGCAAAGGTCGGCAAAGAGCTTTTGATATCCTTGGTAATAGGAATTGCTATCCTTATACCCATTTCCCTGGTCAATACATCTATAGCTGCACTAACTGGCTTTACCATTCCTTTTTGCTATACTTTATTTGCGGTACATTATCACTTCTTATTGCCTTATCTAGACCAAAATAAAACACCCAAAACGATCCATATCATACTATCGATCCTCCTAAACCTCATCTGCATTGCACTATTCTCCAGCTTGATGGAAATAACACTTAGACTACTTCACAGTTTTAATAAATTTATTTCTTTCAATGGTTTTAATATATTGTTCTGCTTTCTTTTAGGTACTATACTCACTCCTGTCATTTATATCTTCTATTACCGCAGTCGCAAGCAGCAAACGCAAATAGTTGGCTTAAAAAAGGAACTGGGAAAAACTTCGGCTGACCTGAAACTACTTCAATCCCAGATCAATCCGCATTTTCTATTCAATGCCATGAATACGCTATATGGTATAGCTTTACAAGAAAATGCAGAACGAACATCTTCAGGAATTCAAAAACTCAGTGACATGATGCGATTTATGCTGCACGAAAACCAACAAGACCGTATTCTGCTCGTCCGTGAAATAGCCTATCTCAAAGAATATATCGAACTGCAAAAACTTCGTATAGCTAATCTTCCCTCTATTCAGATAACGGTCGACTTACCGGAGGATGAATACCTGGGAGATCAACGTATCGCACCCATGTTACTGATTCCCTTTATTGAAAATGCCTTTAAGCATGGCATCAGTCTTAACAAGCCATCTTGGATACGGATACAGCTTCACAAGGAAGAAGATACCCTGAAATTAAATGTGTACAACAGTATCCATGCCCATACCGAATCAGATCCCGAGCGGAACAAATCGGGCATAGGTTTAGAAAATGTAGAACACAGGCTTACTTTACTTTACAAAGACCTTTACCAATTGCATATTGAAACAACGAACACGGAATATTTTGTCTTTCTGACTTTGAAATTAACAGATATAGATCCTGAAGTATAAATAAAAAACATTATATTAGCACTACACCGAATATAGATGATCAAAGCCATAGCCATAGATGACGAACCCATAGCCCTGGACATCGTTAGGATGCATGCCGCAAAAGTACCGTTCCTGCAACTCGAAGCGACGTTTGTCAATGCTTTTGATGCCATAGACTATCTAAATAAGAATCAAATAGACCTACTATTTTTGGATATTAAGATGCCCGATATTTCGGGCATTGATCTATACAATAGCCTCGTTCGCAAACCTTTACTGGTATTCGCGACCGCCTATTCCGAACATGCAGTTACCGGATTTGAACTAGAAGCCATAGACTATCTGCTCAAACCTTTCACCTTTGCGAGATTTCTAAAATCCTGTAACAAAGCGCAAGAAATCCTACAGAACAAAAACACTGTTCCTTCCCACATCTTTATCAAAGACGGATATGATACCATAAAGATATTGTTTGAAGAAATACGCTATATCGAAGCTACCGGCAACTACTTGAAATATGTGCTGCACGAGAAGGAAATACTGACACGTGCCACACTCAAAGAGACGATCGACCTGTTGCCGGAATCCTTGTTTATTCAGACACACCGTTCCTTCATCTTAAATCGCACGCATATCCAAAAAATAGAGCGCCATCAAGTCACTATTGACCAACATCATATTCCAATAGGAGCAGCCTATATGGATAACCTGAAAACATCGCTACGTTAAGCTATGCCCTCCCGTGCATCCTTCAAAGGAGTTCGTGAGCTCACCGTATGCTACTTGTGAATGCAACGCATTTTACCTAAGTTTAATGATGGAAACAAAATCACTCTATATTGTACGCCATGCAAAGGCAGAAGAGCATTCCTTTTCTAAAAGAGATTTTAATCGTGATTTAACCGGCAAAGGAATAGAACGCGCCCACAGAATCGCGACAGAATTGTCTTCCGGTGTAACGATCACGGAGAAAACGTTGGTGATTTCATCTCCGGCGAATCGCGCGATACAGACTGCTGAAATATTCAGTACTATTTTAGGATATCCCTTAGAAAAGATCCAAACGGACATCAATATTTATGAAGCATATTACCTGGACATATTGCAGGTTATCAATAATGTACCCGAACCCTACGAATCGGTTTGGATTTTTGGACACAACCCCGGTTTGTCTGACTTAACGAACTATCTGTGCGACAGGGGCATTGACCTCCTGACAGCTAATGTGGCCATTATAGAACTGGAAAGGGGTATTGATTTCGCTTCTGTATCGGGAGGGACCGGTAACTTAAAAACTGTTTTAACCGGAAAATAGAAGAATATTAGGGTAAACTATATCAAATAATCAGTGTTAATCATTTAGTAATCCGCCGGATCATGTCCGAATTGACAACGGAAGGATGTAAAATCGGCTACGAGCATCTTCATCGTTCTTAATTTTCGTACCTTTAAATCTTTATGGCAAATAAACTACAGAACGAGACCTCCCCCTATCTTAAACAGCATGCGCACAATCCGGTAGATTGGATGCCGTGGGGAGCGGAGGCATTGGCAAAGGCAAAAAAAGAAAACAAACTGATCTTGGTGAGCATCGGTTACTCGGCCTGCCATTGGTGCCATGTGATGGAACGGGAAAGCTTCGAAAATGAGGCTATTGCACAAACCATGAATAAATTTTTCGTACCAATAAAAATTGATCGTGAAGAGCGTCCGGATATCGACCAAATTTATATGATAGCTGTCCAGTTAATGACGAATGCCGGAGGCTGGCCATTAAACTGTATCTGTCTGCCCGATGGTAGACCCATATATGGCGGCACCTATTTCAGACCGCAGGACTGGCAGAATGTACTGCTGCAGATCGCAAAAATGTGGGAAGAAACACCCGAAGTTGCACTGGACTATGCACAACGATTGACAGCAGGGATCCATAAGGCCGAACAGCTCCCTATTCTTCCGATTCCGGAACAATACTCCCTGTTGGACATTAAATCGGTCGTACTGCCCTGGAAAGAGCAGTTTGATTTCAAAGATGGTGGTTATCAAAGGTCTCCTAAATTTCCGTTACCCAACAATTGGCTATTCCTCCTCCGTTACGCGGTGCTTGCTAAAGATGATACCGTGTTAGAACATGTACATTTTACATTGGAAAAAATAGCGAATGGCGGAATTTACGATCAAATCGGAGGCGGATTTGCACGTTATTCTGTCGATGAACAGTGGCATGTGCCTCATTTTGAAAAAATGCTATATGACAACGGACAGCTGATCAGCCTGTATAGTGAAGCGTATCAACAAAAACCAACCCCCCTATATAAGCGGGTAGTAGAAGAAACGGTTACCTGGGCCGAACGGGAAATGCTGGCACCAAATGGCGGATTTTATAGTGCTTTAGACGCTGACAGCGAAGGTGTAGAAGGTAAGTTCTATACCTTTGATTATTCCGAATTTGACATCTTAGGGGAAGACGCTGATCTTTTCCGTTCGTATTTTAATATCGTTAAAAACGGCAACTGGGTGGAAGAAAACACCAACATTCCTCTGGTAAACATTGCAGACCAAATTTTCATTACCGAAGCTGGGTTTACGCCGGAAGAATGGGAGCACTATTTAAAAGAGATTAAAAATAAACTCCTATCCTATCGTGCAAACCGGATAAGACCGGGATTGGACAACAAACAGCTGACTACCTGGAATGCGCTTCTCTTAAAAGGGCTAGCCGATGCCTACCGCGTATTTGATGAAGACCGATATCTTAGCCTTGCTTTAGGTATTGGCTACTTTATTAGGGACAACTGCATGGAGAACGATGTATTGCTTCATCAGCCCGCCGATCACAATCGCAAAATAAGCGGTTTTCTCGATGACTATGCTTTTACGATCGAAGCCTACATTGCACTATACGAAGCCACATTCGATGAGCATTGGCTGCTCGAAAGTAAGGCTCTCGCCGATATGGCTATTTCCTTTTTTTATGACAAGGATAATAAAACGTTCTACTATACGGGATCAGATGCCGAACAGCTGATCGCCCGTAAAAGCGAAATTATGGACAACGTGATTCCGGCTTCAACGTCTACTTTGGTACGCCAGCTGTATAAATTGGGACTGTTATTCGACAATGAAAATTACACCGCTGTTGCAGATCAGGTATTTGCAAATGTCTTTCCACACATCAAAAGCTATGGATCGGCCTACTCCAATTGGGCGATCCAATTGTTGGAGCATCATTTCGGGACAAATGAAATTGCACTCACCGGAGAGCCCGCACTGACCTGGCGCAAAGAGCTGGATAATTCCTATATCCCAAATAAAATAATATTAGGAGGAATAAAAAGTACACTTCCATTGTTAAAAAATAGACAAGGTGTGGAGCCAAAAGCCTACCTTTGTCGGAATAAAACATGCAGTCTTCCTCAGTCGTCGATTGCTCATATTATAGAATTAATAAATAATAACAGGGAAAATAATCCCACAAATTAAGTCCAATGGCAGTAGAAAACAACAACGTAATAACGTTGAATTACATTCTTCACACCGTAGAGGGAAATGGAGAAAAAACTTTTGTAGAGCAAACAACCACTGAAAACCCGTTAACATTTTTATATGGTGTAGGTATGATGTTACCTAAATTTGAAGAGAAAATAGCCGGATTAAATGAAGGGGATAAATCTTCATTCGAATTGGCCGCAGTTGATGCGTACGGTGAAAGAGATGATAAAGCTATCGCACAATTACCTGCTGACATGTTCAATGAAACAGGTCTTCCTCCGGTAGGAGAAGTATTACCACTTCAAGATAATCAAGGAAATCAATTCCGCGCGGTAGTGGTTGAAGTAACTCCTGAAGCAGTAGTAGCTGATTTAAATCACCCTATGGCTGGCAAAAACTTAAATTTCGATATCGAGATTTTAGCTGTTCGTCCGGCTACTGAAGAAGAACTATCCCATGGCCACGCGCATGGTGCTGATGGTCATGCTGATCACGAATAATTAAAAACAATAAAATCCGCTTATTAGCGGATTTTATTGTTTTATAGCCCTCAACATCTCTCTTTTGCCGGGAGCTCCAGGTGCCTTTTCGATCGCAAAACCTAAGGCTTTCATGCTCCGCTTTAAGTTTCCCGTAATGGCATACGTTACAAATACACCACCGGGTTTCAAGAACTTACACACATGAGCCAACGTCTCATCCGACCACATTTCGGGTTGATGTATTGCCGCAAACGCATCGAAGTAAATGACATCGAATGTGCCACCTTCATCCTCAAAATCCAATACATCGGCATGTGCAATCTGTAAATCTATCTGCTCAGCTAATCTTGTTGACCCTATCAAGGCATTTTCATAGGCCGGGATAAAATTATTCCACAGATCGGCAGAAATATATTGATCGTAATCGGTTTGTGATATTGTTTCTATTGGCAATGGGAACGCCTCTATACCACAGTAATTTAATTTCACATTATTTTTCATGCAATAGTCGGCTGTAAGCAGAAAATTGAGTCCTGTACCAAATCCCACTTCCAAGATAGATGCTTCTTTTATATGTTCCTTTTCCAAAAAAAACTGTAGCCCCGATTTCAAAAAAACATGTATGCTTTCTTGGTGTGCACCATGTTTGGAATGATAGTGTTCGCCTATTTCAGCATGATACAGTGTTTTTGACCCATCTCCAGTTGTTACAAAATCCATAAAACAAAAATTTATTCGTCAAATCTAATACAAAAAAGGCTATTTTAGCGTTAGACATAACTCTGATGCAGGAAATACTCAAAAACTACAGCAATATTATCCAACTATTGATCGGAATAATAGTCGGTAGTGTTATCGGCTTACTACTACCTCAAGTTGTTTCGTTTATTAAACCGCTGGGGGATATATTTTTAAACCTACTTTTCGTGGCTGTTATTCCACTACTATTTTTCGCCATTTCTTCTGCCGTTGCCAATATAGTAAGCACCAATAAATTGGGACGGATTTTGGGAATAATGTCTGTCGTATTTGTCGTTACGATCGTTATTGCTGCTATTGCTACGATAATAGGTCTGTGGATTTTTCCGGTTACGGCTGCTAAAGATACATCTGCTGCAATTGAAAGTTTGGCAACCAATGCAGACGACACCTGGGGTGATAAAATAGTTCGTTTCTTAACTGTCGGGGAATTTGCGAATCTACTGTCGCGCCAGAATATATTGGCTTTCGTGATATTCTCCTTTTTAGTGGGTACCGCGGCCCGAAAGACTGGCGCAGATGGTGCGCTGTTCATCAAATTCCTGAATGCCGGAAATGAGGTGATGAAATCACTCTTAACACTAATTATGAAATTTGGACCTATTGGTCTGGGAGCATACTTTGCCTACCAAGTACATACCTTAGGCCCCGAATTGTTCGGATTCTACGCTAAACCATTGGCTTTCTACTATATTTTTGGAGTCGTATTTTTCTTTACATTCTATTCCATATATGCTTTTGTAGCACAGCAAAAAAAAGGTGTTACCGCATATTGGAAATATAACATTACCCCATCTTTGACCGCATTGAGTACGTGTAGCAGTCTAGCTACCCTCCCGGCAAATTTGGATGCCGCGAAAAAATTAGGCATACCCGCAAGCGTGGCGAATGTCGTTATTCCGTTGGGCAATACCCTCTATAAAAATGGATCTTCCATTTCTTCTATACTGAAAATCTATGTTGCTTTTTCTATACTGGATTGGAACTTCTTCGAACCCACCACGCTCATCACCGCTGTCGGAATCACCATTCTGGTGAGTATGGTGGCAGGGGGAATTCCAAATGGCGGTTTCATCGGCGAAATGCTCATGATCTCTGTCTATGGCATTCCAAATGAAGCGATACCGGCTATTATGATTATTGGTGCTTTAGTAGATCCACTCGCTACAGTCCTTAATACCACGGGAGACACTGTTGCAGCAATGCTTGTTACTCGATTTTCAGGCGAACGGTTTGAAGAGGTTAAAGAGGGGTGATGCTCGGTGCTTCATTGTTAAAGGTTTACAATTTGATTGTGATAATAGAACCTATTATTTAGTCAGTTTTGCCCCTCGCATTACCTTTCCGTCGTTGCCACGACAGGGCCTTCATTTTTTTCTTGATAAAAAAACGAAGCAAAACCTGCCTGCCTGCCGGCAGGAAATCAAGGCTGTACCGTATTTGTCGTTCCGGCTACGCGATGATGCAGTGCGCAGCTCTTAGGCCGCCACCGCTCTGTCCCACGGCAAGGGCTGAGATCTGCTTGGCTGAGTGCTAATTGTAAGCTTCTGCAACGCATCATCTGCTGTCTGCACGTCCAAATCCGCTAAGGCCGTCTTTTTGAGTCTGCCGAACACCTAACACTCATAACAGAATGCACTATCCTTTCATATTCGAAAAATGTCGCTGGAGTTGCATCAGCCCCTAATCCCCGCACTCGGCCCTGATGCCTGCTTACGCAGTAGCCATTTGCCAATAGCAGGAGGAAGCTCTATCCTTACATGCCCGACAAATGTCGCCTGTGAAGCTTTTGGCAATAGCACTGGGAAGCACTATCCGTACAGCCAAAAGGTTCAAGCGACGATTTCCTGCCTGCCGGCAGGCAGGTTTTGCATCCTTTTTTAGGAAAAAAAGGATGAGCCAGTCGCGGCTTGAGCGACAAAGAAATTGATTTAAAAAATACCTTCTTTAAAAACCAACAAACTATAAAAACCCTCCCCTTACCTTGTAATATTACTGATGCACAATGAGACGCTGCTGGCTCATATCACCACGCACCTCACAAAACACTACTAAACAAGAGGTTAAGCAAAACCCTATTTAGTTTAGAATATTTCTAAATAGAAGGCGTAATTTGTTTAATTCCTTCTTTCAATTCCCTTTTTGTAATTTTGTAACTGGTTTAGTGAATATTCATTATGAAAAAAAGTTCAATCATTCTTATTGTGATCATAGCAGTGGCTATTGCGATGATTTTGGTGATTTACACCGATTCGAGTACCTATTCTACGTTTACAGAAGCGAAGGAAAAGAAAACGGAGTTATACGTTACCGGCGTGTTAAATAAGGAAAAGGATTTAATTTACGATCCCGTAAAAGATGCAAACCTTTTTTCTTTTTACATGTATGACAATGACAGTATAGAATGCCGCGTGGTATTTAATGGAGCAAAACCACAGGATATCGAACGCTCCGAACAGATCGTACTTACAGGAAAAATGGAAGGGGATGTATTTCATGCCACGAAAATATTAATGAAATGTCCTTCTAAATATAATCAAGACGAAGTAGAAGTAGTCGAAACAACTACTGCTTACCTGACTAAGTAGGATCTTTTGAATATTTTTGACTTTTGATTTAAATAATGGACGTTAACTACATTGGTGAAAACCTACTTCCTGGAAAAATAGGGCAGTTTTTTGTTATCCTTTCTTTTGGTGCATCTTTATTTTCTCTGATAAGCTACTTTTTTGCAGCCCAAAACTCGGCGAAAAACCAAGCTGGTGAGTTCATCGCAGATAAGTCATGGAAAACTCTCGGCCGAATTGGCTTTTGGCTGAATACGCTTTCCATTCTTGTTATCGGCTCAACCTTATTCTATATCATCTATAATCACTTATTTGAATACCATTACGCGTGGGCACATTCTTCGCGATCGCTCCCGACACATTACATCATTTCTTCATTCTGGGAAGGACAAGAAGGTAGTTTTTGGCTGTGGATGTTTTGGCAGGTCGTATTGGGGAGTATCCTTGTATTCAAGTCGCGAAGCTGGGAAGCTCCGGTGATGACCTTCGTGATGCTCTGCCAGACGTTCTTGGCCTGCATGCTGATTGGTGTAGAAGTATTCGGATCCCGCATCGGCAGTTCTCCGTTCATCCTGTTGCGAGACGCGCTACATGCGCCTATCTTTAGTAATCCGAATTATTTATCGATGATAGCCGATGGTAGCGGCCTGAATGCATTGTTGCAAAATTATTGGATGGTCATCCACCCACCTACCCTGTTCCTTGGATTTGCCTCTATGATTGTACCCTTTGCTTATGCAGCTGCGGGGCTATGGCAAAGAAGGTATAAGGAATGGATTAATGCCAGTATGCCATGGGCTTTATTCGCCGTTATGATCTTAGGAGCGGGCATTATTATGGGATCATTCTGGGCGTATGAAGCGCTTAATTTTGGTGGCTTTTGGGCTTGGGATCCGGTAGAAAATGTATCCATCATTCCTTGGCTCACCTTGATTGCCGCTGTCCATGTTATGCTAGCCTACAAACATTCCGGACATGCCTACTTCACAGCCACATTGCTTGCATTAGTAAGCTTTGTGTTGGTTATCTATGCGTCGTTCCTAACGCGTAGCGGTATATTAGGCGAAACTTCGGTACACTCTTTTACCAGCCTGGGAATGTCGGGGCAGTTGATTTTCTTCAATTTCACCTTTCTGGCAATCACCATCGTATTATTAGTCTGGAGAAGAAAGGAACTCCCGAGCACAAAGAAAGAAGAAGACATTTATTCGAGAGAATTCTGGTTATTCATTGGCGCATTGGTGTTGACTGTCGCCTGCGTTCAGATGATTGCAACCACTTCAATACCGGTGTTTAATACGCTATTCGGTACCAAAGTAGCGCCTCCGGTTGATCCGATCATACATTATAACAGATGGCAAGGCGCTTTTGTGGTCGTTATCTTATTGCTCACGGCGTTCACGCAGTTCTTAAAATATAAACGATCAGATCCCAATAAATTTTGGCCGGCGCTTATCGCTTCATTTATCGTAGCCCTTATCCTGGCTGCCGTGGTGGTATATTTTACCAAGGTATACACTAACGTCATGTACGTATTGATTACCTTCACCTCCCTTTTCTGTATTTTGGCAAATATCCGTGTACTGGGTGATGCGCTGAAGGGAAAATGGCGATTAGCAGGTTCAGCTGTATCGCATATTGGATTTGCCTTGTTGGTATTAGGTGCATTAGTTGCGGCCGCCACCAATGACGTGATTTCCGTCAATGAAAGCCGGTATATCGGCGTACAAAATTTTGGCAAGGACGGTGATAAATTTACCGACCCTGGTGAAAATTTATTTCTAACCGAAGGTGAACCTGTACAAATGGGAGATTATAAAATTACCTATTTAGGCGATAGCGCTGCTGCTCCGAACGTGTATTATCACATCAAATATGAAAAAATTGACGAGGAAAGCGGCAAAGTGTTAGAGTCGTTCATCCTAAGTCCTTTTGCGCAAAACAATCCGGATATGGGAGGTCTAATCGGCACACCTGCCACCAAGCACTACGTAACCCATGATATCTATACCTTAATCACCGCGGCATCGGCAGATTCTCAATTACCTGCTACAAATATGCAGGACAGTGAAAAAACGGGGTTCGAAGACTATGATGAACCGGCAACCTATCAGGTAAATATTGGAGACACCCTACGCTACCGCAACGGGATATTCATTATCGAGGGCATCAATAAAGACGCTAAATTACAGAATATTCCTTTGGACCCGAAAGACATTTTGGTCGGCTTAAAAATCAAGGTAGTGTCCGGAGATCAGAAAGAATATAATGTGGAACCTGTGTTTTTATTAAAAGAGGGTAATGCGTACGATTTTAATAAAGATGTCGAAGAACAAGGACTTCGGTTCCGCTTTACGAATATCCGTCCGGATCAGGATAAATTAGAAATCATGGTCTATCAAAAACCATTACCCGAAAAGAAATGGATCGTATTTAAAGCAATTAAGTTCCCGTATATTAATTTCTTTTGGTGTGGTACCATCATCATGACGATTGGTTTTATCATGGCGATATATAAACGTATAAAGGACAGAAAATCAGAAGACAAAATTGAATCGTAATGAACATCGTCATACTTGGAACCGGAAATATAGCGACACACTACGCTAAAGCATTCCAAACACTAGGGCACTACATTACGCAGGTATACAGTAAAACTTCAGCCAATGCATCTGCATTGGCTGAAGTCGTTTCGGCCGAAAGCATACCTGATCTTTCCCAAATCAGCCATAGTGCTGATCTGTATATTATCGCGGTCTCAGATCAAGCAATTAAGACGGTCACGGATCAACTTCCCAGGCGACTAAAGGGCATCGTTGTTCATACCTCAGGAGCTACCCCACTGACGGTATTAAATCGTTTTGAAAAAAGTGGAGTCATCTACCCCCCACAAAGTCTTTCCAAAGATGTAGAAACAGACTTATCCACCATTCCGTTTGCCATTGAAGGAAATACATCTGAGGTTGAACAAACGTTGTTGGCGGTAGGGCAACAGCTTTCACATAAATCATTCCTTTGCGATAGCCAACAAAGAATTACCCTACATATCGCAGCTGTCTTTGTCAACAACTTTTCTAATGTCTTGTATCAGGTTGCCTTCGATCTATTAAGGCAGCAGAATTTAGATGTTGAATTGGTGCGGCCGATCATACTTGAAACAGCAAACAAAGTGCAATATCAGGAGCCGAAAGAGGTACAAACAGGTCCGGCGATAAGAAATGACATACAAACAATAAATAGTCATTTAAAATTATTAAGTCAAGATGAGTCTCTTACTCAAATCTATCAAAATTTGACCGCTTTAATTATAAAAACAAGATAGAAAGCGAGCTTTATATACAAAAAAGATAAAAATTAAGACCGACATATTAAAGCACAAATTACTTACTAATTTTGCCGAAGAATAAAACAAACATTAGAAGTAGACGTTTGAATCACATATAACTTGATCACAAACTATGGCAGTTAGAAAATTAATTCTTATCACGGTTCTCTTAATCAATCTTATCATCATTTCTTTTGGAATTATCTTTACGCCGCAATGGTTTTGGTTGCTTAGCGTTCCTTTTCCGCTGATGATAATTGCATTTTACAATAGCTTCCAAACAAACCATGCGATCCTTAGGAACTTTCCTTTGGTTGGCTATTTCCGGTATTTTTTCGAATCTATCCGCCCGGAATTAAGGCAGTACTTTTGGGAATCAGATACTGATGGCAGGCCGTTCAATCGCAGACAACGCTCGATCGTGTATCAGCGATCGAAGAATGAGCGCGAAACAGTTGCGTTTGGTATGCAAACCGATCCACAGGCTGTCGGAAATGAATGGGTCGCACATTCGATTTTCCCGTGCCACATTGAAAGTCACGACTTACGTACTACTGTGGGTAATACATCATGCAGCCAACCTTACAGTCTGAGCGTGTTTAATATTTCGGCCATGAGCTACGGGGCACTGAGCAAAACGGCAATCACTGCATTAAACAAAGGTGCTGCATTGCAAAACTTTGCGCACAACACAGGTGAAGGAGGGATAAGTAATTACCACATCAGCGGAGGCGATTTAATTTGGCAAATAGGAACAGGCTATTTTGGATGTCGAAATGAAACAGGACACTTCGATCCTGATTTGTTCGCCGAAAAAGCGAATCGTCCGTACGTTAAAATGATTGAACTCAAAATCTCTCAAGGGGCTAAACCCGGACATGGCGGTATCTTACCTGCAGCGAAAAATACGCCCGAAGTGGCTGCTATACGTCACGTAGTACCGGGCACCGATGTTATGTCACCTCCCGCACACAGTGCATTCCGCAATCCCATAGAGATGATGGAATTCATCCACCAACTGCGGGATCTCTCAAATGGCAAACCTGTAGGCTTTAAGATCTGTATTGGTGATAAGCAGGAATTTATGGAAATATGCAGGGCCATGCAGACCACTCAAATATTTCCGGATTTCATCTCCATAGATGGATCAGAAGGTGGCACCGGGGCTGCTCCATTGGAGTTTACAGACAACCTCGGTATGCCGTTATACGATGCACTGACATTCGTTACCACAACGCTCATTAAATACGGGCTCAAGAAACACATCAAGATTATAGCTTCGAGTCGTATTGTTACCGGATTCGATTTATTAAAAGTGATTGCCTTAGGTGCAGATGCCTGCTATAGTGCAAGGGGAATGATGTTTGCCTTGGGGTGTATCCAAGCATTGAAATGCAACGAAGATGTCTGCCCGGTTGGAGTAGCTACACAGCAACCTCATTTGTATAAGGGGCTCGACGTAGAAGATAAATATGTACGTGTTGCCCAATTTCATCGGAATACTTTACGTGCTACTGTAGAAATTATGGAAGCTTGCGGATTCCGAACGTTGGATGATGTAACCGCCGACAAATTTTTCAGAAAAGTGGATAGCATACAGACACTAAGTTTTCAGGACATTTATTTTAAAGAAACCGGGCGGTTGAATAAAAAGGAAAACAGCTTTGCAAAAGAGGAGTTCTTAGACTTCTTAGACTAAGATTGGAAAAATTGTGTATCTCGATCAATACCGAGACACACAATTTCTTATTTTAAATTTTGATATACAGTTTCCAGAATATGCTGTGCATCTTTAAGCTTATCCCTGTCAACGTTATCCAGTGCTTCGACGATAGTGCGCGATGCCTGCGCCATACAATCCTTTTTAATCTTCCTTCCCTCCTTCGTCAGGTAAATAAGATTGGTTCTACGATCTACTTTGTCGTTAACACGGATTACCAGCTTCATCTTCTCGAGGTTGTTAATTAATCGTGAAATACTGGGTTTATCACGAAAGGTAAGATTAGCCAATTCTTGTTGCGTTAGCCCTTCTTCGTTCCACAAATAATAAAGGATGCTCCATTGCTCAGAGGTAATATTTAGAGAGCTCTCTTTTAAATTTCGCTGTAGTCTTCGAGACATAGCAGTCGAAGCCTTTCCGGTTAAAAACGAGAAAAACTCTTCTGCAAATAGGTTATCACTAGTCATTTCTAATAAATAAGTTTTAGGTTACCTATACAATATTAAACTAATATTAGTTTAATATACAAATTTTATTTTACCTATGCTTATATTTTTAATTAATTTCTTAACTTTAGTTCAATGGAAAATATATTAATTACTTTGGTATTGGTTGGTGGTCTTATTTATAATATCTACAACAATTATAAAAAGGAGATGGAGAAGACGGCTAAACGTGATGTCAGAACTCCGACACCACCTGTTTCCGCTCAAGTGCCACCGATGCGAACTCCTCCTCCTGTAATCGCAATGGGATCAATCCCTGCGGAAGTATCGCATATTCAAAAATATAAATCGGAAAAAAAGAATGTCTCTAAACAATCTTTAGCCGTTCAACCGTTAGAAGACGAAATTACAGCATTTGATCTCAGACAGGCTGTAATTTACGCAACCATTTTAGATAGACCTCATAAATAATATTTATTGTCCCACTATAAAATGGAAAAGTTGTCTCCGTCTTTTAAAAAAGGGAACTGAGTTCGTGCATTTTCCAAGTCTTTCGGATTGAGTGTGAATGTATACAGATCTTCATCCTCAGGTTTATAATACACGACATCTCCAATCGGTGAGATGCACATGGAGCCACCCGAATAATAAACTTCATTTCCATCATACCCAACACGGTTTACCCCGATCACGAAAGCCTGATTTTCTATTGCTCTGGCCGGAATCAATGTACGCCAATGCGCAGAACGTGTATCTGGCCAACTAGCCGTATACACCAAAAGATCATATCCGTCTACCTGATTACGTGACCAAACGGGAAAACGCAGGTCGTAACAAATCATCGGGCATATTTTCCAGCCTTTAAGCTGAAGAACAATACGGGATTTGCCTTTCGTAAACACCTCATCTTCTTTAGCTATACAAAACAAATGACGCTTATCATAATGGACGAAACTACCGTTGGGCGACATCCATACAAAACGATTATAATATTTATCTTCTTCTTCAATAATAAGGGACCCCGCCACGACACAGTCAAATTTCTTGGACATTTCGTAAAGCCAACGCATAGAAGGACCGTCCATATTTTCCGCACATTTTGCTACGTTCATGGTAAACCCTGTATTAAACATCTCAGGCAAAAGAATAAGATCAGTTTTCTCTCTTAGCGACGATAGTCGCAAAGCCAGATTTTGAAGGTTTTTTTCTACATTCTCCCAAAACAGGTATGCTTGGAATATCGTTATTTTTATAGGTTCCATTTATATGAAAACAGTTTTTTCAATGATTTATTGTTACAATTTAATAAAATTAAAACGAAATCCTATCATTCCAACCAGATTATTGTGTACGTCGCATCAAATTATCAGCTAAACTATAAAGTTCTTTCTTCTGATACTCACCTACGGCCACTTTCTGTAGACTTTCATAAGCCGAATGGGTATATTTTTCCTTCAAATCACTTGCTTCCTGCACGACATGATATTTTTGATACAAATTTTTCATCCGGGTTATTTTGTCATCGGACGTAATACGCTTATCTGTTGACAAAAACTCAAATTCCTGAACATCATCGTTCTCCAATTTAGATTTTAACAGAATATGCAATATGGTCTTTTTATTAGCAATGATATCACCTGCGATCTGCTTGCCAAAAGTAGATGGATCGCCATATACATCCAGAATATCGTCCTGCAACTGAAAAGCTATCCCTAAATTGACACCAAAATTGTAAATATGTCCTCGATCCATCAGCGTAGCGTTTGCTATTATCGCGCCCATTTCCAATGCACCACCTAGTAAAACTGATGTTTTAAGACGAATCATTTCGATATACTGATGCTGAGTTACCGAATCAATTGCCTCAAAATCCATATCATACTGCTGCCCTTCACACACTTCGATTGCCAATTTGTTAAAGATACGCAGGAGCTCCGGTATATATTCGGCTTTCACAAAAGCCAACTGCTCATAAGCTTTTACCAATAAGGCATCACCAGACAGTATAGCTATGTTTTCATTCCATTTTTTATGCACAGCTTGCTTTCCTCGACGCAAGGGGGCATTGTCCATGATGTCATCGTGTACCAGCGAAAAGTTATGAAAATACTCAATGGCTAAAGCCACAGGTGTAGCATTATTGATGTCATTGGTTCCGAATAAATCTGCGCTTAGATAGGTAAGAATAGGCCTGATACGCTTGCCTCCCAACGATAACATGTAACGGATAGGATCATATATGTTTTCAGGAAACCTCGGAAAGGAAGATTTTGCGACTGCTTCTGTCAGAAGATTTTGATAGATTGTTATTTTACTCATATCTACACAAAAATATTAAAAGAATCGATAAGTTATGGGCATATAATTAATTTTATATACTCACGAATTATATTGCGTACAAAGAAGAACTTTATCTAAGTTTGTAAAGACTATTGAACGTATTCCGTATGAAGATATATTATGATCATCAAGTATTCACCATGCAAAAATTTGGTGGAGTCTCCAAATACTTTTCTAATCTAATAGAACATCTCCCTCCTGATTATAATGGTATAATGGCACCGTGCTACTCTGACAATATCTATTTAAAAGAAATCGCTTTATCCAATATCCAACATTTCAATTTTCCTAAAAATTTTAGAATAAAAAGACGTTTATATTATTTCCTTAACAACATCACGCATCGTCAATTTCTTAAACAAAACGACTACGACATTTACCATCCTACTTATTACCAGGTAGCTAACACAAGCAAACCTGTTGTGATAACCCTACATGATCTTATTCATGAAAAATTCCCGCAATTATTCGCAGCATACGATCGCTCCGCACAACTGAAAAAACAAGCTATTCAAAGGGCAGATCATATTATATGTGTCAGTGAAAATACAAAAAAGGATTTATTGGAGTTGTATCCGATTCCAGAACAGAAAATATCTGTGGTATATCATGGTTACGATCTAAATCAAGTGTCTCATTTGGAAGAAAAGGAGAACTACATACTTTATGTCGGTGACAGAGGGGGATACAAAAATTTCAAGAATTTCATATTGGCGGTTAGCCCCCTGTTACTGGATGACCGTTCTCTTCATATTATTTGCACCGGAAAACCTTTTCATAGTGGCGAACTGGCATTATTTGATCGCCTCCGAATCAGTAATCAGGTTCAGGTCTTATCCAATGTTGATTCCAAATCCATGTTACAATTATATCGTAAAGCCAAGCTATTCATATATCCTTCTCTGTATGAGGGATTCGGAATACCCATACTTGAAGCCTTTGGACAAAACTGCCCAATCGTTTTGAGTAATACGAGTTGTTTCCCTGAAATTGCTCATGATGCGGCGGAATATTTTGACCCAGATGAAGTTAAATCCATACAAGAGGCTATCGAAAAAGTATTATTTGATGAAGTCCTGACAAAAACGCTAGTAGAAAAAGGTAAATTGCGACTGCAAAATTTCAGCATGCATCAAATGGCAAATAATACAAGTGAAATTTATAAATTATTCAGATGAGTATAATTATAATGGATAGGCTAGGTCTTGCACCTCAGATCCGAGAGATATTAGAAACCGTGTACGATCCCGAATTAAAGCCTGCAAACATCATCGATCTTGGTCTTGTATACGAGATTATCACAAAAGAAGGTGGTATCGCAAAGGTAGTGATGACATTGACCGCCCCCGGCTGCCCGGTAGCTGGTGAAATAATGGACGAAGTACAACGTAAAGTAGCTTCTATAGATGGTATTAATGAATCGTTGGTAGAGCTCACCTTTGATCCACCATGGACGAGAGACATGATGACAGAAGAGGCAAAACTGGATTTGGGATTGTTTTAAGAGCTTTCTTTCACACTTACTTCCAAATCGCTAAGACTTTTTTGTGGTTTGGAAGGGGGTGTATCTTTCCCAAATAACCCATTCCACATATTACGGGACTCCTTCGTGAGGAGCGGAGATACGATGGAAAGGATCAGCACATATACCACGACAAAGGATTGTATCACCGGAAGTAATCCACCGGCCTTTCCAATATTAGCCATAATAATAGAAAACTCACCTCTTGCCGACAATGTGAATCCAATATCAAAAGATGTCCGTGGTTTCAACTTTGAAAAACGTGCGGCAAAATAGCCGGAAGCAACATTTCCTATTATCGTAACTATCGCTGCTAAAGCTGCCCATCCTATGGCTCCCCCCAGCGAGTAGATATCAATAGAAAGCCCAAAACTAAAGAAGAACATAGCTCCAAAGAAATCTTTATACGGCAATACCATCGCTTCAATCTTTTTGATGTATTTGGAATCTGCGAATACAAGGCCTGCCATCAAAGCACCAATCGCCTCGGCCACATGAATGGTCTCTGAAAAGCCTGCAATCACAAATAATAAGCTAAAAATGATGAGGATAAATAATTCGGACGACTTGTCTTGCAGCAATTTATCTATAAAAGGAATGAGCTTTCTTCCCAATATCAAAAATGTAAGAATAAAACCCAGGGCCAAAAGCGAGGTTCCGGCTACAGCGGCGAACGAAGTACCTCCTGTAAGAATCAGGCCTGAAAGAAACGATATATGCATCGCGATAAATAAATCATCGAACATAATCATCCCCATAATGACTTCTGTTTCAGCATTGGCTGTCCGTTTTAAATCGGTCAGCACCTTCGCAACTATAGCCGTAGAAGAACTCGTCATCAATCCACACAATACCATCAGCTCCTTGAAAGGAAGATCCATCAGCCATCCAATGAATAAACCCGAAACAAAGTTAATGAGTACATAGAGTGCTCCTCCGGTGACGATTGATTTTCCGGATTTGACAAGGCGGCCGACAGAAAACTCCAAGCCGAGATAAAACAGTAAAAACAAAACCCCAAGCCGCCCCATAAACTCAATAAAAGGCTTGCTTTCGGTGAACGTAAAAAATGACCAGACTACATTAAAGCCGGAAGTCAACGAGGGATTATCAACTTGACCCAAAAAGTTAGAAATGAAGGTAGGGTACTCTTCATTTCCCAACAACATACCTATTACAATAAAAAATGGAATGACAGAAAATCGAAGACGGTTAGCTAATAATCCAACCAGAGCAACAAGTAATACAGCAATTCCTATTTCTAAAATAATAATATGAGTCATATATTTTCTATAGCAGTATTTCTTTCAACAGTTTAATATTCTTTTGTTTACCAGCTATTACTAACGTAGTACCAGGCACAATGACATAATCCGGTCCTGGATTGATAGTGGTCTCATCCTCACGAATAGCCGCAATGATCGAAGCCCCGGTACGTTGACGAACTTCCAATTGACCGATGCTTTTATTCACCCCATCATTTGACGTTTCAACTTTATACCATTCAATACGCAAATCATCCAAGGCGACTTGAATAGTTTCAAGTGCTTTGGGCTTGTAAGATAGTCCTCCTAAAATACCAGCAACCTGACGGGATTCTTCATCCGATAAGGTCATAACACAGTGCGTTTCGCTTTCATCATCATCATGACGGTACAGTTCTCGACGACCATCATCATGAATTACAACAACCATATGGTCTCCGGCTTCAGTTTCGATTTGATACTTCTTACCAATACCAATGAGGTCAGACTCTCTTACGATAGACATAGCTCAATAATTAATTGAAATAATATTTTTATTACCATGGGATTTATCCAATACCATTACACAAATCTACAAAAAATTAAATGCGAATAGGCAAAAGGCATAAAGAATACAATTTTGATTAACTATCTTTACATACTTAAAACGAATACCCGTTATTCATTACTATGCAATAGCCGGTTTTAATGTCGTACTGAGGCTTGCAGACTGCGTATCAGGCATTAGGAACGTGTTGGCGGTTATGGAGCTGATGTAACATTGTATCTATACAATTGGATAATAATGCAGTGTTTAGATCGTTATTCATCTGTGTTTGCATTAAGATGAATGATTGCTGCGTCAGGATGACAAATTAAAAAGTATAATGCACAACGAGTTACTTAAAAAAAATAAAAATATGAAAAGAACAACGTTAATAACACTGCTATTTTACTGTGTAACTTTCACAGCAACTGCACAATCAGCTGCGACGTACACGGTTGACAAAACAAAATCGACTATTAATTGGGTCGCTAAGAAGGTCGTAGGTGGTCACGAAGGAACGATCAATATCAAAGAAGGAACAGTGAACGTATCTGACAATAAAGTTACAGGGGGTAGTTTTGTAATCGATATGCCCTCTCTAAAATGCACGGACGCTGAGCGACTAACGGGGCATTTGAAAAATGAAGATTTCTTTGATGTCGAGAAATTTCCGACATCAACATTTGTCATCACCAAAATAGATCACACGAAAAAAGAGCCAATAATAACAGGTAAATTAACGATTAAAGGGATTACAAAAGACATCTCTTTCCCGGCTTCTCTATCTGCAAACGATACTAAAGTAGAAGCAAAGGCAACCGTCAAGGTAAACCGCCTGGATTATGACATCAGATATCGGTCAAGTAGTTTCTTTGCTGATTTAGGGAATAGGGCTATTGAAGATCAGTTTACATTGAATATATCGCTGACAGCTACAAAATAAAGAAAGAGCCCTTAGTAAAATGTCCTCAAAAAGTTAGATATTTTTTGAGGACATTTTTTATTTTGCAGCATCAACGATCCGATATGTCCCATCATCTTTAAGTTCAGGCCTTCCGATGGATATGCTTTTGGAGTGATAAAATAAATACACCCAACCTTCGGCACTTCCTTCTGCCCAATACTGCTTCCTCAAATCACGTGCTAGTCGACCGTCTAAATCATACTTCGCAATGAAATTTCGAAAAATTTCCTCTGGCTCAGGAAGGACATCTCCGCCGAAAAAGAAATGCTCACCCCCCGTTTCAATATGAAATGCTTGATGGAACTCCGTGTGGGCGCCATTCACCAGATACCTGATCTCCTTATTCAACACACCTTCTCCTTCGACTAAAGTAAGATTGCCGCTACGTTGCAATACATCGAAAACTTCAGTACGGTAGGAAGCAGACTCTGAGCTATAGGCATTTTCCCACTCACCACGTTGGATAACATATTCTGCCTCAGGGAAAGCTACCCGGCCTATACCATTTCTAAAATCAACCATCCCCCCGATATGATCTTTATGCAGATGTGACATCAACACATACTTAATGTCTCCTGGTTCAAATCCCAATTTTCGAATATTGTGATGAATCACCAGCTCATCTTCATCCGTACGTTGACCTAATCCGGTGTCGCACAATAGCAGCCCATGGTCAGACTCAATTAAAAAAGGGTGAACATGTATAAATAAGGACCCTGGCCTGTCTTTTACATCGTCTTTGGCAGGATCAAACGGGACAAATTTTTTGGAGGCATCTACTGAAAAAGACCCCTCAAATAAGGAATGTGCCTGTATCATCTTTTATTATATTGTAAATATGATAGTTACACCAAACAACTTTAAATACGCCGCTGCTACATTAGGTAGCTAAGGCTATAAAATGTATATTTACATGTAAATAGTGTGCAAAGATATGCAAAAAAGGTGGGTACTAAAATCTAATAATGATGTCAACAAAATTGAAAAATTACGAGATGAATTGGGGATTAGCGCCCTTATCACCAAGCTATTGCTGAACCGTGGTATTGAAACTTTCGAACAAGCACGTACGTTTTTCAGACCTACACTAGAGGCGCTGCATGATCCGTTTTTAATGAAGGATATGGATCTTGCCATCACCCGTATTGAAAAAGCCATAGGCAATAATGAAAAGATTCTTATTTATGGAGATTACGATGTAGATGGCACTACTGCGGTATCGGTAGTATATAGTTTTTTCAGAACATTTCACAGTCGTATAGAGTTTTACATTCCCGATCGCTACAGTGAAGGGTACGGTATTTCTGTACAAGGAATAGATTATGCTGCTGCGAATGATTTTTCATTGATCATAGCATTGGATTGCGGAATTAAGGCTTTAGATAAAATCGATTACGCAACTAGCAAAGGGGTTGATTTTATAATAGGCGATCATCACTTGCCCGCAGACACCATTCCAAAAGCGGTAGCAGTTCTGGATCCTAAACGATCGGATTGTCTGTATCCTTATAAAGAATTATCAGGATGTGGCATTGGATTCAAAATTATCCAAGCGTTTATCAAAAAAAATGGAATGGATATGGAGCAGGCTTATCAGTATCTGGATTTAGTCGCTGTTAGTATTGCCTCGGACATCGTACCCATTACAGGAGAAAACCGAATTTTAACTCATTTTGGTCTTAAAAAATTAAATTCTAACCCCTGTGTGGGTCTGCAGGCTTTGGTCAGGTTATCGACAAACCGTACTGGGATATTTACTGTAAATGATATTGTATTTCAGATAGGGCCAAGAATAAATGCCGCAGGTCGTATTGACCATGCAAAGGATGCTGTTAACCTGTTGATCTCAAAATCCGTTGAAGAAGCTGTAAACTATTCTGTTGCAGTAGATGATCAAAACAACATCCGCAAAGACTTTGATCTTAAAATCACAGAGGAGGCGTTGGCTATTATTGATAATTGTGAAATAAATCAATCTCGCAAGTCTACTGTATTATATAAATCCGATTGGCATAAAGGTGTTATCGGAATAGTTGCTTCGCGACTGACCGAAAAATACTATCGCCCGACAGTTGTTTTAACCCAAACCAACGGTCAGATCGCTGGTTCGGCTCGCTCGGTTTTAGGTTTTGATCTTTACGAAGCATTAAACGAATGTAGTCACCTCTTAGAACAATTTGGAGGGCATAAATACGCTGCCGGATTAACGATGAGGGAAGAAAACATCCCCCTTTTCCAAAAGAAATTTGAAGAGGTTGTTCAGAAAACCATAAAACCGGAAATGCTGCAACAAGAGGTTTTAATTGAACTTGAAATAGCATTAGATGAAATCGAAAGTAAGTTTTACCGTATCTTAAAACAATTCGAGCCGTTTGGGCCTCAAAATGATTCCCCTATATTCCTATCTACAAATGTAAAAGCTATTGGTCCGGCATATATTGTCGGCAACAATCATATTAAGATGGTTGTATATCAAGAAGACTCACCCAATTTTGAATGTATTGGATTTGGGTTGGCAGATCATATCGACCACATTAATAGCGGTAAACCATTTGATATTTGCTACGCTGTAGATGAAAATAACTGGAGAGGAAAGAAGAATTTACAATTAAATATCAAATCTATCCGATATTAAAATAATCCGAAAATTCGCATGGGCAATATATATCAGCTAAGCTTCTTTCGTTTTTTTTAAGAGTAAGGGGTGATTATAAAACCTACACAGCTGTTACGACAAGAATAAACATTGTATGCGGAGACGATCTCAATTTTTAAGAGACTGTATGGAGTTCAAAAAAACTTATGTAAATTTCATCCGAAGTCTTTCGTTTTCAAAGGTGGATGAGAACCGAGCTTGCCCGCCTCCCGTAGGGCAGGCGAGCTCACTGAAGGTAAATCGCAAAGATTTCTCTATAATGGAAATCTTTGCTAAGTTTGCATCCAAAGCGAACAATACTAGATGATACTTAAAGCGCAACATCTTATCAAAAAATATAAGCAACGTACGGTTGTGAATGATGTATCTTTTCATGTGGAACAAGGTGAGATAGTGGGACTACTTGGCCCTAACGGGGCAGGAAAGACCACATCGTTCTACATGATCGTTGGATTGATCAAACCCAATGATGGCCATGTGTACCTGGATGATGAAGAAATCACCAAGGACGCTATGTACCAACGTGCCCAGAAGGGAATTGGATATCTTGCACAGGAAGCTTCGGTTTTTCGAAAACTATCCGTTGAAAATAATATTCTCGCTGTTCTGGAAATACATTATCCCAATAAAGAAGAACGATTAGCTAAACTAGAAGAATTATTGACAGAGTTCAGCTTACACCGGGTACGCAAAAATCGTGGAGATCTTCTTTCAGGAGGGGAGCGTCGGCGCACTGAAATCGCGCGGGCTCTTGGTGCTAACCCTCATTTCATATTATTGGATGAACCCTTTGCTGGTGTCGATCCGATAGCGGTAGAAGAGATCCAAACCATCGTTGCTAAATTGAAAGCAAAGAATATTGGGGTATTGATTACCGATCACAATGTACAGGAAACCTTATCTATTACCGATAGGGCTTATTTGTTGACAGAAGGAAAAATCATGCTTACGGGTACTCCCGAAGAAATTGCAGACAGTGAATTGGCGAGAAAATTTTATCTCGGACAAAATTTCGTCCTACGTCGAAAAAAACTATAATTATTTTTGAATAGATTTACCTATGGCCATACTAAATTCACTGTTCACATGGATTATGAAAAAGCGCATTCATCAGATAGAGCTCTTCATGAAGTATCCTCACGATGTACAGGAAGAATGGTTTCAAAGTTTAATATCAACCGCTGAAGCGACTGAATGGGGTAAAAAATACGACTATAAAAGTATCTTCACCCCCGAAGAGTTTAAACGACGTGTACCCATTCAGGACTATGACGATATCAAGGTATATGTAGACCGGATGATAAAAGGAGAACAAAATATCCTGTGGCCTTCGGATATTAAATGGTTTGCGAAATCATCCGGTACCACATCCGATAGAAGTAAATTTATTCCTGTTAGTACAGAAGCGTTAGAAGAATGTCATTATCAGGGCGGAAAAGATATGCTTTCGATATATTGCCACAACAAACCTGACAATAAATTATTTACAGGAAAAACTGTTGTTATCGGCGGATCATCTCAAATCAACAATTTCAGTCCGGATTCATATTATGGTGATCTATCGTCCATATTAATCCGTAATCTACCTTCTTGGGCCGAATTCAAGCGAACGCCACAATTAGAAGTTACATTAAATCCGAATTTCGAAGAAAAAATCGAACAGATTGCACAGATTACTATTCAAGAGGATGTGACCAGTTTAGCAGGTGTCCCTACTTGGAATATTGTCATGGCAAAGCGTATCCTTGATATTACCGGAAAAAGCAACTTATTGGAGGTATGGCCGAATCTGGAGTTTTATGGTCACGGCGGTGTGAGCTTCAAACCGTATAGAGAACAATTTAAAACACTGATCCCTTCTACTGAGATGTATTATCTTGAAAATTACAATGCATCGGAAGGATATTTCGGTATTCAAGACCAATCTGACTCGGATGATTTGTTATTGATGTTGGATTATGGTATTTACTATGAGTTTCTACCCATAGAGAATCTAGAAGACGAAGAGCCTCAAACATTAAAGCTGGATGAAGTGGAATTAGGTAAAAATTACGCGTTGATTATTTCCACAAATGCCGGATTATGGCGTTATAAAATTGGTGATACTATCAAATTCACCTCTTTATATCCATATCGCTTTCAAATATCAGGCCGCACAAAACAATATATCAACACATTTGGAGAAGAAGTAATTGTAGATAATGCCGAACATGCACTAGAGGCGGCTTGTGCAGCAACCGGAGCTTGTGTGAAAGATTATACTGCCGGACCTGTTTATTTTAAAGAGGCAGAAGCTGGCGCACACGAGTGGGTAATCGAATTTGACAAGCATCCGAATGATTTTAATCAATTCTGTGAAATTCTAGACAGTACCCTGCGTGAAATCAATTCTGATTACGATGCCAAAAGGTATAAAAATATGGCATTAAAATCCCCTTTGATTCATAATGCGCCCACTAACACCTTCTACACCTGGATGAAATCCCGTGGCAAGTTAGGTGGACAAAATAAAGTCCCTCGTCTTGCTAATAGCAGAGAATATTTAGATCCTTTGCTTCAAATCATGAAAAACACTTAATTTTCTATTGCAGCTCTTTCAATAATTTGTTGGCCTTTCTTCCCAATTCATCATCTGACTTAATATGTTGAAGCAATAAGATGGCCTTCTCATTTTTGTTTTCTTTTGTGTATGCTGCTGCTAAATAGTAAGTAGCTTCCCTTGCGAATACCGACTCACCCTCAGCGATAGCCTCTAATTTAGCAATCGATTCACCCCAGTTTTCTTCGCCATAGTAGGTCAACGCATGGTAATACTTATATTGTACATTTAACGGGTCACTATTTATGAGTTGATCCAAAATGTCTCGTGCCTGGTCAAAAGATTGATTATTAAAATGCCTCACCGCATCTTCATATTTTCCGGCTTCCCCCGCTCCTCTTACAATTTCAGATTCCATGATCGGAAGTTGATAAAGTGTAGATGATGTGCCGGAAAAAAACTTGAAAACGACCAATACACAGGCGGCAGCCAATATAGGAACTAGAATTCTATACAGCGATTTTGATTTATTGTTGCCCTCCGAGCGTCTATGAGCAGTTGCTGCCTCATGAAGATTATTTCGCAGTTCATCTGCATCGCTACTCATTCTTCGTGCGAGAATCGATTGAACCTCCCTGTGCAAATTGAGCTGTTCGCTCAATTGTGGATCAGTGGCAAGTTCTTGTTCAAAAGCAAGCAATTCTTCGCCTTGTAAGAGTCCGTCTATATAATCCTGAATTTTTTCTTCGCTCGTTTTCATCATCTAGTTCATTAAAATCAACTTATTATCTTAAAAATCTGTATCCCCATTAAAGTAAGGATGTGCCTTAACCTTGGATATCAGACTTGCCATACATTCACTTTTTTTCTTACGAAGATAAGCGTACGTAATACCAAGGGACTCCGCAATCTGTTCCTGATGCTTTTCGGTCATACAACGTCGAATAATCTCCTGACACCGCGCTCCTAAGGTATCCAATAGCTGCATCACCATATTTTCCTTTTCAACCTGTTGGACAGATTCGGCTATTTCCTTTGCTGATTCATCCTCAATATGGAATAAGTCTTCCGTTGATTTTGTTACCCACATCTGTTGCTTTTTCTTCAGAACATTGAGCCATTTGCGCTTACAAACCATCAATAAGAAATTTTTGAACGAAGTGGTGAGCTGGAAATCTTTATCTTTAGTCATATAATAGATATCGACCAAAGCCTCTTGCAAAATATCATAGCCGTCATCTTCTGTACCACTATTGTACACAATCATAGAAACTATCTTTTTTGCATAGTTTTTATATATTTTATCAATGCCCGTTCTATCATTATGTTTTAAATAGGCGAGATATTGTTGATCTACATGCATTGTTAATTGGCTTATCTTCAGTAAAAATAAGCATAATTAGATTATTTTAATTATTTTAGATACCTAATTCCCCTATTAATTATGAAGTTTTGGTATCTTGCTTTATATCTATTTTTAATCCCCTATATAGCCGGGGCTCAAATTGATTCATCGTTGATCGAACAGGACACCTTCGTTAGCGTTATTCACTCCCAGATTGTAGACCATAAAATAGCCTTTAAATCGGAGCTGCGGCCACTTGTGCAGGTTCCTGGAGGTAGAGTACCGTTCTACACTTATCTTTGGGATTTCGGAGACGGGCATTTCAGCACGGCGGCAGAGCCCATCCATCAGTACCAAAAAGCCGGGGATTATGAGGTTACCGTATATGCGGTAAACAATTATGATGATGGGAGAAAACCAAAAAGACCTAAGAAAAAAATAACTGTTAATTCGGCTCTCGCATCTTTGGCTCCTTCCCCCTCTCCTTTCGAAGAAAGTTTCTTTACGTCCAATGGCGTATTTCAACTCTTTAAAAATTCGGATGCAAAACCCGGAGAGGATATGGCGCTGGTAGTCGGTGTAAATACCAATGGCAAAAAAGGGAAGGTACTCCTCCTAACAAACGAAAAAATAGCAGGGCTGGATGGCTTTGTTTTAGCCGGACAAAGCAAGTATTACAATGAAAAAATAGACAGCGCATTGCAGCATAAGGAAATAAACAGCCTTTGGGCGAATGTAAAACAATCTACATTTACAAAAACAGGAAGTCCGGATTACGGAATCAAAGAAGAGATGGCTTTCGCATCGTCCAATGAAGCAATAACCTACTTTTCTGATTTACGCATGGCGTATAATAGCTTAGCCACTTATGAAATTGACGGAAGTCAAAGCGAAACACAATTCACACTTATAAACCTGGATATCACCGAAGATATGCTGGTGGATACAAATGCTATTGTGACGATTACCGGCATTTTTATACCGGAGGATGGAATTGCTAACGTACATCAGGTGGATGTACCTGTTGTAAAATCACATGATCCGAACAAAATGTCTATCCGCCCGGCTCGTATGAATTATCGCTTTCAAAAAAAGAATAAAGAACTAACCTACAAAGTACAGTTTCAAAATGATGGCGAAGGTGATGCCAAAAACATACGCCTGGAGATGTTTTTACCCGAAGAAGTAGATCTAAAGACCTTTAAATTGCAGGCTCTCTATCCACAATGCGACTCCTGTTTAACAGCCAACATGCGGGGATGCTATCAATATGACATTAAAGAAGATGGCACCTTGATCTTTCATTTTAAGGACATTTCGCTGCCTGGTACGGGTGCGCCCGATATTACAGATCAGGACAGCACCAAAGGCTTCATTCTGTTTACCGTACAAACGGATAAAAAATTAAAAAACAAAGCTTTCAAATCCTATACCAATATATACTTTGACAAAAATCCGCCGATTAAAACGAACAATGCTACCTCCCGATTCCGAAAGGTATTTTCTCCATTGGTAACCGTTGGAGCAAGCAGCACATTCGGCACACCCTCCGGAAATGATATTCAATACAAGTTTAAACCCGGGATTCAAATAGGGATAGGGATAGCACCAATAGCCCCATACCGAAAACCATACTGGCAAGCAGAGCTGTACACCTCTTATTTTAAAGAAGAAGCCACGCACCCTTTAACCGCTGCCGAGGGTGTCATTCAGTACGTCGATGACAATGGAAGGAATACCGAGGCTAAATATAATGCGTACACGATAAACAGCAAAAAAGATTTTATGACGGTACAGGTACCTGTACAGATCCGATTCAATATTAACGGCTTCCTGTCCACCGGAGCAGGAGTCAGTCTTCGCACCGACTTCAATCTCAAGAATCAGGAATCAATTACCTATAATACTGAAAATGCAAATGGGGTAAATGGCCAGATCGTCCTTCCGCAGGAGGTCGAAAAGGATGCAATGAGTCCGATTAAGATTAATCCGTTTTGGGATATCAATGTTGGCCGGGTGTATCTCGGTCCGGCTCTCGGTATTCGGGTATCGTACGATACACACCAAAAAGCGACTGCGGGTGTTTATGGTATCTGGAGATTTTAGCGGTAATGAAGTTAATACGAATTGGTATATGCTTTTTATTGTTGGTGGGAGCTTGCACGCCCAAACAGAACCCCCACGATAGTGCAAAGGCAGAGAGTCTGAATCCTCTTATCAGCAGTAAAAACGATGCTGATACCGATGAAGTATTCGAGCAATTAGCTGATATTGTAGAGGAGCACCCTGAAAAATTTATTCACCATCCGGATTCGTTTTACAACAATATACCAAACAACCCAAAGACCTCATATCAACAGGAATTGTATGTATATGTCCTGTCCAATATGGGGTATCAACTACGGGAACATGCAGATATCCTACAAAGTATTAGGTACTATGAAAAAGCATTACAGGCTACAAAGATCTATACATTAACAGATGTTGACATCGACAATGATATTATTATGCCATTGGCGAATCTATACATACGTATTGATGACAATAAAAAAGCGATTTCCCTTTTGGAACAGGCCATCAGCACCGTTAAAACGGCAAAAAAATTAAGTTCCTTTATCAATAATCTAGCCAACGCGTACGTCTATGATAATAATCCCAAAAAAGCAAAATCTGTTATTTTAAACACATTACAATCCGATGTACCTTTAAAACCGTTATTATACAACACATTAACCTCTATATACTGGAGCGAGGACAAACTTGATAGCTGTAAACTCTACAATCAAAAAGCCTTGGCGGAATTTGAGCAGATGACATTGACAGGCGATTCCATTTTATGGTATACCAATGCACTCAGTATGGCGGGCCGTTTGTCATCCAGCAAACAGCCTATTGAAGCATCCTTAGAACTATTGGAAAACACTTTTCCTCAGCACAAATTTAGAGAAAAAGCTAAACTACAACTTGAACTCGCAACTATTTACTACGCCCGTAATGACTCCGACAGAGCCCTTAGCAATTATAAAAATGTGTTAACCTATTTTTCTGACACCAATAAATATCAATTAGATTATACGTACACACAGGCGTTGGGTAAAATTGGAGATTGCTATGCTAAACTTAACAAGATAGATTCGGCTATCGCTTATTATCAATGGGCAATAGAAAACGACTACCGTACACAACAGCTTATTGTAAGCAAAGAGAATCAGTTAAAAAATAACATCTGGCATAAAAACCTCATCGAGAGTATAATGGCACTTTGTGAAGTCAAACTAAAAAAAGAGCCAAATAACCAAGCTGTACAGGAAACAATGCTATGGTGCATAGAACTGGGCAAAGCCAGAATGCTAATCACCGAGATTAACCGTTCGGAGAAATGGGACTCACAGAATCAGCAGCTGCAACAGGCTATCCGGATTATCCGCACATCGTATCAAGACCTGGGTGGGCTCGAAGACAACAACCAGCGAGAAAGACTGGAAAAACGGATAAAAAACTTATTACTGGAGTTTCAGCTCTCAGAAAACTATTTCGAAAAAATAAGTTCACCGTCCCTTCGGTATGAATTTATGGAAAAACTTCGCAAACAAGGTGCTGATTATTACAGCTATTTTATGCACCAAGACAGTAGTGTCACAATTTTAGGTCTGTTAAATAAGAAAACTACCTACAAAAAACTGCATGATAAAAACTTTATTACTACCATTGAAGAATTCAAAAAATCGTATTTTGGCGACACACCGAATGCCTATAATCTATCTCCATCTAATTACCAAACAGCTGCTCGTAAAATAGCACAATACCTTCTCCCGGATATCGCGCGTGCAAAGGCTAATATTTTCCTGTCGCTAGATGGTGTATTTCACGGACTGCCCTTTGATGCGTTATGGGATTCCGATTTTCTGCTAAAAAAGCATAACTTTTCTTATCTCAATTCTTTTTTGCTCTTTGACATTCTCCCCAATAACAAGGTTTTATCCACGCCTATTTCTATCTTACATCGGTCGGAATATCAGGAGCCGCTACCAAGTCTCCATTTCGTAAAAGAGGAAGTAAAAAATATAGCCGATAAATTTCTATCCCGAATAATAAACCCCGAAAGGCAGCATGATTCGGTATTGTCCGAAGAATTCTCTTCCCTAAATGTCATTCATATTGCAGCACATGCGATCTTGGAAGGGGATAAAGATCCATATATCTATCTTAAAAATCGGGTTTCGACCAATCAGCTTTCGTACTATGAAATGAATACGCCACTGGTTTTTCTGTCTGCCTGCAACACCGGAACGGGAAAACCCTTGCCTTCGGAAGGAACGGAGAGCATACATCGGGTGTTTTTAAGCCGAGGTGTTCCGTCTGTCATTTCCACCTACTGGTTTGCAAATGATGAAATGATGTTATCCCTTACGGCCTCTTTTTACGAACAATTATATCATATAGGCTTTCCAATGGAGGCACTGGGAGAGGCAAAAAGATTTTTTTTGGCTACGGCTTCCGACAAACAAGCGAACCCCTGGTATTGGGCAAACATCAACTATGCCGGAGTGAACAATGAAATAGGCTTGAAGAAATCTTCAAACCTATTCCTTTATTCTAGTATATTGGCAATATCTCTAATTATACTGCTGTTTTTTTGGCGTATAAGATCAAAATTCTAGGGTCGGGATATTTTATAGAGAAAAATAAAATATCCGATAATAAATCTAATCAATCCCGGTGGCTTTTTCTTTGTTCTTCCGATATATTTCGCATCTTTCATAATAGTATATATTTAATTAGTTAATCGTCAAAATTCGCTCCTATAGCGCCAGTATTTTTATTTCAGTCCTCCGGTTTTGTTCGTGCATTTCTTCAGAACAATTGACATTATTACTACAGTGGTTCATCAACTTACTTTCTCCGTATCCTTTTGCCACCAATCTGTCTTTTGCAATTCCACGGCTAATCAGATATTGTACTGCAGATTCAGCTCTTCGTTGAGATAGCTTTTGATTGTAATCATCATTGCCTCTACTGTCGGTATGCGATGATAGTTCGATACGTAATGTCGGATTCTGTTGGAGTATAGAAACGACATTATCAAGAATAATTGCAGCATCCGGACGGATATTGCTCTTATCAAAATCGTAGTGAATATTCTTTAACACCCATTCGCCTCCGGCTATCAGATCACAGACACCTAACTTCAATGTCACATAGAGCGTTTGACTGCGATCCAAACCTTTTGTACTCACGATTTCCGTCTGTGAATATTTTCCGGCTTGATGTGCTACGACAGAGAACTCTCCATTTTGCTCCAGTTGATAAATAAATTTACCCTCGCCATCCGATATTTGAGAAACGTTCGTTTTTGAGTTGCTATTGGTTAATACTGTGTTGACTCCTGAAGTATTTTTTTCGAGCGCACAATCAAATGTTTCGCCAATTAATGTGAAGCGTGGATCATCGTGGTAAATTTCTTTGAACAGGATGCTGGCAGGAGTCTTAAAATCTTCTTCCGTCAACGCAAGCAATGGCGTTTTTATTCCGTTCTTCTCGCCTATTATTTCATATCTTCCCGGGATTAGAGCGGAGATACGTGCTGCCTGACCATTTGCATCACTTATTGATCTTTCCTCCACGTTTGGCCCTTTCACAGATACCGTCACACCACTCAATGCCAGGTTTGTCTGTTTATCCTTCACCACAACCTGAAGTCCCTTATCTACTCCTTTTACGAGATCGTCATAATGCTGAACGGGTTCTATAACTTTGGGTGTTGTTTTTGTTCCAAAAATGTATTTTATCCCCATACCTAAGTTCACACTTTGGTGAAGTGTAGAAGTCATTACTTTTCGCTCTTCGTAATGGTCTAAAAAGTGCTTAACCTCTGTGCTTGCAACAATAGGACTATATTCAACATACTCTTCTACAGTAAACTGACTGCTTTTGCCTGCAAATTTAGCTCCAAAGGACTGTAAATAGTCCACATTGGCGAAGAGTGCAACGTGCGTTGACAACTTGTAATTAAACCGCAAGCCTCCGACCCCGGCCCAGCTCATTGCTTTATTCGTCGAATCATTAGCTGTAGCTTTTATATCCATGGTAAACGGAAATAACATCGCATCTTCGTAATAGAGCGATCGGGTATATTCGGGAAAATACTGCTGCATGGCACCCCCTTTTACATAGGCTTCAAATTGAAATCGATTTTTTTCATATTTATAGGTAGGTCCTATCCCAATAAAATAATGGACAAATTTGTTCTTTTTATAATCTGTACTCAGATAGCCATTGGTAAAAAACATGGTATCTTTCTTAGCAGCCCCGTATGATAAATAACGTGCATCCAAACCTATACCAAATGTGTTACCATTAAAATATTTGTCGAGAAAAAAACCGGAAAAGTAGCCTATTTTGGCTTCACCTACTGATTTGTATGTTCCAATGGGAATACTAGCACCCCCTTGTACACCTATTTGCAGATCACCCTTGGAACGATTGTCCTGTGCATGTGCTAAAATTGTAAATCCAATTAACATTAAAGCGAGTAAAATTCTTTTCATACCTTTTAGTTTTAAGTTTTTAATTCTGTCAGACTCATTGGTATATCATGGGTAATTACAAATTGTTACCCCAAGAAATAAAAAAACTGCACATCTAGCTGTGATACCTGCAGCATTGCACCTTTTAGGAAGGTTATTGAATAATTATAGGTGTTTTCAGAAAAAATCAGCAATTAGAATGTGTCAACTATTAATCTTTTTCATAAATTGCGTACTTTATAACTAGAATAGAAATGAGCGCGACAGAACAACTTTCAATTCGCGTAGAGCCAACGCAACACTCAAGACTCTCGCAGGTAGATTTTAACAATTTAGTATTCGGAAAAGTCATGTCAGACCACATGCTGGTCGCTGAATACAATGATGGCAAATGGACAGATGTCAGCATTCTACCTTATGGCGATTTAACGGTTAACCCGTCTATGTCGGCACTGCATTATGGGCAGGCTATCTTTGAAGGGATTAAAGGATATAAATTTGCAGATGGTACAGTGAGCATCTTCCGTCCGGAGAAAAATTGGGAACGTTTTAATAAATCAGCTTCACGCTTACAAATGCCGGAAGTGCCGGAAGAAATTTTCTTAGGAGGATTAAAAAAATTATTGGATGTAGATAGGAATTGGGTACCGTCTAAAGAGGGAACTTCATTATATATCCGTCCTTTTATGTTTGCGACAGAAGCGGCATTGGGTGTCCATCCATCTATATCGTATAAATTTATTATTATTACATGCCCTGTAGGAGCTTACTACAGTAAACCTATCAGCTTAAAAGTAGAAACCCATTATACGCGTGCTGCGGAGGGTGGAGTTGGTTTTTCCAAAAATGCGGGTAATTATGCATTATCCCTGTATCCTACCAAATTGGCTAACGATGAGGGATACGATCAAATTATGTGGACTGATGCAAACGAGCACAGATACATTGAAGAAGCGGGTACAGCAAACCTTATATTCCGTATTGGAGACACCATTATCACGCCACACGGAGACACTATCTTGCATGGTATTACACGCCGTACCATTATGGAATTAGCTGAAAAGTGGGGCTATAAGGCCGAACAACGCAAGGTATCGGTACAAGAATTAATTGACGGTATCGAAAACGGAACGGTATCCGAAGCCTTTGCTGCAGGAACAGCTGCCACCATTACGCATATTTCACGTATCGGATTCAATGGGCAGGATTACAATCTACCTCCGGTAGAAGGTCGCGAATTCTCCAACAAGGTATTGAGCTATTTAAATGATCTACGCTACGGCAAAATTGAAGATCCATTCGGCTGGAATTATATTGTCTAATTGTTCAAATTGACTATTATATTAAATCCCAAGCAGTTATTCTGTTTGGGATTTTTGTTTTTAATGAAAGCTGGTTAGTAATGGAAATGAACCTTTTATTTAATCAGTTTTTTGACCCTCACATTGCCTTTCCGTTGTTGCCACGACAGGGCCTTCATTTTTTTCTTGATAAAAAAACGAAGCAAAAAAATCAAGGCTGTACCGTATTTGTCGTTTCGGCGATGCGATGATGCAGTGCGCAGCTCTTAGGCCTCCGGCGCTCTGTCCCAAAACAAAGGCTGAGATCTGCTTGGTTACGTGCTAATTGTACGTTTCTGCAACACATCATCCGCTGCCTGCACGTCCAAATCCGCTAAGGCCGTCCTTTTTCAATTCAGCTGAAGTATTATAATAATCATATAACAATGCACTATCCTTACATGTCCGACAAATGTCGCCTTGGCGGGTCGCCGACAGCAGGAATGGTGATCCGTTCTGGCGAGCCGGCACAGCGACGAGTTCCTGCCTGCCGGCAGGCAGGTTTGATTCCTTTTTGCGGAAAAAAGGAATGCCTCATCGCGGCGAGCGACAAACAGAACTGATTAAATAAAAGGTTCATTAAAAGCATCCTCTCTAAGAAACAAACCGATTAAGATACGCCACTATCTTATCTTTTTCATTCGGTTGAAACCATGTCGTGTTACCATATTTCTTAAACCAGGTAATCTGTCGCTTGGCATAGCGCCGCGAATTTTGTTTTATCTTTTCTATAGATTCTTCCCAAGAGGTCCTGCCGTCCAGATAATCGAATAACTCGGCATATCCAACCGTTAATAATGCGGGCTTGTGACGATAAGGAAGTAAGAGCTTCACTTCTTCTATCAAACCAGCTTCAATCATCTTATCTACACGGATATTAATACGTTCGTATAATTTTTCCCGTTCCATATTGAGACCGATGGTAACGATGTCAAATGGTCTTTGAGGGGCGGCTTTCTTCTGATAAGAAGACATCGGTAGCCCTGTTGTCTGGTAAACCTCCAGTGCTCTAATCACACGTTGGGGATTACCTGTATCCGCTATAGCATAATAGTCTGGATCTATTGCTAAAAGACGTTCTTTCAAAAGATCAAGCCCATATTGTTCGAAGTCTTTATTAAGTTGATCCCGAATACCTTCCGGAGCTTTGGGAAGGTTATCAAGTCCTTCACAAACTGCCCGAACAAACAACCCCGACCCTCCGACCATGATGACAGTATCGTGCTTTTTAAATAATTCCTCCATTAATGCTAACGCATCACGTTCGAAATCTCCTGCAGAATATTCTTCATCGATGGAATGGGAATCGACAAAGTGGTGGGGAGCCGCAGCTAGCTCTTCCGCATCAGGCTTTGCTGTACCAATACACATCTCTCGATAAAATTGGCGCGAATCTGCGGAGATAATTTCGGTGTTAAAATGTTGCGCCAAAGTGATAGCCATAGCAGTTTTACCTACTGCGGTAGGGCCAACCACTGCGACTAGAGTCTTTTTGGCTATTGTATTGCGTGCATTAATAATTATCCTCTCCTCCAAACTCTTGTGAAGACTCCTCTTCTTCACTTTCTTCATCGTCAACAACATCAAAATCATCCTCTTCATCAACACCATACTCTTCGGCTACCACATCAATATCATCGTCGTCGTCATCAACAGTATCTGCCACAGGGAAATTGGCCGCAGCTAGGTTTCGTGGAGCTTGACCGACAACTTTAAATAAAGCCGGATATTCTTTACCATCTTCTTCTTTCAGAATCTTAATGAGTTCCACATGAAAATCGTAGGGACGGTCGAAATTATAGATATAATAAAATTTTTGATGAGGATCGTCTATAAACTTACTCAAACGGATATTTTCCATCAGCAATACGCCATCATTTATTTTACGTGCAGATGGTTGTAAAGCAACTTCAGTTCCTTTCTTCCATTGGTCATTGCTCACATAAAATGAAGATGATGCATCTACAGGATAACCTGTGCTCTTATGAATTTCTTGATGTAATTCTAAGAAGGTGCTTTTTGAAGGCATATCAATATCACGATATATATCTTCATAATCTTCAAAAGTTACTCTAAATCTATAAATTGCCATATTATAAGTCTCGTTTTTAAGCTCGCGCTCAATCGCTGTATAAAAATAAAAATTATTTTGAGGTCTCTAAAGACAAAGTACGCTTGGGTTCTAAATTTAATTCTTTCCCACGGCTTACCATAAAATGATATGCGGCCTCACGATTATTCGGAATATCTCCTTCCAAGATCGCTTCGCGAATAGCATTTTTGATAATGCCGACCACCTTGCCTGGCCCCAATTCAAAGACTTCCATGATATCTTCGCCTGTTACCGGGGGTTGCCAGTTGCGGATCTGATCCCGTTCTTCTACGTCTTTGAGCTTCTGCTTTACCAGCTCAAAATTATCTCTATATTTTTTCTTTTTAAATTCATTTTTTGTAGTCACATCGGCATGACACAGCAACATCAGCGCCTCTATATCATCCCCTGCCTCGAAAAGTAAACGCCTTACGGCAGAATCGGTTACAATCTCTTGTGCCAATACAATTGGCCGCAAATGCAACTGTACCAATTTCTGCACAAACTTCATCTTGTCGTTAAGGGGTAATTTCAGTTCGGCAAAAAGTTTGGGCACCATTCGTGCTCCTTTATCTTCATGTCCGTGGAATGTCCATCCTACACGTTTATCAAATCGTTTAGTTGCCGGCTTAGCGATATCGTGCATAATAGCAGCCCATCTCAACCATAGATCATCAGACATTTCTGCAACATTATCCAATACTTCCAAGGTATGATAAAAGTTGTCCTTGTGTCCTTTACCATCAACTATATCAACACCATGCAGATTGCACATAGCTGGAAATATCAATGTTAATAATCCGGTGTCAAATAGATATTTAAAACCCATCGACGGTTTATCCGACAAGATGATCTTATTCAATTCATCGGTAATACGTTCTTTAGAAATGATTTTAATCCTATCCTTTGTATCCGAAATAGATTGGATCGCATGGATATCAATTTTAAAGTTCAATTGCGTTGCAAAACGGATCGCCCTCATCATACGCAAAGGATCGTCCGAAAATGTTTCCGCTGGTGCTAACGGGGTGCGAATAGAACGGTTTTCAATATCTTCAAGACCATTAAACGGATCTAACAATTCGCCATAGTTATCAGCATTGAGCGAATATGCCATGGCGTTAATGGTAAAATCACGTCTGTTCTGATCGTCTTGTAACGTGCCATCCTCTACAATAGGTTTGCGGGATTCCCGTCGATAAGATTCCTTCCGAGCCCCCACAAATTCGACATCCAGTCCATCATAAACCAACATGGCTGTGCCGAAAGATTTATAAACGGCCACTTTGGTACGCAACTTTTCACCTAAGGCATTTGCAAAATCTATTCCGCTTCCTATAACCAGAATATCTACGTCATTTTTGAATGGACGGCCCATAATACGATCCCGCACATATCCCCCAATGACGTAGCATTCGGTTTTTGTGTGTGCTGCCAATTCTTTAATAATGGAAAATATAGGATGTTGTAAATGTTTAATAATTTGCAAAATTACTTATTTTAATAAATTAATCCCTATCCTTTGAAAGTTTACGAAATGCTAATGGATTTCGCGACAATTCGGCTTGCTCTCGACGGTTTTTGACGATATGTACAGCGGCAAATATCGCTTCCAGAAATGATTCGTGGGAAGCTAAATTCTTTCCGGCAATATCATAGCCTGTTCCGTGATCGGGCGATGTGCGCACAATAGGTAATCCGGCTGTATAGTTTACCCCCTTACGATTCGCGATATGTTTAAAAGGAATTAAGCCTTGATCGTGGTACATTGCCAGCACACCATCAAATTTTAAATAGGCATCCGTAGCAAAGAATCCATCTGCCGGATAAGGTCCAAGACAAAGGATCCCTTCTTGTTTTGCTCTATCGATAGCCGGACGAATAACCGTATCGTCTTCGGTCCCTATAATACCGTTATCACCGGCATGTGGGTTAAGTCCTAATACGGCAATCTTCGGCTTTTGAATCCAAAAGTCGGTCTTCAGACTGCTATTCATCAGACGAAGCTTTTTTAGTATGGCTTCTTCTGTAATCTGTGCCGCAACCTCTTTAACAGGAATATGTCCGGTGACAACACCAATACGGAGATCATCACAGATCATAAACATCAGTACATCATCCGAATTCGTCTTACTTTGCAGGTATTCCGTATGACCGGGAAACGAAAATCCTTCTTGCTGAATATTGTGCTTGTTGATAGGAGCTGTAATCAATGCGTCAATTTTCCCTGCATTCAAATCTTCAACGGCTCTCTCAAGTGAAATAAAGGCGTATTTCCCACCTATCTCATTCTCTTCTCCCAACGTAATCCGAACATCCTCCTGCCAGCAGTTGATCATATTCGCCCGCTTAGGATGAGCTTGTTCTACCCCATTGATTACATTGAAACTGAAATCATTGATATTATTTGCTTTACGATGAAAAGAAGCATTTTTAGTATTTCCATAGACAATAGGTGTAAAATATTCCAGCACACGATTATCCAATAACGACTTGATAATCACTTCTAATCCTACCCCATTTATATCGCCTATACTAATACCTACTTTTAATTTTTCACTCATCTTTTAAAGCTTTATTCGCTCAAAAATAAACAAAAAACCGCAGAAAACTAATGCTTTCTGCGGTTTTACGAATTCTTACACAGAACTATTTACGCTTACATTATTTTTATTTAATGACGCATACTATTTTGCATCCAAAAAGATCTTTTTACTATTTTTATCTAAATCGTATTTCTTCTTATCCTTATCTAACAAGACATCAAATCCATTGTATTTTTCACTTGTTGCCTTATCTTCCATTTTTGGAGGAGTAACAGTTTTAGAATCCGGGAGTGTTTTTTTAGGCATTACTGGTTTTGAAGCATCGGATAATCTTCCAATTTCATTATACCCCTACCCCGTTAGAACTAACAAAAAAGCCTTCATAAACACGTTAATACTTTTACCGACTAACGTTTATTATGAAGGCTTTTTCAATAAAAATAACGCTATTACTTTATCACACCCAATGCTTTTCCGACTTTGGTAAACGCAGCAATCGCTTTATCCAAGTGTTCGGTTTCATGTGCAGCAGAGATCTGTACACGGATACGTGCTTTTCCCTGTGGAACAACCGGATAATAAAAACCGATCACATAAATTCCTTCTTCCAGCATTTTTGCTGCAAATTCTTGTGCTAATTTAGCATCATATAACATGACGGGAACGATGGGATGAAAACCTGATTTGATGTCGAATCCGGCTTCTGTCATTTTCTCACGGAAGTATGTCGTATTATTCTCCAACTTATCCCGTAGTTCAGTCGTTTCACTCAACATATCCAATACCGCAACGGAAGCACCAGCAATTGCGGGAGCCAGGGTATTTGAAAATAAATACGGACGTGAGCGTTGACGCAACATATCAATAATTTCCTTACGCCCAGACGTAAAACCACCTGAAGCACCTCCTAAGGCTTTACCGAGGGTACCTGTTATAATATCTACGCGATCTATCACGTTAAATAATTCGTGGGTACCGCGACCTGTCTTACCAATGAAGCCAGAGCAGTGCGATTCATCTATCATCACTAAAGCCTCATATTTATCGGCAAGATCACAGATTTTATCCAAAGGGGCTACCGAGCCATCCATTGAAAAAGCACCGTCTGTTACAATGATACGATGGCGTGCTCCTGAAGCGGCTTTTAATTGTACTTCAAGATCTTCCATATCGCAATTTTTATAACGGAAACGTTGTGCTTTACACAAACGCACTCCATCGATAATCGAAGCGTGATTCAACTCATCCGAAATAATAGCATCCTCTGCTCCTAATAACGGCTCGAATACGCCTCCATTAGCATCAAATGCGGCAGCATATAAAATGGTATCCTCGGCACCTAAAAATTTAGAAATCTTGGCTTCTAATTCTTTATGAACATCCTGCGTACCACAGATAAAGCGCACAGATGACATCCCATAACCATGTGAATCAATGGCTTTTTTTGCAGCTTCTGTAACTTTGGGATGAGATGACAATCCCAGATAATTGTTCGCACAGAAATTAATCACTTCCTGCCCTGTACTTACTTTAATATCTGCCCCTTGCGGTGTAACGATGATACGTTCTTCTTTGTACAAGCCTGCATCCTTAATCGCTGCAAGTTCTTTTTCCAATACGGGTTTTAATGTTGTAAACATATTATAAGTAAAAAAAGTTATAAGTCAAAAAATAGGCAAATAAGCGGATTCGCAAATTCACTCGTCTACCAACCAAAGATACAAGAAATTATAATGTGCTTATAACGAAATCGATTGTCCTATTTAATCCGCTTCCATGTTTCGGTCCGACCCAAAAACTCACACCCTCATATCCACGGATGTCTAGTTGGCTGATACCTTATAATACTCATTTTACATCTGTACGTTTTACCTGATTTTGGATCATAAATATATCAGCCCTCATAAGGACTGCCAGTTTTGGTAAAATTGTTTCATTTATCGTGAACATTCTTCAACGTCAATTTGAGCGTACACCTCGATCCTAAGATATATGATGTTTTAAATCTTTAATCGGCATGCGGTTTTTCGGATGTTAGGTTCTTAAACTGCTAGTCAGCGCGTTTAATGTCGAAACTTTTCCTTTGGCACTAAATTTGACCTGTTTTTTCCAAACTAATACTTTGTAATTATGAGATTCATCATATCACTTTTGTTAACGGGGCTTGTTATCGCATTCGCATCCTATCTTATTCCAGGTGTCCACGTTGCAGGCTTTGGATGGGCTATTGTAACAGGATTAGTAATCGGATTCGTAAATGCAGTTATCGGTGGGATACTGCGCTTATTCACATTTCCACTCAATTGGCTTACTTTTGGCCTGGTTTCATTTGTCATCACGGTATTGATGGTCATGCTCAGCGACAGCATCATGGGATCTAAATTCGATGTTTCGGGATTCTGGACAGCAGCGTTGTTTGCCATTGCGGTAGCTGTACTCGAAATGATTATTGGAAGGATTCGCGGAGACGAATCCGCTAGATAAATAGAGTATATAAACCAAAGAAGTCTCATTTCGTACTATTGATACGCTGTGCATTTGCTACGGTGACACTTGTACAGCTCGATAAAAAGTGTAAAATCCTATTTGACCATCTATATACGAACTTTACAAAAACAGTCCGTTGAAGTACTTCAACGGACTGTTTTTATCATGATGATATGGTCTTTTTCTTTGGTCTTTTCTTCATTTTATTGATCCATATCATGACACCTGTGACAGGCAGAGATGTTGCAATAATACAGGATATAAAATAGAGCAGTTTCGTAAATGAACCATAAATATCCCCTATATGCAATGCTTTTATCGATGCCGCTGCACGCTCATTAAAAGGCTTTTCGCTGAAAATATCCTTTTCCAATACCTCTCCCGTATATTGATCTAGTGTCAATTTATCTCCTGCTGATGGTGCGAAAAAGCCAACCCTATTCTTAGCAATACTGATGGCACCAATACTATCTTTAGCAAAGTTGATGGTTACGTCGCCATTGTAGGGCAATATATCGTTGACGGCCGATAATGTCTGCTCAACAGTAAGGGGTTGATGCCCTTCCTTTGGAATAAGAGATACCTGTTGCGGCTTCTCTTCTTTTGGGGTATTGGGCTCCTGATATGTCCCCCAAGTTTTTTGCCACCCTGCTCTGTACCATTCAAACGACCAGAATGGTCCGGTAACGGCCATCAAAAACAGAATGATACAGCTGTAAAAAGCTAATGTATTATGTAAATCGTGATTGATACGTTTCCATTTGGCAGACCATTTGATTTTTAAACCATTCTTCCACGACCGCATTTTGTTCGGAAACCAAATAACGACACCGGAAATAACACCGAATAAAAACAGTAACGTAGCAGTACCTGTAATCCAAGATCCTAGTTTACGGTTCTCTACTCCCTCTATAATCGGCTCTTCAATTTCATTGAGCAACAACCACCGGTGTAGGCCAAACATTTTTTGCATAAATTCTGCTGTCTTCGTTTTTACTTCCGAGACATCACCGATCACTTCTCCGGAATAGGGGTTTACCATCATTTGGTTGAACCGTGGACGACGCGGACCTCCTCCTGCCGCAGGACCAGCCTGCCCTCTAGCCGCGGCTACCTGAGAGCCTTCTCCACGCTTACTATTATCTGCATTGCCGTGGTTGTGATCGTGCGTATGTGGTTTGTCATGTACTGATACTGTCTGTACTAGACTGTCTTTAGCAGGTTTGCGCTGAGGGACTTCCTCCCCTTCCTCCTTTTTATCGTTGTGGGCATGACCGTGAGCATGACGTTTTTCCGTACCTTCACCAGATCCTCTTTTGGCTGAAGCTGCACCATCGCCTTGGGCACGTTGCCGGCCTGAACGTTCGGCTGCGCCGCGTGGCAATTGCTCTTCCTCTTTATTCTTTTCGGGCTTAATAAAAAGGACTGCTGTCGTTGCATCTGTTGCGTGAGGAATCTTAATCCCTACGATGCGCCCTTCGATACGAGGCTTTACAATAGCCAACAAGGAATCTGGAGCAATCTTATCTCCAGCTGCTTGTACCTTATAATATTCAGGGGCCGCGGCCTCCCGTATCTCGGTATTGTAGACGTATACCGTACCTGTAATACAAACGATAAAAACGACTATTCCCGAAATCAACCCGCCCCATAAGTGGAGATCATTAAATAACTTCCGGACTTTGGGCCAGGTTTGTTGGTTTGTCTTTTTTGATTTGTTCATTCTCTTCTCTCTAAATGATTCATCAAATAAAAATCAGGCAAGGGTAAGGCCTCACCTGATTATACTTGTATAAGGAGCACTAATTGTTTCGATTAGTAAGCGCCCAAATAGAAACTACCTGATTGTCCCTTCAGTTTAATTCCTTTGGCAATCGTTTTAGTTTTCCAATTGACAACATATAGATTTCCGTCCTTACCATTAGGTGTCAATGGGAGATATACATAATCGCCGGCAAGACCGATATTTTGGAACTGAGTAAACGATCCCTGCAAAGCCGTACCTCCATTTTGAGCTGCGGAAAGACCAGAGAAACCGCTGTCGGTTTGGTTTTCTGTAACCAATTTTGTCACTGTCTTCGCATTCAAATCCACAAGGGCAACGTAACCGCCGTCAACACCTGCTTCCGTGTACAGAACGATACCAATTCCGTCTTTGATGTATCTCCAAGCCCTGATACCTGTAAGATTACCGGTTCCTAAAGCTTTAGACAAGTCGAATAAATATGTATTATCATATTCGTTCGTGCTTTTGTCAATACGAAGGATGTGTGGAAAAGCTGCATTAGGTCCAGTTCCCGTAGCTTGATATACATGACCATCAGTTCCTACATATTGAGTCATTGTGCGGTAGCTGTTATTACCATATTTACTCTGTGTAGACCAAATTAATCTCGGATTAGCTAACGAAGGATAATCGAGCACTAGCGTTACGGTACCTTTTATATTACCAGCATCATTAGGCCAACTCCAAGTAACTACTCCTGTCGTTGCATTTACTGATTTTACAGGTAGCTTTGTGGGATCCACCTTACTAATTGAACATCCAATAAAAATTTTATTTCCACGTATTACCGGAACATCAAGACGACCTACAGAATAACCGGCTTCTTTTTCAGCTTGGGTAAAAGGAAACTCGAATTCAGTGGTATTAGGTACGCGCGGATCATCCAAATTTATAAGCGCTACGCTGGCCGTACCCCTTCTATACTCATAAGTTTGTGTACCAGCTTCTGCTTTTACAGGATCAATAGGAGCAGATGCACCAGAGATATTTACGCCTATTCCCACTCCTTCAGCAGCTTTAACCCAACGAGGAGATGTACCTAAAACACCCGAAACATTTAACTCTTCTTTTGTATCTACAAAATCTTTTCCGCCCGATACACGATATTTATTAAAGATTCCTCCGTTAACACCTGTATACTGTATATTGTATAAAAAGTTGCCATTAATGGATCCCTGCACACGTGCAGTTCTTTGAGAGCGCAGACTATATCCCTTTGACCATATATCGATTTCTTTTGAGGCATCACTTGCTTCTTCTTGCGTCAAAGCATAAGCTAATGTTCCTCCATTACCCGCTGTACCTTTCTCATCCGGAAATGCGGCTGTCAATGTGATGTGTTTTCTCGGACTATTATCCGGTCCGGAAGCACCATTACCACCATCTGGCCCATCGTTCTTATCACATGAGACCATTGTACCTAGTACAATAGCAGAACCGAACAATACGGATTTTAGTAATTTTTTATTCATTATATATAAATTTTATTGTTGATTATTTTCGATTGAAACTATTAAGTATATAATTCAATTTTAAGTATACGCCCCGTCCCGGCTTTTGCACACCAAAATTGTCATATACTTCTGCGTTTGTAATATTTTTCAAATCCAAACTGACCACGAAACGACCATTCGGTGTACGATAACTACCACCTAAATCATGATAAAACTGAGTGGGTGTGGTAAACCATTTATCTGAATCGATCCAAACTGTTTGAAAAGGCACTACATAACCCGAGTTATAAAAAATATTGAATGTTGATTTTCGCTGAATGAGGTTATCTATTCGGTATTGCAAACTAGCATTTAGCATAAAAAAAGGTTCGTTAGGTAACTGCCTATTATACATACGATGAGGCTGACCATTTTCATCAAACTTTTCCTTCATTAAGGTGTTGAACCTAGAAAAGTTAACCAACACATTTAGCTTATTGTTGTACACATAAGTAACCTCTGCTTCAAACCCTCTGGATTGGGTTCTCCCAATATTGATATATTTCGATGTTTGTATGTTGGCATCACTTTCCCTACCTGCAATGACCGAATCGACAGCCTGCACGGCTATTTTATCATAGCCGTTCCTCCAAAAAGCGCTTGCGTAAAGCGAAAGTTTATTTTTCTTTCCTTCTAAAGCCGTGTATCTAAAACCTAAATTATAATTGACATTTCTCTCAGGATTCAAGTCTACGTTTTCTAAGATATTTCTTTCCGGGCTTCCAAAAATCTGCTCGTCCCTCGGAGAGATAAAAGAATTCTCATTAGAAGCGATCAGAAATAATTTCGGCATTACATTATAGGACACCGTAATCCCATAGCCAGGATTGCTATTGGTCACGGTAGTCGTCTTTCCCGAATTATCATAATGATTTTGGTTAATAGTATATTTGGCCAGAAGATTTGTCCTCAGCTTATTACTTAATGTCTGCGCTTCGTAGTTAAATCCAACTATATTAGTTGCTGTTGTCCGGTCGTTCTCTGAATTTAACGGAGCATTAGGATTCAGCAAATCCTCTGTGTCAAGGCGTGTGGAATTCAAACTATGATTTAAAGATATACGATGTCCCTGTGCAACCGTATATGACAAATTAGTACGAGCATTTATGATCTTTCGGTCTATATTCGTAATAATCGCATCGCCTTGTTGTCCAAGACCAGGTCTCTTTACAAAAGGCGTAGGTACCCCATTAAACATACGCATCATAGGACTTCCATCCCAATTATACATCGTTCTTGCCGTATCCTGCAGATAGGTACTCCTGTTGCTATAGACAGCATTCACATGAAGCGACAATCCATCGATCAAAAGATTTGCTTTATTATAATTCAAACTAAGCACATGAGCCTGATATTCATTGAATCTTCCCACGTAAGGCTGTGCCATAGTCACTCCGTGTGGAATGTCTTGGTAGGTATCTGATATGTTATATCCTAAGAAAAACTGATCAGCCCATTTCACATCTGTAAAACCAAACTCAAAGCGTCCTCCAACAGATTTATACGTATTATTGAACCGTTTAAAACGGTGATATCGTGTCAAGTTTAACTCAGTTCCAGTTTTCATAGCAAATTTCCCCCACATCTCATAACTGTTATCTGTGTAGGTATAAAACCCGGAAATTCTTGTTGTAAAACCTGATTTTTGATCTCTATACAAAGCCCCTATATCCGTCTGAAAAGTATTGAATGAACCGTAGGAGACTGCCGCTGTAACACTATTAGCTGAGGCATCTTTTTTCATGATGACATTGATAGCTCCACCTACATAATCGCCAGTCAAATGAGATGGTAACACGCCTTTGTAAACCTCGATGCGTTCTATCATTGCCGGAGGGATATTGTTCAGGTTGAAAGATGAACCAAAGGTCGAGATAGGCGTTCCATCTAGAAATATTCCGACAGCACTACCAGACATACCATTCAAATTGTACTCTATCTGAGAACCAATTCCTCCATTTTGCCTTACTCGCACACCAACCGCACGATCCAACAATTCATTTGTAGTCAGGTTTCTTAGCGACGCTTCCTTGGTTTCAATAACGGCTACCGCAAATCCGCTGGTTTCCATATCTCTTTTTACTGTCATACGTTGAACAGCTACTTCGTCTAGTGAAATATCCCCTTTCGGACTGATATGCACATCCAGATGTTCTTTTGCTTTTTTCACCACAAATGTCAACGTCGTTGCATCAATCTCTACTGATGAAACGCGGATCTCTTGCTTTCCAAAAGGAACATTTTTTAAGGTATAGAAACCTTTATCATCTGACATACCACCTATTTCTGTCCCAACGACACGAATTGTGACATTACTTACAGGTGTTCCATCTTCCAAATGCACTTTACCACTGATCTCGCCCATCTGTGCAAATGCCAGAACCGTAAACAAAATAAAAAAGATAGTCAAATAAAATTGTTTCATTAATGCCGATTAATTATAATAATTCGATACTCTCCTTAGAACAAGTCTAAATAAAATTCAATGACGCAAAATTAGAATTATTCTAAATAGAAGGATAACGCATTCGGAAAAAAAAACTTCATAATCGGAAATATCTCTTGTTTTTGGTAAAAAACAAGAATAGAAGTATGTAATCACGTTGCAAACTATTAATATACATTACTACCTTACATGTTTCAGAATTAGACTAAAGGTTTTTTATTAAGGGGATAATGAAATTGATTAAATCGCTACGCTAAGTTATTCACTCATGTTCACCTCAAAGGAGTTCATGAGCTCACTGCATTCGGTTTGTGAATGCAAAGCATTTTATTTATGTTTGCGTACAGATTGGAATGAGTCTAAATAAGGAAGTGTAATCAATCGAGACAGCAAAATGACACCATTGGAAAATAAACATTCATTTTCAGAATTTACGACGCCTTTGCCAGCGAATAGCTTCTTCCGGGAACTGAGCGCAGTGATGCAATATGGTATCTGGAATGCGGGTACTATCTCAGAGCTTGTTCTCCCGATATCAGGCTACTTAAATATATTATGTATTGAAGAACAGGTACCCTGCTCCTATACATTAGACGACCACCAATATACGATCGCATCCAACTATACTAACGTTCATCATGTCACTACAGGACAACTGCTCGACATTTCCTTGTTAAAGGAAAACACAAAAATCATAGCATTCATTGTTCCTCAGGAATATCTTGACGTGTATCATATCATCGAACTAATTCATCCACCGAATATTCGGGTAATCCGAACCAATAGCAGTATTGACTTGCTAAAACAACGCATCATAGACCTATATATATGTGATGACCTACTAAGCAACATCAAGATCCACAGTCTGCTACTGGAAATCTTGACCCTACAAATGGAAATACTGTTGTCAGAAAATAAATCTGTAGTTAAGGATCAATTGCTGGAGAAGGTAATTCAGGCAAAAAAGATCATTCAGGAAGACCTAACCCAAAATTACAGCATAGGAGACCTAGCAAAAACGATAGGTACAAATGAGCAATACCTAAAAAAATACTTCAAACAACATGTTGGAAAAACGGTAATGAACTTTACCTTGGAAACGAAAATGCTATACGCTAAAAATCTGATCATGACCGGAAAGCACCGTATATCGGATGTAGCTCGATTAACGGGTTATAAACATGCAACCCATTTCACAACAGCATTTAAAAAATACTTTGGCTTTATTCCAAATTCGCTTAAGTAAGCCTTTATAGTAAGTCATAGAGCCTACCAAAAAAGACCTTTTTCTTACTGACAATACCTAAACCATCCAACAACCCTTCCCCATACTCCTGCCTATCAAAATAAGGCAGCCTAAAACTTTGACATCCTTTTGTTCTCTGCTTTCTACGCTCTTTTTCAAAAAAAGCTATCTTAATCATCAAGGCATCTTCTTTTCTTTTTTTATGAACACTATAAATCTTTACATTTTTTTTAAAAAGATTTGTAGTATTCGGTTTTTATTTATTAAGTTTATCAACACAAATGAGACAATTATGACTGTAATAGGAAAGGGACAACAGCTTCGGGCCGATATTATCAAGCAGCTTTACTATAGAAAGGCACTTTCTTTAGCTGCGATAAGCAAGTGCACGAAGAAAAGTTTACCGGTAATTACAGCCATGGTAAACACCCTAATCAAGGAAAAGTATGTTATTGAACAGGGATTAGGTCCTTCGACCGGAGGGCGGAGGGCGCAGACTTTCCTGTTAAATCCAAAGAAAGAGAAGTTTATTATTGCTGTTGCGATGGATCAGTTCATTACTAGAATGGCCATCTACAATTTTGCAAACGAAATTGTCTATCCGGTTAGACATCTAGACCTTAATATCCAAGATGTGCATGCGACAGAAAGGCTCATGCAATTTATCGATCAAAATATAGCGGCATTTGGCCTTCCCAAAAGTCATATTTTGGGCGTTGGAATCGGTATGCCGGGTTTTGTCAACATCCGCGAAGGCATCAATTATTCCTATCTTAAAACGCCAGATGGAACTAACCTGAGGGGGTTTTTATCAACAGGTCTCCAGCTACAAGTGTATATCGATAATGATTCGAGTTTGATAGCGCTGGCCGAACTGAACTTTGGAATGGCCGTGGATAAGAAAGACGTACTGGTAATTAATATTGGATGGGGTACGGGTTTGGGCATGGTGGTCAACGGAAGCCTATATAGAGGAAGTAGTGGTTATGCCGGTGAGTTTAGCCACATTCCCCTATCAAAAACGGCAAACCTTTGTTCCTGTGGTAAAGTGGGCTGCTTGGAAGTAGATACCTCGCTGCTTGTCATGGTATCTAATGCGGAAAAGGCAATAGAAGGGGGATCCGAATCGATAATGCGAAGCCTTTTTAAGGATGAAAGTAAGCATAAGGCCGACCATTTTTTGGATGCAGTGATCATGCACGATCCATTGGCTGTTGCCATTTTGTCAGATGCGGCCTTCCAGATTGGAAAAGGTTTGGCTACTTTAATCCATATTCTTAATCCCGAAAGCATTGTGCTAAGCGGCAGAGGCGCGCGTGCAGGTAAGATGTTGCTGCCTTCGATAGAACAGGCTATTAACGAGTTCTGTATACCTCGTATTGCCGAAAAAACCACGATCATCTTATCAAACCTGCTAGAGGATGCCGAACTAATGGCTTCAGCAGGTTTGGTGGTAGAACATAGCCAGTTTAACTAACTAGTAACAATATTATGCAAACCAACTAACACAATTATATCATCAAATTAAAACTAAAAACAATGAGAAAAATTTATCTAATGTGTCTATGTATACTATTGTTAGGCTGTATGGCCACAACAGTATTTGCACAAAAAACCGTAACAGGAACGGTAAAGGATGCAAATGGCGAAACCCTGTCAGGTGTAAGTATTCGAGTCAAAAATATCCAAAAATCGACAAGTTCCGATGCAGAAGGTAAGTTTACCATTTCTGCAAATGAAAACGACATTTTGGTTTTTAGGTATATTGGGTACCAGCCAAAAGAAGTGGCAGTCGGTACCTCTAACAACTTGAGCATAATTTTAGAGACTGCAATCGGTGACCTCGATGAAGTAGTCGTAACGGCTTTGGGTGTAAAACGAGAAAAGCGAGCGTTAGGTTATGCTACTCAAACAGTATCCGGCAAAGATCTTACCGTTGCTCAAGCACCAACAATTGCACAAGGTTTAATGGGTAAAGTTGCCGGATTACAAATTTCTCAGGCAGGTGGTGGTTCAGAAGGTAGCTCTTCAAGGATTGTCGTTAGGGGAAATACAACTTTTACCGGCGATAATAGGGCATTAATTATCGTAGATGGTGTTGCTATCAATAACGACCCTATAAATGTAAACCGAAGTGCTGGTGGCGGTAGTGTATTGGGGGCACCAGGAGCAGATGTTTCGGGCTACAACGACTGGGGAACAGGCATGAATATGATTAATCCGGAAGATATCGAAAATATTACCGTATTAAAAGGGCCTTCTGCTGCGGCATTATATGGTGCTCGCGGTGCCAATGGAGTTATATTAATTACCCGCAAAAAGGGAGAAAATCGCTCGGGTTTAGGAGTAGATTATACCTTTTCTACGCGTAATACAGACGCTTTTTCAATGCTGGATTTTCAAAATGAATATGGCCAGGGAGGTGTAGGCTCAATGACTTCTGCTGATCAAAGCAAATGGTTTTCACGAAATGGTGCAGGCCAGCGTATGCAGGTAGGTAACAATACAAATTCGGGCACAAACTATACCGACAACTCACATGGTCCAATGCCTTATCCTAATGCCTTCGATTTTTACACTTACTTCAGTTACCCGGGTAGTTATTCATGGGGGGCACGTTTTGATAATCAGCCCATCATGAATTACGATGGTGTACAGAGGCCATATTCTGAAAAACCAAATAACTGGAAAGCATTTTTCCCGAATGGCTCGGTAACTTCTCACAATGTTGCCGTTAATGCCGGGAACGAAAATGCTACTGCACGATTTTCTTATACAAGGAATGACACAAAGCCCAATATGATTAATAGTAATATGCAAAGCAATACGTTTAATTTAGGTTCGGTGTTAAAAATCAGCCAGAAAATGTCTGCAGAAATTACTTCCAGCTATACCAATTTCAACAGGCTGAATGCTCCGCAACAAGGATCGGGCTGGCAGGCGGCACCTGTTTATTCCATGGCCAGAGATTTTGATCCGGATTTGGTTTTCTCACAACAATTCGGACCAAGTGGTGAACGCGTAAATTTTGGCGCATTGCCAAGTGTTCCCAATGCGCCTGCATATCCCTGGGGCACTGGATACCTAAACAATCAGTACTGGAATTTATTAAAAAATAACGCAGATTTCACCCGTAACCAGTTTGTTGGTAGTGTTAAACTCACCGCCGATATAACAGATTGGTTAAATGTAACGGGATTGGGTGGTGTAGATAATTCTAATGACCTATTAGAGGTAAGAAATACGCCTGTAGATGTGTTGGGACAATCAGAAGGCCAATACCGTGAGGCTTTATCAAAATACCTAAGCCGAAACCTCAATGTATTTATGCGTGCTCATAAAGACAACCTATTTGGCAGAGAGATTAATGGTAGTATTACAGCCGGTGGTGAGTCTTATTTCAGAAATGATTATATTGTAAGTAACCAAACTTCCGGCAACTTTGTAAAACCATTTATATATGCGTTAAACAATGGTGCTGCTAATCCTCCGCCAGCAGATGAAGTTAGGTTTGCTAAAAAAATTAATTCCGTTTACTCTTTCTTAAATCTTTCCTACAAAAACCAGTTGTTCCTGGAAGCGACTGCACGTAACGACTGGTCAAGCACACTACCGCTAGTCAATAATACATATTTTTACCCTTCAGTTAACGTGGGCTATGTTTTCACAGACGGAATTAAAAACCTGCAAACAAGTATGCCTTGGTTAAATTTTGGTAAACTGAAAGCCTCTTATGCTGAAACAGGTAGTGATGCTGATCCTTATGCTATCCACAATTTGCTTGAGAATGTGGTGTACAATGGACAGCAGGCCCAAAGTCTTCCCAGTATTTTAAAAACAGACGGTATTAAACCGGCAAGAAGTAAGTCATTTGAACTAGGGCTAAACCTTGGGTTCTTTAACAGCAGATTGAATGTGGATATTACGGCTTATACCATGAAGAGTTTTAACCAGATATTGGACAATCCAATTCCTCTTTCTTCAGGATACAGTGGCATTACCATTAATACTGGCTCACTCGGAAACAAAGGTATTGAATTTATTGTGAGTGGAAGCCCGATCAGGAATAAAGACTTCAGCTGGGATGTGTCTATTAGTGGTGCCAGCTCCAACACTAAAGTGCTTGCTCTTTCAGAAGGCATTGACGAGTTAAATCTTGGCAGTTATTTTGGTGGAGCCGGTGTTTCACAGCGTGTAAAAGTAGGTGAATATTATGGCACATTATATGGCAGGGATTTCACTTACCTCAATGGCCAAAAGGTAGTAAAGCGTGCTGAAGGCACAAACGGACAACCTGTAACCTTTACTACAGGAGGTAATACCTATTATGCAGGTACACAATGGGTGCTTACACCAGATGAAGTACCAATTGGAAATTCACAACCGGCCATGACCGGTGGTATTAGCAATACATTCCGCTATAAAAACTTCTCCTTATACCTCTTGGCTGATGCCAAAATAGGTGGAGACACTTATTTTGGATCTTATGCAGCTGCTATGGGAAGCGGTACCATTAAAGAAACACTGAAAGAACGTAATGGTGGCGGTTTGCCATTAACTTATCCTGATGGTACAACAGCAAATACAGGTATCAATTTTGGAGGTGTCTTTGCAGACGGAACACCTAATAATGATGTCGTACATCACCTTTGGTATTATGCAGGTACTTTTTCTGCATGGAACCATTTAGGCAGGCCGACTTCAGCAAGTGTATTTGAAAACTCCTGGATGAAAATGAGGGAAATTGCACTTACTTACCAGCTCCCTCAGCAATTAGTGAAGAAAACAAAAATTATGCACAACCTGTCTGTATCATTGATAGGGCGTGACCTGTTTTACATCTTTACAACTATACCAAAAGGTTTAAATCCTGAAGGTGTAAATGGTATCGGTAATATTCAAGGTATTGAATATTCTTCTATGCCACGAGTTCGTTCCTTTGGTTTCACCTTAAAAACTTCATTATAAGTTTTTGCATTTTTAGCGATGCGTTAAATTAAAAATAAAATTATTATGCAAATACAACATAAAATCATACAAGGTATGCTTGGGCTTACCCTGATAACAATGGGCGTTTCGTGCACCAAAGGTTTTGAAGATTTAAATAAACCGTATAAGGATGTTTCAGTCTCTACGGCCTCGCCGGCAGGTATTTTCAATAACCTGGCCCGTCGGGCAACTGACGAGGATTATACCTTATACACCGGTTTATTTATGCCTATTACCAATCAAATGGGCACTCAAAACGTAGCGATTAATATTACCAATTATACAAGTTCATATTGGAACAATTATTATCCCGATCTGGCAGATTATAAACAGTTACTTAAGCTGATTGATGCAAGCCCTAGTCCTGAGAGCTACACCAATGTGCAATCAATGGCAACCATACTCATCGGTTATAAAACGTTACAGATGCTCGACAGGTATGGCAGTATACCTTATTCGCAGGCAGGTGTAGCGAGCGAAGGGCCAGAAATGTATCGTCCGGCGTATGACGATCAGGCAACTGTTTACAAATCGGTATTAGCAGATTTAGCGACAGCTGTTAGCTCGATGAAAACAGGTGCTGCAGCAAGTTCACAAGTTGCTTTAGGCACATACGAATCCTTCTTGAACAGTGATTACGATGCCTGGGTAAAATTTGGAAATGCCATAAGATTACGTTATGCCGTTCGCTTGTATGCAAAAGAGCAGCAACTGGCAAGTAGTATTATTACAGATATTATTGGTGGTAATAAGCCGCTGGCAAATGACATATCCTATGGTAATAACCAGATTAATATGCGCAAAAACAATGTCGGAATATATCCTACGCTGTTAGCGGCCGGCAGTATACCAGGCAGCTGGGGTGACAGATTCTTTTACGCATTCCGTGAAACATCGGTAAGCAGTATAAGGCTCAGCGATAATCTGTGGAATCAAATATCTGCGACTAATGCAGATGATGGGTCGGGTATTTATGATCCTCGCAGTTATGTGTGGTTTATGCCAAATAATGCCGGTAAATGGGTACCACAGAAGCAAGACAGGTCTGAACTGGAAGGGGGAACCAATATTTATCCTAATGCGGATGCGCCTTTGGCACCCAATTCATTTCCTGACAACAAGTTTGCCGGCTTTAACTGGTACCTTATTCGTGATTGGGAGCAATTCCCTTACGTGCTCATATCAGAAGCAGATGTGCATTTCCTGAAAGCAGAAATTTATGCAAAAGGTATGGGGGTAGCGGTAGACTGGGTGAAAGCCGAAGCTGAATATAAAGCAGGATTAACCTCTTCCATTAACTATTGGTATAGTTATGCCGCTAGTAATACGGGTGGGATCTGGCCTACAGGAAGCAGACCTACATTAGGGCCTACTACGATTGCCACTTTTTTAGCACATCCTAAAGTAGCATTTATACCTGCTGACCATGCAGGAAATCTTCAAAAGATCATCACACAGGCCTGGCTTGCTGCTATTTTCGAAGCTCCGGAAGCTTGGGCAATTGTTAGAAGAACAGGAATGACTCCAACAACAACAGCAGCAGCTACGCAATACAATAAAATGCCGTACCCTGCTGATGAAGCGACAAATAATCGTGAAAATTGGATGAACGCAAGTGGCGGTGCTGACCCTGGTGCTGAAATGATGAAGAAAGTATATTGGATGCCTTAAAGGGATCTAAAACAATTTGAAATATATTTCATAAACATAATACAGCAGTTATGAAATGTAGTGCTCAATGTGGTTTCTAAATTTGATTTTTCTAAAGGGGTACTAAAATAAAGCCCCCTTTAGAAAATCAGGAAGAAAAGAAAAAGGGCTTGTACATTGTTAAGTGTACAAGCCCTTTTCTGATTATTATAAAACTTAGTCAAATTTCCACCGGACAAAGGCCTCGATGGCTTCGTAATTGGCTAAACCTAACTTATGGTATAAACTCGCAGTATCACTGGTACGATCTTCGGCACGCACCCAGAATTCACGTGGATCATCACCCGGGAAAACCGGAAGATCTTTTTGTGACTGGTGTTTGAAGATGGCTAAACGTTTCCGTTTTACTTCTTGTGGTGAAAGCGGTACGGCCATCTCTATTTCATGAATCGGATACTCATGCCATGCACCACGGTACAGCCACAGCCAACAGTCTTTCGTCCACTCGTCTGTCTTCGATAAGCGGTGTAATGCTTCAAATAAAATATCAAAACATACTTTATGTGTTCCATGTGGGTCTGCAAAATCACCCGCAGCAAAAACCTGATGTGGTTTTACTTTGCGAAGCAATTCAATAGTTTGTTGGATATCATCCTCATAAGAGACCTCCTTTGAAAATTTTCCTCTATCATAGAATGGTAATGCCTGGAAATGTATATTTTCATCTGGCAGACCTACAAAGCGTGCCCCTGCAATGGCTTCTCCCTTGCGAATAAATGCCTTAGTGATACGAATAATTTCGGGATCAACCTGATTTGGTTGCTTTGTCTTGAAAAATCTCCTCGCTTCTTCGTACACTTTACGTGCTGTACTATTATCATCGTCAATTGCTTGCTCAAAATCCATAACGAATTCCAGGTAACGCAACACATCATCATCCCATACTGCTGTATTACCCGAAGTCTGATAAGCCACATGAACGTTATGACCTTGGTCTGCTAAGCGAATAAATGTACCTCCCATTGAAATCACATCATCATCAGGGTGTGGAGAGAACAACAATACATTCTTTCGTGCGGGTTCGGCACGCTCCGGACGGTTGCTATCATCGACATTCGGCTTTCCTCCCGGCCATCCGGTAATGGTACGCTGTAATTCGTTGAAAATACGGATATTGATACTATAAGCTGGCCCCTGCTCAGTTACAAGCTGCGCCATACCATGATTATTGTAATCGTCATCTGTTAACTTCAGAATGGCTTTATTCAGGTACAACGACAACCATACAACGGCTTTTTTAGCTAACGATTCTGTCCAGATGACATCTTCAGCCAACCAAGGTAAATCAAAACGTGTCAGCAAGGAAGCGGCATCTTGATCCAACACAAATTCTACCTTGTCGGATAATTGCAGATAAGTTGCCGGAATATCGGAAGATATATCACCTTCGATAGCTTTTTTTACAATCTCTGCCTTCTTCTCATTCCAAGCCATCAAAATAATTTCCTTCGCTTTGAATATAGTACCCACACCCATGGTAATCGCTTTGGTTGGCACATTTTCTTTACCACCAAAATCACGGGAAGCATCTCTTCGTGTCAAATCATCTAACGTAACAAGACGTGTTCCTGAATTAGGTGCAGACCCTGGTTCGTTAAAACCGATATGACCTGTACGTCCAATACCGAGAATCTGAATATCTAGTCCACCGAAAGAAGATATTTTTTGCTCATATCCTTCGCAGAATGCGGGTACTTCTTCCAATGTCAGTGTTCCGTCTGGAATATTGATATTTTCTGTGGGAATGTCGATATGATCAAATAATTGATTGTTCATAAACTGAACATAACTTTGATCGGCTGTCGGTTGCATCGGATAGTATTCATCTAAGTTGAAAGTCACGACATTTTTAAAGCTCAGACTTTCTTCTTTGTGCATACGAACCAACTCTTTGTAGACTTTGGTCGGAGTTGCCCCTGTAGCTAAACCTAATACAGCGGTTTCACCCTTTTCTTGTTTTTCTTTGATAATGGAAGCAATACGTCTTGCAACATCTAGTGAGGCCGCATCTTGATCTGGATATACCTTTACAGGTACTTTTTCAAAACGAGTCTCCTCTAACAAATTTAATCTTGCCATTGGTAAGGAATAATAATTTAGAACGTGAATAACAAATTTAGAAATAAAAACCTCGATTTGTTAATAAACTAATATTTTTTTTGCTGTTTCATGCGCTTTTTATGTTCGCAAACGTTTGTCTGTCCTATAATTCTTTTAAATACTGGATTGCAGAACCTAACGTTTCTTCTTTTTTAGCAAAACAGATTCGCAAGAGGTGCTGACCAAAAGAGGCTACTATAAACGATCTGTCCCGTAAAACAGGATATCGAATTACACTTCATCACTCAACACATAGATATTTCGGTCTGCTATAAACCGTTCTAAAGCCACTAAATCTTCTTGTGCCTGAATGGATTCCCGTAGGATTATTGATTTCAAAATATGGGAGCCTGTAAGCGAACAGGGAGTACCTTGCCACCGAAAACTTCTACACTGGGTTTATACGAATCGTACGCAGATTCGAAAATGTAGTCGAAGCTCCATTATGCCGGGCATCGGCGCATACTGATTAAACCCTTGGGCATATATGCAGTCACAAGGTTGATTCATTCGGGATCGGCCGGAAGATCAGGAAATCCTTGTGATAAATTAACAGCGCCATGCGCATTGGAAAGGGCTGTCATCTGTGAAAAGATACTCACAGTGGTTTCGGGAAGCTTGGACGAGAAGAAATTTTTCATAGATATGTATATCTTTACATAAATTTTAATGACATGATTAGATTACTATTATCCCTATTGCTAATGATTCCGGTTCTTTTATGTGCCCAGTCAAAAGAGGAGCTCATGGCACAAATAAAAGATAAACCAACCGAAATTGCTACAATCCGCTTAATTCAACGTGTTGGAGGATATGATCCAGACCATAAGGAGTTAAGAACGCTCTTTAAAGGATTAGATAAAAAAGTAAAAAAATCAAACGAAGGTAAAATCTTCGAACGCTATTTGGATGCATTGAAAAACAGCTCGGTTGGAAAAAAAGCGCCGGGTATTACGCAATTGGATTTAAGTGGTGAACCATATTCGCTGCAAGATCTGAAAGGTAAGTATGTATTAGTGGACTTTTGGGCTTCATGGTGCCCTCCTTGCCGCGAAGAAAACCCTAATCTAGTCGCGACATATACCGAATTCAAAGACAAAAATTTTGAGATATTGGGTGTTTCCCTGGATAAGGAATTCGAACCGTGGAAAAAGGCAATCGAAGACGATAAGCTGACCTGGAAACATATTTCAGATTTACAGTATTGGAACAACGGAGCTGCACAGACTTATGGCATTAAAGCAATCCCACAGAATGTACTGGTGAATCCCGAAGGAATTATTATCGCAAAGAACATTCATGGAGAAGCGCTAAAAGATAAGCTACGAGAGGTACTGAAGTAGAGCCGGGTTTAAATTAATCCTCCTTATTTCTTAACCTCCCTCTCCAATAAAATTACAATAGTAGCAAAACATAAAATAGTATCTTTGTACCAAATAGATATTATGAGTACTGTACGCGCAAAGAAACATCTCGGACAACATTTCCTAAACGACAAAAATGCCGCTCAACGTATTGTCGAAGCGTTAACCCCTTTGCTGGGATTCAAGCATGTGCTGGAAGTGGGGCCAGGAATGGGTGTACTATCCGACTTTTTACTCCAACATGAGGAGTACCAAACCTACTTAATCGATGTCGACGATGAGTCGATAGCGTTCCTTGCAGACAAGTATGCGCAATTAGGTAACCGCCTAATTCATGGAGACTTTTTGGCGTTGGATTTCAACCAGTATTTTGGAGATCAAATGGCCGTGATCGGTAATTTCCCATACAACATCTCTTCTCAAATATTATTTAAAATATTGGAGGAGCGAAATCGCGTGGTTCAAATGGTCGGTATGTTTCAAAAGGAAGTTGCTGAACGATGTGTTGCTAAACCAGGCAGTAAGGAATATGGAATACTAAGTGTTTTCCTCCAGGCCTACTATGATGTGGAATACCTTTTCACGGTAAAAGCAGGCGCTTTCAACCCACCGCCCAAAGTATTGTCAGGGGTAATGCGCATGACTCGCAATGCCAGAACAGTACTGGATTGCGATGAAAAACTATTTTGGAGAGTGGTGAAGGCCGGATTTAACCAACGTCGCAAGACGCTACGGAATTCATTATCCGGTGTTATTCCAAAAGATAAAATGAGCGATAATCATTTATACGAATTAAGGGCAGAACGTTTAAGTGTAGAAAATTTTATCCAATTGACAAACGAAATTACTAACGCATAGTGTGATGAGCACCAATATTCTTATCGTTGATGATGTACACCCTGTCTTGTTGGAAAAACTAGACAGAGAAGGAATCCGATATTCCTATGAGCCCACCATAAGTAGAACTGAGGCAGAAACTTGTATTTCGCTTTATACGGGGCTAATTATACGTTCAAAATTTCAGGTCGATCGAGAATTTATAGATTTAGCACCGGCATTGACATTCATCGGCCGTTCAGGGGCAGGAATGGATAACATCGATGATGAATATGCCGCACAAAAAGGAATTGCGTTAATCAGTGCCAATGAAGGAAACCGGGATGCTGTTGGTGAGCACATGATCGGCATGCTGCTGAGTTTAATGAATAATCTGAACCGTGGGAATCGTGAAATCGCCGAAGGAAAATGGTTGCGTGAAGAAAATCGGGGCTACGAACTTAAAGGGCGAACGGTGGCATTAATAGGCTATGGCAACAATGGACAAGCGATGGCAAAAAAACTATCCGGATTTGATGTTAACATAATTGCTTATGACAAATATAAAACTGGTTTCTCGGATGCATATACACGGGAAGTATCAATGGAAGAAATTGTAAAACAAGCCGATGTGGTTAGTTTCCATATCCCCTTAACCAGAGAAACAAGATGTCTGGTTGATGACGAATACCTATTCCACTTTCGAAAACCCATCTTCTTTTTAATGGGTGCCCGCGGGGGCATCGTACATATACCGGCCGTAATAAAAGCCCTTGATAATGGTAAAATTCTAGGTGCCGCATTTGATGTATTACCTGTAGAGAAATTTCCTACACTTGGTCAGCAAGAGTGGTATTCCGACTTGATTTCGCGAGATAATGTTTTATTAAGTCCGCACGTCGCAGGATGGACGTTTGAAAGTTATTACAAATTATCTGAGATACTGGTGGATAAAGTAATTCAATATCTTACCCCCCCCGGCCGGAATGCCTACGCAGGCTATAAATACTGAATTAGACTGCAGATAAGGAATTGAAGAATCAGTGCCATATCCAAAAGATAAACGTGGTGATACTGCTTAATGTGCGGAAATATCATAAACCGCATTGTCAGTACGATGACCAAATTCGTTATGAAGAGGCCTATTTTTATATGACCTTCGTAAGGAGAGCATAGCACAAGAATCGAATGTACCAACACGAGGGTATAGCACAATCGAATAGATTTTTTCTCTCCCAATAGATTGGGAATAGTTTTGAGGTGATAATATGAATCTTGCCGCATATCCCGTATATCGAAGGGCAACGTGCAAAGCAGTAAAAAGATGACTTTGGCAATTCCCAAATAGTTCGCTGCATACCAATCTATGCTCCCCCCTTCTGCCCATAACTGTACTACTGGCAAACCAACACTACTTAAAGACCAGATGATTGCGATATGAAAGAGTTTGAGTCCGGGTAACTGCCGCAATCCGCCCCGCACCCCATTCATCTTAAAAAGAGGCAGTGCGTAGCTTAAACTTAGCAAACCTATCCCTGCTAAAAAGAAAAGCGTATGCAGATGAACTTCCATTAAAGCATAAGCCAACAGTATAAAAGCAAGAATACTATTCGTCCACAGCAACCATTCATTTTTGAAGATCCATCTCGTCCTTAAATAGGGCGATTCATGGGGATATTTAGGTTTGGAGCGCAGCATACTGAAGTTGTATAATAGCAACGTAGCTGTTCCTTCGATCATTAAAATATACGGATTGCAGGGCTTATTCAAAATTATATAGGTCAGTGCACATTGCAGATATGCCGCCAAACCTATTAGCAGGTTGCTAAAAATAAAGAAGTAATATACATTGTTGACTATACGCATTTTGTCGCTTTTATGAGGCAATTTAACATTACCATCCCAGGATGAATATCACGAAAATTAGTAATTGACATCAAAAAAAATTAAATTAGCTCACATAAGAACTTACTTGCTGTTTACAATAAATATATGGCAGGAACAAATAAGTTTTAATATAAAAATAGTATAGACCTATAAATTTTAATAAAAAAGATGAGTTTTCAAATTAATTCTTTTGAAGCATATCAAGAAGCTTACAAAAAAAGTATTGATTATCCGGAACAATTTTGGGGAGAAATTGCGGAGAATTTTTTCTGGAAGAGGAAATGGACGAATGTACTGAATTGGAATTTTACCGAGCCAGACATTAAATGGTTTGAAGGAGGTAAGCTTAATATTACAGAGAACTGTCTAGATCGCCACATCTATAGCCAGGGTGACAAACCCGCGATCATCTGGGAGCCGAATGATCCGAACGAAGCACACCGTATCCTTTCGTACAAACAGTTGTTGCAGAAAGTAGAACAATTTGCCCATGTCTTAAAGAACAACAATATCCGTAAAGGCGACCGCGTATGTATTTACTTACCGATGGTACCCGAATTAGTCATTGCGGTATTAGCCTGTGCCCGTATTGGTGCGATACATTCGGTTGTATTTGGTGGATTTTCGGCACAATCCATTGCAGACCGCATCACTGATGCCAACTGTAAACTCGTGATTACTTCAGATGGCGGTTTCCGCGGCACGAAGGTATTAGAACTGAAATCCATCGTGGATGATGCACTCATGCAATGCAAAACGGTAGAAAAGGTAATTGTACTGACACGTACACGTACACCGGTATCGATGATCAAAGGCAGAGATGTGTGGTGGGAAGACGAAATCAAAAAAGTAGAAACACAGGGAAATCCGTCCTGCCCTGCTGAAGAGATGGATGCGGAAGATACACTTTTTATCCTCTATACATCGGGATCAACAGGTAAACCAAAAGGCGTTGTACATACAACGGGTGGATACATGGTGTACACGGGATATACTTTTTCCAACGTATTCCAATATCAACCCGATGAAGTCTATTTCTGCACCGCAGATATTGGATGGATTACGGGGCATTCATATATTGTCTATGGCCCACTCTCTCAAGGAGCCACTTCGTTAATGTTTGAAGGAATCCCTACTTTTCCCGATGCGGGACGGTTCTGGGATATCGTCGATAAATTCAAGGTAAATATCCTGTACACCGCACCTACCGCAATCCGTTCGTTGATGGCATTTGGAGATGATTTTGTGGATAAATACGATCTAAGCAGTATCACAAAACTGGGATCTGTTGGAGAGCCAATCAATGAAGAAGCTTGGCAGTGGTACCATGATAAAATAGGAAAAGGCAAAGCGCCGATAGCCGATACCTGGTGGCAAACGGAGAACGGTGGTATATTAATAGCACCTATAGCAGGTATCTCACCGACCATCCCAAGCTATGCTATGTTACCGCTTCCGGGAGTGCAACCCTGTTTGATGGACGAGAATGGACAGGAGATCGAGGGAAACGATGTATCCGGAAATCTCTGCATCAAATATCCGTGGCCGGGTATGTTGCGCACCACTTGGGGCGATCATGAACGCTGTAAACAAACGTATTTCTCCACCTATGAAAACAATTATTTTACAGGTGACGGATGCTATAGAAGTCCGGAGGGTTACTACCGCATCACTGGCCGTGTGGATGATGTATTGAATGTTTCAGGCCACCGCATTGGTACTGCTGAAGTCGAAAATGCCATAAACATGCACTCCGATGTAGTCGAATCGGCCATTGTAGGCTACCCACATCCGGTTAAGGGACAGGGAATCTACGCGTATGTCATCGCCAATCACCACATCGACGAAGAGAGCACACGTAAAGATATCTTACAAACGGTAACCCGTCTGATTGGCGCCATCGCCAAGCCAGACATTATCCAATTTGTAAGTGAGTTACCGAAAACAAGATCAGGTAAAATCATGCGGCGTATCTTGCGCAAGATCGCAGAAAATGAGCTTTCAAGTTTAGGTGATACGTCTACGCTACAAGATCCAACCGTGGTCGAAGCAATTATTCAGGGAGCTGAAAAAATAAGGAAATAAGACAAGAGGGAGGGTCAACATTTTGTTGACTCTCTCTTGTTCTCGTGTTGTATGGTTTTAATTATAAGACGCTCGAAATAAAAAAGGGAATGTCTATAAAATTCGACATTCCCTAAAAAACAATTTTGCTACAAAGGTGTTATATTCATCCATTTGCGAGCATCAGTCGCCGTAACTAAGTCATACCGGCTGGCACCTTTTTCGATCACATACAATCACAGCTGTATATAAAAAAGACCGAATAGAATTCTCATCCTCAGACACATTCTCCTTTCGCTGTAAATAGGCAATAAAAGCATCCTGCGCCAAATCTTCAGCCAACTCGGAATCGCCTACTAGCTTCCAAGCAAAGTAACAAAGTCCTTTATAATATCGTTTAAATAAATCAGCCGCAAAATCATTCATAACACTACAATTAATAATCTTGGAGAAGATAATCTAGGAATAGATCGACATTATCCTATAAATGCAAGAGCAATATACAAACTTAACACTAAAATAACATTATAAATGTTGTAAAAAATTATCTCCCTATATATAAAACTTCTTCCCCGACGCAATAAAGACAGAGATATTCGATATTATTTTATGAAAAAAGCGTCTTTTTTCGTATTTTTATGGCTTTCCATAAATCCATAATAAAAAATAGATGCTATTAGCTGTATTATCGGGATTAATCATATCGCTTTTAATTATTCCATTTGGCAAGCTGTTAAAGACCAAATGGAGTATTCTCCTCACCTTATTACCTGCATTACTTTTTTTGTATTTCATAAGCTATATACCCGCTATATCTGCCGGATCCAGCTTTTTGCAGCACACAAATTGGGTGACCTCTTTAGGGGTCGATTTTGACTTCAGATTGGATGGCTTATCTTTACTTTTTGCACTCTTGATTACCGGTATCGGGACAGCAATATTTTTTTATGCCAGGACCTATTTAAAAGGTCATGTCTTTTTCGATCGCTTCTTTGGCTATCTGTGTCTCTTCATGTCCGCAATGCTGGGGGTAGTTTTATCAGACAATATACTTTTGCTGTTTATATTTTGGGAACTGACGAGTATCAGCTCTTTCTTCCTGATCGGATTTAACAATGACAATGCGGAATCTCGAAAAAGTGCCTTGACAGCGCTTAGTATTACTGGATTGGGCGGTTTTTTCTTACTGGCGGGTTTGGTACTATTGGGGAATATTACAGGTACCTATACCATATCCGAACTTATCACTTCTCGCGAATCTATCCTCAACCACAACTTATATCCGTTGATACTTGGATTCCTGTTCTTGGGTGCATTCACAAAATCAGCGCAATTTCCGTTTCATTTTTGGTTACCGGGCGCCATGAAAGCACCTACACCCGTATCTGCGTATCTTCATTCGGCGACGATGGTGAAAGCCGGAATCTATCTATTAGCGAGATTTTCTCCAATATTAGGTGGTACCGACTATTGGAATTACACGTTAATGGCCGTAGGTGGATTTACAATGTTATTTGCTTCTGTCCACTCCCTGTTCCGAATCGATTTAAAAGGTATTTTAGCCTATTCCACTATTTCGGCATTAGGGATTTTGACTTTTCTTATCGGGTTAGGTACGCGGGAAGCTATCATAGCAGCAAGTGTTTTTATATTAGTACACGCACTATATAAGGCTACGCTGTTCTTGGTAACCGGCATCATCGATCATGAAACGGGCACGCGGGATATCACAGTATTGGGAGGTTTACGAAAAGTATTGTTGCCGGTTTCGATAGCAGGTGTTCTAGCCGCTTTGTCAAGTGCTGGTCTCCCACTTACGTATGGGTTTATCGGTAAAGATTTAATATACGAAGCTACCTTACATACCAATTATCAAACACTCGGTTGGATATTGACCGCAGTAGCTATTGCAACCAATATCGGACTGGTAGCCGCTGGATTTATGGCAGGCATAAAACCATTTATGGGATCCTTGCCCAAGCAATTCGAGACCGTACATCTTCCGTATAAATCCATGTGGATACCTCCATTGATATTAGCCATATTAGGATTGGTCTTTGGTTTGTTCCCCGGTCCGGCAGGCGATTTTATAAACCACGCCACGGCAAATGCTATTTATGGGAGCGAAACAGATATGCATCTGAAAATATGGCATGGATTCAATATCGTGTTGATATTAAGTCTTGCGACCTTATTAGCTGGAACCCTCGTATATTTTATCAATAAACCCAGTGCATTGAAATTACATGCCATTGAAAAGCTCAATTCAATAGCACCGCAACGCGTCTTTACACGCTTTGCCAACGATATTATGCGGTTTTCAAGGTGGTACACTGATCTATTTCACAACGGATACCTACGATCATATCACCTGAAAATTATATTATTTGCGGAGGCTCTCCTCGCGTACAAGCTATGGCTTAGCGGCCCCTTTGCATTTAATTTTGATACGGTAACCATGCCGTCCTTTTATGAAATTGGCGTTATCTTAATCTTGATAGGCGCGTTATACCTGGTCGTAACCACCCCATCCCGATTAACATCCGTAGTATCCATGAGTGTGGTTGGGTATTGTACCTGTTTGATATTTGTGTTCTATAGTGCTCCCGATCTTGCGATGACGCAATTTACCATCGACACCTTAAGCACCGTATTATTTGTACTGGTATTATACAAGCTGCCTAGCTTTATCAATATGACCAGTAAAACTGTGCTCTATCGCGACGGCATAATCGCATTAAGTTTTGGGGGGATCATCTCATTAATCGCTTTACGCGTATGGTCTGAACCCATTTCAAAAGATATCGCTAATTTTTACGGCGAAAATGCTTACATCTTAGCGAAAGGTAAAAATGTAGTGAATGTGATACTAGTCGATTTTAGAGGGATTGATACCATGTTTGAAACGGTGGTGTTGAGTATTGCAGCATTAGGCGTATACAGTTTAATACGATTACGATTAAAATCAACAGAAAAAGAATAATATGCGAAGTCCTATATTACAATCAGCTACGAAGTATTTACTTCCTATTCTGTTACTATTTTCCTTTTTTCTACTGCTCCGTGGGCACTATTATCCCGGCGGAGGATTTGTAGGTGGCCTAGTTGCGGCAATTGCTTTCGTATTGCATAGTTTTGCCAACGGCACAGAAGCTACCATGAAAATTTTAAGGAGAAAACCTTTGTCCTTAATTCCGATCGGACTGGGCATTTCGGCAACGAGTTTAGCCGCTCCCATGCTCTTTGGACTTCCCCCAATGACAGGATTGTGGTTCGAGCAGCCGATCCCCGTCATTGGCATGATTGGATCCTCCTTATTTTTTGATCTAGGAGTTTATTTGGTCGTTATCGGCGTCATATTAACTATCCTGTTCACCATTTCATTAAACAATATAACCGAGAAAGACTAATGGAGTTATTATTAATAGTTCTTTTAGGCCTGCTGTATGCAGCGGGTGTATACATGATACTTCGCAGAAGTATGGTGAAGTTGCTTTTGGGAATTATGCTTCTCGGAAGCGGGACCAATATCTTGATTTTTTTACTCGGCGGCATTACTAAAGGAAAGCCCCCGGTGATAGATGAAAATGCAAAATTATTTCAAGATGTTTTTGCGGATCCTATTCCTCAATCCCTAATTTTAACTGCAATTGTAATCAGTTTTGGTCTGACGGCATTTGCTATTGTACTATTAAAACGAGTTTACGCCTTGGTAAATTCAGATGATTTAGATGACTTAAATACGCCCGAAGAGGAAGATATATGATAGACAATCACATTTTAGCACCCGTTTTTATACATCTCTTTTCAGCAATACTCCAACTTGTTGCCTGGCGAAAAACCGTGACCCAACGTTTTATCAGTGTGGGTGGCAGTTTTTTAGGATTAATGCTTGCTATTCGGCTTTTCACGAAAGTATATAATAATGGCATATTAACGATGAATGCAGCCAACTGGGAAGCTCCATTTGGTATTGTATTCGTAGCAGATTTACTCAGCGTCACCTTAGTGTTATTGACCTCCATAGCAGGATTCGCCGTTTCTATTTTTTCATCGACCGGATTAAACAGACAACGCATGCTCTATGGCTATTTCCCTATTTTTCATTTCCTGTTGATGGGCTTAAATGGTGCCTTTCTGACCGGGGATATCTTCAACTTGTATGTCTGGTTTGAGGTTATCATCATTTCATCTTTTGTCCTGATGACATTGGGCGGTCGAAAAGCACAGCTCGAAGGAGCGGTGAAATACATGGCCATGAATATTCTGGCTTCCACATTTTTTCTTACGGGCATTGGAATACTTTATGGGATAACGGGAACCCTGAATATGGCAGATCTGTCTATAAAAATAACACAGGTACAGAACCAATATCTGGTTGGAATTACGGCCTGTTTCTTTTTAATTGGTTTCGGGATCAAATCGGCTGTTTTTCCATTGTATTACTGGTTACCTTCGTCTTACCATACACCCCCGTCTGCCGTCGCTGCCACCTTTGGTGGACTTTTGACCAAAGTAGGTATTTATGCGATTATCCGTGTATTTAGTTTAATATTTGTTTTGGATACATTTACCCAAAACCTACTGATGGGTATGGCTATATTTACAATTATTACCGGCGCTTTGGGCGCTTTGATAAAAACCAATATACGAAGGCTATTTTCATATCTTATCGTTTGTCATATCGGATTTATGATCGGTGGTATCGCGATGTTTACTAAAATAGCATTAATGGGAACGATATTATACCTTATACACGACATCGTGGTAAAAACAAATATGTTCCTCATCGCAGGTGTAATCAGACAGCTGCGCGGATCAATGGATATGAATAAACTAGGTGGAATCTATAAAGAATACCCTAAGATCTCCTTATTGATTGCACTGGTCTTATTTTCACTAGTCGGCATCCCCCCGTTATCGGGTTTTTGGCCGAAAATATATTTGTTTCAAGAAGCCTTTACACAGCAACAATACGTTTTTGTCGCTGCGCTGATCATAGGAAGTTTTGTAACGATGTACGTCATTGCCAAGATGTGGTCTGAAGTGTTCTGGAAAGATGTTCCTAAAGACGTAGAAGTAGAAAACAAATTTGAGCCCTTACCGTTGATCCGTAAAATATTACTGATTCTACCTGTAGGAATACTGGCGATAGTGACGTTATACATAGGGCTCAATGCAGAAACAATCGTACAATTGGTCGACAAAATATCGGACCAACTTATAAATACGCAACCTTATGTGGAAGCAGTTTTAGGAAAACAAAATTAACGATATGATAAAACAGTTTTTAATGAACCTCTTGCTTTCCTTTATTTGGGTAGCGCTGACAGGTTCCATGTATTATACCAATTTTGTCTTTGGCTTTTTACTCGGCTTTTTTGTGCTATGGATCATGAACCGTAATGATATCGATCAACGTTATTTTTATCGCGTTCCAAAGATTCTGAGCTTCATCGTCTATTTCCTATATCAAATGGTAAAAGCGAACTTACAGGTCGCCTACGATGTGATGACCCCGAAATATTTCATGAAACCCGGGGTTGTTAGATACCCGTTGAATGCGGCAACAGAATTCGAGATCAACCTACTCTCAACAATGATATCTCTCACGCCTGGTACACTTATATTAGATATCAGTGAAGATAAAAAAACCATGTATATACATGTAATGTACTTAGAAAACCCGGAAACATTCGTTAGAGAAACAAAAACAGGTTTAGAGAGAAGACTATTAGAAATTTTGCGATGACATTAGAAACTTACTTTGACTACTTTATATTACCGATATTGACCATATCTATTATCTTGGTCTTTATCCGACTCCTGAAAGGACCTCATGTCGTAGATCGTGTGGTCGCGCTGGATTTAATCATTACAATAGGTATCGGTATTATTACCGTATTTACCATTCGATCCAATCAAAAGGTACTCTTGGATGTTGCTATTATATTGGCACTGATAGCCTTTCTAGGTACCATTGCATTTTCCTACTATATTGAAAAACGAAATGATGAGTGATATTATTATAGCTATTATTAGTACAATCGGAGCCTTATCTATTTTCTTCGCTTCATTGGGCATTTTACGTATGCCAGATTTCTATTTGCGATTATCGGTAACCGTAAAAGCCTCTACATTGGGCGTAGGACTACTATTACTTTGTGCTGCGATCATATTTCCGGATATATCTGTTACCACAAAAGCAATTGCTATCATCTTTTTTCTGTTCATTACTTCACCTATTGCCGCACACATGATAGGCCGCGCATCCTATTTTTCAAATACACCTCTCTGGAAAGGCACGATTATAGATGAACTAGAAGGCATGTACAACAAAGAAACCCACGCGTTGGAATCAGATCCTGAGAAAGCCGATCCTCCCAGAGGCCCAGAAGAAGACAACATCGCAGACACCGAAGAAGAAACGAAATAACGTATACAGCGGATCTACTTACGTGGCTTCACCTCCTTCGACTTAGAGAGGAGGAGGGTTAATTTTAAAGAACCTATTATTTAGTCAGTTTCTTTGTCGCTCAAGCCGCGACTGGCTCATCCTTTTTTTCCTAAAAAAGGATGCAAAACCTGCCTGCCGGCAGGCAGGAAATCGTCGCTTGAACCTTTTGGCTGTACGGATAGTGCTTCCCAGTACTATTGCCAAAAGCTTCACAGGCGACATTTGTCGAATATGTAAGGATAGTGCATTGTTATATTATTATTATAATACTTCAGCTGAATTGAAAAAAGACGGCCTTAGCGGATTTGGACGTGCAGGCAGCAGATGATGTGTTGCAGAAACGTACAATTAGCACTTAACCAAGCAGGTCTCAGCCTTTGCTTTGGGACAGAGCGTTGGAGGCCTAAGAGCTGCGCACGTCATCATCGCGTCGCCGGAACGACAAATACGGTATCAGCCTTGACTTTTTTTGCTTCGTTTTTTTGGTCAAACAAAAAAATGAAGGCCCTGTTGTGGCAACGACGGAAAGGTAATGCGAGGGAAAAAAACTGACTAAATAATAGGTTCCTTTTTATTAACCCCAGAAAAATGAATTTAATAACACTTCAATTTTATAGTTTAAGAAACAGCTCCAGACTCCAATAACGAGGCTGTATGGATGTAATCAGGTCTTTATCCCAGTTATAGGGGATATAATGATAACCCGCTTCAAGTCCAATAAACTTTCTGCCCTTTACGTGTCTCATCAGCGCCACGCCTATAAATGTATGGAATGTATTTGCGTTGTTGTATTGAATACCCGAAGAGGCATCGTCATAATCTCCATTGTAAAACGTGGTTTCAGATAATCCGGTGTTAATAAACCCTAGTCCGGCTCCTACTTTTGGAAGGACAATCCAAGGTCCATTATCGAAGACTTTGTATCCCGCAGTACCTCCAAAAAAGAAACTGGCAGAAGAATTGATATCTTGGATAACGCCATCGTCATTGAATTCAAAATAGTTGTCATTTGTGTTTAACCTGAATTTGAGAGCGAGTTCGAAGACGAATGAATTTGCCAGAGGAGACATAATGGAGGCACCAAAAGAAGGAGAGGTTGTAAACGTACTATTTTCACCTACGGTACCAAATGCCCCCGCATATAGGCCGACTCCAATCCTTTCCTTGCCTGACTCCAATTTGTATGAGCTTTCGGTAGCTGGTACGGCTTTGGGCCGACGGTTGAGTTGTTCGTAGAAAGCATCGATGTCGTCTGCAAATAACAAACTAATGGCTTCTTCTTGCTCAGTAAGCACATAACTTGGAGAATTTAATAAAGCGGTGGCTTTAAGTCTTATGAGCGAATCCACGGGGTGATTCAACGGAATAAAATGAAATGCTGCTTTGTCCTTAGTATAAATATCCCTGTAATTGTTGTCGGCCGCATTGTCGTATCTGTGCGTTAGTATTTCGTCGTAATGGTTATCGAGATAGGTGGAGATTTCTTTTTGTGTATCTTCTTTTAGAATGAGCTGTCTAATCAGTTGGAGACGCAATGTAAATTCACTTTTCCCACATACACTTTCCAAGGTGCTTATGATAGATGCGATTTGTGAAAAATCGTTTTTTTTCAACAATGGGGTTAACCGTTGTAAAGAGGTTGTAGTAATTTCTTCGCACGAAGACTGTGCATACGTGTATTTGGAAAAGCTTAACAAGAAAATAAGCGCAACAAGAATCTTAGCGATATGCAACATGATGTATTGATTTTAGTCTAAAGTAATTATAATTTTCAGGAAGTTGAACTTAAAAATTAACTAGATTTGTGGGAATGGGATCTGTATTTCGTTTTAAAAGATTTGATATCGACCAGTCCGGATGTGCGATGAAGATCAACACCGATGGTGTGCTACTAGGTGCAGTTGCAAAGCATAATCATCCAGGACATATTTTAGATATCGGTACGGGTACAGGTGTTATCGCTTTGATGCTGGCACAACGATTTGATAAGGCGAAAATAGATGCCGTAGAAATTGATCCTCAAGCTGCAGAACGTGCGTTGTCTAACTTTAATTGTTCGTCATTTGAGGAAAGGTTACATTTGATTCAGGGTTCCTTCGAGTGTATTGAAGCTCCAGATAAATATGATTTGATTGTCAGTAATCCACCTTTTTATGTCAACTCCCTTCATAATCCGAATGACCGTAAAAAACTAGCACGGCATACGGATTACCTGTTTTTTCATAATCTGGTTCGTTTCAGTGCACAGGCGTTGAAGAACGATGGAATCCTTCAATTGATATTGCCTTGTGAACTGGCTCTTGAAGTCATCAATATTGCAAGCACTGATGGTCTTGTACTTGCGGAGGAAGTTAAGATTAAATCTTATCCCGATACCGAATATATACGTTCTATTATTTCATTAACAAAGGATGTGACCTGTAGGCAGGTGAGAAGTAGTTCATTCGTGATATATGACGACAGAGGCGTATATAGTCAATCGTACAGGGACTTGTTAAGTTCGTTTTTTTTAGCTTTGTGAATAACTGTGTGGATGAAATTTGCATGAGTTGTCACAAAAGAGAGCTGCCATTGAAAAATACTTTAGTCTAGATGAAAAAAATTGGTTTACTTTCAGATACGCATAACTTCTTAGATGAGGCTGTTTTTAAATATTTCGATCAGTGTGATGAAATATGGCATGCTGGCGATTTTGGATCTATTGAAATTGTGGATACGTTAGCGGCCTATAAACCTTTTCGAGGAGTATATGGTAATATTGACGGGAAAGACGTACAACTGGCATGTCCCGAACACTTGCGGTTTGATTGTGAAGAAGTAGATGTTTGGATGACGCATATCGGAGGCTATCCGGGTAGATATGCGCCTCGTATAAAGTCTGAAATTATAACTAATCCACCCAAATTATTTATTTGTGGACATTCGCACATCTTGAAAGTACAGTATGATCCCAAGCTGCAATTATTACATCTTAATCCCGGTGCAGCCGGTAAACAAGGATGGCATCAAGTGCGCACATTAATGCGTTTCGATATCAATTGCGATAAAATAGAAAATCTGGAAGTTGTAGAATTGGCTGGAAGGTAAAAGCTTGTTATAAGCTGTCTCGTACTTCCAATAGGAAAGATTTCAATCGTTCAAGGGAATCGATAACACGTTGGTTCTCTTTTGCTTCATTTTTATTCGTGCGTAGGAATTCTCGGGCTCCCTGCAAGGTATAACCTTTTTCTTTTACTAAATTGAAGATGATTTTAAGATTGGAGATATCGTCCTGTGTAAAAAGACGATTTCCTTTTTTATTCTTTTTAGGCTGAAGAATATCAAATTCACGCTCATAAAAACGTATTTGAGAGGCGTTTACATCAAACATTTCAGTAACTTCCCCCATGGTATAATACAATTTGTTTATTTCGCGCTCTTTGTATGGCATACTTTTTAATATTAGTATATTTTAACAAACTTAAATAAAATGCTTTGCATTCACGAACCGAACGTAGTGAGTTCATTCATGCCATTAAAAACAAATATAAATGAATAATACCGAATAGAAAAAAATACAATTCCTAATTTGCTGTTTATATGTTTACAATGTATGAATGCTACGGGGTTTTCAATTGACCTTCGGTGGGCAAGTTCGGTTCTCCTTTGTCTTTGACGGATAGTCATTTCCATCGGACGTATCTAAATATGTCTTTTGAACGAGAAGCGTATAGAAATGGCTTTAACCTGCGTTATTTGGAAGGATGGGAAATAAGGTCTTTTTTGGAAATATCCGGGGTCTATTACAAATAAAAAATGCTCTTCGTTAACAAAGAGCATTTTTCAGGTATTATCTAACTAATTTTAAAAATGTCGCTACTTTTTGTTTGAGTTGTCTTCTGTCAACGATAAAATCTAGAAAACCATGTTCTTTAACAAATTCGGAGGTTTGGAAACCTTTAGGAAGATCTTTTTTGATTGTTTCTTTAATAACACGGGGTCCAGCAAAACCGATCAAGGCACCGGGCTCTGCAATGTTAATGTCGCCCAACATCGCATACGACGCTGTAACACCTCCTGTTGTAGGATCTGTTAATAAACAGATATACGGAAGTTTTGCTTGGCTTAATAAGGCTAATTTTGCAGATGTTTTCGCCATTTGCATTAAGGAAAAAGCGGCTTCCATCATGCGAGCCCCTCCAGATTTGGAGATTAACATGAAAGGGATTTTATGTTCAATGCAGTAATCTATTGAACGGGCTATTTTCTCACCTACTACAGATCCCATCGATCCACCAATAAATGTAAAATCCATACAGGCAATCACCAAATCCTGACCCTCTATTTTTCCATGTGCACAGCGAATAGCATCTTTTAGCCCTGTTTTTGCCTGGCTTTCCACTAATCTATCTTTGTAAGCTTTGGTATCTTCAAAATTTAAAGGGTCACCAGCTGTTAAATTGGTGAATAACTCGGTGAAGTAGTTGCTGTCAAATAAGATTGAGAAATAGGCTGCAGAACCAATCCGGATATGGTAATCACAATATTGACATACGTAACTATTCTCAATTTGCTCTACGTTCAAAAGAGGCTTTTTACATGCGGGACATTTATTCCACATGCCATCCGGAGCTTCTTTTTTATTTTCTGTTGCAGTACTTATTCCTGCTTTATTTCTTTTAAACCAACTCATATTTTCGTGTTAATTCGAATTACAAATAAACGAAAAATTATCCTAGTTAAGTCAAAAGTAAAAAGTAAAAAGTCAAAAATATGCCCTGTGCTTTAGTTTGCTGATTGATTTTCAGGGAGCAAAGTCAGTTTGTACTTAACCTAAGCCCTGATTATAACGGACGTGGACGGTCTCTATTCGGACTTCAGCGAATTTGAATGGAGATTTTGAAACTCGAATTGTGAAGGGAAAGAATAATAGGTAAAGAGAGGACTAATTCAATAGAAATAAAAAATGGGCAAGCTCCCTTTATCGCACCGCTCAACCAAATACCCTTGCTTTGTTCCCAACCTGGGGGAGTCAATGGGAGCTGGTCGTAAAGGACTTACCCACCACAAAAGTAGAAAAATTTTTAGTTTTCGGAAAGAATTTTGCTACTTATCTGTTAGTGGGTTGATAGTCAGTTTGGAAAAATTACTTTTTGTCCGAATCGTATTGTTCTATTTAGGCAATTAGATTAATTTATATACTTTTCCTGGTAATGATAACAGGTGGTTATTTATTTCCATTTCTAATAGTATGATCGCTAATTTACTTTGTGGCCAGTCTAGGTGCAGTGCAATCGCATCGATGGTAGCCTGTTCGTGTTCTTTTAAAAAATTATATACTTTTTGTTCATCCTTGGATAGGTTCGCCGGTAAGATCGTAAGCTGTTTTACTTGTTGTACGGCTTCTGTTCTTTCCCAATTCATCAGGTAGCAAAGATCGGCTGCGTGTCGGATGAGGTGGGCGCGATTGGTTTTAATGAGGTAATTGCAACCGGCAGAATACTCCTGGTCTATACGCCCCGGAAAGGCACAGACATCCCTATTATAAGTATTCGCGATTTCAGCAGTTATTAAAGCACCTCCTTTTATGGCGGCCTCGATTACAATAGTGACATCAGATAGTCCCGCTATAATTCGATTACGCATCGGGAAATTTTGTTTATCCGGATTGGTGCCCGAAGGAAATTCAGTTAGTAACCCACCGTGTTGGATCATTCGTGAGGCTATTTCGCGGTGTGCTGCAGGGTAGATCCTATCTAGACCATGACCTAATATACCTATGGTGGATAAATCGTTTTTCACTGCAAGACGATGCGCATGAATATCAATCCCGTATGCGAGTCCGCTCACAACTTGTATACCTAGATCTTTTAGATCATGTACTAATTCTTCACAGATCCGTTTACCATAGCTGGTGGCGTTTCGCGTACCGACAATACTCACTACTTTTTGCGGATTTAGATTTCCTTCGCCTTTATAATATAGGAGTATGGGTGCATCTTCACAATGTCTGAGGCGTTGTGGGTAGTTGTCATCTTCTATCCATAAGACCTGAATGCCATGTTTCTCGACGAAATTGAGCTCATCTTCAGCTTCTTTTAAGTAAGATCTTGAGAGGATGGAATCCACCGAAGCGGGACCAATACCGGGAATGGATAAAAGCTGCTTTTTCGAACTTGAAAAAACTGATTCGGCATTGCCGCAGTACGCAAGCAGCAACCGGCTCAACTTTGGGCCGATCCCTTTTATTTTTGTGAGGGCTATTTGTTCTATTTTGTTCATAAGAGGTATGCTACAATATAGGAATATCTGTTGTTTTATTCCAAGTATTTGCAAAAAAAATAGCGATAGAAATACTAACTTTGTCAAAAATGCTTGATATATGGAATTACAGGAACCTTTTGACATCGAAATAGCAGACATCGTATACTCGGTTTTTCCGGATGAAAAGGATGCTTATACTATTTTTAAGGAGGGAAAAGAATACATACAGATTATTAAAGATACCGAAACAAATTGGCTTAAATTAAGCCCTGAGACGGGGCTTCCTCTGTTCGGAATGGATGAGGAAGTAAATGCAATAGGACAAAAGATTACCGAGGAGCTGGGGTAATGTCCGGCGTTATCCATACAGGGTTGCCACGGCTCGCACAGTCCCACGCAGCCCAGCGATGACATGTTAAAGTTAAGTGTGTTGCTAATGTACGGGGTAGAAAGTTTCCGGTTTTTACTTTTTTATTTTGACTTCGCCTACATCGGCACGTAGACCACGTATTTTGTGTCAAAAAACTCATCATTGAAGTAGCTGGATAACGGATGCAGTTCTGCCTTTAGTCTCGATTCTTTTATCTCCTCTTTTAAGTCGCCACCTTTCAGATATAAAATACCATTGGGAATCGCATTTTTATCTTTTTTCTCAAATTTGTTCCGTATCCATGGCGCGAAATCAGCCAGACGGGTTACTGCCCGGGAAACGACAAAATCATATTTATAGTCCAGCTGTTCCGCACGAATGTGATCGGCTTCGACATTCTTTAAGCCGATAGCTTCTGCGACTTCCCGTACTACTTTTATTTTTTTTCCTATCGAATCTACCAAATGAAAATGTACATGAGGAAATAGAATAGCCAATGGGATACCTGGGAACCCTCCACCTGTACCTACATCCAGAATTCGGGTGCCTGGAGTAAGTTCCGTAATAAATTTAGCGATTCCTAGCGAGTGGAGCACGTGTTTTAAATACAGACTTTCAATATCTTTACGCGATACCACATTGATTTGGTCGTTCCAAAATGGGTATACCTCTTCCAATTTAGCAAATTGTTCTTTTTGGGCCGGGGTTAATTTTGGAAAGTATTTATAAATGATGTCGACTGTAGGGTTCATTTTTACAAAGTGAAAAGTTAAAATTATCTTCGATGAGCTTAAGCTCTATTTCCAGGATTTCTGTTTTTTACTCCGGTTAAAAATACCATTGAAGCAGATGTAAAAATAGAAAAATAAGTCTAAAACAGGTAGCCACAGTAAAAGGTCTTTCACTGCCAGTTTGGAATAAATGGGTTTAAATATTATAAATTGGAGAAATAAGCGAAGTAGATATGCTGTGAGTGCGAAATACCACATCGAGGGGTGGCAGGTCAAGCAAACGATCAGCATCAGGTAAAATGCAATAGCTGTGAACAGCTGCGTTCCGAGCATATATTGGTGTTTTTTCTTATAAGCTATAGAAGCACCCGCATGTCGTGCTTTCTGTTTATAATAGCTTTTCCACGTACTCTTGGCTAAAGAATATACATGTGCATCAGGATGTATGGCAATATTTACATTTTTTTTGGTCGCATTGTGGTTGACGAACAGATCATCATCACCCGATTTAATATGCATGTGTGCGTTAAAGCCTTTGCCTTTGAAAAATAAAGACTTGGTATAAGCGAGGTTGCGACCCACCCCCATATAGGTGTTTCTCTTTAGGGCATAAGAAAGATAGCTTATAGCCGTATGTGTGGTTTCAAATCGGATCAGTTTATTTAAAAATCCCTTGGTTTTGAAATATGGGGAATAACCTAATACGATTTCCTTTCCTTCGGTAAAGGCTCCTGCCATTTCACTCAGCCAATGGGGGCTTTGTGGTTGACAATCTGCATCGGTCAATAGTAAATGATCGTATTGCGCAGCTTTTATCCCCATGGTCAATGCAAATTTTTTGCTATGCTTCAGCTTTATGTGCTCTTTAATATCAACAATCTTGAGATGATTGTATTTTCGTCCGAAATCCTGAAGTACCCATTTGGTTTCATCATCAGAATAGTCATTTACAACGATTACCTCAAAATTGGGATAATCTTGTTGTAATATGGCAGGTAGGAAATTCTTCAGATTTTCTTGTTCGTTTCGTGCACAAATAATAACGGAAACAGAAGTATTAGCCGGAGTTCCTGTGAAAGATGTTACTTTATAACGTGCCAAACGAGTATAGGCAAACAATAAATAATAAAGTTGGAACACCAGGAATAACCCTAGCCCCCCAAATAGAATGTAGGGGAGATTTATTAAAATGTCTGTTTTATAATCCATACGAAGGCTCAAAGATAAGGCGTTCTTTCAATATATTCGATGCCTAGCGTTAAGATTTGCTAATTAAATGTTACGGATGTCGTCGGGTCAAAATTTTATAGTATTTTTGCGCTTGATTTAATAGTAGTATGAACTTTACGCTTCAAGCACAAGATAAACTTTCTCAAGCACGCGCGGGGGTGATGGAGACAGCACACGGAAAGATAGAAACCCCCATATTTATGCCCGTAGGTACTGCAGGGACCGTAAAAGCGGTACATCAACACGAGCTGGTCAATGATATCCAGGCACAGATCATCTTAGGTAATACCTATCATTTGTATTTGCGTCCGGGATTGGATGTCTTGCATAAAGCTGGGGGGCTGCATAAATTTAATGGGTGGGACAAACCTATTCTCACCGATTCGGGGGGCTATCAGGTCTATTCCTTAACGGAGGTTCGGAAAATAAAAGAAGAAGGGGTAACTTTCCGTTCACATGTAGATGGTTCAAAACATTTGTTTACGCCAGAAAATGTGATGGATACGCAACGCATCATTGGTGCAGATATCATTATGGCTTTTGATGAATGTACACCCTATCCCTGTGATTATAATTACGCGCGTCGTTCGCTGGATATGACTCATCGTTGGTTAAAACGTTGTTGTGACCGCTTTGATAGCACTGATCCGCTATATGGATACGATCAAACTTTGTTTCCTATTGTGCAAGGTTCGGTTTATAAAGATTTACGCGCAAAATCTGCTGAAGTTATTGCTTCTTTTGAACGGGAAGGAAATGCAATAGGCGGTCTTTCTGTGGGCGAGCCCGCAGAAGAAATGTACGCCATGACAGAAGTCGTTACCAAAATTCTTCCATACGAAAAACCCCGCTATTTAATGGGAGTTGGTACGCCAATTAATATTCTGGAGAATATAGCATTAGGTATTGATATGTTCGATTGCGTTATGCCGACACGTAATGCCCGCAATGGTATGCTTTTCACACGTAATGGTATTATTAATATCAAGAATGAAAAATGGAAAGATGATTTCTCAGCTATAGAGGCAGAAAGCGACCTTATGATGGATCAAGTGTATTCTAAAGCTTATCTTAGGCATTTAATTCGATCTCAGGAAATTTTAGGCGCGCAAATAGCATCTTTACATAACTTGCATTTTTATCTTTGGTTGGTAAAACAGGCCCGGGAAAAGATTATTGAGGGTACTTTTTACGACTGGAAAGAAAAAATGGTTAAGGTGTTGGGACAAAGGCTGTAATGTAGCTGATCCGCAAATGTGCGCATCTGCGAATTCGCAATAATTTTATACTTTTTACTTTGTAAGATGAATATCATTGATCGCTATATCATTAAAAAATATTTAACTACATTCCTATTTACGGTAGGGATCTTTATCGTGGTTATCGTTGTATTCGATGTTTCCGAAAAGTTAGATGATTTTTTGAAGAATAAAGCATCGATGTCTCAGGTTTTCTTTCAATATTATGCAATGGGTAGCGTACCTTTCTTTTTGAATATGCTTACTCCGTTGATTAATTTTATCGCCGTTATCTTCTTTACCTCCAAAATGGCGGATCAAACCGAAATTGTACCCATTTTGAGTGGCGGAATGAGTTTCAATCGCTTTTTGAGACCATTTATGATTTCTGCTTCCATTGTTTTTGCATTTACATTAGCTTCGAATCTCTATATACTCCCTTATACCAATAAGTTTAAGGTAAAGTTCGAGAATGTATATGTACATCCGCATAAGGTCAATTCTTCGAAGCAATCTACTCATATGCAGATCGACTCAAACACCTACGTGTACATTGATAATTTTGATACAAAGCGTGCCGTAGGTTATAACTTTGTAATGGAAAAGTTTGATAATAATGAACTGACTGAGAAACTTATGGCAGATCGTGTTACATGGGATTCTGTATCGAATAAGTGGCGCATAGAAAACTATACGAATCGTATTATAAACGGATTAAATGAAGAAATGCTTAAAGGTGAAAGCCGGGATACTACAATGGATATGACACCTCAAGATTTCGAGGTGTATGAAAATATCTTCACGGCAATGGATATGAAAGAACTCGAGGAGCGCATACATAAAGAGGAAATCCGTGGCACGGGTATGATGACCGATCTCCTGTTGGAAAAGTACAAGCGTTGGATTAATCCTTTTTCTGCTTTTATTTTAACGCTGATGGGTGTTTCACTCTCCTCCAAAAAAGTAAGAGGGGGGATCGGTTTAAGTCTTGGTATAGGTATTGGGTTGAGTTTTACTTATCTTGTATTTAACCAGTTTTCTACTATGTTTGCATTGAAAGGGGGATTACCACCTCTTTTAGCTGTACTCATCCCGAATGTCACATTCTTGATTTTAGGTCTCGTCTTATTGGTTAAGGCACCGAAATAATTTTTAATATGTTGTTATCTGTACGTAATCGTAATTTGTTGATTTTGCATTTTACGGTTCTTATTTGGGGATTTACGGGTGTGTTGGGTGGATTGATTTCGGTCTCGGCTCTGCATTTGGTTTGGTATAGGGTGGTATTAGCCGCTTTAGCTTTGTTGGTGTATTTCCGGATAACTAAAAAATCAATAATCGTTTCGCCGCGGGATATTTTCAAGTTTATGGGTGTGGGTGTCATTGTTGGTCTTCATTGGGTGTTATTCTTTCACTCCATTAAAATCTCTACTGTTTCAGTTACATTGGTTACACTTTCGTCTGTTACACTGTTTACAGCTGTTCTTGAGCCTATCATAAATAGGTCAAAAATTTCTTTCGCAGATGTGCTCATCGGTCTGGTCATTATCTTTGGTATTTATCTGATCTTTAAGTTCGAATTTCAATATCTCTGGGGAATTATTTTCGGATTGTTATGTGCTTTCTGTGCAAGTATATTTTCCATTCTCAATGCGCGAATGGTTAAACGTTCTCGTCCTACTATTATTACCTTTTATGAGATGATCGGGGCCTTTTTTGGCGTCTCTCTAATCATGCTGTTTAAAGGAGAGTTTACAGATGAAATGATACTCTCTGGTTCCGATTGGACATACCTTGTTCTATTGGGAGTGGTATGTACTGCTGTAGCATACGTATTGGGTGTGGCAGTGATGAAAGAATTGAGTGCCTTTACCGTGGCACTTACGACGAATATGGAACCGGTTTACGGAATTATTCTAGCCGTGTTGATTTTCGGAAAAAAGGAAGAAATGAGCACGGGGTTTTATATGGGGGCAATAGTTGTTTTAAGTGCCGTATTTATTTACCCTTATTTCAAAACGAAAATCGAAAATAGGCAGAAGCAGCTCGTTAACCGGAAACTTCATTAAACCGACGATTAGTATTATTTTGTATAGATCGAATGAGTTGGTGGGGGTGATAAAAGGAACCTATTATTTAGTCAGTTTTTTGCCCTCGCATTACCTTTCCGTCGTTGCCACAACAGGGCCTTCATTTTTTTGTTTGACCAAAAAAACGAAGCAAAAAAAGTCAAGGCTGGTACCGGATTTGTTGTTCCGGCGACGCGATGATGACGTGCGCAGCTCTTAGGCCTCCGGCGCACTATCCCATTTCAAAGGCTGAGATCTGCTTGGTTAAGTGCAAACTCGAACTTTTCGGCAACATATCATCTGCTGCCTGCACGTCCAAATCCGCTAAGGCCGTCTTTTTTCAATTCTGCTGAAGTATTATAATAATCATATAACATGCACTATCCTTACATGCTCGACAAATGTCGCCTTGGCGGGTCGCCAACAGCAGGAATGGTGATCCGTTCTGGCGAGCCGGCACAGCGACGATTTCCTGCCGGCAGGCAGGTTTTGCATCCTTTTTTTAGAAAAAAAAGGATGAGCCAGTCGCGGCTTGAGCGACAAAGAAACTGACTAAATAATAGGTTCCTTTAAAACCCTCTTTAAAAACTAATTCTTTAATAACCGCTGAATTTCATCCAATTTCATCAAAGCTTCAACAGGGGTCAGCGTATTGACATCTAAATTATTGAGCATATCTCTTATTTTTTCCAATACCGGGTCATCAATCGCAAACATCTGTAATTGATACGCCTGTTTTTGGATTTTCCGCATGCTATCCTTTATCTTCTCCCCTCCTGTACGCTCCTGCTCTAAACGTTTCAAAATCTCATTTGCACGAGCTATCAACCGCGGTGGCATACCTGCAAGTTTCGCTACATGAATACCAAAACTATGTTCAGATCCTCCCGGCATGAGCTTGCGCAAGAAGATCACCTTGCTATTGATCTCTTTTACGGTTACATTGAAGTTCTTCACCCGAGGCATTGACGTGCTTAACTCGTTCAACTCGTGATAATGAGTAGCAAATAGCGTTTTTGCCCGCGCTGTCGGATGGTTATGCAAAAATTCGGCGATTGCCCAAGCTATGGAAATACCATCGTATGTGCTGGTACCCCGGCCAATTTCATCCAACAAGATCAGACTGCGGTCGGACAGGTTGTTCATGATACTCGCCGTTTCATTCATCTCTACCATGAACGTAGATTCGCCGGACGATAAATTATCTGAAGCTCCCACGCGGGTAAAGATCTTATCCACTAATCCAATATATGCCTCCTTCGCCGGAACGAACGACCCGATCTGCGCCATCAGGACGATCAGACCTGTTTGACGTAACAAAGCCGATTTACCCGCCATATTGGGTCCTGTGATAATGATAATCTGTTGTGTATCGGGATCTAAATAGGTATCATTGGTGATGTAGTCTTCACCAATAGGAAGATTCCGTTCAATGACGGGATGGCGACCTCCTTTGATATCCAACAACCTGTCTTCCGTAATTTCCGGCTTTACATAGTAGTTCTTATCCGCAATAACCGCAAAATTAAGTAAGACATCCAATTTAGCGATCAATTGTGCATTAAGCTGAATAGGCTTTATATATGCGGCTATAGCAACGAGCAATTCGGCATATAACCGGTTCTCGATGACCTGAATCTTTTCTTCGGCACCTAATATCTGATCTTCGTATTCTTTTAGTTCTTCTGTAATATAACGCTCGGCATTGACCAAGGTCTGTTTCCGGATCCACCCTTCCGGCACTTTATCTTTATGTGTATTGGTCACTTCAAGATAATACCCAAATACGTTGTTAAAGGCTATTTTCAACGATGGAATCCCCGTTAATTCAGACTCTCTACGTTGTATTTCCAACAAATAATCCTTCCCACCGAATGCCACGCGTCTCAATTTATCCAGATCGGCATCAATACCGTCTGCCATCACATTGCCCTTATTCAAGGCAACCGGAGGTTCGGGTAACACCTCTTTTTCGATCTTTTCACGAATAATCGAGCAGGCGTTCAACTGTTCGGAAATAATGCGCAACGATTCAGATTCCGATACGTTGGTTAACTCTTTTAGCTTCTCGATAGCAAAAAGTGACCGCTTAAGCTGTATAATTTCACGTGGATTTGCCTTTTGAAGCCCAATCTTACTGATGAGTCTTTCCAGATCACCTACTAATTTGATTTCCCGAATTAATTCATCCCGCAAATCCCTATTTTGATGAAAATACTCAACGACATTCAGGCGTTCCTGAATGGATTTTTTATCTTTCAGAGGCATGACAATCCACCTTTTGAGTAAACGTGCACCCATTGGAGAAGCGGTATCATCCAATACATCTGATAATGTAATGGCATTTTCATTTGCCGAACCAATCAATTCCAGATTTCGAATCGTAAAACGGTCCAACCACATGTAGCGGTCCTCCTCTATACGCGATATATTGGAAATATGTTGTAGATTTCGGTGCTCTGTTTCATTCAGATAGTGTAATGCAACACCCGCGGAAATAATACCTAAAGGCATCCGATCGATCCCAAATCCCTTCATAGAATTGACTTCAAAATGTTTTTGAAGCGCCTCCTCCGCATAGTCGCCCGTATAAGGCCACTCATCCAGTAGATAGGTATAATAGGAATTGCCGAAATGTGCGATAAAATCTTTGTTCTGCTTCTTTGGCATAATCACTTCAGTAGGTTTAAACCCCTGGAGTAATTTATCGATATAACTGATGCTACCCTGTGCGACAAGAAATTCTCCCGTCGATATATCTAAGAATGCGACCCCTACCTGTGTCTTATCTATAAATAAAGATGCTAAATAGTTGTTTGATTTCTGTTGGACAATATTATCATTATACGAAACACCAGGCGTTACCAGCTGTGTGACACCGCGTTTTACAATGGTCTTCGTCTGTTTCGGATCTTCCAGCTGATCACAGATGGCCACACGTTGGCCGGCACGTACCAATTTTGGCAGATAGGTTTCTAACGAGTGATGTGGAAAACCTGCCAGCGCCGTTTCTGACTCACTCCCATTCCCTCTCTTGGTCAATACAATACCTAAAATCCCTGCCGCCTTAATTGCATCCTCACCAAAAGTCTCGTAAAAATCACCAACTCTAAACAACAGTAAAGTACCCGGATATTTGGTCTTAATGCTGTTGTACTGTTGCATTAATGGAGTTTCTTTCTTTTCCTTTGCCAATGGTTTTGTGCTTTTAAATAAGCTGTAAACTTAGATAAATTTGCTTTTATTTGCAATTATAATCGCGTTGAACAAAAGCAAATTTTAAATAAACTTACTTACATTTTTTCTAAATTATTAGGGATAAAATTATTTAGTTTTGCTGACTCAAAGTAAAGTCTAATGGCTATCAAACGCACGAATCAAAGAAAAAGAAATAAAATAAAATCTCCCCCCATAAAAAAGAAGATTTTGAAATGGACATTACGTATCGTAGGCGGATTTTTCGCAGGCACTATTTTTTGGGTGCTTCTTCTTATCGTTATGAATCCTCCGATCACATACCTGCAACTCCAACGTGCATTTGAACGAAAAGCTGCGGGAAAAGATTGGAAAATAGACAAAGAGTGGCTAGATTATAAGGAGATCTCAGACAATTTAAAACGAGCAGCAATAGCAGGAGAAGATGCACATTTCATGACACATAGTGGCTTTGACACGAAAGCCATCAAAGAAGCTATCGAAAAGAACAAGGAAGGTAAAAAATTACGGGGAGGAAGCACCATAAGTCAACAGGTGGCCAAAAACGTATTCCTGTGGCCCGAAAGATCCTGGCTGCGTAAAGGACTAGAAACCTATTTTACCGTGTTGATTGAAATATTTTGGAGTAAAAAACGTATTCTCGAAGTATATCTCAATGTGATTGAAATGGGACAAGGGGTATATGGTGCAGAAGCAGCATCCAGATACTATTTTTACAAATCAGGAAAAAGCCTGAGCAAAAAAGAAGCCGCATTAATTATAGCGATCTTACCGAGTCCGCAAAAATGGGACGCCCGCAATCCATCAAACTACGTAAATCGTAGAGCAAATAACATCGTTAGGTATTTAAACTACTATAGCATCCCTGAATAAAACCTTCATAGCTATCGGCAATACCGATAGCTATGAAGGTTCCTCACCACACTTTCAGAAAAAATACTAAAATATCACGCAGACAGGTTGTCCGACTGCTATTCTCTTCTTGCTATCTGTAAGTGTGCCTGTTTTGCTATCGCGATTAAAAATTACAATTTCATCAGACTGCTGATTCGTCACCAGCAGAAATTTTCCATCTGGAGAGAAGTTAAAGTTTCGGGGTGATTTTCCCGCAACAGAATACACATTTTTTTGTTCTAAAAGTCCATTTTTCAGAATCTTATAGTGAACGATAACATTTGCTTCGCCACGATTCGTGGCATATAAATATTTCCCATCCGGAGATATCTTCACATCTGCTCCTCCCTGTTCGCCGGTAAATCCTTTTGCATAGATCGGCAGCGTTTGATGGATCTCCCATTGTCCGTTACTATTTAGATAAACCGCAACTTCGCCCGTCAGTTCCGCAAGTACATAAATGGTATTGGCATCTGCCGAAATAGCGACATGACGGGGACCGGATCCTCCTTTTAACTTGATTTCTCCGACTTGTTGAAATGCGTAATCTGTGCCTTTCGTTACGATGGTATATTCCACGACACGATCCGATCCTAGATCCGACACATATAGCCTATCCCCTGCTATATTAAAAAATGCGGAGTGGACATGAGATCCTTTTTGTCTCGACACATCTGGCCCTGTACCTTCAAACTGGATGAAGTCTTCTTTCTTATGAATAGAACCATCGGCATTCAACGAATATAAGACCAACGAGCCGCTGCTGTAATTAGATACCACCAGCACAGGTTCTTTAATTCCGATGGCAACATGGCAAGGATGCATGCCTTCTGTTGACAACTGATTTAACATGTCAAATTGTGAATTTGAAAATTTCAAAACAGACACCTTTCCACTTTCATCTTCATTAACCGCATAGATATACTGCGCACTGCGTGCTAAGAAAGAAGGATTATCGGTTTTAAAAAAGGACTGCATCTTGACTTTGCCACTGGAAACATCAAACTGATAGTGATACACCCCTTCACTATTCCCTTTGTGCGTATAGGTTCCGACAAAAAGAGGAACAGACTGTGCACTTCCCGATTTTAGAATAAAGCTCATTGCAACAAGAATTAAAAAGAATTTCATATCTAATTGTTAACTAACCTTCAACTTTCTCTATTGTTTGATAGCCAAATAACTGATAAGATCAACGATTTTATAAATATAACAATAATTAGAAATATATACCTCTCAAAGAAGGATCTATACGTTAAAAATCGTTAAACAACTGCATTATAGCATTCCTAAATTTTATCTTCGTAGCTTACGAATCACTTACTGACACAAGTCAGCTTACACTTAAGCAGAAAATAAATCTGCTTTTACAAATAATTCTGATATTTTTGTATCCATAATGCTGAGGCACAAAAATTAACAGACAAGCAGGCACAAATTTAGTTGATCGGGTGCTCATGTATCAGTCGCAACTAAAATACTGACTGATAGGCATAGAGTAAACAATTAAGAAATAACATACACATGAAGCTATCAGATTTTTCACAATGAAAATCAAACCCATAAGGGTTCATTAATGCAATTAAAAAAACAATAACAAGACTATTAATAATTTATACAGATGAAAAAATACATAGGATTAACGGTTTTATTACTTACAGCAGTATTTTCATCTTTTTCCCAAGAAAGACTTGTTGACCGCATCGTGGCTACCGTAGGTAATAGTACAATCTTACAATCCGATCTAGAGATGCAGTATGCACAAGCTCTAGCAGAAGGGAATAAGCCTGACGAGGCTATGAAATGTGCAATTCTTCAACAGTTGTTAACTCAAAAACTCTTGGCACAACAAGCAGTGATTGACTCTATAGAAGTATCGGAATCACAAGTGGATGACGAATTAAATAGAAGAATTCGTTTCATGACACAACGGGCAGGTGGTAAAGAAAATTTAGAATCGTTTTTAAACCGATCGCTGTTACAACACAAAGAAGAAATGAGACCTGGTGTAGCTGAGCTTTTAAAAGCACAGCGCATGCAACAAACTATCGTTTCTAAAATTGATGTAACTCCACAAGAAGTGAAAAAATATTTTGAGAGCTTAAATGCAGATAGCCTTCCTTATTTTGACACAGAGATTGAATACGCACAACTAATTGTTAACCCTATTCTGACCAAAGAAGAAAAGCAAATATTTAAAGATAAGGCAGAGGGCTATCGTCAGCAAATCTTAAATGGTTCAGACTTTGGTACCATTGCCCGTCTATATTCTGAGGATGGCTCTGCTCCCAATGGTGGTGATTTAGGTTTCGCTACACGTGAATCGTATGTGAAGGAGTTTTCTGCTCAAGCATTTAGACTGAAAGAAGGCGAAATATCTCCTGTATTTGAAACCCAATACGGATTTCACTTTTTGCAGGTACTTAACAGAAGAGGTGAAGAGGTAAATGTAAGACATGTACTCATCAAAACAAAACCTACACCAACTGCACTGCAACGCACTAAAGCTAAAATTGACAGTATATACGATAAAGTCACAACAAAAAAAATGAATTTTAATACAGCTGCATCTTTATATTCTGACGATAATTTCACGAAATATAATGGTGGTGTCGTGACGAGTGAATACGATGGCTCTACATTGATTCCAGTAACCCAGTTAAATGATGTAACCGTGTTTAATGCCATAGACCCATTAAAGGCTGGAGAAACTTCCAAACCCGTATTAGTGACCGATAAAAGAACCGGAGAAACATCTTACGTATTATACTACTTGAAGTCACGCATACCTCCTCACAAGGCAAGTTTAGAGGAAGACTTTGCAAAAATCAAGGAAGCAGCTAAACAAAACAAAACAAACATCAAATTAAGCGAATGGTTTGAAACACGTAAAAACAACACCTTTATAGATGTAAATCCGGATTTCATGACCTGTCAAGAGTTGGAAGATTGGGTAAGTACAGGAAAAGTCGCAAAAAACTAGTCGAAACGATAGTAACAAAAAAAGGGAATGATCTATAAATCATTCCCTTTTTTTTGTTACTATCGTTCAAATAACATTTCAATAATCACACGCCACTGATAATCATCTTTCAGTTGCCAGACACGGATGTAATTGAATTTAGTTGCTTTATCTTTGGAGTGGATGATTGCTGTACCCGAAGTAAAAGCAAACTCGCCACTATATGCCCTTCCTACTTCTGCAGGTTCCGTTACGATCTCATATCGTTGCTTTTTAAAAAAGGAAATCACGTTGTCTTTACCTTCTATTTCCTCCTGCCAAGGATAATAAAAACGAACGTCATCCGCTAAAAACTCTTTATATGCTGTCTCATTATTTGCTTTCAAGATAGTTGAAAACAATTCATCCGTCTGAAAAACGATATCTTCCCGTTGCTTCAACCGCACCTGAGACCGATGCTTTAAATACCAAGAATTGTCCGGTTCGAAATAGATGAGATCACTAGCCTCCTTTTTTCCAAAATTCTCTACCTCGGCCCGAACAGCTACCTTCCAATCACCCTTTTTCCCTCTTTTCCAGACAGTTAAATACTGCCCATGTCGCTTAACGGCTCCTACTTTCTGAAATTGCATTTTTCCCGAAGTCAATCCCCAATCCAAACTTCTGGAGACAATTGCAAAATTAGGTTCCCATGTCATCACATCAGGAATATTGGGTCTGTTGCTCAAATAATTAAACGCATTGACTGTAGAAGGCACATAAAAGATGGATTCTTTATCGATTATTGACATGAATGCAGTGTGTGGATTCTGCATCTTTGCTATTGCGGCCGCATTTTTATCTGCTGAGATAAGTCCCCCTACTTTATCCGGAAGCTGTCCATACAACTTTGTAAAAGAAGTAAGACCGATAAAAAGAACGACACTAAACAAGAAATTAAAATTCATACTTTTCTGAACTATCAAATCTTATTCCAAAGTGTTCCTTCCTTGCTATCTTTTAGTTGAATACCGATAGCGGTCAGCTCTTCACGAATACGATCTGAGGTCGTAAAATCCTTATTTTTCTTTGCTTCATTACGTAACTTAATGATCACATTCATTAGATTGTCAACACTTTCTCCATCTCCCCCTAACGGATCATCCTGCAATCCCATAATATCACAAACGAAATGCTGCATCAATTCTTTTATATCAGCCAACGTCTTTTCATCTACTTGTTGTTTACCGTCATACACTGAATTGATTACCCTTACCATTTCAAAAAGTTCGGCAATAAGGATTGGGCTGTTAAAATCATCATCCATGGCGGCATAGCAATTTGCTTTAATACTTCCTATATTGTGTTGAATTGAAGAATTAGCGGAAGGAGTAATCTTATCCAGAAGACTAATAGCAGCCATTAAGCGTTTATATCCTTTGTCTGCAGCATCCAGTGCTTCATTGGAAAAATCGAGCGTACTTCTATAATGTGCCTGCAACATAAAGAACCGAACCGCCATAGGTGAATAGCCTCTTTGCAACAAAGCGTGATTACCCGTAAACAATTCATGTGGCAAAAAACCATTACCTGCAGACTTGGACATACGTGCGCCATTCACCGTTAACATATTGGTGTGCATCCAATATTTAGCCGGATCGGTATGATTACAGGCTTGAGACTGTGCAATCTCGTTGGTATGATGCGTAGCCGCAAGATCCATACCTCCTCCGTGTATATCAAATTGATCACCCAAATACTTACGGCTCATTGCCGAACATTCGATATGCCACCCTGGAAATCCGATACTCCATGGCGAAGGCCAACGCATGATATGTTCAGGTTTCGCTTTGATCCAGAGTGCAAAATCCAATCGTCCTTTCTTTTCATCCTGACCACCAAGCTCTCTGGTATTGTTCAATAAATCTTCCAGATTTCTGTTGGTCAAAATCGTATAATTATATTCTTTGATGTATTTTTCTACATCAAAATATACTGTACCATTCGTCTCATAAGCATAGCCGTTATCTATGATCTGTTTAATCATCTCAATCTGTTCGGATATATGCCCCGTCGCTGTGGGCTCTATGCTTGGTGGAATGGTATTGAATAAACGCAGTACATCATGAAAGCCCATTGTATACTTCTGAACAATTTCCATTGGTTCCAATTGTTCCAACTTCGCTTTCTTCGCAAATTTATCATCACCTTCATCATTATCTCCTTCTAAGTGCCCCGCATCTGTGATATTACGTACGTAGCGCACTTTATAACCGAGATGCAACAAATAGCGAAATATTAAATCGAATGATACAAATGTTCTACAATTCCCCAAATGCACATCGCTATAAACTGTAGGACCACATACATACATTCCGACCATATTCGGATGAATGGGTTCAAATTTTTCTTTCTTACGCGTAAGGGTATTGTATAAAACTAAATTGTGCTGCATAACATGATACTGCTTTAATCTATTTTTGTCTAAAAAACACTTGAATTGGAACCCCTGAGAAATCAAAGTTTTCCCGTAATTTATTTTCGACAAAACGTTTGTAAGGATCCTTGATATACTGTGGTAGGTTACAGAAAAAGGCAAACATAGGTGACCTTCCCGGAATCTGGGTTATATATTTTACTTTGATATATTTACCTTTTGTAGCCGGAGGAGGATAATTTTCAATAATATCCAACATCACTTCATTCAACTTTGAGGTAGGAATTTTCTTCGTTTTATTTTTGTAGACATCCATAATCGTCTCTACGGCCTTGAAAATACGCTGCTTTTCGGTTACCGATGTAAACAAAATCGGCACATCATTAAAAGGTGCTATTTTCTCGCGGATACGTGCTTCGAATTCCTTCGCTGTTTTGTGGTCTTTCTCCACCATATCCCATTTATTCACGAGGATAACGACACCTTTTTTATTCTTTTCTGCTAAATGGAAAATATTTATATCCTGCGCTTCCAATCCGTCATTTGCATCGATCATCAGCACCACGACATCAGAGTCTTCAATCGCCTTAATCGTCCGCATGACCGAATAAAATTCTATATTTTCGGTCACTTTTGTCTTCCGACGAAGTCCCGCAGTATCAATTAAAAGGAATTCATTTCCAAATTGGTTATAATGTATCCGTATAGCATCCCGTGTAGTACCGGCGATAGGAGTCACGATATTACGATCTTTACCTAGCAATGCGTTTGTTAAAGAGGATTTGCCGACATTGGGTCTACCTGCAATAGTAATTTTAGGTAATGTACTCTCTTCTTCTTCCAGCACTTCGAAATGCGAGACCACCTCATCCAACAATTCTCCTGTACCCGATCCGGTAGCCGAAGAGATGTTAAAGATTTCACCTAATCCGAACGCGTAAAACTCTGCCGAAGCATGGTGTAGTTTTGCATGGTCTACTTTATTGGCAACAACATATACCGGCTTTTTACTACGGCGAAGAATATTTGCAATGTCATCATCCAAGTCTGTGATACCTGTAGTGACATCTACCATAAAAAGGATCACTGAGGCTTCTTCAATTGCAATGTGAACCTGCTCACGAATAGCAGCTTCAAATATATCATCCGATCCGTGAACAAAACCACCGGTATCGATTACTGTAAATCTTTTCCCGATCCACTCGGCCTCTCCGTAATGTCTATCGCGTGTGACACCACTAAAATCGTCAACGATCGCTTTACGACTTTCGGTCAATCTATTATACAGGGTGGATTTACCTACATTCGGACGCCCAACAATTGCAACTATATTTGCCATATTTAATGTATATTAAAACGTTACCTCACGGCAACTCTAAATTATGCTTTTTTTACAAGGTTACAAAGTTACGGATAAATAAGAGATTTACGATTATTTATTCGTAAAGAACAAAAGCTCCGACCTATAAAGATCGAAGCTTCGTTTTAGTAGCGGGGATTGGACTCGAACCAATGGCCTTCGGGTTATGAGCCCGACGAGCTACCAACTGCTCCACCCCGCAATGTATTTTTAATTTCTTCGAGCTAAGCTTTCACTTAGCTCTTTTGTAGCGGGAACCAGACTCGAACTGATGACCTTCGGGTTATGAGCCCGACGAGCTACCAACTGCTCCATCCCGCAATGTATTTTTAATTTCTTCGAGCTAAGCATTGCCTTAGCTCTTTAGTAGCGGGGATTGGACTCGAACCAATGACCTTCGGGTTATGAGCCCGACGAGCTACCAACTGCTCCACCCCGCAATATATTTTATATATTAAATGCGTTCTTTTGGTCAAAACGCAAGATATTGCTCTCCTTAATTGGAGTACAAAGATATTATTTGTTTCTTTGTAATCCAAATAAAGATTGAAAAATGTCACATAAAGCAGGATTCGTAAGTATTATAGGTAAGCCAAATGCTGGCAAATCTACCCTAATGAACTCATTAGTAGGGGAAAAGATGTCTATCATCACACCAAAAGCCCAAACCACCCGTCACCGGATTATTGGGATTGTCAATGATGAAAATCATCAAATTGTATTTTCTGATACACCTGGTGTGATTAAACCCAACTATTCGTTACAAGAATCGATGATGAATTTTGTACAGGGGTCTTTGATCGATGCCGATATTATTCTCTTTGTGACAGATATACACGAAAAATATGATGAGAATGATGTGATCGAAAAACTGCAAAAAACTGCTTCACCTGTTGCCGTTTTAATCAATAAAATAGACAAATCCTCGGAAGAGGAAGTCATGTCCAAAATAGAATTCTGGAAAGATAAATTAAATCCACACGCTATTTTTGCAATTTCGGCTTTATTGGATCACGGGGTTAACGGCATTATGGCGTATATTAAGGAAAATCTTCCCGAGCACGCCCCCTATTACGAAAAGGATGAATTGACAGACAAATCAATGCGTTTCTTCGTTTCAGAAATGATCCGCGAGAAGGTATTCAAACTTTACGACAAAGAAATCCCATATAGCACAGAAGTGATTGTAACCTCCTACAAAGAGGAAGCTAATATTACACGGATAGCAGCCGAAATTATTGTAGAACGTGATTCCCAAAAAAATATCATTATTGGAAAAGCAGGCGCAATGATAAAAAAGGTGGGCACGTATGCGCGTCAGGATATCGAAGAATTCATCGGCAAAAAAGTCTTTCTTGAATTATTTGTGAAAGTGATTCCTGATTGGAGATCCAAGAAAAATTATTTAAAAAGTTTCGGTTACGATGATTAAAAACAAGGCGGTTTAAAGAGATTAAATGTTACATTTTTTGTCATCCTGATGGCAGGAAGGATCTAAAACTGTATTATTATCAAATGTTTAGATTCTTCGGTAAGCCTCAGAATGACAAATTATTCAATTTCGTCTTGCTTTTCGAACTGTCCCTTTAGCTCTCCAAAAAGTATGTCCGAAGCGCCGTTAATTGCTTTTGATTCAGCACCTTTTTTAGCTCTTCGTCCGATTGTTCCTTTATTCGTTTCACGGATTTAAACTGTTTCAGCAGACGCTCTACGGTGGTCTTCCCAATGCCGGGAATATTATCCAATTCCGAGACAAATGTTTTACGGCTTCGCTGATTTCGGTGAAAAGTGATTCCAAATCGATGTGCCTCATCACGAAGATGTTGAATAATACGAAGTGTCTCCGATTTTTTATCCAGATAAAGCGGATACTGATCTCCGGGGTAAAACAGCTCTTCCAGTCTTTTGGCAATACCTATTACGGTCGCTTGTTTTTCGATCCCCAGCAAGCGTAAGCTTTTCAAGGCTGCGCTCAGTTGTCCCTTTCCGCCGTCTATTATGATTAATTGAGGCAGTGGCTGCTCTTCATCTAAAACACGCTTATATCTTCTATATACGGCCTCTTCCATAGTCGCAAAATCATTCGGCCCCTCAACAGTCTTCACATTAAAATGCCGGTAATCCTTTTTGGAAGGTTTTGCGTCTTTGAACACCACAATCGCCGAGACGGGGAAATTACCCTGGATATTGGAGTTATCAAAACACTCGATATGGCGGGGGAGCACATTTAGCCTTAAATCTTTCTGCATCTGAAGAAGGATACGTTCTGTTTTTAATTCGGGATTCAGCCGTTCGTACTGTGTCAACCTTTCCTTTTTAAAATAAGCGACATTCTTCAGAGAAAGCTCCAAAAGCTTAAATTTATCACCCACTTTGGGAACCGTAAATTTTATATATTCAGGGACACTCTCAATCTCCAGATCAAAAGGCACAATGATTTCCCGCGATACACTCTTAAAACGGCTACGTATTTCCGGGATAGCTAAGGTTAGCAGTTCTACATCGCTTTCATCCAGGCGTTTCTTCATTTCCAGGGTCTGCGTCTGGATGACAACACCATTCATTACTTTCAGGAAATTCACAAAAGCATAACTTTCATCCGAGGCTATGCTAAATACATCCACATTGGAGATAGAAGAACTCACTACCGTAGATTTGCTTTGGTAATTACCTAGCTTATCCAATTTAGCTTTGAGGCTGTGTGCAACTTCAAACTTTAATTCGGCAATCGCATCGTTAAGCTGAGTCTTCAAACGATTCGTCACCACCGAGATTTTACCATTCAGGATATCCTTTATATCGCTTAGATTCTGATTATAGTCTTCCTCCTCCTGAAACCCTTCACATGGCCCTTTACAGTTGCCGATCTGATATTCCAGACAGACCTTATACTTGCCCTTTGCAATATTCTGAGGTGCCAAATTAAGATTACATGTGCGCAAAGGAAACAACTCCCTTATGGTATCCAGCACAATGTGCATCATACCGACAGAAGCATACGGTCCAAAATACCGGGAACCATCTTTGATATATTTGCGTGTCCAATAAATTCGGGGAAAATGTTCATTTTTGATCACGATCCAGGGATAGGTCTTGTCATCTTTCAACATGACATTATACCGGGGCTTATGCTTCTTGATCAGATTATTCTCCAGAAGCCAGGCATCGATTTCCGTGTCTACGATCGTAAATGCAATACGTTGAATTTTCCGTACAAGGACACGGGTCTTCGAATTGAGTTGCTTGTCATTGACAAAATAAGAACCCACACGGTTTCGTAGATCTTTGGCTTTACCCACATAGATCAACTCACCGCCTTTATCAAAATATTGGTATACCCCCGGTTTATGGGGTATTCTTTTTAATTCTTCTTTGTAATCGAATTCACTCATTGCCTCTGTTCTCTACACTCTTCCGATAGGTATTTCATCAACGTTGCAGGCAGGCTTCAAGACAACAAAAATGCTAACTTAACGATAGGGAGTATTGCATTAAAATCCTAGTCGATCGTCATCCAACGGAGGATCTTCGGTAATACCATCGAACTTAGAATATTTACTACAGTCCATTTCTCTCGTCATTCCACCCGGAGGTAATGCGAAGTCTTCTTTTGAATATTTTAAGTCTTTATCGCCATACACCCTCTTCATAAATAAACCGAAAACCGGAAGTGCAGCAGCTGCCCCCTGGCCGTATTGCATATTACTGAAACTAATACCCCGGTCCTCTGCACCTGTCCATACACCAGCAACCAGTTCCGGCGTGATACCAATAAACCAGGCATCAGAATTATCATTTGTCGTCCCTGTTTTTCCACCCATCGGATAGGTCAGTCCACCATATTCTTTACGACGAAGACGACTACCGGTACCGCCGTCGACCACACTCTTTAAAATATCGACCATAATATAAGCGGACTCGCCATTCAGGGCTTTCACAACTTTTGGTGCCTTCTCATAAATAGATGTACCGTTCTTATCTTCGACCCTTAGAATCATCGTTGGTTCGATCCAGGTTCCATGGTTTACAAAAGCCGAGTAAGCTCCTACCATATCAAAAACAGATGCTTCATAAGCTCCCAAAGCTATGGAAGGATAACTGGGCACATTCGACGTAATTCCCATCCTTTTTGTCAGGGCTGCGACACTCGAAGCACTCACCTCGTTAATTACGTATGCGGAAGCAAAGTTTTGAGAATACTTCAATGCATTCTTCAATGTAATGGGATCACCACCTTGAACCGTTCCGCGAGGCGTCCAATTACCATAAGTTCTTTGATGATTGGGTACAGTAAAACATGGGGAGTAGCCATTATCAATTGCGACCGCATAGGTGAATGGTTTCGCAGTAGAGCCTACCTGCCGCGTTCCTAACTTCACTTGATCGTATTTGAAATGCTCGAAATTAATCCCTCCTACCCAGGCTTTGATATGTCCTGTCTGAGGTTCCATAGCCATCATCGCATTGCGTAACAACAGTTTATTGTACTTTATCGAATCCATTGGCGTCATTACGGTATCAATATTCCCTTTCCATGTAAACAAGGTCATACGCTCTTTTGTATGGAAAGCTTTTTTGATTTCCTCTTCAGATAACCCGTCACTCTTTAACATGCGGTAACGATCCGAACGTTTCATACCCGTCTCTAGCAATTTTACATTTTCGCCTGCAAATGCATCTCTCCGCTTCCATTGCTTATCAAATTCATTTTGCAGCGTTTGCATCCATTCCTTTTGCGCATCCTCTGCATATTGCTGCATGCTATAGTTGATCGGCGTATATATTCGTAATCCATCTTTATCCAAATCATAGGGACTCCCATCCGGCTTGGTAATAGAAAGCCGTTGAAACTCTCTCTTTATTTCTTCTTTTAATACAGCCCTGAAATACGGAGCCAAGCCTTCACCGTAATTTGAAATCCGCAATTTCAATCCCAACGGCTTTTCTTTAGCTGTAGCCAGTTCTTCACTCGACAAGAAATTTTCATCGTGCATATTGATCAATACCTGATTACGGCGAAGCAACGATCTCTCCGGAAACCTAATTGGCGAATACCGGAATGTGCCCTTCAACATGGCTACCAATACGGCAGCCTGATCGAGTGTAAGTTGATCGGGAGTTGTATCAAAATACGTACGTGCTGCCGATTTAATACCGTAGGTATTATACGCGCCAAAATCGACCGTATTGAAATACATCATAATGATCTCTTCCTTCGTATAATTACGTTCCAGCCGTACAGCAGTAATCCATTCTTGAAACTTTTGCATCACCCGCTTCACCTTATTTTGCTCTCTCCTTTCCGAAAAAAGGTTAAGTGCCAGTTGCTGTGTAATGGTACTCCCTCCTTGCTTATTGCCAAACAACGTGTAAAATATGGCCGTTATCGTTCTAGAATAATCAATTCCCGAATGGCTATAGAAACGTTTATCTTCAGTAGCAATCAACGCATTGACCAAATGAGGAGATAATTCACTGTATTTTACATTAGACCGATTGTGAACATAGTATGTGCCCAACACCTTGTGATCATCCGTCAGTATTTCCGAAGCTAAATTACTTCTAGGATTCTCCAAATCTTCAAAGGAAGGCAGTTGACCAAAAAACCCCATACGCACACTGGCTAAAAACAAGACCGCACAAACAACAATTCCGATGAGGAATTTCCAAAAGTTGCGTGTATAACGGGAAATATCTTCTTGCGTTAATTTATTCTTTTTAGACTCTCTCTTCATTTTAATATGATAGCTGTAAACTACTGTTCACTATAATTTTGATGATAATTCTTAATCTGTACCCCATCCGTTAACGAAGGAAACATATCTTTTGTAATGACAAAAGTATTGTAAATTTCTACAGGTATCTTCATAATTTCATGCATCATTGGTAAAATCTTTGATTCGTACGCTTTTACTTCGTCAAAGGTATTGAACGGCCCGATAAATATAAGTTGATTCTCCCCATTTACAATTTTTAGTTGGTGATTGATAGCCAACTGCGCATAACGAGTTCTATTAAACTGTCCTATTCCGTACCTGCTCGGCGCCATGTTTAATTTTGCATCCATTACATTAACGGTAAAATAATAGGTAGCTGTATCCGGGAAAAGTTTTTTGTCTCTGTAATCATTTGGCCCAAGGTCAATATTTACCTGCCCCACTGGCCTATTGATTTGACCAATCGGCACAGTAGTATTGACCTGTGTGCTTGCGTTAATTTTCCCATCTGTGATCACACCAGACAGCCCCGCTAACGTGCGTTCCTCTTTGACCGCTACTTCAGCTTTTGCAATTACCGCGTCCTTCTTTTCCTCTTTTACCGCCACACTTCCATTACTCACAGCCTGTTCGATTACAGGTTCTACTTTAGCAATTTTAATTTCTTCCTTTGGTTTCGGCTTTTCCTGTACAATTGCCGTACCAGTTCTATAGTCTCCATCGATACCTAAACTTGGCCATGCCGTCATGTGAGGTTCGTCTATAAACGCTATTCTACTTTTATCGATATCCTGCAACGCATTTACGCGGTTGGTAAAATAATTCGGATACTGTGCTATAAAGGTCAAATTATCCTTTGCTAAAGGCACGACTAAACTGTCTGTAGGATACTTTGCAATAATATCGTTCAACGCATCTGTAAAATCTTCTACTCGACCTACTCGACCTACAGCTAAAGCACGTATATATTCCACTTGAGCAACTAAACCCGTATTTTCAAAACGTTCTTTCAAGTCTTTGTCTGCCTCGGTAATAACAGCTGCATGATCACCATTTGCATAGAGGATGAACAGCTTTTCGAATACACGATCCAGAATATTTTTATCCCTTTTTATTTTATCCATGTAAGATGGATCAAGTGCGACCTGCGCATGCAAACTTTTGGGGTATAATGCAATCAGACGAGTTTTGTAATCCAATGACTTAGCTTGGTCTAACCCATCATACATACGGTATAAGGAATAGTATATTTCTGCACCAGCTTCCGTATTTGGGTATCTTCTCAAAAATTCATCATATACTTTGATGGCATCCATGTTGTCTTTGGTGTAATCCCTGTATATGTTCCCGATCACAATCAGGTTATCGTGTACCTTTTTATGGCTTGCTTCGTACGCCGCTGTCTCTATTGGAATTTCACTGCGGTATCTGGACTTTACAGATGACACAAAAAGCGCTTCATCCAATTCGGTGTCTTCATTTTTCACAATGTCAGTGCCCAAGGGGCTATTTTGGGTCAGATTAACCGCGGCAGAATTATCTGCTTCATAACGCCAATTATCTTTCAGTTGTCTATTGCCCCAGCGTCGTCTAAAGGACGACTGGCCCAAAACCAATTCATCCTGATTATTAAAATAAAATGTTTTGTCAGAATTTGTAGCTAATGAATTCGTTGGCGCACTAAACGCCATCAGCGACGTGTTTATATTCTGTGTAGTATTTTTTCGGCTTTTAGATTTCGCTTTTGCCAGTGTGACTTTTTCTATTTCCAGTTTCTTTGCCCGTAACGCGACATCAGCATATTCCTCTAGCACACTTTCTAAATCTGTTTCAGGCAGCGCAGCTAACTGTAGTAAGGTATCTTGCCATGCAATTTCGGTATACAGTCTGGTTATTTCGGACATGTAACCCAACTTTCGACGGATCTTGTTTACGTCGGTATAATCTGTAGGTAAAACCATCGCTACAGAATCGTAATATAATTGGGCTAAATGATATTTACTCCCTTTAAAATAATGGTCACCCAATTTCAAGTAAGTCTCAGTAGTCTGGTAATTATTCCTTTTCGGTTCGCTTAATGATTTATTGTATGACACCAGCGCTTCCTCTATTTTACCATCTGCGTAATAGATGTCTCCAATTTGAAATAAAATCTGATCTTGATATCCATCATTTTTACCTTCACGAAGCATTCTTTTCAATGGCTTTATACGATCTTCTATTGATGAAGATCTATTTCCTTTCAAAAATGCTGTTTGCAGGGATGCTTCGAATGCCATTTCATAGGGCACATTACTTCTTGAAATCCGCTGAAAATATTGAAGAGCATGCTCGGATTGACCATTATCACGGTATAACTGTGCGAGCACAAACATCCATCTCCTCTTATTACTCAGATTACTATTCGATTCTAAGGCGTACTCTAAATACGGAATCGCTTCAAGCTCCTCCCCACTGCGCATCAGGTAATTTGCTTTGGCAGCATTGACGAAGGTGCGCACATCCTTTTCTTCGCTCAAGGTTGCAAACGCAGAATCTACCATTAACTTCGCTTGTTCTTCTTTACCTATTTGAAGCAAGGCTCGGGATTTCCATGCGTATGCCAAAGGCACGAAATCCACCTGTTCACCAGAATTACGGATAAGATGATTAAAAAACTCCAAAGCCGCATAGTAAGATCCTTTGTAATAATTGGCCTTCCCAATAATAAAATATGCATCGTTGATGTATCTGCTGTCCTGCTTCGTGTTTACAACTTTATAAGCCTTTTGAATCAGGGAATCCATCAGAATATGTGAGTCACCTTGAGCAGTAGGTTCGTCGAAAACTGTCTGACGGATTTGATAGTTATGCGTCTTGATATTTGCTATTACATCCCGTTCTTTTTCCAACATCAGATTCGCATGGTACAGAATATTATATTTTGATGTAACGTTCTGCATAAAATTATACTGTGCCGTGGTATCATTTCCGGCATCTACTTTTTGAAAAGCAGTATTGCTTCTTTTAACACTCTTACATCCCACCACAAAAGCAGTGACACTAATCGCAAGGGACAACAGAAAACATGTCTTTTTCAACCAGTAAATCTTTTTCAGATTAAGCATTCTTTAATTTCAAAACTTAAATAACTTCCAACACGTACCTATCCATTAAATGCAAACTTAGATAAACTTGAGATGCCATGCAAGTTCTTAGCAATATATTAACATCTGATTTACGCCCCCTTCCATCACTGAAAGACAAGCTTATAGAAAAAAAAACAGCAACAATTGTAACAGGATGATATGTTAAAAAAAACTAAATTTTATTATCATAGACTTTTTATACATTTACGCTCTGTAATGAAAAACAAAACATCAGCCGGTCTTTTTTTTATTTTTGTCACCGTAGTAATTGATACGATTGGTTTGGGTATAATCATCCCTGTAATGCCCAAGCTTATTCAGGAACTTATCCATAGCGACATTAGCGAAGCATCACAGTACGGAGGCTGGCTTGTTTTTGCGTATGCATTTACCCAGTTTTTTTTTGCTTCGGTTCTCGGTAGCCTAAGCGATCGCTTTGGAAGACGCCCCGTATTATTAATTTCCCTCTTCGGCTTTTGCATTAATTATCTTTTGATGGGCTTTGCTCCGTCTATTTTCTGGCTTTTTATAGGTCGCTTAATTGCGGGCGTAACCGGAGCAAGTCATACAGTTGCTGCAGCCTATATAGCAGACATCAGCACGCCACAAAATAAGGCACAAAATTTCGGGTTACTAGGCGCTGCATTCGGCGTAGGTTTCATTATAGGGCCGGTGTTAGGGGGATTGCTAGGACATTACGGCGCTCGCGTACCTTTTTTTGCAGCTGCCCTATTAAGCTTTCTTAATTTTATTTACGGTTATTTTATCGTTCCCGAATCGCTGAAACCCGAATTAAGAAGAGCGTTCAATTGGAAGTTAGCAAATCCCGTTGGCACCTTTGTCCACATCAATAAATATCCTATCATCCTGCCGTTAATCGTATGTATTTTTCTGATTAATATGGCTGCTCATTCCGTGCAAAGCACGTGGTCATATTATACGATGGAAAAGTTTCATTGGAACGAACGAATGGTCGGTATATCTCTCGGATTTATCGGTATCTTATTGATGATTGTTCAGGCGGGTTTAATTCGGCTCATATTACCTAAAATCGGCCTCCGATGGGCTATCGTTTTAGGAATCTTATTGTATACGATATCTCTTCCACTTTATGGACTCTCCACGGAAACCTGGATGCTTTTTGCTATCAGTATTCCTTATGTGTTAGCCGGAATTGCAGGACCATCTCTTCAAAGTTATGTTTCCAACCTGGTACCACAGAATGAGCAAGGGCAGATCCAAGGAGGGATAACTTGTGTTATCAGTCTAACAGCTATCATTGGTCCGTTGATAATGACAAGCTTATTTTCACATTTTTCCCGTAAAGGAACTCCAATTTATTTCCCTGGAACTCCATTTTTTGTAGCAGGCATATTAGCCTTGATCGCTTTGATTATCGCCATTCGTTATTTTAAACGTACCAAAGAGAATTAATCCTTCTGAATCAAACAGACCGCATACGCCACCACGCCTTCTTCCCTTCCAATAAAACCCATCGTCTCGTTTGTAGTAGCCTTAATAGAAATATCGTCTATATCCAAGCCAGTAGATGCTGCAAGTTTCTTTTTCATTTCAGAGATATATGGCTTTATTTTAGGAGCTTCCAAACATAGCATTGCATCGATGTTTCCTATTCTCCATCCTTTATCACCTATCAATCGAACGCACTCTTCTAATAACACGAGACTGCTGATACCTTTCCATTCAGGATCCGTATTTGGAAAATGATAACCAATATCCTCCAGGTTGGCTGCGCCTAAAATAGCATCGCAAATAGCGTGAACTAACACATCCGCATCGGAGTGGCCAAATGCCCCAGAATGATGATCAAGCTGAACTCCGCCTACGAAAAATGGATGCCCTTCCTTCATTTGATGAACATCAAATCCAAAACCTACTTTTATTTTCATCTCAATGATTTGTTCGTTAAAGGTGATGAAGTCCTGCCTACCGCAGGCAGGTATCAGGTTTATCACCCATATTTGTTTATTATATATTTAAGAGCTTGCCAGCTCGGCTTACCCATCCTACTGCGTGGTTTGAATAAACCATGATGGTTTCATAAAAGCGAAATTAAGACTTATTTGTCACAGTAGAAAAAACTCGTTCACGGCCATCAAAAAGGACATTCTTAAATTTTAACATTTTTTAAGGCTTTTTAAAAGGTAAAATACTAAGATAAAGTCTCTTTATAATAGTTGATATTAAATTATTTATTAATTTTGGCTTTACGCAATGTAATATTGATCATTTTATGCATTATATCAAAATCGCTATAACCTCATTATTACTGATGGCTTCTACGTCATTAGTGGTAACATCTTGTAAAAGCAGTAGAAGCAATGTTTCTGACAAAACCGGTGTGCGATACAATGACCCTTATAATGGCGGCTTACAAATCAATCGCAAAATAAAGGAATCCCCTGGACCTGGATTAATAGGTATAGAAGGAGGTACATTCGTAATGGGGGGCAGTTTAAATGAAGATCTCGGCTATTCTCATGATAATCTGAGAAGACGGGTAACGGTAGCTTCATTTTATATCGATGAAACGGAGGTTTCAAATGCCGACTGGCTCGAATATTTGCATTGGATTGCTCAAAATTACCCTGAAGACGGAAAGTTGTATTATGATGCCCTACCCGATTCATTAGTATGGAGAAACCCTTTATCATACAATGAACCGTACGTTAATTTTTATTTGCGCCACCCATCCTTTCAGGATTACCCTGTAGTCGGCGTGACTTGGGATCAAGCTAACGCTTACTGCTTGTGGAGAACGGATCGCGTAAATGAACACATACTTCGCCAAAGCGGTGCCTTGGTAGATTACAAAACGTTAAGTGAACAACAAAATCGAGAAGGTCAGGGATTTAATACCGACATCTATTTGAATGGGCAGATTCAAGGAGATGGTATAGACGGCAAGAAGATGCCTAGAGACACTAAAATCGGTGCAGCAAAAGATGCTAAACGCATTGTACGCATGGAAGACGGGATTCTTAAACAACCCTATCGACTGCCTACGGAAGCAGAATGGGAATATGCAGCGTTGGGTTTGATCGGCAATACCGTAGAAGGTAATATTGAGAATAGCAAAACGTACCCATGGAACGGCTTGGGTGTACGCTCAGGAAGCCGTAAAAATCAGGGCCGTATGATGGCCAACTTCAAAATTACCAGCGGTAATAACATGGGAGTTGCCGGAAATTTAAATGACGGTGGTGATGTAACGGTTTCTGTTAAAAGCTATGCCCCTAACGATTTCGGATTGTATAATATGGCAGGCAACGTAAATGAATGGGTAAGCGATGTGTATCGCCAACTTTCCTACGAAGATTTCGAAGATTTTAATCCATTCCGTGGCCACGTATTCATGGATAATGAATATGAAAACGCAGAAACCAGAACACTAGCAAAAGATAAGTATGGCCGTCCAATTAAGGTCCCTTCGAAATCAGCGAGAAAACAAACTTGGGAAGAATTGCAGGCCGCTATAGCAGGAGATCCATCAACTGCTACCTACGACTACGATGTAAGAGGTTTCAAAGATGAAGAACTCAAGGAATTGTATGGTAAGACTACCTTGGTTAACGACAAATCTCGCGTTTACAAGGGTGGATCCTGGAACGACAGAGCGTATTGGTTAAATCCTGCAACACGTCGTTTTATGCAACAGGATGAATCCAATGCCATGACCGGATTCCGTTGTGCAATGACAATGGTAGGTAATGTATATGGAGCTTCTTCTGCATCTACAGGTAAAAGAAGGTCTACACCATAAGACATATTAAAATAACAACAAAAAGGGCTTTGACATTATAGTATGTCAAAGCCCTTTTTTCTATATATAGTTAGAGGTTGTATTTTGTTTTTAATAAAGGAACTTATTTTTTAATCAGTTCCTTTAAAACCCCATTTCTAAAGAAATTTGTTTGCCCCAAAAGAAGAAAGAAAATCTAGGATAGGAAACCGACAAACTGCAGTCGGTTAGTTATTAAAACAGCTGTCTACCGATAGATAGACAGCTGTTTTGGTAAAATATTATAGTATTCTTTCGAGATCAGAAGACACCTTAATTAGAAAGGCAAATCATCGTCATCTGCACCCGAAGATGTAATATCCACTGGTGCCGGCATTTCAGCAAATCCTGGAGCCGAAGCAGCAGTACCTGTATTAGCCAATTTTGTTACACGCCAAGCGACTAATGAGTTGAAGTACGTTGTTATTCCATCTTTATTTGTCCACGGACGGCCACGAAGATTGAAAGAAACTTCAATTTCGTCTCCAATAGCTAAATTATCAAAGATGTTTACCCTATCTTGTGTTGATTCAAAGCGAATGTATTCTACAAACTGTGGATTTTCTGCGTAAGCAACGATTAAATCTCTCTTTTTGAAAGATTCTGTAACTTGTTGTATCGCACCTATTTCGTGCACTTTTCCTCTAATTTCCATAATCAAAAATATTAAACGATAAAATTACACATTTTTTGCGTTTTAGATTAGTTAACTTTGTAGAAATATGACAGAAGTTTTCAACACCCCGAGTAAAGTTATCATAACGTGTAACAAAAGGCTTTCGCCTTACTTACAAGAAGAAGTCAAAAGTTTAGGCTTCGAAATCAAGCGTGCATTTAATACAGGCGTAGAATTATTCCTTTCGGTAAATGACTGCATCAAATTGAACCTCAACCTAAGAACGGCAAGTCAGGTTTTATATGAATTAAAGTCTTTCAGGGCTAATGACCCAAAAGAACTTTATGACAATTTAGTAAAAATAGCATGGGAAGACATTATACCTTTTGATAGTTATTTTTCGGTGACTTCAAATGTTCATAATGAGACTATCACGACACCATTATTTGCGAATGTCAAAGTAAAAGATGCTATTGTCGACCGCATAAAAGATAAAAAAGGCGTGCGTCCGGATTCCGGGCCTGACTATCATAAATGTGTGATCCATCTGCACTGGATGGAAGAACGCGCAGAAATATTTCTGGATACCTCAGGTGAAACATTAGCAAAACATGGTTACCGGAAACATCCCGGAAAGGCACCGATGCTTGAAGCACTGGCTACTTCTACTATCATGGCAACACAATGGGACGGCAAATCGCCCTTTATAAATCCGATGTGCGGATCGGGTACCCTGGCTATTGAAGCCGCTTTATTAGCGCAAAAGAGAATGCCGGGCTTGCAGCGCATGAATTACTCGTTCATGCATTTCATCGGATATGATGAAGAAGTGTTTTTTGAAGAACGAAGAAAGATAAAAGACATTGCCGATAAAACTATTTTGCCTCAGATTGTCGCATCAGATATTTCCGATCAAGCGATTGAAATTGCTAAAATGAATGCCCGTACCGCGGGAGTTGAACACTTAATCACATTTGAAGTCTGCGATTTTGCAGATACAACAATCCCGCAAGAAGGGGGTGTTATTATGTTCAATCCTGAATATGGTGAACGCCTAGGTACACATTCCAAATTAGAAATCACCTATAAAAGAATCGGAGATTTCTTAAAGCAGGAATGTAAAGGATATCGGGGATATGTATTTACCGGGAATCCAGAATTAGCGAAAAAGATCGGATTGAAAGCATCCCGAAGATTTGAATTTTTTAACGGAAAATTAGATTGTCGGTTATTGCAATACGAATTGTACGACGGTTCAAAAGATAATTAATCCATGCTGCCTCAGGAATTCATCGACAAAACAGCCTCTTTTGTCCAAGACCGGCTAAAAGATGCTGAATCAGGACATGATTGGTGGCACATTCAACGTGTATGGAATAATACAAAGTTGATACTGCAAACAGAAGAAGCAGATGCGCTGGTGTGCGAACTTACTGCGCTATTGCACGATATCGCAGACAGCAAATTCCACAATGGGGACGAAACCATCGGTCCACGTATAGCGGGTGATTTTTTAACCTCTATAGGCGTCCATCCTTCCATTGTTGAACATGTACAACAGATTATTTTAAACATGTCTTTTAAGGCTTCATTGGGTGAAGTCAACTTTCACAGTAAGGAGTTGGAGGTGGTACAAGATGCCGATCGATTGGACGCTATTGGTGCGATTGGTATCGCGAGAGCGTTCAGTTATGGCGGATACAAAAACAGGGAGATCCACAATCCGAACATTCCATTTGTAGAAAAACAAAGCAAACAAGCTTATAAAAATACGACCGCTCCTACTATAAACCATTTTTACGAAAAACTGTTGTTATTAAAAGATAAGATGAATACGGATACCGCCAAGCAAATCGCATTGACGCGTCACGAATTCATGGAACAGTTTCTAGATCAATTTTACGGTGAGTGGAATGGGGAAAGATAAAAAGTAATAAAAAAATAAGACAAAATCTAAGAATAATTATACGTAACAAACAGAAAGTAATGAATAAAAAAATCGCTCAATTACTCGCCCTAGGTGCAATCTCCTTACCGCTATTTTTGGGTTGTGAAACCATGAGCCAAATTGCAAACACCATCCCAAATACAACTGCAGGAGCTACTTCTCCCTCAACAACAGGTGCGGTTACACAGACCGAAGCAGTCACAGGGATCAAACAGGCATTGGGCAACGGATTGAGTAATAGCATCAATGCGCTATCCATCAAAGATGGTTTTTTGGGTAATGCAGCAGTAAAAATCTTGATGCCTGCAGAAGCACGGCAAATAGAGAAAACTTTACGTTCTGTAGGAATGGGATCACTGGTCGACAACTTTATTACCAGCTTAAATAGAGCTGCTGAATCGGCCGTAAAAGAAGCTGCTCCTGTATTCGTCAATTCGCTGTCTCAAATGACGGTAACCGATGCATTTAGTATCTTACTAGGTACACAGCAGGATGCAGCAACAATCTTTTTCAAGAGAACAACTTCTGCCACACTGACTTCTAAATTTAGCCCGATTGTTGAATCTGCATTAGGTAAAAATAATGTAAGCAGTTATTGGACACAGTTAACATCAGCGTACAATAATCTTCCCCTTACTTCCAATAAAGTAACCACAGACCTAAATGTATATGTTACCCAAAAAGCGATAGACGGATTATTTGTAAAAGTCGCCGAAGAAGAACTAAAAATCAGGCAAAATATAGGCGGAGCCCGCAATACCGGTGTCCTGCAAAAAGTATTCGGATGGGTCGATAGGCAAAACTAGCTGACATAGACATTAAGCTTTTACAATTTGCATAACCTCAATTGCTAAGACGGACATTTTAAAATCATGAAGAAACTCAATTTATTAGCCCTACTCTTATTAACCCTTACACTTAGCTCCTGCAAAATTGGACGTTTTATCGTCTATAACTTTGCGGATATCAACGACCACAAAAAATTCCCATCCCGTACTATCAGTCGTGGAGACAGCGCCTTTCATTTTGCTGTTGCAACGGAAGGACACTACCCCAAAAAGATAGATTATAGAGAGCAAAGTCACGACTTTGATACTTTTCTAGCAGAACATGAATCTGTCGCTTTCATGATTATTCGTAATGACAGCATTAAATACGAAAACTACTTCAGGGGCTATGATCAGTCGTCCGTAGTTCCTTCTTTTTCTATGGCGAAGTCGGTGACTTCGATATTGATCGGTTGTGCTTTAGAAGACGGCCTTATTGGATCTGTCGACGACCCCATCACTAAATATATTCCCGAACTTTCCAAAAATGGATTCAACGAGGTCACCATCGAGCACTTATTGCAGATGACTTCCGGCTTGAAATTTAATGAAGGATATTACAACCCATTTGGCGAGATAGCTACCTTTTACTATGGAATTAATCTACGCAAAGTGATCAAAAAGCTAAAACTAAAAGATACGCCCGGCAACAAATTTGAATACGTAAGTGGCAATTCGCAGTTACTTGGACTGGTATTGGAACGCGCACTTGCTAATAAAACAGTTAGTCAGTATTTAGAAGAAAAAATCTGGCGTCCGTTGGGAATGGAATACGATACAAGTTGGAGTCTGGATCGCAAGAAAAAGGGTCTGGAGAAAACATTTTGCTGTCTCAATGCCGTGGCGCGGGATTATGCAAAAATTGGACGGCTGTACCTCCACGAAGGCAATTGGAATGGCAAACAGATCGTGCCCACAAACTGGGTAAAAGTTTCAACAAAAATAGACACTACTGCCGGTAGCAGCTGGCACTACCAATACCAATGGTGGCTACCCACAAAGAATGGTGATTTCATGGCACAGGGCATCCTTGGGCAATATATTTATGTCAATCCGGATAAGAACCTCGTAATAGTACGTCTAGGACGGAAAGTCGCTGATGTGAATTGGGCAAAGGTATTTACAGCGATTGCTGAAGGATATTAGACATCAACGCTTCCTCATACTACGCATGATCCGGTAATATCGGAAAAGGAGTTGATCATACCATAACGTAAAAAGTAGCAACCCGGCCGGAATAAAAAGTGTAGACAAGGCAATATGCTGATGACAAAATCCCCCCAATATACCGCCTACAAAAAAACAACTGATAATCGCTAACTTGAGTTGGATGCTTTTGTATAGCTGCTTCTGCTTGGTACCATCGCTTCTCAAGACAAGTCTTGACAGCTCGATTCCAAGATCGGTAAACAGTCCTGTAAGATGGGTCGTGCGTACGACTGACTGCGACACCTTCGTCACCAGTGCATTCTGCAACCCCATGGCAAATAACAACATACAGGCAAGCGAAGTGAATGACAACAAGACACCACTAATTTCCATATTCCCTAATATGCCTACCGCAACTAAGAGTACGATTTCTAAAGAGACAGGCGCTACATAGCTCACGTGTGGGTTCAGTTGGGATGTCTTCTCCATGAGCAAGCCGGAAAGAAAAGCTCCAAAAAGAAACCACAGTACATACAGGAGATATACCCACGCGTTGGTATAACTTCTTAAAAACAGTTCTTCGGCAAAGAATGCGAAGTGACCTGTTAGATTTGTCGTCAACGTTTGAAAAGCTAGCACCCCCGTTATATTGACCATACCGGCCACCGCCGATAAAAGAGATGCTAAGCGAAGGTTATGGGAAAACGTACGTCCTTTCCCGATATGTCTGAACATGCTAAAATGTACATGAATTTAAACTAAGACTAAAGGTAGCTAATAATTGAGATAATACTACCATTAGGTGGAAGATATATTGCGAACGACTATGAATTTTCACTAATGGACAGTGATAGTACATTTGAATCCACACTCCCCTGCTGAAGATATCTCATCGCATTATTCTTCGGACACCTATGATAACAATAGTCGTCGACCAAGGTAAATCTTATAAAAAAACAGCACCGATTTGCTTAAAAACATCTTCATGACACGATTATGTATTGCTTTGCTTAAATTTGTATTTTGACAGCATCAAATGATTACAAAAGAACAAGTATTACACGCCCTTAGTCACGTTGAAGAACCCGATCTTAAGAAAGATCTGGTGACTCTTCACATGATCCAAAATATTGAAATATTTCCCAACAAAATCAAGTTTGACGTTGTACTAACTACGCCCGCTTGTCCGATGAAAGGCCATATTGAACATGCATGTCGCAATGCGATAGCCTTATTTGTCGATAAAAGCCTGGAAGTAGAGATCAACATGACTTCCAAGGTGATGGGTGTCGACGCCAATCAACTGTCCGGAATTAAAAATATTATATTAGTTTCCTCCGGAAAAGGCGGGGTAGGCAAATCTACGGTGGCCTCTAATTTAGCACTAGCATTAGCGGAAAAAGGAGCTAAAACGGGCTTATTAGATGCGGATATTTACGGCCCGTCCCTACCGATTATGTTTGGCTTGGAAGGTGCAAAACCACAATCGGCAGTAGCAGCAGATGGAAAAACGAAAATATTACCCATTGAGAAATTTGGGCTAAAACTCTTGTCTATCGGTTTCTTTACAGACCCGAATCAACCCATTCCATGGCGCGGACCAATGGCTACTTCCGCAATTAAACAACTGTTTAATGATTCGGATTGGGGTGAATTGGATTACTTGATCGTAGATATGCCTCCCGGCACTGGTGATATTCATATCACGGTATCGCAGTCCTACCCTATCTCGGGAGCAGTTATCGTTACTACGCCGCAGCATGTGGCTTTAGCAGATGCTATCAAAGGTATGGCCATGTATCAAATGGAAGGGATTAATGTTCCTATCTTAGGCATTGTAGAGAATATGTCTTACTTTACACCTGCCGAATTGCCAGAAAACAAGTATTATATTTTTGGAAAAGACGGTGGTAAACATCTCGCAGAAAAAAACAATGTACCGTTCTTAGGTGAGATCCCACTTGTGAAATCTGTTGCTGATGCCGGAGATAATGGTTTTCCGATATTATTGGATGCAGATGATGCGGTAGCACAATACTTTTTGGACATTGCCGGACGAGTAGCGCAGGAGGTGAGTATATTGGCGAATAGGTAAACTGGTATGAAGAAGTTTCTGTGTGGAATAACCGTACTACTATTTATAAGTGTTTGCTATGGACAGCAGATTAGCCACCGCGAGATGAAAAATGGCGATTTGATTTTTGTCGGAGCAGAAGAGGAAAATCTTTCCGGTGCCATTAATAGGGTTACACAACGCTCTAAGGATATTGCCTTCGACCATGTAGCTCTTTTGGAGATCGATAACGACTCTTTATTTGTATTACACGCTTCCGGAAAAAAAGGAACAGCGCGGGAAAATTTTTGGGATTTTGTACGAAATCAGAAAAAAGACAGCCAACGGCTTGCTGTCTTTCGTGTAACAGAAGAATATGCAACAGCTATTCCTCTAGCTATTCAGCAGGCAAAGAAGCTCCTGGGTAAGCCCTATAATTACACTTATGTTTTAAATGATAGTAGTCTCTACTGCTCCGATTACATCGAACGGATTTTTCGAACGAATAACGTTTTTACTTTGCAGCCGATGACCTTTGTAAATCCGGAAACAGGTGTGACAGATGAATACTGGAAAACGTTTTATGAGAAACAGGGAATGGAAATACCGGAGGGTAAATTGGGCTGTAACCCGAATGGATTAGCGCAATCTCCTAATGTTTCTTTTATCGGAAATATTAATCTGACGACCAGCAAGACACGATCACACAAAATATCCTGCAGGAAAGATGTATTTCCAACTTAAAAAAACAAAATTTGTCGGTCTGGCCAACCGAGACCATCTAATCTACAAGTACAATTTGCATACATTTTATGCTAAAGACTGAAAAAAGGTTAATCATACAATAAACCTATAAAAACCGCTTTTATTTCGTATTGATAACGACAAAGATATTCGGCACTTTTTTGATAGTATCTTCTTCTGGTTTTCTCTGGTTTTTCTTCTGACCAACAGGCGGGTATCTTCGCCCGGTATATTAGTTTTTCCTTACTGTTACCTTAGTATTATCTTAGGCCTATCCACGAAAAGGTAAGGCAGCCCTAAGACAAAGGTAAGGCAGGGGTAACGCACCCGCCCAATACAGGCCGAAGAACGTCCGAAGAAAGGGAGAAGAAAGTCCCTAGGAACGGGGGCTGGCAGCAAGTCGCCAGTAGAGATTTCGGATACTTTAAGGGGTATAGTCTCCTGAACAGATCGATAAAACTTAAAATATAAGAGACCTATTTGGTATATAATAATAGCGGTCGGAAGATTTCTTCCGACCGCTATTGGACTTAAGTCGTATTTACTTTATCCGCTAATTATAACCTGGATTATTTGGTGTTAATAAAGGGTTAGTATCAATGGCTGAAGTCGGTATTGGATATAGTTCGTCATTAACCGACCTTCCCTTTTCTTCTAAAAATACTGTTGCCATAGATTTGGATGGATTACTTGACGAAGGTGTCCTTCTCATATCCATCCATCTTAAATTTTCAAAGGCAAATTCTACTCTTCGCTCTTTAATAATATCTTGTAATGTCACCGAAGCAAGCCCCGCAAGTCCTCGTTTAGTTCGAACATCATTGAATTTACCTATCACATAAGTGTCCGTTGAATTACTTCCATTACTTAAGAAATGAGCTTCGGCAGCTATTAAATACATTTCTGATAACCTTAAGATATAATATGGATGTGCTCCGTTACCTTCAGCATCCTGATATTTTTTACAATACCAACCAGAATTGGTTGTTGGTGCTGGGATCTCTTGGATAGAAGCTGCCTTTCTTGTATCCCCTACTTCATAAGCTCCTACGAGAGATTCATCTACAGGAAGTTCGGCTCTACCACTTCCCGGCATATTAGGGTGTTGTAAAAAATAATCTAATGCGTTATCTCCTTCTGTAGATGTGTTTACAAATTTCAAAATATGTTCCTTTGATTCGAAAGGTGCTGTAAACATCGCTTCATAGTTTGATTCAATTAAAAAGTTTCCTGAATTAATAACCTCCTCTGCATACTTCTTCGCATTAGGATAATCCTTCTTAATCAAATATACCCTAGCTAAAAGAGCTTTAGCAGCTTCTACTGATACAAATTCGCTCTTACTAAATGGAACAGGGTTCTGTATGCTCAGCAGTAAATCTTCAATTATCTTGTCATAAACTTCATCAACAGAATTTCTTGGCACATTTACAATATCGCGATTGTTAACAATTGGAACAGGTCCAAAAAGCGTTACTAATTTATAGTATCCAAATGCTCTTAAAAAGTAGGAGCTTCCCAAAAGTTTAGTCTTAATTGTTTCATCAATATCCTGTGAAGAGTTAACAATTTCGATTAAATCATTAGCTCTTTGTATCCCAACATAAGGCGCATTAAAGTATCTTGAAACCAAGACATTATTTGTAAGGATTGCATTGTCATTGATTTCCCCATGTTGAAAGAATGTTGCACGATACTTCAAATTATCTGCAGAAAGATCTTCCGTAACGTAACTCAAATAGAAATATCCTGAATTAATATTTCCGTTTTGAAATGCGTCATATATCCCTGTCAAAAGTTTTTCCCCTTCAGGCCCTCCTACTAAATCGGGCGATAAAGAACTTTGTGAATCCAAATCCAATGAACTACACGAGCTAGATAAAAGCGCAGTCGCGACTCCTACCATTGCAATTATTATTTTAATTTTCATCTTTATTCTTTTATAAGCCAATATTAACACCTATCACAAATGATTTAAATTGAGGAATAGCACTTTGATCAACACCCAAATTAGCAACAGTCAACTCAGAAGATACTTCTGGGTCAAATCCACTGTACTTTGTGAATGTTAATAAATTATATCCTGTCACATAAACTCTCGCATTGCTAAACTTCGCTTTACTAATGAACGACTTAGGCAAATTATATCCCAAAGTAATATTTTTCAATCTTAAGTACGACCCGTCTTCCAGGAATCTCGATGATCGTTGCGTATTGTAAGTTCCCCGAACACCATTAACGGCTCTTGGGTATTTAGCATCTACGTTGTCAGCAGTCCATCTGCCATCATAATATTCCTTAAACATATTTGTTGGTTCGGGGTTTGCTCCCATACTCGCATATCCACCTTGTCCTTCGGCACCCAGATTATATATATCGTTACCATAACTATATTGAAAGAATACTCCCAAATCAAAGTTTTTATAATTTACGGTGTTATTAATACCACCGTACATTTTTGGCAACGGATTTCCCAGAAACTGTCTATCGTCAGAAGTAATAGTATTTGAACCATTAATATCCTCATAGAGCATATCCCCGGTATTAGGATCAACACCTAAAGATTTAATTAGGAAGAACGAACCCAATGGTTGTCCTACGGCAGTTCTTGTCGCGAAAGCCCCATCAATTGGCTGATCATTGTAAAGGCTGGTCACTTCGTTTTTATATGTTGAAATATTAAGCGATGTAGTCCAAGAAAAATCCCCCTTCTCAACATTTCTTGAATTAATTTGGAAATCAAATCCTGATCCCTTCATATTTCCGATATTTTCTAGTATAGTAGAAAATCCAGTCGTAGAAGGAATAGGTCTATTTAACAAGATGTCCTTTGTATTTTTTACATAATAATCAGCAGATACTTCTATTCTATTATTAAAAAGTCCAACTTCAAGACCTGCATCAAACTGATTTGTGGTTTCCCATTTTAAATTGGGACTACCAATCGCGCTAAGAGCTAAACCTGGGCTGTCGTTGTAATTGAAACCACTTCCGATAAGTCTCATCGCGGCGAAATTACCAATACCCTCCTGATTTCCGGTCGAACCGTAGCTTGCCCTAAGTTTTAAGAAACTGACAGCAGACTTTATGTTGTCCATGAAAGACTCTTCCGAAATAACATATCCCGCTGAAACAGAAGGGAAATATCCATACCTGCCCGCTTTCGGAATTTTCGAAGAACCATCTCTTCTAATAGACGCAGAAAGAAGATATTTACTTTCCCAAGCTAAATTTAATCTCGTTAGCATTGATTCAATACGAAAATCTGTTATACTTGCAGTTCCTCCTGTAATTGCAGCCGCGGAAGTTAAATATGGTGTTAAATCAGAAGGAAAATTACTTCCGTCTACCCGATTATTTTCCCTAGTATTCCATTGATATTCGTACACAGCAATTGCATCAACATTTAATCTTTCTTGAAATACCTTTTTATTGTAAGACAATGTCTGCGTTGTCAAATAATTCTGCGTTTGAACATACCCTGCTGCACCCGATCCATTTGAACCTTGCCCAGATAGCGATACAATAGGGTGATACAATCGTTGATCCAAGTAAGAATAATCAATACCAACAGCTGTTTTAAACTTTAATTCTGGTAAAATTTTAAACTCCAAATATGAAGCGTTAAAAATATTAGAGAGATTGACAAAGTTGTCTGATTCGAACATCTGCACTGGATTATTATAGCTATTAATTGCATAGCTACCATCAGCATTGTAAATCGGCTGATCCGGTCTAGCAACTAAAGATCGAGGAAATGGAGAATAAATACTATTATCCACAGGTGTTTCATCCCTTAATGTTCTAGACAATGCCAAATTGGAACCTAACGTGATAAAGCTATTTACCTGATGTGTAATGTTTGTCCTTAGTGCATACCTTTCAAAACTACCTTTCTTCAAAGCTCCATCTTGGCTTAGATAGTTAAATGATGTATAAAACTGCGTTTTATCATTTCCACCTGAGGTAATAGACAACTGAACATTATTTATTCTTGAATTATCACTGATTACTTCGTCCAACCAGTTAACATTATGTTCAGGGTTTGCTACTTCCTCATTCGAAAAGATAGCAGTCCCGCCCCCATTAATTCTAGCTTCGTTATACAGTGCCCTATATTCTGATGAGCTTAACGATTTAGGCCTGCTTGTAAGAGATTGGAAACCAGTGTATGCAGAAGCTGCAATTACAGAGTTCCCATGTTTACTTCCTCCCTTTGTAGTTATTAAAACAACACCATTAGAACCCCGAGACCCATAGATAGCGGCTGCAGAAGCGTCCTTCAAGATTTCTACTGAAAGAATATCTTCTGGGTTTAAGTTTGCCAATGGTGAAATACCAGACCCCACGGTATTAGGTGTGAAATTGTTATTTGAAGGGAGTATAACCCCATCAACAACATAAAGAGGAGAGTTTCCCGCATTAATAGAAGACCGTCCCCGAATCTGAACAGATATTGGGGCACCTGGCCTACCTCCCCCTGACGAGACTTGAACTCCGGCGGCTCTACCTTGAAGGGCTTGTTCTATACTTGCTACCGGCTGGTCTTTTAAATCTTTGGCGCCAATAGTGGAAACAGCAGCAGTTACATTTCTTTTTAATTGCGTACCGTATCCCACAACCACTACTTCGTCCAAAGAAGTCTCATCGTCAACTAATTGCACATTCAATACAGATTGAGTTCCTACAGGTATACGTTGCGAAACGTAACCAATGTAAGAAAACAATAATGTTGAATTTGCGGGAACAGAAAGTGAGTAGTTTCCTGATCCATCCGTCTGTGTAGCAGTGGATGTGCCAACAACCGCAACGGACACTCCAGATACAGGAGCACCATCAGTAGCTGATGTTACTTTACCACTCACTTGACGATTCTGTGCAAACGACACCCCTACCAGGCATGTTAACACTAGAAAAAAACTGAGTAATTTTTGTTTCATATGTTTGTTGTGTTTAGTTAATATCCGGATATACTTAAATATTCGGACTGTTAAAATTTATTAAAACATACAAATGTAACTATGGAAAGTTGTTTATGCAAGTATTTTTCAAAAAATTATGCTAGCATATTAATCTTTCATTAAAACAGTGTTATTTTTCTAATTCAGACAATTATTTATTAATATTTGCCTATTTCATTAAAAAAATGACAACTATCACTTAAATTTTAGGTTTTACTACTTTGTAACAACTGCTCCCGTAGATTGTTCTTCCTACTTCCTTTTTAATTATATTTGCACTATGCGATTTGACATCATTACCGTATTGCCTTCTTTATTAGAAAGCCCTTTTGCACATTCCATTTTACAACGTGCACAAAAAAAGGGATTAGCAGAAATTCATGTGCATAACTTGCGGGAGTATGCACAAAACAAACAAAAATCTGTAGATGATTATCCCTACGGGGGTGGATCGGGGATGGTGATGCAAATCGATCCTTTTGCATCTTGTATCGAAAAATTACAAAGTGAACGCAAGTACGATGAAATAATTTATATGACCCCTGATGGTGTAACTTTAAATCAGGATATTGCAAACGAGCTTTCTACAAGAGGAAATATAATGATATTATGCGGCCATTACAAAGGTATTGACCAACGTATCCGCGACATTTTTGTAACCAAGGAGATATCTATAGGCGACTACGTATTATCCGGAGGCGAGCTTCCTGCGGCAATAGTTGTCGATGCTATTATTAGACTTATACCCGGTGTGCTATCAGATGAAACCTCTGCATTGTCAGATTCATTTCAAGACGGTTTACTTGATGCCCCCATCTACACGAGACCTGCTGAATGGCGCGGACATAAAGTACCTGCTGTATTGCTAAGTGGTCATGAAGCCAAAATTGCTGAATGGCGTGATGAACAGCAATTATTAAGAACCAAAGAGCGTAGGCCGGATTTATTAAAGGATTAAGGTTTTTTGATTGGTATTGATTGAAATAATAGAAGGTTTAATTTATACAGTGTCTTTGTCGCTCAGACCGCGACTGGTCCATACTTTTGTCTTGCCAAAAGTATGCAAACCTGCCTGCCGGCAGGCAGGAGCGTGTCGCTCGAACCTTTTGGCCGTAAGGATAGTGCCTCCTATTGCCATTGCCAAAAGCTTCACAGGCGACATTTGTCGAATATGAAAGGATAGTGCATTGTTATATGATTATTATAATACTTCAGCTGAATTGAAAAAAGACGGCCTAAGCGGATTTGGACGTGCAGGCAGCAGATGATGTGTTGCAGAAACGTACGATCAGCACTTAACCAAGCAGGTCTCAGCCCTTGCCGTGGGACAGAGTGGGGTGGCGGCCTAAGAGCTGCGCACTGCATCATCGCGTAGCCGGAACAACAAATACGATAAAGCCTTGATTTTTTTGCTTCGTTTTTTTATCAAGAAAAAAATGAAGGCCCTGTCGTGGCAACGACGGAAAGGCAATGCGAGGGTCAAAAAATTGATTAAATAAAACCTTTATTTTAACAAAAGAAACACTCTTCAAGTAATTGCATAAAAAAAGGTCCGCGGTAAGCGGACCTTTCTATATCTAATAAAACTTTAAACTAAGCTTGGGGAGCATCAGCAGACGGTGCTGCAGATGCCTGATCTTGCTTAGGCTTGTCTTCACGTGGAGGACGAGGTAATAATGCCTTACGGGAAAGCTTCATCTTACCCTGCTTGTCAATATCCAATAACTTAACCGTTACCATATCACCTTCTTTTAACACACCATCCATGGTTTCAAGACGTTTCCAGTCGATTTCAGAGATGTGTAATAAACCATCTTTACCCGGCATGATCTCAACGAATGCGCCAAAGTTCATGATCGACTTCACTTTACCTTCATAGATTTCACCTACTTCAGGTCTAGCTACGATGTTTTTAATACGCGTAGTGGCAGCATCGATGGCAGCTTTATTATCTGCAAAGATCTGTACAATACCTTTATTATCCACTTCTTCAATAGAAATTGTGGCGCCAGTTTCACGTTGCATTTCCTGGATAATTTTACCACCGGGTCCGATAACTGCACCGATAAATTCTTTATCGATTGTCAATTGAATAATACGAGGAGCATGTGGTTTATAATCCTCACGAGGAGCAGCAATTGTATTCTTCATTTCGCCTAAGATATGAAGACGTGCTTCTTTCGCCTGGTCTAATGCTTGCGTAAGCACTTCCCATTTCAAACCATTTATTTTTAAATCCATCTGACAGGCTACGATACCATTTTCAGTACCTGTAACTTTAAAGTCCATATCGCCCAAGTGATCTTCATCACCTAAAATATCAGACAAAATAGCATATTTTCCAGTTTTTTCATCCGTGATTAAACCCATTGCAATACCCGATACAGGAGCTTTTAATTTCACACCCGCATCCAATAAGGCCAACGTACCGGCACATACCGTTGCCATTGATGAAGATCCGTTTGACTCTAAGATATCAGAAACGATACGAATCGTATACGGATTTTCTGCATCGGATGGCAATACCTTTTTCAACGACCGCATCGCTAAGTTACCGTGACCAATTTCACGGCGACCAGCACCTCTGTTCGGTCTTACCTCGCCAGTTGAAAATCCTGGAAAGTTATAATGTAAAATAAATTTATTATATCCGTTGATGAACGCACCGTCAATCATTTGTTCATCATCCTTAGCACCCAACGTAACAGAAGTCAAGGATTGTGTCTCTCCACGTGTGAACACAGCTGAACCGTGTGCTGCGGGTAAATAATCAACTTCAGACCAAATCGGACGAACAGTACGTACATCACGTCCATCCAATCGCTTTCCTTCATCCAATACTAAATTGCGAACCGCATCATATTGTACATCGTGAAAATATTTCTTTAATAGGAATTTTGTTTCATCATCCACTTCTTCGCCAAAAGCGGTTTTAAATTCTTCAAAAATTTCAGCGAACTTATCCGAACGATCATGTTTTGCGGAAGCAGAAGCTGCAATTGCATATACTTTATCATACGTAGCAGCATATATCGCCTCACGCAATTCTGGATTTGAAGGCTCATGGTTGAAGTCGCGTTTTACTGTCGATCCCACCAAGTTTGCCAATTCAATCTGAGCAGCAACTTGTTTTTTAATTGCATCATGCGCAAAAGCAATTGCCTCCACCATTTCAGCTTCTGAAATTTCGTTCGCTTCACCTTCTACCATCACGATATCCTGAGCGGAACCCGCTACGATAAATTCCAAGGAAGCATTTGCTAACGCAGAAAGACGAGGATTAATAACTAATTGACCATCGATTTTCGCTACACGTACTTCTGAAATGGGACCGTTGAAAGGAATATCCGACACTGCTAAAGCCGCTGAAGCTGCCAAACCTGCTAACGCATCGGGCATAATATCTTTATCCGCAGAAATAAGTGAAATCATCACCTGTGTATCTGCGTGGTATGTTTCAGGGAATAATGGACGTAAAGCTCTATCTACCAAACGAGAAATTAAGACCTCGTAATCGGACAATCTTGCCTCACGACGCAAAAAACCTCCAGGTATACGGCCGGTAGCCGCATATTTCTCTTGGTAATCGACTGATAATGGCAGAAAATCTACACCTTCTTTCGCTTCTCTTGAGGAAACTACTGTTGCCAAAAGCATCGTATCACCTTGTTTTAAGACTACTGAACCATCCGCTTGTTTCGCTAATTTACCAGTAGACAATTCGATAGGCGCTAAATCTCCGCCTAAGTCAATTGTAACTTTTTTTTCGTTGTAACTCATTGTTTTCTTGTTGTGATGTATCTTGCGTCAATTGTGGAATACATCTAATTATATTTTACTTTTTTAGTTGCACAAAGGTAGTTATAATTTAACAAAAAACCTTCATAACACCACACGATACTACCAACGATCATAAAACTTCATTTCAAAAAAAAAGCCACCTACGAATGTAAGTGGCCTTTGCATTTTTTCTAAAAGCTTATTTGATGATATCACGTAAACCTAAGCCTTTGATAATGGCACGGTATCTTTCGATATCTTTTTTGTACAGGTAAGCTAATAATGAACGACGTTTACCTACTAATTTTTGAAGTGAACGTTGTGTGTTAAAGTCTTTTCTGTTTTTTTTCAAATGCTCTGTTAAGTGAGCAATTCTTTTAGTAAATAAAGCTACTTGTCCTTCTGCAGAACCTGTGTTTACTGCTGCACCTGCAAATTCTTCGAAGATACCAGCTTTGTACTCTTTACTTAAATACATCTCTTGAATAATATTAAAGCGTTAAAAATTTAATTAATTGGATGCAAAGATAGGAGTAATAAGTCAAAAATCAAAAGTAAAAAGCAATAAAAGTCAATCACTTAATTAAGACACTAGCAACCAACTCCTGTCTCCTAATTTGTAATTCACAATTATACTTTAACATAAATCCCCTTCTTGTCCAACCCATAGCATATTGCCCACATCAGCACAAGAAAACAAAGAGAATACACAAAGGATCCTATTTCGGGTGGCCCTGGAATTTCAGCACACACATTTCGGTAAAACCAAGTAAGTGCAGTTATATAGTTCGGTTCACCATTCGCACCTATTCCATCCGCAATACGAAACAAACCGAGAAAACGCGGCAGCAAACCACTTAACACAAATATAAACAACGGATTTCTACCGAATACATCAAAAAACTGCGTTAATTTATTTTTTACGCCCTGTACCTCAATATACCAAATCATCCCTCCAATTGTCATTATACCCAGTCCGGTGGCATATAACACATACGAACTCGTCCATATTTTCTTATTTATCGGAAAACCCAGCGACCATACCCATCCAGATATAAGAAGGATAAATCCTGTTACCAAGAGTCCGGACAGCAATTTAAAATGAGGTTCTTTACTTGTTGAGACTTTCGTCCACAACCAATTTACCTGTCCTTGATTTTTGATATACACACCTGCTAAATAGCCAAAAACAACTTGCACAATCGCAGGCAAAGTACTCGCTAAACCTTCCGGATCAAACGGCACCCCCTCGCCTTTGTACACATGTGCGACCCCTAAGATTTTTTTATCAATATCTGTTCCAAACCAGCCTTCCAGAGAATACGGATCTGCTCCACCCAAAAAAGCGCAAAAAGCCCAATAACCCAACAGAATTGCCGCTGAAATATAAATTAACATGCGGGGCCTAAAATAGTAAACCAAGATAGATGCGAAAAAATAGGCGACAGCAATCCGTTGTAATACACCAAAGATTCGTACACCTTTAGTAGGATCCATACTATTAATCCATTCTTTGAAATACAATTCATTACCTACCCAGGTCACAAATGGCCACCAATTCAGGAATAGCCCAATTGCAAAAATAAGTACTGATCTTTTGATTACTTTCTTCCAGAACGCAGCAGCCCCTGTTTCTTGCAATCTAGGGATCACAAAAGACATCGCATTTCCCACTGCAAATAGAAAAAATGGAAACACCAGATCGGTTGGCGAACAACCATGCCAGGGAACATGGGTTAACGGCTTAAACATGTGCCCCCATGTTCCCGGGTTATTTACCAAGATCATCAAAGCCACAGTGCCACCCCTAAATACGTCCAAAGAATAATAACGTTGTTTCATTATGTAGAATTTGTCACCTACGAAGATACCTCGGTATTTTTATAGGTTAATATTGTAATGACGAATATAATACTTTTTAAAATCGGATGAAAGAATAAGTTTTTTGATGATTTCTTTAAAAAACTTTATAAAAAAAAACAAAAGTATTTTGAAGTTTAATTTATTTTAACATATCTTTAACATAGTTTTTAAATTAATGCCCAATGAACCTTGAGTTATCCATTTTAAAAAGTCTATATTTTACGAATCCGCAATCCATAGCTGATTTAAGCAGCAATATTGGAAAAAGTGTTCCTAATATTAAGAAGACAGTCGATAATCTACTAGATGCGGCGATAAGTGGTTATCAAATTGCTATTGAGGCTATCAACAAAATCGGGTATATGCTAGGAAAGGGTGTAGCCACGTTAATGCACATCATCAATCCGGCAAAAATAATAATAAGCGGTAGAGGCGCAAAAGCGGGGGCTGTATTATCTCATCAGATTCAAAGTGCTGTACTAGAATTCAGCATCCATAGGCTATCCGAAGACACAACAGTCGAAATATCAAAACTAAAAAACGCACAACGTTTGGGTGCTGCCTGCATCGCAGTAGAACACTCCGAATGGAAAGATTTAAAATTAGATGATTCTATTAACTTAACACAACAAACACAATGAGCAAATTTTACCTAAAAAGCTGCTATTTATCGTTGTTCATGCTCCTGAGCATAACGACTTTATTTGCACAACAATCTGTTACGGGAACAGTAACAGATGCGAACGGGATAATTCCCGATGTAACAGTAAGTGTACCCGGAACGTCAAGGGTTACACAAACAGATGCCAACGGCCGATACCGTATCCAAGCGACAAACGGTGAAAAATTACGTTTTTCCATAATTGGCTATGCTCCTCAAGAACGAACTGTTTCAGGAACAACCTTAAATGTTACGCTACAGAAAGAAGAAGAGTCTATTGATGAAGTGGTGATAACGGCTCTTGGTATTAAGCGAGAAAAAAGATCGATAGGTTATGCAACTGCAACAATAACCGCAGATGACCTAACCAAAGCAGGCGCTACTGAAAACCCATTTCTTGCAATGTATGGTAAAGCCGCTGGTGTAGGTGTTAATATCGGTTCAGGTGGCCCTACAGCAGGGGTTAACATCCGGATTCGTGGCGCAGCCGGATTGGAATCAGGCACAAATACCCGCCCTCTGTTTGTGGTAGATGGAGTACCTATGTATGATGAAAGTTCTTCCATGGAGTCGAGAGGCTATGATCCACTAAATTCATTCGATTTGGGGTCAGGCATCAACGATCTTAATGCGGAGGACATTGAATCCATCGAAATCTTAAAAGGTGCAAAAGCCACCGTACTCTATGGTAGTCAAGCGCTTAACGGAGTCGTATTGATCACCACAAAAAGCGGACGCAAAACAAGGGGGCTTGGTATCACTATCAACCAACAATTGAGCGTAGACAAACCATTTACTTTTATCGACTTCCAAAACGAATTTGGATCGGGTGCCTCTACAAATGACCTGCAATACATCAATATCAATGGCAATGATATTCGTAGACTACCTTTAAGCAGGTATAGCTTTGGCCCGCGATTCGATAATAGCCAGATCGCACTTTATGATAGCACGATGAGTACCTATAAGGCATATCCAAACAATTTTATTGATTTCTTTGATAATGCAGTAAACAATCGTACGAATATTGCTGTTGCTGGCGGCGGTGAGATCGGGAGTGCGAGGGCTTCCTATACGACCAATACGTATAATGATATTTTACCGGGCTTTAATCAAAAGCAGCATACTTTTAGCTTTAATGGTAATTTTCAGCCCTCCTCTTTTGCTAATTTCGAATTTGTTAACAATCTATATAGTGTTAACACCAACAACCGTAGGCCAAATATCCAACAATGGGTTGCGACCGGCTTAAACAGAGATTACGACTATAATTGGATGCGTGAATTTTATCATGATGCGGACGGCTTTCGGAAGGACTTAGAGCCCTGGGGATTAGCTGGTGGTTCTCCCGGATTCTGGCCCAATGCCGTATCTAATGTCCTTTGGGAACAGAACGACAATAATGATAATGATAAGAAGTTTCACTTAGTAAGTTCTATCAGAACAACGCTTCAGTTCACTTCGAAATTGTCTTTTATAGGTCAGGCATCTATAGACTATACCAATACTGATTTTGTGACACAAAATAAAATAACCCGCCTGAATCCAGTAAGAACGGGAGGCGGATATAGATGGACGAAAAGAAATGTGTCGGTACAGAACTATCAAGGTTTGATAAAATATGACGATACCTTTGGCGATGATTGGTCACTTTTTGGTTTCATAGGAAGCGCCTATCAAAAGATAACTGACAACAACATGTACACCTCAACAGGTAATATGGGCTTACTATATCCTGATTGGTTCTCATTAAACAATGCCGACATTGCGAATTGGCCGACTGCAGGTGCAAGAGGTATGGTCATGGGTAATGGCCGGGGATCAGATGTATTATACAGCATGCTCGGCTCGGCTACGCTATCTTACAAAAACAAACATTATTTAGAGATACAAGCAAGGAATGACTGGAATTCTACGCTTCAATCGCCCAACAATTCCTACTTCTACCCGGGATTATCCTATACATGGAACTTTTCAGATGATATTGTTATTCCTGAACTACAACACGGTAGACTTCGACTTGCATGGGCCGATGTCGGTGGTGGCCCTTACACTGCAACAGGCGATCGCTATTTTGCCAATAACATCTTTAGCGTAGGTCAGCTCCCTTATTCGTATGGTCCGGTAACAGTAACCCCTCCTTCCTCACTGTTTCTGGAAATGATAAAACCATTCCGTAAGCGAGAGGTCGAAATTGGTTTTAACACCAGATGGTTTGAAAGAAGCCGATTGGAAGTTGATTTTTCCTTCTATAACAACAATACTTACAACCAGATTGTATCCCAACCTCTGTCGGCATCAACCGGATATTCTTCGGCAAAGATCAATACGGGTAATTTAAGAAACTGGGGAACAGAGGTATTTATTAAAGCTGCTCCAATGGCAAGCGAAAAATTCAGATGGGACGTAACACTTACAGCTGCAAATCAATTCTCAAAAGTTATCGACCTCTATCCGGGCATTACACAGAAATATATCACGGGTAATTCCGGATTTCAAGTGTTTGCTGAAGAGGGCAAGCGTATAGGCGAAATAAAAGCCTACGACTACCGCAGGGATGATAGCGGCAATAGAATAGTAGGTGCCAATGGTCTGTACCAGCTTTCTGACGATGTAACTTATATTGGCAAAAATGTAAATCCGGATGTTTTCGGAGGAATCATGAACGACTTCTTCATGAAAGGGTTCAATTTCCACATTGCATTAGACTATAAATTCGGTGGCTCCGTATTCTCTTATACCAATAATTACTTAATGGGTACAGGAGTAATTAAACAGAGTCTATTTGGTCGTGACGAACAAACAGGAGGTATCGCATATTATATAGACAACAATGGTAACAAAATTCGTACGGAACACAGCGCGCAAGCTCCTTCGGCCTCGGCAGATGGAATTATATACCATGACGGTATCATCCTTGACGGGGTAAAAGCGACAGCCAACGGATACGAAAATAACGACATTATCGTTAGCGCGCCAGCTTACTATTCAACTTATATCAATGATATGGGAACTTCATGGCCACCTGACAGGTTGTTCAAAAATGACTATATTAAACTAAGGGAACTAGCTATCTCTTATACCATACCACAAAAAATGTCTGAAAGAATGAAATTGCAAAAGTTAACACTGACTGCTGCTGCGAGAAACCTGGGTTATCTTTACAAGACTATACCTAATATAGATCCGGAAGGAACACTTGGCGCACAATCATATATTGAGAATTCCTTTTATCCTTCAGTTCGGACATTTACGTTTGGTGTCAATGTAAGTTTCTAATCTCAAAAGAAAACAAAAATGAAAAAGTTAATTATATATCTATTAGTAGCATGCACAACATTCGTAAGCTGCCAAAAAAAACTTGAAGACGAGTTTGCTAATCCGGAGATTTACGATAAAACCGGTAATTTGTTTAGTGGACTTTTTACTTCCACTTTATACCAATGGAAATTTTATGTGCAAGACTACGGTGAGTGGTGGTGGGAAATAGCAGGAAGTGGTGCCATGGGAGTTTCCGGTTATTCACAAATTGCACAACGTTACATAACAGATCGATACGCATGGTATAGCTTGTATGATGACTTATCAGGCGTTGATGGTTTTGGAAGTGAGGGCCAGCTTTGGCAAAATAGAATGAGGGCTTTCTATGAACGTGCAAATGCTTGGGCTGTCATAAAAGACAACATCGGAAAAGTCTCAGGTCAGGAGCTTGATGATAATATCATTTATTTTCATCTGGTTACCGTGATAAAAGACTATGCGGCTTTGCTGACTGTAGATTTTTATAATTCCATCCCCTATTCGGAAGCCTTCAGGGGAAGTGAAAAGCTATTTTTCCCTAAATACGATGATCCAAAAGAAATATATGTAAGCGTATTGAATGATCTTGAACATATTGCGCAAGAATTGCCTTCCGTCTACGCACAAATGAGCTCGTCGGCTGTCGCCACTTTTGCCAATCAGGATATTGCATTCCGCGGGGATATTAACAAATGGGTGCAGTATATCAACGCACTAAGGTTAAAATATGCATTACGCATCTCAGGAGTCGAAGAAGCTGTCGCTAAGCAACACATTAGTGCCGTATTAAATTCAAATGCACTACCTACAGCTGACATGACATGGCGGATGCCTTATGATTTAGATGTTCGAGGCGGAGGCGAGTGGGTTAGGGGCTTGAACGAAGCATGGCCCGGCACCTTTATCCCGAATATTATTATGCGACGAATGAATCATGGCGATACAAAATACGAACCTGGTGTCGATGACCCCAGATTACCTGTTATCGCTCTTCCGACTAAACATAGTGACTTCGAAAACAACATAGGTGATTATCAAGGTGTCAGTATGGATGCAGATGCCCAAAAACCAATCTATAATGGCGGAGAGCAATATTATGTCGGGGGGCCAACCGGATCGTTAGCAGATCATTTTAATCAAAATTCAAGATCGATGTATAATTTCGCGACTATCACCCTGAACAAATATTTCCCGGTTTACATGATGACAAAAGCGGAAGTTGATCTAATTCTTGCGGAAATTGCACTCAAAGGGCTTGGCAATACCGGAAAAAGCGCTGAAAACCATATCAAGGACGCTATAAATAATTCGACAGATTTTTGGTACGCCAGAAAAGCGGAGAGCAATTATGTTACAGATAATAAAATCAGTTACCCACTATTGGATCCCGAAAAGCCAAATGCGACGACCATTAATACTTATGCGACCTTCATTGCAAATCGGTATAGCAGCAAATCCAATATCGAAGATAAGATGGAGATCATCATGCAACAAAAGTTCATACATCTTAACATTATGTGTCCCTACGAACTATGGACCGAGCTAAGGAGAACACGTCATCCAAAATTAGAACCCATGACCTTTGCAGGAAAAGTCATGACCCCTCTACCCGAACGGTTGAGGTACCCAACCGCAGAGCAACAGAATAACCCCGATAACTATGCTACTGTGCGGGATCAGGATAATTTTACTTCTCCAATTTTTTGGGTTCCTCAATCTTTGAGAAATATTAACCCTTATTGGTCAGACTATAATTATGAGTAGAACAACTAATCCTGAAAAACGCTATATAGGATAAACAACCCCATTAAGCAGTAGTAATTAATAATTTACTACTGCTTAATCATTTAAGACGAAAGAGCTTATATCTAGCAAAAGACAGGTATATTGGCACCTGCAAGAAAAATATGTTACTCCGATCGCTGATTATTCGTATATTAATACGTGTTGAAAAAATTATATCATTATTTCATGAAAAAAGTCACCTATTCCCTCCTTTTTAGAATATATCTGATTACAATAGGTATACTAAATCTTTTACCCGGATCAGCTTACGCACAAAGCACTCACCTATTCAAAGAAGCACTTTACCTGCCACTCCCTTTCAATTACGGCCGGGAGGCCATCTATACCGATGAGTTTCTTTGGAACTATTACAACGGAGCGATTGCCCAGCCTAAAGCAGGACAAAACATACTTGGCAAGCAAGGCACAGAACAATCTAGCTGGATATCATTAGAAGCCGATACTTCCGGCTTTTTTAGGCCTTCCCCTGGCGCAGGTGGTAACCTTCGTAATCCCAATAACCCGGCAGGACCGGGAAGAATCGAAAGAACTTCCCCGACAGCGACAAACCAACGAACTACCTTTCAACAGCGCGGAATTGGCACAGGCTACCTCTATATTACTTATCAGGCATCCAAAGCCCAAGATGCTGTACTAAATGTAAAAGGAAATAGTGCGGTATTATTTGATGGTGAATTACATGCCGGAGACCCCTATCGAATGGGCTGGATGAATATCCCGGTAAAATTAAAAAAGGGAATCAATGCTTTCTATATCCGCGGCATGCTCGTTAGCGCGCAGCTTCAGTTCCCTGCTAACCCCGTCTACATCCAAACCGAAGATACCACCTTGCCCGATGTCGTATTGGGCAAAGATCAACAACATCTTGTCGCCGGCATAGTCGTCGTCAATACATCAGCGGAAACACTTAAAGACCTTCGGATAAACAGCAGTATCGATGGCATTGCAGCAACAGCGGCCGTACCCGCCATCCCACCATATAGCACCCGAAAGATTGCAGCGCCACTTAACGCCTCGCATGTAAGTAAGGCCGGGGATGTTACCGTCCGCATGACGTTATCCCGAAAAAACAAAACATTGGATGAACAGGAAATCAGCCTGCGCAGTCTAAAGGCAGACAAGCCCTATCGGGTTACCTTTATCAGCGAAATCGACGGAAGCGTACAATACTATGCTATAAATCCCGCCATAGGAGGCGAAAAGGCCAACGATGCCCTGTTCTTCTCCGTACACGGTGCCGGCGTGGAAGCCATCGGACAGGCACAAGCTTATAAAGCCAAAGACTGGGGAACCCTTGTGGCTCCGACCAATAGACGTCCGCGCGGTTTCAATTGGGAAGACTGGGGTCGTCTTGATGCCCTGGAAGTGCTCACATTGGCCAAACAAACGCTACAGCCCGATTCACAACGTATTTATCTTACCGGCCACTCCATGGGCGGACATGGCACCTGGTTCTTAGGTGCAACCTACCCCGACAAATGGGCAGCCATCGCGCCTTGTGCCGGATATCCCACCCTCAAAGGATATGGTTCTGCTGATGGAGTTATACCGGATCAAGGACGCAACGAAATGGAAAATATCCTCTTGCGCTCCAGCAACCAAAGTGATGTCATTGCCTACGCGACGAACTACAAACCTCTTGGTGTATACGTACTGCATGGCGATGCCGATCGTACCGTGCCTGTATACTATGCAAGGCAGATGCGCGAGATATTAGGTCAATTTCATCCGAATTTCAGTTATTACGAATACCCCGGCGGATCGCATTGGTACAGTAATGAAAGCGTGGATTGGAAACCCTTATTCGATTACTTCAAATGGCACAAGCGCAAAGCCGATATGGACGTTCATACGATCGATTTCAAAACAGCCAACCCTAATATTTCCCCATCGTACTATTGGGCGACCATTGTACAGCAACAGCAGGCACTAGCTTATTCACACATTGTGCTTGACCGTGATGTAGAAAGACGCATTATAACGGGTAAAACAGATAATATTGAGCTGTTGAAACTGGATTTAAGCATCTTCTCCAAAAAAGGATCCGTACAGATCTTATTGGACAGCCTTAATGAACTCAGCTATACACCACAACACAACAATCCATTTGTCTATCTTCAAAAAAACACCACCACCTGGCAAGTCGTAGAAAAACCATCAGAAGAAGACAAAGGCCCGCATCGGAATGGAATTTTTAAAGAAGCTTTCAATCACCGGATGGTGTATGTATATGGCACAAACGGCACAGTCGAAGAAAACAAGTGGGCTTTGGCCAAAGCGAGATACGACGCAGAATCCTGGTACTACCGGGGCAATGGCGCTTTTGAAATCGTTGCCGATCAGGAATTTCAAGCGGATAAATACCGCGATCATAACATCATCCTTATCGGTAATGCAAAAACAAACCGTGTCTGGTCTATACTGCTTGCAGGTTGTCCGGTATCAGTTGATGCATCAGGTATCAAACTCGGTGATAAACAATACAGCGGAGAGGATCTCGGCGGATACTTTACCTGGAAGAAACCAGGAAGCGATACACGTACAGTCGGTGTAATTACAGGTACCGGTATCAAAGGTATGCATGCCGCTACTGCCAATCAATACTTTGCCGGAGCCAGTGGTTTCCCCGATTATATGTTCTTCCGTTTTGGCATGTTAAAGAGCGGAGCGGATGATGTAGTAGCTACAGGTTTTTATAGTAATCAGTGGGAGCTCCATTAAATTGAATCTGAAGGAAGGCGCAACAGTCCAACTCTAATTCGATTGGATGAGACACAACCCTTATCCAGTTAGGTCAGGTAAGAAAATTAGAACCTGAACAATGACTGACATTCAATCAATAATTTGTATTTTTAAAGAGTCAACAATAACATTTCATCCAAATATGGCACACACAGGCAAAATAAACATCGTCTTATTATTTACAAGTCTATTTTATCTTTCGGCATATCCACAAGAACACAACGTGTCCGCAGGATATCAAAAACCTTCCGATCCGCAGGTAATTGCCAATCTGGATAACTGGCAAGATTTGAAATTCGGTCTTTTTATGCATTGGGGTACATACAGCCAATGGGGTATTGTAGAAAGCTGGAGTCTCTGTCCTGAAGATGAAGGTTGGACGAAGCGTAAGCCCGAACACGGGGAAAGCTACTACGAATATGTCAAAAATTACGAAAACCTACAGAAAACGTTCAATCCCACAGACTTCGACCCACAAAAATGGTCGAATGCAGCCAAAGCTGCGGGTATGAAATATGTTGTATTTACGACAAAACACCATGATGGCTTTGCAATGTTTGACACCAAAGAATCGGATTATAAGATCACCTCTGGAAATACACCCTTTTCGACAAACCCAAAAGCAGATGTCACAAAGGAAATCTTTAACACCTTTAGAAACGACGGATTTAAAATAGGGGCATACTTCTCCAAACCCGACTGGCATACAGAATATTACTGGTGGCCCTACTTTCCTCCGAAAGATCGGAATGTAAACTACGATCCGCTCAAATATCCGGAGCGTTGGGAGAAATACAAAAGCTTTACCTATAATCAGCTAAATGAATTGACATCTAACTATGGCAAAGTTGATATCCTGTGGCTCGATGGTGGCTGGGTAAGACCTTTTAAAACTATAGATCCCACCGTGGAATGGCAGCGTACCATTAAGGTAGAACAAGATATCGACATGGATCGGATTGGTAAAATGGCACGCCAAAATCAACCGGGCATCATTGTAGTGGATCGTACGGTTCCCGGAAAATGGGAAAACTACGTAACACCAGAGCAAGCCGTGCCGGAACATCCTTTGGACATTCCCTGGGAAAGCTGTATCACCATGGGCAATTCATTTTCTTATGTCCCCAACGATCAGTACAAACCGACCAAGACCATTGTCGAAACTTTGGTGAAGATTATATCCCGCGGCGGCAACTACTTGTTAAATATTGCTCCCGGACCTAACGGAGACTTCGATCAGGCAGCATACGACCGCTTGACAGAACTCGCATCCTGGATGAATGTTAACGAATCCGCTGTCTTTGCTACACGTGCCATTGCCCCTTATCACGAAGGCAACTATTATTATACCCAAAGTAAAGACAATAAAGTAATTAACGTTTTTCACCTCTCGGAAGGTGATACCTATCAGAAACCTTCATCTTTTGAATTTACGGTACCTGCCGGATTTGAAATTAGAGAAGTCAATGTACTTGGCTACGCCGGACGACTAAAATGGAGTAGAAAGCAAAACAAAATTACGGTTCAAAGTCCAAAAACGGATTTAACATATACCAGTGTAATCCAGTTAAAATCGAAATAATACCGGATAGTAAAACACTTTCTGTAGCGAAATAACAGGCTACAGAAAGTGTTTGATGCAACATATATCGATATCCTATTGGTAAATATGGTATTGAATCACCCGAATATCATTGTTGCTTTGCCAGCCCTTTACGCTTACCCGCAAGTAACGTGCTTGTACCGGCGAATAAAAGCGAATAAACACTTCACAATTACTTAGTCCGTGTATAAACCGCTATTTATCTCTTGTATACAAATCATTTACCTCAGAAATATACTCCATTCGTTACTAAAAGCAGATATATCCGTATTCCATCAACATTGAAAACACGGTATTTCCGTGTTATACTCGGACTCACTACGGAGACACCCCGGATTTACTTCGGGCACACTATAATGAACACACGAGTCAGGTAACTTGACTTATAGAAGGTGTATTAGATAAGGATAGGAGAAGTAACCTCAGGCATTGCTAATTTCATAATTGATAAGCGCTGTCGATTTCTAATTTTACAATCGGTGATATATCTGCATTTCCATATCCCTAAAAATAAACAACAACTTGTTTTTCAGTAAATTAAACACTTACCTTCGGGTATAGCACATATAGATAATGGGTATATCAGGGGACAGTTAGGCGACCTGATAAACCGAAAAGTAGGCGATAAAAATATTGTACAAACGAAAGCAACGCAGCCTAACCAAACAAGGTGGAGCAAAGCAGCTTCTTCTGACTTCGGCAAGGCAAGCAAAGCTGGTGCGGTGATACGCCGCTCTTTGAATTCGCTCCATCAGGATATGCACGATCCAAAGATGCACAATCGTCTTGTTGTACACATGCAACGCGTTATGAAATGCAACCGTCAGTTTCTCGGTGAGAAAAGTGCAGCGGCAGGAAATCCAAATCGTCTAGTTGGCTTTCAATTCAATGAAAACAGCCATCTTCATGATTACATGTTCTTTGATATTGTAACACGACTAGCAGAAAACAACACCCTTACTGTCACTGTTCCTTCATTCCATGTTAGAGACCATATCAAAAAAACTAGAAATTGCTCCTACACAAATTTACGTATTATGACCGTAGGTATCAATTTCGAAAAAGAGTGGATAGATAAATTGGGAAAAGAAGAAATTGGCTTTGAATCTTACTACAAGGATGTGTGGATCCCTGAGCAAACTTTTTCATATACACTTGATGATGCCGATATAGATATGGTATTGGTTGGTGTAAATTTGGAATTCTTATCAAACCGGGGGAATAGATTAACTTTAATAAATGATGACAAATTTAATCCGGCATCAATTATAGCAGCAATCAATTGCTCTCGCATGAGCTGACATGCAAAAAAGGTGCATGACTACAAAGTCTTCGCAACACGGGCTAACGCCGCGACTTCTTCGGCTACCGCCGTTTCTGACCCATCTGTTATTGCTGAGGAGTGAACATACTGTACACCGGTTTCTGTTAAAACGTGAGCGATATTGGTAGACCGTAATCCACCACCCGGCATGATCGTAATACGCCCTGCAGCTTGTTTGACTAATTTACCCAAGTTGACTAATCCTAAATCTACATTTGGCTCACACCCCGATGTCAAAATGGTTTTAAACCCACAGGCTATTACATCTTCCAAAGCGGAGTCTGAATTCTGGACGACATCGAATGCCCGATGGAAAGTGCAAGGCAAGGGCTGAGCCAGTTCGACCAACTCCATATTTTGCGCTATATTGACAGCATTGTTTGAATCCAAAACACCAAAAACAAAACCATCTACCGCCAATTCCTTAAATGCGACAATCTCTTGTTTCATCTGCTCGAATTCCGCAACGGAATAGACAAAATCCCCTCCTCGGGGTCGAATCATGACATTTAGATCAATTTGCACCTGAGTCCGTACATTCTTTACCATATCTACGGAAGGAGTTGTTCCTCCGACATGCATTTCTGCACACAGTTCAACACGGTCTGCGCCATTTTCCTGCGCGATCCTCGCCGAATCCGGATGGAAACAAGCAATTTCTAATTTTGCCATTTATTATTTTAAGTAATGATTAGATTTTATTAATTCATTTCCTTTTGCATCATATTTAGCATAATTAAACCCCCCATGTATGCAATAAGAACCGTACTCTCCTCTTTTATTCAATGCTATAAACCCGACTTGAATATTGTCTAAGGGCTTTTTACGGTTTTGGGTAAACTTGACAATACGTTTCACGGCTTCCTCACAAGCTTTTTGTGGAGAATGTCCCTGACGCATCAGTTCGACCACCAGATGACTGCCTACTGTCCGGATTACCTCTTCCCCATGCCCTGTGGCAGTGGCGGCACCAATCTCATTATCCACATAGAGACCCGCCCCAATAATTGGAGAATCTCCCACCCGTCCATGCATTTTATAGGCCATACCACTGGTGGTACATGCGCCAGAAAGATTCCCGGCCGAATCCAATGCAATCATGCCAATGGTATCGTGATTTTCAATATTGACCACTGGCTCATATTTAGATGTTTTCAACCATTCTTTCCATTCCTTTTCTGAGGTTTCAATCAATAGGTTTTCTTCAGTGTAACCTTGGTCCTTGGCAAATTGGAGCGCGCCCTCACCGACCAACATCACATGTGGTGTCTTTTCCATAACGGCCCTGGCTACAGAAATGGGATGCTTTATAGATTGTAATGCCGCAACGGACCCAATATTCGCCATTTCATCCATAATACAAGCGTCCAATGTTACTTTGCCATCGCGATCCGGTCTTCCGCCATAACCTACACTCCGCTCCGTTGGATCGGCTTCGGTATAACGTACCCCCTGCTCTACGGCATCCAACGCACGGCCATTAGCATTGAGGACTTTCCAGGCTTCTTCATTTGCTTTTAAACCAAAATCCCATGTTGATAGCACAACTGGCTTATTGATCTTCTTCTTAGCCGCACCATTCGTTTTTAAAGAAACCAGGCCTACACCTACGGAAGCGAGTCCTAGTTTCTTGATAAAGTTTCTTCTGTTGTTCATCGCTAATTTACACTGATCTCATCCACAAATAACCAGGCTCCAGATCCGGCTCCTGCTTGCCCATCTGGGATGATACCCAAATTTAATACTTCAACTTTGATATACCTTGCGTTTTGCACAGGAAACGTAACAACTAAATCACCATCAGAATCAATAATTTCCGCCTGACTAAGCCCTTTTACAAATTCATACTGTGATCCATCCTTGGAAATGGATACGCGTACTTCCTTCGGAAAATGTATCCAACTACCCTTACGATCCAACGATGATAATTTTACGGTACTGAATTCAGTTTCCTTCCCAAAATCAATAGTCGCATTTACATCTTTGCCATTAAAGCCCAGCCAATTCTTTCCAAAATATTGTTTATCGCCAAATACGCCGTCTATCAGTGTACTTGCACCCCCTGTAGAATATGCCTCACCGGGCTGCTCGACTAACCGAATGTTTTTACCTGTTGATTTGCTGATATCAAACGACTGTGTAATCGTGGCACTTATCGGCTTTCCATTTTCAAAATAAGTAGCTTTAATGGTTTGCGATTGATCAATGTTGATAGGAGATACATAAGGTAACGAAGCTGATGAAGGCTCGGAACCATCGATCGTATACCGGATATGCTTGGGGTCGTTGGCAGTCGAGAGGGTATAAGTCAGCTGGCCATCCACTAATTTAATATTTCCGATCACTTCATAAATTGCTTTAGAATAATTAATGCCTTTGCGATCCAAAACCTTCAAATGCTGAATCACACGACTTTCAAATTTTTTATAGTCGTCAGGTTTAGACGTTCCCCATGCTACCTCGGATAAGGCCATCAGACGTGGAAACAGCATGTGTTGCACTTGTTTAAAATTGGTGATATATTCTGTCCACATATTCGCTTGCGGACCTAAAATATGTTTGGCTTCTTCCGCAGAGAGTTCACTCGGAATTGGATTAAAGCTATACACTTTATCCAAACGTGTATCCCCTCCAAAGGCCAATGGCTCGGTTTGCGGATTGCCTTGGTAATAATCAAAATATAGGTGCGAAGTAGGTGTCATAATCGCATCATGCCCTGTTTTCGCAGCGTGAATTCCCCCTTGAATACCTGTCCAACTCATCACAGTTGCATTGGGTGCTAATCCACCCTCTAAGATTTCATCCCAGCCAATGATAGACTTCCCTTTTTCATTAATGTATTTCTCCATACGGGTAATGAAATACGACTGTAGCTCCAATTCATCGGTTAAGCCCTCCTTTTTTATCAATTCCTGACAATGCGGGCAGCTTTTCCATCTTGTCTTTGGCGCTTCATCTCCTCCAATATGGATGTATTTACTGGGAAAAAGTGTAATGACTTCATCGATCACGTCTTCCAATAAAGCAAATGTTTCATCCTTAGGACAGAAGATATCATCCATTACGCCCCAGGTTGTTCCTACTTCGAAGGGACCTCCTGTACAGGACAATTCGGGATAGGCTGCCAATACCGCTTGCGCATGCCCTGGCATCTCAATTTCAGGAATAACTTCGATATGTAAAGCTTGTGCATAAGCAACGACATCTTTGATTTGCTCCTGGGTATAAAAACCTCCGTACGGTTTTCCATCAAACGTCATCGCTGCGTAAGGTCCTGTTTGGGATTCTTTTCGGAAAGCACCTACCTCCGTCAGCTTCGGGTGACTTTTAATTTCAATACGCCATCCTTGATCATCTGTTAAATGCCAATGAAACTTATTGATCTTATATGCTGCCAGATAATCCAGATACTGTTTTACTTCTTCTGTACTGAAAAAATGGCGGGAAACATCCAGATGCATTCCGCGATAGGCAAACTTAGGAGCATCCTGAATAAGTAACAACGGAATATTCAGGCTTGATCGATTTTCTTCAATCAATTGCAGAAGTGTTTGAATGCCATAGAAAATTCCCCGATTTTGATTCGCCGTAATGGTAATCTGATTCGCGGCAACAATCAATTCATACCCTTCGTTAGAGAAAGCAGTGTGCTGTGCATCTAGATTCAGAATGATACTCTTTTTTGCATCTTTACTCGAAATAGGCAATTCCAGACCAGTGATTTCTTTTATATTTTTTTGCAAAAACTTCGCTTCTTCTGGGGAGCCCTTACCGACGATAGAAAAATTCCTATCCAAATACAAATTGCCCGATTTAATATCAATTTGCTGCGGTTGGGGAATTAGGTTCTGCTGTGCATAGCTATTACCTACCACAGCAAAAAAAGAAAAAAATAAATACTTAATATATTTCATTATATAGTGAGTTATCTCTAATAAACAGAATCATCCTAATTATACGCTTTTCCCAAAAATACTATTAATAATTATTTTGCTAAAACCTTTTTTCAAATCTTATTACTTTAGATAGCTCCCGTTTTTCCCCTTAACCATGATGTTTCACTTTCTGACAAGCGAGGAGATAGTTGATCAAACACCCATTGATTGTAGTTATTCAACCAATCGATATGAACTTGATCCAATAATGATGGTTCAACGAGATCGGTATCGATATAGCAGATCGTTAATGTTTCAAAATCCATAAAATCACCAAATATGGTACTTTCCATTTTTTTGGAGAGCACTAAATTTTCGATACGGATACCATGCTTACCTTCCCGGTATAGACCCGGTTCTATGGAGGTAATCATTCCTTCTTCAATGGCAACATCTACATTCGTAGGATTGAACACCTGCGGACCTTCATGTACATTTAAGAAAAAACCAACACCATGACCTGTACCATGACCGTAGTTACGGAGTGTAGCCCAGATCGGACGACGCGTTATCGCATCAATCTGATAGCCTTTGGAACCTTTTGGATAGATTGCATTACTTCCTTCAATAGTTCCTTTCAATACAATGGTATAGTCATCTTTCTCTTCCTGCGTAACTTCACCAAGCGATACGACACGTGTAATATCCGTTGTACCTGTGAGGTACTGACCACCCGAATCCACCAAAAGCAGGCCTTGTGGTTTTAACTGATAATTACTAAAATCAGTAGCATGATAATGGGGTAAAGCACCATGATCGAGATAACCGGCAATGGTATCAAAACTCACATCTACAAATCCTATTTGTGCCGCTCTAAATTCTCGCAGTTTTTCAGCAATAGAGACTTCCGATAATGTTCCACTAGACACATTCTCCTCCAGCCATTTAAAAAATTTAGTCAATGCCACACCATCACTAATCATAGTCTCCCGAATATGATTTAATTCGACTGCATTTTTTACTGCCTTGAATGTAGTGGATGGATTAATACATTCTATAATATCAACTGCAGAAGGAATGCTGTCATAGATAGAAAAACAAGTACGCTTTGGATCGATAAGAATAGATGCTACGGTTAGCTTCTTTACGAATTCAAACACGTTCTCATACGCTCTTATGGTCACTCCGGCTATTTCTAATTCCCGAACCATATCCCCATCTAATTTTGAAAGTTCGATAAACAAAATAGCTTCGGTAGCCGAAATATATACAAATCCCAATACGACAGGATTGCAAGACACATCTTGTCCCCTAATATTTAAAACCCAAGCCAAATCGTCTAAAGAAGAAATCAAATGTGCTTCAGCCCTACTTTTGGCTAACACATTACGCACACCCTCTATTTTAGAAGCGGTTGTTTGTCCTGTTGTTTTTTCATCCAATAAAAAGGCTTTTGCACGAGGCAGCTCCGGTCGATCTTTCCAAATTAGACTAAGTAAATCGACATGTCCATCCACAAGAATGCCTAATGGCTCCAATATAGCTTTAACAGTCTGTGCTACCAATAACGATGCTAAATTACCGTCAAAAGCAACTTTATCTCCCTTTATAAGATGCTCCCCTATCCATTCTGCATATTCTGCTGCCCCCTGCACTTTTAGTTTTACCAGTTCAAAACCTGTATCAGCCAATTCCTCTTTAGCTTGTACAAAATAGCGTGCATCTGTCCACAATCCTGCGAAATCAGATGTTATGACTAAAGTACCCGCAGACCCCGTAAAACCAGATGTCCAAGCGATACACTTGTATCTTTCCGGCAAGTATTCACTAATATGGGGGTCAGAGGAAGGTATAATATAAGCTGCTATTCCATCTTTTGCCATCAATTGGCGTATCTGTTTTAATCTTTCCAAATGTGTCATTTTTGTTACCATTAAATTATGTACGCAAGTTAGGAAATCTTAAACTAAGATCCCAAATGCAGAGATACGGCAAAGAATGGAAAGGTATACACTTTTGGTATATAACATATAACGGTGGCACGTCAAAAATGCGTCAAAACATGTTTATGGTATTAGATAATTTAAAATAATATTGGCGCAAAATTTCTTCTTTACATAAATAGAATGATACATTTGTACCCTCGTATTGAAAATAAACACTGAAAAATGAGTAATATCAATAGAAAAAAGGACGCATTAAATTACCATTCCATGGGGCGTCCCGGAAAAATAGCTGTCGTACCGACAAAACCATATAACTCACAAAGAGATTTATCCTTGGCATATTCGCCGGGTGTAGCAGAGCCCTGCCTAGCTATTGCCGAAAACAACGAAGATGCCTACAAATATACTGCTAAAGGAAATTTAGTAGCAGTAATCAGTAATGGTACAGCCGTTTTAGGATTAGGCGATATCGGCGCACAGGCCGGAAAGCCGGTAATGGAAGGTAAAGGTTTGCTATTTAAAATATTCGCAGATATTGATGTATTTGACATTGAATTAGATACAAAAAACGTAGATGAATTTGTAAATATCGTAAAAGCGATGGAGCCTACTTTTGGCGGTATAAATTTAGAAGATATCAAAGCTCCTGAATGTTTTGAAATCGAACGTCGATTAAAAGCAGAGATGAAGATCCCTGTAATGCACGACGATCAACATGGTACAGCAATTATTTCAGGGGCGGCTTTAATTAACTCGTGCGAACTGCAGAACAAAAACATCGCGGATGTAAAAATTGTAGTCAACGGAGCAGGTGCAGCAGCTATCTCTTGTACGGCTATGTACGTTTCAGTAGGTGCTAAAAAAGAAAATATCATCATGCTCGATAGCAAAGGTGTTATTCGCGCGGATCGTGACAACTTAGACGCGACTAAAGCTGAGTGGGCTACAACCCTTGGTATCTACACCTTAGAAGATGCCGTCAGAGGAAGCGATGTATTTATCGGCTTGTCCAAAGCAGACGTTTTAACGCCAGAAATGCTCAGCACGATGGCTCCAAATCCTATTGTGCTAGCTATGGCTAATCCAAATCCGGAGATAGCCTACGAGTCGGCAATCGCTACACGTGAAGATATCATTATGGGGACAGGTCGATCAGATTACCCAAACCAGGTAAACAATGTTTTGGGCTTTCCTTATATTTTCAGGGGAGCATTGGATGTACGCGCTACGGCGATCAACGAAGAAATGAAAATTGCTGCTGTACATGCTATTGCCAATTTGGCAAAACAACATGTACCTGAAGAGGTTAATCAGGCTTATAACACAAATAATCTTCGCTTTGGCAGAGATTATGTCATTCCAAAACCTACGGATCCGCGTTTAATCACAGAAGTATCTATAGCCGTTGCGAAGGCTGCTATTGATTCCGGTGTTGCACGTAAGAATATCGAAGATTGGAATGCTTATAAAGAAGAGCTTCGCAAACGTCTTGGGAAAGATGACCGCATCATGCGCAACATGACAGACAAAGCGAAGCGTAATCCAAAACGGGTCGTTTTTGCAGAAGCAGACAATTATAAAACACTTCGTGCAGCACAAATTGTCAAAGAAGAAGGTATTGCCATCCCGATCTTACTCGGCAATAAAGAAAAAATAAATGGTCTGATTAAAGAATATGGTTTTGAAATCGGCACCGTAGAAATTATCGATCCACAAGAAGAAAAAGATACGGAAAGATACGAGAAATTTGCAAACCACCTTTATATGAAACGCCAACGGAGAGGTGTAACCAAAAGCGAGGCATCAAAATTAATAACCAATCGGAATTATTTTGCGGCTAGTATGGTCGAATTTGGAGAAGCAGATACGTTAATTTCAGGATTAACGCGAAATTATGCCTCTACGATCAGACCTGCATTGCAGGTCATTGGAGCAAAAGAAGGAAGCCGTCTGGTAGGGATGTATATGATGCTTACTGAAAAAGGGCCCTTATTCTTAGGTGATACCACAGTAAACACCGACCCTACAGCACAAGAACTGGCGGAAATTGCTGTTTTGTTGGAGACTGCTGTAAAAAGATTCAACATCAAACCTCGTTTGGCTATGCTATCTTACTCTAACTTTGGATCTAACGAAGGTACTACTGCAAAAAAGGTAAGAGAAGCCGTGAAAATATTGCATAAAGACCATCCTGAGATCATCGTGGATGGCGATCTTCAAGCAAACTTCGCGCTTAACAAAGATCTTTTAGAAGCCAATTTTCCGTTTAGTTCCTTGAATGGAGAGGCTGCCAACACGTTGATTTTTCCAAGTTTAGAATCAGGCAATATCGCTTACAAACTTTTACAAGAAGTTGGCAATGCAGAGGCTGTAGGACCTATTTTATTAGGAATGAATAAACCTATACATGTACTTCAAATGGATAGTTCAGTACGCGAAATCGTCAACATGGTTACTATTGCAGTAGTAGAAGCACAATCTTGTAACACATCTAATTAATATTTGATGTACGATTATTTAAACGGCAAACTGGTATTTAAAGCGCCCACTCACGTCATATTGGATGTGAGTGGGATCGGATACCACATACACATCTCACTAACCACTTTCGCGCTTATTAAGGAGCGAGAAAATTGCAAATTATACATATCTTTTCAAGTAAGAGAGGACGCACATACCCTTTATGGGTTTGCTAGCGAAGCAGAGAGGCAGCTATTCAATCATTTGATCTCAGTATCCGGAATTGGTCCTAATACCGGACGTATGATGCTTTCTTCCATCACACCCGAAGAAATCCAATCGGCAATCATCAACGGACAAGTGGCTATTATCCAGAAAATAAAAGGAATAGGCCCTAAAACCGCACAACGCGTAATCTTGGAACTTCAGGATAAGTTGAAAAAAGAAGGTGCAGATACGCTGTTGCCTTCGCCATCAAACAGACTTTCCGTACCCGAAGAAGCATTAACGGCGTTGGTCATGCTGGGCTTCGCAAAACTCCAAGCAGAAAAAGTATTAAATACCATTACCCTAACCGAACCCGACCTAACCGTTGAAGCGCTTATCAAGTCTGCGCTTAAAAAGCTGTAGTCCAGATTCTACTAGACCTAAAAATTAGCATTTTTTAACACATCTTATTTATATTGAGATGCTTATTTTGATTGCGAATGTTAATAAAAACTATGATATTTGCGAGTGTTGATCTAATTTTAAGCATAGCACTCGTTTTAGCCATTTCGTTTGAAAAAATATAGTTTCATAGCACAATGCCTCGTTTTTGTTTGTACTTTCCTATATATAGGTTTTGCACAGACTATTGCATCCGTAGGAGCTGTTGGCAACAACGTATCCGATAGCACGAAACTTAAATACCAGTTTAAAGACAATCCTTTTCTCAAGCTCACAAAATCTTATCGGCCGATTTCCTTGGGTCTGCCTTCTAATATAGAGCGGGAAATCATTTTTGACCCGGAAACCAGACAATACATCATTCGGGAGAAAATTGGATCCAAGTTGTATAGACCACCACTTTATTTATCCATCGATGAATTTAGTAAATACGAGTTCAATAGGTTACAAAAAAATTATTGGGAAGAACTGGCCGACAAAGAATTAGCGGAAGAGCGACGACGACGTCTTTTTCCGGTAATAGAAATCAATAGCCCTACGTTCGAAAGGCTATTTGGCGGAAATACCATCGACATCAGTCCTCGGGGAAGTGCAGATGTGACTTTAATGGGACAATACAACACCAATCAGAATCCGATGTTCAATGAGCGGCAACGCAAACAATGGGGGTTTGATTTCGATCAAAATATTAACTTAAACCTTACTGGACGAATAGGTGAACGTGTACAGGTCAATGCCAATTTCAATTCACGAGCACAATTTGGCTTTGAAAATCAAGTACGATTTGACTATGTCGCCAAAGATGATGATATCTTACGCAGATTAGAAATCGGCAACGTAAGTATGCCCCTTAATTCTACCTTGATCCAAGGTTCAGAATCACTTTTTGGAATAAAAGCACAGCTACAGTTTGGCAAGCTAACGTTCACGGGATTACTTTCACAACAACGCTCCCATCAAAAAGAATTCACGATTACCAACGGAAGACGTGACAGTGAGTTTACCTTAGAGATGAGTAATTACGAGGCAAATCAACATTTCTTTTTGGGTCAATATTTTCGAGAAACGTATAACCGATCACTAGCGCTAGCGCCAATACTAAATACGCCGGTAAATATTACCCAAATAGAGGTATGGACCAGTAACCGCTCAAACTCATTCGAAGAGGCACGAGACATTATGGCCTTAATGGATGTGGGAGAATATACTCCATACAGTAGCCTAATTTCTCGCGGAAGCCAGCCTCTTCCCTCTACAGGTATTCCGGGAGAGCCGGCTCCTTCGATTTCCAACAACTTGTTAACTCTCCTGGGCGAAAGTGGTCGTGCATCAAACAGTAATTTCACCCAAAGTTTTTTTGCTTCTTCCGGAGCAAATGACAATTATGTCAAACTTACATACGCACGAAAATTAGTAGAAGGAAGAGATTTTACCGTTAACAGAAGATTAGGTTATATTTCATTGATATATCCACTTCATCAAGATCAGGTTTTAGCTGTAGCCTACAAGTATCTGGCCAATGGTAAAGAATATCAAGTGGGTGAGTTTAGTACAGATATACCTGTAACGCCTTCCGACCCAAAAATGCTTTACACCAAGCTCCTAAAAAATGAAACGATCAAAACAAATCTTCCCACTTGGGATTTGATGATGAAAAACGTGTATTCTTTAGGCGCAAACAACATTTCGAGTACTAACTTTCACGTTCAAATCTACCGTACGGAAGATGAAACAGGAGCGCAACGGCCTGCATTATATGAAGGAATAAATACTATCGATAAAACCTGGCTGCAACTGACCGGATTAGATCGGCTGAATCAGCAACAGGCTGCAGGTGCTGACGGTCTAATGGACTTTTTAGAGAACATCACCATAGAACCTGTTCGAGGAAAATTAATCTTCCCTATTGTGGAACCCTTCGGTAGAGATTTAGCGAATCAATTTGCGTCAGGAGAAACCCAATTGGTGGAAAAATACACTTTTCCGGAACTGTACACGATGACTCAAATGGATGCGCAGCAAAAGTATCCCAACAAAAATCGCTACCTGTTAAAAGGTAGATATAGCTCTACCGGGGGAAGTGCCGAATATCAATTGGGTGCGATGAACCTTCGGCCTAACTCTGTTCGGGTAATGTCTGGGGGCGCAGTATTGGAAGAAGGGATAGACTACAACATTGATTATCAAATAGGCAACCTTCGAATTTTAAACCAAGCACTTCTCCTTTCGGGTCAACCGATTTCCATTTCTATGGAAGACGAGACATTATATGGTCTGCAACAAAAAACATTAATGGGGGGACGTTTTGATTACGCGCTGAATCCAAATATCCATATCGGTGCCACCGTCATGAACCTGACCGAAAAGCCGCTTACCGAAAAAGTTTCTATCGGTCAAGAACCTATTTCCAACACCATGTTGGGTGCCGATTTCACATACAATGCACCTTCTAGATGGTTAACCCGCTTAGTCGACAAATTGCCTTTTCTAAGCACCAAAGAAGAATCCCATATCAGTTTCTATGGGGAATTTGCACAACTAATACCCGGACATCCCCGTGGCTTGAACACGGCAGACAATAATACTGGTACAACATACATTGATAACTTTGAGAATAGTGTTTCATATATTGATATCAAAGGATATTTAGGATGGCAAATCTCAGGGACTCCCCGCATGTTCCCTGAATCCAATCTGAACAATGATTTAAGCTATGGCTACAATAGATCACATCTTACATTTTATAATATTGACCCGATATTTTATCAATCATCGGATCTTAATCCAAGCTTAACGCCCAATATGTTGTCCGATCATCGGGTCAGAAAAGTGACCGAGCAGGAAGTATTTCCATTTAGGAACAGTAGGACAGGTTCAGATGTGTATTTATCCACATTGGACATGACGTATTACCCGATGTTGCGCGGCCAATACAATTATACAACTGCAGGGGTCAATAGCGATGGTACTTTAAGCAACCCACAAAATCGCTGGGGCGGTATGTTTAGAAAAATTGATCAAACCGATTTCGAAGCTCAGAATATTGAATTCTTAGAAATGTGGATGATGGACCCTACCCTTACCAACCCCAACAAGGCCGGTGGTGACATCTATATCAATCTTGGCAACATCTCTGAGGACATCTTAAAAGATGGACGCAAATCATTGGAAAATGGTCTTTCTCCGACTGGTGATAAAAGTCAGATCGAACAGACGGTTTGGGGTAATGTGATAAAAAACCAACCTGTTATTCAGGCATTTGAAAACAGCAATGAGAGTAGATTACTACAGGATATAGGATTAGACGGGCTAACCAATGACGAAGAACGATCGTTTCACAGCAACTTCCTAAATCAATTGCAAGGTATATTAAATCCAACAGCTTTTACTTCATTACGAGACGACCCTTCTACCGATGATTATACTTATTTCCGGGGAAATCATTTTGACCAGAGTGTCGGAATATTAGAACGCTACAAGCGGTACAACGGCACGCAGGGAAACACGCGTACAAACAACCAATCCCTGGCAGATTTTGGTGTGGAAACCTCAGCGAATACGTTGTTACCCGATGGCGAAGATGTCAATCGGGATAACACCATGAACGAGGTAGATGAGTATTACCAATATAAATTATCCATTCGCCCGCAGGATATGGTTGTTGGTCAGAACTTTATCGTTGACGAGCAAACTACACAGGTAACCTTGGCCAATTCACAAAAGTCTGATGTGAAATGGTATAAAATACGCATACCACTTAATGAATTTGAAAGCAGACACGGTGATATCCAAGATTTTAAATCCGTTCGCTTCGTACGGATGTTCATGACCAACTTTGCTGATACTTCTGTTGTTCGATTTGGCAGGTTGCAATTTGTACGCGGAGATTGGCGAAAATATAACAGTGAAAATGTCGCCGACAAAGTAATCAGTGATTACGCAATGGGTGTGGTGGCATCGGATAACTCTACCTTCAATGTAGCGAATATAAGTATAGAAGAAAACGGCAAGAGAGAACCCATTCCATATAAAGTACCTCCCGGTATTAACCGACAAATAGACTGGTCTAATAATAATCTTGATGTAGAACTGAATGAACAAGCGTTGAGTTTAGATGTTAAAAACCTGAGAGATGGTTATGCCCGGGCAACCTATAAAACAGCATCTCACGATTTCAGACCTTATGGCCGTTTAGAAATGTTTATCCATGCCGAAGGTGAAAATCTAAATAACGGCGATTTCAGGGCATTCGTGCGCCTCGGAACGGACGATAAGTACAATTACTATGAGTACGACATGCCGCTTGTTATCACGCCATACGGTACGACTTCTGCCGATTTGATCTGGCCGATGGAGAACCGGATGAATATCAAAATTAACTTACTGAAAGATGCGAAGTTAGCGCGTGAAAAAGCGACGCTTAATGGTCAACCCTGGCCATTGGATGTCCCTTTTGAATATGCTGACGGTGAAAATAGAATTACTGTTATCGGAACCCCGGATCTCTCCAAAGTACGATTCTATATGATGGGGGTTCGTAATCCGCTGCGCGGATCATCTACCAGCAATAACATGGACGATGGACGAGATCTGCATGGCGAATTTTGGTTTAACGAGCTACGTCTTACCGACTTTGACGATAAGGGCGGATGGGCAGCTACGGCTCGTCTTAACTTGAAATTGGCGGATTTCGCAAATGTATCGATTTCCGGAACGAGATCAACGGTAGGCTTCGGTTCGATCTATCAACGGGTAGGAGAAAGAAACCGGGCTGAGGACACCTATTTTGATATTACGACCAACGCGGAATTGGGAAAATTCTTCCACCCTAGACATGGTATTGTTATTCCTTTCTATTTTAATTATTCAAATCAAAAATCCACTCCCGAATACAATCCATTAAATCCGGATATCGAATTAAACAGTGCTTTAGCTACGATGTCAAACAACAGCAGAGATTCGTTGCTACGCTTAGTACAGGACTATACCATGCGCAAAAGTTTTAGTTTTACAAATATTCGTAAGATCAAAACAAACAATGAGTCGCCGATTAAGCCCTGGAGCATCGAAAATTTCGGCCTGTCCTATGCTTACGCTGAATACAATCACCGCGATTACAATACGGCAACTTCTCTCCAAAAGAACTATAGAGGCGCATTAGATTATAACTACAGCAATCCAACGATAAATTTCTACGAGCCTTTCAAAGGGATCAAGAATAAAAACCTATCGCTCATTAAGGATTTGAACTTCAACTTAGTGCCTTCTTTATTAAACTTTAGGCTGGAAGTCAACAGAATTTACAATGAAAATACATTAAGAGACAATTCTTCTAATAATTTACTACCGACGTACTACAACAAGAACTTCAATATGAACCGTATATACGGTATCAGTTGGGATTTGACTAAATCATTACGTCTGGATTTCAATTCAACAAATTACTCGATCATTGATGAGCCGGCAGGTCGTATCGACGGGATTAAGCAAGATACCATGTGGTCTAATTTCTGGAAAATGGGCCGAACAACAGATTATAATCACATGATGAACTTGACATATACCTTACCAATTAATAAAATCCCATATTTGGAATGGATCAGTGTCATCACAAGATACGGTACGCAGTTTAATTGGCAAAGTGAACCGCTTATTGCATTTCAGAGCGACCAGATCAGTTTAGGAAATAGCATTCAAAATAATAGAACGATTCAGATTAATCCGACATTAAGCTTTTCAACATTATATAATAAGTTCGGCTTCATCCGACAAAATTCGGGAAGAAATGCAAAAGGAAGCAAAGCATTTTTTGTTCAGCTATTGACATCTGTACGAAATGTGGGCGGTGCTTATACCCGAATAGAGGGAACCTATCTACCGGGTTATACGCCGAACACCAATTTATTAGGTTATAATTTCGATGCAAATGCACCGGGTTGGGGATTTTTATTCGGTAGTCAGCGTGATATCTTATCGAGAGCTTCTACGAACGGATGGATCTCTTCGGATACATTACAAACCAATTTATATACGAAGACCTTTGCCGAAAATATTTCTGTTATTGCTAATTTAGAACCTCTTAAAGGACTGCGGATAGATCTTACCGCAACACGGGTAGATAATTATAATTTCTCGTCTACTACAGAATTGGAGTACAATCCACAAAGCGGGATGCTAGAACCAATCACGCCATACCGGACTGGTAATTACAGTATTTCTCAGATTGCCATACATACGTCATTTACAAGCCATAATGAATTATTTAAAAAATTCGAAGAACAACGTCTGATCATTTCAAATAGATTATCCGAACAAAATATAAATTCCGTAAAAGGAGATCCGGAAGTTTTTGCCGATGGGTATGGTAAAGCCCAGCAGGATGTTGTCGTGAACTCATTCCTATCTACTTACCTAGGAAAGGATCCTGACCAGAGCAGCATAGACCGCAAACCGCGGTTCCCGCTTCCAAACTGGCGCATATCCTATAATGGATTGTCAAATATCGTAGCACTTCAAGATCTATTTACGTCGATAAACCTGTCGCATGCGTACCAATCGCAATATGTCATTGCGGGATATAACTCTGTAATACGCTATACCGAAAACGACGGGGCTCCTTCCGAAAGAGATATTAATGATAACTTCCTTCCAAAAAATCTATATGGACAGGTATCTATCATCGACCGGTTCGTTCCGTTGATAGGCGTGGATGTCCGTTTCAAAAACAACATGTCTGCAAATACGGAATACAGAAAATCCAGAGACATGAACTTTAGCTTGCAGAATAGTCAAATGGCAATGATGAGTGAAGAATCGCTTGTATTGGGAATGGGCTACCGAAAGAATAATGTACAGCTTCCATTTGGCTTATTCGCCGATCGGAAATGGAAAAATGATTTCAACTTCAAGCTGGATTTTGCATTGAATGACCGGAAAACAGTGGTTTATCGATCAGACATCAACGAAGCGGAGGTATCAGGCGGAAATAAAAGTATCAGTATAAACCCTACGCTTGAATATACGGTCAATCAGTTTTACAACATTCGGCTATTCTATAACTCAAATTCTGTGAAACCTTACACATCACAGAACTACGCTACCTCTTATACGTACTTCGGGATCAACCTCCGTGTACTCTTTCAATAATTTATATTTAATATGGCTGAAGATCTTAACATCATAACGGGAAGTAAAGTAGATCAATATGATACGTTATTTCCTCAAATAAAAGCGCTTTTGGAAGAAGAGGAAGATCTCATTGCAAATCTGGCAAACATCGCTGCGGCGCTGAAAGAACAATTTGATTTTTTTTGGGTAGGATTCTATCTGGTTAAAAATGACCAATTGGTTCTAGGTCCTTTTCAAGGTCCTGTAGCCTGTACACGGATTCGTTACAATAAAGGTGTGTGCGGAACTGCTTGGGCACAAGAGAAAAGTTTAATCGTACCCAACGTAGAAGAATTTCCGGGACATATCTCCTGCAATTCCCTTTCCAAATCTGAAATAGTAATTCCCCTTTACAAAAACAAGCAGATAATAGGGGTTTTAGATGTGGACAGCAATAAATTGGATGATTTTGATCACATTGATGAAGTGAAATTAACCAAAATACTGTCGCTGATAGACTAGCTGACAGCCCAGATTTTAATCAGCTTATCGTCCCCGGCGGTCGCCAACGCCTGCGTAAGATTATCGAAATAGACTGCATTAATCGATAGCGTATGGGAATTATCTCCCCTATCCTTAGACACATTTTTAAGTAAATTTAATGCTGTATTCCAAACTTTAATAGTCTTATCCCGGCTTACAGTGACTAGCTTGGAGAATGGAGCTAAAGTTGCAATCCCATACACGGTAAACATGTGCGGTATGATTTGATGTATGGTCTCCAAATGGGCGTTCAATTGAAAGAGTTTAGCATCCCTGCCTCCGGAATAGAGATCTTGCTTGAAGTAAGCAAGGCTTGTAACGCCTCCGGCGTGCACCTGCCTTTTTTCAATGCAATGGTAATCCAAGGAATCCACGATATAAATAACGCCATCTTTATCCCCAAATGCGATCCTGCTTTCATCTTCCAAAATAGAGAATGTCCGAACGGTAGTCTTTGAAACCGAAAAACAATAAAGCAGTTCGAAATTTCTTAAATCCCAGACATAGGCTTTCCCCTCTTCACCTGTTGCAATAAGTTCCTGCTTACCGCGCAAGGATTTAATACAAAATACCGCTCCGGCCTCGACTTTCAACTTTGCTATCAATTCCTGCCTGGTAAAATCTACAATATAGATCTCTCCATTACGCATGCCGATTGCAAGATAATTTGTGTCGGGAATATGATATAACGTATAAACGGAAGCTGGCACAGCACACAGAATTCGCTTGAATTTCATCTCCTCCAAGTCCCATTCCACAACTCCTTTATCATTTCCTCCGGAAAAAAAAAGAGATTTTCCCGGAATACCCTCCAATGCAAAAATAGGGTTCTGATGTCCTGCTAACGTTCCTTTTAAAAGTAATTCACTCATAATAAAACTTCTTGAGGAAATAGGCAAATAGCGAATGCGCGATTAGGCAAATTTGCAAATACACGAATAAGTTACTGATGTCTATTTTCTAAATTTTTCGCTATAGTTTCTAGACTTATACCTTTTTCCCGTAATAATACTAAAAGGTGAAAAATTAAATCTGAAGTTTCATTGATAAAATCGTGTTCGGATTCAGTCAAAGCTGCTATCACGGTTTCTACGGCTTCCTCTCCCACTTTTTGAGCAATCTTATTAATTCCCCGTACGCGCAATCTGTTTACGTATGATTCATCGGAAGGAAATGCATAACGCTGCTGCACGATCCGTTCTAATTCGGCTATAAAATTTTGGTTATAATCCGTGTTAAAGCAACTTCGAGTCCCCGTATGACAAGTGGGGCCCTCTGGCTGTGCCTTAATAAGTATAGTATCCTTGTCGCAATCGATGTGATAGCTTTTTACGTGTAAAAAATTACCACTTTCCTCACCCTTCGTCCACAGCCTGTCCTTGCTTCTTGAGAAGAAAGTTACTTTCTTCTCCTCTTGCGTTTTCTGCCAGGCTTCTTCATTCATATAACCCAACATCAACACCTCCAATGTTTGAAAGTCCTGAACGATTACCGGAATTAATCCATTTCCTTTTTCAAAATCTACCATTACTCTTTTTATCTTTGTTCTAATCCTATATCATCGAACAGCAATCCCCTGCTTTCTTAGTGTATCTTTCAATTCCGGAATCCGTATCTCGCCATAGTGAAATACGGATGCTGCCAATGCCGCATCTACATTTGAATATTGAAACACATCCACAAAATCTTGCTGATTGCCGGCACCGCCTGATGCAATTAATGGGATCCGAATCTGATCATTTATTTTCTTTAACAGTGAATTATCAAATCCATTCTTCGTTCCATCGTGATCCATAGAGGTTAATAGGATTTCGCCTGCTCCTCTATTTTCTGCCTCTTTTATCCAGTGCTCGGTTTCTATTTCCGTTTTGTCACGCCCTCCACGCAAATGCACATAATTCTTTCCGTCAATTAATCTGGTATCTACCGCGACAACGACAAACTGTGTCCCGAATGCGTTGGCCAATTGGTTAATCAGATCTGGATTACGGACGGCCGCAGAGTTGATTGATATTTTATCGGCACCAGCATTTAACAGTACTTCGGCGTCGGCTATTTCATTTATTCCACCTCCAATTGTAAATGGAATATTTACCTGACGAGCCACAGCTTTCACAAGATCAATCGTTGTTTTACGCTTTTCGTGCGTAGCTGTAATATCTAAAAAAACGAGCTCATCCGCACCCTGTTCTGAATATTGCCAAGCGAGCTCTACAGGGTCGCCCGCATCACGCAAATCAACAAAATTAACCCCTTTTACAGTACGTCCATCCTTAACATCTAAACACGGTATGATGCGTTTTGCTAACATCTTAGAAATTAATTAGTGATTTCAGATTCCAATCTTTAATTTCTTCGATACTAATCTTATTCTCATATATTGCCTTCCCAACAACACAAGATTCCATTCGTCCCAACGCTTTCAATGCTTCAATGTCCTGCATGGAGCTGATACCACCTGAGCCAATCAATTTGATAATAGGAGAATGATCCAACAGTTTTTGATACAGTTCAACTCCGGCTCCACCTAATTTCCCGTCTTTGCTGATATCAGTACATAGAAAACGGAAGAAACCTAAAGCCAAACATTTGTCAATATATTCAATCAACTTAATTGGTGAGCTCTCTAACCATCCCGAATATTTAATAACTTCATCCAGCACATCGATCGCTATTATGATATGATCTGCATATTTTGTCCGTCCTTCGTTTAACGTACTTAACTCTTCCAAAAAAGATGGATTTGTAATCGCTTGCGTACCTACGATAACACGAAATACTCCTGCATCAACAAGTTCCTTCACTTTATCGATACTACGAACGCCGCCTCCGTACTGTACTTTCATATCGGTGCGTTGTACGATATCAAATAAATATTCTTGATTTGAAAAATCACCTTTCGCTCCGTTGAGATCGATGATATGAACAAGTTCAGTACCATTTGCATGGTACTTTCTGATTTGCTCTTCTAATGAAATTTCGTAAGTAGTGACATCTTCATAAGATCCTTCTCTTAATCGAACTACTTTTTTGTCTAAAACATCAATCGCAGGAATGATATACATAGTTGTTTATATTTTAATAAAATTATATTATCGCAAAATTTAGCAAAAGCTGCTCCCCATATTTGCCGGATTTTTCCGGATGAAACTGTACGCCATAAAAGTTACCTTTTTGAATTACAGCAGAAAAAGGCAAGCCGTATTCACAGACAGCTCCAGTATATTGCCCACTGTATTCAATAAAATAAGAGTGTACGAAGTAAAAGTACGTATTATCGGGAATATCTTGGAATAAAGGACATTCATTTTCAGCACACACCCTATTCCATCCTATATGAGGTACTTTTAGCTGGACTCGTTGGTCAAAATGTAACGTCTTCAACGGGAATATATTCAGTAAATCGGCATTTCCTTCTTCGGAATATGCCGTCAAAAGCTGCATGCCGACGCATATACCCAAAACAGGCTTCTCTAATTGCAAAACATCTTCCACTAGGCCTGTCTCCCGAAGTTTTTGCATCGCAGCACCAGCATGACCTACACCTGGAATGATGATACGATCATATCGGTCAAAATCTGACACTTGATTAATCATACCATACTCCACTCCGATTCGCTGCAATGCTGCAGTAAGTGAAAATATATTACCCGCGCCGTAATTTACTATTCCTATCATTTTGTTAGTATTGAGTAGTGAGATCTGATTTTTCTCTTTTGTCCTTACTCTTTTATCCGTGTTCTACAACACTCCTTTAGTACTCGGCAATTGCATATTATCTGCATCGCGACGCACCGCTTTTTTTATCGATTTGGCAAAAGCTTTGAAAATCGCTTCAATTTTATGATGCTCATTATCTCCCTCAGCTTTGATATTTAAATTTGATTTAGATGCATCAGAAAACGACTTAAAGAAATGGAAGAACATCTCCGTTGGCATGTCTCCAATTTTTTCTCTCTTAAATTCTGCTTCCCACACAATCCAATTACGTCCTCCGAAGTCCAACGCAACTTGTGCCAGACAATCGTCCATAGGCAAGGTATAAGAATATCGTTCAATACCACGCTTATCGCCTAAAACTTTCAAGAAAATCTCTCCAAGTGCAATACCCGTGTCCTCAATCGTGTGATGCTCGTCGATATGAAGATCTCCTTTGGCTTTGATAGTCAGATCTATAGCGCCGTGACGGGCGATTTGATCCAACATGTGATCGAAGAAAGGTAATCCTGTATCGATATCCGATTTTCCTGAACCATCTAAATTTAACTTGATGTAGATATCGGTTTCGTTTGTTTTACGGTGATATTCTCCTGTACGTGTTCCCAACTTCAGGAATTCATATATAGATTTCCACTGTGCCGTTTCCAGTGCGATCACTTCATCCGAAATCTCAAGATTTTCTGCTTTTCCAAGCTCATCGTTGTTGCGCAGCCAAATCACCTTAGCGCCTAAATTTTGAGCTAATTTCACATCATTCACGCGGTCCCCAATCACAAACGATTCAGCCAAGTTGTATTTCGCTACATCGAAGTAGCTTTCTAACATACCTATTCCGGGCTTACGGGTAGGTGCATTTTCATGTGGAAAAGTTCTATCGATATGCTCTTGGGCAAATTCTACTCCTTCTCCCTTAAACGTGTCAATGACAAAATGATGTACAGGCCAAAAGTTAGCTTCCGGATGTGAATCTGTACCCAATCCGTCTTGATTCGACACCAAGATCAATTCAAAATCAAGTTCTTTCGCAATCCTAGGTAAATATTGCAGGGCACCGGGATAGAACTTAAGTTTGGCGAAGGAATCAATTTGTTCATCCTCCGGTTCTACGATTAATGTACCATCTCTATCTATAAATAAGACTCTTTTCACTATTTCTGACATGATTAGTTATAAAATTGCCTTAATGCGGCTATTAAATTCTTGTTTTCTTCGGGGGTCCCCACTGTAATACGAAGACATCCTTCACAAAGCTCGACTTTAGAACGGTCACGAACGATAATACCTTTGCTTACCAAATACGTGTATAATGCTCTCGGTTCTTGCAATTTAACCAATATAAAATTAGCATCCGAAGGGGTAATATGATACACCTGTTCGAATTTTTCTAAATGTGACGCTAACTTATCCCGCTCTGCCACGGCCTCTTTAATCCACTCGTTCACAATATCGACTCCGTTCAATGCTTCCAAAACCAATTCTTGTGTAGCTTGATTTATATTATAAGGAGGTTTTATTTTATTGAATATATCGATTATTTCTTTACTCGCGAATGCCATACCCAAGCGTAAAGCCGCCAATCCCCAAGCTTTAGAAAGGGTTTGAAGGATCACCAAGTTCGGATATTCTGCCAATTCTTGTGTAAATGATTTGTGTCTCGAATAATTGATATACGCTTCATCGATAACTACGATACCCGGGAAATAGGTAAGAATAGTTTCTATATTTTTTCTATTGATGCTATTTCCAGTAGGGTTATTCGGTGAACAGATAAAGATCATTTTTGTATTGGTATCGATGGCCTCTGCAATATTTTCCATATCCAATTCGTAATCTGCCGTCAGGTTTACTTTACGGACAGGTACATCGTTTATATTAGCAGATACCTCATACATGCCGTATGTGGGTGGTACAAGAATAACATTGTCCAATTGTGGACGACAAAACGCACGATATAAAATATCAATAGCTTCGTCGCTACCGTTGCCTAAAAATATATTTTCGACAGGAACACCTTTTATAGCAGACAATTTATGTTTCACCTGATGCTGTAAAGGATCCGGATATCGGTTGTAATGCTGTGCTAACGGAGATCCAAAAGCATTTTCATTCGCATCCAATAATACGGAAGCCTCGCCTTTAAATTCATCGCGCGCTGATGAATAGGGAACCAAATTTTTTATATTGTCCCTTAATAACGTGTTTAAGTTGAAAGACATATTCATTGTCTACTATTTTTCGAGGTGTAAATATGGGGAAAAATCTACAAAATCACTAAACTAAATACCACTTACCTTCTTCAGAAAGATGTGTATTCGAAAATTTTGACTTTGCTTCGGTTAATAATGGGGTCAAATCTCGGTATCTGGCCGAATAGTGACCCATTAACAATTTGCCTGCTCCGATTTGTAATGCTACTTCAGCAGCCTCTAGTGCTGTACTATGAAACGTTTCCTCTGCCCGATCTACCATTTCGTGTAGAAAGGTAGTTTCGTGATAAAGCAAATCCACATGTTGGATAGCGGAAATATAGCCGGCAAATGCACGTGTATCCGAACAGTAGGCATAACTTCTAGATCGAGGCGCAGGCGACGTCAATTCAGAAGCGCTATATCGTGTACCATCTGTGCCTATACAATCGACTCCTTTTTTTAATTGAGAGAGAAAGACCGTAGGTACATTTAACTTTTCTATTTTTTCGCGAATCAGAGAAGCTGATCGCTTTCCTTCATCAAAACGAAAGCCTGTAGTCGGCACACGATGTTTCAACGAAAAAGAAGTAACCGTCAACATTTTAGTTTGTAAAATAACTTCAGATTCTTCCGAATTAGTCGAATGAAAAATGAGATCGTAACGCAATGTCGTATCAGAATGTTTAAACTGTATATCCAGAATTTCCTTGAGCGCTGAGGGCGCATACAAATGCAATTCACTCTTTCTCCCGCTTAAATTCATGGAAGATAATAGCCCTACCAGTCCAAAATAATGATCTCCGTGCAAATGGCTAATAAAAACATGAGATATCTTATTACTCTTTATCCCGTAGCGAAAGAGTTGCATCTGCGTACCTTCACCGCAATCAATCAAAAACAGCTGCTCATTGAAATTCAAAACTTGAGATGACGGATGCCGTTCGTACATCGGTGTAGCCGAACTATTTCCTAAAATCAACACTTCGAATTTCATTATTCTCCCCTTAACTCGCGTTGTATTTCATTGCCGAAGATTAAATCTTCCGCTTTACTAATAGATTTTACAATGGTAAAGTTTCTTTCCAATCCGGCCATCCTTAAAAAATCCTCAATTTGTAAACATACGCCCGTAAGAATAAACATTCCCCCTACAGCATTACATAGACGCTGAGCAAGCAATCCTACACGAATACCATCCCCATCTGATTCCTCCACATTCGACAGATCCAAAACGATATTACGTTGACCACTGGTATTACGTAACATGAACTCGCCTTTTAAAAATGCAGCCACCTCACCGTTTAAGAGCTTAGTTAAAGGTTCAATTACTACATATCTTTCGTGCTTATCTATCGTATATTTCATAATGCATTCATTTAATATATTGTCTATTAAGCCGTTATCAATATGCGACTATTTCACGAACCTACTTGCCTGTTTCTCTCAAAGTACGGCTAATGCACCTTTCACATTATTTTCAACTCGAATCAGTACCTCTTCCGCTTCGGGATAAACAAATTTTTCTCCCGTAATATGCTCATACAACTCAATATAACGTTCTGAAATAGACGCTATGATCTCATCCGTCATCTCCGGAACTTGCTGGCCATCTTTACCTTGGAAGCCATTTTCAATCAACCACTGACGAACAAACTCCTTCGAAAGTTGTTTCTGGGGCTCTCCTGCCGCCTGCCGCTCTTCATATCCTTCAGCGTAAAAATAGCGAGAAGAATCGGGTGTATGAATCTCATCTATCAGATAAATTTCACCATCTTTTTTTCCAAACTCATACTTTGTATCAACCAGGATTAATCCTCGTTCCTTCGCGATCTCCGTTCCGCGTTGAAAAAGTGCTTTAGTATATTTTTCCAATTGTGCATAATCTTCTTCACTAACTATTCCTTTAACTAAGATATCCACTTTGGAAATGTCTTCATCGTGACCTACTGCCGCTTTGGTAGTCGGAGTAATGATGGGCTCGGGAAGTTTGTCATTTTCTTTCAAGCCTTCAGCTAATACTTCACCACACAATTCGCGTCCGCCAGCAGCATAGGTACGCCAAGCATGTCCTGCTAAGTACCCACGAATGACCATTTCAACTTTAAAGGGCTCACACATCTGACCAATAGTGACACTAGGATCAGGTATCGATACGACCCAATTGGGTAAGATATCGGCCGTTGCTTTCAAAAACTTAGCCGCAATCTGATTTAATACTTGACCTTTATAAGGTATAGGCCGAGGTAATACGACATCAAAAGCCGAAATACGGTCTGACGCAACCATCACTAAATATTGATTATCGATCGTATACACGTCTCTAACCTTACCTCTATAAAAAGCAGTCTGCTTATCAAAATTAAAATTTGTTTCTTTTATCGCGTTCATATATCATCGGTACACAACGTACCCCTTTTTTAGTCTAATTATTTAAATCGCCGTAAGCTTCTAAAATCCTCCTCACTAATTTATGACGAACTACGTCTGAACCGGTAAGATGTATAACGTCTATACCTTCTACATTTTCCAGTATCTTTACCGCAGTAGCCAATCCGGACTGTGTTTTTTTCGGCAAATCTATTTGCGTCAGATCGCCTGTCACGATAAACTTAGCGGTAGGCCCCATACGTGTCAAAAACATTTTGAGCTGCATATCTGTCGCATTTTGCGCCTCATCCAGGATCACAAAACAGTTATCCAATGTCCTGCCGCGCATAAATGCAAGAGGCGCCACTTCAATTGTTCTATTTTCTAAATATCCCTTTAACTTTTCTACGGGTATCATGTCATCCAACGCATCGTATAACGGACGTAAATAAGGATCCACTTTTTCTTTGAGGTCTCCGGGCAAAAAACCCAAATTCTCTCCAGCTTCTACTGCCGGACGTGTCAGAATAATACGCTTTACTTCCTTATTACGTAAAGCGCGTACAGCCAAAGCAACTGCAGTATACGTCTTTCCTGTACCTGCCGGACCTATAGCAAAAAGAATATCGTTTTTATTAATACTCTCTACCATCTTACGTTGATTAGCTGTCCGGGCTCTGACAATCAAACCATTAGGCCCGTACACGATAGGTTCCCCTCTGAAGGCGACAGCCCCTTCTTCCGGCTTATCTTTTTTAACAGACGGCGAAGCAACAACTCTTGAACGCAACAATTCCTCCAAATCCTGCGCCGACAAGGAATTAAATTTAGTAGCGTGATCCAATATCCCGTTAAAATATTCTTCAAAAACCTTCTGTTCAACCACTTCACCTAACACTTTCAATTCATCACCTCTTGCAACCAAACGCAACTTTGGAAATGCATTTTTTATAAACTCAAAGTTTTCATTTTGTGCTCCCCATAAGGAAACTAGATTTACACTATCTAGATTGATGATTAATTCGCTCAAACTAATTTAATTTAACTTGTGATACCTTGTGGATAAATATAGATAAGATTTTCGATTTCCGAATGAGTTTTTGTCAATATCTTATATTAAAACATTCAAATTTACAAACTTAAATTGGCCAATTAAGAATTGTGAAAAATATTAATTAATTTGAATGCTTTTAGCATGCAAAATGAGCAGTTTTACTACTTTTGTAGCTTGATAAAGAATTCATAAAGCTATTTTTACCGCGTTCTAAAAGATAACGTGCTATTGGTATGGGAGTAATAACATTAACGACAGACTTGGGATATCGCGACTTTTATCAAGCCGCACTCAAAGGTAGCATTATATCATTGCTGCCTGACGTTCGTTTGTTCGATATCAGCCATGAGATCCCTTCCTTCAATATCCAAAATGCAGCATTTATCTTACAAAATGCCTACCATTACTTCCCTAAAAACACGGTTCACCTAATCGGAATAGATACTGTTTTTCAGGAGGGGGGGAGTTATGTAGCCATGAAACACAATGGACATTATTTTGTAGGAGCAGACAACGGGATATTTAGCATTATATTGGGTGACGACAAAGCAGAAGAGCTGGTTGAAATCGAAGTGATGCAGGATCTTCGATTCCTTCACTTTCCACTGGCTGATATTTTGGCGAAAGCCGCCTGCCATATCGCCAAGGGAGGAGACATCAACGAACTAGGATCAAAAATCGATGAGCCGCTTAAAAAGAAACCCCTCCTTCCGATTATTGAAAACAACAATATCATCAAAGGACACGTTTCTTATATTGATTCTTTTGGAAACGTCATAAGCAATATCAGTAAAGATCTATTCAATCAGATTCAAAAAGGTCGAAATTTCACCTTATTTTTCAAACGCAATGAGACTATTGAAAAAATGAGCTGGCATTATAACGAAGTGTCTGAAGGTGAAAAACTCTGTCTTTTCGGTATTAGCAATTATTTGGAAATCGCCATTAATAAAGGGCATGCGAGTAATCTGCTTGGTTTACACCAAGACGAAACCATTATGGTTAAATTTCTGGACAGATAAATCTAAGGTTTGAGTGAAACAACCGATACACCCATCTGTCGATGAATGCATTTATGCATAAATACAAATGAATAATCAACCAAAGGAAACTCACTCATACCATTGAGGGCAGATTTAGCAAAGTCATGCACAACAGGTCAAATACATAAAAATTATACAGATGAAAAAAGTATTGTACGTTATTATATTAATATGCTTAGGTCATCCACTATTTTCTCAAAACTTAGCAGTTGATTCAGCTTTGTTCGAACAACAGCGCAGGCGGGTAAATACATTATTAGATGAACGTAGTCGCAAATTTGAGGAATACAATATTTCGTTAGATCAGAAAACAGGCGTATTCGGAATCTTCAAAACGAAAGGAGACATGCAAAAATCCATTGACATCCTGAAAACGATCGTCATCAACGACAACAAAATTTTCATAGAAGCACGTAAATTGCTTGACCTCAAAGACGTTGAACGCGAGAAGTTTCAGACGTTAGCTACAGAATTTGACACACAGGTAACGGCATATATGAAGACGATTTCCAAACTTCAGCAAGAAAACGATAAATTCAGAGCAAAAATAAAAAAACTAAAAAATGAAGGACAAAGCGGGAATAATATGTTCTACATCAGCTGCTTCATTATTGCTACACTCGGATTTATTATTTTCAGACAGCGTAAGGCATTAAAATCCCAAAAAGTGACGAAAGTTTGATAACCGCCAAACTTTATATCTTTATCTTTGCCTCTCGAAAATGGATATTAAGAATAGCATAGATGGCCAGACCGAGATTGAATAGTGGGGATTCACATTCCGAGGATTTACCGAAACCCAAGCTAAATAAGGCATTAGTAAAGAAAGCATTTCAAATATTTTCTTACCTCAAACCTTACCGTACAAAATTTATGTTTGGGATGTTTTTTTTGATTCTATCAAGCCTTACCATGCTTACTTTGCCTGCGCTACTAGGTGCGATGATAGATTCCGCACAAGGACAACAAACTTATCCTTGGCTACCCAATAGCATTCTTTTCATCGGATCCCTCTCCTTAGGTATTCTATTTTTTCAATCCATAATGTCTTTTTTTCGAATCAGACTATTTGTAGAGGTTGCCGAAAAAGCATTGTCCAGCATTCGCCGAGACACCTATTATAAATTAATCACACTACCTATCGATTTTTTTGCCAATAGAAGAGTGGGCGAACTGAATAGCAGACTCTCGTCCGACTTATCGCAGATACAAGATACGATGACTACCACTTTGGCGGAGATGATACGGCAGGCGATCAGCCTATCCTTAGGCGTAGTCTTACTGGTAATTGTGTCACCCAAGCTCGCTTTAATGAATCTGTGCATATTACCGATATTAGTAGTTACGGCCATATTTTTTGGAAGATTTATCCGAAGCCTTTCGCGACAAACTCAGGACCAATTAGCAGACTCCAACAGTATTGTTCAGGAAACCCTATTAGGCATTAGCAATGTCAAAGCCTTTGTCAACGAATTCTATGAAGCGAAGCGATATTCCAAGAAATTGGATGCTGTTGTTAGCTTAGCTGTAAAAGGCGCTACGTATCGCGGAATATTTGCGTCTTTTATTATTTTCTGCATATTTGGAGCCGTCATCGCGGTAATTTGGTATGGCGCTTCACTGGTATCTGCAGGAGAAATTACTGTAGGCGACCTGACAACTTATATTTTATATTCGATGTTTGTCGCGGGGTCTATGGGAAGCTTTCCGGAACTATATGCCGGTGTCCAACGTGCATTAGGGGCCAGCGAACGTGTAATTGAGATATTGAATGAGGAAACAGAAGATATTAAAGTATCCGAAGAAGACAAAGAAATAAGCCGACCTATCCGAGGTAAACTCACATTCGATCATGTTGCCTTTGCTTATCCGTCAAGACGCGATGTGCAAATTCTGAAAGATATATCTTTTACGGCCGAAGCTGGGCAGAAAATAGCGATAGTCGGTCCTAGTGGAACGGGTAAATCGACCATAGCTTCACTGATACTGCAATTTTATCAACCTCAATCGGGCGAAATCCGGTATGATGACAGCGTATATTCTAGTTTCTCGTTGACCGATATTCGGAATCAAGTGGCCATTGTTCCCCAAGATGTACTTCTGTTTGGAGGAACTATCCGCGAGAACATAAATTACGGCCGATTAGATGCCGATGCCGAAAGCATTATTATAGCCTCCAAACGTGCGAACGCTCATGACTTCATTATGGGATTTCCCGACGGATACGACACACTAGTAGGAGAAAGAGGCGTAAAATTATCTGGCGGACAGCGCCAACGTATTGCTATTGCAAGAGCACTATTAAAAGATCCGGCTATTTTAATCCTCGATGAAGCAACCTCTTCTTTAGATTCTGAATCAGAAAGACTGGTACAAGAAGCATTAGAAGAACTGATGAAAAACCGAACATCTATTATCATTGCGCATAGACTTTCTACCATAAAAAACGCCGACACTATTTTAGTTGTTGAAAATGGGATCATTTCGGACGCTGGAAACCACATCGATCTACTCTCAAAGGGAAGCGGTTTGTATCACCATCTATTCATGTTACAGTCTACCCAAAAGGTAGTGCGTTAAATTTTTGTTAATCGTATTTCTTCCAAACTTTTTGGAATAACAGTTGTTTTATTTGAAACAAGTAGATTACAGGAAATTATAAAAAAAGCACACGTTATGGAAAAGAATAGAAACGGATTGGTAGCATTTGCATTATTAGGATTAGCCGTAGGTACAGTTGCATATTATTTACTAGGTACCGAAGACGGCAAGAAACATCTAGATCGTGCAAATGAAGGAATCAAAGATCTTACCAGATCAATAAAGGAAATTTCTAAAAAAGAGGCAAAAAAAGCAGCCAAATTTGCTAAAACAGCAAAATCGGATTTAGAAGACCTTAAAGTTCGTGCTAAGGATGTCGGGAAACAAGTAATAGACAAAGCTTCTGAAAAGGCTACAGACTGGGCAAGTAAAGCTTCAGATGCCGCTCATAAATTTTCAACAAAAGCAGAAAATGTTGCAGACAAGGCAAAATCAGACATTCCTAATGTCTAACCGACTCAGGACATCCGTTTAAGAAGGCTTTAGTTGGATCGCATGCAAATGTAAATTACGAATTACAAAGCATTTTATCTAAGTTTGCATGAAATGAGTTTTTTTCAGCAAGTCAAAACTTTAATATCCAAAGATGTCTTATTGGAATGGCGTTCTAAACATGCTATCAACAGCATCTTACTCTATATCGTATCTACAGTTTTTGTCTGCTATCAAGCATTCAAATCTGTAGATACGCTAGTTTGGAATGCCTTATTTTGGATTATATTACTCTTCGCATCCATTAATGCGATCAGCAGATCCTTCGTTCAGGAAAGTCAATACAGGCAACTTTACTATTACAGCATTGCAAGCGCTAAGGCGATTATCTTATCAAAAATAATATACAATATTTTGTTGATGACCTTTCTCTCCGTCATCGCCTATTTGGTATATTCTGTTATTTTCAAAAATCCTGTTGGAGACCCTTCCCTGTATTTTATAGCCATCCTATTAGGCAGCATTAGTTTTGCTACAGTTTTTACGATGGTATCGGGTATAAGTTCTAAAACCGGAAACAATAGCACAATAATGGCTATCCTTTCATTTCCGGTCATCATCCCTCTTTTAATCGTATTGATCAAACTTTCTCAAAATGCACTTCAGGGGCTTGAGCGTAGTATCAGCTACGGAGAGATTGGGGTACTTTTAGCAATTAATGTAATTACTATTACAATATCTTTATTGTTATTTCCCTACCTTTGGAGAGATTAAAAATACGTATTCAATGATGAGAAAAAGTTGGTGGAAAATATTGGCGATGGTAATGGTCTGTTCTTCCGTAGTTGCTGGCTTTATGGGTCCCGTACCGGTTTTGCCGATATTAAATGAAACGATCCGCAATATATATTTTCATGTTCCGATGTGGTTTAGTATGATCACATTGTATTTAATTTCTGTAATATTTAGTGTAAAGTACTTAAATAGTGGAGAAAGAAACCACGATATCATGGCGGTGGAAGCAGTAAATGTGGGTATATTATTTTGCTTCTTAGGGCTTCTTACAGGGATGCAGTGGGCCAATATCACATGGGGAGACCCTTGGCCGAATGACCCCAAACTAAATGGTTCGGCAATTGCAACACTCATGTATCTCGCCTACCTCGTACTTCGTAATGCCTTAGAAGAAGAACAAAAAAGAGCGAAAATATCTGCCGTTTACAACATCTTTGCTTTCCCGATCATGATCGTATTGATATATATTTTGCCCAAATTGACAGACTCCCTACATCCCGGAAGTGGCGGAAACTCCACATTTAGCGATATTGATATGGATAATAGTATACGTCCTGTTTTTTATACGGCCGTTATGGGATGGATGCTCACCGGAATATGGATATGTACACTGCGTTATAGATTAAGATTAATAGAAAATAAAAGGAATAAATTAGATTAATGATATATATGAAAACTTTAATATTGACTTTTCTATCCATTATATGTTCGCTGGGAATAGCGACTTCACAATCTCAAATAGAGCAAATAGAAATGGCAACCGGACTAAGAAGTTCTGGAAAAATATGGGTTGTTGTACTCGTCGTACTCACCTTAATTATTGGCGTTTTTCTGTACCTGTTCTCTATTGATCGCAAAATCAAAAAATTAGAAAACCACAAATAGGTTATCGCAAACAAATACCTATATTTTTCAATCCGAGACCACTATAACATTGTATCAATAAATTTCATGATTATACATCAACATCGAAAATTTACGCCCTTCAACATCGCATTAGTTTCGATTATTGGTACATTTTTATGTTTGGGCGTTTTTCTTCATTTGCCGGAAAACCTTACTCCCATTTTATTTGAACCTGCAATCAACAATTTGTCAGGCATACAAATTGGAGGAAATCTTAATCCTTCCATGAATGTATTAATTACCCTAATTCTGACAATTCTTCAAGCTTTTTTTCTCAACAAGCTAATTAATCACTATAATTTCCTGGGCAAACCCAATTTTTTAACAGCCTTGATGTATATGACCTTAGTCAGCTTGTTTCTCCCATTTTTAGTACTATCCCCTACGCTGATTTGTAATTTCATCACCATTTGGATGTTGACCAAGCTATTTAACATTTACAAGCAAGCTGATGTAAAGGGATTGATGTTTGATCTGGGGATGATTGTAGGAATAGGAAGCCTGATTTATTTTCCGTTCATCGTCCTGTTTTTTTTACTCTGGATCAGTTTAATTATCTTCAGACCGTTTATCTGGCGGGAATGGGTTACACCATTATTAGGTTTAGCTGCTGTATATACTTTGCTAGGAGTAATCTATTATTGGGTTGATCGATTCGATGATTTTTTAGCTATTTTTTCACCTTTCACCAATGAATTTTCCGCGACATTGCACGTCGATATTTATGACTATCTCGTGATGATTCCCATCGTTATTACACTTATTTTTTTCTTATTCATTTTAAAAGATCAATATTTCAAAAGTATAGTCCATATTCGGAAATCATTTCAGCTTTTATTTTTTATGCTGACCTTAATAGGTGCATCTTTTTATCTAAATGACCATATTACGATCAATCATTTTTTGTTATGTGCCCCCCCCCTATCTATTTATTTAGCCTACTATTTTAACTACGCAAAAACGAAATGGGTGTATGAGACATTATACCTTCTCATTATAGGAACTATCATGTACTTTCAATTAGCATAACAAACTAAAAGACAATCGTTTAACCTTTTTTAACAAAATGAACTAACGGATTCATCAAAAAATAGATAGTTTTGTACCGAAAAAGCGCAAAAAATCAGCAAAGATTGACCTAACGAGTTTCTCTAAATGTGTTACTCATTATGAAGCGGAATTTTAAAAAAATATGTATAAAAAAATTAAAGCCGATACGACCAAAAAGGCATTCACAATCATAATTGGTATAGGACTAGCGATGTGTAGTTTACAGGCCTTCGCTCAAAAATCCACTTCGCATTCTCCTTATTCTCGATTTGGTTTGGGCCAGATGCGTGAAGATTTATTACCACAAACTCGATCCATGGCTGGTATTTCTGCAGGTGTACGCTATCAAGCAGGTCTACCAATCCTTAATATTGCAAATCCAGCGAGTTACTCCGCCTTTTCAAGAACAATCCTGGAAGCGGGACTGTATGGCAACATAACCCAACTGGCTAAAGGATCGGCAACAGATAACACCGGCGATTTTGCATTTAGCCATATTGGAATAGGGATTCCACTAGCCAAGGCGGGTGGTATTGCTTTTGGATTGATTCCTTATTCGGATGTAGGCTATAACTCTTCAGAATTTTCGATATATGACACCTTGACCTATAAGAAGTCGATATCTGGTGAAGGTGGAGTCAATAAAGCTTTCGTAGGTTACGGCTTGAGTCCGATTAAAGGACTAAGTGTAGGAGCGAATGTAGGTTTCTTATTTGGAAATCTGTCCGACATAGCTCAGGTAGAATTTCCATACTCATTCGACGCCTATAACACACGGAAACAAGAAACACGCTTGATTAGAGGAGCTACAATAGATTACGGTATTCAATATTTCAAATCATTGGGTAGGAAAATGAACATCACCGTCGGATATTCCGGTTCGTTAAATAACACTATAAACAGTAAAACTACGCGTTTGGAAACCCGCATCGAACCCTCGCTAAATGACGATTTTCAAAATATTGCAAAGGATACGTCTTTGTTTGAAGTAGGCGTAAATAGAAAGATCAACTTACCTCTAAAACACAATATTGGTTTCACCTTATCCAAAGGTTACAATTGGATGATAGGTGCCGATTTCAAATATACGGATTGGAGTAACTTCCAAACACGGGAAGGAGAAATTAAATTAGGCGGAAATTATGGTGTCGCTATAGGCGGACAATTCAAACCCGACCCTACTTCTATTAAATACTGGAATGTCGTAGATTATCGTCTGGGATTCCGATACAATCAAACGCAACTACGATTAAATAACAACGATATCGCAGATATGGCGGTAACAGTTGGTTTAGGTTTACCACTTTCAGAATCGAATTTTGGTCGAACTTTTTCTCGAATCAACGTATCTGCAGAATTTGGACAACAAGGAACCTTGAATAATAACTTGGTACGAGAACGTTATATTAATATTAATCTAGGATTTACAATCAACGATACCTGGTTTATAAGACGCAGTTTAGATTAAGATGATCTTCACCCAACATATCCGATTTTATCCCCTATTACTTTTCTTGCTAATAGGGGTTTTATCGTTTAGTAGTTGTGAAAATGACATGAAAGACATAGACCGTCTGGCTAATATCCAAGAGGAAGAGGCTGTGGATATTTCCAAAAATGTGAAAATAATATATAGCGACTCGGCAAAGGTAAAAGCTCAATTGACTGCTCCCGAAATGCGTATCTATCACGACACAACAGGCAATTACGAATTCAAAAAAGGTATTCAAATTATCTTTTATGATGAGGTCTCCGTAGGGAAAGAGCTCCAACGCGTAACTTCAGACTATGCTCTTCAACGCGCCAAGGAAAGTATTACTGAATTTAAAAAGAATGTCGTTATTACTCGATCCGATGGATCAAAAATAAAAACGGAGGAATTATTTTATGATGAGAAAAAGAAAATCTACTATAATCATGTCAATATTCTATTCGAAGATAAAGATGGTAAGGTAAGTTATCAAGCAGCATCTTTTACGGCCGATGACAAATTAGTTGATATTAAAACGCAATTTCCAACAGGATATTTCGTCCCCTCTAGCCAGTCCCAATTGCCTTTCTTTGGGAATTAGACGAGACTTAACACCGGAAAATTAATATTGTTTTCATAGAATTATAAAATATTACATTTTTTTTCATAAAAGTTGTATCTTGCGCCTTGTTTTAAATTAGGTCAATTAAATAACTAAGAACACTTAAATACAGTATACAGATATGGGATTAATGGGGAATTTGCGTAACCGTGCCGGATTAGTAATATTCGTGATAGGTTTAGCAATTGTTGCATTTTTATTAGGAGACATTATCCAATCGGGGATGCCTTTTTGGATGAATAAGCAAAATCAAATAGGGAGTGTAAATGGGGAATCTATCGATTACCAACTTTTTAACGCACAGGTAGACCAAACATCTGCAATGTACCAGCAACAAATGGGCGGAGTAGAAACTCCACAAATCAGAAATTTTGCTGTACAACAAGTTTGGAATCAGTTCATTTCAAAAGAATTGTTAAACGCAGAAATTAAGAAAATAGGATTAACAATCGGTAAAAAAGAATTTAATGATTTAGTACAAGGTTCAAATCCTTCGCCTCAAATCATACAGACATTCACGAATCCTCAAACGGGTCAGTTCGATCGCAACTACCTAAATCAGGTAATTAACGAAGCGAAAAATGGTAATTTAGAAGTAAGCACACAATGGGAGGTCTTATTAGACAATATCCGTACGCAACGATTGAATGAAAAATATGCTAATTTATTAAGTAATGCCGTATATGTTACTGCTTTAGAAGCACAGGATGAATATACTGCTAAAAACAAATTAGCTAATTTCAAATATGTCTTATTAGATTATTCTTCTGTAAATGAGTCTAATATCAAATTAACAGACGCAGATTACCAAGCTTATTATGACAAGCACAAAAACGCATTCAAAAATCCGGAAGAAACACGTGCTTTAGAATATGTATTATTTGATGCCAGACCTACAGCTAAAGACACCTCAGCAACGTTAACTACTATCCAAAGTTTAAAAGCTGATTTGATAGCTTCCACGAATGATTCCTTGTTTGCTACACAACATTCAGACACCAAATATCCTGTTACTTATATCAAAAAAGGTCAAGCAAGCCCTGCATTAGATTCCGTTCTATTTAATGTAAGTATAGGAACTACAGTTGGACCTTACCTATCAAATGGTGCTTACGAAATAGCGAAAGTGATTGATGCTAAATTCAGTCCGGATTCAGTTCAAGCGAGCCACATCCTATTAAATCCTACAGCAGAAGGAGGCGTAGATAAAGCCTTAGCAAAAGCAGATTCTATTAAAGGACTAATCAGCAAAGGAGATAGTTTTTCAGCCCTAGCTGTAGAATTCAGTCAAGATCAAGGAAGTAAAATCAATGGTGGTTCACTAGGCACCTTCTCTCGCGGTCAAATGGTTCAACAGTTTGAAGAAGCAGCATTTGGTGGCAAACCCGGCGATGTGGTTATCGTGAACTCTCAATTTGGTGTTCATATCATCAAAATCGAGAAGCAAGTAGGTAATTCGAAAATCGTAAAAGCGGCTATTGTAGACAAAGTGATTGTCGCTGGAAAAGAAACAACGGATGCGGTATATGCTAAAGCAAATGAGTTTTTCACTGGTGTAGATAATAAAAACTTTAATGAACTTGCTCAGAAACAAGGATTGAAAGTCGAAAAATCATCTAGAACACAAACAATGGACAATACGCTAAATGGCTCTGTAGTTCCCAGAGAGCTAGTCCGTTGGGCGTTTGAGGCAAAAGCAGGAGACGTTTCCGATAAAATTTTTGAGACCGACAGCCACTTTATCGTAGCAAAAGTAAGCAACATCAACGCAAAAGGTGTTCAACCGTTGAACGCTATAAAAGCGGACATTGAATTGGGTGTTAAAAACTTTGTTAAAGCACGTATGCTGAAAGAAAAAATGGATAACGCACTAAATGGAGCAACCTCTATAGATCAAGTGGCTCAAAAACTGGGTAAAGCCGCCATCAGTGTAGAAAATATCGTATTAGCTAACCCTGTTATTCCGGGTGTAGCTTTGGAAAATACGGTGATTGGTACGGTATTCGGCCTCCAACCAAATAAACCATCTAAAGCTGTTGAAGGATCTCAAGGTGTATATGTAGTTCAAGTAAACAGCTTCGTAAACCCAAAAGAAATGGTAGATACGGAGAAAAAAGAACAACAAAAACAGTTATTGTCTAACAGACAGCAACGTGCATGGGGTTCTATCTTCAAAGCCCTTCAAGACAATGCAGATATAGATGACAATCGTATTAGATTCTATTAAGATATTATATTTATTTTTGTGGCCGGACAGTAATTTGTCCGGCTTTTTTTATATTTATGCGAAATGGATATTCAGGAAAACATAATTAACAAAGTAGCACAAAGCGGTCTGCTTACAGTAGACTTAGCTAATTATGCTCCAAAAGAGGATATCAGTGTTTACGATATCAAAGACAACCTTTTTCATGGTCTCATTCTAAAAGAAAAAGATTTCAGAGATTTCGTAAAAGATCACGATTGGTCAAATTACCAAGACAAAATCATTGCTATTACCTGCTCAACAGATGCTATTGTCCCAACATGGGCGTACATGATCTTAGCAAATAAATTAGCACCATACGCAAAATCAGTTCACTTTGGAACACAAGAAGAAGTACAACAACGGCTTTTCTTGGCGGAAATTACAAAAATAGACTATTCCCAATATCAAGATCAAAGAGTTGTCGTAAAAGGCTGTGGCGATATTTATATCCCTGAAAGCGCATTTGTACTGTTTACGACTCAGCTGAGCGCAGTGGCTAAAAGCATCATGTATGGCGAACCATGCTCTACCGTTCCTGTGTTCAAACGGAAAAGTTAAACTTTTTATTTGTAAAATTGTCCTATTAAGCATGAGAAAACTATATATACTTATTCTATCTATATTATTTACGGTCTCTGTAAGCAAGGGACAAAGTGCCTTACCTTACTTGAAAGAACCCACATTTAAAGAGGGCGAAAAGTTGACTTATAAACTTAGATATGGCTTTATGTCTGCTGCAACAGGAATTCTAACAGTAAATAAATCCAGTTTAAAATTTAGTGGGAATGATACATTCCACTTAAATGCGGTTGGGGAAACGTCGGGGGCATTCTCCATATTTTATACCGTCAAAAATAAATATGATTCTTATATAGATGGAGACACCTATCTTCCGCATTTATACACCGAAGATATCCGAGAAGGCAGTTATACGCGTAAAGAATATGCTACCTTTGACCACAGGAACAAGTTCGTAAAGGGCAGAAAAGGTACCTTCAAAACGCCTGTATTACAAACTTTCGACCTTTTATCTGCCTATTATTTTGCAAGAAACTTAGATTTATCCTCTCTAAAAAAGGGGGAGTCCTTCAAGATTTCCTATTTTCTGAACGACGAAGTTGAACAACTGGGCATTACTTATGAAGGCATAGAGAAAATAAAAACAAGTCTGGGCACGGTCGAATGCATCAAATTTAGCCCGGAAATAAAACCGGGACGTATCTTTAAAAAGAACAGTAAATTATACCTTTGGGTAACGAATGATGGAAATCGGATTCCCGTACGTGCACATGTAGAGATTCTAATCGGCTCTGTGACCATGGAACTCACCGAAGCCAAAGGATTAAAACACGAGCTTGGAAAAAAAGTTAGCTATTCAAAATAAATAAACCATGATTGAAGTCGGTAATGTGTTAGTTCATGAGGATTTAATAAACAACGATTTTGTTTGTAATCTATCAAAATGTAAAGGAATCTGTTGCATAGAGGGTGATTCAGGGGCACCTTTACGTAAAGATGAAACACATATACTAAAGGAGATATACCCCAAAGTAAAGCCCTTCATGACTGCGAAAGGAATTGAAGCCATTGAGGAACAAGGCACACATGTTATCGACGCAGACGGTGACCTAACTACTACATGTGTAGACGGCAATAAAGAGTGTGCTTACGTTACCTGGGAAAATGGTATTACTAAATGTGCTATCGAAAAAGCATACGAATTGGGGGAAATACACTGGAAAAAGCCGATTTCGTGTCATCTCTATCCTATTCGTACCACACACTACCCAGAATTTGATGTACTTCATTACGATAGATGGCATATTTGTAAAGATGCGTGCAGTTTTGGCAAAGAACTTCAAGTTCCAGTTTACAAATTCTTGAAGGATCCCCTTACCCGCGAATATGGGGAAGAATGGTTTGAAGAATTAGATAAAACTGTCAAATCTTTATAAGGTTATTTTTCTTATCTTTAAAGCATCATTTATACTCTATTTGGTATTTACCGTCATTCATGCTAAAGTTAAAAGAGATACAAAAACCCATAGCAACAGAACTGGAAACTTTCGAAGCAAAGTTTAAACAATCTATGCAAAGTTCTGTTCCGTTATTAGATATCATCACTCAATACTTATACAAGCAAAAAGGCAAACAAATGCGCCCTATGTTTGTGTTTTTCTCTGCTGGTCTGTGTGGAACAATTAATGAATCTACTTATCGTGGTGCTTCATTAGTCGAGCTGCTTCACACTGCCTCACTCGTTCATGATGATGTAGTAGATAACGCCAATGAGAGAAGAGGTTTTTTTTCCGTAAACGCCTTATGGAAAAATAAAGTTGCCGTCTTGGTGGGAGATTTTCTTCTCTCCAAAGGCTTGCTCTTATCCGTAGCCAATCAAGAACACGAATTACTCCGAATCGTGTCGGAAGCTGTTGAGCAGATGAGTGAAGGCGAGCTCTTGCAAATTGAAAAAGCACGTAAGTTAGACATCAAAGAGGACATTTACTATGAAATAATCCGAAAAAAGACGGCCTCTCTTATCGCATCATGTTGTGCCTGTGGCGCGTCATCGGCGAATGCAACAACAGATATTGTAGAAAAAATGCGTGAATTTGGTGAGAAAGTTGGCATTGCATTCCAAATCAAAGATGACCTATTCGACTTTGGAGTAGATGACATAGGCAAACCGGTAGGTAATGATATCAAAGAAAAGAAAATGACATTACCCCTTATATATGCGCTAAGTAAAACAACTTCCAGTGAAAAAAGGCGAATCATTAATTTGGTTAAAAACCATAATGACGATAGTAAAAAAATAGAAGAAGTCATTCATTTTGTGCGAAGCAGCGGTGGATTAGAATATGCAACTAAAAAAATGTTAGCTTACCAACAGGAAGCTTTTCAAATTTTAGCACAATTTCCAGATAGCATCCACAACACCGGATTACAACAACTAGTCAAATTCACTACAGAAAGAAAAAAATAAGATATGAGTCACGAGCTAATGTTTTTTGGAGGATTTATTATTTTTATCATCCTCATGCTTGCTATAGATCTGGGGTTGTTTTCCAAAGGCGATAAACCTGTCTCCTTTAAGACCGCAGCAATCATGTCTACTATCTGGGTACTTTTTGCACTGGCGTTCGGACTAGTACTTTATTTTTGGGGGAATGAACTACATAATATCCACGATATAGCTCGACTCAAGGAAATCATAGCACAAAATTACCACAACATAAAAATCGTTGAATCCGATCTCACAGCAAGTATTCAAATTTACAACAAAAACCTAACCATCGAATATCTAACAGGCTATGTCGTTGAGTATGCGCTTTCAGTAGACAATATCTTTGTTATGGTACTGCTATTCTCTTCATTCGGTATTCCAGAAAAATACTATCACAAAGTACTAGTTTGGGGAATCATAGGCGCTATTTTATTACGCTGTATTTTTATTTTTGTAGGTGCCGCATTGATCGCTAAATTTGGTTGGATACTTTATCTATTTGGGGCTTTCTTAGTGTACACCGGCATTAATATGTTCATCAACCGCAATACGGAAGAAGAGGTAGATCCTCAAAATCATCGTGTCGTAAAATTTGCTTCCAAATATTTTAAAGTTACCCCAAAATTAGATGGAGGAAAATTCTTTCATTTAGAAAATGGTATAAAGTACATGACCCCTCTTTTTTTAGTATTATTGGTTATCGAATTTACAGATTTGATTTTTGCAGTGGACTCTATTCCTGCTATATTTTCTATCACTAAAGACCCTTATATTGTATTCTTTTCAAATATTTTTGCGGTCTTAGGATTACGGTCAATGTTCTTCCTACTGGTAAATATCATCCATAAATTCCATTATTTAAAAGTGGGTCTTGCCTTCTTATTGGTATTCATTGGAGCAAAGATGCTATTACATGGTTGGCTAGAACAACTCGGATTCAAAACCGTACACTCCTTAATCATTATCATCGGAATACTAGCGATCAGTATTGTTGCATCACTTGTCTTTCCTAAAAAAGAAAATCTAACGAATTAACATCTAAACACGCGTGAACCACCTGCGCCAATGGCATCAAAATTTGGTTGGTGGTTGGCTTAAGTGGAGGTTTGGAGATTGTCGTTATTAAAAGAAGGTTTATTTAGTCAGTTTTTTGTCCACCGCATTACCTATCCGTCGTTGCCACGACAGGGCCTTCTTTATTCCTTTGATGAATAAAGAAGCAAACAAATCAAGGCTGGTACCGTATTTGTCGTTCCGGCTACGCGATGATGCACAGCGCAGCTCTTAGGCCTCCAGCGCTCTGTCCCATTTCAAAGGCTGAGATCTGCTTGGTTAAGCGCTGATTATACGCTTCTGCAGCACATCATCTGCTGCCTGCACATCCAAATCCGCTAAGGCCGTTTTTTTTAATTCAGCTAGAGTATAAAATAATATTTGAGAATAAAGCACTATCCTTTCATACTCGATAAATGTCGCCTTGGCGGGTCGCCAATAGCAGGAATGGTGAACCGCTGTGGTGAGCCGGCACAGCGACGACTTTTGCTTCTTTTGAGAGAAAAGAAGGAGGCCGCCCGCCGATGAGGGCAAAAAGATAAAATACAGATATTAATGGTTGCTAATACAATTTGGAATTAGTGAGTGACAAACTGTCTAAATTAAACCTTCTTTTACCATCAACAATACCCCTAGAAATCCTGATTAATCCGTTCTGTGCGTTAAACAAAAAAGTTGCGGGGGGGAAGGTAATAAAGAGAAAATAAAAAAAGAAGGTGTCCCCTCTTTCAATTTTCAATGCTATACATATTTCAACTGTCCATACACGGACGTTATTTTAAAACGACACTCGATCTACCCATAATGGCATTGTCAGCATATAATAACACGGTATACGCACCTTTTTTAAATCCCCTAGATCCATCCTTCCATAAGAACTGATATTCTTCTCCCCTATTGGTAAAATGAATCGACTTTTTAGTAGAATATTGAAGCTTATCACCATGAATATAAAAAACATTATTTGGGTTAGCGATTAAGTTACCTTGCGGATCGATGACTCGAATAAAAATATCTTTATTTCCTTCCACAGCTAATGGATTGTCAGCAATAGTAAATCTGATTTGCAATTCGTCAACCCTTTTTGACTTAGTTTCTATTTCAATATTACCTCTTCTAGATATTTCAATACCATTGACCTGTATATTGGAAACTTTAATAGACGAAGCAATATTGACCTTATCATTAAGGTCTTTATTTTTGAGTGTTATTTCCTCAATATGCTGCGCTCTTTCTCTCACTTCAGATGAAAGTAGTTCATTCTCCCTTACCAACATATCATTTTGAAGTTTTAATTCCTTCATGCTGATCTTCAAATCAGCGACATCCTTCTTCAGGCGAATTACCTGTTGTCTTGCAGACATTAGTTCATCTTCTGATATTCCTGAAATTTCTAGTTTCTCCCGAAGTCCTTCAATTACATTCCTTGCCTCACGTTTAGAAGCAATGATCTCCCCAGACAAGGCAAGATCTTGATTACTTAAATTATCTAATTCGGCTTCTATCCGATCTATTTCAATTTGCAGGCTTTCCTTCTCTAATGTTATGGTATATAGCTTTTCACCGGAAGACTTAAATTTCACATAGAAATAGACATTTGTCATCAATAACGCAACGATAGCTATAATAAAAAAATAAATTTTGGAATTATCTTTTTTCTCCTCTGACGCCTCACTCTGTTGACTTACACTTTTAACTTCCATAGCCGTACTCACTTCTCTATTTTTTCAGATTGCCGTAAATATTTCTCACTATACATTGGATATCAAAAATTATTCCAATTTAGCAATTATTCCAATTTAGCTTATTCGAAATAATTTAAGACATCAAACCCACCATCTTTAAGATATTGCTCTTTATGCATCAGGCGCAAATCTGATAATACCATTTCAGAAACCAGTGTTTCAAGTGTATATTTGGGTTTCCATCCCAATTGATTTTGTGCTTTCGAAGGATCACCAATCAGTAAATCCACTTCTGTAGGTCTAAAATAACTCGGATCAACTTTGACTACTGTCTGACCTAGTTTTATATGTTCTGGGTTAATATTTAATGCTTGTAAACGCTCATCATCTCGATCGATTATTACACCTTTTTCGTTTTCACCACGGCCACTAAATTCGACTTCAATACCAAGTTCAGCAAAACTCAGTCGCACAAAGTCTCTAACGGTTGTCGTCACTCCTGTAGCAATAACAAAATCTTCGGGTTTTTCTTGTTGCAAAATAAGCCACATGGCTTCAACGTAATCTTTGGCATGCCCCCAATCCCGCTGAGCAGAAAGATTTCCCAGGTACAATTTATGTTGCAAACCTAAAGCAATCTTTGCGACAGCTCGGGTAATTTTACGTGTAACAAATGTTTCTCCGCGCACCGGACTTTCATGATTAAACAGTATACCATTACATGCAAACATATTATACGCTTCACGGTAGTTTACTGTAATCCAATACCCATACATTTTGGCAACAGCATAAGGACTACGTGGATAAAACGGAGTCGTTTCACTCTGAGGCACCTCCTGTACCAATCCATATAATTCGGAAGTAGACGCTTGGTAAACCCTTGTTTTATCCGTTAGTCCTAATAAGCGTACCGCTTCCAGTACCCTAAGTGTTCCTATACCATCTGCATTAGCTGTGTATTCAGGGGTATCAAAACTGACCTTTACATGGGATTGAGCTGCCAGATTATATATTTCATCTGGCTGTGTTTGCTGAATGATGCGAATCAAATTAGTGGAATCCGTCAAATCTCCATAATGAAGAACAAAATTACGATTATCAAGATGAGGATCTTGATAAAGATGGTCGATTCGGTCTGTATTGAAAAGCGAACTTCTTCTTTTTAAGCCGTGTACAATGTAACCCTTTTTAAGTAAAAATTCGGCTAAATAAGCTCCATCTTGACCGGTCACTCCAGTAATAAGGGCCGTCTTACGCGTATTTGATTCCATATTATGCAATATTGCCCAAACTTAGATAACTTTCCCTTTATATGCAAGTCATCGAAACAACATATAGAAGGAAAGTTACGGCCTGGTATCTATAGCACGGCTAGCGCAGCATCGTAATTCGGCTCCTCCACTGTCTCTTCTACCTGCTCCGTATAGATGACATTTCCATGTTCATCCAACACCACGATAGCTCGGCTCAACAAACCTTCTAAAGGCCCATCAATAAACTTAACGCCATAAGCATCTGAAAAGTTAGAATTTTTATATTCCGAAAGTGAAACAACGTTTTCCAATCCTTCGGCTGTGCAAAAACGTCCCTGTGCAAAAGGTAAATCTTTAGAAACACATAACACGATTGTATTTTCTAAACCAGAAGCCTTTTCATTAAACTTCCGTACAGATGCTGCACATGTCCCTGTATCCATACTAGGAAAGATATTTAAAATCAACTTTTTACCTGCGAAGTCTCCCAATGTCTTTTGGGATAAATCCCCTCCAGTTAATGAAAAATCTGGGGCTTTAGATCCTACTTGTGGCAGTGTACCTTTCGTATTTACAGGACTTCCTTTAAATTTTACTTGACTCATATTACATTATTTTTTTTGAATATAGCTAATTCATATAACTCTATTAAAAAAAGACAAAGATTATTTTTATTAACAAAAAAATACTACGTTAGCATTATATTTCATCCTCATTAGCTAACCAAAATATATATGAATCCGGCACAGTAAAACGTTTATCGTCAAACGATCCATTTGAAACAGAAAAATACGTATGAAAAAATTACTACTAAGTTTATTATTGGCTAGTCCCACTCTATTATTTGCCCAAGGCTCTAAGATCAATACACAAAGTCAGAAAGCAGTGAGTATGGCCGGTGCAGGGTCGGCATTATTTATCGATGAGGCAAGCATTTTCTATAGTCCCGGCGCTTTAGCTAAGATGAGATGCAACGGGATCTCCATTGGCGCTTCCACTATGATGTACCGCTCTACTTTTAGGGAATACAACAGCACAGAAATTCACCACACGAAGTTCAAAATTACTCCACCATTTTCTGTATTTGCCACTTTCGGCCCCAAGAATTCGTGGTGGAAGGCCGGAATTGGTGTCTACACCCCCTTCGGGGGTTCAGTGCACTGGGGCACAGACTGGCCGGGAAAATACGAGCTCAATCACTTACAGATGAGAGCTATTTATATCCAACCTACATTAAGTCTTAAGATCACGGATAATTTTGGTATTGGCGGTGGATTCGTTTACAATGTTAGTCAAATCGATTTATCCCGATCAATACCGATATCCATGGCTGATGGCAGCAGTGGTCAGGTTAATTTATCAGGTACAGGTACAGGTATAGGATATAATCTAGGCGTACATTACGACCTGGAAAACAGTTTCTCCTTATCATTAAGCTACCGTTCAAATGTTGTTACAAAACTAAAAGATGGTGACGCTGAATTTTCTGTTCCTCCCTCACTTGCTGCATCCTTTCCAAATACCACCTTTAATACAGAGTTGCCACTGCCGGCTTCATTTAATTTCGGAATAAGCTTTCCGGCGAGTTCGAAAGTCGATATTGCAGCTGACGCCACTTTTGTTGGATATGATATTTATCAAAGTTTAGACTTCGATTATGCGGACAATACCCCAGTTTTAACCGATACACATCAGGACAAAAAATATGACAATGCTTTTTCAGGTAAGGTGGGTGTAAATTATAGAACATGTGATAACCTCACTTTACGAGCAGGTGTAGGGTATGTTTTCTCTCCAGTAAGAGGGCCTTATGTTTCTCCAGAAACGCCAGACAACAACAGGGCGATGGCTTCGGCAGGCTTCACCTACCTGCTTTCAGACAAATGGGACTTAACTGCGGCATATTTACTTCAGCAAGTACAAGCGCGTACGGTAACGAACAAAGCTTCTGGATTGTCAGGAACGTATAAGACTACTATCCATGCTCCCGGTATATCACTTACTTACAAATGGTAACATAACAACATTATAAAATATCCACATAACACAGGCCGCACAAATAATATAATTTGGACATCCCTCTATGGTCGTTAAAAGACAAACCGTGCGCGAGCTCACCAAAGGTAAACCGAGAACCGTGTAGTGTGCATTCATACATTATGAGCATATATCTATGAATAATTTGCCTTTATATCAAAACGCGATTATATTTTCATAAAACTTTTTCATGAAACTGCAAATTACGAATTGTTTTTTTTCTACTAGGCATTCGTGAATGCAAAGCATTTTATCTAAGTTTGTTCATATAAAGCAGTTCAAATGAAAGTCTACTTAAATCGTAAAAATAATGCGGTTCACTTTGAAGCCTCAAGTGAACTGTCTACTGTAAAAGTAAATATAGACGGCTCAGAGTCTATCGGAGGAGAGGGCAAAGGTGTAAGACCAATGGAGCTCATTTTGATGGCTTTGGGATCCTGTAGTGTTTTTGACCTTACTACCATTCTTCAAAAACAACGTCAAGAAATAGAAGATATTGAGGTAGAAATTGAGGGACAAAGACGTGACGAGATTCCTAACATCTTCACCTCCATCCATATTAACTTTGTGTTAAAAGGCCAGATTGACGAAGTCAAAGCGTATAAAGCGGCAGAACTAGCGGTTAAAAAATATTGTTCGGTACACGATATGCTCGCTGCCGGAGGAGTGGATATCACCTACAGTATCAAGATAAATTAATAACCGCACTACAAACCAAAAGAGACGGCTAATATCAAAAAAACACCCTGCGGTTTATGTTATCCCATAGGTACGCTACATAGATTCAGTACAAAGAAAACCAATCCAATATTTTGGAGACACTCTCCTTAACTTTCATTCCATATAAAGGAAATTCATTTTCAGCACCTTCGTTTGTCATTTTAAAAATCTGTAACTTTGCAAATTGCAAAAACTCAATGTTCAATGACGAAATCAAAAGCAGTAGACCTCGGGGATCAAAGTGAAGTAGAAGTATTCGGAGCACGTGTTCATAATCTTAAAAATATTGATGTATCATTTCCAAGAAATGAATTAGTTGTCATTACCGGCCTAAGTGGCAGTGGTAAATCCTCCCTTGCCTTTGACACGATCTATGCTGAAGGTCAACGTCGCTATATGGAAACATTTTCCGCCTATAGCCGTCAGTTTTTAGGAGGACTTGAGCGACCGGATGTAGATAAGATTTCAGGGTTAAGTCCGGTTATTTCTATTGAACAAAAAACCACGAGTAAAAACCCACGTTCAACGGTAGGGACCATTACAGAAATTTATGATTTTCTGCGCTTATTATACGCGCGTGCCGGAGAAGCATTTTCTTACGCGACGGGCAAGCGTATGGAGCGTATGTCGGAAGAGCAAATCGTACAACGCATTCTGGATGAATTTACAGATCAAGCTATTTATATATTGGCTCCGGTGGTAAAAGGGCGTAAAGGGCATTATCGTGAACTATTTGAACAAATACGCAAACAGGGATATACCAAAGTACGTGTTGATGGCGAGATTCTAGATCTTGTTCCTAAAATGCAGGTAGACCGTTATAAAATCCATGATATTGAAACAGTCGTAGATCGCCTTCAGGTCAATGAAAAGGATCAGAAAAGATTGTACACCTCGGTGATGCAGGCGATGAAAACGGCAAAAGGAATTATAAAAATAGCCAATAAAGAGAATAAGGAACAGTTTTTTAGCCGCTATTTAATGGATGCAGAATCCGGTATCTCGTATGATGAACCCCAACCCAATTCGTTTTCCTTCAACTCACCGTATGGCGCATGTCCTAAATGTGACGGTTTGGGATACATTTTTGAAATCGACAAAAACAGCGTTATTCCAGACCGCAAACTGAGTATTCAAAAAGGGGGAATAATCCCGTTAGGCCCACTTCGGGAATCCTGGAATTTTGCCGTGCTAAAAGCCGTAGCAAACAAATTTGATTTCAATTTAGCTACTCCGATCGAAAAACTTCAGGAGGATCAGATTGATATGCTGTTGTTCGGAACAGATGAACCTATTCCATTATCCGTTTCTTACGGATCGTACGGTGCCCGTGAATATCGGGTTCAGTTTTCAGGCATCTTCAAGATGTTGGAAGAAATGAATGGAAAACAAAATGATGATGCGCCGTCTTTGGAAGATTTCCGGACGAAAGTAACCTGTCCGACTTGTCAGGGAGCTCGGTTGAAAAGAGAATCCCTCCATTTCAAAATAGACGACAAAAACATCAGTGAACTCGCCGCAATGGATATTTCTATGCTGATGGAATGGTTTGATCACTTAGAAGATCGTCTCGATGAGCGTCAACGCACCATTGCTACGGAAATACTCAAAGAAATACGTACGCGTTTGGGGTTCCTATTAAACGTTGGCCTAAGCTACCTTACCTTAGACCGTTCATCGAAAACATTGTCCGGAGGGGAGGCACAACGTATCCGTCTGGCAACTCAGATAGGTTCTCAATTGGTCAACGTGCTCTATATCCTGGATGAGCCCAGTATCGGGCTTCACCAACGTGATAATGAGCGATTAATTGATTCACTCAAAAACCTACGGGATATTGGCAATTCTGTTTTAGTAGTTGAGCATGATAAAGACATGATTTTGAACGCAGACTATGTCATCGATATGGGTCCGGAAGCAGGTGTACACGGAGGTCAAGTCGTCGCCGAAGGTAAACCAAAAGATATTCTAAAGGCCAAATCCCTGACTGCGGCATACCTGAATGGCAAAAAACGGGTAGCAATCCCGGAGAAGCGTCGGGAAGGAAATGGCAAACACCTTACCTTAATTGGTGCGACAGGAAATAACTTAAAGAATGTAACTGTTGATTTCCCTTTAAATAAATTGATTTTGGTAACCGGGGTATCCGGATCGGGAAAATCCAGTTTAATAACGGGCACACTCTATCCTATTCTAAATCATCATTTTTTTCGTGCAAAAGCACATCCCCTGCCTTATAAAGGCATAGAAGGACTTAAAGACATAGACAAAGTAATCGAAATCGATCAAAGTCCAATTGGCCGCACACCCAGATCCAATCCGTCCACCTATACCGGAGTTTTCTCTGATATACGAACCTTATATGTGCAACTGCCCGAAGCAAAGATACGAGGTTACAAACCAGGACGTTTTTCCTTTAACGTCAAAGGTGGACGTTGTGAGACATGTCAAGGTGCAGGTATGAAAATTATCGAAATGAATTTTTTACCCGACGTACAGGTTCCATGCGAAACCTGTCAGGGAAAACGGTACAATCGTGAAACCTTAGAAGTACGTTATCGGGGGAAATCAATTTCTGATGTATTGGATATGAGTATTGATGAAGCTGTGCATTTCTTTGAGAATATACCGTCGATTTACCGTAAAATAAAAACGATGCAAGACGTAGGATTAGGGTACATTACGCTAGGACAATCTTCTACTACCCTATCAGGAGGCGAGGCACAACGTGTCAAGTTAGCGACCGAGCTTTCTAAAAAAGATACAGGGAATACGTTTTACATTTTAGATGAGCCGACAACCGGACTACACTTCGAAGATGTAAACGTACTCTTAGGTGTAATCCATCGACTAGTCGATCGCGGAAATACCGTTTTGATTATTGAACACAACCTAGATGTTGTAAAGGTAGCCGATTGGGTCATTGATATGGGCCCTGAGGGGGGTAAAAATGGCGGAAAATTGCTATTCTCGGGCATTCCCGAAGATCTAATCAAACAGAAAAATAGTGAAACAGCCCGTTTTTTGAAATTAGAGATGAAACCTTCATAATATATCCCACGCCGTAGTACCAACGATGAAAGTAAGAGATGCATACATCCCAGTTGCATCTCTTACTTTGTCAATTAACGATATCATAAAACCTTCTCAAACTTTGCGTAGAGCTTCCAAAAGCATACAGCATCTTCAGCAGTGAAGGAAACCTTCTTCCAATCATTTAAAATGCTGGGCTTCTATCGGAATATGAGTAAACTTGTCGCTTCGGTTGTCCCCATGATGAATAGGAAAGAAATCAAGTCCCAAACCCTGACAGCAGACACAGAAAGCAATTTACTTAAATTAAAAGCATTGGCTGGATTAATTACGGACGAAGAACAAAAACGTTAGGAAGAAATATTCCGAAAAAACAACAAACACGATGGCTTAGATCAGGACGACAAAGTCTTTGCACAACTCCTGGAATTTAATGACAACCTAGAAGGAATCATTAATGCCATAAGAGGAAAGGAGGATAGCATGACGATGAGGCTGTCTCCTCTAAAAGCTTTCTTCCTTATTATCTCCCCAATTTTCATTTTTGGCAACCGTGAACCCAAGGGATTGTGGTACATCCTTTAATAGTTCTCCCCGAAAAACAAGTTGCATATTATTCTTCAATGTACTGTTCACGATAAACGTCCGCAATAATTTGTTTTCATCAAATACCTCTAGTTTATACGAAATAGCCTTTAAATCATTCGAGCTCCCTAGGAATTGATGAAACACGATTTGTTTGTTTGCCGAAAGATCGTCAATACTCAGATCAATATCAGTTTGATCCAACACCGGGTTACTGAGATCTGCTACAAATGGCGAACAGAAAAACGGTTCATGCTCCTGACTCACCCGGATTCGTTTCACTTTTGATAAGCCTACTGGATCGGAGAATTCAAATTTGATCTGACTGTACCATCTCAGAAGTTCTACGTTCAGTTGTACATCCTCGCTGACATCGAGTTCAGTACTGTAGCCAAAAATTTCTGCTTCATAATTCGAAAACCGATTACTGATATAGAAGCTTTTCCACAAAGGGTCTGTAGGAAGTAATAAATCTTGCTTTGAAGCATTCGACACAAAACATACATAGTATTTTCCTAAAGGCAATTGCACTTGTATATCGGTATTGTCTTCGTAATCCACCTCCCCGCTATACACGATTTCGTTTTTGTCCTGATGAAAAATATTGTAGTGCAGTTTTTTAAGTGTATGCCCGGAGATAGATTCTGCTGTGCCAGACAAGTACATATTATCTAGCCTAAGCACACCAGCATTTTCATTAAATGCTCCGGCAGTACCCCTCTCTCCTGCTTTAAGAATAAATTTAAACCAAACTTCTTCTGAATCTAATTGCAGGTCTTTCAAGTCATAAAAAAAAGAAGTTTTTGTATTCGCAACGAAACTCTTAAATTGATTATTATCTTCAAGTACCTCAAAAGAATCGCCTTTATCTAAACTGTATAGTAACTCAAAATCTTTAGGCCCCGTGTTTGAGCTTGCCATATCCAATCCCAAACCCGTAACAGAAGTAGCCGACTTTATCGACATTTTTACTAAAATTTCTTTAGCACCAGTTACGCTCAATGATTTTCCCGCAACAAACTCACGATAATCATACCCACTATTTCCAAAATTATTCGGTATGCTACCACTATTATAAGTAATACTGGGAGAAGCACCTCCGGCTATACGGATGTCCGGATTCAGGTTTTCGCTATTAAATGACCAAAAATATAAGTAACCTTCCGTATCAGTAGATGTACCCGACAGTCTATTAGATGCTAATTTCTTATTCTGACCAATACCGCTCTTCATTAGGGTTCGCGTAGGAGCAAACCCATCAATGGTAAAATTAACGGTATAAAGATCTTCAGTTAGTTCATCTATAGGAGCTTCATCATTACAGGAAACAGCTAAAAAAGCAATGAAAATAAATGAAAGTCTATACAACATAGGTAACCGACTTTTCATAATAATTACAGTTCTATTAAAAAATTAAACACCAGTTGTATTTCATTTAGTTGAACAACTAGTTATTCAATGCTAATATAAAAAATAAGCAATTCATTACCAAATATTTACTCAAATAACTCTATTTTCACGGCGGCCGTTAACGAGCAGCTCCACCTGTTTCCCTTTCTTTCCACTAATATTATAATCCGTTACCACTCCGTTCTTCCATGTGATGTCTACAGTAATATTCCCTCTTGCTTTTAAGCCTTTTACACTCCCGTCTTTCCATGCGGATGGAAGCGCCGGCAATAAATGAATATAACCGTCATGACTTTGGACAAGCATCTCCCCTATGCCAGCCGAACCTCCGAAATTACCATCAATCTGAAAAGGTGGATGCGCACAGAATAAATTTGGGTAGGTACCCGCGCCTGCCTTCCCATTCGTATCGAACGCCGGACGCAACAATTGTCTCAGGATTTCCAGCGCATGATCCCCATCGTGCAATCGTGCCCAGAACAAGATTTTCCATGCACGTGACCATCCTGTCCCCTCATCGCCTCTCACGTCCAGTGTCTTTTTGGCTGCATCTGCCCATTCCGGAGTACTAATAGGTGAAATAAAATTTGCCGGATACAACCCATATAGATGTGATACATGACGATGTCGTGGTTCCACCTCAGGATAGTCTTTTAACCATTCCATTACACGTCCTGAAGAGCTCACCACTACAGCCGGAGGAAGAGATTTCAGGTCATGCTTAATTGTATCGATAAAAGAGTCATTTAATCCCAATATTTGATTTGCTTTTATCAACGCTTCATACAACTCCCGTACAATCTGATTATCAATAGTTGGTCCCATTACGACCGCTGTCACTTTTCCATTAGGAAGCTTGAATGCGTTTTCAGGAGAAACCGAAGGAGAAGTAACCAACCATCCCGTTTCAGGGTCTTTTACTAAAGTAGCCTGATAAAATTCAGCAGCACCTTTCAGAACGGGGTAAATATCCTTTAAATAACTTTCATCTTCCGTAAAAAGATAGTGCTCCCACAGGTGATTGCATAACCATCCAGAAGAAGTACTGGCACCCCACGAGGCCTGTTCACCGGGAGCTGTATATCCCCAGACATTCGTCATCATATAAGAAACCCATCCCGGAGCATTGTAATATGCTTTAGCCGTCTTAGTACCTTCCTTCGATAGACGTTTTATAAGCTTAATGAAAGGTATATGATATTCTGATAAATTGCTTACCTCCACTCCCCAGTGATTCATTTGTGCATTAATATTAAGGTGATAATCTCCGTTCCAAGGTGTATTTATCTGATGCGCCCATAATCCTTGCAAATTCGGAGAAAGTGCATTTTCATGCTCTGGCGCTGTACTTGCAATACTCAGGTATCTTCCAAATTGATAATATAAGGCTGCCATCCCATTATCTTGATTGGCATTCTCGTAAAACGCGGCTATGCGTTCATCTGTCGGAACATTGGATTTGGACTTCTGGTCTGCAAGATGTAATTGCACCCGATTAAAAACTTCACTATACTTCTTTTGATGCCTCTTATACAGTGTACCATATTTTCCGTTGCTATTTGCCTTAATTTTTTGTTGCACGTAAGCTAATGGATCATGCCCATAGTAATCCGTACTCGATGATATAAATATAAGTACTTCATCGGCATTCCTAACGATCAATTGATTATCATGATTTTTACGTTCGCCACCTTTCGAAACTACCCGGATCTGAGAAGCAAATTTCAACCCATATCCATCCTTTCCATTTGGCAATCTACCTTGGATCGTGATACAGTCGTTATCAATCTTATAATCGGACACGTTCTCCTCCCGGTAAAAGCCCAGCGTAAATGAAATAGACTGCTGCTTAGATGCCGTTAGACGAATTACGCCGACATTATCATGAAAAGATGTAAAATATTCCCGCGTAAAGCTTATTCCATTAGCCGTTACCAGCGTTTTTGCCGTCGCAGTTTTTAAGTCAAGTTCCCTGTGATAATTTGTAACGTCACCTTCAATAAAGTGGTGAAAATTAAGAAATCCAAAATTTTGATAGCAGCCATACGGAACTTTCGCACCACGGCCATAACCAGACCCCGCTCCAGAACAGACAAAATTTTGATTCACTAATTTTTCGGCCTCATCGTTTTTCCCTTCAAACAGAAGTTGTTGAATTTGACCGACGCTTTTATAAGCTTCATAATTGTTGGGATCTTCAGCACTTCCTGACCACATTGATATTTCGTTGAGCACGATGTTTTCATCCAATACCTTCCCATTCGGCATCATGCCCAAGAGACCGTTTCCCAAGGGAAGACTCTCTTCCCATCGTTCAGCCGGCTTATTGTACCACAACGTTAATTCCTGCGCGTGCGCGACATTAAAAAGAGCTAAAACAACTATTATAAATCTATTCATATCCTAATAATCCAAATTCTGCAACAGTAAATAATTTCCCAATAGTTTCCTTCGGTATAAAACGTATATATTTAGCCTGGACTGTTTCATTGAATAACACGGTTTGCTCTACCGGATTTGCTGACACATTCGAAAATTCCCCATCTACCAACGTCTTCCAGCTTTTATTGTCATCACTTATAGCAATGTTATATTTTGTTGCAATCCCTTCTTTATTTCCATCTTGCCGTGGCAAATAGGTAAATCCTTTAATGGGCCCACGAAGTGTAAAAATAAAACCGTTTGGATACTCCGCTATGACACCAAACGTATTCGGATCATTATCGTATGCCTTTTTCATGTTTGAGCCACTTTCAACGCTATATTCATTAGCCTTTAGTTTGATCAAGCTATTACTTTGCATTGCAAAAGAGAAATTAGATGCCGCTTCTTTGAATAATCCAAAATCGCTCAACGTAGGGGCCACTGGCGCATATAAACTCACTTTCAATTTTTGAGCCTGAATAGGCTGATCTAATTTAATAAGTCGGGAAGCACCAATACTTGTTGCCGAGGCAACATGTTTCCACTGTCCATCTTTCCACATATCAATACGTACACTGTCCAAACGCTGCCCCAATTTGATATTTTCCCGAAGTCTAATGATATCAAACTCCTGTGCATGTGTTAGCGTGATCTCCAGCGCTGGGTTTACTACCCCATCATCCGACGCGTAATAAGAGTAACGATCGTCATCTAAAATAAAGGCAGCAGAAAATTTCTTCGAGTTGCCTCTGATATTAGAAGCTTCGATTTTAGCACCTTGAGCTAGGTTAGTTGCAAAAGTGGCTGCCACCTTTTTTCCGAATCCATCCAAAGATTTGACATCATTTGGGTGTAAAATACCCTCAGGCATAGGTGCCAGACCCAGATTCATTGCTCCTCCCCTTCCAACAGATTTCAAATAAATCTCAAACAATTGATCCGGGGTTTTCACTTTATCATTCTGGTTGCTATGGTAAAACCAACCTGGTCGCTGCGGCACATCACATTCGGCAGGTATCCAATATTCACCATTCCGATCGCCTGTAGGAGATTTAGAGTAATCTGAATCACCAGGAACCGGGGGACGACCATCTATACCCATCGGCGTAAAAGTAGCCCACGAGGTCTCGCCAGCGAAACCGTGTTCATTACCTACCCACCGTATATCGGGACCAATATCCGAAAAAACAACAGCAAAAGGCTGGTACTGACGAACAATCGGCCATGTCCGTTCCTGCCATTCATAGTATGTCGTACGATTAATGATCCGCTTTTCATTTTTTCCACCATAATAACCATCTCCTCCATTAGCCCCATCGTGCCAAGACGTAAACAATTCGCCATAATTTGTCATCAACTCTGTCAATTGCGCTCGATAGGCATCGGCATATACAGGCGTACTGTATCGTGTATCGTTTCGATCCCACGCAGATAAATACACACCAAATTGTAGGCCATGATCATGCGAAGCCTGCATAAACTCTTTCACCATATCTCCTTTCCCATTTTTCCAAGGAGATTGCCTAATACTATAATCAGTTGTCGCAGTAGGCCATAAACAGAAACCATCATGATGTTTCGCTACACTTATTAACCCCTTAAATCCTGCCGAGGCCGCTGCTTGCGCAATCTGATCTGCATCAAAATTTGATGGATTAAATAAGGATGGATCTGCATCGCCAAACCCCCATTCTTTATCTTGAAAGGTAGTTGGAGTATAATGAATCAGACAATACGTCTCCATTTCATGCCATCTCAATTGACCTTCTGAAGGTAATGCGCCATAAGGCTTTGGTTCTTGCTGCGCCCAACCGAAAAGTGGAATAAAAAGCAAATAGTTAACCAGTCTAGATTTTTTCATAATGATAATTCGAAATTATAAATATAAAATATTAAATCCGAATAACAATATAATCATACGAATTACCAATATTATAAACTCCTTAAAATATATCTTATATAGTTTGGATTCTCTCAATGTTATCGCCACAGAATTATAAAATCTCAAAATTATTCTAAATCTTAGAAAAACAAATCCTTAACTTTGCGTATCATGAATAAAGATCAGTCTAAAATAATACGGGAACAAGCACCTCGTTCGGCTACACGTGAACATTCTGTTCCGCTATATCTTACCTCCAGTTTTATATTTGATAGCGCCGAACAAGGTCGTGCTATTTTTGCCGAAGAAGAAGAGGGCATGGTTTATTCGCGTTATGCGAATCCAAATACAAGTGAATTTATCAATAAAGTGTGTACGTTGGAAAATGCGGAAGCAGGACTAGCTTTTTCATCCGGAATGGCTGCCGTATTTGCATCTTTCGCAGCTTTTATTGAAAATGGAGATCATATTATCTCTTCACGTGCTATTTTCGGTTCTACCCATCAATTATTTACGCAATTGTTTCCTAAATGGGGGGTTACTACGAGCTATGTAGACGCAGTTAACCCCGATGAATGGGAAAAAGCGATTCAACCCAATACAAAAATTATCTTTTTAGAATCTCCCTCAAATCCGGGACTTGAATTAGTTGATCTGGAATGGCTAGGTAGGTTTAAAGAAAAGTATCCGGAGATTATCCTTTCCATTGATAATTGCTTTGCGACTCCTTATCTACAAAAACCTTTGGACTACGGATTTGATTTATCGATACATTCTGCGACCAAATATATGGATGGCCAGGGTCGCGTACTTGGTGGGGTTGTAGTGGGTAAAGAAGAGTTAATTAAAAAAATGATGTTTTTCATCCGTCATACGGGACCTGCAATGTCTCCTTTCAACGCATGGATTATCTCAAAAAGTTTAGACACCTTAGCGCTTCGTATGGATAGACATTGTTCAAATGCATTGGCATTGGCTGAAGCTTTGGAAAATCATCCTGAAATTGAAGATGTGAAATATCCATTTTTACCGTCGCATCCACAATATGCCTTGGCAAAAAAACAAATGAAAGCAGGCGGCGGTATTGTTACGTTTGAAGTAAAAGGCGGTAAAGAACGAGCTTTCCGATTTTTGGATGAATTAAATATGATATTATACACGTCCAACTTGGGAGATTCCAGATCCATAGCAACACATCCGGCAACAACCACCCACGCTAAATTGACCGAAGAAGAGCGCAATCACTTGGGAATAAAACCAGGAAGTGTTCGATTGTCCGTAGGTCTGGAAGATAAAGAAGATATTATAGGCGACATTCTACAGGCATTAGAAAAGACCAAATAAAAAAAAGACCTAAAAAAATGGAGTGCCCCCATAAAGTATCTAACTTTTTGGGGGCATTGCAAAATGGTCTTTTTTTTGAATAATACATTTATAATACTGTTCTTATTTGCCAATTTTTGTAAAGTTAAAGACTAAGTTACCTTGCTGACCATTATCTAGCGGAATCGGCATCTTCATCACCAAAGTTTCTCCATCAGCAAAAGATAGATTCATACGGTAGCCCACTGTTACATTCGCAGCTTTATCACCGGCATACACTTTCTTAAATTGAAATTGCGGTTCCTCATTAGCTGCCCCACTATAGATAGACCATACGATGGTACGTACTGCTCCATTTGCGCACAATTTACCATCCGCATTGAACGTGATACTGCCTCTATAATTGCCACCGGGTAGATTCCAGGTACTTCCAACAAAACAATCCACCGGCGCTTCATCAAAAATATTCTTAATAGTATAAGCCGCAGGAATATTTTCCCTTGTAACAGTGTTTAACACCCAGTTGCCCTTCACACCCGATCTCCATTGAGAAGCAGAAGGTCCTGAAGTAGAAGTCGACGTACCAGAAGAAGAACCTGAAGTTCCTTTTTTCGGAGCACCACACGATGCTAATAATAATACCACTGTAAAAAGTGAGACTACGGACAGAATATGTTTACGCATAAGATAAAAAGTTATTAGAAATCTATTGATGTATATATTTGCAAATATATATTTGTTTTTATATTCAATGCAATTATAACCGCAGCGAATAAAAAAGTAAATATATCAATTGTCATGATATCCAAAAATCATACCATAAGCAAAATTATCAATCCACATATTCTCGTCGGATGTCCCCAACTACTATATATACGGATATACTCACTATTATAAAGAAATCATTACTTTTGCCTACTTAATATATATTCAATTTAAATGGACAGCAAAAAAGCCTGGAGCATTACGAAAAATATTTTTAAAGTCATCGTGACATCCGGCGCACTCTATTGGGTATCCCGAAAGATTGATTTTGTAGAGTTAAAGACTGCATTGGTAGATTGCAACTGGTGGTTTCTAATTCTGGCCTTATTAAGTTATATCATTTCTCAGGCGATAGCCTCCTCCCGGCTCAATAGTTTCTTCAAAACCATACATTTAATCCTTTCTGAACGTTACAATCTACGATTGTATCAGCTGGGACTGCTCTATAATTTTTTTCTACCGGGTGGAATCGGAGGTGACGGGTATAAAGTATATTTCCTCAAGAAGAACCACAATATTTCCGGTAGAAAGGTATTAAGTGCCGTATTTTTCGATCGGTTAAGTGGGCTCTGGGCCTTAGCTATTATTATTTGTGCGCTGGTTGTATTTATGCCTCGCCTTGCTATTCCTCATGCCGCTACTATTACAACGGCTGTCATTGGCACAATATCTTACTATTCCTTTTTACATGTATTCTTCAAGCCTTTTGCTAAGCGTTTTTTTCAAACACATATCAAAGCATTACTTGTACAGAGCTTCCAAACTTTATGCGCTATTTTTATACTATATGCGTTAAATTTTGACGGCAAATTCTCACCCTACCTACTGATATTTTTAGTTTCGTCGCTGGTAGCTATTATTCCTTCGATAGGAGGCGGAATAGGTCTTCGTGAGCTTTTTGCACTTGAAGCAGCAAAATACATACAGATTGAAGAACATACAGCAATACTTTTAAGTTTATTTTTTTATGTAATCTCTTTAGTCACCGCAACATCCGGGATCTATTATATATTTAGACCACAGCGCCTAGGGGCCGATAAACTACCTAGTGCAGCAGAAGTAGAACAAGAAATTGACGACGACAATACAAACGAAGAAATTTAAATGGCAAATATCATCATCACAGGGGCAAGCAGTGGAATAGGTTTCGAAACCGTCTTAGATCTTACCGCAAATAAAGAACACCATGTTATCGCTCTAGCAAGATCTGGCGAGAAACTTCGGAAGCTTCATGAAATTGCTTCATCACTCAACTATGACGGTGGAAAACTATATCCGGCACAATTTGATATTGTGTATGACAACTATGCAGACTCGCTGGTACCGTTCATCAAATCAAAGTTTGAAACAGTTGACATTTTAATCAACAATGCCGGTGCCTTAGTAAACAAGCCTTTTTTAGAGACCTCTCCGGAAGAATTCGCCCTGATGTTACAGACGAATGTATTAGGACATGTAAACATGATACAATATATTGCCCCGTTGATGACCAACGGAGGTCATATCGTAAATATAAGCAGTATGGGCGGCTTTCAAGGTTCAGTAAAATTCCCCGGATTGAGTGCATACTCAGCCAGCAAGGGAGCTTTGGGAATATTAACAGAATGCTTAGCTGAAGAATTTAAAGATCAAAACATTAAAGTAAACTGTCTCGCATTAGGATCCTCTCAAACTGAAATGTTTGAAGCTGCCTTCCCAAACCTAGAAGCAGCTACATTAGCCTTTGAGATGGGAAGATATGTAGCCGAATTTGCACAAAATGGGAGCAAATACTACAACGGAAAAATACTCCCCGTTTCCAATAGTACCCCTTAACACGTTGCTTCTTTCAGATATTAAAGTTTAACATTAACAAAACGACACAGCACGTCGGCTAGTAAAACAATTAATACAATAACTACACCATGATGAAACTTCTTCGCATTTATAACAAATTTTAACCCTACGACAATGAGATAGAAAAAATAGAGGAGCAGGGCTAGGGAAATTAACGAAAAAAATAACAGCAAAAACATATCCGAGGGAGTGATCGTAGATAATTTCATATCACCATCTTCTATAGCCTTTAATATATTATTCGTAAGCTCTTTCGCAAAACTTACGACGGAGAGTAAACCGATCATGTATATCACAATAAAAGAAATCAATACCACATTTAACACGTCTATAAATCTTGTTTTTTTATTAACGAAATAACCGAACGAAAACAACGATAAGCTTAGCACCAATACATTCACAAGGAGGTGGATAAATGTCGAAAAAAGATCATACGTGTTTGTAGGGATAACCTTCAGTATACCGTGATAGTCAAACTGTCCATAATAAGCTAAAAATCCACCGACAGCAAAGAACATTACACCTGCCGTCAACAAGACGTTTTCGGAATATTCCTCAAATGGATTTGCAAATAACCTTCCTATATTATGCTTCATCTTTATTCGGTTTATAGTGATCAAGTAACTCTTGAACATTTTCAGGGTGTTGTGTACCGACCAATATGGCTTTACCATTTTTTAATACGATCCAAATGCCATAAAAACCCTTTGTCGTATATGCCACTCCCGGCCCGCCAAATCTCCATCCCCATCCTCCATATTCCCAAGGAGAATATTTTTTAACATGAACCTTACCAATATCCTCCCATTTCCATGTTTTCTCCTTCCATATAAAAGGAATGAACCGAATATGAATTCCCCGCTCATCTATCTGCGTTCTTAATCGCATGAACAAAAACAACAACGCAATGCCGCTTCCTATCCAAAATCCGGTAGAAAAATCACGCCAGCCTGTATTGCCATTAGCATTCCATCCGGTATATAGCCCAAGTCCAATAACAAGGACAAATACCAAGACTAACCACCAAGTCAAAAAATTCTGACTTTCCTTATACACCCATCTATTCTTCATTTTGCAGCATATTAAGTTTAACTATCAAATCATCTAATTTATTTCGAACAGTAGGATAGCTTTTTCCCATCTGATTCGCCATCTCTTTTAAACTACCGGAATTCCGTAGAAACTGAAGAACAAACTCCTGTTCATCCACATCTAACAGCATTAAAACCGGCAAATTATATTTACCTGAAACTTCGGTTTCGCAACTTGAGCAGACCAATTTCGATACACGCAATTGTTCATCACAACTTGGACACTTAACGGGAAGCTTTATCATAAAATATTTAAATATTAATATTATTAAAACAAATATAAATAAAATTAAAAATATAATCACTATTATTTACTAATGAATTGATTTTGGAGCAAGAGGATAATAAAAATGAAGGTTTTTCTTAAGCAAATTTCCTTTGTCGCTCGAACCTTTTGGCCGTGAGGATAGTGCCTCCCATTGCCAAAAGCTTCACAGGCGACATTTTTCGGGAATGTGGGGATAGTGCATTTGTAGTGCAGTTATATACGTGAAAAAAAACGGCCTTAGCGGATTTGGACGTGTCGGTAGCAGATGATGCCATGCAGAAAGATTCGAGTTTGTACTTTCCAAGCAGGTCTCAGCCTTTGAAATAGGATAGTGCGCCAGAGACCTAAGAGCTGCGCACTGCATCATCGCCTCGCCGGAACAACAAATCCGGTACCAGCTTTGATTATCTTTGATGAACTCGCAAGCTCGGTTTGTTTGCTTCATTATTCATCAAAGGAATAAAGAAGGCCCTGTCGTGGCAACGACGGATAGGTAATGCGAGGGACAAAAACTGATTAAAAAATAAGTTCCTTAAACTAAGACATCTATCCATTCACCGACTAAAAACGGCATGTTGCCTAATTTTTGCGATGTATTAATAAAAAAATAATTAAATTGCAGAATGGGTTGGGCAACTAAAAAGAATAAAACGTGGGAACTAAGGCATCTGATGTGGACATTTACATCTATTATCCTGTTTTTTCCCTTTCCGGTTCATATTCACCCCTTTGTCATGATGTCTCAAGCGTCTAAAAGTAAAGTGCGCTCTTGGTATGTAATGGCTTGGGCTTTATTAATGATTGAATTAGCGCTCTTCGGATCTTTTTTATTTTTTTGGGGGGCCATATCTCAAGGGATGTTGCTAACCTTGGGTGGTTCGGTAGTTTCTTATATTTTAGGTAATGGTCTGTTATTAAATCAGGCGAAACCTTATCTAAAAAGATTGGAACTAGCTGAAGTCAGGCCGCTTACCTGGATCGGAAGTGTGGAAAAGCAGCAACGTCTCGAATTGGCACAGGCGAGTATGGAAACCCCACAATCTTTTGTGACTAAAATGCTGCATTACCGCAAGGAAATTAACAATACAAATATTCATCAGCATATCGATAAAATAATCCGTCTTTTCCATTTATTGGAACAAAGAGATATAATGGAAGCGGAGAAATTTTTGGTACGTCATGGTACGGTGATTAATGTGATCCGCCAATATGATGAACTTGAAAATACGCGTTTACATAATCAGGTGACTATCGATTCGAAACTCAAACTGGAGAGTGTATTGGCTCAAGCTGCTATAGCTATCGAACAAGATGTCACGAATATTATAAAATCAAGTTTGCTGGATGTATCTGCCGAATCGGATGTGTATATTCAAACATTAAAAAACAGAAACCTATTAAAAGAATAAGAAACTTAAAACTATGGCTACAATAGATTTAACGACATACGATGATAATGCCGATAAAAAAAACGAAATCCAAGTTAATTTTACGGACGAAGAAAAGGCACTGATCAAGCAGTATAGAGATAAAATCAACCTGAATTCAACGACCGATATTATACAGTTCGGCGTATCGAGTCAAACGAAGGTGAGCAATTTTTCAAACGAGATACTGAAGCAGGTTCGGACAAAAGATATGGGCGGTGCAGAAGATATCTTATTGAATCTTCGTTCAGATATTAAATCTTTTGATGAGAATCTGAAAAAGAAACCGTTGATTCCATTCTTTGATAACATGAAGAAGAAGATCCAGCGTATGCGTACCGAGTATGCTTCGGTAGAGAAAAATATCCATCAGATTGAATTGAAATTGGAGGGACATTATAAAACCTTATTAAAAGATGTCAATATTTTTGATAAGCTGTTTGTGGAGAATCAGAATTATTTTAAAGAATTGTCATTACACATTGCGGCGGGGGAAGAGAAATTGCGGGACGTACATACCAATGTATTGCCCCAGATGAAACAGGAAGCTGAAGAGACGGGTGATCAACATAAGGTTCAGGCCTACAAGGATATGGAGCAGCATGTGGTACGTTTTGAACGGAAGATACACGATTTGAAGCTGACGCGGATGGTGGTATTACAGACTGCGCCACAGATCCGTATGATCCAAAGTAACAGTAGCTCGTTAATGGAAAAAGTACAATCGAGTATCGTGAATACGCTTCCCCTTTGGAAGAATCAAATGGTATTGACGTTAGGAATTGCACATTCACAGCGAGCATTAGAGGCACAAAAGGCGGTGACAGACGCGACGAACGAACTGCTGCGTAAGAATTCCGAAATGCTGAAGGAGTCTACCGTAAATATTGCGCGTGAAACAGAACGAGGGATCGTCGATATCGAAACCATTAAAAAGGCGAACTCCGATATTATTCAGACGATCGAGCAGGTATTGCAGATCCAACGTGAAGGTCGTGAAAAAAGGAAGGTAGTAGAACAGGAATTGTTACAGGCAGAGACAGAATTAAAACAGAATATTCTCAAATCTTCGGATGATACAAAATTAATAAACTAGAAAAAGCAGCCTAAAGCTGCTTTTTCTAGTTTATTATTACATTTCCCATCTTTTTTTAGGAATGCAGATGAGATCCGCGACTTTGCGCAACACGATTGGCCGCAAATCAAATTTGTTTTCCAGTACAACAGAATCCGCGGAATGGTGAACAATTTTAAATCGTGGTAGGTACTGACCTTGTTTATAGCACCCTGAAACTTTTTGTTTCCAGTTTTCTTTGGTATAAATGCCTTCTACAATCATACTGTCTTCCCGCACAACATAAACAGCTTTCGCGTATTCCGTCCATTTTCCATTTTTGTAACAGCTATCCGGCATTGTCTTCGTTTTAGCATGTACGTGCATAGTAGTGTACACTGAATCACAGGAAAAAGTAAATTCGTGTAGGGTATAATTGAGCATGCGATCCTGATGAGGAATACTATCTTGCACCCATGTACCGTGTAGATAAGAAGTTCCTTCTGTCTGCATTTCAGAATGACGTTGGCAACCAACTATACTAAAAAGCATACCTATTATGGAAAGTAGGTATGTTTTTAAAAAAAAATATTTATTAAGGTATTTGCCCACTAGACTATTTTCAAGGTGCCTACCATCTCTTCAGGTTTTACCCACTCATCAAATTCTTCGGCAGTTACATATCCTAAAGAGATCGCTGTTTCTTTCAGTGTACTGTTGTTTTTGTGCGCGGTTTGAGCGATTTCGGCAGCCTTATAGTATCCGATTTTTGTGTTTAATGCGGTCACTAACATCAATGAATTATCTACCAGTTCTTTGATGCGTGTATAATTAGGCTCAATACCTTGTGCACAGTGTTCGTCAAACGAAACACAGGCATCGCCAATTAAGCGCGCCGATTGTAAAAAGTTTGCCGCCATTAAAGGTTTGAATACATTAAGTTCGTAATGTCCTTGAGTACCGCCGATGGTGATCGCAACATCATTCCCCATTACTTGTGCCGCTACCATTGTAAGTGCTTCACATTGTGTAGGGTTTACTTTACCGGGCATAATAGAAGAGCCTGGTTCATTTTCAGGGATTAAAATTTCGCCGATACCCGAACGAGGTCCCGAAGCCAACATACGAATGTCATTTGCGATTTTATTTAAGGAAACTGCTAATTGTTTCAGGGCTCCGTGGGATTCCACGACTGCATCATGTGCTGCCAATGCTTCGAATTTGTTTTCAGCGGTTACGAACGGATGTCCGGTGAATTCCGCAATATATTTAGCGACGACGACATCATAACTATCAGGTGTATTTAATCCTGTTCCAACTGCCGTACCTCCTAAAGCTAATTCAGATAAATGTGCTAAGGTGTTTTTAACAGCTTTTAAACCATAATTTAATTGTGCAACATAACCGGATAGTTCTTGTCCTAAAGTCAACGGAGTAGCGTCCATCAAGTGTGTACGACCAATCTTTACGACATTCATAAACTCTTCTGATTTGCGTTTCAGGGTATCCCGTAATTTTTCAACCCCAGGAATCGTCACCTCAACTACAGCTTTGTAAGCTGCGATGTGCATGCCTGTAGGATACGTATCATTCGAGGATTGCGATTTGTTTACGTCATCATTTGCTTTCAGTACAGGTTCTCCTTCACCAATTTTACCGCCAGCCAATACCTGAGCACGGTTTGCAACGACTTCATTGACATTCATATTAGACTGTGTACCTGAACCTGTTTGCCAAATTACAAGAGGGAATTGATCGTCTAACTTTCCGGCTAATATTTCATCACAAACAGCAGCAATAGCATTGCGTTTCTCGACAGATAATACCCCCAACTCGTGATTAGCATACGCGGCGGCTTTTTTTAAGTATGCAAAACCTTCTATGATTTCTTTGGGCATAGAAGCCGAAGGGCCAATTTTAAAGTTGTTACGTGAACGTTCAGTTTGTGCTCCCCAGTATTTGTCTGCGGGCACTTGAACTTCGCCCATTGTGTCTTTTTCTATTCTGAATGACATATATGTTAAGTAAAAAGTTAAAAATAAACATGTAGTACAAAGTTACTGAATTCAAAATACAAACGTAAAGATTAGTGAATTATGTGCCTAATCGCCGAGAGAGATGTTCGTTGACATGGTGATACAGTTGTTTGGGATTCAAGGTGCGCCAGGGCATTTGATCAAATACCCCTCCAAAGTTTATATAGTAGTCAATATTATGTGTTCTAAATTCTTCAATCACATGTGCTCGAAAGTTAAGTCCTGCGATCCAGCCATCTTCTACATCTTGAAACCATTCTTCGTAGTATGAATCGTCCGAAGCATGAAAATTGAGTACATTTTCCCCGATGAGTATAAATTTGGTGATACCTTCACTTATCATGAGGTCTATGACTTCCCGTTTGAGGATCATGATATCGTTGTAAATGGTGTCATTCCATTCGCCGATTAATTCAATCACGGTATATCCGCGATCGTAATCCACGTAAATAACTTTTAAATAAAGGGTTTGTGATCCAAAATGATCCCATTGCGGGTGTAATAAGAAGTTGTAAATCTGTTTGTCGTATTCAAATTCATTATGAATCGTTCCGTAAAATGGGGAGCGCTCATCCTCAGATGAAATATAATCATGGCGCCAATTGTAATATGGTTCTAATTCGTGCACGTATCGTTTTTCGATTAAGGTTCTACTACTCCAAACTATGTAATCCTGTAAAATAATTTGGAACTCATTTTGTAGGATAAAGTTAATTATTCTTGCTGAAGAAATTAAAATAACTAATTACTTTTACAGTCTCATTTGTTTACATGCAAAAAGGTACTAGACGTAATATTTTCGTAGCAGCTACGTATGGAGCTACATTATTACTTGGGCTTATCTTGGGGCAAAATTATGCCGATCAACAAGGTAAGAACCCAAGTAGCTCTTTAGTACCTATTGGTTTTTCGGACAATTCGTATAAAATCCAACAGGTTTTAGATCTACTTTCCAATACCTATGTTGATAGTCTAAATCTGGACTCACTTCAGAATGGAGCTATCAATCACATCGTCTCGCATTTGGATCCTTATTCTAGTTATCTTTTAGCAAATGAGTCGCAAGCCCAAAGTGAAGCTTTGGAAGGTACATTTGAGGGGATTGGTCTGGAATATTTTAATCTAAATGATACCTTGTTGGTCGTTGGGCTCATTACAAATGGGCCGTCCGAAAAAGCGGGATTAAAGGTTGGTGATCGTATTATCACCATAGATTCTACGCAAGTTTCGGGCAGGAATATCGCGCAAAAGGTGGTTGATAGGTTGATACGTGGGAAGAAAGGCTCCGGTGTAAAACTCTATGTAGTTCGTGATAGTGTATTAATGCCTTCTCCGTATAAAGTTATAAGAGATCAGGTTAGTGTAAGTTCTATCGATGTGGCCTATCTCATCAAGCCGACTGTGGGCTATATTAAAGTGCGTCGATTTGGGTTGAAGACAGCTGAGGATTTTAGACAATCAATAACGGAGCTAAAAAAGCAGGGTGCTCAAAGTCTTATTCTCGATTTGCGGGATAATGGAGGTGGATACTTTCATATTGCTATTAGATTAGCCAGTGAGTTCTTTAACGAGCAGAAAGTATTAGTGTATACTAGGGGGGCACATGAAAATAAGAGGGAATATTTTTCGGACGGGAATGGGGTTTATACAGATGGTAAATTGGTTGTTCTCATCAATGAATATACTGCTTCAGCATCCGAAATTGTAGCAGGTGCCGTACAAGATTGGGATCGGGGGACTATCGTCGGAAGACGCTCTTACGGTAAGGGTATTGTGCAGGAACAATTTGATTTTTCAGATGGATCCCGGGTTAATTTGAGTATTTCAAGATACTATACACCCTTAGGCAGAAGTATTCAAAAGAAATATACAGCTAATTGGTCAAGTATGATCGATTATTCGAGTATGTATAATGGGCTGTGGATGCTGGACACTACTTTTGCGCACGCACAAATCTATAGAACGATGGCAGGTAGAGAACTATTTAGTGGAGGGGGGATCAGTCCGGATATTGAGATTTCCATTGACTCGAATGCTGTCAGTGTGTTGTATCAGCAGATTTCACAATCAAGTTACTTGGAACAATTTGTTTATGAGCGTTTTACAAAGAAGCTTCCGGCGTATTCTATTGAGAATTTTTTACAGGGGTATCACTTGCCTCAACAAGAATACATTGCTTTTTTGGCGTATTTAAAGGATAGGAATATCGTAATTGATGATCGAAAAGGGAAAGATTTATTGGAGCTTATCCAATCGGATATTGAAGCTATCGTCGGGAGATATTATTTTGGAAGAGAAGCGTATTTCAAAGTTAAGAATAGGTATGACAATTACGTCGAACAGGCCATTCGTATATTGATTGCTACTGACCCGGCTATAGATTAACATCTGCCCAAATGGGGTAATGATCCGAAAACCGCTCCTTCACAATACCGTAATTATCAATTTTGAATTTTTTGCCACATAGAATATAGTCTATTTGAAATATGGGGAGCATTGCGTAGTGTGTAACACCCCACCCGAAGCCTTTTTCCTGAAAGGCATTGTTCATGTTTTTACCTACTATATTTACACTATAGGACATTGGTGTGTCATTAAAATCTCCCATTACTATACTGGGATAGGGTGACGTATCAATATGCGCGCGAAGAGATTTTGCTTGATCACTTCTGTGGGTAAAGGCTTGCTTTAACTTTCTTCCTACACGCTTTGTTGTTTCCTCGTCTTTCACTTTTTGACCCGTCGGTTTCTGGATAAATTCTTTATCCTCATCCTGTAAGGCAAAGGAGCGTAAGTGTACGTTGTAAATCCGCAGGGTATCAATTTCGCGACGTATATCGACAAAGATAATACGGTTGATACCGTACTCATTTTGGAGTATGGTGCCGTGATTTATGATCGGATACTTGGAAAAAATGGCTTGGCCGTATCCTTCATGATCGTTTTTCGAAGCAGGTTCGAAATAATATCCCTCAAAATTACCTTCTTCTTTCAAAGTTTTTGTGAATTGTGTCTTTCCTTTTATTTTACTATAAAATTCCTGGAAACATACGATGTCCGGATTTACGGTATTTACCAGCTCGATAGCTTCAGTTTTGAAGGTCTCTTTATTGTTGTCTGTTGTTTGAAACAAGTGGACATTGAAGCTCATTACACGGAGATTACTGTCTGCTTTGAGAATAATCTTGTCGTTTTTGTTCTTGAAATTGATATGTTTGCTCATCAAATTCCATCCAATCAATATAGGGAGTAAGCTCAATAGCATATACCGTTGTTTCCGTACAAACCAGTAAATGACAAAGCCTAGATTAATGAGTAGAATGGGGAGATAACCCAAGCCAAAGAAGGCTATTGGCCAAAAAGACTGCGGATCGATATATGCTGCGGAATAACTCAATAGCAAGGCTATTACTGCTAATAAATTAGCGGTAAATATTGACTTGCTAAAAAAGCCAAGTTTTTGACGAAAAACTCTTCCTGCCGACATTATTGATCTTGCTTACTTGCTTTGAATAATATTTCTTTTTCGCGAGAAGTCAGACTTTCGTAGCCGCTCATTGAAATTTTGTCCAATATCTGGTCGATAGTCTCCTGGTTCGGTACATCCGAATATTCTTTCTTCTGCGAAAGTGCATTTGTATTTTCGTTCTTATAGACAATCTTTAAGTTACGCCGTGTCAACTTTTTGTGAAAAAACCTACTCCAATCATGGCCTTTTTTTAATTCGTACATAAACGCTAAACCGAATAAAATCATACCAAGATACGCTATCGCAACTGTTCGGTCGGAGATGGCGTACATTCCAAGCTGTAGACCAAGATAAATGATAGCTATGGTGCGGAGCCGTATATTGCCGATAATAAAAACCCGTATTTCGTATGTGGGTAATAGCAGTGCTGTAGCACTGATGAGAGCTGCTAGTCCGAGTGTATTGGTGTTCAGTTGGTTTTGAAGATTGTTTGCTAAAAAAGGCACATTCCCGAACAATAAATAGGAGAGACCACCCAGCACTAATCCTGAGATGAAAACATATAAAAATTGTCTTCTATTCAGGAAGTTTAAAAATATGTTTCCAAACCAATACAACCACAGGCAATCGAAAAGTATGTTGAATAAACCCTGATAAATAAAAGGATGTGTAATTAATGACCAGGGTTGTGATAAAAACTCAGCAAATGATACCGGAAGACTAAGTGTAGAAACGACATCATCATACAAATTGCTCGCAACGATGTCTGAAAAACTGAGTAGATCGACAACATGGATCAAGACAAATAATATAACTTGAATTGTAATGATATGTGGAATAGGAGAAGAGGTGGTATAGGTGTCTCTCCAAAAGGATTTTAAGACATTCTCTTTCATCTGCATATTGTTAGTTTTTTATATTCTCTTTCATATCTGTTAATGATAACCCCTTTTAATCCCCCAGATTTTGATTAGAAGAAAGCCAAACAACGCTCCGCTTACGTGAGCAAGATGTGCAATAGAAGAACCTGATTGGGAGAAACCTAAATATATTTCGATCAAAATTAGTCCGGGTACAAAATATTTTGCTTTAATAGGAACAGGAATAAAGAGTAATTGTAATTCTAAATTAGGGAACAGCATAGCAAAAGCGAGCAATAAACCATAGATAGCTCCCGAGGCACCAACCATAGGTACATTATAGATCGATACCAAAGTATTCATATCTACTTGAGACAGATGATTTAAAGAGGAACTGGGTACGTATCCTGAAAAATTTCCCTGACTATAATACACCAATTGGTCTTTGCCAAACGGAGTTCCTAGTATTTCGTTTACTTCCCAAGCCTGAACACCGTATTGTAATACTAGAGCGCCCAACCCACAGATGATGTAATAATTTAAAAATCTTTTGGAGCCGAACACTCTTTCAATAATTGGTCCGAACATAATAAGCGCAAACATATTAAAGAAGATGTGACCAATACCGCCGTGCATAAACATATAGGTGATAATCTGCCAAACTTGAAAAGATGGTGAATCGGGATAATAAACACCAAATAATTTATTCGCTGGTGTGAAAATCATTGATCCCACGAAACAGATAATATTTATAATAAGCAGGTTTTTTACAACCTGTGTTAAGTTTGAAAATAGGTTATTCATATATAAATTATAGTGTTCTATTGTATTTTATCAAATCTTTCCATAAGCTCCTGTAATGTATACGTAATTAACGTTGGTTTTCCATGAACAGATATATTTGGACTTTCACAGGCAAATAATTTATCAATCAAATCCGCCATAGACTCATTGTCGAGGACAGTTCCGCTTTTCAATGCTGCACTTTTTGCGAGGCTACGGGCTAGGTTTTCTCTTTTATTAAGCCTCAATTCAGATTTATTGTTTTTAAAATCTTCCAAAAGCTGTTCAATAATTTTGGCCTCATTTACATTATTGCCTAAATCTGCCGGAATTCCATCCACAATATACGTAGTTTTTCCGAAAGGTCTCAGTTGAAAGCCTAAGGTATGTAACTCCGGTAAGATATCCGTCATTAATTCGAAATCTCCAATGCTGAGTTCTACCGTCTGCGGAAATAGACTTTGTTGGCTAGATCCCTTGTTGTCGTCCAAGTGTTCTTTGTACTGCTCAAATAGGATACGTTCGTGTGCCGCTTGTTGATCAATCAACAGGAATCCCGAATGAATTTGAGAAACGATATAGCGGTTATGAATTTGGAAGAATTGCTTTCTGCTTTCTGGCTTCTGTATGTTCTTCTCCTCAGATTGGTCTTTGTCAAAAGGGTGAAGTGGGAGTTGTTCTGTAGATTCCTGTTCTGTTATCTGATAAAGTGTATCCCAATTCTGGGGAATGCCGGTTTTTTTTTCTAAGCCGGCAGCATAGCTGCTTGATCGCGAAGCTGTGGTAGGTTGATCCGATTCGAAGGGATTAAAATTCGGGTTAAAAGAAATAGTAGGCATTTGGATTTCGTCTAGCGGCTTCTGTGTGATGAAATTGCTGAAACTGGTTTCTTGATTGAAATCCAATGAAGGGGCAATATTATATCTTCCTAAAGATCTTTTTACTGCTGACCTCAAAATAGCATAGATTGCTTTCTCGTCTTCGTATTTAATTTCCGTTTTTGTGGGATGTACGTTAATGTCAATTTTTGAGGGATCAATCTCAATAAAAAGTACATATAAAGGATACGAGTCAGCTGGTAAGATTTCCTCATAAGCATTCATAATTGCATGATGCAGATAGGGGTCTTTGACGAATCTTTTGTTGACAAAGAAAAACTGTTCACCACGGGTTTTCTTTGCAAATTCGGGTTTTCCTACAAAACCACTTACATTAATTATAGTAGTTTCTTCCTCAACTGGAACGAGGCGCTGATTGTAATTGTTGCCGAAAAGATGGACGATCCGGTGTTTTAAGGTGCCGGCAGTTAGATGAAAAATTTCATTGCCATCACTGTGTAGACTAAAGAATATTTCGGGATGAGCTAGTGCAACGCGTTGGAATTCGTCGATAATGTGACGCATCTCAACGGAATTGCTTTTTAAAAAATTGCGTCGAGCAGGTATATTGTAAAATAAGTTCTTTACTGAAATACTTGTGCCGGTGGACAAAGATTCGGGATATTGGTCTACGACTTTGGAGCCTTCAATCTGTATAATTGTTCCGAGTTCATCTGCTTCGCGACGAGTTTTGAGCTCAACTTGTGAAATAGCGGCAATGGATGCCATAGCTTCACCACGAAATCCCATCGTACGGATGGCAAATAAATCTTCCGCTTTTCGAATTTTGCTTGTAGCATGTCGTTCAAAGCAGAGTCTAGCATCCGTTATGCTCATTCCGCATCCGTCGTCTATTACCTGAACCAAGGCTTTTCCTGCTTCTCTGACAATGAGTTTAATCCGGCCGGCCCCCGCATCAATTGCGTTTTCTATCAATTCTTTAACTGCGGAGGCAGGTCGCTGAACGACTTCTCCCGCGGCAATTTGATTGGCAACAGAATCTGGAAGTAATTGTATAATATCAGACATACAATTGCGAAGTTACGAAAAAAACCTTCATCTTATCTAAGTCCGATTGGCGCATTCGCGGATATCAATATCCGCGAATACGCTTATTTGAGGATATGTGTCCTATAACGTGATCTGTCTTTTTATACTTTCTTCTAGAGATATAATTGTTTCTGTACGTTGAATTCCTTTCAATCCCTGAATATCTTCGTTCAATACTTTACGTAGGTGTGCGGTATCACGGCATACTATTTTGGCAAACATGCTATATTGTCCTGTGCAATAATGTAATTCTACCACTTCTTTTACCTGTCGTAATTGCTCTACAGCATCGGAATACTGTGAGCCCTTCTCTAAATAGATGCCAAGAAAGGCAGTTATGTCAAATCCAACCTTTTGTGGGTTAATAATTAAGTTAGATCCGTGAATTATTCCTAATTCTTCCATCTTTTTCATGCGAACATGTATGGTTCCACCTGAAACTATGAGCTTTTTTGCTATTTCTGTATATGGAATTGATGCATCTTCCATTAAAATTGATAAAATTTGGACATCTAAATTGTCTAAATCGTAATTTGTATAGTTTTTTTCCATGAATATGGTCTTATTTTTATATAAAAAAATATAATTTTTAAAAATTATGAAAATAATACAAAATTAAAATATAAAATTTGTAAAAAAATCATTTGTTTATGTATATTTGTTTCATCACAATGGACGAAATGATAAATATTTTTAAAAATATCATGTTACTTCCTCAAAATAACATAGGTTTATAATTGGTTAGCGTCGAAGCTCTTCGCCCGGAGAGCTTCTTCTTTTTATTCCAATCATTCGCCTTGATTTGTCATTAAGATTTTTGCAAAAATAACAACAAAAATTGTGAAATGTTTTCTATTTTATTATAAAAAACGTTTTAAAATTGTAAATTTTTTACGATACGCTTGCATTTACCTTATCTCAACCGTTAATTAATTTGTATCTTTAACGTAGTTAATTCGCTGTGTTTTATGGAAGTCGAAGATGTAAAGATCTCTAGAAAGAAACCAATATATCCCGTAGCACCGGGGTTGTTTAAATATCTCAAGTTGTACCAGCGTGATGGGAAACTTCCTATGTCTTATTTTGATCTGTTGAATTTTCAAGAGACAATGCCCGTTGTAGATAAGTTTGGGAACGATACTTTTTGGGAAACCCCTCTTTACCCGCCCTATCTTCAAGATCAATTATACGATGGCTTAAAGATAATTTATGCGCAACTTAAAGCGTCAGGAAATACACGGATCGTTCAACATAAAATTATTGATCGTATAGAGTATTGTGCTTTTGGAAATACGCGGCCTTTTCGAATCCGAATTATAAATCGTTTGAATGACGTGTACGATTATTTTTACATTAAGCAGGCTGATGCGTCACGGATTTATGGATTGGAATTGGAGGAGATTCTGTCACCTAACCAGGTGAACTATATCTACGATCGGGATACGTTGGTAGAAGAGCATATTGTAGGTATACCTGGGGACCTATTTAGCAAGGGGAGGATGTATACACCTGATTATAACCAAACGCGTATTGCGAAAGAGTTTGTGAAATTTAACGAACGCTGTATTATTTCTTTGTTAGGGGATATGCGTGCTTATAATTTTGTTATGCAAATCACTCCTGATTTTGATGATTTCCAATTTCGAATCCGTGCAATCGATTTTGATCAGCAATTTTTTGAAGGGAATCCCAAGGTATATATGCCGCAATTCTTTAAAGAAAATTTCCCCTATGTAAAACTGTCTATGGAACATCTTACCGAAAAAACAGTATTGCAGTATCAGCAGGAAGAAAGATCTTCTATTGTACATCGGGTACGTAGCGAGCGTCATCGTATTAAAGATTTACGGGATGCTTCTAAAACACAGCAGTTGTCGACGGAAGAAAATATTAAGCAACTTAGAGAGGGGTATGCCGTATTCCATCAAAATGAAAATTACCATAAATGTAAAACGATGACAGATATTGTAGAACTGAATGTGAAGAACGTTATTCGTCAAGTTAAGCTTTAGCGTAAACGTTTTTCGTTATCTTTTACAAAGGCTTCCCATCCGGAGTATGATTTACCTTTAAAGACCGTTTTTTGTTGAAAGGAATGGCAAACTGCTACCGCCAGACCGTCTGTAGCATCTAGAAATTCGGGAGTTTCTTTAAATCCGAGAAGTGTTTGTAGCATGGCTGCGACCTGTTCTTTGCTGGCATTGCCATGTCCTGTCACTGATTGTTTGATTTTACGTGGGGAGTATTCGAAGATCGGAATGTCAAAATTCAAGGCGGCTGCCATAGCTACTCCCTGAGCTCGGCCCAATTTTAGCATGACCTGAATATTTTTACCATAAAAGGGTGCTTCTAAAGCGACACAGTCGGGTTTATATTGTTCGATCAGCGCAGTTGTTTTTTTGAAGATGCGCTGTAGTTTCAAACCATGGTCATCCAGATGGTTCATTTTAATCACGCCCAAAGTCTCTAGTGTAATTTTACTTCCCAGCTCTTTTATGATGCCGTAACCTAATACCGCCGTTCCCGGGTCGATGCCTAATATGATTCTTTCCTTCGCTTTCTCCATTTGCATGGTACAATATTACGTAAATAGATACGCTGTTTTAGAATATCTCCATCTAATTACATAAAATTTAGTAAAATTGTGCTTTGATTTGAAAAAGCGTTGACTAAAAGCCAGAAAAAATATCTCAATTACTGCATTAAGATTACCATCGTAGGATTGGCATTTTGGTTTATTTACAGTAAAGTTAATAACCAAAAGAACCTTTCTGAATTTCAAAATTTGCTCTCCGGAGTGGACACCGTGACCATGTATTGGACCATGGCTTCTATAATAGTCTTAATGCTGGTAAACTGGTTTTTGGAGGTAGGAAAATGGATCTTTTTAAGTCGAAGTATTGAGAAGCTAGGTTTTTGGAAGGCTACAAAGTCTGTCTTCTGTGGCTTGACTTGGGCAATCTTTACACCCAATCGAATTGGGGAATACGGTGGTCGTGTTCTATTGCTAAAGCCTGAAAATAGAGTTAGAGGTGCGGTAGCGATGGGGGTAGGTCTTTTTGGTCAGTTGGTGTTAACCAGTGTTTTTGGTGCGTTGAGTATCGCCTGGTTTGTTTCTACTTTTCTCGAGACACCGGTATCCGTTACTTTTGGAGTTTGGGTTATAGCGCTAATATATGCCCTGGCCTTCATCATCCTTTACTTTAATGTGCATTGGGTGGATTATATGGTGGGTAAAATTAAAGTATTGGATAAGGTAAAATCTTTCTTTTCTATATTGGAGGATTTTACAAAGGTGGAATTGTTGCAGGTGTTGCTAATTTCTGCTGCACGCTTTATTATTTTTACCTCGCAATACGTAATTCTTATGTTGGTTTTTTTGCCGGAATTACCTTTTGTTTCTATGGTATTGATGATTTTTATCCTTTTCTTTGTCCAATCTGCTGTCCCTTCTTTGGATATATTTGATTTTAGTGTCCGCAGTTTCGTAGCAAGTAATCTATACGGTTATATTACCACGCAGGAGATTGCCGTAATGGCGATCGTTTCTTGCATTTGGTTTGTCAATTTGATACTACCAGCTATTATTGGTTCTTTTTTTGTGTTGAATGTAAATTATTTAGGTGACAACAATTCTTAATTCTATATTAATCCTATTTGCGGGGATTTACATGTTATTGATTCTCTTCATGCGAAGGGGGTGGTCGGGTATCCCTTTTTTCTACTCGTCAAAAGATGTCGGTACACGGGTGTCAATTTTAATCGCAGCACGAAATGAAGAGCAAAATATCGCCCGTACGATTGACTGCTTATTGGCTCAGGACTTTCCAAAGTCACTTATCGAGATTATTGTTGTTGACGACCATTCAACCGATCGTACTTCCGCCATCGTGTCTTCGTATGCTGATTGGGGTGTACAGCTGATTCGTCTTAATGTGGGGGATACCCTGAATTCGTATAAAAAATATGCAATCAGTCAGGCGATTGAAAAGTCTCAAGGGGAGATCATCGTGACAACAGATGCAGATTGTAGAATGGGCCCGAATTGGTTGAAAACTATTGTGCAGTATTTTGAGGAACATCAATCGTATATGGTTTCTTCTCCGGTGATCTATTCTGAAGAGAAGAGTTTTTTTGAAGAACTACAGACATTGGAATTTCTATATCTGATTGGATTGGGAGCCGCGGGGATTGGGAATGGAATTCCTACTACGTGTAATGGAGCAAATCTGGCCTACCGCAGAGATGTGTTTTATGAAATGGGTGGTTTCAAAGGTATTGATGAGTTGGCTTCTGGAGATGATGAGCTTTTTTTGCATAAAGTAGCCGAAAAATATGCCGACAGGATCGGTTTTTGTAAATCTTTGGCAGCTGTCGTCTATACGGATGCCAAGCCTGATTTGAAGTCTTTTATCAGCCAACGTAAACGTTGGGCATCAAAAAGCACAAAATATAAGGATAAGAGAGTTGTCTTTCTAGGTATAGTTATTTGGTTTTTTAACTTGGCTTTAATCGCTTCCTTGTTCTATTTTCTCTTTCAATTACCGTATTGCAATTGGGTGTTGTTGACGGCTTTTGCGCTGAAGATAACGACGGAGTTTATATTTATGATCCCCCTTACAAGATTTGCAGATCGTACCTCATTGTTAAAATTCTTGCCTTTGCTCTCAATTATACACTCTTTTTACATTGTATATATCGGCCTTGCGGGAAATATCGGTAAATACGATTGGAAAGGTCGAAACGTAAATTAATCGTGCTCCCCTTTGAGTCGTATCGTATCTTCGGCTAACTTTACAATCTCTTCGGCATTTAGTCCGGCGGTCTGTAATGGCTCCAGGACTTCCCAGGATAATGGGGTAAACGGACGAAGTGGAAACATACCGTATTGCACCATTAAATAGGAGCCATTTATTACGATTGGGACTACTAAAGCATCCGGATTCTTCTTCAATAAGGTTGCAATTCCACCAACAGAGAATGTTTTCATCTTGCCTGTTTTAGTACGGGTTCCTTCTGGAAATATAAATGCAGACCATCTTTTTTGTTTTATATTATTAGCCAATCTTAGTATCTCGGTAATGGATTGCTTGGGGTCCTTGCGGTCAATATTAGCGGCACCACCGTATTTTAAGTTGAACGAGATACTTGGGATATTGGCGTGCACTAATTCTACTTTGGAAATGAATTTTCCATGAAATCTGCGTAAAAAGTAAATGAGTGGTGGAATATCAAATGTACTTTGATGGTTTGCAACAAAAATGATCGGTTGGCCGGTTGGCAGATTTTTATTGTCTTTAAACTTTACCGTGTTGAATAACGTATAATTACAGGCGACTAAAATGAAATTGAGGATATCGACACTTTTTTTATGTGCAGTGTATCCGCCAATCTTTAAGCATAACCATTGAATCGGATGAAATAATATTAGCGCCAGTGCGAAACAGGTGTAAAAAATAGGAGTTAAGAAGTAGCCTGCAAATTTTCTCATAATATGTTACAAAGTCGCAAACTTAGAAAAATTTATTAACTTTTTTAGCGAAGGTGCATAAATCAAATTGCGAGGCATCAAGAAAATTAGCTTTTGTGTTTTAGTTTTAGTAAGGGGTGCTGATGTAAATGAAGGTTTTTCTTAATCAGTTTTTGTCCCTCGCATTACCTATCCGTCGTTGCTACGACAGGGTCTTCTTTATTCCTTTGATGAATAATGAAGCAAACAAACCGAGCTTGCGAGTTCATCGAAGATAATCAAGGCTGTACCGGATTTGTTGTTCCGACGAGGCGATGATGCAGTGCGTAGCTCTTAGGTCTCCGGCGCACTATCCTATTTCAAAGGCTGAGACCTGCTTGGAAAGTACAAACTCGAATCTTTCTGCATGGCATCATCTGCTGCCTACTCGTCCAAATCTGCTAAGGTCGTTTTTTTTAATTCAGATGAGGAATATAGCTGTACTACAAATGCACTATCCCCACATTCCCGAAAAATGTCGCCTGTGAAGCTTTTGGCAATGGCAAAGGGAGGCACTATCCTTACGGCCAAAAGGTCCAAGCGACAAAGGAAATTTGCTTAAGAAAAACCTTCATTTAAACTTAACACTACAACTCCTTTACAAACTCCTGCATCGCTCCCGCAGGATTATCTGTTTTCATGAAATTCTCTCCGATCAAAAACGATTGATAACCAACCTGTTTTAATGCTCGAATAGTGGTTGGATCGGAGATCCCACTTTCAGAAACCTTGATAAAATGATCCGGGATCTTGTTTACCAAATCATAAGAATGACCGAGCGATACCGAAAAATCTTTTAAGTTTCTATTATTAACACCTATCGCATCTATCGTATAAAATATACTACGGTTCAATTCTTCTTCATTGTGCACTTCTAATAGCACATTCAAGCCCAACGATTTAGCGTAAGAGGAGAAATTATTGATTTCTTCAGATGTGAGACAAGCGGCTATCAACAGAACAATATCCGCACCATAGGCTTTCGCTTCCGCAATTTGATAGGGATCAATCACAAATTCTTTTCTCAACAACGGAATTGTCAGCACCTCGCGGGCAGCCGTCAGATCGGCTAAGCTCCCTTGAAAAAAATCAGGATCTGTCAATACCGAAACGGCAGATGCTCCAGCATCTTGATAGCCCTTCACCACTTCTTGAACGGAAGAGAGCGCATTGATTACTCCTTTGGAAGGAGAAGCACGTTTGTACTCTGCTATTATTCCTGTTCGATCGGCCTGTAACACCGATTCATTAAGTGAATAGCAGGTTCGACCAAACAGCGGGTGTTTTTCTAATTCCGATAAAGAAACGTTTGCTTTTGCAGCAGCAACTTCTATCTTTTTTTTAGCTACAATTTTATCTAAAATGGTCATTTTTTTTAAAAGGGGTAATTTACAGATGATATACGCTATAGTTTTAAGATCCCTCCAAAGTCGGGATGACAAATAGGAACTATTTCAGCCAGTTTGCGATTAACAACTTACCGTTATCCGTCAGAATCGATTCAGGGTGAAATTGCATCCCTTTAACATCGTATTCCCTATGCGATAACGCCATGATAATTCCATTGGAATCCAATGCAGTAATCTTAAGTGAAGGAGGCAAACCCTCTCTGTCTACAGCCCAAGAGTGGTAACGACCAATCTTAGAATCCCGGGGAAAATCCTGAAATAATTTTTCGCTGTCATCCGTCACAATAATATCGGTAGCGACCCCGTGCAATGGTTTTGGCATATTAAAAAGCGTACCTCCGAACACTTCAGCGATGGCTTGCTGACCGAGACAGATGCCCAAAATCCTCTTAGTAGACGAATACATACGAATGACATCTAACAAAAGTCCCGCCTCCTTAGGAATTCCAGGTCCTGGCGATAACAAAATCTTATCGTACGCTTCTATATCCTTTAACTCGAATTTATCGTTTCTCACGACATCATAGTCTTGATCCAATTCCTGTAGAAGATGAACTAAATTGTAAGTGAAGGAATCATAATTGTCTATGACTAATATTTTATTGCTCATGGAATTATTAATTATTTAGTAATGAAACCATTATAACGTTTCGGCTATTTTTAATGCGCTGCGTAAGGCCGCAATTTTATTATTTACTTCTTGTAATTCCTTTTCCGGATCGGAATCCAATACAATACCTGCTCCCGCTTGATAGTGCAACAGGTTACGCTTACTCAGAAAAGACCGGATCATAATCGCGTGATTGAAGTCACCATTGAATCCCATATAACCCAGTGCACCTGAATAAAAAGAACGCTGCTGACCTTCATACCGATCAATCAATGTCAGCGCCATGTGCTTAGGAGCTCCGGACAATGTGCCTGCAGGATAGGTATCGCCAACCACATCAAAGGGATTAGCTGTTTCGTTGAGTTGGCCCGAAACTTTGGAAACTAAATGGATAATATGCGAATAATATTGTGCTTCTTTATACGACTTGACCTGCACATTGGTACAATGCCTGCTTAGATCGTTGCGTGCCAAATCCACTAACATGACATGTTCAGCAGATTCTTTTGGATCATTCTTTAACTCTTCGGCTATTTTTTCATCCTGCTCCATATCACCTGTTCGTTTAAATGTACCGGCAATAGGATAAATGGTCGCTTCCGATTTTTTAATGGTCAGCTGTGCCTCCGGAGATGATCCAAATAATTTGAAGTCACCATAATCAAAATAAAACAGATAAGGTGATGGGTTGACAGATCGCAATGCACGGTACACGTTAAATTCATCTCCGTGAAATGGTGTAGTAAATCCCCTGGAAGGTACTATTTGAAAGACATCTCCACGTTGGATATGTTCTTTCATCTTCAGTACTAAATTTTTAAAATCTCCATCCGACATATTGGATGTTTCTTCTCCCTGTACTTTAAAAGAATATTCGGGGAAGTTTTTGTTCTGTATCAGATATTCCATACGCTCAAGATCCGATTCTTCATGATCCAGGAGATGCTCGAAAATATACAACTGATTCCGGAAGTGATCGATAGCAATCACATATTTGTATATATGATATTGAAGATACGGGATATCCCGTCTTTCATCCACAGGTGTTGTTAACCTGATATCTTCGAAATGTTCTATTGCATCAAACGTGAAATAACCAAAAAGCCCGTTAGATATAACATTAACATCTTCCAAAAGATTCGATTCAAAAGATTTTCTAAAATCGGACACCTCGTTTCGAAGGATAATCTTAGCGGCATCTTTTTTAATTTTTTCCTTATTAGGATAAGAGATTTCCAATGTTTCTTTTTCGAGTTTGATGCCCGCAATAGGTTGGCAGCAGATATAACTGACGTTATTATCTCTACTATGATATTCTGAACTTTCCAACAGTAGACTGTTTGAAAAAGAATCTCTCAAGCGTAAATAAATACTTACAGGTGTTGTGGTATCTGCTAGTATCTTTCTATAATTCGTTTTAAATATATAAGACATACTTCTAATAATTACTCAATAATACAAACACTTTAAGAAAAAAGCCCGACAAATTTTGTCGGGCTTAGTTTTCAAATGGTTTTGGTTGATTATGAAATTCTTTATCTATGTACCAAAAAGATTGTTCCCGATGCGATTTGCTTCAGGCCACCACCACAGTTGATATGTATTTATTATTGTCATTGCACTGCAAATTTAAAATAATTTTTAAATAAACAAACAAAAATTATAAAAAAACCAAAAAATCCTCCAATTTATTAGTCATTTTATAAAAACGCGCGTTTTCAGTGTAACACAATTCCTTTCTTCATCAGCAATTTTACGTCTATATTACATCTTGGTGAAAGAGGAAAGAGCAACAACTTGCATATAAACGGCAAGTTAGCTAATTTTGCATCATGTCTATAAAAATTGGAGAAAATATTGATTTAGGTGAATTTCCGCTCTTATTAGCTCCTATGGAGGATGTAAGTGATCCGCCATTTCGTTACGTATGCAAACAAAACGGTGTCGACATGATGTACACCGAATTTATTTCTTCAGAGGGGTTGATTAGAGATGCTGCTAAATCACGTCAAAAGCTCGATATTTTCGAATACGAGCGCCCTATAGGCATTCAGATTTTCGGATCAGACATTGAACACATGCGCCAATCTTCCGAGATATGTTCCCAAGCGAATCCAGATTTAATTGACATCAATTACGGTTGCCCGGTAAAGAACGTCGCTTGCCGTGGAGCCGGTGCCAGTTTGTTACAAGATATTGATAAAATGGTCGCCATGACGAAAGCCGTCGTGGAAGCGACTCATCTGCCTGTGACAGTGAAGACACGGCTCGGATGGGATGACAGCACCAAAAATGTGTATGAAGTAGCAGAGCGTTTACAAGACATCGGTATCAAAGCTTTATCCATTCACGGTCGTACACGCGCTCAGATGTACAAAGGGCAGGCAGACTGGTCTATGATCCGTGACGTAAAACGCAATCCCCGTATTCATATCCCTATTTTTGGAAATGGCGATATAGATTCCGTAGAAAAAGCAGCAGCTTGGCGTCAGGAATACGAAGTAGATGGGATTATGATAGGTCGCGCTTCTATCGGATATCCTTGGATTTTTAGGGAAGTAAAGCATTTTTTTAATACCGGAGAAAGACTAGAAGGACCAACTATTGCAGAACGCGTGGAGGTATGTCGTACGCATCTCGCAAAATCCATCGAATGGAAAGGTGATAAGGTCGGGATTTTTGAAATGCGCAGGCATTATGCCAACTATTTTAAAGGAATTCCGAACTTTAAAGAGTACCGCATGCAATTGGTTACCTTGCAAACGCTTAGTGAAATTCAAGAAGTATTATCGGAAATAGAAGACAGGTTTGCTGAAGAAGTGGTATAATCGTATAATACTTTTTGAGAAGGGAATAGAGGCTTTAAACTAAGTATTAATTTCCTCGTCGTAAAACCTTAAGCATATTGTTTTTCTCCTTAAAAAAGGCAATAACTAAGAAAACAGATAATAGCATGTTCCCGATCAGGATGCTCCTATTAAATACACTAAACATAAGCCACGACAAAACGACACCAGTAATCAGATAGGACAATATCTTTTTGAGATTATAAGGTATCGGATAATTTTTTTGTCCCCAGTAATAAGACAATCCTACCATTAGAATATAAGCTACCGTAGTACCGAAAACGGCACCTACATAAGAATATAAAGGAATCAGCCACACATTTAGGACTATTGTACACAGTGCACCAATACCTGAGATATATAATGCGTAACGTGTTTGATCGGACAGCTTATACCAAACAGAGAGATTCATATATATACCGAGAAGTACATAATTAAATAAAAGTATCGGTACAATAAACAAGCCTGACCAATAGACAGCCTGCTCTGCCTCAGACCCCTTGATAAAATACTTCAACCAATCGATATTTGCACAAATTCCGACCATCACGATCACCATAGCGATGACAAAATAGTCCATGATAAGTGCGTAAATCTTTCGTGCGTTCTCATTTTTTGAATACGAAAAGAAAAATGGCTCAGCACCTAGACGAAATGCCGTAATAAACAGGTTCAGAAACACTGCAATTTTTGCTACCGCTCCATATATTCCCAAATCCTGATCCCCCTCCTCGCCTATTAGGAGTTTCGGGAACAAGATCTTGTCCAGGTTCTCATTGATGATAAATGAAATATTAGCGATCAAAATCGGAAAACTATACCGCAACATATTGTTTATCAATATAGGATCTAGTTTTAATTTGAAACGCAATATTTGCGGTATCAATAATACCAACGTAATCACACTAGCGATCAAATTGGAGATAAACACATTTCCTATCCAATCATTCCGATACCATCCTGAGGCAAAGGAATCCCAGAACGGACTTGTTTCTTTCCACGAAGGCAGCCAGTACAGTAAGAATAAATTACAGAATATTAATATAAAGATATTAACAAGCTTTAGCGTACCATAGCGAACAGGTCGGCCTTCCGCGCGAAGTTTTGCAAACGGTACAACCGCCAAGGCATCTGCTGTAAGTATAATGGCAAAGAACTTAACGAATTCGACATATTGATTGACTTCTTTTCCATCATTTAGCCATCTGGCGATAGGCTCCGACATCGAAAAAACAGTCACTAGAAATAGTATTGCCGTAATGATGGTAATGATAAAGCTATTGTTAAAAACCTTATCCTTATCTTTCTCTTCTACCTTTTGCAGGTAGCGAAAGTAGGTCGTTTCCATGCCAAATGCGAGAATAGCATTGATCATCGAAGCGTAAGCATATAGGTTAGTAAATATACCATATACCGCAGCAGGAAATTTATCAACCAGAAGAGGTGTCAAAAGAAAATTAAGCATTCGGGAGATAATGGTACTCATACCATATATCATTGTATCACTCAGAAACCGCTTAACTACCGACACAGAAAGACTATTTAATTTTTTTCAGCACCTCAAAATTGGTGAAACCTCTAACAGCAGACTCTTCGTAGGCCACATGTTCTACTTCTGCCCGATCTGGCCCCTCTTGGCAAAACTCAACTAACGATTCTAACGCAAAATCATCACCTTCGGCCTCTATATACAACTTTCCGTCAGGTTGATTCATGACAAATCCTTTTACACCCAACTGGTCGGCAACGGCTTTTGTAGTCGCTCTAAAGTACACACCCTGCACTTTACCCGTAACGATGATATTCCAATGGTTCATTGAAACAAAAGTAATGAAATTTATGATTTACACGATACGCTCAACCTGCACATTTTTTGTCAGTCTGAGTTGGTTCATGTTTTTCAGTAACACCAGTCCAGGCGATTTGCCAACTTCTATCGATCCCAATCGAGATTCTAACCCCAGTGCTTTAGCACCGTTAAGTGTAGCCCAGCGTATACTTTTATTGAAATCAATATCAGGATAATGTGTATGTATCATCTTAAGTTCTTCGAGTATATCCAATGTATCATTCGATGCTAAGGAATCCGTACCGATAGTTATATCACGATTATCCTGTTCAAAAACGGGAATTTTTGGTAAGGTATTCTCAATATATAAATTCGCTTTCGGACAAAGACACAGCGCCACCTGTTTATTCATTCTATTGATAAAATCGAGATCTTTTAAAGAAGTAAACGTATTATGAACCAATATAATTTTGTTATTTGCAGGAAGATAAGGAAGATAAGATTGGAGCGAGTTTCTTGCTTGCGCCTTGAATCCCGACATGTCAATCCCCTGTTCAGCATAAAACGTTAAAAAGTCACCTGTTTTATACCGAAATAATTTATTTTCCTCGTCGCTTTCCTGATTATGTATGCTGATAATATTATCTTCTGAAATAGCTTTCTTGAAAGCTTTAAACATCATCTTGGTACACGAATAAGGAGCGTGAGGAGTAATAGATGAATGATTTGCATCAAAATGAAATTCGAGATCCCTTGCATGATCTATTTTTTCTTGCAATTGTGCATTGTTAACACCAATAATTTCTACAAAAGTGTGGTAAACAATTTTACTTTTTTCTTTTATCGAAGCAGAAATCGCAGAATTAACATGATCTCCTACTGCTTGAATACCGTTCTTAAACATCATTTCATCAGCTTTCTTCATAGCCGACACTATATCTTTTTCAGTATAGTTGCGATCACGCATTACATTAGAGAGAAAAGTTGGAAGACCGGTATGCTGTGGAATTTTTCCGAGCAAATGCGACAATTCCAAATGACAATGTGTATTCACAAATCCGGGAATTAGAACACCAGCTAACCGCTTCACTGTCACGCCATCAGGAATGGAATGACTATCATATACGCCCTCAATAACGCCCTCGTCATTAACAGCCACAACACCTTGCTTTAAAGGTGTAGAACTAACTGTTATTACAATATCAGCTGAATAATAATTAACCATTTATTTTATAGTCGTTGTCATGTATTTAATACCCTCTTCCTAAACAAGTGCCATAAAAAGAGAAATTGAACTTTACAGTAAACTTACAAAAATGATTCCAAAATTAAATTTTATTTTAGGAATAAAAAATAATACCTTTGCGCCATCGATTAGGGGTGCCTCGTTCAACGAACATGAAGTAAGGCTGAGATTATACCCAGTCTCATTTAAATGAGACGTACCTGATCTGGATAATGCCAGCGTAGGGAAGGGCGGTTAAATGAAAGCTATTGTAACCCCTTGCAATAGTATGTTTAACTCAAATTTTTTAATTTTATTATGTTTAAGCAACTTATTGCCTCTTTAGCGTTATGCCTCGTGGTATTATCAGGCTTCTCGCAAGATCGGCTGGTTATCAAAGTCATTGATGAAAATCAAAAACCATTACCCGGAACTACTGTATCGCTAAATCAAAGTAATTCCGTAACAAATGAGGCAGGGGTAGCCGAGTTCCAAGCACCTGTTATTCAAAAAAATTTCACGCTAAAAGTAAGTCATGTCGGTTACAGTACCGTAACACAGATAATTCGTCCGAACACGGCTTTACAAATCACTATCCAATTGAAAATGGCTAGTATTCAAACCGGGGAAATATTTGTCTACGGCACGAGGGCCAAAGAAAACTCCGCTACAACCTATACAAATATTAGCAAAGAAGAAATCCAAAAGAAGAATCTCGGACAAGATATTCCCTATTTATTGGATCAAACACCGGGTGTGGTCATTGGATCGGATGCCGGCGCAGGGATTGGTTATACCAATATGACCATTCGGGGTTCGGATAACCAGCGTATCAATGTTACCCTAAACGGGATTCCACTAAATGATGCGGAAAGCATGGGTTCGTTTTTCGTCAACTTACCCGATTTTGCTTCCAGTACGCAAAGTATCCAAGTACAGCGAGGAATCGGCACCTCTACCAATGGTGCTGGTGCCTTTGGCGCTTCCCTAAATATACAGACTGATATTCTAGAATCAGAACCTTATGCTGAGCTCAACAATTCTTTTGGTTCTTATAATTCATGGAAAAACACCTTAAAAGTAGGTTCGGGTCTGTTACACAATAAATATGCCTTTAATGCCAGATTATCCCGAATTGCATCGGATGGTTATATTGAGCGTGCATCCTCAGATCTAAAATCTTTCTATGTAGACGGAGGGCTATATACCGACAAACATATCTTGAAAGCCACCCTTTTCTCCGGAAAAGAAAAAACTTACCAAGCCTGGTATGGCACCCCTGAACCTTTAATAAAGGGAGATCGCGCTTTATTAAGCGATTATGCTGGAGCGCTGGAAATATACGGCGGGACAGAATTGGACCGCTTACTGAATGCGGATAGAAGATACAATTACTACACGTACGACAATCAGACAGATAATTACACGCAAACACACACACATCTTCATTATACCAATATCATAAATGATAAACTAAGTATCAATTCTGCATTACACTATACAAGAGGCGCCGGCTATTACGAAGAATACAGAGCTGGAGATAAACTCGCAAAATACAATATGTCTCCGGTCACAATCGGATCAGAAACTATCGAAGCAACAGATCTTATCCGCAGAAGATGGCTGGATAATCATTTTTACGGATTGACCTATGGTTTGAATTATAATCCTTCCAACAATCTTAAATTCACCTTAGGAGGAGCCTACAATCAATACCGTGGGGATCATTATGGTCAAGTGATCTGGGCAAGATTTGCTTCAACAAGCGAGTTGGGTGACAAATATTATTTTAACGATGCACAAAAAAATGATTTCAACATCTATGCAAAAACAGATTACAGCATCGGAAACTGGCTTATAAACCTCGACATACAATACCGTAACCTATATTACCGCATTGATGGTGATGATGACAAGATCAAGAATTTGGACTTTGAAGACAGGTTGAATTTTCTAAACCCAAAAGTTGGATTTACTTATTTTGTGAATCCACAATCGAATTTTTATGCTTCTTATGCTTACGCCAATAAAGAGCCTGTACGAAAAGATTATGTAGAGAATCCGTTGAATGAATTTCCAAAGCCTGAAAAAATGCAGGATATCGAAGCAGGTTATCGATTTAAGAATGAAAGCTTCAACATGGGTGCTAACGTATACGGTATGTTTTATAAAGACCAGCTTATTAATACAGGAGCACTGAACGATGTTGGAGGCACGATCAGGCAAAATGTAGACGACAGCTACCGTATCGGTGTTGAATTCGATGGTGCATGGACAATTAGTCCGCAGTTTGTATGGAGGGCAACGGCTGCAGTGAGCGACAACAAGATTAAAAACTTTGTGGAGTACAATTCGGTATATGACGGTTGGGATTTCGTAGAACTAAAAGCTGTCACCTACGACAAGACGAATATTAGTATGTCACCGTCAACTGTATTAAGCAATGATTTAACATATAGCCCTATTAAACCATTGTCCTTTAGCTTTATCAGTAAATACGTTTCAAGAATGTATCTGGATAATACCTCCGCAAAAGAGCGAAGTATTGACCCTTCTTTTGTAAACCATGTAAGAGCGGTTTACAGTTTTTCAACGTGGGGAATAGAACGTATTGATTTAAATTTAAGCGTAAATAATATATTCAACGCGAAATATCAAACAAATGGATATACGTGGGGATCTATGGATACAGCAGGTAACCGATCCTATTACAATTTCTACTACCCACAAGCCGAAACGAATTTTATGTTGGGATTGAATATTAGATTTTAAGAGTTAGATTTTTATTTTTTCTGAAGCAGAAATCAGGCTCGTAAATTTGCGGATCTGATTTCTGCTTTTTACTTTTACCCTCATGCGTGCAGTTATCCAAAGAGTTACTAAAGCCTCGTGTACGGTTGATCAGATCATTACAGGCCAGATCGAGCAGGGGCTATTGGTTTTGTTAGGTATCGAAGAAGACGATACTTCAACTGACATCATCTGGTTAGGTCAGAAATTGACTAATTTACGTATCTTCTCGGATGAGAATGGATTAATGAACAAATCTGTTCAAGATGTAGAAGGTAATATTTTATTGATATCACAATTCACACTATTCGCACAAACGAAAAAAGGGAACAGACCTTCATTTATCCGTGCAGCAAAACCGGAGAAAGCAGAACCACTGTACACAGAAATGGCCCAATATTTAACTACATATTTAGGAAAAGAAATACAACTTGGAATATTTGGCGGCGATATGAAAATCGACCTGCTTAACGATGGCCCCGTAACAATCATCATGAACACAAAGGATAAAGATAACTATTAATCCCCCCCTGCCCCCAAAGAGGGAGTAGTGTAAGGCACATCTCATTTGCGGGCAAGGGGGTACATTACTCAATATTAGAAAAATGACGATCAAAGAAGCACAAGAAGTTGTCGATAAGTGGATTACATCTACAGGCGTCCGCTACTTTAATGAACTCACCAACACAGCTATGTTGATGGAAGAAGTAGGCGAAGTAGCACGCATCATGGCAAGACAATATGGAGAACAGTCCTTTAAAAAATCCGACAAAGAGGTTAATCTTGGGGATGAGATGGCAGACGTCTTGTTCGTATTAATTTGTCTTGCAAATCAGACAGGAATAGACCTGACAGACGCTTTAGAAAAAAATCTGGAAAAAAAATCTGTTCGCGATGCGGATAGGCATAAAAACAATGAGAAATTGAAATAACTTACTCTATTTCAATTTCCGCAAACACAGGAAGATGATCGGAAGCGTATTCTTCCTGTATTACCTGATATTTTATCCACTTAAATTTGCTGTGCTTCCCAACAAATATATAGTCAATCTCATTTCTAGGCTGAATATTTGGAGAAGTGGGTGCATTTGTAATCGTGTTGCGAACAAAGTACTTCTCCAATAACTGAATAGGCTCCTCGTCGGGTTCCGCATTCATATCTCCTACTAAAATAAACGGTCTTGTATACCGATCGCCCAGTTCATTGATAAACTTCACTTGCGCGACCCTATTTTCTTTTTTCAGATCAAGATGTGTGTTAGCAAAAGAAACCACCCTTCCATCGGGTAGTTCGACATCAACGACTGCCAGAGAGCGATTCTCACTCTTTATCGGCATGGGTAGATCATACTTACGTTTTCCTATGATCTTATGTTTTGTGAGTATCAGCGTTCCGTATTCTCCCGCCTCCAAATCTATTCCTTTGGAAAAGTAATAATTGGATTTTGTCAGTTCTGCCAGTTTTGCTGCTTGATCGATCCGCTCCGATCGCGACACATTAATATCTACTTCCTGAATACCAATGAGATCGGCATCTGCTTCATTAATTACCTTTGCTATTGCCTCTAAATCTATCCCAGCAGGCTTACTTGGCGGATTCCCATGATGTATATTATAGGTAAGAATTCTTAACACCTGTGCAAATGAGGGACAATTTAAACCGAGAAATATAATTAAAAGTAATATACGCATAAATAAAAATACACAACTTTTTTCTATTTCCGTTATTTTTTTAGCCTAAAAAACTATCATCTATTTTCTTCGTTGTCTTGGCACCCAAAGTTTTTAGATTCTCCACTTTACGGATGACATTTCCCGAACCCGAGGAAAGCTTTTTCATCGCGTCAGCATGCTTTTCAGTGGCTTTGTGCAGGTACGCTTCGAGTTGTTGCATATCGGTTAGGAATCCAACAAACTTATCGTACAGTGCTCCTGCTTCGCGCGCAATTTCAAGCACATTTCGGGTTTGTCTTTCTTGTTTCCACATACTTGCGATTGTGCGCAGAGTAGCCAATAACGTAGAAGGACTAACAATCACCACCCTCCTGTCCCAAGCATCTGAAAACAATTCGGGTTTACTCGTCACTGCGGTGCTCAGCGCCGATTCGATGGGCATAAAAAGCAAAACAAAATCCGGCGAATGAATGCCGTAAATCTCCTGATAGTTCTTTACAGAAAGATCCCTAACATGATTTTCAATCGAATAAATATGCTGCTTCAAATAGATCAGTTTCTCCTCATCAGTTTCCGCATTTACCCATCGTTCGTAGGCTATCAAAGAAATTTTGGAATCTACCACCAAGTGCTTGCTATCCGGTAGGTCGATAATAGCATCGGGCTGCAACCTTTTACCTTGCTCGTCGGTAAAAGACGCCTGTAGTCTATATTCCTGATCTTTAGTTAATCCGGATCTTTCGAGTACACGCTCTAAAATAACTTCTCCCCAATTCCCCTGCTTCTTATTGTCGCCACGTAAGGCTCTCGTTAGATTATTAGCTTCGTTTTTTATTTCATTGCTCTGTAACATTAATTGTTCCACCACGCCTTTCAAAACATTTCGTTCTGCAGCCTCGTGATTGTATGTTTTCTCTACCCGTTCCTCAAAACTTTTAATCTTTTCTTTTAATGGATCCAGCAACAAGGCTAAATGCTGCTGATTGAGTTCCGTAAATTTCAAGGTTTTTTCTTCCAAAATCTTGTTGGCCAAGACCTGAAACTCTACATTAAACTGCTGCTTAATCGTTGTTATCTCTTCCTTTTGCTCTTGAAATTTTTCTTGTTGCGCTTGCAGGTAGGCATTCGTACCTTCTAATGTACGCTCCAACGCTTGTCGCTCTTGTCTTTCTTTTTCCAGCGCCTGCAACATTGCTGTATTTTCCCGGGAAAGCAATTCTTCTCGCTGCTGCATCTTGGCCAATACAATTTCAACAGCCTGCTTTTCCTCAATCAATGTTGCATGCTTTTCCCGTGAAACATGTTTCCCACTTCGCCAAAGGAGATAAGCACAAAGCGTCCCTAAAGCAAATAGGACAATAAAATATAAAATCTCCATAGTTACATCGAAATTATTGCAACTTTTGATGAGTTCTCCACCATAAATCAGGCATCTCCCCCGACACAGCGATTTGATAGTCCTCGTACCGGCACGGGACCAGATAAAAACGTTCGTTCACGGATTTCGACCCAAAATAAGGCACCTGCATCCACCACCGGTCCGACTTCTTGCTCTTTACAAACACCAGTTCGTGCTCTTCATTTTCTAACGTTGTACGGTAAATAATATAGGCTGATTTCGGAATCAAAGGTGCATCATTCTTTCTATTGTAATACCCATCTATAAAACACCAGATCATCTGAGACACCAACATAGCTGTTTGCTCCATCGGATCAAACGTTGGATTGAATTCATAGAAACCAACGGAACTACATTTATCCGACATTCCTGCATACCGAGCCAGCTGACACGCCTCATCACCAAATAATCCATTTGGAACCGCATTCGCGTTTCCAGGTGCTTCTGAAGCACGAATTGCACCAATATCAAAACTCACCAGATCAGCTGCACGAATAATTGGCTCAGCTTGATCTAACTTACCGGAGATCATACCGACACGTTGTGCGTTAAAATACAACTTATCATACATATTAATAGATTCCTTACTAACTAGATACGTCTGATAGGCTACATTATTCAGATTGAATAAATAATCTGGCTGGTGGAGAATGATATGGTTCAGATACGTCTGCGAATTTAACGGTGTATTTTCAGCATGTTCCTGATCCAAATCAAATTTAGCATCAACGACAGCTACCTCAACACGCTGTTCTAGTTCCTCGTAGCCTCTGTATTGTGCATAAGTGAGATCCTGTCCCCCGCCAATGATTATTGGCAAAATACCCAATTTTATTAACTCTTCGACGACTAATTTTAAAGCTGTATATGTATCATTTATGGCCAAACCCGCTTTGATATTTCCAAGATCAACTATCTTCATGTTATAATCACCTTGATACAGGCTATAAAGATGCTTGCGGACGGCATCCGGAGCCTTGGCCGTTCCTTTATTATCAATAGCCGATCGGTCTTCTTCTACTCCTAGAATAGCTAATTGCGGGCGCTCTTCCTCCGATTCTAGATCGGGAAAGGAAGATTCATATTTTTGAATAATTTTTCCAAATTGCGAGTTATAGTATTCCTTGCCGGATAAAACATCTGAAAGGGATATGGGAGAAAAAAAATCTGCTAATGATATCATGTTAATACGATTTTGTCCAGCCTGACTGAACTTTTATAAGTAAGTATTTCCCAAATATGCGTTTATTACCTTACGCATTTATATTCCATGCGATTATAATTGCAAATAAATGCAAATTTATCTAAGTTTGAAAAGGATAAGTTTTCAACATTAAGTTAGCAAGTGATATTAGTAACTGGGGGTACAGGTTTTTTAGGATCTACGTTAATTAAGCAATTAATTAATGATGGAAGAGCGATCGTAGCAATAAAACGAGCTAACTCAATTATTCCGGAAGATTTTCGGGCTTCTGCTCTAATCCAGTGGATTGACGCAGATTTGACAGATTATTTTGCCTTAGAAGATCTGTTTGTGAATATTAAACAGGTGTACCACTGTGCAGCAAAGATTTCGTATCAGAAAAACGATGCCCCAGAAATGCTCCATGCTAATATTGAGGGCACACGACACATCGTTAATCTATGCCTACAGCATCGTGCCCGACTTGTCCATGTAAGTTCGATTGCAGCATTAGGAACCAATAAAAAAGGTCTTCCTGTGAATGAAACCGACAAATGGGAAAGAGATCCACATATTTCGAATTACGCTGTCTCAAAGTATGAAAGTGAGCTAGAGGTATGGAGAGGGATTACCGAAGGATTGGATGCCGTCATTGTTAATCCATCCGTAATAATGGGAATAGGATCTGGAAAAATAAGTTCCAATATCATCTTCAACTTAGTAAATAACGGAATCAAAATTTATCCACCTGGTTCAGTAGGTATAGTAGATGTGCAAGATGTCGCGAACATCATGATACAGTTGATGAATACATCCGAAATTACGGGTGAGCGGTTTATTCTAAATAGCGAAAATATTTCAAATCGTCATCTTTTACAACGTATAGCGAAGCTTTTAGGAAAGAAAGAGCCTTCAATTGAAGCGAAACCTTTTATGCTCGATATCGCATGGCGGGTTGCAAAATTAATAGCTATTATAAAGAATACCCGACCTGCGTTAACACAGGAATCTACTCGTGCTTCAGCAGCAAAACTGGCTTACTCAAATGAGAAAATAAGAAATTCTATAGGCTATACGTTTAAACCCTTAGATCAAACACTTCAAGAAATCACCGAAACACACTATAAAACAACAACCTAAACAATCAGATGAAAAACTATTATATCATCGATTTTGACAGTACATTTACGCAAGTAGAAGCATTGGACGAATTAGCACGTATTTCTCTTGATGGTCATCCTGACCAAGAGAAAATATATAATGAGATTGAACATTACACCAATTTAGCAATGGAAGGTAAGATTTCATTTCGTGAAAGCCTTGCAGGCCGTGTCTCACTTTTACAGGCAAATAAAACACATCTAAATAAACTCATCACCCACTTAAAGAAACGCGTTTCTAAATCTTTCGACAGAAACCGTGAATTTTTCAAACAAAATGCCGATACAGCATGGATCGTTTCTGGGGGATTTAAGGAATTTATTACTCCGGTAGTTTCTCCATACGGTATAAAAAAAGAAAACATCTACGCCAATACATTCAAGTTTGATGAGGAAGGTAATATCATCGGCTATGATGAAACAAATCCCTTATCTGATGAAGGAGGAAAAGTAAAACTGTTGAAAGAATTAAAAATCGAGGGTACGATATATGGTATTGGAGATGGCTACTCAGATTTTCAGCTCAAAGAATCCGGCTTAATAGAAAAATTCTTCGCCTATACAGAAAACATCTCTCGCCAAAGTGTCACCGATAAAGCGGATCACGTCACGCCAAGCTTCGATGAGTTTCTGTACGTCAATGACCTACCGAGAGCAATATCCTATCCAAAAAACAGAATTTTATGCCTTATCGTGGGGCAAGTACCCGAAATATCTGCCCATATTCTAAAACGCGATGGTCTATCCATTCGCGTGAAGGAGACATTAGAAGAAAAATATGTCAAAGATGTGGGATTGCTATTATTGGGCCCTGATGTTGCAATTTCGGATGACCAACTATCTCGTGCAGATAAGCTGAAAACCATTGGATTTTTGGGAGATATTAAAGGCCATGTCAACAAAAACATCTGCAGTGAAAAAGGTATAGTAGTTTTTGACGACAAAAAGAATAAAATTCGCAACGCAGAATACATTCCCAGACGTATGGCAGAATTTATTAACAATGGAGATACAGATCAAAGCCGTAATTTTCCAAATCTGATCTTACCCAAGAAAATCAAAGGACACCGATTGTTGCATATCCACAAAAACGTGCCCGGTATTATGGCACAGTTAAATAACGTATACGCAGAAAATAATATCAATATTATTTCACAATTTTTGATGACACGTGGTGATATTGGTTATGCTGTTACAGATATTGAGGCCGACTATAATAGAGGTTTATTGAAGCAACTGAAGCAAATTGACCAAACTATAAAATTTAGAATTTTATATAAATAATTTAACGATAATGATCTGTCAATGACAGCTCGTTATCGTTAAAAAAAATTATAGGTTTTATCTGGAGTCACACAATATTTTAATGGCAAGTCCCACTCTTCCGTATCTTCAATTTGCTCCACTAAATCGAAATAACTTAACCCGATAGACCGAACATCATCTCTACATTTTGCTAAGAAACGATCGTAAAATCCTTTTCCGTAGCCAATCCTATTTCCTTTTTCATCTACCACTAATAAAGGAACTATTACACTATCGACCAATTCTTCATTGACAATCTCCCCCCCCACAGGTTCTAAAAGCCCCCATTTATTTTGCGCAAAGGATGTATGTTCATCCCAGAGATAATTAACCATTGACCCGTCAGTCAGATCTGATTTAGACAACACCAACTTTATATGAGGATACTGGCTCCGAATCCAATGAATAAATCTTGATGTATCTGGCTCGTTATATTTAGGCAATGACAAAAAGACATGTAGATAACTACAGCTGCTCCAGTCTAATCTAATAAGTTGATAAAAAAGTTTGCTATCTAGCTGTTTGCGATGCCCCTCGTCTAATAAAAGACGTTTTTCTCTATATATTTTACGAAGTTCCCTTTTTGTCATCATACCATATCGAACTAAAAAACTTTCATGATCTCCAGAACATTTCATCCTTCCATCATCCCAATTCTGTAGGCCTGTCTACCGACAGATAGAGATCTAAAACACAAAGTGCTCTGCGAAGCAAAAACAACAATGATAACCATGCTGTTAGATCCTTCGACAAGCTTCAGGATGACAAGATGATAAAATTATGCTTGACCTCCTATTTTACTTGATCAAAAAAACAGACAGTCAGTAAAAACAGTGAACACTTTCAGAAAAAACGGCCTTGAAGCTGGGCGCTATCAAGACCGAATAATCAACCTAAACCTAAATTCTTATTATTTTACACGTTCGATATAATCACCTGTACGTGTATCTACTTTTACTTTATCACCTTGATTGATAAAAAGAGGGACTTTAATATCTACACCTGTCTCCACGGTAGCATTTTTCAATGCATTTGTAGATGTATCTCCTTTTACAGCAGGCTCTGTATATGTAATTTCTAATTCTACACTTGTAGGAGCTTGCGCCATGATGGGCTCATCACTTTCAAAAGCCACTATCACGTTCATACCTTCTTTCAAGAATCGTGCCGAACTACCAAAGAGTGCTTTAGGTACATTAAATTGCTCGTAGGTATCGTTATCCATGATAACAAAAAAATCAGCGTCATCATACAAATATTGATAATCATTGGTTTCCACACGTGCAATCTCCACTTCCTCATCTGTTCTGAAACGATATTCTACTAATTTTCCAGTTTTTACATTACGCATTCTCGCTTGATAAAAAGCACGCAAGTTGCCTGGAGTACGGTGGATAAACTCCTCAACAGAGACTAATTCACCATTAAAACGAAGAATGTTTCCTGATTTAACGTCTGAAGCTTTTGCCATTTTAATTTAGTTTTTTTTGTATTAAGTGACAAACTTAGACAAAATTGCTTTTTTTCACAAGTAATAGTGTTCTTTAATTACTTATAATCTACAATCGAAATAAATTCATCACAAAAATGATATTCCTTTGTTTGATTGGATCCAATAATAAGCAGCCTATCAGTCGACATTGTCTTTTCAAGTAGTTCAACGTACCAACTTTCGCCCTGTACATCCATATTACTCATAGGCTCATCCAATAATACGATATCAGAATCTGAACAGCAAGCTAGTGCCAATTTGACGCGTTGTTTCATTCCGGAAGAAAAATGCCGAATTTCCTTATCAACCGCTTTTTCCATCATTAAAAGAGAAATGATAGACTCTTTAGTAAATCCCTTATAATAAGATTTAAATTTAAAGTGGAAATCCAATAACTCATTGAGCGTAAATTCTTCTATCAATTCGACGTAAGGGGCAGCAATAGTAAGGTGGGGATATATATATTCCACATCAATATCCTTCCCATCTTTCTCAAAAGCAATCTTACCTTCGCTGGATGTAAGATTGCCTGACAAAACTTTGATGAGGGTCGATTTCCCAGTACCATTAGGCCCGAGAATCGCGTATTTTTTTAAGGAAGAGAAGGTATAATCAATATGTCTAAAGATCCATTCTTGGTTATATCTCCTGCCAATATCAAGTAAAGTTATATTCAATAATCACTAAATTAAATTAAACACCGGTTTTACCTTGATTAAAACCCTTCACGACCCCGCGGTTAGAATTACGCACAAAAGTTAAGATTTCATCACGTATCTCTGTAGCCTTAAACTCAGCTTCCACCAAATCCAATGCCTTAGAAAGGTTTCTATTCTGAACAAAAAGTACGCGATAAATATTTTGTATTTCCGTAATCTGCTCTGGAGTATATCCTCTTCGACGTAATCCCACTGAATTTATTCCTGCATAGGCAATAGGTTCTCTAGCAGCCTTGATATAGGGAGGTACATCTTTACGAACCAATGTACCACCAGTTACAAAGGCGTGAGAACCGATTTTACAAAACTGATGTACAGCAACCAATCCGGCCAAGACTACATAATCGCCTACCGTAATATGTCCGGCTAACGTACTTGAGTTCGAGAAAATACAATTATCACCAATGATACAATCATGTGCAATATGGCTATATGCTTGAATCAAGCAGTTTTTACCAACAACTGTCTTATAGCGGTCTTTAGTACCCCTATTGATCGTAACACACTCACGAATAGTTGTATTGTCGCCTATCTCGGCAGTAGTCATCTCCCCTTCAAATTTCAGATCCTGAGGTTCGCCCGAAATTACAGCTCCGGGAAAAATTTTACAATTCTTCCCAATTCGCGCTCCATTCATAATCGTCACGTTAGACCCTATCCAGGTTCCTTCGCCGATCACTACATCCTTATGAATGGTACTAAAAGGCTCAATGACTACATTCGCAGCTATTTTAGCATCCGGATGTATGTATGACAACGGTTGTATCATTATTTTAATTTATTTAACTTTAACTATTTGAGCCATCAATTCGGCCTCACTTACTATTTTATCTCCGACCATACCCACTCCTTTCATCCGTGCGATACCCCTACGAATAGGCTCTAAAAGCTCACAGCTAAAGATAATGGTATCTCCGGGGTGGACCTGGTTCTTAAAACGCGCATTTTCGATTTTCAAGAATAAAGTCAACCAATTTTCCGGATCGGGAACTGTATTAAGCACTAATATGCCTCCAGTCTGTGCCATTGCCTCAATTTGAAGAACCCCAGGAAAAACAGGAGCTCCAGGAAAATGCCCCATAAACAAATCTTCGTTCATCGTCACATTTTTCAAACCTACTACATGTGTTTCAGATAATTCAAGAATCTTATCTACCATCAAAAATGGTTGACGGTGGGGTAAAATATTCATAATCTGCACGGTATCATATACCGGTGCAACATTCGGATCATAAGCTTTTATATTCTTACGGCCTTTATCTTTTTTTATTTGGGCTTTGATACGCTTAGCAAAAGCCACGTTCGCAGCATGTCCAGGCCTTGCCGCCATGATATGGCCTTTTAGCGGTCGTCCCACCAATGCCAAATCGCCTATCATATCAAGCAATTTATGTCTTGCTGGCTCATTTTGATAACGCAATTGGATATTGTCCAAGATACCCTCGTCTGCTACAGTTACCTCTTTGTTGAAAAGAGATTTCAGCTTTGATAACTCTTCATCACTGACCTCTTTGTCTACTATAACGATAGCATTGGACAAATCGCCACCTTTAATCAAATTTTTATTAACTAAAGCTTCCAGTTCATGTAAAAAACAAAAAGTACGTGAAGAAGAAATCTCTTTAGTAAACTCATTGATCGTACTTACAGACGCATGTTGACTCCCCAATACAGATGAATTAAAGTCTATCATACAGGTAAGGCGATAGCCATCCAAAGGCATCGCTACGATTTCGACTTTTCTATCCGGTTCCCCATAGTGGATATTTTCTTTTATCTCGTAAAAATCACGATCAGCATCTTGGTCAACGAAACCTGTCTCGTTTAGTTTTTTAACAAAAATAGCAGAACTTCCGTCTAATATCGGTACTTCCGGGCCATCAATATCAATCAGAATATTATCCAATTGAAGGCCAATCAATGCTGCCATTAAGTGTTCAATAGTACTTACAGAGGCTCCATTCTGTGAAATAGTCGTGCCCCGAGAAGTATCTGAAACATTATCGGCATCGACAGCAACAACAGGCTGATTTTCTAAATCTACTCTCCTGAATTTAAACCAATGATTTTCAGGAGCAGGTGTCAGTGTCATTGTTACATATTTCCCCGTATGTAGACCAACACCTGATATGGTAATATTAGATTTAATCGTCCGTTGCTTCACATTCATATCCATCATTTTATTGCAATATTTGGTTTTATTTATTCTTTAATTGTTTTTCAAGTTCTGCGATGCGTTTTTCTAGTTCAGGTAATTTTGAGTACAAGACTTGTGAACGCAATTGACTTGAATAAGATGTGGAAGGCGTCCCTCCCCATTTTTTATTAGCATCCTTAATACTTTTATTAATACCTGACTGTGCCTGTACCTGAGAGCCATTCGCAATACTGATATGTCCAACTACCCCAACTTGACCTCCTAATACAACGTGTTCGCCTACTTTCGTACTTCCAGAAATTCCGGTTTGAGCAGCAACCACAGTATTTTTTCCAATCTCTACATTATGTGCGATCTGGATTAAGTTATCCAGTTTAACTCCCTTATGAATTACAGTCGATCCCAACGTAGCCCTATCTATCACTGTATTTGCACCTATCTCCACATTATCCTCGATGACTACATTCCCTATTTGGGGGATTTTATCGTATGTCCCATCCTCTTTTGGGGCAAATCCAAAACCATCACTGCCGATAACCGTCCCCGAATGGATGATTACATTGCTTCCGATGATACAATCATAATATACCGTTACTCCCGGGAATAATGTTGTATTATCCCCTACCGTCACATTTTCGCCAATATAGACCCGTGGATATATTTTAACATTGTTACCAATCTTCACCTGCTTATCGATATAAGAAAATCCTCCAATGTATCCTCCTTCCCCGATGGTAGCAGTATCATGCACAAAAATATTCTCATCCCGCCCATTACGCTCCAACCTCAAGCTATTATAAAGCTTAAGCACCTCGGTAAAAGCACTGTATGAGTTCTTAACCCGGATCAATGTCGCCCTGACAGGCCGATGAAGCACCAGATCTTCATTCACAATCACAATGCTTGCATCAGTATCATAAATGTAATGTTCGTACTTTGGATTCGACAGAAACGACAGACTACCGTGAGTCCCTTCTTCAATCTTTGACAATTGAAAAACAACTTGATCTGGATTTCCGTCTACCTTTCCTTCTAAAAATGTAGCAATCTGCTGTGCTGTAATTTGCATCTAATTACAAATGTATCTTTTTCTTAATTAACTTTAACTTTTTTATTTTCAACACCATACTGACCCGAAAATGAAATTTCCTTCGGGTATGATATCGCATATTTTATGACCCCCTTTGAGAGGGCTTCCAAATTCGACAAGTCGGAGGCCTCCGCAATATCCGTAAGCTCTCCTTTACTATTTACGATCTTAATAGGACTGCTCCCCGCACTATAGGCACTGTTTTGAACGACCTGATGGTAAAAGAAATAATCAATATCATTATCTTTTAATCCAAAATAGTCTTTCACTTGTTTCTTAATTTCATTCAATTCGATATCTGTAAAATCGGTATTACGTATTTCGGTACGGAAAAGATCACGTTTCATCAATTTACTACATAAAGTACGAAGAATAAAATCATCGTGGTCACACCAGGTTTTTAAGGCCGACATAATATCCGTATCATCCAATTTTGTAAACCAAGCCAGATGGGCAGGTTCTTCTTCAAAATTATCTGCTGTTATCTTGTTTCTTAAAAAATGGCTCAATGCCGGTGTAGCAAACAGATCTTCTCCTCCATTGCTCAATTCTTTTGCCCGTGCCAGTGCTTTTATAAGCATCTGTTCGGCTGCAATCACCGTCTTATGCAAATACACTTGCCAATACATCAATCTACGTGCGATAAGAAACTTCTCTACGGAATAAATACCTTTTACCTCTACAACCAATTCATCCTCTTTTACTGTCAACATTTTGATAATGCGATCAAACGAAATCACACCTTCAGACACACCGGTAAAAAAACTGTCTCTGTTAAGATAATCCATCCTATCAATATCCAGTTGCCCGGAAACCAATTGATATAAGAATTTTCGGTGGTACTGATTATTGAAGATCCTGATCGCCAAATCCAACCTGCCATCAAATTGCCTGTTTAATTTATCCATCAATAAAGCGGAAATGACCTCATGCGAAACACCTTCAATAATGGTATGTTCTAATGAATGTGAAAAAGGGCCGTGCCCAATATCATGAAGCAGTATAGCAATCAGTACCGCTGCCTCTTCTTCTTCGGAAATCGACACTTCTTTACTTCTTAACGTATCTATTGCCAACTGCATCAGGTGCATGGCACCGATAACGTGCTGAAATCGTGTATGCAATGCTCCGGGGTAAACTAAATGAGTCATACTCACTTGTTTTATATACCTTAGCCGCTGTAAAAAAGGATGCTGTATAAGATCAAAAATAAAGCCCGACGGAATTGATACAAAGCCGTAAACAGGGTCATTAATTATTTTTTTCTTATTCAAAAAAGTACAAATTTTAATAAATCTTATCCAGATTTAGACTTGCAAACTAAAATGACAGCATACAAGGCATCTAAGATAGGGCAAAGATACACAGAATGAAGTTAATTAATGTTAAAAATAACTCTTCAAGCATCTATTATGGGTATGTTAGCTCCACTGTGAAGATTTTCAAGACTTTTCTTTTTTTATCTTTACATACAGCTTATTTCCTCCACATACGATTAGAACGAAAAACACTGGAATTATGGCGAAAACACATATACTTTGGGCAGATGATGAAATTGAGTTCTTAAGACCTCATATTCTTTTACTTGAAGAAAGAGGATACAAAGTAAAAACTGTAAATAACGGGAATGATGCCGTTGAAAATTTTAAAAATGAGCCCTTTGATCTTGTATTTTTAGATGAAAATATGCCCGGGCTTACTGGCTTAGAAACCTTGAGCATCCTAAAAAGCATTAACCCCTCTATTCCAACTGTTTTGGTTACCAAAAATGAAGAAGAGCACCTGATGGAAGATGCTATTGGAGCCAAAATAGACGATTACCTCATAAAGCCCGTTAACCCTAAGCAGATATTGCTGACCATTAAAAAATTCACTGAAAATAAAAGACTGGTCAGTGAAAAAACATCAATGGCATACCAACAGGAATTCCGCAACCTGGGTATGATCATGAACAACGATTTAAATTATACCGAATGGGTTGACGCATATAAAAAATTAATTTATTGGGAATTATCTTTGGAAAAACTAGAAGACGAAAGTATGCATGAAATCCTTACCACGCAAAAATCAGAAGCTAACACACTCTTTTCCAAATATATTGAAAAGAATTATACCGATTGGATTGCAAATCCGGAGGAGGCTCCAATTCTATCCCATCAATTATTCAAAAAGAAAGTCTTCCCTTCTCTTCAAGAAGATAAACCTACTTTCTTTTTCCTGATAGACAATTTGCGCTACGATCAATGGAAAATAATCAATGATGTGATCACCGACTATTTCCGACTGGAGGAAGAAACCAGTTACTATAGTATATTGCCTACGGCAACACAATATGCACGAAATGCGATATTCAGTGGATTAACACCTCTTGAAATGGAAAAAAAATTTCCATCCCTGTGGCAAAATGATGAAGATGAAGGGGGTAAAAATTTACACGAGGACAAATTTCTCGCAGACCAAATAAAGCGGTTATACAGACGAGACATCAAACACAGCTACACAAAAGTGTTGACACTGGATCAGGGCAAAGATGTTTTTGATAACATCAATAACCTCATGCAAAATGACCTGAATGTCCTCGTATATAATTTTGTCGATATGCTGTCCCATGCCCGTACGGATGTCGCGATGATTAGGGAGTTGGCAAACGATGAAGCAGCATATCGATCCTTGACCTTATCCTGGTTCGAACATGCTCCATTATTAGATGTACTGAAATGGCTTGCGCAACGTAAAGTTCGCGTTATTGTAACGACTGATCACGGCACGATCCGTGTAAAAAAGCCAAGCAAAATAATCGGCGACCGCAACACAAACACGAATCTGAGGTACAAGCAGGGTAAGAACCTTAACTATGTAGGTAAAGACGTTTTTATGATCAAAAACCCGCATGAAGCACAGCTTCCAAAGCTGCACATGAGTTCGACCTTTGTCTTTGCAAAAGACGACTACTACTTTGTTTACCCCAATAACTACAATCAGTTTGTGAATTACTATAATGGGACATTTCAGCACGGTGGAATATCTTTGGAAGAAATGATCATTCCGTATGCTACATATACTACAAAATAGATAATTTTGTGATATGATCATACCTGTACATTCATTAACCGAATTGAGCGCAGTGGCTCAAAGAGTAATTTCCACATTTAAAAATGATAGGATTTTTCTTTTCTATGGTCAGATGGGTGCCGGAAAAACAACTTTCATCAACGAGCTATGCCTTGAACTTGGTGTTCATGACCACACTTCAAGTCCAACATTTTCCATCATCAATGAATACTATTCGGACAATGGTTCTCTTTACCACTTCGACTTCTATCGGTTGAAAAACGAGTCAGAAGCATTTGACATGGGATACGAAGAATATTTCTACTCTGGAAATTACTGTTTTGTAGAGTGGTCAGAAAAAATCCCTAATTTATTGCCCGAATCCTACGTGACAGTAGAAATAAAAGTTTCTGACAATCAACACCGTACATTATATATCGAAAAAAAATAATCTTTTATTGCATCCCCATGCAACCTTTTTTCCTTCACCCTCGTCTTCCTCATAAATAACTTAAGAATTGGAAAATATTAATCTAAATAAAGTATGGGAAGATTGTAAAGTGCAAAATCGAAAAGCACAATCTCAACTTTATCACTATTTTTCAAAAAAGATGCATTTAGTGTGCATGCGATATGCACATACCTCGTTAGAAGCAGACGATATCATGCAAAATGGTTTTGTAAAGGTATTTACAAAACATCATCTTTTTGACGGAAAAGGTTCTTTAGAAGGATGGATTAAGAGAATAATGATTAATACTGCAATTGAGACGCATCGCAAAAACAAATTGAACTATGCAGAAGCGCTAAATGAAGATCAACATATGAAATTAGTCAGTCAACTGGGAGCAGATCAAACTTCTTACAAAGATTTACTTGCTATCATTCAAATGCTTCCCGTAGGTTACAAAACGATCTTCAATCTGTACGCAATCGAAGGTTATACGCATAAAGAAATAGCTGACCTACTAGGGATCAGCGAGGGTAATTCAAAATCACAACTCTCAAGAGCGCGACAATGGCTTCAGCAAAAATTAATAAAACTAGAACTGAAATAACATGGAAGAAAAAGATATAGACAACTTGTTTCGAGATGCTTTCGAGCAGGCAGAATCTAATCCACCTTCCGATATGTGGAAAAGAATCGAAGCAGAATTGGACAAAGAAAACAACAGTATTATTTTATCTAAAAAGGACAAATTCAGCTTATTTAAATATGCGGCTGCGGCTGTTTTACTACTCGGTGTGGGTGTTGCAGTTTACGTATTAAATCAAGAAAAAGCAAGGTTAACAAACAATTCCAACCCAAAACAAACAGAAAAAAAGGAAATTGCTTCAATACCTGAAACTACAAAAAAAGAAATAAAGGTAGCGCAGGCAAGTACATCGGAAGAGCAAAATATAAAACCATTAAAAAAAGTAGTAGCTCAAGCAGTTCCAAACAAAAAAGAGTTGCCAGCTAAACAAGTCAGTGCACAAAATGCCGCAACACGGAAAACTCAAGACAATGTAGAAAATGTGTATACTCCTGAAAAGACAGAAGAAAAATCCTTTCAAATAGCGACTCACGATGTCAATGTCCCGAACAAGGATATCTCCAGTCAAACACCTGTCCGACAAGTAACAGACGTAGAACAGCTAAAACCACTGATCGATCCGGAAGAAGAAGTAAACAATATGTACGCCTCCCAACCTGTTGAAAATAACAACACGATAGTGACTAACATATTAAACGCGATCTCCGAAAATATAGAAATTAGCACAAAAAAAGATATCAGATTCCGTTCGGATGATGAAGGTTCTATTCGGATAGATTTTATAAACTCATTAGTAAAAAACCGTATTAAAAAAAGAAAATAACATGATACAATCGACTATTAAATTTGGAATTTTTGGGGCGTTCTTGTTTTTAGGTATAACAGCATCGCATGCGCAAGAAACAGACAGTATCTTCTCCCTGGATACCAGTGAGCATAAAACGAAGCTGAATATTAGTTTTGAAGTGTTTGGAGTGGACGATGAGGACAAGAAAGAGGCTATAAAGTACCCACGATTCTTCGGTGGAATGACATTTACGAGAGTCGATTGGGGGTTTTCAAGAATAATGGATGATGGCAAATTCACATTATCGGATGATAACCAATTTTTAAGCTACAAAAAAGCTTCTAACTTCGGGTTTGACATATTACAGGTCGGATTACGATTCAGTGACAATTTCAAAACCTATCTTTCAGGTGGTTTTGAATGGAATTACTTCAGGTTAGAAAAAAATATTCTACTAACGGAAAATAGCTCAAGCTTATCTTACCAAATAGTCGATGAAAACGATATCAGGTACAAAAAAAATATATTGACTTCCACCTATTTACGACTTCCGTTAGCTTTCGAATGGCGCAGTAATAAATTCCATAACGGCGAACGTGTAAAAGTAGCGTTTGGTGCGATGACTGGCATCTTACTGAAAGGAACGCAGCGATTAAAAAGCGATGTGAATGGGAAACAAAAATTCAGAGACAATTATAATTTAAGTAGTTTTCAATATGGCCCGTTTGTACGGATCGGATACGACGATTTTGGATTATTCGCAAAATACTATGTAAATGACCTATTTGAAAACAGCCCTGCACAAGCAGGTCTAAACAATTTTACATTCGGTTTTACCTTAGGATTTTAAAAGAAATACCAGATTTTAATGTAATTTTATGCCGAACAAAAAGTTCGGCATTTTTTTATGAACAACAATTCAACTTCCTGCAAATACATTCCTACAGATATTCAAAAAGAGGGCTTGCCTCTCATTCATGGAGAAAATATTTCTTGCATTTTTGAAGGCAAAGAGGATGTAATCGCTGTAAACGATGTAGATTTTTCTATTGAAGAAAACAAAATTACAGCCATCATCGGAGAGTCTGGATCGGGCAAGAGCACCTTATTGAAATTAGTATATGGTCTTCTAGAACCCAATACAGGAGAAGTACGATACAGGGGTTGGCTTGTGCCGACACGTAAAGACAAACTGATTCCCGGACACGATGCCATGAAATTGGTTTCACAGGGGTTCGACGATCTTAATCTATATGCGAAAGTATGGGACAATATCGCATCCCAGCTTTCCAATACAGATTTGGAAAATAAAAAAAATAAAACCCAGGCAATTCTGGAAAAACTTAAAATCGACCACTTGGCACAGCACCGTGTTGCAGATCTAAGCGGCGGTGAAAAGCAACGTGTCGCTATTTCCAGAGCGCTTATCAACGAACCGGAAGTTCTTTTAATGGACGAACCGTTCAATCAAGTAGACGCGGCTTTTCGTGATTCCCTTCAACATGATATCCGGCACATTGTAGAAGAAACAGGCTTAACCGTAGTTTTAGTATCGCATGATCCTGCGGAAGTATTGGGAATGGCTGACGCACTAATTGTAATGCGTCATGGAAAAATAGTTGATCAAGGTATTCCTAAAGATTTATATTATTCTCCTAACGATCCCTACACTGCTCTTTTATTAGCAAAAAGCAATATTTTAACACCATCACAATCTCCCATATTTGGTTTGGATACTTCCACAAAAGTAGCTATCCATCAAGAATGGATCGACATTACAGCAGACCAATCCGGCCAATTTTGGATAAAAGAGATACGGTTTCGTGGCTTTTATAGCGAATATCTAGTCGGAAATGCCAGCATATCGATCAGAGCTATAGCCAAGCAGTCTATTCCACTACCGAGAAATACCAAAGTAAAGGTGAGTTTTAGCAACTACATTACTTTTTAAGCTCACAACTCCTCCAACCAATTTATCATATCATCAAGCCAAGAGCGTGTATCGGTCTTATTAACCATACCGAAACCATGACCTCCGGTATCATATATAAACAGTTTACTCTCTACCCCATTTTTCTGAAGGGCTTCTAAATATCTTTCTGCATTTTCAATAGGCACCGCTTTATCATCTATTGCGTGCATCAAATAAGTAGGTGGTGTATTTTTCGTGACGTTCAGCTCGTTGGAGAAACGAGCTACATCTGATCCCAAGAAATCAGGACCAATTAAATTTGTCTTCGATCCTTTATGTGTAATATCATCGTCCATAGATATAACAGGATATAACAGCACCGAAAAATCGGGCCTTAACGTAGCGGAAGACATACCCTTATCCAAATAATCCGTCTCAAAATGGGTAGATAACGTCGACGCAAGATGTCCACCAGCCGAAAACCCTAAAACACCCACTTTTCCCTGTTCTATACCGAACGATGTGCTATGGATACGAATGTAAGAAAGTGCCTGTTGAGCGTCTTGAATTGCTCCTATTCGCTTGTCCGGCATCTGATCTGCCCTGGGTAATCTATAACGTAGGACAAATGCAGGATAACCCAAGTCCGAAAGAGCTTTCGCTACATCATGTCCTTCATGTTTCATTGCGACATGTGAATAACCGCCTCCCGGAATAATCAAAAAAGTAATTTTACGCTTTTCTTCCGTTGGCTTATAAAAATACAATTCAGGTATATTTCCGCCAAAATCCACTCCTTCTTTAGCATTTGGGAGACCATCTGTATATAATTCAAGCTTTTCTTGCCCTAAGGCAGCAGCAAATGTCATCATCAAAACTAAAAATAAAGAGGTACTTTTCATATGTAAATAATTGGTATTATCAACCCAGCTCATTGTTATTGATTCGCAACAATCATTAAATCCAAATTTTTAAAGGGTAGTTTAAATTTATCGGCCATATCCTTATTCGTTAGACTACCCTGATAAAGATATACCGCGTTACGCACACCCTGATGCGACCAGATCAGATTGCTCAACCCGCCACATTCGGCAATATGTAACAAGATTGGCGTAAAGATATTTGTCAACGCATAGGTGGCAGTACGCGCTACACGCGATGCAATATTAGGAACACAATAATGAATGACATCGTATTTTCTGAATATAGGATGATCATGGGTAGTGATTTCAGAGGTTTCAAAACAGCCTCCTTGATCGATGCTGACATCAATCAACACAGAATTTGGTTTCATCTTCGAAACAGTATCTTCAGAAATAACACAAGAAGACCGACCATTTTTTGCGCGAAGTGCACCAATCACCACATCACTAGCAACAACAGCCTTATTTAAAATAATGGGTTGCATCACAGATGTAAAAACCCGGGATCCTACATTATTTTGTAATCTTCTTAATCGATAGACAGAACTGTCAAAAACTTTTACCTGAGCTCCCAAAGCTATAGCCGTACGGGCAGCAAACTCACCCACCGTTCCTGCACCAATAATGACCATTTCAGTAGGAGGTACACCGGTCACACCTCCCAACATCAGTCCTTTCCCGCCAAATACATTTGAAAGATATTCTGCAGCAATTAAAGTAGAGGTAGTACCAACAATCTCACTCATGGCCCTCACTACTGTGAGATATCCGCCTTCATCCTGAAGATATTCATAAGACAAAGCCGTTATCTGCTTCTTCATTAAAGCGTTTAAAACCTGCTGTTGCAACAATGATGGCTGCTGACTGGAGAACAAGATTTGCTTATTTTTCATCAACGCTACCTCTTCTAACGTCGGACTGGCTATTTTAATAATAATATCCGCTTTAAAGACAGAGTCTCTATCGGATACAATCTGAGCACCTTGCTCACTATAATGATGATCCAAAAAATTGGAAGCTTCTCCTGCTTTCGATTCTAAAATCACTTTATGCCCGTTCTCTATTAAAAGAGCTACGGATAATGGTGTCAATGCGACTCGTTTCTCTTGAAAAACGATTTCTTTGGGGATACCTATTACTAAACTATTTTTTTTATTCCCAATAGGCATAAAGGCTTCTTGGGTTTGCGAAAAAGCTTGTTGGGCTATCTTTGATAGATTACTCATTACTCTACGTGCTAATTATTAAAGATATAAAATAATTAGCATTAAAAAATGACTAATTTAATTTATCTTGCATCTGTATTAGAACTAAATTGTGATTTGTCTTACTTTTGTAAAGTATCTACTTATTCTTAATAATGAAATTATTAACGCTAATCAATCATATTAAAATCGTTCCAAGGTGGATTATATTTTTATTAGATTTAATCGTTGCAGCTGTCGCTTTTACAGTAGCATATGCCTTATTTAATAACTTTAATTTTTCTAGTCTATCTGCCAGTATTTTTGCAACCCAATTTTTATATGCCATGTTGATCACAGGTATTTCGTTTGGGGTATTCCGATTACATGCAGGAATTATCAGATATACTAGCGCCGTAGATTCAATCCGCATTTTGTCTACCATTCTTTTTAAGGTTATTATTTTATTCACACTGAAGCTGATCGCCCTAGCTCTGCAACTACCTACTGTTCTGGATTCAAAATTAATAATCATTTACGCCTTATTTCTATTTGCTGCGTTAATTACTTATAGAACTTCTATCAAAATTTTCTTTCAATACACAAAAACATCTAGAAGAGTAAAGAAAAATGTACTAGTTTTTGGTGCTGGTGATTTAGGGATAGCTGTTAAGAGAACTTTTGACCATGATCTTTCTACAAATAAAATAATTGTTGGGTATCTAGACGACGACGTATCCAAAATAGGTAAATCCATTGACGGAGTAAAAATTTATGGCACCAATGAGCTCACCAAATTGCCCAAAAAACTGACTGTCGATGAATTAATTTTTGCTACACATGCAGTTAGTCCAGAGAAAAAATCAGAGATCATCGATATTTGTCTAGAAAATGACGTACACGTATTGACCCTTCCTCCTATCAAAAATATCATGAATGGAGACTTAACTCCCAATCAGATTAAGAAAGTAAAGATTGAAGATCTGCTTGAGCGATCTACCATCAGAATAGATAACGACTCTATTCTGGAAAAGATCAAGGGAAAAAGGGTATTAGTAACAGGGGCTGCAGGTTCTATTGGAAGTGAGATTGCTAAACAATTGAGCAAATATGAACCGCAATTAATTATATTATGTGATCAAGCCGAATCACCGTTACATAATCTACAATTGGATCTACAGGAGAACTTTAAGAATCAAGTTTACCATTCCTTCATCGCAGACGTAAAAAATCTAGACCGCATGCGTGTCCTTTTCGAGACATTCAAACCACAATATGTTTATCATGCGGCGGCCTATAAACACGTCCCCATGATGGAAAACCATCCTATCGAAGGAGTCCGGACAAATGTGATTGGCACCTACAACTTAGCAAATCTCTCGGTTAAATTTGATGTTCAAAAATTTGTATTCGTATCAACCGACAAAGCCGTCAACCCAACTAACATTATGGGAGCTACCAAAAGAATTGCCGAAATTTATGTACAATCTTTGAACAACACTTTACAAAAAAACGGGAAAGATAGCACGAAGTTTATTACTACACGTTTTGGAAATGTACTAGGCTCAAATGGCTCAGTAATACCTCGTTTTAGAGAACAAATTGAAAAGGGAGGCCCTCTAACTGTCACACACCCCGAAATAACCCGTTACTTCATGACCATACCCGAAGCGTGCCAACTGGTAATCGAAGCGGGCAGTATGGGAAATGGTGGAGAAATCTTTGTTTTTGACATGGGAAAATCTGTCAAAATTGTAGATTTAGCAATAAAAATGATAAAACTTTCAGGTTATATTCCTTATCAGGAAATCGATATAAAATTCACAGGACTGCGTCCCGGTGAGAAATTATATGAGGAACTTCTGAATGATCTCGAAAACACACTTCCCACCCATCACAAAAAAATAATGATCGCTAAAGTTAGAGAAAACAACTTTGATACAATCAACCAACAGCTTTCTATTTTATTTGAGGTAATTAAGACACAGAACAATCTGAGTATTGTACGTCAAATGAAAACAATCGTCCCAGAATTTAAAAGTCAGAACTCAATTTATGAGCAATTAGATCAAGAACAGGTCATTCAATAAGTAAAAATCATATTATTAGCAATTTATGCAAATTACCCTTGTAAGTATTTGAGAAAAGTGTAATTTTGCGTTCCGTATTATTATTTAAATAAAACTAATGTCAACGAACAACAATACAACAGAGAAAAAAGGTTCATTTTTTCAGGATAACCAAAAAAGCATCACTTTTATCATTGGTGGTATATTAGTCCTTATATTATTATATATTGGTTATCAGAAATTGTATCTAGCACCAAGAGCTGAAACTGCTGCAGATGCGATGTATAAAGCAGAAGAATATGCTTTAATCGATTCACTACAGAAAAAAGCTATTGACGGAGACGGTTCGTTTCTGGGTTTCAAAGAAATCGCGGACGAATATTCAAACACAAAATCTGCAAACATAGCCAACGCTTACTTAGGTGGTTTATACTTGCGTCAAGGAAACTTTCAAGAAGCAATCAAATATCTTCAAAAATATTCTGATACAGGAAGTGAGATCTTAGACCCTTTAGTGACAGGAATGGTAGGTGACGCATACTCAGAAAGCCACGATTACAAGAAAGCAGCTGACCTTTACAAAAAAGCAGCCAACAAAGCTTCTAATTCTTATACAACACCACTATTTTTGAAAAAACTGGGATTAGTACAGGAACAATTGAATGAATACAAAAGTGCCGAAGAATCGTACACACGTATTCGCAACGATTTTCCTGAAAGTCAGGAAGCAGCAACTATTGACGCTTTAATAGCTCGCGTTAAGGCCAAACAATAATTTAAAAAAAGTATTATAAATCAAGGCTGCTTTACGATAAGCAGCCTTTTTAATTAGCATAAATATGGCAAGTGGATTAAAAAATTTATCTGATTTTTCGCATATTGAAGTAAAAAGTGCTACAGGCTTTCATTTCGGAATTATTGTGGCACAATGGAATGCAGCAATTACCGGCGCACTGCTAAACGGAGCAATCGCCGGTCTAATCAAACATGGAGCTTCCGAAGATTATATTACAGTAGTTGAAGTTCCAGGTAGTTATGAACTAATCACTGGCGCAGATATTATTCTACGTGATAGTAAATTCGATGCCGTCATCTGCCTAGGCTGTGTTATCCAAGGTGAAACACGCCATTTTGATTTTATTTGTGATGCTGTGGCTAATGGAATCAGTAATGTTAGTATTAAATACAATAAACCTGTTATATTTGGCGTATTAACTACAGATAATCAACAGCAAGCTATTGATCGTGCAGGTGGAATACATGGCAATAAGGGGGAAGAAGCCGCTATTACTGCTATCCAAATGGCATACATTCACAAGACCTTCTAAGTTGGTGTCATTTTTGAACATTATTAGATTATGAAGCATTTTTCACTCATTTTATTAGGGTTACTTATTGTTGGTACAACGATACTATCTTCATGTGGCTCACAAGCCACTTGTGCTGCATATAACACTTACCCAAAAAAGAAATCAAGAACACGATAATAAATTTATATCGTGTTATACTCAATCCCCTATGGGAAATAAATTCCAGAATATGAATTATCTTAAAATCATGTTGGTATTACTCGTATTACTGGTGGGGCATTCTGTGAGCCTAATCGCTCAAGAAAATATCAGCCTACTATCGGTATGGGAAGGTATAGGAGGTAAATCAAAATGGGAATCCACAAAATTTATTCTTTTCACCTCCCAAGGTAATGAGACTACAAAGCTCTTGTCATCGGAAAGAACATTTTTGATCGACAGATCTAGTGGACGTTGTAGATTTGAAGGTAAAACTACTTCTAATCAGAGCATAGTCTTACTGTTCAACTATAAAAGCAAACAACTAGACAAATTGTACCTAAATGGGGCAGAACCGAAAGGTTCCAAAACATTTACTTCATTCCATTTTCAGCAAATAATAGAACAATTTTTCGAAGACACAAAATTATTATTTTTACCATCATCTTTTGATCAGAGCAATACAATAGTTGGGACTCCTTCTCAAAAAATAATCAATACGGAAAAGACCACTGTATTCCCCATTTCAAGTGCACTGCTGTTCGATGGATCTATATTTAACGGAAAAATAACATTAAATATTGCTGGTCAGATTATTCGATCAGAGACTAATCAGAACATATATACTATCAGTGGATATAAGGACATTGGTGGAGGACTAAATCTCCCGACTGCCTTTAAACATACCACCTCGCCCTCAAAAAATTGCACATTCACCACCGTAGCCGCTTTCACAGACATGGAGGAAGGCAAATTCACAACTTTATAAGTTACAACGAGCATGAAGTGGATTACACTCTCTACATCAGATCAATTGGATACAATCTATGCGAGCGACGAAATTGTGGTATTATTTAAGCACAGTACCCGCTGTCCGGTAAGCAGTATGGCAAAAAGAAGCTTAGAATTTGACAAGGAACTCATTCCAGCAGGTACTAAATTCTATTATCTCGATCTAATAGCCAACCGATCTCTATCCAATAAAATAGCAGAATTATGGAACGTACAGCACGAATCCCCTCAAATATTGGTTGTAAAGGAGAAGACCTGCTTATATAATGTCTCCCATCAGGACATTGAAATGCGTGAATTGATTAAATTTTTATAAAAATTTGAATTAATTTTTGAATATTATTTTTTAAATCCTATATTTGCAAACCTAAACAACAGATGGCCCGCTCGTCTACCGGTTAGGACGCCAGATTTTCATTCTGGAAATAGGGGTTCGATTCCCCTGCGGGCTACTCGAAAAGCATCAATCACACCAGATTGATGCTTTTTTTATGCCTCGGATTAGATTATAGTTATTCTTTTTGAAAAATGGTAAGCCTGTCCTTTCGAGAGATTGATTAAAACATGTTATCTTTATATCGTTTCTTAACTATTATTTTTCAAATTAATGAACTTAAAACCTATACTAACTCTATTGTGTCTTATCAGCTTTTATAGCGCTACCGCACAAAAGTCGGTGATAAGCCATGTCGTTACGCATAACCGTTCTACTATTATTTGCGATGCGACTAAAGGTGAAAACCCCTATCCTTCATGGGGTATATTTCCTAAAGCTGATTACCCTGTAAGGAAAATAACCATGCACGTTACATTGGGAAGCCCTGATAGCCTGCATACTGCACATTGGGATTACCTAGATCATATTGTACTGCGACGCAAAGGTGGGACAGATGGCCCGGAGCTTAACTATGAATTGGGCAGAATGCTTACCCCGTATGGCAGCATTTACAACAAAGGGTGGAACTGGAAGTGGCAGGTAGATGTTACCGACTTCGCTCCTTTCCTACGAGATAGTGTAGAAGTTGTTTATATACATTCCGGCTATGAAGATAAGACCGTAGGCTGGGCACTCACTATAGACTTTGAAATCCTGTCTGGTCCTCCTGTTGTTACACCACTTGGTATAACGGCCTTATGGAATAAGGCCTATAAATATGGTGATCCCAACGAAAAGATTGAAGAGAATCTACTGCCAATAAGCTATGAATCGACAAGTGGTGCGGTGTTAAGTCGGATACGCATACAGCATACCGGGCATGGTATGGACAGGCCACGTGGCTGCAGTGAGTTTTGTAGTCGCTGGCGTGAACTCATGCTGGATGGAAAAGTAGTCGACCGGCGGGATATGTGGAAAAAGTGTGGCGACAATCCGCTGTATCCACAGGGGGGAACCTGGATATACGATCGGGCATACTGGTGCCCGGGTGATTTACAACAGCCTGACGTGATCGATGTATTTACAAAGCCGGGAAGCCACAAGGTGTCATTGCAAATGGAACCCTATACCGCCACAGACAACATACAGGCTATTGAAAATATCTCAGCCTATTTGTTTCATTATTCGGCTCCTAAGCAAAAAATAGATGTAGCGGTCGAATCCATCATGGTACCTAACGATGAGCAGCGTTTTTTTCGCTTAAATCCGGCCAGTTCTGGTCCTCGTATTTCCTTCAGAAACTTAGGATCCGATCCGGTTCGTTCGCTCACCATTGTGTATGGGACTGACGGGTTCCCTTCCAAAACATTCCAATGGAAAGGATATCTTCCTTTTAATCAAGTAACCGAGGTTATATTACCAGAAGCAATTCAGGAAAAGGACGGTGAAAATGTATTTAATGTAATGCTTGTCCAACCCAACGGGAAGAAAGATTCATGGCCCGTAGATAATGAAATGAAAGCTGTCTTTACTGCACCAGAGAAATTTCCTTCAGAATTTGTAATGCAGTTTCTTACGAATAACAAGCCCGAGGATAACAGTATTTTTCTTGTAAATGCGCAACAAGACACGATTTTTCAAAAAACCGCATCGCAGTTAGCGGCTGTAACGCTTTATACTGATACCATACGCCTCGTGGAGGGCAACTATTCCCTTTATCTGATAGACACTTCCGGTAATGGACTACAATTCTGGGCACAGCCTGCAAATGGGGACGGCTATCTCCGCTTATTTGACATGAAGGGCAATCTTATCCATGCTTTTGAAAGTGATTGCGGACTTGGTGAAATGTTTAGCTTTAAGGCTGTTCCAGGCTTTGAAAGAGATACAACAACAGCTCGATATGCGTTTTCCCTGTATCCAAGATCAGTCGTTGACCAGACGCAATTGAACGTAGTATCCAATAAGCTAAGCGATATGACGGTGCAGATCACGGTCGATGGAGTACTGTGGCAAAAACATGAATACAAATCCATTAAGAATGCTGTATTCAGTTACAACCTCAACCACCTTCCTACAGGAAGAATAGTTGTGGAAGCTTTTATGGATGGTATAAGTAAATTTAAAGGAAGGATCAATAAGAGACGATAAAAAGAGCGCTTCCATCAAAAATCCCATTTTCTTAAGAAAATGGGATTTTTGATTTATTAATAGTTCATAAAAATTCAACGGAGGCTGCTGCTCAAAAATTAGATTTCTTTTCCGTTTCAATCATATCATTCATTACCCGGATAGATTCAGCTAAATAATGATCAGCCCCATATTTTTCTAATGAACGCTTATTACGTTCTTTTGCCATTTCACTTTGCTGCGCTGTTGGATCTAGGTTTACAATATCGACAACTTTATGCAGTTCCATCTCCTGATTAAAAGCAAGAAACTCTGCTTTGTCGGCTTTTCGTTTCGCAATAAATGCTGACTGCTCTAAGGAGATCAATCTATTCTCTTTCCATTTTTCCATTGCTGCAATATCTTTCTCAATCCTGACGAAGGCTGGGTTTAAAGCCACTCTTTCCTCACTATTCTTTCGCAAAAAAGCCACATTTAATTCTTTGGTCCAGGTTGTATAGTCCGTTGGAGTAATCTCGTCCCAATTGAGCACAGCCTTTTCACTTTTCTCCGCTATATCAGTATACTGGTCTTTTAAAATAATATCCGGAGTAACTCCTTTAAGTTGGGTAGAACTACCGTTAATACGATAAAACTTCTGAATAGTTAACCTCATCGCTCCTAGGTTCTGTCCATTTTGAGGAAGAAATTGCTTCAGTTCAAACAAACGTTGAACAGTACCTTTTCCAAAGGTCATGGCACTCCCTATAATAACAGCACGTTTATAATCTTGCATGGCTGCCGCTAAAATCTCCGAGGCGGATGCACTATATTCATTTACCATTACAGCCAATGGACCATCATAAGCCACGTTAGCATCCGTATCTTCTAAAATATATGAATTACCGTCGCGGGCACGAATCTGCACAATCGGACCTTGAGGAATAAACAAACCGGCAATATTCACCACATCAGTAAGCGACCCACCCCCATTAAAACGCAAATCGATTACAATTCCTTCTACCTGTGCTGCCTTTAGCTTTTCTATTTCTCTAGCTACATCATAAGCACTGCTGCCCGGACCTTTAGGATCTTTCCTGTTCAGATAAAACTCAGGCAAAACAATCATTCCAATTTTATGAGACCCATTAATAATATAGGAATGAGCAAAAATACCTTCATGCTTTAATTCCTCACGAACCAATGAAACAGTTTTAATATTTCCGCCGATTCCTTTAACGGTAAAAATCACTGTTGAACCTATTGCACCACGTGTTAACTTTCTCAATTCATTTACCGTGAAACCGGCTACATCCACCTGCTCTTTGCCCTCTTCACTTACCTTCATAATCAGATCACCTGCTTTCAAAGCACCCTGTTTCCAGGCCGGACCACCGTCTACAATGGATTCGATCTTCACATAATCATCATCTTCTTTCATTACGATGCCAAGCCCACCAAATGTTCCTGAAACACTTTCACTCCAGCTTCGTTCCGTAATAGGTGCCATATAAGTCGAGTGAGGATCCATCGTTGTCGCGATGCAGTTTACAAACATTTCAAAACGAACAGGTGTACTTAATGTAGTACTCAGTTGATTGAAATACTTGTCGAACTTCCGTTTTGTCTTTTCTTTTGCTTGCTTTAACAAATCCGATTCATCTTGATTTGCAATAGGATCAGTAGATTTTGCATTTTTTTGGATATCCTGTAGTTCATCCAGTCTTAACAGAATATTGTATTTAATTGATTTACGCCAAAAATCTTCATTTTCCTGTTCAGACATAGCATAGGTTAATTTCTTTTGATCGAGTTGAAAAAATGCTTGTTCATTCAAATTCAATAATTCATTTATCGCTTTACTATAGTTTTTCTGCGCTTGAATTATTCGTAGATCCAGAACCGAATCAATAGCAGCTAAAAATGCTAACGGCTGTTTCCCTGTAATTTCATCATCTATGGTTAACTCATATTTCTTTAGAAAATCAATATCTGACTGAAGGAATATTTTCTTTTCAGCATCTAATTTATCGAGATAATTAATGAACAGCTTTTTTGAAAAATCATCATTAATTTGTTGAGGCTCGTAATGCATCGATTTTAGCATATTGCCTACCGTCGAAATAATAATCTTAGCATTCGGCTGTTCTATAGGCGTATAGAAAGCCATTAAACTTCCAGCAAGGCCGGCAATTAAAGAGAGGGAAATAAATTTGAGTTTCATGATACACTAACCTTTTTTACGCTTAAATTTTTCCAGTCTGGCCTGGCATGCCTGAATTGAAAATTCAGGATCGGGTTTAACTTTCAATATAGTAAGAATTTTTTCTTCTACTTCTATGGCCTTATCTATATCGCCTATTTCAAATAATAGACTTGCATACGTATCCATAAATGTAGGAATTTGCGTTTGCATAGACATTTCAGCAATTTTGGCTGTCTTTTTCAAAACATAAGGGTCCGAAGATTTTTTAAGCATTTTCCAGCAAAAGAAATGTACACCATAAATTTCCTTATCCCTATCCTTTTCAGGGTATTTTGAAAAAATAATCTCCATGATATCAACGTAGGCTTTCGTATTTTTATCCAGATCTGCAATCGTCGCATCACATTCTAGTTCAAGTTTAGCCTTTCCTGCAAAATTCACGATACCTATTCGATCTTTCAACTCTTTCAAATCATCTGTTGGAAAAACGCTATTCGCTGCTTTTTGAAGAGAATTGCGATAAACATTTACAAAATATTCAGATACGGCATCTGCAGAAAACTTCGCTTCATACGCTTTTTGATTTTCGAGTACAGCCTTGAAAACAGGAGATTGTTCATTTTTTATATACCGATCAATAAAATACCAGTTTTCATTTGTTTGCCATTTAGCTTGAGGTGTAGCTTGAAAATACGCTTCCATAATTGCCCCTGTATTCTCTCGCTGTCCTTCCATTCTAGCCATAAATTTTTTCATGAACGCAAATTCCCGGTTTCCCTTTTTGTATTCAGCAGTCAGGTATTCAAGAGATTCGCCACCTACAGACTTCTTCCCAAAATCAAGAAAAGCACGGACATCCAATGCACCTACTTTTTTACTGATGAGTTTACCTTCTGCATCAATAAACAGCAATGTCGGAAAGGCATTAACGGAATACTGTTTGCGTAATTCTATACCTTCCCCTTTTTCCATATCAAATTTAGCATTGATAAAATTGGCATTGAAGTAATCGGCCACCTCATTATTGGTGAATACATCACGGGCCAGCGTTTTACAAGGACCACACCAACTTGTATAGCAGTCCATAAAAATCGCCTTTTTTTCCTTAGCTGCCTTAGCCTTAATTTCGGCCCAGCTACCATCTTCAAAATTGATGGATCTATCCTGTGCATTGACAACTATGCTTACAAGCATAAAAAATATGCTAAAATGAATTGGTTTCATCTGTTTATTTTTTTTATTCAAGGTTTCTTATCAATTACCCCTTTATATTTTAGTTGTTAAAAGCTTTTCAATAGCTTCATCAAGCTCCGGTAATTTGAACGGATTATACCCCGCCAACCCAAATCTAATTACACCCGACTGATCAATCACATAGGAGGTAGGATATGTCTTTACCTCATATACTTTGGCTACATCTGATCGCTTGCTTGGCACCAAAGTATAATGGAAAGATTTACTCATAATGGCCTTTAATTTAGTCGCAGGGTAATTATTCACTTCAAAGGCCAAAAACACAACATCTTTAGCTTCGTATTTCTCTACCAATTTATTCAGCTCGGGCATTTCTCTTTTACAGGGGGCACAACCAATGAACCAGAAGTTCAATACCACTACTTTCCCCTTTAATTGACTAAGGTCATAGGGCATTCCATCCACATCCACCACTGAAAATAAAGGTGCCGGCTTTCCTATTTGTGCTGCAATTTCTCTTTCACGTTCCAGATTTTCAGGCGTATTCAATAGTTCTTTGAATTCGTTAACAGACCGCTCATATTCTTCCTGTGTAGCCGGACGAACAACCCTGGCCTTAATTACAAAGTCTTCATCAACATAAGTGTCTGAAATCCATTTAAATTCACCCATTTCAATCTGCATCCTAAATACATCTCTATTTATCCGCTGATAGTCTTGTGACAGGAGCCTGATATCGGATTCAAAAATGTTTCTCGCCTCCTTAACAGAATCTGCGTGTTTTAATTCTTTTGAAGAGCTTAATTTCCGAAGCCCCTGCAGATATTTTATTCTTCGTGCTTCGGTTTGCTCAGCGTTGCTTTTTACAGTATCTGCGGTTTGTGCCTGTAACACATCTACTGTACACAAAACAATTAAGACAGACAAGATCCAGTTTTTATGATGTAACATGGGGAATTAATTTTAAAAACAATTACAGAAGCGTTGGGATTATTTTCTCCAATTCATCAATGATAAAAGGACTGGTACCTACTGCCCCCATGCGAACGACCCCTTCTTTATCGATCACAAAATTGGCAGGAAAAGTTTTAGCCTCATATAATGCAGCCGCATCCTTTCCGCCCATGGCAATCTCATACACGAAAGGAACCCTTTTCAGGAATTTTTCTACCTCTTCTTTTGTCGTTTCGGGACGCACCTCAATCCCCAAGAAAACCACATCAGTATTGCCTTTATATTTGTTTGCAATTGCATTTAGTTCAGGTATTTCTTCAACACAAGGGCGGCACTGTGTAAACCAGAAGTTAATCACCACAACTTTCCCTTTTAAGCTATTAAGACTAATATCTTTTCCGTCCATTGTTTTACAGGTAAAATCTGGCGCAGCCTTGCCCATGAGCTTGTTGTTGATTTCTTTAGTCTCTTTGGCCATAGAGGTACCCTCCCTCGGAGCAAAATAACTCCTACTCATTTCGATATTTTTCTGTTGTTCTTCCCCTGTTGCTTTGCGAAGAACAATCGCCTTTTTACTGTAGTCGATATCGCCGTAAGTTTCAGATGACCATTCTCCTGATGGAGAGAACAAATATTTCCGGTATTGTTCAAATGGCACTTGAATGTATTCTGCGGTATAGTATAGTTGTTCTGCCAGTTTGAAATTCTTGTCTGCCGCCGCTTCATTCAGAGCTTTCATAAATTCTGGTGTTGCTTTGGCAAAATCTGTTAATCCTTTTAAAGCAATTGCTTTTCTTGCCGCTATAGAATCAGCGTTCTTAAAGTAAACTGCTGTTGAATCTATGGTGACAAATTCTACTTTCTGAGCAAAACTGCTGTGCACCGACAAAGTCAGTGCAAATGCAACAATTAATATTTTTTGGGATATTTTCATTATATATTTATATGATAATTTATTAGTTTGATTAAATTATTAGCATTTGGTTTAATACAGTTCTAAAATTTTAACAGTAGCGTCCTCAATGATTAAAAAAGGCGGTAGATTGCTATATTAATTTACTAAAATTAGAACTACCATCACGGTAAATATAAATGTATTTTATCAGATATTGGGTCTACTAGACCGGGTTATTTCTATCAGACTGGTTGGACATTATCAGTCTGACAAGCATCATAAGGGCATCAACAACTGGACTCATTTTATAAGTATGCCTTTCTGCGATCTATCATCAGCAGATTCTATTTTACTAATTCAGAGTTCTATAAATTCTTGGCGAATCTTTGATATATTTTATATCTTAGTAAGATACGAACAAAACTTCGCCAATGAAAAAATATCATTACACAGAAGGTAATAATTCTTATGGACCGTTTACCCTCGAAGAGTTAAGTGCTAAAAATATAGGTCCAAATACATTGATTTGGACAGAGGAACTGGTTACTTGGACAAGAGCAAGTGAGATTTCAGAATTAAGAAGCGTGCTTAAAAACCACCCCACGAATCCTCCCTCCATTCCTCAATCTGAGAATTTTCAATCGACAACGCAACAATACACGTCCTCTCAGTCATCGGCCGCCAATTACCAAAGACCACCGAGAACCTACTTGATCGAAACAATTTTGACGACGATCTTTTGTTGCTGGCCTTTGGGAATTCCAGCTATTATTTACGCATCACGCGTAGAGAAAAAATTCTATGCAGGAGATATTATAGGAGCAGAAGCCGATTCAGCTAATGCGAAGAAATGGATGTTGATTAATATCGGTGCATCTGTATTACTATGGATAGGTTATCTTGGCATATTTGGATTAGCAATGTTTGCCGGGTTATCAGATGGTTTCTAAAAGATCATACTTTTTCCTAGTAGTCTTTTTGGGATTAGTAGGTGTACTTGTGCTCTATAAATATATCAATCCGGTTGAACATATATTATTTCCCAAATGTCCCGTCAAGCATATAACAGGATTGGATTGTCCTGGATGTGGAGGACAGCGAGCACTCCATCATCTTTTAAACGGTCAGTTTAAACAAGCCTTTGCACAAAATCAATTGTTGTTCTTTTTGACACCTTATATCGTTACAGGCTTTTACTTACAGATTGTGCCCAAACCTACACTCAATGAACTTAAGTTGCGGAAGGCCTTATATAGCCACCAAGCTATTCGAATTCTACTTACCGTAATTATTATATTTACCATATTCAGAAATATTACTTAATCCTTCCATACATATATCCGTCATATCATTAAACTTATTATATGAGAAAAACATATTATACTTTGCTTGCCCTCGCCCTCTTGTCTTTTTATTCGTGTGGATCCAGCATGAAATATCACTTGATTAATGCGGATATGTCCCGGGTGAGCCTGGGCATGACGAAAGATCAGGTTTACGAAAAAATCGGCAAACCCAATACTATTATTTCGGCACAACGATTACCTGAAGGGGATCTCGAAGTTTTGGAATACATGAGATTAGAACACAATTCCTATACTGAAAAAAGCGCCCAAAGACCTATATGGGCATATTTTTTAAACAATGAGCTTATTGAATGGGGCCCTGGGGAGGACTGGCAGATCGACCATGCTATTAATAACCGTATATTGGAAAAACAAAAAAACCGTAACCGGGAATAAATAACAAGACCCACATAATTGGTTATGTTATGCTGAGAGCATACTTTGATGACGTTCGGCGACAAACACTTTTATAAAAAAAGCTGATTTGGTATTCCCAAATCAGCTTTTTTATGGAAAACGTAATCACTTACATCATTCCACCCATGCCACCGCCCATTGGAGGAGCACCAGCACCTGGATTTTCATCCGCTTCGTCTGCCAACACACATTCTGTGGTTAACAACATAGAAGCTACAGAAGCTGCGTTTTCTAAAGCGACACGTGAAACTTTTGTAGGATCGATAACACCTGCACCAATCAAATTTTCAAATACATCAGTGCGAGCATTGTATCCATAATCACCAGTACCTTCTTTTACTTTTTGAACAATAACAGCACCTTCGATACCTGCATTAAAACAGATCTGACGTAAAGGTTCTTCAATAGCACGTCTGATAATATCAATACCGATGTTTTCGTCCTCATTAGCACCTTTAAGATCTTTTAAAGAATCAGTAGCACGAATGAAAGCAACACCACCACCAGCTACAATACCTTCTTCTACTGCCGCACGAGTTGCGTGTAAAGCATCATCTACACGATCTTTTTTCTCTTTCATCTCTACTTCTGTAGTAGCACCTACATACAATACTGCTACACCACCAGAAAGTTTAGCTAAACGTTCTTGTAATTTTTCACGATCGTAATCAGAAGTAGTTGTATCAATTTGTGTACGGATTTGAGCAACACGTCCTTTGATATCATCTGCATTACCAGAACCATTGATTACAGTAGTATTATCTTTATCAACAACTACTTTCTCAGCCTGACCTAGGTATTCCAATTCTGCATTCTCTAATTTATATCCTCTTTCTTCAGAGATAACAGTACCTCCTGTAAGAATAGCGATATCTTCTAACATTGCTTTACGACGATCTCCGAAACCAGGCGCTTTAACGGCAGCTACTTTCAATGAACCGCGGATTTTATTCACTACCAATGTCGCTAAAGCTTCTCCGTCTAAATCTTCTGCTATGATCAACAAGGGTTTACCTGTTTGAACCTGCTTTTCCAAGATAGGCAACAACTCTTTCATGTTGCTGATTTTCTTGTCGTAGATCAAAATGTAAGGATTTTCCAATTCGGCTTCCATTTTGTCGGAGTTTGTAACGAAATATGGAGACAAATAACCACGGTCAAATTGCATACCTTCTACAGTTTTTACTTCTGTTTCTGTACCTTTTGCTTCTTCCACAGTGATTACACCATCGTTACCCACTTTTTGCATAGCTTCTGCAATTAATGAACCGATTACATCGTCATTATTCGCAGAAATAGAAGCAACTTGTTTGATTTTGTTATTATCTTGACCTACTACTTGAGATTGAGATTTTAAGTTAGCCACTACTGCAGCTACCGCTTTATCAATACCACGTTTTAAGTCCATTGGATTAGCTCCTGCTGCTACAGATTTGATACCAGGAGCAACAATAGCTTGCGCCAATACAGTAGCTGTAGTCGTACCATCACCGGCTTGATCAGCAGTTTTAGACGCGACTTCTTTAACCATTTGTGCACCCATGTTCTCGATAGCGTCTTTCAGTTCGATTTCTTTCGCAACGGTAACACCATCCTTAGTGATCGCTGGAGAACCAAATTTCTTCTCGATAATTACGTTACGTCCTTTGGGACCTAATGTCACTTTTACTGCATTTGCTAACGTGTCAACACCTCTTTTAAGGGATTCACGCGCTTCTACATTATATTTTACTTGTTTTGCCATTTTATGTTAGTATTGAGTATTGAAATACGAGTATTGAGACCCAATATCTCCTTTTTACTTATTTACTTATTAATTTTTACTTACTACTTATTACTTACAATACAGCGTAAATATCAGATTCACGCATAATCAAATATTCTTTCCCTTCGTAAGTGATTTCAGTACCAGCATATTTACCATATAACACTTTGTCACCTACATTAACTGTAAGAGGCTCTTCGGGTTTACCAGAACCTACTGCTACAACAATACCTTGAGATGGTTTCTCTTTCGCTGTGTCAGGAATATATAATCCTGATGCTGTTTTTTCTTCTGCAGGAGCAGCTTCAACTACTACTCTGTCTCCGATAGGTTTAATACTTAATGCCATAATTATATTTTATTATTTTTTTACTTGATTGTACTTTTAGTCATCACCAATTATGCCAACTCAATAAAAAAGCAATTTTGTTGACAATTTTTCACAAACTCTGAATTTTTATGACAGCAATACACATAGTGAGTATGTCATCCTGACAAAAATACAGGAATAACAAAACCTTCATAAATCCTATATCATCAACAGCTATAAAAGACTCATGAAGGCTCTTGAGGGACCTCGTGTACAGACACTTTCAAAAAAAAGCCTCGCAAACAATGTATATGCGAGGCCTTTAAAATATTTTTTTAGTTAATTTACCGAATCTGGAACTGTCGCAGGAGCCGAACCTGTAGCGGGTGCTGCATTGTTTAGATTCAATGAAGGACTATTTTGTACCGGCGTCTCAATCTGATCGCTTAATCCGCCTCTATTTCCACCAGCTGATGGGCCAACAACATTAATTGCTAAACAAAAAACCATTAAAGCAATCACTAAAGTCCAAGTTCCTTTTTCTAAAAAATCACCTGTACGTTGTACACCCATCAAATTAGATCCTCCCGAAAATCCTGATGATAAACCGCCTCCTTTGGGATTCTGTATTAACACGAAAAATGCTAATAAAACACTTACTAAAACAATCAGGATAATGAATAAAGTCGTCATTTTTTTATTTCTATTAATTATATATTCTTTTCTAATTCTTTAATTCGGCTCGCAAAATACGATTTTTTTTCTGGATATTTCAAAATTAATTTCTTGAATACCTCAATCGCTTTCAAGGACAAGTTTTGATCTGCGTAAATATTTGCCAATGTCTCTGTAACCAACGTATAGTTATCCTCAGCACTCTGCCTGGCTTTGTTTTCCGTATTCAATTGTTCGGGAGATGGTGGATGTATAATCGGATCCTCTCGAATAAACTTTTCAATCACTTCATCAACCTTCTTAGGCACAGGATTATACCGAACATTTTTCATTTTTGTTGCCTCACTGAGCTTGACTTCAGGATCCTGTAAATGAAATATATTCTCCTTAATCTGCTGATCTAGTACGGCTTCTTCAATTTTTTGAGGATTGAATGGTCTCTTATAAGGCTCTGGAAGCACCGGACTTACAAAGGGTTGATACGTTTCCGCATATTCCAATCTTGTCTTATGCAACCACCACCTGAAACTATAGGGCAACAGTTCATCATTATACAAACTGACATTTTCTTCTTCAACAACCCTCTCTTCTGCAACTGGATCCTTCTCCACGTCATTTTTGCTTTCAAATACAAAAAAATCAGCGGAAGAAGCACCTCCTTGGATAAGCTTCTCTAAGACATCCCCAACTTCATCTTCACTTCCGCTATCTTCAACTAATTCGGAAAAGTCCTCTTGTCCCTCTTTTTTATCCACATTTTGCTCTTCCTTAACATCAACAAACGGAATGTATTCCTCCTCATTTTCTACAAGCAGACCTTCTTCTTGCCATACAGGGCGATTCACAAAGTCCCATAGCCAATTCACATTGGGTGCGAACAAAACTGCTATATGTTGAACATCAGAAGTGTCGAACAACATATATCTCCTTTTTGCCATTGCAAAACGAAGAGGTTGCGAATACGGATATTTAGCAATTAATTCCTGTAAAGCTGACTCCTCGATCTGTATTGGATCTTTGAGTGCCTGAACATAAAGTGAATGATATACTGTATTAAGATTTTCCATACATAAATATCTTTCTACCAATTAGCAAACGCTCGATTGTAAATATCTTCCGTCAACCTTTTAATAATATCTTCATTTAACGATGCCTCCTGCGAAGTAACATCTGATCCGGAAAATTCCTTAAATTGCGTAAAAGACTCCTCAAAGTTACTCTCGCCCGTGGCATCCAATTTATTCGTGTACTTTACTTTTACTGTGATAGATAGGCGATTTAAAGCAGCTCTATCTCGACCGCCTGCTTCTACTGCAGCCGGAGTAATGGTATAATTGGTGACGAAACCCTCAAAAATTGCATCTCCATCATCATTTACCTGACTTAAAGAAGACTGCGTACGTATACGTTCTTTCAGGCCCTCCGTAAAATTTTGGCTCAATGTCGCATACACCATCGGTGATATATTCTCAAAATACAATACGGTATAGGTTTTCATTCCCTGAGGGATCGATCCTCCGGTAAAACTATATTTTACCCCACATCCCTGTATGCACAAAATAAGCACTGCGGCAAACAAACTCTGTAATACAATTCTAATAGTAGCTTCTGACATACGACTAAATTACTATTCTAAATTTAAATCTTTAATCTTTCTATACAATGTTCTTTCCGAAATCCCTAGTTCTTGTGCCGCAGATTTCCGCTTCCCTTTATGCTTTTTCAATGCTTTTTTGATCAAATCTGACTCTTTATCTATCAGCGAAAGAGATTCTTCTACTTCCTCCGCATCCTGTGTATCTATTGCCATATATGAATTATTCGGATTCACATTAGTGGGATTATGGATAGTGAGGGTAGACGGAGGTGTATTAGGTACTACTTCCTGATAGAGCTGATTTATATAAGGTGAATTTTGATCAAAAGTAGTCGGATTAGCATCATTTTGAAGCAATTCTACTACGAGCTTTTTTAAATCCACCATATCCTTTTTCATATCAAACAGGACTTTATATAGCAGATCCCGTTCCGAAAAATCCTCCTTATTTTGATCCTTCACAAACATCGGAAGGTTCGTAGTATTTGATTCGACAGGCAAATAATTTCGAAGGATTACTCCACTGACTATACGCTCCTTTTCTAAAACGGCTATCTGCTCTGCAATATTCTTCAACTGTCGTACATTACCCGGCCAGCTATAATTTGTAAGCAACTCCTGTGCATCCGGCATTAGTTGGACTCCCGGCGTACGATATTTATCCGAAAAATCGACCACAAATTTACGAAATAGCAAATAGATATCCTCTTTACGTTCACGCAAAGACGGGATACGCAATGGCACAGTATTCAAACGGTAATACAGGTCCTCACGAAACTTTCCTTTTTTTACTGCCTCAAATACATCCACATTTGTCGCCGCGACCACCCGAACATTTGTCTTCTGAACCTTTGAAGATCCAACACGGATATATTCTCCGGATTCCAAAACACGTAGCAATCGAGCTTGTGTATTCATTGGAAGTTCACCTACCTCATCCAAGAAAACAGTTCCTCCATCAACCACTTCAAAGTAACCCTTACGCGCTTCATGTGCCCCTGTAAAAGATCCCTTTTCGTGACCAAATAACTCTGAATCAATCGTCCCTTCGGGAATTGCGCCACAATTAACCGCAATAAAAGGACCATGTTTACGTGCACTCAGTTGATGAATGATATGCGAGAACACTTCTTTACCTGAACCACTTTCACCTTGTATTAAAACAGATATGTCTGTCGGTGCAACTTGTTTCGCAACATCTATTGCTCTATTGAGCAGAGGGGAATTCCCTATGATACCAAATCTATTTTTTAAATCTTGATTGTCCACAGTATTCTCCTTAATGATTAGTTAATCTACAATTTTTCCGATTAAAGTAGCAGAAGTACAGCTTTGTCCCAACACATACACATAGTCACCCACTTTGTACCTTTCGTCAACAGGGAATACAACCATAGTATTTTGATCATTACGACCACAATAATCTTTATCCGACCGTTTGGAGAATCCTTCGATCAATACTTTATGCACTTTGCCCACGAAATGTTGCAATCTGAACAAACTGTGTTCGCGCTGTAAATTTACCACTTCCGTTAGACGACGTTTTTTTATCTCCTCCGGAATATCATCTTCATAACGCTTAGCAGCTAATGTACCCGGACGTTCCGAGTAAGCAAACATATAAGCAAAATCATATTTCACATATTCCATCATGGATAAAGTTTCTTGGTGTTCCTCTTCTGTTTCTGTACAGAATCCGGTGATTACATCTGTAGAAATTCCACATTCTGGAATAATTCGACGAATAGCATCCACACGTTCTTTATACCACTCACGGTCGTAGGTTCGGTTCATTAATTCCAGTACACGGGAGTTTCCGGATTGTACCGGAAGGTGAATATAATTACAAATATTTTCGTACCGTCCCATCGTATACAATACCTCGTCCGTTATATCCTTGGGATGAGAAGTTGAGAAACGCACACGTAAATCAGGACTTACTTCAGCTACTAACGCCAATAATTGAGCAAAATTGACTGTAGGCAGCGGTTCTTCCCCCTCTGGAACCTCCGGTGTATATTTATAAGAATCAACATTTTGACCTAACAAGGTTACTTCTTTATAACCTGCATTATACAATTCACGAGCCTCACGCACAATGGAGTGTGTATCCCGGCTTCTTTCGCGGCCTCGTGTAAATGGAACTACACAAAAAGAACACATATTATCACAGCCTCTCATAATAGAGATGAAGGCTGAAATACCATTGGTATTAAGCCGAACAGGATTTATGTCCGCATAAGTTTCTTCACGGGACAATAATACATTTACAGCTTTGCTTCCATCATCTACTTTTTCAATCAGATTAGGTAAATCCCGATAGGCATCAGGCCCGACCACAACATCAACCAATTTTTCTTCTTCTAAGAATTTTGATTTCAGACGTTCTGCCATACACCCTAATACACCGACAATCATCCCTGGGTTCTTTGCCTTAGCAGATTCAAATTCCTTCAGGCGATTGCGCACACGCTGCTCGGCATTCTCACGTATAGAACAGGTATTGATAAAAACAACATCTGCCTCCTTATAATCCTTAGTTGTTTCAAATCCCTTATCCAACAAAATGGACGCAACAATCTCACTATCAGAAAAATTCATCTGACATCCATAACTCTCTATGTACAACTTTCTTCCGTTAGAAACTTCTACGGTAGATGGTAACGCTAACGCTTCACCCTGACGATCTTCATCGTGCGTTTTTGTGCTGTGTATTAAATCTAACATATTCTAATTCAAAGTTTACAAAGTTAACAAATTAAAATTAGATATAATGACACTTTGTCAGCGTAATGTCTCATTAAAATAATGAAGATTTACTAATTGAAAAGTAGTGAATATCTAATTGATTTAACACAAACACAACCTTATAAAACAAACAAGGTATCACTCCTATGAGCAACACCTTGTTTTATACTTAATATAAGACCTGTTTACTGACCAACTTCTGCCTTTGCGTCTCTTATCATTTGATCACCCGCTAAAATAACGATCTCTACGCGGCGATTTTCAGCACGACCTCCATCCGTATCATTTGAGGCAATAGGTTCAGAATAATTTTTACCTTGTGTTTTCACACGTGCGCCGGTTAGACCTTGTGATACAGCATAGGATTTTACTGCAGCGGCACGCGCTTCAGAAACTTTCTGATTAGCCGATAATGACCCAATGTTGTCCGTATGTCCAATTACCAGAATTTCAGTTCCGGGCTCTTTATTCAACGTTGCTACTAAATTAGCAATATTGGATTTGGCTGCAGCTTTTAAGTTAGAACTGCCAAAATCAAACAATATACCTTCATCAAATTTCACGATAATACCTTCATCTGCTTTGATTACTTGAGCACCTGCTACCGTATTTTCGATCTCTTTGGCTTGCTTGTCCATTTTCTTACCGATCAACGTTCCTGCTGCACCACCAATTACAGCACCCGCTATTGCACCTACAGCAGTATTACCCGCTTTACCACCAATTAATGCACCTATCGCACCACCAGCAGCCGTACCGATTACAGCACCTTTAGTTGTACTACTTGTATTTTGAATTGTTGAACAACTTGCCAATAACATTGCTGATGTAGCCAAAGAAAGACCATACACAGCTAATTTTTTATTCATTTTCATAACCAATAATTATTTTAGTTTTATTACTCTAAGTAGTAAACAAAGTAAATGCCAAAAGTATCCCTTGTTCGCCCAATCCTTATTCAAACAATCAAAAGAGCACTTTTTATTTTGATTGAGGAGGAATATTCAATTTAGGCAATTTTTGAAAAGCAGGTCTGCCTTGTTCATTCCACGATTTTAACGAACGATTCACATAGTCCAAAAGATCATATTGCCCCCAAGTTTGGGCCGTAGAAAGAGAAGGTCTATAAAGATCCATAAAGTTTTGGAGATCATCACCACTCAATCCAGTAATTTCGGTAATTTTTGCCTTACTAAAGATTCGGTCCACTTGTATTTCATTAACTTCACGATCCATAAATTTTTCAAATCTCTTCATGTTCTTTGCTTCGCGGCCAAATAGGTTATATAACGCCGTCGCAGGACTATTTACATATGTACCCACTCCATTCTTTCCACCATTATATATCCCTTTCTTTTCGTAGTCGCGCAGGATATCTCCCATTTCCTGTTCGCGAGACCTTCGACTGACGACGACTGTTTCCAAGTGAATTCCAGATCGCATTTCCAATAACACATCTTCCATCGTATAGATGATAGTTTTAATGGATCCGTAACCCGTTTTTGTAAGGGATAAGCTATCTCCAACTAACGCCTCTATATAAAACACACCATAACTACTGGTTGTAGTATGCTTTTTAGTCCTTAGATTAACGACATTTACGTCTGCTATTCGGCTGCCATTATCTTTATCCAATACTAATCCGGAAAGCGAAGGCATTTCTGTTTGCTGTGCACGCACCTCCATCAATGCTAATAATAGCACAACAAGACAATATACAGCTTTTATTATTTGTTTTAACATCCGAAGCTAAAGTAAAGAAATAGTTAGACTATAAAATGTTAAAAAGTTTTAAACTATTCATCATTTTTATTTATAGGGATAAAAAACAAAGTTTGCCCCTTCCGGGACAACTACAAACAGACACATAAAATTCTCTGCCTTTTTGAAATGCTTCTCAAAATACGCCCGTTTCTCTTCCTTTATAATCCCTCTCTCCACAAATTCTTCGACCGAACTTACATTGATAGACCAGTTTGTTTCCAGTTCAGTCTTATCGAGCAACACTTCACCTATCCGCACTTCATGCTGATGAGCGACGAAGATAGGATATAATGTATAACCTTCGACGATCATTTCAGCAGAAACCTCTTTTATCGAATCGCTATAGAAATCCAAATCAACTTTTAAACTCTGTAATGGGCTACTTTCAACGGAGGATTGACCACCTTCGTCAGACGGTTGATTATTAAGAAGATCTTCTAAGTTCATATCACCTTTTTTATCTTTATTTATGCTTTTCCTTTAATCTTCAACAGCACCACATTTTCTACATGCTGTGTATGTGGGAACATATCAACAGGTTTGATGCGCACCACATCATATTTCTCCGTGAGTATCTGCAAATCCCGAGCTTGTGTCGCTGCGTTACAACTTACATAGACTATTTTTTCGGCTTCCATTTCCAAAATCCGTTGTACGACATCAGCATGCATACCTGCACGCGGCGGGTCAGTAATCACCACATCGGGTTTACCATGCAAGGAGACAAAATCAGCGGTAAGTACATCTTTCATATCTCCCGCATAAAATTTCGTATTCCCTATTCCATTGATCTCTGAATTGAGCTTAGCATCTTCAATAGCAGACGGTACATATTCCACACCCACAACCTCTTTAACCGTACGGGCGACAAAATTCGCAATCGTGCCAGCCCCTGTATATAAATCGTAGACTAATTCGTGACCTTTCAGATCCGCAAACTCACGTGTGATTTTATACAATTCATACGCTTGATGTGAATTTGTTTGATAGAATGACTTAGCACCTATCTTAAACTTCAGTCCCTCCATTTCCTCATAGATAAAATCACGGCCTTTATACACCTGAATCTCCTGATCAAAAATAGTGTCGTTACGTTTTTGGTTGACGATATATAACAGGGACGTAATATCCGGAAACCTCCTATCTATAAATGACATCAATTGTTCCACCTGCTCTTCTTCCGGATATGCAAAAACAACGATAACCATTACTTCACCCGTTGAAGAAGTGCGAATAATAAGATTACGCAACGCGCCCTCATGCGCGCGCAGATCGTAGAAAGTAATACCTTCTGCTACCGCAAAATCACGGATTGCGTTACGCAAATCATTAGAGGGATCTTGCTGCAAAAAACAATGATCGATATCCAATATTTTATCAAAACGGCCCGGAACATGAAAACCCAAGGCATCCATATTATCCGGAGCCACCTGTTCATCTACAGAAGTAAGCCATCTTTTATTAGAAAACGTGAACTCCAGTTTATTTCTATAGTACGCTGTTTGTTGTGACGGAAGAATACTTTCCATGGAAGAAGTATCAACTTTGCCGATCCGCAAAAGTGCATTATCTACAGATTGCTGTTTGAATTGCAATTGCGCATCGTAGGTCATGTGCTGCCACTTACAACCGCCACATACACCAAAATGCGGACAAAATGGATCTACACGATGTTCAGACTTTTGAATAACATTAACCACCCTGCCTTCTGCAAAGTTCTTTTTCTTCCGTTGTAATTCAACATCTACTACATCGCCGGGAACTCCTTTTTCAATAAAAAGCACTAAATCATCTTGTTTAGCGACGCCTTTTCCCTCTTCTGCGATATCAATAATAGTAATGTTATTCAGGATTTTTTTCTCCTGTGGTATTCTTCTTCCCATGATCTGGCAAAAATACGCTTTTTTTGGAAGTATTGGATATTACGTATTGAGATATGCAGAGTATGAATACGCAAATTTGCATATTCGCCTAAAGCAACGTTGCTGCTACCAGATGAGGCAACATCTCCTTCTGGAAGGAGATAAAATTTTTCTTTACATCTGCATCGGTTACCGCAGTAAAAGCAAATGAAAAAACAATATTTTTACTCGTTTTGATTAAGAAAGTAAGTTTATCCTCAGAAATAGTAGAGCCTATGGTTTCATTTTGGATAAAAGAACTTAGCAATAAAAATTCCAAATCATCCGAAAGTGTTTTCAAATACTCTTGTGCATTCGCAGATTCCCGAATAAACTCCCAACCAACAAATTCATTGCACACTGTATAAGTTACACGACTTACGCGAAGAATTGTATTGGCTAAAAAAGTAGGCAAATCGTTCTCGCGTACGCCTTTATTCAAAATATCCTGTACATTTTCTTGAATATACTCCATCAATACGGCATGAAGAATCAATTCCTTGGATGTGAAATATTTATAGAATGTAGCTTTAGAAATACGAGATTGTTTTGCTAATTCATTGACACTGGTTTTATTATAACCATATTTACGAAAAAGCTCACGAGCGGCTTTCTTAATAGCTACGGTTATTTTATCTTGTTCCATCGATTAATTATTTCCTACAGTATATGAATTCCCAAAAGAACTTACATAATATGGCTTAAGGGGGCATTCGGCTACATCAATGGGCGAACCATCTTTTAAAAACCATTTGGCTCCACTCACTGGATCTTCCACATAAAATGCGTTAGAGATCACCACCTGATTCCGCTGCTCAGGATTTACCGGGCTGCACCTGTCATACGCAACGAACTTATAGGTACCAGCAACGTTGGAAATATTGTACACGATCAAACCGCTTACTCCTCCTGAAATATAGTCGCTTCCATTCGGGCGAAATGCGTCGCTCGCGGTAGCTTGAGAGAATGTTTGATTAAAGGTGACATTAGGAACCACATTACACCCCCCTTTATCACATGCAACAGCAAGTAAAGCGAACAACGAGAAGAGTATATAGTTCCTAATGATCCACATTTATATTATTTCAGTTTCAAATTGAGATAAGAAACGAACATCATTTTCGGAGAAAAGACGCAAATCTTTAATTTCGTATTTCAAATTTGTAATACGCTCAATACCCATTCCAAATGCAAAACCTGAATATTTTTTACTATCTATTCCACAGTTTTCCAACACATTCGGATCGACCATACCACATCCTAAAATTTCTACCCAACCCGATCCCTTACACAACTGACATCCTTGGCCTTTACATATCGTACAGGAGATATCCATCTCTGCCGACGGTTCAGTGAAAGGAAAATAAGAAGGACGGAAGCGCACTTTTGTACCCTCTCCATATAATTCCTGTACGAAGTGAAATAACGTTTGCTTTAGATCTGCGAAAGAAACGTTTTCATCGACATACAATCCTTCAACCTGATGAAAGAAACAATGTGCACGTGCCGAGATAGCCTCATTGCGGTACACCCTTCCCGGCATAATTGCACGAAACGGAGGTTTGCCAGCTTCCATAAGACGCACTTGCACAGATGAAGTATGTGTACGAAGTGCAATATCGTTTCCATCCTGTTTTTTAATAAAAAATGTATCCTGCATATCCCTGGCAGGGTGCTCAGGAGGAAAGTTTAACGCCGAGAAATTGTGCCAATCATCTTCGATTTCAGGCCCTTCCGCAACAACAAATCCTAATTTTTTAAAGATTTCAACGATCTCTTTACGCACCAGAGAGAGCGGGTGACGAGATCCCAGCTGAAATCCTTCGCCCGGCAATGTTAGATCTCCTTCATCACGTTTTGTAGCAGTAATATTGGATTTGCCAAACAGTTCTTGACCTTCTTGGTATTTATTTTCCGCTAATTGTTTAAATTCATTCAATACTTTACCTAAAACACGTTTCTCCTCAGAAGAAACGGTTTTAAATTCCTCGAATAACCCTTTGACAACACCCTTAGAAACTAAAAATTTTAACCTGTAATTTTCTACATCTGCAGCGGATGATAGCGTAATCTGCTCAATCTCTTCGGTATACTGCTTTATTCTATCTTGCAACATAACGCCAAAGATACAGCAAAATATTAAAATTCTATGTCAGGATATGCTAATTAATATGGATTAAAATGGCAGACCATCTTTCTCATCATCATTTTCTTTAAAATCAACAGACTGTTCTTGTTGGGTTGTCGTATTTGAACTAGTATTGGTATTAGCTTGATTCCCGGACGGATTTTCAAAATCCGTCCGTCGTCCTAATATATTGAAACTTTCGGCTACAATTTCTGTTGTATACCGTCGAATTCCCTCTTTATCTTCATACGAACGTGTACGCAATTTACCTTCAATATATACGAGCCTCCCCTTGCTCAAATACTTTGCGGCGACATCCGCCAGTCCACGCCACATGACAATATTATGCCATTCGGTTTGTTCGATTTTCTTTCCGTCTTTATTAAACGTTTCGGAGGTCGCTAAAGGAAAACTCGCTACACTAACATTTCCGTCTAAGTAACGCAACTCAGGATCTTTACCCAAGTGTCCCACTAAAATAACTTTGTTTACGCTTGACATACTATAATTTAGGGTTTATTCAGCTAATATACTTATTTAAAAAAGAAAAAATAAGCTTATGTTTAGCTAATTTATCTAAATTTTCTAACAAACAATAATTCCATTCTTCTTTTTTTTCTTTTACCTCAGGTAAATTTTCCAAACGATAAAAACGCGCATAAATATTCTGATGGCTCAAAATGTGTTTTACTTGTCCATTTATAGGCAACAGATCTGCCCCTTCAAAATGCGTCATAAATTCATCTAGTTGCATCAGTTCTACCACATCTAGATCATCCTCAGTTTCTATCAAAGGCAACTCGAATAAATTGGACCACACATCCCTATCTCCTCGCTTAGACATCAATATAGATTCGTCCTTCTCATGAACGAAATAATGAAAAAACCTATTCCTGCTTGCTTTTCCTTTAAGCTTAACCGGCAACTCAAAAACTCTGTTCTCCTTATAAGCTACACACTCCAATCTAAAAACACAAGTTTCACACAACGGCACCTTTGGTTTACAGTGTATTGCACCAAAATCCATTATCGCATGATTATACATCCCTGGATTATTACTGGGTATTAATTCCTGTGCAAGATTTTTGAACACCTTTTTCCCCTCCCCGGAATTAATAGGTATAGCAATGCCAAAATAACGTGATAATACACGAAAAACATTTCCATCTAACACTGCCTGCTTTTCATCGACCGAAAAAGAAGAAATGGCCGCGGCCGTATAATCTCCCACTCCTGGCAGCTGAATGACATCGGTATATCGTGTTGGGAAATTTCCTTGAAACTCAGCGACAACAAGTTTCGCTGCCCGGTGCATATTACGCGCCCGTGAATAGTAACCTAGTCCTTGCCAAAGCCGCAAAATATCTCCTTCCTCCGCATCAGCAAATTTCCGGACATTTGGATATTTTGTTACAAAAGAATCAAAATAAGGCAACCCCTGTTCGACGCGCGTTTGTTGAAGAATAATTTCGGATAACCAAATGATGTAGGGGTCATTTATATTGCGCCATGGTAACTTACGACCATTTTTTGTATACCAAGAGATTATTTTTTCCGAAAAAGACATACTGCAAATGTGCACATTTTTAACAAATTTTAACAAGCATATCTGTCGGTTAGCCCTTAAGAGATTGAGCATAACTCGCCTATTTCATTAAATTTGCGACACGCTGTAAAAAAGTTTTAATAATTAAGTATGTTAAAAAATAAATCTTCTGTACACATTATCAGTACAGATGGCACATCAGACAAAAGCCTGATGATACCAACAGTCCTTCTTAATCACTGGAAACAAATCTGCATATCTACTCTTTCATTTATCTTTATTTTATGTGGCAGTATTGTCTATTTTGCCACAAGTAAAAAAGAACAAGACATTACTAACAAATATGAAGCCACTCTAGATAAGGTAAGAGCAATGAACCGACAGTTGAGTTCAGATCAAAGTGAAAGTGCCCGGGATATTCATCAAGTGAAGCAATCATTCAATAAAATAGACAGCACGTTAGAACGCATTAACGCAAAAATGAAAAAAAGAGGTTTAAAAACCATTGCCTTACAAAATGCAGGAGGACCGATAGAACTAGATGAAGATAACATCGAACTGTTAAGCGAATTTTATGCCGATGCGTTAAAAGAATTAGACCGTAAACTTGCGGGAATTCCTATTGGGATACCCCATCCTGGAAAAATTACATCAAAATTTGGCTACCGCCGTAACCCTTTCACAAATAGCGGTAGAGAGATGCACTCCGGAATCGATCTAAAAGGAAGAACAGGTGACCCTGTAAAAGTAACTGCCAATGGTAAAGTCGTTTTTGCAGGATATGAAGGCGCGTATGGGAACGTTGTAAAAGTGAATCATCCCAATGGCTTTCAAACCCGTTATGCGCACCTTTCAAAAACGAAAGTAAAAAAAGGCCAAAATATTGAAGTCGGTACAGTTGTCGGATCACTAGGCAATACGGGCAGAAGTACTGGTTCACACCTTCACTACGAAATTTTAAAAAACAACAAGAAGCTTAATCCTGAAAAATACTTCAATTTTTAAAATGGAGTTCCACATCCATACCCTCCACAGAGGGAAATTTATGTCTAGCTTTTTGCTCTTGCTCTTTGTAGTAGGTGGCTTAAGTTCCCTTATTCCTTTTCAGGAAATTGTAAAAATTATTATTGTCCTGTTTACGATTCCTGCCATATTATTTATAAGCGTAAAAATAAGTCAAAATCCATCGGTATGGACACTTACGGAAGAAAACATAACAATTACCTTTCCCGATAAAGAGATTTCTCATCCACTTTCCGAAATAAACCATATTCAAAGTCTTACTCGTTCGGGAGGCGCGCTATACGTTATTCATTTCCACAAGAAATCACCTGCCCGATACTGGCGCAACAAACTTTTCCAAGACGAAGACGACAACCAACATCTTCACCAAGCACTTATCAATTCCACTGTGGAATATTATAAGTTTTAGGTTACAATTAACCCAACTCGCACCAATTTTTGTAAGTTTGTCCCGTGAGCACGAACTACAAAATAATATTGACACACAGGGAAAAATATTATTTACTTCGGACTCTCATCAACAATCAACAAAAGATGAAATTGAATTATATCCTATTTTTAGCTGTTGTAGTATCCTGTTGCAATCCCCTATTTGGGCAACGTAAAGGATACTGGCAACAAGGTGTAGATTATAATATGTCCATTGATGTACACGAAACAACCTATCAGTACGATGGACAGATGACATTAAAATACACTAACAACTCTGGTCAGTCATTATCAAAGGTATATTTCCACCTCTATTTTAATGCGTTTCAACCCGGAAGCATGATGGATTACAGGCTCACCTCCATATCTGATCCAGATCCGCGGATGATTACCAACCTGGGCACAAAAGAAAAACCTATTTACCAAAGTCGCATCGCGCCACTTACACCTGAACAAATTGGCTATCAGAAGATAAAATCACTTACATTCAACGGCATTAACACAACCTATAAAGTGGACGGCACTCTATTAGAAGTGACTCTTCCCTCACCTATTCTAGACGGCGCTACGGCTACATTCCAAATGGAATGGAATGCACAGGTGCCTGAACAAATTAGACGAAGTGGTCGAAATTCGAAAGAAGAAGTTGCTTTCTCGATGACACAATGGTATCCAAAAATGGCTCATTTTGATGAATTTGGCTGGCATTTGGACGAGTATGTTTCACGAGAATTTATAGCTCCTTTTGGAAATTTCGACGTCAAAATCAATATCCATAAAGACTATATCATCGGTGCATCCGGAGTATTACAAAATCCAAACAACGTAAAAGGCTATCAAAAAAAGCCCTCAATCAAAGCAATAAATAACAAAGTAGAATGGCATTATAAAGCCAAAAACATTCATGATTTCGCATGGGCAGCAGATTCAAAATTTGTAGTCGACTCTGCCAAAAGCAACGGCGGAGTAAATGTGTACACCGTATATTTACCAAAAGATAAACTCACTATTGATAACTGGAAACAAGCACTCGGATTAGCTACCGATTTTTTTGACTTCTGCGCCGATAAATTTGGCGCTTATCCTTGGACGAGTTACACGATTGTACAAGGCGGAGACGGTGGCATGGAATACGGCACGGCTACTTTAGTAACCGGCGGAAGAGACATCAAAAGTTTAGTAGGTGTGATCTTCCATGAAGCTGCACATTCCTGGTATCAACATCTTTTCGGCATTAACGAAACGGTTGATGAATGGTTTGACGAAGGGTTTACAAGCTATGTAGAAGATCTGGCTTTCCAGCAGCTCTTTGAGAAAAAAGGTGCTGTAGATACTAATCCGGTAATTGCAGCTTATCGCGCCTATTACAAGCTGGCACTTTCGGGCAAAGAAGAGCCGATGAGTCTTCTTGCAGACTATTATAATTCCAACTACGCTTATAGTAACGAAGCATACAACAAAGGTGCCGTCCTTGCGCAGCAATTAGGATATATCATCGGACAAGAAAACTTAAATAAAACATTTCTAACATTTTATGAGCACTGGAAATTTAAGCATCCTACACCAAATGATTTCAAACGTATAGCAGAAGAGGTATCGGGAATTAATCTCAAATGGTATTTTAATCTATTTATCAATACCACACGTAAAATTGACTATGCCATTACTGAAGTTACTTCGAATAGCATTGTACTTAAAAACAAATCCGATTTTGCGATGCCGCTAGACGTATTGGTTGAATATGAAGACGGTTCCAAAGAATTATTTTACATTCCGCTTCGAGAAATGCGCGGAGAGAAACCAGCAGAAAACTTTGACATCTATCAAAGCACAACCCGTACAACAGTAGAAGATTGGTTTTGGACCAAGACAGACTATGTGATTACAACACGTAAGCCTGCCAAAAAAGTTTGGATTGATCCATCCCAACGGCTAGCAGATATAGAATCTTCAGACAATACTTTTGAAAAGTAAAAGTCAACAAAGGTTTGTTGTTTTTTAAAGAAGGTTTGATTAAATCAAATTTATTTTCGCCTCTATGCCAGCGAGGGGCATCCTGCTTTTGACCGCAAAAGCAGCGAACAACTAGCACTTAACCAAGCAGATCTCAGCCTTTGAAATGGAATAGTGCACCGGAGGCCTAAGAGCTGTGCTGTGCATCATCGCCTCGCCGCAACGACAAAATACGATAAAGCCTTGATTTCCTGCCGGCAGGCAGGTTGTTAAACTTTTTATCCAAGAAAAAGTTTAGACCATGTCGCGGACCGAGCGACAAACTGTTTAAATAAACCTTAGCTTTTATTAACCCGTCACTAATTCGAAAATAGTAATCTCAGGCAGAATCCCTACTCTTCCAGGATATCCTAAGAAACCATATCCGGTATTGACATAAAGTTGCTTATTGTCTTCTTTATATAAACCTGCCCATTCTTTATAAATATATTTAGCCGGGCTCCATTGAAAATGTTCGCCCCGTACGCCAAATTGCATGCCATGTGTGTGACCAGCAAACATGACATCTACATCAGTATCGAGTACCTGCGCTCTCCAATGCGACGGGTCATGTGATAAGAGTAGCTTTACAGCTTTATCTTCTGTTCCCACTAAGGCTTTAGCTAAATCTCCTTTCATTGGAAAGCGACCTGTGCCCCAGTTCTGAACACCCACTACAGAAATTTCATCATTTCCGACTTTAATGGTACGATTTTCATCCATTAACAGATCCCACCCCATTACTTTCTGCGTTTCGATTAGATGCTGTAAATTTTTTCGCTTTTCCGGACTATCTTCTTTACCATAATAATAATCGCCATAATCGTGATTACCCAAGGTAGAGAACACACCAAAATCCGCTTTTAATTTAGAAAAAATATCCTGGTAATTCCTCATTTCAGATGCTACATTATTGACCAGATCCCCGGTAAAGAATATCATATCGGGCTTTTCCCCAAGTAACATCTCTATGCCGCCTAATACAGCCTTGTGATTGTAAAACGATCCGGAGTGAACATCTGATATCTGCGCCAGCTTCATTCCGTGAAAAGCTTTTGGCAGATTGGGCAACACCAATTTTTGCTGCCTGATACGGTAGTCATACGCACTTGATATTACACCCCAAGATAAAGGAAATAACGGCAAGGATGCAACCACCAAACCTGATTTCATTAAGAAGTCCGAACGAGAGATCCCATTCTTAGGACGTTCGGGAAGAGGCTCATCCAACACTTCGGTATGCTCTGCAAATGTCATTCTCGCCTTCGGCTTAAATAGACGTGCCACCCATACCCCTCCTCTACGGATATCATCTATCAAAAGAATAAGGATAAAGATAAATTTACAGGTCGCTGTCATAAAAAATGTGACCAATACAACCGATCGATAGGCTAATGGAAGATTAAACTCGGCTGCTATAATTAATCCCAATAGCAGACTAATGGAGTATCCCCACCAGATCAACGTAAACAATTTAGTAGTTGCAAATTTTATTTTCGTGGCACGTAATGCGAAGAAAATATAAAAATCAAATACCAGCAATAATATTGCGTTGAAAATCAACATCGTTCTTTCTTGTTTTAAGTATTAAGTGCTAATCGTTTTAGCGCCTGAATCCATTTTGGATCGTCATTTAAACTTTCGACCATAGTTACCTTTTCGCCTCCCAATGCCTTAAATTCATTGGCATATTCCACTTGAATTTCATCAATCGTTTCTATACAGTCAGATACAAAAGCAGGACTGAATACCAATAGTTTTTTAACCCCTTTACTCGCCAAATCGTGTAATGTATCTGAGGTGTATGGTTGGATCCATGGCGTTTTTCCAAGTCGGGACTGAAAACAGACGGTATACTGATCTTCGGTTAAATCCAATTTTTTAGCAATCGCCCGGGTTGTCCCATAACACTGCGATAGATAGCAGAACGCATTTGTTTCCATCTTACAGGAGTCACATCCCGTCTCTGGGCACACTAGATTGCCCGTAGGATCCACTTTACCAAGTTGCCGTACAGGGAGACCATGGTAACTGAATAAAACATGGTCATGTGCCGCAATATCATGGCGCAATGCATGATCAACAAACGTATCAATCATATCCGGATCTTCGCAATAACTGTTGACAAAGGAAACTTGCGGAAAATAAGGCCATGTTTGCATAATCTCCATAACCTTTTCAATAACAGAGCCAGAAGTAGCGGAAGCATACTGCGGAAATAAAGGAATAATTCGAATGGACTCTAAGAACATACTTTGCATTTTCTGCAGGGCCGATTCTATGGAAGGATTTTGATAACGCATGGCCAATTCCACATGATATTCTTCACCCAATTCTTCCTGAAGCATCTTTTGCTGCAAGAGACTGTAATACATCAGCGGTGAACCATTTATTTCATCCCATATCGTCGCGTAGGTAGCAGCTGATTGAGCGGCCCGCTTCGGAACAATAACACCTTTAACAAGTAGATTACGTCCTAAACTAGGGATATCAATCACCCTGCGATCCATTAAAAACTCTGTCAAATATTTACGTACATCTGTAGTTTTAGGGGAGTCGGGTGTACCCAATTGTACCAATAGTACGCCTTTAGTAGCTCTCTTAGTCATTTCAGTACAAAAATAATCAAAATTCGTACCATGAGATGAACTCTCTCAGAATATGAAGATTACATGACCTACTATAAACCTTCGAGCACCTGTTTTACTTCCTTCATAAGCCACATGGGAGTAGATGTCGCGCCACAAATACCTACCGTTTCCTGCTCTTGAAAAATAGAAGGATCTATCTCATCCAATGCTGAAATAAAGTAAGAATCGGGATTGGCAGCTTTGCACACATCATACAGGACTTTGCCATTCGATGATTTCTTGCCCGAAACAAAAAGCACTTTATCATATTGCCGAGCAAAATCACCTAAATCTTCATAGCGGTTGGAAACCTGACGACAGATTGTATCATTAGCCTTTACTTCGTATCCTCTATTGATTAATTCGTCTTTGATTGCATAAAACTTGTCTACACTTTTGGTGGTTTGACTATATAGTGTAAAAGAAGGGGGTAATTCGACCTCGTCTAGTTCGGAAATATCCTGAAACACCAATGCCTGATTATTGGTTTGTCCTTGTAAGCCGATAACTTCCGCATGACCATGTTTCCCAAAAATCAAGATTTTTTCATTGTCATCATGAGATGTTTTGATCCGATTCTGCAGTTTTAAGACTACCGGACAGGATGCATCTATTAGTGTAATATTATTCTCCAAGGCAATCTGATACGTTTCAGGAGCTTCACCATGCGCCCTAATCAATACCTTTTCATTTTGCAAATTCGGCAGAGCTTCATGTCCGATAATTCGAAGACCTTTCACTTTCAGCCGTGCTACCTCCTCATCGTTGTGTACGATATCACCCAAACAATACAAATATCCATCCTCTTCAAGAATTTCTTCAGCCATATCGATTGCATAGACAACACCGAAACAAAATCCGGAGTCTTTATCAATTGTTACCTGTAGGTTCTTAGACATATTATGCAAAGTTAGCAATTAGATTTTTTCTTTTTACTTTTTACTTTTCATACCTTTGCAAAAATTTAATGGTTATGGCAACAAATAGAACATTTACGATGATAAAACCAGATGCAGTAGCAAATGGACACATCGGGGCAATCTTAAACGATATTATCGCTGGAGGTTTCAAAATCATAGCAATGAAATATATCCAGCTAAGCGATGAGACAGCAGGAAATTTCTACGCAGTACACAAAGAAAGACCTTTCTATGGTGAGCTTGTTAACTTCATGACTTCTGGCCCTATTGTGGCTGCTATTTTGGAGAAAGACAACGCGGTGGAAGATTTTCGTACGTTAATCGGATCCACGAATCCCGTTGATGCTGCTGAAGGCACTATTCGTAACAAATATGCGAAATCAATCGACGCTAATGCTGTCCACGGTTCAGATTCGGACGAGAATGCTCAAATTGAAGGTAATTTTTTCTTTTCCCAATTTGAAAGATTTTAATTTAAAATCCCGTATAAATGGCAAAGGACTACAAAAGTAGTCCTTTGCTATTTGTTCCCAGATGAAGCGCAAAAGTTAAAGGTTAACAAAAAATGATGTTGTAAAGAAATCAACACATAATTTGTTGCTTGTTTCTTTTCGACAGGTTGCCGCGTATTAAAATGCTCTTTTTCCCAGATATTCGTTCTCTTTTTTCGTCATAAGTTCCTTATCGTCTTTTTTCTTGTCGTAATAACCGCAGAGATGCAGTACACCGTGGATGATGACGCGATGCAATTCATCCCGCTCTGTTACTTCAAATTTCCTAGCATTCTCGCGTATACGCTCGACAGAAATAAATATATCCCCGGCAATAACATCTTCATCTTCTGATGAATCGAATGTTACGATATCCGTATAGGTGTCATGATTAAGGTACTGTTTATTGATTTCTAGTAGATAATCATCAGAACAGAAAATGAAATTCAAATCTGAAATGCGTTCGAATCCTTCATTTTTAGTTGTTAATCCGATCCATTCACGTACCTTTTGTTTTTCTTTGATCGTAAAATCAATATCTTCTGAGAAAAATGAAATGTCTTTAAGTGCCATATCTAATATTCTTTTTTTTGCATATATGATTGGAGGATTATAACTGCTGAAACGGTATCTACCAATCCTTTTTCTTGTCTTTTACTTTTTTTCTTCCCACTCTGCGCAATAACGGCAGATGCCATCTTTGAGGTAAATCGTTCGTCTATTTCGGCTACAGAAATCTCGGGATATGTTTTCTTTAATTTTCGCACAAAACCTAATACATGTTGCGCAGATTCCGAATCAGAACCATCCATCTGCAAAGGCTTGCCGACTACAAAGGTCTCTATTTCTTCTCGTTGAAGATAGTCGGTAATGAATGACCAAATCTCGGTAGGATGTATGGTGGTCAACGCTGTAGCAATAATCTGTAGTGGATCTGTAACCGCGATGCCAATACGTTTTGTTCCGTAATCAAAAGCCATTATACGCATATCTTTTTCTGAAAGTGTTTATTCGCAAAGGCTGTCACGAACCTTCATGAAACCCGCATGGCTGTTGATGTGATCATAAACCATGACAGTTTTTTTTACAAAAGTACAATTACGAAATGAAGATAAAAATCTATAAGTTTGGTATATATTCTCAAACAATGAAAATAGTTTACACTTTTATCTGTTGTATCATTCCAGTTTTGGGATTCGGTCAGGAGCACAATATATCGAAAGACAATCACTATCTTAGTGGGAGAAAAAAATATATTGGCCCTACAAACGAAAGCCCCGTGAATAAAGCTAATGCAGAAAATTTCAACGAAACAGAATCCTCCCTTATCTTATCAGGTAATAGAGCAACGAAACTTCATGTGTATCAAATTACGGATAAAAACGAACTCAGCGTATTACAAACGTTGTCTACAGATATTAAATACGACGATCCACTTTTGGAAACGCTAGCCCGGAGGATGTTATTGACGGTGCAGGATTCCGCCCATCCGGGTGTTGGAATTGCAGCACCTCAAGTCGGAATTAATAAAAATGTGATATGGGTACAGCGCTTTGACAAGGAAGATAAGCCGTTTGAGCTCTATATCAATCCCAAGATTATTTGGCACTCCAAATTGACACGAGAAGGAGCAGAAGGCTGTTTGTCTATTCCAGACCGAAAAGAAATTGTCCAACGTAGTTACGCCATACGACTACAGCATATCGATAAAAAAGGAAATATCGTTGAAGAAAATATTGAAGGGTTTACGGCTGTGATTTTCCAACATGAAGTAGACCATTTATACGGCATCCTATACCCTGATAGATTAGAAGAACAAGCGAAAAAAGAACGCATTCAACTACAGGATAAGATTAATTTCTCTATAGAATCCGGCAGTATTTTACCTTAATTAGGTTAAAGGTATTAGGGGTTACTTTTTCAACTTCTAGCTTCCTATCTTTCTAGTCTCCTGGCGTTTTACCTTTCCACAGTCTTAATCTCATACAACTTCGGCCAAAGCTTACCCGTTACAAAAAGTCGCTTTCCTGTAGCATCGTATGCTATTCCGTTTAACTCATTATCCACAGGCTGCCTGTTTTCTGTATTCATTCCCACCAAATTGATACGCCCTTCCACGGCCCCTGTTTCCGGATTAATAATAACAATGATTTCCTGTTGGTATACATTTGCATACACCTTCCCATCAATATATTCCAGCTCATTTAGGCTATCAACCGCCCCATTTTCATCGTACACACCGATAGAACCTGTTTCTTTGCCAGTCGTAGGATCCAGAAAATAAAGAAGATTCGAACCATCCGATTTGATCAATCGTTGACCATCATAAGTCAGGCCCCATCCCTCCTTACTATTCCCATAACTAAAAGACCCTGTTTTCTCAAACGAATTTTTGGTATAAAAGAACCCGACATTTTCACGCCATGTCAACACCACGATTTTATCGCCGATTATAGTCATCCCCTCTCCGAAATATGTGTCGCCTATCGGGACAATCTTTGTCACTTTTCCGGTCTGAAGTTCGACCTTACGCAGGGTCGATTTGCCGTCATATTGACCTGTAGTTTCGTACAATATTCCTCCCTCGTATTGCAGTCCCTGGGTAAAGGCCTTATCATCATGAGGAAAGGTATTTACGACTTCAAAACCATAATTTTTGGCTGACGGGGGTAGGACGATCAGATTACTGTAAGCGATATCTTCTTTGCCGGCGACATATACTTTTGCCGTAATCGAACGATCTCCTAATCCAACCCGCTGTGTATCCAAAACAACAGCTGAAGTATCCTTCTTTCGCTCCAGGACATTGCCGTCCACCGAATAAATGACCGAATCTACAGCAGTTTCCAAAAAATTAAGCTTCAATTTAACCTGTTCACCCAATAGTACTTTTTGGCCTGATTCAGGCATTACAAATTCTAGTTTTCCTTTTTGGGTTTTACACCCTCCTACCGCCAATGCAAGCGCAAGGGCAGCAGTCCAAATTGATTTATTGTTCATCCAATTAAATCCTAATTTTATCATCTAATTGCTCCAAAAAGCATCCTTAATTAATTCAATCTTATTTTGCGTCAAAAAAACGGATACGATATCAAATCGAATCTCTCCTTCATATTTCGTATAGCTAATATAGGCATCTGCTAAACGGATAAGATTGCGTTTCTTTTTATGATCGACGAATTCTTTCGGGTCACCAAAACGAGAATCCGTACGGCTCTTTACCTCAACAAATACCAAAACACCGTTATCTTTGGCAATCACATCTACTTCCAAATGCCTGTAGCGCCAGTTTACACATACAATCTCATATCCATATTCTAGAAGATACCGGACAGCTTGCTGTTCGCCCCAGACTCCCGCTTCTAAATGCTTAGCCATAACAAATTTAACGATCTACATCTTACTTCACAATTGTATTTCCCAGCAATTGCCCTAACATTTTCTCTGCTTCTTTTAACTTGGAATACTTATGTAACAGGATCTGTAAATCATCTTCGGACTGCTCTTTTTTTAATTCTTCACGTATTTTGTACATCTCTTTTTCGAATTTACGTTTTTTAATCCGGTATATCACCTGGGTTACCAGCTGTTTCAGATTTTCGATCTCTTCGGGGACATATATTTTATTCTTCTCACTATTCCAGTTGGGACTAATTTCATATTGGCTTGCGATGCATTCAACTGCCAAGTCGGCCACTTCTTTATCTGTATGCGAAAAAAAATATTTAGCCTCGGGAATTTCAAAATTATCCGCCTGCTTCTTAAATTCTTCCACAATGATTGCACTGGCCTTATCATCAAAAGATATGTCGTCGATACTTCCCAGCAGATACGGCGCTATAGGAACCTCGCCATCGCCTTCCCAGCTCGCCAGCTCTCTACCATAGTTTAACAATATGCGTACCACCTCCCGCTCTTGCAATATCTCCGGCGTGATCTTCGTATGCATGTCGGCTTCCGCCAGTCCCGCATCCGATCGTTCTGCTTCAGTTAAAAAGAAATCAGGCGGTGGCATATCTCCCGGATAGGGGCTGCCAGCAGAAGTCTGGGTAGTAGATTCCCGCTTTTTATCCTGTGCCTTAGCTTTATGAATACGGATTTTGTTTAATTCGCTTAATAACACCCGTTCCTCGATATCCAACAGACTACTGCACTGACGAATAAAAACCGAGACTTTGATTTCATCCGGAATCAACGCGATACTTTCTACCACTTCGCGAATAACCCCTGCACGCTTTATAGGATCATTGTTAGCATCTTTTAAAAGAATATTTGTTTTATAAAAAATAAAGTCTTGCTGATGGGCTGAAATATATTCCTTAAAAGCTGTAGAACCAAATGTCTGTATATATGAATCCGGATCGTTTCCATCGGGAAAAAGGAGTACTTTCACATTTAAACCTTCTTCCAGAAGCATATCTGTACCCCGCAGAGAAGCTTTTATGCCTGCGGCATCACCATCGTATAGAATAACAACATTTTTAGTAAACCGTGAAATCAATTTGATTTGACCTGTAGTCAAAGAAGTTCCCGAGGAAGAAACTACATTTTCTACACCCGCCTGGTGCATTGAAATTACATCGGCATAACCTTCTACCAAATAACAGGTATCATGATCCATGATGGCTTTCTTTGCAAAAGAAAGCCCATATAATACATCAGACTTATGATAGATCTCACTTTCAGGTGAATTGACATATTTGGGTACAGATTTCTCCGTTTTTAGTGTCCGTCCACCAAACCCAATAATTCGTCCGGTAAGGTTATGGATGGGAAATATTACTCGCCCCCTAAAACGATCATACAGACTTTTATCATCACGTTCAATAGCAAGGCCAATTTCAGTAAGATATCCGTCTTGAAAACCATCTTTCCTAGCTTCATCCACTAAAGCTGTCCATACATCCGGAGAATATCCTAAATCAAATTTCTTAATGATATCCTCACGGTATCCACGCTCTTTGAAATAAGATAATCCGATCGAATTTCCGATATCCGTATGCCAAAGTTGTTCTTTGAAAAACTTACCTGCCCATTGACTCAGCACGTACAAACTTTCACGTTTATCCTGAGCAGCGAGTTGAGCCGGAGATCGCTCTGTTTCCGCGATCTCGATATGATACTTGTTGGCCAAATAACGTATTGCTTCCGGATAGGAATACTTTTCCAGTTCCATCACAAATTTTAAGGAATCTCCCCCCACACCACAGCCAAAGCATTTGTAAATACCTTTGGCTACCGAAACGTGAAAAGAAGGTGTTTTCTCATTATGAAACGGACAATTACCGATCAATGAAGTACCCCTCTTTTTTAAATCCACAAAATCACCAACAACCTCCTCAATACGAGCCGTGTCTAATACTTTTTCTATTGTCTCTTTTGCGATCAAGCTTTATTCTCCTTTATATCACCTTTTTTTTCGGCTCTGCACAACAAACTTATATAAAATACCTTGTATTCATATACAAACATGCTATTTCCCGTTTTTTTATTCAGGGTTATCTAAGTATTTTTTTGTCAAAATTTCTACTTGTGGCTCACTGAGGGTTTTGTTAAATGGATCATAGTAATAGATTCGATCGGTCTTATATAGCTGTAGATGTTTCTTTAAGACCTGTTGAAATTCCGTAAAATTCTTGCGGTCATTCTTTGTCCAGGCAGTCTCTGCCAGCGCCGCAATGCGTGGAAAAATCATATAGTCCAGCTTATCAATCGTTGAGATACCTTCCGTCCATAAATTGGCCTGCACGCCGAGTATTTGATTCGGATATTGTTCCTTGGCTTTCAACGGATCCAGATCGTAGTTGTACACACTTTCAAGGGGATTGAAGACACGCCCCCATTTTCTTCCATGTCGGTCCTTTTCGTCTTGCACGAAATCAAAATAGAAGGGAATACGTGGACAGACCACGGTCGCATATCCATTCTCCAACGCTAGTTCTAGCTGTGCTATTTTATCATGTCTCCACCAGTACTGGATTGTTTTATCCTTGGGAAGACCTGCGTCAGCCATTTCGTCCCATACCACTAATTTTGCCCCTATATGATATACCGAGTCAGCCATGCGCCGCATAAAGTGTGTTTCCACCTCTTTATTTGTTCTGTAGTTATATCTCAACTTCATCTTTTGGATACTCGCATCCGCATTCCATGCCTCACTTCCAAAAGAGACCTCGTCACCACCTAAGTGCAACATATTGGAAGGGAAAAGCACATTTGTTTCCTTCAATATATTGGTTAGGTATTGATATGTACCTTCTTTGGCCGGATGGAATGTAAAGTCGGGATGGTCTTTCGTTCCCCCACCGCTAAACTGTGGATATGCTCTATTCGCCGCTGTAGCATGACCGGGCATATCTATCTCTGGAATCACGTCTATAAATCGTTCGGTGGCGTAAGCGACAATTTCTCTGATTTCTTCCTGCGTGTAATATTGCGTTGGAGATAATGGATTTGTATATGAACCAATACCACCTACCAACGCCAAGAATGGATATTGTTTGATTTCGATCCGCCAAGCAGGTTCGTCTGTAAGATGCCAGTGAAATTTATTCAGCTTATAAAATGCCATCCAATCCAGAAGTTGCTTTACCTTCTTTTTGCCAAAGAAATGGCGAGATTCATCTAACATAAAGCCACGCCAGCCATACGCTGGAGAATCCACTATTTTCAGGTTTGGAATCTTTATTCCAGTCGGGGTTTCATAAAAGGCCATTAATTGAAGTAGGCTATTCACACCATTAAAATATCCATGTGGATGACCCGCTACAATCGTGATTCTGTTATTCGAAATAGTGAGCTCGTATTCCTCCTCATGTACTTCTTTAGTTAATTTCAGCTGTCCAAAGCTAATCTGCACCTCTTTATCCTTATTTATGGTACTATAGATTTGATATTTATCTGCCAGTGCATGCCGTAAATATTGAATCGTAGCGATTCCTACTTCTTCATTCGCGGAAAGATTCAATACTTTTCCCACCACTAGACTATCTTTGAAAACAGTCACCTCTTGGGGTTGGGGGATAATGCCGATATGCTGCGCAAATAGCGATTGCCCTGCTATGAATAGTATCAGTACAAAATTGAAAATGCTCCTTAACTTCATTACTATATATTTATTTTGCGAGTTTACCCACTTGGTTAATTTTATAATTACTTTTCGTATGCTAAAGATAAAGAATAATAGTTTGTATTGAACTCAGACAATCGTTTACGCAAATTCCAAAAGCGATGTAGTAATAATATTTGTTACAAACTTAGTCTATTTTGAGAAAGATATCCAGGGATGTCCAGGGAATATAATCTAACTATTATTTATTTAGGGCAATATTCTTTTATCACCTCGCGTAATGTAAAGTTAGGAGGATAACAAAAGCAGTTGATTTTCTGTATTTTTAAGCTAGTGTAAAAAATACACTTTGATAATTAATTGGAAAAACTTACTTTTAGCATCTAAACCTTTGATTTAAATAATTATATGCTTTCATTTTTAGACCAGCCGCATACTCGGGTTAACTTATTGACAGGCGAAAAAATATTGGTTTCACCACATCGAAGTAAAAGACCCTGGCAAGGACAAGTGGAGGATTTGCCCGCTGATAACAGACCCGAATACGATCCGAAGTGTTATCTATGTCCTGGAAATTCTCGTGCAGACGGTACGCAAAATCCTGATTATAAAGAAAGCTTCGTGTTTGTTAATGACTTTTCAGCATTGTTGGCAGAGTCTCCAAATGGAACATATAATGAAGGAGATTTACTAAAGGCAGAAACTGAGCGAGGCATTTGCAAAGTAATCTCCTTTACCCCTAGACATGATTTGACATTGCCGGAAATGGATTTACCTGCAATAAAAGCTGTTGTCGATCTGTGGCAACATGAATTTCAGGAATTGTCAAATACTGAATGGATAAAATATATTCAGATATTTGAAAATAAAGGTGCGATAATGGGCTGTAGTAATCCTCATCCACATGGTCAGATATGGGCACAAAGCAGCCTTCCCGTTGAGATCGAAAAGGAAGCATTGCAATTTTCAAAATATTATAGAGCGCATGCGAAATCCTTATTAAGTGCATATTTAGAAATCGAGCTGGTAAAACAAGAGCGAATCATCATTGATAATACTCATTTCGTAGCTTTGGTTCCTTTTTGGGCTTCTTGGCCATACGAGACACTACTAGTCAGCAAACGCCATGTGACCAATATTCTTGAATTTACGGAGGAGGAAAAGGAAGATTTAGGAAAAACACTTCAGGAATTGACTATTCGATATGATAACATCTTTCAGACCTCTTTTCCTTATTCTGCAGGAATGCACCAAGCTCCTGTTAACTCGGGAGATCAACAGGAATGGCATTGGCATCTGCATTTTTATCCGCCGCTATTGCGATCTGCTTCAGTAAAAAAATTCATGGTTGGCTACGAAATGTTGGCGAATCCGCAGCGTGATATTACACCGGAATTTGCCGCTGAGGTGTTAAGAAAGCAATCGACTACCCATTATAAGAAAAAATAAATGATAGAAGCTACAGTACTTAAAAACAGATATAAAGAGATATTCGGATCGGAGCCCGATTTGTTAGCCAAATCACCGGGCAGGATCAATATTATTGGCGAACACACCGATTACAACGAAGGCTTCGTTTTGCCAACAGCCATTGATAAGGCAATTTACATTGCTGTTGGAAAGCGTAAAGATCAAGAAATTCATCTCTATGCCGAAGATTTCAACGAAAATTATTCGGTAAATATTGCTGACCTTGCTGTAACCGACAAGGGGTGGCCAAATTATATTTTGGGTGTAGTAGATCAGCTACAGCAATTAAATCTTCCAGTAGATGGGTTCAATCTTTATTTGGATGGAGATGTGCCGCCGGGATCAGGTCTGTCGTCCTCGGCTGCGGTAGAATGTGCTACCGGATTTGCGTTGAATGAACTGTTTTCCTTCGATCTAAAAAGAGTAGATATTGCGAAAATAGGTCAATTAGCAGAGCACACGTATGCCGGTGTAAAATGTGGCATCATGGATCAATTTGCTTCGGTATTAAGCAAGGAAGGTCATGTATTACGACTGGATTGCCGTACACTGGAGTATGAATATGTGCCACTGGAACTTGGTGCGTATGAAATTGTATTGCTCAATACCAACGTAAAGCATTCCCTAGCTTCGTCAGCGTACAACAAAAGAAGAGAGCTGTGTGAGCAAGGTGTTGTGTGGGTAAAAGAAAAATACGGGCATGTAAATAGTCTTCGTCACGTTACTGTCGAAATGTTGGATGAACTCGTGAAAGATCGCGATGTAGAGACATATACAAAATGTAAATATGTCGTGGAAGAGAATATTCGATTGGATAAGGCCTGCGATGCACTAAAAAGAGGGGATATAGAAGAGCTTGGTAACCAATTGTTTTTGGCACACACAGCGTTGAGTCAGGAATATGAGGTGAGTTGTGCAGAGTTAGATTTTTTGGTAGATTTTGTAAAAGATATTCCCGAGGTAGTAGGTGCACGAATGATGGGTGGGGGCTTTGGCGGATGTACGATCAATATTGTAAAAAAAGGCTTTGGTCAGCAACTTGCTGAAACGATAGCACCGGCTTATAAAAGCAAATTTGGTCTCGAATTAGACCCTATATTCGTGAAAGCGGCCGGAGGATCACAACTTCTAAAATAGAATATTAATGCAATAAACATAAGATTTTTTTGATATGTCATGTGTCTTTAGTTTGTTAAAAATAATCAATTATACCTGTATTCTAGGTATTGCTTGAGTATTACATTACACCATGTCTCTTAACAGATTTAAAGCATATTCAATACTAGTCACATTATTTACAGCAATACGTAGCTGTCCCTTGACCTCTTTGAGATTACTGATGGCAGCATGAGCTTGCACGAATGTCAATACCTTACCGAACTGGTCCGATTCAAAGTAAGCAGATTTCGGATTGTTGATGAAGTAGCCTTTTAACGTGTTCTTTTTAAATGATATTTTTTCTAACCCAATTTCCTTTCCCATCCACTGCAGTCTTAGTGTATTGAATAATTCGTACACCTGGATGGGTACTGGTCCAAATCGATCTTCCAGCGATTGATTAAATTCTTGTAATTGTGATTCATTTTCCAGCTTGGCAATATCATTGTATAGATTGTAGCGTTCACCGATATTGGTCACGTATTCATCTGGAATCAGTACTTCCAAATCCGTGTCGACTTGTGTGAAACTAACATATTTACGGTTTTTATCATCGGAAAATAAGTCTCCGAATTCCTCGTCTTTCAATTCTTGTACCGCTTCATCCAAGATTTTGTTATACATTTCAAAGCCGATTTCTGCGATGAATCCCGATTGCTCGGCACCCAATAGATTGCCTGAACCGCGGATATCCAAATCGCGCATAGCAACATTGAATCCAGACCCCAATTCAGAAAATTCCTCGATTGCTGAAAGACGTTTATAGGCTTCGTTTGTAAGGGTTGATAACGGTGGACTTAACAGATAGCAGAATGCTTTTTTATTGGAACGCCCGACACGGCCACGCATCTGGTGTAAATCACTCAACCCAAACATGTGTGCATGATTGATGATGATCGTATTGGCATTTGGAATGTCTAAACCGGCTTCAATAATAGTTGTTGCAACCAACACGTCATAATCATTGCTGATAAATTTCAACATGACATCTTCCAGATCATCCCCTTCCAATTGACCATGTGCTACACCTACACGCGCTCCGGGTACCAGTTTTTGAATCATTGCGCCCAATTGTTTTAAATCGGCAACGCGATTATGAATAAAGAAAACCTGGCCTCCACGATCCAGTTCGTAAGATACAGCCTCTTGAATTAATGTCTCATTAAATACATGTAATTCCGTTTGTACAGGTTGTCGATTCGGAGGAGGGGTAGTAATTAAACTCAAATCTCGGGCTCCCATTAAAGAGAAATGAAGTGTCCGCGGTATTGGGGTAGCTGTCAATGTCAGTGAATCGACATTGGCGCGCATTACTTTGAGTTTCTCTTTGACGGATACACCGAATTTTTGTTCTTCATCGATAATCATCAATCCCAAATCTTTGAACTTTACGTCTTTGCTTACAAGACGATGTGTACCGATGATAATATCTATTTTCCCTTCTGCCAGTTTGCTCAGTGTTTCTTTTATCTGTTTAGACGTCTTGAACCGGTTGATGTAATCAATATTTGCCGGAAGTCCCCGGAGACGTTCTTTAAAGGTGCGATAATGCTGTAAGGCAAGGATGGTTGTTGGCACTAAAACAGCTACTTGTTTGCTATCCGCCACGGCTTTAAAGGCTGCACGGATAGCAACTTCTGTCTTGCCGAATCCTACGTCACCACAGACCAATCTATCCATAGGATGCGGAGATTCCATGTCACGTTTTATATCGGCAGTTGCTTTCTCCTGATCCGGGGTATCTTCATAAATAAAAGACGCTTCCAATTCATTCTGTAAATACGTATCCCGACTAAAGGCATTACCAGTTTGTGCCTTCCGTTTAGCATAAAGAACGATCAGATCGCGTGCGATATCTTTGACCTTCTTTTTGGTCGTTTTCTTGAGTTTGTCCCAGGTATCCGTACCTAACTTATTCATTTTGGGAACTGTCCCCTCTTTTCCGGAATATTTAGAAATGCGGTTAAGAGAATTTATATTTACATACAATAAGTCATTGTCTGCATAAACGAGTCGTATCATCTCCTGCGTCTTGCCATTGACATCCACTTTTTCCAACCCTGCATATTTACCTACACCGTGATCAATATGCGTAATATAATCGCCCGGTTTGAGATCACGCAGTTCCTTTAACGTAATAGCCTGCGAGCGTTCATAACCTTTCTTCCTTTTATATTTATAATAGCGGTCAAAGATTTGATGATCTGTGTAGCACGCCAGCTGTATCGTGTCATCGCAGAACCCTTCGCGTAGGGCGCGGTGTACAGGTGTAAATGTGGTTGACTTATCCAAATCTTCCAATATAGCGTAGATGCGTTCGATCTGTTTATTAGAATCTGAGAATATTAAATTTGAAATTTTATTCTTCTCATTCTCCTTCATATTGTGCGTAAGAAGGGTGAAGTCTTTATTAAATGAAGGCTGTGGATGGATGTCAAAAGTAATAACCTCCGACGCATTATAGAAGAACTGTTTACCAAATTCAATATTTGGAAATTCAAATAAGAGAGACGCGAAATTCCGGTCGTCGGTAAAGGTAAATCTCGGATCCAGCCATTCCGGGTTGTTTTTTATCTCCTTTTCGGATAACGCTTTCCAAAATTGTGATGCCTTCTTATACCCCTCTTTGATGATATCGAAAGTAAATTGTACATCCTTTATCCATACTACAGTGTCCCTGTCCACATATTCGAGTAAGGAGATATGATTATTCGCAAGAAACTTTGCCTGGACATTCGGAACAATAGTGACGGTGTGTATTTTATTAACGGAGAGCTGACTTTCGATGTCAAAGGTCCGTATACTTTCTATCTCATCACCGAAGAATTCAATCCGATACGGCAGATCATTTGAAAAGGAAAAGATATCAACAATCCCTCCCCGAATAGCGAATTGTCCGGGTTCGTATACGAAATCTGTGCGGTCAAAATCGTATTCGTATAAGAATTCATTGATGAAATCAATGCTGAGTTTGGTGTTTTGGGTAATTTCTAACGTATTTTTTTCGAGGTCGCTGCGGTTGATGACCTTTTCTGCTATAGCCTCTGGATAAGTTACTACGATCTTTGGTAGTTCCGAAGTGTGGTTCAATGCGCTTAACGTTTCAGCGCGTTGCAATACGTGGGCACTATCCAGTTGTGTGAACTCAAAAGCTTTTCGATAGGAAGCCGGGAAAAACAGAATTTGTTTGTCAAAGATACTTTCTAAATCGCTGAGAAAATAAGAAGCGTCTTCATGGTTAGGCAAAATAAAAACGTACGGACGTACCTGAAGATGATAAGCTGCCGATGCAGCCATAGCATCTGCGGAACCGATTAAACCTTTAAGATGAACTTTTGGACTTTTGCTTTGGATAGCTTTGACAAGTGTTCTGACCTGTTCGGTCTCTCCGTATTTTTCTAAAATTTCTTGAATTCTCACACAAATAACTATTTACGCAAACTTAGACAACTTGAAGATTATATGCAAATTGCGAAGCAGCATATAATCTCAAGTTGGCGATTTACCTCCGGTGAGCTCGCAAGCTCGGTTCTCATCTGCCAATAATAATACATCCGAAATGTACCTGTCTTATTTGCTAAGGCTGATGAAGGAGGTGGTGTTTAGCTGCAAACTCCTGTATAAATTTCATCTCGGCATATAAATCAAATTGTATATCTTCATGCAGCTTATCAAATTTTCCCGTGACGTTTTTGATCCGGCCAATAGCATATTTTCGTAGCTTGATTCCACTACTTACCGCTGAGGCTTCGAAAAGTTTTGGAAATCTTTCGAAAGATGCTTTTAACAGATATAACCGACATTCGATTTCACTTATTTTGTCCTTCGTTACCTTTTCATGTTCATTTATCATTCCACTTGCTTGACGTAAAAGCGCATTAAGCTGGCTGTAATTGCTATAGACAGGCGTGTTTTTGACAGATTTTTCAACGACAGACATTAACGTCTCTAAATTTCTTTTTAGCTTTTCAATGCGATCTTCTAAATCGAACTCATCTTCCAAGAGCTGAAAATGAAGTTGCTTTAATAGCATTTTGTCTTTATTGATTAGACGTACGAGTAGTTTATCTTTCTCTTTTTGTGCTAGAGAAAGAATCGCTTCTTTAAGGATAGTATTTTTATGTAAAGACATATTATATGCTAAGCTAAAAAAATATATACAAAGAACATAAACCCATTATCTCTTTATCTTTATAAAGCTTGGGCAAGCCACTTCCAATCTTCTATGTAAAAAAGTCATTTCATAAAAAGCACTATTTAAAAAACTAAATATACCATTTGATGTAGCAGTATTTAGGTATCTTTGTGTCAATGAATACAACGGTTCCCGTATTGGATCAATACACCTTATCGGGTGATAAAGAAGAGTGTGTTTTTTAAGGAAGGAATTACACCGGAAGAATTTAGAAAAGGACGGTCGGTAACACAAATTAGTAGAATATGGAAATAACAAAATATATTATTCCCGGCGAGTTGAAAAGTGCTGCAAATGGTAAGTGTCCAAGATGTAGAAAAGGGGATATGTTTGAAGGGCCATTATTGAGTTTTTCATCAAAGAAAATGAAAAAATCCTGCCCACATTGTGATCTTAAGTTTGAAAAGGAACCAGGCTATTTTTATGTCGCCATGTATGTGAGCTACGTATTTGTCGTAGCAGAGTTAGTCACCGCTTGCGTCGGCACCTATATCATTACCCGGAATATGGAGTCCCCATGGCTTTACCTCACCGTCGCTATATTGGCTACTGTAATCCTAGCTCCATTCAATTACAGATTCTCCCGTATTGTATTGATGTACTGGTTAACACCGGCATTTAAATATAGACCCGATCGCTATGCAGACGTTGTAGAAAAAGAGGGTTCTAACGGCTAGGCAGATGTACAAATACGCGGATTCGCAAATCCTTAAATAGGCGAATCCGCTAATAAATTCTAATTAACCAATAGGATTTTCTTTTAAGTAATTTTCCCATTTCCAGGCCGAAGACATCATCTCTTCAATACCTAGTTCAGCTTTCCAACCGAGTTCTTTAGAGGATTTAGTAACATCTCCATATACTTTTACAATATCTCCTTCACGTCGCGGCCCCACTTCGTAATTTAAGGCTTGGCCCGATACCTTTTCAAAAGCTTTGATAGCTTCGAGTACAGAATATCCATTTCCGGTGCCCACATTAAATACATCGTATTTCCCATTCGGATTACCTTTTTCCAAGAGTTGAATTGCTGCAACGTGTGCTTTTGCCAAGTCTACAACATGGATGAAGTCACGGATGCAGTAACCGTCGGGTGTATCGAAATCATTTCCAAATACAGTTAATTTTTCACGTTTTCCAATAGCGGTCTGTGTGATGAAAGGTAATAAATTTTGCGGTACACCGATCGGTAGTTCACCAATCAGTGCCGACTCATGCGCGCCCACCGGATTGAAATAGCGCAATGCGATAATGTTATAATTATTATATGCAGCTGCAGATTCTTCTAGGATTTCTTCTGCTATTTGTTTGGTATTTCCATAAGGGGAAGTCGCCTTTTTTACTGGAGCAGACTCCGTGACCGGTAAAACATCGGGCTCACCGTACACAGTACAGCTTGAAGAGAATACAAAATTGATCTTCTTTCCCTGATAAGCTTCCAACAAATTGATTAGGGAGAAAAAATTGTTATGATAATATTTTAAAGGTTTCTGAACAGATTCGCCGACGGCTTTTGATGCTGCAAAATGAATGATACCGCTGATATCTGGATTATCATTAATAAATGCCGTCGTTTGTTCGACATCACACAGATCAAATTGATGAAATTCGGGTTTTATACCGATGATTTTTTCGATCTGTTCTAACATCTTGATGTTAGAATTGGATAAGTTGTCAATAATCACAGGTGTATATCCTGCTTTATACAGTTCGACTACCGTGTGTGAGCCGATATAACCTGTGCCTCCGGTAACTAGTATTTTGCTCATTTATGTTGTTTTATGTTGTCTTTTAATCTTTGTTGATAATAGGCTATTGTTTGCATTAACCCCTCTTTTCTCGACACCCGAGGTTCCCAACCTAAGATATTTTTCGCCTTTGTAATATCAGGTCTTCTTTGCTTTGGATCGTCAATCGGTAAATCGGTATATATGATCTTTGACTTGCTTTCGGTAAATGCTATAATTTCTTCCGCAACTTCCTTCACAGACAATTCTTCCGGATTTCCAATGTTTAATGGCTCATGGTATTCAGCATGCAATAGTCTGTAAATACCTTCAATTTGGTCGGAAACATAACAAAATGAGCGCGTCTGTTCGCCGTTGCCAAATACCGTTAGGTCCTCCCCTCTCAGAGCCTGCGCAATAAAGGTAGGCAAAGCTCTTCCGTCTTCCAGTCGCATACGGGGGCCGAATGTATTGAATATGCGTACAATTCGGGTATCCAGTCCATGGAAATTATGGTAAGCCATGGTCATAGCCTCCTGAAAACGCTTAGCTTCGTCATATACTCCCCGCGGACCGACAGGATTCACATTTCCCCAATACTCTTCCGATTGGGGAGAAACGGTGGGATCGCCATATACTTCAGAAGTAGAGGCAACTAAAATGCGTGCCTGCTTATCTTTAGCTAATCCTAAAAGATTGTGTGTACCCAGTGAACCAACTTTCAAAGTCTGTATAGGAATGCGCAAATAATCTATTGGGCTGGCTGGTGATGCAAAATGGAGGATATAATCTAACTTTCCCGGAACGTGCACAAATTTGGAAACGTCATGATGATAGAATTCGAAATTCGCCAGATGGAAAAGATGTTCGATATTTTCGAGAGCACCGGTAATCAGGTTATCCATCGCAATAACATGATAATTTTCCCGAATAAATCGATCACAAAGGTGTGAACCTAAAAATCCTGCTGCACCGGTTATGAGTATTCTTTTTCGAGCCTTCTGTTGCACTTTGTCGTGAATTAGAAAAGGTTTAATATCTTTGACGAAGATAAGTATTATTTCATTAATATGCGGATACTCTACGATCTGGGAATTGTTTTTTACGGTTTGATATTGCGTGTTATAGCTCCTTTTCACGCCAAAGCGCGACGTTGGGTGGAGGGTCGGAAAGGACTGTTAAAACACATTAAACAAACGGTTGAAAAAAATCAAAAACACATTTGGTTCCACTTTGCTTCCTTAGGAGAATTTGAGCAGGGAAGAGCTGTTTTGGAACAGATCAAAAAAAAATATCCACATGAAAAAATTGTAATAACTTTTTTTTCTCCCTCTGGCTATGAGATCCGCAAAAATACCCCATTGGCAGATTATGTGTTTTATTTGCCTGAAGATTCAGCTGGGAATGCACGAGACTTTGTGGAAGCCATCAACCCTAAATTTGCCGTTTTCACTAAATACGAATATTGGTATCATTACTTTAATGAACTCCATAAACGCAAGATTCGCTTGCTTATGATTTCGGCCATTTTTCGGGAGGAACAACTATTTTTTAAGCCGTATGGCGGATTTTATCGTTCTATTCTCAAAAAAGTCGCCTTTTTCTTTACCCAAAATACCGATAGTGTCCATATATTAAAATGGATTGGAATTACGCATGCAGGCTTAGCGGGAGATACCCGGTTTGATCGGGTCGTGGAATTGCCAAAAAAACATCAGGAAATACTACCTGTACAACAGTTTGTCGGTAATCAGCAGGTGCTCGTTGCTGGCAGTACCTGGCCGACGGATGAAGCGTTACTAAAGCAACTCGCAGCACAATATCCATTATGGAAATTTATTCTTGCTCCGCACGAAGTAGACCAGGATCACATAGATCGCCTGCTTATCCTCTTTCCGGAAGCTATTAAATTCTCCGAATTTTCATCGTACAACCATGCACAAATTGAAACCGCCCAGATCTTGCTCATTGATAATATCGGCATGCTGTCTTCCCTCTATTGCTACAGCGATATAGCATACATAGGTGGAGGGTTTGGAGCAGGGATTCACAACACCCTGGAGGCGGCCACTTATGGTATTCCCGTTATTTTTGGACCGAAGTACGAAAAGTTTCAGGAAGCTGTTGATCTAGTCACATTAATGGCGGGCTTCTCTATTACCAACTATAGCGAATTACAGGGAGTTTTTCGGTCTCTTCAAGATCAAGAACGCAGGCGAGTTGCTGGAGAAGCAGCCAGTGCTTACGTCAAGCAACGTGCAGGGGCAACACAGATCATCATGAAATATTTGGAGACAGAACAATTATTGTGAAATCCATGTCGTTATTAAACCTTCAGATATCATTGGCAGATAAACAATCTGAATGGAAATATCGATCAGAACCATCGCGAAAGGTAAACCGAAGGTTCTTATCTTTTGAAAAAAATGACGTATATTACATGCTGTATTCGTCAAATTATTTTAGAGGTGAGAATTATGTGGTGGGGTACGGGACATAATAGCATAACGAAAGAGAAGGATGAAAAAGTCTGGTGTGTGTGCTAGGCATGGACCAAAAAAAACGAACAGTGAGATATTAGATTTTATTGAAATATATAAGTGAAGAAATAAAAAGTATCATTGAATGAATAGAAAAGATTTTTTAAAAACCTCAGCTATTTTTGCAGCTTCTACAATGTATTCCTCATCTCAGGCATTTGCCTTAGCAGATGTAAAAATTAGGGTGGGTCTAATTGGTGCGAACGGAATGGGCTGGTCAAATTTAAATGCCCTGCTAAAAGATAGTAGAGTAGTGTGTACAGCTTTGTGTGATATAGACGAAAATGTACTGCATAAGCGTACCGATGAATTGGCACAGCGTGGTATAAATGTCAAGCGGTATATTGACTACAAAGAATTGCTCCAGGACAATATAATTGATGCGGTCATCATTGCGACTCCGGATCATTGGCATGCCTTACAGATGGTCGATGCCGTAAATGCAGGAAAACACGTATATGTAGAGAAGCCCATTGGTAATTCGATTAAAGAATGTGAAGTGATGGTAGCTGCCGCACAGCGTAATCGAAGTATTGTACAAGTGGGACAATGGCAACGCAGTCAACAGCACTTTAAAGATGCAATCGATTTTGTTCATTCCGGAAAGCTTGGTAAAATACGAGTTGTTAAAGCATGGTCGTATGTAGGCTGGAAACAAGCTATTTCAAGTCGACCTGATGAACCTGCTCCTGCAGGTGTACACTACGATAAATGGTTAGGCCCGGCACGGCTTAGACCCTTTAATCCAAATCGGTTTCACTTCGAATTCAGGTGGTTTTGGGATTACGCAGGTGGATTGATGACAGACTGGGGCGTACACTTGTTAGATTATGCACTTTTAGGTATGAAAGTGTCTGATCCGGTATCCATAATGGCAACCGGAGGTAAGTATGCTGATCCAAATGGCGCGTCTGAAACTCCAGATACGTTAACAGCAGTATATCAATTTGATGATTTTAATATACAATGGGAACATGCACTCGGATTAGATTTGGGACCGTATAACCGAACACATGGGGTTGCATTTATTGGGAATAATGGTACGTTGATCCTAAATAGAGGAGGATGGGAGGTCATTTCGGAAAAAGATAAGGGGCTTGCTGTACCATTACAGAAATCATCAGATAATGGATTAGAAAAGCACATGGTCAACTTTGTGGATGCCATCGTTAAAAAAGATGCCGGCAAGCTAAATGCACCTATAGAAGCGGGCGCACATATCGCGGCTTTTTCACAGATGGGAAATATTGCTTATCGAACCGGTAAAAAGTTATTCTGGGACAAGAAGCAACGAAAATTTACGGACAAGGAAGCGAATAAATATTTGGTACCGCAATACCATAACGGCTACAAATTGCCGAAAGTATAGGGTGGAGACATGTGACCATAAAGCTGTATGATGCAAAGACAGGCGGGTAAAGACAAGAGTAAGTCGAAAGCCCGCTCTTACTAAATTATAGATGTGTTTCATCGATCAGAAACAACGCTGAAGCAATATGATCAGCAATTAATTTCCCTGTTGCAGTAAGCCGTATAGTATGATCCGCTAAATCAACATCTCCTTTTTCAACAAATTGTTGTACTTCTCTTTCAATAAAGTTTCTGGTGCCGGCACCAAAATCGGCTTTCACTTTATCTAAGTCTATTCCCCACATGGTACGAAGTGAGGTCATGATGTATTCGTTGACACGGTCTTCCAGTGATAAATCCTCGGTTTCCAAATGAAATGAATTTTCCTGTATTCCTGAAATATATTTTGCATTGTTAGCGACATTCCAGGTACGTGAAGCGCCATTAAAAGAATGAGCAGAAGGGCCAATTCCTAAATAGTGTCTACCTCTCCAATAGTTGGTGTTGTGTTTAGCATACCTGCCCGGCTTCGCAAAATTAGATATTTCGTAGTGTTCAAAACCACTATGGGCCAAGGTCTCAATCAGGATCAACATCTGTTCAGCACTTTGCTCTTCATTTAGAGAAGCCGTTTTTCCTTGCTTGATAAAGTAATCTAAAGCTGTTCTACTTTCAACGGTCATCGCGTAAGAAGAAATATGTGGAATTTCAAAATCGATCAGTCTTTGCATATTAGACTTCCATTTCTCGTTAGTGAGTAACGGATAACCATAAATAAGATCACAGGTTATATTTTCGAAGCCGGCATCCTGTACACGCATAATAGAAGTCTCGGCTTCTGCTGCGTTGTGGGCACGGTTCATCCATTTTAGATCTTCTTCATAAAAGGATTGGATACCGATGCTAAATCTATTGATTGGCGTATGTCGTAGTGCTTGGATTTTGATCCTGTCCAGATCATCCGGATTTGCTTCCAGCGTAATTTCCGCATCAACGGCAATTTCAAAGTAAAGGCCTACCTGATCGATTAATCGATTAATCTCATCAGCTTCCAGTAATGAGGGAGTCCCTCCTCCAAAATAGATGGAATGTATCCTTTTATCTTCCAGATAGGGGGCACGTATTTCCAGTTCCTTTTGCATGGCCTGTAGCATTTCTGCTTTATACTTTAGGGAAGTACTAAAATGAAAATCGCAGTAATGACAGGCTTGCTTACAAAATGGAATATGGAAATAGATCATAACGGCAAAGTTAAGGTAAAATTCGAACCTTTAAATTAATCAAATTTCTTTTTATCCCGTTCCAATCGTGCAATTTCATATTGTATCTTCAACCTCTTATTTCTAAAGACAGGCGTAGTAATATCTCGTCCAGATGAGAAACATCTACGTAAATGCAGGAGAATAAGGAAGGGCTAAAAAATATTTAAAATTAAATTTAGCATTTAAACACCTTAACATCAGTTAATTAAAAGTTGTGTACAGAGTACAATAAGCTAAAACAGGCTTTTATAATTGCTAAAATAATACATAGTTTTGCCACATATTTTAAAACAAACTATGTTATCATCACCTATCAGACAATTATCCCATCTGGGTATTGTCGCATCCAAACAAATTTTCTATCAATTAGACACTGCTACACTCATAGAGCAGGCGCTTCATCACCAGGAAGCCACGTTGACGGCAACAGGAGCATTGAACATGCAGACCGGAAAATTTACCGGACGCTCTCCCAAAGACCGGTTTATCGTCATGGATCAGCACACCGTCGATACTGTTGACTGGGGCACCATCAACCAATCTATGGATGCGGCCATCTTCGACAAAATTCATCAGCGTGTTGCCGACTTCATTTCGGATAGCGACATCTATACAAGAGACTGTCAGGCTATTGCCGATCCGCAATATGCCCAGCATCTATTCGTTGTCAGCACCAAGGCTTGTCAGGATCTATTTGCTAAAAACATGTTTATCGAGTCGGAGACGATCACTTCCCAACCTGTCGATTGGAATATTCTGGTCGCATCCGACCTGCAGCTCGATGAGCATCTCGATCTAGGGCTAGCCCATTCACACTGCATTGCACTAGACATCTCCCGAAAGTTGATTTTGGTTGTTGGCACAGGTTATACCGGAGAGATTAAAAAAAGTATATTTTCTGTTCTGAACTATATTTTACCCCTTCAAGGGATTCTCAGTATGCACTGCTCCGCCAATGTAGGCCGAGCTGGTGATACCGCACTATTCTTTGGTCTTTCGGGGACAGGGAAAACAACACTTTCTAATGATCCTGACCGCTATCTGATAGGAGATGACGAGCATGGCTGGGCTACAGACTCCATTTTTAACATCGAGGGTGGTTGCTATGCCAAGACGATTGGATTGACACCACACGCCGAGCCGGTCATTCACGAAGCCATTCGGTTTGGCGCTTTACTGGAGAATGTAACCTATCACCCTCACACACGCACAGTCGACTATGCAGACAGCAGTCTCACCGAAAACACCCGTGTATCATACCCTCTTGAGCATGTCCGTACCTATAGCAACCGTCATCGTGCAGCCATACCCAACAACATCTTCTTCCTGTCGGCAGATGCCTTTGGCGTATTACCTCCGATTTCCAAGCTCACGGTCGAGCAAGCGCTCTATTACTTTATCAATGGCTACACCTCCAAGGTTGCCGGCACTGAAATGGGTATAGGCAGTCCATCATCTACCTTTTCCGCCTGCTTTGGCGCGGCATTCATGCCACTGCACCCTATGCACTATGCCGAACTTCTCCGGACAAAACTGGCAGAAAACCCCGACACAAATGTATGGCTGGTTAATACCGGTTGGATAGCGGGCCCTTATGGCGTAGGCCGTCGGATCAAACTTTCCATTACCCGCGAAATCATCAAAGCCGCGCTTAGCGGTACCTTGGGTGAAGAGGGATATCAGCAACATCCCATATTCGGGCTTTCATTTCCGAACTATTGTCCCAATATCCCGTCGAAGCTATTGGATGCACAAGCATTATGGGAAAATACCGAGGCTTATGAGGCGATGGCCCGTAAGCTGAAAGATCTCTTTGAGGAAAATTATGCCAAATATAACACAGATGTGACAGCTCTTCCTTTACTACACTCACCCCAAGCGATAAAAACGACGATATAATCTATTTGACATGGCTATTAAAACATTAGGACAATTTATCATTGAAAAACAGGCCGACTTTCCGTATGCCAAGGGAGAGCTTTCCCGTTTGCTTCGGGATATTGGCATCGCCGCCAAACTGGTCAACCGGGTCGTCAATAAAGCAGGTCTTGCCGACATCTTAGGTCAGCAAGGCGACATCAACATACAAGGGGAGGTTCAACAGAAACTAGATGTGTATGCCGACACACAGTTTATCAACGCCTTGAAGATGGGCGGAGAATGCTGCTATGTCGCGTCAGAAGAACACGAAGAAGGTGTAGATTTGTCTACAAATACCGTTTCCAAAAAAGCAAAATACATCGTGTGCATAGATCCACTCGATGGCTCGTCAAACATAGATTCCAACGTTTCGGTAGGCACCATCTTTTCCATTTATCGCCGTTTCTATGCAGACCGTCCTATCCAGGAAGAAGAGATTCTGCAAGTCGGCCGTAAGCAGGTGGCGGCAGGCTATATCATCTACGGATCATCCACCATGTTGGTCTATACTACCGGTTGTGGTGTCAATGGATTTACATTAGATCCTTCCATAGGCGAGTTTTGCCTCTCGCATCCCGACATGAAAATTGCCTCCCGCGGCTCCCTGTACTCCATCAACGAAGGGTATTACAGCAAGTTTCCACAGGCCGTAAAACAATATATAAAATACTGTCAGGAGATTGACCCCCTTACCAACAGACCCTACACGTCACGTTACATTGGTTCCATGGTAGCCGATATCCATCGCAATTTAATAAAGGGAGGAGTGTTCATTTATCCACAAACGTCCAACCATCCTGAAGGAAAACTGCGTCTGATGTATGAATGCAATCCGATGGCATTTATTATCGAACAGGCAGGAGGCAAAGCCAGTACAGGTACAACGGCAATACTTGATATCCAGCCCCACTTATTGCACCAGCGTGTTCCTATTGTTATTGGAAGTAAAGAAATGGTAGAGCAGGTAGAAAATTTCTACTCTCAACATATACACGAGGCCGTATTAACAACAGTATAGCGCGTATAAAAGTAAATCCTGAAGCGGGGAGCAACAGGATTTACAAACCAATTATTAACCTAAATTATGAAATTTTAAACTTCAATCTATAATCAAAACGGATTACTTTTACTTTTAGTATGTGATAGGTATATTTTTTTTTGGACTATGCCCTCACGCCTATATTATCGCCTCCCCGGTACTGTCTAACTGTTCGTAAATTGAATTTTTCGAGATGTATTCCGGCACAATCTCTTTCATCGCACCCACTAAGGCCATACGATCAATCGATTCTGTATAGATCAACGCACATAAGCTTTCAATTTTGTGCTTCTTGACATCCATATCCTCGGTATTCACCTTGGCAATCATAATTTTGTCGTGATGCGTTTTCTGCGTATTTTCATCATTCGCCAACAATTCCTCGTAAGTCTTTTCTCCCGGCCGCAGTCCCGTTATCTCAATGTCTATATCCTCCGGATAGCGATATCCTTTCAGTCGGATCATCCGCTTCGCAAGATCCATAATTTTGACCGGTTGTCCCATATCAAACACGAATATTTCTCCACCCTTGCCCATCACCCCGGCTTCCTGCACCAATTGGCAAGCTTCAGGAATCGTCATAAAGTAGCGTGTAATATCGGGATGTGTTACCGTAAGTGGCCCACCCTTTTTCAATTGCTTTTCGAAAAGCGGGATTACAGATCCATTTGAGCCAAGTACATTACCAAACCGGGTAACAATAAAATTGGTTGTACTTTGCCTGTTCAATGCCGAAACATAGATCTCTGCTATACGTTTTGTCGCCCCCATCACATTTGTCGGGTTCACAGCTTTATCCGTAGACACCATGACAAATTTCTCTGCTCCAAATTGCACCGCGAGATCCGCGACATTCTTTGTACCGCACACATTTGTACGAATAGCCTCATAAGGATTTTGCTCCATGAGTGGCACATGCTTATATGCTGCCGCATGGAAAACCAGCTGCGGTCTATATTTTTCAAACACCTGCTGCATAAAAATCCGGTCGCGCACGTTGCCTACCACATAAGAAGAGGTCGTTGGTGCAATTTCCAGTATTTCCTGCTGCATATCATAGAGGGCAGATTCCGCCTGATCCAGTAAAATAATACGTTTACAATCGCTATAAGCAATCTGTCGTGCCAGTTCAGATCCAATCGAACCTGCGGCTCCCGTTACGAGGATTACTTTCCCCTGCAAAGAAGCTTTTACGATCAGGTTATCCAGTTTAATCGACTTTCTACCCAATAGATCCGTGATCTTCATCGTACGCATCTGGCGTGCAGCCACATCCCCTGCCAATAATTTCGCTGTAGAAGGCATAATCATAATCTTCGTGGGCAATGGTTCCAGAATCGAAGATATGCGCTTCAAACGCTCGCTATTATCATCATCCAGAGCAATGATAAACTTATCCACACGGAGCTCCTTCACATATTTCTTATTCAGACAAGCTACGTTTTTAATATGAAAACCATTAATCAATTTTCCGATTCGTCCCGGGTTATCATCAACGACTGCCACTACCTTATATTTATTGCGCGTATCGTTCTGTAAAATATTATAAGTAATCGTCCCCATATTTCCGGCCCCCACGATTACGACACGGCTTACTGTACGTTCATTCCAAAAAATACGTTCGTAAATACTACGGTAGAATATACGTGCGGCCACCATAGCAACAAAAGTCAGGAAAGCATGTATAAACAGTACGCCATACGACATCCGTACAAAATCGCCTACAAAAGTACCGCTATCAAAGAATTGCCGGATCACAACAGAAGGAATAAACAAAATAATCGCAGCCATGCCCACGGCCTTCATAATGTACTGCGCATCACGAATCCCCGATTGCCGGATGATTCCCTTATATGTCCCAAAATATAAGAAACACAGGTAATACATTCCCGTCACCGATATTGATTTCTTCAGCATCAGCAACACATCGAAACGCCCCTTAAAACTATTGATGATGTAGTTGGCAAGAACATAACAGGTCCATACCATCAACAAATCAATTAACAACACCACCCACCTCGGATTGTCTTTACGCAAGTGCTTAAAAATATGTGCTATTTCCATTAATATTTTTTATACCCAAATAAAAAGTTATCTTTTCTTTTTACCCAACAACTTTCTCCTCAGGCGTTCACGTAAAGAGACCTCCTTGTTATTATCACCGTAGCCATACCCGTATCCGTAGCCATACCCGTATCCGCGGGCAAAGTCTACATCATTCATCACTACAGCCATATTCTTTAACTTACCATCTTCATACAGTTCCTTTGGCACGTTCAATAAGCGTTTATCCAGGTAATTGGCACGCGCTACATAGATCGTCAAATCGGCATTGTATGCGATCAAGAGTGTATCCGTAACCAAACTCACCGGCGCCGTATCTACGATTACATAATCGTAGTGCTCCCGCCCGTATTTTACAATATTGTCAAAATGTCCGTTCATCAAGAGCTCCGCCGGATTCGGTGCGATATATCCCGAATAGATAATATCAAATTGATAAGGAGCAGGCTTCTTGATGATGATGTTATCCACATCCATTTCCGGATTAATCAGGTACTGTGTGATCCCGATATTAGTATGCTGCAGATGCGACAACCCAAGGTAATCCAATACCTTTGGCGAGCGGATATCTGCCCCCAGCAGGAGTACTTTTTTACCCGACATGGATAGAATCCGCGCAAGGTTGGTTGCTACAAACGATTTTCCCTCTCCCGACGTGGTGGAGGTTACAAAGATTACCACCGAATCCTTTTTGGGCCCAAGCATAAAGGCGAGGTTGGTCCGCAGGATCCGGAAAGCTTCTGCCAGCGAAGAACGGTCGTTGATCTTGATAATGGGATCGTCCGAGGTTGGCACTTCTCCCAAAATCGGTGCTGCAAATACTTTTTCAATATCCTTACGCGAATGGATTTTGTTATCCAGCATAAACTTAATAAAGAGGATACCAATCGGCAACAACAAGCCAATTACTGCCGCAATCAGATAATAGTTACGTGCGATCGGGAAGATCGGACCATAGCCTTTTGCCGGTTCGATTATTTTAATATTTTCGGGTTTTGCAGAGGCCGATATTTCCATTTCCTCACGCTTTTGCAACAAGAACAGGTACATCGATTCCACAATTTGTTGTTGGCGGGCAATATGCTGGAATGCGTTTTCATTCCGCGGAACCACTCCCAGATCCGCTCGAAGACCTCGCAATTTACCTTCTACATTCCGAATTTCAAGTTTATTGACATTCAGCGTATTGGAGATGGACGCGTTAAGGTTGTTATAGGTCGCACTTATCTGCTCATTAAGACGCAGTACCGCCGGATTTTCTTCCGTAGCCCCACGTAGCAAGTTATCCCGCTTCAATAGTAACTGATTCAGTACTGATACAGCGGCATTAACACCCTGTGCCTGTATCCCCAGGTTCTCCGGCAGGATATTCATGCTCTTCTGCTTTACCTCCGTCTGAATATATTCAATCAACTGATTTTGAAAACGCAGATCAAATAATTGCTTTTCATACCCGGTTAATTCACCCTGCGTAATGCTTGCATTATTCTGAACATCCAGTATATTATTACTGGTTTTAAATTCCTCTACCCGCTTGTCCGCTTTCTGCAAGTCTTCTGTAATCAGATCCAGCCGTTCATTAATAAAATTACCGGAGGCTACTGTAACCTTATTTTTATCGTTACTCAGATCCCTGTCATAAGCAGATATCAGATCCGCAATAACGATCTCCGCTTTTTCCTTTAAGGGAGAAGTGTACGAAAAATCAACGATGGTATTACTCTTGCTTGACCTATTCACCTGCAGTCCGCTCTTCATCGCTGACGCGGCAGATTCTAAGGTCCGTATGTTTACTGTAAAATTACGACCGGCTAAATTCTCACCATTCGTATTGGAAATCTGTAAAGTTTGTCCACCAATCTTAACCGGTTTATCCCAACTGACCTTACGTATTTTTTTACCCTCGGCTACTTCAATACGATCATCTTTTGCAAAAGCGAGCTGAAAAGAAAATGACAGCTCCTCCATTTCACCGGGAGATATATTTAAGAACTGTATCTTGAACGGTACATCTTTTTCCAGCAGTTCCCGGTTATTAATTCGTCCGGATTCATAGTAGGTTATGAAAAATTTGTTTTTACGCACCACCTCCTTCATCAGTTTACTCGACTGAATAATCTTAATCTGATCATCCAGGGCCGTATTCTCTCTGAGCGGTGACAGACCACCCAAGGCACTTAATTCTACCTGCGCATTTTCCTTCTCCAGAATCATCACAGTCGCTCCCGCACCGTAGATACGCTGTTCGTAGCGCAAAATAACATATCCGGCAGTCAAAGAGAGTACAAGTGACAGAATAATCCACTTCCAGTAGTAACCATACTGTTCGATGACCTGCTGAATATCAATAGACGAAGACTCCTCTTGGGGTAAATTTCTGTTCTGATTATATTCCATTCTTTCTTCTCTTATCTATTAAACACATTCAATATGGTCAGTCCGACCGTGATTATTGTCATCCCCAAGGTAATATACCATGTACTCCGGTTTGCTTGTATAGCCGAACTATTAGGCTCGATGTAAATAATATCATTCTGCGCCAGGTAATAGGCCGGCGAATTGAATATATCGGCATCACGAAGATCCACCCGATACGATACGCGCTTTCCGCTTTCTTCCCGAATGACTAAGATGTCATCCCGTTTGGCATTAATCCGGATGTCTCCCGCCTGTGCAATCGCTTCCAGTAACGTAGGACGATCCGTTGTGCTAAAGTCCAACACCTGTGGAGTAATATGCCCCAGTACCGTCACCCTAAAGTTTTCGATATGCACATCTACAACAGGATCCTTTACATAGCGCTTCAGACTTTCCCGTATAGCTCCCACGACTTCCAACCGCGTTTTACCTTGTACCAGCACTCTTCCCAAATACGGCAATACAATATGTCCATCCTGCTCTACGGTGTACAGTATCTGATTGGCCGCACCACCGCCCCCCTGAACGGTACTTACCCTGAACGGTGCAATAGCCTCCTCTTCCGGTCCGGATACATTAATCCTCAATCGATCCATTGGTTTTATCTTTACAAAATCGACCGAGAAGGCAGAATCCAGCACATACTCATTCTTTTGGAAATAAATAACATCTCTGCGCGATGCACAGGAATTCATGAATAGTATTCCAATTACAAAAAGTACCAAACAGGCATTACGTAAATATTGAGGCATAGATAACAAATTAAGTTATTCGGTGAGCATTACAAAAAATCTCTCCAATTTTTTTCCAGTTCAACCAATCGCAAAAATACAGTTTTAAACTGGAAATAACAGCGCTCTTCAAACAAAAATGAAAACGTATTAGCAACTTTGTAGTAACTCTTAAGAGAACACCGAAAACCAAGATAGATAATGCTGTAATCTACTGTTTGGTTTGTCAGGAATAGTCATTTCCACAAAACCTTGTCTTAATGCGGGTTTAAGATAGTAAACTCTATCCACGAAAAAAATTTCCAATCACAGTTCGAATACGATTACGCTCATCATCCGTCAAATTAGAACCCGAGGGAAGACAAAGCCCATTAGCAAAAAGAGTCTCCGCTACCTTATTACCATAATACGGGACGCTTTCGAATACGGGTTGCAGGTGCATTGGCTTCCAGAGTGGGCGCGACTCGATATTGTCTTCTAAAAATGCAAAACGTAATTCTTCCCGGGTTTTCCCGGCAATACCCGGATCAATCGTGATCGCCGACAACCAATGGTTGGAGTAAAAATCTTTCGATGGTTCTGAAAACACCTTCACTCCTTTGATATCCTTGAAGATATCTACATAAAAGTCGTGCATAGCCCTACGAGCATCTACCCTGTCAGCCAGTACTTCCATCTGTCCTCGACCAATACCGGCACAGATGTTAGACATACGGTAATTATAGCCAATATGCGAGTGTTGATAATGAGGAGCATCATCTCTTGCCTGGGTAGATAAGAATACGGTTTTGTCCTTATCTTGTTGCGAATGGCATACTAATGCTCCTCCGCCCGATGTGGTTATAATCTTATTTCCATTGAAACTCAATACACCGAACCTTCCAAAAGTACCACAAGCTTTTCCTTTATAGGATGAACCTAAAGCCTCAGCAGCATCTTCAATAACCGGAATATCAAATTCATTTGCTACACTTAATATTTCATCCATTTTTGCCGGCATACCGTACAAATGGACAACAATAATTGCTTTCGGTTTTTTTCCTTTGGCCAAACGATCAGTTATAGCCTCTCTAAGCGCAGTAGGACACATATTCCAGGTATCTGTTTCGGAATCAACAAAAACTGGGATAGCCCCTTGATAGGCAATCGGATTCGCTGACGCGGAAAAGGTCATACTCTGACAGAGCACCTCATCCCCATATTCTACACCACATTGGATTAGAGCCAGATGAAGTGCGGCAGTTCCGGCAGATAAGGCCGCCACCTGTACATCTACACCCAGAAAACGGACCAAATCTTCTTCAAAACCATTTACATTGGGTCCCAATGGCGCTACCCAATTGCCCTCAAAGGCCTCGTGTATATACTTCAATTCGCTTCCTCCCATGTGTGGAGAGGATAACCAGATTTTTTCTGTCATGATACTAGTATTTGGCATTCAAATTTACAATTTTATAAACCCTCTATTGATTTTTGTTTTATTATACTTCCCGGATTACCAACTACTGTGCATCCATCCGGGATATCTTTTATAACAACAGTCCCCGCTCCTATTGTACACCATTTTCCGATTTTAACCCCCTGGATCACACATGCCCCAATACCAATATGTGTACCTTCGCCAACCGACACATTGCCGGCTAAAGCGGCATTAGGCGATATATGTACATAATCTTCCAAAATACAATCGTGATCTACCGATGCGTTCGTGTTGATGATACCGTGTTTTCCGATCATTGCTTTGCTGTTGATCGACACACCAGCCATTACCACAGTACCCTCTTGTATCGTTGCTCTCGGTGAAATATTAGCCGCTGGATGTATTAATACGACAAAAGGATTAGAAAGTGTAACAGCTAATTTCTTGCGGATCACATTGTTGCCAATTGCAATTACACAATTGTCTTCTTTCACCACTTTCGATTCGACCGGATATCCCAAAACAAATTCTGCTCCGGGATTATCTTCACAAAAGATCAGATCAGTATAGCCGATTTTTTCAGCTATTTCGGCAACTACTTTCGCATGCCCTCCGGCTCCATATAAATATAAACTTTCCATTTACGTGTTTCCTCTAAAAGGTTCCGCTGTTGCTTGACCATCCTGCGCGATCCCCTCCCGCACAAACACCTTCATGATGGTTAAAAAGAAAATCTTCACATCTACACCAAATGATATACGATCGACATACCAGGTATCATAATCAAACTTTTGTTCCCAGGAAATTGCATTCCTGCCATTCACCTGCGCCCATCCTGTTATACCCGGTCTTACCTCGTGTCTCCTCGCCTGCTTTTTGTTGTATAACGGCAAGTATTGCACCAAAAGTGGTCTCGGACCAATCAAAGACATATCACCCTTTAAGACATTGATCAATTGTGGGATTTCGTCCAGCGAGGTCTTGCGCACAAATGATCCGATAGCCGTCAGTCGCTCAGCATCGGACAATAAATTACCCGAAACATCTTTCTTGTCGTTCATTGTTTTGAACTTGACAATATTGAAGATCCGTTCATTTTTTCCCGGTCGTTTCTGAAAGAAAAACGGTTTGCCCCGGTTGGCAAAAAACAAGCCTGTTGTTACTACCACAAAAACCGGACTTAACAGCAGCAATCCGAAAAAGGCTGCTGTAAAATCAAAAAGGCGTTTCAAGTAGTTTTTGTACATGATTTATTTGTTTAATAAAGTATGGTATTCCTTCAACAATTCGTTCCAAATATACTTCCTTTCGTAATTTTCCACGATCTGTTGTCTGCTATTGTCAGCAATTTCTTTTCGCTTTTCCGGATTTTCGAGTAAAAACAACATTTTTTCGTATAATTTTTCCTGATTTTGAGCAGGAATAATTAAACCGTTGAATCCGTCTTTGACAATTTCGTTACAACCGTTGATATCGGTTACGATACTTGGCAATCCCATCGCTCCGGCCTGCATCACCACATTGGGAAATCCTTCTCTGTAACTCGGAAAGACAAGGCAGTCACTTATAGCAAAATAAGGTCTTACGTCAGATTGATAGCCAACAGAAATAATATTTGGATTTGTATCCATTTCTTTGAGGGTTTCAGGCAGAAGCGGGTCTAATGCTGTTTCAAAATCCCCCACAAGAAGCAACTTTGAATTCGGAACTTGGAGTTTGGAATTTTTAAATGCTGCAACCAATTCATTGATTCCTTTGTCTGCGACAATCCTCCCTACAAACACAAAAAGAAAGTCTTCGGGTTTTATTCCCAATGAATTTTTAAGTTCCTGTTTTTGCTGTTCTGAAATTAATGCAGGGTTAAAATGTGAAGTGTCAATCCCGTTTGAGCTTCCTTCTCCTATTACTTTTAATTTACCTTTGGAGGTATATTTATTTTCTAAAATAATATCATATAAGCCGACCGAATTCGGGTAAATTTTAGTTGCACAACGATAAGTTATTTTTTCTACAAAATCGAGTAATTTTCTCTTTTTCCCTTTTGCAACCAAAAGCGGTAATCCGGCAACCGTATGTAATCTGTGAGGAACTCCTGCTAATTTGGCAGCCAACATTCCGACTGTTCCTGCTTTTGGAGTATGGGTATGAACAATTTGCGGCTTTTCTTTTTTGAAGATTTTATAGAGTTGCCAGACTGATTTTAAATCCTTAAAAGGCGAGATGGTACGAGTCATTTCAACCGCTATTGTTCGGATATTTTCTTCTCTCTCTACATCTTGCAATTCCTCTCCGCTTGAAGAAATACCGATAACATCAAAACCGTTTTCACTCATAAAACGATGCTGCCCTTTCAAAAGTATTTTTAAAGAGGTCGGAACGGTGGTGATGCGGATTAGTTTGACCTTGTTCATCTATTTATAAATCTTATTTTTCATTAAAATCAGTAATGTAATGATAATTTTTACTTTGTCAATACGTCATAATCATCCTTTAGCTTATAACCCCAAAAAAATGTTTCTCTGATATTTCCCTTATTCCGGTTCTCTTTGGCTAAATTATAAACTAAATTGGTGTTGTCCAAATACACTTTATTTACTTTTCCTAAGCCTCGGATTCCTCCCGTTTCTTCTCTTAACTGTGCCACCATTCCGGCTTCTTCCATATAAAGGAGATAATCGGCATGTTGTTTCGGCTGATATTGAGCATTTCGGCAATTTTACTCATATTGGGCTTAAACGGTACACTTTCAGCCACGATTGCCAATAACTGTTTCAGCTTTCTGCCTGTTGATACGTTCATTTCGGCATAGGTAGGAATATCGCTTTCCAAGGTCTGATTGACAACTTGTTGTAATCTCAAATCAAAATCATCTTCTATGGCAAATGGATAATATCCTTTTTTCAGATAATCAGCAAACAAAGGCAACGGGTGTATACTGCAAAACCAAAGTAGTTTTACCCACACCCCGAGGACCGACTAATCCAATAAGCCTGTTGTTCCAATTAATCTGATGATACGAATAGCGGATAAATGCCGTATCTGCCTGAGAAATTAACTGATTGGAGTATTCAAATAAAGCGTCCATTTGCATTTTGTTTGTGCAAAAATATGATAATTTGCACTATTGTAGTGCGTTTTTAAAAAAAATTGCACTTTAATAGTGCAAAATTAGAAATGCAATGTTTTTTTATTTTTATAGATAAACTTTAGAACAGTAGTTATACGGATTGCTTTGTTTCATAAAAAAGTTCTTCTCAAAAAATTTCGTTTTGTATAAACATTTTTCTGTGATATGATTCTCACGGAAAATTTATGGCATTTTTTTCTTTTATCAAAACATTTACCAACGCTGTATTGATATAATAATTTGTTTTCCAAATTTTTATTTTTTCTATTAACCCTATTTCCGAAATGCTGTCTAAATAGTTTAATGCGGTTCTTCTTGAAACAGATAACTCTGTTTCTAAAAACTCCGATTTTGTATAGGGGTGTTTGAACAAAATATTAAGTAAATCCTGACTGTAGATTTTAGGCAATTCGGTTCTGATACGGTTTTTATAATCCTGCATAACGGTTCTAATATCTGTAATCAAACTAATAGTTTGGTGTGCCGTAACGGCACCAGTAGCGAAGGTCTTATATTGGACACACGAAAGGGTTCGTACGCCCAATCATTAAGTTAACGTTTTTCTTGTCATTCTGACAACAGGAAGAATCTAAAAATTATATAGTCAAAAGATACTTCGGCAAGCCTCAGTATGAACAACTAGCAGTTGAGCTCTTAACTTAATGACATTGTTCGTGCACCAACGGAGGAAAATTATGATTCTATGTGGTAAAAATTAAGTTTAAACAAGTTCAAAGTAAATACAGTAAAATATATTCAGATAATCGGAATAAAGTCGATTATTTGTGTAAAATTCACTAAAAAACTCCTGTTCTTTTATAACTGACTTCAAATCACAAACGATGCCGTCCCTTTAAAAGTGTTTTTAAAGAGATCGGAACGGTTGTAATACGGAGGAGTTTCCTCATATCTTACATTTAAGAACGGTGAACGGATTTGCCCTGCTGCGCATAGCTCAATACCCACATAAAATAAATCATCATCCCCGGCAAGAACATATTCCGCATTCGAATCATGACCCCTAAGTTCCCCAAAGCTCCGGACATCAGCACTGTGCCTAGGATCAAAAACAAAGTCAAGCCCTTAATAACAAAAGGAGCCTTGCGGAAGGCCAGAACGGGCTTATTGCCCAATACCTTGAAAAATATGAGCAACAAGAATAAATTTTCGAAAGAAGCCACCAAAGCCGGCACACCGTTGATATCAAAGAACAAAGGGCGAAAAAGAAACGTAAACCATTTCAGCGGTGGCGGGTAGCTGCTGATATCCACCGAAGAACCGGTATGCGAACGGCTAAGTGCCCCCGCTTTATTATCTGAATATCCGGCAATGCTTTCTACAGAGACTTCTTCGAGCTTTACATATTCCATTACCATCGGCAATAAAGCCACCGCACCCGCTAACATGGCTGTTCCCAAGAATATACGTTTCCATATTGCCGTACGCCCATCCAAGATATAGGCCGTACCAAAGGCCACAGCCATCAGCAAAGCAATATGCGGGCGTACCAAGTACGCAAAGGCAAACCCAAAGGCAATCAATAAAAAACGCTTCGGAATATTCAACAAACCGTAAGCAAACATACCGATTGCCCAGAAAAGAAGGGTGTCCTTACCAATAGCCGAAGACCAAAAATGCAGCATCGGCAGATAAAAGAGCAAAGGGAAAAGCCGAAAATTCTGAAACCGGGAATTAAATGGAACAAGTTCAATAGCAATACGGTAAAAGTACAACAATCCCCAAAAACCCAACATCCCATAAAACAATGTATTGGACAGATAATCCATTCCTAAGAAACCAGAAAAAAAATAGTTGAAGCCGTGCATGAAGTAGGTTCCCTTGGCTTCAAACAATAACACTATTGCACTTGACCAATCCAATTGTTTCCCAGCGCGCCAATAACCTATATTATCTCCGAACACAAAAAAACAAAAATAGACGCTGATCAATACATGAAACAACCATAGCCCATAACCCGTTTTACGGTCTTTATGCTCCGTTAAGATCAAATTGACCAATACAAAACCAAATAAGAATATGATAAGAGTATAAGCTATGGACATCTCTAATTCAATTTTTCAAGGACTTTTTTAGTGAGATTTTTCTCAAATATACGATAGTAAATATAACCTGCTACCAAAGAACAAGCAAGAACAACCAACATGACCACTATAATTACATACTCTGTTGGAATGAATGTCAATTTTCGAACTAAAAATGCTTGCAAAGGATTATGAAGCAAATAAACGGAATAAGAGCAGGCACCTATAAGCATAAAAATATTGGTATTATACAACCGGAAATTACGAAAGTTTATCGACACAAAAATCAATAAGGAAAAAGCCAACGCTATTGTAATATTAAAAACCGGATGAGGTAATATAAAATAATTCACGATAGCAGTCAAAGTAAGTATTACAAAATAAACATATCGTTTATCGAATATTATGCCATAGGCCAAAGCATATCCAATGAAAAATTCCAATATATAAAAGCTCAATAAAAAAGAATTAAGTTTTATATCCATACCGAGTGATATAAATATCAAAGCAGACCACAAAAAAACAAGAATATGAAACCATTTTCTACTTAATATACAGACAATAAAAATTAAATAGAAAAACATTTCATAAGACAGGGACCAGGCTACGGAGAGGGCGGGCTTCCCTATGGGGAAAAGTGTCAAAGAATTTAATATATTAAATTCCCGGTCACTAGCGGAGATTTGTGGCAAGACTAGGTAAAGCACCAAGATTGCAATACCAATAGGTAGATACGGCACATATATCCTCATCGTTCGTTTCAAAAGATAATCCCTTACTTCTACAGGTTTTCCCAAGTTCGTATACGCAATGATAAATCCCGATAAGACAAAAAAGAAATCCACACCCAACTTGCCCAATGCACTTATCTGTAACAAAGAAGGACAATCTATTTTATTAAAAAACAAAATAGAAGGAATAGTATGATGAATTACCACAACCAATGCGGCAATCCCACGATATACCTGCAATATGTCCAGATACTTACGTTGTTCCATTTTTTAATATAGTTAAAATGTTCTCCCGATGTACTTGTAATGTAAACTGTCTTTTTACATCCTTTCTGGCAGACCGCGACTTTGCCGACAACAATGCAGGATCACTTGCCAATCCGATGATTATTTTTTCAAAATCTCCAGTGCTTTTTGCCAAAAAACCATTCTCCTCATTCACCACTTCTACATTCGCCCCTACGGCGCTAGCAATCCCCGGTATCCCACAGGCCATATATTGGATTAGCTTATAGGCACATTTGCCCTTCTCCCAATCCGAATCCACCAAAGGCATCAGCCCAACATCAAATTTTAAAATCTCGCTCACCTCCGTATCCTCTGACCAAGGGATAAACCGAACCTGATCATTAAACTGTCCGTTGTCAGGCGCACCGATGACATGGAAAAAGAGATTTGGATAGGCCATTGTCAGCCGCTGCACCTGATCGGCCAACAGCATAAAATGCTTTTCAAAAGTAGACTTTGTCCCTACCCAGCCAACTACGAGTTTGTCTACGGGATCAGACCATGCTTTTTCCGGATAGCGATCGATATCAATGACAGTCGGGATAATGGTAATCTCCTTTGCTCCGGACCGTTGCGCCCGATCCGCTAAATAGCTGTTACCGGCTATCACACAGTCGCTGTAACGCATAACCTGATCAATTTTATCTCCCAATAGCTTGCGTAGCCATATATTGGGATGTTGGTCGTAATTGTGAAAAATGGCATCATCGTAGTCAACGATGTACTTGATACCCAACCAAGAAAGAACTCGTTCAAACCAAGCCGGTAGATAAGGAAACAACTCTTTTTCTATAATAAGTTTATCATACCTCCTGACCGAAAATAATTTACAAAAGCGACGTACATACCCCTTCAAAGCTTCTGCTTTGGTCGACTTCCCCGCATACAATTGCGCTAAGTAACGCTCTGAAAACAGCGGGCTGACCTCAATCGTAATGCCTTGCTCTCGGAGGAATGGAAAGTACTGGTAGCTCCGCAGTCTACTGCTGCCGGCATTGCGTGAATATTTTGTTAAATAAAGTACCTTCATTAAACTTTCCTTAGCTTGCTAATAGCTTGCCGATAACTCTCTCCCGCCTTCTCCATCGAAAAGAAAGGCTTTGCCTTCTCTCGAATAAGAGATTTGGACATCGTAGGCACCTTCTCCATCCATGCTTTGATTGCTACATACCGCGGTTCGTATTCCATTTTATGGTCAAAGATAAAACATTCGGGAAAACTTTGCAGTATACCGTCTGTATCACCGATACCGCTTGAGGCTATAGTCGGCAATCCCATCAACAGATATTCTCCCAATTTAATCGGTGCCACGCCCTGCATACTGTATGTCGGCCTTCGTAAAGCAAAGGCCACATCTCCGGCATTGAGGTAAAACGGAATATGTTCAAAGTCGACCGACTTCACCATAATATGTTCCTTCAAACGATCCGGTATGTTATCTTCCGCAAATTGCCGATTACCGGTCAACACTAAAAATTTTGAAGGTCGCTCTTTTTGGGATAGTCCGAAGACCTGCAACATCTCCTCCCAACAATATTGAGGACCGAGGGACCCCGCATATACCCATAGCAACTCATCTGATATCCCCAACTCTTTCCTAGCCGCTTGCCGAATCGCCTGATCAGGGGCAAACTGCCTGACATTCCGACCATTCAGCACGACCGAAAACTTATTCCTATAATGCTCACCTATCGTTTTTAGATGCACTTCGATAGCTTTTTGTGAACGCGTGATCACTGCATCTGCCTGTACCAGCATTTTCCGTTCGATGGACTTCAGCCATTTGTATTGTAGACTACCCCTTTTCAAACCGGCGAAGTCCACACGCTCATCAATCGCCAAACCATCCGCATCGAAAATGATCTGAGGCATACGGGCTGTTTTCTTTAGGCGATTCACCATAAACGCCGGAAATGTACTACGCGGCATTACTATATCTATCTCATGCGTCTTCACATAGTCAGCGATCTGCGCACTTCCTCGCCAAAGACTAACGAGACTTCCAATCGTAGCTATCGGCTTTCTATGAATAGAAATAGCATGATAAGATACGCTTAGTTCCTGTGCCGCGCCCGCAATTTTTCGAATTTTCTTCGCATCAGCCCACGTAAACTGCAAGACATGAAATTTCAAACTTGAATCTTGCTGCATGACCTCCCGAAAAATCGGCAGAAACAAACCTTCCATATAGGAAGTCTGCGGCCCGTCCCAAGTGATGAAGAGAACTTTTTTCATAGGCTATTTACGATTTCGCAGATTTTATATCTTTTTTTTCCAACTAATTTTCCCTCGTTAGGGGCCGTCTCTGTCACAATCATCCTGCTATATATCTTCCCATAGGTAACTTACTTAAACCAAAAACAATAAAAGTTGAGATCAAGAAACATAGCACACTTGTTACCGGTATTCCTATTATTGAATTAACAAAAGAATAAGAAAAACCAATTTGTTGTAATACCCACAGTACTAAAATATGGATTAAATATGTCCCATAACTATACTTGCTAAAAAATAGTATAATATAAGCTGTCTTTTTACCGAGGTTTACAAAATCTTTGAAAAACAAAAACACTCCAATAGAAACAAGTATTACATTGGGGGTTAGATAAGCATAAAACCAATCAGTGAATTTTTGGTGATAATGGGTAATAAAAAATGTTCCAAATATTGTGATCAAAATTCCAGTCAAAATTGACAAAACATAAACTACTTTTTTTCTATTAAAATCAAAAGTATAGCTACCTAGATAATATCCCAAAATGGGAAATCCGATATATCCTGAAAAATAAGTAATATCAATGTTGGGAACCATATTTTTCACAATTGGTAATTGAGCAAATACTGTCAGTGTCCAAATCCCAAGAAAATATCTTATTTCGTGTTCATTACTTTTATTTATCCATTTCCCAATAATCGGAAAGAATAAATAAAGTCCAATAATCAAATAAACGTACCACATATGAAAACTTGCTCCATTTTTCAAGGCAAGAAATATAAACTCTAAAACTTCGATAAAACCCAAGACTTCTCCCCTATTAACTTTAAGAAACAAATCCTTTGCGATATAGATAATACTCCAAAACAAGAATGGAAACAATATTCTCAGAACTCGCTTTTTTAAGTACTCTCCTGTGCTTTCATAAGTTTTAGATAAAATTAAAGTACCCGAAATCATCAAAAATACGGGAACACAAAATCGAACCGAACTATCATAAATATTCCCTATCCACCAATCAAAATTTGAAACACTCCCATATTGGTACACTGCTGGAGCTGCAACGTGTAGAAAAATCACACTTAATGTTGCTAAAACTCTTATAGAGTCAATCCATTCATATTGCTTACTGATTTTATCTGTCTTCATTAGTATAGTTAAAAAATCTATTCTAGGCTTTTTATTATTTTCTTTTGTTGATGAAGTAGCACAACCTCATAAGAGCGAGGTATGAACAATCTTTCCATATAACTAGTCTGTCAACCATCCCAAGTGATGAAGAGAAGTTTTTCATGAGGCACTGCTTTTACTTTTTACTACAGCAAATTTGTCTTTGAATTTTAAAAATCGTGATTCGAAATAGAAATAGGAGATATGAGCTAAAAATACATTCAATAAAATAACAGAAATATAAACAATAATGTACGATAAAATGGTATCTGGCAAAAGTATATATTTCTGTGCACAAGAATAAAGGATAAATATTGATAAGGGATTGTAGACATATATCCCAAAGGAAATTCTCCCTAAATAATCAGATAATCGATTTTCTAAACTTATGATTGGTCTATAATCCGAAATTTGGTTAATAATAAGCACGACAATAAATATCGATACAATTTCGTGATCAATTATTGAGAAAACATGAAACTTATTGAAGGCTATTAAACCCAATAACAGCCAAGGCAACACTTGTATAATGGGCTTCATCAAAGGTTTTATCAAATCTTTTTTATTAATAAAAATATATGCTCCAAGCCCACCAATTGCGAGACAACCAAACCGTGAATAATGGAGAATGAATTGAATCGGTTCGGAGAGTTGAGCGTATTTTGCCCCTACTTTTATCAAAAAAAACAAAACAGGAAATGCCACCAAAAACAAAAAGATATTTTTGATCTTCTTAAAGACCCAAGGCCAAAAGGAATAAAATTGCTCTTCCACCCCAAGCGACCAATAATGCCCAATAAGGAACATTGCCGATGCAGTAGGAATAGCCCAAGGAAGTGCTTCATAAGTTATAAAACCGTTCGCAATGTTTGGCAATATTGCTAAATACATAAAAAAAGTATTTCCTAAAGCACTGAACCCAACAATTGCTAGGATTAGAAACAAATAAAAATAATATAGTGGCCAAATTCTGAGAAGGCGTCTCACATAAAACTTTTTAACCTTAACAGTCCCGGTTTTTTCAAGTTCTTTCAGCAATAAATAAGTTATGAGAAAACCGCTTAGGGTAAAAAATATAGTTACTCCGAATCCTGCTAAATCCCAATAAGGAAGCTTTGCTAAACCGAATTCGTCCAATCGTCCATTTGTATGTGATATAACAACGGCAAAGGCTGCAATAGCTCTGATGCCGTTTAAACCGGGCAAATAAATTCTTGCTTTATCTCTCATAACAATTCATTCCATTTTTTTATCACCTCTACGGAAGAGAACTTAATTTGGTTCACATACGCGTTGTTCGCCAGTTGCTTTCTTAATTCCTCATTTTTAATGAGATTTGACAGCTCTGAGGCAAAGTTTTTTATATTATTGTGTTCCACCAAAATCCCGTCATTACTAATGATGTGTCGAGGCCCATTGGGAGAATCATAGGAAATAACAGGAAGGATAGACTTTTTGCATTCGATTAAAACCATAGGAAAGCATTCGGTATCAGAAGTAAGCACAAATAAAGAAGCGCCTTTCATCACCTCTTCTAATTTTTGGGTAGCAGGTTTAAACACTATACGTTCCAATTGAGTTTGCGTTATATATTCTTGGTATTGATTCAATAGTTTCGCATCGCCGTCGCCATACACTTCTAAACTCCAATCGGGATGCTCTTTGTAGACAAGTTCCCATATTTTTATCAAATGATCGTATTGTTTATCCGGGTGGATTCTTCCCGCTGCAAGAATAGTGGGCTTACGATTTTCATACGTCATGTCTTTATGAGGCTCAGAAGTAATGAAATTCGGGATTACTGTAAGGTTGCTTAGTTTATAATACTGCTTTTCATCTTCGTTTAGCAATACAACTTTGTGATAACAATTTAAAAAAATCCATTTATACTTCCAACTGTTTGTTACGGATAATGCTCCAGAGCTGTGAATTTCAAGTGCTTTTTTAATCTGGGGTTTAATCAGTGGGACGATTAAAGATGGTATACCTGTTAGGGAGGTAATTACCAAATCAGGCTCTTCTTGATTTAAAATTTTCTTTAACCTAGAAGTGAAGACAAATAAGTCCTTTAATTTATGCTTATTAGCATCTTCCACGCCCAAGTCTATGAGTTTAAAATTGTTCTTCGGTGGATAAACGATAGTATTATCGCCTTGATTTAATGTAATGACAGTCACCTTATATCCGAAATTATCAATCCAAGCATCAATTTTATGGCTGATCATTCTTTGAATACCACCGTGCATATAAAACTGATTGATGACGTAAACAATATTTTTAGTTTTAGACTTAGCTGTTTTCATAGAGATTCTCTAAACTTTTCACATATTTTTTTTCTGTAAAGACATTGCTGACTGAATTGAAACCCTGCATTCCAACTTCTTTCAGTTCTTCTTTTTTCAGACTTAAGAGCATTCTCATTTTCGATGCTAACTCTTTCTGATCCTTAGGATCAAACAACCATCCGTTCTCTCCATCTTTTACAAATTCGGGGATTCCCCCTACATTAGAACAGAGAACAGGAATCCCTAAAAGCATCGCTTCGACTGCGGCAATCCCAAAACCTTCGGAATAAGAAGGCAAAACATAAAGATCGGCTGCACTTAAATATTTACCGGGTTCGGGCTGGAAGCCTTCAAAAACCACATGATCCGAAAGCTTCATTTCTTTGGCTAAGTTTTCCAGATTTTCTCTTTCGCGACCATCGCCCACCAAGGTTAATTCGACATTTTCATGGTCGATTTCGGATAAAGCTCCGATAAGACTTTTTACATTTTTCACTTTTTCCAAACGCCCGACATAAACAATTTGAAATTTATCCGATGGATTTGGAGTGTATTTTTTAGGCATTGCTACCGGATTATAGATGACCATTCCCTTTTCTTTTGGGATTTCGCCTATTTTCACCAAATGATCCCTCACAGATTGGGACACGCAAATCACTTTACCTGCCCATTTATACACCCAGGCAAAAACTTTTCGTGCTTTGGACGAATGATTGGGGATCCCTATTTCTTCTCCTATGATGTGTTTGACGCCGGCGAGTTTAGCCGCAATGATTCCATGAAAATTAGCTTCGGCTGCTGCTGTATGTACTACATCGGGCTGAACTTTTTTTATAAGTTTATAAACCGCCCAAATATTGGAAAGATTTTTAATAGAAAACTTCCGATTTAAAACATGAACCTTATATCCCCTCTCGTTTAATACCCGCTCGGCATTTCCTCCATAGCCAATGGCCGCAAATTCATATTCAAACTTTAATAATTCAGGCTTTTCGGTAAAACTGATGTATTGTTTTTCTTGACCTCCGAAATCCAGTAAGGTAGTTAATCGTAGAATTTTCATGGTTTACTTACTAAAGAATAATAAAGTTCATGGATTTTTTTCACATAACTATCTTCTGTATATTCCCTCATTGCTTTTTGAAATCCTTCATTTCCCATGCGGGTACGAACACTAGGGTTTTGGTAAAGAAATTCTATCTTTCTGGTTATATCTGCAACGTTTTTTGTTTCAACATGTAATCCGGTAATATCATTCTCCACAATATATTTCATTCCTCCTACTTTAGTTGCCAAAATGGGTAATTTATTTAGCATAGCTTCCGCTAAAACCAAACCAAAAGATTCGTGTGTGGACACCAATGAAAAGACATCCATCATTTGATAAAACAAGGAAACATCGGATTGGTAACCCGCAAAAAGGACTTGGTCTGCAACACCCAAATCCTTTGATAAAACTTCATAAGATTGTCTTTCTGGGCCATCGCCCACTAACAGTAGTTTTACCTCATCTCTTCCTTTTGCAAACTCCGCAAAAGCACGAATCAAATCCGAAAATCTTTTGTTGGAATCGTCTAACATCCTACCCACCGAGCCTATCACAAAATCCTCCTCTTTAAATCCCCAATGGTTTTTTGCTGCCTGTAATTCTAAAGTGGTGACCGCTCTTGGAAGTGCAACCCCGTTATTTATCAATACAACTTTATTGTTTGATAGTTTTAGTTTGCCTTTCAGGTATTCTTCCGAAACAGCTGGCGAAACCCCAATCACTTTGGTAGCCATTTTAGAAAACATCTGCATTAATAAATGTGCTTTCCAACTGCGGTAAATAGGAAAAGAGGTTTCTTCAATAATAATGACCGGAACTTTCTTGAACCAACCATTGACAGCTGCCATGGTTACGCCTTCGAAAACTGCTCCGTGGATAATGTCGGGTTGATAGTCTTCAATGATTTTCTGTACTTTTTTATGGTACTGCCAATCAAAAGGCGATTTCAACTGGCCAATGGGAATCACTTCAAATCCTTCTGCCCTGATTTCATCGGGAATATTTCCTGCGGCAATTGTACAAACAAATTTTTGGTCAAACTTCCTTTTGTCCAAATGTTTTGCGAGGGAAAGTTTAACCCGTTCTACCCCACCCGAAGCTATAGTTTCTTGGATATGGAGGATCTTGATTTTTTTAGGCATATACTAACGTCTTTCGGTATGACCAGTTTGAATAATTACAAAATATTCCTTTATAATAGCCGGTAATAAAAATAGATGAACATACAATATTTTGAATCCATCTGAAATTTTCCCCTTGCTAAATATGTTTAAATTGAATCTGATTCTTCGTGCGAGAAATTTAAGCACATGCATTCCCAATCCCTTACCTTTCTTGTTCTTATATAACCTTACAAAGGTGCCTCCAAGTAATCGCTTATACTTGATTACAATTTCGTGTACAGAATATCTCGCAGGGTGTAAAACCAATGCGTCCTTTTCATAAATTACACTATATTGTTTTGATATTTTCCCTGATAGTTCGGAATCTCCATTAGATTTCAGCTCACCATTAAATCTGCCGAATTCATCGATTATTCTTTTGTAGCTGAACCAATTCGCCGTGATACAATGGCCATGTTTAACATATCCTTCCTGATCAAAACCGGTATAGCTGTCATAAACTTCCGCGGCTGTGGGTTTTTCCGGGTTTTTAAAGAAAATCTTGACATCACCTCCGACAACACCGGCATGAGACTGAATTAGCCTGCTTACGCCGTTTTTCAACCAATCTTTATCCGGGATACAGTCCGCATCTGTAAAGGCTACTATCTCCCCTTTAGCATATTCAAGCCCTCTATTCCGAGCAGCATAAGCCCCTTCTTTCAGTTCATGCAATAAAGCCACATTTTTATATTGCTGTATTTCCTCCGGAAAGGAGGGATCAATATCGTTGTTCACAATGATTATTTCCAATTCGCCCTCGAAAGACTGTACCGAAAGTGCATCTAAGCACTTCAAAAGTAAGTCCCAGGATTTATATGTAGGTATAATGACAGATATCATGGTGAAATAGTATATTTTATATCGGGTGAAATTATTTATCTCTATCTAACGACAAAAAAAGTGTCATCCGCCAATAGTCGGACACTGTTGCGAGGAACACAGCGACGAAGCAATCTGCGTTTCAAGATACTTTTCGATTAATTCATGATTGTGACTCAACAGATTTTCCGTATTTATCTCAAGAATAGCAACTCCTTTCTTTTTCAACTGCTGTACGAAGCTATTTATATCCGCGACATTCTTTTCTACAAGGCGATAGAGCTCTTCTTTATTTTGGTTTTGATGAAATAATTGAACTATTTTTTCATTTTCTGCTCTTTTCTGAATATTGTTATAAATAAAATCAGTTGACGCAGTACAATGTATTAAAATGGTTTTATCAAATAATTCTTGTAATTGAGGATCATCTTCCAACTTTTGTATTTGCCTACCAAACATCTGGAAAAGCCCTTCATCGAGGATAACGATCTTATCGTTTAAATACTTCTTAATCATACATGCTATAGATATGACATTATGGCAATAAATAATATGATTAAATTTTTGAAATCCTGCGTAAGGGGCTGCTGCGACCTCATCGATCTTGGCAGAAAGTAAAGCATCATAGATGCCAATTAGTTTTACTCGCTTATCGCGAACATACGGCACCAAGTCTGCCGTTTGGAGAATTTTTTCCTTGACAGTAGTTCTTTCTATGAAGTAATTGCATAAAGTCGATTTCCCGACACCGGAAGTACCAAAGAATTCTACCACCATATTTTTATGCACAGATTGCTTCTTTGGTAAAGGTGCTGACCTTATCAACCGTACATTAAACAGACGCTCCAACAAATCATTTATTTTATTCATCTTACTAAATTTCCTCTAATTCAATATTTTTCACAAGTCATCCCTGTAATACGATTGGATCAGCGCAACATTTCGATATATTCTTTTAGAGAAGCATCTCCATTTTCTTTGATGTGGATAATCCATTAACAAAGACAAATTTGCTCTAATTGGAGCATACATCAAACTATCACTTTAGGCATTTCTATCAAATATTCAATATGTAAAAGCACATCTAATGACTTTTAGATTTCTCAAGATACTTTCATAGCTGCCATGATTGACACTATCGGTTTCATTTTCTATACTCTGTTTTAACAGGGAATGGAGCAACTTCAATTAATCCCTTTTGCAATTCTCTCAGCAGATTAATATCAGGTAATAATACATCACTATATCTTATCGTTAATTCTTGAATTTTTTCTTGAATATTTTCCCTATCCCCCCCCCAATCTATCTTTACGGGCAGATATTCCGGTAGCTTAACCGATGAAAAATAATCTTTGAACTTAACATTATCACCGTTAATTTTGGATTTAGTTTGAGAAAAGTCACCCCAAATCGATGGTATGCCATAACTGTGAGAAACGATAATGCCGTGCAGAGATGTTGAAAGGGTAATCTCACAAGAACAAATCTCCGAAATTATTTTCTCAAAATCATCTAACAAGTTGATGACCAGTACATCTCTCATGGAGAAATGTTCTTTTATATCTTTGTAATGCATAAAATGTGGAATAATTCCTACTTTATACCTTTTGTTTCTTTCTTGGCTATAAATTAATGGCAATAAAATGGCTGGGTCACCAACTATTATAGGATCCTTATACCCAAGTTCTTTTATCCTTTGTCTGGAGTAGTCACCTCTAACCGCACAAAACCGATGATTTGGAAATTTGGCCCTAGAATAAATAACACCAGAACCCCAAATATTATAGTTACTAGCTTTGGTTATTTGAAGGATACTACCAACCGCAAGGAGAACCTTAGGTTTAGAGATTAAATTATAACAAAGGAACTTAAAAAACTTACCCATTCCTATATTACGCCTCAACAAATTAACTATAAGGGTTTTAATCGCCATCCACTTATCATCATTTAGATAGCGAATGTCAACATACGCAACCCTTAACCCTGATAGCCTTTCAATAATAAAAGGACTTAACTCATCTCCAAAGTTGCCCTGTCCTTCATTATGTTTATACCAAAAAACGTTTACTTTTTTTTTCATTTCTTCTCCAAATTTCACCGATATTAACAGCCTTTTATCTTTTTCCAAACTTCTTTCACACTTACCAATATCAAACTCTCATTTTGTCACAAAACTCATCACGAGAAAACTCATTTACAATCTTATTGACGGAATGTTATTGATAAGTTGTGTTTTTTACCTTTTAAACCACCTCTAATCGGAACAATTGCATATATTCCCATAATTACAACCCCTGTAATTCAGCTAATTTCGTAAAATAATCCGACTTTTGTTTGAGTTCTTCAAAATTTCCTGAAGCTACGATCTGTCCTTTGTCCATCAAATAGATCCTATCCGCATTACGGATAGTGGATAGCCTGTGCGCTATGGATATAAGGGTCACCTTTCCCTGTAGAGCCTCCATGCTTTCCTTGATTTCCTTTTCTGTTTCAGAATCGAGAGCAGATGTGGCTTCGTCCATGATCAGCAGCTCTACATCTCTGAACAATTCACGCGCAATAGATATACGCTGCTTCTGTCCCCCGGAAACATTGAGACCATTGTTGCCCAATATTTCTCTTTCCTGCTTGGGTAAACCTTCGACAAATTTTAGTAGACTGCACATTCCAATCACTTGCCAGAATTTCTCCAGATTTTCAGCCGTCCGCTCGCTCCAAAAAGTCACATTATCAAAGATATCGGCATTGAAAATAGTGGGTTCCTGGGTAATATAGCCGACCTTGTCCCGAAAGTCGGTATTGTGAAAGGCCTTCATATCCGACCCGTTTATCCGGAATGTCCCCACATCGTAAGGGAGCAGGGAACAAATGAGGTTAACCAAGGTAGTCTTGCCCGAACCCGACTCACCCACCAAAGCAATGGAATGGTTACGGAGAATGTCCAGATCAATATTATTCAAGACCTTAAAATCTCCATAACTCAATGAAATATCTCTCAACTGTATCTGGTCAATGCGGGGAAGGTGTTCCTCTCCGATAAAATTTTCTTTATGGGTGTTCAAATAGTGCTCAAAGTCCTGTATATTTTCCAAAGCTCCCGTATTAGCTAAGAAACCATTCCATGCTGTCTGAAGAGCCATAATATAGGTCATAGCCCGGTAAAACATGACCAATATAATCAAAACGGCCGATAGGGTAGACTGAAAGACAAGAAGGTGCAGTGCAATCACAATACAGATAATAATAATCATCATAGGTTCACGCATAGCAGTCAGTCTTGCATTTAGTTTACCCACTCTTATATTATTCTGAATCAAATCATTTAGCTCGTTAATCATTCGAGAAACAAAAGCCCTATTTCTACCGGACGCCTTTAAATACTTAAAATGATTAACGGTCTCGATTACAATACCGCCATAACGGTGATTGTTCTTGGTAATCGCACGCGACAGATTTTTGGTACGGGTATAAAAGAGCTTATAAATAAAATTAGTCAGAATACCGCCCAAGACGATCAATATGGAGAATTTCCAGTCCAGAAAAAAAGCAAACCCTAGATAGACCGTTACAATCATGCCATTCTTGATCGTGTCCAAATATTGGCTACATGCAGCCGCAACTTGATGGGACTCACCTGTCAGGGAGTTTTGCAAACGCCCCACATCGGTATGCACAAACTCTTTGTAGGACAAATCTCTCACACCGTAGCTCAGATTGGCACGTATCGCTTTGGCTATGCTCTGCAACGCAATCGCCTGATATTTTAAGGTAAAATAGACAAAGAGAGCTTTGAGCACAAATATAGTCACGATAAGAATGAGCATATTTAGAACATTTAGCTCTGCCCCTATAAAGTCAAAAGCCTGTTGTACCCCATTGATCAGTTTTTCGTTTCCTCCGGTTGCATTATTGGCACCATCTGCGATCTGTAGTAATGGCACAAACATGGTCAGTCCAAGACCGTCCATCAATACCATCAGGAAATTGAAGAACAACAAGATAAAAATCTTGTTGCCGAGATACTTATAGAAGTAATATAAGGTTTTAAACTTATCAGCAAAAAAACTCTTTGTGTTTTTCCATTTTTCTTTCATAGTATATGCTAACTGTACTCTATTGGCAAAGGTAATATTAAGTTTTTCAATTATTTTATGCACTATCTAATATAGATCGGCATTAGTAAACGACAAATATCTTCTGGAATATTTACAACTGATTGATCAAAAAAGAAAAATATGCCTTGTTATGTTCTTTTTTTAAAAAGCTTTTTACCTTTTGATTCTCGACCAGCTCTTCCAGCTTGACATCTTTAGTTACTAAAATATCTCGATGATACACGCTTAGTCCCCATTCTTTAAAAGTATCCAATAACGGATGGTCTTGATCCAAAACGACAACCTTACCGGTGTAAAATGCTGCGACTAGATTGCCGGCAGCTTGCTGTCTTTTGTGGTTCATCCATACAACATCACAAGAATTTATGATTTTTTGATATTCATCCAATGGTAGAAAATCTTTTAACGGTATAAAGTTTTCACCAAAAAACCTCCTGCCAATTTCTTCAATATTCTTTCGATAGTAAATACTACCATTGTAGGAAAGCGGGCAATATATTTTTCCCTTAAAACCAATGTCTTTTAAATAGTCAAGCGCGGCCTCATGATTATTATATTCCGACCCGGAATTCCCAAGCATAATCGTACTCAACTCCATGTTGATCATTCTTGGTGTTGGAAAGTTCATCAACTCTTCTGTATAATAATTGAAATAGAAAAACTTTATATCTGGATGAATAGACTTAGCCATCATATAATCATTTTTTGCCCAAGTCGCACAGTAATCCATTTTTTTAATCATCTTTGTATGAATACGTCCTGACTTTGAGATAGTCTGATCTGTATACCAACGATTTTTTATATATTTTAAGTACCCTCGCACGGTATTCGGGAATCGAAGCCGAGAAGTTAACGTGCTGATATATTTATTTTTTTTTTGGGTAATATATCCATCAAACCCCCAAAAAATCCAAATTTTTCTAATTTTACCTGGTAGTCTATCGATTAAAGAAGCTAAGTCTACATTAAGGCTATGGAAAACCACAACATCGACACCCTTAAAAAGCTTTTCTACGTCATGTTTTAAGATATTACCCAGAGGAACCTTCATAATATTTGGGTGATTACTTTTTACATATTTAAACTCGTCATACTTCTCAACAAATAGATACGTAGACCGATTCGGAATATATTGTTCAGACATCTCAATATAATAATCCAAAAACTTATCATCCGGCATGATATTCACAATTCGCTTTAGTTCCATATCTTAAAAAACAGAGTAAAACTTTTTAACCATCTCAATTATTTTCTCTTGGTCATCATAAGCCAGTTCATAGTAAAAAGGCAACCTTAAAAGACGATCCGTAAAATGGTCGGAATTAAGAATATCTATCTTCGCATTATCTTTCAAGAAATATTCACTTTTATTCAAACTCAAGTAGTGAAAAACTGGATGGATATCCTGTTCTTTCATAAATTCAATCAACTTTGTACGTTCTTCACAAGAACGACAAATAAGATAAAACATGTGTGCATTGTTCGTAGCATAATCTGGAATAACAGGCAAATCGACGTATCCTTTTTCAGTTAGAATTTGTAATTCTTCATAATATCTATTCCATATAGTAATGCGTTTGGATTGGATTTCATCCATATGTTCCAACTGCCCGTATAAAAAGGCGGATATAATCTCTGACGGCAAAAAGGACGAGCCGATGTCTACCCAGCCGTATTTATTTACTTCGCCACGGAAAAATGCACTTCTATTCGTTCCCTTTTCACGAATAATCTCCGCTCTTTCAAAATACTTGGCATCGTTGACCACCAACATACCGCCTTCACCGGCTATAATATTTTTGGTTTCGTGAAAGGAGAAGGCCGCAAAATGTCCAATAGCACCTAGCGCTTTTTTTGTGCCGTCTGAAAAAGTATAATAACTGTCAATCGCTTGAGCCGCATCTTCGACAACGAATAAATTGTACTTGTCTGCAAGTTTCATAATGGCTTCCATATCGCAAGCTACCCCTGCATAATGAACCGGAACAATAACTTTTGTTCTATCCGTGATCAATCGTTCGATCTCCTTCGGATCAATATTCGGATTGTCCGAACAAGAATCAGCAAAAACCAGCATTGCTCCACGTAAAGCAAATGCATTGGCCGACGAAACAAAAGTATAGCTCGGCACAATCACTTCATCTCCTGCTTTGACATCACAAAGAATGGCCGCCATCTCCAATGCATCGGTACAGGAAGTTGTGAGTAGGACTTTCGGGAAACGATATCTGTCTTGAAAGAAGTCCTGACATTTTTTTGTAAAGATGCCATCGCCTGAAATTTTACCACTTTTCACGGCTTCTTCTATATATTTCAGCTCTTTACCGATTATGAAGGGTTTATTGAATGGTATCATATCTTATCTTATAAATCTTGCGGGGTTTCCCACATAAAGTCCGGACTGTTCTATGTCTTTAATAACGACCGTTCCTCCCCCGATCTGTGTTTGGGCAACTATGGATATATTATCTATGACCGTTGCATTAATCCCCACAACACATTGTTCGTCAACATTTACAAATCCCGCTATAGCCATCGATGGCGACAAAAAACAATGGTTTCCGATTATCGAATCATGGGCAACAGTCCCCGAAATGTTCATGAGCACATTGTCTCCTATCTCTACATGCTGGTCAAGTAAACAGCCTGGATAAATAACACTACCCTTTCCTATTTTGACAGATTCATCTACATAAACAGAAGAGTGTACAAATGTATAGAAAGGAATTGTATCACGCAAAGTCTCAAATATCTGCTTACGGAATGACATATGTTTATATCCTACGCCTATCAAAATAGCATCAAACGCATCCTTACTATACTCTGCCGTCACGGCATTATTTCCACCTACTACAGGAATTCCATGAACCAAAGTTCCTTTAACCTGAAAGTCGTCAAAAAAGGCTACCACTTTGTCGCGCGTGTCCTGATGGATATGATACGCAATCTGTTGGCCTAAATGCCCGGATCCTACGATAGCGATACGTCTCATATATGGTTTTTTAATTCTCTAAAATTGGAAATCTTATGCGCGGGATAACGGTATATTCCCTCACGATCAATTAACAAGGTCTTCATACCCATAGTCTTCGCAGGAATAAAATCCAGTTTTAACGAATCGCCTATATACAAAATATCACTGGGATCAACACCTAACCGGTCGATAGCTATCTGATAAAACTCCAAGCTAGGCTTTCTTACTTTCTCATTTTCTGAAATAATAATCTCATCAAATACTTCCTGTCCGATTAACTCCCCGATCAAATCAAACAACGAAGAATTAAAATTCGAAAGAATTGCTTTGGGAATATCCAATTCAAGCAAATATTGACAATCATCAAATGCCTGCCAAGGCTGGTAGGTACATTTGTTAAACATTTCTTCCAGTAATTCCTTCGTCGAAAGAATACCCAAACTTAACAAAAATTCCGCATTAAAATCACGATAGAAACTTTCAGAAGTCCTGTCGGGAAAATTAATCACTTCTGAAAGAAGCTTGTGTCGCTCCTTAAGCTCTCGCATATCTACATCATACCCATAATTGGTCAAAACCTCTCGTATCCTGTCCCATAGTGTCGGCTTATGAATTAAAGTATTAGCAGCATCAAACAATAGTATTTTCATATGTTAGAATATAAAATGTTCGAAGGAGTTATCTTTTAATTTCGAAAGATCACGTTGCCTTGGATAGATCACATCCATTAGGATCCGTACCGCACTTCCTTCAGTCACCTGCGCCTTTGTAGGCTCTAAATCGTATAAATATTCTTCTAACGTATATTTTACATCTTCAAACCCGAAATTCGAGCGAATGGAATTGGTCCCTGAAATTCTACAATTTATTTCAAAAGGAACAATATTACCCTGATCATCAACAATAGATTGCAGATTAGCACTTCCCTTGAACTGATTTACCGCGATCATCTTTATCAGAATTTGTTCCAATTTCTTATCATAATCACGGTTTACGAAACATTCGTTTGTAGCCCCATTATCCAATTTGCGTTCGAGGGTAATAAAACCATGCAATTCATTGCTCTTATTGACATAAAAAGCCGTGGTGATTTCCTTTCCTTTAATCAGCTTTTGTACCATATAGCTATCATCAAACCTAGATAAGTCATCAGGATTGATATGTATTCCACGAGAACCTCTTCCTTCTCTGGGCTTCACAATGATGTCATCAAATTTCCCCGTCGGATAATCCTTAGGTAGATAGGCTTCTGCAAAAGGAAGGCCATGCTCCTTATGGAACTCATAGGAAATATATTTGTCAAGATAGGTCTGAGCTGTTCTCAATTCACTTACAATAACTTTATTTTTGAGCTTTGCTTTGTTTAAAGCGAGATAATATACTTCGTAGTCTGTAGAAGGAATAATTAGGTCAACATCTTCTGCAACCACTATCGTATTGATGCGTTCCATATAACTTTCTTCCATCGCATACGGGACTTTGTAAAAAGCATCGCAAAGATGGTTGCCCGCCGAAAAATCAGTCACATTGCATCCTACTATACGAATAGGATATCCTGTTCTAAGAATATTCCGCAGAATTCCCTGGCCGACATTCCCCCCTATGCCTGTAACTAAAACTGTCTTTTTTTCCATGTGATTAATTCTTTTATTCCCTGCTCTAAATGGGTCGAATTGTATTCCGGATACGGAAATGTGTCTTGTTTATATTCAACTGAACGGGCATTATCAACTCCTTTATAAGCAATTTTGCATCCTGTTTCCTTCTTAATCATTTCAGCTACCTGTGCATTGCTGTAATTTGCTTCATCGATGGCAAGTTGGATTTTATTTTCATCCGAAAACACTATATTTTTTGCCAAAGCAGCTACATCTCCTACGTGGATATAGTTTTGTTTACGGGCTCCATCCCCAACCAACGTAATTTGTTTATCGAACAGCGCATCGTCAATTATTCTTGGTAAGAAAGTTATGTTCTTCATTCCGATACCATACATCGATGAAATTCGCACTATGCTGAACTTCTTATGCTGCGAAACAATTTTCTCTGCCCAAAGCTTACTGATCCCATATATGGATGACGGTGACACTTGAGTAGTCTCATCGATAACTGTGTCACTTAGCCCATCGTAGACCGCTACTGTCGAAAAATAAACCACTTTAGCTTTAGGAAATTGATAACTTATACTTTGCACCAATTCTACATTCACGCTAAACAACTTCTGTGACTCCGATATATGGCTGCTAATCCACGCACTAACAATATATACCACATCGTAATCATCTTTAAGCTTTTCTAGTTCTGCCAGTGAAAATTGATTAACAAACAATGCAGCTGGCACGGAATGATACAAACCATCTACTTCATCGGAAGGATGCTGTCGCAAGATAGCTTGCGACAATATGCTGTTCGTGCCTACAATAAGTATCTTCATGCTATATTTTTTCCACTTCCAAAACAAGCGAGTAAGCTATTCGGAAGACAGATAACCCTAAACCTGAAATATTTTTGTTATATAAAAATGTAATTACCTTCATGATTAGCACCTTCCTATACCATAGATCGTAAAACCTTGCATCATCAACTGTTGTCCATCCAACACACCTCTCCCATCAAACAAAAAAGCGGGTTTAAACACCTTGTCATAAATCTGTTGCCAATTGTATGCTTTGAACTCATCCCACTCCGTCAATATCGCTATGGCATGCGCCTGTTCACAGGCCTGGTAAGGACTGTTGACTACCTTTACTAAACGTCGATTTTCTGCTGGAGAGCGGGTTCCTAAATAATCCAGGTCTTTGTATATCTGTTCAGCTGTTACTTTAGGATCATACACCGTTATAAATGCTTCCTCATCGAGCAGATGGTCGGCGACATATATGGCTGCAGATTCTCTTGTATCGTTTGTGTCTTTTTTGAACGCCCACCCCAATAGCGTGATGTTCTTCCCATTTACGGTGTTGTACAAAGTCTTGATGATATTATCTGCAAATCGATCTTTCTGGTGGTTGTTCATCATAATAACCTGTTCCCAATAGTCTGCCACTTCATATAAATTATAAGATCGTGCAATATACACCAAATTCAAAATGTCCTTCTGAAAACAAGAACCTCCAAATCCGACGGATGCCCTCAGGAATTTCGATCCTATGCGACTATCCATTCCGATGGCTCTGGCAACTTCATCCACATTGGCACCTGTCACTTCGCACAGTTCCGAGATCGCATTGATCGAAGACACACGTTGTGCTAAAAAAGCGTTGGCCACCAACTTAGACAATTCGGAAGACCATAGGTTTGTAGTAATAATACGGTCAGTAGGGACCCAAGCTCCATAAATATCGACTAATGCTTGGATAGCCTCTTGGTTCTCGCCACCGATCAATATCCTATCCGGCTTCTGCAAATCTTGGATAGCCGTTCCTTCTGCAAGAAACTCGGGATTGGATAGGACATGAAAATTAACGCCATTGCCTGTATGATCGAGAATGCTTTTCAATGCTTCTGCGGTACGCACAGGAAGGGTAGATTTTTCGACTACGATTTTATCAGATTTGGCTATAGCGGCAATCTGTCTGGCGCAAAGTTCAATATATTTTAAATCCGCAGCTTGCCCTTTTCCTTTACCATATGTCTTTGTCGGTGTATTGACAGAAATAAAAATCATATCTGCTTCGTCAATAGCCTTTTCTACATCTGTAGAGAAAAAGAGGTTACGGTTTCGAGCTTCTGCTACGACCTTATCCAATCCTGGCTCATAAATGGGGAGCTTATTTAAATCAGCATCGTTCCAAGCTGCAATTCGCTCGTGATTTAAATCAACGACAGTTACTTGAATCTGCGGATTCTTCTGTGCGATAACGGACATGGTAGGTCCTCCCACGTAACCCGCGCCGATACAACATATTTTGTCTATTTTCATTGCCTTTTTCAATAATCAATTATATCTTATTTCACCCTAAGATGAAGGGCCTCCTTACTTTCGTTTCTGTTCAGCTTCCTTAGTTACCCATTACTACTTTGTTCACTGATCAATTTGGTTCGTCACGTTACCACTTAATTCCAGGCTCGTATACTTTTTTCAAACTTAGCTTTTAAATTCAAAATTTCCTTCCTTTTTATTCAAAAATAACCTTAACAAATAGGAGTCAGCCCTCTCTTATTTCCAAATTAACGAATCCTTAAATTATCCGATCGCTCTAAGTCCCCCTCCAATCTTCTTCAAATACTCGCCATATCCACTTTTGCAAAGCGGCTCAGCTATTTTATACAATTGGTCCTTATCAATATAGCCCATGCGATAGGCCACCTCTTCAATGGCTCCAATCTTCAGTCCCTGCCGTTCTTCGATCACTTGTACAAATTGTCCTGCCTGCATCAATGAGGCAAAGGTGCCTGTATCCAGCCAAGCCGTACCCCGATCGAAGACTCCTACCCGAAGTTTGCCCCTTTGGAGATATTCTTTATTAACGTCCGTAATCTCGTATTCGCCGCGTAGCGAAGGTTGTATATTTTTGGCGATTTCGACCACCTCATTGTCGTAAAAATACAATCCCGGTATGGCGTAATTGGACTTGGGCTGTGCGGGCTTTTCCTCGATGGACACCACATTTCTATCGTCGTCAAACTCGACCACTCCGTAACGCTCCGGATCCTGCACGGGGTAGGCAAATACAACTCCCCCCTCTTCCTGGGTTGCATTTTGGAGGATCCGGGACATACCACTCCCATAAAAGATATTATCACCCAAGACCAGTGCCACTTTATCACTGCCAATAAACTCCTCACCAATAACGAAGGCTTGTGCCAAGCCATTGGGCTCAGCCTGCTCGGCATATTCGAATCTACACCCCAGATGGGCGCCATCTCCCAACAATCGCTCAAAATGGGGTAGATCATGTGGCGTAGATATAATCAATATTTCACGAATACCCGCCAACATCAATGTGGATAGGGGATAATAAATCATCGGCTTATCGTAGACTGGCATCAATTGTTTAGATACCGCCAATGTCAACGGATGTAGCCGCGTCCCCGATCCTCCTGCCAATATAATTCCTTTCATATTTCTCTTTGCACGAATTTACTTGATTTCCTTATTGAAAGCTATTTTATCTTTTTATAGTTGCGGTTTACTCCTCGCGTGGTACCCTTTGACTTCGCTCAGGGTGACATTTGTTGCAGGTTTACCTCACAACCTCCAACCTCCCCCCTAACAACTAACCGCCTAATCCCCTATACTGTCCTTCATAATACTTCTGATAATCTCCCGATGTCACATTGTTCAACCACTCTTGATTGTCCAAGTACCAGTCTATCGTCATACCGAGCCCTTCTTCGAATGTCACCGAAGGTTCGTATCCGAGTTCTCGATTGATCTTGGTCGCATCAATAGCGTAACGCAGGTCATGCCCGGGCCGGTCTTTGACAAAGGCAATCAATCGTGCCGATGTACCAGCCGGTCTTCCCAGTTTTTCGTCCATTTGTTTACACAGTTCCTTGACCAGATCGATGTTTTGCCATTCGTTGAATCCACCAACATTATAAGCCTCACCATCTCGTCCATTGTGGTACACCAGATCAATCGCTTTGGCATGGTCAATGACGTAGAGCCAATCCCTAGTAAACTTACCATCGCCATAGATGGGGAGTGGTTTATTGTTTAATATATTGTGGATACACAGGGGTATCAGTTTTTCTGGAAAATGATGCGGCCCGTAATTATTGGAGCAGTTGGTGATCACGATGGGCAGCCCGTAGGTATCCTGATAGGCCCGCACAAAATGATCCGAAGAGGCCTTGGACGCCGAGTAAGGCGAATGCGGATCGTAAGGTGTCGTTTCCGTAAACAAACCGGTATCGCCTAAGGCACCATACACCTCATCGGTAGACACATGATGAAAGCGCTTACCCTCGTAGTTATCTGCCCATATTTCTTTAGCCGCATTCAGCAAATTGACCGTACCAATGACGTTGGTCATCACAAAGGCATTTGGATCTGTAATGGAGCGGTCTACATGCGACTCGGCAGCCAAATGGATCACCCCGTCGGGCTGGTATTCACGAAAAATAGCCAAAATTTGCGCCGCATCCGTGATGTCGGCTTTGACAAAGGTATAGTTTGCTTTGCCTTCGATATCCCGAAGGTTCTCCAAATTACCGGCGTAGGTCAATGCATCTAAGTTGATGATCGCATGATCCGGATATTTGTTGACAAATTCCCGAACAACATGCGAACCAATAAACCCAGCTCCACCGGTAATAAGTATTTTCTTCATTTTTATTCTTTTTTTATTTGTGTTATTGTTTGACATTCAAAGTTTTGTCTTCTCTCCTTCGACAAGCTCGGGATGACAACCTCTTCTCCCCATCACTTCCATCCGATTCACCAGATCACATACTTTAAAACAAGATGGTTCGACTACGCTCACCATGACACAAAAACAGATGACATTGCCCGGAATGACATTGCTTAGAGTGACAACCTCTTCGACAGTGACACGGCTTCCTAACTACTAACTCCTCTAACTACTACCCCCTACAACCTACCATCACTATGTTCCAATATCCCTTTCACATCGTACACTATTGCCTTTTCTTTTTTCAAAGATTCTAGATCAAGATCAAGGAACTCTTTGTGTGCTACGCCTAGGACGACTGCGTCGAAGCGAGACCCTTCGACAAGCTCAGGGTGACAAAGTAGGTTGTACTCATGCTTGACCTCTGCCGGATTGGCCCAAGGGTCGTATATGGATACCTTGACACCGTAATCCTCCAGTGCACGCACCACATCCACAATCTTGGTATTGCGTACATCGGGGCAGTTTTCTTTGAAGGTTACGCCTAGCATCAATACTTCGGCTTCGGCCACATTGATCCCTTTCTTGATCATGGTCTTCACCACTTGAGAGGCAACGTACTCACCCATGCTATCGTTCAGTCGACGCCCTGCCAAGATAATCTCGGGGTGGTAGCCGTGCTCCTGTGCTTTTTGTGCGAGATAGTAGGGGTCAACTCCGATACAGTGCCCACCGACCAATCCCGGCTTGAAGGGCAGGAAATTCCACTTGGTACCTGCTGCCTCTAATACGGCGTGGGTATCGATCTCGAGGATATTAAATATTTTCGCCAGCTCATTGACAAAGGCGATGTTGATATCACGTTGGGAGTTTTCGATCACTTTGGCGGCTTCGGCTACTTTGATAGTCGGTGCAAGGTGTGTTCCGGCTGTAATGACGGATTTATATACCGCATCTACTATTTTACCAATCTCCGGAGTAGAACCGGCGGTGACTTTTAATATTTTCTCTACCGTATGTTCTTTGTCTCCCGGATTGATGCGTTCCGGCGAATAGCCTGCAAAGAAATCTACGTTGAATTTTAGCCCTGATACACGCTCTAGTACCGGAATGCACTCCTCTTCGGTTACACCCGGGTAGACTGTAGACTCATATACCACGATATCGCCCTTTTTAAGCACCTTACCTACAGTTTCAGAAGCTTTATATAATGGGGTTAAATCCGGACGATTATTTTTATCGACCGGTGTAGGCACAGTTACGATATAAAAATTAGCTTCCTCGATATCCGTTAATTGGTTGGAGCAGAAGAGGCCATTCCTGTTTTGAGATCCTTCACTATCGCTCAGGATGACAGAAAACGGGTTTTCCTTTACCAAAACGGCATTTAAGATATCGTCTTCAACCTCTAAGGTCAAATCTTTTCCTGAACGTAATTCGTCAATACGTTTTTGGTTAATATCAAAACCTACCACTGGAAATTTTGTTGCAAACAAGCGTGCTAAAGGCAATCCTACGTACCCTAAGCCGATAACTGCAATTTTTTTCATCTATTTATAATTTTGGTGTTCTAATTTTTATAACTAATATGCTCCGATACTTATTCTATTTCAAATTATCCCAGTACCATTTAACAGCTTCTTTTAATCCGTCTCCTATGGTATGTGTGGGTTGATAGCCCAACAACGTTTTTGCCTTCTCTACTGATGCCAAAGAATGCGGAATATCACCCTGGCGGTTAGGACCATGTTTAATCTCAACCTGAGCGATCTCTGTGTCAAAAGCTGTTAAATATTCTTTTAAGTACCCCACTAATTGATTTAATGTCGTGCGATCTCCTACAGCAGTATTGTACACCGTATTTACTGCTTCTGCATTACTGGTTGTCATTGCCAGTTCATTCATCTGAATCACATTGTCAATATACGTAAAATCGCGGGAATAGTCACCCGTTCCATTAATCACCGGACTTTCGTAATTCATAAACTGCTTAACAAATAATGGAATAACAGCGGCATAAGCCCCATTTGGATCCTGACGACGGCCGAACACATTAAAATAACGTAGCCCAATGGTTTCTAAACCATAAGTTTTGGAGAAAATCTCCGCATACAATTCATTAACATATTTCGTAATCGCATACGGCGAAAGCGGTTTACCAATTTTGTCCTCCACTTTAGGCAATGCCTCGGAATCGCCATAAGTTGAAGAAGAAGCGGCGTAAACAAATCGCTTTACATTTGCATCACGAGCAGCAACCAACATATTCAAAAAACCGGAAACATTAACCTCATTGGTAGTCTGTGGATCTTTGATCGAACGCGGAACCGAACCCAATGCAGCTTGGTGCAATACATAATCTACCCCCTCAACCGCCTTTTCGCAATCTGCAGTATTACGGATATCCCCTTCGATCAACTCAAAGTCTGGATTATCGGCATGCTGCTGTAGGTTATGACGATGTCCCGTTGCAAAATTATCCAGTACCACGACCTGATACCCTTTTGCTAAAAAATGCTCCGTTAAATTGGAGCCAATGAACCCGGCTCCTCCGGTAATTAATATTTTACTCATCCTTAGACCCTTGCTTATTTGCTTATTTGCTTATCTGCGGACTCGCGCATATTGCCATTTTCCTTCTCCGCAACAACTTTACGTAATCCCGAAGACGAAAAGCGGTGATCGCGGGTATTAAAGTAAAGTTCAATGCCTTTTCCTTCGCAATATTCCCGACCGGTAAAATTTTTATCCTTGTATTCATCGCCTAAGATCCGTACATCGATCTTAAACGAACGTAAAACATCTTCCAGATCCTGCTCGGTTGAATAAGGAACAATCTCATCCACGTGTTTACAACCCGACAACTGGATATAGCGCTCCACTACCGTTTGGGTGGGCTTATTCTTTTCCGGCCGATCGAGGGTAGGATCTACCTGTAAACCACAGATCAGGTAATCGCATTGACGTTTTGCTTCTTCCAGCATCTTGATATGGCCGGCATGCAACAAATCAAATGCCGAAAAAGTAATCCCGATACGCATACGATTTCGATCGTTGTTTACTTTTGTGTCCAAGTTTTTACTAGTTTCTGATTTCATAAACTGCTGATTTGAGAATTTGCTTATTGCTCTTTCTTTATAAAATATCCCCCTGTTTTGGGTGCTCCTTTAAATATGATTTTATCTTCATCTTTTAATTGTTTTAGCCAACGTTCCAAAGTACGGTCGGCTACATCAAAATACTGACCTATATTTTTTGCATTTATTCCGGGGCTATTCCGAATGATCCTCATCAATTCATTTACACCGACATTTACACCGACATTTACACCGACATTTACACCGACATTTAATCCCTCATTTTCTACGACAGGCTCCGTACTTCGATTTACAGGAAAGTTCATTCTGATGTAATTAGCTGAAAAATGAAAACATTCTTTCCCGTACACGCGTAAAATTCTTGGAACTCCTGACCCTAATTGTTCTACCAATTCCATGTCCCGAAAAATGCGCATAATCTCTTTACTCCTTGGAATGGAAACGCCTTCAAAGAACTCATGCTGTGTCATTCCTTCCGGAAGGCCTCCGTAGGACGTAATCTCCATTCTATCCTCAAAAAACTCAAATTTAGGCGCTAATTCATACGTATAATCATTATGTACAATCGCGTTGATGACGGCTTCACGTAAAGCCACCGCATCCCAAAAACGTTTTTCTTCCCGTTCTTTCGATGTAATTTTTGTTAAGGTCTTATTTTCGACCTCTATTCTATCCAAAACCTGTTTTGTGGCCTTGATCAATGAGCAGAAGCCGTATTCATTACTCTGTATTAAATCAACTCTATCTCTACCATTGTACCGAGCGACCTTGACCGACGTCGTATTATTATCCGCCATCAAATAAGCTACATAATTATACACCGCATCGTCATTGAGCAGTTCTAAATTTTTAGCAAACTGCTCGTTAAGTGCTTTACCTGCCGCATCGTAATAAATCCGAAGCTGCTCAAAGTTTAAATCTTGTCGAGGCGACTTAATCTTTCCAATTGAATTTCTCGTCCGCTTTGCAAACAACGTCTCAATAATATGAGCCGACATCGGTTCTGAAGCACTTCCGACACGGATAAATGCACCTCTTTCAGACATACCATATTTTTTGATATAATAAGGTCTTTCTCCTCCACTCGCTACAATAATTTTGATAACCGAGACATCTTCCCTTTGCTCCAGTACTACATCAAACAATCCCAAACAGGAGGGTGCAATATTATTTCGAAGACGGTCTTTAATCTGCAACTGAACCTGATCCGCATTTTCAACACCGACCACACGACCATCTTTAGCAATACCGAGATAAATAAGCCCTCCACCAAGATAATTCAAGAAAGCGACAACCTCTTTTTCGAAATGGTCAGTTAATCTTTCTTTGTATTCTATGCGGTTGGTTTCTATCATTTTTTCTTTTTGCCTATTTGCCCATTCTCGGATTCGCGTATTTGCCTGTTACCTATTTGTTTTTAAACAGTATAATCTGATGCTCTGATGCTGGTTGCTCCTCAAAATAAAGCTTCACGGATTTTTGTAAAATCTCCGATGACTTGCCCGCTAGCAGCGACAAGTATCCTCTATCTAGATCATCCCCTAATATACACACTTCTAATATCCCTGAATCGATGCCTTTTGCATAATCACCGATCAAACTGATCTGCTCGATATCACCCGATTTTTCAAAGATATTATCGATTAGCTCATCCATTCCGAGGTAATCCCGGATAAGTCGCTGCAGGGAATTAAAAAGTGGGTGTTTGCTATTGGCCTGATAAATAACCTTATTATCTTGCTGTGCACGTGTCAGATAACCCGCATCTGTCAACTGGTTGAGTTCTTTGCGGATCGCATTCGTTGATTCATGAAATTCTTCCGCCAAACCACGCAAATAGCCCTTGTTGGTCGCATAAGCGAAAAACTTAATCAGAAGCTTAAGCCGTGTCTTGGACGTAATAAGAGTTACCAACATAGCACCAACAGTATTGAGCAACAAAAGTACTCGGTTTTATTGAAAAAACAAATTATGGTAGTTAAAAAATTATAATGAATACATTAATTTATTACGAAATCTGGAAAACCAGCCTGTATCTAGGCTAAGATAAGATGATTACAACAACTTCCATTATAATTGACAAAAACTTATTTTTATACACAAACTTCCATTATAACAGAAGAAAATGTTATTTTTGGGTAAAATTTCAATTATAATGGAAGATTTAGTAAGACGCGAACGGTACATTGATGCCGTTAAGCCATTTATAGACAAACAACTTATTAAAGTTATCACAGGTCAGAGACGGGTGGGTAAAAGTCAGATGCTGAAATTGATCATCCAAGAAATTCAACATAGACAAGCGGACGCAGTAATTATTTTCATTGACAAGGAACTGGAAGAATTTGCCCATATTACCGATCACCAACAGTTGCATGAATATGTAAAAGAACATCTGGTACCGGATAAAAAAAATTATCTATTTGTTGACGAGATTCAGGAAATTGATGAATTTCAACGTTGCCTGCGTAGCCTTCTGAATCAACAGCTCTGCGATATCTATTGCACAGGAAGCAGTGCTAAGATGCTATCTGGCGAATTAGCAACGCAACTTGCTGGAAGATACATCGAGATTCAGATACACACACTAAGTTATAAGGAATTCCTTACCTTCAACAAGCTAGACGAGAGCATGGAAAATCTTGAACGATATATCACTTTAGGTGGCCTCCCCTATCAGCACCACATTGGCCTAGAACGCTCGCTGGTTTTCGAATACCTAAAAAATGTCTATGCCTCTATTCTGTTAAAAGATGTAGTAAGTAGGGAAGGAATTCGAAACGTACCTCTACTTGAAAATCTAGTGATGTACCTGGCAGACAATGTCGGAAGCCTGTTTTCTGCGCAGAATATAAGCAAATATCTTAAATCGCAAAAGATATCCATTCCAACCCAAACGGTGATCAACTATCTCCATGCCCTGACAAACGCATATTTTATCCATCGGGTGCCTCGAGCAGATGTTAAAGGAATGAAGATCTTCGAAATCGGGGAAAAGTACTATTTTGAAGATCTTGGTCTCCGCAACAGCATCCGAAGTTTTAACTTTCGCGGCGACATTGCTAAATTGATGGAAAACGTGGTATACTTGCATTTGCTCAGAAACGGATTTGAGGTATTTGTAGGCAAACAAGGGGATCAGGAAATCGACTTTATGGGCGAACGTAAGGGTGAAAGACTGTATATACAGGTCTGCTATCTCTTGATTGACGACAAAACGATACAAAGGGAATTTGGTAACTTATCTTTGATAGAGGATAATTACCCCAAGTATGTTGTATCGATGGACACTATCAGACCTCAAAACTCCTTCAGGGGGATTCATCAGATCTCTCTAAGAGAGTTTTTGTTAATGGAAAATTTTTAATAAAATGAATTGAATATAAGTCACATTTAAACGCCGATAACATGAACGCGAGAACTTACTTTAATAAAAAAGAGACGACCATAATAAGTCGTCCCTTTTCGTTTATTAAGCCCTGACAGTTTCCTACTTCTTTCTGCCCTGCAATAGCCGCGTGAGCAGGTAACTGACCAATGTACCAACAATAGCCAATATCACCGTCTGCAGGAGGTTATGCCACGGAATTAACCCCATGATGCTGCAACAGCTTCCGCCCAGAACGGGAAACCAACCACCGCCATGACTATTCATCACCCACCTCCTTTCCGATTAAATGGTTGTCTTCCGCACTCATTTCTGCCCGATCTGCACCTTTTTCGGCGACGTCGAGGGTAGCAATGCCAGCAACATCTTTTTCCTGATCCCGGATATCCGATGCCGAATCCCGAATTTCTGCTTCCTGCTTCCCGTTATCCAGCACCGATTCGATGATACCTAAACCGATGGCTACGTATTTTAAAATATTCAGTGCCTTACCCGGCAACTTGATTGGAGCAAGTAGTACCACCTGTACTGCTTTGCTGATTTTGTTTATAATGTGTTTCACTTGTAATTATTTGTTTTAATGGTAAGTGAGAGCTCGATGAAATCATCTCTTCATCAAGATGATTTACCTCTCGGTTCGCATCGTATTAAGTAATGTGTATTAAGTATTAAGACCCGCTAAAAACGTCGTAAGAGGTTAGCAGGTTAAGAAGTTAGAACTTTCTCACTAACTAACCCCTAATCACTAACCCCTAGCTCCTGATCTCCAAATAAACTTCTGCTCCCATATCCCACAGGCTATACACCAGGGCTTTAAGCTGATCGAGTGCTTTTTGACTTTCATCGCCACGACCTTCTCCGGTCAGTTTTGTAACCGGGGCAATGCAACCGCGTAGATGCTGTTCGGCGTTGTTCGCGGCATGGATCAGGATTGCTTCCCGTCCTTGCACGGATGGAATACCGATCTGTTCCCCGTGCTTATAGTACTGTGTCTTTTGAAGTTTGTATCGCCCCTCCGGGATACAGCTTTTATTCGGCGTATTATCCTGCCAGGGCAGTTCAATGGTATGGCAGACCGGTTCACCTAGAAAATGGATCGTGCCATTCGTTCCTTTATCCCCGTATTTCCGTCGGAGATGGAGTGTTATTGTTGTGTTCATTCTATTAGTAGTGCGCATTAAGATTTGATATTTTTGTAAAGTCGGTTAAGAGGTGAAGAAGTGAAAAGGTTAGGAGGCTAAAAAGTCACCAATCACTAGTCACCAATGCTCCCCCAGATAAATGGTCTTGGAAAAATTCTTTTTGTCCCGGCAGTGGGCCATGGCGTACACGTGTACGGGTTTATCCGCCAGTTGTACAGGTAGCACAAGTTCTGTTCTTCCATCGCTCCTTACAGCAGCCATTTCGTTAATACCAGCCACGGAACTTTCGACATGATAGGCGCAAACGATTATGCCATCGTCGTGAAAACACCCGACACCGTCGGAATCAGGACGCCAGCTGATCTGGATCAGGTCGCCCTGTCGCTCGGCCGTTGCAGAAAGCGGAATTACCGCACTTCCATTGCTGAGCTGCACCAGTTCAGGGTTGACCCGGATATTCGGATACGTCCCCTCCATACAGCCCTTTAGGGTATACGACATCGCTCGCCCCAGCGGGGTCTTCCCGCGCTTCTTCGTCGCAAAACCCATATTGATGAGCCGCGTCAATGGCGTCAAAAACTGTCGGGCCACCTTAAACCGCAACCACACTTCCAGGCGACCATCTGTGCCATCGCCGGTCTTCTTTTTTTTAAAGTTTGATATACATTCCATCGCTTCTGTGTTAAAAAGGGGCTACCGTAATCCGCTAGCTGATTACGGCACCCCCTCTTGGTTAAACTTCGTTTAGAGTGCCAATTCACCTAAGTATGTACTCTTGGACACCTTTACATTTTTGCGGTCTGCAAAAAAGATCCAAATATATGCCGCAGCACCCAAAAAATGGTTGGGGAGTGTGATACTGACCGAGCCATCGCCACGCAACGGGGGTTCGGGCGTGGTCAAGAATTCGTCCACCGTAGGCTGATACACGAGGATATAAACCTTGTCATCTGCCCTCGTGTCGTACATGGAGCTCAGTGTCGGATCCCAGGTCACATCGAGGTTGCCCGCGTCGACCAGCGCGGTGGGTGCTCCACCTGCCAGGAAAAAGCCGTCGCTGATCCGTACTTTGGAATAATCCAGTGCATAATCCGGATAGTCGCCGACCAGGGCCAGCTGTAGATTATCCTTCAGCGCCATATTTCCCGCCGTGGCCTTATCTGCCTTTTTTTGCCCATAACCAATACGGATCAACGGCATCGCGGGCAGCAGAAAGCGCATGACTGTTGTAAACTTCGCCTGCTGCATCAGCTGCTCTTCGCTGGCGGGCTTTGTCCGCTTTTTGTACAGCCCCTTGATGTATTCAATACTCTTCCAGCTGCTGCCGATCACACTTCCGGCTTTACCCTTGAAGCCACCATTGATTCCATTTCTGATTGTTCCCATTTTGTTTTTTTTAATTGTTAAACTATAATGTGAAGCACTTTTTCATACCGGTATATGTTGCTTTACGAAGACAAACATAGGGTGGGATATAAGTAAAAACAAGGGTTGGAACACGGTTGAAGCGGCATTGAAGCGGGTTATCCAGTAAATTGAAGTGATGTTGAAGAGACCTTTTAGTAGTGAGTATTGAGTATGAAGTATTAAGACCCGCTAAAAACGTTGTAAGAGGTTAGTAGGTTAAGAGACTAACCCCTAGTCTCTAACCCCTAATTGTCTTCTGACCAATAGGCGAGCATCTTCGGCCGATATATTAGGTTTGCCTTAGTATTACCTTAGTATTATCTTAGGGCTATCCACGAAAAGGTAAGGCAGCCCTAAGACAAAGGTAAGGCTGGGGTAACGCACTGGCCGAAAAACGGGCGAAGAACGTCCGAAGAAAGGGCGAAAAAAGTCCCTAGGAATTGGGGGCTTTGGTCGCCAGCCCCCAGTAGAGAACGCGGAGGCGTTCGACGGCCGCATCGGTATAGAATTTTTTTCCACCGCGGCCTTCCTTAGCGACGGTAATATTTCCTTTGTTCTGTTCGCGGAGTAGGGTGCTCTTGCTGATACCTACCCGTTCAATGGCATAGGCAGCATCACGGTAAATGATGGCGTCCGCTTCTTTTTCACGGAGCATTTCGCGGATTTCGCGGGATGTTGACAGGCATTCTTCTAATTTTTCTAACAGTTCTTTTTCAAAAATGGTCATGGTCTTGACGGTTAAGACCAGCCGGTGTACAAGCACAGGAGCTACCTTCCCTCCGCTTCCAGCACAAACATTCCACGTGAAGCGGATTTGACCAAGTCCATACATTTTTTTGGAAAGAAAGCCCATCAGCAGATGGTGTAGTTTATAAAAAGTTTAAGTCCGGTTTCGCTGTGCATAGCACCGAATCCGGACTCAAGATAGTAAAAAAAATAAAATCTACATTACCCTACCTGCAAAATTGGGATGCGCATAATGATATTTACTCGAAATCGGCTGCCATTATGTTGTATTTCGACCTTATTGCCTTCGGGATTAAGCAGGTGCAGTCGCTCCCTCAGCTGGCTGATTCCTTTGCCTGAGCGGGTCACTTCGGGCAGTACCTCGCCATCGTATTCGTTTTCCACGAGAATATGCACAGCACCATCCGTAAGCCTGCTGACGCGGAGAATCGCCGGTCTCTCCCGGTTAGTCAGCATGCCGTATTGACAACTGTTTTCCACCAGATTTAACAAGAGCATCATGGGGATCAGCACATCCTCCAGGTCATCCTCCGTAATGTCGATTTGAAAAAAAATCGGTTTGCCCTTTCTGATCGAATAGAGTGAAATCAGGCGTGTAATCTGGCTGATTTCTTCCCAAAGGGGGATATTGGAATGCTTTCGGTGCAATAGGTACGTTTTATTGATTTCGATAAGGATGGACATGGCTTCGACCGCCTTTTGCGGTTCGTGCAGGGCCAGAGTCTTTACGGTAGCCAGTGAATTTCCCAAAAAATGGGAAGGCATCTCCTGTCCTTCGTAATTCAATTGTAGCGTTCGTAATTTCGCTTCTAATCGCTCAAGCTTACGCATGGCAACCTTTCTAGCTTCGATGGCTTCCTCTTTCGCGGTAAGGGCCTCCTCCTTTGCGGCTATAGCCTCTTCCCTGTCCTCAAGTATAGGCAGCTGCCCTTTCCAGCCATAAAAAGAAATACCGACCACATAGGTCAACACGAAGGGGAACACGGTCTCTGCTAAGTTGCCGAGTTCGATACTGCCACAACCGCCATCCCACTCTGCCCTACCTGTACATAAACTGATGATCAAGATCAGCATTAAAGGTGTAATTGTTAGGAATGCACAGGCTGCAATGATCCGGATGGTGGCCCGGTGTTCATATCGGAATATCCATGGGCCTAACGATTTGCATACCGTTAAAAAGATGAGGAGCTGTGCGCCGAATAGCACTAAAAAATCAGCAGAGCCGATGAAGGAATCCGGTACTAAGAAAACCATGTAGTAATAAAGTAACATGACGATGCAGACAGCGGTAATGATCTTCCGCTTGATGTAAGCCGCTTTATGTTGATCCAACTTTTCCGCCCCCTTTCAGGTTGTGTCGACGGAGGTATTCCTTAAAATGGGGTTCGCCAAGTGCTTTAATGGAAATCCACTCCTCCCTTCCTGTTAACAAAACCCCTTTTTTCTTCGCATCTGTCCGTACTTTCTGAATGTAATTGACCGCTACAATTGCAGACTGACTGGCATATAGAAAAAGTTTGGTATCCTTCACCCGTTCGTACACTTCACGCATGGTCATGGATACACTGTCCAGCAGTTGTAGTTTATCGTCCTTTAATCCGTAAATATTAACCACCTGGTTGTCCATTGCAAATAAACAGATGTCCTGCAACGGTGTTGGTTCCCACTCCATGCGGTTGGGCTTTTTAATGAGGAAATAATTTACGGATTTACCGGAGGTACTGCCTGCGCGCATATTTGCCACCTTTGTCAATACACGCAGCAGATCACTGCGTGTGGCAGGTTTTACAATATAGTCGGGCACGTTCAGTTTAAAACTTTCGGCAGCGTAATCGCTGTGGGCCGTGCAAAATACCACCATCCGGGAGAGCTGGCGCAGGTCGGGAAGCGCATCGATGCCCAGCACATCCGGCATCTGGATATCACAAAAGATTACATCGGGTATGTCGGGCATCATGGTGACACCTGCGATTGCCTGACCCACAGATTCGTAACAGCCCAATACTTCAAAAACCGGCAAGGTAGCGAGTTCGTCTTGCAGGCTACCCATCGTTGACAACTCGTCGTCGATTAGAACAACTTTAACTTTTTCCATAAATCATGTTTTTCAATAAGGCAAACAGGGGCATAAGTTATTCAAAATATAGTCCAAAAAAAAGATATGGGTCACTTTTTCGATTTTATATTTTCATCAATCGCTAAAAATAATTGCGAAAAGCGCCAGAATAAATGATTTTTCTTATAGAATTCATAAAGGTGCCGAGGGTTGCAGATCTGTTTTGAGAGCTTCGTATTACAAAACATAACAGATATACTATGAACATTATGCATTCTATTTTAGCAGGCTTGGCCGTTACGCTGACCCTGTTTGTAAGCAGCAAATTTCAAGACGGGGCAGATCTCCATGTTGAAGAGGCCATCGTAATCGCAGCATCCGAGGTGGATTTAGAAGACCTGACCGGTATCAAGAAAAATTTGATAACAAAAACGACCGGTGACGTGAAAACCTTGTCCATTGACGAGTTTCTGGCCAATTACGAAAATTAGCACGTGCGATGAGGGGGCAGCATCTTTTTGTACTCACGTTGGTATTTCTACATTTGGGCATCAGTATACTGCACAATGTACAACAGCTGCACAGTACAGCACCACAGACGGCAGATTCACGACCAGCCACTGGCCTCGTATGGTTGCAGCAGCTGCCCCTTCTTTCGCACTACGCCCAGTTTACGGGCATCCACGGAGGTTACGGATTTTTCGGCCCTTCGGTCGGAAGCACCTTCCACACCCGTATCCAACTTTCCTTTAGCGGTGCCGAAGAAATCCTCACATTGCCCGACCCGGGACTCCGGAGCCGTGCAGGCAAGCTGCGTTACAGCAGCTTTTTAGATCTCAACGAGGTCTTTATCGATCAGGACACGGTGCGACCTACATCCGACCTTAACCTGGCCAAAGCCATCATGCGATCGTTAGCTAAGCGCATGACCGACAGCTACGGTGCATCTGTAGTCGATGTCAGTATTTTGGCGAAATCGCCCCCTAGTCTGTCCAGTATCCGCGAAACCGGATCGCTTCAGGTACGCTACATCCAACTGTTTGATCAACGTTGCTACCATGAAGCTACCCAGCGTTAGCCAAGCAACACAAGCCGCCAATGCCTTACGCAGCCTGCCTCGAGGTATTGGTTTGCTGCTGGCAATCGAGATGATCCAACTCTGGATCGACTTGCCCTTGCTCTACGGCCCCAACGGGCTGATAGAACCGGCGTTACTGCATCTACGGCAGCGTCCTATTGGCTGGAGCATCTACGACTTAACAGATGCTATCCCCTATTTACAAACGTTGACTTTACCAACCGTCCATCTCTTGGCGGTTCTCTATATAGGCCTGTGCCTCGCACTGGTATTCGAACTACAAGTTAGGCTAAGCAGCCTGCTGTTACTTTTTTTGCATCAGGCTCTTTTTATTGCCGACCCGAACTGGGCATACGGCGTGGATTACCTGGTGCAGACCGGACTATTCTTTTCCTGCTGTTTTTACCCCGGACGTCTAACATCCGGCCTACCGAATAACTGGGCAAAAATTGGCCTATTGGCCTTGCAGGGGCAACTTACCGTGGTGTATATCTTTGGTGGTTGGAGCAAGCTTATGGGCGGTAGCTGGCATAATGGCGAGGCGCTGTGGAAAGCCGTTCAACAGGCCTACATCGGCAGCGCTATTCCCATATCCCTGAACTGGGGCACCTGGCCGTACCTCTGGATAGCCGCCGGTTGGGCGGTTATACTGGTCGAGCTGGTCTACCCCCTAGCTTGGCTCGGCAAACACACACGCCGGTGCATCTGGATCGCGATCAGCGGCCTACATGCTGGCATTGCCCTTACGATGGGGCTCTATCATTTTGCCATGATTATGATCTGGTACAACTGCTGTGCCTGGTACATTCCCTATAAGAAATTGACCAAGTCTATTAACCTACCCTTTGAACGTGACGGCTCTGCAATAGCAAGTACAAACGGATCTCCGCCACCTGCAATACAAGGAAAGGGGGTACAAAAAAAATCTAAATGAAAAAAACCTTCTTTCCAGATCTGGACGGGATCTTTGGCCGGCCAATCGACCCGCGCCAATCCAACACACCCAGTCCTTCATTGCGTTTCAGCGATGGGGAGATCGAATACCGAAAAAAAGAAAACCGCAGCTGTATCAAGCAACGCTTCAAGGGCTGGTACGGCTACCTGCAGCATTACGATATGGTAATCGACGAACCTGTATGTATCCCCGTTAACGTCACGAAAAAAGATGTGCATGTATTCTACCTGATGCAAAAACGTGGAACGGTCAAATTATGGGATGATAGAGAACAGTTGGTGTGGCATCTGGAGGGGCAACGTGCCGTGTACGCATACCTGGTGCCCGGAAGCTATGAGCTTAGGTTATCAGCGGGAAAGCATCGCCTGTTCAGCTTTTATTTTGACACGGGTATATTCCGGTATGGCGCAGACGAGGAATTCCAGTTCATGCAGCCACCGTTGCGGGCCCACTTAGAGAACAGACCTTATCCCGTATGCAGCGTCGACTTTGCCGTTGATGCAGTCACGGCAGCCTACATCGAGCATATATGCCGCAACCTCCGGAAAGGAAGTATGGACAATAGTATCCTAATCAGCGAGCAGCTGCGGACGATGCACCACCTATCGCGAGACAGCGTGCTCCGTGAGCAGGTGGGCGGCAATTACAAACAGCACCTTACTACCTCGGCTAAAAAGATTATTGAAATAGAGGTAGCGGATTATGGTATTAAGTTGGAATTGGATTCCGTAGCAGAAAGGCTGAACATCAGCCTGAGTCAGCTTGGTGATGTATTCAAAGAAGAATGTGGTATTACGCTCAACACGTACAAGCAACAATGTGTGGTCGAGAAAGCAAAGGGGCTACTCAGGAATCTCCTCACTACAGGGGGCCATCGCAACACATGGGATATCGCCATAGCCTGTGGCTTTGATCACCGCACGGCGTTTCACCGATTTTTTAAACGGGAAACGGGCATGACGCCGATAGCCTATACAAAGTCGGCCATATTCGGAAGCGGGAGATAGCTAAAGCATGATTTCAGCGAAAAGGGTAACACCGGTTCCGCAAAACGGCAACACTTTCGTGCTTTTTCTGCCTTTTCTTTGTAGTGTAAACTTTAGGTTATGAAATGTTATAGAAGAAAATTTGCGGTATTCCCGGGCAGGCCGGTAGACAAAGCAACACAATGGTTCAGTGGCGGAAGCGGTCAAGGGATCACCATACGAAAGACAGATCATAATACAACGCAATTAAAAATGGAAAAGCACCTCACAACAGTAAAGAGCAGTATCAAAGCAGGGGCAGAACAGATCTGGCAGTGGATTATACGTAAATCCAATTGGCTATTTCAACGGAGCTATTGGGTGGTGGTGTACGGCTACGCCTTTCTGTACATGTTTACGGGACATAATAAGTTAGTGAATATGGAGACCTTCGTAAAGGGTAACAAACGTATCCCGGTATTAGGACAATATGCCGAATTTATCGGCTGGGGTATCCCCCTTCTTGAAATCCTACTGGCAGTTGTATTGGTTTACCCTTGGAGAACGTCACAGCGATGGGGGCTGTGGACATCTACCTTACTTATGGGCGTCTTTACTCTATATATTGCCCTGATGTTACTTTTTGTAGAAGACAGGCTTTGCCATTGTGGTGGCGTGATCGAAGCAATGGGATGGCACACACATCTGATATTCAATGCAGTTTGGTTTGGGCTAGGTATGTGGGCTATCAAACGACTAAAAAATTATACAATTATAAGTTTACTAAAATGACTTTAATCAAAAAAACAACAAAAACATTGGTGCTGGGAGTAGCACTATTAGGTTTAGCAGTAGGTGCTAGTTCTTGGGCATCGACAAATTCAAAATTACTTCTCAATGATGATGAACTATTTTGGGATTACAACGGAAATCCCGAACTAACAAGTCCTGATCATAGCGAAGAATCTAATTACAGTAGAGCATCTAACCAAGACGCCACATGTATTAATAACACTAAATTTTGTCAAATCAAAGCACCGGTAAAACCAAGTTCTAGCCCCGAAGTGCCAGATTTGAGTGCACCCTCTTCTGTTTCAGGACAGACTATCCAAGATCGGATCGAGGATGCACAGCAAAACGGACCTAACGAGACAGTCTCTATGAAAAACTAATCCAGAGACTTAAAAGTAAGTGTTTCGATAATGATATCTTGGACCTCAAAAAATAAATTATGAGGTTCAAGATATTTATTTACTGTTTCAAGTGATGCCTCCTGATCCAATCTACACTCCAGCTTTTTCAAATCCAAAGAAGAAATGTTATCATCGATAATAACAGGAGTCCCTCCGATCTTATTATTCTTTGTCCCTATCCATCCCCAAAAAGCATCATTAAAACCCAAAACTTCTTTATTCTGCTTTACTGCTTTATTAATTTCGCTCTTACATTTCAAGATCCAACATTCCCTATTTTTATAGACAAAATCTGTACGAAACTTAAAAAAATTATCCAGATTGTCCTTTACATATAAATGCCACTGTTTCTCATCAATAGGCCAAGTATCCCTAAATTCATAACAGTACGTATGTTTGGTTTCCCAAATCGATTTAGGAATATCTTGTTCTATATAGTGTAAATCTGATGCATCCACACCATCGGTGATTATCTGCGTCATCATTAAATTTTTCTTATTCAAAGTGGTTAAGTAGATTGTCAAAATGGGAACGTTGACGCCGCCCCATCTTACGTTTCGGCTTACAGAGTCAACTCTTTGAAATTGTTTCCACGCAACACCTTCAATATGCTTTCCCAAGAGAGCATATCTATATCGAAACGATTGTGTCTGCATACCTTTTAATTCCTTATACCAGACTAACATTTCTCGTTCTGCATCATGTATAAAATCTGATTTAGATCCCATCTCAAGTGGCTCTCCAGCGATGAAGCTAGCTATAGAACTTTCTGAAATAACATCAGAATTTGTTATGTACTTCAAAACATGTTCAGCATTAAGCCAAGCTACATGAGGTTCAAAAACATGCGGAAAAAGTTTATTAAGACTCGTATCTTCAAATACAACATACGCATTCTTCAATAAGTTCGAGTTTTTGGAGAAGAAACCATCAATACGATCGTACTTGTCTTTTGTGACGAATAATACGACTATGTCAGCATGTTTTTCAGCAATTTTATCTAGTTTCCTGATTGAAGCAACGCATGGTGCGCAATAGATACTTCCAAAGTCTAAGATGATACTTTTACCCTGCAACGTTCTTCCATCAATACGTTGTCCTTGATAGTTCCATACATTCGAAATATGCTCAATATCAATCTTATTCTCCTTAGTATCTGGATTTAATCTCTGTTGTGCCAATGTCAAAAAAGGAATAACCAACAAGCTAAAAATTATCGTGATCTTCATCGTTCCCCTATCTTTTGGTTTGCTCAATACCAGTTATTTCTATGACAGACTGAGGTATCATATATGTATAACGAAGATCGTTGGGTTTCAACGAAAATGTTTCGTTTCCCACTCTCCGCACAACTGTTTTCTCGTACCTTGGATCTTGATTCAATCTACGTAGATCTGACCAGCGAACACCTCTAAATAACAGTTCTTTCCTTCTTTCACTTAGCACAATCTCAAGAGGATCTTCATAATCCTCTAACGCAATATCAGTTTTACTTCCCTTCTTCATTCTTTTCTTGTTTATTTTATTGATCCATTGTGCAGCTTCTGATAAGCTATTATTCCGTACTAGACATTCAGCCATGATATAATATAATTCAGACGTCGTCAATCCCACGAAGAACGAACTGTTTACTTCACCGTGATAGTGGCCTTTGAAAGATATATTGCCCGTAGTATTCTGCTGAAAATAAATTGACTTTCTCAAATCGTCTGACGAATAGCTAACATATAATTCCTCATCTATCACAGCATTGTTCACTCCCAACATGGCAGATCCCCCGCTAGTAGCAAAATATATCGTTTCTTTGTTGAAGCGTTGGAATGGGATAGCATCATCGATTTTCACGTCATTATAATCCAAGAGTTCACTCTTGAGTGCCAACGCTTCGCTGGCATATCTCATAGCTTCCGTATAATCGCCTTTTACCATCTGAACACGGGCTAGCAACGTATATGCAGCAGATTTACTTGGTCTGGTTTGAACGACTACGTCAACGGGGAGTATAGGGATCGCTTTTTCCAAATCATCTATAATCTGTTTATAGGTCTCTTGTACGGAATAGCGGATACTTAAATCATTGAAATTGGACGACAGTCTCAAAACAATCCCTAGGCTTGGTGTTTGCGAAACATTTGTATATGGTTCTCCATAGACTTGAGCAAGCTGATAAAAACTGAAAGCTCGAATGAACAATGCTGCCCCAATGATTTCATCTCTTTGTTTTTTCTCTTCGTTGGAAGAAACGGGGATATCACCAATTTCTTCCAAAACGACGTTGCTGTACATTACAGGCACATATGGCCCCATCCATTCCGTATTTCTGTTAATATTAGAGTAAATGGGCTCTTTTGCCCATATATAGTTCGCACGATCGAAATCATTCAGACTATTATAAGATGTTTCGCTAAGGTAAAAGTCATCCGTCCCCAATTCCAGCAAAGAAGGAAATCTTGAAAAATTTATGTAGGTAACCGCGTCCAAAAGCGACTGACAATCGGAAAGTTTTGTCAACTGAGAAAGTGATTGATCAGGCTTTTCATCTAAAAATTTAGAGCAGGAACTGGCCATGAACACGAATAAAATAAATATGTTTATGTAGATTTTCATGATTTATTTGATTAGTAGATAAGTGAAATAGTAAAGCTGTAGGATCTTGATGGTGGTAGAATATTGTAGTCTGGATCAATTCCAGCCTTATTGGCTCTCCATAAAAGACCTATATTGGAACAACTCAATCCAAATTCTATTTTTGATTTACGATCTTGTTTAATATTTGGAGTCCATAGATATCTGAGTGCAATATCTTTCAAACGTATGAGATCACCTCGATGCACCAATACATCCGAATAATTGAAGAAATTATCTCTATTCGAATTCGCAGGATAGTTCATAGAGGGAATGAATGTATTTGATTCATCGCCCGGGCTTCTCCATCGTAGAGCAAAATCTTCATGATAAGTATTGTAGCTAAATGCAGAGGTATAGTTTATCGTATTCTTTCGGAAATAGTGTCCCCATTTAAACATTAGATTAGACTGTAAACTTATATTTTTAAACCCTAGACGGATAGTAAAGTTTCCGTAATACGGTGGCAGGGATGTGCCATGGTAAACGACGTTCTGTAACGAGTCCCTAACCAACGCAGCCCAATCTTTCGACTGCGCCCCCGCTAATAAACCCAACGGATCGCCTGTTTCTGGGTCTAGACCTTCAAACCTATAACTGTAAAGAGGATACAATCTCTTGCCCTCGACCGGACGTAAGGACTCCCCTTTACTGCCCATGTAATTAACGGAACTCAATAAGTTCCCCCTATATTCCAAAACTTCGTCTTTAACATAAGAAACATTAAGTGTTGTTGAGAAGCTCCAGACTTCGCCGTCCTGTCTATAAGACAATGAAACATCCATTCCCTTACCTTTGAGTTTACCCACATTTCGTTGAGCAGTCGCCAAACCGGTTGTGGGATCGATCGGATCTGCACTTATCAGATCAGTTGAGAGTTTTGTAAAATACTCCATTGATCCTGAAAAGCTATTTGAGAATAGTGAAAAATCTATTCCCAGATTCATCATCCGAACATCCTCCCATTTCAGCTGCGGATTAGGAGGTAGGCTGATTTGAGCAAAAGGAAGACTGGTCCATGGATTATTTGAAGAATGAATAAGCACAGTACGCGCCAGTGCTCCTGCGCCTATATTACCACTATGCCCCAAAGTAGCTTTAAGCTGTAGTCGATCCACAAATCTACTTTTCATTATGAACGATTCTTTGTCCAAGTTCCAAGACACTCCCCCAGACCACAAAGGATTCCATTTGTGGTTAGATTCTGCACCAAAATTATTGGAACCATCCTTACGTATCGATCCGAATAACGTGTATTTCATATTATAAGTATATCCCGCATTGCCATAAAATGATAAAATACGGTTGTTCCGAAGAGCATATGAATCTTGGTAGGGTATATTCGAGTTTGATGATAACCCATCAAATACGGGATAACTGTTGACATAATCAACTTTTGCGGTAGTCAACACTTCTGGATCAAATCCATAATTTCTGTGAGTAGATGTACGAATAGGATTATCATTCAGTTCTCCTCCGGTCATAGCGGTTATATAGTGCTTTCCGTATGATCTATCTAGATTCAATTGTCCGCGGAGTCTATTGGCTAATATACTATTACTGCTCGCAGTTACAATACCTCCCATAGGGATTATATATTTAACCTGGTCGCCCTGCACTTGACTAAATCTATTGATAAGATTTCTGGTGTAGAATGATTCAACATCGTTAATCAGTCTCGAAGTCCCAATTTGTTTTTCAAAGCCATGTATCAATGTAGCGGAAAATCCGTCAAAAAACTTATAACGAATCTGTAGATTTGTATTCACATAATCGGTATTTGCTTTCAATGAGTTATGCTGATGCTCTTCATATGGTCTATATTTCCAATCCAGCAATTTTCCATCTAGTAGTGTGTTTAAGTAATCCATGTTGTAGGAATGAGGCACTTCGGCTCCCTTTCCATCTTCAGCCACAAGCCTGACATATGGATATATACCGGAGAGCCCCCCACCAGGAGAGAAACCATATCCCATACCATGTTGCCGAAGGTTTTCCCAACTAGAATTGAGCAATATGGTTGACTGTATAGTAAACTTGGGGCCAATATTAAATTGGTTGGACAACCTAAGGTTTACACGTTGACTTTGAGAAAAAATGTCTTCGGGACTATCTTTTTGATACATAACGCCCAGATTATATCCCATTCTGCTTCCACCTCTGCTTAAATTAATATTGGTCTGATTGCTAAGTGGTTTACGATAAAAGTAATCCATAAGCTCCTTTCTATAGTCATGGTTACCGAGATCCGTTAAGACATCTTCCAGTTCTGCAATCGATATTGCTCCTGTTCTGTACTGTTGCAGTGACTGAACAGCTGGTGAAAAGATAAATTGCTTTTTATTGACCGCATTTAATTTGCTGTCGTAAAAACCTTTTTCAAAAAGCAACCTCTCCATCTCGATAAAGTCAGAGCTTGACATATTGGGTAGTCTCATGAGGCCCCGCTTTTCGTTTAAAATGGCACGATGATTTATTTGTACCGACAGGTGATCACTAACTTTAGCTTTTTTTAAATTAATTACCAGCACACCGTTCCCTGCCCGTACTCCCCATATCGATGTTGCTGCCGCATCCTTCAACAAAGTCACGGATTCTACATCGTTTATGTTTATTTGGGAGATATCACCGGAAAAAGGAAAATTGTCCACTACGATAAGTGGCCCCTGACTCAGATCGTTAAACGTATTAATACCTCTAATATTTATTCTAGAAGTACCTGTTCTGTTATCATATTGAAGGCCAACAGATGTACCTTCTAGGCTCTCAAGTATATTAGTCGTATTCCTTAATCTTAAAGTTTCCGTATCAATATGCACGAAGCTTCCCGTCGCCCGCTCCTTTGGTATCTGCTGATATCCCGTGCTTACGACCTCAACTTCTTCAATCTGGTTTTCGGCCGGCTGTAATCCGATTTCTAGAACTGCAGTCGTTTCATCATAAGCAATACTTTGCTCGGTAAAGCCGATATGTCTAATGTGCAATATGCCAGTGGCAGCTCCGACACGTAGACTAAATTTACCTTGTCGATCCGTGCTGGTCTTCTCCCCTCCTTTGTCGGTATAGATGGATACACCTTCTAAGATCTGCCCGTCGGCAGCCGAGCGTACCACTCCTCCGAGCGTACGAGCCGACTGCGCCTGGGCATCACTAAACAACACACATATAAGACTTAGCACGAAGCTGAACAGCGTTCGGCTTCGGTTATTATTTGATTTGAAAAGATGAGATAGCCGCTTTAAATAGCACAGTTCTCTCCCACCCTTGTAAAAATTCTTCATTTTTAAAGTTATTTCATGATGACCTCCGAACTTGCACCTCTTTAGGTAGGTTACCACCCCTCCTGTCCAGCCAGATGCTAAGCCTTCGGTCTAATTACGTTAGTTGTAGATTGGTAATCGAAATGCCCTTTTTACAATATCATAATAAAGGTAAAATAACGTCTCTTCAGGCATTCATCGATTTTTGAAAACTCCGTAAACGGAGTTAGGCCCTACCGAGCTACTCGGGGGCTGAGATTTTGTTTCTTAATACTTGACTTTTTAGATTTCTCATAACTCGTTATAGTTAAACGAGCCTTATTAGATTGGTCACCAATTGTTTAAAATTTAAAAAACTGGTCGCCCGCATCCTAAATTGCAACCGCGGCTCTGGAGGGCCACCACCTCTTTCGAGATAGCTGTAGTACAATTAGAATAAGCGAGCGCCAGCCCTATCCTACAAAGGTAGGACATTAGCGCTTCACTTACACTCGTACTACAAAATTTTCCAGATTCCGGTCACGAGGCTCGTAAATTAATTTATTACTTTTTCAGTATAAGTAGAACAAGTAACTTATCTCTATTTTTATAAAATGATCAATACATAAAGTATTTAAAATAACTTAAACATTCAAAAACAAATATAATAACATATATTTAAAATCAAAAATAAATTATCCTAAATATAGGATTTATTGCATAAAAAATTACTCCGAAATTGGAGCATGAAGAATGATAATGAAAACAACGCGCTATCCGACCCAAAACTCAACGATGAAATTTTCCTAAAGCAACTAGGAGCCTTCTTGAAACGAATGAGAATTGCGTCGGGATTCCCAACAATAAGAGCATTTGTGGACACTATAGACATGAGTTACTCGCAATATCAAGGATATGAAAAAGGAAAGAATATTACGGTGGTAATCCTAAAACGCATATTTTCTGAATTCAATCTACAAGTTGAAGACTGGCTAAAAATCGACATATTCAATATTGACACAAACGACCCTGAGGTTATCGAAAAAATCCGAACAGCAAGATTAAATCAAGTAACAGAGCAAGTAAGGATAATTGATAGCGAAAAAGCAGCACTGTTATTACGTCCAGTTGACGTCCAACGGTATGTGGACATATTGATTCATTGCCACATTCCCAAAAGTCGGTCGTATATTCTGGATAAACTCGTACGCCTTGATGATACTCACAACACCTTTCAACGTGTCGCTGGCAAACTAATAATGTACGGTTGGCTCGATTACACCAACAAGGAAAGTAAGAATAGCCCTGCACAAGCATACTATACGACAGAAGCAGGTAAAAAGGCTTTGCAGTTAACGAATAGTAAATAAGCGCAAAAGTAAATTTACAAATGGAAAGTCGTTATGAAAAATCTTTAAAGGAAGATATCGGAAAATTCCTTTCTGCTATAGGAAAATCGCCGAAAGAAGAGAGAGAAACTCCGTCTAAGGAAACGTCAAAACGTTGTGCACCTCATTATAGCGGAAACGACGGCCAACAGTTTCTTGGACTAATTGAACAGCGATCACTGACACCATTAAAAACAAATACGAGATAAGATAAACAAAAGAAAAACTTCGTTATATTTGACAAATAGTTATGCCTGCAAACAAACCTGATATAGTTAGAGTATACCGTATTGTCCATATAGACAACGTGGAGTATATACTGCGGCATGGTTTGTTTACACGACATCATACTATGGCGGATCCCGATTATATAAACATCGGTGATACGGAGTTGATTACTAAACGAAATAACTATTCGGTAAAAATTAATCCACCTAATGGCCTTCTTGGCGATTATGTACCGTTTTATTTTGGTCCTTTATCGCCCATGCTTCTAAAAATAAGAGACGGTAATGGAGGTATCACAAAAAGGCCACAAAGTGACATTATATATATTGTATGTAAAGTAGATGATATTATAGAATGCTGTCCACATTGGTGTTTTACCAACGGACATGCAAAAACTGCTATTTCTGAATTCTACAATGACACTAGACATTTGGATCAGGTGGATTGGAATCTCGTAAACCAACGTTATTGGAGCAACATAGAAGAAGATTTTGATCGTGTTCGACGAAAGCAAGCTGAATTCTTAGTTAAATACCATGTACCCGTTAATTGTATTAGTGGAATTGCTACTTACAATGACAAGGTTAAAGAGCTTATTGATAATATTGTAAACGAATTATCGTTAAATATTACAGTAAAGGTAAACCCGAATAATAATTATTATTATTGATGAAATATATAAAAGGTAATCTTCTCGAAGCCGATGCACATGCATTAGTGAACACTGTTAATACTGTGGGTGTAATGGGGAAAGGTATTGCCTTACAATTCAAGGAGAGCTTCCCCTACAATTACAAAGAATATGTTGCTGCTTGCAAGCAAAAAGAATTGCAACCGGGCAAGCTATTGGTCGTGAAAGAAGCAATACTAGACGGGGAAAAGATTATCATTAACTTTCCGACAAAGACGGAGTGGTATCTTAAATCCAAATATGAATATATTGAGAAAGGATTAGAGGAATTGGTGAAAGTCATTAAGGAGTACAATATAGAAAGTATTGCAATTCCTCCCCTTGGCTGTGGAAACGGAGGCTTGAAATGGGAAAAGGTAAAATCTATGATGGAAGAATATCTTGGACACCTAACGCATGTCAACATTCAAGTTTACGAACCTAATGCGGCCGTAAAGGACATCCTAAAAAAACAGGAGACCGACAAGCAAGTAAAACTCACGCATGCGCGTGCTATGTTGCTCTATGCTATGTTTTATTATGAATCATTGGGGGAAAACACCAGCCTTTTTGTTGCTAACAAACTTGCTTATTTTTTACAACGTTTTGGGGAAAAAAGTTTTAACAGGTTAAAATTTGAGGCACATCATTACGGACCTTACAGCGTGGGTGTTGAACACTTATTACATCATTTGAATGGTAAATACCTTAAAGGGCTAGAGCAAATGAATGCGACGGCATTTGAGCCTTTGGAACTTCAATACGACAAAGTAAAAGAGATTAGTGAATATGTAAAAAGGGAACTCAGTCCCGAACAAAGGATCCGTCTTTCTAACTTACTTAAATTGATAGACGGCTTCCAGTCCGCCCTATCTCTGGAAGTATTAGCTACTGTTGATTTCGTTAAGAAAAATAACCCGAGTATTGAACAAGCGGACATCGTAAAAACAATACACAATTGGTCTAATAGAAAGCGGGAGCTATTCCAAGAAAAATACATAGAAGTAGCATATAATCACCTTGACAATTACAGTAGATCCTTAAATATATCTTAACTAAACAGCAAGCAGAATGGAGCTGCCGCCGGAACCGATCCTATTATATCAGATTAGAACTCTGCCCTCTGCTCGCGCGGGAACCGACCGAAGGGAATTCTGCGGAGAGAAATATCTGGACATGTTTCCTTCTTAACCATAGATTCCTCCTCGTAACCTCGTTCGGAAAGACGGCATAGTTTGCTAAATATTTTTCAAAAATATACAAATCGTTACCTTCCAAACGGCAATGTTTATTAAAAAATGAAACTGTGTATGGATATGCGGAGGGAGATTGGCGACGTTTTGAAAAACAGGTCAATTATGAAGCGTTTTTGGTTGTGCGTAAATAATGGTGTATATTTGTATATAACAGGAGGTTCGAAATGAAAAATCTTGAAAATAAAAAAACAATGAGTAATGTCCAAAATCACGTTCGTGATTACGGTAATGACCCTTATTTTATAAAAAAAGCAAACAAATCAAAGCTTTTTTTGGAAAAAAATGGATTCCCGAAAGAATTACTGGATAAAAAAACAATAACTCTAGCCTAATTTAATAATATTAAAATCTTATTATCCAAAATTACATTCCCCGTGCTCCCTCCTCGTCAGTATATGCAAACTGCTGGTACGTAGACTTTTTCCCGTGCCTAATTAGGATTGATATTAAAGTGCTTTTACCTGATCAACTGTAAGGCCTAATGCCTTTGCAATATCACTATCAGATACGCCCAATTTCTTGAATTCCAGAGCTGCCTCTAGCTTCTCAGCCTCGGCTCTTGCGCGTTCTTCACTTTTGGCCTTCTCCAATAAATACTCTCGTGTTCCCATGGTAGTACTCCTCCCGGTTTTTACTTCTACTTCTTTCTCAAACTTAGTTAAAAATTGTGTAGCAAAACAATTTTTAACGTTCTCTCATCGACCTATGAAAAATTAACTCTTCGATGAAACTTAACGAACATTGTTTGATTTTGAAAACTCACATAACGTGCCAGAAAATCGTATATACCCTGCCGGGTATCCTTATCCATCTCACGCTTGATCATTTCTGCATAAAGATCTGCTTGATCTCTTTCAGCTGCTCATCGGTAACATTGCGGTGTAGGATTGCCAGCAGTGCTGTGAGTACCACTACCGCAAATGGATTGTCATTTGCCCGAAGCACGGCCTCATCCTGATCCAATATCTTATAACTATTGAATCTATAAGTAAGGCTTGTACCCATAAACTCCTGAATATAGATCGTTGGACGGTAATTTCTATTGCCATCGGCCAGGATGGCAATAGCGGTAACAGGAAGAGAAAAGCACAAGTGCCGCGAAAGTATTATATCTATGCCGTCACATCTAATTTCGTACGGTACACAAAGGCGGTTTTACCTTCTTTTTCGAGCACTACATATCCTTTTATCGTTAAGGCTGCTTTGCTGCCGTCTATTCGGTTCAACACGCTGTTTCTACAGCTAAACCCGATGGAACGTGCAGAAAGCTCTTCGTTTATAGTATTTACTTCGAAAGATAGCTTATCAAATGTATTCACACGCAATGCCGCATCAGAAAAACGTAAATCCGTAACGACAACCTGCCGCAGGCGACTATCCCCTGCATGGAGATAGAACATAAAGGAACCCTTTGTTTTATCGGGTGTATTGCCATCCCCTTTCAATATACTAACACGCAACCGGGCATACCGTTGCAAGCGCCGCGACAGCCTATACTGGTAAATGAGAATGAAGGCCAAGGCTAACAAACCGCCCCCAATAATAAAAATAGTTTGCATTCGTGGATTAATAATATTAAATGTGGTTTTTCATCTAACCTACGCTGTTGTAAGGTTCGTGTTACAAATATCAACATAAATGTCCATATAAAAAATTTTAACAACACTAGAAATCAAGCTTAACAAAAAAATAACCTTAATCGACCACAGAAAAGTTACACAACCAGAGCCGTACGATCACTATTTTAGAAAAATAAAAATGAGATAAACCATTCGCGATATAAAGCGATATAACAATAATATACCTATAACAACTATATATGAACAAGACACTCCTGTATTTATTACCGCTTTGCGGTATGGCGGCATGCAACACCTATCCGGATGCCTTGCTCATGCCGGATGAAGATCCCTTAAATTCCTCCGGTATTGCAGCGGCAGATAACGTAGCCGATCCGGACCTCTTCCATCAGCATATTTCGGAGGGCAAGGTTGCATCCTTAACGTATGATCCAACATCGGATTATCCGAAAAACCGAGGTCTTGACTTCCAAACGCACTACCGACAATACGAAAATACGATGTCGGAAAAAGGCTGGCAAGTTAAGACCATTCAGCTTCTTTTTAATAGCCCTACCGCTGTAACTGTCCGTACAACATTTTCATCGGCCCAAGGTGCTACGCTTTTCCGGGCCGACTATGATTTTACATTATCTATTGATCCGGCCGATGGAGCAACAAGGATACAGAGGAGTACGCTGAAAGGCAGTACTGTAAATAATCTCATCGGGCAACTGGCCTCTGTCTCACCTGCATTTGATCAGCATATTGCCCCTTATCTAACCAATAGCTTATTCCATCCGATACATTTATCCACCCATCTGTACACTGCCACAGATCAGCAAGTATACGGAGGATTCTATGCAAACAACGATATCCACAATGGAATCTTTGGCTCTTGGCAGCTGCGCTAACGAAATAAACCACTTTATTAACGTACTGAAATTATCAACAAAAACATGAAGACAACAGCAATTTTAACCGCTTCTTTGTTTATATCACTATCTTTTTCTGCGACGGCAAACAGTCACAGGCATCATTTCGCGAAGAACAACGCAACAGATTACCCTATTTCGACACTCCTTAGGGAGCATCCCTGTCAGCGACTGAATGCGCCGACCGATTCATTATGGGGCAGCCAGGTGAGCACCTATGCCTGGAAGGCCTTTTTTCAGGACAACAGCAATGCTTACATCGTAAATGCCCTGAACCGGCTACAATGCAAAGAAGTATTTGTTTCTCCGGGTGATGACCAGTCGCCCAAAGTACAGGATTTTCTACAGATGGCCTCATCAGCGAACATCTCGGTAGCCCGCCTACTCGGAGAAAACAGCTATGTAGAGACCGACCACGGTTTTCCGAATCTGGAAGCTAAAATGCTCAGCTTTAAAAATGCAGGTTTTACAGCGATTCATCTTGACATCGAACCGCATATACTGGCCGATTACAAACAAAATATAGATTTGTACACCGAGCGTTTCAACACCTTAATTTTGTTGAGCAGCCAGTGGTGTGCCCAGGAGGGCATAGAACTAAGCATTAGTATTCCGATGCATACGCAACCCTCTACCGCCGCCTTATTGGCGCTCCTTCAGATCAAATCGTATATTATGGCCTATGAAAACCCGAATATGCTGTCACTGCTAAACCGTACCACGACTTTGCGGAATACCCTGCAGGGATTGTACGTATGGGTGGTAAGAGCAAAAGATTTCACCGATCTGGCACATCTGCAATCGGCCATTGCCGTACTCAACCAGAATGGGGTATATGAGCTGGGGATCTACGACATCAAAGAAATGGATGTCAGATATTAGATAAAAGGGGCTGGTCAAAAAAAAATGACCAGCCCCTTTTATGTACTTTACCGGGAAATATTAGTTTATTTTAATAATATTCAACCCGTTTCTTCCTGTAGCAACAAACAGTAATCCTGATTTTGCAGCAACGAAATTGGTCGATTCAGGCAGGTTGAACTTTCCTACCACCTGGAAGGTATTTTTATTCAGGACAATAACGCCATCAGCACCATTTGCCAAATAAAGGTAACAGCCATCAACCGCTACAGCGTTGGTATATCCGTTATCCCGGAATACTTTTTTACCGTCTTTTCTGAAATCGTTAGGCACAAAATGTGCTTTCAATTCTCCTGTTGCCAGGTCTATTTTAGCTACTCCACGGTCACTTAACGCAATGTACGCGTATAGATCATCCAATACCAACACATTCTTTCCGTCAACAATTTGCTGCGTCAATGCAGGGAATGTATATTCTTTCACATCCGATCCATCCAGTTTTGCGACACGTAAATATGCCTTATCCGATTCTGCAGCGAAAAACGCCTGATGTGTCGCATTGTTAGCACTATATTTTGCACGTGTACTGGTATACAGGTTCTGTGCTACCTGATATCCATTTTGTGGATCAAGGGCAAAGAATCCACCGTTTGCAGCTCCCGATACCACCCATAGCTGATTGTTGTAACTTACGGTATTCTTTGCCGATGCAGCCGGTAACTTATGTTTGGTGAACTGTGACAGATCGTTTACAGCAAGGTTACCATTATTTAACGGAGCAGTTAACAACAGGGCTCCCGCCTTGTTTTGACCTGCCGCATACAGCTTCGTATCGTTTGCTTCTACCCCGTTGAACTCCATGTTCGTGAAAAGGGCTTCACTGATTAAGCTGAGCGCAGACGGGTTCTGCACATCAAATATACGGATCGCTCCCCCTGGGGTATTGCCATACACCTCATCATTGGTATGGTAAGAAACATAAGCGTGTCCATCTGCGATACGTACATCCGTTGCACTGAGTAACGCATCGTTAACCTCCGGGCTTGTTACCGTAGCCAATAAAGTAAAGCTCAAAGCGCTGTCATCACAACCTCCGCTACCTTTAGCCGGTGTACATCCCGCAGCAGCAATATATACATCCTGGCCAATGGTTACATCCGCTCCGGTTTTCCCTGCAAAACGAGTCTCGTCTGCATTTGTAAAGTTGATATCGATTTTACCCGTTACCGCGAGATTCGCATTCAGGTTATTAATCGTTGTATTGCTGATGTCTAAGCGGGAATAAGCAGATGTACCCCCTACTATTTCACCGTCAATACCGATGGTACCACCATTTACTTCTGTATAGGCACCATCATGATTCTGCAACTGCCCTTGTCCGTTTAACTGGAATCCCTCCTGGAATACCATATAGCTCCAGTTTTTGTACAGCGAATTGATATTTACCCTTCCTTCAAATACCACTTTACAATAGTTATCAAATTGCATGACACTATTCAGGCTTGTATTGGATTTAAATGTAACCTGAGCATAATTTGTCCATTTACCTTGTATAGAACCACTGTTTAATACCACTGTTCCGTAGTTGTTGACCACCGCAGCACTGCCATTCACATTAAAGCCCGATGGTGTAAATACCGCTTCGTTTCCGATTTCTAATGTTCCCTTGTTCGGAAGGCTTGTAGAACCCGTAAATGTTCCCAAAACGATAAGCTTACCGGCAGCATTAAAGTTAATCTGACCGGAGAAGGTTTTACCTGCCGGCACAACCAATACATCGGTACTGCTGTTGACAGTATAGTTCCCTCCGCCTTCAATCTCCTCTCCGGTTGCCGAAGGTGTATAACCTGCTACTGCTTGTTGGCCGGTAAGCGAAGCCAGTTTCGTCAATTTTACTAAACCCAATAACGATGTACTTCCCAGGCGATCGAAAGCAATAGGACTATTTTCGACAGATACATTCGCGGCTAAAGCATTCTTATCATACGAAAGCGATGTTTCCGCGTCCGAAAGAACGTCTCCATGACCTGCTTCAGTCTGATACGTATTCTTTGTGCAACTTGCCAATAGCGCTAGAGATACAGCTAACGCGCTGATTTTAGTGTTTGTGATAAACATATAAAATTTATAATTATTAATAATGATTTACATACCAAATTCTTTTGCCTTTTTTGATGTCTTGGCCGGGTTCCATACATCCTTGTACGATTCGTAAAAGAACATTTCTCCGATATAGGCTACCGTTCTCACCAGTCGCATATAATACCCCATGTATAGCGGAACTAAAGGAATATAAATACACATTTTCAACATCTTGCTCCTGTCATTGATGACAAAGAACGAACAGATGTATTGAAAAATGGCAATACCCAAATAGAGCGTATATTTAAATGGAAACCAGACCAATAAAAAGCCGGGCGCTACAATCAGGATCTTAAGCGTATAGAAGATCCACATAAAATCGAGCACAAATCCAAAGAACACATTCTCAAAAAAGGCGACAAAATTAAGCCAGGAAAAGTGCTTATCCGGTACCCACACATCGATATGTTTCCGTAACCTGAAGCGTACCAGTGAACGTGACCATCGTCTTCGTTGCTTCGTTAACGCCTTCCAGGTAGTGGGTACATGCGTCAGGCAGACCGCGTTTTCCTCAAACAACACCTTATACCCCAGCTTTCTTATTTTAACGGTGATATCTCCATCCAGTCCGGGGCCGATATCCCAGCCTCCCATACGATCCAACAACTTGCGGGGAAAAGCACCGAAAGCGCCGGAAACAATCTTATATAAACCCAATTTTGACAGCACAATACGCCCTACGCTAATCGACTGTATATATTCCATATACTGCATCGTTGTCGTGAGTGAATCGCTTTCGTTGTGCACAACGAGATTTCCCCCCACGGCACCGACATGCGGATACCGATAAAAAGGAATCAGGATTTTCTCCAATGCATCGGGCGCTAAGGAAGAATCTGCATCAAGATGCACGATAAATTTCCCCTTTGCATACCGCAATCCCAGATTTGCAGCCGATGCCTTTCCTCCCCGCTCACCACAGCGTAAAAAGATATCGATGTCGCCCTTTTTTTCAAACGACTGTCCGATAATCGCCGTATTATCTGTAGAGCCATCATCCACCACAACTAATTCGATATGCTGATACGTCTGCTTTTTCATAGAAGCCACCAACTTGGACAAATGCCGCCCTTCATTGTGCCCCGGCACCAATACGGTTACCAAGGGGTATTCCGTCCAAAGCATCTGACGGGCTTGTTTCCATTTTTTCCGTGTAATGATTCGACGGGATCTGCTCCATATTAAAGCCAACCCCTCCACAATCACATAACGTGGAATATCCAACAACAGAATAAACCAACCCCACCTCATCATCGTTTCCCAATCCAGCCGTTGGAGCATGCGAAAATAGTCTTCCCAAAAATCAACTATAATCGATAGACTAACCATGCTGTAAGCTTACCTGATCTTCATTAAAGAGAAAACGTTGAATGCCCTTTTCGGATAATTCATACTGGTACACCTTTTTGACCACCAGCTCATAAGGCTCTTGTTTCGTTCCACAGTCCACACAGCACACCTGTATCGGTGCCTCCTGAAACTGGTGATTACAGCTTTGGCTCTTACAGGTAAACATTTTACCTGGTTTATCGTAGTCTACACCCACATTTTTAAGCTGCACCGAGCATTTCGGGCAGACTAACTTATTGTGGAATACAAAATCTGTTTCAGGACCTACATAAGCACAACGAAAGTGATGAATCAAATTCGAAGCCTTCAGGTTATGCTCATTGCATCGCGGACATACCTCATGGTAATTTAAAAATCCACTATTACAACTCTTGCAAAGGTGTTGAGTATCAAAATACGTCCGTTTAAGGTACCCTTGTTCTTCCGCTTCCTTCAATATAATTCTCGAATTCAGATACGCATCGCTCATGTTAAAGAAAAAAGAATCGATCCGCGGATAGGTATAACCGGTAAGCGACTGATGTAAGCGCATTGGAACGATTTTACGCCGCCGCGTATAATTGTAATCAAATATATATTGCAAAATTTGCTCCTGCTGACTCGCCTTCTTTTTTCGGCCGCGACCGTGCTTTTCGATGAAATAGGCTACCTGATCAATCAATGTCGCAATCTGCAACGGATCAGCATTGCCTAAAAAGCCATCAGAGAGCCGTTGCATAACGCGTTCGTCATCCATGAAAAACGACCTCAGACTATCTTCCAGATAAATAGGTTTCAGATACACGCGCATATCATGCGAACAGACTACGCTGCGCAGAAATTTTCTGACTTTTGTCCTGTCCTGATGGTTTACCAGCCACATGTCTGCAATAAGAGGATCCGGCAAAATACAGTCCTCAATAAAATTGCTGAGGAGGAGAATACGCCTACCGTACATTTCGACCACGTGGGGTGTAATTTCACTCATAGTGCTAACCTTCCTTTTCTAATTTTTACCGGTATATTACTGGCGATGAGTTCATCCCAGCCTTTGATACCCTTGGGCTTTACTTCGACGACCACACCGTATTTATCGTCATCTATGGAATTGAATAAGATCTTATCTTTATCTTCCATAACCGCATACAATTGGGTTATACTTCCTTGTAGCTTCTTGTTGCCGTACGGCAACAGCACAACCACCTCGTCATTGACATGGAATTTATCCAGGTCTTTCACATCGATATATGCCCGTACCATATACGTTGAATCTACAATCGAAGCCACCACTTCTTGCCGATAACAAATACCGTCTACGGCTACCCTTAAGCGATCCACCGTACCGGCTACCGGCGATACAAATGCTTTTACAGATGGTTCAGCCTGCTGCAGACGCGCGAACCCCATTTGACGTGATTGGCTCAATGCGGCCCGTAATCGGGCGCGCTCATTCCGCAACACCTTATACTCCGCGTCTACCGTAGCTAATTGATAGGCTACATCGTCGACAGATCGATCCACATTGGCCAATTCGTTGGCCGTGATAGATCCCAGATACACCAATTTCTCCTTCCGTAATCTTTCGGCTTGCCAATAAGCCAGCCGTTTTTTCAACTCATCCCGGAAAAGTGCTCTCTTTTCGATCTGTGCATCTATTGCAATCAGTTCTCCCCCTCTATTCTGCTGCTGTATCTCCAGCTGTATGGAGTCCTGTGCCGGATTTATACTTCCGTCGCGGCGTTCCTCATAGAAGAAAAGTGTATCACCAATATTGACCCGTTGTTTATCCTGTACGTTATAGGACAGGATGCGGATATCGTTTGTAAACTTGGCATCGAACTGATTCTGAAACAAAAGCCCATCGGCCGTATTAAATATCCAGGGTAAGGTCAACCATTTTAAAAGAGAGCCTATCAACACCACTAAAATACCGATATAGAGCCACCTGTCCCAACGTCGGCGTTTTGGAGGTTCTTCATTAATCTGCGCAACGGTTTCCACCGGATGTGCGTACGATATTTTCATCTTTACTCTTTCTTTTTTTTAATCTTAATCACTTCTTACCAATCCGTATTAATCGTCATACACCTGCTTCCCGGATCCGGTCAAATACATAAAATCTATATAGTCTTCACATGCCAGTTGCCGATGAGCTGCCAACTCCAGCAGTTTGAGGAAATATCCATCCGCCAGCTCGATAAACGTATTCGGGCTCACCTGTTTTGGTGCTTGTTGATGTAATGCCAGCTCCCGTTCCATCAGTGCCTGCACATATACAAGTTCATCGGCTAACCTTCGTATCGTTTGCTTTCTGTCCGACATGCTCCGGTACAGATCCTGCAGCTGAAAACGACGGTGTTCGGCTTCCGCCAGTTGCTGCTCCTCCTTGCGCTGAAACTCATAAGTGTAAATTTGATCGTGCACATTTTTACCCGTACGCAGCGGAACCGACAACGTAGCACCCACACTGGCAAAACCTCTGGGCTGATGACCGGCTCCGCTGTAATAATTGTAACGTATCCGACTTCTCAAACTCACATTATCCCGGTTATCACGTTGCCGCTGCTGTTCTAATAATTCCTTGTCCAGTGCCAATAGCTGTTGTTGGCGATGCTCCTGATCATTGTCTACCATCAACGCATAAGCCGGAAGATTAAGATCAATCAAGGGAATGTCCAGATATGCCGACAACACACTACCATCTACTTGTGCGGCATACCCTCGCAGGGCTGTAAGTTCAGCTTCTGCCTGTTCGTAGCGTTGTTTACTCTTCAACATCGTTGGATAGTCCAACAACTCCTTTTCAAACATCTGTACCTGAAATGCTGCTTGCGCTCTACGTAAGGGAACCAACTGTTCGAACACGGATAATCGATACCGGTCAAAAAGATAAGCCAATGCACTTAGCTGTTGCTGTCTTCTATATTGAATCTGAGCATCGATTCCCATCAGCGAATCGCGCTGTATTTTCTTTCCAAGGTAATTCCGGTCATTTGCCCGCTTTCGCCAGCTTCCTTCTCCCAAAATCACCCAGTCTAACCCACTTGCGATACGCGAGCCAAAAAAAACATCTTCATTGTCCGAAATACCTGTCGTAAAGTTGTGTGTTGCCTCAGTGGTCCATTTCAAACCCACGTCCATTCCGGATCGTTCCGTCAGGCTTTTCGAAGTAATGATTGGCTTGCTCCGAGTAGAAACCAGCGCCGGATCCTCCAAAAAATCAGACCATACCGCCGCAGAAAGCGTTGGATCAGCGGATATACTCCGCGCGCTATCCCAGCGGGATTGATACGTATGAAACAACCGGGTCAATCTTGAAGTCATCTCTTCCAATACCTTATCCTGTCCCCCACGCGTCAATGCTTTCTCTTGGCACAACACCGTCCCCCCGGACATTGCTGTCATCACTAAAACCAGGACCAAAAGAACTTTACGATTCATATACAATGATATTTCTTTAAGTTATCGTATCGCACATCCAGGATCTGTTATCAGCTGTATTAGCCCGCCCCATGATCTTGGATATTGCATATATAACAAACAGATATTGACACAAAAATAGTCTTCCTTTTCTCTATTTAGTTGTCTAAACACATATTTATTTGTTTTTGTAGTCTATTAGCTACATAGTCTATTTTACGACTAGATTTCAAAAACTACACTTCTTTTTGTCTCCCTCATTACCGGCAGGTACACAACTCCGGACACATCGAGCATACCGCATCCATATTCAAAGAACATTATACCTGTTTCCAAAAAGATACTTGTTGCAAATTTATACGTATCGCCTACCACTTAACCTACCCAAAAGGGTAGGTTTTACGGGTGCTTTAACAAAAAAAAGGTCTTGAAGCGGGGAGCTTCAAGACCTTTACTAACCAATTATTAACCTAAATTATGAAGCTCAAAGATATACACAATCTATATTTCTTACAAGCTAAACCGTTTTATTTAACAATTATTAACGTATCTTGTTTATTCCTGTGATGCCACCCTTATATTAAACCTGATAATATTGCTCCCATCCTTTTGCAGGTGGAGGCCCCATTAAAAGGGCATTCGCAAATCTATCGTTTACAATCTCTTTTTTGATCGGATCAAATACAATTTTTGTATTGAGTTTTTGTGCGATCACACCAAGACAGAACACTTGACTTAGCGGACCTGCTACCGCAAATGGAGATCTTGTTTTCTCCTCCCCTTTACTCGCTTTCAAGAAATTGGCAAAGTGGTTAGAAGGTGAAGAAGGTACTGTCGGCAACTTAGCGGACATATCTTGCGCCTTCTCTTTCGGAATAATCTGCAGGGTACTTCCATGTGATCCGCCTTTAAAGGTCAGATTTTTTGAATAGATAATTTTTCCCGGATTCAATTTAACCGGTTCTAATTTACCTGTACTCGGTGGCGGAATATTCGGGTCGAGACCAGAAACACCATATCCCTGGGGTATAGGAGGAAGATTATCGAGTCCATCATACCAATTAATGTTGACAGCACCCCTGTTCTTCTTCTTCGGAAAATGAAATTTGAGTGTCGAAGACATTGGGAAAAAGAACGAATTATGCCCTTCCAACTTCACGGCTTCTACCTCCGTAGGAAGTCCCAGGTCCAGGAATTCGTGAGCTGTATCCAACAGGTGGGCTCCCCAATCTCCTAATGCACCCATTCCAAAATCAAACCAACATCTCCACTGCCCGTTGACAAAATCTTTATTATAGTCATGTCCTAAGGTCTGCATCTGCCATAGTTCCCAATCCAGTGTCTGCGGAATAGCTTCTGCCTTAGGGAATCCTTTCATAGCAGGATCCCATCCATGCCATCTTCGCGGCATATTCATGTGGGCATCTATACGGTGAACATCTTTGATGATCCCGGCATCCTTCCAGGCTTTGAACTGAAAATAATTCGCTTCGGAATGCCCTTGATTTCCCATCTGAGTCACTACTTTAGGAAACTTTTCAGCTTTTTGCATCATCAGTTCCACCTCCCAAAATGTACGTGCCATTGGCTTTTCGACATACACATGTTTGCCCATATCTATCGCCATCATCGTGGCAGCAAAGTGCGCAAAGTCGGGTGTACCTATAGATACCGCATCGATTTGTGCATCCATCTGTTCCAACATTTTCCGAAAATCCGTAAATCGGGGTGCATCGGGAAACATTTTCAAAATATCGGCAGTATGTGGAGCCCCTAAGTCTACATCACACAAAGCCACTATATTACACAAGCCTGTCTTGTACAGTTCTTTAATGATCTCACCGGCTCTATTCCCGATACCGATACAGGCCAGATTTACCCTTTCGGATGGTTTGGAAAGAACAACGTTGCCCAGCAGGCTATTGGATAAGAGTACCGCGCCTCCTGCAACGGTCGATTTTTTGATAAAACTTCTTCTTGAAAAATAGTGATTTGTCATGTCAATTACGTTTAGTTGTCCGGCCTAAAAAATTAATACGATTTGATTTTTATATTCCGAAAGGAAACCGCATCCCCATGATCCTGAAGCAGGATATGCCCTTGCTTTGCTTCTCCAAAATTTTCCCAATCTTTGTATTTACTCGTTGCCACAATATCTTTAAATGATTGAGATCCTCTTTCATAGGTCAGCATTTTTATGCCGTTAAGGTAGTGCGTTACTTTATTGTCCGGTGTTACGACAACACGGCCACGATTCCATGCACCTATCGATCTGCGGGCTCGCCCATCCCTGTTGGAAGTAATTAAGTCGTACAATGAAGCCAGTGTACGGTTACCATTATTGCCCAATTTAGCATCCGGATGCAGCGCATCATCCAACACCTGGAACTCCAGACCAATTGCCGACCCTTGGGTCTGCTCTTTCAGCGTAACGAAGTACTTCACGCCACTGTTAGCTCCCGCACTAAGTTTGAACTCAAACGAAAGATCAAAAGCTGCATATTGCTCTTGGGTAATGATGTCTCCTCCATTGGTAGATTCGCCTCCATCAGATTTCAACACATTGATCTGGCCATTATTAATCTCCCAGCCTTTACCGGGTAATTGTCCGGTACGTGCGCTTTTCCAGCCTGTAAAATCCTTCCCGTTAAACAACAGCTTATGCCCGGCCTTTTTTTCAGCTGCGGAAAGGTCGTTGGGTACCAAATTCAAAATATGTACATCCGCAGGAAAATCTTTCGGTTTCAGATTAGATGTCTGGATTTTGATATTCTTAAAATACACTTTCTTTCCATCCAGTTCAGGAGGGATACCATGCACCTGCAGGCCGATGAATCCGGTAGGATCTAAGGTATCGATTACATAAGCGGTTGGTACGCCATTTACCCAGGTTTTAAGTTCATTACCTATAGCTTCTATCCGTATGTGATTGTACTCTTCCTGCTTATAGGCCGCCTTAGCGTTTTCATTCAAATCCAAAGGATACAACCAGGATCTGCGGGCTTCATCATAGATACCACCCGTCCAGGCACGTTCGCTCGGATCAATTTCCACCTGTCTGCCATACACCCTACCTTTACCATTGTTGTCAGAGGGCTCAAAATGGCTACGGGTCTGGATGCCCGAATTGGTACTCGTCCCTTCCAGCTTTACATCCAGCTCAAGAATAAAATCTCCATACTCTTGCTCGGTAACGAGAAATGAATTGGGTGTACCTTTCGTCATTCTTCCCACAATGGCGCCGTCTACGACTTCATAAGGAGCTGCTCCACCCAACTTCTTCCAGCCCTTTAAACTCTTACCATCAAATAGATTTTCCCAGTTTTCTTTCTGATTTTTGTTGGCTTTGACCGTACAGCAAGACCAATAGGTAAAACAGGCAGCAGTCACGAGCACCACCGCAGCAATTTTAGTAAACAGTTTTTTTGTTGCTTTTATCATCATATTCATTTTATTCTAATTAGTTTATCATACATATTATATGGATCAAAGCCACAACCGGCCTCCTTTACAATCCATTTGTCTTATTCGTTTATCAACTTCGGCGTTAGTTTTACAGGCTTTAACCTCCTTTTGACGCACTTATACCCGGCAGGCAAGTGCAAAACCTTGGTTAGTGGCGCAATAAAATAAGTTGTAGACTTAGACAATATTATCAATTATTTACGAATAACTACGCTATATCAAGGTTATTTTTACGAAAACGTTTTAGCCCATTCCGTAAATCAGCGTACTATCGAAAGCATGAAAGGTTCCATGCAGCGCATAGCTTTCCTTACCGTATTCGTAACGATTTATTACAAATTTTTATATAACTCTTTTTATATTTTTAAAATTATTAACGCTACCAGACCCTGTTAAATGCAGCCTATATACTATCCGTACAAATAAGGATTCTGTTATCCCGCTACATTTTCACGATGTATTTCATCAAAAAGCATGGATAAAACATGCTTAGGGAATGCTTTTCCTTCCTGTATACGCTGTGTAAACTGCAATAGCATATTGTACACCACTTCTGTATACCGGCTGTCGTATATCCCCGATTCTCACCGGGAATAAACGGTATTTGCTGCTGTATGGCAAACTCTCCCTTTTTGCCCTTGCAGCCTGTCCGTAGAAATTACAGGCTGCACCTAACCGCTGTGATGAAAATGTTCCAACACAGGCAAAATAACATGATGATTAGCAAAAAAAATATTTTCATTTATTTATTGAATGGTTAATAAACTCAATTTAAATAATCCTTGACCTGAAGTCAATATTATTTTAAATCTCGGGTTACAATAATAAACAGGTTAATCCTGACTGCTAAAGTCACTTTAATGACATAAAGATATTTAAATTTATTTAAACCGGAAAAAATTATTGACTTATTTTTCAATAAATTTAAATATGTCAATACTTTTTTTTATTCAGCAGGTTGGTCTCCTTGAAATTCAATACGGAACAATTATATTTGTGTAATATTTTACCAAAAACAAACCTTCAAGGGGTCGGCAGCGGATCTCTGTAGCACGGTACAAAAGCCTTTCCTGCCGTTAACCAAAAACTTATTTTGATGTTAAATCACTTCTATTAACTGTAATAGATATTTTCCATAACCACTTTTAACTAAGGGTTCAGCCACTTTTATTAGTTCTTCCTTATTAATATACCCCATACGATAGGCTACCTCTTCGATTGCGCCAATCTTCATCCCCTGACGCTCTTCAATTACCTGAACAAACTGACCTGCCTGCATCAACGATTGGATTGTCCCTGTATCTAACCAGGCGGTTCCTCTATCGAATACACCTACTTTCAATTTACCACGTTTTAGATATTCTTTGTTGATATCTGTAATCTCCAGCTCGCCTCTTGCGGATGGCTTTATATTTTTCGCAATTTCAACAACGTCATTATCGTAAAAATATAAACCGGGAACGGCATAATTTGATTTTGGTATTATCGGTTTTTCATCAATAGAAACAACTTTATTATCCTTATCAAATTCTACGACACCGTAGCGCTGGGGGTCGTTTACAGGATAAGCAAAAACCACCCCTCCTTGTGGATCAGCACAGGATTGCAATAATTTGGACAGACCAGATCCATGAAAAATATTATCACCTAGAATTAAGGCGACTTTATCTTTCCCAATAAATTCCTCTCCCAATATAAAAGCCTGCGCAAGACCATCTGGAGAAGGCTGTTCTTGATACGAAAAGGTACAACCTATCTGCGATCCGTCACCGAGTAATTTCTTGAAGTTTGGTAAATCCTGAGGCGTAGAAATGATCAGAATTTCATTGATGCCAGCCAACATGAGCGTTGAAAGCGGATAATAAATCATTGGCTTATCGTACACGGGCATGAGTTGCTTCGATACCGCTAATGTCAATGGGTGTAACCGTGTACCAGATCCACCGGCAAGTATAATTCCTTTCATTTGCAATCAGATATATCCTTTTAACTTTCTAACTATCCTTCTAACTTCTTTAACATTTCTTCCAAACTATTCTTCCAGCCGGGTACTTTTACCCCAAATATACTTTTTATCTTGCCTTTGTCCAATAGCGAATACCGGGGACGCTTGGCCGGAGTCGGATAATGTTCGGTAGGAATAGGATTAATTTTACAATCCAGATTTTTTATTTCCCTAATTGCAACAGCAAAGTCGTACCAGCTGATTCTACCCTCGTTCGAAAAATGATAAATTCCTTTTTGCCAGTTGTCAGAATGGACAATATCGAGAATTGCCTTTGCCAGATCACAGGCGTAAGTCGGCGATCCAACTTGATCGTCAATGACGGATATTTCATCACGTTCGGTCATCAGCCGAATCATGGTTTTCACGAAGTTGGCCCCATAGCCGGAATATACCCATGCTGTACGGATGATAATAGCGTCAGCTCCCGACTTCAGGATCGCCTCTTCCCCTTTTTGTTTCGTAAGACCATAGATATTGATCGGATTGGTCGGCTCGTCTTCTTTTAACGGGATATCACTATTGCCTTGAAATACGTAATCTGTAGAGATATGGATCAGTTTCTTTTGGTTTTCGGCTGCCCATATTGCCATTGTCTCGACAGCTTTGTGATTGATAATATCTACCAATTCTGGTTCAGATTCGGCCTTATCAACCGCGGTGTAGGCTCCTCCATTAATAATGACATCGGGGCCTGCTTCTTCCAACACATCAAACACGCCGGATACATCGTCTAAAGGCATTTCCTTCCTGTCCAAAAATACAAATGTATCGTTCGGATAGTTGGGGTATAATTCTTTTATTTCAGATCCAAGTTGGCCATTGGCTCCGGTAACTAGTATTTTCATGTTGTAAAGTTAAATAGTTAGAAGGTTAAAAGGTGAGAAAGTCTAACTTACTAACCTATTCTCCTTCCAAACACTTCTTCAAACGCCGGCAATACTTGATCCTTATCTGAAACAAGCATCTCGTTTGCCGGTATTACCCAATCGATGCCCAAGGCGGGGTCATCGAATTTGACACCGTACTCTGATTCCTTGTTATAGAAATTATCGCACTTGTAGAAGAATGTCGCTGTTTCACTCAATACCACGAAACCGTGCAGGAAACCACGAGGAACAAATAACTGCAGGTTGTTCTCTTCTGATAGTTCCACAGCAATATGTTGCCCGAATGTGGGTGAAGCTGCCCGTGCATCTACCGCAACATCAATTACTTTACCTTGCAGTACACGCACCAGCTTAGCTTGCGCGTGCACGCCTGCTTGCGCATGCAGACCACGCAAAACGCCTTTGGTGGAATAGGATTGGTTGTCTTGAACAAAGTGTGTATTCACACCTGTCAAATCATTAAACGTTAGCTCGTTAAAGCTCTCAAAGAAATAGCCTCTACTGTCTCCTAATTTGGCAGGCTCCAGAATGAAGCAGCCTTTGAGTTTTGTCTTTTGTATTTTCATAACCTTGTAAAGGTGTAAAGTGATAAAGTTAAAGGGATATAAGGTGAGAACCTTCCAACTCACTTATACTGACCCTTATAATATTGCTGATAGTCCCCACTGGTCACATTATCCAGCCAAGCTTGATTATTCAGAAACCAATCAATTGTCTGTGACAGGCCTTCTTCAAAGGTAACAGATGGCTTATACCCGAGTTCTTGATTGATCTTGCCTGCATCTATTGCATACCGCAGATCGTGCCCGGCCCTGTCTTTTACAAAGGTAATCAGCTCTGCGGAGGTGCCGACCGGGCGACCTAGTTTTGCATCCATTTGCTTGCACAATTCTTTGACCAAATCAATATTTTTCCATTCGTTAAACCCGCCTACATTGTACGAGTCTCCGTTCTTGCCTTTATGAAACACCAAATCGATGGCTTTGGCGTGATCGATCACAAATAACCAATCACGTGTATATTTCCCGTCACCGTAGATCGGAAGCGGTTTATTATTTAATATATTATGGATACAGAGTGGAATCAATTTCTCCGGAAAGTGGTTTGGTCCGTAATTGTTAGAGCAATTTGTCAATACGACAGGCAGACCGTATGTATCGTGATATGCTCTTACGAAATGATCGGAAGATGCTTTGGAAGCCGAATAAGGGGAATGCGGATCGTATTTCGTGTCTTCGGTGAATAGGCCGGTATCTCCCAATGCACCATACACTTCATCGGTAGACACATGATGAAAGCGCTTGCCTTCGTAATTGTCTTTCCAAATTTCTTTTGCCGCATTCAACAAATTGACTGTGCCTATTACGTTAGTCATTACGAAAGCGGAAGGATTGGTAATCGAGCGATCCACATGTGATTCGGCAGCCAAGTGAATAATACCATCCGGCTTATATTCGTTAAAAACAGCAAAGATATGGGCCGAATCGGTAATATCTGCTTTGACAAAGCTATAATTCGGACGGTCTTCAATATCCTTTAAATTCTCCAGATTACCTGCATAGGTCAAGGCATCGAGATTGAGAACTTGATATGACGGATATTGCGTTACAAATGTTCGTACCACATGTGAACCTATAAAGCCTGCTCCGCCGGTTATTAAAATACGCTTGTTCATCCCTGCTAAATTACATTAAAATTATTCACCTATCGCGTAATACACAAACCCAAGTTCTTCGAGTTGCTTACGATTCAACAATTTACGTCCATCAAATACAAAAGAGGGCTTTTTCATCCCGGCTTTTATCTTAGCCCAGTCGTAACTCATAAATTCATCCCATTCGGTTAGCACAGCGATGGCATGAGCATCACGCATAGCTTCATAGGGATCTGTGGCAATCGTTACTAAACGTCGATTATCTTCCGGACTCCGTGTCCCTAAATAATCGAGGTCTTTGTAGATCTGCTCTGCCGATACTTTTGGATCGTAAACAACGACTTCCGCTTCTTCATTTAGTAGATGATCTGCAACATAGATGGCTGCCGATTCACGTGTATCATTGGTATCCTTTTTAAACGCCCAACCCAAGAACGCAATCTTCTTTCCGTTGACGGTATTGTACAAGGTTTTGATGATATTCTCTGCAAAGCGCACTTTTTGGTGATCATTTAACAAAATAACCTGTTCCCAATAATCCGCAACCGCATGCAAGTTATACGTACGGGCAATATAAACGAGGTTGAGAATATCCTTTTGGAAACAAGAACCTCCAAACCCCACAGAAGCCTTTAAGAATTTTGGTCCGATACGGCTATCCATTCCAATGGCGCGTGATACCTCATTTACATCCGCACCCGTTACCTCGCACAGCTCCGATATAGCATTGATAGAAGAAACTCGTTGCGCCAGGAAAGCATTTGCTACGAGTTTAGATAGCTCGGATGACCATAAATTGGTTGTAATAATCTTTTCCCGTGGAACCCAGTGCGAATATATATCGACTAAAGCCTGGATCGCGTCATCATCTTCTCCTCCGATCAATACGCGATCCGGATTTTGCAAATCGTGTACTGCTGTGCCCTCTGCTAAGAACTCGGGGTTGGATAGGATATGAAACTTAACGTCATTACCTGTATTGTGCAAGATGCTCTTTAATGCCTCAGCTGTGCGTACCGGTAAGGTTGATTTCTCGACAACAATCTTATCGGATGTAGCGACCGCAGCAATCTGACGGGCACAAAGCTCGATAAATTTCAGGTCTGCTGCTTGCCCTTTTCCTTTCCCATACGTCTTGGTCGGTGTATTCACAGAAATAAAAATCATATCCGCTTCTTCGATAGCCTTATCCACATCAGCCGAGAAGAACAGATTACGTCCACGTGCCTCGGCAACGACTTCATCTAAACCTGGCTCATATACCGGTAAATTGGACAAGTCACTATCATTCCAAGCAGCAATACGAGCTGTGTTAGAGTCAACGATTGTCACTTCTATCTCCGGGCAGCGCTGCGCGACAACCGACATAGTAGGACCGCCAACATAGCCGGCTCCAATACAGGTAATTTTTTTTATTGTTCTCATATTTCAAAGTGAAAAGGTAAAATTAAAAAAAATAAAAACCTACTATTGGGTATTTTTTAATTACGGACAAAAAAACTCCTTACCGGATAAATCTAATTTTATCCGGTAGGAGCTTGACAGAATGGAAAACTGCCTGGTCATTGGTTAATATATTGGTATAAAATTTCTTGTTTCATGATGTAATAGTAAATAGCGTTTCATTTTGCAGGGGACTATTTTTAAAAAAGCCGGATAGGTCCTGCTTTCTAACAAAATGCTCCAACGCTTCTATGTGCCGTTCCTGACGCACATCGGTACCGATGAGATCGACCAGCCCATGGGTTAACAAATAATCTGTTACTTTCTGTTCGCCAGGCCCGTAATATCCGTACATGGACAGCAGGTTAATTTGCAGCAGACACCCCCTGTCTTTATAGCGCTTAATCCGCTGTGGTGCATCATGGTAAAATACATATCGCTCGGGGTGCGCCAATATGGGCTTATAACTCATGCTCTGCAAGGAAAGGATTATCTGATCTATATTCCGGCTTTCTTCGGTATAAGGCATATCAATTAGCACATGTCTGCCGGGAAGGCATAGTAAGGGTTGGTATTTTTGTGTTAGCAGGGCTTCAAAATCTTGATCTGCCATATATTTTGCAGCATAACGGAGCTGGATGTTGCGGTCTCCTAAGACACCTATTACTTGTTGGTAGGCGTTGGTGATACTCGTAAGATCATTGGGGTACAGTCGCTTAAATACATGAGGCGTACCATAAAACTGATCAATGCCTAGCTGCTGCATCTGCTTTAACATCGCTATGCTCTCAGCGACAGAAGTGGCACCATCATCTAACCCCGGAAGTACATGCGAATGTATATCGACCCCCAGCCAGCTGAGGTCTTTATATTTCCGTTTACGATTGAAAAAGCTAAGCATAGTACGTACTCGCTATCTGTTCTTTTTTACGTTGTACGGGATATCCAAACATGAGACCCTCCTGCCAGGCCTGTCGAAACAGATTGTACAGATTCCCTTACATCAAGCTTTCCTGCTACACATTCACCTTCCAGAATGGAAACCGCGTCCGTGTAGCAGGTCAGCTATACTGCTTTTCACACGTAGATAATAACAAATGTAGGCTTTTACGCCTTGCGTATACCTACCCAAAAGGGTGGGTTTTTAAATCTATTTGTATTTTAAGATGAGTTCGGCCCGGCTATTGACCTGCAGCTTGGCATAGATATTACGAATATGGAACTTAACGGTATCTACACTGACAAAGATCTGCTCGGCGACTTTTTTGTAGGAGAGGCCTTGTTGCAACAGGGCGACTATTTCGATCTCCCGTGGGGTTAGCTGTTCAATGCGGGCATTACTCCGCTTGTTCAGGTGGGGATTAAAATGCTCGAATACCAAGCGGGCAACTTGCGGACTCATGACTGAACCGCCTTTCATTACCTCAAGCAGGCGCTCTTCGACCTCGAACAGGGGGGTACTCTTCAGCAGGTATCCGGATGCACCGGCACACAGGGCCTGAAACAGGTTGTCCCGATCGTCAAAAACCGTAAACATAACAACCTGTGTGGCGCTCGACTTCTTTTTAATATACCAGGTGATTTCGATACCCGATTTTCCGGGCAGGCCGATATCGCACAGGAATACATCGATCTCCTGCTTTTGCCAAACGGCAACAAGTGCATCAAATGAGTTGGCCGAAACCACAAGCTCAAAATGTGGGGAGGTAGAAAAAAAATTGACCAGGGAGTCCAAAACGGGTTGCCGATCTTCTACTATTGCTAAGCGGTATTTCATATTTGGCAGTGAGTGGTGAGTAATGAGTATTAAGTAGAGGGTATTTGCGAATTTGCGTATCTGCGAATTTGCCTACGTACGGATTTGCCTACGTGCGATGAAGGGGCGGAATGCCACACTCACAAAGATCCATATACTAAACAATAGAAAGAACAGACTTACCCATACCAGTTGACTGGTGTTCTTTAAAATAAAAGAGCCTTGCATCTCGTTGAAGAGTATGGTCACAATAAGTCCACTTTGTAGAAGCAGGTGGAGGGAATACAGAATTGAAAAGATAACCGCCGAATATCTCGCGCTTGCGCCAATCCGACTTTCTCTGGGATCGAACAGATAAAAAAGCCGCCACTGTGCCATCAGATACACAAAGGCCAACGCAAACTTAACAAGGTAATGCCATTTCTGGTCTATGAATCCGTAACTGTGCTTAAAACCCATCTGTAGATCAACAACAACAATTTCTAACAATGCAACCTGCTCTTCGCGACTGGCCAGGGCATAAGGAATCACATCTACTACACCAAATGCAAATGGCAGGAGATGCACAGCCCAATATTTCGAAATTTTGGCCCCAGGAGAAAGAGTGAACAGGGTATAATAATATGCACAGGGTGCGATGAGGTAGTACAACGGGATACCTTTGTTGTACAGTTCAGGGAAAAGTCGAATGTATCCGGTAAAAATAAACACGTAAATGACTGCATGCCAAAACATGGCGATAGCAGCCAGGCAGAGCAATTGCTCTGCACGTTGCCGGCGTCGCTCTTTATTCAGCAAGCGCAAGACGATGCCCAGAAAGCTTAACACCGAGCCCAATATGGCGAAAGATAATGCTAGTGTATAGGTTAGATCCATATTATCTTCGGTTTAAAGAGTCTAAAATAGTAGTTAATAGCCCGGAGCGGACAGGAACGGACACTTCTACGACGTAGCCCTCGGTGGTAAATTCCGAAACAAAAGTCGCACCAATCTGCTCGGCACGTATTTGCATATTCCGTTGCCCCTGCCCCACACGCATCTGTGCGTTATCTTCGATCTTGGCGGGTACATGTCCTGTATTCTTCACAACCATATCAATAGTCCCGGGTAAGACATGGAGTTTGATGTATATCTCGCCGGGGGCGGCATGTTTGCAAATATTGTGTAGCGCTTCTTTGTAAATGAGGTAGAGACTTTGCCGTACCGTCTGTCGCATTTTTCGTTCATACCGATGATTCATATCAAATGTAATCGGCATGCCTAATGGCTCAATCATCTGTCCGGCAAGGTATTTCATCCGATCGCCCAAGCTCCCTTTTTCATTATTCCTGGAATCGATCGCCCATATAATGTCATCCATCATCTGTATCGCCTCCCGGCTATAGTTACCAATGGCCTCCCCGGGTTTTTCATGCTTACCTACCCGACCCATACGAAGCAGATCGGCCTGCATGGATATACCGGTAAGCAGCCCTCCTACTTCATCATGCAGATCGCGGGAAATCTGCTTTCTTAACCGCTTTTCGCCTTTTGCTCTACTGGATCTTTCATAGAGAATAAAACTCGTCAAGCCGGCTATAAAAGTCAGAATCAATACATAAAACCCCATTGTCTCTGTAAAATTCGGCTTTTTGTAGAGGAGCCAATTCAGCTCATTGCTCCCCCCCTCATTACCTGCCAGTACCCTAACCGACACATGGTACTGACCTGTGGATAAACCCGAAAGATTGATTTGACCAGATGCGGGCATCGGTTGGTATCCTTCCATAAGGGGCACGATACGATACTCCATGCGGTAGGCCTGCCGGTATTGGTCCAAGTGTGCAAAATCCATCGAGAACCACACCGCATCGGCGGACATATAAATGGTATCTGTTAACTCTTGGGCAGCGTAGCTATGCCGGTATCGGTTCGAACGCTTGCCGATATGAATACCCACGAGTAGGGGGGCAGGTACGTAAAACTGATTAACCAGGGTTAGCAGTGCCGAAGGGTCAAATGCAATGTATCCGCCTGTACCGCCCATAAAAAGACGATCGGCTTTCTTATCGTAGTATATCGCCTGATGATTAAATTCTTCGAAAGGGAGCCCATCGCTATCGTAATAACTATATACCTGCCCGCGTTGCGTGCGTACCGACAGGCCTTCGTGGGTACCCATAAAAAGGGCACCATCGACCCAGGCCAACTGGTACACTGTATTACTTGCCAATCCATTTTTCTGATCGACGGACAGAGCCTGATTGTACTTATCCAGGACTATAAGCCCCCGACCTTTGGTAGCGAGATAGGTGTTTTCGCCCTGATGCAGGTGTGTATAAATATTTAGTTTGGAATAGTCTGCCGGATAAATTTTCTGCAATTGGCCTGCTCGCCACAGGTAGTAGCCATTTTCTGTCGTGAAGGATATGGCTTCGCCTTTCACCCCTATTGACATGATCCGCATGCCCTTGCTAAAGAATCCGATCTTACGATCCATAAGAGGTGTCACGATGCCCGAAGCAATGGCGTAACTCCATATTCCATTGGAAGTCCCCACCAGCAGAGTATCGGCACCCTGCATCAGCATACAAAAGGCCATAGAAGAGAATTCCTTATTCCAGATTGCCGGTACTTCTAACGGTGCCTTTGTGATCCGCCCATCGCTAAGGAATCCCAGGAAATCACCTTCTAATGCTATACAGGTGGTATCGGCATTGTGTTCGAGAAAAGCGTAATAATTATTTTCGGGGGCTTCGGTATAGGTACGCCTATCACCTTGAAGTGTCATGAGATCTAAATAGCCGTATCCACCGAAATAGTACTTGTCGTGCTGCCGGATCATTCCTCTGGAACTTCCGCTCTCTACAAAATCAAAATTGATTTTGGCCCGGAATACGCTATAGAGACCTTCATCTGTCGAGAGAAGCCACTCGTCTCCGGCTCGTTGCCAACCATTCAGCTTCCTGTAAAGTACATCTTCTTCGAGACGATGCCGCTCTTCGGCTAATAATACGAATGCCGTGTCTCTACTGTATTCAAAATAGCGCCCATTTTTATAGAATATCTTTACACGGTCCTTTTCGGTGAAAGACCAGTGGCTCCAATTCGTGAAGTCGTGGGTCACACTGCCACGCAAGCCGGACAATCTAAACTGTTGGCTGTCGAAAATATAGTAGCCGTATTTGTAATTGCGTATGAGTACTCCTCCCTTGAGGGGCAGCAGGTCCTCAACATAGTCAAACACCTCGGCGGGAATGGCTTTGAGCCGGCGCTTGTAGGTGTGCAGATCCATGTTATAAAGCTTCCCGTTAAACGCCAGCCATACCTGATCGTGATCGGCAACGAAAAGACGTCCCACGGTTCTTCTTCCTTTGCCCTGTTGGGGGTCAAAATAAAAGAGGAAGGTTTTGTGTTTTTCGTGGATCTGCCACACCATTCCCGTTTCGGTAGCGACAAAGAATGCGTCTCCCCGGTTAAACAGGCCTACAGCTCCAAGATTTTTTATTCCTTGCACATAGGAAGCGTGTCGGACAAATGACCAGCTATTGATATCAAATACGAGAAGACCATTGCGCGTGTTGAGCCACAGCCTGCCCCATGGATCTGCTGCCATAGACTTTACTTCATCATAGGGCAGCGACTGCGCATAAAGCTTGGCAAAGGGTATGACATTGACACCATCGTATCGATAGAGTTGACCGCCCGACAGGAGCCAGATCAGACCGGTTTGGTCTTTAACGGCAGCACGAATCATGCTATGCGACTTGTCTACACCTGCTAACACCTGCGTATAGCGATAGGGCGAAGCCTCCATCGAAAGGGGAAACAGGCAAAGCACAACCCACAAAAAGAGCAGCAAACGTGGCATATCGGTATTTATCTTAATGATCACTTAGGGTGTACGGTTACTAAATTAGTTTTTCTAATGACACACAATTACAGACATGACCGTCCGCTGGATATACCGTAAGTATATGCACGTAAGTAAAGGTCTGTGTATTTTTCCATCCGGCAAATTGGAATTCAAATCTAATCAAATTTGGATTGATATATAGCGAAATTAAAAGATCTTTTTTAAACTTTGTCGTGCTTTAGCTACAAAAAAGGAGAGCGTTAAAACAAAAAAAGCCTTCGAGAAGATCGAAGGCTTTAATATGTGTATATTTCAATAAACGCTTATTGGAATTTCTTAGCATTTACTTTACGCTCATTCTCTGTAAGGTAGATTTTACGTAAACGGATAGATTGAGGTGTTACCTCGATGTATTCGTCTGCCTGGATATACTCCATCGATTCTTCTAACGAAAATTTGATCGCCGGAGCAATACGTGTATTGTCATCCGTACCGGAAGCACGCATATTGGTCAATTGCTTACCTTTCGTGATGTTAATCGTTAAATCGTTGTCACGGATGTGCTCTCCTAGGATCTGTCCTTCGTAAATATCTACTCCCGGATCTACAAAGAATTTACCACGATCTTGTAATTTATCAATCGAGTAAGCTGTGGTAGTACCTTTGTCCAAAGAGATCAATACACCGTGCAGACGTCCAGGGATTGTACCTCTCCAAGGCTCGTATCCTTTTAAACGGTGTGCCATTACAGCCTCTCCTGCTGTGGCTGTCAATACGTTGTTACGTAGACCGATGATACCACGGGAAGGGATTTCGAACTCTAGGTGTTGCATTTCGCCTTTGGTCTCCATAATCAATAGCTCGCCCTTACGTTGGGTTACTAATTCGATTACTTTACCCGAAACTTCAGCAGGAACGTCAACCACCAATACTTCGATAGGCTCACATTTTTTACCGTCAATTTCTTTAACAATTACCTGCGGCTGACCTACTTGTAATTCGTATCCTTCGCGACGCATTGTTTCGATCAATACGGATAAATGCAGAATACCACGTCCGTATACCAACCAGGCATCCGGGGATTCGGTAGGAACCACACGAAGGGCTAAATTTTTCTCTAATTCTTTTTGAAGGCGATCGTGAATGTGACGGGAAGTCACCAATTTACCTTCTTTACCGAAGAATGGGGAGTTGTTGATCGTGAACAACATATTCATCGTAGGCTCATCGATATGGATAACCTCCAATTGCTCCGGATTATCAAAATCAGCAATCGTATCACCAATATCAAATCCTTCGATACCGACTACAGCACAGATATCACCACAAGCTACTTCGGTAACGCGACGACGACCCAGGCCTTCAAAAGTATGTAATTCTTTAACACGGGATTTAACGATTTTACCATCACGTTTCATCAAAGAGATAGGTTGATTTTCTTTGATTGTACCACGTGCCACACGACCAATCGCAATACGACCTACGAAAGTAGAGTAATCTAACGAAGTAATCTGCATTTGTAATGTTCCTTCTACAAATGGTGAAGGCGGGAAGTGATCTATGATCGCATCCAATAATTCAGATACATCTTCTTTTGGTTCTTTCCAATCGGTTGACATCCAACCTTGTTTCGACGAACCGTATAATACAGGGAATGCCAATTGCTCTTCTGTAGCATCTAAGCTAAAGAACAGATCAAATACATTCTCGTAAACTTCTTCAGGACGACAGTTTTCTTTGTCTACTTTATTGACAACAACCAATGGTTTCAGACCTAAAGCCAAAGCTTTTTGTGTCACGAAACGTGTTTGCGGCATCGGGCCTTCAAAAGCATCTACCAATAACACAACACCATCAGCCATTTTTAATACGCGCTCTACCTCACCACCGAAATCGGCGTGACCAGGAGTATCAATAACGTTGATTTTTACACCTTTATATTGTACAGATACATTCTTAGCAACGATCGTAATACCGCGCTCCCGTTCCAGATCATTGTTATCTAGAATTAAATCACCTGTACCGTCATTATCTCTGAAAAGATTTGTGAAGTGTAAGATTTTGTCTACCAGCGTAGTTTTACCGTGATCGACGTGAGCGATAATCGCTATATTTCTGATATTTTGCATTTAGCAACGATATTATATAAAAATTTGAGGTGCAAAGATATGAATTTTGAACCTCACTTTTAAATATTTAGCGTGAATATTTTGTTAGTTTTTTGTTTACCTCTACTAAAAAACCCGGAAACAACCGACTGAATACCTGCCAATTAAAGGTTGAGGGCATTTTTTTTACAAAAATCAATCTGCAATTATTTTAACATTTTTCAGAAATCCGCTGTCCTCAAAGGTCTACAAAGCCCCTCATAAACTGGTTTACAGCTATTGGAAGCCACTGACTTCGGGTAGTCGTAGGTTCTCAGGGCGCAAAATCTATCCAAATAAAGCGCTGAACAGATTCTCTAACGTGGCCATAGGCCGGATAGCGATATCATACTTTTTGACATCCAGTCCTTTTACATTGTATTTGGAAATAAATATACCGTCAAAACCTAGTTTTTCGGCTTCGGCTATGCGCTGTTCAATGCGGTTGACGGCACGGATCTCCCCGGATAAACCGACTTCTCCTGCAAAAGTAACATTCGTTGGCAACGGGATATCCTGCTGAGAAGATATCAGCGCCGCTATAACGGCTAAATCTATGGCGGGATCTTCGACCCGAATACCCCCGGCGATATTTAAGAATACATCCTGTGCACTCAGACGAAATCCAAACCGCTTTTCGAGCACGGCCAACAACATACTCAATCGCTTCGCATCAAAGCCTGTAGTGGTACGCTGTGGTGTTCCAAACGCCGAATTACTAACCAACGCCTGTACTTCGATCATCAACGGTCTGATGCCCTCTAACATGGCCGCAATGGCTACACCGCTGACGGGTTCTTCCCGTTGCGACATCATAATTTCGGATGGATTAGATACTTCGCGCAATCCGGAACCCTGCATTTCATAAATCCCTAATTCGGAAGAGGATCCAAAACGATTTTTTACGGAACGGAGAATCCGGTACACATGATGACGGTCTCCTTCAAACTGCAGCACGGTATCGACCATGTGTTCTAACACTTTTGGTCCTGCAATAGCACCATCTTTGGTGATATGTCCTACGATAAATACAGGTGTGCTGGTTTCTTTGGCAAAGCGTAGCAATTCTGCGGTACATTCACGGACCTGGGAAACTGAACCGGGTGCTGACTCGATCTGCGATGAATGGAGTGTCTGAATGGAATCAATAACAATAATATTGGGCGCTATAATCTCAATCTGCTTGAATATATTCTGTGTAGATGTCTCTGTAAGGATATAGCAGTTCGCTTTGGAATGTTGTACTAATCGCTCGGCGCGCATTTTAATCTGTTGCTCACTTTCTTCGCCCGATATATACAGTGTTTTGACCTGCGGTATATTCAAGGCAAGCTGTAACATCAAGGTGGATTTACCGATACCGGGCTCTCCTCCAATCAAGACGAGCGACCCGGGGACTATCCCCCCTCCCAACACCCGATTGAACTCTTTGTCGGGCGTGGCCAACCGATGTTCGTCCTGATACACAATTTCATGTATGATCGCTGCTTTGTTGGCTCGTTTAGAAGAGGTAGCGGAACTCCGCCATTCGGGCACTTTGGAACTGGATTTTTCGACAACTTCCTCTACAAAAGAATGCCATTGCTTACAGGAGGGGCACTGCCCAAGCCATTTTGCGGATTCATAGCCACAGGATTGACAGAAGTATGCTGATTTTGATTTTGCCATTGTACGAAAATACTAAAAAAATGAAGCGCTTTAGGGATAAAACTTAAACACTATTCCTCTTCCGGCGTTTCGGAATCCGATTGCGGAAGCTCTTCGGTAAGTTCTGCTAATAGCTTGTCTACTTCTGCTTCCGTGGCGGTAAGTTTCATTTTGCAAACGGCAATTAATTGAGAAGCCCGTTTTATTTTTTCGGAAAGCTCGTCGACATTTACTTTCCCCGTTTCTATTTCAGCTACAATGATTTGTAACTCTTCAAAAGCTTCTGTATAGGTATAACTATTGGCCATGATCTTCTTCTTTATGTGTAACTGTGCCGGTAATTTTTCCGTCTATAAAAATGGTTTCTATTTGATCTCCCTCTTGTAATTGATTGATATGGGTGACAATTTTTCCATTCGATCGGGTAATACTAAACCCTCTTTTTAATAATTGTGCTGGATCGGCTAATTTAACGAGTCGGTCGAGATGTTTGAGGCTGACGCGCTTCTCTCGTAAGAATTGATCGCTAAAGAGCTGCAAACGCTGCGTAAATATCTGTATGCCGTGTTTTTCGGATGCAATTTTATTTTTACTGCTCCAGCTGATCCGCTGCATCGACTGTGCGATTGTATTCCGCTCCCGCAAAAAATGCTGTTTGGAAAAATAAATAAGTTTCTCCCGGGATTGGTCCAGTGGGATAGCGAAGTTGTGGAATTTCTGGATTAGAAAATCAGCAAGTTCACTTGGGGTTATCGCATTTTTATAGGCTACCATTTCACTTACTGTTTCATTTGTCGAATGACCGATACCTGTTAATATAGGCAATGGGAATATGGCAATAGCTTTGGCAAGCAAGTAATTGTTGTAGCTGGAAAGGCCAACCTCGCCTCCCCCTCCACGGATAATGGCAACCGCATCATATTTATCTGTGCGCTCGGCTAATATGCTGAGCTGTTTGATGATGGAAGGAATCGATTTATCGCCCTGTAAAAGTGCCGGATATAGGGTTGTTTCAAAGCGGTACCCCCAGGGATTGTTATTGATGATTTTGTAAAAATCGGATAAGCCTTTACTCGTTTCGACAGAAATAATGGCTAAGCGTTTGGGAACTGCTGGAAAGGGTAGCTTTTTATTGGTATCGAAAATACCTTCTTGCTGTAGCTTCAGGATACTCTCCTTTTTCTCACGCTCCAGTTCTCCCAATACAAATGTGGGATCAATATCGACGATTCGAAGGCTTAGACCATACATGGGATCGTACGAGATGCCGGCTTGAAACAGCATGGTAATTCCATCCCGCAATGGCTCGTTAAGCAGCTTGATAAATTGTTGATTGATGCGTTGAAAATCGGTTTTCCAAAGGATGGAGCGTATTTCAGCCACTATTTTGCCGTCTTTCTTTTCAACCAGTTCAGGATAGCAATGTCCGGAGTGTGAATAATGGTTTAATTTATTCATTTCGGCTTTGATCCAATACAAATTCTTATAGCGATCCGCAATTGTTTTCTGAATACTGCGTGTTACTTCTAGTAAAGAAAAAATGGTTTTGCTGTCAATAACCTCCGGCATAACCAAACTTAGCTAAAATGTGTTAAACTTTCGAATACATGACAAAAAAAAGATTGAGGGAGGTTAAGATAGGGGACATTTAAATGATATCATCAAACCTTCCCGGCTGTTGTTCACTGCTTAGAAAGGAGATGATTGTAAGAAGCAAAAACATGCAGCTTCATGCGGTTTTATTGCTAAATTTACTTCAAGAAGCAAAACTATGAAAACAACAATTCCTTTATTTCTACGATTCACACTGATCGGTATTGTTGTAAGTACTTTACATCTGTCTGCGCAATACAAACAAACAATCGTAAACAGAACTACACTGGTACAGAATAAAGAAAATATGATTCCTCTGCAGCGTTTGGATAAGCTAAAAATAGCTGTGATAACTCCGGTAAAGGGCAAATATAATACGTTTATCGAACAGCTTCAAAAATATGCCGAAGTGCGTGTTTTCGATTTTAACATGTATGAAGAAAATACCAAACACTTTAATACAATCATTGTAGCCACTACAGAGAGGGATCTGAGGAGCGATTTGGTAGCCCTGTTGCAACAATCTGCTGTGAATAGAAAACATGTCATCCTGTGCCAGTTCCGGGAATCTGCATATCTGAGGAATCTATGGGCTTCTCCTAATTACTTATCGGCATTCACCGAGCTTGTGGCTCCGAGTTTCGATGCTACATCTCAGCGAAATGCAGCGATGTCCATTTTTGGTGGTTTGGCACTCACGGAAGGGAAATTAAAAACGGAACAAACACGCATTCAATATACAGTGGGAGACAGTTTGGGATTAAATATTTCGAAGATGACAACGCGAATAGATGCCATTGCAAAAGAAGCGATTGGCAAGCAAGCTACTCCGGGTCTGGTTGTAATGGCTATAAAAAGTGGGCAGGTTATTTTTGAGAAAGCTTACGGTTCACATACCTACGAAAGTAAGCAGCCAACAGCCGTCGGCGATATTTTCGACCTCGCATCGGTGAGCAAAATTGTGGGCACCACGCCCGTAGTGATGACATTGCTGGAAAAGGGCATTATTCATTTGGATAGCACAATCGGACATTACCTGACTCAGACCAAAACAACGAACAAAGCGGATATCACGATACGTTCGGTACTGTTGCATGAGGCGGGCTTTACGCCTTTTATCCCTTTCTATCGTAATTTGAAGCCGGGCGACCTGCAGTCATATTCGGATACTGAACATCAGGTCAAAGTAGCCGATAATGCTTTCCTGAAAAATAATTATTACCGGGATGTGATGTGGCCGGAGATGCTTAATTCTGCGGTGAAGTCCATTGGGAATTATGTGTATTCGGATATCAGCATGTATGTAATGAAGGAAATTGCAGAACACAAAACGAGTACCCCGATGGAAGAATTTATACAGGATTTCTTATATAAACCTATCGGGATGAAAACTGCTGGTTATAACCCACGGACCCGCTTTGATAAATTGCGTATAGTTCCTACCCAGAATGACACCTCTTTTCGTAAAGTACTGTTGCAGGGCTATGTCCATGATGAGGGAGCTGCCATGGCGGGAGGCATAGCTGGTCATGCCGGATTATTTGCTACGGCCAATGATCTGGCAATATATGGTCAGTTGCTCTTAAATCGGGGAGAATATGGTGGTGTTCGTTATTTCAAACCTGAAACGGTAGATTTGTTTACCTCGAACCAATCGCAATCTAGCCGTAGGGGATTGGGTTTTGACAGAGCTGATCCGGATCTTAAAAAGGAATATCCTTCCAAATGCGCGAACAGTTCGGTATACGGCCATACGGGCTATACCGGAACTTGTATCTGGATCGATCCAAAACATCAATTGGTATATATATTTCTTTCTAATCGGGTACATCCACAGGTATCGGGCAAGCTATTGGAGCTGAACATCCGCAGCCGTATTCAAGATGTTATTTATGAAGCAATTAACGAAGTAAAATAAAGAATATGCAATTATAATTGTATATAAAGCCAAATTTCCCTAAGTTTAGGGAAAAAACAACCATAAACTCACTTATGATGTCCTATCGTATATTATTGTACTTTATTTTCCCTGTTCTTTTTTTGGCTAGTTGTCAAAAGGAAAGAACACCTGAAGAGCTAACAATTACCGCCATTGAATTATTGGCAGAAGACAATTCCGATATACTTTCAAAAAATTTTCTAATAGAAAAAGAAGGTAACAATTTTAGGTTGACATTACCCCAAGCGTTAAAGGGCAATACACTTACCTTTCACGTGCATCATAACGGTAGCTCCCTTTCCGTCAATGGACAAAAATTTGTTACTTCCAAGATAGCAGTCGTTTTAGCGGAAAAGCTGGATTTTAACATTGCTGACGAAACGGGGCGAACAAAGCCCATATCACTCTCTATATCATATACGACTCAGCAAAATATTACAGCTACAGACTTTATCCTCACAAAAGCTTTAAACCCATCCTTACAAAATGACATACTGCTACAGGAAAGTAACGGCGTGCTATCGGCCTCCATTCCAAAGTCTATCAACAAAGAGTTGGTTCTTTCTTTTACAACAAATGCCTTAACTGTACTCGTAAATAATCAGCCACAAAAAAGTGGAGAAACCCGAAATGATTTCACCAATGAACTAACGTACATCTTTATCCATGAAAACGGGGTGAAGAAAGAGCTGATCTTAAATATACATTGGATAGAGGCAGATATTCCACATATTACTATCGTGACCCAAAATAACACAGAGATTACATCGAAGTCAACTTATCTTCAGGCCACAATCGCGATAGCGGGACACGGTCTTTACAGCGATTTTACAGGCACTACAGAGATTCGTGGAAGAGGAAATTCAACTTGGAGCTATCCAAAAAAACCATATCGCCTGAAATTATCCGCAAAAGCGGAGATATTGGGGCTACCAAAAGCAAAAAATTGGGTATTGCTGGCCAATTACATCGATCCTTCTTTAATGTGTAATGCTGTAGCCATGAAAATTGGACATGATCTGGAAGTTCCTTTCACGAATACAATCATCCCGGTTGATCTTACGATTAATGGAAATTACAGAGGCAGCTATGTATTGACAGAGCAGGTAGAAGTCGATGAGAATCGGGTGAATATTGGGGAGGAAGGCTGGCTACTGGAGTTGGACAGCTATTATGATGAAGATTATAAATTCAAAAGCTTAAGTTATAATTTGCCCGTGATGGTAAAGGAACCCGAACTTCAACATGAAAGTGAGATTATTCCTATAAAAGCAGCCTTCGAAGCAATGGAAAGTTTAATTATCAGCACTGGTTTTCCAAATAATAATTATGCAGATCATTTGGATATTCCGGTATTGACAAAGTACTTACTGGTCTATTTTCTAACAGGAAATGAGGAGATGAACCACCCCAAAAGTATCTATCTGCATAAAAAGGCGAGTGGTAAGTTTACTTTTGGGCCACTGTGGGACTTTGATTGGGCTTATGGGTACGAGGCTGGAGGTAACCATTTTTCAAATCCAAATCGGCCGCAATTTTGGAGCTCTTCTCATGTAGGGCGTAATTTTTTCTTCCGCATTTTGGAATCGCCTGAAGTGCGAACGGAGTTTAAGAAAAACTGGCAGGACTACAAAACAAACAATCTCAGCAAACTGTACACATATATTGACGAATATGCGGCACGAATTAAAGCTTCCCAAGCACGGGACTTTGCAAAATGGAATAAAGGGGCTGATTTTGACGGAGAGGTGAATAAGATGAAAATATACTTACAGAACAGGGCAAGTTATATAGACAACTACGTGCAAAGTTTTTAACAATAGGAGTCGGGCTTGGCCCCGACTCCTATTGTTGGTCATCCAGTTGGATGATAAACTCTGCCTCGATATTGGAATACATAATATACTATGTGTCGAAGGTAAGTAGGATATAGTTACATCGAAATAACATGTATTGCAATAATTTACGTAATCTGTAATCGCAAGATATACCGACCCCTTAAATTGCATATCAGGTACAATTTATCTAGCTTTGTTGGCTATGCAAAAAAAAGGAGAAAACAACGCACGATCATATATTCAAATAAAAGGAGCCCGCGTCAATAATCTAAAAAATATTGATGTGGATATTCCTAAAAATAAACTCGTCGTCATCACCGGAATGTCTGGTTCCGGAAAATCATCCTTAGCCTTTGACACACTATATGCCGAAGGCCAACGTCGCTATGTTGAAAGCCTTTCTTCTTATGCACGTCAATTCATGGGCCGTATGAATAAACCGGAGGTAGATTATATCAAAGGTATTGCGCCGGCTATTGCTATCGAGCAGAAAGTCATTACCAGCAATCCACGTTCTACTGTAGGGACTTCAACAGAAATATACGATTACTTAAAATTGCTGTTTGCACGGATAGGTAAAACTATCTCTCCTATTTCCGGGAAAGAGGTAACGAAGGATACGGTTTCTTCCATCGTAGACACACTTATAGCTTATCCAATCGATAGCACGCTTACGATTTTGAGTCCGCTGATCCCGCTAAATGAACGAAAACTTAAAGAAGAACTGTCGCTGTTGCTTCAGAAGGGATTTGTGCGGGTAATTTTCAACGGGAATATGCACAAGATTGAGTCGTTGCTCGAAGATAAGGATGTGCCAAATAAACAGGTCAAAGTGGGCGGAGTAGAGATCGTAATAGACCGCATCCGACTGGATAAGGAGGAGGATACCATACACCGCATAGCGGATTCTGTACAGACGGCATTCTTCGAGGGAAAGGGCACCTGCGCTATTGAAATTGATGATGAGCGACTTTCATTCTCTGATAAATTTGAGCTGGATGGGATGACTTTCGAAATTCCTACGGCCAACTTCTTCAGCTTTAACAATCCATTTGGCGCCTGCCGAAGGTGTGAAGGGTACGGTAAAATTATCGGAATAGACCCCGACCTGGTTGTACCTGACAAAAGCAAATCGGTATACGACGGTGCTATTGCTCCGTGGAGAGGTGAAAAAATGGGGGGCTGGTTAGACAATTTAGTCCGTACAGCGCTCAAATTTGACTTCCCCATTCATCGGTCCTATGGCGACCTCACACCCGACCAACAAAATCTATTATGGACGGGAAACCGGCATTTTAATGGATTGGACGCATTTTTCAAAGAACTGGAAGAACAGACGTATAAAATACAGTACCGTGTAATGCTCTCACGATACCGAGGAAAAACAGATTGCCCGGAATGTAAAGGTAGCCGCCTACGCAAGGATGCTTCTTTTGTGAAAGTGAATGATAAATCGATCATCGATGTCGTCCTGATGCCTATCGATAAGGCACTTGCATTTTTTCAAAACCTCACCCTCACGGATAATGAACAGATCATTGCGAAAAGACTTTGCGCAGAGATACTGAACAGAATCCAATTTTTGTGTGATGTTGGGCTGAGTTATTTGACATTGAACAGATTGAGCAACACCTTATCTGGTGGGGAATCGCAACGTATTAATCTGGCCACTTCATTGGGAAGCTCTTTGGTTGGTTCGATATATGTACTTGACGAACCCAGCATCGGCCTTCATCCCCGTGATACGCAGAAATTGATCGGTGTATTGAAGTCTCTTCGCGATGTGGGTAATACCGTCATTGTGGTAGAACATGAACAAGAAATGATGGAAGCCGCGGATTACCTGATCGATATCGGCCCGGAAGCGGGAATCAATGGTGGTGAGCTGGTATTCGCCGGAGATTACGACCAAATATTAAAAGACAAACATTCCCTTACGGGTAAATATTTAAGCGGCGAATTACAGATTCCTGTCCCTAAAAGTCGTCGTAAATGGACGGACACGATTCGGATCAAAGGTGCACGTGAGAACAACTTAAAAGGTATAGACGTGGATTTTCCACTAAATGTATTTACCGTTGTGACGGGCGTTTCGGGTTCGGGTAAGACCTCTCTCGTAAAACGGATCCTCTTCCCGGCATTGCAAAAGGCAATTGGAAATTACTCCGGCGAACAAACCGGTATTTTTGACGCACTCGAAGGCGACTTCGAACAAATAGAGCAGGTAGAAATGGTGGATCAAAATCCAATTGGACGATCTTCCCGCTCTAACCCGGTGACGTATGTAAAAGCCTGGGATGAGATTCGTGCCTTATATTCTAATCTTCCTGCTGCCAAAGCTAATGGGTTAAAACCTTCGGCCTTCTCGTTCAATGTGGAAGGAGGTCGTTGTGATGTGTGCCAGGGAGATGGCGAAGTAAAAATAGAAATGCAATTCATGGCAGACATTGTATTGCCCTGTGAGGCCTGCGATGGAAGACGTTTCAAACAACACGTGCTGGACGTACAATATAAAGGGAAATCGGTTGCTGATATTCTGGACTTAAGCATTGATGAAGCACTGTCCTTTTTCAGAGATCAACCAAAGATTTTGGCCAAATTACAGCCGTTACAAAATGTAGGCCTGGGCTATGTCAAGCTCGGACAGTCATCGAGTACCCTTTCGGGAGGTGAGGCACAACGGATTAAACTCGCATCCTTTCTCATTAAGGGAAACAATCAAAAGAAAACGCTGTTTATCTTTGACGAACCCACCACAGGCTTGCATTTTCACGATATTGAAAAGCTTCTAAAATCTTTCGATCAGTTGATTGCTTTGGGTAATAGTATATTGGTCATCGAACATAATATGGATATGATCAAATCCGCAGATTGGGTGATCGACATTGGTCCTGAGGGAGGTGACAAGGGAGGAAATCTAGTATGCGTCGGAACTCCGGAAAAATTAGCGGATTGTACAGCCTCTTTTACAGGACAATTTCTTATACCCCATCTAAAGTCCTAACTTGGTATTATTATATACAATTGTATGTAATGGCATTAAATGGAAATATCGGAGATCCTGTCACAGGGGGACTGGGTCAATAATTTTTTTTACGCTTTAAATTGCGTATTTTTGACGCTTAAGAGGAAATACTATGCTGTCTAAGAAAACAAAATATGCGATAAAGGCACTGATGGTACTGGGTAGAAACTACGGTCAGGAGCCAATACAGATTATAAAAATTGCAGAAGAAGAACGTATTCCGAAAAAATTCTTAGAACAGATTCTCTTGGAGATGAGGAATGCTGGAATTTTGTATTCCAAGAAAGGTGCTGGAGGAGGGTACAGCTTAAATAAAGCTCCTGAAGACATCTTCCTATCGCAAGTGATGCGTTTGATCGATGGCCCCATAGCTTTGCTCCCATGCGTTAGTCTCAACTTTTATCGCTCTTGCGAAGAATGTGTTGAAGAGCATGCATGTGGCATCAGGGATACTTTTGTAGAAGTGCGGAATGCGATGCTCCAAATATTGAACGACACCAGCATTGCCAGTCTCATCAATAAGGAAAAAGAACTTAATCTCGATTAAAGAGAAATTAAAAAAGGGAATTCAAATTTGAATTCCCTTTTTTAATTTCTTTATTATAACTTAATTTCCTCTTCTTTCGAATTGAAGAAATGAAATTCTGTTAGATAATACGACTGTATGGATTTTACCTTTATCCATTTGCCGTATTTAAAAAACCACTTGATTCTTCTCGAGATAAAACCGGACTTAATGTAGGCGTCGATATAAGGATGTACACATAATGTAATCCCTTTTTCGTTTTGCTCTTCAAGAATAAAACTCAAATTATTTTCTATATCATCAAGCAATACGATGCTTGATCTTATTTCTCCTGTACCATCACAAGCCGGACATTTTTCACTTGTCACGATGCTCATTTCGGGTCGTACGCGCTGACGCGTAATCTGTACGAGACCAAATTTACTTGGAGGAAGAATGGTATGACGGGCTCTATCCTCATTCATACATTCTCTCAGGAAGGTATACAACTCTTTCCGGTTTGCTGCCTTGTGCATGTCGATAAAGTCGATAACGACTATACCTCCCATATCACGTAGTCGCAATTGTCTTGCGATCTCTTTTGCAGCCTCCTTGTTTACTAAAAGTGCATTATCTTCCTGGTTTTCTTTATTCGCAATGCGGTTACCACTATTTACATCGATGACATGCAGGGCTTCGGTATGTTCAATAACCAAATATGCACCACCTTGTAAATTAACCGTCTTGCCGAAAGACGCCTTAATCTGCTTTTCAACACCAAAATGATCAAAAATAGGCTCTTTATGTTTATAAAGTTTGACTATCTTCTCCAGTTCTGGCGAAATTTCCTGTATGTATGATTTCGTTTCCTCGTAAATAACAGGGTCGTTAACATATATATGTGTAAACTCATCCGTTAAAAGATCGCGTACAATGGTAGAAGCTCTATCCATTTCACCCAATATTTTTTGAGGCGGTTCTACAGTTTTAAGGCGTTTGGTAAACAGTTCCCATTTAGAAATCAAATCCAGAAGATCCTTTTGAAGTTCATCAACTCCTTTACCTTCTGACACTGTGCGTATGATAACTCCGAAATTTGCAGGTTTAATACTTTCTACAATTTTCTTCAATCTACTCCGCTCAGCGCTGCCTTTGATTTTTTTTGAAATAGAAACCGAACTTGAAAACGGAACCAATACTACAAAACGTCCTGCAATGGACAGGTCCGAGCTTAAGCGTGGGCCTTTTGTAGATATAGGTTCTTTGGCTATCTGTACCGGTAAAATCATATTTCGGGACAAAATATCCGAAATCTTTCCTGCCTTATCGATATCCTTTTCAAGCTTCAAACTATTGAGCAGTTTCTCTTGATAACTGCCATTCTTTACTATTCGAGTCAGTTTAAGCAACGATTGTACTTGAGGACCTAAATCCAAATAGTGCAAAAATGCATCTTTTTCGTAACCTACATCTACGAATGCTGCATTCAGACCGGGCATAATCTTTTTGATGCGTCCGAGATAAATATCTCCAACAGCAAAATTACTCCCAGCTTGCTCACGATTAAGTTCAACAAGTTGCTTGTCCTGTAGTAAAGCAATAGTCACTCCTTTTTCAGGAGTTGAATCGATAATTAATTCCTTTACCAACAGCTACTAAATTATGGGAAATAGTACCTCGCGCACTATTGTAATCCCTTATGAAACATAAAACTCGCTTAATGAAAAAACAAATATAGTCCAATGAAAAATACAATCTATGCTAAAACAAGCTGTTTTGTCATAGATTGTACCTTGTCTTGAAGTAATAAATACCTCATTTGACTATTAGCAACAAGAAGTTATTTTTTCTTGTGTCTATTTTTTCTTAAACGTTTTTTACGTTTGTGAGTAGCCATTTTGTGTCTTTTTCTTTTTTTTCCGCTTGGCATAGCTTTAATGTTTTTAAAAATGATGTAAATAAAATCTGTTAATTACTTACTCAATGCTTCGATCTGACGATCGATGTATTGAGAGAGAGTTGGATCAGCAGCCATTTCCTTACTTTTTTGAAAAGCAGTAATCGCCTCTGTCCTCAACCCAATTTTTTCATATCCTGTCGCTAAGTAGAAATACGACTCTGCATCGGGCTTCATTTCTACAACGGTCTTGAAGCGCTCGATCGCCTTGTCATACTGTTGTGATTGTAGTGAAAACAATCCCAACGTTCTGTTCGCTTCGATATTTTTCGGTTCCGTTTTTACTACTTCTTGTAGCAATGCAATACCTGCCATAGGATTATTAGACCCTGTTACCAAGGCTGCTCCAAGGCCGGTTTTTGCAGATAAATTGCTTGCGTCTAATTCCAACGCTTCTTCATACGATTGAATGGCGAGCTGATTTAAAGCTGATGCCATTGTTGTATCCTGCAAATTGGTATACGCCGCACGGTACGCATCCCCAGCTTTCAACCAATAGTCGAATTTGGGTGTAATCTTAGCCATTTCGGTGTAGATAAACCCCTGAGGCGCATCTTTTGCTACGTCATCCCATTTATTGGCCAACTCTTGCAATAATGCAACTTTCACTTCTCCCTCTGCTCCTTCTACTTTAGCTTCTATCTCAGCGATATCCTGCACGAGTGAAGTATTGATACTTTGTTTCGCAATATCCGAAACATTTTTCAAATTATACCTAGATTCGGTAGAATTCGAAGAGGCCGCAGCTGTTTCTTTCTCCCCATCAACCAAACCTTTAATAGGACGTGCCAATAGAACGCCCATTAAGACGACTATAAACACAATGACAACTATTTGTTTGGTATTAAGCATGGGACGAATTTACTCTTATTTTTTGGCTTTATTTCCAGTTTTTACTTTTTCAACAAAAACTTTTGCCGGCTTAAAACTTGGAACGAAATGTTCAGGGATGATAATCGCTGTGTTTTTGGAAATATTACGTGCCGTTTTTTCAGCTCTCTTTTTTACTACAAAACTTCCAAAACCTCTAACATAAACATTTTCTCCTCCAATCATTGCATTTTTAACAACTTTGAAAAACGCCTCTACTGTCTCTTGAACGTCTACCTTCTCTAAACCTGTCTTGGTAGAGATTTCTGCAATAATTTCTGCTTTAGTCATATCTATTATACTGTAATTATTTATTTCTCGCTCATCCCATCATTTGGGGTTGCAAAAGTATCTTTTTTAAATGAGCTTTAAAAATATTTTCTTGTATTTTTGATACTGAAAATTTTCATTTTCAAACATTTAACGTTTTAACTGATGCGCCGATCCCTCAAAAATGTCTGCAAAGTTACTATTATTTTACTGACTATCAAATATTTATTACTATTTCACTTTAAAAATAGCAGCAATGTGACGTAAGCCGCGCTCTTCAGGCAAAGTAGAAATTACCAGGCGATTCAAGAGCGGACTTGTTGTGAACGGGAAGGGAAAGCTGGAAATCAACACATTGCTGTTCAATAAATAACGATGACACTGCAAATTTGGCTTCAATACAAATGAAAATTCAAAGGGAGGTTTAAGCCGACAGAAAATGTAAGCCCATCGATCTTCTTAAAATTAGATTTCTGGTTGATATTAACGCCATATCCAACACCGATATCGACCAACGATGCCAAACTTATACCCACCTTGGGTGTCACGGTATAGGGGGGTGATCTCTCCTTTAACAAAGGGCCAAACGCCGCGATCACTAAGATAATAGGTTAGCCCAAGTTCTGGCACTATAGTGGTACGATCCATCATCCAGGTAAAATTAGCTCCTCCGTCTATCTTGATATACTGGTATTCATTGGGCGCAAAAAGCCCCCAGCCTGAGAGCTTTAAAACGTTACCCCGTTGATATTGATAGCCAATCGATGGGCCCCATATCCACGAATTACCCCCAACACGTTCCTGGCCCTTCAGCGACACAGCATAGCACAATAAAACACAGCAAAATACTACGATCTTCTTCATATTACTTCAGTTCTTCTAATATCTCTTTCACGGCTCTTTCCAATTGCGGATCGCGATCGGTCAACCGATCGGCGACTGTATTCTTTACATAGATATCCGGAGCCACCCCTGTTTGCTCTAGATCTTGCCCATCTAGGGTATAACAACCCCACGCCGGCACTCTGTACATCGATCCGTCGACCAATCCCTTTGCAGAGGTGAATATGATCCAGCGATACGTCTCGGTGCCGATGACCTTGCCTAATTTTAATGCTTTAAATCCGGCTGCTGTCATCTCGGCATCGCTCAGCGACTGCTCGTTAATCAACAGGACAATGGGCTTGGATGCGGGTGCAAAATTACTTTGTGGCGCTCTTTTACCATTTCTATACTGCCATTGCAGGTAAGGCCGTTGTGATAAGAATCGCAGCACCTCATCGTGTACATTGCCTCCGGTATTGTAACGTAAATCCAGGATAATAGCTTCCTTGTTATTTTCCTGCTCGGCCATATCCAACAAAAACTGGTTCAACTGATCGCCACTCATATTCTTCATATGTGAATAGGCAATGCGATTGTTGCCCCAGGAATCGACTTTGCTCCTATTCGATTTGATCCACTCATCGTACAACTGATCTTTTTGTGCGGTGGAGGATTGCGGACGGATGTTAACGATCACCTCTTTCCCCTGACGCGAAAAAGTCAGCGTCATCTCTTCCCTTAACGAGGGCTGTGCAAAATAATAGTCTCTATCCTGCGTAGCAGAAACCTTCTTACCGTTTACAGCGACCAAAATATCACCTGCTTGGATGTCGACATCTTTACGGGAGGCCGGGCTGCGTTGGATAATCTGAGCGACTTGAAGCGGGTTCCCGGAATCAAACGACACGCCGATTTCATTGGAAACCGTCGTAAAATCTTTGCGTTCTTCGGGACCGGCAGAATTGAAACCGAGATGTGAGGCATTCAGTTCTCCCAACATATCGTTGAGCAGAATACGCAGGTCGCTTCTGTTATTTACCTGAGGGAGATATGTTTCATATCTTTTTTTGACGGATGCCCAATCTACACCATGAAAATTGTCGTCATAAAAATTCTCTTCGATACCTGCCCAGGTTTCATAAAACATCTGTTTGAATTCACTTTGCAGATCCCGTTGAAATTTTTGCGCGATCTCTACTTTGTCTAATTTATTCGCCTCTATCGTATATTTATGGATTGCCCCTCGGCTCAATGCGTAGTATTTCCCGCCTACTTCAAGAAGATTGGATACCCCGCCATCAGCTACTTTCTCGGTCTTATTGGGGGTAAAGGGTTCCATGACGGTACGATAAAGTGCTGCACGCCCTTCGCCATGATTAGAAGAATAAAAGACATATGTCTTGTCCCCTTTTTTGTGGATCGTAGGGTTCCCCTGCGTCCCGAACGCTGGGCTTACCAAGGATATACGATCCAGCAGTCCCTGCGTATTGATCGTTACCACCGATGAGGAGGCAGTACTCTTTTTCGCATCTGTGGTATCTTTCGTCGGTTTTTCTGTTTCTTTAAAGAGTTCGTCAAACTTGCTGATACGATAGTCTTCATCGAAGTTATCCAGTGCCATCCGGTATATGCTCGAATTCTGCATACCTGTTGGGTACGATGGTTTCGTTCGGTTACTGGCAAAGTAAATATACTTTCCATCAGGCGACCAGGTCGGTGATGTTTCTGAAACACCGGTATTGGTTAAATTGATCGTACTGTTGCTGGTAAGGTGATGCACAAAGATATCCTGTTCAAAGTTGCGATAGGCTGTAAACAGGATATAAGCACCATCTGGGGAGAACGAGGGGGAGGAATTCTGGAATGCCCAAATCTCATCTTTCACGATAGTGCTACTCTTAAAAGAGTTGAGATCCAATAGGCGCACTTCATCCCTACCGCTTAGATAAACGGCTTGATTGCGGCTGTTGTTCATTTCAAGATCTCTATTGTTGCGCAGATCCTGCGTGAGCTGCTTGGGTTGTCCTTTTCCATCTGCACTGATCGTGAACCAATTGAGATATCCCTGATATGTCTGATTATATAATAAGGTCTTATTATCCTTTAGCCACTTGACCTCCATAACGCGCTCGCCCTGACCGGGCATTTGCCGTACGAATTTTCCATCGATATCACTTACAAACAGTTCTCCTCTGGACACAAAGGCCATTTTCTTTCCGTCAGGAGAAACATCAAGATTGCTGATATTTTCTTTTACGTCAAACTCCTGCTGCTTATCCAAGACCAGGTTGCGATTGAGTACAATCTTGGGCTGTGTCGTCTTTTTTGATAACACATCATATATAAAGAGTTGATAATCCTTTTCGAAGACCACGCGCTCGCCATTGGCTGCCACAAAAGGCCTCTTTATGGAGGTTGAAAATGTAGTCAGCGCCGTTTTCTGACTTCCTACAAACGTATAGAGATTAAACTCATCATTTTCTTCATCGGAGGCAAAATAGATGCTGCCTTTACGATCTACACTGGCCCAAAAATCCTTACCCTCATAATCGGTATACTGCTTGAACGTATTATCCTTCGGATTGTAGGAAAGTATATCTGGATTGAAAGCTCCTTTATAACGTTTACGGTTAGCGGCACTGTAACTTTCCCACGAGTCGTTAAATAAGAGCTCTCCTGCCGGGGTCTCTACAACATTGTGAATGGTATTAAAGTAATGGGGAAATAATCGCTCGGCTGTACCTCCGCTCCGTGCGACTTTGTAACTACCAAATCTATTGTAGCGTGATGACGTGAAGTAGATTGACTTGCTATCCCAACTCCAGCTATCGACCTCATCTCCGGCGTCATGATAGGTGAGCTGCTTAATATCACCTCCTTCGAGTGGCATAACATAGACATCCATATTACCGCTTTGATTGGATGAGAATACGAGCCACTTTCCATCTGGAGATATCCGCGGCGCTATTTCATTACCTGTCATGGCCGTGAGCCGGAATGCTGTACCCCCTTCTACGGGCACACGCCATAGATCGCCATCATAGCTAAAAACGATGGTATTGCCATCGGGACTTAGTGTGGGGTGTGATAAAAAAGATAATGGAGACGGAGATTGCGCTTGTGTGAAAAACGTGCAGCCAATGGACATCCCCAACGCGCAGAGGAAAACTTTTATCATGATTACTGTGAGGTTACTGTATATTGTTTATTTCGTATAATACAAATTTAAAATACCTGCTGACTTTTTTATCATTATTAGTTATATTTCTCTGAAAAAGTAAACTACGTCGTCTGCAACGAGGAACAAGCCCCATGCACATCGAAGATAACCCCGTAGGGTTCTGCGAAGCAAAATCTAAAAACATGAATACGTAAAATGACATGACCCAGAATTAACGGTAAGGAAATAATCTGACCGTAAATGCGCTATTTTAATTTTAGGTTGCTTAGTTTTGCATTTGAAATTTCATCCCCATGCCTAGTTTAAAATACTACGATCAACCTGATCTTTTACAACATAAAAATAGAATCCGCATTGCTGTTTCACTTTTTTATTTTTGCCAAGGAATCGCATTTGCCTCTTGGGCGAGCCGTATCCCGATCATTAAATCAAATCTACAGCTATCTGAAGGGGAACTCGGAACTATCCTATTAATGCTTCCGATCGGTCAACTGGTCACGATGCCTCTGTCGGGGAAATTGGTTTCTAAATACGGTAGCCATCACCTCCTGCCTATTACTGCCATCATTTACAGTTGCATATTATGCCTGATCGGACTAGCGACCAATGCATGGCAATTAGGCGGTATACTGTTTCTGTTCGGCGTATTTGGTAATATGTGCAATATTTCAGTCAACACACAGGGGGTATTGGCAGAGGATATATTTAAAAAAACCATTATGGCATCCTTCCATGGGGTATGGAGTATTGCCGGATTTACAGGCGCTCTGGTTGGCTTATTGACATTAAATCTAGGTCTCTCCACCCTCCAGCATTTTTTGATCATCCTAGGGTTAGTGACGCTAAGCACATTGATTAACAAAACATTTTTGGTTCCTCCAAAACAAAGCACAACGGAAAAGAAATCGGGCTCATTCAAACCCGACCGTACCCTTATTTCATTGGGGGTAATCGGGTTTTGTAGCATGGCGACTGAAGGTGCCATGTTTGACTGGAGTGGTGTTTACTTTCACGATATCGTAGAAGCTCCTGAAAACCTCGTCATAGTAGGCTACGCTTCGTTTATGGTTATGATGGCATCGGGTAGATTTGTAGGCGACTTTGTGATCAATCGGATCGGACGCCAGCGAACACTTCAGATTAGTGGGATTCTAATGTTTTTAGGAATGATTATGTCGGTAGTATGGCCTAACTTCATCGTATGTACAGCGGCTTTTATGCTTGTTGGCCTGGGCGTTGCATGTAATATTCCTACCGTTTATTCGATCACCGGAAAACACAAAACTATTCCATCCGGTGTAGCCCTCGCCATGGTATCGAGTATTAGTTACCTCGGCTTTCTGATGGGGCCACCATTAATTGGATATATCGCCGAACTCTTTAGCTTAAGATATTCCTATGGTATCTTTGCCTGCTTTGGTCTTTTATTATTTATTATAACCAGTAGGCTTAGGGTATTCAAAGAGAATTAACAAAAGCTAATTTTCGGATGGATCTATAAAAACAGAAAAAGCGTTTAAGTTTTTCCTTAAACGCTTTTTTGCTAAAACTATATTAAATTAATTTCTTTCCAATCCTTTTGCAACAAGATCTTCGACGTATTCACGTACTGCTTCATTAGAAAAACGGGAAGTGACATCAAATGCAAAGGCATGAACCAATAAAATTCGTGCGGATTCTTCACCAATACCACGAGCTCTTAAGTAAAACAACGCTTCATCGTCAAACTGTCCCATTGTACAACCGTGTGAACATTTAACGTCATCTGCGAAGATCTCCAGCTGTGGTTTGGTATAGACTGTTGATTTATCGCCAATCAACATGTTGTTGTTTTGCTGAAATGCGTTTGTCTTTTGGGCATCTTCGCGCACAAAAATCTTACCGTTAAAAACAGCTGTTGAAGAGTCCTGAGGAATGTTTTTGTACCATTCATATGACTCGCAATGCGGTTTCAGATGATCCACGATCGTGTGATTGTCTGCAAACTGACTATCTGCCAATAAATTGATACCATATAAATGTGATTCTACATTTTCGGCATCAAGTCGTACATTGATATTATTACGTACAAACGAAACGCCGGGAAAAGTACAGTTATAATTATTATATAAACTGTATTGCTGCTGATGTACTTCGGTATGATTGATATAGCTCCCGGTATCAGCGGCTAACTGTAGATAATAATGTTGCACTTTTGCATTTTCCTCCAATATGATTTCGGTCACCTTATTATGGAGATTTTTTGCGGTATTGTCCAATGTTATGAAAGATTCGATAATCTCGACTTCTGCATTGGCCTCTACTACAAATAAATTACGCGTTTGGGAAAAGAACTCCGCACCTCCAGTCGCAACGTGTACAATCTGAATGGGTTTAGACACCACTTTATTCTTTCCGACGGACAGATAAATCCCCGATGTATATAAAGCTGTATTCAGCGCCACTAACACATTATCGGTTTTATCCGCATATTGTGCAAAATGGTTTTTAAATCCGTCTTCGTGAGCGGCATCTTCAATTGATTTTACCGTAACGCCTATTTCGTCTTCCAAAGAAGAGAATGCCATCACATATTGACCATTGATCAACACGATACGGTGTGCATCCAGATTAGGAATGTCGGCTTTACTGAAATCAATATCGGCGATATCTACATCTTCGTTCAATAAGTAAGTCTTATTGACAAGATTTTGAATGTTTGTATATTTCCAATCTTCATTCTTTACAGTTGGGAAACCTTCTTTCTCAAAACGATCAAATGCTTCTTGACGTATTGTTTTAAGCGTTGTAGGTTCGTTTGATACCTCCAATTCTTGAAATGTCGATGTCAACTGTTGGAATAAAGAGTTTGCTACTAATGTACTCATGTTTTTTATTATCAATCCGCTCATTACCTTAATTAATTATCGTAAAACCGATTAGGCATTTTGCGCATCTAATTCTTTTAACCAGTCGTAACCTTTTTCTTCTAACTCTAATGCCAATTCTTTCGTACCCGTTTTTACGATACGCCCATCGTATAATACATGTACAAAATCAGGAACGATATAATCCAATAGACGCTGGTAGTGTGTGATAACTACAAAAGCATTGTCTTTAGAGCGCAATTGGTTTACGCCTTTTGCGACAATACGTAAAGCATCAATATCCAATCCGGAATCGGTTTCATCCAAAATTGATAGTTTCGGATTCAACATCGCCAATTGAAATATTTCATTACGCTTTTTCTCTCCTCCTGAAAAACCTTCATTCAAAGAGCGATTAGCTAAATTTGCCGAGAATTCGACTAGTTTTTGCCTCTCTTTTACCATTTGTAAGAATTCTTTCGCTTCCATTGGAGGAAGCCCCTTGTATTCACGAATATCATTTACTGCTGTTCTCAGGAAGTTTATGTTCGAGACCCCCGGAATTTCCACAGGATATTGGAATGCTAAAAACAACCCCTCCCGGGCACGATCTTCTGTGGAAAGATCCAACAAATCTACCCCATCCAATAAAGCTGTACCGGCTGTTACTTCATACGAGTCACGACCTGCTAAAACATTGCCCAATGTACTTTTCCCAGCGCCGTTAGGCCCCATTATAGCGTGAACTTCTCCAGCTTTAACTTCTAAATTTAGTCCTTTTAATATCTGCTTGTCTTCAACAGACGCATGTAAATTCTTAATTGATAACATTTTTTTAATATTGAGTATTGAGATATGAGATATAAGATCTACACCCTCAATGTTTCATTCATTTTTTAAACTAACCTACAGAACCTTCTAATGAAATTGCTAATAGTTTTTGTGCTTCTACCGCAAATTCCATTGGCAATTGATTTAATACCTCTTTGGCATAACCATTTACGATTAATCCCACCGCTTTTTCTGAATCAATACCACGTTGATTCAAATAGAAAACCTGATCTTCCCCTATTTTGGAAGTTGTCGCTTCATGCTCCAATTTCGCTGATTTATTTTTACTTTCTATATACGGAAATGTATGTGCTCCACAACGATCTCCTATCAATAAAGAGTCACATTGGGTAAAATTACGCGCATTATCGGCGTTGGGGCCAATCTTTACTAACCCGCGGTAACTATTATGACTATTTCCTGCAGAGATTCCCTTAGAAATAATTTTGGATTTCGTGTTTTTACCTAAGTGAATCATCTTCGTACCCGTATCTGCCAATTGCTTATTACGCGTCATTGCTACAGAATAAAATTCACCAACCGAATTGTCCCCTTTCAAAATGACTCCCGGATATTTCCAGGTAATCGCCGAACCTGTTTCAACCTGAGTCCAGGAAATCTTGGAATTGTCTCCTTTACATATACCACGTTTGGTAACGAAGTTATAAATTCCACCCACTCCGTTTTTATCGCCTGGATACCAGTTTTGAACTGTTGAATATTTAATTTCGGCATCTCGCTGTGCAATCAATTCTACTACCGCAGCATGCAGTTGATTCTCGTCGCGCATTGGCGCGGTACAGCCTTCAAGATAGGACACATACGAACCTTCATCTGCAATAATTAATGTCCGTTCAAATTGACCTGTATTCTGTGCATTGATACGGAAATAGGTAGATAACTCCATTGGACAATGAACACCTTTAGGGATATATACGAATGAACCATCGGAAAATACGGCAGAATTTAATGCTGCGTATACATTATCTGTTTGTGGAACTACTGTACCTAAATGCGCGCGCACTAAATCGGGGTGTTCTTGTACGGCTTCGCCAAATGAGCAAAAGATTACACCCTTTTCTTTTAATTTTTCACGAAAAGTAGTCTTTACTGAAACCGAATCAAATACAGCATCTACTGCAACAACGCCTGCTAATATTTTCTGCTCGTCCAAAGGAATGCCTAATTTAGCAAATGTGGAAAGCAATTCGGGATCGACTTCATCTAAACTTTCTAACTGTTTTTTAGGCTTTGGAGCCGCATAATAAGATAGATCTTGAAAGTCAACTTCTGGATTATCAAAATTTTGCCATGCAGGCATTTTCATTGTTAAAAAATGACGAAAGGCTTTCAATCTCCATTCCAATAACCATTCGGGTTCATTTTTCTTTGCAGAAATCAAGCGAACAGTATCTTCATTCAATCCTCTTGGTGCAATATCCATTTCAATATCGGTGGTAAAACCGTATTTATATTCCTCTTGCTCCAGCTCTTTCAGTAATTCGTCGTCTTTGGTACTCATAACTCTTTCCCTTTTTATCTGATTTAGGCGATAACCTAACTCTATTTCGGACAACAAAGTTACGACTTATCCCTCAATAAAACAGTATCCTTTAACGGCTTGGGGATGATTTTTGATGAAATTTGTGATAAAAGTCATTTCTTCTAACGATAGACGCATTTCCACCTAATTTATTATGACATAAAAATGATGTAAAATAAATTAAATCTATTTAAAATAAATAAAAAAATAGTTTTTAATGATATGATCTTTCAGCTTGTGAATACAAAGCATTTTATCTAAGTTTACATACCTTTGATAATATTACCGGACAATATGACATATCAACTCGATAAATTAGATTTAAAGATTTTACGGTTGCTGCAGGAAAATGGACGCATCACCAACCTTCAATTGGCCACGAATATTGGCCTTTCGCCAGCCCCTACCCTGGAGCGTGTGCGCAAATTGGAAAATGGCGGTTTTATAAAAAGCTACCACGCTTTTGTTGATGAAGAGATGTTGGGTCTGGGTATTAAATCTTTTATTCAGATCTCTCTGGACTTTCATACGCACAATGCTATCCCCGAATTTGTTGAAGCTGTAAAATCTATCCCTGAAGTAACGGAATGTCACCATGTAACGGGTAATTGTGATTTTATCCTAAAAGTATATGTTAAAGACATCAAAGCGTACGAGACTGTTATCATGGAAAAAATTTCGAAAATACCTTTCGTAAAAACCTTTCAGACCATGATGATTATGTCTACATCCAAGAAAGAACCCATTATCCCACTAGAATATTAGCCCCTCCTATGCTAAAAAAAAACTCATCCTTTAACGATTTCGCAATTATCCTTACCTGGCCGGATGCCACTATAAGGGGAGACGAAAAATGGATGATGTTTTTTAAGAAAGTCGGGATTGTCAAAAATTTAAATTTTAAAGTCGGCCATACCGGCATAGTGATCATAAATCACAAAAACGGTGAAATGTTGTTTTACGATTTTGGGCGCTACATCACTCCAAGAGGATATGGAAGAGCACGATCCAAATTTTCTGATCCGCGGTTGGAAATAAAAATCAAGGCAACGGTTCAACACAATGAGATCATAAATCTATCTGAAATTATTAATCATTTTGAAGAGCTTAAACCGGCAATGTATGGCGAAGGAAGAGTTTATTTTTCTGTAGTAGAAAACGTTGATTTCCACTTAGCGAAAAAATATGGTGACACCTGCGTTGAACAAGGAACTTACCCTTACGGTGCTGTAGCTAAGGACAACAACAACTGTTCTCGTTTCATCACCCGAATGCTTCTGAAAGCTTCTTCGAAGTATCATTTTTGGCATGGAATTAACATTCCGGAAACCATAAAAGCCAGCCCGATAAGCAATGTAGTGAATACAGCTAAAGATGGCATGATACATTCTTTTGCTCCTAAAGAAGGGCTAAAAAGTTTTAAAATGAACCGCTGGCAATCGTTCTGGTTTTTAGTCAAGCAATTACGTGATAATGTATACCGCAACAAGGCAAACCTTCTGCCTAATGATCAAATAATTGGAGCGGTAGATTTCAGATCAAAACCGATTGTGATCCCCAAAGATGCTATGTATCTGGGCGGTGTCGGGGACGGCGCATGGTATTCCATAAAGCCTATCGATAAAAACAAGCTCACGATTAAGCGCTACACCTCATTAGGTGAGCTGGAATATATTGTGATTGGCAAAAAAGAGGAAGCTATTGATTTCAGCAAACCCTGGAAAGTTGCTTATGACAGTCATTTGCTATTCACTCATATTGAACAGGGAGGAATCAAATATAAAATCCATCATGTAGAACGGGTTCTTATTACGGATCAGATGTATAAAGACGCGACAGAATTATATGCCTAACCAATCTGCCAATTTATCGGCTCCTTTCCCTGTTTAATAAGGTATGTATTCGCTTTCGAAAAATGCTTACAGCCTGCGAAACCGCGATAGACAGACAAGGGTGATGGATGTGCAGATTTTAGAATAAGATGTTTTGATGAATCAATGAATACACTTTTCTTTTGAGCGTACGAACCCCAAAGCAAAAAGATGACCCCTTCCCGCTCTTCGGCAATTTTCTTAATTATTGAATCCGTAAACTCCTCCCAACCCATTTTTTGATGAGAAGCTGCTTGGTGCCCCCGGACGGTCAGGGTTGCATTCAACAATAGAACACCCTGCTGAGCCCAACTGGTTAAATCCCCCGCAGTGGGATAACGAAACCCCGGAATATCAGAAACCAATTCCGTAAAAATATTCTTAAGTGATGGAGGAAAAGGAATTCCGACAGGTACAGAAAACGACAAACCGTGGGCCTGTCCATCGTTGTGATAAGGATCCTGTCCTAATATCACTACTTTGACATCCTGAAACCCGGTAAGTTTGAACGCGTTAAAAACAAGCTCTTCAGGAGGAAAAACTTTATATTGCCTACGCTCTTGCTGAACAAAGTGAGATAATCTTTTCACATATTCTTGCGCAAATAAAGGCTTCAATATTGGGCTCCAACTTTCGTGATATTTCGTATTCATATTCTCAAACTTAGATAAATTTGCATTTACATACAATTATAATTACAAAGAACAAAAATGCAAATTTATCGGTCTCTCCTCTGCTCCTAATAATTTATTTATAGAGGAAAAATACAATTTTACATATTTATCACCCAAACATGTTGGATAACTTCGTAATTTAGTGGATATTTGTATCTAAATTTAGAAAAAGAGAGATGTCAAATTTAGTACGCATAATAATTAGTAGTCTTTTGTTGGTTGGAACCATTGCTTTGTTTTGGTTTGGTCATTGGGGATGGGGTATTTTAGGGATACTAGTTACTATCCTGGCTTGGGTAACTGTTTTTTTTAATGAAAACATGCTTATTGCACAATGGTATTTTCGGAAACAAAATATCGCTAGTGCAGAGAAGTGGTTGAATAATATTAAAGATTATGAAAAGCAGCTCATTTCTGCTCAACAGGGCTATTATCATTTGCTATTAGGTCTTATCGAGTCTCAGCGGGCACCTATGCAATCCGAGAAATTCTTCAAAAAAGCGTTGACTTTGGGGTTACACATGGATCATAACATTGCATTGGCAAAATTGAGTTTAGCGGGTGTAATGATGGCCAAACGGAACAAAAGGGAAGCTGAAAAATTATTACAGGAGGCTAAAAAGGCAGATAAAAACAAATTGCTGGCCGATCAGATCAAGATGATGAAGGAACAGATGGCAATGATGGACAAACAACAGGTCAGGAGGTATTCAAGATAAAATTAAGGCTAACGGAATGGTTAGCCTTTTTTATTGTATATCAAATCTACTGTCTTTTCTAAATATTTACCTTCTTCCTTACTATCCTCAAATACCAGCTTCAGATGTGTGGGTTTCCCCCGATCCTGAGCCCAATTTGCAACCTTAATTTGAAAAGGTACAGGAACATCCTCTTCCATAAAATAATGAAGATAATTTTGACGATGTGCCAATAAGACAAGTACTTTCCCCATCTTGATGCTATCGTATAAATGGTAGTTACCTGTCGAATCGCCGATTTGTGTCGCATAGGTGTTCAACTTAAGCTCCCGCGGATTCCGCTTATACGATATCAGAAACAGCTCAACGGTAGCAGTATCCCCTTTTACTGAAAGTGTAACATCTTTTACATCTACCTGAATTTCATCGACTAGTATCGCAGTCGTGTCTATTTCCTGTGCGAACGTAAAATGGGTGAATAATATAAAAAACAATCCGAAAAGTATCTTGTTCATCTCCTTACTACCTTAAACGATCCGCCGATTTGATAATTTTTTCATCCTTACGAATGCCGCCAACTGCCATTCCCAAAAGTATAACCGCTATCGGCAGCAAGAAAAATCCAATACCAATATTATGAGCTCCAATGGATTGTGAAGTCGGATAAAGCGTATTATTCGCCGTCACGATAAGCCAAACGCCAAATAAAACGATCAACAACATTTCTATTAAAACCAACAATACCTGACGTTTTCTATTTTTAAACTGGAAAATAATATAAAGAGGAAACAGCCCTAAAAATATCGTTACAATCATCTGTAGTATATTCGACTGTTGTTTTATAGACTCCCCATTTACAGCGCTATAGGCCCCCGTTACATATAATTTTTTTCCTAAACCTACTAAATCGTTGTAATTTAAATAGGGGAATAAAAATAGACTAAAAATGACAATGCTAGCTAATAGTAACCATATTGTTTGAATGCGTTGTATCATAAAATATCGTTTTTTTTAATTGACAACAAACTTAGATAACTTGTCGTTTAAATGCAAGTTATCGGCCTCTCATCTGCTGTTAATAACATACTTTGTACATGGAATATAGTATAAACACGAAAAAGACGATTTAGTTTATCATCACTTCAACCTCGATATTCTAAATCATACGCTCATCGTCATTTTTCGTGTTTTAGAACTTTTAGGTTTACGGCCATTTTAGTGCATTACTAATTTATGTACCTTTGCCCAGTGAAAGGTACAAAACGCTTTTTTTTAGAAATTGCTTACGACGGTACAGCATATCATGGCTGGCAAATACAGCCTAATGCCGTATCAGTACAGGAAAAACTAAACCTTGCTTTACAGACTTTATTACGTACCGAAGTGGAAACTCTTGGTGCGGGACGGACCGACACCGGCGTACATGCGAAGCAACTCTATGTCCACTTTGACAGTGATAACATATTACTTATAAATAGTCCCGACCGATTCGTGCATTCACTGAATGCCCTACTCCCGTTCGATATTTCCGTAATACGCCTTTTGGAGGTAGAGGCATCATCACATGCTCGCTTCGATGCAACCGAACGGTCGTATGAATATCATATTCATTTTACAAAAGATCCTTTTTTAGTCAATAAATCATGGCAGTTCCGAGACCGATTGGATGTACCACGCATGAATGAGGCGGCTAAGCTGTTATTGGGAAAAAAGGATTTTGGCTGTTTTAGCAAATCGAACACGCAGGTATTCACAAATATCTGTACGATAACAGAAGCCAAATGGGTAGAGGTAGCGGAAAAATTAGTTTTCCATATTACAGCAGACCGATTTTTGCGCAATATGGTACGTGCTATTGTCGGAACATTGCTAGAAGTCGGTGCCAAAGGGAAACCCATATCTTATATCGACGAGGTACTCGCCAGTCAAGACCGTTCAAAAGCCGGCACCTCAGTTCCAGCACATGGATTGTACCTTACTAAGGTAAAATATCCTTATATTGACCCAATTAAAGAATAACATTGAAAGGAAAAAAGATAGTAGGAAAAACGTACGACGGCAGATTGATAAGTCGGTTAACGAAATACATGCAGCCGTATCGCAGTATATTTTGGGTATCCGTTATATTGACCATATTATTGGCTGCGGTTGCCCCGGCTCTTCCTCTCCTGATAGAACATACGTTGGATCGTTATATTTTGTCGGCCAACTATACCGGTTTGACCACGATGCTGATCGTCATGATGCTTTTGCTCATCGCACAGACCGTTATACGTTATTTTCATACATTAATGACCAATACGTTAGGCCAATCGGTCATTCGTGACATTCGGATTCAGGTATTTAATCACATTACCAACCTCCGATTAAAATATTTTGACAATACACCTATAGGGAGATTGATTACGCGTACAATTTCCGATCTAGAAACTATATCCAATATTTTTTCCGAAGGGTTAATCCAGATTATAGGCGACTTGCTACAATTGGTTGTCATTCTGGGCGTCATGTTTTATACCGACTGGTGTCTTACTTTAATTGTACTGATCCCTATGCCACTGATGATCGCGGCAACGTACGTCTTCAAGGAAGCTATGAAATCGGCTTTTCAATCTGTAAGGCTTTGGGTCTCGAACCTCAACACATTTCTGCAAGAACATATTTCGGGAATGGGTATCATTCAATATTTTGCGAGAGAAGAGCAAGAGATCCGAAAATTCAAGGCCATCAACAAGGAGCATCGAAATGCGCATATTCGTGCCAATTGGTACTTTTCGATATTTTTCCCGGTTTTAGAGATTATCATAGCAATCGCAACAGGTCTATTGGTATGGTACGGATCGAAACAAATCTTGGGCGATGTTATATCGCCAGGAGTCGTAGTTGCCTTTCTGATGTACATCAATATGATTTTTAGACCCATCCGTGAGCTTATTGATAAGTTTAATACACTTCAAATGGGAATGGTCTCTGCAGAGCGGATATTTGAAGTATTAGACACCGATGAATCTACTCCCAATGAAGGAACGTACAAATCCGAACAGATCCGTGGTGAGATTGAATTTAAAAATGTGTGGTTTGCGTACAACGATGAAACATGGATATTAAAAGATGTAAACTTTAAAGTACGCGCCGGAGAGACCTTAGCACTTGTCGGTGCCACGGGAGCAGGCAAATCCTCAACCATAAATATTTTAAGCCGTTCTTATGAAATTCAAAAAGGGGAAATCCTTTTGGATGGTGTAGATATCCGCAGATACGATTTAAACTTTTTGCGCAAAACTATTGCTACGGTACTGCAAGATGTATTTCTATTCTCGGATACGGTGTTGAATAATATTACATTACGTGACCCTGCCATTCAAAAAACAGATGTTATAGATGCGGCAAAAAAAGTTGGAGCACATGATTTTATTATGCGCCTTCCAAATGATTTCAACTATGAAGTGCAAGAGCGCGGAGCGACGCTTTCTGCCGGACAAGCCCAACTGGTATCCTTCATCCGTGCGCTAGTGCATGATCCGAAAATATTAATTCTCGATGAAGCGACCTCTTCTATTGATACGGAGACCGAACAACTCATTCAGTCTGCGATTGATAATTTAATGGAAGGAAGAACGGCAATTGTTATCGCCCATCGGTTATCTACCATTCAAAAAGCAGATAAAATTATCGTACTCGATAAAGGAGAAATTAAGGAAATGGGATCGCATCAGGAACTTCTTACCCTAGACGGGCACTACAAAAAACTGTATGACCTACAGTTCAATTCGATTGGTATTTAAACAAAAAAACAATCCCTCGCAGGGAAATCCATTGAGGGAATTGTCATTGAGAAGAGATACAACAAACTAGAAAATAGTGCCTAACCGGCTCGTCGCATTGGGAAAACGCACAAGCAGCTAGGACTTAATATTGTTAATTTATCAATTGATAAATTTCACGCATATAATAGGCCTCATTTAGTGATCCTGTGAAATCAGCCCATTCGTCTTCTGTGAACGTAAATAAAATTTCATATACCGGGGTAGTGAGCAGTAACCTAGAGTCTCCATCTGGAAATCTGACAAATTCTTCCGACCCTATTTTACTTCTTATCTCACCTAAGAAACTAGTATACTGATTGGCATTAAAAGTCAGCAGGAAAGAATTCTGCCATATATAATGACTTTGACATTGACTACAATAACTTATTGTTGTATTTCCTTTAGCACTTAATATAATGGACTGACACATACTTTAATCTTATTTAGATCAAATATAAATAAGATTACTTAATATCCAAATTTTTATTAAACAAAAAAGCGCCTGACCATCCTTTTTAAAGATGGTCAGGCGCTTTCCATTTTTCGAACAATGCTTTTAGTTCAATCCTCTTTTCTTCATCAAGTGAATCGGGTCTGGGTCTGCCCCACGGAACGTGCGGTACATCTCTGCAGGATTACCTGTTCCCCCTCTTTCCAAAATACTTTTACGGAACGAGGCTGCAGTGCCTTGATCGTATAACCCTTTTTCCTTGAACGCTGCAAATGCATCAGAATCCAGTACTTCAGACCAAATATAACTATAGTAGCCTGCAGAGTATCCCCCTGAGAAAATGTGCTGAAAATAAGAACTTCTATAACGTGGAATAATTGCATCTATTAAGCCAATTTTTGCCATTGCATCTTTTTCAAAAGCATTTACTTCCGTAGTGATCGGGCTGGTAGTAGCGTGATAGTTCATATCCAACAGGGAAGCAGACAAATACTCTACTGTTGCGAATCCTTGATCAAACGTACCAGCTTTGTCCATTTTCGCGATCAATGAATCTGGGATGGCTTCACCTGTTTGATAATGCTTTGCATACGTTTTTAGTACTTCCGCATCAGCAGCCCAATTTTCCATGATTTGTGAAGGCAATTCTACAAAGTCACGCGGCACCGATGTTCCAGAAAGCGACTTATATTTAACATTGGACAATAAACCATGTAACGCATGGCCAAATTCGTGAAATAACGTACTTGCCTCATCAAATGTTAATAGTGCCGGTTGGTCTCCCACTGGTTTTGTAAAATTACACACTATAGAAATTACGGGTGCTACACGCTGTCCTTCTTCTTTATACTGCTTGCGATAAGAAGTCATCCAAGCACCTCCCCGTTTTGATTCGCGTGGAAAAAAATCCGCAAATAGAAGCCCAAGGTGTGATCCGTCTTTATCTTTTACTTCGTAGACTTCGACCTCCGGATGATAGACCGGTACATTGTTCAATGCAACGAACGATAAGCCCCATAACTTGCTGGCAGTTGCAAATGCGCCTTCGCGTACTGCTGAAAGGCTAAAATACGGCTTGATTTCGGCTTCATTCAATGCAAAACGCTTAACCCTGATTTTTTCAGCATAATACCTCCAATCGTAAGGAGCAACCTTGAACGTATCTTTGGTGGCGTAGATTTCCTTTTGAATATCTTCAGCTTCGATCTTGGCCTTCGTCAACGCAGGAGTCCACAATTTGTTTAGTAACTCATATACATTTTTTGGATCTGATGCCATTGATTCTTCCAATACGTAAGCCGCATGCGATGGATATCCTAGTAATTTTGCTTTTTCCAACCGCAGGTTCGCAATTTCAACCAATGCTTTTTTATTATCATTCGCATTTCCATTGTTACCACGCAACTGGTAGGCTTCCCAGATTTGTTTACGTAAATTACGGTTATCCGCATACTGCAAAAACGGCATAACGGAAGGATTAGAGAGCGTGAACACCCATTTCCCTTCTTTGCCCTTTGCTTTGGCAACATCTGCTGCTGCCGAGATTAATCCCTCAGGTAAACCCGCTAAATCTTCCTTTTTATCCACGACCAACTCATATTCGTTGGTTTCGGCCAATAAGTTTTGACCAAATTGAATCGTCAAAACCGAAAGCTTAGCGTTGATCTTTTTTAACTTTTCCTTATCTGTGTCTGATAAATTTGCCCCCGAACGGACAAAACGCTTATACGTCTCTTCCAACAATTTAATATCTTCGGCATCCACACCTAAGCTTTCCCTTTTACTATAAACTTCTTTTACACGTGCAAAAAGCTTCGGATTAAGATTGATTTCATCACTATGTGCAGCAAACACAGGTGCCAAATCTTTAGCAATAGCTTGAATGGTATCATTTGTGTTAGCTTGGTTTAGGTTTGAAAAAACAGTAGAAACCTTGTTAAGTAGCGACCCTGCATTTTCCAACGCCAAAATGGTATTGGCAAAACCTGCTTCCTCTTCGTTACTAACGATTTCTTCTATTTCCAAATTATGCTGCTGTAAAGCTTCCTCAAAAGCGGGTCTAAAATGCTCATCTTTAATCTGGTCAAACGCTGGAACATTAAAAGGTGTCTCATTATCAATCAATAAAGGATTGTCTGATTGCTTTTGCTTTTCTTCATTGTTACAACCAACAAATATTGAAGCGATTACCATAAAAGGCAAGAAACTTTTTTTATTCATTTCGGATTTATTATTTGTTTGCACTACTAAAATTTATTGCAAAGGTAAGGATTATTTGAGCAATCCTTTTGCATCAACATATTTTTAAAATTTATCGTGGTATTATTGTTACTTTTATGCGCAAAAAGCGTCAAATAGTAATTTTTTTAAAATGAGCTCAATAAAACAATTCTTTTGGTGGTGCGCCGGTGTCCACGAAAAAACACTAGTACATTTTCCTGAAGAAGGAAGCAAATATGTAAGCATAGGTGCTACAATTTTTTTTACGGGTCTTTTCGCAAGTATTGCCGGCGGATACGCCTTGTATTTTGTGTTCAGCGGAAGTCCCAATGCACTATTTTATGCTCTCTTATTTGGTTTGATTTGGGGATTAGCCATTTTCAATCTTGACAGATACATCGTATTGAGCATCGACAAAACAAAGTCTAGCGGCAAACAATTTTTACAGGCTCTACCACGTATTATATTGGCCATAATTATCGGATTAGTGATCTCACGGCCACTTGAACTAAAGATTTTTGAAAAAGAAATCAAAGAGCATCTCCGGGTGGAATACCTCAAACAACAGCGCGCCACTATTGATACATTGAATAGCACATTTGAAAATAAATATCTGGTAGAATATAGCCAGCTTGCCGCTTTAAAAAAACAGGCCGATTCGTTAGAAAGTACTATTAAAACTTCACGGCAACAGCTAAATCACGAAATCTTCGGAACGAAGACAGAAGAAACATCCGGTGTATTGGGCTATGGACCTTATGCAAAGATGAAGGAAGAAAATTTAAAAAAACAAGAAATTTATTTGGACACCTTACGTTCGCGCATCCAAACTAAGGAGTCTCAATTATTGGATAGAAAAACACATGAAGGTCTGATGGATCAAAAGATATTGTCGGACAATGGATTGGATAGCGTAATAAATATTGCTGGATTTGCTGACCGAAACGCTGCTTTGAGCAATCTTCATAAAAATCCGGATGGCACGATAAATAAATCCACTGAATATGCCGTCATTTTCATTACTCTTCTTTTTATATTTTTTGAATGTCTACCTGTGTTTGTAAAGCTAATGAGCGGGCGGGATACATATGATAACGCAATATTAAGTCAAAAAATCATTAATAATTACGAATCAGACACGAATATTGATGCAGAAAAGCAAGCCTTGGATAAACTGAAAGGGCATCGTACTGACGTAGCAATACAACGGCGTATGGATAGGTTGAATAAGGATTATGAGGCCTCGAAATGAAACAAAAAGAAAGATCCTGAAGCGGGGAGCGACAAGATCTTTCAAACCAATTATTAACCTATTACAAATAACATAAGTTTGCCGCAATTTGTTACAATGACCGTGTTATTTTAACATTTTTTTAACATCAAGTGTCGCCATCAACACATTGCCTCAACAATTCAAGCGAATCATTTTTAGATAAATTACTCAACCTCAACGTGTCTGCTTTTGCCAGATCTTGAGCGAGCTTGCTTTTCCGTTGTTGAAGATATCCAACTTTTTCTTCGATCGTGTCGGGACAAATCAGCCGTACAACAATTACATTCTTTGTCCATCCGATAACTGCGGTCGACAACCTGATTCTCAATAGCAGGATTCCACCAAGGGTCTATCAGATAAACATAATCTGCCTCTGTGAAATTAAGTCCTGTACCTACAGATTGAAGATGCTTCAATAAGTGAACATAAGAGAGTGAATGTATATCGGTGTCGTGCGACGATTCGTGCAATTTAATCATCTAGTAAGTACTAGAGCTGCTTATTTTTCTTTTAAAGCCACGATTCTGTGACACGGGCTAAAAAACCGTTAAAAAACGTTAAATACATGTTTGCTATAACGTTTTATTTTGATTATATAAAAAAAGTGCCCTACATTTGTATCATCATAATTTAGGTTTATAATTGGTTAGTAAAGGTTTTCATTCTCCCCGTTTGAAAACCTTTCTTTTTTCTGAAAACATTTATTTTATCACTTTATTACCTTCTAGACTTTACAGTAACGGCGAATTATGGTGTTCCAATTCTTCATACAAGTGTTTTACATCTTGTGACGAACGTTTATGCACAACTAATATGGCATCTTCGGTATAGACAAGAATGGTATTCTCTACACCTAAGAACGAAACGTATTTTTCGGTACCAATGACCATATTTCCACTACCATCGACTTGATGCCCTTTTACTTTGAGGTAATCGTACAACGAGTCGTAAGACCCCATATCAGACCAAATAAAGTTAGAAGGAATGACCTTTATACGTTCACTACGCTCCATTACAGCATAATCAATACTTTTTGATGGTATCTTAGCCGAAAGATCAGCTGAAAATACACCATCCTGTGCGGACTCATATACTTCTTTAGATGCCCGGAAAACTTTAGGTTCAAAACGGAATAATTCTTCGAGGTAAATGGATGCCTTAAAGCAAAATATCCCGGAATTCCATAAGAAGTTTCCTTTTTTCAAAAATTCCTTTGCTGTATCTTCATTGGGTTTTTCCCGGAATGAACGCACGTCATTCCCTTGGTATTCGATGTAACCGTATCCGGTCTCCGGACGTGTAGGCTGAATACCGAAGGTCACTAAAAACCCTTCTTCAGCATATTTTATCCCTTCACGCATAATATTTTCATATTCTTCCTGATTTTCGATCAAATGATCCGACGGTGTAACGATTAGGATATCATCCGGATCGCATGCCATTGCGGCAAAAGCAATCGCGGCAGCGGTGTTGCGAGGTGCTGCCTCGACTATTGTTTGACTGTTGGCTGTGGTAAGGAATTCCCTAGCTAGGTCAACATTTTTGATTCCTCCTACCATGACAGTCTTATCTGTGACTGCCTGATTTCGGGCTACTGTCAGTTCAAACAGGGACCGTCCTTCAAACAAGGGAATATATTGCTTGGGCTTTGACTTACGAGACAAAGGCCATAGACGCGATCCCACACCTCCAGACAATATTACATTAACAACAGATGCCATATATTTTATTTTCGTAGATATCTAAATAATTAAAGAATCAGCCGCTCTATCCTGATGTAGATATAACAGCGCGCTTGCACGTGCATCGGATAACGCATCATGATGGTCTAATGGAATGCCCATCACTTGGCAACACATGCTTAATTTTGTTTTTAAGAACCCTTTTGATCTATAAATATTGCTGGTGCAATCCCATTTTTCCGGTAGATCTAAGGATTTGTAATTCAAGCCATAAAATTTCATCGTTCGCTGTAGTACCGATCGGTCAAAAAGTTCATTATGCGCAACCATCTTTTGGCCCAATAACAAAGGTTCTAACTGCGGAAATAATTCTATGAAGGTCAATGCATTCGAAGTGTCCTTTGCTTTAATACCATGAACGCGAGTAGTTTGCCACATGTATTTGTTCTGTGGGGGACGTACTAAACTGTAAAATTCATTTATGATCTTTCCCCCTACTACATTTACGATCCCCACTGAACATACACTCACATAATCGGAAGTCGCTAATTCAAAATCTATCGCGGTAAATGTTTCCATACTGAACAAAGTTAACAATTTGAGATTGAATATCTGTAAAGTCGTAAAGTTGTTTATTCGTGAAGCCAATCCTACGGCTTTACATCTTCACACTTAATATCCGTACTTATTCCCCCATTTTTCTTTTAACGACTGCCGAAGCTTCTCTTCTGCACTGTTTTTCCCGGGATCATACAGTTTTGTATTGCTTATAGTCTCAGGCATATACTCTTGATTAACAAAATTACCGGTAAAACCGTGGGCATATTTATATTCGACACCATATTTTAACTCCTTCATCAATTTGGTTGGAGCATTCCGAAGGTGTAAAGGCACAGACAGGTCGCCGGTCTGCTTCACCAATGCCTGTGCTTTATTGATTGCTTCATAGGCAGCATTGCTCTTCATCGAACTCGCCAGATAGGAAACTGTTTGCGCAAGAACAATCCGAGACTCTGGCCAACCTATCACATTGACCGCCTGAAAACAGCTATTGGCCAACAGTAGCGCATTGGGATTGGCATTGCCAATATCTTCTGAAGCCAAAATCAATAGCCGCCGCGCAATAAAAGAGGGATCTTCACCACCCTCTATCATACGTGCCAACCAATATACAGCTGCATTTGGATCGGAACCACGAATGGATTTGATAAATGCCGAAATGATATCGTAATGCTGTTCGCCTGTTTTATCATAGCGTGCCATATTTTGTTGCACTTGTTGCAATACAAAATCATTTGTAATAGTCTTATTGTATGGAACCGCTGCATTCACGACGAGCTCAAATACGTTTAACAAACGTCGGGCATCACCTCCTGAGATACGAATCAACGCATCAAATTCTTGAATCTCTATAATATCATTTTTCAAAAATTCATCTTCCTTAATGGCTTTCTGAATCAACGAAATCAGATCCTCCTCACTTAAATTTTCCAATACATAAACCTGACAGCGAGACAATAATGCTGAAATCACTTCAAAAGAAGGGTTCTCTGTTGTAGCACCAATCAGCGTGACTAACCCTTTTTCTACGGCTCCCAATAGCGAATCTTGCTGGGATTTTGAAAACCGATGTATCTCATCGATAAAAAGGATAGGCTGCTCCTGATTAAAGTTCATCAACTGCTCGGCCTTATCGATGACTTCTCTTACATCCTTCACCCCAGATTTAATGGCACTCAAGCTGAAAAAAGGTCGTTCTAATTCTTTGGCAATCAAAAAAGCCAGGCTTGTTTTCCCAACTCCTGGAGGGCCCCAGAGTATCATGGAAGGAATATTTTGTTGTATTATTGCGTTACGGAGAACAGCATTTTCACCTACAATATGCTGCTGACCTACATAATCATTTAGATTCTTAGGCCGTAATCGCTCTGCTAACGGAATTCGTGTCACCATATGTACAAACTTAAGCGATTTTTTACCAACCTCAAACTTAGATGATAAGGTTACTATGATGCAAGTGATTCATTTGTGTATGCCGACAATGTATGAATAGGCTCATTATGTTCGGTTTGTGAATGCAAAGCATTTTAGCTAAGTTTGATAAAATCGTTATATGCAAAGATCATTTTTCATCACTCTTATATCTACGTTAGCATCTATTTTTCAGACAGGTACCTCCTTTTCCCAAAAAAAAGAAACTGTGCTAGATCCGGCCGGAGTTGTTACAAAATACGATACTGAATTCGATGGAATAGGGCCAGAAGTATATGTATTGCCTCCCCCCCGAACAAAAGAAGAAATGCTCAGGGATACTTATGCAGAAATTCTATCTTTTCAGGACAGTATACAACAGGCTATTGTTTACCAACGCTTGGTATCTGATTTTAAATCGACCAATAATGACGGTTTGATAAAAACAATCATCAACCCACTACCAAAAGATGAACTTACTTGGAACACAGTAATTGAAACTAACATACAGCAAGAAAACTACGGTATAGCGTATGGATTACTTAACGCGTATGCGAATCAATCGCTATCAATAGAACAGATTAACCGGGCTATCAGCCTATTGAAAAATGCGCTACAACAGGTAAATAAACATCAGAACACGCATGACCGTGGAATTATTCAATCCAACCTTTCCTCATTATTGATTTATTCTAAACAGCTTATAGAAGCTGGTAATTATGAAGAAGCATATTATCAACAGGCTGTCAAAGATAAAAGCATAGTGGAACAGGCTGAGTCCCTGGTAAAAATCGCAAAAATCCAGGCGCAGGATAGGGATTTTAAATCTGCTGAAAACACTATTATCCGAAAAGCCATTCCGCTGTTCAATAAAAGCAAACACTACGAAGGAAAAATACTGGCTTGGCAGGAATTAGCCAACATCTATCAGATGCAAAACAAGCATACTGAAGCGCAATGGTTTTTAATACAGGCACGCGATCTGGCTGAAACAAAAAATTTCCCGAATAAACTCGCGGAGATCGAGTATATGTTGGCTTCGTCCAAATTCATCCAAAAGAATTATAGTGTCGCAAAAAAAGAGTTGAACAAAGCGAATGACCTAGCCCGCAAGGAAAATAACAAGCTGCTACAGCTCGCTATCATCGAAAAACTAGGCCGTATCAACATGATTCAACACAATATAGATGATGCCGAAGAAAATCTGGAACATTATTGGACATTGAGAGCCGAGCTTTTTTGACTTTACTCCAAGTTAGTGTACCACGGAAGTTACAAAAATAATCGACCCCTTTTGGTAATTTATTACGTTAAGCAGATATAAGCTTGACATTTTTTTAACTAAATTTAGCCCTTTCAAGATTTTAGAGAGAATTTTGAAAGTAGTTATTGAAGAATGATATCTAATACAACGTTAAATATGTTTAAAAATTTAGTTTTTTGTTTAGCCTTAATCTCTGTTGTAGCATGTGGTTCTAAGCCACGTGTACAGCTCGAAGAGGGAGGTATAAACTTAGCCCCCACGGTGCAACATGAGGTCATAGCAAAAGAAGTTGCCATGCTACTCGAAAATCACAGCTATAAGAAGGTACCTATGAGCGACTCTTTATCTGCCATTGTTTTCAACAATTTAATAAAGTCCGTAGATCAAGGCAAAACTTATCTTATCCAATCGGATATTGATGGTATCCAACAATATAAAAATACAATCAGTCAGGATTTCCGTCAAGGTGATCTATCCGCATCCTTTCATATTTTCAATATTTACTCACAGCGTTATTTACAGTGCATGGAATATGCGTTGACACAGATTGATGCACCCCACGATTTTACGGTTGATGAGAATTACTCGAACTTTAGAGAGAAACTGGGCTGGTTTAAATCGGAAGAGGAACTGAAAGATCAATGGCGCAAGCGCGTGAAATATGACTTACTAAATCTTCGTCTGACCAGTACAGACAAGGGAGCTGACGAAGAAAAGCATAAAGAGACGTTGCGTAAACGCTACAACAACTTAATCTCTCAAGCAAAAAAAACAAATTCCAACGATGCTTTTCAATTGATCATGACTTCGTTAACGGATGCTGTAGATCCACATACAACGTACTATAACCCTTCGTTTGCCCAAGCATTTAACGAAGGGATGTCCAATACATTAGAAGGTATCGGGGCACGTCTTCAAATGGAAAACGAAATGGTTACGATTAAAGAAGTAATTGCCGGAGGTCCTGCTTTTAAAGACAAGACCCTACAAATGGACGATCGTATTATCGGTGTAGCACAAGGAAATGGTGAATTTGAAGACATCATAGGATGGCGCTTAGATGCTGCGGTAGCAAAGATAAAAGGCCCTAAGGGAACAATTGTTCGTTTGAAAATACTTCCTGCGGGTCAAGAATTGACTGCACAACCAAAAACTGTTTCGTTAACACGTGAAAAAATCGTTATCGCGGAAGAATCTGCCAAAAAATCGATTAAAACTGTCCAAGGTGAAGACGGAAAATCATATAAGGTAGGAGTTATTACCTTGCCTAAATTCTATATTGATTTTGACGCTTACCGCAAACGTGACCCAGACTATAAGAGTACTACCCGTGATGTAAAATTAATTTTGGATAGCCTCAATAATGAGAAGGTCGATGCAGTTGTATTGGATTTACGTAATAACGGTGGAGGATCGCTACAGGAAGCCATTGAACTTACAGGATTGTTCATTGACAAAGGTCCTGTTGTGCAGGTACGCGATGTCCGCAACCGTGTTGAAGTAGAAAGTGACAACGAGAGCGGTGTAAAATGGAGTGGACCATTTGGTGTAATTATCAACAGATTCTCTGCATCAGCATCTGAAATTTTCGCTGGCGCAATTCAAGACTATGGCCGGGGCATTATATTAGGTTCTACGACTTATGGTAAAGGAACTGTACAATCGGCTATTGAAATGGCACGGTTTATCAGCCCAACCAACAAATTATTATTGAAGGCTGCAGGAGGCGACCCCGACACCCCTAATGGCGCACCTGAGTTCGGACAGATCAACATCACGATGGGTAAATTTTACCGTGTAAATGGTAGCAGTACGCAACATAAAGGTGTAGATGCTGATGTTATTTTTCCGACACAGTATTCGGCGGAGAAATTTGGCGAAAGCTCAGAACCATCGGCTTTGCCTTGGGATCAAATCAAGACGACGACCTATGCTAAAATAGGTAATCTTACCACAACGATTCAAAAACTGAATGTTTCTCATCAGACACGAATGGCAAAATCACCGGAATACAAATTCTTGTTGGAGGATATTGAAGAGTTCAACAAAAGTGAATCGGTACCGCAGATTAGCTTAAACGAAACAAAGCTTAAAAAGGAACGCGATAATAGCATCGCCAAAAACAGGGCACGTATCAACAAAGTTTTGGAATTACGGGGACTTCCACTTTGGAAAGAAGGAGAACCTCAACCTAAAACAGAATTCGACTTCGTACTCGATGAAAGTTTGAAGGTGATGTCAGACTTTATTCCATTGGAAAATCTTAGCAAATAACGCTATAGCATGCTTAAATAAAAAACCTTCAACATAATAAGTTGAAGGTTTTTTTTGTTTGTAGTGTAAGGGCTTTACTTCGGCGCGACTTCACAATAGTACTAATCGGCTCGCCAATTTTTATATTGATTGATCAATCCATTGGTAGAGCTATCGTGACTTGAAACCACAGCATCATCATCCAATTCGGGCAATATTTTATTGGCCAATTGCTTGCCCAATTCCACGCCCCATTGATCGAAACTGAAGATATTCCAGATGATACCCTGCACAAAGATCTTATGTTCATAAAATGCAATCAGTGTTCCAAGACTTCTGGGTGTAATTTTCTTGATCAGAAAAGAATTACTTGGACGATTGCCCTCAAAAACTTTATAGTTTTTTAACTTTTCAATTTCAGGTTCCGTTTTACCCGCTTGCTGGAGTTCAGCGACCACTTCCTCTTCATTTTTGCCATTCATCAATGCTTCGGTCTGTGCAAAAAAGTTGGACAATAACAACTGGTGATGATTGCCGATCGGATTGTGCGAAATGGCAGGTGCAATGAAATCACAAGGGATCAATTTGGTTCCCTGGTGAATTAACTGATAGAACGCATGTTGGCCATTGGTACCCGGCTCTCCCCAAATAACAGGTCCTGTTTCATAATCGACACGATTGCCATTTCGGTCTATATATTTACCGTTACTTTCCATATCTCCTTGTTGGAAGTAAGCCGCAAAACGATGTAAATATTGATCATACGGCAATATGGCGTGACTTTCGGCCCCAAAGAAATTATTATACCATATCCCGAGCATTGCTAATATTACTGGTATGTTTTCTTCAAAAATGGCTTCTTGAAAATGTACATCTGCTTCGTAAGCACCTTGCAATACTTCTTCAAAGTTGTCAAATCCGATGGAAAGCGCAATAGAAAGACCGATGGCAGACCACAGGGAATAGCGACCTCCTACCCAATCCCAAAACTCAAACATATTCTTTGGATCGATACCGAATGCCGAAACACCTTTTTCATTTGTGCTCAACGCGGCAAAATGCTTGGCTACGTCGGCTTCTACCGCTCCGGATTTCAAAAACCAATCTTTTGCCGATTGTGCATTTGCCATGGTTTCTTGCGTGGTAAATGTCTTCGAGGCGACTAAGAATAAGGTTGTTTCCGGGTTAAGACCTTTCAATGTTTCGGCGATATGTGTTCCGTCCACATTGGAAACAAAGTGCACGTGGAGATGTGTTTTATAGGCTTTTAATGCTTCGGTAACCATTACAGGGCCTAAATCTGAACCGCCAATACCGATATTAACGACATCTGTAATCGCTTTTCCGGTATAACCTTTCCACGTACCCGAATGTATCTGTTGGCAAAAGGCTTTCATCTGCTCTTTCACTGCTTTTACCTTTGGCATCACATCTTCACCATCGACAATGATCGGATTACCCGATTGATTACGCAAAGCGGTATGTAATACCTCGCGTCCTTCCGTAACATTTATTTTTTCCCCTGAAAACATCGCATGGATTGCTTTTTCCAATTGACATTCGCGCGCTAATTGGATAAGTAATGCAAATGTTTCGGTATTGATTCTATTCTTGGAATAATCCAACAGAATGTCGTTTAACTGCACAGAGAAGTTTTCAAACCGCTGTGGATCTTCTTGAAAAAGTTGAGATATCGATTTCTCGTTGATGGCAATATAATGGTCTGCCAGATACTGATAGGCAGGGGTTTCGGTAAAATTTATGGATGGAAACATATTTAAATTTGTGTTTAATCCAAAGATAACAATTCTAGGCGGAAACATATAAAAGCAAATTTATCTAAGTTTATTACACAATTGAACAGGTTTATGCCTGTTTCTCCTTTTTACTGTTTACTTTTGTTTTATGACGAAAGAACACATTCAAGACTTGAGGGACAGAGTAACGGCCCTGAGGAGGCATCTTTGACATAGATGCAAAAAAAGCAGAGATAGAAGAACAAACCGCTATCACCCTACAGTCCGACTTTTGGAACGACTCTAAAGCTGCAGAGATCATTTTAAAATCCATTCAGATTACAAAGGTATGGACCGATCAATACGATGAGGTCTCCTCTGCCGTAGAAGATGCTTACGTACTGTACGAGTTTTACCAAACTGGTGATGCCACAGAGAAAGAGCTTGAAGAGCAATACAAGATCGCGCTGACCCATGTCGAAGAACTCGAATTTAAAAACATGCTCAGCGCTGAGGAAGATCAATTGGATGCAATCTTACAAATTACAGCTGGCGCAGGAGGTACAGAGAGCTGTGATTGGGCAGCGATGCTGATGCGTATGTACATCATGTGGGGAGAAAAACATGGCTGTAAAGTAACGGAACAGGATCATCAAGAAGGTGATGTAGCCGGGATAAAGTCCGTAACCTTACAGTTATCCGGAAATTTTGCCTATGGTTATCTAAAAGGTGAAAATGGAGTTCACCGTCTTGTACGGATCTCCCCTTTTGATTCAAATGCCAAAAGACATACTTCTTTTGCGTCGGTATACGTTTATCCGTTGGTGGATGATAATATAGAGATCGATATAAAAGATTCTGAAATCGAATGGGATACATTTCGTGCCGGGGGCGCCGGAGGGCAAAATGTAAATAAAGTGGAGACAGCAGTACGTCTTCATCATAAGCCTACGGGTATTATCATCAAAAATCAGGAATCGCGTTCGCAGCTTCAGAACAAAGAGAATGCGCTACGCCTGTTGAAATCCCAACTGTACGAAATTGAAATGCGCAAACGGGAGGAAGCAAGTGCAGTAATCGAAGGATCTAAAAAGAAAATCGAATGGGGATCGCAGATACGTAATTATGTATTGCATCCGTATAAATTAATCAAAGATTTGCGAACCGGAACCGAAACATCCAATACGCAGGGTGTGCTGGACGGAGATCTGAATGAGTTCCTGAAATCCTATCTCATGGAATTTGGAGGTTAATATTGGACAAGGACAGAAGGAACAAGGTTAAAGTACTGAAAAACTTTCTTTGTTCCTTTTATCCTTATTTCATCTATCTTCTTTAAAACGAGTTCTTCCACATCATACTTTCTACCGGACGCACAGTTTTACTATTATACTTCGCATTGCCCTTCGTATTATATAGGGTTTCGATCTCTCCTTCTACAGCAAAATAAATCAATTGACCGACAGGCATACCTGCATATATGCGTACGGGTTGTGCGACCGAAATTTCCAGCGTCCAGGTATTACAAAAGCCCACATCACCCTTACCTGCAGTAGCATGAATATCAATACCTAATCGACCCGTACTCGACTTTCCTTCTAGAAATGGAACATGTGCATGGGTTTCAGTATATTCTAATGTTACGCCTAAATATAACGTATTTGGCTGCAACACAAAACCTTCTTCAGGAATTTCAAAATGATCGATTTCATTGTGTTTTTTAGCATCCAAAACACGATCGCTATACGTTGCTAGATACTTTCCCAGATGTACATCATAGGAATTTGTACCTAACCCCTTCCGATCAAATGGTTCAATAACAATCGTTCCCTTTTCTATTTCTTCTAATATTCGTTTGTCTGATAAGATCATATAGGTAATTTAATAACCGGCCAAGCCAGTAAGTTTCCAAACTTAGATAAATTTGACTTTACATGCAATTCTAATCGTATATATAAAGTCAAATTTTCGGTCTCTCCTCAGCCTTTGAAAATTTATTTAACGAGGAAAAATACGTTATTACTTGAATCCAAGCAACTTTTAATTATTAAGGGATTAAAAAGGAAGGTTTAAACTTTTAATTTTGACTTTTCCCTTTTTACTTTTTACTTTTATCTATGGCACTGGTATATTTAAGAGAGTTAGACAGCACTACCAAATTTGCGATTTGGAAAATTGAAGAAAGTGCACAGGATCTTTTGACGAAACTTCAGTTGGATGATCGGGAAAAAGCAAAACTCCAACAGCTGAGCAAAGGCAAACGAACGTTGCACTGGCTGGCGACTCGCGTGCTGCTGCGCTATTTACTACAGACGAACGAGTATATCAATTGCCCTTCGGATGCCAATGGTAAACCGTACCTGCCGGATTTTCCGTATAAAATTTCCCTGACTCACTCTTTCGATTATGCGGGTGTGATATTGAGTACCAACGGAGAATGTGGCATCGACCTGGAAATTGTAAAAGATAAGGTATTACGTATTAAAGAAAAATTTCTTAAACCGGAAGAGCTGAGCTTTATTTCTACCGAATATGAAATTGAACAGCTATATGCCTGTTGGTGTGCCAAGGAAGCTGTTTATAAGTTGCAGGGGAATAAAGGGGTTTCCTTTTTGCATGACATGACCATACAGCCTTTTAACTATAAGGCACAGGGGGTGATGACATTGACACTAAAAAAAGGACATGAGGAATATAGCTTTCATGTGCATTATGAAAAATTTAACACTTATATGTTGGGTTACGTAGTGGAATAGTTAACGTTGATCTTGTTCCAGTTGCTCTCGCTTTAATGCCAAGCGTTTATTGGCTTTATAAATTTTTACGGCAATTAAAAAGTACGCTAAAAGAAGCGGACCATATACTAGGCCCATAATTCCGAACAGAGGCAGACCTATTATAACACCCACCACCGTAATAAGCGGATGAATATCCCCTATCTTTTTTGCGATGATTAACCGCAATACATTATCAATATTGATGACAAGCCCAAAGCCCCACAGTAGCAGCCCAACCGCCTGCCAACTCTGCCCATCCGTGAATAAGATCAACGATGCGGGAACAAAAATCAACGGCGGACCGATAAGTGGAATAAACGACATGATTGCACAAATGACCCCCCAAAATAATGGATCAGAAACGCCGAAGATCCAAAACCCCAAAGAAAGGCATCCTCCCTGCACAATAGCAATAAACGTTTGTCCGATAATATTCGAATAGGTTATGTTCTTTAGCTCTTCGCCAAAGATAATCGCATTCTCATCATCAAATGGCAAATAATGAACGATCCCATTCTCAAAGCCTTTATAGTTGACAAATAGAAAATACAGGATAAAATACATAACCGTCACTTCTAAAAACATATTGGCTGCCATACCCAAAACGGCAGTCAACAATCCTCCCGCATAGGCTGCGCTGGACTCGATCTGTTCTTTTAGAAAATCAGGTTTCCCCAACTTATCCCCGACGAATGTATTGATCGCGTCAATAATACTGTTGATCCATTCAGGATTACTTTGTAATTCCCTTGCTTTATTCACGAGCATCGAGCCAATACCTACAAACGGAAGGACAATGATAAAAAGGGAAATAAGGATAATAAAGACCGAGGAGAACGATTTAGGCCAACGCCACTTTTCTATTAAAAATCGATTAAGATTACGAAATAGGGTGTACATAACCAACGTCCCGAGAATAGCGCTAAAAATCCCTTTTAATGCATATAGGAGTATAGCGCCAAGAAAAAGAACAATAATGAGGATAATGATATTCCTTTCCTTCTGCGAAAAAACAGTATTGTTCATATATAGATAGTTATTTCGGGCAACACACTTGTGATACTGTATATAACAATATTTCAGAAATTTGGTTTTTGCTTTTCAATGAAGGGTGCAATACCCGCTGCTGCTTCCACAGACACCAGCCCTATTTTACATGTAAAAATGCGTTGATAACAACATTAACCCCACTTAGAAATCAAAATGGAGCGCAATTCGAATTCGTTCTTTATTGACCCCTGCATGATCGAGGTAATTGAGTCGCTTTATATATTCTACCTTCAGTACTTTAAGAATATTACCGATCCCGATATACCCTTCCCAATATGGATCCTTACCCAATACATGAGTTATCGTATTTCCATCTCTATCATTATCAAAATGAACCCCTCCCACACCATTATAAGGATTATTTGACGTCGACAAGTTACCATAGAACATTTTCGCGCCAAACACTTCGCGCAACTTTAACTTTTTGATCAGTGGAAGTTTATTAAATATAAACCCCTGTAGCTGGTGATCATAGGAAAATTTAAGGAACTGATCGGCTACAAATTCCATATTATTCGTTAGTTCATAGGATATGGTATGACGATCTTTGATTTCCTGCACATTCGGCATTTCCAAAAGAGGATACGGCAAATCGCCCCAAATCTTACCTACTGAAAAAGTCATATCTCCAAAGCCAAGCTGGTTTAGAAACCATCTTTTGGATACAAAAAACCGTAACGCATCGTAATTATATGATGACGTCCAAAAACCTTCCAATCCCTTGTTGTATTGCAAGCTGAAAATTGGATATTTTTCGACAACTGTCGTCCTCCGGAGGTTACGGTAATAAAACTTTTCGAAAGGTGCCCATCGGAGCGTCAACTGTACATCATTCGTATTGATTCGGTCTAAAAATTGGGTTGTATCTATTGCTAGCGGAAAACGCAAATCACCTACCGGTACCCGCTGCTGATGGGTCAGGTTTGTAGAAAGGCTGAAATGATTACCAAACTCTACTACATGTCCCAATCGGTATGCATCGGAGGACAACCATTTTTGTGGTCTATTGGTTCGAAACCCCTGAAAGAAACTATCGCCCTTTAAAAAGCCGATACCTCTACCCGGGTCAAATACATCGTGCTGGATGGTGCCCTCGATATAGTGGGCAGGAAAAGTTGCGATAGATTTTCCATTTAGCGATACGGCAGATCTTAAAAAATACTTCCATGCCTCGTCCCGCGTTCCGTAGGCCAGATATCCCTCCAAATAAACTTTATCTGAAAAAGCCTCTGTCGTACGTCCGCCCAATCTAAAGCGATTGCCTTCTAGATTATTCTGATGATATGCGTATTCTAGTGGTCCTAGCTCCACCTTTCCTAATGAATAATAACTTTGTGAAAGCAGGTATCCCAGAGAGAGCAGTGTCTTAAAGGATTTCAAGTTGTTGATGCTATCTACATCGTCGTATGTACGCTGCTCGACAGGATTTAAAGCAACTGGGCGATTTTGCGCAACCAGAGAATAGACATCCAATTTTGTTTCAATTGGTGCTCCGGCAAACAATCCTTCAGGAAGAGGCATCCTCAAATTATAATCTTCATTGACACTCAGGCGCTCTCCGAATATCACATCGGTCTTACCTCTTCCAAATAACACCCGTACCAATGCTGTATCCTGTAGCATAATACCATCTTGATCTGGCGAATATGCTAAACGAATATCAAATTCATTTATCCAATTGATATTGGTATTTTTGCCTACATGCATGCTGGCTTGTTTCACTGCGTACCTACCATCAAGAGAGACCTGTAGCTCTCCTCTTAGTAGGAGGTCTGTACTATTACGTGGTTCGAAAGCTAGCCTCACGTAGAGTTCCTTCGGCGTACGAACCGTATCAAGGATATAGTACTTATAGTAAATCTTACCGTTATCGGCAATCGGACTTAAAAAGAGCTTATTAAGAAAAAATATACTTTCGTCATAGATGTCGACCGACTGAAACAAGTAATTCATATACGACTGCACGTTTGGATTATTGATGTAACGTGCATCAAATTCTGTTTTCTCCTGCGCGCGGATAATTTTCTTTTGACGGGAAGGGCTTTGTTGGGAATAGTTGTCCGAGATATTTTCTTCCATATATAGGGTGAGCAGTTCTTTGCCAGCCACTACGGAGGTGTCAATATTCCGAAAGAAAAAACTCAAGCTTCCGAGACTGTTTCTGGTTGAACTTGGCGGATCAACCAATCCAAATTTTATTTTTTCATACTGCTTAAAGTATAGACTATCCCTACTCGAAAGTCTGTTTCGTCCTTTATTCTGGATCACCAGATCAATAAGTTCAACGGCGGAATTATTTCTATTGGAATACTTTCTTTTTCGGAATATATCGACCGCTTCAATTTCGTTTTGATCGGGTTTCAAGTACAGAGTCAATAAAGAGTCCTGCGGATAAATAGGAACTTCGCGTGATAAATAGCCGAGCGCCTTAATCATGACTATCAACTCGGAAGAAGAATCGAATGGGATCGAAAACTGTCCCGAAGCATCAGTGGACGTACCTAAGGTACTTCCTTTCACGACAATACTTACTCCCGAAATCGGCCTGTGCGACTCTTCATCTATCACCTGACCTTTAAAAATAGATTGAGCCAATGCAGAGATGATTGTGAACTTCACAATGACTCCTATAAGAAACATACGTAATAGCAACAATTTTCCTTCTCTGCGCATAACAACCTTGGTCAATTATAAAGATACAATTTGTAGATAACGTTCAAAATTTAATGCAAGAAAAAAGAGGTTTTTCTAGCGAAAAACCTCTTTTACCATAACTAATTATTTCTTTTACAGTATGCTCAAGATACAATCCGGATACAGTCCTATTAAAATGGTAACTAGCGTGGCAATGATAAAAACGATTTTAAAGTTCAGCGGTACACTTACCTCCACAGCTCCTTCATCCGCAGACTTGAAATACATGTGCACCACAACCCGCAGATAATAAAAAACACCTATCGCCGCATTAATGGCCGCAAGGATCAACAGCGTAATTTTATAATCCTGCATGACAGTATGAAACATCATAAACTTTCCAATAAATCCCGCTGTAAGGGGAATACCTGCCAACGAAAGCATGGCTATAGTAATTGCAATGGCCAATAACGGATTTGTCTTTCCCAATTCGTTAAATGCAATAAATTGATCCGATCCATGTGCTCGCTTTACCAATATCAACCCTCCAAAAGCGGTTACAGAAGCTAACGAATAAGCAATCGCGTAGGTAAAGATGCCTGAGGCAGAATCTGCTCCTATTGCGACAATAGCAAACAACATATAACCGGCATGTGCTATACTCGAATAAGCCAGCATACGCTTAAAGCTGGTTTGCATCAACGCACTGATATTACCCATAAATAAGGTAATAATCACGATAACGAGTAGAACCGGTGTCCAATAATCATGTAAGGGAACAAATACATAGCTGAATAGGCGCAAGAAACCAGCGAAGGAAGCTACTTTCACGACCGTACTCATGTAACTTGTAATCAATATGGGAGCCCCATCGTATACATCCGGTGTCCAAAAATGAAATGGTGCTGCACCTATTTTAAAACATAAGCCGACCAAGAGCAGCAATATCCCACCATAGAACAATGGAGAGATCGTCTGCGGATTACCGATCACATAGTCTTTCACTCCGGTAATATCGAATGTTCCAGTCGCCCCATATAATAGGGTAATTCCGAACAATAAAAAGCCTGTAGAGAAGGCTCCCATTAGGAAGTATTTTAAAGCCGCTTCATTCGAGTTGAAATCGGTTTTTCGTATACCCACCAATATATAAAGTGCAACTGACATGATTTCTATTCCAACAAAAAGCATCGCAAAATTATGGTAGGAATTGACCAACAATGCACCCGTCAGCGAGAACAGTATTAATGTATAATACTCAGCAACATTACTACTAATAGCCCTAAAATATTCTTTGGAAAGCAGTAATATCAATCCAGTAATGACAATACAAAGGATAGAAAACGACAGCGCAAGGTTGTCAAACACCACCATTCCATGATATATAGGCGTAGCGCCTGTGTCCCATGCAGCTATTTCAAAACCCAGCGCCACTACTAACCCGAGCAATGTCACGGGCAATAAAGCATTCTTGGCTTTATACAGCCCTAAATACAATACTAATATTCCTAATAAAGACAGCGTTATAATCGCACCCATAATTCTTTTCTTATATAATATTCGCTATATTAAAATTTAACCTCTTGTAATATTTGCAAGACGGAAGCCTCAGATAACTGCAATAATCCGTTCGGAAATATCCCCAAATACACAATAAGGATTGATATAATCGTGAGCAAGACAAGCTCGTGACCTTTTATGTCGACGACACCCGCTTGTTGTTCCGCTAACTCACCCAACATGGTTCGCTGATACAACCGCAACATGTAAACGGCTCCCAATATCAACGTGAGCCCACCAAAGACGGCAAACCATACACCATAGTCAAAAATACCTTTGAGTAACAAAAACTCACCGACAAAGCCATTGGTTAATGGCAACCCTACTGCTCCCATTATGATAATCAGGAAAAAGACGGCCAATTTTGGCATATTGTTCGCAAGCCCGCCGAGATCACGTAATGATCGGGTTTGCGTCTTTCTTTCTATAATATCAATTACAAAAAATAATCCGATGACACTGATACCGTGATTTACCATCTGCATCATCGCACCTTGCAGACCTTCTTGATTCCAGGCAAATACACCTGCACTGATCAGTCCGACGTGTGCAATAGACGAATAAGCAATAAGCCGTTTGGCATCCCGCTGTTTGAATGCAATGATAGAGGCGTACACAATACCGATCACGCATAAGATCAATGCGAGCTGACCGTATGCTGCTACGCCAAGAGGTGCAATCGGAATCAGCCAACGGATCAATCCATAAACACCCATTTTCAGCATAATACCAGCCAATAACATCGTGCCTGCAGCGGGCGCATGGGTATAGGTATCCGGTTGCCAGGTATGGAACGGAAAGATAGGAATCTTAATAGCGAAAGCTAAGAAAAAGGCCCAAAATATCCATCTTTGCGTAGGATCGGCTAAGGCTAATCCAGTAAAAGAAGTCCATTCAAAATCATTATTTGGTGTTTGATGATATAAATAGATTATAGCGACCAACATAAATATACTTCCCAGGAAAGTATATACAAAAAATTTAAGGTTGACCCTTATGCGATCACCGTCTCCCCATAGTGCACAAATAAAATAGATCGGAATCAGTGCAATTTCCCATCCGACATAAAATGTAAATGCATCCAGGGCAGTAAATACCAATAGCAACCCAGCCTGCATAAAAGCGACCAAGGCATAGAAATTGCCTTTTAAGGATCTACCAAAGGTCGAAAGTACGATGAGCGGAATCAAACCATTTGTCAGTAAAACAAGAGGCAGGCTAATACCATCTATTCCAATATGAAAATGAATACCCAAGCTCTTTATCCACGGGAAGGATTGCTCAAATTGGATCGCTCCCTCGGGGACAAACTGGCATAAGAAGGGTATTGTCAATAGGAACTGTGTTAACGACAAACCAAGCGCTGCCCACTTTGAAATCGTCGTCGATTTCATAAAGGCTAAAACCAGTGCGCTAATTATAGGTAATATCAGTAGTATAAAAAGGTTATCCATTGATTACTTCAATTATTATAAACTATAGGTTTAATAATCCGTACAACATAATAGCGATCACACCGATTACCATCATGAAAATATAAAATCCAACATGCCCGCTCTGCAATTGCCTTATACCTCTACCCGAAACAATAAAGAAATTTCCCAGACCATTTACCAAGCCATCAATTGCTTCACGATCAACAACTTTATAAAAGAACTTGGATAAGGCGTACAATGGCCGTACAATGAGAGCATCGTAAATTTCATCGATGTAAAATTTGCGGTAAGACAAGTTGTACAATGGGCTCTGTTGCTGTCCATCTTCTTGAGGTATATCCGCACGTTTTACATACTTTGAATAGGCAACGAAAGCCATGATAAGAGCCGCTAAGGACGAAATACCCATTAAGATATACTCTGTTGTATGATCCAAATGGAACGGCTGTGCTACAGCTTGGCTATCCGCAAATACCGGAGTCAGGAAGTTGGCAAGCCAATGACTGCCGTGCAACGCTTCAGGAACATTCAAAAAGCCACCTACCACAGCCAACAAAGCAAGAATAACTAGCGGAACCGTCATTTGCCAAGGCGACTCATGCAGGTGATGGCGCTGTTCTTCTGTACCTCTGAATTTGCCAAAGAAGGTTAAATACAGTAGTCTGAACATATAGAAAGCCGTGCAGAGTGCTGCAAGGAATCCTACTCCCCAAAATATGGGATTGTGCACAAAAGCATAGGCCAATATTTCGTCTTTGGAAAAGAAGCCTGATAACGGAGGTATACCGGCTATGGCGATGGTACCTATCAGCATGGTAGCATACGTAATGGGCAGCGATTTTTTCAATCCCCCCATCCTACGCATGTCCTGCTCGTTACTCATAGCGTGGATTACAGAACCTGCACCTAAGAATAATAATGCTTTAAAGAACGCATGTGTTAAAACATGGAAAAAAGCACCTGTAAATGCACCTACTCCCAATCCTAAAAACATATATCCCAACTGGGAGACGGTCGAATAAGCCAATACCTTTTTGATGTCATTTTGTGTGATAGCGATCAATGCTGCCAATAATGCGGTACAAACACCAATAACGGCGATGATCTGCATAGTTACGGGGGATAAGGTAAACATGATATTTGATCGCGCGATCATGTATATCCCTGCGGTAACCATCGTAGCGGCATGAATCAACGCAGAGACCGGAGTCGGACCCGCCATCGCATCAGGAAGCCAGGTAAATAGTGGGATCTGTGCGGATTTTCCGGTAGCTGCTATGAATAGCAATAACGTAATCACCAGCAAGGTCGAATCACCAGATGACATCTGTGCTGCCTGCCCTAATACCGTACTGAATTCCAACGAACCAAATGTGGCAATAATAAAGAATACCGCAATCAGAAAACCAAGATCTCCTATCCTGTTCATAACGAAAGCTTTCTTAGCTGCAGAAGCATAACTTGAATTTTTATACCAAAAGCCGATAAGCAGGTACGAACACAATCCTACGCCTTCCCATCCAATAAACATAACCAGATAATTGGATCCAAGTACAAGCAATAGCATGAAAAAGACAAATAGATTCAAGTAAGCAAAAAACTTCCCAAATCCGGCATCGTGTGCCATATAACTTATCGAATACAGATGAATCAAAAATCCTATCCCTGTGACGATAAGCAGCATAATGGCACTTAGTGGATCAACGAGGAACGACAGGGAAAAGTTAAGCGAACCTACACTGATCCAATCGAACAGATGGTAGGTGAATACGCCTGTTTCTCCTGCTTGGCGGGCTGCATTTACTTCACCAAATAAAGCACAGCTAATCACGAATGAAACCAGGATAGCACCACTACCGATTATCCCGATTACCGGTTTAGGTAACAGGTTTCGTCCCAGTCCATTTATTATAAATCCTACTAAAGCGCTTAACGGCACTAACCAAACTAATTCTATCATATTATACGGGTATGCTTAATTATTACCAACGTAGTTTACTTAATGATTCTATATCTACAGATTTTGTATTGCGGTACACCATGATCACTATGGCAAGCCCTACCGCGACTTCCGCTGCAGCCAGTGCCATGACGAAAAATACAAACACTTGACCGCTTGCATCGCCTCGATAAGCGGAGAACGCTGCCAACAGGAGGTTTACGGAATTTAACATCAACTCGACACACATCATAATAATAATGACGTTACGACGAATCAATACGCCAATGACACCTATAGAAAATATAACACTACAAAAAATCAAATAATGATTTAATGGTATTCCTTGTATATGTTGAATGACACTATCCATTAGATTCTTTTGTTTCTTTTTTAGCTAATAAAACGGCTCCGATCATTGCGGTCAATAGTAAAAGGGATGATAATTCGAATGGCAGTAGAAACTCATCGAATAAGACTTTACCCAGATTCTGCACCAAACCTACATCTGTATTGCCGGTCACATAGTCATTATTGACTTCAATCACACGAAAAGCGCCTAAAAGTGTTGCCAGTAAACACATCCCCGCGATAGCACCCATAATTTTGACCAAATTGGATCTCATGGGTTCGGTTTCCTTATTGAGGTTCAAGAGCATGAGGACAAAAAGGAAAAGTACCATGATAGCGCCCATATAAACGATGAAATTTACAACGGCTAAGAACTGGGCATTCAACAGGATGTAATGCACCGTAAATGTAAAAAATGTAATAACGAGATATAGTACACTATGTACCGGATTCTTTGCGAAGATGGTCATCAATGCAAAAAATATAGACAAAAATGCGACAAAGTAAAATATGGACATCTTATAATGATTTTTGCTGTGTTAACTGTACCAAATTTATTTTTGGCTCGACCAACTTATCCTTACCGTAAATAAAATCCTTGCGTAGATAATCTGCAGTAACATGGGAACCATCCAGGTAAATCGCTTCTTTAGGACAGGCCTCTTCACACAATCCGCAGAAGATACAGCGCAACATATTAATTTCATAAACGGAAGCGTATTTCTCCTCGCGGTAAAGATGCTCTTCGTCTTTTTGGCGTTCTGCTGCTATCATTGTAATGGCCTCTGCAGGACATGACAATGCGCATAATCCACAGGCGGTACAACGTTCGCGACCTTCCTCATCCCGTTTGAGCGAGTGCTGCCCACGGAAATTTTTTGAATAGGGCCGGATTTGTTCCGGGTATTTTATCGTAGGAATCTTCTTGAAGAAATGCTTCAAGGTGATACTAAGCCCTTTCGCGATGGCAGGTAAATATATACGCTCCCAAAAGTTCATTGGCTTTTGTTCTAATACTTTTTTTCTATTGCTTAATGATTGCATAGCTTTATTTTTTTGTTAGAGGGCTAGAAGGTTAAAGGGCTAAGAGGTTAAAAGGTCTTTCTAACTTCTCACCTTCTAGCTCTCTATCCTTCTAAAAATACGTATCCTTTAATATGGTAATTATTCCCGTCAATACAATATTGGCTATGGCCAATGGAATCAGCATTTTCCATCCTAGTTTCATCAACTGATCGTAGCGAAAACGTGGCAATGTCCAACGAATCCACATGAAAAAGAAGATAAAAGCAAATATCTTCGTGAAAAACACCAAGACACCTATAATCGTGATCCAGTTTTCTGACAGTCCCAACTCATACATGAACGGGAAGTTATACCCACCAAAATACAATGCAGCCATCAGTGCTGATGAAACAAACATATTGATGTACTCGGAGAACATGTAAAGACCCAATTTCATAGACGAATATTCGGTATGGTATCCGCCAATCAGTTCCGTCTCACATTCGGGCAGGTCAAAAGGCACCCGATTACATTCTGCAAATGCACAGGTCATGAAAATAAGGAATCCTAAGGGCTGTACCCAGATATTCCAATTGACAAAACCAGACTGTTGCGATACGATATCACCTATGGATAACGACCCCGTAACCATCAATAAGGCGATCAGGGATAATCCCATTCCTATTTCATAACTGATACTTTGTGACGCTGCACGAATAGCTCCCATCAACGAGAACTTATTGTTAGACGCCCATCCTCCAATCATAATACCATATACACCCAATGCGATCACACCGAATATATATAATACACCTACGTTGATATCAGCCACCTGCAGGGAAACCACACGGTCTCCTATAGTTAGATTCTGCCCCCAAGGGATTACAGCGGAACTAATACATGCAGTAATGATAGCAAGTGTTGGTCCGATAATAAATAAAGGCTTATGTGCTCCAGCCGGAATAATCTCTTCTTTGAAAAAGAATTTTCCTCCATCACAGAGCGGTTGCAAAAGTCCAAACAGGCCGGCACGATCTGGCCCGTAACGATCTTGCATAAACCCAGCGATCTTACGTTCTGCCAGAGTAGAATACATCGCAATTACCAACGAAATGGTAAAAATGATGACAACCAATATTAATTTTTCTAAAATAAAAGCTCCTTCCATTGCGTGCCTGTACTTATTTTAATTTTTCAGTTCTTGCTAGTTGTTCGGCATTGGCTTCTTGCAATGTCGGATTTTCTGTGATAACAGAAGGTGGATTAAAGTTGTAATAATGATTCGCATTAATTACGGATTCTTTATCTACTTGCGTAGGTTCCTCCAAGATCCAATCGTTGGTCTGCTTTGTATCAAAACGACAAGTATTACAGATGAAGTCTTCCACTTCGCCAAACTCGTCTTTACGTCCGGTTACGCGCAATACATCCGCGCCTTTATACCATAATGTGACCTTACCTGAGCAAGACGGACAGTCCCGATGGGCATCCACCGGTTTGGTAAACCAAACCCGATTTTTGAATCGAAACGTTTTATCCGTAAGCGCCCCAACTGGACACACATCAATCACATTTCCAATGAAATCATTGTCTAAGGCTTCTTCAATGAAAGTAGATATTTCGGAATGATCACCTCTATACAGGATGCCATGCTCACGTTTATTGGTAAGCTGATTGGCGACATATACACAACGATAGCATAAGATACATCTATTCATGTGCAATTGTATCTTATCTCCAATATCGATACGTTCAAAGGTGCGGCGCCCAAATTCATAACGTGTTTGCTCGGCACCATGTTCGTAACCCAGATCCTGCAACTTGCATTCACCTGCCTGATCACATACCGGGCAGTCTAAAGGGTGATTGATCAATAAAAACTCCACAACCCCTTTACGTGCATCTACCACTTCCGGCGACGTAATATTTTGTACTTCCATGCCATCCATTACCGTTGTGCGGCAGGAAGCGACCAGCTTTGGCATGGGTCTAGGATCTTTCTCAGATCCTTTAGAAACTTTTACAAGACATGTGCGGCATTTTCCCCCTGAGCCTTCCAATTTGGAATAATAGCACATCGCAGGAGGAACGATATCCCCACCAATCTGACGTGCGGCATTCAGAATAGAAGTACCCGGAGCTACATCCACCGGAATACCATCAATCGTTACTCTAAATTTTACTTCTTCTTCAGCCATCGTATCTGCTATTAATATTATTGTACTACAGGTGCAATAGGATCCGCATAATGTGCTAATCCGTAATTCCTGCTTAGTGCTTCTTGCGGGTGGGTAATATGCCACTCAAATTCATCTCTAAAATGACGAATAGCCGCCGCGACCGGCCACGCCGCTGCATCTCCTAAGGGGCAAATGGTATTACCTTCGATACGGCGCTGCACATCCCATAATAAGTCAATGTCTTCGATGCTTCCTTTCCCTGTTTCAATCTTATGCAATATTTTTTCCATCCAACCGGTTCCTTCCCTACATGGCGAACATTGTCCGCAGCTTTCGTGATGATAAAAGCGGGCGAAATTCCACGTATTGCGCACAATGCACTGATCTTCATCAAAGACAATAAAGCCTCCTGATCCCATCGAACTCCCCGTTGCAAAACCTCCATCGGCCAAGGACTCATACGTCATTAAGCGGGCATTGCCATTTATTGTTTTGGAAATCAAATTTGCCGGCAAGATGGGAACCGATGATCCACCCGGTACCAAAGCTTTCAGCTTTTTACCATTAGCGATCCCGCCACAATATTCGTCTGAATAGATAAACTCTTCCACTGGAAGACCCATATCTATTTCATATACGCCAGGACGTACTATATTCCCACTAGCGGATATGAGTTTTGTACCTGTACTTCGTTCAATGCCAATTTTAGCGTATTCTTCTCCTCCATCGTTGATGATCGGAACTGTAGCTGCAATGGATTCCACATTGTTTACTACTGTAGGGCAGCCATACAATCCCGCTATTGCCGGGAAAGGTGGCTTGATACGTGGATTACCACGTTTACCTTCCAGGGATTCCAATAGCGCTGTTTCTTCACCACAGATATATGCTCCGCCACCTGGTTGAACATAGATCTCCAAATCATACCCCGTCCCTAAAATGTTCTTACCTAAAAATCCGGCGGCTTTCGCCTCGGCAATGGCTTTCTCCATAATACGGATTTGCGGCATCATCTCACCGCGGATATATATATATGATGTATTTGCTCCCAAAGCAAAACTCGACACGATCATACCTTCCAACAAGATATGCGGGATATGCGTCATCAAATAACGGTCTTTGAATGTACCAGGCTCTGACTCATCGCCGTTGCACACCAAATAACGTGGAACACCTTCGGGCTTGGCTAAGAATCCCCATTTCATACCTGTTGGGAAACCAGCTCCACCTCGCCCACGTAAACCTGATTTTTTCACTTCTTCTACTACATCTTCGGGCGACATGGTTTTTAACGCTTTTTCCACAGCACGGTATCCTCCCTGTTGCCGATACACATCAAAAGTATTGATGCCTGGAACGTCTATATGTTCTAATAATAACTTACGACCCATCATGATTAAGCTTCCGTTTGTGCTTTATTTTTCAAAGTTTCAATCAATTGAGCGACACTTTGTTCTGTTAAGTTTTCGTAAAAAGTATATTCCGGACCGATTTGTAATACCGGACCATAACCACACGCAGCAAGACATTCGACCCCACGCCAAGAAAACAATCCATCTGCTGTGACTTCACCCTCTTTTACACCGAGTGCATCTTCTATATACTGCATAATACGCTCCGCTCCTACCAAACAACATGGACCTGTACGACATATTTCCAAATTATACTTCCCTTGCGGACGCAAAAAGTACATCGTATAGAAAGTAGCCACTTCATACACCTCAATCGGTTCGATTTGAAGAAAATGAGCAACTTTATCCATCGCGTCTGTACTCAACCAGCCGTATTCTGCCTGTACCAAATGTAAAAGTGGTAAAAGCGCAGATTTTTGTTTGCCTTGAGGGTAGCGACTTGCGACTTCTGCAAACTTGGTTAATAGTTCCGCAGAAAACTCTACGGGGTGATTTTCTTTTACACTAAGCATCTAATTCTCCTGCAATAACATTTAAACTACTCATGTTAATAATCGCGTCGGAAATTAACATTCCGCTACTCATAGGTGCAAACATTTGATAATTGATAAAGGAAGGCCTTCTGAAGTGAAGACGATAAGGTGTACGACCACCGTCATGAATCAGGTAAAAACCTAATTCTCCATTTCCTCCTTCTACCGCATGATACACTTCGGATTGTGGTGTTTCCCATTCTCCCATGACAATCTTGAAATGATAGATCAACGCCTCCATATTGGTATACACCTGCTCTTTTGGAGGGAGGTAAAACTCCGGTACATCGGCATGGAAAACGCCTGAAGGCTCTTTGGAGATTTTCTCCAATGCCTGTTCGATAATGCGCATCGATTGCCACATCTCTTCGTTACGTACCATGAATCGATCGTATACATCTCCATTGGTACCTACCGGTACATCAAAATCAAATTCTTCGTAAGAACAATAAGGATCAACAACACGCACATCGTAATCGACACCTGTTGCACGTAGAATAGGGCCTGACCAACTATAACTTAAAGCCTCTTCAGGAGTAACTGCAGCCACACCCGAAGTACGCTCTATGAATATTCTATTACGAACAAACAACTCCTCAAATTCTTCTAAAACTGCGGGGAATCGCTTGATAAATTCTTCTATTTTAGCAAACGCGATCTCATTAAAATCCCGTTCGAAGCCACCTATACGGCCAATATTTGTCGTCAAACGCGCGCCACAGATCTCTTCAAAGATCTCATAGATAAATTCACGCTCCTGCATGAGATATAAAAATCCCGAAAATGCACCCGTATCTACACCTAGAATACCGTTACAGATAATATGATCGGCAATACGTGCCAGTTCCATAACGATTACACGCATATACTGCACGCGCTTCGGAATTTCAATACGTAACAGTTTCTCAACTGTCATGTGCCACCCCATATTATTAATGGGGGATGAACAATAATTCAAACGATCTGTTAGCGGTGTAATCTGATAGAACGGTCGGTGTTCTGCAATCTTTTCAAATGCACGGTGAATATAGCCAATTGTTGAAATTCCACTTACGATACGCTCGCCATCAATCTGAAGAACATTCTGAAAAACACCGTGAGTCGCCGGATGTGTTGGCCCTAGATTTAAGGTGATCAGATCATCTTGCGGATCGTTATCAACAAAAACGCTTTTATTATTTGTTATTTTGGTGATGGGTACACTCATCTCTTCTCTATAATTAACTCGGATTTAACGTCCAAAATAAAAATCTTTTTTATCTACCCGATTCGGATCTTCTAAGGGATATTCCTTTCGCATCGGGAAAACACCCAAGTCGTCCATATTTAAAATACGTCGTAAATCCGGGTGACCTTCGAAAATGATTCCAAAGAAATCATAAGTTTCCCGTTCCATCCAATTAGCTCCATTCCAAACTACGGTAGCTGTTGGAATAACCGGATTTTGTCCATCAATATACACTTTAATACGTAAACGTATATTTTGAAAGAGGTTATGTACGTGGTAGACGACCGCAAAAGATTTTTCCTGGTTTGGGTAATGTACCGCTGTAATGTCTGTCAAATAGCGAAACTGAAGTACATCATCCAATTTTACAAACTGCAATACGTCGATAATACTTTCAATTGACGTCTCTATGGTTAAAAGATCGTGTGGTTCTAGCGGATTTCGAATCTGGTCTCCAAATTTATCCTTCAATCGGTTTAAAACACTTTGATTATCCAACTTATCCATTATCTGTAACAATTCCGTATTTCTCCAACAATGCTTTATACTCGGGCGTATTGCGCCGATTAAGTGATTCGCTTTTTACAATATCCTGAAGCCGAAGTACACCATCTAAAATTGCTTCAGGCCTAGGCGGACAGCCTGGCACATATACATCTACAGGGATAATTTCATCTATACCTTGCAATACAGAGTACGTATCAAAAATACCACCGCTGGAAGCACAAGCTCCAACAGCGATCACCCAACGCGGCTCTGCCATTTGAATATATACCTGCTTTAAAACGGGTGCCATTTTCTTTGCTATTGTGCCCATTACGAGCAACATATCAGCTTGTCTTGGGGAAAAGCTTGGCCGCTCCGCACCAAAACGAGCCAAATCATAAGTCGAGCCCATAGTAGCCATAAATTCAATTCCACAACAAGATGTCGCAAAAGGTAATGGCCAAAGGGAATTCGCCCTTGCTAAACCTATAGCTTTATCCAGTGATGTTGCAAAAAATCCTGCCCCCTCTACTCCCGGTGGAGTTTCGCCTAACTTTACGTTACTCATGATATTATTGTTATTCGGTTTAACTCGTCTTTTACTGATCGAACAGTCACAAAATAGTATTTTTCACCCTTTTAAAAAAAGCTATTCTTTATTTATAACGATTCTAATCCCAATCTAGTGCCTTTTTCTTAATGACATAGATAAATCCTAACAGAAGCATCCCCATGAAAATAAACATTTCGATAAGACCTTCCATTCCAAATTCTCTAAAATTAACAGCCCAAGGGTACATAAATATAACCTCTACATCAAATACCACAAACAATAAGGCCACTAAAAAATATTTAATAGAAAAAGGCTGACGGGCGTTTCCAATTACTTTTACACCGGATTCAAAAGATTCCAGTTTACTTTCTGTACGAACCTTTGGTCCTAGCAAATGTGTACTTACTATAGCAAACACACCAAATGCTACAGCCACCCCAAGCTGTATAAGTATTGGAATATAATCGACTGGAAGACTTTCTCCCTGTAGGTTTTCCATAGTTTTCTAATTTGTTATTATTCTAGCAAACATAGATAAATTTGCTTTTATATGCAATTATAATTGTATCGCATATTAAAACAATTATTCATCAATACCCGTTTAATGCCATGAATTAACGTTCCGAGGCTTATCGACCTCTCCTCTGCCATTGAGAACTTGTTCATGGAGGAAATATAACTATTTTTAACACAAAAAATAGGGACTGAACCAGTCCCTATTCTATGATATTAATCATTAATATTAAATAACTATTAACTTTCTAGATATTCAATATAAGCATTTGCAAACTCATCTTCCGGAGATAATTGTAGCGAACTTTTGAATGACTTCAATGCTGCATCATACTGCTCCTGCGTAATTTGGTAATATCCGATATAATTATACGCATCTACAAGATATGATTTCTCGGTATCTGTAATAGTACCACCACCTGCTTCTTTATCTTTAAGCACTTGAATCAATTGGGCAAATGCCGGAACAAATAAGCCTTTACATTGATCTGCCTCTTCTGGGTTAACATTATCCAATGAAATGTTTACATACCCAGTTAGATACAATGCACGTGCTAAATATTCATCATTAACTTTTTGATCATTCGATTTGATGATAACATCAAATGCTTTCAATGCGGTATCGAATTCTTTTGCCGGATCCTCACCTTTTTCCTTTTTCGCTATACCTCCGCGAAAATTTGAATCTCCTAAGAAGAAATTCGCTTCGTAGAAATAGTCGGTACCTTGTTGACTTGCCGGGATATTGAAAATACCCGATGCAACATTATACTTACCTTCCCCATAAGCAATCATACCCGCCGTTCCGATTTCCGGCATCATCTCTGGATTTTTTGCTAATGCTATTTTCAGATTTACCAATCCCTTATCTACATTTCCAGTCTGGATATAAGACAAACCTGAAAATAAATAGTCATAATCGATCAAACGGCTAGTGTCTGATTCTGCAAACAATTTATCAAAGTAGCCAACTGCCTTTTGGTAATCTTCATCTTGGTTAAACGCAATATATCCCAAATAACGGTATACCTTCGCGTCTACGCCCGGTGCATTTTCCAATTGTTGCGCAACAGTCTTTAACTCATCGTATTTTTGTCCCCATACCAAGAAATCTGCATAGCGCACACGAGCATCTATAGAATTGTCACCGGTTACTGCCAGATATTTTTTATAGCTATCTACTGCCTTCGCTATTTCCGTATCGTACGTTGCTTTTTGCTCATCCGTATCATGTGGAAGACGTTTGGCAAACTGCAATTGTGTTTCTGCCAGTTCACGATAAATAGGCCCAAAAGCTGGATACTCTTCACTTAAGCTTGTTAATTGCTCTAACGCAACATCGTAAGCCTGCGCACGACGTATAATAACGGCTTGAGCCACTTTTGCTTTAATCAAGTTTTCATTAATATTTAACGCATCACGATAGTTAAGATACGCTTGGCTACTTTCATTCAACCCCACGTACGCATCCCCCAATGCTACAGGAATCAATGCGTCCTTTGCGTTTTTTGATTTCGCTTGTGTCAAATATTCAATTGCCTTCATATAATCCGGCTTTGGCGCATCAATATAAGCTCGGCCCACATAATATAATGGCAGATAGTCCTTTTTTCCTAAGCCTGATGTAGCTACTGCAAACTTTTGTTCTGCAGCAGCTACGTTTCCTTTCTGCAGATCTACAATCCCTAATCCTACGTTATTTAATTGTTCTTTTGGGCTATTCATTAAACCTTCACTAAATACGATAGCAGCAGAATCAATTTTATCATTGATTAAGTGTACCTGACCTAAGTAAAAGTAATTTACACCATCTTTAGCTTTCTTTTGCACAAGATTTTGCAAAATACCTTTAGCTTTATCGTACTGCTCTGCCTCAATTGCTGCTTGAGCATCTTTTAAACTTTGAGCACTTACCGAACTAACCACTGCCCCTGCCATTAAAAGACTCAAAAATAATTTGCTTTTTGTCATAACTTTATTTGTGTTCTCTATTGTTTCTAATTTATTCTATCTCTTATTATAATCTCTCGACCGGGCATCGTAGCAGGCAGTAACCCTGACTTCAATACGATACGTTGCCCCCTATCACCCGTTAAGAACGCTGAAAAACCTATTCCTAATCCAAAATTAGGTTGATAATTTAACACGAAAATCTCTCTTTTTAGCGGATATTCGTCTGTCGATAAACTCGCTTGTGAAGGTTTTACATATCTATGTTTTCCTCCGCTGTCGTTTAAGACGCTTAATATACGAATTTTATCTATTTCTGTAAAAGAACTTTTTAAATATAAATATTGATTAAAACTTATCAGCCCTATTTTATCCACACTATTTGCAACTTCATGCAACACCTCCTCAGATGAAGTAAGTGCTTCAACATAATTACTCGCTATTTTGTCGATTGTGCCTAAATCTTTAAAATAACGTAAGATACTTGAGTTAACATTATCAAAAACAAGTTTAACATCCTTGACTTTACTTCCTTTTAATAACGCTATAACGTCCGCAACTCTAAAACTGGTATCTGCGCTCGCATTATTTGTTAATAAAACTATGCCGTCGTATGCGATCGGATAAATGTAAGGTTTAATAGCTCGCTGTTCAAATGACCGACTTTCCTCAGCAGTTAGTTTACGGGCCAACACCGCAAAGTTGGTTTCACCCTTTAGTAGTGCATTAATAGCATGTACTTCGGCTGCCGGTTGAGGTACTATCGTTGCGTTATAATATGAACTCTCAAAGACCTCTTTATTCTCCATAAACAGTGGCAACACCGTCTCATCAACCCCCACCTGCATACTTCCTTTCAATACATCTTCTTTATCTTCCTTCTCCCCGTCCTGCGAATTGTTATTATTACCGCAACCAGTCCAACAAAAATGGAAAAAAACGAGTAGATATATACAGTTAAATATTCTCATTTTATTAATAAGATTAGTAAAAAAGGAAAAAGATTAATCTTTCACACCTTTTTTGAAAATGTTTTGCATTCAATGCCCGTTAAGATCTTCTATCTCTCTTAAGGCAAGATAAAAGACCTTAACGGGTAAAGTTCTTTTGAAATAGTCTGATAAAACGCATAAAAGAATATACGATAAGTAATATGCCAAACATTTTTTTGTACCGCATGTCTATTTCTAAAGGGAACTTACTCCAAAATATAATCAATAAGCCTAATGTAAAATACACTAAAAACATGAAAAGGCCTAAAATAGACAGAAATCGCTGCGTTGGCGATTTCTGTCTAAACTTTGTATTACTATTCATTATTGAATTTTCAAGCCAATTACATACCAGTTAAATTCAATCGAATCGGTAAGCTGTAAGCAACACGTACCGGGCGGCCGTTTTGAATACCTGGGCTCCACTTTTTCGCCTTTTTTAACAGCGTAACAGCAGCTTGTCCTGTACCGTATGACAAATCACGCACTACTTTAATATCTGTTAGTTCACCATTTTTTTCTACGACAAAAGAGACATGTAGTGTACCATTTACCCCAGCATCGATAGCTCCACTAGGGTAATCATAATGATCGGCAATCCATTTACGAAAAGCTAACATACCACCTGGTGGCTCTGGTTCTATCTCTACCGAGGTAAAAATATCGTCTGCTCCAGCGGTCCCCGTACCACCTTCAACCCCTTTGGTACTCCCTGTAGCAGCACCTGCCACATCTTTTGTACCCCATTTACCTTCTGTAGTAACTGCACCGCCTTTCATCCCTTTCATGGCTGTAGGGCCGATAAGTTTTTTCTTATCTGTCGCTTCTTCTACAGTAGCTACTTCTGTCTCTACTGCTTTTTCTTTGGGCACTGGCTTGATTTCGGGCAACGCAACCACATCTAAAGCAGGTTTAGATTCCGCGATTTTTGGTGCTAATTCCTCTACAGGAGGCTTTTCTTCCTCTGGAGGCAACTCTTCGACAAGGTCTTCCAGTGTTACTTCTTCGGTAAAAGCAATCTCTTGTTGTGGAGCATCCTTCTTTGGAAACAAGCTGATGTTGAAGACTTGCGTAGCACTGAATACAGCCACTACACTTGCGACAATAGCTAAAGCGATGTTAGTCGCCTTAGGCCCTAACTTACGTAGCTCATATGCTCCATAGGCTTTGTTTCTGCCTTCGAAAACAACTTCGAGCCACTCGCTTTTGAATATATTTAATTTTTCAAACATAACTTCTTGATTTTATGCTAGAACCCTAAACTAATCGTTATAGATTCCTTCTTTTTCCAATAGCGCGACTTCTTCCGGCATAATACGATTTGAAATCATATAACGTTTAATGTCAGCGATTTTCATTTCGTCTAGTGCATCAATAATATTGCGTGTTACAGATTGTTCGCTTGGGCGAATAACAACAATTACGTCCCTCCCGCCTGTCTTTTTTGGAACTTCTGCTTTCATGCGTTGAAGAACTGCGCGAATTCCGTCCTTACTATAATCGATTACAGCGGGTGGATAAATTGGACTTGCAATTGAACCATTATACCATACAATCTTGTTATCAGAGCCCAATACTAACGTCACACTACGATGCTCATCCACGTTTACATCTGTATTTCTATCTGTTTCAACATTTTTATCAGGCATAGCAACGTCCATTGCTTGAGGCTTGTTCAATGAAGTCGTCAACATAAAAAATGTGATCAACAGGAACGCCAAGTCTACCATCGCGGTTAAGTCAACTTTACCCCCGTTTTTCTTGGATCTTACTTTACCACCCTTTTTACCACCGCCGGAATCTTGATTTAATTCTGCCATATCTCTTTAATATTATTCAGCTTTAAGTCCTGTTACAAAACTGAACTTATTTTGTTTCTGGTTACGTAACGTTTCAATAATTAAATTCAAGCTAGGAAACTTTGCATCTCCATCCGCTTTGATTGCTACCGTCATCAATTCAATATCATCCGGATCCTTATTATCTACGATGGCCTTATCTTTCAAAATTTTTGCCGATGCAATACGTGCTTCTTTTACCCAATGGAACAGCTCATTTGATACGTCCATCGTAGAATCCACAGGTACACCTTTCTGAAGTTCTACTGTTCTCTGTCCAGATTCCAACGCCAACAGTTGCTTCAAGTTTTTAATCGGAACCCCAAAATCTTCAGTAAGTTTGAATTTTTCGTATTCTTCAGGCGTAAAAGAGATACCGTATCTGCTTGACATACTTTTCAATGTCTCGGCACGTACATTAGGATCACTCATGCTATAGAACACTTTTCCCTCATCACCTATCGTAATCACACTCAAATTACCATCGGGTAATTTAGCTTGAGAATAAGAAGGGGCCGTATCGACAATCAATGTCTCGGGCGTCCTAGCTGTTGCTGTTAGAACGAAGAATGTAAGTAGCAAGAAAGATACGTCACACATCGCCGTCATATCGATCGAAGTACTGGTTCTTTTTACTTTTGCTTTACCCATTTCTTTAGTTTTATTAAATTAACAACTCTATCTTTTATTTAATGATGCCATAGATTTTTATTTTCCATAAAAAAAATAAAAATACCTTATATAGCCCTATTTGTGGTTCGCAGCGTACGTTTGTACGATCGAGAAGCCAGCTTCATCAATAGAATAAGTTAATTTATCAATTTTTGCCGTCAAGATATTGTACATCACAATCGCAAAAGTTGAAGTTGCGATACCTGTCGCTGTATTGATTAGGGCTTCAGAGATACCATTTGCTAATTTAGCTGAATCTGGAGCTCCACCTGTTGCCAATGCCGAGAAGGCCTTGATCATACCTGTTACCGTACCCAATAGACCAGTCAATGTACCAATAGAAACTAATGTAGCGATAACGTTTAAGTTTTTCTCTAACATCGGCATTTCCAATGCTGTTATCTCTTCGATTTCTTTTTGAATCGCTAAAGCAGATTTTTCAGCGTCTAAACCCGGATTTGCTTCTACGTCTTTGTATTTCAACAAACCTGCTTTGATTACGTTAGCAACCGAGCCTTTTTGCTTGTCACACTCAGCAACCGCAGCGTCAATATTATGACTTTTTAAGAATCCTTGAATCTTTCTTACAAAGATCCCTACATTTCCTGTACCTGAGGCTTTTCCTATAACGATAAAACGTTCGATAGAAAATACCCATACCATTAAGAACAATCCAATAAGGACAGGTACTACAGCGCCTGCATGATATACCATTCCAAGATAGTTCCCTGGTTTTGGTTGATTATCTGAATTATCGTCAATAAAGTTTGTAGGATTACCCATTACATAATTCCATACAAGAAAACCGATTATGAAACAAATGATGATTGCTAAGCTTGCAAATACATTACCGGAGTTGCCACTTTCTTGTTTTGCTGGGCTAGTAGTTTTTGGTGCGTTTGCCATTTTACTAATTTTTAGATTTTACTGTTGTTTAATTATTATGTTTAATTCAATTTTTAAGCACGAATACGCTTCATTTCGACATCCGTCAAAACAAATATACTATTTTGTTACAAAAGTCAAATTTTATTTGCATTTAAATTATATTCCTGTTAATTCCGAGGCTTGAGATGATCATCAGCAGCAATCATATCCCAAATTCTATATACATTAACGGTGCCTGACGGTGAATATTTTACAATGAAAACCATTTTTTTTATGATATGCAAATTATTAAATTGTTAAATATGAAAAATAAGTAAGTATTCACTCATTAAAACACATTCTTGCTGAAGGCATTTTAATCACAAAAATATTATATAAAACATTAATTATAATACCTTTACCCTAATCAGTATTCCTTATTACCCAATACTTTTAACCTTGTATCCCATTTGAAGAAGAATATCAAATATTTTTTGTTTGAAATCTCCTTGTATCAAAATTTCTCCATCTTTCGCACTTCCACCTACTCCACACTTTTGCTTTAACGTCTTAGCCAAATTTACCAGGTCGTCTTCCTTACCAACAAAACCCTCCACTAATGTAACGATTTTACCCTTTCGGGCCTTCCTATCTAATAACACGCGTAACCGTTGTTTTTCGTTGGGCAGTGTCTCCTCGTCGGGAGTCTCTTCCGGATTCCTATAATCAAAATCATCAGCGGTTGAATATACAACACCGTCGTAGCGCTGTTTTTTTTGCTTTGCCATATCTAATTTATCTTAACAAATAATTTTTAATGAACTGGGTTTAATACTTATATTTAATATTCCTCCCATATGAATAGGTTCGCCGTCTACATGCACCGGCCCCTCACTATCCCGCTCAATTTGAATCATTTTACCCGGAATAATTTCCACATATTCGGATTGGTCCGCTGTCTTACTGAATAGATGGTAAATCATCATCGGTAATATATACATCGGAAACTTATGTACAATACATACATCCAATAAACCGTCACTTACGGAAGCATTAGGTGCGATGTACGCATTATTACCATATTGTGGTGAGTTGGCCACGCTAATCATGAAAGCTTCTCTTTTATATACCACATCGTCAATGGTGAGTGTATATCTACTTGGTTTGTAATTACTCAATACATTGACGATGGATCGCATATATCCGATCGCACCCCTCGTTGGATCATTCGCAAAGCGATCGCTCACTGATGCGTCAAAACCAAGTCCGGCAATGTTGAAAAAAGGTCTTTCATTGATCATGCCACTATCTACTTCAACGACATCAAATCGATTGATACGACGAATGGCGGAAGTCTCGTTTAAGGGGATACCCAAATACAACGCCAAACCATTCCCTGAACCCTCTGGGATAATTCCCAGCGGTACGTTGGTGCCGACTAAAGCGGACCCCAGCTCATTGATCGTACCATCGCCACCCACTGCGATGACCGCATCAAAATTCTCGGCCACGGCCGTTTTTCCCAGTTCGAATGCGTGATTGGGTTTTGTAGTCTGTTGGAAAGTAGGATTAAATCTTTGTAAGTCGAGCACCTCTAAAACCTGCTTATTAAAAGAAGTTTTCTTTTTGCCCCCTGAAATTGGATTTATAACGAATAATATTTTTTTCCGATCCATTATTTAAACACTGTTCTGTCGTAAAGATAAGCATTGGATGCGATTAAAGTTATAGCAAAAACAGGTAATAAATATAATTTATCTTTTTATAATAGCGAAAGAGTTGTAGCTTTGCACCGACAAAAATGTGGACTGATTTGCATTTTACACTTCTGATGTAAATGGGAGATTGCAACCACAGAAAAAAAGTGCTAAAACCTTTCGAAACTAAAAGTTTTTCCACTTCTTATCTAGAAGCATCTTCGGTAAATCATAATTTCTTTAAATATGGCGTATTTATTCACTTCCGAATCGGTATCTGAAGGGCATCCGGATAAAATTGCAGATCAAATTTCAGATGCGCTAATCGACAATTTCTTAGCATGGGATGAAGATGCTCGTGTCGCTATAGAAACATTGGTAACGACCGGACAAGTGGTGTTGGCGGGTGAGGTAAAATCAAAAATTTATCTGGACGTTCAAAAAATAACACGTTCGGTGATCGAGCGTATCGGATACACAAAGTCGGAATATATGTTTGAAGCCAACTCCTGTGGTGTGCTTTCAGCCATTCATGAACAGTCGGCCGACATCAATCAGGGTGTAGACCGTGTTACGAGGCAGGAACAAGGAGCAGGCGACCAAGGGATCATGTTTGGCTATGCCAATAATGAAACAGAAAATCTGATGCCGCTAGCATTAGATTTATCACACCGCCTGCTATATGAATTAGCTGCATTGAGACGTGAAAATAAGGAAATAACCTATTTACGTCCCGATGCCAAATCTCAAGTGACACTGGAGTACAACGACGATCACAAACCCCAACGCATCGATACAATTGTAATTTCTACACAGCATGATGATTTTGCATCAGAAGAAGAAATGCAACAAAAGATTGCTGAAGATATCAAGACAATCTTAATACCTCGCGTAAAAGCTCAGCTAAAACCAGAATTACAGGTATTATTTAACGAGGATATCAAATACCATATTAACCCCACGGGCAAGTTTGTCATTGGTGGACCACATGGGGATACAGGACTTACAGGTCGTAAGATCATTGTGGATACCTACGGCGGTAAAGGGGCCCACGGCGGTGGTGCTTTTTCCGGAAAAGATCCATCAAAAGTAGACCGCTCTGCTGCTTATGCTACACGACATATTGCAAAAAACCTGGTCGCAGCAGGAGTTGCTGATGAACTATTGGTACAAATTTCCTATGCTATCGGTGTAAAAGATCCAATGGGTATCTATGTTAATACCTACGGTACAAGTAAAATAGGGTTATCCGATGGTGAAATCGCAAAAAAGATTTCAGAGATATTCGATATGACGCCTTACGGAATTGAGACGCGTTTGGGGTTACGCAATCCAATCTATTCGGAAACAGCCGCATACGGTCACATGGGCAGAACGCCACAAACCGTAACGAAGACTTTCGAAAATTCCAACGGAGAGACAAAGACACTAGAAGTAGACCTGTTTACCTGGGAGAAATTGGATTACGTAGACAAAATCAAAGGGGCATTTGGAATTTAATCTTAAAACGGATTGATAAAAAAAAGGCTCAAAGAAACTTATTGTTCTTTGAGCCTTTTTTTGTGTTATATATACTATACTACTAAGGTATGGTTGAGAAAGTAGCACTAACTAACTTAGGAAAGCCAGTTTCTTCTACCTCTTTTACCAACTGCTGGTTACCCAATGGAATACTGAATAACCTAAAGATTCCACTCGTATTGGGATTTGCAGGATCATAAGTACATACCACCAATTTTTTCAACAATTGACTGTAGAGGTCCGCTCTACCCACCACCTTACTTGTCTGTGGAATATACTGTGTCAGTTTGATATAACTGATTTCCTCACTGCCGACATTCAACAAGTTGACCGTTATCCCGGCATTATAGTCATAACCCATAATGTCTGCCCCTTTGGTATAGATGAAGTAATTGGCATCGTGGTCGATTTCGACAAATTTGGACGTCAGCATATCTTCGACATGTATATAAGGGACTGGCACAAATCTCTTGACAATCTTATTGGATAAAAATTGAAGCAAGTAGCTTTCTTGCGTAGCCGGATTATGAAGCAATGCCGTAATATCGTCCTGAGTAGCACCCCTTTTAGTACCTATTGTTACCACTTTAAAGCCATTCAAAGAGATTGGCAATGGTAGCACAAAGTTAGTGTTTGAAGCGGCAGTCGGTGCCGAACTAACAAATACTCCCGCATCCTCATTAAAGATCAGACGAGTCAATTCAGGTGGTTTTGAGGAGTTTTCGGGGATTGTGAATGTAGATTTAGGGCCTGTAAACCTTGGATTAGCAAGCGCAGTTGGTGTATACGAATTCAAATACCTTATGGCATATTGCTTAAAGCTTATCAAAGCACGCAAATCAAAACGATTAGCATCATTTCCTTTATGAGCAATAAATGTAGAGGCACCACTGGTTTCCAATAGAATAGGCGTTGTCGGCGTAGGTGCTAAAGTCGTGGTTACAAACTGTGACGCTGCTTGATTCACCATAAGATCAAGTGCACGCGCGATTTTCACTTCCTGATCGGTTACAATTCCTATAAATTGGTACTTGCCATCCGTAAAGGATTGCTCCGTACCCAATGCAGCGATAGAAACAGGCTTACCTGCTAAAGGCAGATTAATCCCAAGTTCTGCCCCGATATCGATAAACTTCTTATACCCTTCGGGGCGATAAGTCAACATACTGACCGTGGATGTACCCGCTTTCTCACCCAGCAACATCCAACCTTCTTTTGTCGGTGTAGTAATGAAAATAGAGCCTGTCGTCTTGGCCGATAGCCCTGTACTTTTTTCCTTCACGGTCAACATATACGATATCAACGTTGTATCCTGTGTTACCAGATTTTGATAGGTAAGTACCGGATTATCGGTCAATGTATCTTGGTCATGAAGACTCGTCCACAGAAAAGAGAACTTATCCGAGTTAATATCTACTGTTTCACCTCTAAACTTAATCATCGGTTTTATAGGCTCTACACCCTCCAAACCCATCATCACCGTGGTAATCCCCTCCGGCACAGTAACAGTCAACTCTTTCGGATCGTAATCTCCTTCGCCAATTAAATCCTGTTCACAGCCTACCAAAAAGAAGGTCAAGCAGCAGGAAAATAACAGTCCCACAAGCGATATAGGACTTTCCAAATTAAATGATATACCTTTCATTATCTAAAATATTATTAAAATAAAAATTTAGTCTGTCAAATTTTAAGGGAAACTGATTTCCGCACCCGATGCATCCACTATTGGCGTGCCGGCATTTTTTCTTTCGATCATCAGTTCCTTAGTCAATGCTATTATTCTGTTTGTTAAGCTATCAAACGCAATACGCTGTGGCGTACCCGCCCTTGCCCAAGTCCTCGCATAATTTACCAGATTCAGGAAATAATACAGATCAAGGAGCGTAAAAGGCTCAAAACCCACAAGTATTTGATTCCTTGACGTAAGCCAAGTATTCAATGCGATTACATCAGCATCGTCTTTCCAATAATCCACACCTTTGCGATGCACAGCTTCATATATCGCATATAGCTTAGCTGGGGAATATTCACCGTAAACGGGTTCTATCTGTACATAGAACTGCGGTAGTACAAACAGATTTCCAAACTTATAGGTCACCTTGTTCCAGACATGACTCTCTGGAGAAAAATCATCCGAATTTCTCAGGTACAGCGTAATAGTTTTGGTACTTGTATCCGTTAGTGGAGGGCGTACCAACTCCATATTCAGACTGAACTGAATCTCATTTGCCGGGATGAAAATAGAGTCCGGATGTGGCAGGATACAATATTCCTGACCATCACCTTCTACTTGGACAATCACCTTCCTGTTTTCGGAAGAGATTCTGCCATCCGCTTGTAGCAAAAGTGGAAAACTACCGGAACCCGGTTTATTAAACACCATAGACTCGACCTGATTCAGCGGTGTCAAATAAGAAAATTCGACTACATCTTTGTAGAAATTTCTAACCGTTGCCGAGTTTGGATTTAATACAGCTTGATTCATGAAATAGACAAAATTATCTCCGGAGTACTTTGCAGGCTCCTCTTTCTTACAAGCGGTCAAGGCAAACACAGTGGCCATTACTAATAATAAGCCGCTATAGCTGTTTTTTAATTTTTTTATAGTATTCATAAAACTATCTTCTTAAGTATCACTAAATATTACCTATAAAACGCCTCATCTTCTGGTAGAGGTACAATATATTTCGCATCATTCATCGACACCGATCCGACACCCGTCACCGCCGGAATCGTAGGCATATTGAGGCGTTTAAACAAAAAGAACACCTGGCCTTCTCCGATAAATTCGCGCTGATATTCATCACGTACAACGTTGAGTAGTGCCGTTGCGCTGCTCTGTGCATTGTACGCTATTGGTGCCAATCCCTTCGCCAAGCGGAGCTTGTTCAGATATCCATAGCCCTGCTCTAGCACAGGTGATGTTTCAGCTGCAATCAGATATAGTTCAGATTTACGAATCAACGGCTGATAGTAACGTACCCCTTCGTCATTGATTACCCCCTCACTTTGTTTGACCAATACTTGGTAAGACTTGTTCCCCTCTGTACCAGCTTTAAACCAATATTTGAGTCTTAAGTCCGTTGAAGCCGGATCATATAACATATTCAATCGTGCCGGCAGTACCGCAAATATATCTTCGTCTTTCACCAAAGGGCTAAAACGATCCCGGTAGATCTCGTACATCCTTTTATTTTCAATTCCGAAGAACGATTCTTTACTCAATAAAGGATCCCTGGCAAATTCCAGTTCGGTCAACCAAGGGAAGAAACCTTCGTGCGCTTCCATAACAGAAGATACCGCTTCCCAGGCTTCTGCTTTCATTCCCGCATAAAGCAATACCCTGGCGGCCAGTGCTTTCACGGCAAAGTAATTAAAGCGTCGGTGGCGATTTGACATATAGTCAACCCCTGCACCTGATTCGGATTGTCCGATTCGGTTTGCACCTGTAGTACGTACGGGGTCTTTGTCCAGCAGTGTCATAGCTGTGGTCAGATCTTTCATGATCTCCACAATCACCTCATTAGCTGGTAATAGTGGCTGAGCTACAGCTGTTGCACTCCGTATATAAGGAATCGATAGGGCATCCGGATCCTTCTGGTACACTGGTCCAAACAAGCGCAATTGATCAAAATGAAGAAAAGCACGTATGGCGTGAGCCTCACCCAATAAGATGTCCTGTTTTTCCCGGTTTAATACATCAAAGCCGGGCTCGCTTAGTTTATCACAAAAATTATTTACACCAAGTAAGCTTCGGTAAGCTCCTTTCCATACATTCGTCACCAGCGACTTTACGGACGCTTGCGTATAGTTGAAATCTTTCAAGTAAGCTTGTGCCCCAAATCCTTGGGCATAATAATATTGACCGAACTGCTCGATCATATTCAGCGTCATCTGATCGCCGTAAAGCTGCGCTTCGGCTAAAGACTGATAAAGAGCATTTAAGGTCGCTTCCACCCCCTTTTCTGTTGAGAAAGCTTCCTTTTCAAACATATAATCCCGCGGCTGCACTTCCAAAAATTTATCACAAGCTACTGTTTGCAGAAGCAGTACAGCAGCTAAAGCGAATTTAAACAGCCTTTTATTAATTTTTAATTTTTTCATGACGTTACTAAAAAGTTAGATTCATATTAAAGGTTACACTACGTTGAAATGGAAAATCTAAACCTCTTTCCATTCTTACGTTAGACAGTTGGAACTTAAATATATTCGTCGTTGTAAGTCCAAAACCAAGTGTCTGCAAGCCCAGTTTTTTTCGCAATCGTGCTTTCAAACCCTCCGAATATTGATCGACTAGGTCGTAGTTAAAATTCAATCCGTCTACATAAAACGCATTTTCCTTTTGTAAGAATCGTGAAGACATTCCTAGTGTTGTATTAGAGATACCTAAGAAAGAAGCATCATCACCGATTTCTTTCCAACGCACATACAGCGCCCTCTTATCTTGGTTAGACTCGATATCAGCAGCACCAATATTCTCCACTTTATTGTAAAGCGCTTTGTTGAATTTCATCTCCTGTACTACATAGCGACTATACATCGCTATCGTAAATCGTTTGTAGCGCACACTTAGGTTAATATTCCCCTGTGTCATCGCCCTACTAGTTCCGATAGCCACTTCATTGTTTTTATCAAACAAGTAGGTGTAATTGCCGTCTTTATCTAAGAACACCTCAAAACCCCTTGCTTGCCCAATTCCTAAAGAACGTACGGCCCATACATCATCCGGACTAGAACCATCTGTATAACGTTGCAAGAAATTATTACCGCGGGCGATATCATTAAACTTATCCAATTGGTCCCCTAAGCCACTGTATTCACTCTTGTAGAAAAGCGGTGTATTAATGCCGAGGTTGACGGTCCAATCCCTCGTATTCTTCAAGCGGATATCAGCAATAAACTCCAGGCCTGTAGAAGTTAGCTTTCCGATATTCTTCGGAATCCCTTCAGGCAAACCGACAGACAATGGTAGCGGAATCGCCACAATCAATGGGTCGGTCACATTCCGGTAACCGCTTAGCGACACGGACAGCTTCTTGAAAAATTTCCCGGATAGCATATAACTCAGGTTGTACGTCTTCGTCCACTCAAGATTAGGATTTCCTAATCCATTGAATTGGTAAGCCTCCCCAAAGAAGCTTGGATCATTATTCAAAATATACGTACTCCGCGAGCCAAAGTTTCCCGCATTTTGATTACCCGTCAAACCGAAGTTGGCCGATAAGTTCAAATAGTCTACCACATCTGAATTGGCAAGGAATGCCTCTTTGCTGATATTCCATCCTGCACCAACGGCATAAAAAGATTGGTAAGGATTATCACTACCAAAATTGCTCGTCCCGGATAGGTTATACGAAAAATCCAAGTTATAGCGCATATCATACGAATAGTTCATAGAACCAATTACCGCTATAGAGTTACTTTCTGCTGTAGACCCTCCCGGTTTACTATTGGGTCTATAACTTCTTGCTAAGTAAATAAGCGGCTCGGCCGTACTTGCAAAACCTACGGCTGACATGGATAGCCGATCACTCTTTCTTTGTCCTATATCGCCACGCAAGTTCATATTTACGATATGTTTTGAGGCAAATATCTTCCTTAAATTACCTGCAAGAAAATATCTAAAAGACTCCGCACTGGAACTGTTATACTCATAGGTACCTCGTTCTGCATCGATTTTGGTATCAAATATAGTATTCAGCGGAGAGGTAAAGAAATCGGACTGACCTGTTGACTTGCTATACTGAATCCCCGTAGATAAACGCATAAAAGGCAATACATCCCAGTTAGCCATTAGGTTATTTGCGATGGTCAACCCGGTCACGGTATTTTTATAGGGTAGATTAGCATTGTACAACGGGTTAGCATAGGTATAATCCCGAGCAGATAGCTCACCACGCGCGTTATAATACTCCGCGTAGTGCTGCTCCAGATACCGCATGCTATTATTAACCACATAATAAGGCGGTATTCTTACGTATTGGGTAAATGTACCATAAGGACTTCCTTCTCTGTTCTCTCCTGAAATCGTTAAGTTGTTCGATATATTCAATTTCCCTTTTCGATAGGAGAGATTCGCATAGCCCGACTTATTTTTATTCTCAGCACCCTTCATCACACCAACGTTACTACCTGCGGTAAGACCTATGTTATAACTGAAAAAATTATCTCCCCCCATGACAGACAAAGCATGATTCAATACGGTAGAAGTCTGGAGTGGCACTTTTTTCCAATCTTCATCAACCCCACTCAATACCGCATTTTCTCGAAAGCTATGCTTTAGTTCAGGGATTACCAGATTACGTCCAACGGCCCAATCCCTCGCAAAAGGACCTGGACCATTGTCCATTGAGGTCAATTCCTGAAATTTCAGCAACTCTGCCGCATTCATCATATTATAACTAGTCAGATCCGGCATAGCGATGGTAGAGGTAGCGTTGTAAGACACGCGAAGATCTCCAGGTGTAGGGCGAATCGTCTCCACGACCACGACCCCGTTCGCCGAGCGTGAACCATACAGCGCTGTTGAGGCTGCATCCTTCAGCAAGGTCAGACTAGCGATACGGTTTACATCTAGCCCCACAATCGTAGCTAACGTAGTTTCAAAACCATCCAATATAAATAAGGGCTGATTTGGATCTTGCTCATACTCCAACTTCAGTTGCTGGCTGTATTGGCTTCCAGTAGGCAACGGTACACTTCTGCTTCCACGAATCTCTACTTGAGGCAATTGATTCGGATCTGATCCAAGCTCATTATTTCTAATGATCTTAAAGGATGGATCCAGCATATTCAATCCTTCCAAAATATTCTGTCTACTGGCATTGCGTAATTCTTTTCCCGAAAAACTGCGTGTCGCTCCGGTAAAGATTTCTTTGTTCATTTCGAAAATCCCTGTATTCACGATGACTTCCTCTAGCTCATCACTGCTCATCTTCATCGTGACGATCATCTTATTCTCCAAACTGCGGTATAACCAACCGTTTCCAATTTCGATCTTCTGTCCAATTTTGACAGAGAATACAGTGCTCGCACGGAACCGAACAGGATGGAAACCTAATAGAGATATGACCATATCTTCTTTAGGATCCATAATATTCATTTTGAACTTTCCATCCAATTCTGAGACTACTTTAGTCTTTGTATTAAGGATAGACAGCGTGACACCACTCAACTTATTCCCCTGCTCATCGACGACTTCTCCCTCAATATGACCACCTCTTTCCTGTTGCCTAGGAGATTCTGTTTCCGTTACAAGCGGTGATTTGATAATTACTGCATTCCCTCTAAAAGAGTAGTCCAGATTTTTTTCTTTCAAAATCTGGCTCAATGCAGCTTCAAGCGTCACATTTTTCAAATCGACGGTAACTTTACCTGCATCTTTGATATGACTTTCATTGTAAACGATATCATACCCCGTCTGCTTCTTTATTTCAAGTAGCACTTCTTCCAAAGAAGCATTCCTTTTATTAAGGGACACTTGTCCAAAAGCAGTCATCCCAAATAAAGGAATCAGCAACAAACTGATAAAATGTAATTTTATATTCATAATTTAATTGATTATTGTTTTCAAATCTAAATACACCTCTCCTTCCCCAAGGAGTCACACATATCCAACCGGAATAATGCAGCGAGAAAAGGTTACATCATAATAATTGGCACTTTCTATCTTTCTAACACAATAACTTCACACCTCTTTTGCCGAAAATCGGAGACTCACGACAAAATCCTTTCCCTTGCTTTTTACAAAGCCTTTCTACGCTTAAATTTCGCAATCTGGCCTTCAAATGCTGAAATTGGATACTGTGCACTCGGTTTTATTCGCAACAAAGCGATCGCTTTTTCCTCTACCTCAATAGCTTTGTCGATTTCCCCGATTTCAACCAAGAGACAGGCATACGCATCCATAAAATAAGCATTCTCATACTTCATTGCTACCGAAGCTATTTCCGCTGCTTTATTCAAAACATAAGGATCCCTAGCATATTTTAGCAATTTGCGACAAACCTCGTTCATATAGTTAATATGAAATTCCAAATTAGGATCAGGATATTTCGTAAACATCACCTGCATCAAATCCACATAAGTTTTCTTATCTCCATTTATATCTGCGATGATTGCGTCACATTGCATGATTAGTCGCTCCTTTTCCCGGAAATCCGATGCAGCAAACTCCGCTTTTAAATCCGCAAGATCCTCCGCCGCAAATACACTGTTCGCAGCTTTATGGATTGAATTACGGTAAACACTGACCATATAATCAGCAACGACATCTGCCGTATATTTCTGATCAAAGGCAGCCTGGTTTTTAACAATAAACTTAAAAACCGGAGAATCTTCACTCCTAACATAACGGCTTATGAAATACCAACTACCTTCATCGTTCCATTTAGACTGCGGCAATTGCTGAAAATATTCATCAACAACCACTCCTATATTCTGACGAAGACCTTCCACACGCAGCAGATATTTCTTCATAAACTCGAAATCTCTATTCCCATTCTTATATTCCGAAACGAGGTATTCCATAGCTTCTCCAGAGGAGGATTTTTTTCCAAAGTCTAGAAAAGTCGCCGCATCCAATGCACCCTCACGCTTATTAATCAGCTTACCTTCTCCATCAATAAACAACAAGGAAGGGTATGCCTTAATACTATAAAGCTTGGCCAGTGCCGGCCCATCCCCCTTTTCCATATCAATTTTAGCGTTGATAAAATTGGCATTAAAGTAATCAGCAACTTCATTTCTCGTGAATACTTCAGCTGCGATCTTCTTACAAGGGCCGCACCAAGTGGTAAAAGCATCCATAAAAATTGGCTTTTTCTCTTTAGCGGCCTTCGCTTTGATTTCTTCCCAACTACCTGTTTCAAAGACAATAGATCTATCTTGCGCCACTGACGTTAAGCTTAAGAAAATACCCACTGCACTAATATATATATATATTAATTTCATAATCGTATCGTATAATTTTCAATGATCAGCTCAATCACATCAAGCAATTACTTTGTATTTTTGTTCTTTAATAGGTTCTCGATTGTCATATCCATTTCAGGTAACTTGAATGGATTGTAAGCGGCTAATCCAAAACGAATAATACCCGATTGGTCAATTACGTAAGAAGTAGGATAAGTCTTAATTTTGTATTGTTCACTAATCTCTCCACGTCTACTTGGAATCTGCGTAAAATGGAATGAGTCTTTTGTTACAGCCTTTATTTTATCTGCTGTATTATTATTGACCTCAAAAGCGAGAAATACCACATCCTTACCTTTGTATTTTTCCACCATCTTATTTAATTCCGGCATTTCCTTTTTACAGGGACCGCAACCAATAAACCAAAAATTCAATACCACGACTTTACTCCTCAACTCGTTAAGATCATACTTTACACCATCCACGTCAGTCACAGAAAAGAAAGGTGCCGGCTTTCCCAATTGCGAAGCAATGATTTTTTCCCGTTCTATACTTTGAGGCGTTACCTCTTCTACCAAAGCCCGCAACGTGGCGATAGCCTTATCTTTATCAGCTTGTGTACCCTTACGGATCACCTTGGCAGCAATTACAAAATCATCGTTAACATACACATCTGCAGCCCATTGGTACCCTCCATATTCTATGAAATTGCTGAACGTCGTATTGTGGATGCTTTTATAATCTTCTCCTAAATACAAAATATCATATTTCGTAACACCCTTAGCTTCCGTCAGCGCTTCAGCACGTTTCAAATCGGCATCAGACTCAATTTTTCGCAATCCGGTCAAATATTTCTTTTTATTTGCTTCGATTTTCTCGTTATCAATAGCTTGCGATGTCGAGTTACCTTTGCTATCACTAACTGCCTGCGCTTGTGCAAAGTCCATCATGGACATCATGAACAAAGTGGCTAGTATAACTTGTCTTATTAGCATAATACGTATTGGTTAAAAATTCATTTGTAGTCTCAGCTCCAAGCTCTTTTAGTCAGTGTTCGCTCCTGAGCGATTACAAATTAAGTGTAAGTATTTTTATTTTAGCAGCTTAGGAAGCAATTCATCCATCTCCTTAATAGAGAAAGGATTTACCGCTACCCAGCCCATACGAATAATTCCCTCTTTGTCTATTACAAAATTTGCAGGCGCGACCTTTGCATCATACAACAAGGATGCTTCCCTTCCTCCTAATGCCACTTGGTAAGAGAAAGGCACCCTTTTTACGAATTTCTCGACATCCTCTTTTGTCGTCTCATCACGAATATCAGGTGCCAAGAACACAATATCGTTACTACCTTTATACTTGTCCGCGATCGCATTCAATTCCGGAATTTCTTTAATACAAGGTGTACATTGTGTAAACCAGAAGTTCAATACCACGACCTTTCCTTTGAGGCTTTTAATACTCACCTCTTTACCATCGAGTGTTTTCACTGTAAAATCCGGCGCAGGTTTTCCTACCAATAGATTGACCTCTTTGTTATTCTGCCCCATACTACCTCTAGGCATAAAATATCCTTTTAACTCAGCTCGTTTTGCTTCCTGCTCTTCAGGAGTCCCTTCGCGAAGCACCATGACCTTCTTATTATACCCCCGGTCTAAATAAGATTCGTACATCCATTTTCCGGAAATATCTCTAGTTAATTCCACAAATTGTTCAAATGGGATTTTTATATATTCCGCTGTGTAATACTCTTGTTCCGCCAATTTAAAGTCTTTATCTGCTGCAGCCTCATTCACTGCTTCTTTGAAGTCTTCGCTCGCTTCTTTGATATTAGTTAATCCTCTCAATGCAGCTTCTTTACGCGCGGCAATAGCAGTAGGATTGTGAAAAGATTCCGCTGTTGAATCAATTTTGACAAATTTGTTGGATTGCGCAACACTATCAGTTACACTCCACACGAGTATCGATACGACTGCTAATAATCTTAAGAAATTCCTGATTTTCATACTTTATTTTATTATTAATTATGTTCATTTTATTAGGTCTCCCCCTCCTAAACGGCAGCCGCCAAAACTACTTGTGATCGGCTACAATCACCGTATTGTCTTTCAGTTCCAGGGAAAAATCCCCCACCTCTTCCAATAGCTCCAAAAGCTCCTTCAAAGAGTTCGTTCTGGAAATAAAACCACCTATCCTCAATTTTTCTAAGGAACTGGTATACTTTATCGATACACCATACCACTGGGTAACCTGTTTCAACACATTTTCTATGGATTCATTTTTAAAATAAAAGAAGTTTTCTTTCCACGCGGTTACAGCATTCAAGTTGGCCTCTCTTTTAAACATTCTATCTCCATCAGAAATAGCTTCTTCGCCTGGATTTAACACCAGATTATCCTTAGTCTTCAAACTATTTATTTTCACCAATCCATTGACTAAAGTTGTTATTGTATTCGTTGGTGAGTATGCATTAATATTAAAGGATGTCCCCAACACTTCAATCTCCTGTCCATTGACGTTAACGACAAATGGGGCCTTTGGATTATGAGCCACCTCTAGGTAAACCTCTCCTCTCAACACTTCAATTTCGCGAAAATTCTTTTCAAAAGACCTCGGATAGCGGACAGAACTCTGGCTGTTCAACCAGATCTTAGTCCCATCCGAAAACGTAACATGGTACTGGCTCCCCTTTGGCGTACTTAAAGTCAGCAAAGGCCCTGTGGTAAAAAGTTGCGTTTTTAATGCACCCTCAATTCTCTTAAGAACAGATGAATTGGCATACACACGAACACCATCTTCATAACTTATCGAGTCCGCATTCATTACGATTCCTTTTTGGTTCTCCCCCAGCTCCACCAGACTACCGTCCTCTAACGTTAAGATCGCTTTATTGTCTACAGCCTGAATATCCTTTGTTTCCTTTGTATCGGCCAGCACCACCGACTTTGGGCTTTTAGATTGATCGAAATACAGATACGCTGTCAAGGAGCAGACGAGCAACACAACTGCAGCAGCCACTAGTCGAGACCAGCGCAGCACCCTCTTCGTTTCAGACATCCTTACAACCTCATTGTTCAGAGACGCTTCGCTAGAATGCATTAATATCTTTACACGCATACGTTTTTGCACTTCCTGCACCGTCTCTGAAGAAACCAAAGTTTTATTTTCTTGAATGTCCCGCAAGTGCCAGCTTTCAACAAGCGCGCGCTCCGAATCGGAACAAGTACCTTCAACGTACTTGTTAACTAATTCTTCTGCTTTATTTACCGACATTCTTTATTAAGGTTTATCATACTTTACCCCTATAAGTAAGTTAAGGGAGAGCTAGGGCCCAGATAAAAATAAAATATTTTTTAATGTAGGGCAAAATGTAGCTCATAGCCCCACGCTTTATCAAAAAAAGAAGAGCAGCAAAATAGGAGGAGGGAATTTTTTCCGTAGAATGGAAAGGGCATTATTAATTTGATTTTTGACGGTCTTTTCGGATAGCTGAAGCTTTTCAGCTATCTCGCGATGACTCAGGTACTCATTTCGGCTCAATTCAAAGATTTCTCTCATTTTTGCAGGCAGACGACCGACTTCCTCCTCGATCAGGCGGCGCAATTCTTTTTCACGCACCAGGTAATCCGTTATAGACTCATGCTGCTCCATATAGTTGCCCAACGATTGCTGGTAGTCCGTCCGGACTTTCTTTTTGTCTAGCAGGTTGAAAAATTTAAACCGTACAGCAGCATACAAATAATCGGCAATCGAAGAGTTTATGGCTATGGTATAGCGCTTGTCCCAGAGATACAGGAAGACTTCTTGAACAATATCTTCCGCTTCTTTCTCATCTTGCGTCACCTTACATGCGTACAAGAAGAGCAAACCTTGAAAACGGTCATAAATCTCCACATACGCTGCCTGATCACCCTTGCTAAGAAGAGTTGTCAAATCAACATCGGTATAAGAGGAATACTTCATAAGACCAATCACTTGGGGAGAATCTGCATTACAATATGCAATAGTAGTTAATAATTTCTAAATAATAAAAACGTTCTGCGCTAGACACCAACATGAATCTTATAAAGTATGCCGGCTATTATGATGACCTTTTAGATTTTACCCTTCACAAAGACGTTTTTGGTTTCTTTCAACTTCGCTGTAAGCTGATAAAAGGGATTCAAGAAACCACCGGTTGTATTTAGGCATTGTGGAGATCCCACTGTTTACAGAACGGATTTGACTATATCTATATCAATCCCCTGGCTTTAATTGCTAAATACTTATTTACAGCATTGATACTAAGGCTTTCAGGTGTGGTATAGACCACTTGTAACCCGTTGCGTGTGAGTTCCTGTTCATATACCGGGTATATGTACATCTATTTTAAATAAAAACCGGTCTAACTGGGCTTCTGGCAACCGATATGTTCCTTCGTGCTCGATAGGGTTCTGGGTAGCAAAAACAAGAAAAGGGCGAGTCAATGGATAGGTATGTCCATCCACCGTTACCTGATTTTCGCTCATGCATTCAAATAATGCCGACTGTGTCTTGGCAGGAGCCCTATTAATTTCGTCGATGAGTACGATGTTTCCGAAAATAGGACCTTTCTTAAACTCAAATTCATTTGTTTTCAAATCCAGAATAGCGGACCCTGTAACATCGGAAGGCATCAAATCGGGTGTAAATTGGATCCGCTTGAATTCGCTATTGATTGTTTTGGCAATCAGTTTGGCAGTTAGCGTTTTGGCTACCCCGGGCAAACGGCTAATGAAAGTGAAAGTCGTAAAGATTGATGGGACACGCGCTACCTTTTATCAATATTTTATCCGTTGGATCAGCAATACCGTGGATATCTTTTTAAGTATGGGCGGATTGGGTATACTGAGTATCATTCTTACGAAAAATAGCCAACGACTTGGTGACTTAGCCGCTGATACCACCGTAATTAATATTAAGGAAGATCTGAACTTAAAGGTAACGTTGTTTGAAGAGCTAACAGCGGAACACCGGGTGACCTACCCGGAGGTAGTCAGGCTGACGGATCAGGATGTCAACCAGATTAAAGAGATTTTTGAAACGGCAAAAAGTCGAAAAAATTACGGCATTGTTTTAGCACTCGCCACACGCGTGGAGATCCTGTTGGGTATAAAATCGCAGCTTGCGCCAGAAGATTTTATACCCCTGATTATACAAGATCATTATTACATATACAGAGACAAATAGCCTCGATATTATAAAGAGGCTGAGGCCGAAGATGTCTGTACTTGTCTGTCAACCTTCTTCACCAATCCCTGTAATACATTCCCCGGACCTACTTCCACAAAGGCTTCCGCTCCATCTGTCAACATAAGCTGAACAGTTTGCGTCCACCGTACCGCTCCCGTCAATTGAGCGATCAGGTTAGCTTTTATCTGCGTCGGATCGGTATACGGTTTAGCATCTACATTTTGATAAATTGGGCAAGAAGGCGCTTTGATTTCTGTGGCCTCAATAGCTGCCTGTAATTCTACTTTCGCAGGTTCCATTAAAGGAGAGTGGAAAGCACCGCCGACATTTAATTTCAGTGCACGTTTGGCACCTGCCTCCGTCAACAACGCACAGGCCTTGTCAACGCCAACTATGGATCCCGAAATCACCAACTGTCCCGGACAGTTATAATTGGCAGCCACGACTACATCTTCAATCTGCGCGCAGATCTTTTCTACCGTCTCATCGTCTAAACCTAGTATTGCCGCCATTGTCGAAGGTTCTAACTCACACGCTTTCTGCATGGCGTTGGCACGTTGCGACACTAATTTTAAGCCATCTTCAAAAGACAATGCGCCTGCAGCGACTAAAGCAGAGAACTCACCCAATGAATGTCCGGCCACCATCGAAGGCTGGAAAGATGTTCCCAAAGCTTTGGCTAAGATAACCGAATGTAAGAATATCGCAGGCTGCGTAACGTTAGTCTGTTTCAAATCCTCATCGGTTCCACTAAACATGATATCCGTAATACGAAATCCTAATATTTCGTTTGCCTGCTCAAATAAAGCTTTCGATTCTTCGCTCGAGGCATAAAGATCCTGTCCCATTCCTACAAACTGAGCACCTTGCCCAGGAAAAATATATGCTGTTTTCATCTAAAAAATTAATAGGTAAAAAGTCAAAATTAAAAAATAAAAATCACAACGGTGCAATCTATCAATCCTCAGGCACAAAAGCCAGGGATGCCATCATTGACTCGTCTAAAAATTCCTGGGATAAAGCGAGGATATCCATTGCACACACTTCATCTATCTTTAAAAACACCTCTTCGAGCGAGATGACTCTATCGTAATCGATCATATTTTTCGCTTCGGCAATGATCATACTCATACGATTTTCTTCAGCAAGGGCGATCTGCCCCTTGAATTTTTGTTTGGCACGCTGCAACTGATAGGCTGAGATAGGCTGGCTTTTCAGCGTATCAAGTTCTTTTTTTACTAAACGTACAGCCTTATTTAACTTCTCCTCATCCGTACCCAGATAGATACTAAAATTGCCGGTATCACTATAAAGTGTTAGATTCGATTCAATGGTGTAGGCAATACCGTGCTTTTCACGGATTCCAAGATTTAAGATGGAACTCATTCCAATACCGCCAAGCATATTGTTAAGCAATAACATGGCCGTTTTGCGGTCGTCATAAATACCGAATGTTTGCTTACCCAACATATAATGGGCTTGATTTATTGGTTTATGCACAACGATCGTATTCAATTCACTACCCGTAACCAGATCATTTCTCTTAGCCGGTACATTTCTTTTAATCTTACCAAAGATTTTATTGGCGACACGTTCCATTTGTGATTTGGTATAACTGCCCGCTACCGCTATAATTATTTCTTCAGTATTATAGTTAGAAAGCATGAAATCATAAACGTCTTTCTTGGCAATGCTCTTCAGATCAGATTCCAAGCCCAGGATATTATGCCCTAAACCTGAATTTGCAAACAGTAGGTCTTCGAAATCATCCATAATAGACTCTTCAGGACTATCTAGATAAGAGGCTATTTCATCCAATATCACTCCTTTTTCTTTTTCCATTTCATGTTCCGGAAAAGTAGAATGAAAAAGCACGTCTTCAAACAAATCCAATGCCCTTTCTAAATAGGGATTCAAAAATGACGCGTGGATACAGGTATATTCTTTGGTTGTATAAGCATTCAGATCACCCCCTACCTGTTCTAATCGGTTTAAGATTTGATTGGTAGAACGTCGTTCTGTACGTTTAAACAGTAAATGTTCAATAAAATGGGCAACACCATACTTTCCCTCCACCTCATGACGCGATCCCGCATTCACGATCATACACGTGTGGGTAATCGAAGAATCTTGTTGGTGTAATAATATGCGTATTCCGTTATCCAATCGGATAAGATTTAATTCCTGCATTCAAAAATGAAATTAAAATGTTTGCAAAGCTACATAATTAAATACAAAACGGCCGAAGTACCCTTCAGCCGTTCCTGTTATCACGCGCATAATTACATCCTAGGCCGACGCATTCCACCTGGGAACGAACTGCCCGTATCAGGTGCTATACCCGAAAACTTTTGCAGCTTGAAAGTAAAGGTAAGCATGAAATACCGAGCTAGACGGTTCGTTCTGCTATCCGTCAAAATCTCACCCACAGTACGATCAATATTTGTTTGTTGGTTCAATAAATCAAAGCCCTGCAAACGTATTGTCGCACGTTGATCCCTCATAAACCTTTGCTCTATATAAGTATTCAATATAAAAGGATTTGCGTTCGTACGATATCCTTTATTAAACTCTTTGGCCACATCTGCTCCAAATATTGTAGTAGGGGTAATATTTACGGAGCCAATAATAGAAGGTGTTAACTTAGAAGTATTCGGTGATTCAAAATCCTGCAAAGTAGAATTAGAAATGTTGTATGCATAACGTACCCCCGGATTGATTTCTAAATTTTCTGAGGGATTATAGCGAAAGAATAACATTTGGCTAATTATCATATTGTTTGTTACAGCTTTCAGAAACTCTCCTCCGGTAATGCTAGTATTCAAATAAGAAATACCTTTGTTGAAACTCACTCCACCACCGTACATGATATTGTATGTTTTTTCTTTTAAAGATCTACCAAAGTGATAAAAAGAGTTGATTGAATATATAGGATCAGACTCATTTTTATAACCTACCTGTTGGTATAGACCATCGCCTTCAACTGTATAGCGCCTATTCATTGATACGATTCTGTCTTGTGTTAGTTCAGTCCGAATCGTAGCAAAAAATGTTTTCCCTTTTTGAAAATCACCTGAGCGAAAACGTAAATTCATGGAGTGTCTAAACTCCGGATCTAATTCCGGATTACCTATAGTAATATTTGTTCTATTAGTCGACACTTCAAACGGGAGAATTTGTGAAACCCCTGGTTCTGAAGAACGACCAGAATAATTCAAAGTCAAGTTAGACTGCCTAGAGAACTTATATTCAAATCTAGCGATCGGAATAATATTGAAGTTAGAGCGATCAATTAATGCTGTTTCCGTTGCCGAGAAAGCATCACCTTTCAACTGCGAAGGTTGTACAGAGGCGCCTAAAGAATATTTAATTTTATCATTTTCAAACATATAACTTGCACCTACACGGTGTGTTGTAAACTTATAGTCATAATCGTACGCGTAGTTTAAACCAGGTGTAGTTAATGGATTACCATCCTTATCCACTCCTCTCTGATGATTGGAGTTATCATAATCATTTGTATTTACATCATATGATATTTCTAATTTACTTTTTTCAGTTAGCGGTTCTATATAGGATAACGTAGCCCCCGCATTCCAACTCTTATTTTCTATCTCACGTAATGTCAGTTCAAAAATCTCATTAATCGGCTCATTCTGATTAGCAGGATCATAAACCAAACGATCCAAAATCTGGTCTAACTCATTTTTCGTTACCGCATTGTCGTAGTTGAAATTGAAAAACAAATTTCTACCCTTGTCATTTAATTTTCGATTATATAAGCCCGAAAAGTTATATCGTGGCGAATTCACATCGCCTGTCGAAGCTTGATCCTGAATATTATCTAACAAGCTTTCTTTATAAAAAATTGATTTTGACAGATTATCAGTTTGATTCTTGTTAAACGCAATTTGAGGTGTCAATTTAATGTAATCTTTATCTGAAATATTCCATTCCAAATTCCCTTCAAAACGGTGATTCGCACGAATACTGTTATTATCCTGATCGGATTCCTCAGTCAGGTCTTGACCGATGTATTCGGTAAAAGAATTGGAAAGTGTATTATTATCATCCCGACCAAAAGAATAACTTCCGTAAACTTTTAACTTATCGCTAAAATCGTGACGCATATTCAGCCCTACCGATCCAGTGTTAGTAATACCTTGTGAACCGCCAAACATTCCACTACCTCCGCGGCCACCTGCACCACCTTGGCGACCACGTGCACCACCACCGATGGAATTGAAGTCGAAAAGACTAGCATTCATATTGTTCAGATTGCCTAAGAAGGAAATTTGTGTCTTATCTCTAAAACCCATCACCATTCCTGTGGCTTGGTAACGCTCTTCGGTACCCCCACCAACGCGAAGTGTAGTAGCATATCCCTTGTTATACTGTGGGTCAATTTGGATATTCAGCACCTTCGTTGACTCTCCCGACCTATTTCCGGTAAGATTTGCCATATCCCCATAATCATCTACCACTTGTATCTTTTCAATGATATTTGCGGGCAAGTTTTGAGTAGCTGTTTTCACATCACCGCCAAAGAAATCTTTACCATTAATACGCACTCTTGTAATTGCTTCTCCCTGAGCGGTAACATTTCCATCCTTGTCGACTTCTACTCCCTGCAATTTCTTCAATGCATCTTCTGCTACTGAACCTTCTCTTAATTTTAAATCTCTAGTTGAGTATTCTACCGTATCACCTTTTACCTGAACGGTGATCACACCACTAACAACCACTTCCTCCAACATATTTGGGATCCCTTTGAGTTCGAAAGAAGGGATAATCATTTTCTGCTCCCCTATCGGAAAGGTAAATTCCTTTTCGAAGGCCTCGAATCCTAAGCTCACAATCCGAATTTTAAATTGGTTACCCTTTACATTATTAAATGTATATATGCCGGCTTGGGAAGAACTTGTCCCTAACGAATCTTGATCCGACACCAATAACACTGAAGCACCTGCCACTATTCGCGAAAGTGAATCTCTCAGCATACCTTGCACTATTTTTCCCGTCTGTGCATGGATAGAACCCGTACCCGTTAACAAGAAGATAAGAAATAAGGATTTTAATAAACGACTCATATTATTTGATTTTCTCTTCATTTTACTATTTTACTTTACCAAAGATCCATACATCCGTTTTGAATTTATACGGGTTACGAACGGTTGCCGTGGGTTGTACCCTACCGTATATGGAGTATGGTGTATTCACAGACCTACTCTTGGCCATCTTCTGTAGTTGAATAAATGTATTGTTTACAACAATTTGTACTGCGATCTCTTCCTCCTTAAACTCAATAAGATCTAACGGAATCATCGACTCATATACGAAGTTCTCATTGCTATCAAGTTTAACAACAGCTTTGACACCATAACTATTTTTAAAAGAAAGAAGTCCGTCTACAACCCTTGAAAAACCGTTCAGATAGTAACCCCTGGAACTATTTAATAGCTCCAGCTGCAATGTTGAAAGATCTAGGTCTTCGGTTTGCGACAGCGCGCGCAATCGCTCCCTGTCTGGGAAAGGGTATATAAGTCGAGCGCCATCTTTCTTTTTACGCGTATAACTAATATTCACGATAATGCCATTTCGAATGGCTTCCTGCCTCAATGTAGGATCCTGTACACGTACCGCAACCAACAACTTATTTTCCTTTCTTACAACACCGAATAACCATGCGTCACCTTCTACAGGAATTAATTGATCATTCCACTCTTTAAGGTCCCCATCCACTGTGATACTGGATATCGATTGAAAGGTATACACATCCGACTTCTTCTTTTGCGAAAAAGTGACCAATGGTAAGCTACCTATAATTAACAAAACCCAAAATTTATTCATCATCGAATCTATCTGTATTTTATATATAGCAAAAACTGTGAAACTTATTTTAAACAAGTACATATCTTTGTACAAAAGAACAAATAAGTAACGTAAATTAATGTTAACAGCATTATATCACAGATAAGTTACACTTTTACACAGAAATACGATGTTACTATCTCATTTTCAGTACACCTATATTGAAGCCGGCTGCGATGAAGCAGGACGAGGCTGTCTCGCCGGACCTGTTTTTGCAGCGGCCGTGATATTCCCACCTGAATACTGCAATCCCATTCTGAACGATTCGAAGAAACTGTCAGAAAAAAAACGAATAGAATTGCGTCCCGTCATTGAGAATGAAGCTTTGGCCTTTGCCGTAGCCAGCGTCTCGCCACAAGATATTGACAAAATCAACATTCATAATGCTTCATACAAGGCTATGCATTTGGCGCTAGATGCCTTAACTGTAAAAGCCGAGTTCATCATTGTTGATGGCAATAGATTTATTCCCTATCAGGATATAAGACATGAGTGCATTATAAAAGGTGACGGAAAATACCTGTCTATCGCCGCTGCTTCTATTTTAGCCAAAACCTATCGGGATGATTTCATGACTCACTTAGCCGCGGAGTATCCGTCGTACGATTGGAAATCCAATAAAGGATACCCAACTATAGCACATCGTAATGCTGTATTACAGCATGGTTTCACACCGCATCACCGCAAGACGTTCCGTGTTACGGATCCACAGTTAAAACTCTTTTAAAACCGGAAGAAGTCGTTCGAAAAGCACAATCTTGTCGGCATTGCATATTGAAGGAACAATTGCAGATTGGTTTGGGTCAAACTTTTGGGGGTCATAAAAAGGAAGGTATTTTTTAATCTATTTTTTGCGCCTCTTTCGCCGGCGCAGGGCGACTTCTTTTTTTATAAAAAGAAGGAAAAAATCGTCGCTCGAACCTTTTGGCCGTAGGGACAGTGCCTCCCAATGCTATTGCCAAAAGCTTCACAGGCGACGTTTGTCGTGTAAGAAAGGGTAGTGCATTTATTGTTAATATTTACTTTATACTTGAGCTGAATTGAAAAAAAACGGCCTTAGCGGATTTGGACGTGCAGGCAGCAGATGATGCGTTGCAGAAGCTTACAATTACACTCAGCCAAGCAGATCTCAGCCCTTGCCGTGGGACAGAGCGGTGGAGGCCTAAGAGCTGCACACTGCATCATCGCATCGCCGAAACGACAAATACGGTATCAGCCTTGATTTTTTGCTTCGTTTTTTATCAAGAAAAAATGAAGGCCCTGTCGCGGCGAGCGACAAACTGTCTAAAATAAACCTTCTTTTAACACCAACAATTCTCCACAGAAAACCGAAACACGCACTTCTTCAATACCCTTACCCGGTTCCGCTTTATGCTTTATGCTTTTTTAGGGTGCCGCTTCCTATTAGTACACCACACCACTGCAATCAGTCCAACTACCAAAACAATAGAAGCTATTAAAGAAACCACATTACTAATGCGCATGGTCGAAGGAGCAAAAATGAATTCTACCGTATGATTCCCCCCGGGAAGCTGCAATGCTCTTAATATATAATCCGCTCGTAAAATAGGCACTTCTTCACCATCTATATAAGCTTTCCATCCTTTCTCATAGTACACTTCAGAGAATACGGCAAAAGCATCATGAGGTGCCGAATACTCATATTTCAAGGTATCGGGGTGATAGCTGACCAAGCTTATTGTTGCATTCCCGGGTTGTCCCAAACGTCCTGCATTAATTTTATTTCTAAACTCTTCATGCACAAACGCTTCTTTTAACGGATCAAAGCTACTGATAGCTTGCATTTCCTGTGCATTATCTCTTACGAAAGTCACTTTTTCCACGAACCAGGCGTTTCCTGCCGCTGTACTTCTCCGTTGGATGCGTTCGGATCCATTTGAAGGATCTTTCGTCATAATGTAACGTACATTGAACATATCCAATACGTCTTCATTAATTGCACCGTTAAACTGATGTTCCAAAATCTCTTGAAAACGCATCAGTTTCGCGGCATGGTATCCGCCTAAATTCTTGTGAAAATAGGAAGCATGTGCGTCTGAGAACGCGTTTGTCGTCAAATCCAGAACCCGGTAACTCGGATCCTTATCCATTCGAATCAATTGATCCACTTCTTTCTCTTGAATGGGTCTCTTAGTCAAACTTTCCTCCATGAATGACTTATGATTCAGATATCGCTTATCCACTGACCATAAATCTACCAACGTTACTATTCCTAAGATAGCGACAAACACCGTGGACGTCACCTTTTTCTTGTATAGCCCCCATACCGATGCAAAGATTAAAGCTACAATGAATAGCGAACGCCAAGCGTCAGCAGAAGCGAGTGCGGCACGATCCTTTACCAATGCGCTGCCCAATTGCTGTCCCAGATTCGTATCACCAAGTTGTTGGCCTAATCCGGCAACAAGTTCACTGTGATTGGACGATTTGAAATTCAAAAACAGATCTGGCAAAAGGGCCACGAGTAAACAAAATCCGCCTACACCTATAAACGTATACAATACTTTCTTGTCTAGTTTAGGGATCTCCTGTGCCCGATTCAGCAGTTCCTGTACCGCCAGAATAGCCAGGAGTGGAATAAGAATAGAAACAATGACCAAAATAGATTCTACTGCCCTAAAATTATTATATAAAGGCACATAGTCGAAGAAAAGATCAGATACCAATGGAAAATGCCGTCCTAAGGCCAATAAAACAATGAGTGCAGAGGTAGCAAGGATCCACCATTTCAAGCGATCTTTAACAATTATAATTCCCAGCACAAATAGAAAGAAAATACCTGCCCCAAAGTACCAGGGTCCTGAAGTAAATTGCTTCTCGCCCCAATACGTTGGCAAGTTTTGTGCAAACTGTACCGCTTGTACTTCAGGTACACCAAGTCCGGTAAAAAACTTAACTACATTCGACTCTTTAGCCAGAACACCTTGTGATTTGCCACCGTAAGCATTTGGAATAAGAAAGGTAATATTTTCACCAACTCCCTGACTCCAGGCATAAGCGTACTGCCTATCCAGACCACTATCTTTTGCACCATCTTCGACCTTTACAATATTAGCTTTACCGCGAATAGTAAGCTTACTATATTCATAAGTAGGGAATAGCACAGAAGCATTCACCAGCACCGCAATTACCGCAGCGGCCAACTGCAGTGCAGTTGCTTGCGCAAATTTGGGCAACTTCTTATCACGGATAGCATAGTACAATTCAAAACCAACCAAAACCAACGTAGCGATCAACAAATAGTACGTCATTTGAATATGATTGGTTCGGATCTCTAAAGACAAGAAAACGGCCAATAAAACAGATCCCCATAATCGATTGCCTCTATAGCATAGGATAATAGCACCTATTATCGGTGCCATATATGCTATGGCATAAGCTTTATTAACATGCCCTGCTTCTATGTAAATAAAATTGTAGGATGAAAATGTAATAGCGACAGCTCCCACGGCTGCTAGCCATGGTCTCACCCGGAGTACACTGAGTAGAAAATAGGCCCCCAACAAGTAGATCAAGATCACATCAGCCGGCAACGGAAATACCATTTTTATGGCCCTATTGAAATAGGTTGTTACATTGGATGCGTGCTCATACCATATTTGGTAAGTAGGCATACCGCCAAACATAGAATTTGTCCATTCGGGAGCATGCCCGTCTTTCTCCTTATAGTCAAAAATCTCTTTTTGACTACCTAAAGCCTGTACAACGTCCTGTTGTGCCAAGGCTTTACCTTGCCACAACGGTGTAAAGTAAAAAATTACCAATAGTATAAATATGGCAACAATAATAAGATGTGTAGAGTTTTCCTTAAACCAGTTTTTCATCAGTTACATTTTCTTTTTAAAGGTGATGAAGCTATCATGAACATATTCCCTTGCCTTCTGCAACGGGTATACTCATGATGGCTTCACGTATAATTTAATGGTTATACTTTTTCCGTACGGCCAAAAATAGATAAATGATTTTACTTTTTCTTAAAAATACCTCTTATAAAACCTTTTGTTTTATTGACCGCCGAATTGGATTCCTTTACCACATCTTGAGCCTTCGTGGCAGTACCCATTAATCGGGCTTCCCGCTCCGGACTTATGCCGGCAGTTTGCTTTATCCCATCCAGCAAACTTTGCCATAGGGTCTTGAAGAAGGTATGCTCGGGGTCACGTTTATAATTTATCTTACCTATATGATAGATTTCATTGGCATCCGGATTACTATCGTTGATGATGATCTGATTCACGAGGAAGGAAATTATTTTTTTAGAAGTTTGAGCTTGCCCTTTCTCCTGCTCATTGAGCAGACTAATCTTTAAATTATCGTAATCAAATCTAAAATCACCCCAATTTCTATGATCAGTCCCCTCCATATCAAAGGTTACCTTCTTCATATTTCCTGAAGCCAACTCAACGTTTAACAAAGGTCTCAAAATACGATTGAAAGCTATGGCATTCATGGCTCCTACACTACCCTTATAGGTGTGGTAACCATTTTTACTTAACATATCAAATCCAAATTTGGCCTGCAAATTTCCCGAATTCATGATCTTTGCCGAGAGATCCGCCCGCATAAATTTGTCCTTTTGAAGGGCCAACGTATCATTCGTCACGTTGGTCAAATTTCCCCTCGCATTGTCAAAACTAATCGAACCCTCTCTTCCATATTTAGCACTAAATTCATAATACGTAATCGTAACATTATCAACCAGAACAGTATCCAATCGAATCAGACTATTCAGTTTCATTAACTTTTGGTGAGGAGAATGGCCTATTTTATTCTTAGGATATTTCGGATATCGCTTATCATTTGACAGGTCAACTATTCCATTTTTTAACTGTACGCTAGAGGCAATGGTTTTTCCATTTTCGAGAAACGCTTTAAAATCCAAATTTTCAAGCCGTAGCGTGTCAAACTTCAGAATAGCCATGGTGATATTTCTGTTTTTCTGTTTAAAAAAAGCAGATTTAGCCATTTTGGGTTCATAAGCAAATTTGGTCAATAAAAGGTTCTGATCTCTGGTATTAATACTTAAATCATCAAATTTCAACTTATAAAACCCATCGGGGAGATCATACTCAAATCCAGGTACGTGTACATCTATCATTTTGGCATAGAATAGCCGAGTAGAATCGCTAATGGAGGTCTTGTCTACCAACACGTCATGCACTTTAATAGTCACCTTGTTGAGTTCAACGCCACTGGATTTGCCCGAATCTATCTTCGAATAGGTAAACTTGACATCATCCAATTGTACATCGCGCACGTTGACGGAAGTAAAAATATCTTCTATACTTTCGTAAAGTGTCTTTTTGGGTTCAGTGGATACGGTATCGTTGAAAGCATGCTGTTCCGACATCACATGAATTTCCGGTTGTTCAAGAAAAATACTTTTAATATACAGCTGCCTGCTTCTTAACACATCCAACAGGCTAAACCGCCTAATCTTCAATGCCTTCAGCTTGATATGAAAACGGCTATCGGGTGCCGACTGATCCACTATCATCTGCTGATAAATCGCAGAATCGGGAATTAATTCGACCTCACGAAGGGTAACATTTCCCAATCCAATGTTGAGATCCAAATCATCGTATGCTAATGTATACAATCCATTTGAGGAATTATGAACAACCTCCTTAATCTTGGCTTCCAGGATAGGCTTCCAGTTTCTTCCGTAGTACCACACCACGCCACCCACTACCAAAAATAGGAGAGCCAGAATGATGAGTATCCATTTCCAGATTAGGTTCATATATCTATCGTTACTTCGTGAGCATACAGGTGTATCTCATTAAACAACAAAAAATATCTTTTGTTTTAACCGAAGACGCTTATCGCCGCGTATCCTCATTATTGTATATACTGATATAACTATCGTAACGCGAAGATTCTATATCGCCCTCTTCCACGGCTTCTAACACCACACAACCCGGTTCGTTCAAATGTCTACAATTATTAAATTTACACTTATTCATCAATTGCCGCATTTCGGGGAAAAAGTGAGATAACTCCTGCTTCTCGATATCCACTATTCCCAATTCGCGAATTCCGGGCGTATCAATCAATTTACCGCCGAACGGCAGACCGATCATTTCGGCAAATGTAGTGGTGTGTTTCCCTTGGTCAGACCAATCAGAGATATTGCCAGTTCTCAATTCCGTCCCGGGCACAATCCTATTCACCAGAGTAGACTTACCAACACCCGAATGCCCGGATACCAAGGATACCTTATCTTTCAAAAGATCCCGAATCGCATCTATGTTCGTACCTTCTATTGCCGACACCTCATAACAGGGATAGCCAATATTTTCATATATGGATTTGTATTCCTGCAATATTTCCAACCCCTCTTCGCTAAACAGATCCAATTTATTAAACACCAAAATCGCAGGAATATCGTAGGCTTCCGCCGTTACCAAAAAACGATCTATAAATCCAAGCGAGGTAGGAGGAGATGCTAATGTCACCACTAAAATTGCCTGATCCAGGTTTGCCCCGATTATTTGCGTTTGCTTGGAAAGGTTGACAGACTTACGGATGATGTAATTTTTGCGCGGCTCTAATACGTTGATGACACCACTTGCCTGATCGGGCTCTAAATCAAAATGCACCCAATCGCCCACGGCAATAGGGTTTGTCGTCTTAATATCTTTGGTTCTAAACTTCCCTTTGATACGACAATCGTATTGCTCCCCGTCTTCTCCCGAAACCTGGTACCAACTTCCGGTAGATTTTGTTACTAATCCTCTCATGCTTTTAAACTTACCGACTTATCTATCATATCCGAATACAAAAGTGGTAAAAAATTATTAATATCAAGCTTGCATCGATTTTATTACCTTTGTGTAAATACGGATAAATAAACTATTTTAATGAGAAAATTATTTCTATTAGACGGGATGGCTCTGATTTATAGAGCATACTTTGCATTAAATAAGGTGCCGAGATTGACGAGTTACGGTCTGAACACCGGTGCAATAATGGGATTCACCAATACCCTGTTGGAAGTATTGAAAAATCATCAGCCCTCACACATTGCTGTCGTGTTTGATACGGCTGCTCCTACTAACCGTCATATAGAGTTCGAAGCATATAAAGCACACCGTCAGGAAATGCCCGAAGATCTGGCAACATCAATTCCGTATATCTTTCGTCTTATCGAAGGCTTTAATATCCCCATTATTACAATGGACGGTTACGAGGCAGACGATATCATCGGTACCCTGGCAAAAAAAGCGGAAAAAGAAGGATTTACCGTTTACTGTATGACACCTGACAAAGATTTTGGACAATTGGTATCAGAATCGATTTTCATCCTTAAACCCGCACGCATGGGCAATGGTGCCGAGGTACTGGGTGTTCCCGAAATACTTGAAAAATGGGAAATAACAGATGTATGTCAGGTCATAGACATTCTGGGACTTTGGGGCGATGCCGTAGATAATATCCCTGGAATACCGGGAATTGGCGAAAAAACAGCAAAAAAATTAATCAAGGAGTTTGGCTCTGTAGAAGGATTGATTGCCAATTCGGCCAAACTTAAAGGAAAGCAAAAAGAGAATGTTGAAAATTTTGCGCAGCAGGGACTAATTTCCAAAAAACTAGCTACGATACTGCTTGATGTTCCCATTGATTTAGATGAGAGAGCCTTAGTATTAGATCAACCTAATAAAGAGCTTTTGGAACCACTTTTTGCGGAACTGGAATTCAGGACGCTTGGCAAACGTGTATTTGGAGATGATTTTACCATCACCGATTCCCCTTCCAAATCTGCTAACGGACAGATGGATCTATTTGCAGTCATCAGCGAAACGCCGACCAATAGCAGCATAGAGATTCCATTACCCGCATCCCCTTCTTCCAACATTTTAAATACCGATCACGATTACATATTGGTCGATACCCCACAGGAAATAGAAAAACTAGCCAACCTTTTAGCTGCCCAATCCAGCTTTTGTTTCGATACAGAGTCCACTAGCCTTGATGCACTACAGGCGGAGATTGTAGGGCTATCCTTTGCATTTGAAGCAGGTAAGGCTTATTACGTTCCTACACCGAGCGACAAAACAGAAGCACAGGCTATTGTCAATATCTTCAAACCTGTTTTCGAAAATACTGCCATTCAAAAGATCGGACAGAATATTAAATACGACTTACTTCTCCTATCCCGGTACAACGTAAGCGTACATGGTCCATTATTTGATACCATGCTGGCTCATTATCTGATTGATCCCGACACACGTCATGGCATGGATATTCTTTCAGAGACCTATTTGGGTTATAGCCCGGTATCCATTACAGAACTAATCGGCGCAAAGGGTAAAAACCAGGGTAACATGCGCGATGTGGAAATTGAAAAAATCAAAGAATATGCAAGTGAAGATGCAGATATCACCTGGCAACTTCATGAAAAATTTAAACCCCTGCTTGAAAACACATTTACCAGCGCGCTTGCCGAAGAAGTAGAATTTCCCTTGGTATATGTGTTGGCCGAAATGGAAAAAACAGGTGTCAAAATTGATATTGACACACTCGGCACTTTTTCCAAATCCTTAGAGCTTGACATCGCAGTACTTGAAAACACGATATATGAAAAAGCAGGTGTAAAGTTCAATATTGCATCGCCAAAACAACTAGGCGAAGTGTTGTTCGATAAGCTACACCTGGATCCGAAAGCCAAGAAAACAAAAACAGGCCAATATAAAACCGGGGAAGACGTACTATCTGCGCTTGCACACAAATCAGATATTGTAAAAGACATATTGGACTTCCGTCAATTGCAGAAACTTAAATCCACCTATGTAGATGCTTTACCTACGCTGATCAATCCGGAAACCGGCCTCATCCATACCTCATACAATCAAGCTGTAGCAGCTACAGGGCGCCTGAGTTCGACGAACCCTAACCTGCAGAATATTCCGATCCGAACAGAAAAAGGCCGTGAAGTACGTAAAGCATTTATTCCGCGGGCTGATGATCACATTATTCTATCTGCCGATTATTCACAGATTGAACTTCGTATTATGGCAGAATTGAGCCAAGATGAGAATATGCTCGATGCCTTTACACAAGGGCATGATATTCACCGTGCAACAGCAGCTAGAGTCTACGGAATAGATTTAGACGAAGTCACCTCCGAGCAGCGACGAAATGCCAAGGCGGTCAATTTTGGCATCATCTACGGGCAGTCTGCTTTTGGTCTCTCTCAAAGTTTAGGTATCCCTCGTCGGGAAGCCGCTGACATAATTGACCAATATTTTGGACAATATCACGGTATCCGCACGTACATGTCCAAAGCAATAGAATTTGCCAAAGAAAATGGTTATGTCGAGACCATTCTGAAACGTCGCAGATACCTTCGCGATATCAATTCGGCAAATATGACGGTGCGGGGTTTTGCAGAGCGAAATGCAGTAAATGCTCCGATCCAGGGCTCTGCCGCTGATATGATTAAGGTTGCAATGATTAATATTCAAAAAGACATTCAGGATAAAAAATTATCCGGAAAGATGATCATGCAGGTACATGATGAGTTGGTATTTGATATTCCAAAACATGAAATAGAAGATTTTAAAAGTATTATATTTGATAGAATGAAAACTGCTATTCCGATGCGCGTACCCATAGAGGTGGAAATTGGAACAGGTGGAAATTGGCTGGAAGCACATTAGAATGTTGATGAGAAGATCGGTTCTACTTTTAATATATGTTATTCTATATGGGAATCTGTGTTGGGCACAACAGGACTCCGTAGGTAAACCGGTGTTTCTGGAGCCGGCACCTCAGGGATTAGTGCGATTTTTCTTTGACCAGAATTATTATTTAGTTGAAAAAAACTGCCCATTCAAATATATCGAACGCGTAGCGGGTTTTATTCCGTCCAAGAACCAATTTCACGGCGAATTTAAAGATTTTGGCCCTAATGGACATATCCTTTTGTCAGGAAACTACGTTAACGGAAAAAAAGACGGTATTTTTAAAGCGTACCATCCCAACGGAAAGCTGAAATGGGAAACCATATTTAAAGATGGGGAATATCTTGGGGAATGGAATTACTATTACCCCGATGGCAAACCCATGTTATTTTTAGAGTTTGACACCGCAGATTATGCCATCAAACAAATGTGGAACCAGAAAGCCCAGCAAATCGTCACCAATGGAGAAGGAAGATATGATTTCACGATGCCCATCATTGGATTTACGGAACATGGATTCACATTTTACAATAGAAAAGGTAAAATAAAAAAAGGAAAGCCAGATGGTATATGGCAAGTGATGCTAGGGGATAAGCAAAAAACGAACTATTATTACATCGGTGAAGAATATTATGAAAATGGGGTTCGCCGTAGAGTCCACCATGCGCACGATTTTTTCAACTATTATAGAGCCAGTCTTACCAATCTAAATGACTTCAGCATCTTACCTAGCGACTACTTTGGACAAGCAGAGCTGCTTATTTCAAAAAACTGCTCTTTTGATGATTTTTCGGGTTTTTCGATTTACTTAGCCAAACGTTTCACTACGGCTTCAAAACCATTAAATTTTCAGCTAAATGATGATTTTGAAGCTACCATTCAGTATAAAGTAGCCGTTTCCCTTAAAGATGAACCTCAGGTAATCGACATCAAATTTCCCGACACAATTTCATCCGGCACCAAAGAAGCATTGGAAACCATCATTAAAGATGTACCGTATTACCTTCCTTCTTATAAAGATGGGCAAGAAATAGATGATATACTCACCGTTACTTTTAACATCACAAATAGCCCGAAAGAATTGATTTTTCACTCCGTGCGCATCAACCGAGAAAATGGAGAATAGTTAAAATAAATTTTCTAAGTTTGTAAAAAAAAACAGCAGTATGAAGTTTCACAAGGAGGGCTATACGAGCCTTGCAATTACTATATTATTCATATTCATCATAAATGCGGTAGCTGATTATTATGACGCATCTGCTTTGGTCAAATGGGTATTGTATATTTTTTCGGCCTTTCTTTTCATTACCATAGTCCAATTTTTTAGGAGCCCGAGGAAAAACATTTCTGTGGACGATCATATCATCCTGTGCCCGGCAGATGGCAAAGTCGTTGTCATCGAGGAAACGGAAGAGACTGAATATTTTAAAGATAAGCGGATCCAGGTATCCATCTTCATGTCACCGATCAATGTTCATGTGAACAGAAACCCCATTTCAGGCATCGTATCCTACTTCAAATACCATCCCGGCAAGTTTTTAGTTGCTTGGCATCCCAAGTCTTCTACCGATAACGAGCGTACAACAGTGGTCGTAAAGCATCAAAATAATACCGAGGTATTATTCCGTCAGATTGCAGGTGCCCTGGCCCGACGGATTGTGTGGTATGTAAAAGAAGGCGATACAGTGACACAAGGAAATGAGTTTGGTTTTATCAAATTTGGTTCCCGTGTAGATATTTTTTTGCCGCTAGGCACCCAGATTGATGTCAACATAAATGACAAGGTCGTCGGCGGAAAAACGATAATTGCTAGATTTTAATATCGGTTTGTGGCCATTGATGTTACTACTTAAACATGAAGGTTTTTTATGAACTTTAGGGCATTAATCATCAGCCTATCTCTCATATTTGCGGGGTCGCTGGCTTTTATAAGTCTGTTTTATGAAAATAACTGGGCGCATTTTGTGCTCATATTTTTCGTTACACTTGTAGTGAGCTACATCGCGCTGGATAATATTTTTCAGACCTACATTAACAAGAGGATTAGCAATATCTATAAATTAATAAATAACCTGAAACTGGGTAAAGACATCCAGAATGTATTGGCGCAACATTCCAGCGATGATCCGATTAAAGATGCGGAACAAAAAGTACGCGATTGGGCGACACAGAAAGTATCAGAAATTGATAAGCTCAAGGAGCAGGAAAAGTTTCGGAGAGAATTTTTATCCAATATTTCGCACGAATTCAAAACACCCCTATTTGCTATCCAGGGGTATATCGAGACCATGCAGGATGGTATGATAGAAGAAGACCCCGAGATGGCATTAATCTTTCTGGATAAAGCAGCTAAAAATATTGATCGTCTAACCTACCTCATCAATGATCTGGATGAAATCTCCAAATTAGAATCGGGGAAAATCTCCTTAAATATTCAAAAGTTTGATCTTGCTGCACTTATTATCGAGACCACAGAACAACTAATTGATAAAGCAAAAAAGAACAACATTAGTCTCATTACCAATTTAAAAAACAATAGCACCATTTTTGTCAAAGCGGATCGTCTAAAAATACAGCAGGTATTGATCAATCTCATCGATAATTCCTTGAAATATGGCAAAATGAATGGAAAAACCACGATCAGTGTATTTCCTCTTATCGATCAGATTCTGGTAGAAGTGACCGACAATGGCTATGGAATCGAAGAAAAAAACCTATCCCGTGTTTTTGAACGGTTCTACCGTACGGATAAAAGTCGATCCAGAGATATCGGAGGGTCCGGACTAGGGCTTTCCATTGTTAAACATATATTAGAGGCCCATCAACAAACTGTGAATGTGAGAAGTACAGAAGGGGTCGGTACCACTTTTGGGTTTACTTTAGCAAAGAGTAAAACAAACTAGACATTAAACCTGTTAAACTTAACATTAACTTAACATTAAGGTTATACTTTTGTAGCAAATTTTATCATTATGTCTTTAAATAGCATTTTTCAGTATTTTGTCCCGAAGGACAAAAAATTCTTCCCCTTATTTGAACAGGCCGGAGCCAATTTGATCGAGATGGCGAAGTTGTTGAAAGAAAGTGTCAACAGCACAAACCTAGAGATCAGAAAAGAAATATCTAAAAAATTAGAAGACCTTGAACATACCGGTGATAACATTACCCACCAGATCCACTTAGAATTAGGTAAAAATTTTATCACTCCTTTTGATCGCGAAGATATTCATGCTTTAGCCAGTTCATTGGATGATGTTGCAGATTTTATCCACGGTGCTTCGAATAGGATGGAGTTGTACAAAGTAGAGAAACCAAGTCAAGCCATGATTGAAATATCAGATTTGATATTGGAAGCTACAGAACATGTTGCTACGGCATTATACGAACTGAAAGATCTTAAAAACATTCGCAACATTACAGATTCTTGCGTACGTATTAATAGTGTAGAAAATAAAGCAGACTATATTTTTGACAAGGCCGTAGCTGATCTTTTTGAATACGAGAAAGATGCGATTACACTTATCAAATATAAAGAGGTGTTGTCGGCGATGGAAGATGCTACGGATAAATGTGAGGATGTGGCTAATGTATTAGAAAGCATTTTGGTTAAAAATGCATAACACCATTTTTAACAATATTAAAGCATAATATATTATGATCACAACATTATTAGTTGTCGTTATCGTGTTGGCTATCGCATTTGATTACATTAATGGTTTTCACGATGCAGCCAATTCTATTGCGACGGTGGTTTCGACTAAAGTACTTACGCCATTTATGGCTGTTCTTTGGGCAGCATTATTCAATTTTGCCGCTTATTTTTATTTTACCGACCACAAGGTGGCCAATACAATCGCTAAGACTGTCCTCGAACAATACATCACGTTGGAGGTCATCTTTGCGGGTCTTGTAGCCGCCATTTCATGGAATCTATTTACCTGGTATTATGGTATTCCATCCAGCTCATCACATACCTTAATTGGAGGATTTGCAGGATCGGGTATGGCTTATGCCTTAATTCTGGGAGCAAATCCACTTGAAGCAATTAATATCAGTGCAACATTAAAAATTATCTCGTTTATCGTCCTTGCACCAGTAATCGGAATGACGATATCGATCATCATTACATTAATTATCATCAATCTGGCTAAAAAATCCCGACCCTCTGTTGCAGAGAAATGGTTTAAAATTGGTCAGCTCATCTCATCTGCTGCTTTAAGTTTTGCACATGGAGGAAACGATGCACAGAAAGTAATGGGTATTATCGCTACGGCTTTAATCGCACAACAGGTTATACCCGATTTTGAATCCATGCCCGCTTGGGTACCTTTATCCTGTTATGTCGCTATTGCCGCAGGTACGATGAGTGGGGGTTGGAAAATCGTAAAAACCATGGGCACCAAAATTACGAAAGTAACCCCATTAGAAGGTGTGAGTGCTGAGACAGCAGGTGCCATTACGTTGGGGATCACCGAACACTTTGGTATACCGGCATCTACGACACATACGATTACAGGTTCGATTATAGGGGTAGGTGTTGTGAAGCGTGTATCAGCAGTACGTTGGGGTGTTACGATAAGCCTGTTGTGGGCTTGGGTTCTTACTATTCCGGTTAGTGCGGTATTAGGCGGTATCACTTTAGCTATCATTCACTACATTTTATAAGCTATAATTTGTAGCTATTGTACTATGTCGGCTATGAATTATTGCCTTTCAATGAAAAAGAGCTGAAAAAAATTTGTATGATATCATTGTAATCAGTAATTTTAGCCAAAATTTTGGTATTAAACACCTTAGTATAACAATATGGCGTCATTATTATTTTTGGCATCGTTATTGTTAAGTTATGTTAAATTGAGAACAATTAAAATTTTAATAACCTTTAAACAAAAGAGTATGAACTATTCTACAATTAAAAAAACAGCTGTTGCAGCATCTTTAGTAGCCGCTTTAGGCTTTGCAGAGACTGCACAAGCTCAAACTCCTACTGTATTTGGTGGCAGATCACAATACAGAACTTGGTCAATCGGTCTTCAAGGTGGTATCACTACCCCTAACGCGCTTATTGGCGGCAACAATGCTTTTGGCAATAAAGTTGGTTACTTTCAAAACAAAGTAGGCGAATATTATGGAATCACTATCCGTAAACAATTCTCTCATTCATTCGGTATCGAAGTGGAAGGTAACCGTGGTCACATAAAGACGTATAACCACGATTTATCTAGTGCTACAGAAGGTCCATTTGCAGCTCGTTCAGCAAAAACAGAAGTTAACTGGGCAGGTAGTTTAAACGGAGTATTCCAATTGGGAACAATTGACTTCTTAAGAAGAGAAAATGCCGTTAACTTCTACGCTAAATTAGGATTGGGAGCTATGGCTTACAACCCTGTTCAATATGCAAACAATGACTTTACGTCTGTAGTTTTCGACAACAAAGGTAACTGGGGTGACGAAATCTTAGGCGATCGTGATGCAGTTGGAGATCGTAACTTCCGCTTAACAGCGTATGTACCCGTAGGTGTAGGTGCAAAGTTCAAATTATCTGAAGTAGTTGCCCTTAATTTAGGCTACACGATGAACTTCACTGACGATGCCTTATTATATGGCCCTAAAGGAGGATCTCACACATCAAAAAAAGACAGGTTTGCTAACGTATACGGTGGTTTAGAATTCACTTTAGGATCACGCGATAAAGAAAACTTAACATTCACAAACCCGGTAGCTACATTATATGATGAATTAAAAGATCCATCATTACGTAATGAAGTTGAAGCATTAAAACAACGTGTTTCTACATTAGAAGGTACTGTTGATCAATTAGGTAAAGATTCTGATGGTGACGGTGTATCTGATAAATTTGACAAATGTCCTAACACTCCTGCAGGTACTGTAGTTGATGGTTCAGGATGCCCTATCAAATTCCCAGAGCCGGTAGTACAAAAAGAAGCTACACAAAATGCTTACTACGCTCCGATTCAATTCGAATTTGATAGCTCAGTATTAAAAACTGAATCGTATTCAACTTTAGATAAATTAGCTAAAGAATTACGTGATGCTAATTCATCTGTTACGTTAGATGGTTACGCTTCTGCAGAAGGTACTGAAGAATACAACTTAAACTTATCTAAAGACCGTGCTAACGCAGTAAAACAATACTTAGTTAACGCAGGTGTAGCTGCTTCACGCATCAACGCTAACGGTTACGGAGAAGCTAATCCAATTGCATCTAATGCAACTGAAGAAGGTCGTGTTCAAAACCGTCGTGTTGAAATCAAAAAATAATATTACTTTATACAAGTAATATTAACATAAGAAAGCCGTTACTCGTTGAGTAGCGGCTTTTTTCATATTAAACCTTTGTCTCTTATTACATTCCTATGTTAGGATGTGGAAAATAATTTGTAGTAACTTTACAGCGAAAAGTGTATTTTTCACTAAATAGTATAATATGGAAGAGGAATTTGAATTTGGATCACCGGAAGAACAGAAACAATCTGTAGACCGTTATGAAGAAATGATTCGTAATGATGACCAGTATTTTTTCGATTCGACCGCTTTTGAAGGGATTATTGAGTACTATATAGATAAAAATGACCCCATTAAGGCCTTACAGGTTGTAGATTATGCTATTAACCAACACCCTTATGCCACTTCCTTTTTGCTCAAGAAAGCACAGCTCCTGGCTAGCATTCAGCAGTTTGATGCGGCTTTAGCATCACTCGAAAAAGCAGAACTTCTAGAACCTTCAGAAGGAGACATCCATCTGATCAAGGGATCCGTTCTAGCCTCTTTAGGAAGCTATAAGGAAGCCGAGGATGCCTTTTTGTACGCACTATCTTACGCCGAAAACAAAGAGGAGGTATATTACCAGCTCTCCGGTCTTTACCAGATACAGGGCGATTACAACAAGGCAATTACTTTTTTAAAAAAGAGTCTGGAGATGAACATGGAAAACCAAGATGCACTATATGAATTAGCGTTCTGTTATGACATTCTGGACAAACAAGAAGAAAGTATCCTGTTCTATTCACAATATATCGACAATGAACCCTACTCCTACGCGGCCTGGTATAATCTCGGAAACGCCTATCATAAGCTAACCCGCTTTGAAGAAGCGATCGATGCTTATGATTACGCGATATTAATTAAGGAAAATTTTGCTTCGGCATACTTTAACAAAGGTAATGCACTGGTAAATCTAGATAAATATTCAGAAGCCATCCTTGTCTATAAGCAGACTTTTGAATATGAACCACCCAATGCTGACACGTATTGTGCGATGGGCGAATGTTACGAAAAACTGGAGCAAATGGATACCGCTCGTGATTATTATAAAAAAGCAGTAAAGTTAGATAACACGATGGCAGATGCCTGGTTTGGAATAGGTGTCACACTTGATTTCGAAGAACGCTATTTTGAATCGCTGCACTTCTATAAAAAAGCTTTGGAAATAGACGATGAAAATCCCGATTATTGGTTTGCAATAGCCGATGCACGATACAAATTAGGACAGATTGAGGAGTCTGAAACAGCCTATGGCAAAGTGGTAGAATTAAACCCCACCGATATAGAGGCTTGGCTCGATTTTTCTTCCATTTACTTCGAACAGAAAAAATATGAGGAAGCGATAGAGACCATGTCGGAGGCCATAAAATGCAATCCCGAGTCAGCAGAGTTATATTATAGACTGGTGGCTTATCTCTTTGCCAATGGTCAATATAACGATGCCCTTAATTTCCTGGAGTTAGGCTTAGCCATATCACCCGACAAGCATTACATCCTATTCGATTACCTCCCTCAGTTACAGGGTAATCAAATAATTGTCGACATCATCAAAAAATATTCATCCGATAAATGAAGAAACTTGGTTTGATTGGATATCCACTGGGACATTCCTTTTCTAAAAAATATTATCTCCAAAAATTTGAAAACGAACATATTGAAGATATAAATTACGATCTATATGCCATAGAAGATATTCAGGACTTCCAACATCTGTACCTTCATGATATTGGCTTCTATGGCTTTAATGTCACTATTCCCCATAAATTGAACGTAATGCAGTTTATCAATGAACTTTCAGCCGAAGCGCAGGAAATCAACGCCGTCAATTGCATTAAAATTAAGAGAGACGGAGACAACATTTATCTAAAAGGCTTTAATACCGATGCATTCGGATTCGAAGAATCCCTTAAACCACTGCTAAAGCCCATACATCAGCAGGCACTTGTACTGGGCAATGGGGGCGCCGCAAAAGCCATAATATACACGTTAAAGAAACTAAACATTCCATACCACATCGTTAGCCGTACCAAAGAAAATGGCGACCTGACCTACGAGGAGCTAAAACAACTTGATTTAAAGAACTATCAGATCATTATCAACTGTTCACCAGTCGGCACCTTCCCGCACGTGCAGGATGCTCCTGATATCAACTACGAACAACTATCAACGGATCATCTATTGTACGATCTGATCTACAATCCGGAGGAGACACTTTTCCTGCAGAAAGGAAAAGAAAAAGGTGCCGTGATTAAGAATGGATATGAAATGTTGATTCTCCAGGCGGAAAAGAACTGGGAAATTTGGAACAATGAAGAATAACATGCGGATAAGCGTTGCACCTCTTTTCATCCTGCTTGTACTTATCGGTTGCCAGCAGACATCGTACACCCCAAAACCCAGGGGCTTTTTTAAGATTGATTTTCCAGAAAGAGCCTATACGCAAGCCACGACAGGATGCCCGTTTGATATTGAGATACCACGCTACTCCCGGCTTGTGGCAGATCCTTCCCAAAATGCGCAGGACTGTTGGAAAAACCTGGATTTCCCACAATTCAATGCGCGTCTGCATCTCAGCTATTACCGCATCAGTGCATCGGCACCATTTGACTACCTCACCGAAGATGCCCGTACATTTGTATTTAAACACACCGCCAAAGCAACTTCCATTGATCAAAAGCGTATTCAGAACCCCGATCATAAGATCTACGGAATAGAGTATGCTATTCGCGGAAATACAGCTTCCAACTATCAATTCTACATCTCCGACAGTACCACACATTACCTAAGAGGAGCTTTGTACTTTAATGAAAAGCCACATCTAGATTCCATTCAGCCCGTTTTAGATTTTCTTAAAGAAGATATTCGCTATATGATTTCTACCATTAGGTGGAAATAATTCCCTAAATTTATCTAAGTTTGAGGTATGATAAAAATTGAAACTTTCGTCTTTAACCCTTATCAGGAGAATACGTATATACTACACGATGAACAGCAAAACTGTATTATCATCGATCCGGGTATGCACAATCCTACGGAAGAGCAGAAAATCAAATCTTTTATCGAAGAGCACAAACTCTCTCCTATTTTGCTATTAAATACCCATTGCCACATAGACCATGTATTGGGCAACAGGTTTGTATTTGATGAGTGGGGGCTAAAACCTCAATTCCACGAAGGCGAAGTCCCCGTCTTGGTGGCCGTACAGAATTATGCCCCTCAGATGGGAATCCGGTACGAGGTTTCCCCGATTCCGGAGACATTTTTGACAGAACAGGATACGATACAACTGGGGAAACACGAATTGCAGATTATTTTTGCTCCGGGGCACTCCCCCGCACACCTATGCTTCTATTCAGCGGCATTCGGCTTTTTAATCGGCGGAGATGTTCTATTTAGAAATAGCATCGGACGTACCGATCTGCCGGGCGGAGATCACAATACACTCTTAAATAATATCGCTGCCAAGATCTACACGCTGCCTAACGATACCCTTATATACCCTGGCCATGGCCCGACCACTACTGTTGAATTTGAACGAAATACCAATCCATACATTAGAGGATGAGACACATAAGAGTTCCTTTGCTGTTTGCTTTTAGGTATCTTTTCTCGAAGAAATCGGTGAATGCCATTAACATTATTTCGTTGATTAGCGTAGTAGGTGTTTTTGTCAGTACAGCGGCACTGGTTATTGTACTTTCCTTTTACAATGGAATGGAGAGCTTTATACTTTCGATGTACAGTACATTCACGCCCGAGCTCCGGATAGAACCCACAAAAGGCAAAGTATTTTCTACCGATACGCCCGAGTTTAAAAAAATAGCAGCCGATCAACGCATAAAAAGTTACTGCGAAGTACTGGAAGATAAAATATTGCTTCAATACGACAATCAACAGTTTATCGGACAGCTAAAAGGAATGGATCCCGAAGGATTATCCAAACAAGGAACAGAAAACATCCTCCATACCGGAAAGTACACCCTTCAGAAAGACACCACATATTACGCCCTTATCGGGGCACAGGTACAAGCCAATCTCAAAGTGCCCATATCCGGCATCTACAATACCATTGAGTTATTTTCTCCACGAAAAGGCACTTCGGCACACAACGTAAACCCGCTCGACGATTTCAATTCACGTAAAATCAGTCTGAGTGGTGTGTTAACCTATCAGCCCGAATTCGACAATCTGGTGATTGTACCGCTAGCATTTGCGCGCGATTTGCTTGGTGAAACCGATAAAATCACGGCTGTAGAGATCTTTTTGTCCGACTCCCTATATTCGAACGTTGTGCAGCATGAAATCCAGCAGACTTTAGGCACAGACTTCAGTGTAAAGAATAGAGAAGAACAAAATCCTACATTATATAAAACCATAAAGTCCGAAAAATGGATTGTGTTCTTTATCCTTACATTTATCGGGATCATTGCGATATTCAACATAGTCGGATCATTGACCATGCTCGTGATAGACAAAAAAGACGACATGAAAGTGCTTCAAAGCTTAGGTGCAGAACAGTCCATGATAGCGCGTATATTCTTTATTGAAGGAATCCTTATCTCCCTTATTGGTGGTGTCGTAGGTATTATAGTAGGTTATCTATTCTGTAAATTACAGGAAGCCTATGGATTTGTGCGCACCGGAGAAACGGATGGATCATTAATCGATGTCTATCCCGTAGATATTCGTTCAGAAGATTTTGTACTGGTATTTGTGACGGTAGCCACTTTATCGTTAATTGTATCTTACTTCTCCTCTAAATTGAGCGTAAGAGAAATTGGCAACACTTAGTATTTCAATTTTTCCCGACTCCAATCACCTCTCTTTATCTGCTGGATCAATTCTCCCCAGGCAAAAGGATTCAATAATGGATTATTAAACCGTTGATTGATGTTCTTGTTATTCATTATACTGTGCCGTTGCAGCGAATTATAACTCTGGATTTCTTCGGCACTGCGGGGCACTATCCTTGCCAAAGCCGCCAACGCTTCAGGCGTAAGGTTCCTTCGTGCCGCAGCAATGTTGTCATCACCGAGATTCAATGCCATAAATTCAGAAACATACTGTTCATAACTCGCCCAAGGGAACAGTGTTACCGCTGGCAGCTCAATGACCAGACTTTGCATCTTAATATGAGCGGTGTGCTTATCTAAATCAGTGTCCGGAATAACAAACGTTACCGGATCATATCCTACCGAACTAAAACGGATCGTATCACCGATATGTGCTACAAAAGAAAAGTAACCATCATTATTAGAAACGAAAACTTGATTTTTAAAAGAGATATTCGTGACGGACACATAAGCTACCGGAAGCTCAGATCCAACAGAGGTAATCAACCCGCTAAACTGTAATATTTTCCGTTCCTGAGCTTGGGCTGTTAAAAACAGGCCCACCGCCAAGAAAAGGATTAAGATATGTCTAAAGCTATTTGGCATCTTAACAAAACTAAAGAAAATAAATCTGTCACCGTTGTTAAAATGTGTTAATCAATACACAACAATTCTATTACAATGGATTCGGTGTAGTAGCGTTAGGGTCATTCATATCCGTGATATTAATCGCTTCAACGGCTACTATTTCAGGAACAGCTTTTTTAATCGCCTGCTCAAGACCAGCCTTGAATGTCATAATGCTCATAGAACAACTTGCACAGGCGCCCAATAATTTCAACCGAACCACATTGTCTGCTGTTATTTCTTCAATACTGACATTACCCCCATCCGTTTCGAGATAAGGTCTAATCGTATCTAATGCTTGTTCGACTCGTTCTGTTAAGGTCATTCTTGTTCCAATTACTTTTATTAGGTGTAAACTTAGATAAAATACTTTGTATTCGCAAACGGGACAATGTCTGAAAAACATGACATTTTGGTTGCGATAGTAACACCAACGTCATCGCGAACCTGAGGCACGAAGGTGTGGCGATCTTATTTAGCGTATTAGCGAAAGACGGCCACGTCGCATTCCTCGCTCTGACGTACTTGCCGCTATTCACATATAGCGAACAATTGGTTAAACTTTGTTAAACTCCATAACAGGGCCAATAGTAATCCATTAAAATCAAGTAAATTGCGCTTCAAAAATTAATTGAATATTATTGTTAATTGACGTATCTTTGTAAAATGTTTTTAAATAAGCGAATAGGAATATTAACTGCCTTTCTGGTCATCATTTTCTTTTTTACCGGCTGTAAAAGTAAATTCGAAAAATTGCGCAATAGCAACAATATTGTGATGAAGTACCAAGAAGCCGTTAAATTATATGAAAAGGAGAAATATTCAAAGGCTTTAGCCCTATTTGACGATTTGAGGCAAAAGTATCGCGGACGTGCCGAAGCGGAGGATTTGTATTATTTCATGGCTTATACAAACTACAGACTGAAGGATTATCCCGCTGCCCGTTTTCACTTTAAGCAATTCGCCGAAACCTATCCGGGTAGCGAAAGAGCAGAAGAATGTCTATTCATGTCTGCCTACTGTTACTATATAGAATCTCCGCGGTCAAATTTAGATCAAGAGAATACGCGAAAAGCTATAGACGAATTACAGCTCTTCATATTTAGATATCCGGAAGCCGAGAAAGCAAAAGAAGCGGGTGATTTGATTCAGAATCTACGGGATAAATTAGAGAGAAAGGCATTTGATAATGCTAAACTATATTTTAACATGGGCTTAGCAGACGATTACCGTGCAGCGGTAATTGCGTTAGAGAATGTTTTAAAAGAATTTCCAGACACCAAATATGCGGAGGAAATCGAATATTTAATGATGAAATCGCAGTATCTATTTGCGGACAACAGCTATCCTAATCGTCAGGAGAAACGTTTTAACGAGGCAATAGATTATTACAATTCATTCATCAACAATTATCCGGAGAGCAAATACAGATCTGAATTGAACGGATTAAAAGCAAGTGCAGACAAAAAGATTATACTCGCTATCCGTAGATTGGACGAAATAAACAAACAGATCGAAGAGCGTGAAAAAGAACTTGGAATCACACCGGTACAAGAACTTTCAGAAGCGAACAGTACGACTAATTAATAAGAATTTTCATAATATATAACAATATGAGTCAATTAAAGAACAACGCCATTGCTAATTCTACTGTCACAAGAGATTTAAGAGAGTTGGATAAAACGACTGATAACCTCTATGAGTCTATCGTAGTAATCAGTAAAAGAGCAAATCAAATTGGGGTAGAAGTCAAAGAAGAGTTGACATCAAAGTTAGCTGAATTTGCAAGTAGCAATGACAACTTAGAGGAGGTATTTGAAAATCGTGAGCAAATCGAAATCTCGAAACATTACGAGCGTTTACCAAAACCCTCTTTAATCGCTATCGATGAGTTTTTGAACGACAAAGTGTATTTCAGAAACCCGGCTAAAGAACAAGAATAAGCAACGGGCACGATGTCTTTAAAAGACAAAAATATTTTGCTAGGTGTATGCGGTAGTATTGCCGCATACAAAACAGCTTCCCTAATACGACTCCTCGTAAAAGCCGAAGCCCATGTACAGGTGGTCATGACCCCTGATGCTACGCAATTTATTACGCCCCTAACACTTTCTACCCTTTCCAATAATCCCGTTTTAGTAGATTATTTCAACCCCAAAACAGGGGAATGGAATAACCATGTACATTTGGGATTACAGTCCGATCTGGTTATCATAGCACCCGCCTCAGCGAATACCATCGGAAAGATGGCCAATGGACTCTGCGACAATCTACTGATGGCAATCTATCTCTCCGCCAAATGCCCTGTATACTTAGCTCCGGCAATGGATTTGGATATGTGGAAACATGCTTCTACCCAGCGTAATATCGCTCTTCTGGAATCTTATGGCAATATCATTATCCCTCCGGGAAATGGAGAACTGGCCAGTGGATTAATTGGAGAAGGCCGCCTCGCTGAACCCGAAGATATACTATCTTTTTTAGTAGAACATGCCGCCAGACCTCTACCCTTAAAAGGCAAACGGGCCCTGGTAACAGCCGGCCCTACCCACGAAGCCATTGATCCCGTACGATTTATCGGTAATCACTCCAGTGGCAAAATGGGATATGCAATCGCCAGCAGATTAGAACAGCTAGGTGCTGATGTAACGCTAGTAAGCGGCCCCACAGCCCTGAAAACACCACATCGAGTAACAGCGGTAGCCGTACAATCTGCCGCACAGATGTTCGATGCCTGTAAAGCGGTATTTCAACAAGCCGACATTATCGTAATGAGTGCCGCAGTAGCCGATTACACACCAACAGAAGTAGCCGATCAAAAAATTAAGAAAAAGACCGAAGACCTTAGCATTGCGTTGAAAAAAACAACAGACATCCTTGCTACGTTGGGTAAAGAAAAGAGAGAGGATCAAACGTTGGTGGGATTTGCACTCGAAACGAATAACGAACTCGAAAATGCAATTGATAAATTACACCGCAAAAATCTGGATCTTATCGTGTTAAACTCCATGCAGGATAGCGGTGCCGGCTTTGCGACAGACACCAATAAGGTCACCATCATCAATCGGGCAGGCGATATCCATACCTACGACCTAAAATCAAAAGAAGACGTCGCAAAAGATATTTGTACACGTATAATCGAGTATCACGCAACCCTATAGGTTTACGATCCGTATTTCCTTTGGGTAATAATTATTGATACGATTGGGCATCGCCTTAATCCAGCCCAGATTCATTCCTTTATACTTAATCAGTATCCAACCGACTTTACCTGTTGTATTTAGTTCTACCGACAACACCTCTTTCCGCAGGAAATTCAATACATCCTCCAAATCAAGTTCCAAAAAAGGGATTTCCGCTAATATATAATTACTAAGGGCCAAATCATGCGATGGGATCAATTCCTTTCCCGCAACCTTTCCAATTTGAGTTCCCACGTTCCTGAAGTATAATACATTTCGAAGTGCTTTTAAATCCAGCTCATAGCGACTAGGCAGGATATGGATATTATCCTGGTGCGCAAACACAAATAGCTCGTTGTCATTTCGAAGCCATTTTTGGAGAATATGCCGTGGTACATCCGATTTCTCGGATTTTATCCCTTTCATCGAGAAAGTATCCTGTATTTTTCTTTTCTGTAACACGGCAAAGAAAAAACCTTCACCTTCTATTTTGTGCGGATAGAACCGAAAAGACCTGGCATGGTGTTTTGCCGATATCGTCTCCGCTATTTGCCATTCGTCCTTAATTTTAAGCGGAACACTAATCATGTCAAATTCGGCAATCAGCCAATCCACTATATCTTCGTTCTCTTCTGTCGAGTATGAACAGGTGGAGTAAAATAAATAACCATTTGTCTTTAAAGAAGCCATACTGGCCGCTAAAATGCGCCGCTGCCGTTCGCTGCACAATTTGACATTTGCTTCCGACCACTCGTCTATCGCTGTACTGTCCTTTCTGAACATCCCCGATCCGGAGCAGGGGGCATCTACAACCATGAGATCAAAATATCCTGGTAATCGATTAAACGCAGAAGGATCATTATTGGTCACTACAACATTCGGATTGCCCCATTTCATCAGGTTGTCGGCTAGAATAGTGACCCGCGATTTAATAATTTCATTTGCGACTAATAAGCTCTCCGGATGAAGAGCAGCATTCAGCAAAGTAGACTTACCACCGGGAGCTGCACATAAATCCAAAGCCTTTGTCGGCGACTGATGCAGACCCAGTTCGTGGATAGCATGTGTCAAAAACATGGAGCTCGCCTCTTGCACGTAGTAGCAGCCCGCGTGAAACAAGGGATCAAGCGTATATATCGGTCGCTCGCTCAAGTAATACCCTTCATTACACCAGGGCACCTGCTTGTCGATCTTTAGATGTGTTATATCGGCCTTCTTCGCCGGATTGATACGAATAGAATTTGATTTTTGCGTGGTCTCATGAATCGTAACGAAAGCTTCGGTATCAAAGCTTTTATCTGCACTTAAACGACGGACTAACTCATTAGGCAACTTATTACTCATTGCATAAAAGTAAAAAATCAAAAGTGAAAAGTGAAAATTTTGGCTAAGTTTGTCTATGAAGAATTTCAAGCAATACTTTGTTATTCCGGCTAGTCCTGCGGAGATTTACCTTGCCCTCACGACCGAGATTACTATTCGTCTTTGGACAGGAGATACGGTAGAAATAGACCCACAGGTTGGAGGAGAATTTTCCTTATGGGATGGTGCTATCACGGGGCGCTTCCTCGAACTGGATCCCGGTAAAAAGATCGTGCAGCAATGGTATTTTGGCGAGCAGGAAGAGCCCTCTATCGTGACCATAAAACTGCATGAACATAAGAAGGGGACATCCTTTGAAGTAAACCATATCAATATCCCCGAAGATGCATATACCGAAATCGTAGAAGGCTGGGAATCGGAATATGTAGAAAGTTTAATTGACTTTTATACAGAAGAGTAAGAAGGCTCTTAACAAATAAACCCCCGAATATAGAAGAAAAATTCTATTTCGGGGGTTCATAATATCCATTATAATCAGACTGAAAGTGCCCTTTTTTAACCGCGGCTACTCTTTCAAAAACTCTAACTCAAAATTTGTCAAATAAGGTTTTCCATCAAAGCCGAAGTCTGAGAGAATTTCAATATTCATCCAGTACAATATCAATGCGGCAATATCACTATTCGTTGTCGGAATAGATAAGCTAGACGTTACGGGTTCCGGATATGTACCTGGAGGATAAAAATCAGCTAAATTCTTCCAACTATACGGTCCTGCCAGCTGCATATTATACCCTCCGGGTGCTTTGTTAAAACAAATACCCTCAGTCCCATCGTCCATCGGCCAGAACCCAATCAGATTCGCATAATCCGGATGTTGGGTGATATCTTTCAAACCGTGCGTGTTCGCTATCGTGCTTGCATCCAGCGCTTTATCGAAGTAGGCAAGATTAGCCGAATAGGTGCTCAAGCCTGTACCCCCATTGTCAACATTTCTGTAGCCTACCCGCAGACCTTCCTCTACCGTTAAGCTCCTGTTGTTCAACAAGTTTCCCGTAACCGTCTGTACCCCGTCAATAAAGGCAGTCATTGTCCGTGCCGTGGGCGTAGCTCCACCTGTTGTTTTCACGGTCATCGTCAATGTATGCCACTTTCCATCGCTTATAGGCATAGTACCATTAGCGTTAGAAATCTGGTTTTTACCTGATCCGCCATTTTGAGTTCCTCCAAAGACTATTCCCCAGTTACCAACTCCAGCAGTACCAACACTCTGCATCCAAAGCCAGCCTGTGAACGTTCCTCCAGACATCGCTGTACTCTTTGACAAAAATCCCGGATATTGCGTAGCGACATTGAATTTCACATCCATTTGTACTGTAAAATCTTTCGTTGCACCGGCATCATACAACCCATGATCATCATGCACCTCTGCATGTACGGTAGACGGGTTGAACAATATTCCATTGAAACCCGTTTTTTTCAATTCAAACTCTTTAAAATCAGGATGATACACCAAAGTGAATCCGTTGACGGGATCCTCTTTACTACCCCCATGATTTGTTGTTACGATAATCAACCAGTCTTCTTTCTCATAGTTAGTTCGAGCTCTTACCGCGGTCAATATATTACCTATATATTCATCCGATTTAACAATTGCATTCTTATACGCCGTATTAGAAGCCAGGTATCCACCGTTCTTTCCTGCCTCCAGCACATCTCTGAAATTCACAAAAATTGTTCCCAGGCTTTGAACGGATCCCAATAGCGCTACGGTACTATCTTTAACACTCAAATCCGTCTCCACTTGCGGAGTATAGTCTGCATTCCGAACATAGTTTCTTAAAGTTTCCCACGGTGTTACCATTGCGGTTTTTACCGATTTGTACTGGGTAACATAGTCAAGCACGTTTCTATAGGATTTAATCTCGCCATGCTGATTATCTGATTCCTGTGTACGTTCAAAATTATCACTACTTATTTGATGTTTGGCAAACCCTGTTCCGGTCAACATGGAAACCCATCCGCCTGCATCAGAAGCCCCCTTTAATGTATTATAGGAATATTTCCCGTTCTTTTGCAAAGTAGCAATATTTGTTGGTGCTACCTTTTCCAACTCAGTCCCGGTTAACCCGTCTATACTAATCACCAAAACCTTCCGTGGCAAAGCGGTCATATCCTTAAGCTCTTCAAATACAGGAGGGGGGTTGTCGTATTGTTTACAGCCCGATGCCAGTATAACGCCTGCCATTAAGAGACAAAACGCTTTAAAATATTTAAAATGCATATTCATTTATATCAGTTTTTACAATTACATCTCGATTTTGAATCCAAAAATCTTAATAGTCATCGCCTATGGTTTAATTAAATTCATTTCTCCAAACACCACGTACGGGTTAGTCGAGTAGCCATTTTTCACCACTACTTTGAAATATTTTGCGCTAACATTACCGTCAGGGAAGATATATTCAAATCGATCGGCATTATTTGGAAGTGTAGACGTTCCAATGAGTGTGAATGTATCGTTGCTATCGTCGTTGTCATTAGTATAGTCATTACTATAGTAAATTTCAATATCTTTTCCATCCCCTGCTCTATTATTATTAGTGCCAATAACCGGTCTCGCATTGAAAAACATCCCTTTAATCGGGATAGGCAATTTAGAGCCTGTCGAAAGTACAAACGTGAAAGGATAAGACTCAGTCGGTCCAATATTACTATATTTAGAATGATAGAAAGTAGTAGGATTGTTATCAACCATATTCGCAAATGATCCCTCTTGAGCCGGACAAGAAACATATACCATACTCGTTGTATACACAATATTAGCTGTACCTCCGGTTTTAGTCAGTGGATTATATGTCCAGATCTGTTTGGTCAATAGCGGCCACTTCTCAAACACCCGATCACTTACCGCGGGGCTATATTGAATTCCCCAAGCATCAAAAAATGGAGAAAGATCCGTTTGTGTATAGTCTGAGAGCTTCTCATAAACCCAATTCTGCTTTGTAATATCGCTAGGATTTAACCGCTCGGCATGGCGTGCCTCTTTATAGAGGTGTGTCATCGCTTCGTAACCATAAAGCTCAAAAATCTGTATAAACGGGGTCATACGTTTAAAAGGATCACTCATCGCAGCATCAGCATTAAAATTCTTGGCCGTTCCGGCCGCACTTGCATAGGCAATTGCTTCCGGAAATCCTCTGTTTACTGCCGAGTGAAGATCCCTATAATCAGCTCCAATACGGTTTGCTACCTTAAAATTAAATAAGTTGTTCGTTGTTTCACCTAGGGTACTCCAGCTCCACACACTTCCCTGCTGACAATTATGTCCGAATTCATGATATGAACCCCACATGCCTCTACTCGTTGATATCGCATTCAAGCTGGTCATCCCTTTAAACCATTCCGTATCGTTTAAACCCACAAAAGGAAATCCACTATGTCCATATCCCAAAGATAACTGGATATCCAAAACCCCTCTCCAAGCACCTTGCGGACTCCTGTCCCGCTCATCTTCCGCATCATCAGACAATCCCATCCAACCATTGAAATCCAAATCAAAAACATCATTCCACCTGGTCAGTACCGCTGTAGGATTTGTAAAAGGCTCTGCTGAGGTGAAGGTATTTATCACCCGATCTCTTGGGATCAGAAAAACCACTCTTTTGGTCCGCAATTCTAACCATGGCACATGCGAAGCCTTTACCTTCGCCACCCAGTCGGCATCATTCGTTTCACCTAAAATAAAATCCGGAGAAACACACGCATTTGTGATGGTAAATTCTACAGGTGTGGTATATGCTCTGTTTGCACGAATATAAATCGTTCCACCATACAAGTTGCGCACATAGTTAGTACCTGCGTACAAGCGCTGGCGCATATAGATCACGGGGTCCCGAAGCAACGGATATTTACCTCCTAAGTTATCGGTATGTCCTCCAATTTGAACCGTCAAGCCTTCAATACCTGCTGGTACATCGATCTTAATCAACTCGCCCGGGGCAGCATAGTAGCCTGTACTGTACTGCGGTTCAGGGGCTACGGAAATACGCAAATTCTGAGCAGTCTGATTCGTAAAATTTAAATCCAATGTAAATTTCGCATTTTGTACCCGAGGTTCAGTCTGGTCAACCAGACCAGGGAAAACCCGAGCCTTTCCATACATCGATTTGTCGATGAATCTCAGGTTGGAGTCAATTTCCCCTTCCTGAATATTTCCCGAATCATCCGGATACCCATCCGGAATATTATATCCATATTTCTCGCACGATGTTACTCCAAGTAACAAGGTGCAGATTATTAAGGTCGTAAAACGATAAAGTTTCATAATTTAATATCTTTTATTCTTTAGGTAAGCTAACAGTGGGATTATAAAATTTACCCATCAATCCCCATTCTTTTGGTACAGAAATATTCATCCAATTGTAAATCATAACAGGAATATCCACACCATTGGGCACCACGAGAAATGCAGCCGGGGATATTTCAGGTGAAATATTTGGTGTCAAATCGCTAAACGTCGCAAATTGTATTGCCGGACTAAATGTAAAATGCTTCTCGTTTCCGGAATGATCATACATTTTATTTCCCGAAGTCTCATTTGCCGGCCACCAACCAAGTGCATTGCCAAAATACGGATTTGTAGGACCGAATTCTCTACGCATATAAAGCCCCATATCAGCCGGAGACAATGCTACATTCAAAATAACCAGATCCTTAAACAAAAGATTTGCTTGCTTGTTCTGACGCATCCCTAATCTCAAAGGGATATCATTATCCGCTCTGGCATCTGCCGGCAGATTAAACGGGTTCGACGAAGCACCCGAACTAGTAACAGTACCCAATACACCGTCAACATATAAAGCACATTTCCGAGTTGCTCCATCCATATATATCACCATACCCAGAGTATGCCACTTTCCATCTTTTTGGCTAAGGAAGTTTTGAGGACGAGGGCTAGAACTCCAGTCAAATTGGGCTCCACCGTTACCACCATGAAGGAAGCCCCATCCTCCTTGCGCCGTAGCACTACTAACGTCATTCCTCTTTCCCATATACATCGGCCAACCTTGATTCCCCATATTAGTATTATCATCCCGCATTTTAAACATCACCGTAAATTCACCGGAGGTACCAAAGTTCCCTAGCAACGGATCATCACAGGTAGCCATACCATTAGTAACACCGTATGTACCCGTACCAGTGGAGATGAATCTCGGAGCTGTGCCTGTATAGGGTAGACCATCTATAGCTGGCTTTCTATATTCCATAGTGCCAAATTTTGGATTATAAAAGGTTACAAAAATATTTCTGGAAGGGTCATCATAAATATTAGACCCAACAGCTCCTCCGGAAGGCCCGCCTCCTTTACTTGAGGCCACTATAACCAACCAATTTTCTCCATTAAAGGTCTTTCTGGCCCGCAGGGCTGTCAAAATTTCGCCAATATAGCCATCTATCGTCGTAATCGCTGTAGTGTAAGCCACATTCGATGCCGAATAATCATTTGCTGCTGCCAATTCTGCACCGCTAAATTGAGCCACAAGCAACGAAGGATCTTCGTTGGATAACTCATTTACTACGGCATTCTTTACCCCCAAATCGTCACTTAGCGTCTGCTTCGCACTCGCATCCGTAGCCAGCTTATCCGCAAAAGCCGGAGAGGTTGTAATAGCAACCGTTCTGGCCTTGGTAAGCTCTTTCTTTAACCGCGTAAACAAGGTAGGTGTTTCGGCATTGTCGAAACCTGCAAAATCTTCAGTAACAACATGGCTTTTCGTATAATCAACCCCTGTCAACATGGTCGTCCATGCTCCAGCCTGCGTTAAAGCGTTCCAATGATTATCGGTAAGACCATCATACGTATATATTGCCTTGCCCGTCATCTCTGTCAGATTGGCCGGGGCTACACTCTGTACAACCGACCCTTTAACGCCATCCAAGATAATGTATAGCACTCTTTTAGAACCATCTCCCACACCCAGGGTGTCATTTTTGAAAGATTCAGGCAATACATTTATAAACTCCTGATTACAGCTTGTGTTCATCAGCGTGAGCATGAAACACACTAAAAAGCTGAATCCTCCTATCCCAAAAATTCTTTTTCTATTCTTCATCATAATCGATAATTTAAGCCATTATTAATTTGCAATAACTAAGCGAAGGACGTTCCTTGGCAACATTGCATTAAACCTATAGATATCACCCACCAACACCACTCTTGATCCTCCTGTTACAGGTGTTTCGATCATATCATACACGCGGCCTTCAAAGCCTCCTGTATTATTATATCCTACCGCCAACTCGCCGTTCGGTTCTAAAATCATAAAACCCTGCCTTAGGTAATCACCATACTTATTGAATGCACCTGCCACAATAATCTTGCCGTTATTGAGCTGGCCCGCAAACGTAACAGAGCCTCCGCTGATCTCCTCACCCAGAAAGGTACTCACGTTAGATCCATCGCTATTTAACAGCGCTACGCCCGATGAGACCTTGCCGTTGAAAGTCTTGAACAATCCACTGACAACGAACTTATTCGTCGTAGCATTAAAGCGTACAGACATAATATCGCCGTCTGCTCCTGTTCCTACATTAAACGTAGGATCTACTGAACCGTCTAAATTAAGTCGTACAATCCTGTTTGCCGATACGCCATTAAAACTGGTAAAGTTTCCAACCAAAATAAGCTTGCCATCCGATTGCATAACCGCATCGGTAATTCCACCATTGCCGGCGACTGCACTTTGTTTCGTTGCCTCATTATAATGAAAGGTGTGGTCGATTGCACCATCCATATCCACCCGCACCATCTGGAGCATACGCGTTACATCGTACACTTTCTCATCATAGGTAGAGTTCGGGTAATAAATCCGCTTGTAATGCTGAAAATTACCAATGATATAGATCTTCTCGCCGAAAATAAATGTTTTACGCACTACACCATCTACCCCACCATTAAATGCCGGTATCGTATCCTTATCTTTCCATACTTCCTCCGGTTTAGGATTTACAATATCCGCTGTCACTATCGTATCCAAACTACCATTTAAAAGTAATCTTGTAATATTGCTTATGGTCTGCCGATTCGGATTTTTTGAGTTAAATGCAGAAAAACTACCTGCAATAATATACTTCCCATTTTGCTCACCCACATTTATTCTATTAATGGAATAAATCGTATTCGATCCGCCTACAACACCTTGTCCGAAATTAATGTCGTTTGTAATATAGCCTCCATCCGGATCCAATTGTGCAATCCCGCCATTAGGTAAAGCTTCGGTTCCACGGAGTTCAAAATTATTAAAAGCACCAACTACCCAAAATCTTCCGGAAGGCAATTGTTCAACATCAAACACCGTCGAAGCTCCACCTGCCGAAAGTCTTCCGGCACCATTTACAATTTTAAACGTACCATCGACAGATACCTTTCCACCTATCTTGACAATAGGTCCGAAAAATGTCTGTCCCTCTGCCGATATCCAGACACTACCTGTACTTGCTGTCAACGGCACTTCAAATTGGACAGTACTATCCGAATAATTTAGCACTTGGGCCTCAATCTCATTAACATACAATTTGAAATTGTCCTTGTATTTCATTAACCCCTTCACTTGAAGGTTTAATATTGCCCCTGCTGCCACGATATCCGGATCCGTCGACTTCGAGATAAAGGTAATATCTAATACCTGCTTACCCCCTGCATAAGGATCTTCGGCCAACGTTGTATTTTTTACACAGGAACCTATTAGCACCGTGAGAAACCCCAGTCCTGCAAGCAAAAAGCGCATTTTATATTTTATATTTGTCATCATTGATCAGTTCATTTAAATAAAGATAATAAATTTACTTATGGGGTGGCAGGCGAAATTCCAGCTGAAATTGCCTGATCAATAAAAGCATTCGTTCGAAACCCATACGTATGCTTGGTTCTGTTCAATACGTGTATGACTCCATTTTTTGGTTGGATATCCGATGTCGCTACCGGGATATTGGTTAAGGACACCTGCGGATTAGATAAATCCGGGATATAAGCGATATATAATTGTCTATATCCGGCATAAGTTACTCCTCCCGCATCGTTGAATATAACGCCTATATTCATGATATCCCCACCGTAGCTTGTATAATTCTGTCCCGGATAAGCCACATACGACAACGTATCCCTTTGTGGATAATCTTTCAACAGATTTGTACCTCTAAATATATACTGTGACAGGGTATTTCTCCAAACTTCGGATTTGATCTGATCCAATCTAGATACCGTATCCTTTCCATTAAACCTCAAATGACGATTTAAATTTTGTATCACGTTATGCACGGTACCTCCCGGGGGCGCAAAAAATGTCACATTTTCATTTTGAAAGACATCCGTCATTCCCGCCAGCTCAATTACCATCAACGTACTATCGAAAAAAGGTTTCTTTTCTTTCATATAGTCCAAAATTGTTCCGTTGTATTTCGGATCGTGTACACCGCCATCAAAATAGTACTTTGTACAACTTAAAGATACTGCAGTGATGGAAACTACCATCAATAATATTCTTATTTGTATTTTCATAATCATCAATTCCAATAGTTATTGCCTGTTAAATTAGGATTCGCATTTTGTTCTGCAGTCGTAATGATCAACGGCCATCTCCACGCGCCACTGTTAAAACTTGAACCACTCATTACAGCCTTGCTAAATTCCGTATTTACCACCCGTTTGGTCCGTACAAGATCAAAATAGAAATGCCCTTCCCCAATCAACTCACGGCATCTTTCTCTATAAATATCATCTTTCAACGTTGCACCGTTGGATATAATCATCGGCGCGCCTGCTGCCCCCCGTACCCGATTGAGGTATTCTTTTGCGGTTACATCATCTTCCAATTCAGCAGCAGCCTCAGCAGCTAAAAGCACGACATCCGACATTCTAAGCAGAATCGCACTATCATCGTTATTCATGACAACACTCGTCCCTGTTCCGCTAGAATACACATTAATGAATTTCTTAAACTGAAAAGAGGCATTATCCGAGTTATAATTTTCAAACCATATTGCTTTGCGATCATCTGCTATCGCCGGTGGATACAATTTTTCGATATAGTCCCTTTCGTAGGTCATGTGGCTACCTGTCTTTGTCGAAGCACCGCGGTATGGATAGCGCGAAAAGAAGAAGGAATAATTTGAAAACTGCGCAAAAGTCTCTCCGTAATTATAGTCTTGCAAGATTCCAAACAGGTTTTCAGCCGTTCTCCCTTTAAAGATCAGCTTGGTGTTCGCTGCTGTCTTCCGCAACACGCTGTAATCGGTATAGGTATCCAACTCATCTGCCAGATCCAATACGGCCTGATAGTACGGTTTTTTGTCTCCCGTATCCCAAGTTGCAGCCCACATATTCAAATGCATGAGCAACGCTACCGCACTCGCTCTTGTCGGTCTCACCCCAAGCAAAGAGGATTCACTATACTTTATCGGCAGATTGTCCTTTGCAGCCAACATGTCCGCTATACAGTTGTTCAGCACTTCCACCTGCGGTGTTCTCGCCAAGGCTTTATTATGATATGCCTCGGTATAATAGATCGCGTCGCCGTACAGTTTACAGATGAACATATAGCTCAGATTTCGCGTAAATACGGCTTCCGCTTTATATTGATCTCTTTCCCTTTGAGACATTTCTGCTGCGGGAACATTATCTACTTCATAATACAGGATATTACTTGCCGCAATAACATCATACCATCCTTTCCAGTTCATCACTTCCTTTAATCGGGTATCGTATGTAGTCGTACCACTTATTATCGGATTCATATTATTGGAAATCAGATTATTGATCGGACCATTACCACTGGCATCCAAAGCGGTCGCAATCTTCACCGAATTTCCCCTGATATCCAAAGCCGGAATTAGGATACTATTCCCTACTTTATTCCGCAATTTTGTATAAATACCATTCATATACCCTTCAACGTCCTTTTGGGTCTGCCAAAAATTATTACCAGACAGGGCATCTATGGGAGTTACATTCAGAAACTTATCGCAACTCGACGTTCCGCACACAAGTGCTGTTATCATCAACAGATATTTCAACTTTTTCATCTTCATCACTTTAAAAATTAAAATTCAATGTTTAAGCCCAACGCAAACTGTTTAGGCAATGGATAATTTGACGGATAGTCCCGACCTAGTGCCGTTACATTTTCGGGATTAGGCCCTGAATATTTCGTAATATATCCCAAGTTAAAAGCTGTAAAGTTAACACTCACCCTGTTCATACCATACCTTTGGGTCAAACTTTGATTAAAGTTATAATATACTTTGACGGCATTTAGTTTGAAATATGACCCGTCTTCCTGAAACAACGTTTGATTGTATCTAAACGGATTCAAGAGTGATGCTCGTTGAAAATCAAACGGATTACCGTACACCGAGACATCTCCGGCTTGTGTCCAATAATCAAACTCCGATGGAGGTACCATAGCGCCCATAGATCCCGGCGATCCAAAACTACCCAACTGTGACGCCATAAAATTATTCAAAATATCACGCTTTAACGTAAATGAGGTATTCACTTCCAAGCTCCAATTTTTATATTGCAACAGGGAGAAAAACCCTCCCGTTATTTGGGGTTGCGAATTTCCGGCAATTACGCGGTCGTATTCGTTGAGCACATAGTTACCATCCAGATCCGTAAAAATAGGATCCCCTGCTCTAAAATAATTCAATAGTCCGTTGTTACCCACCCGATAAGGTAAACCTGTAACCGGATCTACCGGCACATCAGCATTCGTGCTATATACCCCTTTCGTATTGTATAAGTAATTGGACAACGAATTGATCCCTAAGCGGTAGTAAATATCCTGACCATACGTCGGATCAGAATAAATCATCTCACGTAATCCATCTGGAAGTGCGGCCAATACCTCTCTATTGATTGCAAAAGAGCCGGTAAGCGTCCATTTGAATGGGCTATTCGTATTCAAAGGACGGGCGGTAGCTTGAAACTCCCATCCGTAGTTGACATTGCTGATTTCGGTCGACCCGATGCTTCCAAATGAGTTCGATGTTGACAATCTCTTATCACGGAATATATTGTCATTCTGCTTGTAATAGCTATCCATCGTGAAGGTAAATTTGTTTTTCAAAATTGAAAAATCAAACCCGACATTGTAGGTAGTTGCCTGAGTCGGCTCCAACTTCAGATTGGGGACGAAGCCCAGATCATTGATGACCGTACTACTGTTGTTGTACTGGCTACCACCAAAATATTTACCATAAGCCTGATAGATATTACCATTCGGTGTAATATTAGATCCATAACTCAACCGAATATCACCAAAGTCTAACCAACTCACATTGTCCATAAAGGCTTCGCGGTCAAAGTTCCATTTAGCCGAAATAGAGGGGTTGGTCTTGTAACCTGCATCTGGCCCATTAGTTGAAAGACCATCTAAACGGTAGTTAAAATCCAGGACATATTTTTGCTTATAGTTATACGAGAACTGTCCCGCAAAAGCCACTTGCCGCGTATCCGTATACCTGGTGGTACCTCCTTTAGAACTTAAATAACTGGTCTGTTTGGTCAACGGACCACGTAATTGGTCATTCACTACCCGATCACTCAACACTGCGTCTGACTTAAAGAAAGACGATCTCAATTCCGAAAATCCAAACAAGTTGAATGTATGCGCATCTTCACCCTTTTCTTTAAGCGAGAATACATATTGTACCTGAGTCCGGTTATAGAGCGTATTCGATCGGTCATTGTAGGCATAGTACAGAGCCTGATTATTATTCAGTGCGGCTGGCGAGAAGTTATCCTTTGTACCCGTTGTACCATTATAATTCAGATAAGTAGATGCCTTGAAGTTCTTAAAAAGATCATAGTGTAAGTTGACGTTTGCTGCAGTCGTGAGTACTTTATTGTCATCATCTGTCGTTAACGCCCCCAATACGGAATTAACGGAAGAATAAAGCGAAGGTGCCGGCAGCAAAGAAGAAGCCTGTGCACTATTTGCAACACCCGAATTCAACAAACCATTTCCACTGCCCATACGTTGACGCTGTACGGAATTATTCAATTGAGACTCCAACCTAAATCTATCTGTAGGGTTATAAATCATATTCATGTTGAGATTGTAACGTGAATATCCTGTATTCTCTTGAATACCATTTTCGTCATAGAACCCTAAGTTCGCTTTATAATTAAACCTCACATCTCCTCCGGATATGCTAAGGTTATGATTTTGATTATAGGTTGGCTTATAGAAATAGGATTGCCAATTGGTTGAGTTGTTGTAGTACGCATTCAAACTATCCGACAAAAATGGTGTATTATTTATCATGTCGATAGCGTGGTTTCTGGAGGTATCGAACGCCAAAATTTGTTGTATTATCAACATCCGCTCGTCTCTACCGCCGATCACTGACCGAAGCTTAGGCACCATGGACAAAAACGTAGACCCATTATACCTAACTACCGGTATTCTGGAATTACCTCTTTTGGTTGTAATCAAGATTACACCATAAGCACCTCTTGATCCATACAGTGCCGTGGCTGCGGCATCCTTGAGTACAGAGATTTCTTCGATATCTTCCGGTGGAATCTGTGATGCCGGAGAGACTCCGGGACCAGCTTGCTGGAAGCCATAAGAAAACTCCGTATTGTCATCAATAGGTACCCCATCGATCACATACAACGGTGAGGTCGGTGTCAGGAACGACTCATTTCCCGAGCCCGATACATTGATATTTGAAATACCACGAATCGTTACCGAACCCCTAAAACCGGGAGCTCCTGTATTATTTTGGATATTCAAACCCGCAACCCTACCTTGCAACAGGGAGATTACATCACCTGCAGGTTGCCCTTGCAGGTCTTTACCTGATACCGTCGTTATCGCACCTGTACTAAGCGCTTTGGCCTTGGTTTGATAACCGGCGGTTACAGTTACCGCGTCTATGTTGGCAAAACTTTCAGTAAGGCTTACACTGATCTCGGTTCTGTTATTAACGTTTAACGATACAGGATCGTATCCTAATAACTTAAAGGACAGGGTCGCATTACCTGGCACTGTTATCGTGAACTTACCGAATCGATCGGTGCTTCCGATAACTTTATCGTTCATACTAATGCTTACACCAGATACTGTTTCTTTGTTAGCGGTAGATCCATCAACTACAGTTCCCGTGACTTTAATAAGCTGCTGTGCCAGCGCATCATTGTGCATGCAACAAACCAATAGTACTAATATGGTATATATATACTTCATTGGAAATAGTGTTTTAATTATGTTATAACTGGTTCATTAATCATTATCAAACTTTGGCTTATCTCGCTTAAACCAAAATGTCAGCTCCCAATCTCCTTTTTCATATATATTGAAGTTAAATGCCAGATAACATTGTTGGAGCACATTGCCAAAAGCCTGTCGGTTAAACTTAAACACGACACGTGCCTGCTGCCCGGAAACCGTTGTATATCTAGTAGGATATCCACTCAAAGGTATTGGATAGGCTACGTCAAACCTCACTTTCTCCTGATCCTTGACCATGTTAAAACCATGGACCAGATTTTCCCAATCGGTCTCCGCAAACTTATTCGGATCGATAGGGTTGGATAGGGTATCGATAAATTTAAACGTAATACTGTTGCCATTTCCGGTCTTTTTAAAGAGGACCTGTACATCATCCCGCGTATTCAGCGGCTGTCCCCGCTCTCCTATGATATTTACACCAGTAGGATTTACTGAAATAGCAGTACCCTGGCCTGTTATCGGATCGAGGTTGGACGGCTCGTAAGGTCTTTCACGAAGCGGCATCAACCGCATATTCTGAAAATACCTACGGCCACCTGAATTCGACATTTCAACGTCAAATACATATCCAGAATCCGGCTGGGCTTTAATCATATTTGAATTTGCGGCAGCCCACATAAACAAATCACCGGAATGCGGCCGTATTTCGAAAAGTGGGTGATACTCAATCGTACGCTTCGCCTCAATTTCTGCAATGGATTTCTCGGTTCCATTGTAGACACCCTTCCACACCAAAACGGGATAATTTAGTGTCAACTCGGGAGCAGGCTCTCCCGTAAAAGTACGCATATTCAGAATCTTAAAATCGAGTGGTCGACTTGAGTTTCCGTATTGGAAAATATTAGAAAATAGCGTACTTCTGCCTAGTACCGGTTCGAATACCGTACGTGTATATTTAGAATCATTTGCAATAGACAGCCTCGCATCAGGTAGGTTTTTCTTACAGGATGACAAACCAATGCAGACTATGACAAATGCCAAATAAAATTTCAATATATATCTATAATTTTTCATCGTTTCCATTTAATCGTTCAACCTTAGGGTAAATTCATCAAATCCAAAATTATGGATAGGAGTAAGGATGTTTATCGTCGCATTGTTGGTTTTGATATTCACCGTATTGGCGATCGTTGTAACCCAATCCTGCGTAAAGACCGAACCGTATGGGTTACTGAAATTCAAGGAACTCGCGCCACCTGAAACAAATCCGGAAGAACTCAACTTTACATATTTCACATGCATGGGGTATTCATAAATGATACTTGTTAACAATATACCATCCCTTTCATTGATATATGCCTCCGTATCTCTGTTCCCTCTAATGATATATTTACAGATCAGTTGCTCCAACAAAAATCCGTTTGCATCGTTCAGATATATTGGTTCCTTTCCTTGATTACTTCTTGTAATATTCAGGTACTTAACAGCTGCTTCAAAGTTCTTATTTACCGGGGCAAATAGAGTCACCTGCGCGTTTTGCAGCGTATCTGCCAAATCGGGATATCTCTCCAAAACAAGCAACAACGAATCAAACGTACCCGCAGGCTGTGCTTTAAGATAGTCCAATGCTGATCCATTATAGGATTGGACCGTATTCTCGTAATCATAATAGGGTGAATCACTCTTACTGCATGAGCCTAAGCCTAAGCAGGAGATGGTTCCAACCAAGAATACAATATATTTAATATGTTTAAAACTATTCATTTCTATAGAATTTAGGTTAACTATTGCCAATACGGATTTTGCCTGATTGCTGGGTTAGCACTGATTACATCTTGCGACACAGGCCAATATACACCACCCGCTTGCTCAAACTCCCTGAAGGTCATCTCCTGATCATTTTTAACTGCAAACACCTCGTCAGATTTCTTAATCCTGTTGTACCTAACTATGTCATACCATCTCCAGCCCTCACCCATTAGCTCCTTTCTTCTTTCGTCAAAAATAGCCTTTACCAAATCCGGTGAATTTGCCAGGGAATAATTAATACCTCGTTTAGCACAAGCCGTATTCAACGTGATTATTGCCTCATCTGTATCCCCCAACACCGCCAATGCTTCAGCTCGCAATAGTGTAATTTCCTCCAGCCTGCTAAATACCATAGTTGACGCAAATAGCGTTATATCACCCGATGTATTGGACGGATAAATTACTTTTACCTTATTGAAAATTGGTCTTTCAGATTCAAATCCGTAGAAATAGTTCGTACGGTATCTATTGGTCGCCAAGTCTCTACTAAATCGCAAATCATTCGGGTCTGTAAAAATCTTAATAATACTATCCTTTGACACAAACATCTCCGGAACCGCCTTCGGAATAAACGGACTTGCTAAGATCAATTGCTCAATATGTCCATTGGCTGTAGCCAATCCATTTCCGGCTTCAAAAGGAAAACCAACCATCACCGTTGCTCTTTTAAACGCAAAGGGGCTATAGTTATTCTGGTTTTCGGTCAACGCATTCATATCAATATAGTCCAGGGGATTAGCGCCGTCCACAAAATATTGTGTAGATCGATTATCCAGCACAAACTTCGAGTAGATTGCAGCATCAACATAGTTACCCTGCCAAGCCGCGATATGGGCCAAAATGATATAAGCCGATAACCTGGTGAATACATTCCCGTTCCAAGATGGCCAGTTCTCTCCATAATATAAGCCCGGCATGATAGGATCCGTTCCTCCATATCTAAAAGGAACTACCTTAGCGGCCTCCAATATTTCACTGGTACAAAATGCCAGCACCCTTTCCTGTGATGTACGAGGTGATTGGATAAAATCACCATCATGCGAAGACGTTAGTAATGGCACATCTCCCCATATTCTAGTCATATAGAAATAGGCAAATGCGCGCAATATTCTCGCCTGAGCTATATCTACATCGTTATTCAATTGGGTATAGCGCGGATCATGTGCCAATATCTCCGAGGATCTTTCGATAAAAAGACTGGCAGCATTAATACCCGCATAAAACCTTCTCCAGTTCGTTATCCTGTTAATAACAGGGTAAGACGCATTCAACTGACCATTTACGATGGCTTTCATATCCGCCCGATTCGTAATGGTAAAATCTCCTTGCCTCAAATCGCCCATCAACCAGTGACTGTTATCGGCAACTGTTGCCGAACGCAACAAGCCATATACCGACATCAGATTAGCCTTGCCATCTTCCAATGTCTTCCAGTTGGTCTCTTCCGTAGCGAGTCGCTGCGAAAAAACATCATCTATCTTATTACAAGCGGTATTTCCCAGCGTTGCCAGGAATAAGCACACTCCAACAGAGATTCTGAAAATACCGTAACTATTATATCTCTTACAATTCATAATATTGCTAATAATCATTTTATAGATCTAATTTAAAGCCTAACACAAAGGTTCTGGGGATTGTCAGATTGGCACCATCGTAGTAGCCATTGTAATTTACAAGCTCTGGATCCACACCCGAAAACTTAGTAAGCGTCAACAGATTTGTTGCTGTTGCGTACAAGTACACCCTTCTAAAACGAGCTCCTGACGACTTACTGAACAGAGACGTATTCGTAAAGTCATACCCCAAAGTAAGTGATCTCAACTTTACGTAAGATCCGTCTTCCAAAAACAAGTCCTGATCTACACGATACGCATTTACATCACTCCATGGATTGTAGATGGGGTACACTCTTTCATTATCAAATTTCTGCCATGAAGACACCTCTTTTACCGAGTTAATATCGTTTCCGGCTTCCCTGTTAATGAATCCGTACCTCGTCGCTTCATACTGATTCAATATCTTATGTCCGGCTGCAAAGATAAAATTGAAATTGACATCGAATTTCTTGTAGCTCAATGTATTATTCCATCCTCCCACTATCTTTGGTAACCTATCTCCGGTAAAGATTTTGTCGTTATTGTCGATACGGTTATCGTCATTAAGATCCTTCCATTCAGGGTCACCGGCACTCATCGGGATACCATTAAAAGTCCTGCCCGAGGGTACACTGGCCTCCGTATTGTAAATACCTACATTATTATACAACCAATAACTGCCTACAGACTTGCCTACCTGCAATTTATTGTCTCCAATAATCAGTTCGCTTAGACCATCAGGAAGAGCAGCCACTTCATTTTTATTATATCCTACATTCAATCCGGTATTCCAGCTAAAACCTCCTTGGTTATTTACAACCAATCCGTTGATCATAAATTCGGCTCCTTTGTTGTTTACCTCCATTCCGGATTTATAATTCACGGAATAACCTGTCTCTTGTGGTACCGATACACCAACCAACTGGTTCTTATCATTACGATTGTAAACAGATAACGCGACATTGATTCGGTTGTTCGCCAATGCTCCATCCAACGTTAAATCCATTCTTTCTGCATAAGGCAGTTTGATCCCGTAACCAATAAACCCACTCTCGTAAGGTCTATTGATCCCCAATACCGGCCCGTAACCCGGAATTGTAGGTTCTTCAAACCAGCCACTTTCTGATCTGTATTGTGGTCCTGCGGCATAACGATCATCCATATAGACGCGGACATTTCTTCCCCAGCCTCCGCTGATACTTAATTGATTAAGAAAATCGGAGTCTTTGACGATGTTGTACTTAACATTAAATGCAGGCGAAGTTACCCACCGGCTATCCGGCTGCCCGTTAGAGGCTCCGTCTCTTCTAATCAAGGCGCTCACGCTTAAAACGTCCTTATACCGATACTTACCCGATGCATATAAAGAAAACAAATTATTAACTTCCTTATCTAAATAGCGGAAAACATAAAATCCACCGGCCGCAAGCGTATTCAAATAGCTTGACAAGGAAGCATTACCTTCCACTAAATTCAATTTCACGTCATCATTCGGTCCTCTATAAGCCCGTGCATAGTTATACTTATACGTGTCTCCCTGATACACTTGACCAAGTTCCAGGTCAATTACATTATTCGGATTCAATTGAAGACCATACGATATGGTATTGCTTTGGATCAGTCGCTGGTTATACCCGAAGTAGGTAGAAACATAACTTACCCCATCCATTAGAGTCGAGGGTGTAAAATAGTCTCGAATACCCTCATTGTAATCGAAAATCAAGCTCGATGTAATCACTAGCTTATTGAGCTTTGCACTAAGGGACACGTTACCGTTGAGGGCAGTTGTTGTATTTTTATCTACATTTTTATTGTTTTCCGACAAAAATGTACCATAAATGTCAGCATTAGGAGATAACGGACTAGATAAATCCGGTATATATCTCGCTTCGGCAAATCGATCCCTTAAACTCCGATTGCGTGTTCTGTCCATTTTCACCGCATTCACATTACTTGACACTGTCAACCATTGGAATGGAGCCATATTGATACCGAAGAATATGTTATACCGATTGAGGTTTGTCTCATCAGCATTTCCTGCATTCTTTGTACCCGAGCCAAAAAACCGGAAGTTAGCCCTGTCATTCCCTCCGGTAATTCCCAAATCAGCTCCGAATGTTGGTGTATTCTGATAATAAAGATCATTCCAATTGGATGGACCAAAATATGCCGTATTGGTAGAATCCCGAAGATAAGGGGCGTAAGAGTCATACTGCTCCTGGGTCGCATACTTCTGATAAAAAGGTCTCCTAAACTCATTCTCATACACCCCATTGACCGTATGAACTTTAGGAACAGTAGCATAACCGAAATATGAATTAAGGCTTATATCCTGTTTACCCCCCCTTGCATTCTTTGTCGTGATATAAATCGCACCGTTAACAGCGTTGGGTCCCAGTTTTGCTAACTCATAAGGATCCTTAATCACAACAATAGACTGAATATTGCTGACGTCAATTTGGGTTAGTAAATTCGTCGCCGGCCCAATGCGGTTGTAATCATACTTCTGCACATCAAAGGCAAAAGGATTATCCTGCACCAGAGGTACTCCATTCAGATATACCGCAGGCTGTAAGGCATAAATATCCTTCTTATTAAACATTACGCCGGATGCACCTTGCAAAATCATACTTTGCTCCGTTCCGGGCTCTCCATTAGGCTCTTGAACATAAAGCCCTGCTACATTCCCTTTTAGCACCTGCTGCAAAGATAGATTGGGCACATTTTTAGCATCCTTGATGTTAATAGTATCCTTCACTGTTTTAAACTTTTGAAGAGACTTTAACATCTGCCCAATAGTATCTGTACTCGCAACAGATTGACTTTTTGCAGTATCCTGCAAAACAGATTGATAATTCGATCTCGAACCCATAGGTGCCAACGTATTGGCATATAATGATCCTGATCCAATCACAGATAATAACAAGGCAAAAGAAAGACTTGTACAATTTTTAATCATTATTTATAATTTAAGTATTAGTTTACAACTTATCATCAAATAGCTTACTACGCCAACAATTCATATAAAAGTTTCCCCTCACTAAGATCTACTCTATTATAACAACTACTCGCAGATGCGATACATAAAGTGATATCCTCGTTATATGATTCCATCAAATCAGGAACTTACCTATTAATACTAGAGATTTTTTCATAATTCATTGGCAAAATTCAAAACTTAGATTTCCAAAACTATCATCCCAAATACACCTAAGATCAATAGTTCCAGATTCATAATCATTAATTAGTATCAATTATAATACATTTTATTGACAAAACAACAATGAAAATAAACGAAACCGTTTGCGCAACCTAACGCAAACGGTTGTTCTGTTTAACATTTCTTAACAAGTTTTACAGCTTGTCACAAAAGCTTAGGTAAAACGTATTACAATTTACAATAAGTCTGCGTTATTATCCGGTTAGTTTCGATGGGAATGTCGTTCAGAGTACGCTTAGGGTCTTAAAACAAGGGTTGACTAAGTAGTAGAGCAGGAGAAGCTGTATTATTATAATAGCAGATAACAAAAAAAAAGAGCCCTTACTGTTTCCAGCAAGGGCTCTGTATAAAAAAAGGCACCGACCTACTCTCCCACCTGTTACGGCAATACCATCGGCT
>NZ_SRZY01000024.1 GCF_006476045.1 Sphingobacterium lumbrici
ACCCGTCTGGCATTCCTGAAACACCTACGGATAGCCTTTGCCATATTGGGAGCCATATCCATCGTTACTTCCCTAACCTTGTTCCTTAGCCTAAGTGGAATACGCTCTAATACAGCGATAATATCTTCTGCCTTTGTTCCTTTAATGGTAGCTACAATAGTCCCCTTTTTGCCCTTGGAGGCTTTGCTGCTTACGATAGTATAAAGTTCACCATTACTGAAACTGGTCTCATCGATACTGAGCTGTTCGGATATATTGTTAGGGAATACAGTCCAGTACTCAGCATGAGGTTTCTGGTTCCAATCATGAAAGTCGCTTAAGTGATTCTTATACTGATCTTGAAGCTGTTTGCCATCCAACTGAAACAGAAGCCCCAAAAGATGGGCACTGATCGGATAGTTATCCAAATATCCCCTTTAAAAAAAGCCCGAATTCCGTAGTCATTCGAGCACCTTCACGAACAAGGTTCCAGTCTCTGGTAATGATTTTCTGTGTAGCTAACACCGTCCAACGCCTACGTTTAATATGAAGAGTAACTTTCTGACCTCGAATGGGAAAGTCTTTAATTTCTGAAACAGGCATGAAACCCTTGGATTCCAGTTTACTGTCTTCATAACCCGAAGGAACAATATTTTTTTCATCCAGATGGATATGGAGTTCTTTCTCTACCTGGATAACTTCCATGATATCGAAATAATCTAACAGCCCTTCGGGCATCAATAAGGTCAAAAGTCTACGTTCTGCGTCTTGCAAGGTAATATATTTTAAGACTGCTAAACTAAGAATTTATTTATT
>NZ_SRZY01000025.1 GCF_006476045.1 Sphingobacterium lumbrici
AGCCTAGGCATCCCCCGTGTGCCCTTATTTACTTTCTTCTCAGACATAGCCCTTTTGCTACTATGCTGATGCTTTGATATATATACTCGTAATACTACCTCTATAACAGTTCGGCCTTGACCGAGGGGCCGTTATAAAAATCAAACGCATTACAGTATTGTCTCTACTGTTGTCTTCTCTTGTGTTTTCTTTCTTTCAATATGTCAAAGAACTCTTTTTCCGGTAATCACATAATAATAAACAAATGATTTATGTCGCCATATACTCATCTATATACTAAATAATTCATACCAAAAACGTGGAGAATATCGGAGTCGAACCGATGACCCCCTGCGTGCAAGGCAGGTGCTCTAGCCAGCTGAGCTAATTCCCCTTTTTAGATGTTAGATATTTGATGTCAGATACAGATGTAACATCTCTTATCTTTCCTCTCAAATCTACCTTGGTAGTCCCGAGCAGATTTGAACTGCTGACCCCTACATTATCAGTGTAGTGCTCTAACCAACTGAGCTACGGGACTAGCTTATCTCTCTTCTCGGTAACCTATCCCTAACGGGGTGGGCACTTTCTTCTGTGTCTTTTCTCTTTACTAAGTAATAACCATGTAATAACGTAACGAGTACCGGTATCGGTTCTCTAGAAAGGAGGTATTCCAGCCGCACCTTCCGGTACGGCTACCTTGTTACGACTTAGCCCCAATTATCGGTTTT
>NZ_SRZY01000026.1 GCF_006476045.1 Sphingobacterium lumbrici
AAAACCGATAATTGGGGCTAAGTCGTAACAAGGTAGCCGTACCGGAAGGTGCGGCTGGAATACCTCCTTTCTAGAGAACCGATACCGGTACTCGTTACGTTATTACATGGTTATTACTTAGTAAAGATAAAGACACAGAAGAAAGTGCCCACCCCGTTAGGGAAAGGTTACCGAGAAGAGAGATAAGCTAGTCCCGTAGCTCAGTTGGTTAGAGCACTACACTGATAATGTAGGGGTCAGCAGTTCAAATCTGCTCGGGACTACCAAGGTAGATTTGAGAGGAAAGATATGAGATGTTACATCTGTATCTGACATCAAAGATCTAACATCTAAAAAGGGGAATTAGCTCAGCTGGCTAGAGCACCTGCCTTGCACGCAGGGGGTCATCGGTTCGACTCCGATATTCTCCACGTTTTTGGTATGAATTATTTAGTATATAGATGAATATATGGCGACATAAATCATTTGTTTATTATTAAGTGATTACCGGAAAAAGAGTTCTTTGACATATTGAAAGAAAGAAAACACAAGAGAAGACAACAGTAGAGACAATACTGTAATGCGTTTGATTTTTATAACGGACCCTCGGTCAAGGCCGAACTGTTATAGAGGTAGTATTACGAGTATATATATCAAAGCATCAGCATAGTAGCAAAAGGGCTATGTCTGAGAAGAAAGTAAATAAGGGCACACGGGGGATGCCTAGGCT
>NZ_SRZY01000027.1 GCF_006476045.1 Sphingobacterium lumbrici
TGACCACTCTGGCGCCATTGGGCGACTAAGGACAACATTTTATCGCGCTTGCTTTCTATCAAATTCATGCAAGCAAAGGTAATCCCAATAAAAAACTATTTAAATATGTACTTGATAGGCCGGATACTAAAATTGAATTAAAACCTAATTTTATAATAAATAGTGTACGAGATAATTCTCCTGCCGGACGAATTGGCGTAGCGAAAGGGGATGTGCTATTGAAAATAAATGGACGATCTGTCCAATCTCTTTCGTTAGAACAGATAAAAGAAAAATTACAATCAGGGATAAATAAAACAGTAAAATTACAAATCGAGAGGGACGAAAAGATTATTAATTTTACTATCCAATTACAAGATCCTATCCCTTTGTTGCTATAATAGTCTAACTTCTGCATTATATGCACAGCAGTTAGGAAATGAAGTTTACATAAAGAGGGTAGTCAAAATACCACCCTCTAAAACAAAATTTAAATAATTTTATTCGAAATATTCTTTGATTCTTTCAAAGAATGATTTTTCGCTTTTTCCAGGTTGAGGTTTGAAGTTGGCAGAACTTTTTAATTTTTCTAAAACTTCACGTTCTTCGGAAGAAACAGCTTTTGGTGTCCAAATATTAATGTACACCAATTGATCTCCCTTGTGGTATGAATTTACTTCAGGGATGCCTTTTCCTTTAAGACGTAAGATTTTTCCTCCTTGGGTGCCCGGTTCAATTTTGATTTTAGCTTTGCCATCTATCGTCGGAATCTCCACACTGGTACCTAATGCAGCATCTGCAAAATTGATGTATAAGTCATAAATGACATTGATACCATCGCGTTTTAATGTTTCGTGCTGCACCTCTTCTACCAAGATGATCAAATCACCTGGTACACCTCCGCGTGCAGCTGCATTTCCTTTCCCACTCATAGATAGCTGCATGCCTTCGCTTACACCTGCAGGGATATTAAATGTAATGGTTTCTTCGCCCCGCACGAGTCCTTCTCCTTTACAAGAAGTACATTTTGCCGTCACTTCAACACCTTCGCCGTTACAAGTAGGACAGGTGCTGGTTGTTTGCATTTGTCCTAATATCGTGTTGGTAACGCGTCTTACTGATCCGGCACCTCCACAGGTATTACAGGTATGGAATGAAGATTTATCTTTAGCACCGCTACCGTCACAGGTCTGACAGTGGATTTGCTTATTTACCTTTACTTTTTTCTCTATACCGTTGGCAATTTCCTCCAGTGTAAGTTTTACTTTAATACGTAGGTTAGTGCCTTTTTGAACACGTCTTCCTCCTCTGGACCCGCCTCCGCCGAAAAAACTTTCGAAAGGATTTCCTCCACCGAAGATATCTCCAAATTGACTGAAAATATCATCCATATTCATCCCACCTCCACCAAATCCAGAAGCAGAGTTGCCAGAATGACCGAATTGATCATAACGTGAACGCTTCTCTGGGTTACTCAATATTTCGTAAGCTTCAGCCGCTTCTTTAAAGTTTTCCTCAGCTTCTTTATCTCCAGGGTTTTTGTCCGGATGAAATTTAATCGCCAGCTTGCGATAAGCCGATTTAATTTCAGCAGCTTCCGCTGTGCGTGATACACCTAATATATCGTAATAATCTCTTTTTGACATGTTATATTAAGGTTATTGTCCAATCACCACTTTTGCAAAACGGATTACTTTATCATTTAAAAAGTAGCCTTTTTCCACAACATCTAATACTTTGTTTTTTTGATCTTCATCCGGCGCCGGGATAGCTGTAATGGCTTCTTGGTATTCTGCATCAAAAGGTTGACCCAAAACTTCCATTTCTTTTAGACCTTCGTTTTCAAGTAATTTTTTGAATTTTGAATTTACCAACTCAATTCCTTGCTTTACGGAGTCGACATCTTGAGCGGTAGACATGGCATGAAGTGCTCGATCAAAGTCATCTATTATTGGGAGTAGCTTAGTAATCACACCCTGACCAGCAGATTGAATAAGATCGATACGTTCTTTAGAAGTACGTTTCTTGTAATTGTCAAATTCAGCAAACAAACGAGCATATCTGTCGTTTGATTCTGCTAATTCCTGTGTAAGTTTTTCTTCTTTTGATACCGTTTCTTGCTCTGTTTGCGGCGTATCTTCCTGTGCTAAATTCTCTTCGTGGATATTTTCTTGTTGTTCGTTCATCATCGCCCTATTGTTAATATACTTAAAAAGCTTTTTGAGATTTCTCAATAATTTTGCCATTATAAAATATACGACACCCTGTCAGTACACGGTGTCAATGTACTTACAAATTGTCGGATTTAAGATTTTATGTCAGTTGATTAGATGCTTACATTGTCATGTAAAGCGCCGTCTGAAGTTTTAATAATCCGAGCCGGAAGATTTCGAATAATTTGATAATCATGTGTAGCCATTAATACAGATGTCCCAGAAGCGGCAATATCACGAAGTAATAAGACGATTTCTTCAGAAGTGGAGGGATCTAGATTCCCGGTAGGCTCATCTGCGAGTATGATTTCAGGATTATTTAATAATGCACGAGCAATCACTATGCGCTGCTGTTCTCCTCCTGAGAGTTCGTGTGGCATTTTTTTTAATTTAGAACGTAGACCTACCTTTTCCAATACGTCCAGCATCCTGCTTTGAATCATTCCTTTTTCTGTCCAACCCGTTGCTTTAAGTGCAAACTCTAGATTTTTTTCAATTGTCCTGTCATTTAGTAAATGAAAATCTTGAAAAACAATGCCTAGTTTTCGACGGAGAAATGGAACTTCATTTTCATGGAGTTTTTTTAAATCAAATCCTGCGATCATACCTTCACCATTCGCAATATATAGATCACCATAGATGATTTTCAATAAGCTGCTTTTTCCGGTACCCGATTGTCCAATCAAATAAATAAATTCTCCCTTTGCAATATCGAGGTTGACATGCGACAAAACGAGATGTTTTTGTTGGTATATATCGACATTTTTGAGTTTAATTACAGTGTTTTCTGCCATGTTTTATAATTCGATTTTCTTTATTTGACCAAATGGCAGATCCCTAACGATTGCCATAATATATGCCATCTTGTCTCCAAGACCTATTTTTTCTAACGATTTATCTGGTCTATCTACTCTAAAATATGCTAATAATGTAAACGAATCATCGCGTAATTGCACATAATCTGGAATTTTAGCAACGCCTTTTACCTTAATTAAATACATAACAGCAAAGTTAGGATTTTTTATGGATTCACTATGAAACTAACGCTATAAATTCAGATTTATTGATTAGCGAATAGAAAGTCCAATGTATTTACACCATCGGCATAGTCGTCTAGGGCGGGGCACTGACTTGATCCTAAAGGAAAAACAGGAACTTCTAGTTCCAAAGATCCTTCTGTTACTACGCACTGAATACGTTCCCTGCAATTATTGATTGTCGTGACGACATCTTTAATGTCATCGTATTCCTCATAGAATACAACGGCTAAAGGAGATGCAATATTTTTATCTTCTTTCAATAATAAAAAACCGTTGTCAAAGTGCTTTTCGCCGTTAATAAGATAAATAGATTTGTTATAATCGTAATTGTTATTGTATTTAAAATGTTCTTTTGATTGATTGAAATGCTCAATCGCTTCAAAAAACGTTGAAATAGGATATCCTGAAGGAATAAATATCTTAGAAACGGACCTGCAGCCTAAACCAAAATAATCAAAAATATCATAGCCCACCTTTTTTAGATCTTCTTCACTTTCTTCACCTGTAAGAATAGCTACGGAATTTCTGTTTTTACGAATTATATGGGGTTTATTGGAAAAATAATATTCGAAATAACGCGCCGAATTGTTTGAGCCAGTGGCTATAATAAGGTCGTAATCGGCTAACTTGTCGACTAAATCTATTTTATTGCCAAATAGTGGTTCTATTTGAGTCAATCTGTCAAGTACCATGCACGTTAATCCAGCATCATCAGATGATACCTTAATTTGTGCTACAAATCCGGAAATGAGTGCCGCCAGAATATCATGAAAACCTACCAATGGAAGGTTGCCTGCCAAAACAAGACCTACTACTTTAGAAGAATCGATATCGGGATAGTTCGACAACCATTTGTTAAGCTTCTCCTCTGTCAGCTGCTGTCCAAGGGACCGAAATTGTTTTAAAATATACTCCTCGGTATACCAGGGGTTTTTATAATGAGCCACTTGAATGGCATGAAGAGAAGGTTCATCTAAATTGAGCATCCATTCTCCTAGTTTGCACAATGCTTGAATACGTAGTTCCTTTTTCAAAATATTTTATTTAGAATTATTCTGATATATATTTGATTTATCTTTGTATTGTCAAATAAGTAGATAACCTACTAACTTTGTATACTTTTTTGTTGGTAGTATACAATGAAGGTGCTACCTTTGCAATACAAAATTAGTTTATTTATTATAATTGTGAGGTTATAAATGGCGATAAAAATTACAGACGAGTGTATTAATTGTGGAGCATGTGAACCGGAATGCCCGAATAATGCGATATATGATGCTGGTGTGTCTTGGAAGTTTTCAGAGGGTACAGCTTTAGAAGGTATTATTGATTTTGGTGATGGTGTGACGCTAGATGCAAATGAAGGGCAGGCTGCAATTTCTGATGAGGTATATTATATAGTTTCTGATAAATGTACAGAATGTGTTGGTTTTCATGATGAACCGCAATGTGCGGCTGTTTGTCCGGTAGATTGTTGTGTGGAAGACGAAGATGTCGTAGAATCTGAAGAAGAATTATTAGCTAAAAAAGCTTGGTTGCACGCGGAGTAAATTAACAAGATATAGATTTTTGAAAAAGCATTATTCAGGAGGATAATGCTTTTTTTTATTCTATTTTTCTATTTTTGTTGCTGAATAAATTTAAATTTTGATCTAGATGTCGAAAAAACGAATCGGTTTTGTAACCCTAATTACAGTTTCAATTGCAATTATAATCACTATATTTTATGAGTTCAACTGGCTCGGCGTAAGTCCTCGAATTATGATGGGGGTCCGTTGGATTACAGCTTTGGTATTGATATTAAATGGAATAGCACGCAAAAATTTAACAACCTGGATTCTGACATGTCTCGTGCTAGGCGTATTTGTGGGATTAGACTTTCCGGATCTGGCACGCGCAATGCAACCACTAAGCCAAGGTTTTATTAAGCTCGTAAAAACTATCGTTGGACCTATTTTATTTGCAACGTTGGTATTTGGTATTGCAGGGCATTCGGATTTGAAATCCGTGGGTCGAATGGCATGGAAATCTATGCTTTACTTTTTTACAGCTACATCATTTGCTATTTTCATAGGTTTGTTTGTAATCAATGTAACTAAAGCAGGAGTGGGTGTTGATGTGGAACACATGCCTCATGAAGAACTACCTCAAACCTCCACTACGACAGTGGGAGATCAGACGGCGTTAAGTCACATAGATGCCGATGTACATTGGGTATACAAGTTTAATGCTTTTATTAGAGATACTTTTCCTGAAAACATTGTAAAGGCGGTGTATGAAAATAAGGTGCTGCAAATTGTTATTTTTGGTGTGATATTCGGGATAGGTTTGGCTATGGTAGAGGAGAAGAAACGAAAGCCCCTTGTTGACTTTACTGAAAGCCTGTCGGAAGCAATGTTCAAGTTCACAAATATTGTGATGTTATTTGCTCCTATAGGTGTAGGAGCTGCTATGGCCTATACTGTCGGACATCTGGGTGTAGATATTCTCAAAAATCTCTTCATGTTACTGGGAAGTTTATATCTCGCTTTATTGATATTTCTGGGCTTCATTTTATTACCTATCGCTTTATTTCTAAAGGTGCCCATTAAGCAATTTCTTAATGCCATCAAAGAGCCCGTTTCCATAGCCTTTGCTACAACGAGTTCGGATGCGGCCTTGCCGAAGGCTATGGAAAATATGGAAAAATTTGGAGTGCCGCGTAAGATAGTTTCTTTCGTAATACCCACTGGTTATAGTTTTAACCTCGATGGTACTTCTTTATATCTGTCCTTGGCTTCTATTTTCGTTGCACAGGCCGCTGGTATAGATCTTAGTATTGGAGAGCAGCTCCTTATAGCTTTTACTTTAATGATTACTTCAAAAGGAGTTGCCGCAGTTCCAAGAGCTTCGTTGATCGTCTTGATTGCGACCGCAGATCAGTTTGGCTTGCCAACTTTCGTTATCGCTGCTATATTAGGTATCGATGAACTAATGGATATGGCTAGAACCTCAGTTAATGTAATCGGAAATTGTTTAGCAACGGTAGTCGTAGCCAAATGGGAAGGGCAATTTGATGAGGAAGCCCCCTTTAGAACGGAATTACCGGAGAAATCCTATTCCGGTAAATAATAATACAACCCACACTTAATGGTATTGAAGATAGGCCTCACTTTTGGAGGCCTTTTTTTTACCAGTAACCAATCTTTTGAACATTGTGTAAACGATTACAAGATGCTAATGCGTGTTTGTATACCCAACGAAAGCAAGAGGTATCGGCAGAATAAGGTGGTTAAGTTCGCTAGAGATGACGGATATGTTTTTTAATAATTTTAATTGTTACACCGCAATTATCCAAAAAAAAGCTATTTTGGATTCATGAATAATTTCTTGAAGAATGTGTCGATATATCTAATAGGGCTTCTATTTCTTGTGCCAAGTGTACAGGCACAGAATTTTGACGCGCTGCAAGAACTATTTAAGGGTTCGCCAGTTCTGAATAAGCATTATTACGGTTTCAGTTTGTATGATCTGGATAGTAATAGATTCGTTTATGGTAATAACGAAGACAAGCATTTTACACCAGCATCAAATGCAAAGGTTTTTACATTATTTGCCTCTTTAAAAATTATTGGAGATTCTATTCCCGGCATTGAGTATATTGAAAAAGGAGATTCTTTATTATTTTGGGGTACGGGTGATCCTACATTTCTACATCCTATCCTCGACTCGCATAGGGTGTATAATTTCTTGAAATTTTCGGGTAAAAAGTTATTTTATGTACCCCGGCAAACTGCTGAACCCTTTTATAGGGAAGGATGGTCTATTGAAGATTATGCTTATGATTATCAACCCGAAATAGCTGTATTTCCTATATATGGTAATTTAGTGCGCTTTAGCACATTAGGGAAAGATATTATTGCTGTTCCGAAACTATTTAATCAAAAACTAACCATTCGGGAGAAATCTGCCCGACATTTTAATATCGTTCGTGATATTCATTCCAATACCTTCGAATTGACGAATTTAAATCCCGGTGTTTCCTATCGTTCGAGTAAACCGTTTCGTTGGTCAGATAGTCTTTTCGTTGATTTACTGTCGGATACTTTGTCTATTCAAGTTACACTATTGAATAACTACAGCAAGCCGTTGGACACAAAAATACTTTATTCTGTACCTAGAAACGTGGTTTTGCGCGAAATGATGCTTCCTAGTGATAATTTTTTAGCTGAACACCTTACTATGGTGGCAGCAAATATAAGGTATCGAGAATTTCAAACGGATTCATTGCGTGCAGAAATGCAAGACAAGTTTTATAAATCGTTTACGGATTCTATACAGTTGCGTGATGGCAGTGGCTTATCAATATATAATAAGGTAACTCCGAGGAGTATGGTCGAATTACTGTTATCTGTGAAGGAGATTTTTCTGGATTATAATCAATTATTTAACTACTTTCCAGCCGGTGGTATTGATGGAACTTTAAAGACGACTTACACATTAGATCAGGGCGTCCCTTTTGTTTGGGCTAAAACGGGAACGATTCATGCTGTATATTGTCAATCAGGCTATATAGTAACGCGTAAGGGCAGGAGGTACGCTTTTTCATTTTTGAATAATAATTATATAGGAAGTGTCCGTCCGGTGCGCCAAGAAATGGTGCGAATAATGACCTTCATTCGTCAAAACTATTAATAATCTAAAACAATTGGTATCTTCGTCAATCAATAAAAAAAATGAGGATTTTTAAAAAGAACGAAAAAAAGCTTGTACGTTCCTGGGCAATGTACGATTGGGCAAATTCAGCGTATAATCTCGTCATCACCTCTACGATATTTCCAGTCTATTATACGACGATCACAACAACAAAAGAAAAAGGTGATGTCGTAAGTTTCTTTGGCTTTGAGGTAATAAACACAGTCCTTTCCAATTATGCATTGGCAATAGCTTACTTAATTATGGCCCTGGCGTTGCCTTTTTTGTCAGCTTATGCAGATCTGGGTGGTAAGAAGAAGTTTTTTATGAAGCTATTTACTTATATAGGCGCTTTAGCTTGTATGGGACTGTTTTTTTTCAAACTTGAGACGTTGGAATTGAGCATTGTGTTTTTTGCAGTTGCTGCAATGGGTTATATCGGTGGTGTAGCTTTCAATAATTCATATCTTCCGCTGATCGCTACCGTTGATCAACAGGACAGAGTAAGTGCGCAAGGATTTGCTTATGGCTATGTAGGCTGCGTAACCCTTCAATTAATCTGTTTTGTATTTGTTTTTAAGCCGGAATGGTTTGGAATTATAGATGCCTCTTTTCCGGCGAGGTTTTCGTTTTTTCTTGTAGGACTATGGTGGATGGTATTTGCACAGATACCGTTTACTTATTTGCCCGAATCGAAACCATTACTGGGTGATATGCAAGTTGTATTTTTTGATAAGGTGAAAAATGAGTTTAATCAGGTATTATCAAAGATAAAGCAAATAGAGCCTATTCGTCGCTTTTTACCAGCTTATTTCTTTAATGCTATGGGGGTACAGACGATTATGATTGTAGCGGCAGCTTTTGGCGAAAAGGTTTTGAATCTTGGGGCGACAAAATTGATAGCAACAATTATATTGATTCAGTTAGTGGCGATTGTTGGAGCCTACCTTATGTCGAGCTTTGCTAAGCGCTATGGAAACATTAAGGTATTATTGGTAGTCGTTTTGATGTGGATTTTTATATGTATTTCTGCTTATTTATTGAATAATGAATTCCAATTTTACGGTATTGCCTTTATGGTAGGATTAATGATGGGCGGGATTCAGGCGTTATCAAGGTCTACTTATTCCAAACTCTTGCCACAAGATATGGAAGATACGACGGCATTTTTTAGTTTCTATGACGTTACGGAGAAGTTGGCGATTGTGTTTGGATTGTTTACTTTTGGTATAATTGAACAATTAACACACAATATTCGCAATTCAGCATTATTTCTTTCTATCTTTTTTGTGCTGGGGTTCATTTTATTGTGGAGAGTATTAAAGTTTAATACATTGTTGAAGAATTAGTGTCTTATGCATAAAAAAGTAGAGTTATTTATCCCTTGCTTCATTGATCAATTGTATCCTGACACAGCTTTTAATACCGTGAAGTTATTGCAAAAGGCTGGTTGCGAAGTGATCTACAATAGTGAACAAACATGCTGTGGGCAGCCTGCTTATAATGCGGGATTTTGGGATGAGGCTAAGACTGTAGGGGCGAATTTCTTGAGTAATTTTACCGAAAATAACTATATTGTGTCACCTTCGGCCTCCTGTACTGGAATGGTGAAGCACGGTTATAATGATCTATTTACTAATTCGATCGAACATAATAAGTGCAGGGGTGTGCAACGAAAGATTCATGAAGTGTCTGATTTTCTGGTAAACGTATTAAAGATGGAATATTTTGGGGCTGAATTGGTTGGTACAGCGGTCTATCACGATTCTTGTTCTGGTTTGCGAGAATGTAACATAAAGGAAGAACCTAGACGTCTGCTTTCACACGTTGGGGGACTTGAATTAGTAGAAATGCGAGATCAGGAAACGTGTTGTGGCTTTGGAGGAACCTTTGCCGTGAAGTTCGAAGGGATTTCTGCAGCGATGGCGGAACAGAAAGTAAGAAATGCGCAAGCTGTACATGCTGAATATATCATTTCTACGGATTGGTCTTGCTTGTTACAGCTCCAAGCGTATATCGATAAACATAAAATTCCCATGAAGACAATGCATCTTGTGGATGTACTGACTTCAGGATGGGCTAATATCTAATATATAAATCTATAAATAATGAATTCAAGAAGAGATTTTATTAAAAACCTAGGATTGGCGACAGCGGGTGTAGTATTAATGCCGTCGTTAGAAGGTTTTTCGTCAAAAAAGAAATGGTTTGACATTTCGTTGGCTGAGTGGTCCTTACACCGTACGCTTCACAAAGGTGATTTGAAGAATATTGATTTCCCAGAATTTACAGCCAAAAATTTTGGTATTTACGGCGTGGAATACGTCAACTCTTTCTTTAAGGATAAAGCAAAAGATATGACATATCTGAAAGACTTGAATAACAGAGCAAAAGATAACGGGGTGAAAAATGTTCTGATTATGATAGATGGAGAAGGGGATCTAGGCCATGCAGATGCTCAAAAAAGAGCGCAAGCAGTAGATAATCATTATAAATGGATTGATGCTGCAAGTTTTTTAGAATGCACGTCTATCCGAGTAAATGCGGGTGGTAATGGGAGTAGAGAAGAAGTGAAACAACGAGTTGTTGAAAGCCTTTCTATATTATCCAATTATAGTAAAAAATCGAAAATAAATGTCATTGTAGAGAATCATGGCGGAATATCTTCACATGGCGACTGGCTGGCAGATGTATTAAAATCTGTTGGCAACAAATACTGCGGTAGCTTACCTGATTTTGGTAATTTCTACGAATATGATCGTTATCAAGGTGTGATTGATCTGATGCCTTATGCTAAGGGTGTAAGTGCAAAGACACATGATTTTGATGAAAACGGTAACGAAGCTAATATTGATTACGCAAAAATGATGAAAATTGTGAAAAATGCGGGTTATAAAGGTTTTGTAGGGATCGAATATGAAGGTGGTACGTTGAGCGAAATTGACGGCATTAAAGCAACAAAAGCTTTATTAGAACGTTTTCAATAAAGTATGATAAGAAAAAGCTTACTATGTGTTTTTCTCACTTGTAATATACTTTCGTCTTTTGGACAAGATAGTCAGAAGATGAAGGTATGGCAAGATAGTTTAGTAAAGTTGGGTGCCAAAATGTTTAGAAGTTCTGCAGAACCTGAACGGCTTGATAACAATTTCAAATTTGTGAAGACTTTAGTGTCTGCTTTAAAGGAACCAAACTCTTATTACTTTTCTTTTGAGCAATTGAATATGATTGCGATTTTGTCGTCTCCAGATAATAACTTCAAGATATTCACTTGGAATGTTCCGTTAGAAGATGGTTCTTATCTTTATTATGGGACTATTCAGCACAAAACGGCAAACGGTCAAATTAGCTTAACACCCCTGTTTGATAAAACATTTGAAATCAATGCGGTAGATAGTGCTGTTTTAAGTAATACAGAATGGTATGGAGCACAGTATTATGATATTGTTCCACTTGGTAAAAACAAATACGTATTATTGGGATGGAAGGGGCATCATGCCGAATATACTAAAAAAGTAATAGAAATATTAACGCTAAAAGCTGGTAATCAAGTGGAGCTAGGAGCGCCAGTCTTTTTAGAAAATCCCAAAATAGCTAGACGTATATTTTCTTATACGCGGCAAGCAACAATGTATTTAAAATATAATAGGACACTGAATAGGATTGAATTTGATAATTTGGTGGCTGCTGATCCCAGCCTGAAAGGTAATTTCAAATATTATGGACCGGATCTATCGTATGATGCGTATGAAATTACCAAAGAGGGTAAGCTTAAATTATTAACGGATATAGAAGTTAAAAATTTTGAAGGAGGAGATGAAAGCCAGTATATTGACCCCCAGAAACCGAATAAAAAACGTAGAAGTGGACTTCAATAAATGAAAATATTTTGGGATAATTTATTTTTTTTTCCAAAAAAATCTTTTCTTTGCCTTAAAAAAATAATTGAACCAATAAAATAACAGATAAATTATAATAAACAAATAGGTATATGGTTGAGCAACAAAATGATGAATCCCTAGTTAAGCATCTGGCAAAACAAGGGGTCGATGACAAAATGGTAATGGGGCATCCTGCCGGACTTTTTGTCTTATTTTTTACCGAAATGTGGGAGCGTTTTAGCTATTATGGAATGCGGGCATTGTTAACTTTGTTCTTAGTAAGTTCATTAACAAGTGGCGGCTGGGAGTGGACTAGAGCAGAGGCATTACAATTGTATGGGTGGTATACAGGTTTAGTTTACTTGACACCAATTATAGGAGGTATTATTGCGGATAAATTGACAGGGTACAGAAAGGCAATTTTGTTAGGAGCACTTGTTATGACCTTAGGGCATGCTTCTATGGCATTAGAGGGTTTTTCTTCTATCTTCTTTTTCTTAGGTCTTGCGTTAATGATTATAGGTAATGGGCTATTCAAACCAAATATTTCATCAATTGTAGGTCAGATTTATCCAGATAATTCTGCTAAGAAAGATGCGGGTTATACGATATTTTATATGGGTATTAACGCTGGTGCTTTTTTAGGAATGCTATTGTGTGGGTATATAGGTGAAAAAATAGGCTGGCATTATGGATTTGGCCTGGCAGGTATTTTTATGTTTTTTGGTATGCTTCAGTTTTATTTTGCGCAAAGATATTTTGGTCGCATCGGGGAGGCTCCTAATAAAGATAAGGCATCTCAAGTTGAAGAAGATACTATGCCTGCTAATGTAAAGCGCGATAGATTGATCGTTATCGGTGTATTAATTGTATTCAGTACTTTTTTCTGGTTGGCTTTTGAGCAAGCTGGTGGCTCTATGAATATTTTTGCTGCTGATTATACGCAACGTGTATTAGAAGGTAATGCCGCTACAACATTTAAATGGGTAGATGCAGCCCTGACTTTGTTTCCTTTAATAATTGTGAGTTGGGTGTTGCTTGGATTAGCTAAAAAAATATTTTCTACTTATCCATTGACAATTATATTTACAGTTGTCAGTATGTTGATAATCTGGGGTTTAGGTATTTGGAAAATTCAAAGGGAATTTATGGCTCTGGAAACGGAAGTCGCTGCATCTTGGTTTCAAATTTTAAATTCGTTTTTCATCATAACTTTAGCTACGGTATTTAGTAAGATGTGGGAAAAAGTATGGAATCCATCAGGACCTATTAAGTTTGCATTAGGACTTATTCTATTAGGTATTGGATTTGCTATATTAGCATACGGTTGTAGGGATATTCCACAAGGAGCTCAAACAGCTTCTGTAAGTATGGTTTGGTTAATTTTGGCTTATTTCTTTCACACTACAGGTGAGTTATGTGTGTCGCCTGTCGGTCTTTCGTATGTCTCTAAACTATCACCTAAAAAATTATTAGGATTGATTTTTGGACTATGGTTTGCCTCATCAGCAATTGCTAACTTTGCGGGAAGTATGTTAGGATCAGCTATTGATTACATTAGCTTAAATTATTCTATGGCTCACTTCTTTGGTGTTTTTGCAGTTATTCCAGGGGTAGTTGCCATTATTTTGTTATTGATTTCTCCGAAATTGAAGAAAATGATGCACGGTATTAATTAGTAAATAATTTAAAAAAAATAATGAAAAGCGCTTGTTTATTTAACGAGCGCTTTTCAAATTAATAATGTATGTAATATTCATGTTTTCAAAAGTCATATTTAGATTGGTGCAATAAGCGCGTCTGATTATGAAGTGAGACAAGTGTTTCTCAAAGAGATAGGACATGAACAAATAATGTGTAATATGAATCAAACGAGTGAAGTAAAGGAGTCTCATTTTTTTGACTCCAAAGTGCTAGGACACCCATCAGGGTTATTTGTTCTTTTTTTTACGGAGATGTGGGAACGTTTTTCGTTCTACGGAATGCGTGTCCTCTTAATTCAATTTTTAACTGCTGCTGTTATTTTTAACGATCCAATGTCAGGATGGGGGTGGACCGCGGAACAAGCTGGTGCCTTATATGGAACGTATGCGATGCTACTTTATATAACACCAATATTTGGAGGTGTAATTGCTGATAAGTTTATTGGTTCTAGAGCTGCAGTGATAATTGGTGCAGCGATCATGACACTTGGGCATGCTTCGATGGCTTTCAATTCCCAAATCATGTTTTTCTTGGGGTTAGGTTGCCTAGTCATTGGCACCGGTTTCTTTAAACCCAATATGCCTGCTATACTAGGTGAAATGTATAAATATTTACCTGCAAAAAAAGACGGCGCTTATACTATTTTTTACATGGGTGTTAACGCAGGTGCCTTTTTCGGAATGATGCTGTGTGGTTATTTAGCAGAGACTGTCGGATGGCATTGGGGTTTTGGGCTGGCAGGTATTTTTATGCTATTGGGTACGTTTCAATTCTGGCTGGCTAAACCACTTATGGGCAATTTAGGAGTCTTGGACAAGTCAAATGTCGTACAGCAGGACAAAAAGAGTGATCTAGAGGAAGGAGAGAAATCCTATAATGCGTTTACGAAAGTAGATGTTTTTTTAATGATTGTAGTTGGGATTATAGGTTTCGTATATGCGTTCAATGATCCGTTGTCCAAAAATAATGTATTGGATGTTTTTGCATTTTTAGATACTTCTTTTTTGAGAGGACAGAACATAATGATTATCATTGCACTGATCCTATTCCTATACCTTGTGTTATCTCGTATTAGAAGATATAGTCGGGTAATCAGAGAACGGATGTATGGGGTCATTTTGCTGGCATTCTTCTTGATTTTCTTTTTTATGAGCTTCGAGCAAGGTGCAACTTCATTAGTATTAGTCGCGAGGGATTATGTGGATCGGGAACTTTCTGGAAATAGCTTGCTAATCTTCAATATCGTAAATACATTATTGACAGTGGTGCCTTTAATGATAATTTCATGGGTATTGGTCAAGTTGGCAATAGCGACTTGGAATAAAATTGCTTTATCGAATATTATATTGTTCTTATGTTTTGCATTAATTTGGGGAGCTGCCATTTGGATGCTATATAATGAATTTACAGCAGAGATTTCTGAAATAAAGGTGTCTTGGTTTTCTATATTAAACTCATTCTTTATTATTGCATTAGCATCTTCTGTGTCGAAAATATGGGAATCCAAATATAATCCTTCGGCTGCATTCAAATACGGTTTTGGATTGATTTTGGTGGCTATCGGTTTTTTAATACTTGGATTTGGGGCATTGGGAGCAAGTGACAGTGTGAAGATCTCTATGCTGTTTCTGGTGTTAACCTATTTGTTTCACACATTAGGTGAATTGTTTATTTCTCCTGTTGGGTTGTCTTACGTTTCTAAATTGGTACCGGCTAGGATGCTGGCATTTATGTTTGGAATGTGGTATCTAGCAATTGCTATTGCTCAGAAATTAGCTGCAATTTTAGGAGGACAAGTAGAGACGATTCAGGAAAACTACTCCTTAAGTCATTTCTTTTTCTTATTTACTATTATCCCTGCAGTGGCAGGCTTGGTCGTTATAGTGTTGAATCCTTTGTTGAAAAAAATGATGCATGGTGTAAACTAAGATTATGTAATAATGACAAAAATAGCACCTTCTTGCAGGTGCTATTTTTGTTTAAATAAAATAATTATAAACAAAACTATATAGTGCTGCTTTATTGACTTTTTATCAACATGCGAAGAAAACTCTTCTCAGAAGAATTTAAAATGTTTAACTTTCATCTGTAGGTCAATTTCGTATAACGGATGAGAGAACGGATACTTGGTTTAAGTGATGTTTTGCAAATTTGCATATCAAATCAAGTTTGTCTAAGTTTGCAACTTAATACTTAAATAGTGACGGATAGCGTAGTAATTATTCCAACATACAATGAAATTGATAATATCGAAAATATCATTCGCAAAGTTTTTTCATTAACTGTTAATTTTCATGTCCTAGTCGTTGACGACGGTTCTCCAGATGGAACGGCTGAAGTGGTAAAAAAACTCATGAAATCGGATTATGCCGATAGATTGTTTATTCAAGAACGAAAGGGGAAATTAGGTTTAGGTACTGCGTATATTCATGGGTTTAAATGGTCTCTAAATCGTGATTATACTTATATTTTTGAGATGGATGCGGATTTTAGTCATAATCCCGAGGATTTAATACGACTGCGACAAACGGCTCTTGACGGTGCTGATATGGTTATAGGATCTCGTTATATTAAAGGAGTCAATGTAGTGAATTGGCCTATGAGCCGTGTCTTGATGTCATATTTTGCTTCAGTATATGTACGCCTGATTACCAGGGTGAATATTCAGGATGCAACCGCGGGGTTTGTTTGTTTTAATAGAAAAGTATTGGAAAAAATAAAATTAGATGAAATTCGTTTTGTAGGATATGCCTTTCAGATTGAGATGAAATTTAAAGCCGTACAATATGGATTTAATGTTTTGGAAATTCCTATCATCTTTACTGATCGGACCTTAGGTGTCTCTAAAATGAGTACAAAGATATTCCGGGAAGCTTTTTTTGGTGTAATACAGTTGAAATTGAACAGTTTGTTCAAAAAATATAAATAACGAAATTATAGATGAACGAAAATCTAGATCCTAATCCAGAACGTCTAAATCCTACCGAGAAAGAATTGGAAAGAGTTTTGCGTCCGCAAAATTTCGAGGATTTTACTGGACAGGCCAAGATCTTGGAGAACCTTTCTATATTCGTAAAAGCCGCCAGACTCCGCGGTGAAGCACTTGATCATGTACTATTGCATGGGCCACCGGGATTGGGGAAAACAACACTATCATACATTATAGCTAATGAGATGGGGGTGGGGATTAAAATCACCTCCGGACCAGTTTTAGACAAACCTGGAGATTTAGCGGGGTTGCTCACCAATTTAGAGGAAGGAGATATTTTATTTATTGACGAAATACATCGCCTATCCCCGGTTGTAGAGGAATACCTGTATTCCGCAATGGAGGATTTTAAAATAGATATTATGTTGGAAACAGGCCCTAATGCTAGATCCGTACAGATATCTTTGAATCCTTTTACCTTGGTAGGTGCTACTACACGTTCAGGTTTGCTTACGGCTCCGTTAAGAGCTCGATTCGGTATTAATTCAAGACTTCAGTACTATGATGCTAAATTGTTGACTACTATTGTACTTCGTTCATCAAGTATTTTGAATACAGCAATCAGTGAAGAAGGTGCCTTCGAAATTGCCAGAAGAAGTCGGGGAACTCCTCGGATTGCGAATGCTTTGTTGCGTCGAACACGTGATTTCGCACAAATTAAGGGAAATGGAAGTATTGATAAAGCAATTGCACAGTATGCATTGAATGCCTTAAATGTCGATGAGCATGGATTGGATGAAATGGATAACCGTATACTGTCTACAATCATAGATAAATTCAAGGGGGGACCTGTAGGACTGAAAACGATAGCGACAGCAGTAGGTGAAGATGAAGGTACAATTGAAGAAGTATATGAGCCTTTTTTGATCCAGGAGGGGTACATAATGCGTACCTCAAGGGGAAGGGAATGTACTGAAGCAGCATATAAGCACTTAGGAAAAAATAATTATAGTAAAGGAAATACACTTTTTTAAAGTTCAGACTATTTATGAGATACCTTTTATTTGCAATTTTGTTGTTAAATTTATCAGTTGCCAATGCCCAATTAGATTGTCCGGTTCCTTTTGCTACAAATAAAGGTGATCAAAAATATCATATCACAACGGGAATGGGATTGACGAAATTGTATGGTGATATGGATAAATCCGGTACTATGGGAACCGCATTTTTTTTGAAATTTGATTACAAACTACTAACGGGACTTCATATCGGTATAGAAGGACAATTGGGTAGCTTAGAAGCGATTTCTTCAATTGTAGACGAGCGATATGTAACAAACAATTATTATTCGGGAGGCATTTTTGTAACTGCTTATCCTTATGATTTGATAGTTAGCGGTAAACATTCTTACAATTATTCCTTTAAAAATAGATTGTTGAGTGGTATTTATGTAGGCTTGGGAGTTTCGGGAATACGTAATTTCTATAAAGAAGGTGATATTTACCGCGATCCGAATTTACTTTATACCTATGGCCCGATTGCGTATTATGATGAAAATGGTCTGCCGGTTTTTAAAGAGAAAATAAATTCGCTGTTGTTTCCTGCTGTTAATGTCGGCTTGGCATTACCTATTAATAAACATACTACTCGTACGGGCAGGTATTGGAGTGCTGTCGCGAATGCACAATTCAATTTTGAAAATAATGAATTGTTGGACGGTTATATCCCATACGACCAAAACAGCCAACGTATTCAAGGCAGTAATGATATGTATACTTTTTATTCTTTAGGTGTTCGTTATTCTCTTTAATTTTTTTAAGATACGATTTCCTCTGCTTTTAATAGCTGGGGTTGGATTTTCTGAAATACAAAGATGTAACTGAGCAATCAATTCCTCTTTAATCCAATCTTCATCATTTTTTAAGTAAAATAGAATATCGAAACAGTTCGCTTTCACGGCTATGGGACAATTCAAATCAAGCAAACAGGTAAATGTCTTTTCCAAAATAACTTTACGTTGATTATATGCTGGGGCAGTTGATTTATTTTTAGAAGATAAGATCCATATAACTAATTTGGTATATGAGCGGAGGCAGCTCCAGTTATTCGTTTGAATATAAGCATCTATAACGCGCTGTGTATAGTCCCTAAAGTAATGCGGTTCTCTTAAAAATATAGTTTCTATAATCCATGCAGCTCGGAAGGCGATTTGCTTATCGTCGGTTTGTAATGACAGTGCGAATAGTCCATCCACTGGATACAGCTCAAAAATAGAGGAAGAGATTTCTGAAACCCTAATTTTTAATAAGGTTTCAGAAATCTCTTCATAATTCTTCAAATCCATGTTAATTCCTAAATGGTCTATCACGGTTAACCTCCATGAGGTCAACTTCATTTTGTTTAGACTCTCCTAAAAGATGTTCACTAAAGTAATCAGCCATTTTCCAGAAGAAGTATTCAGTCATATCACCGAACGCATGACGCTGCCCTGGTAGTAATACAAAGTCAAAACGTTTGTTTGCTTTAATCAACGCTTCTACCATGCGGATAGAGTTTGCAGGATGCACGTTATTATCAATATCTCCTGTCACGATCAATAACTTACCTTTTAAGTTTTTAGCTAAGTCTGTGTTTTTTTGTATTTGGTAGTTAAACGTCGTATCTCCTTTTTCTGTAATAGATTCCTGAACCCCGTGATGTCGTTCACTCCACCATCTATTATATATATTGTTTTCATGATTACCCGCACCTGAAACAGCTACTTTGAAAAAATCTGGATAAACCAGCATCGCTGCTGTTGACATAAATCCGCCTCCGGAATGCCCTGTAATTCCTACTTTATCGATGTCGATGAAATTGTGACGTGCAGCCAGTTGTTCTGCAACCACTTTTTTATCTTCTAATCCATAGTCCCGCAAGTTGCCGTACCCATAGGTATGATACCATTTAGAACGGGCCGGATGTCCGCCACGATTACCAACGGAGACAACAATAAAACCCATCTGTGCAAGACGATCGATACGATCCATACTTCTTCCAAAACTTTTATTCACTGCTTCCGTTTGGGGCCCCGGGTATACATATTCAATGATAGGATAAGTCTTGGTAGAATCAAAATCATAAGGTTTATATAATACACCATAGAGATCTGTAATACCATCGCCCGCCTTTACGTTGAATGGCTCAGGGAATTTATATCCGGCAGCAAAAAGCTGAGTCAGATCGGCTTCTTCTAGTTTCATGATTAATTGGCCGGTAGCATTATATAAGTTAGATGCTGGTACGGTATTAACACGTGAGAAATTATCTATAATGAAAGTGCCACTTTCGCTAACGTTTACTTGATGATCATAATCTCCTGGTGTCAACAACTTGATACCTGATCCATTTTTGTTGATCGCATAATAATAGGAATAATAAGGGTCAATGTTTTTCTCGCGTCCGTTAGCCTTGAAATATAAAGTACCTGTTGATTCGCTATATGAAGTTAATTCCTGGCAATGGAATTCACCTTTGGTAATTTGTCCCAATAGTTTTCCCTGTGTATCATATAGGTAAAAATGACCCCATCCATCCCGTTGAGACCAATGGATAAATTGGTTGCCATTATTAATAAAGGTCGGTTTTTGAATATCAAGGTACACGTTTGAGCGTTCTTCAACTAATGTGCGTATACTTCCATCGACACCTACTGCAAGTAGATCGATGCGTTTTAAATCCCGGCTAGAGCGGGCGATATAAAATTCTTTATCATTACCCAACCAATAGTTGATATAATGTTTGCCGTTTAAATTTTCTTTTTTTCTGTCTTTAGACCAAAGGCTTAACGTCTGATTTTTGAATCCATAGACAGGAATCTGTTTCGGTTTTAGCGAAGCTGTATCGAAAAGGTGAAGTTCGACTTCCGTCGAATCAGTTTCTCCCGGCATTAGATACTTATAAGTCTCCAGGGTTGGTCTTTTTCCGCCAACATTATTTATTACCCAAAGTGCAGGATTATTTCTGTTGTCTTTTCGAGTCAGAACGAAATACTTACCGTCGGGACTCCAATTTAAACGTACGGGCTTTCTTTTCTTCAATTCTTCATCTTCCGATTTTTTATCTCCACTGGTAACACTGTATTCATCTCCGCCCCAGGCATAATATTGTATACCATCCATCGTGAATTGATTTTCTACAATTGTAGAGTCCTTTTCATCCTGGATTGCTTTTTTATAGTTAGCATAGTCCATCCAGTATAGATTATAGTTTTTAGCATAATATACGCGTGAGGTGTCCGGATTAAAAGTAGCCCAATTCGGTTTTGCTTTTTCCTTGGTGGTATCGCTAAGTTCTTTTAAATCTTTGGAAATAATGTTGTATTCGAAGAAAAAAGTTTTTTTCTTTATCGTATCCTTTTTATTGGTCAGTTTTTTGATCTCTTCCTTGCTCTTTACCGTATCCTTTGTACTGGGAACTTCAAAACGGATTAAGCTTTCATCGTCCAAGAAACGCAGGTTATCCAATGTCAAATGCTGTGCATCAAACGGATTTCGAACGATTGAAGTGATCTTCGCCGCCATTTCGGCATGGTCAAAAAGTTCGGATTTCTGACGGGATTTAGGATCGACTAAGTACCATTTTTTGCCTGAAGATGTAGTGTATTCATACCAAAATTTGTCCCCATAATTTATCCAATTCGGCCTTACTTCGGTAGAAAATATCATGGTACGAAGTTTTGAAGGGGAGAATTTAGAGGCCAATTGATAATTAGGTTTTACCTGTTTGTTCTTCTCTTGCGCATATAAAAGGGAAATGCAGCAGGTAAGGAGTATTCCTAAGATGTAATTCTTCATGTAATATAGAGAGTTGATAATAATTGATAACGAAATTATCTTTTTTTAATAAGAAACGGCAGTAGTAAAGTGTAATATTTTTGATAGCAATTTTCTAATAAAATTTCTCATTAAAATTGACCAAAAATAATTCTTGCGTGGCGCGAGTAATGGCAGTATACAACCATCTTAAAAATTCTGTATTCAACATGTCATCGATTAAATAGCCTTGATCGATAAATACGAGTGGCCATTGACCGCCCTGTGCTTTATGGCAGGTAATAGCATAAGCAAATTTGATTTGAAGCGCATTATAATATGGGTCTTTTTTTATCGCTTCAAGACGATCTTTTTTCGATCCAAAATCTTCGTAATCTTTAGCTATACTTTCATACAGTTGCTGTTGTAGATCATAAGGTAATTGAGGTGCATCAACGTGAAGACCATCGAGCAGCACGCGGCAACGAATCGCATCTCCCTCGTTATTATCCAAGAATTCTAAATAGAGATCAGCAAAGCGGAATCCATGCATGTCGTGTATGTTGCTAACTTTTCGAATAACAGCCATATCTCCATTTGCGATAAACCCGGTGTGATTTTCATCGTGCTGCTGCAACCAATAATAATTATTGCGCACGATCATGATTATGTCGCCGCCAGTAACTTCTTCCTCTCTAAATAGTATTTGATTCCTAATATGCTTATTATAAAGATTTGCAGACTTATTCGATCGACAGATAACCATGCAATTTTCAATTCCATGTTTGTCGTAGCCGTAGTGTAATCCCTCAATCAATCGTTCACCGGTCATTCTATAGATATCTTTGAATCCGGCTGTTATGAATTTTGGAAAACTATAAGTTGCATCGCTTTCGTCCAGTTTTATCTCATTCCGGATCTTAGTGGCATTAAAAAGTATTCCTGAGTTTTTTGCCTGTCGTACCACGTCCGTCATTTCATAACTGAAAGTCTGAAGCCCGAATTCCTGATTGATATAGTCTGGATTTAAGGCAGGGCTGTTTTCTAATCCAACAGGTGGCAACTGGGCGGTATCTCCCACAAAAATGATTACACAGTTCTCTCCGGAACGAACATAGGAGATCAAATCATGTAAGAGACCGTTTGAAAAAATATTTATTCCCTCATTGGATATCATGGATGCTTCATCAATAATGAATAATGTATTTTGATGTCGATTTTCAGCGATCGAAAAGTCCATTTGAAATGTAGCCGCCGACTTTTTACGGTATATTTTTTTGTGGACGGTCAAAGCATTACGCCCCGAATAGGCGCCCATCACTTTAGCGGCTCTTCCTGTAGGAGCAAGAAGAACAGCTCTTTTTTGCAGCTTAGGGAGCGTTTTTACCAATGAACTAATAATGGTAGTCTTACCAGTACCTGCATAACCTCTTAAGATAAAGCAGGAGTTTTCCGAAAAAGTATGTAAAAACTCCCCCAATAGAGAAAACACTTCTTCTTGTTGTTCGGTAGGTCTCCAGGAAAACTCTTGAATGAGAATATTTTTAATATACACATCCAAAGTTATTTAAAAGGTTTGTCAATTCAATTGTAAAAGCTAATTTTGTTGTCAAAGCTTGGCGTAATCTGCTAAATAATATTATTCAATGAACTACACATCAGAAGAATTTCATATTCACTATATTTCCTCTTATACGCTATTTGTGAATAGTGACTATGCGTACGACCATTTGGTGGTTGTAGATGAGCAAAAGAATGTTTTGGTTTTCATGAAGTATGAAACAACGAGACCTTCTACCGACGCAATGAAAATATTGAGCCTGCCTTTCCAACATATTTTTGTGACACTTCCGCATCAAAGTCTCGTTTTGATACCAACGGACGTATTTCAACATGCGGAGAAAGATATTTATGCGGATTATTTTATAGACCAGAATACGGACCATACTTACATAAAAAATTTATCTTCGGGTATTACAGCGCTTTATCAATATGATTTATTATTATATAATAGATGGAAGAATCTTTTTTCGGAGGCTCATTTTATTCCGTCGTTTGAAGTAATTATACGGCAGGCACAATCAAATATTCCTATTCAGGGGGAGACCTTAGGCGTTCATATTTATGATAGTCAAGCAGATTTATTTTTATATGTCGACGGCGCTTTGCAATTATACAATACATTTGAAGTACAGACCGCTGACGACTTGAGTTACTTTATGTTAAGTATATTCAAAAACTTCGGCTTCACGAATAAAATTCAACGCATTCTATTAAGTGGCGCGAATGAAGGATCGGAATGGGGCGAACGTTTGTCGAAGTATACGGAGGATTTAGAAGTTATAAAAGCAAAATCGAAATGGATAACAGCTAGTGATGATGTGAAAAGTCATATACTTAATTTAAACATTCTAATAGACAGTCAATTATGCGTATAATCGGAGGTAAATTAGGAGGAATCCGACTTAATCCGCCGACGAATCTCCCTGTGCGGCCTACTACTGATATTGCAAAAGAAGCTTTATTTAATATTTTGTTAAATCAGACGGATATTGACGGAACGACATGTTTGGATTTATTTTGTGGAACGGGAAATATTTCTTTCGAACTCGCCTCTCGTGGAGCCAGCCACGTTGATGCGATAGATATACACCCTAAATGCCTTTTTTACATTAAGGATACCTGTGAAAAGCATAAGATCGAAACCATTCATACACGCAAAGCTGACGTTTTTAAGTATATTACTTCCGCTAAAAAAAACTATGATTTAATCTTTGCTGATCCACCGTACGATATTGACCGCTTACCACAACTACCCGAAATGATTCTGAACAATAATTTATTGGAGCCCGGGGGCATCCTTGTCGTGGAGCATCCGTCTACGCGTAAAATGGCCACGCACCCTGCTTTTATAGAAACGCGAAAATACGGATATTCCTCTTTTAGTTTTTACAAACAAAATAATAAATAATCGAGTTCGCGAGCTCACTAAGCAACTATATACACATGAAAATAGCAGTTTTCCCCGGTTCATTTGATCCATTTACATTAGCCCATAAAGATTTAGTGGATAGATCATTATCGTTGTTTGATAAAGTATATATTGCGATCGGTATCAATTCTTCAAAGAAAGGATTAATGATATTCGAGAAACGAAAGCAAGCAATTGAATCGGTATATGCCAATTCAGACCGGGTCATAGTAGATATGTTTTCGGGGCTTACGATTGATTATTGTACATCCGTAGGAGCGCAATTTATATTAAGAGGTCTTCGTAATACGAACGACCTAATTTACGAAGATACTATTGCTCAGAATAATTTGATCCTCGCTCCTCATATCGAGACCTATTTTTTATTAAGCAGAAGTGGTACTGCCCATATTTCATCGACAATCGTTCGGGATATTTTAGCGAACGGAGGGGCAGTTGATAAATTAGTGCCCCAAGAAGTAATAGATTTTCTATAAGTTTAAGTTCGCATAAATTTAATTTTATTACCCTTAATCTTTCCTGATCCATCATTCTTGAGAATGCGGGATGCTATACTTCTTTTTACCGCGATATAAGCTTCATTGTCTTTAACTTCAATAATGCCAATATCCTCTTTTTCTACACCATCAAGCTGAAGCGTATATCCGACCAAATCAATTTTGTTTACTTTATTTTTTTTACCAACGGGGATATAAAGTGTAGCATAAGGTGTGTTTGACGGTAACTCGTATTCCTCCTCCAATGTAATCTCTTCGGTTGGACCAGACAGGTACGGGAAATCATCGTCTGGTTTGAGCATTATAATAACGTCTCCTTCGGTGTTCATACGTGCGGTACGTCCGTTTCTGTGAATGAATGCATCTTCTTTATAAGGTAATTGATAATGGATGATGGTATCTACGGCTGGAATATCAAGACCGCGTGCAGCTAAATCTGTTGTTAATAATATGCGATTGCTATTATTTCTAAACTTTAAGAGTGCTAGTTCTCGGTCTCTTTGTTCTAGACCACCGTGGAAAACATCATGAATTAACATACGATCTTCCAGCAGCTCACTGATATGATCTACAGCATCCCGATGATTACAAAAAATTAATATTTTTTTGTCGCCCAGCTGACAGAGTAATTTGAAAAGAGTTTTGAGTTTATGTTGAGGAGAAGAGATGACCTTTTTATACGTCAGATTAGGAATACTTTCATTATCCGTTAAATAGTCAACGGTAACAGGATCGTTGAGTGTTAAAAAATCAGGATATTCAACTAATTTCGTTGCAGAGGTTAAGATTTTGTGTTCAATTTGATTAATCTGTGATAGCAAATTAGACATTTGAGCCTGAAAACCGAGTTCCAATGATTTGTCAAACTCGTCTAATACTACAGTGTGTATTTGTCTGGGATTAAAATGTCCTCTATCGAGATGGTATATGAGACGTCCGGGGGTGCCAATGAGTATGCTAGGTGCTTCTTTTAATGTATTCCGTTCGATTTTAGTGTCATGACCGCCATAACAACAAGTCACCTTATGACCTATTACTACTTTTTTAATAACAGATTCTATTTGTAGCGCTAGTTCCCGTGTAGGTACAATAATGAGTACTTGAACAACGTCTTTTAGGGATGGATCCAGTAGCTGCTTGATAATTAGGCAAAAAGCGAGCGTTTTACCGGTTCCGGTAGGAGAGAGAACGACCAGATCCTGCTTGGGACTGAATTTTTTCGTAACCTCCAGCTGCATGGGATTCAACGATTCGATACGTAAGTTTTGAAGAATTTTTGCGATGTCCATGGCGCTAAATTAATTAAATAATATGGTAGCGATGCGATATAATAATAATTGATTGGTTGAGAATCTTAATCAATAGTTACCGATATGGTTTTACATCGTTGTGCAATTGTTAAAATATGTTAATATAAATTGATTGAGTGTTTTTTGGTATAGGAATTGATTATCGTTTAACTCATAATTTAGGTTAATAATTGGTTAATAGTAAGCCTTCAATCTCCCTGATTGAAGGCTTATTGATGTAATATACTTAAATATTGTTAACATGATATAAGAAAGGCATTTAATTTGCTATCTTCACGTACGTGAAAAACAATAAGAGTATGCTTAAACATAAAAAAATAATTCCATTAACTATATTACTGGGTAGTTTAGTAATGGCGAGCTGTGTTAGCAATAAAAAATATTTGGCATTGCAAACACAACATCAGGATTTAGCAACACTTTACCAGAAGGGTCAAGTAGATTTAGCGGAAAGTCGAGCCAAAGTGAAAAGTTTGGAAGACCAATTGGAACAGGAAAGAAAGAATAATGCTGCATTAAAAGAAGCCTATTCAAAATTGCAAACGACATTGGATAAGAGTATATCGCAAAACTCGCAAGGCAATGTAAATATCTCTAAACTAGTGGATGAGATCAATGCTTCAAATAAGTATATTCAACATCTTGTAAATACAAAAAATAAGAGTGATTCATTGAATGTAGTATTGACAAATAATTTAACGCGTTCACTGAGTCGTGAAGAATTGCGCGATGTTGACGTAAAAGTATTAAAAGGTGTGGTGTATATTTCTCTCTCTGATAATATGCTTTACAAATCAGGTAGTTATGAAATATCTGATAAAGCGGGAGAAACATTGAGTAAAATCGCAAAAATTATTCAAGATTATAAGGATTACGAAGTCCTTATAGAAGGTAACACAGATAGCGATCCTATCTCTAAAACAAACATTCGTAACAATTGGGATTTGAGTACATTAAGAGCATCATCTGTTGTACAGGCATTACAAAATAATTACGGTGTAGAACCTAAAAGATTAACTGCAGGGGGACGTGGTGAGTACAATCCTATAGCGGATAATACTACTCCAGAGGGGAAAGCTAGAAATAGACGGACACAGATCATCATAACACCTAAGTTGGATCAATTTATGGAATTGATCGACAAGGCTCCGGAAACGGATAGCACACCTACGATAGACGAGTTGTAGATTTTATTTAAAATGAGTAAATGTCCTTAATAGCAATTGCAAATTGCTTAAGGATATTTTTTATATAAGGAAATAAAAGATACTTTGTCTAAGTTTGAGATAACGGTAAATTTGGCATGATTGTTTATACTCAGCAGGGATGATTTTAAAAAAACTTCAACTGTTAATCGTTCTGGCGGTTCTTTTTTTATTGACAGGCTGTAGTTCGATGTACATGCCTAATGTACCGCCTACTCCGATGTTTAGAAATCAGGGCGAAGCATTTATTTCAGGACACATAAATACACAAGGTAATATGAGTGGATCTTTTGGTGTGGCAGCTACAGATCATATCGCAATAATCACGAATGGATCCTATATAAAAAGTGGTATAAAATCCAACGAACAGTTCGATCAAAAATTGATCGAAGGGGGAATAGGCTATTTTGCCAAGATGGGGAAAGATAAAAGACAGATATTGGAATTTTATGGTGGGTATGGTATAGGCAATACCCTGAATATTGATAAACGGGCATCTACAACAGGGTTTGAAGCCGTTGAAATCCGAGAAATGGATTTTGATAAAATATTTGTGCAAATAAACTATTCCTCGACTCAAAAGCGCAAACTTAATTTGTTTGGCAATAAAAGGGAATTAAATTACGGTACGGCAATTCGGCTAAGTAGAGTTGGTATGACAGATTTTGTCGTAGATGGGGTAGGTGTGCAAAAAGAAGAAAACTTGTTTATTGAACCCGTATTTTTTACCCGTCTGGAACTTTTTAAAGGTTTTCAACTGCAATACACAACAGGTTTTAATATTGGTGTAGTGGATAACGAATATTTAAAGGCCGGTAATTCAATTTTCACGTTAGGTGTATCATATAATTTTGGGAAAAAATAATAATAAAGATGGACGATCCATCTGACAGACATAAAAAAATATTAACAGATGAAAAAAATAAGGTTATTATCAGGGGTCATTGTATTATCTCTTGTCATTTTCGGATGTGTTGCGAGCAAACGAGCGCAGGTAGAAGCTTTAGCGAAATGTAGGTATGACATACAATCCGTCAATAGCATGTTGGTAGGTGGTAAATCCGTTGAAAGTTTTGATACAGGAAATGGAATTAATCTAGCTTCTGTACCCAGTATCGCATTGGCTATTTTGAGAAAGGATCTTCCTTTGGAAGCGAACGTAAATTTAAAGATAACCAATCCTTCCCAGACAACTGCCGCCATCAACCAATTTAAATATTTGATAGAAATACAAGGCAATCCGGTATTCGAAGGAACAGTTGACGAAAATATTCGTTTAACAACCAATGAATCTAGTATAGTTCCATTAAGTTTTAAGCTAAATTTATTTGGAGCAGATAAAAAGGATAATTATGTGGAAAAGATTTTTGATGAACTTTTTAAAAGAGAGAAAAGCGATAATTTTATGACATTGAAAATTAAACCTTCTTTTCGAATTGGAGGCAACAATATCTATTATCCAACATACATTACGGTGGATACAAATTTGCTTAAAAAGCTAAAAATTTAGATTTTTAATGGAGAATTGTTAGCGAAAGGCTTTTGAAATCATTTCAAAAGCCTTTTCTTTGCTGTCGTGTTAAATTTTCTAATAATCTTGATTGCCTTGGTGGCAGGTTTTATTGTCAAACAAACCAAGTTGGTAGACGCAAATGCCTATAAAGGGATCAATATATGGGTAATATATGTTGCTCTTCCAGCTGTGGCACTTAAATGCATACCACAGATTGACTGGAATATCGCTTATCTATTTACGGTCGTGCTGCCGTTCCTGGTTTTTGGCGGATCATTTTTGTTTTTTAAGTACCTTAATATATTTCTAAAACTCTCGAATCGCAATTTAAGGACTTTAATCCTAGTTTCGGGATTAAGTAATACATCGTTTATTGGGTTTCCATTGATTATAACTTTTTTCGGAGAGGAATATTTAAAAATTGGTATTGTAAGTGATCAAACCACTTTTTTTATTTTGTCTTCATGGGGAGTAATACTTGCTCTAGGTGCTAAAAAAGTCGGACTTAAGACAGAAGACAGAACTTCTTTTATTATTAAAAGAATATTCTCCTTTCCTCCCCTTGTTGCATGTGTAATTGCTGTTATTTTTCGGGATGTATGGCTTAATGAAGTATCTCAAGGTTTGCTCACCGCTTTTGCTTCAACGGTTTCACCTTTAGCACTTTTTTCGATAGGCATGCAGTTGAATTTTAAGAACTGGAAGAAGGAATTGAATTTAATTTCATATTCCTTGGTCTATAAACTGATTTTAAGTCCTTTTATTCTGATCATACTTACGCTTTTAATGGGATTACATGGAACTTTCTACCAAGTTTCCGTCTTTGAAATGGTTATGCCAAGTCTAGTCGCAACGAGTGTTGTTGTACAACAGTTTGGTTTAAATACTAAACTTGCAAATACAATAATAGGAGCAAGTATTATTATTGGATTATTTCTTTCTTTAATTTGGCATAGTGTGATAATTACACTATTGTAACGGCTTTGTTATTTTTTCATGTCAGTAACCTGAATTTTATTTACTACTTTAGACTTAGTTTATCAAATTAGATATACTGAACCTATAATGTGATATTTAATGAATAGAATTTTCTTGTTTTCTGTTTTGAGTATTTCGATTTTGCAGGCTCAAATTGCTCATAAGCGTTATGTTCAGCAGATCGAGGACATCGCACTTGGGCTTACTATGGAAGAAATTCCGGGAGGTATATTTATGATGGGAAGCAATAGTTCTCCCAACGCCGATGAAAAACCTGCTCATAAGGTTAAAATTGATCCTTTTTGGATGGGGACCTATAAAGTTGCTTGGGATATTTATGAACCATTTTTATACAAGGATTATGATCAGTCTAAACAGGCAGTTAGCACTATTCCTCAGTATGTAGACGCAGTTACTAGACCGACTAAGCCTTATTTGTTTAACGAACAATTATATACATTATGAAAAGATCAGATTTTGTTAAAAATGCAGGTTTACTTATTGGAAGCTCTGTGTTTCTTGGTTCATCTTTAAAAGCATCTACATCAGGTAATAATAACATGAAGAATCAAACGTTTAAATTAGACTATGCCCCACATCAAGGTATGTTTAGTACTTCGGCAGGTAAAAATTTCCTCGATGAAATACAATATATGTATGATCTGGGCTTTCGTAGTATTGAAGATAATGGTATGTCCGGACGTCCCGTGGAAGAGCAAAAAAAGGTGGGAGAGCTGCTTGCTAAGTTAGGTATGAGAATGGGGGTATTCGTTGTGCCAAAAGGGGGGAATGGAGCAAATACATTGGCAGCAGGCAAGCAAGAGCATGTAGATATATTTTTGAAAGGATGTCGAGATTCTGTTGAAATTTCGAAGCGTGTGAATGCCAAATGGGTAACAGTAGTGCCGGGAGACTACGATCGTCATCTCCCGATTGGTATACAAACGGCACATGTAATAGAAGGATTAAAGAGAGGTGCTGAAATATTCGAACCGCATGGAATTACGATGGTTTTAGAACCTCTAAGTGATACTCCAGATCTTTTTCTGCGCTTCACCGATCAAACCTATGAAATTTGTAAAGCGGTGAATAGTCCGTCATGTAAAATTCTATATGACGCGTATCACCAACAAAAGAACGAAGGAAATTTGATCAATTTGATGAACCAGTGTTGGAGCGAGATTGCGTATATTCAAGTGGGAGATAATCCAGGAAGAAAAGAACCTACGACAGGAGAAATTAACTATAAAAATGTATTTAAATGGTTGTATGAAAAAGGTTACAAAGGCATAGTAGGTATGGAGCACGGTATGTCGAAATCGGGAAACGAGGGTGAAATAGCTTTGGTAAATGCCTACCGAGAAGTAGACAACTTTTAATGCAAAAAAAATATCCTATTCTTAAATACTCTTTAAGGATGAAAAAATAGAGAACAGAATTGAAAATAGTTAGAAACAAACTAGTAGAAGAAATATGGCAGACAATGTTTATGATGCAATAGTAATTGGATCGGGTATCAGTGGAGGATGGGCTGCGAAAGAGCTTACGGAGAAGGGGTTAAAAACCATTATGTTGGAACGTGGTCGGAATGTTGAACATGTTAAGGATTATCATGCGAATAAAGAGACATGGGAATACCCACATCGCGGTGGTCGTACAAAACAAATGGAAGCAGATTATCCGGTATTAAAACGTGATTATCCATTGAATGAGAAAAATTTGGACTTCTGGGTTAATGAAAAAGAAAGTCCATATACAGAAATCAAGCGTTTTGATTGGTTTAGAGGGTACCATGTAGGAGGGAGATCTTTGATGTGGGGACGTCAAAGTTACCGTTTTTCAGAGCTTGATTTTGAGGCTAATTTAAAAGATGGACATGGTACAGATTGGCCTATCCGATATGCAGATATTGCTCCTTGGTATAGCTACGCCGAAAAATGGGCCGGGATTTCGGGTAATCGTGATGGATTAGCCGTATTGCCCGATGGCGAGTTTATGCCTCCTATGGATATGAACATTGTCGAGAAAGATCTTGCTTCACGATTAAAGAAAGAATATGGTGGTCAACGTCATTTCATCATGGGAAGAACGGCTAATATTACTAAACCACATACCGGACGTATCAATTGTCAGTACCAAAACCAGTGTTGGTTAGGCTGTAATTTCGGAGCATACTTTAGTACACAGTCTTCGACATTGCCACCTGCAGTGGCCACAGGTAACCTAACCTTGCGACCTTTCTCTATTGTTACTGAGATTATTTATGACAAGGATACACAGAAAGCTAAAGGTGTAAGAATTATTGATGCGGAAACAAATCAAACCTATGAATTTTTTGCTAAAGTGATTTTTGTATGTGCTTCTGCGTTTAACTCAACTTGGGTATTAATGAATTCTGCCACCGATGTGTGGGAAGATGGACTGGGAAGCAGCAGTGGTGAATTGGGACATAATGCAATGGATCACCATTTCCGGGTTGGTGCCGGTGGAACAGTAGAGGGATATGAAGATAAGTATATTTTCGGACGTAGACCGACCGGATTGTATGTTCCTCGTTTTGTCAACGTGGATGGAGACACAAAGCAACGCGAATATGTACGCGGTTTTGGATATCAAGGAGCTGCGAATCGCGGGCGTTGGTCGGGTGAAGTAGCAGAGATGAGTGTAGGTGGAGACTGGAAAGATGCTATGCTTGAACCTGGTAATTGGTCAGTCGGGTTTACTGCATTTGGTGAAATTCTACCATATCACGAAAATCGCATCTTTTTAGATAAAGATACAAAAGACAAATGGGGCTTGCCGGTATTGTCTATGGATATGGAGCTAAAAGACAATGAGAAAAAAATGCGTAAAGATATGGCAGAGGAGATGAAGGAAATGTTAGAAAAAGTAGGTGTGAAAGATGTGTATACCTATGATAATGATTATGCCTTCGGTATGGGGATTCACGAAATGGGTACGGCGCGTATGGGTACGGATGCAAAAAATTCGGTTTTAAATAAGTATAATCAAGTTTGGGATGCAAAAAATGTATTTGTTACAGATGGTGCAAGTATGACATCAGGAGCTTGTGTAAATCCCTCGTTAACGTATATGGCTTTGACGGCTAGAGCTGTAGACTTTGCTGTTTCGGAATTAAAAAAAGGGAATTTGTAATTATACGCAATTAGACCTATATAACATGGACAAAACAAACGAAAGTAGAAGAGATTTTATAAAGAAAGCAGCCATAGCAGCGGTTGGTATTACTATAGTACCGAGACATGTACTCGGAGGCGAGGGATATAGGGCGCCAAGCGACATGCTCCAAATTGCATCGATCGGTGTCGGAGGAATGGGACAATCGGATGTAAATAATTTTTTCAAAAGTGGAAAAGCGAATATTGCTTATCTATGTGATGTAGATACCGTAAGAGCGAAGAATTCGGTTCAGAATTTTCCTAAAGCAAAGTTTTATACCGATTTCCGGGAAATGTTGGATAAAGAGTATGCACATATTGATGCGGTATCAATTTCTACTCCAGATCACAACCATGCTATACAAACTTTAGCAGCGATGCAGCTTGGCAAGCATGTGTACGTACAAAAGCCAATGGCTCATGATGTTTGGGAAGCAAGGGTTTTGACAGATGCCGCCAAAAAATATAAAGTAGTGACGCAGATGGGTAACCAAGGTTCATCTGGGGATGGCGTGCGTCAGATGCGTGAGTGGGTTGATGCGGGACTTATCGGAGATTTGGAAGAAATTTATTGTTGGACAGATAGACCGGTTTGGCCACAAGGTATTTCTTGGCCCGCTCAAAAAGCACAAGTTCCGAATACATTGGATTGGGACAAATGGTTAGGTACAGCACCACAGACTGATTATTTTGATAAACTGGTTCCATTTAATTGGAGGGGGTGGTGGCCTTATGGCACGGGGGCACTAGGTGATATGGGCTGTCATAATATGGAAGCTCCATTTAGTATTTATGGATTACAGTATGTGAAAGACGTGCAAGCAAGTGTAGGATCGATATATGTGGATGAGTTCAAACGCGGATATTTTCCAGAATCATGCCCTCCATCTAGTTATGCAACATTGACTTTTCCTAAAACAGCAAAAACTAAAAGTGATGTAAAAATTCATTGGATGGACGGTGGTATTCAACCACCGAGACCGGAAGAATTAGGACCAAATGAAATGTTTGGTGATGGTGGGAACGGTATTCTGTTTATCGGAAAAAAAGGTAAGATTTTGGCAGATACGTATGCCGATAATCCAAGATTATTGCCAACGGATAAAAAATATAGAGAAGTAAAACAAAAATATGCCCGAGTAGAAGGAGGTGCATCTGGGCATTGGGCACAGTGGGTAGAAGGATGTCTTGCCGGTTACGGTAATATGGAGATGTCTTCACCTTTTGAAATTGCCGGTCCTTTGACGGAAGCACTATTAATGGCTAATTTGGCTATTAGAGGATCTGATTTGAAAATCAATAATAGATACCCAGGTCGTGGGTTAAAATTATTGTGGGATAATGATAAGATGCGCGTTACTAATTTTGATGATGTAAACCAATTTGTCAAAAGAACGTACCGTACGGGCTGGGAGATTAATTATACTTTTTAATAGTTAAAAAAGATGAACAGAAGACAAGCAATACAGCGAGTTGCGATGATTATAGGTGGATCTGTAATCGGTGCTAATTTATTTTTAGAAGGATGTACAAGACCATCTTCTAAAGATATAGCAATATTATTTGAGCAAACTAATGTGGATTTATTAAACGAATTGGCAGAGGCTGTTTTACCTCGTACCTCAACTCCGGGAGCGAAAGATGCAAATGTTGGTGCTTTTATTCCGATAATGATAAGAGATTGTTATACATCAGTAGATCAAAAATCGTTTTTAGAAGGGTTATCCAAAGTAGATGAAATTTCACAAAAAGCATTTAATAAGAAATTTGCAGTATTGACACAGGAAGAGCGTCTACAATTTGTAAATACATTGGATAAAGAAGCGAAGGATTATCAAAAAGAGAAAAGAGAGAAAGAGAAAGCAAGAGAGCAGGATAGTAGAGCCAACCAAAATGAGAATTCGACAAATAAGCAAAATCAAAGTGCCAATAAAGTTAATGATTTAGATGAGCTTCCCAATCACTTCTTTACAATGCTGAAGCAACTAACGCTTATCGGCTTTTTTACCTCTGAAGTAGGAATGACACAAGCATTACGATATGTAAAGATTCCGGGTAAATTTGATGGAGATTACCCTTATCAAAAAGGAGATAGGGCATTTGCATAATAAAACAGTAACCAGTATTTAGATATTTGAAATGCTGGTTACTTTGTGGAGTCTTTCGCAATTAGGATGGATAGATTGTATGTGGTGACCTTAACTCAATTAGTGAGCATCAAGAATATTTTGAAAATTTAATTAATAGGTTTATATAAGTCCAAACATTTTCTTACATTTAAACTCTAAACTAATATCAAATTAAGCCAATGAATAATTATTTAAGTACACAAGATTACATTGTGTTCCTGATTTATTTTGTGATTGTTGCCTCCTATGGACTTTGGGTTTATTATAAGAAAAACGTGAAAACCGAGGGAACAGAGTCGAAAGATTACTTTTTAGCTGAGGGGTCATTAACATGGTGGGCAATTGGAGCTTCTCTTATCGCATCTAACATTTCTGCCGAACAATTTATCGGTATGAGCGGTTCAGGATTCAAGATGGGCTTAGCGATAGCTACTTATGAGTGGATGGCTGCAATTACATTAATTGTAGTAGCTATTTTCTTTATTCCAGTATACCTGAAGAATAAGATTTTTACGATGCCACAGTTCCTTAATCAGCGTTATAATGGCACTGTTGCCATGATTATGGCTGTGTTTTGGCTTATGTTATATGTAGTAGTTAATCTGACATCTATTCTTTATTTGGGTGCGCTTGCCGTGAGCAGTATTTCTGGGATTAGCCTCACGTTCTGTATGTATGCAATTGCCGTATTTGCTATTATTATTACGTTAGGTGGGATGAAGGTAATTGGTTACACCGATGTAATTCAAGTTTTCTTTTTAATTTTAGGAGGCTTGGCTACGACCTATTTAGCATTAACTCTGGTCTCTGACCATTTTGGTGGTGGAGGTGGAATTCTGCAAGGATATCAAATTATGACGGATAAAGCATCTGAACATTTTCACATGATATTGGAGCCCGATAACGAAAATTATCTCGATTTACCTGGGTTGACGGTGTTGGTAGGTGGTATGTGGATCGTTAATCTTAATTACTGGGGATGTAATCAGTATATTACGCAAAGAGCCTTAGGAGCGGATCTTAAAACTGCCCGTAACGGAATTTTATTCGCTGCATTCTTAAAACTGTTGATGCCTATTATTGTCGTACTACCAGGTATTGCTGCTTATGTGTTGTGGAAAGACGGGTTATTTCAACAAGAAATGCTTCAAGCAGGAGAGACCAATCCAGATCGAGCGTATCCCGTATTGTTAAATCTGTTACCTACAGGTTTGAAGGGATTATCTTTTGCCGCTCTTACAGCTGCAGTTGTAGCTTCTTTAGCCGGTAAAGCGAATAGTATTGCAACAATATTCTCTTTAGATGTTTATAAAAAAGTATTCAATAAAGATGCTTCGGAGAGACAATTGGTAAATGTCGGTAAAATTACCATTATCGTATCCATGATTTTAGCGGTAATTATTGCACCGCATTTGGGAATCGATAAAAAAGGAGGCTTTCAATATATTCAAGAGTATACCGGATTTGTTTCTCCTGGTATTTTTGCAATGTTTATTTTAGGATTCTTTTGGAAGAAAACAACATCCAATGCAGCGTTATTTGCAACTATTGGTGGTTTTTTGTTTTCAATCTTCTTCAAATTCTTGCCAGGATATGTCGATCTTTCCTTTTTAAGTTCGATGAATTTTGCTGTTATTAGTCCTACTAGTGGTCTTTATGAAATTCCATTTCTAGATCGTATGGGTTTTGTATTTATCATTTGTATTATTGGAATGATCATTATTAGTAAAATTGAAAATGCGCGCGGAGTAGTACCGAAAGGACTTGAGATTGATGTCAAAATGTTTAGAATGCATCCCGGTTTTATTGTTGGAGCATTGATCGTTACTTTTATTACAATAGCTTTATATACTATTTACTGGTAATATTGTTGTAGAAATACATGTTATAATATATCGTATTTGATCCCAAATGTCAAGGCATTTGGGATTTTTTATTTGTTGGTCGTAATTTAGTGTTTTTTCAATTTTGCGAAAATATACCTAACGCTATGTAGAATATTAGCACCGTGAAGAGGACTTATAAGACTTTCTTTTGCTCTGTATACACCTCTACACTATAAAATAGCCATTTTTAGAATACATAGGATTACCTCTGCACTGAGCAATGTATAAAAAAGGAGAAGGAGATGCCAATTGGCATCTCCTTCTCCTTTTTTATACACCTTATTGTTTTTATTAATTTAAATCATTTAATTTGTCTTGAATAACTTTTCCTTTGGCTTCATCCTGTGTGAAATCGTAAAGCCCTTTAAGTCCTCTCAATGCACTTTCGTTTTTTGGATCAGATTCAATTACTTTTGTAAAGTAGACTTCAGCTGGCTTAATCTTTTCTTTTAGTGCATTTACTTTTTCAGTATATTGATTGTTGTTTAACGTTTTGTCTTCGTTAATGATTTGCAATTCTTCACGAATCGAGTTTATTAATACAACCCCAGCATTCAAGTTTGCATCTGCATAATCTGGATCTATCTCAATCGCTTTTTTATAAGCTTCTAAAGCCCTTTGAGAATCATTAGCAGCCGAATATGCGATACCCAAATAATAATACAATCTTTTGTTTTGAGAATCTTTAGTTAATTGATTTTCAATTTCAGAAACAATTTTAGATTCGTTTCCAACGATTAGGTTTAATTCAATATTTTGAATTACAGCATCGTTATCATTTGGATAGGCTTGAGCCGCTTGAGCTGCATATTCAATAGCAGAAGTAGTATCTCCCAACGATAAGTATAATTTAGGTAAATCGACTACTACCAGTTTATGCGCTGAAAAATCCTTTCTATCTAACAGCTGCTTATATTTTTCTATGCCATTATTAAAATCGTGATATTGTATTGCTGCTAATCCCGAATAATAAATTAATGTAGTATCTCCTGGTAAATAGGTCAGGGCTTCATCGAAGAATGTATAAGCAGACTTGAATTCTTGCTTTTCCCAGGATCCCACACCTTCATTAAAATTGTATTGACCTATCAATTGACCGGCGGCTTCAATGTTTGCGGTATTTTTATTGTCCTTATCTAATTCTTTTGCTTTTGCAATACCTGCTACTGCTTTTGTAGCCGCTTCACTACTTTTTTCAAGAATAGCAATATTAGCATATACCAGGGAATAATACATCCATGTATCTGCCAAATCTTTAGTTTTAACATGCACACTGGCTTCATCGATAGCTTGTTTTGCTGTCGTCAGATTTGCTTTACCTAATTCGGCACTGCCTGCACTTTTAAATTCTTCAAGTTTTTGAATATTAGTAGCTGCCTTTTTTACGTTACTACTTTGTGAATAAGCCGTAGATGCTCCTGCTGCTATCAATACGGAAAGAACTATTGCTTTGTTTAAATAATTCATGTCTATTGTACTATTAATTATTCGAAAGTTGATTTAATAACATGTTAACTCTGTCTAGCTGTATCACATCATCAGCTGCTTCATAAAATAGAACCAATCCTTTGAGTGTATTTACAGCGTAGGGTTTAATTTCGTTCGCTTTCAACAGATGACTTTGTGCATCGTATTGTGCTTCAAGATTGTTTTTATCTTTCAAAAATGCATTTAGGTGAATCAAGCCCAACGCTAAATTCGCATCGTAATTACCATCATCCAACAGGATTACTCTTGTGTAATACCTCTTTGCTGCTTCAATATTTTGTTCGTTTTCATTTGCGAAACCAGCTAGATAATTTAATTGGATATTTTCAGGTTCAAACTTTAATGTTTCGTCAATAATAGGAACAATTGCTGCATAAGATTTGTTTTGAGCATAGACTTCTATTAGCTGGAAAAGAACATCTTTATTGTCACGAAATTTTGTCCTAGCAGTCTGAAGTGTGTTCAGATACAGTTGGTTTTCCCCCTTTTTATGGTAGAGGTTTGCTAATTCCAAGTATTTATTAGCATCAGCATTTGTACTGTCTATTAATTTTTTATAATAGAATACAGCGTCATCTATTTTATTCGTCTGGCTAGCTAACAGTGCCAAGTTATAGGTTACATCTTCTCCCTTTGATCCCAATTTCTCGACTTGTAGAAAATCAGAATAAGCATCCTCAAATTTTTTTCCTTCAATGGATTTATTTGCTTTATAAATATAAGCTGCAGCGAGATTCTGTTTTATATAATCCACTTCTCCTTGGGATTTATTTAAATCTTTAGGCTTTATTCGTGATAAAGCATTCGCTGCAATCTCTATTGGATCTTTGTCATTTTTGATTTTACGTGTGGAGTCGGAGTAAGCCATTGAGCTATAAATCATCGCGCGTAATAGATTCACTCTTGTATTGGAAGAGTCGCGCTTCGTTTTATACGTTGCATCAATAAACTTCTTAGCACCTTCAAGGTGAGTTAACTCGCCAGTTTTCGAATATTTGGCGAAACTGTTGGAGCTTTCCTTGTAATTGGATTGAGCTACAACAGTTCCGCTAATAGTTAAAAATAATAGTGAAGCTGTAAACGCTTTCATAATCTTATTATTCTTCAGTTTTATCATTATGTTGATCGTTAGATTCGGTGTTTTCTGAATCCTGATCTGTAAGATCATTTGGAATATCGTCCTCTTCTTCTTCACGAGCAACTTTGGTGATGGAAGCGATTGCATCACTGTCTTTCAATGTAATTAATCTTACACCCTGTGTTGCTCTACCCATTACTCTTAATGTCTCTACACCAATACGAATCACGATACCGGATTTGTTGATGATCATCAAATCATCTTGATCGGTGACACCTTTGATTGCTACAAGTTCCCCCGTTTTGTCGGTAACATTTATGGTTTTTACTCCTTTACCGCCACGGTTTGTAACACGATAATCGTCTATATCAGTACGTTTTCCATACCCTTTTTCGGAGACAACCAACACCGTTGCTTCAGAATTATCAACACTAATCATGCCAACTACTTCATCTTTTTCTGAAGCTAATGTAATACCGCGAACTCCTGTTGCTGTTCTACCCATTGGTCTTACCGTTGATTCATTAAATCTAATAGCACGACCTGATCGTAAAGCCATTACGATTTCACTTGTGCCACTTGTCAAAGATGCTTCGATCAATTGATCTCCTTCATTGATATTGATTGCATTAATGCCATTTGCTCTTGGACGAGAATAGGCTTCTAGAGAAGTTTTTTTGATTGTTCCCTTTTTTGTACACATAATGATGAAATTGTTTTCCAGATAATCCTGGTCTTTCAGATTCTTCACTAGTATATAGGCTTTAATTTTCTCTTCTTTCGGAATGTTGATAATATTCTGCAATGCTCTACCTCGTGAGGTACGGCTTCCTTCCGGGATTTCGAATGCACGTAACCAAAAACAGCGTCCGGATTCGGTAAATAGCAACATATAATTATGTGCTGTGGCTGTAATAATATGTTCCGTAAAGTCTTCGTCTCGTGTATTCGTTCCGATTGCTCCTTTACCACCCCGTCCCTGACGTTTGTATTCCGACAATGGGGTACGTTTTACATAACTGTTATTCGATATCGTGATCACGACTTCCTCATCATCTACAAAATCTTCCATCGTCATATCTTCGGCAGAGTGTACGATTACTGAACGACGTTCATCACCATATTTCTCTTTGATTTCAGCGAGTTCGTCTTTGATGATCTGCATACGTAAACCTTCATCGGCTAATACAGATTTCAAATATTCGATAGTCTTCATCAATTCCGCATATTCTTCTTTGATCTTATCACGTTCCAGTCCTGTAAGACGACGTAATGTCATATCCAAAATAGCTCGAGCTTGGATATCACTCAATCCAAAACGTTCCATCAATCCAATACGTGCATCTTCCGGAGTATCCGAGCTACGTATTAATTTGATGACTTCGTCTAGATGATCTAGTGCAATTAAATATCCTTCGAGTATGTGAGCACGTTTTTCTGCTTCAGCTAATTCATATTTTGTACGACGAATTACGACTTCGTGTCTATGCTCTACAAACTCATGAATCATATCTTTCAGATTCATTAACATTGGCCTTCCTTTTACAAGCGCAATGTTGTTTACAGAGAATGAAGTCTGTAATGAGGTATGTTTATATAAATTATTTAAGACAACATTTGCATTTGAGTCACGTTTTATCTCGTACACTATCCGGACATCCCGTGTGGATTCATCACGTATTTCTGAAATACCTTCAATTTTCTTTTCATTGATCAAATCCACTGTTCGCTTGATCATATCAGCTTTGTTGATCTGGTACGGAATTTCGGTGACGACAATGATTTCGCGACCTGATTTTGTGGTTTCGATTTCAGCCTTTGCCCGCATTACTATACGCCCCCTGCCTGTTTCCAGAGCCTCCCTTACACCATGATGTCCATAGATCAAACCACCCGTTGGGAAGTCAGGGCCTTTTACGAATTGCATTAATTCAGTAACCTCGATTTCGCGATTGTCTATATAGGCGATGGTTCCATCGATGACCTCTGTTAAATTATGAGGAGCCATATTTGTAGCCATACCCACGGCAATACCGGAAGCTCCGTTTACTAATAAGGTAGGGATACGTGTCGGTAATACAGTCGGTTCTTCTAAGGAGTCATCAAAGTTAAGCTGAAAGTCCACTGTATCTTTGTTGATGTCGGCCAACATTTCTTCAGCAATTTTGCGAAGACGGGCTTCAGTATAACGCATTGCTGCCGGCGGGTCACCATCTAAAGATCCATAATTACCTTGGCCATCGACAAGAGGATAGCGCATTGACCAATTTTGTGCCAAACGTACCATTGCATCATAAACAGATGAATCACCATGCGGGTGATACTTACCTAATACGTCCCCTACAATACGAGCCGATTTTTTATAAGGCTTTCCGGATGTAACACCTAGATCTAACATGCCGTATAAAACACGGCGGTGTACCGGCTTCAATCCATCCCTTGCATCAGGAAGAGCACGAGAGACAATTACTGACATCGAATAGTCGATGTAAGCAGCTTTCATCTGGTCTTCAATATTAATTTGAACAATCCTGTCGTGAGCAGGCATTAAATTGTTTTCATTTTCTGTTTCTTCAGCCATATTTACCTGGTTTCTGTAAAACTAAACAAAGTGCCCTAATTTAGGCACTTCGCATGCGAAGATACGATTTTTTTAGATGAAATCTTTAAATTTTGGCATTAATATTTCGTGATGAATAAGAACTGAAATTTCTCAGTTATCGATGAAAAATAGTGGTGTACTAGGTTTAATATTCAAAAGATTGTACTTGTCACGAAGTGTCAATGTTTTATAAAAAAGTGATAAAACTTGAATATTTGATAATAAAAATTTAATTTCATTTAAAATAACACAAAATAAAGTGTAAATTTGTGATTAAAATTTCACCTTAAAACAACACTTAAAAATGAAACATAATTTCGGTGCAGGTCCATGTATTTTACCTAAAGAAGTTTTTCAAGAAGCGTCTCAAGCAGTATTGGATTTTAATAATACGGGATTGTCAATTTTAGAAATATCTCATCGTTCCAAAGAATTCGAAGAAGTGGTAATAGAAACAGAACGTTTAGTACGTGAATTGCTAAATGTGCCACAAAATTATTCGATATTATTTTTGCAAGGTGGTGCAAGTCAGCAATTTGCAATGGTTCCGTTGAATTTATTGCCAGAAGGTGGTAAAGCTGCTTATTTTGATACTGGCGTATGGGCTACAAAAGCAGCTAAAGAGGCAAAAAAAATAGGTCAAATAGAAATTGTAGCTTCCTCAAGTGATAAAAACTATAATTATATTCCCAAAGGGTTTGAAGTTCCGGCAGATTCAGCCTATTTCCATTATACTTCTAATAATACGATCTATGGAACGGAAGTTTTTGACAAACCAAACGCTTCGGTTCCTACTGTAGTGGATATGTCTTCCGATATACTGAGCCGTGTGATAAATGTGTCCGATTATGATTTGATCTACGCTGGTGCACAAAAAAACATGGGACCAGCCGGTGTCACGTTAGTCATCATCAAAGACGAAATTTTAGGTAAAAGTAGACGTAGCCTACCCGCTATTTTTGATTATGAAGCACATATCAAAGCAGGGTCCATGTACAATACACCTCCAGTATATTCAATTTATGTGTCGATGTTGAATCTTCGTTGGTTAAAAGCCAAAGGAGGGGTCTCCGTGATCGAGCGAGAAAATATTGTAAAAGCCCGTACATTATATGAAGAGATTGATCGCAACCCTTTCTTTAAAGGTACGGCTGCAGTAGAAGATAGATCTCGTATGAACGTCACTTTTGTAATGGATAATCCGGATTTAGAGGCTGAATTTCTAGCTTTAGCTAAAGAACGTAATTTGATCGGTATTAAAGGCCATCGTTCGGTAGGAGGTTTTAGGGCTTCCATTTACAATGCCCTAAGTATCACATCTATTAACGCATTAGTAGATGCAATGCGGGAATTTGAAGAAAAACACAAATAGTTTTTCAATATGAGACTATCATGATTTTTCAGACCATATAATGGGGAGAATAAATCTGATAGCTTCATCACATTTTAGGAATAACCCGAGCTTGTGAGCTCACGAAGTAATTATATACAGATGAAAATTTTAGCGAATGATGGGATTGATCCTATCGGGAAAAAGATATTAGAAAATGCAGGCTTCATTGTGGATACAGTACATATTCCACAAGACGAGTTACCAAATCGATTAAATGAATATGATGCAGTGACCGTGCGTAGTGCTACGAAACTAAGACAGGCATTAATTGATGTTTGTCCTAATATTAAAGTGATCGGTCGTGGAGGTGTAGGTATGGACAACATCGACGTTGATTACGCGCGATCAAAAGGTATTGCTGTTGTAAATACGCCGGCAGCTTCTTCCCATTCCGTAGCAGAATTGGTATTTGCACATTTATTAAATGGCGTACGTTTTCTGTATGATTCAAATCGTAAAATGCCTGTGGAAGGTAATACTAATTTTGGTGGGCTGAAAAAAGTATATGCAGCGGGAATCGAACTTCAAGGTAAGACACTGGGGGTTGTCGGTTTTGGTCGTATCGGGAGAGAAACTGCTAAAATTGCTTTAGGCTTAGGTATGGATGTGCTTTATTCGGATCTCTTTGATGGACCTCAAGCACTCACATTAACACTTTCAGGTGGAATACAGGTAGATGTGCCCGTAAAACAGGTCGCATTGGAAGAAGTACTTCGTAATGCCGACTTCATCTCTTTGCACGTTCCTTTCTTGGACAAACCTGTCATTGGTAAAGAAGAATTCGGAATTCTTAAAGAGGGTGTTGCACTTGTAAACGCGTCACGTGGTGGAGTTATTGATGAGTTGGAGCTGGTAAATGCACTCAACTCTGGTAAAGTTTCATTTGCGGCACTGGATGTCTTCGACAATGAACCAACACCAAGAGAAGAGATTTTAAGTCATCCTAAAGTCTCTTTGACACCACACATTGGTGCAGCTACGAATGAAGCGCAAGAGCGTATAGGAGAAGAATTAGCTCTTCTTTTGATTGAAAATCTGAAGAAGTAGGTTTTCCGCATAAATAATATGCGGCACAAAAGCTTTTTAATGCATTTGTGCCGCTTTTTTTGTTATAATTCACCTGTAATAAGTATATTCACAGGCTTAAAAAAAATATTAAATTATGAAATGTTCAGGTTTACGAAAATATAGCGTATACTGAATATTCCATATGACAATTAAAAGTCAAATTATACACATATGAAAATTCTAAAATTCGGCGGTACTTCTGTAGGAAGTGCAGCGCGTATCAAAGGGTTATTGGATATAGTAAATCCATCTGAGCGCCAGATCGTCGTGTTGTCTGCGGTATCGGGTACGACAAATGCATTGGTTGAAATAGGTCAAGCTTTTCTGAATGGGAAGAAGGATGATGCAGATCAGTTGATCAAAACGCATAAAGATAAATACAATGAGTTAATTAAAGAGTTGTTTACTACCGAAGAGGGGCTTAAGAAGGGACAGGAACTAATTGATTCTCATTTTAATCATATTGCGTCATTATCTAATGATATTTTTACGCCTACCGAAGAGAAGATTATACTGGCACAGGGGGAGTTGCTTTCGACGACGTTATGGCACTTTCATCTTACCGAAATAGGTGTTTCTTCTGTTTTGTTACCTGCGTTGGATTTCATGAAAATTGATGAAGATAATGAACCGGTAATAGAGTATATCAGTGAAAAATTGAGTGCTATATTGGCAGAGTATCCGTCCAATAGCTTATTCATTACACAGGGATATATCTGTCGTAACGCATTCGGCGAAATTGATAATTTACGTCGGGGTGGTTCAGATTATACAGCATCCTTAATCGGCGCAGCTATTCGAGCAGATGAAGTTCAAATCTGGACAGATATTGATGGCATGCACAATAATGATCCCAGGGTAGTAACTAATACAAAGCCGATTGCGAACCTTAGCTTTGATGAAGCTGCTGAGTTAGCCTATTTTGGGGCAAAAATTTTACATCCACAAAGTGTATTCCCAGCACAAAAATACAATGTACCGGTGCGTCTATTAAATACAATGGATCCTCAGGCTAAGGGTACATTGATTTCAAAAAATGGAGGAGAGAAAGGTTCTATACGTGCTATTGCTGCCAAAGATGGTATTACTGCCATACATATCCACTCCACGCGCATGCTTTTAGCCTACGGTTTCTTGAGAAGAGTATTTGAAATTTTTGAGCGATATAGAACTCCGATTGACATGATTACAACATCCGAAGTAGCAGTATCTTTATCCATTGATGATACGAGCAATTTGTTGGAGATTATTAAAGAAGTAGAAGGCTTTGGTAAAGTAGGAGTAGATGAAGGACAGACTATTGTATGTGTGGTAGGTGATTTCGGAGCTAATACACATGGGTATGCTGCGCGTGTTTTGGACGCGGTAAAACATCTTCCCGTTAGAATGATTTCTTACGGAGGATCCGATTATAACGTGTCGATATTGCTGGATTCTAAACACAAAACGGAAGCGTTGCGCTCTTTACATAATAGATTATTTTAAGATAAAAAAGGAATGCTGTTTGACGATCAACAAGTAGAAAAATTAGTAGGGGTTGAAACACCTTTTTATTACTACGATCTAACATTGTTAGAACGAACTTTGGATGCCGCAAAAAATGCGGCTGATAAACGTAATTTTCATATCCACTATGCGCTGAAGGCAAATTTTAATGACAGAATATTGTCGATTATTCAATCGAAAGGATTTGGTGCCGATTGTGTAAGTGGTAATGAGGTTCAAAAATCCATTGATGTCGGTTTTGACGCTGGCAAGATTACCTTTGCTGGAGTCGGTAAATCAGACAAAGAAATTATAGCCGCATTAAAGTATCAAATTTTTGCATTTAACGTGGAGTCTATACAGGAACTTGAAGTAATCAATGCGTTAGCAGCTGACTTAGGAGAGAAGGCAAATGTATCTTTGCGCATCAACCCCAATGTAGACGCTCATACACATCATTACATTACGACAGGTTTAGACGAAAATAAATTTGGAGTTCCAAATTCTGAATTAGAACAGGCTGCAGCTGTTTTGAGGTCTTGCGAACACGTTAATCTGGTTGGATTGCATTTTCATGTAGGATCTCAAATTACGGACATGAATGTTTTTAAGAGCCTATGTGTGAAAGTAAATGAATGGAAAAGCTGGTTTGAAGAGCGAGGTACTTACATTAAAGTAATTAATGTAGGGGGAGGCTTAGGGGTTGATTACCATGCTCCTGATGAAAATCCTATTCCCGATTTTGAAGCCTATTTTGATGTGTTTGATAAATTTTTGGATCGTAATGGGCAACAAGAGGTTCATTTTGAATTAGGCCGTGCTTTGGTAGCACAATGTGGAAGTTTAGTAAGCAAAGTATTGTACACCAAAAGTGGGACCAAAAAGCATTTTCTGATATTAGATGCTGGAATGACGGAATTAATGCGTCCAGCTCTTTATCAAGCATATCATAAAATTGAAAAAGTAGGAGCCGACCAATATGCAAAGACAATCAACTATGATGTAGTCGGGCCTATATGTGAAAGTTCGGATTGCTTTGGCAAGGAAGTCCCCCTTCCTGAATCAAAAAGAGGTGATTTGATTGCTGTTCGGACAGCGGGTGCCTATGGCGAAGTAATGGCTTCACGTTATAATCTGAGAGAAGAAATAAGATACATTTATTCTAAATAAAAAGAGGTTGTTTCAAATGACACTGCCCCCAAAAAGTTAGACACGATTTGGGGGCATTTTTATGACAAAAAAAAATGATTTTATTAAATGAAATCCGAAATTGCATTGTATTTTTGATTTATGCTTTCATTCGCTAATGCCAAAATTAATTTAGGTCTTCATATTACAAAAAAAAGGGGAGATGGGTATCATAATATCGAGACGGTTTTTTATCCCGTAAAGTTATACGATGTCGTTGAAATTACAGAGTCGGATTCCTTTTCCTTTCGATTGGATGGTCTCTATATACCACACGGAGGTATTAATCTTTGTGAAAAGGCATATCAGCTGCTTCGTGCTGATTTTGATCTTAAGCCGGCTTCCATTCACCTGTTGAAAAATATCCCTATTGGAGCTGGTTTGGGTGGAGGATCCTCTGATGCGGCTCAGGTACTGATTTTATTGAACCGATTAAACGAATTGGATTTGACGACCGAGCAGCTCGAAGGTTACGCTGCAAAACTGGGCGCCGACTGTCCATTTTTTATCCAAAACAGGCCAGTTTTTGCTAGCGGAACCGGAACAACATTTGCCCCAATAGAATTGGATCTTTCCAAATATCGTATTATTATTATCAAACCCGATATTCACATATCAACAGCCAACGCATATCAGCATATTACACCGCAGACACCAACGATAAATATTCAACGTGTTATCCGTTTGCCTATCCAAGAATGGAAATATTATTTAACAAATGATTTTGAATTGGGTCTGTTTCGGCAGTATCCGTTGATTGAAAAGATAAAGCATAAGCTCTATGAAAAAGGAGCACTGTATGCGTCGATGTCTGGCTCCGGATCAGCGGTGTTTGGTATTTTTGAACAGGAGGAAACAGATTTAATCGAGTTGGAAGGTTTCGGTAAAATCTACTATCCTGTAGAGTTGTAAAAATAACGCACGATCGTACCTTTATGTCCCAAACGTAATTTTCGCTGTGGACAATGCATTTCTAATCGCTGTATTTATTCATTTAAGATCAGTAACTTCGTAATAGGATAAAAATCAATATCGTAAAAAAAATGAAGTGATCTATGCAGCATAAACATAATTATATTGATGGTGTATGTACGATTTGTAGTCAAACTACAAATCGTACATACACCAAAGCAGATAACGCCTGCTGTGTCCATACGTGCGACCACAGCGATAACGGTCATCAGCATTCCGAATCCATGAGTACATTTTATCTCTTTGTTCCTGCTGTTATCAGTTTAATACTTCTGCTTTTCGGTATCGGTTTAGATCATTATGTTAGGCAGTCTTGGTTTAATGGAACGATACGTTTTTTTGGGTATCTAATTGCTTATATCCCGGTTGGTTTACCTGTTCTTAAACAAGCGGTAGGTAGTATATCCCGAGGAAACCTTTTTTCCGAGTTTTTTTTGATGGGTATTGCCACATTAGGCGCATTTGCGATTAACGAGTATCCTGAGGGAGTCGCAGTTATGTTGTTTTACACAATAGGTGAAAATTTTCAGAGCTTGGCAATTACGCGTGCGAAGGCTAATATCAAAATGTTATTGGATCAACGTCCCGATGAAGCAACAGTCTATCGAGATGGCGATTGGACGAAAATAAAAGCAGCTGAAGTAAACGTAGGAGACAGGGTTCAGGTTAAGCCAGGCGAGAAGCTGGGATTAGATGGTGTTTTGAGCAGTGATAAAGCTATTTTCAATACAGCGGCTTTAACTGGTGAAAGTAAGCCCGAAGGGAAGAATAAAGGAGATGTGGTGCTTGCGGGAATGATTAACTTGTACACTGCCATTCAAATGGAAGTAACTGCAGTATACGAAGACAGCAAACTCAGCAAGATTCTTCAATTAACGCAAGAAGCTTCTTCTCAAAAGGCGCCGACTGAATTGTTTATTTCCAAATTTGCCAAAATATACACACCTATTGTTGTTTTTTTAGCAATAAGTATCATCTTTTTTCCTTTTCTTTTTGTTGATGACTATGTGTTTCGGGATTGGCTGTATAGAGCGTTGGTGTTTTTGGTGATATCATGTCCGTGTGCGCTGGTAATTTCTATCCCACTGGGGTATTTTGGAGGGATAGGTGCAGCCAGTAGAAATGGAATTTTGATTAAAGGTGGAAATTTTTTAGATGTATTGGCTTCCTTGAAACATGTAGTAATGGATAAAACCGGTACGATGACAGAAGGGGTATTTGATGTTCAAGACGTGCAGTTCAATGGTGTTATCAATCGTGACAAAATTTTAAGCTATATAAACGTACTTGAGTCATATAGTACACATCCTGTCGCTACAGCCATTCACAAATATGTTGGAGAAATAGATAAAAGTATTCACATGGAGCGTGTAGAAGAAATAGCTGGCTATGGTCTCAAAGGTATAGTCGAAAATAAAGTATTATTAGTCGGGAATTTTAGGCTGCTGGATAGTGCGCAGATTAAATATGATACAGATCTTAATTCGATAGCTCATACCACAATAGCTGTTGCTTTCAACGGTATTTATATCGGTTATATGACGATTGCTGATAAAATAAAAGGGGATGCAAAGGAAACCATTGATCGGTTACATGACATGCAATTACACGTTACCATGCTCAGTGGCGATAAATCTTCGATAGTTAGGCAGGTAGCAGAAGATTTAGGTATTGATCAGGTATTTGGTGATCTTCTTCCGGAAGATAAAGTGAACAGATTTAAGACGATAAAACAGGATAACGTTAAGATAGCTTTCGTTGGAGATGGTATTAATGATGCACCTGTAGTCGCCTTAAGCGATGTGGGTATTGCTATGGGTGGGTTAGGGTCAGATGCAACCATAGAAACGGCGGATGTTGTTATTCAAGATGATCGTCCTATTAAAATCCCACTCGCTATACATATTGGAAAAAAAACAAAACAGATCGTCTGGCAGAATATTTCGTTTGCATTTGGTGTGAAAATTATCGTCCTAATTTTGGGAGCAGGAGGATTAGCTACGATGTGGGAAGCGGTCTTCGCTGATGTAGGGATTGCATTATTAGCTATTTTTAATGCTATTAGGATTCAGCATATCAAGTTTTGATTGGTTGTCCATACGATTCCAGTCAATAAAATTCTAGTCTGCTGTCTACAGTATCAGCGCTTAGTAAAAAAAACGACCGTTCGAATAAGATATATCACAAAAGAGCAAACCATATTAGGCTGCTCTTTTGTTAATAGCTAGAATGAAAAATCTTAATATCCGAATAACTCTTCAAGATTTAACTTTGTAAGTCTTCCAATGTTGCGGAGCTGTTCATCTGTGATATGAACTATTTGATGCTAATTGCAAAAGCTTTTTCATCAGGAGGGAGACACTGCTCGTTATTGCAGACCATAAATTCAACTGTGCCCTTGACTATTGTCTGACCCTTTTTTAATTTAATTTTTTGTTGAAAAACGACTTCTTTGGTGAAATATAACACCTGCATATTAAACGTTTTTTCAAACTTTTTGTTCGGAGTAGGTTCGAGAACCTTTCCAACGAGTTGATAATCGCTTGATGGTGTGAAGCTGAATGAAGTTGGAACAGGACCTCCCTCACCGATATATTGTGAATAGATATTCCAACCATTATCGATTGTAGCTTTGAAAAGGAGTACTGCTTCACCTTTTTTTGTCTTTTTAGCTGCAAATGTCCACTTTACGGGATCTAAGATCTGTGCCTGTGACGCACTTAGTGCAAATAAGGCAATGATTAGTATTGCTAATCTTTTCATACGGTTTTAATTTTAATGTTTACTTGGATCTGTTTTTTTACCGTGCACACCAGATAGTATATCAAAGGTGTACTAGTTTCTTTCATCAAACCTCTAGAATTTTTAAATTATTATCAATGCGAATATGTTTTTTCAATAAAATTTTCGGTTTTTATTAATTTATTCCGTAATTTTTATGGTTACCTAAAGACTATGGTTTCATTTAAATGTAGTTTTTTACGGCTTATCTCTTCCAAGAGAAGGGGGGTGATTCAGATGTACAAGCCAATAAACAGATTAACGGGTTACATCAGGGGCATCTGTAAAATAGATTAATATCTACTGGTTTAAGCATTATGAAGGGAATATTGAGAAAAAAGAAAGGTTTTCAAACGGGGAGAATGAAAACCTTTACTAACCAATTATAAACCTAAATTATGATGACACAAATATAGTGTGTTTTATACACTAAGTGCAAATGTTTTCATAAAAAAGACATTTTAATGACAATAGACAAATTGAAGGGCAAAAAACATTTTTTATTATAAAAATTGAAAATTAAAATAATCTTTATAACTTAGTGTATTATTTAAGTAGTACACTAGTATGATAACTATTCAAAACCTGAATTTCAATTACAATAAGGCCAGGCCCTTATTTAAGAACATGAATATGCAACTTACTGAAGGGCATATTTATGGTTTGCTCGGAAAAAACGGAGCAGGCAAATCCACCTTGTTGAAAAATATTGCGGGTCTTGTTTATCCATCTGCCGGTTCATTGCAGGTGCTCGGGCATAATCCCACCAAGCGCGAGCCTTCGCTTTTACAACAGATTAGTTTTATCCCAGAAGAATTTCATTTGCCGTCTGTGAAATCCTCAACCTATGTGAAAGTCAATGCACCGTTCTATCCTAATTTTGATCATGCTTACCTAAATGGGTTGCTTTCGGAATTTGATATTCCTATTCAGCAGAAGCTCTCGGAGATGAGCTACGGGCAGAAGAAGAAATACATTATAGCCTTTGGATTGGCGACCAATGCGAAATTAATCATCATGGATGAACCAACAAACGGATTAGATATTCCATCTAAAGCGCAGTTTCGCAAAATAATGGCCTCGGCTATGACGGAAGATCGCTGCATTATTATCTCTACGCATCAGGTACGTGATTTGGATAATCTGATCGATGCGGTTATTCTTTTAGACGAACAGAAAGTAGCATTGAATGCTTCTATTGATGAAATAACGGCAGCATTCACTTTCAAAAAAACAAGGGAGCTTGATGACACTGTATTATATGCAGAAGAAGCATTAGGTGGCTATCAGGTTATTGCCGCTAATAGCAATCTTGAGGATTCGAAGCTGGATATGGAATTACTATTTAATGCGGTTCTCGCAAAAAAAGGTAACATAACTTCAATTTTAAATACCGTTCATCATGAATAATACATTTGATTTCAATCGGTTTTTCCTTCTGTTACGCCGGGAATGGATCAACTTTGGAAAGATCTATCTTATTTCTCTGGCCGTTGTTACAGGTGTAATTGCTGCATTCTATGGTTATAATATAAACGAACAATTAACCTATGGGCATGGCAGCTGGACGGCCACGCTCAGTTTCAGGCCATTTATTTTCATCTTTTTAGGTCTTTTATTTTTAACTATGATTTCTAGCGGCTATTTCGCTGATCTGGGACAAAAGCCAAAGGCGATTATCGAATTGCTGATTCCTGCTTCCAAGTTGGAAAAATTTCTGGCAAGTATAGTCTATACCGTTATCTTGACAATAGGTTCTTATTTTCTGCTGTTCTACCTTATCGATTTTGCATTTGTATCCTATATACGAACTTTTGCCACGGAAACCATGTCGATAGCGCAAGAAGACGGAACGCAGGTCGTGATCGATAATATCGTTTATTTTTTTAATCAACCGTTTCCGAAACCGACAAAGTTTTTTCTTTTTTTGCCGTTTCTGCTAAATAGTCTGTTTTTATTGGGATCGATTTATTTCAGGAATTTTCACTACATCAAAACAGCCATCAGTGTTATGATCTATGTTGCCTGCTGGATAGGTTTAGTTGTTTTTATTATGAACCGCGCAACGAGCGACACGATCGTGGTAGGTATTGGATTTTGGCAACAATATGAAATTAATATACTTAAGATTTTATGTGGCACCGGCATAATATTAACGTTAATTTTTTGGTTTTTGAGTTACTTGCGATTAAAGGAGAAGGAGGTTTGATATGGATTTTAATAATAATAAAGCAATATATCTACAGATTGCGGAGCACGTCTGTGAGCATATATTGCTCGGTAGTTGGAAGCCGGAAGAAAAGATTCCTTCAGTCCGGGATATGGCAGTAAATGTGGAGGTTAATCCCAATACCGTGGCGCGTACCTATGAGTTATTGCAGCAGAAGGGAATTATCTACAACAAAAGGGGGGTTGGCTTTTTTCTCAGTCTGGATGCTATTCAACAGGTACAGCATTACCGAAAGGCAATCTTTATCGGCGAAGAATTACCTCAGGTGTTTAAAAACATTTATTTATTAAATATTGACCTGGATGACATCACCCGTATGTATCAGGCGTTTATTGAACAAAACTTCAAAAAATAGATAGCGATGAAATTAAGTAATAAATTATTGATTGCCTTGGCGATAATACTTTTTGTGATACCGATCAGTGTTATGTATGTAGTAACAAAAATCAATCGCGTTGATGCAAAGGAGTATTCAGCCATAACGCAAGAGGAAGCAATAAGTATGGACGTTTCTGACAAATATATGCGTACGATAAACGTACAGCCTTTTAAACAAGTTAGTATCGTAGGGTCCAATCGTACGTCTCTCACTCTTCAGCTCGTAAAAAGCGAAAAATTTGCCGTTAAAGTAGATAAAGGAAAAGAAACTGATTTTGTCTATCAGATCGACGATCGAGGAAATTTAGAACTTGATTTTCAAAACCGTGATAGATATAACTATTTATCGGTTTCCATATTTTCACCTCAGGTGGACGAATTATCAGTTTCCAACGTAGAGCTACACAATTTTACAGTTCAGGCATCAGCGTTCCAGATGAACCTAGTAGGGCAACGGAATTTTACTTTTGGATTGAATACGAAAATAGATCATTTATCATTAAAAGTGAGCAAGTCCAATTTTGATATGCGCTGGGTTGATATTGCCAGTGAGCCACTACATGGCGTACGTGATCTTACATTAGATCTTGATAGCAGTTCTATTCGCTTTCATAAAAAAGCTTTTACAAGATTACATGCAAGTATTAAAGATTCGGAGATCGCATTTAACTTACAAAAAGATACTGCAAGCCACATAGACGAAATGAATGTGACTACAGAAGGAAAATCTGCTGTATATATAAACAATGCCAAAATAAAGCAGCTTTCCGGAGGTCTTTCCGATCAAACGGTGACAGATATTCCCGTTTATTATTTACGTCAGTTATTGAATAACTAAAATTCAGCCTTGTAAAAATAAGCTCCCCACGATACAGATGAATCGCGGGGGGCTTATTTTTACATTCAGGTTATATTTGCTTTTATTGTACTCATATTGCAAAAGGAGTGGAGATAAAAAAGGGGAGATATCTGTATATTATAGATTTATAGCTTAGATAAAAGTTGGTTAAAGTTTTTTTTCCTGCTTTTATTCCACCAAATAATATAGCCGGTTACCGGGAGAATGGCGCAAATTAAGGATACAAAAAAGGCTAGGACTTTAGTCCATATACCACGAATGTTACCTGTATGGATGTCGTAATTTAATGACGCTATTTTATCACCACCGGATAGAGATTTGCTTGATTTTATTTCTTTGATATATAGATTGTTTTTATCGAAATAGTACCATTCAAAAAGTCCGCTACGTTGCTCATCCAAACGTACCTGTATATCTAGCACTGGGATATTTGACGATCGTAGGCGTATCGACATCATACCCGCGTCATTATGCTTTTCTAGTGCATAATGGAGTGCATTGTCCAAAGGGTCAATATATATGCTATCTATTGGAGACTGAGGTAATGACAGTAGTGGCTGATTGCCAGTAGAAAAGCTGTTTAGAAAAGTGGTATACGACATTTTGAAACCGGGAAATGAGAATACCAATCCGGTAATAGCTATGGCTAGTGCTAATAAGAAGCTGTAGAAACCGAGCACATTGTGCAGATCATAGTTGAAGCGCTTCCATTTGGTTTTTATATTGAACCAAATGCTGCGTTTTAAGGTTTTACCTTTCCACTTTTTCGGCCACCACAATACAATTCCCGAGAGAAGGGTAACTGCAAAAATCGCTGTAGAGTAGCCGACTATTGGGTGTCCGTATTTTTTACCGAGTAGTAAATGGAGATGCAGTTGTAGCATCAGCTGAAAAAACTCGGTTTTAGAATTTTCAATCGCTGTGACTTCTCCGGTATAGGGATTAATGAATACACGTTTGTAATAAACGTAATAGTTCCAATAACCAAACGCTTGTTCGTCCGTTTCCTGTGCACGGAATACCCAGGTTCGATCCGGAGCCGGATATAGATCAACACGCGACACCGTTTCTTCTTTTTCAAGTGCTTCCTGCGCGATTTCGAGCAATTCACTTAGGGGTAGAGGCGATGACTGATCAGCCTCCATTTGGATAAAATATTTTTGTGGGTATACCACAAGCTTGAGATCATCGTGAAAGGTATAGAGGCATCCCGTGATACTCAGTAAGAATACCACTATACCTGTTATGATGCCAAGCCATTTGTGCAGCCAAAGGATTATCTTCTTGAACACTTAAAATTTGTAATTAATGTTTAATGAGGCTATCGTCCCCATTCCTTTTACATAGTTGACATTTTCAGCTCTATATTGACTAAGTACAGTATAATAGTCTGTATTAAACAGGTTCTCTATACCCATTCCCAATGACCACTGATTATTAATCTTATAAGAAGCATTTAGATTAAAGAGGTTTACATCGTGCACAGGGCCTTCTGTTGCTCGGTATTTTCCGGTCGCTTGAACTGAATCAAATCGATCTCTTGAACCGGTATGTACCCAAAATAATTGAATGTTCCAAGCTTGATCGGGCGTAAAATAGACGTATCCAGTCGCCTTAGGAGGGCCAATCAGGGATCCATTAATATAGGTCTCGATGCCGTTTTCCTGTTCAGACTTACCTTCTACATAAGCGTAGGTACCACCCACTGTCCAATTGGAGGAGAGCCTTGCATTCAGTGCGACTTCGAATCCGTAAATATACTGTGGTGTGCGCTGCGGCATTAAATAACCACCGACATCCACAAGTTCAACGCCTAACTTTGATGTACTTTTGTAATAGGCTGCGGACAATTGGAATATACTATATGTGCTGGAGAAACCTACTTCATAATTATTTGTAATGATAGGATCTGTCTTTAGACTATCTAGATCGTTATTGGTAGCTCGGCGGACGATACGGCCCAATTCGTTGATTGCGAAACCTTGAGAAAAACTGACAAATGGATTAAAGAAATCATATTTATTAAAACGCAGACCAGCATTAAACATCGTCCCATTGTAAGGTATTTCTCCCCCCGTTACGGCAATACTGCCTTCGTTGTTTGGTCCTGTTGCTATCGTATTGAAGTTTTTGATCGTCACAGTTGCATTTTCATAACGTAGACCACCTTTGAAAATTAGATTTTCAAAAAAGTCAATCTTTACCTGTGCGTAAGGTGCCATATTAACCATATTCATATTAGGAATGTATACTCTACCATCCGTTAGGTCTTGATTGGTAACATCATTAAGTAGGTCGAGACCATAAGTGACTTCAGAAGGGAAATTTCCTATTTGAAAAGGGGTATTTAGGTTAATACGCAACCCTTTTTTTGTGGAGTTTATCTGTGTCTGTCCCGGACCGTACCATGCTGTTGCATTCTCGACATAACGATTCATCGATCTAAATGTATTATAATAGCCCGATACTTGAAATAACGTATTGTCAAATAGATTGTTTTTGGTATAAGTTAACATGGCATTGTGGTTGTATGGTGTGCCAGCAGGTTTTCCCGGATCTTCACCTTTGATGCCGATAGTTGGCGACTCTTCATATACACCAGCCTGACTGATGTATCGAGAGTGCTGTGTACTGTTATATAAATTGTAGACAAGGGCTAGAGAAGAGGTGGAATCGATATTGTACCCTAGTTTAACAAAGGCATTGTACTGGTAGCTGTTTGATAGTCCATCCGTTTGCCCGAGAGCTATGCCATCAGCGTCTCGCTGTAATGCGGTGTAATCTGCTGATCCACTGACTGTATAGCTAAATTTATTGCGGCGACCATATAAACTTTGCGCAATCCTATATCCGGCTGTTTCGCTACTTCGATAAGGACTTAACGTACTTCTCATCGTGGTAACACCGCCAATAGGGACACTTAAACGATCGTTGCTTTTGGTAATATAGTTAATAATACCACCTGCTGAGCCGTTTCCGTAAATAGAAGTTGCTCCTTTGATTATTTCTACCCGCTCTATAACGCTCGGATCGATGGATCGTAAATCTCGAGCACCATTCATAAGAGGAGTTGATTGTGGAATACCGTCAATCAATACCAAAACTGATCTTCCTCGGAGGGTTTGTCCCGCATTAGTAGCTTTATTGGTCGTGGTTCCTAATCCTGGGACAGTATTACCTAATATACTAGCTAAATTAGTACTTATCTGACTTTGTGCTTCGATATCTTTAGCTGTGAGGATAGAAATTGAAGAAGGTACTGTAGAGATGCTTTCAGGTTTACGTCCGGCGGTTACTACTACTTCGTGGAGATTTTGGATGCCTTCTAATGAAATCAGTAACTGTTGTTTGCTGACCGTATCTAACAACACTACTTTATCCAGGTCGTGGTAGCCTGCGTATGAAACACCTAACCGTATATTATTTGCTGTTGAAGAAGGCAACTGAAAAATTCCATTCTTATCAGTGTAACCTAAATTTCGTCCATCTATCCAAATATTGGCATTGACAATTGCATTTTTTTGTTGATCACTCACTTTTATCTGTAATGCTTGAGCTGATGCATAAGTACCACTGAAAAGCAGAAAACCAGAAGTTACTAACTTAATATATTGTTGCTTATAAAACTTTAACATAGCGATGTTTTTATTTAGACTGATTTTAAATTAAGGCAAATATAATAAGATTTTAAAAAAAACACAATGCTTTGGATAATATTGATTATAGGCAATAGTGCAGTACTAATCTCATCTTATAAAGCACAGATTTAGTGGTTAACAGCACAGACTAGAAGATGAATACTATACACTATCGTTCCTTATTGTGTCAGCATTATAAAGGTTTGGCAACATTAAAGAAATAGACTACGGTTTAATAATAATTTCAAAAATAGGACAACTATATTTTGTAAAAATTAATAAAAAAGCTACTTTTGTGTATTATTGATAATTAATGACATATTTGTTTACACGTCACGTACATTTCCATCATCGCCATTGTGGCGATATGTAATGTTATGTGTTTCTACGTGAAGCATTTTCCCCTTTGTGTCTATATTAAATATTAATAATTGTTATTCAACAAAAACCAAAAAATATTTTGAAAAATCTAAAGATAGCTATCCAAAAATCGGGTAGATTAAATGAGAAATCAGTACAACTACTAAAAAACTGTGGACTTGATTTCGAAAATTATAAAAGCTCCTTAATCACAACTGTTTCCAATTTTAACCTCGAAATCCTTTTCTTGCGTGACGATGATATACCGGGGTATGTTGAAGAAGGAATAGCTGACTTGGGTATCGTAGGTGAAAATGTCATTGACGAAACCAAGGCAAAAGTCACTTATCTGCAACGACTAGGATTTGGCAAATGTACATTGAAATTAGCTATTCCAAAGGATTCGGATATTCAAGACCTGAAAGATTTAAATGGAAAATCCATTGCGACTTCGTATCCGGTAATTCTTCAAAACTTTTTAGCCGAATATAATATCAAATCCGATGTTCAAGAAATATCAGGATCAGTCGAGATTGCACCTGGACTGGGATTAAGTGATGCTATATGTGACATTGTTTCTACCGGAGGGACCTTAAAAAATAATGGGCTGAAACCTTTTGCAGATGTACGTACGTCGGAAGCAATCTTAATTGGACGTGATGGTTTGGAAGAAAATGAGATCTTATGTGAATTATTGCAGCGTATACAGTCGGTGTTACGTGCTAAAGAAACCAAATACGTTGTACTGAATGTTGAGAAATCTAATCTTCCATTGATTACAGAACTACTACACGGTGTAAAGAGCCCAACGGTAGTTCCTTTAGCTGAAGATGGCTGGGTCGCTGTTCATACCGTGATTTCGGAAGATGATTTCTGGGGAAAAATTAACAGATTGAAATCGGCTGGAGCACAGGGAATCGTCGTAATGCCGATCGAAAAAATAATTTTGTAATGCTAAAAACCTATCACTATAACGAATTGTCGATTGAAGAGATTGAAAGACTCGTAGCACGTAACACAGATCCCAATAATGCGATTCAGGATACTGTAGTATCGATTATGGAAGAAGTGAAGATTAAAGGCGATCAGTCGCTAAGGGATTTTGCAGCTAGATTTGATCACGTTCAAATCGATCAATTGTTTCTGGATGAGTCCGATATTGATATATTGGCGGCTACTATTTCAAGAGACCAGCAACGCGCTTTGGAAATTGCTTTCCAGAACATCCATAAATTTCATAGTACTCAGCTTCGTAAAGAGCGGGTCGTAGAAACGATGCCCGGCGTAAAATGTTGGCGGGAAGTGCGTCCTATAGAAAAAGTAGGATTATATATCCCTGGCGGATCAGCCGTTTTACCTTCTACTCTTCTGATGTTAGGCGTGCCGGCACGAATTGCAGGATGTCGTGAGATCGTAGTCTGTTCGCCCCCTCAAAAATCTGGGAAAATCAACGGTTTCGTTGCGTATTGTCTAAAGTTACTTCAAATCAAAAAGATCTATCTAGTAGGTGGCGCACAGGCCGTAGCAGCTATGGCCTATGGTACGGAATCTATTCCTAAAGTTGATAAGATCTTTGGCCCGGGCAATCAATTTGTAACCAAAGCCAAAAGTCTTATTCAGGGGACGACCAATGTAAGCATTGATATGCCTGCAGGACCCTCCGAAGTATTGGTTATAGCGGATCAGTCGGCAAATCCAGCTTTTGTAGCTGCTGATCTTTTGGCTCAGGCAGAACATGGTGTCGATAGTCAAGCAGTATTAGTAGCGACAGACATTGATCTTATCCAGGCAGTAAATACCGAATTGGTTAAACAATTGGTTGTGTTACCCCGAGCGGAACTTGCGCAGAAAGCGATTGAAAATTCGTACGCTATTTTTACAGAAGATCTACGCGAGGCTATACAATTTTCCAACAAATATGCTCCCGAACACCTTATATTAGAAACAGATAATTGGCAAACAATCACTTCTTTAATACTAAACGCGGGCTCGGTATTTTTAGGGCACCTTACACCTGAAAGTGCGGGTGACTACGCCTCGGGTACAAATCATACCTTACCTACGTCGGGATATGCCCGTTCGTATTCAGGTGTGTCTGTTGATTCGTTTGTCAAGAAAATTACGTTTCAACATATATCGGAGGAAGGCCTTGAACAGATCGGTTCTACTGTAGAAATATTAGCTGAACTTGAAGGATTGCACGCACACAAAAACGCGGTATCCGTTCGTAAGGCTTAACTTAAATGACTATAGGTCGAAGGAGTAATTTAAGAATCGAACAGGCTTATTTATAATTAATAAGCCTGTTCGATTTGTATAAATTGATGTCTATTTTTTCTTTTTGAGCTTCCTCTTTAAGTCTTTTGCTACTTTTGCCTTTTCTTTAGCCACCTTTTTATAAAAATCTTTAATTATTTCTTTGACCTTATTTAAGGTTCCTTCTTCTTGCTTAGTTTTTTTAGTGTCCGATTTTTTGTCTTTCTTTGATTTGTTAGCTTTTTTACCCTCTTTGGTCATTTTATCTTCCGATTTTTTTGCTTTTGCCTCTTTTATTTTGACAGAATCATCTTCTTTATAACCCTTTTTCTTTTTTTTAGCATCCGGTATAGTTACTTTATCTTTGTCCGGTGTATTTGAAGTCGACTTAACCACTATTTTATCGGCAGGCTTTGCAGTTGTCGTTCTGGGTGAGGCAGCTGGTTTAGTCCTTGATGATTTTGCTGTCGTATTCTTCGAATTTGTAGATTCCGTAGTAAATTTTGAATTTGGCACAGATTTAGTGTTATCTTCTGACATATTAAATTAATTTATTTTCTGTTTTTTTATTGGATAACAACGAGTTAATACAATTTGTTTGTATAGAAAAGTTTCTGTTAAGATTTTTGATGATTCACTATTAAAATAATATGTGTATTTTTGTATTGTAAATGCATAATTGGGCTCGACCGGAATTGACAGGATAGCGATGATTATGTAAGCATGCAGTGCGTTGTTAGTAGAGCACTTTAATCTGAACTTTCAACTTTACAACTGGCGAAGAAAACTACGCCTTAGCTGCTTAAGTTAGACTTAACATAGCTATTTGTCCCGTTAGATCCTGTTCTTTGGTTTAACATCAGGGGCATCGAACAATAGAACTGGCCAATGTGATTTTGCTAAGCATTGGTAAGACACAGTAAATACGGAGAACAGTATAGGTAGGCGACTCACCTTCTCTCTCCCGACAATTAAAGAGAAGCTAAGCATGTAGAAAGCGTAAATTATACTATGTTTGGACGAGGGTTCGAATCCCTCCGGGTCCACAACAACAAAAGCTCAACGAAAGTTGAGCTTTTGTTGTTTAGGGGGGATGAGAACCCGGTGGGAGGGTTCGAACTATTTCTTTGCGGGTCCACAATCAAAACCACATTCAGGTATCCTGAATGCTGTTTTTACATTTTAGATGAAAAAACAGCACCTAAAACAGCACTATCTAAAAGGAAGCGTTTTATGCCAAAACCGACTTACAAAAGCGCTAAAATCACACGAGCTTCTTCAGGAGACTCGACACTATTACAGCACATAGTTGGAGTTTATAATATTTTTTCGGATAAAATTTCTGCTTCTATCTATTGTGGCTGTTTTTGATGAAACTTTATCGAAAATTAGTCAAACGGTTGATTAGCGGCTATAAGCTCGAATTCATGTCTTGTAATGATTTTGGTACATTGCGGTCTGCTTTTTCTTTAGGGATTGAAATTATCTTAGGGGACAAATTAATCCTCATTGTATGAAACCGAGATATAAATAATTATGTACATAAACTACATTTACTATTAATATCTAGCGCTCATCAACCATTAATAAAAAGACAAATAGATGAAAAAGACATTGTTTTTTATAGCTGTAAATTTTATCGTTACAGCTCCCCTGATTGCTCAAACGGCAAAGGAGATTAAAGATGCTTACGCTTCTTTGACTGTATTTGAGGATCCCTTAGCGTTGAAATTAAAAAAGGGAATAAAGAAAGCTGATATCAATAAGATAGCAGATACGCAGATAAAGGACATGGCGCTCCAGCTATTAGCGGGTGAGTATGAAACCGCATACCGTTATGCAAATTATCAAGCGCTGCTTTCACCTTCTATATTGGGTCGGGAATTGAGTATTGGAGATGGTTACAGTAAATATGAAAATATCACCGGTGTATATCTTCCCGAAGGAAAGCATGTTATTCTTGTTGATGGAATAGCAACAAATAAAGAAGTGAATCTTATTGTTCCCAATTGGAATCGTAGGGCTCCTGAAGGTATAGATCCGACTAAAGATCCAAAGGGATGGGGAATAGAGAAGCAGGAGTTCAGGCTTCGAAATGGAGTCAATATTATCGAATTGAAGGACTTCGGAAGTTTGGCTTATATAGATTATTTTTCTGCTACGCCAAAAGAGGAACAGTCCATTCAAGTACATTTTTTAAATGCAAAAGTGAACGGCTATTTTGATGGAGCAAAACATACAGATGCAGATTGGAATAAACTGCTTGATAATGCAGTTTATCCGGTTATTGATGCGATCGGCAAGCATATTCAAATTGCTTATCCGGTGGAAGCTTGTAAAAAATATGCTTACGGAAGAGGCGTGGAACTGATTAACAACTATGATTCACTGGTATATAGGCAACATCGGATTATGGGACTTGAAAAGTACAATAGAGTGCCTAAAAACAGAATATTGTCACGGGTAAATTATAATTACTATATGTTCAGAGATGGGAATGGGGTAGCTTATATGGGGACTACTCCAGGAAATGCTATGCCCTTAGTGGTAGATCCCACTCGTGTAATAAAAGGTGATCCTTGTTGGGGTTTTAGTCATGAGGTGGGCCATGTACACCAAATGCGCCCTGCTTTTAACTGGGGTGGATTAGGAGAAGTGAGTAATAATCTTTTTTCGCTATATGTGACCCGTTCATTCGGAAATCCTACCCGTATATCTGAGCAAAAAAAGTATAAATCAGCTACAGATAGTATTATCAGCAAAGGTATCAGCTATTTGCAAGATCCGGATGTATTCAATCGTTTAGTCCCATTTTGGCAGTTACAATTGTATTTTGAGGGGATGGGTGCCAACCCAGATTTTTATCCGGATTTGTTTGAGGCGTTTCGTAAGCAGGCTGCAATACCACGTCAACAAGGAAGAACTCGTGGAGACAACTGGGCTTCAGACAGAATGATGGGAAATAATAATCCTGCGGTACATCAATTAAATTTTATAAAAACAGCATGTGAGATTAGTAAAGTTGATTTAACAGAGTTCTTTGATAAATATGGCTTTTTCCATGTAGGTGAAATTATCCTTAATGATTATGGAAATTACGCATATAATATGACCCAAGAGATGGTTGATGTATGTAAAAAAGCCATTGAAGAAATGAATCTACCTAAGCCAAAAGTGGATATCACCACGTTGACCGATTAACAATAAAGGCGCTGTAGCGCCTTTATTATTTCATGAAATAATCTTGAAAATAACATAATGACTACCAAAAACAGGTGTAACGCGAACAATAAAAGCTATAAAAATTGCTCGTACATGCCTAAAAAACCCGTTAATCCACCTGTATGTAGTATCAATATCTTCTCATCAGCTAAGAAAGTATTCTTTTTTACTAAATCCTGAAAAGCGTAGAAAAGCTTTCCGGTATAAACTGGCTCTATCATAATACCAGTTTTGGATACAAATTCCCGGATAAAAAGGAATAATTCAGGACTGGTTTTGGCATATCCCCCAAAATGATAAGCCGTATGCAAAGTCAATTGGTTGATGGGAGCCATAAGATTTTTCATCTCCTCTTCGATAAAATCTCCCCCTTTTAATACTGGAATGCCATGAAGCGTTGTGTTACCCCACTGATGATCTGCAATTCCCTTCGATAATCCGGCTAGCGTTGTACCCGTACCTGCAGCACAAAAGATATGGTTGTAATCTTGTTTTAATTCTGCAATTATTTCGGAACAGCCTTTCATGCCCTCAGGTCCATATCCGCCTTCATCAATAAAGAGCGTATTGCTGGAATGCGCAAATCGTTGAAGATATAAGTTTTCTTTGTGTTTATAATCCGTTCGGGATACGAATTCCAGTTGCATGCCATAGAGTTTACACATCGCCAAGACGGGATTAGATACGTTGTCACCGCGTACAAATCCAAAAGTTTTAAATCCAAAAGTCGCTCCTGCACAAGCCGTAGCCAGCAGGTGATTGGACCAAGCGCCTCCAAAAGTAACGAGCGTATCTTGTGCGTTTCTTTTAGCCGAAATTAAAGCGTATTTAAGTTTACGCCATTTGTTCCCTGAAATAAACGGATGTATCAAATCATCTCGTTTAACGAAAACCCGTATTTGCTTCTCTTTAAATAAGGGAAGAAATAATTCCTGTTCAGGACTATAAAAATCAAGTGTCAATTGTATTATTATATTTAATTTATGTTCTTTATCCAAAGTTAAACGTTTTTTGACCTATTTGCGTTACTTTTGTGCAATGGTTGAGGATTTAGAATTACTGGAACAAGAAGAACAGGAATTATTTGAACATATTCGTATTATCGCGGATAAGGGACAGGCTCCGTTGCGTTTGGATAAATTCTTGATGAACAGAGTAGAGAATACGTCTAGGAATCGTATTCAGAATGCTATTGACGCGGATACGGTTCGTGTTAATGATAAAATAGTGAAAGCCTCCTATAAGGTGAGGCCTTTGGATGTTATCACAATGGTATTGCCAGATCCTCCGCGTGATACAGAAGTATATCCGGAAGATATACCTTTGGATATTATATATGAAGATGACGATGTGTTGATTGTCAATAAAGAGGCCGGAATGGTTGTACATCCAGGGTTTAATAACTATACGGGCACTTTGGTAAACGCATTGACTTTCTATTTAAGTCAGTTACCCAATATGGCTGGGAATACAGGAAGACCCGGACTTGTACATCGAATCGATAAGGATACCTCCGGACTTTTGGTTATTGCGAAGAATGAATGGGCTATGACCTATTTGGCCAAGCAGTTTTACGATCACTCAATAGCGCGTCGCTACGTGGCACTAGTATGGGGAGACATCGCAGAAGATGGTACAGTATCCGGATATATAGGGCGTAACATGAAAGACCGGAGAGTAATGGAAATGTACAAGGAGCCAGAACAAGGTAAGTGGTCGGTAACACATTACAAGGTTTTAGAACGCTTGGGTTATGTTACCCTGATCGAATGTCAATTAGAAACAGGTCGTACACACCAGATCCGTACGCACATGAAATCAATAGGCCATCCCTTATTTAGTGACGCTGCTTATGGTGGTGACAAAATCGTTAAGGGAACGGTCTTTAATAAATACAAGCAATTCGTCGATAATTGCTTTACAATGATGCCTCGACAAGCATTACATGCACGTGAATTGGGATTTGAACATCCCAAATCAAAAAAAATGATAAATTTTGACGTACCAATACCAGAAGATTTTCGTTTAGTGCTAGAGAAATGGCGCAATTATGCCAATGGTCACGAAGTAAAATAGATTAGTCTTTTATGCCGATACATTATATTAATTACGATGGCACGTTAGTACCGGAGGATACGTCTGTGATGACAGTTGAAAACCGTGCTTTTCGTTATGGAGATGGTCTTTTTGAGACCATGCTATGGAAAGACGGTGATATTCGTTTTCTGAAATTTCACGTTGAAAGATTACAGAAGAGCATGAAAATGTTGCACTTGGATGAATATGCGAAATTTGACGAATTCTTTATTCGAAGTAGGGCAGAGGAGCTTATTCGGAAGAACAATTTGGTAGGTAAACGTCTGCGCATCCGCTTGATTGTGTTTAGAGATGGTGGCGGTATATACAGTCCGCAGACAAATAGACCTGTTTATGTTCTTCAGGTGCATAAGCTTGAGGACACCTTACGGGACCGGAAAGTTGGATTGATCGTAGATCTTTACACGGAATACAAAAAACCGTACAGCGATCTATCCGGTATAAAATCCAATAATTCGCTTATATATGTTTTGGCAGGATTACATAAGAAAAAATTCTCTTTTGACGACGTATTGCTATTAAATCAGGATGGTTCTCTATGTGAGGCGCTAACATCTAACATATTCGTATATTACGAAAAAACACTATATACACCAGCACTATCTGAAGGGTGTATTGATGGTGTAATGCGCCGTGTTATAATGGATATGGCCAAACACGAAGGCATTCCCGTGGTTGAAGCGCAAATAAGTCCGGAAATAATGAAACGTGCTGATGAGATTTTCTGTACCAATGCAGTTCAAGGTATTCAATGGGTCATGGGTTATAAACAAAAGCGCTATTTTAATAAGATGGCGCGTATCCTAGAAGAAAAATTGATAAACTGGAATTACGAAGAAGTGGAATAGCAGACCACTTGTTGATTCGTAATTTGCCAGTTCGTTCTTTATTTTTGTTTAACGATCAAACATAAGCTGTGTTCCAAAAGAAGGTATCCATATTCGTAAACGAAGACATAGGATTGCCCTTTACTCGTGTGGAGCAGATGTGTATGATAATCAAATTGGAACCCTTCTTTTTGAAGCTTCTCTAACGAAATTTTAACTAACTTCTCATTTCCTAATAAAGCTTGTAGTATCCTTCTGTTTTTGCGAAGTATATAATTGATATTCCGGATGATATTATTCTGCTCACCATTTATCCGGTTGTTGTATGCGTTTCTACATGCATCATCACAAAAACGCTTATCTGAACGCCCTTTTATGGGTTTGAGACATTCTAAGCACGATTTTTCACTCATATTTAATCTTTAATATCTAATTGTAAACGTTTACAAATGGTTATAGTCGGTAATAAACATTTAATATACGAATAAAATTTATTACCCTTCTCATCTTTGTTTCAGTAAATAGCTCAGAGGCTATTCGTTGTTTAGGTTAAATTAAATAATATGTTACAATTTAAATTTTAAGATTATGAATGCTTTAGTGAATCAAGTTCAATTAATTGGACGTTTAGGTGCCGATGCGGAAATCAAAACAACTAGTCAGGACACGAAGGTTTGTACGTTGCGCTTGGCAACCAATGAACGTATAAAATTACGTAGTGGCGAATGGAAAGAGACTACACAATGGCATACCTGTGTGGTATGGGGCGAGTTGAATAAAGTCGTAGAAAAGTACGGTAGAAAAGGTGCACAAATTTTAGTATCGGGAGCAATACAGTACCGTGAATATATCGATAACCAAGGTGTAAAGCGTTTGATTGCTGAAATCAAGGTAAATCATTTTATGGCATTGGATTATTCTTCAAAGGAGGTCGATACCCGTATAGAGGAGGAGGTCGATACAGATCTCCCATTCTAAAAAGCTAAAAGTGGGATGTGCACTTATATGCACATCCCACTTTTAGCTTTTTATAGCTCCAATCCAGCAGCGATAGCTACTTTTTTTGGAATATCTATGTTTTCCATTTTATGACTGAACAGATCAGCACCTGCACCAATTGCATAAATTGGGATATATGCAGCAGAATGTCCTCCCGATGACCATTTAAGTGAGGAGATTTTATTCAATACAGATATACTTAGTGCCGCTATTTTGTCATCATTGGCATAAAGGCTTTTTTCTGTCTCATTTTCATGCTTAACGAAACTCTTTTCGTAAGCGGCAAAAAGTTCTTTTTCCTCTCTCTCAGCTACTTTTGCTGTAGACCACAGTCCTAAATTCTGTTGCAATAAATTTTTTACTTCTTCCCAACTAGCATTGGGACTATTTTTACGCAGCTCTCGAATACGTGTAGAAAGTTCTCCCTGTGAAATTTTCTGTCCTTCTAGCGCTTTGGTATTTAAACTACTGCCGCCGCTACCGATTCCAAGTCCACCGGTTTCGTGATCTGCTGTTACGATAATAAGCGTTTCTTCTGGATGCTTTTTGTAAAATTCGAAAGCTAATTTAACGGATTCGTTGAAATCAAGTACTTCATGAATTGCCGTGCCGCCATCGTTTGCATGACAGGCCCAATCTATTTTTCCACCTTCTACCATCAAGAAAAAGCCTTCACCCTTACTATTTATGGTCAACGCTTCAATAGCTGCAGCTGTTATGTCAGCTAATTTAAGATCATCAGTTTTTTGATCAATTGCATATTTTAATGCTGACGGATCTGTTCCGTCTGTGTTAATCAGGATGATCTTATCTTGGCTCTGCTTAATCTGTTGAAATGCGTTATAACCCTTTACAATACGATAACCTGCCTTTTCAAATTGAGGGAACAGAGAAGGAGCTTCTTGATTGTCAAAAGTCTTGGTTGGTTTTAAAAAACCGGAGCCCGCGAAAAAATCAAAATTAGATTTAATCAGATCCAAACCAATTTCGTAATACATATTTCTATCGGCACGGTTGGCGTAAAATGATGCGGGAGTAGCATGATCTATACTTACACTTGTCGCAATACCTACTTTCATACCTTTAGCTTTAGCAGCGTACGCAATACTTTTATAAGGTGTGGTGGCTGCGCTATCCATTCCTATGACACCATTCTTTGTTTTTTTTCCTACGGCAAGTGCGGTACCTCCAGCTGCTGAATCTGTAACGCCGTGAGAAAGAGAATATGACGTACCGAATGTTGCGTATGGAAATTGTGTAAATACCAGAGGGAAAACACCGTTTCTTCCGGCTAATTCTGCCGAATATATTTCAGCGACGTTGACTTGATTCAACCCCATGCCGTCACCGATCATAAAAAAAACATATTTGGCTTTCTGGCCAAATAGGGGAAGGATGAAAAGAAAAGAAAGAAAAAATAATGTTGTAATTTTTTTGTTCATAACAATTTTAGATTGAGTTACGCAAATATAACTCATTCATATTAAATTAGTATTAATTTAAAGATACTGTATCAATAAAGCTACAACGGTGCTAAAAGACCCCAGAAGGAATACTGAAAATAATTTAAATCATAGGTTTGTGATGACTAAGCGGATAATCAGAATACTTTTTCAGTTAAAGCACACTTACTGTGTAAGTAAATCGCTTATTTTGTAAAAAAAAGACATTGTACTCACGAGAAGAAACAAAAAAGCTTAAAGAACATTTCTGGACAACATTTGGTCAATATATGGCTGCTGTTCCTTCTTCAGACATGGAAAGAATTAACTGGGTGAATTATAAAACAGGAATTAAAAACCTCTTTTTTCGTATGGACGTTACTAATAAAAAAGCGACTATAATGATTGAAATGTCACAACCCGATGAAGGAATAAGAAATTTGGTGTTCGAACAGTTTTTGGAATTTAAACCTGTTTTTCAAGCTACATTGCAGGAAGAGTGGGATTGGAGTAATGTATATTATGACGAATATGGAAAACAAATAAGCCGCATTTCCATATCTCTGGAAAGCGTCAGTATCTTTAAAAGAGAAGACTGGCCTGCTTTGATCTCATTTTTTAAACCGCGCATCATCGCACTAGACGAATTTTGGTCTGCCGCAAAGTATTCATTTGACATCTTTAAATAATCTTTACATGAAGCATAAATTTTCACCATTACTAACGCTAATCATTTTTATTTCTATAGCGTCCATGCAAACAGTACAGGCATGGGGAATGACGGGACATCGCGTCATTGCGGAAATTGCTGAACGACATTTAACAAAAAAAGCCAAGAAGAACATTCAAAGTATAATTGGCAATCAAAAATTAGCATATTGGTCAAATTGGGCAGATTTTATTAAATCTGCCCCAGATCCCAAGCTGAATCAAACCGGATCCTGGCATTTTGTAAATACGAATGCCAATCTAACTTTTCAGCAATTTTCGTATGAATTGCTGCAATCGTCTGAAAATAATCTCTATAAAGCTTATTTAAGAATTAAGGATCATGCACAAAATGGCCTTAGTTCGAGTCTATTAGAAAAACAACATGATTTGTATTATATTATACATCTTTTCGCAGATGCCCATCAGCCTATGCATGTGGGTCAGAAAGCAGATTTAGGGGGAAACAAAATAAATGTGATTTTTTTTGGACGAAAGACTAATATTCATCGCGTATGGGATTCAGATTTGATTGATAATGAGAAATACAGTTTCACAGAATATGCAGATGTATTAGACATCCATGATGTGAACTTCTATAAAAAATATAGAGACTGTACTTTTGAAGAAATCTTGTTCCAATCCCACGAACTGGCCAATAAGATCTATAAAGATGCGGAAAATAGCACCAATCTAAGTTATAGCTATATCTATGATTACAAGTATATCATGGAAGATTGCTTACTTAAAGCAGGTATTCGTTTGGCTATGCAGTTGAATGAAATTTATGATAGATAGTGAGATAGGATTCTTGTATAAGAAGTGAAATTAAGTATATAGAATTACAACGCTAAATTGTAACTTTGCGACATGTCTGAAAAAATAATTATTCTTGATTTCGGTTCTCAGTATACACAGCTAATCGCGCGTCGTGTCCGTGAACTAAATGTCTATTGTGAAATTCATCCATTTAACAATCTTCCTGAATTTGATAATAACGTGAAGGGTGTTATATTTTCCGGAAGTCCGTATTCAGTTAGGCAGGAAGATGCACCTCAGATTGATTTTGAAAGTATTCAAGATCGTTTTCCGTTATTAGGCGTTTGTTATGGAGCACAATACCTTGCTCAGAAATCCGGTGGAGAAGTATTGCCTTCAGAAATCCGTGAATATGGCCGTGCGAATTTGCAATTTGTCAATCAAGAGAATGATTTATTGAAAGGCGTTCCTATACAATCTCAAGTATGGATGTCACATGGCGACACGATTAAAGAAGTTCCTTCAAACTTTAATATTATTGCAAGTACAGACAAGGTACGTGTAGCAGCATATCACATTGAAGGAACCAACACGTATGGTATTCAATTTCATCCTGAAGTGACACATAGTACAGATGGACAGATGTTAATCAAGAATTTCGTTGTTGATATCTGTGGTTGTTCACAAGACTGGACTTCAGAGTCTTTTGTAGAGACTACCGTTTCGGAATTAAAACAACAGTTGGGTACGGATCACGTGATTATGGCACTATCCGGAGGAGTAGATTCTACTGTTGCCGCTGTATTATTACATCATGCCATTGGCGATCGATTGCATTGCTTTTTCGTAGATCATGGCTTACTTCGAAAAGGAGAATACGAACAGGTATTGGACTCGTACAAGAACATGGGGCTTAATATCAAAGGTGTAAATGCCAAAGAATTGTTTTTCTCTCGGTTAGCAGGAGTATCCGAACCCGAACAAAAAAGAAAGATCATAGGGGCTTCTTTTATAGATGTTTTTGATGAAGCATCAAAGGAAATACAAAAAGAACTTCCTGAAGGAGCAGAGGCGAAGTGGCTGGGACAAGGTACCATCTATCCGGATATCATCGAATCTATTTCGGTCAAGGGGCCATCGGCAACGATCAAATCGCATCACAATGTAGGAGGACTGCCTGATTATATGAAGTTAAAGGTAGTAGAACCTTTAAAAACTTTATTTAAAGACGAGGTTCGTCGGGTTGGAAAGACACTAAGCGTAGACTCCACTATTTTAGGCAGACATCCTTTCCCTGGGCCGGGTTTAGCAATTCGGGTATTAGGAGATATCACAGAAGAAAAGGTACGAATTTTGCAGGAAGCTGATGACATTTATATCCGTAACTTAAAAGAATCGGGCTGGTATGATAAAGTTTGGCAAGCAGGAACAATTTTCTTGCCTGTACAATCAGTAGGTGTAATGGGAGATGAACGTACGTATGAACATGTTGTCGCATTACGTGCCGTAGGTTCATTGGATGGGATGACCGCAGACTGGATTCACTTACCTTATGATCTACTGGCTAAGATTTCGAATGAAATAATTAATCATGTTAAAGGAATCAACAGAGTTGTATATGACGTCAGTTCAAAACCACCGGCAACTATTGAGTGGGAATAAAAAAATGAAAAACTTTAGTTTTTTATTTGCTTTTGCGTGTATATTATTTGTTTCTTCATGTGCGCCTAAACGAGGTGTACTCCGTTCTCCCGATTATCAAGGCAATATAGGAGGCAAAGATGTCAAGATCCCGAATGTAGCAGAAGACAAAGTAGCCGAAGATGAAAATGCGGACGAATCAGGGAAGAGAAGTGCGAAGTACGTTGGTAGAATTATCTCATTAGTGTTACCTTTTCAATTACATCAAATTTCGGGTGAATCACTAATAGATACCGATATAAAGCGCTCTGCTTTAGCTTTAGACTTTTATCAGGGTTTTCAACTTGGATTAGAGGAGTTAGCAGGCAAAGGTTCGAATTTTTACTTAAACGTATTGGATTCAAAAGATGATGATTTCCAAAATGCCACATTAGCTCAATCTGAGGATGTAAGAGAAGCATCACTAATTGTTGGCCCTGTATATCCTAAAGAAATCAAAACTTTTGGTGCTAATCTGGTTAATAAAGAAGTCTTGCAGATCAATCCATTGGCCGCTACTATGCCTACGGAGTTTAATCTGCCAAACTTAGTTTCATTGACTCCCCCAATACGCTCACATATCAATGCAATTGCGTTAGAGGTCGCCCGGCAATATAGGTCAGGAGATGTAATTATTATATACAATACTTCAGATGCAGACGGTAAACAGTTCTTAAATGGAATGTTGACGGCAATAAAGCAATCAAAATCTGTAGTCGAAATTTATTCTGTATCTTCTATAGCAGAGATGAATGAAAAACTTTCAGCTACAGGTACGAATTTAATCGTAACAGGTTCAACGGATAAATTTCAAATAAAAACATTACTGGGTAATCTAGATCTTAAAGTGAAGGAAGACTATTATTCCTTTAAGCTTTTTGGTCATCCACTGTGGTCTCGTTACGACTTTGACGTATATCCTGGTTTTTCAAATTATACGCCAACGATCACTTCCGAAAGCCATTTAAAGAGTTGGTCTGCAAAAGCTAAGGCCTTCAGGGAAACTTATTATACCCAATTTGGTGTCAACCCTTCAGATAATTCATACAAAGGATATGACGCGGCGATTTATTTCGGAGGGTTAATCGACAAATATGGTAAAAACCTTCAAGATCATTTGATTACGGAACCGTTTAGCGGTTTATATAGTGCTTATAAGTTTAAGCATAATGATACTTGGGGATTTTCCAATGATGCTGTCTCTATTCAGGTATATACCGGCAACTCATTTGACCTTCGTTAGGACTATGGAAGTTAACGAAAGACGCATAAATCAGCAGGTTCGCAGTTTTGAAAAAGCATTAAACGGTTTCTCTAACACCGAACCATTCGCTCGATATCTAACACGATTTTTTAAAGAGAATAAGCAAATGGGGTCATCTGACAGAAGGATGACTTCCCGTTTTTGCTATAATTATTTCCGTATCGGGAAGGCCAAAGCTGACTTACCCGCTATCGAACGCTTAGCCTTGGCAGAATATCTCTGTGAAACACATTCGGAGTTAGTTGTACTTGTATATCCAGATCTACTTGCCACGATGGGATCTTCGGTTACTGATAAAATTAAGGTGCTGTTCGAAAAGTTTAATTTTCAACTTGGTGATGTCTTTCCCTTTTCGGAATATATAACTGAGAACATTGAAAAGGAAGCTTTTATCGCTAGTTTTTTTACGCAACCTAATTTATTTATCCGTATCAAGCGGGGTTTTGAAAAGGAAGTGAAATCCGAATTGGAGAACGTAAATTTTGCATTCGAAGAAATTGGACTACAAACTCTTGCATTGCCGAATGGCACAAAACTACAACAACTGGTTAGATTGGAAGGCAAATACGAGGTTCAAGATTTATCATCTCAAAGAACAATTCAGTTTATCGAAGCGTTGCCAAATCAAAGTTGGTGGGATGCCTGCGCCGCTTCCGGAGGAAAAGCTTTGCTGTTTTTAGACAAATACCCCAAAACACATTTATTGGTCTCGGATATTCGGATGTCTATCCTACGGAATTTGGATGAGCGTTTTCAAAAAGCTAATATTCGGCAGGACTATCGTAAAAAAGTAATCGATCTTACAAAAGATACCACATCCATATTAGGTAATGAGCTATTTGATGGTATCATACTAGATGCTCCATGTACGGGTTCGGGTACCTGGGGACGAACCCCGGAGATGATTCAACAGTTTTCAGTCAATCAATTAGCTGAATTTTCGGATTTACAACGAAACATTGCAAAGCATGTTGTACGACATCTGAAACCCGGTGGCGTATTGACCTATATAACGTGTTCCGTTTTCAAAGAAGAAAACGAAAATGCGGTAGATTATATGGTGAATGAATTGGGCTTGAAATTAGATCGTTGGGAAGTTATCAAGGGATACGAAGATAAAGCAGACAGTATGTTTGCCGCCCGCCTTATCAAACAATAAGTTACTATTCACATTTACCCGGAATTACTAATACAGGACATTCTGCTTTTCGAATAACAGATTCAGATACACTTCCTGATATGAAGTGATCGAATCCTGTTCGGCCATTCGAACCCAATATAATGAGTTTTGCCTCCCATTCATGAGCAGCAAGGAGTATTTCTTCCCTCACGGAGCCAATTCGGGTAAAGACAAAGACTTCCGAAGCAGATGAAAAATCTAGGGCCAGGTTATCGAGGTAGTCCTGAGCAGATTTTTGTTGCAATTCGGACACTTCTGGCACTACTATAGGTTGTTGCCCCAATAACGGATCAGCTCCATAGCTTGCCGGAGAAGTTGGAGGTATAACAGTAATAAGTGCTATAGAAGAATTAAATTCTTCTACTATATCCTTGGCATATTCTATTGCCTTTAGCGAACATGGCGTATCGTCCACCGCTAATAATATTCTCTGGAATCTCAGCTTAGCCATAATTTTTACCGTTTTTAGAATTATATTCGCATATAGAACATTATTTGTAATAGTTTTGTTTTAACTATAATATTCATCATGCGTGTAGCCAGCTGTAATTTAAGTATCGTCCCCCTTCGAGCAGAGCCCTCACATTGTAGTGAAATGGTCACACAGATTTTGTTTGGAGAAGAGTTTGAAGTTTTAGAAGAGGGAAAAGACTTCGACCGTATCCGGTTATTTACCGTCAATTATGAAGGGTGGATTCAAAATAGTCAATACGTATATATTCATCAAAGCACCAATAATAAAAACTACATAGTGGATTTGGAGGGTGCAATTGCTAAAAGTAGCGGTAAATCTATCCGTTTAGTACATGGGACCACCGTATCTAGTCCGGAATTAGGAATAGGAGACGAGCTGTATCGTATTGAAGGGAAAACCCGTAATCCTACGTTGACAGATTTTGAAAAGGAATTTCCGAAACTAATTGCACATTATTTAGACAGTCCATATATGTGGGGAGGACGATCAAGCGCTGGTATTGACTGTTCTGGCTTTAGCCAGATTATCTATAAACATTTTGGTGTATTTCTCAAAAGAGATGCCTGGCAGCAAGCCGAAGACGGCATCATAGTCGATTTTTTGCCGGAAATAAAAGCGGGAGATTTGGCATTCTTTGATAATGAAGAAGGAAGAATTGTCCATGTCGGTGTAATGATAGACCATGAAACGATCATTCATGCGGCAGGGAAGGTTCGGATTGATAAAATGGATAGTCTGGGTATATTTAATGCTGATGTGAACCGATACTCTCATAAACTTCGCATTGTAAAACGGTATTTTGGTGATTAGTAATTAGAGGTTAGTGATTAGTTACCAGTCACAAATTACCAGTCACCGGTCACCATTAAATAATTATCATGAAATTAAATCAGAATTCATTTTATACATTACCCAGTAGCGGATATTTTCCGGATTCTTACGCACCCGGATCAGCAATTTCGGACGTAAATCCCCATAGTGAAGGGGAGGCATTAGCAATTGAAGGTTTGGTCGCCTGGCAAAATCAAAAATATGATGTTGCACTAGCTATCTATTCACATGCTATCTCTTTATTTAATGAACTTCCGTTTTTCTATGCCTGCCGATCCCTGGTTAACACTGTGCTTGGAGATGACGAAGGTGCATTTTATGATTATCAAGTCGCCAAGCGGTTGGACTTTAACTATCATAATTATCTTGAGTGGAGAGAAAATGAAGGGGAAATGCTCGAAGGGGAAGAGCTGTTGGAGTTAGATACGGAAATAAAAAGAAATCCAGCACAACTTCAGCCATACATCAACCGGGCCTTGTTGTTGGTACAACATTTTAAGTACAGTGAGGCTATTGTTGACTATACGACGGCTATTTCGTTGGAAACGAACAATGTGGATCTATATATAGCTAGAGGTGCAGTTTATCTTCGGATGTTGCGTTACGATTTGGCGCTTCAGGATTTTAACAGTGCGATAGCAGTAGAGAAGGCATCTGCTACAGCTCATCTGTATCGGGGAAAATTATTTGTCGCAATACGCGAGCATGAACAGGCATTAGCCGACTTTGAGCGTGCCCTTCGTATCGATTCTTCAAATGTAGCCGTATATGAAGAACGTGCCCAGTTTTATGAGTCCCAAAATAATTTAGAAGCTGCTCTTGCAGATTATTCTACATTAACCGAACTCATTCCCGATGATTTTTACATTTATACATTGCGGGCAGATGTATTTGAACGCAATCATAATCTAAATGCAGCTTTGGCTGATTATAATAAAGCTATAACAATTAACCCTTATTATTCAGATCTATATCAATATAGAGGAGCCTTAAAAGAGCGGTTGGGAGATATGGTCGGGGCGCAGTTGGATTTCGAAAAATTTGAAGAATTAGAGGGAGAATAATAGGGGAAGCCCTTATAAATTGGGTTTAAAATCAGAATTCCATTTTGACAAAACTTTTCGGATTGTCAATCTTTGTACTTTGGCGCAGTCCGTCTACCGTTGCATGAAAAATATGGGATTGGTTTTTGAAGTTATTATAGAGCATTCGGGTATATATTTCCAATTTTTTCAGCGGCTGAAGTTGAGGGACTTCGAAATAACACCATGCCACTTCATCTTCTATTTCGTAACCGACATAGTTTAATACTTGTATCTTGCCATTGGTAGAGACCCTTAAATACTTCTCGAAGTATGCTGATATTGCAGAGTCTATACTTTCCTTCCGTTGTGGTTTCAGGATATTCAAGTTAGTGTTTCCGTCATGATTTAAAGCTAATTCCAAATCATCATAGAATATTCGAGCGGAGATTTCAATTTTCTTTTTAGAAGAAGAGTATGCAATATTGATAATGGAAACATAAAAAGGATGCGCATAGGTAAATAAGCAAATTCCTGCCAAGATTAAGGACAAATATATCTTTATTTGATTTCGTAATATCTTCATTAGCTACTCTTCAAAAATACAATTTCTTCGACCAACCAAACATAAAAAATTGTAATATTGTATTTCTTAAGTTTAACACCTAAAATTAATGCAGGATTTTTGGATATATTTTCAATTAGGTTGGCAACATATTCTTGATTTGAATGGATACGATCACATTTTGTTTGTATTGGTTTTATGTTGTAGCTACGCCTTAAAAGATTGGAAACGTATTTTGTGGTTAGTGACAGCCTTTACAGTAGGGCATTCGCTTACATTGGCTTTAGCAGTGTTCAACATCGTAAAAGCAAATACTTCGTGGATAGAATTTCTTATCCCTATTACTATTCTGTTTATAGCTTTGACCAATCTTTTCCGATCAAATAAAGCAGGAAATACCAGTCTTTTGTATACGATGACACTGGTTTTTGGTTTAATACATGGTCTTGGTTTTTCTACCTATTTGCGCTCTTTATTAGGTAAAGGAGCTAATATAGTATGGCCGTTGTTATCTTTTAATATAGGATTAGAATTTGGACAATTAATCGTCGTTTTTGTCGTCATAGTATTAGGTGTAATAATGATAAGTTTATTTAAAGTAAAGAAGAGAGACTGGAGTTTTTTTCTTTCTTCAGCAGTAGTAGGTATATCTTTCATGATGGCATTAGATCGTTTTCCTATATGAAATACTCCTATTTCCAATGTGCAAATACACATGGGTATTCCATAAGGACATTAAAAAGCAAGCCGAGCTTGCGAGCTCATGAATGCAATTGAAAACATATACTTAAATAAATTAATTGCACATGAACTATTCAATCTTAAAATATATTCTCACATGCTGTATAGTGGGATGGTGCGCACTACTAAATGCGCAGATACGCAATAATTCAGGGTCGAATCACGGTAATAAATTCGAACAACTGGGTACTTTGGTTACAGATCCAAATATTTTCCGTACAGCATCTGGAGCTCCTGGCGCTATGTATTGGCAACAGAAAGCGGATTATGTGATAGATGTTGAAATAGACGATGAAAATCAGGTATTGACGGGATCGGAAACCATCACGTATTTTAATAATTCGCCAGATCCCTTATCATACCTCTGGTTGCAATTGGACGATAATGAACATGCGGATGATGCAGAGAACAAGCGATTCGATGAAAGTTCGCTGCGTGCCAGAATGTCTGTCGAACAATTGAATAAATTAGTACCTACAGAAAAGGGCTATGGTGTAAAAATAAAAAAGGTTGTTGATGTGGCAGGTAAGGAACTTCCTTACACCATAAATTATACCATGATGCGTATCGATTTGATGACGCCGCTGAAACCAGGATCTAAATTTGTATTCAAAATTGATTGGGATATTAAGATAAACAATAGGATAGAAGAAGGCGGAAGAGCAGGGTATGAGTATTTTGCCGAAGATTCCAATTACCTATATACGATAGCGCAATGGTATCCTCGAATGGCAGTTTATTCTGATTTTCAAGGGTGGCAAAATAAACAATTTACAGGAAGAGGGGAGTTTGCGCTGGTATTTGGCGATTATAAAGTTAATATCACCGTTCCTGCAGATCATATTGTCGGTTCTACCGGTGAATGTCAAAATTACCCGCAAGTATTGACAGCACAGCAGCTTACCCGTTGGAAAAAATCACAAGTCGCGGAAGAACCAATAGAAATAGTAACACTGGAAGAAGCAAAGGATGCGATGACGAAGAAATCCAAGTCCAAAAAGACGTGGATTTATGAAGCTAAGAATGTGCGTGATTTTGCATTCGTTTCCTCACGACGACTGATATGGGATGCGATGAAAGTAAGAGAGGGAGTTGAAAACAACCAACCCATGGCGATGTCATATTATGGACCGGAAGCATATCCACTGTATAGACGTTATTCGACAAAAGTCGTTGCACATACCCTAAAAGTCTATTCCAAATATACCATACCTTATCCTTATCCCGTAGCCATTTCGGTAGAGGCCGCCAATGGAATGGAATATCCGATGATCTGTTTCAATTACGGTCGTGCAGACGAGTACGGCACCTATTCAGAGGCCACGAAATACGGTATGATTGGTGTAATCATTCATGAAGTAGGCCATAATTTCTTTCCAATGATTGTCAATTCGGATGAACGTCAATGGACTTGGATGGATGAAGGATTAAATACGTTTGTACAGTATCTGACTGAACAGGAATGGGAAAAAGATTATCCCTCCAGAAGAGGTCCGGCACATAAAATAACAGACTATATGAAGCTTCCGAAAGATCAATTAGAGCCCATCATGACCAATTCGGAAAATATTGCACAATTTGGCCCCAACGCCTATGCTAAACCAGCTACTGCATTAAATATTCTAAGAGAAACTGTTATGGGAAGAGCCTTGTTTGATTTTGCTTTTAAGGAATATGCAAAAAGATGGGCGTTCAAGCATCCAACACCAGCTGATTTTTTCCGGACTATGGAAGATGCATCAGCAGTAGATCTTGACTGGTTTTGGAGAGGATGGTTTTTTGAAACTGATGTTGTAGATATTTCCTTGGATAACGTACTATCCTATCAGATGAATTTTCATCCCGAACATATCCAACAACAAAATAAAATAGAGTATGAAAACGATCTGAATAATATCTCCCGACAACGCAATTTAGCCCAACATTTGGAATATTTGGTAGATAAAGATACATTACTATTGGATTTTTACAATAAATGGGACCGATTTGAGGTGACACCAAAACAAAAGAAAGAATACGACGACTTTTATTCAAAATTGAGCAGTCAGGAAAAAGAAATCGTAGATGGAAAAATTACATTCTATGAACTGACCTTCAGTAACCTGGGAGGCTTAGTGATGCCAATCATTGTAGAGTGGAATTATATGGACGGCACAAAAGAAATCGAAAATATACCAGCTTATATCTGGCGTAAGAATGAAAATCAGGTACAAAAAGTGTTCGCCAAGCGTAAAGAGGTGAAATCCATTCGTATAGATCCTTATCGAGAAACAGCAGACATAGACGAAAACAACAATACTTGGCCACGGCAGTATCAACCGTCTAAGTTTGAGTTGTTTAGACAGCAGCAAAATACACGAGGCGAATCTGTTGGAGATAATCCGATGCGCGAAGCGCAAACACGACAATAATCGTTTTTCTCTTGTAATAGCGACAATTTATATATCGCTCAGTTTAAATATATCTTTAACCCGGATACCCTTCTCGGTATGTTGCAGCGTACAGCATTCATTAACTGAGTCGTGTTCGAAAAAAAGTATATATTCTCGATCCACAATCTCTTGCCAATAAGATTGGCGTTCTTGCATTGTAGTGAGCGGACGGGTATCATAACTCATTATATATGGAAGAGGGATATGTCCGACAGATGGCAACAGATCGGCCATATAAAGGATTGTTTTTTCCTTGTATTCGATTTGCGGCAACATCATAGATTCCGTATGACCATTCGCTATGCGAATGGCAATATTATTGTCGTACCGTTCATCTTCTTTTAGGAATTTTAGCTGACCACTTTCTTGAATCGGGAGAATATTTTCTTTCAAAAATGAAGCTTTTTCCCTCGGATTAGGATTTATTGCCCATTCCCAATGTTTTTCATTACTCCAATAATGGGCGTTTTTAAATGCAGGGACTAACCGATCACCCTCACGTCGTATGGCACCTCCACAATGATCAAAATGAAGATGTGTCAATAGTATATCGGTAATATCATCGCGGTGAAAACCATAGTTTGCTAAAGATGAATCTAGTGTCGCATCACCATGTAAGTAGTAATGGCTAAAGAATTTATCGTCCTGTTTGTCGCCAATTGCAGTATCCACTAACGTCAAGCGTTTTCCATCTTCAATCAACAATAAGCGATTTGCCCAAGTGCAGAGGTTTTTGTCATCTGCGGGATTAGACTTGTGCCAAATAGCCTTCGGGACGACACCAAACATTGCTCCCCCATCTAATTTAAAAAATCCGGTATCTATGCTGTATAACTTCATTTCGGAATGTAATAAGGGATAAACTTAAATATATTTGCTTTTATACGCAATTATAATTGCGTATAAAAGCAAATTATTTACAACGGAAATGTAGTGTTTTTACCGGATCATTTAAGCAAATTTTTATTCAGAGCCATAGAATTAACTGAATACCAGTTGCTACGATACCCTAGTGTTGTGCCGCCACGTAATTTACTCTAGTTTTTTTATGTTCAGGCGTAATGAATTTAAGATTACCGACACCGAACTTAAACTCATTGCTAAGGCGGCAAGCATAGGAGACATCAGTATACCAAATATAGGATAAAGAATCCCCGCGGCAACAGGAATGCCGATCACATTATACATAAAAGCAAAAATAAGGTTTTGTTTAATGTTGGTCATCATGGCGCGACTAAGTGCTAATGCTTTGGAAACACCTTTTAACTCTCCTTTGAGCAACGTGATATCCGCACTTTGAATGGCAATATCCGTACCGCTTCCCATGGCGATTCCGACATGAGCCTGCGTCAAGGCCGGAGCGTCATTTATACCATCCCCCGCCATAGCGACAATCTTGCCCTCGTCTTGAAGTTCTTTAATGATTGCTAGCTTGTCCTGGGGAAGTAAACGGGCTTTGTATTCTCTAATACCAACTTCTTCGGCGATTACACGTGCAGTAAGTGCATTATCACCTGTTAACATCATCACCTCTATACCCTGATGTTGAACATGTTGGATACTGCTCTTTGCTTCCGGTTTGATATTATCCCTTACTGCAATATAACCGGCACAGGTGCCGTCTATTGCAAGAAAGGATACGCTGTTTCCGAGTGCCTGAAGATCTTCTACTGTTGTCATCATACCCACAGGAATAGCAACGTCATTGTCTTTTAACAACATTTCATTGCCCAATAACGCTTTAATATGAAAAGCATTAGCTGCAACACCTTTGCCTGTAATATTATGGAAATTGTTGATATCGATAAAAGTTTGACCTTTTTCATTTGCCATGTCGACCATCGCCTGAGCCAATGGATGAGAACTGTGTTTATTAATTGAGGCAGCTAATTGTAATATATCTTCATCTTTAAATTGTGGGGTACCTTTGTAGGACGTAACCCGAGGTTTTCCTTCTGTAATAGTACCTGTCTTATCAACTACGAGTACATTTGCTTTATGTAAAAGTTCAAGTGCTGCCGCTTTTTTGATCAATACACCATTTTTAGCTCCTTTACCTACACTTACCATCACAGACATAGGAGTTGCTAAGCCTAATGCACAAGGACAGGCCACAATTAAAACTGCCAGCGCATTTGTAACAGCGTAAGCAAACCGGTCCTCAAGACCAGTAAACAACCAACCAACGAACGTCAATACTGCGATGAGGATGACAATGGGTACAAAAATACGCGAAACTTTATCTGTCAATTTTTGGATGGGAGCTTGGCTCCGGCTGGCATCATTAACGAGTTGAATAATCTGTGCGAGCAAGGTTTCGTTTCCTATTTGTTTTGTTTGCATGAGGAAACTATGGTTTCCGTTGATTGTTCCACCGATTACATATTCCCCTGTTTTTTTTTCAACAGGAATGGATTCCCCTGTGATCATCGATTCGTCGATCGTTGCATTTCCTTCGATAATAACGCCGTCAATAGGAACTTTATCTCCCGGACGAACCCGTAGGATATAATCCTTTTGTACATCGGAAACGGCAATCTTCTCTTCTTTCCCTTCTTTTACCCATATCGCTTCGGCTGGAGTGAGTTTTACCAACTCCTTGATCGCTGAATTTGTCTTAGAATGTGCTTTGGCTTCCATTAATTGACCCAATATTACCAAGGTGATGATAACGCAAACCGATTCAAAGTATAACGGTGCGTGGCCATGGTGGGAAAGCATTTCAGTAGGTAGTAGAGCAGGAAATAATAGTGCTACAGCACTGAAAATAAAAGCAGCAGTGGTGCCTAAACTGATTAGACTGAACATGTTGAGATTCCAGGTTCTGAAAGAGTTCCATCCCCGTATGAAAAACGTCCATCCCGTATAAAAAAATACCGGCAACGTAAGAAATAATTGGATCCAACCATTGATATAGGGTGGAATGATTTTACTTAATGGATTCCCCGGCAACATATCACCCATAGAAAGTATAAAAACAGGTAGCGTAAAAACAATGCTGATGATCAGTTTTCTCTTCCAATCTTGATAAACCCCGTCCTCTTCGTCGGTTGTTTGATTGGCTACTAAATCCATTCCGCAGATGGAACAGTTACCCGGTTTATCAGATTGTATCTCCGGATGCATCGGACATGAAAATGTGACTTTTAACGTGTTATTGGGTATCTTTTCCAGATTCATGCCACAGACGGGGCAGGAACCGAACTCATCGTAGACTTTATCGCCTTCACACATCATCGGACAGTAGTATTTTCCGGGTTGATGTGTCGATAATTTTAGATCAGTGTATTGTCTATTTGGCGCGTGTAGCTGTTTGTTATCAGCATCTTTTTTTTCGGCATGTAATTCATAATGACCACCTAATTCTGCTACTTTCTGTTGTAATAAAGATAAATTGACTTCGCTGTTGTGCTGTACTTCTGCTTCGCCGGTTTCCAGCTTAACTTGTGCTTGCACTCCTGGAATTTCGTTTAATTTCTTTTCTACGTTGGTACGGCAACCATTACAGGTCATACCGGATACGTGATATATATGCTTGTTCTCCATGATAAGGACTCGTTGATGATATTACAAAACTCAACAAATCCATACAACGTTTGTTACATAATTTTATATAAATGATATACTTTATAAAAAAAGAGGATTTTGGAATATTCCAAAATCCTCTACATAATTTGTGAATAAAGCGAAATTTATTAAAAACTATAAACTAGTGCTAAAGAGAATTGAGCAGCATTCTTTTTAGGTGTTACTAAATCTGATTTTAGAAACACATCGTTATTGCTGTTATCGAATCTTATTTCCGGAATAAAAGCAAACCCATTGTGCTTGAAATTACCAGATAAAGTGAATGACGTGTAATCATCTCCTTTAACATCCTCTACATCTTTGACTTTGAAATATTCTGCTCTTGCGCCAACTGCGATGTTTTCGGTAAAGTTATATTGCGGATAAATGGCAACTCCTGAATAGCCCCCTTCTGCCGCTTGGGTATAATCTGCCGCATTCAAACCCAACGATACTTTGTCTGAAAATGAATAACTGCCGACTAAATCTATCAAAGTTCCAGACGTATAAGCGGTTTCGCCACCCTCGGAAATTCCTGTTAAGAAATTAAGGTATAAACTTGAATTTTCTGTAGGACTATATGCGAGCTGTGACCCAAAATGAGACACACCGTTTAAATCTTGATACTCGTTCCAGTCGTTAAATAACCCTACCATCAATTGGATATTGTCTGTAAAGCTATAAGAAGTTTTGATACCTGCATTTTGGAAAGGGCCTGCACCAAATAAATAGGAGGTAGAATAATGGAAGTTAGCACTCGGCGAGATGACTTCGTACCCAACAAAAGTACCCATGAACCCCGCATCGACAGACCATTTATCGGTAAGACTATATGAAACAGCTAAATTTTGGATATGGAAGCTATTATCTCCGTTGTCAGGATCTCCATCTCCATTGAGTAATGACCTGTATTGTCCACGCGGACCAAAAGAAACTTCTCCCAAAAACGATGCTTTTCCGACCGACTTTCTTAAGCCTAGATCTATCATCCCCAAGGATACTGAGTTATGGTCACCTGTAAATCCGGAGCTGCTGATATTCGTGTGTTTGTCGAAATCATACTTAAAATAAGTGTCAACAGATCCAAAAATCTCCAACCCTCCGACGGTATTTCCCTCTTGGGCTTTCAAAGTGACGATATTTATTGACAATAGTAACACTGAAACTGTAATTAGGTTTAAATTTTTCATGTTTTGTTATTTTAAAATGTAAAAATATTATAAAAACATAAAATCTAAATGAATTTTCTTTTTAAATTAATATAATTTGGTATTAATTTGTGTTTTATGTAATGATTTTTGTTTTATTTAAGGTAAAAGTATGATAATTTTTTATTAAAAAATACTTTTTTAATAAATTTTTAACTTTTTTGAATAATAAATTTGGAATTATCAAAAAAATCAACATAAATTTGAATGTTTTTCAATTAATACCTGAAAAAATAGTTCTTAAAATTTGTGTTTTTTGTTGAATTGCTTATTTACTTGTTAAAAAAAATTAAATTATGAAAAAAACAATCCCTATTTTATTGTTACTGTTGTTGACTTTATTAGGTCTTCTGGTTCCGGCAACAGAGGTGTCTTTATTAGAGACGTTGGAATTAGACACAGGTGACACAGCATGGCTGCTGACTTCCTCCGCATTAGTTCTCATCATGACACCGGGACTCGCATTCTTTTATGGAGGAATGGTTAGCAAGAAGAATGTAATTTCTACGATGCTGCAGTCGTTCATCTGTATGTGTCTTATTACTTTGTTATGGGTCCTGTTCGGATTCAGTTTAGCGTTTGGAGATGATATAGGAGGGGTTATTGGAAATCCGAGCACCTTTTTTATGATGAAGGGAATGCTAGGGAATGCTTCATGGGGAGCATTACCAACAATTCCAATTGTGCTTTTTGCGATGTTTCAGCTCAAATTTGCGATTATTACACCGGCTCTAATTACCGGAGCATTTGCCGAGCGAGTGAAATTCAATTCTTTTATGATCTTCATTCTTTTGTTTTCTATCTTTATCTATTCGCCTCTAGCACACGCCACATGGCATCCGGAAGGAATATTGGCTGCTTTCGGTGTTTTAGATTTTGCCGGAGGCACAGTCGTTCACATGTCTGCCGGCTGGGCAGCATTGGCTGCAGCATTGTACTTGAAAAAAAGAAAAGACTTAATCCATAATCCGGCACGTATCAGTTATGTAATTCTGGGAACAGCTCTTCTGTGGTTTGGCTGGTTTGGCTTTAATGCCGGTTCTGCAGGTGGAGCGAATACATTGGCCGCATATGCCTTTGCCACTACGACTACAGCTTCTGCCGCTGCAGCAGTATCTTGGATATTTTTCGACATTCTAAAAGGCAAGAAACCTTCAGCTATGGGAACGTGTATAGGTGCTGTAGTAGGACTTGTGGCTATCACACCGGCAGCAGGGTTTGTAACGATCCAACACTCTATTTTTATTGGGGTTGTAGCGGCGATCATTAGTAATTTGGTTGTTACCTGGCGAGCGAAAAAAGGAATTGATGATACATTAGATGTATTTCCTTGTCACGGTGTAGGTGGTATGGTGGGAATGATACTTACCGGTGTATTCGCTAATTCGGCTGTAAATCCGGCAGTAACGACGAACGGTTTGTTCTTTGGTGAGACTGAATTATTTGTTGCACACTTAGTCGCACTAGTTGTGGTTTCCGTTTTTGCCTTTTTCGGTTCACTTCTTTTGTTGAAAATCACCGATGTAATCAGTCCTATTCGCGTTGTTGAAGACGACGAAGTTTTAGGATTAGATCGTTCGCAACACGATGAGGAGCTTTAATATTTAATTTCTATAAGACAGTGATATATGTTGAATATCACTGTCTTATACTATTTTATCCACTTGGTATCTTTTTGATTTCATTTAAAAGAACCAAATATCACTCTTCATCGACAGAAGGATAATATCACCTGACAATGTTTGTCCTTTAAGTCTGTATAAATAACCTATTAATAATGTAAAAAAATCTACATGAAATAAAGTATATTTGCCATTTATTTATAGAAGGCAAAAAACCTACATGAAGCATATACGCAATTTTTGTATTATAGCACATATTGACCACGGAAAGAGTACGCTGGCAGATAGACTATTGGAATTTACAAAAACCATTACCCAAAGAGAAGCGCAAGCACAGCTCTTGGATGATATGGATTTAGAAAGAGAACGTGGAATTACGATAAAAAGCCATGCCATCCAAATGGAATATGTTAAGGATGGACAGAATTACATTTTAAACCTCATTGATACCCCGGGACACGTTGATTTTTCGTACGAGGTTTCCCGTTCCATTGCCGCCTGTGAAGGTGCTCTTTTGATTGTGGATGCTGCCCAAGGTATACAAGCCCAAACGATATCAAACTTATATCTGGCCTTAGAACATGATTTAGAGATTATTCCCATCTTAAATAAGATGGATTTACCTGGTGCAATGCCAGAAGAGGTAAAAGATCAAATTGTGGAGCTGATCGGCGGAAAACGTGAAGATATTATTCCTGCATCGGGTAAGACGGGGATGGGTATTGAAGATATCCTTACCGCGATCATTGAACGTGTACCTGCTCCTGTAGGCGACGCGGAGGGACCATTGCAAGCATTGATTTTTGACTCTGTATTCAATTCTTTTCGCGGAATTATGGCTTATTTTAAAGTCGAAAATGGCGAGATACGTAAAGGCGACAAAGTTAAATTTGTAGCTACTGGAAAAGAATATGCAGCAGATGAAATCGGTACGTTAAAGTTAACTCAAGTTCCAAAAGATGTCATTAAGACAGGAGATGTAGGGTATATTATATCCGGGATAAAAGAAGCGCGCGAAGTAAAAGTTGGTGACACGATTACGCACAGAGATCGTCCTTGTGCTACAGCGATACAGGGATTTGAAGAGGTAAAGCCTATGGTATTCGCGGGAATTTATCCTGTTGATACGGAAGACTATGAGGAGTTGCGCGAATCCATGCATCGGTTACAGTTAAATGATGCGTCATTGGTTTTCGAACCGGAATCTTCTGCCGCACTTGGATTTGGCTTCCGCTGTGGATTCTTGGGTATGTTGCACATGGAGATTATCCAAGAACGTCTGGAACGTGAATTTAATATGACGGTTATTACAACCGTGCCCAACGTATCTTATCGTGCGTATTTAACGAAAGATAATGAGGAGGTAGTGGTTCACAATCCGTCGGATCTTCCGGATCCAAGTAAATTAGACGCGATAGAAGAACCTTATATTAAAGCAAATATTATCACGAAGGCCGATTTTGTCGGTCCGGTGATGTCCCTTTGTATTCAAAAGAGAGGTACCATTATCAATCAATCCTATTTGACTTCGGACAGGGTAGAACTTGTATTCGAAATGCCAATGGGGGAGATTGTATTTGATTTTTACGACAAACTGAAAACGATTTCTAAAGGATATGCATCTTTTGATTACCATCAGATAGGATACCGGAAATCGGATTTGGTGAAATTGGACATTCGTTTGAATGATGAACCTGTAGATGCATTATCGTCCTTAATTCACCGCAGTAATGCCTATGATTTTGGTAAAAAGATCTGTGAAAAACTAAAAGAACTGTTACCGCGTCAGCAATTTGAGATTCGCATCCAAGCATCTATAGGTGCGAAAATAATTGCCAGGGAAACGATCTCTGCGTTACGTAAAGACGTAACAGCGAAATGTTATGGTGGAGATATTTCCCGTAAACGCAAATTATTGGAAAAACAGAAAAAAGGTAAAAAGCGCATGCGTCAAGTTGGAAATGTAGAAATTCCACAATCGGCATTCATGGCAGTTTTAAAATTAGATTAATATAATCTCCTCAGCACTACAATTATAAGAGATGAAATTACTAAACGGAAAAGAAGTATCAGCTAAAATTAAAGAAGATATTAAGAAACAGGCGGCAGAGTTTACTGCTCACGCCGGTCGCAAACCTCATTTAGTCGCTATTCTGGTTGGAAATGACGGGGGGAGTGAAACCTATGTAGCCAGCAAGATGCGTAATTGCGAATTAGTAGGATTTGAATCGACAAATATTCGTTATGAAGCGGATGTTACAGAAGAGGAACTGTTGGCTAAAATAGCTGAAATAAACAAAAATGATAGCATCGATGGTTTGATTGTACAGCTCCCGTTACCAAAGCATATTGATCCTGAAAAGGTAACAGAAGCGATCGATTACAAGAAAGATGTCGATGGCTTTCATCCGATAAACTTAGGTCGTATGCAACGTAATCTACCTTGTTTTATTCCCGCTACCCCATATGGTATTCTATTGATGTTAGACCACTATGGAATAGATACTTCCGGTAAGCATGCCGTTGTAGTTGGGCGTAGTAATATTGTAGGCTCACCAATGAGTATCCTATTGGCCCGCAATAGCAATCTGGGAAACTGTACCGTAACACTTACACATAGCCGTACTAAAGATCTTAAAGCCGAAGTGTTAAGAGCTGATATCGTTGTAGCTGCAATTGGAAAAAAGAATTTTGTGACAGCTGATATGGTTAAAGAAGGTGCAATAGTGATAGATGTCGGTATTAATAGGGAAGATTCTGCTGAAACAAAATCAGGTTTTAAGCTCTATGGAGATGTGGATTTTGACGAAGTTTCTAAAAAATCTTCGTGGATTACACCTGTACCCGGCGGAGTAGGATTAATGACCATTGTAGGTCTGCTAAAAAACACGCTTGAAGCTGCAAAAGGTACCATTTATAGTAAATAACATCCTAATGGCGCTGGCATAGAAATTGCGTACTGTTAATCTTATTCATAACTTATTAACGAAATTGAGGTAAAAATGAAAAGATTTGCATTATTAGTTTTTGTTGCCGGCGGACTGACTTTCTCGGCATGCAACAATCCGTCATCAACAGATAAAAATCATGATGGCCATACTACTGCCGGGGAACATTTGGATCATACATTGGAAACTATTGATGAACATGCAGCATATATGCATGTACAGACGGAAGAAGACCTTGCCGATGCTGAAGCAAAAGTAAACCAGGCTAAAGCGGATTTAGATGTTGCAGTAAAAAAAGGTGACAAAAAAGCGGAAGAGACATCCAAAAAGGCATTGGACGAAGCAAATACAGCTTGGGAGAAAACTAAAGTTGCTTTGGGAAGGGCTGCCGATGCAACCGGTAAGGGAATTGACACCGCAGTTGAGGCTACTAAGAGGGCGGCTGATAAAACAGGACAAGCAATCGATAAAGCCGTTGATAAAACAGGAGAAGCCGCCAATAAGGCTGCAAAAGACGTAGAAAGAAAGGCTAAAAATATCAAAGAAGCATTAAAAAATTAGTACTCTAAATTGTACTGGATTTTGTTATAAAAAGCGTCAACACAGATATGTTGACGCTTTTATTTTAAATACTGATATGGAAATACCAACTAAAAGGGAAATTGTGGATGTTTGTTTTGAACATGTGCAGAGTAGGATACAGGAAATCAATAAAGCTATAGATGATGCACAATATGCGTTAACAGAAGAAACGAAAAGTAGTGCAGGGGATAAATATGAAACTAGTCGGGAAATGATTCAACAAGATCTTAACCGTTACCAGTCTCAATTGAAGAATGCGAATGCAGACAAAAATGTACTTCTGCAAATAGACCCGGATCTCCATCATGAAGAGGTATTATTAGGCAGTGTCATTACAACTAATAATGCTATTTATTTTTTATCCATTAGTATAGGAGCGATTACTGTGTCCGGAACGTCAATTTTTGTTGTTTCTCCAGCTTCTCCAATAGGTCAGGTACTTTTAGGTAACAAAATAAATGACACCTTTGAGTTTAATCAAAAGAAAAATATTATTCTTCACATACGATAATACCGAGCTAACCCAAGCATTATTTTTAATTTCAGGTATTTTTGAAGAACGAACTCATGCCTAATCATTAAACTGCAGACTCTATGAATCTCAAATAGGTATTATCATTAAAGTTCAATTGAGTTGTAACGTGTATATCTGACCTTTTGAATTGGTTAAATATACATGTTTTCCTGATTTACTCTTCGCTATTGTATTGAAACCTAGTGTAGAAATATTTTTCCAATTCATCCCACCATCAGTAGACAAATCTGTTCCGGATGTTCCCGTCGCAATCAAAGTCATTTTTGTAACAAATAAAACATCGGATCTATAGCCATAGACGGGTATCTGAGGTTTAATCCAATTTTTACCGGCATCCTGAGTAATCAACACGTTATTTCTATTATCGCTATCCTGTAAATAATCGCCTCCGACAACTATCCCGTTAAGCTGATCGTAAAAATCGACAGCGAATATCCCCGCAGAGGAAATTCCGGACCAAATGGGGCAGTCAAATTTATCGACACGCAAATTTTTAGGATCATAGTTGAAAAGACTGGAATATGTGCCACCAGTGCCAACATATAATACGCCGTTCAATAATTGAATAGAAGATCCGGAAGCAGCGAAAGCTACTTCACCTTTGTCTGCAATGAGGTACATCTGGTTGCTGATATCTTTCCAGGATTTACCCTTGTTGGTTGATTTAAGTAACTGAAAACTACCATCCAGTGGATCACCTAAAACGTATCCTATCTTACCCTCAAAATCCATCGCATCAAAAAATACTTCCGGTCGATTATCATAAAACACCTTTTCCCATGATTTTCCACCATTTGTCGTCCTAAGAATCACTGCCGGTGTGCCTGCACTTACGGTAACAGCCTCCTTCGCTGAAAAAGCTTTGATATCCCGAAAGTCTACTTCTCCATAGCCTTGCGGGTTGACCCAATTCCAGGTCCTCCCGGTATCTTTTGAATACCCAACGGTCCCTTTACTGCCCGAAACCCATATTACATCCTCTCCAAATGTATCTAATCCACGAAAACTAACGCTATCCTTCTGAACCTGCAAAGTAAATGTCTGTGCATTACTGAAAGTGCAGACAGAGAGCAAGATACAGCCCAATAATATATTTCTAATCATATTTATATACTATTATTATTCCAAATGTAGCTGAATTTTCCTTCGGTCCTCAGCCACCATTGCGAATAGTAACATCAACTTATTATGTTAATTCCGCTATTAACTTATCAAACTCCGTCCGTAGTGCATGCAATTGCTCTTCAAGGATAGCTACTTTGTCTTCCAATGCCTGAACCTGTGAATCATTATGATTCGCGATCTGCGGTAAATCGTAGTCTTCTTCATTTACTTCCCCAAATAGATGAACAAATCGCGCTTCTTTTTGACCAGGACGCTTAGGTAACTGTTTAACATAAGGAGGTTCATCTATACTCAATTTATTCAATAGCTCCAGCACTTCGTCTAGTGTTTCAAATTCGTATAGTCTACCTGAATTGCTGTTAATTTCGCCAGCTGTAAGCGGGCCACGTAAAATAAGAAGGCATAATGCAGCTAATTCGGAAGGAAGCAAGGGAAAATGAATGGCCAAATTATGCTTATATTTAGTAACACGACTACCTCCTCCGACTACCGTGGAAACCAAGCCTCTTTTTTTTAACAAATCTAAGGTTGTTATAATTGTATTTTCATCATACGATACAACAGGTTTACGGGATGTTTTCTGATTACAAGCCGATTGTAAACTATTGATAGTCATTGGATAATATTCTGGAGTAGTCTTGGATTTTTCCAATAAGGATCCCAATACACGTAATTCTGCAGCTGATAACTGAGGCAAGTCTTTTATTTCTTCCATTTTAAATAATAAAGGTTATTCGAATTTCTAAGATAAGAATTATTTACTTCTTTGTATTTTCGCAGGGAATAAAAATAGAACTTTGTTAAAAATCGCCCATCATAAAGCATATATCCACCCGTTGCCTGAAGGTCATCGCTTTCCTATGGTAAAATATGAATTGATCGAGGAGCAATTATTATATGAGGGATTGATCACGTCTAAGAACTTTTTTAAACCGGAGCTCGCATCAAAAGAAACGGTTTGTTTAGCGCATGATGAATTGTATGTCGAAAGCTTATTACACTTACAATTGGATGCGAAGATGATTCGGCGTATTGGTTTTCCATTATCTCAGAAATTAGTCGATCGAGAGCGCTATATTGTGGACGGAACGATTCAGTCGGCCATGTATGCACAACAATTCGGCATATCATTTAATACAGCAGGAGGAACACATCATGCCGGATTTGATTTTGGAGAAGGGTTCTGTTTATTAAACGATCAGGCTGTTGCTGCTTCATACTTATATGGAAAGCATCTTGCTGATCGAATACTAATTATAGATCTGGATGTACACCAAGGTAACGGTACTGCTCATATTTTTCAGAACCATTCTGCAATATTTACATTTTCGATGCATTGTGACAAAAACTTTCCTTTTGTCAAGGAGCGTTCTTATTTGGATATTCCATTGGAAGTTGGTCTCTCCGATAAAACTTATTTGACGATATTAAAACAACATTTAGATCATTTATTTGATAAAATAAATCCTGATTTCGTATTTTATCAGGCTGGCGTAGATATTTTGGAAACAGACAAATTGGGAAAACTTAAAATTTCGGCCCGAGGTGTGAGAAAACGTGACCAAATGATTCTACAAACATGCTTTGACCGAAAAACACCTGTTCAAATCAGTATGGGAGGAGGCTATTCTCCTCATATTAAAGATATTGTAAACGCACATGTCGGAACATTCCGTGCAGCAATAGATATATTTAGTTTTTAATGTGCTATCTTAAAAACGGTTTTTTTATTTTTCACTTTTTAATATTTACTTTAAATCATGTTTTTCCATCAAGACGCCGTATTTGAAAACTTATCCATCCATCATGTGGGAAATAAAAGCAATGATGAATTTTATATATTGTCTGATAATCCAGTAGATTTAGCTGAGGATGAGATCCTTACCGATCTGTTAATGCACTATTTTATGAAACCTTTTACTAAGGCAAATGAGGTGTACCGATTTTATCATCCTAATGAGGAACTCCAACTGAATGCACTGTATCACTTTGTACATAAATATTTTCGAGAAGAGATTCTTTTTCATGAATTTTCGCAGCAGGTCACAAAACATCTATACGAGGTATCTGAGCATCCCAAAATCAAATCGGGAGAGGTATATGTGGTTTCTTTAAAAAATGTACAAATGGAGGGTGAGGAACGCGATGCCATCGGTATATTCAAATCGGAAAACAAAGAGACATACTTAAAAGTACATCCACAACAGGATGGTTTTCAGTTAAATTATGAACAAGAGGCTATTAATATAAATAAATTAGATAAAGGTGTCGTCATCATTAATGATGAGGCGGAAGAGGGGTATAAAGTCTTAGTAGTTGACCAAACGAATCAATCTGAAGCCGTATATTGGAAGGACGAGTTCTTGAAAATAAAATCTCGTAATGACAATTATCAGCAAACGGGCAACTTAATGAAGGTGTACAAGAATTTCGTAAACGAGAAATTAGACGAAGTCTTTGAACTAGAAACCGCCGACAAAATTGATTTACTCAATCGGTCGATGAACTATTTCAAAACAAAAGAAACGTTTGACAAAGTAGAATTCGAAGAAGAAGTGATCGCGAATCCTAAGGCCGCAAGTTTGTTTGATGAATATAAGCAATCTTTTGCCGATGAATTTGATATGCCTTTCCAAACCAATTTTGATATCGCAAGTCCTGCTGTTAAAAAAATGCAGCCTTCTTATAAAAGCGTCATCAAACTGGATAAGAATTTTCATATCTATGTGCATGGGAAAAGAGAATATCTTGAGCAAGGGTATGATGAAGATAAAGGTATGAATTATTATAAACTCTATTTTGAAAATGAAGGATAAATACTTCGCCAAGTAACATGGTAGTTGTCAATATATGGTAATGAGATCGTATAGTAGGTATTATTGGACAATTGGAATCCTATTGTCGCTTCAGTTTTTTTTATATTTATTTAACCAAGATCCACACAGAGTAGAGGTTTATTATTCCCGGATTTTTTATCCTGCTTTTTCCTATTTGCCTGTTATTCTGTTTGCCTGGGTGCCATTTAGCATTGGGGATATTTTTTATGGATGTTGCATACTCACAGTTTTAATATTATTATTCCTTTGTGTCAAATCGTTGTTTCAGAAAAATTATGCTATCGCTTACCGCAGGATTTTACAATTTTTGGTATTCATTCTTTTTCTCTATACGTATTTTTATATAAGCTGGGGTACAAACTACTATCGGATACCTTTGGCACAGCACATGCACTTAAATGTAGAACAGATCTCTCGGGCAGATCATTTGCAAGTGTTGGAGAACTATATTTTGCGGGCAAACGATTTGCGTGAGAGATTGGATCTATCCTCCAAATCGAAAGAAATAGCGAATAAGGAATTAAGAGATTTGATGCATAATGATATGGTATTTATATCCATACTATCTAAAACACAAGTTCACAGCAAGACTCCTTTATCGAGTGAATTGGTGAGTTACTTTACCGTCACGGGCTATTTTAACCCATTTACACAGGAGGTTCAGGTCAATCAAAATATTCCGATTCAATCTTACCCTTTTACGACTATCCACGAATTAGCACATCAAATGGGAATTGGATTTGAAGACGAGTGTAATTTCATCGCTTTCCGCAAATTGATCGATCACGAGCATGCTTGGTATCGCTATTCGGCCTACTATGAGGCTATTCAATATTTATTGAGGCCCTTGTATACAGATAGAGAATTATACGAAAGCTACTTGAATAAGCTTTCTCCGCTAGTAAAAGCCGATTTGTTGGAAGAACGGGAATTCTGGAAACGCTATTCGGGATGGATTGATCGTGTTGCAACAATCTTTTATTCCGGCTATCTGCAACACAATAATCAACCGGAAGGTTTAGAACGATATAACATGATGGCAAAATTAGTAGTAGCGTGGGAACTTCAACAACAACAACAACATGATTTATAAGAATCATGTTGTTGTTCGAAATTTACTCAAAAAAATCCAGCGGCATTTACGATGCTGGAAATAGTATTTACAATCCAACCAAAGAGATTATTATTTTATTTACTTTCCGATGCGATAGAGTTTACCTGCGTCTGTAATGCTATATAATGCCTCATCTTTACCCTGAATGATGTCTCTAAAGCGTTCACCTTCACGGTCAAGTAACCGCTCTTCGCCAACTACTTTGTTATCCTTTATTACAATGCGGGCAATGTGGGTGCTGCTTAGACCGGTGATGAATAAGTTATTTTTCCATTCAGGGATTGCAGAGCCTGTGTAAAAAGCAATTCCACTGGGCGATAAAACAGGATCCCAGTAATAAACAGGTTGCTCTAATCCATCTTGCTGTTGAATAGGAGGGGTTCCAATTTCTGTACCACTATACTCCAATCCATAAGTAATTGTAGGCCAACCGTAGTTTTTACCTACTTCTACACGGTTTAGTTCATCACCTCCTCGTGGACCAAATTCAGTCTCCCATAGATCTCCTGTCTCCGGGTGAAATGCTAGCCCTTGGACATTACGGTGTCCGTAGGAATATATTTCAGCTAAAGCGTCTGCTTGTCCAATAAACGGATTGCCTTCTACTGCCTTACCATCTGTTGTGATACGTAATATTTTACCCAATCCCGCCTTTAGACTTTGTGCCAACGGACGTGTTTGTTTGTCCGATCGTTCTCCTGTACTAACGAAGAGATGTCCGTTTTTGTCAAACGTAATACGGCCTCCAAAATGTAAGTTTCCTTTATGAGCTGGGCCAGCTTGATAAATTACGGTTGCGCCTTCAATGGATTTCTCGTCAGTTGATAATTTACCTTTGGCCACCGCAGTTAAACTTCCACCATCGACCGATTGGGCAAACACCCAATACACCATTCGGTTATTTTCAAATTGTGGATCCAATGTTAATCCCAACAAACCACCCTGTCCAGAAGCAGCTACTTTAGGTATACCTGTTATGCCTTCGCTAATTTCACCTGTAGGTGACACGATACGCATAACACCTTCTTTTTCTGTCACTAAGAATCTTCCGTCAGGAAATACAGCAATACCCCATGGTGATTTTAGCCCTTCGGCAATTACTCTCCCTTCGAAAGCCGTTGAAGTTTTGACCCCTGCAATACGTGTTTGGCCTTCGAATGCAGGTGGATAATTTGTATTCGGTTTGTTTTTTTCGACAGAAGAGTAGATACTATCGGTAGAAGTAATATCTGCATTGCTTCCTTGTGCTTCACGACCATTACCGCAAGACATAACCGCAACAGAGGATGATAAAAATAAAGCTGTTAATAGTTTGTTCATTTTCGTTGATATATAAGTTGATCTTTAGTAAATTACATTTTATTTAAGTAATAATGCTTCTTTGTGCGTTAAGATCTTCTTGTAAGTCGGTGGGGCATTGGCAATCAAAGCCTCGTGAAAAGGTGCCGGTATCATTACTTTATAATCCCTGTTCTCTATGGGAATAAAGAATAATGCACCGTGAACAATTTGATGCTCATCTACGATAAGCGTAAACTTAGCCGCAATATTATTGATGGTGTTCGTCTTTTCAAGTTTTGTAATGATATGATCCATGTCCATTATTCTTCGTGAAATACTAAAATAGGTATTTCAGCGTGAAAAGTTAGATTATTGCTTAAGCTAGATGAAAATAATCGGTCGAAAAAACTACGATTCCGTTTTACAATGGCTAACAGATCAATATTACTTTCCTTAATAAATCTGTTGATTGTATTTTCTACCGTATCTTCATTTTTTAAAAATGTAAACTCTAATTTACAATCGGGAAACAATTTTCTCCAGGATTCTCCGTAAAATAAAGCGTCTGCGGGATCCGAGTTCTCTGTAATTACATTTGTACAATAAACAGTAGCGTCTACAACTTTGGCTAAATCAAGAATTTCCTTTAATGCAGCTTGATCTTTCTCTCTAAATAGGGTAGTAAAGGCAACTTTCTGTATCGCTGAATAGGCTGCTTTTGCAGGGATAGCCAATACCGGGGCTTTAATATTACGAATTACATTGACGGTATTCGATCCAATAAATTCATTTTTAAAACCGCTAGTGCCATGTGTTCCCATCACTACTAGCGCAATATTTTCTTGCTGCACAGATTTCTTTACAGCAGCTACTACAGTTCCTTCTTCAAACAAAAACATCATTTTTGAATGATCCAAATTATGTTTTTGTGCCAGCTCATGTAGCTGTGGAATTTGTTTTTTATAATAGTCAAATTTTGTTAATTCGATTTGTTCATACACCTGTCCCAATAATTCGGGTTGACCAGCATGTGTAGCGGATAATACCGGGGAAATATAGGAATATAAGACATACAATTTGGTATCCAATTGATTAGCTAATTGTAATGCATATAGAAAAGCATTATTGGCCCCGTCAGAAAAGTCTGTTGAAAATAATATATTTTTCATAGCTCAAGGTTTTATTTACCTAAAAATACAAAAAATGAGGGATAAACAGGATGATTATTATCACTTAAAATAGTAACAAAATGGATTAGAAGTGTGTAGCAAAATGGGAAATAAACTCGTTTACTGAAAAAACATGATAGATTGTATGGTGATAATTTCGGCTATTGAGCATAAATTGCTTAACTTAAATCATTGAACGGATACTACCCGCGTGAAGATTTTGCCAAAATACTTTAAAAAAAACACACCATTGTCTTTAAAGAAGGCTTTGGAGGAGTGCGTTGTGTCAGATACAGAACGGAGCAAATCTTTTATTTATAAAAAGTTCTATGGGTATTTGATGGCTGTAGCCCTCCGATATATACAAGAAGATATGGAGGCGGAAGATATAGTAAATGAGTCTTTTGTGAAGGTGTTCAGAAAGTTGAATGCTTTTAGTTTTCATGAAGAGGAGGAGATATTAGAGAAAACATTTAAATCTTGGATAGCCCGAATTACCGTAAATACCTCAATCGATAAGTTGAGAGCTAAAAAAGAAATAGAATCTATAGATGATGTTTCTGATAAAGAACTGGTCCATCATGCTGTGATGGTGTCTACGAAACTCGAAGAACAAGATATACTTAAGCTGCTTTACGAATTGCCCGAAATTCAACGTTCTATTTTTAATTTATATGAAATAGAGGGGTATTCGCATGAAGAGATCGGAAAACTACTCGATGTACCTGAAAGTACTTCCCGGACTTATTTGACTCGCGCGAAAAGCAAATTACGAAAATTATACATGGATCAAGTCAGTGAATTACAAAATATACATCATTCTTAATCTATAGTAGAATGAAAGAAAATAAAGATATAATAGATGAAATTGTAAATCGTTTACGATCCCAAAGGGATTATGATTACAAGGAAGGGGCTTGGGAGAAATTTCAAAGCAGCCAACAACCTATTTTGGTTTCAAAAATAAGAGTGTACTATCGGTTAAGTGCTGCTGCTGCACTTATTATACTGGGTGCTGGTATTGCTTTATGGTTGAGAAATGAAACCCCCGTTACAATAGACACCATCAATACGGTTGAAGTGCAAGAGCGTGATAATCTTACCTCCCCTCATACAAATAATCCGACGTCAACGCCACAAGAGGTATTAGGTAGTTTGGAAAATACCCCGGAAATTCGTGAAGACAACACATATAGTCTGTCGGAGCCTAATGGCTTTGAAGGTAGTAAGGAGCTGGCTTATATAGCTAAACAGTATGAAAAGGGACTTGAAAATAAAATCAGCATCATTGATTATAGCCATCTTCCAAATACGTATTTAACCGTAAAGTCGATTTCATATCATGATAAACAACTCCGTTCGATTCGTTCTGCACCTACAGACAATATGGTATTATCTTCATCGGCTACACCTATAAATCAAAGTCTAAAAGAAGTTGAAAACAGACCCAGTCAATCGTCCATGCGACTCAACGAAAGATTTGATATTGCGTTCTTTGTCTCTCCAAATTCTACTGCGGATAAGATGAGTGTAGGTGGGGGGATGCTAGTCGCTTATAATTTAAATAAAAAGATAAGCCTTCGTACAGGAGCTTCTTATAATACGTATGAAATGGGAGTTTTAAAAAATCCTACTGCCGAAAGTAGTGCAGAAATTGTTTCAGTAAGTCATGAGAAGAATTCATTTGCCGGAACGAGTGAAGCCAGCTTTCAAAGAAGCATGGTTCTTCCCAATGTGAATGCAGTCACCGGAAAAGTACAATCTTTGGATATTCCACTGGAATTAAAATACAATTTTAATACATCTTTATATGCAGTTGCAGGTGTTTCTTATTCTGCTATCTTAAACCAAGAGCGTAGTGCGCATTATGTAGAAAATATTAATAACGAGACATTTGTTAACGGTTATCCAGAGAATCGAGAACAAGTTTCAAACAGCACCAAAACGGTGACACGTACCGTCAAATCTGCGGAGACAAATGTGAATTCCAACGGTTTTAATGGTTTCGTGACTATATCTGTCGGTAAGAAAGTAACTATCGGCAACAAATTTGGTATTTCTGTAGAACCATATTTTAAAATTCCGGTTGGAGAATACCGTCGTGCGGATATGGACTATACCAATGGTGGAATCCGACTAATGACAACTTTTTAAATTTGATCAATCCGAACCCAACTCATTCCTGCTGCGATAGCGCCCTGTACACCGGGATCACCATCTTCCAATACGACACATTTTTCTGGCGCTACCCCTAGATTTTGCGCTGTTAAGGTAAACGGCTCATGAGAGGGTTTGCCCAAAGTTGTATCACCCGCACAGACTAAAGTTTCATATCGACCAGCTACATCAATTACGTCTAATGTAATCGTTAATGTACTACGTGTTCCTCCGGATACTATCCCAATTTTTTTTGTATGTTCAAAGTCTAATAATATTTGACGAACAAACTCAATAGGTTTAGTTTTTGAAACGTATTGTGCAATAAAAATGGCTGACTTTCTTTTGGCAAACTGAGCAAAGTCAAAATCTACACCATATCGGATTGATATTTCTTTTGCCACAGCAACGGTAGTCCATCCGGCCGTTTCGTCAATCAAATCGGGATTAAGAATAATACCGTATTCAAGAGCCGCAGCGACATAGGAAGCCTTATGCGCATCCATATTATCCGCTAATGTGCCATCTACATCAAATAAGAGTGCGTCATAGGGTTCAACGATTCTTTTTAGGGTATTGTATTTAACGAAATCCGATTCTGTCATCATGTGTATAATAATAAAAAGAGTCCCGAAAACGGGACTTCAAGTATGTATAAATTATTTCGTTGCACTACGGCGTTTCTTTTCTTTTATAATCAAGCCAAGTTCTCTACCAGTTTGACCTTGGGCAGATGAATTTTCCTGTGCTCTTCTAAATAAATAAGGCATTACGGATTTCACAGGGCCATAAGGCATGTATTTTGCAACATTATAATTTGCTGCGCCTAAATTAAAAGACAGATTGTCAGACATTCCCAGCAATTGGGCAAAAAAAACATTTGGATGATCATGCGGAATATGACGCTTATCCATTTCTTCGGCTAATAGCAAACAGCTAGCATCGTTATGTGTGCCGGCCATTAATCCTATACGATCAATATGGTCAAGGCAGAATAAGATCGCTTGGTTGTAATCCATATCACTTGCTTCTTTTGTAGGCTGAATAGGAGAAGAATACCCGTTTTCTGCGGCGCGTTCTCTTTCAATTTCCATATAAGCACCTCGTACTATTTTGGCCCCAATATAAAAATTCTGTACCTCAGCGTATGCAAAATCGGCTTTAAGAGATGCAAGTTTATCATGTCTATACAACTGATAAGTATTGTACACGATGACATTCTGTTTATTATATTTCTCCATCATATCGCGAGCGATATCATCGATAGTATCTTGTATCCACGAATGCTCGGCATCTATCAATACGCGAATCCCGGCATCGTAACATGCTTTACATATTCGATCGCATCTATCTAGTAAACGTCTATATTCAGCCGTTTCTTCTACATTTAGTGTTTGTTTAGCGTCTATTTTTGCTAATAAATCGAATCTCCCTACGCCCGTGGGTTTAAACACACAAAATGAAATCAATGGATTTTGTTTAGCATATTCTACTGTTGATAAAATTTCTTGGCAGGTGGCATCAAAATTTTCTTCTGATTCTTCGCCCTCAACAGAATAATCCAAAATTGTCGTTACGTTTCCTTTTCCTAATTCTTGGATTGCATCAGAACAACCACGAATAGTTTCGCCTCCACAAAATTGTTTATAAATTGTATTTCGGATAATTCCCTGAATAGGAAGACCGATACGTAAAGAAAAGTTTGTTATTGGGGTTCCTACTTTTATAAGCGTACTGCTGGCTACCATTTTAAAAAGCCAATATGCTCTTTCCAAATCTCTATCACTCTTATTTTTAAAAGCAATTTCGGTATTATCAAAATTCAGTTTCGCCTTGTTTTCTTGCGCTATCATTATGAGTATAAATTATTTTACAAAAGTATGGATTTATCATCTTAATATTTTTTAAAAAATCATTTTTTATATGATATAAGTGTATTTTTGTGTATGCAAACGTTTACACTAGAAGGGGAATTTATTCCGCTGATTCAATTATTAAAGGCGCTCAATTGGGTAGAACACGGAGGAATGGCTCAACGGATGGTGGAAGAAGGGCTCGTAATGTATAATGGGGAAATTGATTTTCGAAAAAGACTTAAAGTTCGTCGAGGGGATGTGGTCGAATTCGAAGGTATGCAAGTTGAAATCGTTTAAAAAATTATATCTTTATTGCTCAATTTCAATTTATGCAAACTTTAGAAAGTTTAGGTTATACGGTTTTTTTTGAAGAGGATCTTTCTTCTTTAGAAGAGTTTATTTTCCAACGTCAATATTCTCAGATATTAATCTTAGTAGATCGCAATACGAATGACCATTGTTTACCTGTTTTACAGGCTGCAATACCTTCTATTACGGATTACGACATTATTGAGATTGATCCGGGAGAGGAAAATAAAAACATAGATTTTTGTATTGGTGTATGGAAAACTATGTTAGATTTTGGAGCGGAACGCAAAGCATTGATGATTAACTTAGGAGGCGGTGTGGTAACGGATATGGGTGGATTTGCAGCTTCAACATTTAAACGGGGAATTGATTTCATTCAAATTCCGACGACACTCTTGTCTCAGGTCGATGCTTCTGTAGGTGGTAAGACAGGTATTGATCTGGATAATGTAAAAAATATCATTGGTACATTTACGCAACCTCAAGCTGTATTTATCAGTGCTAAGTTTTTGGAAACATTGGATGAACGACAAATACGTTCAGGATTTGCAGAGGTAATCAAGCATGGTTTAATTCAGGACAAAAATCTTTATGACAAATGTAAGGATGTAAATTTAAATCATATTGATATATCGCTGATAAAGCGCTCTGTAGAAATTAAGAACAATGTTGTCCTTAAAGATCCCACTGAAAAAGGGCTTCGTAAAATATTAAATTTCGGACATACAATAGGGCATGCCATCGAAGGTTACTCGTTATATCATGATAGCAATCCGCTGTTACATGGAGAAGCAATTGCTATTGGTATGATCTGTGAGGGATTTTTATCGTATAAACTAAACGGTTTGTCAGAAGAGGAACTGGAAGATCTGGCAACGTTATTTTTAAGTAGATATAAACCTTACATTTATAGGCCAGATCAATATGATAAATTTATCGAACTAATGCAAAATGACAAGAAGAATGAAGATAACAAAATAGGATTTGCGTTATTAAAAACAATTGGCAATGCTGAATACAATATTTATGCAGATAAGGCTGATATTGTGGAAGCATTAGATTATTACCTTTCTAAAATAAAATAAAATATGAGAAGAATATACTTGATTTATACATTATTTAGTTGTTTTCTCCTTACTGATGCGTATGCTCAAAAGGATAAGAATGTGTTGATCTTTTCAAAGACTACGGGATTTAGACACCAAAGCATCGAAAAGGGTGTGCAGACTGTGGAAAAATTGTTAAATGACCAGCAGATTAGAACTTTTCATAGCGAAGATGAAAATGTTTTCAATGCAAAAAACTTAGCTAATTACGATGCTATTTTATTTTTAAGTACTACAGGAGATCTTTTTAATAGTCAACAAAAGGAAGACATTCAAAACTTTATTCGTTCGGGCAAAGGTTTTGTCGGAATTCATGCCGCATCGGATACAGAGTATAATTGGCCTTGGTATGGAGGATTGGTTGGCGGTTATTTTGCGAGCCACCCCGCTGTACAAGAGGCTAAAATCGATGTTTTAAATCGAAAACATCTATCCACAAAGCATTTGCAAAAAGTATGGTTTCATAAAGATGAATGGTATGATTTCAAAAATGTGAAAGAAGGTTTGCATATTTTGATGGCCTTAGATGAAGCAAGTTATAAAGGTGGGAAAATGGGGAAATTTCATCCCATATCATGGTTTCAAGAATATGACGGAGGAAGATCATTTTATACAGGATTAGGCCATACGGAAGAATCCTTTGATTCCGAATTATTTCAAAAGCATATTTTAGGTGGGGTGAAATATGTACTCAAATTAAAATAGGTTTTTCAAAACATCAAAAGCTAGCCTGTAGACTTTTTTTGTAGAAATGTAATCATTTTCAAACATAATGATTTTCTTGCTGTTTTACTTAAAAAGGAGTGTAGATCATGAATGGTATATTAAATTTCGCTTTTGACAAAATAAAACGAAAAGTAGAGGATAATTGTAGAGATGGAAATGTCGGAGTTTCCGAACGTGTCTTATCGGTAATATCCGGCGGACTGATATTAGGAATTGGGGTAAAACAACTATTTAGAAATCCAATCTCCGCAATTTCCGGAATTACATTGGGTAGCGCTTTAGTCTATAGAGGAGTCACCGGACATTGTACAGTGAAGAATGCAATTGAAAAAGTAACGGAAAAAGAGGATGTAACCGTTATCGAACATCGGTACTTTGTAAAGTAATTCAATCGAGATATTTTGTGAAGTAATTAAATTATTATAATTTAGTGATTGTAGAGTTAACTATTGTTAGCTCTATTTTTTTTTGAACGTATTTGTTGTTAATAGCCGTCGCCATATATTTAAATTATGTATCCTACAACTTGTAAGTCCTTTGTCGCTGTCGATTGTATTATTTTTGGCTTTGATGGGGAAGATGTTAAATTATTACTGATTCATAGGGGATTTGAGCCCCTTAAAGATCAATGGAGCTTAATGGGCGGCTTTGTCGAAGAGACGGAAAGTCCTGATGAAGCAGCAAATCGGGTCCTGAAAAAATTGACCGGACTCAAAGGCGTATATATGGAACAGATGGACGTCTTTGGTAATCCTAATCGTGATCCCTATGGTAAAACCATCAGTATTTGCTATTTTGCATTAATTGATATCCAGAAATATAAACACCAGATCATCAATGATTATAGAGCCGCTTGGTTTTCTTTAAAGGAAATCCCTGACTTAATCCTTGATCACAATGATATGGTTGCTGCGGCGCGCAATCGTCTTAAATATAAAGCAGCTCTACATCCGATATTATTCGAGCTATTACCCGATAAATTTACAATCCCCCAAATAATGTCTTTATACGAAGGCGTATACGATATTATTTTAGACAAACGTAACTTTAACAGGAAGCTTATTTCAACGAAGCTACTAATCAAAACAAATGAAAAAGATAAGTTGAATTCGAAAAAGGGGGCTTATTACTTTAAGCTTAACGCTGATATTTATAAAGAAAAATTTAGTGCGTTCATAAACTTTATTCCCAATCCTAATTAAGATTGTTATAAACAGTAATAGTATAATGATATATTAAATGTTTTGATGACCAAATATAATTCTGTCTAATAATTTAAACATCTAATAATTAGAAATATACTGTTTTTATATAAACAATCAATATATATTTACCCGTACATAATATCTCCACAGAAACAGGTGTGACCAAATTAAATTTGGATACACCTGTTTTATTTAAATAAGTAATTGAATGTGAATAATTTATAAAGATTTATTAAATTATTTATTCATATCTTTTGTATGCGTCAATGAAATGCTGGCGCATAGCGACAAAATTCTCCAAAACCTGATTTATAAAAGTTTCGTCCAAAAATTCAAACACTCCATTTACGCCTCCGATCACATCTGTTTCTGCTAATTTATACGATTGTTCGAGAATACCTTGTTCGAATTTGATTATAAATTTTTGATTCATTCCAAAGATTGAGATTTTGCAATCCGGGTGAGGGAGTTCGGCAAGTATGCGCATATACTTATTTTTTATATTGTTATTTAACTTCTAACGTGTACAAAGGTATAAATCCAAAACATATCAAAAAAGCAGGATTCAATTTTTCAGTGGTTGGCAGCCCGTGAAATGCTTAAAACAAGAAGGAGGAGTGACTAATTATTTTCAAAGGGGTTTAATTGATTTTATATCGCTAAAGGGTTCGATATGAACAAATACATTACCGATATCTGGGATATTTTGTATTAAGTAATCTTTTAAGGCATGTGCAATATCATGACCTTCCTTTACACTAATATCTGGTGAAACGACTGCCTGCAAATCTACCAGGTATTCCATACCGATTTTCCGCACGAAACATTTATCTGTCGCCATTACACCAGCTACGTTAAGCGATTTTTCCCTAACGTCATTGACGATATTAATGTGGAGATTTTCATCCATTATTTCGCCTAAGGCGGGTCTAAATATTTTATAACAGTTGTATAAAATTAGTACGGAAGCAAGCAGGGCAGCCCAATCATCGGCATACTCATATCCAGCTCCAAGCCATAGGGCAATAGAAATGCCAATAAAAGCTGCCACGGAAGTAATGGCATCTGCACGATGATGCCAGGCTTCTGCCTTTAACGTTGAACTATTTAATTCTTTCCCCTTGCGTGCAATAATCTGGTATGTTATTTCTTTCCATATAATAATAACCCCCAAAACAATCAAGGTCCAAGCTTTTGGTGGTTCGTGTGGGGTTCGTAAATTGATTATACTTTGGTATGCGATAACTGTAGCCGAAATCACGAGAAAGATGACCACCATGAATGTAATCAGGGGTTCAATCCGACCATGTCCATAGGGGTGAGTCTCGTCCGGAGGACGTTTAGAATATTTGATACCCAATAAGACAAGTATGGATGAAAAAATATCTGCAGTTGATTCTATGGCGTCAGCAATCAGGGCGAAAGAATTTCCAAAAAACCCTGCAAGCCATTTTACAATAGCTAAGAGTAGATTCACCAGGATACTAAAGTATGTCGTTTTAATGGCGTTATCTGCTTTGGATGACATTTCGCATTGGATTAAAATCAAAAGTAAGGAAAATTGAAATAATATCTCCTATACTGGTTCTTGACCTCCATAGGAAATATACCAACAACAGATAAACTAGATGAGTAGTTTGTCGTCAAATACTTCTGCCTGTTTAAATAAACGGGCTATTTTCGTCATTCAAATCCATTTTAATGCCATAGTTGATTAGACTGTAATAAAATAGTTATGTTAAATAGGATTTTACATTTCTCTTATATAAAAAATCCATATTGCAACACTAATCAATGTTAGCGGTGTATTTAACATGCAGAACGCTCATTTTAGCACCCCTAAATTAGTCCTATAATTTATATTATGTTAAATAACATATTTTGAATCCAATCTCCATAAACACAAAAAAGAGATTCTGTAAATAGAATCTCTTTTTTGTGTTTTATTAGATAAGCCTTTTACGCTACATCCTCTATCATTAATGCGCCTACAGTAATGTTCGTACGTGGATCAATGATAATGGCCCGTGAATTTTCAGCATGATCTTTATGTAAATCAAACACCACTTCGTTAGCGGCTTTTACGAAAACCTTACCAATATCATTTAACTTAATTTCCGAATCAAACAATTGCTCTTGGGTATTGACATCGTATTTAAACAATACTTCTTGAATTTTAATTTTTGTGATATGTGTATGATTTTGCAGTAAATATACCTGATTCGTATCCAGAGGCTTGTTGTCAAACCACGAAATATTTGCTTCAAAATTACGCTCAGCCAATGCCGGGTGTGCTGCGTTCACAATAAAATCGCCACGCGAAATATCGACATCATCTGCCAAATGAATAATAACAGATTTTCCGCTTTCGGCTGAATCGATGTGTTCCTGGTTAAATTCGATTGCTTTGACGGTAGTACGTACGCCGCTGGGCAGTACCAATGCCTCTTCTCCTACTTTTAGCCCCTCTCCTAACACACGGCCTGCATATCCCCTATAGTCGTGTAAATCGTCTGTTTGCGGACGTATAACCCATTGTACCGGAAAACGCCATGCCTGCGATTTATCTTCCTGAAATTCTATGTTTTCAAGATATTCTAAAAGAGAGGTGCCCTCATACCAAGGCATCCTATCTGAAGCAGTAACAATATTATCGCCTTTTAAAGCTGATACAGGGATAAAATCGACATCTTCTAGATTTAGATTTTCAGCCAGTTTCAAATAATCAGCTTTGATATTTTCATATACAGCTTGCTCAAAATCCACCATGTCCATCTTATTGATACATACCAATACCTTTTTAAGGGACAGCAATTTAGATAAGAACGAATGACGTTTGGTTTGTTCGATCACCCCTTTGCGCGCATCAACTAATATGATAATCAAATCCGAATTGGAAGCACCTGTCACCATATTACGCGTATATTGTATATGTCCGGGGGCATCTGCTATGATGAATTTACGCTTTTCTGTCTGAAAGTACTTATACGCTACATCAATTGTAATTCCTTGTTCACGTTCTGCTTTTAGACCGTCTGTTAGTATAGCTAAATCTACTGTTCCATCGTTATTCTTTCGATTGGCTTTTTGGATAGCCTCTAATTGATCGTCTAAAATTGAGTTTGTATCGTACAGCAAGCGGCCTATCAATGTGCTTTTACCATCATCAACCGATCCTGCTGTTATAAATTTTAGTATATTCATTTTTTGGAGATTTGAGATTTGAGAAAAAATTTGCATAATACCACTTTCTCAATCTGTTTTATATTTTACTATATAGCCCTGAAAAACCGAAGGTCTAACGTCTGACATCTAATATCTATTCTAAAAATAACCCTGTTTTTTACGTTCTTCCATAGCTGCTTCCGATACCTTGTCGTCCATGCGTGCTCCGCGTTCGCTTACAGTAGAGGCTTTGATTTCGGCTATGATATCATCCAATTCAGTTGCTATTGAATCTACAGCTGCTGTGCAAGTCATGTCTCCTACTGTTCTGAAACGTACTGATTTATGTTCTACGACATCTTCCTCGTCAATTTGTAGTGCTGGTGCGGCAGCCATCCATTGCCCATTGCGGAATACGACATCACGTTCATGACTGAAGTAGATGGAAGGAAGATCAATTTTTTCACGTTTGATATAATTCCATACATCCAGTTCGGTCCAGTTTGAAATAGGAAATACACGGACATTTTCTCCCTTGTGGATCTTACCGTTAAAGATGTTCCACAGTTCCGGACGTTGTCTTTTTGGATCCCATTGACCAAACTCATCACGTACGGAGAAGATACGTTCCTTTGCCCGAGCTTTTTCTTCGTCTCGACGGGCTCCGCCTATGCAGGCATCAAAACCATATTTTTCAATGGTGTCTAGAAGGGTAACTGTTTGTAAGGCATTACGACTCGCATTTTTACCTGTTTGTTCGACTGCCTTACCTTGATCAATACTATCTTGTACCAATCCAACGATGAGCTTCTCTCCTGTCTGTTCAATTAGCCAATCACGGTATTCAATAGTTTCCGGAAAATTATGTCCGGTATCGATATGCACTAAAGGAAACGGAAATTTACCTGGTCTAAAGGCCTTTTTGGCCAAATGCACCAATGTTATGGAATCCTTACCTCCAGAAAACAACAATGCCGGGTTTTCAAATTGTCCAGCAACCTCTCGTAATATGTAAATTGCTTCTGCCTCTAAATGATCTAAATAATCCATTCTCTCGCTTGTCTTTCTTATTTTATCGTTACGTGTAAACCACACTCTTTTTTACTCTTGTCTTCCCACCACCATCGTCCTGCACGGAAATCGTCACCTTTTTGGACTGCACGTGTACACGGTTGGCAACCTATACTCGGAAATCCCTTATCATGTAATGGATTATAAGGAATAAAGTTTGCTTTCAAAAAGGATTCTACATCGGCCAGTGTCCAATGAAAAATCGGATGAATCTTAATAATCTGATTGACTTCATCCCATTCAACGATATCCATATCTTCACGATTGGCCGATTGTTCCGCCCGAATGCCTGTGATCCATACCTTATAACCTTGGATAGCGCGTTGTAAAGGTTCAATTTTACGAATGAAGCAGCACTCCTTTCTGTTTTCTATGGATTCATAAAAACTGGAAGGACCTTTTAAACTCACCAGCGATTCAACTGCTTGCGTGTTGGGGTAATAGGCTTTTATAGGAAGTTTGTATTTTTCCAACGTACGATTCCAAACATAGTATGTTTCTGGAAATTGACGACCTGTTTCCAGTGTAAATATAGAAGCTGAGGACCCGGCTTCTGCAAGCAAATGGGTGATCACTTGATCCTCAATCCCAAATGAAGTCGAAAATACGGTTTCATTTTTAAACTTTTGGTCCACATAGCGAATGACATCCATGGCGTCCAGCTCTTCGATCTCGTTCTTAATTTGCGCTATCATTAGATGTATTAATTAATAAATCTTTAGTATGTGCATTGAGCACTTTTATTTTTTCCTGAAAATCACCTTTGAGCGAATTTCGCATGGTCTGCATTAAGTCCAGCGTTTGATCGATCTCTTCCGGCAATAAATCATTTAGAAATTCTTTTAAACGTTTGGCAATGGTTGGTGATTTTCCATTAGTCGAAATGCCAATTTTTAAATTTCCTTTTTGCACGACTGATCCTAAATAAAAATCACACAAACTAGGCTTATCGGCAACATTCAATAAAATATGATTTTGAGAAGCCAACTTGCGAACTTCATTATTAAATTCAGGGTTATTTGTCGCTAAAATAATTAAGTCTACCCCTTCGATATCCTTTAGCTTAAAAGCACGTTTACTAAGTCGTATAGCTGTTTTATCCGATATGAATTTCTCAAATTCAGGTAATATCTCTTCAGCGACAACGTGAATATTTGCTCGTGGAGAATTAGAGATCAAGGCTTCCAATTTTTCTAAGCCTACCGGACCAGCTCCAACTACTAAGGTCTGAATTTGATCCAACTTAACATATATTGGGAATAGTTCGTTCATTTAAGCCTCAATATCTTGTAATTCAAACTTAATAGTCGCAAATTGTTGGTGTTTCTTAACGACCTCTCCTAACACAATAATAGCTGGTACACCGAGTAGATTTTTGTCGGCTTCTTCCAATATGGTATCTATTGTCCCTAAGGCGATACGTTCATTGACCAATGAGCCATTTTGAATAAGTGCTATTGGTAATTCGCCACGACCATGATCTTGATAAAGGTTGACTATTTGCTTTAATTTTGAAAAACCCATTAGAACCACAACGGTTGCGTTAGTTTTCACTGCTGTGTACAGATCATCCGAAAGTCGTCCATCTGAAGTAGAACCTGTAATCACCCAAAAGCTTTCACTTACCCCCCGATGGGTCAAAGGAATCTGTTGCAACCCCGTTAGACCTATGGATGATGAAATACCCGGAATCACAGCTGTCGGGATATTGTACTGGTGTACATATTCTAATTCTTCACCTCCCCGACCAAAGACAAAAGAATCACCTCCTTTAAGTCGTACAACGTGCCCATGTGTCAACGCATAATCAACCAATAACTTATTGATTTGATCTTGCGATGTAGATAGCCGTTCGGCACGTTTTCCGACATATATTTTTGTGCAAGAGGGTTTGGCATAATCCAATAGCTCTGCATTTACCAGTGCATCGTATAATATAACATCTGCCGCTTTGATTGCTTTGATCCCTTTTAGGGTAATCAATTCCGCATCACCAGGTCCCGCACCTACTAGCGTTACAAATGGCTTAATCTCTAACATCTCTTCTCTCCCTTCTTTTTTATTGATTTATCAAGCGTAACTCTTCTCTTCTCTCTGATCCTTCTAAATAAAATGCAGTAGCCTGTAGCAGAAATGCTTCAGCAAATTCTTTGCAAGGTTCATATTTGTTGATCTGTAATACGCGGTCTGTAAATGTAGTGGGGAATGTGAATAGTCCCTCTTGTACATAGTGTTTATCAAATTCGGCAATGACAGCAGCCTGCGTACTGGCGTTCACACCTTTGTCTAATAATAGGGCTTTCGCAGTCCAGACAAATGCACTATAGGCATGATAAATCGCATCGGCGTACAATACTTCGTTTAATGCCTTTTTGGACCATTCAATCTTTTCTTCTACTTCAGAAAGTAAAGTTGCGACTAAATCGATTACGACACCCGCACATTCTCCTACACCTATAGCGGTTACAAAAGTTTCCTCGTGCCCCCAATCGATGAACTCATCGGAAGTAAGATTGGTTAAATCTGCTAATGGTTTCAACAGGCGATAAAAATAATCTTTCGTTTGTCTATCGTAATATGCGTGGAAGTTTTCGTCTTCCAGACGATTTGCCTTATAGTCTGTTAACACTAAATCGATAACTTGCAAAACACGCTTAGTAGGAACTTTGGTAACACGCTCAGCAACACGCCCTTTTCCATCGCCAACTGTACCTCCACCTAACATGACTTGTGCTGCCGGCACTACTTTTCCTTCGGCTTTTACAGAGCTACCATGAAATCCGATATGCGCCAGTCCATGCTGACCACAAGAGTTCATACAGCCGGATATCTTTATCTTAAGATCTCGTTCGTATACAAATTCGGAATGAAATTCGTGGATATACTTTTCAATCACCCGCGCCATTTCAGTCGAATTTGAAATGCCCAAATTACATGTGTCTGTGCCGGGACAGGTTGTTACATCTGACGTGCTATTGTATCCGGGTTTAGCATAACCCAATTCGGTAAGTACATTGAAAATATGAGGCAAAGATTCGGCCCGTACGTATTTGAACAATAAGTTCTGATCTTGCGTGATACGGATATCATCAGCAATGTGATCGCGAACTCCATTGATCAGGATGCGTGCTTTTACAGTAGGAATATCACCTGTTAGTACTTTGACATAAACGCCATAATATCCGTGCTGCTTCTGTTCGAATACATTTGTCGTTCTCCATATTTCAAATGCTATGGCATCTACCGGAGCTACTTCATTAACAGGCGCAGCAGGCGGTGCTGGTTGTTGGATTTTAGTGCGATCGATCTCCACAATCTGACTTTTGTTCGCGATCCGTTCTTCATCAATAAGACGGAGAACCTCACTTAGTCCTAACTTTTGCACCAGATATTTGAAACGAGCCTTATTACGATTATTTCTTTCACCATACCGATCGAATACACGTAATGTTGCCTCCATATAAGGTATAATCTGATTTTCGGGCAAAAAGTCGTAGACTTCGGATGCGAGTATAGGTTGAGAACCAAGACCGCCACCCAACATGACTTTAAATCCTCTTACTTCTTGTCCATCGACTTGCTTGATCTTTGGAATAAAGCCAAAGTCGTGGATATAGGAAAACGCTGTATCTTGATCACTGGATGAGAAAGAAATTTTAATTTTTCGCCCCATGTCCGCACAAATTGGATTTCGTAAGAAGTACTCAAAGGTTTTTTGTGCATAAGGTGATACGTCGAATGGCTCATTCGGATCAATTCCTGCCGTTGGTGAGGCCGTAACGTTACGTACTGTATTACCACAGGCTTCACGAAGTGTGATATCATCTTCGGCAAGTCTAGCCCATAATTCAGGTGTGCGATCCAAACTTACGTAATGAATCTGTATATCCTGACGTGTCGTAAGATGAAGGTTCTTACTAGCATATTCATCGGAAATATCCGCTATTTTAAATACTTGCTTGAAAGTAACTTTGCCAAAAGGAAGTTTGATGCGCACCATCTGAACCCCGGCTTGTCGTTGCCCATACACCCCTCTAGCTAATCGCAAAGAGCGGAACTTTTCATCGGTAATAGATCCTTCTTGATAGGCTCTAATCTTTTTTTCTAATTCTATTATTTCCTGCTCTACTACCGGATTTTCTAGTTCTGTACGAAAGCTCTGCATATTCTTCTTCTCTCTAATTATAAAAGTTGTAACAAATATCGCTTGTAGATAAAACATTATCAACAATGATTCGACAAATTTATAAAATAAATATCTATTAATTACATAAAATCTATTGATTTAGTATATATTTGTAAAAAACATTTTGTTCAAATAACTTGAAAAGCATATTCTGTATAGGTAAATATTTATCAATAAGCGCATTAACTGTTATATTGATATCATCTTGTGCTCCTAAGGTTAAAGAGGGGTATGATGAAAAAAAAGGGTACACAGGTACAATCTCCATATCCGGAGCCTTTGCCTTGTATCCGATAGTTGTACTTTGGAGTGAAGATTTTAAAAAAATCCATCCCAATGTCCGATTTAATGTATCTGCCGGAGGTGCTGGAAAAGGTATAGCTGATGTATTAACGAATATGGTAGACATCGGTTTGGTATCTCGAGATATACACCAACAGGAATTAGATAGAGGTGCCTTTCCGGTACACGTAGCTAAGGATGCTGTTGTTGGAACCCTCAACAGCAACCACCCTAATATCGAACTTATTAAACAAAGAGGATTTACCCAGGAAGAATTGGAAAATATCTTCGTCCATAGCAAATACAAATTATGGAGTGATATCGATAGTCGATTTGTAAAACAACCTCTTCAAGTCTATGTACGATCCGATGCGGCAGGCGCTGCTGAAACATGGGCGAAATTCTTTGGACAACGACAAGAAGATTTGAAAGGTGTTGGTATTTTTGGAGATCCAGGTGTTGCGCAGGCTATTAAGGAAAATCTGTATGCCATTGGATTCAATAACATCAATTATGTGTTCAACTTAAAAACAAAAAAAGCTACAGAGAATTTAGCTTTAATACCTATCGATGTAAATAAAGATGGAAGAATTGATAGTCTTGAATCCTTGTATAGTGATTTAGATGATTTAACTAACGCCGTTGCGACGAACAAATATCCATCACCGCCAGCCCGGGACTTGACCTTTGTGATAAGAAGTGATAAGCAAACAAAATTGTTAAAAGAATTTATACGTTTCGTACTAGCGAAAGAACAACAGGGGTATTTATTGGAAAATGGATATGTTCCACTAAATGATAAATTAAAGAACATTGAACTCGAAAAGATAGAAGAATAGTGAATTTAAGATTAATTAAAGATAGTATTGTACGGAACTTATCGGCTATATTGCTTTTTGCATCTTTGGCTGTCGTTCTATTGATCGTATTGGGATTAGGTTCAAAATCAATTCCCTTGTTGCAAACCGAAAAGCTTGGAAATATTTTAACCGAAAGTATATGGTCACCTTTAAAGGGAAACTTCGGTTTTCTTCCCTTTATCATGGGAACCGTATGGGTTACCTTCATATCATTGATTATAGCGGTTCCGCTGTGTATTCTAGCTTCTGTATATTTAGTAGAATATGCTAGCGATCGCTTACGTAACCTTGTGTTACCTCTTATGAATGTATTAGCTGCGATTCCACCTGTATTATACGGAGTATGGGGGATCTTATTTGTCGTTCCCGGTATAAGTCAGTTTGTGGCTCCCCTTTTCGGTGTCCATACCACAGGCTATTCTGTATTTGCTGGTGGTATCGTCTTAGCTGTCATGATATTTCCTATTATGATCAGTATTATGGTGGAAGTACTGCTAACCATTCCGCAGGAACTAAAGGCTGCCTCTCTTTCCTTGGGCGCTACTAAATGGGAAACCATTCAAAAAGTCATCCTGAAAAAGGCTAAACCAGGTATAATTGCCGCAACGGTTCTAGGTGTTTCGCGTGCATTTGGCGAGACAGTGGCTGTGCTAATGGTATGCGGTAATATTCCAAAAGTTCCGCAGTCTATTTTTGATGCAGGTTATCCTATTCCTGCTTTAATAGCAAATAATTTTGGAGAGATGATGTCTATACCATTGTATGATTCTGCACTCATGTTTGCGGCGCTGCTATTATTTGTCATCATATTTGGGTTTAATCTATTGTCTCGGATCATTTTAAACAGATTGGAGGAGAAAGCATAATGGCTAACGTTAAAACACGATTACTAAAGGAAAATATTGCCAAAGTACTCATGCAATTATCAGGGATTACCATAACGGGTTCTCTTTTCCTAATTGTAGGCACTATTCTTTACAAGGGATTGCCATATTTGTCGTGGGAAATGGTATCACAGCTTCCTCAGGGAGGATTTTATATCGGTAAAGAAGGCGGTATTTTAAATGCCATTTTGGGCTCCCTGTATTTAGGAACAGTGTCTACGGGACTAGCTACTCTTATCGGTATTCCGATAGCAATATATCTTAATGTTTATGTGAAGAACGGTTCTTTCCTGGCACGTACTTCTAAACTGATATTTGATGTGCTATTTGGAATCCCGTCTATCGTATACGGTGCAATCGCATTCAGTGTTATGATTTGGATGGGTATCAGAGCTTCTCTTTTGGGTGGCATTATCACCATCACGCTGCTTACTATTCCAATCGTTGTACGTACCATAGATGAGTTATTAAAAACTATTCCAATTGATTTAAAACATGTCACGTCTTCTTTAGGTGCTACAAAATGGGAAGTAGCAAAGATATTATTGCGTTATATCAAACCAGGTATTTTTACGGCTATATTATTAGCCTTTGGTAGGGCTATTGGTGATGTGGCAGGTGTACTGCTAACAACAGGATTTAGCGATAATTTGCCAATATATATAGATGAACCAGCCGCGACATTACCATTGGCTATATTTTTTCAATTGAGCAGTCCTATTCCCGAGGTACAGGGACGTGCTTATGCATCAGCTTTAGTATTAACATTTATCATTCTTTTTATTGTAATATGTACTCACTATCTAGCATCGAAACAAAAGAAACACAAAATATAATCTTTCCAACCACGCAGCCCCATATCCAGATCAAGGATTTGAATGTACACATAGAAGGAAAACATATTTTAAAGAATATCAATCTAAGTATTCCGAATAATTCTATTACCTCTATTATTGGTCCATCGGGATGTGGCAAGACTACGCTTTTGAAGACATTGAACAGATTGGTCGATGATACGAAAGGTGTCGATGTTACGGGATCTGTATTGGTAAATGGTGAAGATATATATGGTAAGCACGCAGAAGTCACGCATATTCGTAAAAAAATGGGTTTGCTTTCTCAAAAACCTTTTCCATTGCCCATGTCCATTTTTGATAATGTAGCGTATGGCCCTCGTATTCACGGTGAGCGTGACAAAAAAATATTAAAAGGTATTGTTGAGACGCAGTTGAGAAATGTTGGTCTATGGGAGGAGGTAAAAGACAGGCTAGATGCATCGGCAACACGATTATCTATCGGTCAACAGCAACGATTATGTTTGGCACGCGGACTTGCTGTTAAACCTGAGATTATATTGGGTGATGAATCAACATCCGCATTAGATCCCATTTCCACTCAAACTATTGAAAATCTCCTTGTTGAATTAAAAAAGGATTATACTATTGTATTGGTAACACATATCTTACGCCAAGCTCGACGCGTTTCAGATTATATCATCTTTGTATATAATGGTGAAATCGTTGAATTTGGAAAAACTGAGGATGTATTACTTCATCCAAAGAACGAGATCACCCAACAATATGTGAAAGGTTTTATAACCTAAGGAACGGATCGTCTGATCTGTTCCTTAGGATCATATTATACCGGCTTTTAGCAATTCAGCTTCCATTTCCTGTTGCAATTTTATCGCTTCTTCCCTAGCCTTTTCTGCAAAGTCTGTGCCGTTGGAAGCGTATATTATACCTCTTGTACTGTTAACTAAGAGGCCACAGTCTTTATTCATTCCGTACTGACAAACATCTTGAAGGGAACCACCTTGTGCACCTACGCCGGGTACTAATAAAAAGTGATCCGGCGCATGCTCCCTTATTTTAATAAATCCCTCTCCACGAGTAGCTCCAACCACATACATCAGATTATCTTTGCTGCCCCAACTATTCACCTTGTCAATGACTTCCTCAAAAAGCTGCTTTCCGTTTGAATTGGTGAAGTTTTGAAAATCCAGACTCCCTTCATTTGAAGTGAGTGCAAGTACAATAGCCCATTTGCCTTCAAAATCTAAGAACGGTGTGACCGAATCTTTTCCCATGTAAGGTGCAATAGTGATCGAATCAAAGCTCATTCCGGATATGGATTGATCGAAAAACGCATTAGCATACATCTTTGAAGTATTACCGATATCGCCACGTTTTGCATCAGCAATACTTAAACAATTCTTTGGAAGTGCTTCCCAGGTCTTCTGTAGGGAATTCCACCCTTTTACACCATAGCTTTCGTAAAAGGCAATATTGGGTTTATAGGCCACACAAAGATCTGCCGTAGCTTCTATTATAGCCTTGTTAAAAGCATATATAGGATCTTCTTCCGCTAAAAGGTGTTTAGGTATTTTGTTGATATCAGTATCAAGACCGACACATAGAAAACTTTTCTTCTGTTTGATCTGTTGAATCAGTTCAGTTCTTGTCATTCCGGTAATTTATGAAGCGTTGTTGATTAAATTAGCAATAAATTCTTCTATCTCTTTAGTAGAATAGTCGTACATCCCCTCTTTACGAGCTGCTATTTTGCCTGTTTTATCAAGGATGATGGTGGTTGGAATAGAACCTCCTAACCATGCAGAAGGGATTTCACTGTTTGGATAAGAAATAGGTAAAGATAATTTTTGCTCAGACAGGAATTTTGTCGTTCCATCAACATCATTTTCTATTTCGACAATTAAGAATACAATCTGATCATTGTTTTCAAATTTTTTATAGAGCTTCTCGATAGAAGGCATCTCTGCACGGCATGGCGGACACCATGTTGCCCAAAAATTAATAAATACCACCTTGCCTTTGAGGTCTGCTGTATTGATAGATTTATTATTGCTATCGATAAAAGAAGCCGATTCATATTCCAACACCTGTTCTTTTTTGACTGTGGGGTATGTTTTTTCAACAGATGTTTCGACATTCGGTTTAAAAAAGCCCAATTGAGTTAGTCCCTGTTTTATAAACGGACAATTGTTAGTCCAAAGCAAGACTACAGATAGTATAGCTACTATAATGAGGATGACAATACTGATTTTTTTGTTCTTCATCACGTGTTGAGATTTAGCTGTCAAATTTTTCCAACTGCTTTAACAAAGTAGCAAAATCTTTCGGATATTGCGCTTCGAACGCATATTTTTTGCCATCTATCGTAAATTCTACGGCTCTAGAGTGTAATGCAAACCGCTTGATGATAGGCTGTTCGTCCTGGTCCTTAGAAATAGTAAATCCTCTTTTTTTGATCTGTGACAAATAAACCGGCTTCCCTTTGTACATGGTATCGCCTACAATTGCAGCGTGCTGTGTCGCTAAGTGAATACGGATTTGGTGCATTCTGCCTGTTATAGGCTTACATTCTACCAATGTATAATTCTTAAAATACTGTAACGTGTTAAAAATCGTTACTGCCGCTTTCCCATTTGCTCTGTCTATAGAAACATTTTTGTTTCCTTGATTTAGAATGGGTAAATCCACTTTCAAATTCTCAAAAGCATGTGTCCCGCCAATAATAGCGTGATATATTTTATTAACTCTTCTTTTTTCAAATTCTATACTTACTGAGCGGTAAGTCTCCGGATTTTTTGCGATCAATAGGATGCCGGAAGTCTCTTTGTCTAGTCGATGACACACCTGAGCGTCATCATGGTACTTTTTAGCCAATCGCAAGATGTTAATATCCCCCCCTTCTCTTTCATCCAAAGAGGCTACAAACGGTGGCTTATTAATAACAATCAAGTTGTCATCCTCATGAATGATTAAATCTGTGAATTTGGGAAATTTAAATAAACGTTGTTCATTTTGAATCATAGTACAAAACTACAAAATCGGGATGACTTTGTTAAATAAAGCTTTTTAGGAATTAAATCGAAAGTTTGTTTTTTTTATTTCTAATTTTGGAGCGTAATAATGAAATTATGTCTGTATATAAAGTGATAAAAAGGGTAACGACCTCGACAATTAAAGAAATGAAATTAAGGGGTGAAAAAATAAGTATGCTTACCGGATACGATTACTCTATGGCGCGTGCCTTGGATGAGGCAGGATTGGATATAATTCTGGTGGGTGATTCGGCGGCTAATGTCTTTGCCGGTTACGAGACTACCTTACCTATTACGTTAGATCACATGATCTACCATGCATCAGCCGTTGCCAGAGCAGCTACCCGTGCAATGGTATTAGTAGATCTGCCTTTTGGAGAATATCAAGGATCAGTCGAAAATGCATACCATGCCGCTGTTAGAATGATGAAAGAATCCGGAGCACATGCCCTGAAATTAGAAGGGGGAATAGAAATTATCGATAATATAAAAAAGATTATTCAAGCAGGAATTCCGGTCTGCGGACACTTGGGGCTTACTCCTCAGGCAATTTATCAATTCGGGGATTTTGGTGTCAGGGCGAAAGAAGAAGCTGAAGCTAAAAAGTTGAAATCAGATGCCTTAGCATTGCAGGAAGCAGGTTGCTTCGCCGTGGTACTGGAAAAAATACCATCAAAATTAGCAGAAGAGGTAACTAAATCTCTTAGAATTCCTACAATAGGCATAGGTGCAGGGAACGCATGTGACGGACAAGTGTTGGTAGTCAACGATATGTTGGGCTTGACAAAAGACTTTAAACCTAAGTTTTTACGCCAATATCTTCATCTATATGAGGAAATTACGAATGCAGCAGCGCAGTATGTAGCAGATGTAAAGTCAGCTGACTATCCAAACGAGAAAGAGCAATATTAAGCTTTATGGCTAAAGTAATTTTAGTAATTACGCTGTTGGCATTCATCTTGTACTTTATTGTACGCAGACTTCGTATGTTTGGTGTGCAGTTAAGCGCCAATAGTGGCAAGATCCAATCCTCCTTACGCATTATTGAAATCACCTTACCTTATAAGATCCTTAAAGCCATTGTGCAGAAAACCTTATTCAGTGTATTCACGGGAATACTCTTGTTGATCGTTATATTGGTTTTGGCAACAAAATTTAAAATTACGTTAATCATGCTGCCGGTCAGTTTATACCTCATCGGTCAATTTTTTATATTGAACAACCATATCCGTCATACGCGTAATCAACGCATATTCTATGATAAAACAAACGATAATCTGACAATAGAATCATTGGATGGCGAAAAAGTAATGTTCAATCTGATCAATGATGTCAGGAGTTATAAAGAAGTTAAATCCGTTCAGAAAAATAATGGCATATTATTTGGTTATTATGAAATAATCTTAGCTCAGCAACAAATAACGATTTCTTATTTGTTGAAAGAAAACATAGAAAATAAAATCCTATTCGATAAATTAGGGCATTTTCCAATGGAGGTTGAGACAAGATTGTTTCCTGTTATATAATAAGATAAGTATAATCAATGCGAGTCTTATTATATTTAACTAAAAACTATAGTAGACAATTATTAACGCAAGATTATATGAGATTAACCTTTCTTCCCTTTTTACTATTAGTAATGTCAATTGTGGTTTCTTGCAAAAATAAAGCACAGCAAGAAATAAATAATAGCGCTAGAAAAGAGGCTATTGAACGTGCTGAAAAGGACTCCATAGCACGGGTTAAAAAAGCGGAAGAAGAACGTCCGATAATGGGGGCAGATATTAACCTATCAAAAGAATTGACATTTGACAAATACACGTTGGAAGACACCTACCCTTATAAAGATACGGTTAGAGTATTCCAATGGGAAAAGATAAAAGAACAATTGGCCGTTGTTGAAAATTTTCAACGCCAGGACATCAGTTACGCTGTTCTTCAAAACTATAAAAATAAAAACCGCGAAGCACCAGTCGTTGCAAATTTCAAACGAAATGCCTACAAACGCGTTTCCGATACATTGGGGGTCGAAAGGTATCAATCTAGCCCCTTGTACGCGGTGGGTGATGCAAAAGTACCCTTAATATACGGAAGAGATGGTTCTTTGGTAAAATTGTTGAGCAGCGATACACTAGATATGGTCAAAGTAGAGGGGTTAACAAACTTTGAAGGAACTTGGGAAGTACCGAAGCGATATGTCAAATCCTTAAGCGATACGGTTGATTTTCATCATGTTGTTGTCGTTGATGTTACAAATCAAAACATTTGTACATTGGAAAAATCGGTCAAAGGCTGGATTATCCGAAGTATGAATCCTGCCACAACAGGAAGACATCTCCCTCCTCATGCGATGGAAACCCCCGTCGGTATTTTCTTGGTTCAAGAACAAAAAAGCAAAATGTACTACGTAAAAGATGGTACGAAAACTATTGAAGGATTTGCTCCGTATGCCAGCCGATTCACGAATGGAGCCTATGTACACGGTGTTCCGGTGAATAATCCTCAAGGAAAGATCATCGAATATAGTTGGTCGCTCGGAACTACTCCCCGGTCGCACATGTGTGTGCGTAATGCCTCTTCACACGCTAAATTTGTGTTCGATTGGATGAGGCCAATGGCTTCGTTGGTTATTGTCATCGATTAGACACAAACGCTTTCTTAACATTTCTTAACACTTTTCTAAAAATTGGGTTTTTACCTTTGTGCAGTGAAAAGATAATGTGTGCCTATGAAAAATCTACTTTTTATTTTAATTACAACTTGGTTTTTTTCCAATTTCGTTAATCAAAATAATTCTTTAAAAATCGTAAACACTCCCTCCCTTACAGATACTAGGACTGCCAACGTAGATGATAGTACAGAAATTGAAAAACTTTACTCAACAATTAAACTCGAAGGAACATTAAAATTTGACGCTTTCGAGCAAGCGATGATAGGATACGAAAAACTTCCTATTAAGAATAAAAATATCATCACAGTGATTGATTTTACACTTCCATCAACCGATAAAAGAATGTATGTCATCGATCTCAAAAATAAAAAACTCCTTTACCATAGTATTGTTTCGCATGGCAGAAATAGTGGTGAAAACTATGCCAAAGCCTTTTCGAATAAACACGGCTCCTATCAAAGTTCTTTAGGATTCTTTGTTACTGAAAATACATACCAAGGGGGAAATGGTTATTCTCTAGTCATAAATGGACTTGAACGCGGTATTAATGATCAGGCTAAACCAAGAGCCGTGGTGATACATGGTGCAGATTACTGCAGTAACGCGGTAATAGCATCTACCGGCAGATTGGGTAGAAGTTACGGTTGTCCTGCGCTACCAAGAGAGGTAACAAAGCCTATCATCAATACAATTAAAGAAGGCACTATGCTCTTTATATATGCCGATAACAAAGACTATATTGCACAATCTAAGGTGCTTAAGTCTGTGGAAAGGGGGTTATTAGCACAGCACGAAATAGAGAAAGCAACTAATTCCAATATATCTTTAAATTAGTATTGTAACTATTATAAATATAAAAAGGGATAGGGTATGAATATACCTTATCCCTTTTTTACATTTAACTACCATTATTTATTGCAAATAATTCGTATATTAGAATATACCGAACGTTCCCTTGTATGAAAAGAATATTGTCTATTGACGGTGGTGGCATTCGCGGTATTATACCGGGAATGGTTGTAGCAGCCTTGGAAGATAAAATAAGAAAACTAACCGGAGATCCTCAAACTCATATTTCCGAGTACTTTGATTTTTTTTCCGGAACAAGTACAGGAGGGATTTTCATTTCTCTGCTATTACTTCCTTCAGCAGATAATCCTCAAAAGCCGAAGTTTAGTGCACGTGAAGCATTAAATATTTATTTAGACCACGGAGAAGAAATATTTAATGCACGAAAATGGAGAAAGTTTTTGGGTAAATTTGGTCTCTTGAGCGAGTTATACGATGAAAAGGTTCTGGAAAAAGTACTACAAGACTATTTTGGTGATACAAAATTAAGTGAACTGATTAAACCTTGCATTATTACTGCCTACAATATAGAATTGCGTAAAAACCATCTTTTTAGACAGCAAAAAGCATTAAGTCATGGTGATTCTAGAGACTTTCTATTACGAGATGTCTGTAGGGCAACATCTGCAGCCCCAAGCTTTTTTTCGGTAGCCGAGATCTTTTCTTTAGCAGGAACGCGTTACACGTTATTGGATGGTGGTCTTTTTGCACATAATCCGGCCATAGCAGCGCTCCTTGAGGTTTTAAAAACGTTCAATACCTTTAAGATAACTGACATGAATATTCTTTCATTGGGTACGGGTATCACTAAAAATGCCTATAATTATGAAGACTTTAAGAAAAAGTGGGCTATTTCGATAAGTCCGGCTTTGGTAGACATTATGACATCCTCTTCTTCTGAAAGTAACGACTATTTTATAAAACAACTTTTTAAATCGGTAAAGAAACCAAATAATTACCGACGTATAGAACCTACAAACCTTTCTTCTATTAATCCTGCGATGGACGCGGCCAGTAAATCCAATATTCACAAAATAGTTACCTTAGCAGATAAAGTCGTAAGCGAAAATGAAGCTCTTTTAGATACTCTGGCTGCCGAACTAATACACGATAAAAAAGAAATTGAGCGAAGGGAGAAATCCGTATGGCACTTCTTAAAAAATAAAGAATAAGATTCGCCGCAAACTAACCTTCTCATCATTATTCTTTAATAAGAGCTCTATCTAAATGTACGTATCCACCGTCTACATGAATTAATTGACCTGTAGTATGGCTTGAGCGGTCGGACAATAAAAATACACTTGTGTAGGCAATCTCTTCGGAGGTTGTCATACGATGTTCCAACGGAATACGGTTGGTGATTTTTGTTAAGGTCTCTTCCGGATTATCCAATGTTTGAATCCACTTATCATATTGAGGTGTCGAAGCCTCAGCAACCACAATTGCATTGACACGGATACCATAAGGTAACAGTTCTACAGCCCATTCCCGCGTTAGTGCATTACGTCCACCATTAGCTGCGGCATACGCCGAAGTATTACCTTGACCTGTTTCAGCCGTTTTTGACGTGATATTAAGAATCGCGCCCTTCGATGCCTTTAACGCTTCCAGAGAATGATGTGCCATTAAATAATAGTGAATAAGATTGCTATGCAAAGATTGCACAAAACGTTCATAATTTCCGGATGCTAAACCAACACCATCATTAACACCTGCATTGTTTACTAAACCATCAATACGGCCAAATTGGGCCAATGTTTCTTTAATAGCATTTTCACAAGCTTGGGGACTTGACAATTCTGCTTGTATCGAGATCGTCGTAACTCCTAATTTCGCCACTTCTTCTCTCACTGTGTTGTTGTCAACTTGGTTTCTTCCCACAATAACCGGAATCGCACCTTCTTTGGCCAAAGCGACTACAATTGCACGACCGATCCCTTTGGCCCCCCCCGTGACTACAAAAACTTTATCTCTTAGATTTAAATCCATTTTCTTATTTTAAATTATAGAATTTAGCAGCATTTCCTCCCCAGAAAGCATTCAGCTCCATTTCTGTAAGAGATGTAATATGCTTATTCACTATTTCAATTCCCTGTGTGTAGGAAGCTGCCAACAACATCACGGGCCAATCTGATCCAAACATGATTCTTTCTGTACCAAAGGCACTAATTGTATGAGCAATATAAGGTGCAAAATCATCCACTTTCCAATTTTTCCAATCTGCTTCTGTTGCTAGACCTGAGATCTTGCAGCTTACATTTTTATAATCAGCTAGTTCTGTAATAAATTCGAACCACCCCTGCGTACCTCTATTTTTTATATCCGGCTTAGCGATATGATCTAAAACAAATCTCTGTTCGGGATTGGCCGCTACACATGCTAACGTACTACGGAAATGATGTGGTCCGATCAAAAGATCGTAAGTGTAATCATATTTTGTCAACGCCTTAATACCGCGTTGAAATGCTTCACGCAAGATAAAATCCGGATCCTCTTCTGCTTGAATAATATGCCTAAACCCTTTGATGACAGGCTCCTTTGTGTATTCTTGCAATTGTTCATCTATATTATCAGCTTGCAGGTCTACCCAACCGACCACTCCCTTAATTAATGCATAAACCTTAGATAGATCGACCAAAAATTGTGTCTCTGCTGCATTTTGACTTGCTTGTACAGCCACAGTTCCATCCATCTTACTCTCCTTCAAAATAGATGAAAGATCGTTAGGTAGAAAATCTCGCTGGATAACAGCCATATCATCTGTTATCCAACTGTCCTTTACCTTATCATATATCCAAAAATGTTGATGAGAATCTATACGCATACTATTTTCCTGAATAAGCTACAACTTCTTGTTTTTGTATTCCCAAATAATCGGCTCCTAATTCTATGGTGTCACCTGGCTTTAAATAAATTGGTGGGTTGAAACCTAAACCTACTCCGGCTGGGGTACCCGTAGAAATAACATCACCTGGAAGCAATGTCATAAACTGAGATATATATGAAATAATATGCTGAACAGAAAAAATAAGATTGCTGGTATTTCCATCCTGATAGGTTTGACCATTAACCTTTAACCAGAGACGTACATTATTTATGTCCGGAATTTCGTCTTGTGTTGTTAAAATTGGTCCCATTGGTGCAAAGGTGTCACAACCTTTCCCCTTATCCCAAGTTCCACCTCTTTCCAATTGAAAAGCACGCTCGGATACATCATTATGCAACACATATCCTGCTACGTAGTCCAATGCTTCAGATTCCTCCACATAGGAAGCCTTCTTACCAATGACAATCCCGAATTCAACTTCCCAATCTGTTTTTTCCGAATTGCGAGGAATCGTAACGTTATCATTTGGCCCTACCAATGATGACGTCGATTTCATAAAAATGATAGGTTCGGCCGGGATAGGAGAATTCGTCTCAGCAGCATGATCCTTGTAATTTAGACCAATACAAACGATCTTAGATGGTCGTGTAAAGGGAGCGCCTAAACGCACATTACCAGGAATTTCAACTAATTTACCATCGTTAGCTTTAACAAACTGATCCAGTCGAGCTAAGCCATTGTTCGCAAAAAAGTCTTCTGTATAGTCCCCTCCAAAGGCTGACACATCGTAATTTTTTCCATCAATTTGAACACCTATTTTTTCTTTTCCTGGTTCACCAAAACGTAGTAGTTTCATCGTATTTTAATTTATTAATTATGGTCGATGAGAGCTCAATGCAAATCATCGTCTTACCTATCAATGATTTACACTTCGGTTTCATCGTATTTTAATTTAATTTGTTAGATAGCACTTTTTTTTAAAGCAAATCTTAATTATTCAGTTTAATAAATCCTCCATCAATGGGATAATCATTGCCTGTAATAAAGCCCGCATCATCACTGCATAGAAATAGAGCGAGTTTTGCTATTTCCTCTGGTTTTGCCATACGGCCAATTGGCTGTGATTTTGAGAGTTTATCAAACATTTCTTCCTCTTTACCGGGATAATTTTTCGCGATAAAACCATCTACAAAAGGCGTATGTACGCGTGCAGGTGAGATACTGTTGCAACGAATATTGTCTGCTATGTAATCACGGGCTACCGATAGACTCATAGCAAAAATAGCACCTTTGCTCATTGAGTATGCAAACCTATCTGTAATACCTACCCAAGCAGCGATAGAAGCAAGATTTAAGATTGCTCCACCTCCATGTTTCTTCATCGATGGAATTACAGCATATAAGGCATTATAGGCGCCTTTCACATTGACATTAAAAATACGATCAAAATCGTCCTTACCACAATTTTCTATATTACCGACATGTGCGATCCCCGCATTATTCACCAAAATATCTACACGTCCTATTTTTTCAATGATGGAAGCTACTTCTTCTTGGTTCGATACATTACATTTATGTGCTTGAGCATTTCCTTCATTTTGAAGTATTCCCTCACATACCTGCTGTGCCTCCTCTTCATTTAAATCTAAGATATGTACCGATGCACCTTCTTTTGCAAAAAGTTCACTGATTGCTCTTCCAATTCCGCTTCCACCACCAGTTATAACTGCTACTTTATGGGTTAACTTTGACATTACTATTTATTCTATATATTTTAATCCAATAACCATTTCGCCAATTCTTTGGCGACTTTTAAATTTTCAAATTCCTTAGACAACTTTCGGTCATCTAACCACACCTGCTGCGGGTAAATTTTCTTATGTCAATTATTATTCTGTCATTTGGAAACATCGTAAGCTATGAGTAAGAAAATTAGCAGAAAAAAATTGTTCATAAGTTTAGATGTTGTTTGTTTTTTATTTCACATCCAATGTTAAAATTAATAAATCTTTATCAATTGACTTCGGAAGTAATATTTCCAATCCTGAACTCGTGCGTGTATATGATACCGATTTGTCATCATCGTAATTTGAAATTTTCTTTATATCGGGAACAAAATCCTTGATTAGCACTTTTTCTTGATTCGGATTAAAGATATGGATGTAAATTTTATTTGCTTTTTTTGTCAGTGCATATTCATCTGTGGGTGGAACAAAGCCACCCTCTGTTCCGTAAATCGTTTCGCCATACTTACTCAACCAATTCCCAATATCAAGAAGTCTATCCTGTTGATAATCTTGTATTTCACCATTTGGCATAGGGCCTATATTCAACAAGAGATTAGAGCCATATCCCGCAGCTTTGACCAAATAGGTAAGCACTTCTTTGAAACTTTTTTGTTTTCGGTCTTTAATATCAAACCCCCATGATCCAGCGATCGTACCACAAACTTCTTTAGGGAGATTTCCTACTTGATCAGCAGAGGTACCGTATCCCGTTGTATTCTGACCTGGCAAATCACGCTCAAACATCTGAAAATCTTCTCCTTCAAAAGTTGCTATATGATGGTTATTACCAATAAGACACTGTGGCTGTAATTGGTGAATCAAACGGTATATTTCATCATATTTCCAATCTGCTTCTGGTTTGTCCCAGTGGCCATCAAACCAGATTCCATCAATTTGGCCATAATTCGTTAACAATTCCGTCAACTGATCTTTCATAAACTGAATATAACTATCCCAATTACCTTGGGTGCTGTCACGACCAATTATTCCCTTTCCTGTTTTCCCTGCAGGTAAATAATCATCTCTGCCCCAATCCAAAAGAGAATAGTAAAACATTACTTTTATACCCTCTTCCCGACAAGCCTCTACCAATTCTTTTACGATATCTCGCTTAAACGGTGTCGCTTTTACGATATTATAATCTGAAACCTGAGAATCCCACATAGAAAACCCATCATGATGTCTCGAAGTGAATGTAATATACTTAGCGCCGGAGTCTTTAAAAAGCTTTGCCCACTTAGTCGCATCAAATGCGATAGGATTAAAAAAATCAGGTAATAAGCGATACTCACTTAATCCAAAATTCTGGTTATTCATTACCCATTCGCCATCCCCCAAAATGCTATAAACGCCCCAGTGGATAAAAACTCCAAAACGAGATTCTTCAAACCAGGCTCTATTTTTTAGGTTTTCTGAAGAAGGAACATAGTTCTGCTGTGCACTAACCGAGCTCATGCAGACTAGTACTAGAAAGAAGAAGAAGATTTTTTTCATCCTTTTATTTTTTTAGTTATAAAGATACACCTCTACGCCAGGGGATAAAATCATCCTGACCCAATTTAACTGCTTTAGGTTGTACTTCCCCGCTTGCTACTTGAATGACAAAATCCAATATGCGATATGCAGCCTCTTCTATCGTTTCCTCTCCATCTATAATGGTTCCACAATTTACGTCGATGATATCCGACATTTTTTCAAAAGTCTTCGTGTTTGTCGAAACTTTAATCACAGGAGCAATAGGATTACCGGTAGGTGTGCCCAATCCTGTTGTAAAAAGAACGATATTTGCTCCAGATCCGACTTCCGCTGTCGTACTTTCTACATCATTGCCCGGCGTACACAGCAGATTTAATCCGGGCTGATTCGCCAATTCAGGATAATCCACGACTGCAGTAACGGGTGATGTCCCTCCCTTTTTTGCTGCTCCGGCAGATTTGATAGCATCGGTAATCAAACCATCCTTTATATTTCCAGGTGAAGGGTTCATATAAAAGCCCGACCCATCGGCTTCTGCTTTAGCATTATATATCTTCATCAACGACATAAATTTTTCTGCCGTCTCTTCATCAATACACCTATCACTTAACTCTTGCTCTACACCACATAATTCCGGAAATTCGGCCAATATAACAGAGCCACCCATGTTGACTATCATATCGGATACATAGCCCAATGCGGGATTGGCAGAAATACCAGAAAAGCCATCTGATCCGCCACATTCCAGCCCAATACATAATTTGTCTAACGTCGCCGGCTGTCGTGTTTGTTTATTGACGTCCGCTAACCCCGCAAAGGTAGCTTTGAGCGCCTTTTGCATTAAATCTTGTTCTGTACCTTCAAACTGCTGTTCAAAAATATACAATGGCTTGTCAAAGTGTGGGTCTCTTTTAGCAATTTCGTCTTTCAGTATAGAAGCTTGTGCATGTTGACACCCCAGACTTAATACAGTAGCTCCTGCTACATTCGGATGTGTAATATATCCTGCCAACAGACCACACAACGCATCTGAATCTAAACGTGTGCCGCCACATCCCATATCGTGGTTCAAAAATTTAACACCATCTACGTTTTCAAATAAGCGGGTAGAACCCTTTTTTATTCCTGCCGGAGATAAATCAAGTTGTAATAAATCTTGCGCTGAAGCACCATTTTTATATTTTGAAATTAATGTATCGACTTCGTCAGCGTAGTCTTTAGACTCGACTTTATATCCCAGTTTTTCTTCTAAGGCCGATTTTAAAGTTAGAATGTTACGGTTTTCGCAAAATACCAGCGGTATTACCAGCCAATAGTTAGCAGTTCCTACCGTACCGTTACGCCGGTAAAACCCATTAAAAGTCCGGTTTACAAATGCAGATATGTCGGGTCTATTCCAACTTGTTTTTCGCTCTGAAAGTCTAAAATCATCTGAAGCGTGCCTTAAGTTATCTACAGTAATGAGCTCTCCTTCAGTAATTTTGCAATTTGTTTTTCCAACCAGAACACCATACATCAATACATCACTATCTTTTTCTAAAGTTGTTATAGTGAATTTATGTTTCGATTGCACATCTTGTTTTAATTCGATCGCTATTCCATCAAAATGTGCAAGATATCCTGCCGGGAGATCACGCAGGGCAACCAATACATTATCATCGGAATGAATCTGTAAAAAATCCTGTCTCAATTTTTCCATTTTATATTATAACTCAAATATCTTATCCATTAAAACCCATTTCTCACCATCCTTCGCTCCCGGAATTGCGGATTGATATTTCCACATCAATTTTTCCCATTCCTGCACTTTAGGATTCGATACATCCATAGCTGCTTTTTTTTCAAAAGAAAAGAGATCATTAACTTCCATTATCATAAATAATCTATTTTCGAATCTATAAATCTCCATGTTTAAGATACCCGAGGCTGAAATAGAAGCTTTTATTTCGGGCCATACATTCTTATGGAAATCGACATATTCTTGAATCAACTGAGGATCATCTATCAAATCCAATCCCAAAGCATATTTCCTCATATCTAATGTACACTATCTTTTACTTCGACCTTAGTTTGCTTATTCCTAAGTGCAAATAGCAATACTACCGCAAAACAGATCAATACAACATAATACCCCAATTGCAGATTACCCGTAGTATCCGATATCAGTCCCAATACCGGAGGGATGATAGCTCCACCTACTATTGCCATAATAATAAGACTTGAAGCAGATTTGGTATCTGAACCGATGCCCTCAACACCAAAAGCAAAAATCGTCGGAAACATAATCGACATAAAGAACGCAATGCCGATCATCGCGTATAAGGTCATAACCCCCGATCCGTAGATAACCACTACCGTCAACAAGATAGCTGAAGCGGCAAAAATTGACAACAACTTTGCCGGTGATATATAACGCATTAAAAATGTTCCGACAAAACGGCCAATCATAAAAGCGAGACCCGCGACACCAGCGTAATATTTGGCATTAGAGGGGGTTACGTGTGCAATTTCCGTTGCATACATGACAATAAAGCTCAACACACTTACCTGTGCACCCACATAGAAAAATTGGGCTATGACTGCCGAACTCACGTTTTTATGTTTCAAAGCGTGAAAAAATCCCTTCTTTTGATCTGTTTCACTATCCTTTATATCCGGTAGCTTAGTAAAGAAAAATACACAAGCTACAATCAGAATGATGATTCCTAAAATCATATAAGGTCCTTTTACAGCGGACGTTTCAGCTTGAATATAAGCGATTTTTGCCTGCTCACTTAAAGCAGCTATTTTATCGGTGCTTAGTGGTTCTTCAGAAAGAATATAGTTACCACCTATAATAGGGGCAATAAATGCGGCCAATCCGTTAAAAGATTGTGCAAAATTAAGTCGTTGTGTCGCTTTTGACGGATCTCCTAATACCGTTATATATGGATTCGCTGCAGTCTCCAATATAGTAAGTCCGCAAGCAACGATAAATAAAGCGCCTAAGAAAAAGGGATAACTGATGGTATTGGCGGCAGGAACAAATAAAAAACATCCAATCGCGAAAAGGATTAAACCAATTAGAATGCCCGTTTTATAGCCGTATTTCTTCATGATTAATCCAGCCGGGATAGCAAGTAAGAAGTAAGCGATGAATACAGAAGAATCTACCAACGAAGCTTGCAGCGTAGTGAGACTAAACGCATTTCTAAGATGAGGTATTAAAATGGGATCAAGATTATGAATAAACCCCCAAAAGAAAAATAGCGATGTAATTAAAATGATCGCTAATGTATATTTTTTTTGTTGTGACATATAATAAGATGTATAATTGATAATTCGAATTACGGAATAAATAACGAATAAAGTATTAATTATATTACCCATTTTATAAACGATATTACCATTATTTTATTTTAATTTGCAAACTATCTGAATATATAATACAAAATGCGGCTAAAACAACTAACCCCTCAAGGAAGCAGTTTTCAAAGCTTTCATGTACGGCATGATACCTATCCTAAGAATCATAATGTATGGCATTATCATGAAGAATTAGAATTTATTCAGATCAGAAGGGGTTCTGGTACGCTCTTTATCGGAGATTGTATTCGAAAGTTTGAACCTGGAGATGTGGTTCTCATCGGTCCCAATATCCCACATTACTGGTTTTTCGATCCAGAATACCTGGATGTTATTGAGCCTGTTGCTACTGACAATTGTGTGATACATTTCCAAAAGAGTTTTGCGGGCGAAGGGTTCTTTTATTTACCGGAAATGACCACCATTAAAGATTTGCTTATGGAAGCCAATAAAGGCTTATGGTACAAGTGCGATTCTACGGATCCGCTAAACAAACTTTTTGAAGACATTTTAATCGCCGATAGCTTTGAGCAGTTGTTAATTCTATTACAGGCATTGCATATTTTCCATCATAAGAAAAAGTCGACACTGGTAAGTGATCACTATGCGATCTTAAATCATTCGAGCGATCATAAACGTATGAATGATGTCGTAGATTACATCCAGACCAATTTTAAGCAACATATAGAATTAAGTGATCTGGCAAATTTGGCTGGCATGACAAACAATTCATTCTGCCGATATTTTAAACAAAAAACGGGTAAAACGCCATTAGAGTTTATTACTGAACTTCGAATCGCCTCGGCCTGTAAATTCCTGTCGGATACCAGTACACCTCTAAAGGAAGTCTGTTTTGAATGCGGATATAATAATTATGTAAGCTTTCATAACGCTTTTAAAAGTATCACTGGACTAACACCGAAAAGCTATAAAATAAAAGCAAGACTTGTGTAGGTCCCCGGATTTTTATTTTATAGCTCTTTAAGTTATTAATTGTCTTTACTTAGCGAAAAAGGCAAATCGGCTTTATTTACACCACGATTTTTATTCGGTACAGCGTCCATATCAAAAGATAATGTTGTTCCTTTTACCAATTCACTATGTTTAATGTAATTTTTGGTATAGTTCTTACCGTTCCATTTTAAATTTTTAATATAACGGTTGGTATCTGAGTTATTCTGAGTTTGAATATTTACTTTCTTACCGTTACTAAGATGAAGAGTTACCTTATCAAATATTGGAGATCCCAATATATATTCGTCTGTTGCAGGTGTAACAGGATAAAAACCTATTGCAGAGAAAACATACCAAGCGGATGTTTGACCGTTATCTTCATCACCACAATATCCGTCTGGATTAGGTGAATACATACGATTTATGGTCTCGCGCAACCAATATTGCGCCTTCCAAGGAGCTCCAACATGGTTGTAGAGGTAGATCATGTGTTGAATAGGTTGATTTCCGTGGGCATACTGTCCCATATTTGCAATCTGCATCTCACGAATTTCGTGTATCGGAAATCCATAATAGGAATCATCAAAAATTGGTGGAATAGTAAATACGGAGTCTAATTTTATTTCCATCGCCTGGTGGCCGCCCATTAATTTAGCAAGTCCTTCAAAATCCTGAAATACCGACCAACTGTAATGCCAGCTGTTTCCTTCGGTAAAAGCATCTCCCCATTTAAAAGGATTAAACGGAGATTGGAACGCTCCATTTTTCTTTTTTCCGCGCATCAATCCTGTAGACGGATCAAATAACTTTTGATAATTATACGCTCTACTCTTGTAGATTTGCTGATCCGATGCTGGTTTGTCCAACGCTTTTGCTAATTGATAGATGGTAAAATCATCGTAAGCATATTCTAGGCTTCTTGCTGTATTTTCGTGGATACCCACATCGTATGGAACATATCCCAGTTCTTTATAATAGTCTGCTCCCGCCCTTCCTACTGCTGCTATTGGGCCTGCATAATTAGCTCCTTTTAATACAGCTTCGTATAACGTGCCAATTTCTTTCGAACGAATTCCTTTAATCCACGCATCAGCTACTACAGACGCAGAATTATTTCCGACCATTATATTTCTGTAGCCCGGGCTAGCCCATTCCGGAAGCCATCCGCCTTCTTTGTATACATTTGCCAAGCCATCTTGCATTTTTTCACTCATTTCAGGATACATAAGATTTAAGAATGGAAATAAACAACGGAATGTATCCCAAAAACCAGTATCTGTAAACATATAACCCGGTAATACTTCTCCATTATATGGCGAATAGTGTATGACCTGTCCTGTGGCGTCTATTTCATAAAACATCCGAGGAAACAATAAAGAGCGGTATAGACAAGAGTAGAATGTACGCAGTTGATCTATAGATCCTCCCTGTACCTCTATCTTACTTAATTCCCGATTCCAAATATTTTCTCCCTCGGCAACGCATTCATCAAAATTTTTGCCACCCAACTCTTTCAAATTTAGGGATGCCTGCTCCAGACTAATGAAAGAAGAAGCTACTTTAGCAATCAATTGCTCACCTGAATTAGCAATCTGAAAACGCACAAGTGCGCCTACATGGTCAGCTTTCACCAAATAGCGATCATCGATTAAAGTTGAATCTGCAAATGTCGCAATGTTGGCAAACGGACGGTCAAATTGCATGACAAAATAATTCTTAAAATTAGTTGGCACACCGCCGCTATTCTTTGTTGTATAACCAATGATTTTGTACTCCTTCGGAATAACTTCAATATAGGAACCTTTGTCAAAAGCGTCTATCAAGACAAAAGCCGAATCTGTTTTTGGAAATGTAAACCGAAAATAAGCCGCCCTTTCTGTGGGTGTAACTTCTACTTTGGTATCATAATCAGCGAGGTAAACGGAATAATAATGTGGTTTGGCTACTTCTGCCTTATGCGAAAAATAGCTAGCCCGTTTATCTTGGTCAAATGTATTGTTGTTGACCATAGCCATAATAGAAAATTGGCCGTAGTCATTCATCCACGGAGAAGGTTGATGTGTCTGTTTAATACCCCGTATTTTTTCGGCTGTATATGTGTACATCCAACCATCACCCATTTTACCGGTCTGCGGACTCCAGAAATTCATCCCCCAAGGCATGGCTACCGCGGGATATGTATTTCCACTAGACAGAAAATAGGTAGATTGTGTACCTACAAGCGTACTAACATAGGTTAACGGTTTATCAATTTTTTGTGCTTTTAGGTTAAGGATACATAATACCCCTACAATAGATAATGTAAAATACTTCAATATATTCATAAGTATATAGGCTTATTCTTAGCCCGAAGATAAGGAATAAATATGTTAGCTAAAACTATTTAGCCTTAAAATTTAAAACAATTTTCCCCATAAAGTCTCCGTCTTCCATTAGCTGATGCGCTTTAACGACTTCTTCCAGAGGAAAAACTGCGTAAACATTCGTTTTGAATTTACCCTCTTCCAATAACGGAATGACGTTTTTTTCAATTTCCCGAGCCAGCTCGGCCTTAAAGTTCTCATCACGTGCACGAAGTGTACTGCCGGTTAGGCAGATCCTCTTCTGCATTAATTTTAACAAATTCATTTCAACCTTCGCTCCCTTCATCGCATTGATATACACCAAGGTTCCATCACTTTCTAGAAGATCAAAATTCTTGGCAAAATAATCACCACCTATACTATCTAGAATTATATTGATTTTTTCGTTATACCAGACTTTTTCATAATCATTGTTATGATAGTTTACAAAATCAAACGCCCCCAACTCTTTTGTAAAAGCACCTTTTTCTTCAGATCCAACTGTTGTATATACTTTTGCACCAAATAGACACGCCAACTGTATGGCTGTAGTTCCTATACCACCTGATCCACCATGAATCAATAAGCGATCTCCATATTTTAATTTGCCTCTTTGAAAAACATTGTGCCATACGGTAAAAACCGTTTCGGGCAAGCTTGCTGCTTCCACGAAACTAAGATTTTTTGGTATCAGAATACAGCTCCCAATGTGAACGGCTGTATATTCAGCATATCCTCCGCCACTTAGCAAAGCCATTACTGCATCTCCTATTCGCGATCCGTCTACCCCTTTCCCAACAGCTACTATTTTACCTGCTACTTCCAATCCGGGGATGTCTTGAGCTGCTCCAGCCGGGGCAGGGTAATTTCCTTTACGTTGGAAGATATCAGGACGGTTAATTCCTGCCGCATATACCTCTATTAACACATATCCTACTTTTAGCTTTGGAATATCACGTTGCTCAATTTTTAAAACTTCAGGTTTGCCAAATTCACTTATTACTACTGCCTTCATCACTTCTTTTTTGGGTATTTTTGTAAACGCATATTCAGCGAAAGCATGAAATATCTACCTAACCTGTTGTTACGTGCTTCGTAGACATCATTTCCAATATACTCAGAAGTAAACCCCATACTTTTATTCTGGTCAAATAAATCAAACCCTTGAATGCGTATTAATGCCAAATTATTTGGTAAAAAGGTGAATTCTACAAATCCATTCATTATCGTCGGATTAATGTTCATGAATGTACTTGTATATCCGTCATTGAACCGTTGAGACATTTCCATTCCTAACGAAATATGATCGTTAAAATATCCCTTTGCTCCTAAGCCTATCAAAAAGCTCTGTGCGTTGATTTTGGTACGGAAAGGAATATCATATTGTGCGTTATTAAGCATGTAATTTGCATTTATAACAGATTCAACATAATCAGACCATTGATAACGAACCTGTAATGCCTGATTGAAAAACAGCTGTCTTGTTGTTCTCTTTCTGTCGTCAATAAAAGAAAGATGGTTATAATAGTCCGTATTACCTGTTAAATCTAACTGCACGTCATCACTGAATAGAGGGGTATTAAATATATAGTACCACCGCATATCGTAATATCCTCCCGTATTCTTGAATGTGGTTTCCTGTATCGTTGAGTTATCGATAGACCGCTTATCGCTGACAATCTTATTGAGTGCAATGTTATACGCAAAGTTAGATTCTAGATATCGACCTGTAGACGCCGTTGTTTTGCGAAATGTAGTAGAAATACGGTGCAAAAACTCAGCTTTTAATTCCGGATTACCAACGACAATATTCCGCGAATTGGTATTATCAGTGACTGGAATAATTTGATAAAAATTGGGTTGATTATTTTTCCCTTTATAATCGATTTGCCAATCCATTTCATTACTGAACCGATAAATAATATTTGTAGAAGGGATCAAATTCACATTCTCATATTTGTATTCGACTTCTTCACGAGGTAATCTACCCTGCAATAGCAATGGTTGTACTGCAAAGCCAACATTTAATTTAAACTTATTATTTGGGATGAATTGATAATTTAAGCTAGTTCGATTACTTCTAAAAAAATAATTATAATCTACTGTTAATGAGTCAATATAGTTTACTGAATTCGATGGATTATTTATTAATTTATCTTCGACAAGACGAATCGCATTGATCTGCGTTATATCGAAGGAGTAACTAAATTCAAACAAACTTTTCGCAAAGAATGGTTCGACAAATCGTATTTCTGCCTTTGAACTACTGGTAATATTTTTAATATTAATAAATTGATTTTGTAAAAACTCTGTATTGATTGGTGTATTATCGGATAAATCATACGCTTGGTAATATTCTCTGGCCACTTCCTTTCTGCTATTATCATTCGAACTCAAGTGCAGATTTCCGATCAGTTTACGTCCTTTTTTATTAAAGTATTTAGAATATAACATTTCCAGTTCTCCATTTGGATTAGCCTGTGTTGTCGAATCTTGATACGTACCTAAGTTTTTCGAATCATAATTCCGCAGTTCAGTATCCTTTGTATTCGTAGCTATTTGTTTGTTAAACAATAGATTTCCCCCAACTTTCAGTGCATCTCTATTTTTGAATTTTGTTTCCATATCGAATTTAATCCGATGATTGAGGTCTATGGTATTGATCGAATAGTCTTCCTTTCGTTTAATGGTATTATCAATATAGGTAGATGTAAGCTCAGAAAAACCTTCGGTAGAATTTTCTTGACGAATAAAGCTATACGAGGCGTTTAAGTTGGTGTTATTTCCTATTTTTCGAGATACATTTATTCCCATGGAACTGACATTATTAAGACCGTCTGTCGGATCAGAATAATCTCCAATTTCCAGTAAAGATCGATCTCTTTCCCCCCCTGTTAATGAACCGAAAGAAAAAAGATTTGTATTGGTATTATTAATCGATCCAATGATGGAAACTTCTTCTCCATCGTTAAACTTATTCATACCAAAACTACCAATATAGCGCTCATTTGTTCCTCCACCAACGGTAAATTGTCCAAAATATATTTTTTTACGATCTTCTTTTAAGGTTATATTGATTATTTTTTCCGTATCGCCATCCTTCATTCCGGTTTGTTGGGCATCATTACCGTAAAAGTCTATTACCTGAATATTTTGAACGAAATCTGCAGGCAGATTGCGTGTAGCTGTAAGAACATCACCTCCAAAAAAAGGTCTGCTGTCCACTTCTATTCGATTTATAATCTTGCCATTGAAATATACCGAACCATCTCTTCCTACCTGAAACCCAGCCAAACCTTTTAACGCTTCTTCCAATAATGCTCCTTTTCTAAACTTGTAGGCACTAAAGTTAAATTGAGTTGTATCTTGTTTAAACACAATGGGTATAACCTTTACTATATTAATATCCTTAATCAAGAAACTGGAAGGTATTAACGTTATCTTAGGTAATAATATTATACTGCTGGCCTCGATAGAAAATAGTGATTTACTGACCATTTGATACCCCAACATACTATACGTAATGTACAAATTATTACCCTTTATATTTTTGAATCTGTATTGCCCTTTTTCATCCGTCATCTGAGTGATGGTATCTAGGGCAGTAGTAAGCCTTACACTTACAGATTTTAGCGGTGTACCCGTGCTGTCTACTACAGTGCCATAGAAGGTCTTGTTAGCAGACTGAGCGAATCCACTATTAGTAGTCAATAGACCAGTAATTGTTAACAAGAAACACGCTATTTTTTGATGGAGCAAGTGCACTTCAATATTTAAATTTTCTAATTAGTTCAATATACAAAATATTATCATTTAGTATCGTATTACAATAACGATAATTAAAAAAATATGGTATATAAAAAAAACGGGTTATTAATTATAATAACCCGTTTTTTTATTTTTTATTTAACGATTATTCGCCATCAAAAACTACTTTTGCCAAATGTCTGTCGATTTCCCAACGACCTGTTCCCTCTTCTCCGATCACATCAAACAACTCTAAGATACGACGAGCCACATACTCTTCTTCTACCTGCTCTTCTAAGAACCACTGCACAAAATTAAATGTTACGTAATCTTTTGATTTGACACATTGATCTGCAATATTGTTAAACTGTTCCGTTACAAACATCTCTTGTTCTAACGTTTGCTCGAAAATACCGCGGAAAGATTCAAAGTCAACAGGAATATTTGTTATTTCCGGTGAAATCGACCTTCCTCCCCGATTACTTACATAATTAAATAACTTCAGCATGTGTGCACGTTCTTCGTCTGATTGTTTTGCAAAGAATCTGGATGCATTATCTAGTCCTTGATCATCACACCAAGCTGACATAGCTAAATATAATGCAGAGGAATGTGCTTCTACCTTAATTTGAGCATTTAATATAGTTTCAATATTTTCAGATAACGATGATTTTAATTTTAATAAGTCTTTCATATACCCTATACTTTAAACATTCATTTATAATAACAATAATATTCTAGTATTGTTTATACAAATGTAAGCTATAAGTCTCATCATGGTACTAAATAATCGTAATACAAATTCAGTCTAAATTAAGAACCAAGAGACGTAACTTATTTAGAATCAATACAATTATAAAGAAAGGAATTAAGCAACAATTGCGCTGTAATGACCGTGTCTTAGCGCCTGTTTGATGGAGCGATTTAGTTCAAGCATAAATTTAGCACCAGCAAGTATCTCCCTAAGATTTAGGATGTCTTGAGGCGAAAGAATGAAACAACGTTCGGTACGAAAAGGCATCACTATTTCAAAATCTGAGGAACGAGAAGAGTCATTAAGCATCGCTTCGATATCAATGGAATCTATCCTTTTCTTAAACATAAAAAAGTCTCCAACTTTAAAAGCAGTTGTTGTTCCATTAAAGTCTAACCAATAACAATTTTTGCGACTACATTGGTAAACAGCCCCATGTTCAGTTTTAAAAACTTCTTCTACATTTGCTAATGGACAGATCATCTTATAAATTCTTTTTATATCAGATTGAAATATTCTATTCGTATCACAAAAGTAAAACTTATTAAGAATTAATCCAAATAAATGACAAAAAAAACGGTCTAAAATATAGACCGTTTCAAAAAATCACATTAATACTGAATATACTAAAATTCTTCCTCTTCTGTTGTAAGCAATTCCTTATGATTGCTCGCATTGGTACGCGTTTTCGTTTTGTGTTTATTAATCTGCCTTCTCAACGATTCTACTGCTATATCAGTAGCTTCTTCGAAAGTCTTTGCCTGAGACTTGGCAAACAGTTGATTTCCGGGAATATTTAACTTCAATTCTACTATCTTATTGGCTTCATCTTCTACATTTTCTAATCGGAGATAACATGCCCCTTCAATGATATTATCTAAGTATTGGTCTAATTTGTTAGCCCTTTTCTTGATAAAGTCTACCAATTTTTGATCTGCATCGAATTTGATTGATTGCACAGTAATATTCATTTTTCCTCCTTTTTTAAGCCTTTGGATGGGCTTGTTTATAAATTGATTTTAAACGTTCAGCAGAATTATGCGTATATACTTGTGTAGCCGCTAATCCCGCGTGACCTAATAACTCCTTTATAGCATTCAAATCTGCTCCGCTATCTAATAATGTTGTAGCAAAACTGTGTCTCAAAATATGAGGACTTCTCTTCTTCTGGGAAGTAATCATAGTAAGATAATTTTTTACGATCCTGTAAATCAATTTTGCATACGCAGGTTTTCCTTCTCTAGTAACGATAAGATATTCTGTTTTGTTTTCAAAATCTTGATCTTCTTTCTTTACCAAGTACGATTTCAGTTCCGCCAATAAGGTTGAATGCAGAGGAACATAACGCTCTTTGTTCCTTTTACCGAATATAAGAATTTTTTTATTGAAAACATCAAGATCTTTCTCTTTTATTTTCAATAATTCTGAAAGACGAATTCCCGTGCCAAATAACAGCTCCATTACGAGATAGTCCCTTTGTTCTTCAAAGCTCTCCGTTGTATATTCCATGCCCTCCAAAAGAGCTACGATCTTATCTTTTTCAACAATAACAGGCAGTTTTTTTGGTATTTTTAAAGCCTTGATGAGACGTACCGGGTTTTGGAGAACAATACCTTCACGCTGCAAGAATTTATAATACGATTTAATCGAAGATATGGCTCTATTCACAGATACAGCCTCCTTCCCTCCTTCTTTGAGTGTTGAAAAATAATATCTCAACAATTTATAATCCACCTCTTCAAATTTTACACCTTCACGAACTATAAAATCCAATAAGCCGTCAATTTCTTTCGCATAGGCACTTAGTGTATGCGGTGAAAACCGTTTTTCGAAGGTCAAAAAATTTAAAAATCGCTCCTTATACATATCGTGCTCTGAACTAGCAGTAAGATAGGTAAAAAAAATATCATAATGGAATGTTTTCAACGGATATTAACAAAATTTAAATTTCTTCCGACAAAAAAAGGGAGAAACGATCGTTTCTCCCTTTTTCTATACAGTTGTACTCTTTACAGTTTACTGTTTACATCAATCGCATTTAATTCTTCAAAAGCCTGTTTAAGTCGGGTAACAAAAGCTTCTTCACCTTTGCGTAACCACACGCGCGGATCGTAATATTTTTTATTTGGAGAATCAGCTCCTTCAGGATTACCAATTTGTGCTTGAAGGTAGTCGTGGTTTTTGGCTTCATAGCCTTTAATACCATCCCAAAATGCCCATTGCATATCCGTGTCAATATTCATTTTGATAGCACCGTATGAAATTGCTTCTGCAATTTCTTCAGGAGAAGAACCTGAGCCGCCATGAAATACAAAATTAACTGGCTTCTCTGCAGTCAAACTGTATTTCTCACGGATATAGTCTTGTGAATTTTGAAGAATAATAGGTTGTAATTTTACATTACCCGGCTTATATACACCATGTACATTACCAAAGGCCGCGGCTACAGTGAATTTATCAGAAACTTTAGATAATTCATCATACGCATAAGCTACTTCTTCGGGCTGTGTGTATAACTTAGAGCTATCTACATCTGAATTGTCTACACCATCTTCTTCGCCTCCCGTAACCCCCAACTCAATTTCCACTGTCATGCCAAGTGGTTTCATACGTTCCAAATATTTTTTAGAGATCTCAATATTTTCCTCAATAGATTCTTCTGAAAGATCTAACATGTGAGAAGAAAATAAAGGTTTACCATTTTGAGCAAAGAATTTTTCACCTGCATCTAATAAACCATCGATCCACGGTAACAACTTCTTAGCAGCGTGATCGGTGTGCAAAATAACAGCAACGCCATAATGCTCTGCCAATAGATGCACATGATGAGCGGCAGAAATCCCACCTAGAATACAAGCTTTCAAACCATCATTATTCAATGATTTTCCAGCATAAAATTGCGCTCCACCATTTGATAACTGTATAATTACAGGAGAATTAACAGCCTTTGCCGTTTCCATTACAGCATTGATGGAATTTGTTCCGATTACATTTACAGCAGGCAACGCAAATTTATGTTGTTTTGCTAACTCAAATAATTCTTGTACTTGATCACCTGTCAATACACCTTTAAAATCTTTTAGGCTCATATTTTTATTTGTATTTAATTGCGTTTTATTTTTTTGGAATTTAAAGATAGTGATTTTTTTATTCTTTCAAAAACATAGTGTAAATAATACACTAACAAAAACAAAACTCATTTATTCCTTATTTAAGAGTTATTGGTATCTTTAGAGCTACTTACATATTTAATCACTATATAATGGTTGAGATTTACGGCATAAAAAATTGTAACACGGTAAAAAAAGCTTTAGACTGGTTAACAGAGCACGAGATAACGTATACATTTCATGATTTTAAAAAGGAACCTGTGCAGGAAGAGAAATTGATTGAATGGACGGAAAAAGTATCATGGGAGCAACTCGTTAATAAAAAAGGGACTACCTGGCGCAAATTAACGAAGGAAGAGCAAGACAATGTAAACGACATTTCATCTGCAATAAGGGTTTTATTGGTCAACAATAGTATGATTAAACGACCTATTATAGAGTACAACAATCTTGTTCTTTTAGGATTCGATGATAATGTTTATTTAAGTACACTAAGAACTCCTCATTAGTATGATAAAAGGATTATATTTTGCGGCCTTAATAATGACTTGCCTATTCATTTCAGTTTCTGCAGGGGCTCAGGAAAAGAGTATCTATAATTATACAGAAGCTTTTGCTACAGATTTTTATAAAAGCAACGGCACATTGTATCGTTCTGCGAGCGGCAAACCAGGCCCTTCCTATTGGCAAAATGCAGCAAGCTATAGTATTAAAGTCAAACTGGATGATAAGATGAATCGCATAACTGGTTCGGTCACCACGACCTACATTAATAATAGCCCTGAGGATCTTGACTTTATTTGGTTACAATTGGATCAGAATCTATTTAATAACGATTCGAGAGGTCAAGCTACTATTCCGCTTCAAGACGACAGTCGCTACGGAAATTCTCAAAATACCTTTGACGGTGGTTATACCATTCGAAATGTTAGAGTAGACTCACAGTCCGATGTTACATACAGCGTTAGCGATACACGTATGCGACTCAATTTGCCTACACTATTGAAAGCCTATGGAGGTACAGTCTCATTCAGTATGGATTTTGAATTCACCATTCCGAAATATGGAGCAGATCGCACAGGTATCTTAGGTACATCGAATGGCAATATCTATGCAGTCGCGCAATGGTATCCAAGAGTATGTGTTTTCGATGATATTCTTGGATGGAATACACACCCTTATACGGGGCCCGGCGAATTTTATTTGGAATTTGGAGATTATGATGTAGAGATCACTACTCCGGCCAATCATATCGTAGTTATGGGTGGCGAACTGATCAATCCGGAAGAAGTCTTTACCAAAGAACAGTTGGATCGCTACAATCAAGCGAAGTCTTCAAACAAAACTGTACTTATTCGTTCGGAAAGTGAAATAATCAATACGTCGTCTAGACCCAATAAAAAGGAACTAACTTGGAAGTATATCTTAAAAAATGCCCACGATGTCGCTTGGGCTTCATCCACTGCGTTTATATTAGATGGCGCAAAGATTAATCTGCCTAGCGGCAAATCCGCATTAGCATTGTCAGCCTACCCAAAAGAAAGTAATGGAGGGAATGCATGGGAAAGATCTACCGAATATACAAAAGCATCGATTGAGCACTATTCACAGAAATGGTACGAGTACCCTTATCCCGTAGCTGTTAATGTAGCTTCCAATGTAGGAGGAATGGAATATCCTGCGATTTCGTTCTGTGGACATAAAGCCAAGGCAGCTAATCTTTGGGGTGTTACTGATCATGAATTTGGACATAATTGGTTTCCAATGATTGTAGGTAGCAACGAAAGATTACATGGATGGATGGATGAAGGGTTTAATACTTTTATCAATGATATTTCGACCGAAGTGTTTAATAAAGGTGAATACAATATCAAATACGGGCAACGCAACAGGATGACGCCAATTTTGTTCGACCCTAATTTGGAGGCCGTTATGAACACGCCGCAAAACATGAAGGAACGTAATATTGGCACACTCTTATACTATAAACCAGCTTTTGCGCTTCATTTGTTGAGAAACGAGATCATCGGAAAAGATCGCTTTGATGCCGCGTTTAAAAAATACATTAATGTATGGGCTTACAAACACCCCACCCCGGATGATTTTTTCCGATTGATGGAAAATGAAACCGGAGAGAATCTAAACTGGTTCTGGAGAGGGATGTTCCAGCATAACTGGCAAATGGATCAGGCGATTACCAACGTGCGATATGTGGAATCCGACCCATTAAAAGGCGCTATTGTGAGCGTTGACAATTTAGGCAAATTGCCTATGCCTGTAGAAATCGAGGCGACTACTGAAAGTGGCAAAAAAATTACGGTAAAATTACCTGTGGAAATTTGGGAAAGAAACACAAGATGGACATTTAAAATTCCCTCAACAGAAAAATTGACAACGATCAAATTGGATCCACGAAATGTATTCCCTGACATCAATCCAGAAAATAACACTTGGAACACAAAATAGCATGAATAAAATAAATTACGTAGTGGCTCTAATCCTCTTTCTATTAGCAGGGATTGCCACACCGATACAGGCACAAAATTTTACCGGAATCGTGTACGAACTAGAGAGTAGCCATACACTGTGGAATGTGACGGTTACAAATCTGCGCACCAAAGAACAAGTCAATACCGACCGCGAAGGAAGATTTAAAATCAGTGCTAAACTTTACGATTATTTAGAACTCGAATTGCCGGGCTATCAAAAAGATACGGCTTTTCTTTATGAGGAAGGTGTTCGGAGAATCTATTTATTGCGTGATGACAATACCATTCTTATTAATGAGGTATTGGTTACCCGCTTAACAGATAGTCGCTTGATTGCAGAAATTGCCCGGGCAAAAAACGAAGGCAAAGTAGTCGATGCCAGTCAACAACAAGGTGGATTGCGTGTTTCCCCTTCCCGTCTCTTTGGTCGCAAGGCAAAAGAAGCGCGTAAAAATCTTGACCTATTAATTACTGAACAAAATAATCGTCAGATTGATCGTAAATTCACCAACCAGCTTATTGCATCTTTGGTTCCCCTTACAGACGAGGAAATTCCTCTATTTAAAGAACGGTACCGTCCTAAATTGGAATTTGTACAAGTGGCCTCCCCACAAGATTTACAGGTTTACATATTAGATTCTTACAAAAAATTCAGAGCAGATTAGATCATCATTTGGAATCATATTGAATTTACGTAGCCTTTCGGCTCATTTAAACTAATCAAAAATCAAGGTCTAAGAAGTTACTTAATTCTTTCTTAGACCTTGATTTTTTGAAATCGTTCAAGACTACAAGATTGCTTCTCTCAGCCGTACTAATTTTGTCAACAAATCTTCCAAATAATCCAGATGAAGCATATTGGCGCCATCTGATTTAGCATTTGCCGGATCTGGATGTGTTTCAATGAAAAGTCCATCCGCCCCAACGGCGATAGCTGCTTTCGCAATGGTTTCTATTAGCTCGGGTTTCCCACCAGTTACACCGGAAGTTTGATTTGGTTGTTGTAAAGAGTGTGTACAATCCATTACCGTTGGTACATTAAACGCTCGCATTACAGGGATCCCTCTGAAATCAACGATCAAATCCTGATAGCCAAATGTATTTCCACGATCTGTCAAGAATACTTTTTCATTGCCAGCGTCTTTTACTTTATCTACTGCAAATTTCATCGATTCGGCCGATAAAAATTGACCTTTTTTGATGTTGATTACTTTTCCTGTTTCAGCAGCAGCAACCAATAATTCGGTCTGACGACATAAAAAAGCAGGTATTTGCAGAACGTCTACATAGGCTGCAGCCAACGCTGCCTCATGGCTTTCGTGAATATCCGTTACAGTGGGAACGCCAAACTCCTTTCCTACTTTTTCTAGGATCTTTAGTGCCTTTTCATCTCCTATACCTGTAAATGAATCTACACGTGAGCGATTCGCTTTACGATATGAACCTTTAAAAATATAAGGTATATTTAGTTTACTCGTAATGGCAACGATTTTTTCGGCAATTCTTAACGCGATATCTTCGCCTTCGATGGCACATGGTCCGGCCATTAAGAAAAATTGATTGGATTGCCCATTTTTTATTTGAGGCAAATATGTATTAATCATTTGTAAATATTAATTTCCTAATTCTGATATAAACTTAATACGCATCAATTGAATATCTTCATACGTATAGTCTGCTTCACCCAACTCTTTCAACGCTTCTTTAATAGAATCTACTTCAGCCGATTTGAAGTAATCATAAACTTCATCCTGCAGATCTTGATCAATCATTTCGTCAACAAAATAACCGATATTCAATTTAGTACCTGAATAAACAATAGATTCTACTTCTTTGAGTAGGTCTTCATAGCTTATGCCTTTGGACGAAGCAATATCATCCAACCCTATTTTACGATCTATATTTTGAATTATAGAGACTTTCAGTGCAGATTTATTAGCTGTACTTTTCACAACAAGATCTTGAGGCCGATCAATATTATTATCTTCTACATATTGTTTAATGAGTTCAATAAAAGGTGCGCCAAATTTCATTGCTTTACCCGATCCAACACCATGGATTTGTTTAAGCTCCTCAGATGTAATCGGATAATGTGTACACATTTCGTCAAGCGAAGGATCTTGAAAAATAACAAAAGGCGGTAAAGATTTTTGTTTGGCTATTTTTTTTCTAAGCTCTTTAAGCATCTTAAGTAACTCGGTATCCAACGCAGCCGAGCTTTGTGTAACATCATCTCCACCATCTTCATCGATGAATTCCATTGGCTTATTGATAATGAATTTTATCGCATACGGATTATCCAGGTATTTTTTACCCGATTCCGTTAGTGTCAACAATCCATAGTGATCAATATCTTTTTTGATAAAGTCAGCTAATTCCGCCTGACGGATCACTGAATTCCAATAATTTACACCTTCTTCTTTCCCCGAGCCAAATAACTTGTGTTCATCGTGTTTGTAGGATGAAACGGGTTGATTATTTTGTCCCATTAACACATTGATAACATGATGGTCGTCAAATTTATCACCCTGCTCTTTAATAAAACCTAATACCTTAAGCAACGGTTCTTCTGCATTAATGTGGGTTTTAGGGGCTCTACAATTGTCGCACATATTATTACACCCCATCTCATCAAATTTTTCACCAAAATAATGTAAAATTTGCTTACGGCGACATACAGACGACTCAGAATAGTCGATCACTTCTTTTAATATCTGTGTACCTATTTCTCGTTCAGAAACGGGCTTATCTTTCATGAATTTCGTCAGTTTTTCGATATCCTTCTTAGAATAGAATGCTACACAGATACCTTCTCCCCCATCCCGACCAGCTCTGCCCGTTTCCTGATAATAGCCTTCCATTGATTTCGGAATATCATGATGGATCACATACCTTACATCGGGTTTATCTATCCCCATTCCAAAGGCAATAGTTGCGACAATCACTTCCACATCTTCCATCAAAAATTTGTCCTGTGTATCGGCTCGTGTTTTCGCGTCTAAGCCAGCGTGGTATGGCAATGCTTTTATTCCGTTGATATTAAGAACCTCGGCGATTTCTTCTACTTTCTTACGGCTAAGACAATAAATAATCCCCGTTTTACCGCTATTATTTTTTATAAACCTAACGATCTCTCTTACAACTTTATTCTTGGGACGTACTTCATAATACAAATTAGACCGATTGAATGAAGACTTGAATAATGTAGCATTATTCATCTGTAAGTTTTTTCGAATGTCTGATTGTACTTTTGGTGTTGCGGTAGCCGTTAGGGCAATAATAGGAATATTATCACCTATACCATTTATAATCTGACGTATCTTTCTGTATTCGGGGCGAAAATCATGTCCCCATTCAGAAATACAATGCGCTTCATCAACCGCTACAAAAGAAACTTTTATCGATTTCAAGAACAACACATTATCCTCCTTTGACAACGATTCCGGAGCCACGTAGAGCAACTTTGTTTTCCCCGCAGTAACATCTGCTTTCACTTTGGTAATGTCGCCTTTTGTCAAAGACGAATTCAAAAAATGAGCTATACTTTCATTCCCCCCGAAAGCTCGAAGCTGATCAACTTGATTTTTCATTAATGCAATCAGCGGCGATATGACTATTGCCGTTCCATCGCTCATTAATGCTGGTAACTGATAACAAATTGACTTTCCTCCTCCAGTAGGCATAATCACAAACGTATCCTTCTTATTTAATACATTTGTAATAATTGCCTCCTGATCCCCTTTAAAAGTATCAAAACCAAAAAATTCTTGCAGATTATCAAACAGTGATTTTTCTATTTCCATCGACGCAGACACAAAATTAGATAGACTCTTAAGTTAAAAAACTTATTTTTGTAAATATTAAAGTAAAAATAACATTTTTTCGGTGAAAAACAACATAGACATAAAAAAAGAAGCTATCCGGGTTTTAGAGCTTGAGGCTCAAGCAATACAGGCGCTAGTTTCTAAAATTGACACTGACTTTGAGCAAGTAGTGGAAGAAATATTGACGCTAAAAGGACGTGTTATATTAACAGGCATCGGCAAAAGTGCAATCATTGCCCAAAAAATCGTAGCAACCCTAAACTCTACCGGTACACCGGCCATATTCATGCATGCGGCTGATGCTATACATGGCGATCTAGGAATTATCCAAAAAGATGATCTGATTATTGCCTTATCCAAAAGTGGCAATACACCAGAAATTAAAGTTCTGGTACCATTTTTAAAGCAAAGGCAAAATATACTTGTAGCATTGGTAGGGAATACAGCATCGTTTCTTGCCGACAAAGCAGATTATATTTTGGATACTACAGTGGAACGCGAAGCATGTTCAAATAACTTGGCTCCCACCACTAGCACAACGGCTCAATTGGCTATGGGCGATGCACTCGCAGTATGCCTCCAATCTGCACGCCAGTTCACCGATAAGGATTTTGCCAAATACCATCCTGGTGGTGCATTAGGCAAGCAACTCTACCTCAAAGTAGCCGACTTATCAGATGCAAATGGCAAACCAATTGTCGCACCTGAAGACAGCATTCAAAAAGTTATTATTACCATTACGAAGTATAGATTAGGTGCTACCGCTGTTATTAATAAGGGTGAAATTATAGGCATTATTACCGATGGTGATATACGTCGTATGCTGGAACAGCATACGAGTATTTCGGACCTTACCGCCAAAGACATTATGGCACAGCAACCCAAAATGATTGACTCTGCTGAATTAGCGGTGAATGCGTTGCATAAGATGCGTGAAAATAATATCTCCCAATTGTTAGTAACGGAAAATGATGATTTTGCTGGCATTATACATATTCAGGATTTACTGAATGAGGGAATTATTTAATATATTGGATTAGAAATTGTAAAAATATTGTTAATTTAAACCATTGAAATTATTTCCAGTCCAAATTTGTGGTACATTTGGTTTGTATATTCAGTACAAATAGGATTGAAATATAATATTTAACGTAGTAACTTATGAATAAGGTTTTAAATGTAGTATTAGTTGTAGCAGTAGCTTTTATCTCGTTGACAGCGATGAGCGTAGCCATTGGTGAATTTAAGTTTGAAAAAGAAACACACGATTTCGGAAATATTCCTCAGAGGACGCCTGTTTCTCATGAATTTAAATTCACAAATGTAGGTGACGCTCCTATCATTATATCAAAAGTAGATCCAACTTGTGGTTGTTCTGTAGCGGATTTTTCAAAAGCACCTGTTAAACCGGGAGAGACAGGTACAATTAAAGCCACATTTAATGCAGCTTCAAAAGGTCCGTTCACAAAATCTTTCACTATACAATCTAATACAAAGACACCGGTAAAAACCCTTACTGTTAAAGGAACAGTTCAATAACTGAACACAACTAATGTTAAAGCCTCACTGAAAAAAGTGGGGCTTTTTTATTTTAAAGTTTTCGTCTTACTTACAATAGCAAATTACGAATTGTGTTTTTTTCCATTAGGTGTTCGTGAATGCAAAGCATTTTATCTAAGTTTGCACACAACAAAATAATACTTCATGCCAAAAATTTCACAAAAAGGCATTAATATGCCTGCCTCACCGATTCGGAAATTAACACCCTTTGCAGATCAAGCTAAAAAAGATGGTAAAAAGATTTACCATTTAAACATAGGACAACCCGATATTCAAACTCCTGAGGTGATGTTGAACGCCCTTAAAAACATCGACTTTAAAGTATGGGCATACACTGCATCTGAAGGTACAGCATCTTATAGAGGTAAACTAGCTGAATATTATAATAAATTGAATTATGCTATAGCTCCAACAGATATATTAGTTACAAATGGAGGTTCGGAAGCGATTACCATCGCGATGCAAGCTTGCCTAAACCCCGGTGAAGAAATCATTATTCCCGAACCATTTTACGCTAATTACAATGGCTTTGCCTGTTCGTCAGATATCGTTATTAAACCTATCATGTCATATATTGATAGTGGATTTGCTTTACCTTCTATTGCCGAATTTGAAAAGGTAATCACGGAAAAGACAAAAGCTATAGCCATTTGTAACCCTAATAATCCTACCGGTTATCTGTACTCTCGGGAAGAATTAGAAGCTTTACGCGTTTTATGCCTTAAATATGATTTATATTTATTCTCTGATGAAGCCTACCGTGAATTCTGCTACGATGGTCGGGAATTTATCTCGCCGATGCATTTAGAAGGCTTAGAAAATCATGTTGTCGTTTTAGATACCGTGTCCAAGCGGTACTCGGCCTGTGGTGCACGTATTGGCTGTTTAATCACCAAAAACAAAGAACTATATCAAACCGCTCTAAAATTTGCACAAGCACGTTTAAGTCCATCATTGGAGGGACAAATTGCGGGAGAAGCCGCCGTAGACACACCAGATTCCTATTTTGAAGCCGTTTCCAAAGAGTATACCACTAGAAGAGACACCTTAGTAAATGGTTTAAACAATATTAAGGGTGTGTTTTGTCCAAATCCGGGAGGTGCTTTTTATGTTGTAGCTAAATTGCCAATCGATAATGCAGACAGATTCTGTCAATGGATGCTGGAAGATTTTAATTACAACAATGAAACAGTAATGATGGCTCCGGCAACAGGATTCTATAGCACAGCAGGATTTGGAACGAACGAGGTGCGATTGGCCTATGTTTTAAATCAAGAAGATTTGAGAAAGGCCTTGCTTTGTTTGGAAAAAGCCTTAGAAGTCTACCCCGGAAAAACTGCGTAAAAAAACCCTTTTTTACTATATATGAACAGCTTACCTTTGGATAGGCTGTTTTTTTTATTAAAACAATTTTGTGCTCCATTCGTTCCTTATGTAGAAACAAATATGATAAGACTATGGATAAATTAAAGCAATTTGATTTAATGGCAAAGATTTCACGGGAACTAGAAGACGTGAGGAATAGTCAACAAGCGGTATTGGAAAAGATCGGTAAAATAGAAGTTGATAATATTGAACTCGGCGATAAAATTATAGAAAGTAAAATGCCAGATATTTATCAACGTACGGCGGACAATTCTGAAGCAATAAAAGAAATCTTAGAATCATTCCAAAATAAAACGGAAGAGTTTGGTGAAAAGAACAATGTTGACAAACTGCGAGAGCAAGAAGAAATCAGGAATCTGAAATAAAATAAATAAGACCATTTTTGAAATGGTCTTATTTATTTTATTTCAGATCTTTCGGTACACAGATCGATTGCGCTACCCTCTTAGACAAAAAAGAATAGACCCAGACCGATAATAATACTGTCATTACAAAAATTTTACTCATTTTTATACAAAAATTAGTTTATGCAACCATAATAAAACCCACACAAAATGTTAAGTAACTATTTTATACTAAATGATTATAGAAGTAGACGGCAGCACATATAATATTGTCATTCAATCCTCCTCCAAAGGTATTGCTATCGGAGGCTATAAAAATCAGATGATTCATTTGCATGTGCCGTACACAGTACCTACAGCAGAACTATACGCCTATATAAGGGCCAATAGCCGACTCATCAAAAATTATATAACACAAGTGGATTCCGAACAGCAGATCGGTTCTTTTCAGATTTTTGACACCACCTTCCCCCTTATCATCAAATCGCAATTGCCCAATCCTTACCTTCATCAGGAAAGAATATATACATCCGCTTATCCCAACCACAAAAAAGCTATCGATAATTTACAACTCAGTCTCTTACTACAACAGCTTACCCTTCAGATCAGCATCTGGGAAGAACACTTGAACACACTTCTTTCCGAGATTAAAATACGGAAATTAAAAACAAATTATTTTACTGTTTGTACTAGGGATAAGCGCATCACATTTTCATCAGATCTGATCCAAAAGTCAATCGGATTTATTTCGTTTATCTGTGGAGAAGCAGTAATGTGTTTAGTGCATATCGATGCCCAAGAGCGAACCCGCCTTCTGGATCGATTTGTAAAAGATTGGAAGCAGTACAAAAAAATAGTATCCTATGAACGAGAGCATACATATTGATATGACTATTGTGGTATCCGATTCGGATATACAAGATCACAACTTTGATCCTCAATCTATTATCACAATGCTGTCTCAATCACAATTGAAAACACTGAAGGAATCCTTATTAGAAGTCGTAGAAGACAAAGACGGTGGACCACAAATCGGTGATCTACACATCAGCCACTGGCAATACGAATTAAGCAAAAATACAGGCAAATTTCGATTACATTTTGCAATAGACCGACAATTTTGTTGCAGCGATACAAAATCTTGTATTGCCGATTATGTGGATTTTACGTTTGTAAAACAACACAATAATTATCTGACTGCAAGGGCAACATATTTTAATTGGTCTATCAACAATTAATAAAAAACAGATGACGCATATTCCCTATCGTTTTAAATATAATAATACTTCGTTTGCCTATTATTGGTCACAAGGTATAGGTAAAGAATTACTCGATCAATTGGGTTATGTGCCTGATTTGGCTATTGCCGAAAAATTTATTCCACTATTGTACCAATGGGATCGCTTAGGAGATCAAGTTGTGCTTGATCTTTTCGAACAGGTAGGGTTTTCCGTTGGCAATACATGTCTTATAGACTATATCGATCAAAATCCACTTATTCAAGAGCGAAAAACAGCATTTGACAATTTTTTTAAACACATCGATACAAATCCCGATTGGTTAGACCGAAAAAAGCTACAGGTTGGAGCAGAATTAAGCAGACGACCGGGGTTAACGTCTCTTATCGTCCTTCGCGACTATTGTTTAATGGGGGGATACGAATCTGCAGCTATAAACAAACCTTTGATCTATACGGGTGCCCTAAAAAAAGGAGCAGTTAAGCGGCTAACGGAAACCGTGGAGTTTTGGGTGCAGATTGTGAAAGAAAGTGCGTTGGAAACTCCTAACATGGGATTCAAACATGTACTCTCTACCCGTATGGTACATTCTTTTGCCCGTGTCAATATACTTGGCAAGACCGATTGGGACAGTCGTAAATGGGGCGTACCGCTTAACAGTTGGGATATGTTGGCCACTAATTTAGGATTTTCACTCGTATTCCTGGTTGGCCTCCGACGTATGGGCGTACAACCGAGCGAAGAAGAAATAGACGGTCTTTTCCATCTCTGGAAATACATCGGCTACCTATTGGGTATACCACTAGAGATTATCCCCGAGAACGAACATGAAGCTATTGAAGCTTTGTTCTATTGGACGATGACGCAACGCGAAGGTGATGAAGATACTTTAGCATTAGCTACAGCACTAAAAGACGAACCCATACATGCTCATTACCCCAAGCAGCCACTTATGCGGCAGATGATGCGCGAAGTTCATCTCTATTACAATCGCTATTTGTTGGGCGATTATTCCTGCGATCAACTGGGGTTACCTTCTACCACAATTGGTAGACTGGCAGTTATTAATATCTGGAAAACCAAAAAGCAGGAAAAAAGAATAAATGAAACAGGCTTTCGCGAAAAAATGATTATTGAGGGTGGGGCCGAACAGGAAAATGTACGGCTAATCTATCAAGAGTTCAATAGTCAATAGTGTACGGCCTACTTTTTCGTTTTGACAAAATGAAATTCGATAAAGACGTTTACATTCTACAGGTCAACATGACCTTTAAAAGGTGTGGACTATATAATAAAGTAAAAATCCCGATTCTTTTGAATCGGGATTTTTTACTTTATTATATTTTACTTTTACTAATTCGAAAACTTACAACGTAGCAATAGCGTCATTTAATGTTTTTGAAGGACGTAACGCTTCGGTAGCCAGTTCATCATTAGGAAAATAATATCCACCTATATCCTGTTTTTTACCTTGTGCTCCAATTAGTTCTTCGTTAATTTGGGCTTCATTTTCAGATAAGACCTTTGCCAAAGGCGCAAATTTAGTTGCTAGCTCAACATCTTTTGTCTGTACTGCCAATGCCTCTGCCCAATATGCCGTTAGATAATAGTGTGAACCACGGTTGTCAATCTGACCAACTTTACGTGCAGGCGATTTGTCGTTTGCCAAGAATTTTTCTGTAGCTACATCCAAAGCCTCCGCTAACACTAGCGCTTTAGGGTTGTTTTGTGTTTGTGAGAGGTGTTCCAAAGAAGCACCTAAAGCTAAGAATTCACCCAACGAATCCCAACGAAGATACCCTTCTTCCAAGAACTGTTCAACGTGTTTAGGAGCCGAACCACCAGCACCTGTTTCGAAAAGACCACCACCATTCATTAATGGAACGATAGACAACATTTTCGCTGATGTTCCTACTTCTAGGATCGGGAATAAATCTGTTAGATAGTCACGTAATACGTTACCAGTCACAGAAATCGTATCTAAACCTTCACGAATACGATCCAAAGAGAATTTAGTCGCTTCAACAGGATTCATAACGAAAATATCTAATCCGTTAGTATCAAAATCTCCTAAGTATTTCTCTACCTTTTTAATAATTTCTCGATCGTGCGCACGATTTTCGTCTAGCCAGAATACTGCCGGAGTGGCTGATAAGCGAGCACGATTTACAGCGAGTTTCACCCAGTCTTGAATAGGTGCGTCCTTTGTTTGGCACATACGGAAGATATCACCTTTTTCAACAACTTGTTCCAATAAAACATTTCCATTTGCATCTACCACACAGATCGTACCTTGAGCGGCTGCTTGGAAAGTTTTATCATGCGAACCATATTCTTCTGCTTTTTGGGCCATTAAACCCACATTGGGAACAGAACCCATTGTGGTTGGATCTAATGCTCCGTTTTCCCTACAGTCGTCAATAGTCGCCTGGTAAACGCCCGCATAACAGCGGTCCGGGATAATAGCAATCGTATCTTGCAACTTACCATCTTTATTCCACATCTGTCCGGAGGTACGGATCATAGCCGGCATAGAAGCATCTACGATTACATCCGAAGGCACGTGTAGGTTGGTAATCCCTTTGTCTGAATTGACCATGGCTAGATCAGGACCATTTTCGATAGCGGCTTCAATAGCTGCTTTTACTTCAGCTTCCTGAGGCTGTCCTGCTATCCTGGCATATACTTCTCCTAGTCCATTGTTCGTATTGATGCCCAATTGATTAAATAATTGACCATATTTTGCAAAAACATCTTTAAAATATACTTCAACAATAGCACCGAAAATAATAGGATCGGAAACCTTCATCATTGTTGCTTTCAGATGTGCAGATAATAGTACGCCTGCCGCCTTCGCTTCTTCGATCGTTGCTGCTACAAATGATTTTAGTTTTCCTAAATTAAGAACAGATGAATCGATTACCTCACCGGCTTTTAGATTTGCTAATCCTTTTAATTCCTTAATCGCGCCATCGCTGGCAACAAACTCTATTTTAAATTGTGAATCTTCTTCTATAGTTATCGATTTTTCGGTTGCGTAAAAATCACCATCCTGCATAGTAGCAACTTTGGTTTTACTTTCAGCGGACCACGCGCCCATAGAATGCGGATTAGCTTTAGCATAGTTTTTCACCGCTTTAGGTGCGCGGCGATCCGAGTTCCCTTCACGTAACACCGGATTTACAGCTGAGCCTAAAACCTTGGCGTAGATAGTTTTAATATTTTGTTCTTCTTCTGAACCTGCGTTATCGGGGTAATTAGGTACATTATATCCCGCTTTTTGTAATTCCGCAATAGCTCCTTTTAACTGTGGAATAGAAGCCGAAATATTTGGTAATTTAATGATATTTGCGTCAGGTTGAGTAGCCAATTGGCCGAGTTCAGCTAATGCATCTACCGTTTTTTGTTCGGGCGTTAAATATTCCGGGAAATTTGCGAGGATACGTCCTGCTAATGAAATATCTCTTAATTCAACATTGATATCAGCCGTCTTAGCAAAAGCCTGAACAATAGGTAAAAACGAATATGTCGCCAGTAAAGGAGCTTCATCCGTTTTAGTGTAAATGATTTTAGATGACATAATTTTTTATTGTGTATTATTAATTTTCATTGAAGTAAAGTTAAATTTCACCAATAGAAGTACACTATTTTTAAAATTCGCCTAAAGATAAGAAAATCAAATTTAAATCGACATAAAAGGGTTAATTATGACTTGGGAAGACAAAAAAGAGAAGAGAAAATATAAAGTATCCCAAAATAACAGATCTTACTTTTTTAGCAGATCTGCTATTTTGAGAAATCATTTCCTGCTATAGGAAATTAGGTAAACAATACATCCCGGATATGCACATCCCGATCGAATGAAGCCTTAGCAAAAGGACACAGGGGAAGCACTTTAAGGGCATTGTCCCGAGCATGTTCTACTGCCTTATACAGTAGAACATGCCCTACACCCTTTCCCTTCTCTTCAGGGGCGACTTCTGTATGATCGATAATAATTTTATCAGGTCCGGCAACGGAATAGGACATCTCTCCGATCTGCTTTCCGTCTTCTAAGGCTACGAAGCGACCTTTGCTTCCTTCTTGTTGGTGTTGGATTATCATGTACTTTTCTCCTTTATTTTTTATTTATCTGAACGTATTTGTTCGATGATTTTATCCTCTTGAAGCACTTTAAGTGGCACTATGGTCTCCACGATATCATTAGGTATAGTCATGGAAAGCACATAATGTTTAATAAACCATTTGCCCTCTTCCAATACTAAAATACCTGAACCTCGACAGATTTTCATCTGTGTATCTAACAATTCATCCACCCAAGCGGTTTGACCATCTGCGGAAAAATTCACATAACGTATTAACGACTTAAAATTCCAGGCACGGCCTTTATCAAAATGCGGCTTCGCATATTTCATGAATTCACGTTTGTCCCAACGTTCTGTTGCATCTGTCCCGATAAATATCGACTCCGTGTGCAATAAATCAAAATATGCCTTAAAATCAGCCCTTGCTGCCGAAAAATGCCACTTATCAAGGGTTTTATTAATTTCAACCGTATCCCGCACTTGGGAAAAACATAGCGATGTCAAAAAGAAAGAAAAGAAAATTAATATGTGTTTTTTCATGTATTTAAATTTTAATTCGGAATTCAATTTACACTATTTTTTACAGACTTGTATATATTGCAGGTATATTATCTGCAATCAGAACTGAGTTTAAAAAACTATTCTTTATTTTCGTTCGTTTAATTCACAACATGAAATCTTTATCTACCGTCCTATTCTTATATTTCGCTTATTTGCAAAATAGTACTGCACAAATAGTTTCTGTAAAAGATTCTAGTCTCGTTATACAAGATACTTCCCAATTCATAAGTAGTACACTATATGACGTAGTAGATTTATTTCAGGATATCAATCCCCTTAGAAAGGCAGATACTACTTCTACACAGAAAACAAGATCCGGGATTTCTTATTTACCCAACATCAATTATAATCCGAGCATTGGTTTTCAGATCGGACTGAAAGCAGTTGGAGGAGTGTATCTGGGTGATAAAAAAACAACAAGCATGTCTATTTTTGCAACCTCTGCCAATTATACCACTAGAGGAATATTTTACACCTATTTAACACACGATACCTATACCAAAGATAACAGATGGAATTTGAAAGGGAACTTGCTAGGTGCAAAAATGGTCGGACTCGATTACGGACTCGGAATAGGCCTCCCTCTTGATAACCCGGAAGCAGATGAAGCGACCATGAATAATCCTGTACGTAACCGATATGTAAATCATTATAACGTATATGAATTTAGTGAACGTCTATATAGGCAGTTGTTACCCGGTATGTTTGTTGGCGGAGGCATATTCTTTGAATTAAAGCGAGACATAAGGACTTCTAGTGAGTTTGAAACCTCGCCAAACGCAATTTACAGCAAATGGAATGATTTCAACTCCACACAAAACAATAACAATGGACTTATGTTTAATCTTCAGTATCTAACTAGGGATAATCCGAATAGTGCTTACAAAGGTATTTATGCGGATGTGGTGTTACGTATGAATCAAACTTGGTTGGGAAGTCAAAAAAATGCCTATCAACTACAGACCGATTTTAGAAAATACTGGCAGTTATCCGAACAGCGCCCCAATCATGTTTTGGCTTTCTGGAACTATGGTTCCTATAATCTAGGTGGTACACTCTTTTATTTAGATCTACCAGGAACAGGTAAAGATCCCTATACACGGAGTGGTCGCGGATATACCAATGGATACTTTAAGGGCATATCATTTTTCTATTCCGAAATGGAATACCGATTCCCAATTCTTAAAAATCAGTTTTTGAGCGGTGTGGTATTTGCGAATGTACAAACGGCTAATGACCAAATGAGGACAAAACTCTTTCAACAATGGCAACCTGCCGGAGGTGGCGGACTCCGCGTTCTATTTAATAAAATGACACGAACCAATTTATGTATTGACTATGCTTTCGGAAAATTCGGACAACGCGGACTTTTCTTAGGATTAAACGAAGCGTTCTAACCTCATTATTATATTCCATAAAATAAAAACTATCTTATTGGCAATATTTAGTATCAGCATACTGCCCATATTACCAAAAAAAGTAGAGTGCCCCCGGAAAGTGTCTAACTTTTTGGGGGCACTCTATTGTAGAACTTCTTTATTTCTTAGAAAATTTTCTAAAGTTTTTCTTATTATTTGATTTATTTCTGGGCGGTCTCTTTTTAGGATCATAAATCGGTCCCTCGGTAAATCCTTCCGGTAGTGGTACTTTTTCGATATCAGCACCTATCAACTCTTCTATTTTGGAAAAGCGAATTTGATCCTTCATATTGATAAAAGTAATTGCTGTACCTGTCGTAGCTGCCCTAGCAGTTCGTCCAACACGATGGACATAGTCTTCCGGATCAGGAGGTACATCGTAATTTATTACCAAACTAATTCCCACAACATCGATACCTCGAGATATTACATCCGTACCCACTAATACATTCAGCCTTTTCGCTTTAAATCTGTTCATCACATCTTCTCGCTGCACTTGCTCCAAATCAGAGTGAAAAGCTTCCGCAGCTATCCCTCCTTTGCGGAGTTCGGTCGTCAATCTTTTTACTATCTCTTTCTTGGAAGCAAAAATGATAATACTGGTAAAAGACGGATCCGAAATTAGGGCTTTTATCAGTTGCATTTTTTGTTCGTCATAGACAAGATACGCTTGCTGCTTAATACCTTCGGAAGGTTTTGACAGGGCAATATTAATCTCAACGGGATCGTGAAGAATTCTTTTTGCCAGAGAGCGTATTTTAGACGGCATCGTAGCTGAAAACAATAAATTCTGTCTTTTAGCCGGAAGATAGCTGATAATTTTTATGAGGTCATCATAGAATCCCATGTCTAGCATTCGATCCGCTTCGTCTAAAATAAGATGTTTAAGTTTAGAAAAATCGAGTTTGCCCGAAGCCAGATGTGCGATTAGACGTCCCGGTGTCGCCACAATAATATTCACGCCCTCTTGTATTGCCCGCTTTTGTTGTTCGTAATCCATACCACCACCCCCTCCGTAAACGGTGATGGAGGTCGTTCCCGTAAAGTACGATAACCCCATTATTTGTTGATCGATCTGTAAAGCGAGTTCTCGTGTCGGGACAAGAATCAAAGTATCTACATGGTTAGTCTCACGAAGTGCTATTTTATTTAAGATAGGTAAAAGATACGATGCTGTCTTACCAGTACCGGTTTGGGCACAAGCTATTAAATCTTTTTCTTGGAGAATCACAGGTATAGCCTGTTCTTGTATAGGGGTAGCCTCAAGATATCCCATGCTGTCGAGTCCTTCCTCCAACAGAGGGACTAAACCAAATTCAGTGAATTTCAATTTTCGATTATTTCTTTAATATTATAAAAACAGCATAATGTAAGCTTTTTTTTCTAAATAGCATAATCAATAATACCGAAAGCATTACAAACCGCTTTGTAGTAAGATACAACGATAAATAAATATTTAAATCTAGAGTGAGATAACTAATTAAAGCTTACCTTTTCTAAATAGTCAATTAATTCCCTCATATTTTCTTTTGAAAACACCATTTGCGCAAGGGCTTTGACCATTTCCTCCTTTTCACGGTCATCACTTGAAGACGTAAAACCAAGTAAAACAATAGTTGGAAATGATTTCTTTATTTGTTGGCAGGCATCTAGATTTGACAGTTATTCATACAACTGTCATCAATTAACTGAAGTATCAGCAGCGGACCAAACAAACTTTTCGATCTATTATACGTTATAATTTTGTAATCGATAGCAGCAAATCCTATGTCTGATTTTTTTGCATATTATGTCAATACCGGGAATAGTCCGTTTTGGTCTTTTGCTATTCACGATGGCAGCCGGATAAATCCTGTTCTAAAAGATTATTTAAACCTTAATGATGCCGAACGATTTAGAGAAGAAGATCCCTACACCGGTACCATAGCTGAGTTGCCGATTAATAAATTTATAGTTAGTACATCCCGCTTCCAGCTGGATATGAATAGAACAATAGCCGATGCCATTTACCTGCGCCCTGAACAAGCGTGGGGATTGTCCGTTTGGGAAAATCTTCCGGAGCCCCACATCGCTACCTTACAAAACGAACATCACAACGTATTCAAGGAAATAGAAACCCTAATCCAACGTACAATCGATGACCATGGGTATTTTGTGGTACTCGATATCCATAGCTATAATTGCAAAAGATCCGGACCGCTTGAAGAAGTAGATCATAACGCAAACCCTCAGATAAATTTGGGTACGATATACAATCATCCGAAGTGGCGGTCGCTCATTCAATATTTTATAACGTCTATACAGCATCAGACCTATTTCTCCCAACCGATCGATATTCGGGAAAATGTAAAATTCAAAGGAGGATACCTTTCTCAATTCATCAATAAAAAATTTGGAGACAAAGGTTGTGTACTATCTATTGAATTTAGAAAAGATTTTATGGATGAATGGACAGGAGAACCATATATTCAGCATATCATGGCCTACAGACAAATTCTTATGAATGCCTTAACCGATTTACAAGAATATAATTTTAATGATGCAAGAGGATAAGACCATTCAGCAGATCATGCAGGCTATAAAAGAAAAAGAGCCTTTCCATCAGCAGATACCAAATGTCGGTAAATTGGTTTTTAATAAGATTGTCCCTTATCTCTTTATCTATCGTATACCGATAATGGGGAAGGATCGAATGCTGACGGAACTCGCCAAATCCGAGACGGCCAGTGTTATCTATAAAACAGATTTTACCCGGGAAGATTGGATTGGAATGATAGCAGAGGCACTGGCAAAAGAATTCGGATCATGCCTCGTGATAGAAGTATGGAACGCACCCCAAGATCAAGTAGAGGATATATCCATTCAATTATCACAAAAAAATGCCTTACAACTTGCCGAATACTTTGCTAAAAATATCGTACTCGAGGCTCCCGACATCACAGTAGCCCTCGAAAAATTGAGTAAAGTGCCCAAGCCAGAGGGATATTCGGATTTATTTACTTTGAAAAAATTACAAGAAAAGCAGATCATGTCATTGGGAATATCCGTAAAACAAAGATATATCGATCGTCAAGGCCACACCCTTCCTATCCTACTGCGTCATTTTCGGGAGACATTAGGTAAAAGCCTATCGCGGTTATTTTTTGAATTTCTACGTATCCATACCACCGTTAAGGCCACCGAATTCAAATTGCAAACACATGAAGAACTTTCCAAATTTGTATTGGAAATAGATAAGAAGTTGGCACAGGAAAGTCAGCGCTTTGATTTCCTCCTTCTGGTTACCCCGATTAATGCTCATGAAGCTTGGTTACAATTTAAAAAAGACAAATTTTACCGTACGCCTAAGTTTATTTATCGTCCTATGCCGATAGATCCGGATTTGGTAAAACGAAATTTGTACAATTTGCGGATTGAAGATTTATATGATCCGACTATCGCATATCTTTTCAGGGACAAAAGAACCGAATTGGATGCAATGATGTCTATGCTCAGTGACAGGGGAAAAGAAGATTTTATGCATGGAAGCTTACAGATATTTGGTGCCGTGAGTGATAAGCTCTTGAATACAGCAAAAGCACTATTGACCGTTATTGACTCAGGCGATTCTCCCAATATCAAAGAAGACAAGAAACTAGACGCACATGGATTTGCTAAAATGGCCAGAGAGGAGATACAATATCTGCAGGCTCAACGTCCGGATTTCAACACTACTGTACGTGTCCGCGATGATATATCTGGTGTCATGGTGAATCGTGGGATCTTGAATATAAGTAAAGAATATCAAATAGGAATAGAGCGTGCAAAGGCATTGATTCAGCATGAAGTAGGTACACATATCGTAACTTATTTTAACGGAAAAACACAGCCACTAAGCCTGTTTAGCCTTGGTGTTCCCGGCTACGAACAACTTCAAGAAGGGTTAGCAGTATTCGCTGAATATCTAGTCGGAGGACTTAGTAACGATCGTCTTCGTACCATCTCGGGCCGTGTCTTGGCCGTACGTTATATGTTGATGGGCCATTCCTTTATTGATACCTTTTCGATGCTAACAGAAGAATATCATTTTGCCCAACAAACGGCATTCCAGATGACTATGCGCGTATACCGCGGAGGCGGACTCACCAAAGATGCCCTTTACCTTCAAGGTTTGATCGAATTGATTCAATATCTTAAAGACGGCAAAGATATTCGTCTCTTAACCGTTGGAAAAATACGAGAAGACTACCTGCCTATAGTTAAAGATCTGATGCAACGTGGTGTATTACAGCCTCCGGCACTAATACCCCGCTACCTTAGTAAAGAAAATATGGAAAGATTTAAAGCACTTAATAAAATCAGCAATGTATTCAAACTTATCAATTAACATAGCAATTCATTATGACACCATCACTTAAATAATATTAACACGGAGCAGTGGTTAGATGAGATCAACGTAGATTCTTTAAAATGCTACATGCTATAAAAACGTTACAGACCGGGGTATAATTTCTCTAGAATAACAAAAGCAGACAAATGAAAATAGCACTTTTAATCAATCAAACACATAAAGAAGAAGTAGCTTTTACGACTACCCTATTAGCACTTACCGCCTTAAAACGTGATCATACGATCATTTATATCGGACTTGCCGATTTCATTTACCAAAATGAACGTAATATCGGCGCACATGGTCGGGTGGCAGAGCCGGATTCAGGTATTGATGATGGAGAGGATTTATTGAATACTCTTCGAAGTAATAAAAAGCAAATTATCAATTTACAGGAAATAGATGTTTTATGGCTCCGTTTTGACCCGGTATTAGATATGATAAATAGACCTTGGGCCGCTGCAATGGGGATCCAATTTGCGCAACTCGTAAAAAATAACGGACGTTTGGTTGTCAACGATCCAGACACACTTATTCAAGCAAGCAATAAACTGTACTTAGAAAACTTTTCGAAAGAAATCCGCCCGAAGACCATTGTGACACGAAACCACGAAGACGTAATCGCTTTTCTGGAAGAACAACAAGATAAGATCATCCTCAAACCCCTAAAAGGTTCGGGGGGCAAAAATGTATTCTTAATCCCATTCAAAGAACGTCAAAATTTAAAACAGATTGTAGAGGTAATCGGTAGAGACGGGTATGTCATAGCACAGGAGTATCTGCCGGAAGCCGTAAACGGCGACATACGTTTTTTCTTATTGGACGGAAAACCCATTATAGTGGATGGTAAATACGCAGCCGTGAACCGCGTACAACAAGGAAACGAAATCCGGAGCAACATCCACCAAGGTGCTAAAGCCAAACAAGCCTTTATCGATGAAAAGGTTCTTAACCTTGTCAATAAAGTAGCCAGTAAACTTATAGAAGACAATATGTACTTTGTAGGACTGGATATCGTAGGAGATAAAATCATGGAAATAAATGTTTTTAGCCCAGGGGCATTAGGTCAAGCATCCCGATTAAATCACGTCGATTACAGTACTGCTGTAATCGAAAATTTAGAAAATAAAGTTAAAAAGTATTATAGTCAGTAAAACAAAAAAGCTGGTCGATGATGAACACATTCGACCAGCTTCCCTATTCCCATGTAACTTTTAGAATTTTAAGATATTCAATTTCCTGTCTACTAAAAATCCATCCATCGCTTTCAGTTTGAACTGAACAGGGCGTTTTGCTTTTAACTTCAAAATGAACAGGTCTTGATTGCCCGACAAGAGTTCTTTTTCACCCACATTGACAAATGTAGGATACACCGCTTTGCTACCATTTGTATGCAACCTATCATTGGTCAAATTCTCCATCTGCTTCATACCTAAGTTCTCTATTCCTACGAATTCGTAATCCTGCGTACTATATGGGAGTGCAAAACTCAATGCGTTTACCGATTGCAAATCTACTCCATGTACCTGTATCGCTACGATTTCATCTTTATCATAGTTCATCTTCTCCGTACGCAATATAATATTTCCGGCAATCTGTTCCAATTTACTATCAGGAACACCTCCTTCTAACTGTGTCGTAAGTACTGAAATATCGTACGCATCAATCAAGTTGTTTTTATTGATGTCGCCATTACTTATATAGCCTTCAAAATCAGAATCACCCAATCGCAACCCCGTATAATTGGTATATGATACGAGGTCATTTACATCTAGTAATCTATCATTATTGATATCACCGGGTAAATAACTTTCCGTTCCGGGTACTTTGAAAATATAGAGTTCACGCCCTGAACCAAAACCTCCAACTCCTTCGGTAATCGATAGTTTTATATAGCGTGCCGTAGGATGTCCTTTGAAAACAAACGCTTTTATTTCATCATTGTTTGCCCATTCAAAAGAATCGATTTCTGTCCATATTTCCCTATCCAAACTGTGGAATACCTTACCCTTTAGGAGAATCCCATTTCCTCTCCCCGATCGAGGTAAATAATGAAATTTATCTAGTTGGTTGATTGATTTCAAATCAATAACGATATCAAAAGGCACTGATGTTGTACCCCATTTGGTGTGCCACATATTACCCTCATCAAAATCAAATAATTTATGAATACCTTCACCCCCTTGATTTTGAGCGGTAGTTTCTGCAACTATGCCCTTAATAGCAAATTCCAACGGGTTAGATTTTGTTTTTGCTGTAAAGCTGACCCAATCGGAATAACCATCCTTATTAGCCGCACGTAATTTAAATGTATAATCCGTTTCGGCAGCAAGTCCGTCAAACAAAAGTTCCTGTTCCCGAATTGTCGTATAGCGCATGTTATTAAAGTCTATTTCATAAAAGTCTGCATGATCTACTTTTCCCCAGGTTGGTTTTAAGGTATATGCTGCGATATCGGATTCTTTTAGCCCCGCATCCGACGGTGTAGACAATGCTCCCGAAGTGATCCGATATGAATTTTTTGGATTAAACTCAAATCCCCGAATAACCAACGTCGTACCTGTTGTCGAAATATCTGTTGACGCCAACTTAACCCATATCTGAGGGTTCTTTTTGATGATTGTCTTCGCAAAACTACTGTTTGGCGTTGCAAATTTGTTCAGATTTAGTTCTTCATAATAAAAGTACACATTTTCTCCCTCCAGGAATTCCTCCAATGAAAAGACCTCCTTTAACTTCAGACTAGATCGTCCATATTTAGCGCTTATTTTTTTAGGTTTGCTCGTTACATTAATACGAAACTCTGTTCTTTTAAAATTTTGGAAACCTTCAAAGCTACCCTCTGTCGGTAAAACCGTAATAGTTGCGTTATCTTTAGAAACAACAGATTGAATCTCCGTTTTTGTACCCACTCCTATTTTATAGGCTTCCGTCCTGCCATCATCGTCATATTCTATAAACGAAGAACTACCGTAAGGGTATATTTCATACACACGTAGCGTATTGTCTATTTCCGAAACGTTATTATGGGCAATAGTCATCGGAATAATAGCTCCGTTTTTTACAAATACAGGTAATTTCCAAATCGGCGTATCGAAATTATTTAGCACCTGATTTCCCTGATATTTCTCTCCTGAAAAATAATCGACCCAACTTCCCTCCGGAAGATAAATATTATTCCGCATATCATTCCCATCTCCATCAGCCTTCGTATTCTGATAAATCGGGGCTACTAAGAAATGGGGGCCATAGAGAAATTGATATTGCGTGGCCGTACCCAACGTATATAAATTCGGATACTCGAGAAACAATGCCCGTACCATCGGCAGGCCATCTACTGCTTGTCGCGCTATGCTATAAGTATATGGCATTAATTCGGACTTGAGTTTCAAATAGTTCCTATTGATGGAAGCGGCAGTATCCCCCAACGCATGTGGATACTTTTCATTCGAACCCCAACCGTCCATATTCAATTCCATTGGTGTAAATGTTTTCCATTGGAAATCGCGAATATTGACTGCACTATTTTTGCCGCCGAATATACCATCCATATCAGAGGTAATATTCGGTTGCCCCGAAAGACCTGATCCAATGTATGTAGGAATATGAAATCGAATGTATTCCCAAATACCTCCGGTTTGATCTCCTGACCATATCCCCGCATAACGCTGGGTACCGGCCCACCCATCTAACGATATGATAAAAGGTCTTGCGTGGTTTCCATAATAAGGCATGATATGAGCTACATCCGAGACACCATTTAACCCAAAAGAATAGCCTGGCCCAACCCAAGCGACATCGGTCTTTAATACCCGCACTCCTGCATCACGCACCTCCTTCACGATATCCCGTTGTAATAACGCACTTATACTGTCCTTAGGATGCAGATCGGATTGTGTCCAGAGGCCAATTTCAACACCATTTTTGCGAGCATAATCACCAAATTCCTTTAGATTTTGAATATTTCCATCTAATGTCTGCGTTTGACCATATCCGGCTCCATATCCATCATTAGGAAGAATCCAACCTAGTGGCATATCGTGTTTTTTGTAGCGATCTATCACCGCTCGCGCAGAGAACTGATAATTGTTGGGTAATTCACCGTTCAAGGATTCTTTAATTCCTCCGTTCTCCTTTTGTGATTCTTTATACCTCTTACCATCTTCAAAGCGTATCCCTTTTTCATCTTCCAGCCAATAATCCCTGTTATAAGCGTTTAGATGACCCTGATAAAATCCGAATTTTGGCATTAAAACCGGATTTCCGGTCAATTGGTAAAAGTCATTTAATAAAGGGACAGCTCCGTCATTGACCATGTAAAACACATCCAGATAATCTGTTTCGTGCGAAGCTTGCACAACACCTTGCTCCCCTACACCAAAATCATATTTTCCCTTTTTAAACGTATACCAAAGCATTCCATAACCATTAGAAGACCAGTAAAAAGGAGTTGGAGAAGCTACCCCACCGTCTGTCCAACTGTTTTGATTTTCTATGGATATAACTTTTCCCTTATGCGAAAAACGGCCATTCTGCACTCCTCCTCCATAAAAATATTCGTCGGGAGTTTCCTTCAACGAAATCTTTACGTTGTTTTTTTCGAAGGCAACCGGCTTAATCCATTCCAAAACAACCTTGTTATTTTCTCTATTTAAAATCTTCAGAAGACCTGTGGTTTTATCCAATTGAATACTGATCTTAGACGTTTCGATATGGATTTGATTATCTTTTTCCTTAAATTGAAGGGACTGTATTTCTTTTCGGGGGTTATCCACTAAAATCTTGGCTTCGGGGTTCGATTTCGGGTCACGTATTATTCCTCCTTTAATATCTTGAAATAACCTGAAAATATTCTCCCCATAGAAATCAAAGGTCATACGCTGATTATCCGAGAACAATATTTCAACGGTATGCGGATTAATTTTTTTCGCACTATTAATTCCTGGATTTGTAACGCTCTGATCAACACATATTGCGTGACCTATAGGAGCTGCGGATACCGGATATAACATTAATAACGGCAACGCTAAGGCTACTAGCGTTTTTTTTGGCGTATAGCACCAAAACTTTTTCTTCATCTGCTTACTATTTTACGATATTAAATTGTTTTGTTTTGAGATTACTGTTTATCTTGTTTTAAGATCGCTTGTTTAAAATAGTATGTAAATGTAGTAAAGACCTCGCATAAAATTATGTTAGACATAAAATAGTTACAATTCAAAATATCCCTAATTATTACTATTTGTTTAATATTAGGTCCTGCTATGATGGCATGATTTTTTATCAGAATAATGGTATACATGAGACTGCTATGTTCAGTTTGTGAATGCAAAGCATTTTATTTAAGTTTAGAAGATAATGTATAAATAATTCTATATAATGAAAATATTAGCATTCGCGGCGAGCAATAGCTCGCAATCCATTAATAAGAGACTGGTAAGCAGTATCAGCAAGTATTATAAAGAGCCTGCTGATATTATTGAATTAATCGATTTAAATGATTTTGAAATGCCTCTTTATTCTCATGACCGGGAAGTTCAGAATGGTATCCCACAGTTAGCAACAGATTTTGCCAACAAGATAGATTGGGCAGATTTTATACTCATTTCCTTCGCCGAGCATAATGGCAATTATGCTGTCGCGTATAAAAATATCATAGATTGGGTATCCCGTATCAAAGGAAGAAAACCTTTTCCCAATAAACCAATGTTTTTAATCGCTGCAAGCAATGGAAAACGCGGAGGACAAAGTGTTCTTGATATCGCGACAAACAGAATGCCTTTTGACGGGGGAATCGTATTGGAAACTTTTTCACTCCCCGAATTCAACACCAATTTTGAAGAAGGAAAAGGGGTAATCAACGTACTTTACCGAAGTCAACTAGAAGCAAAGGTGCGAAAAACAAAACGGGAATTAGCAAAAATTCAAGCAGAAACAAACTAATATTTCGCTGACACGTTCATTTCTCAATGAGAACATACAACATTTAATACACATAAAACTTTAGACGATACGATAAATCTGTAATGAACAACAAAAAATCTAAAAGAATATGGCTTGTCGCTATAGCTGTTATTTTACTATTGAGCTATCTAATCTGGCAAACGTACAGCCAACCGACTTTAGAAGATATTCCAGGGAATTTCGAAGAGGTCGCCTTTGTACGAAACGAACAAAATAAAGGCGGAATTATACGAATTTATGCCATTACCGTGGACGATCCTTCAGTTGCAAATTATGATGCCTGTGCTGATTTATTTCCTACTAATGACTTCAATAGCATAACAACCGTTTATTTTTTCGACAAAAATAAACCATATCCCACTGTACTGACATTGGAAAGCCCACATTATGATACAGATAAATATTCAGCCATATACATCGCAAAAAGAAGAGGGACAAATTAATTTTGTGTTATTCATATTATTTTAACATTAAGCTAACATCAATACTATAGATTTGAATCCAATATATTCGTTTAATAATGGCAAGAAAATATATACCTAGAGATATTAGCTGGTTGAGTTTTAATGGAAGAGTACTACAGGAAGCGGCAGATGAAACCGTGCCTTTACCTTCCCGTTTAAAATTTTTGGGCATATTTTCCAATAATCTGGATGAATTTTTTCGTGTACGGGTAGCTGGTCTTAAGAGAGCACTTGCAGTAGATGAAAAAGAGGCAAAAGATATTTTCTTTGAAAAACCTCAGCTGATATTAGATGAAATCCACGACATCGTGATCAGCCAGCAAAAAAAATTCAACGATGTTTGGGAAGATGTACAAAAAGAAATGGCCAAACAGCAAGTGTACATTAAAACGAGTGAAGATCTGAACGAAGAACAGAAAAAATTTATCCATCAATACTACCAAGATGAGATAGAATCCAATGTCATTCCTCTTCTTTTGAATGATGAGAATCCGATGCCCTATCTCAGAGACAAATCTTTGTATCTAGGTGTAGCCATGATAAAGAAAGATTGGCAGTATGAAACCAAATTTGCGATCATAGAAATCCCTTCCAGCCAGTTAGGACGTTTTACGATATTACCCTCTTCCAAAAACCAAGTCCACGTTATATTATTGGAAGATATTATTAAATTCAACCTTCCTTATATCTTTTCGTACTTCGAATTCGATGAATTCAAGGCTCATGCGTTTAAGATTACAAAGGATGCCGAATTTGATTTAGATAATGATATCAATACCAACTTTGCCGAGAAAATAGCAAAAGCTGTAAAAAGTCGGCGAAAAGGCAAGCCCACCCGTTTTGTATTTGACAAAGAAATGGATGAAAAGTTACTGGAATTTCTTATCAAAAAGCTCAATATTTCCAAGAAAGACAGTATCATACCCGGACAAAAAATTCATAATTTCAAACATTTTATGGATTTTCCCAACGTATTTAAAAAGTACCATCAGCCAAAAGAAAGGACATCTTTCACACATCCCCAGTTTACGAATCAGCAACGTATTACCGACGTAATTATAAAGAAGAATGTTCTTCTCTCCTTTCCATACCATTCTTTTCGCCCGGTGATCGACTTACTACGGGAAGCTGCAATGGATCCGGATGTCAAAACCATCCAAATTACGGCTTACCGGTTAGCCAGCAATTCGAAAATTGGAAACGCTTTGGTAAATGCCGCACGCAATGGCAAAGACGTAACAGTGATGCTCGAATTGCGTGCAAGATTTGATGAAGAACATAATCTGGAATGGAAAGAACGCTTCGAAATGGAAGGTATTCGTGTTTTGATTGGGATTCCAAATAAAAAGATACACGCAAAGCTCTGTGTCATCAAAAAGAGAGTAAATAACAAAACTATACAATATGGCTTTGTCAGTACAGGGAACATCAATGAAAAAACTGCCAAGATCTATGGTGACTACTGCTTAATGACAAGCAATAGAGCTATTATGGCCGATATAAATAAAGTTTTCAATGCACTAAAACGACCGAAACTGGATTTGCCGCAAACTTTAAAAATGGGAACCGGCTTATTGGTTTGCCCTACCGATATGCGTAACACAATTCTCTCTTATTTAGATACGGAAATAGTCGAAGCGAAAGCCGGGCGCAACGCACATATCATCATCAAGGTTAATTCACTGAGTGATAAGATTCTGATTAAAAAAATATACGATGCCGCAGAAGCAGGTGTTAAAATTGAAATGATTGTGCGCAGTATTTATTGCGCAGTAAATCAAAAAACTTTTCAAGAGCCTATCCATGCTATAAGTATTGTAGATGAATATTTAGAACATGCACGCGTAATGTACTTTTACAATGCAGGTAAAGAACATGTCTATATTTCGTCCGCCGATTGGATGACCCGCAATTTGGATCATCGCGTGGAGGCTGCTGTGCGTATATCTGATAAAAAACTTAAAGCAGAACTAATCGATATGCTTAAAATTCAGCTTCAGGGAAATGTCAAAACACGTATATTAGATAACGTACTGAGCAATAATTACGTAAAAAATGGAAAACAACATTACAGATCTCAAATAGAACTGTATAAATACCTAAAATCCAAAACATAAATCAACTACTACCATTTATACTAATATTTTTAGTAACTTTATCTTGTTATGCAGGAGAAAGATTATATTAAAGGAAGGGGTGCACAATACAACCCACAGAATATTTATAAAAAAGATAAGTATACGGTAGACCACATAGAAGCTATCGATGATTGGGAAGTCGAAAGTAATAAGACTATATTTATTCCGTCTAATGCCAAATCTTTAGTACATAAGGTAGGCAGTCCCGATGTCGGCATGATGTACTCTGCTAACCCCTATCAGGGATGTGAGCATGGTTGTATCTATTGCTATGCGCGCAATTCTCATCAATATTGGGATCTGAGTTCGGGTTTGGATTTCGAACGGAAAATTATAGTGAAAGAAAATGCACCACAGCTCTTTGAAAAATTCATCAGCAAAAAGGGAGGGCACGTCACTCCCATCCATCTCTCTGGAAATACAGATTGTTATCAGCCTGCAGAACGAAAATTTCGACTTACCCGACGAATATTAGAAATCGCACTTCGCTATAAACAACCTATCGGTATAATCACAAAGAATAGTCTTATTCTGCGGGATGCGGATATTTTGGAGGAAATGGCAAAACACAATCTGATTAAGGTATTCTTGTCTATTAATTCTTTAACGGAAGATACCAGATTACGCTTGGAACCCCGCACAGCAACAGCGTTACAGCGTTTTCGCGTAGTAGAAGAATTGAGCAAAAAAGGTGTGCCTACAGGTGTAAATGTTGCACCTATTATCCCTGGGTTAACAGATCATGAAATACCGGCAGTCTTAAAAGAAACAGCTGTACGCGGTGCCAAATGGGCAAGTTATATCATTGTACGGCTAAATGGACAGATTGGAGAAGTGTTCAAAGACTGGTTAACACATGCCTATCCCGACCGATCCAACAAGATCTGGAACAGCATTGAATCTTGTCATGACGGTAAGGTAAATAACAGCAATTTTGGACTTCGTATGAAAGGAAGTGGTAAAATAGCTGAGGTAATCCACGATAACTTCCGTTTGCACTGCGCTAAAAATGGTTTGAATAAAGAAATTTTCGAATATAACTGCGCCGGACACCGGAGTCTGAATGAAACACCGATACAGCTTACGTTGTTTTAAAGTTTTACTCGTCCTAAAGATTATGATAACATCTTTCTTCGTTAGTAATGCCCCTGTTATTAAAACGTAGAAAAGCTCAACATCTGTTGAGCTTTTCTACGTTAGAGCCTCCTATCGGGATCGAACCAATGACCTACTGATTACAAGTCAGTTGCTCTACCAGCTGAGCTAAGGAGGCATACTTAATTAAGTATTGCGATGCAAATATCGCAAGCGTACATTAAAAAATCAATATTATTTTCGATTTAATTTGTCCTTTTTTATCAACTTTTTGAAAATCAATGAAATTATTTCATGTGCTATCAAAAAAATCAAGAAATTTTGTCGCTTTTTTTTTATATTTAACAGACAAAATTTCAGGAAGTTAACCACAAAAACACAGCGGCATTCTATTTGTTAACTCATCAATACAAGTCAGAAAGGAGCAGAAATAACCTATGAATTTCAATAATTATACCATCAAAGCTCAAGAAGCGATTCAAAAAGCGTCTGAGATAGCTACGGGCAATCAACAGCAATCCGTTGAACCTGCGCATCTATTGAAAGCATTGCTGACCGTGGATGAGCATGTTATCAACCATTTACTAAAAAAGTTAAACGTAAATCTTTCCTACGTAACTGCGGAAGTAACTAAACAAATCGAGGCCCTACCGAAAGTAAGTGGAACCAATATATATATCAGCAATAGCTCCGCGGCAGTATTGCAAAAAGCACAAAGTTATTTAAAAGAATTCAATGACGAATTCGTTTCCATTGAACACATTCTACTTGGACTTTTGTCCGCTAACGACAAAGTATCCAGTTTATTGAAGGATCAGGGAGTGAATGAAAAAGATCTCAAATTGGCAATCAAAGAGCTACGCGGTAGTTCTCGGGTTACAGATCAGAATGCCGAAGCAACTTATAACGCATTAGGCAAATACGCAAGAAACCTGAATGAATATGCCGAATCCGGAAAATTAGATCCGGTGATCGGACGTGATGAAGAAATCCGTCGCGTGATGCAGATATTATCGCGGCGCACCAAAAACAACCCTATTTTAGTTGGCGAACCGGGAGTGGGAAAGACCGCTATTGCAGAAGGTATAGCGCACCGTATTATTAAGGGTGACGCTCCCGAGAATTTAAAAACAAAGACCGTGTACTCTTTGGATATGGGAGCTTTAATCGCTGGTGCAAAATATAAAGGTGAATTTGAAGAACGATTAAAAGCCGTTGTAAAAGAGGTGACGGAGAGCGATGGCGAAATTATTCTTTTTATTGACGAAATCCATACGTTAGTCGGTGCCGGCGGCGGTGAGGGGGCAATGGATGCGGCAAATATATTAAAGCCTGCTCTAGCAAGAGGCGAACTGCGTGCCATAGGTGCTACCACATTAAACGAATACCAAAAATATTTTGAAAAAGACAAGGCACTAGAACGCCGCTTTCAAAAAGTGATGGTGGAGGAACCGGATACACAAGATGCAATTTCCATCCTGCGTGGTCTAAAAGAACGTTATGAAACACACCACAAGGTACGGATCCTGGATGAATCTATTATCGCTGCGGTCGAACTGTCACAACGCTATATTACCGATCGTTTCCTGCCGGACAAAGCGATCGATTTGATCGATGAAGCTGCTTCCAAGTTGCGACTTGAAATGGATTCGGTGCCCGAAGCTGTCGACGAACTGGAGCGTCGCATTATGCAATTGGAGATTGAGCGTGAAGCAATTAAACGCGAAAACGACAACAAGAAAGTGGCTGAACTGTCCGAGACTATTGCCAACCTTTCTAACGAGCGAGATTCGTTAAAATCCGCCTGGCAGTCAGAAAAAAACTTGGTCGATCGCGTAAATCAGGAGATGCAAAACATCGAAGATTACAAATTGGAGGCCGAACAGGCCGAGCGTGCCGGAGACTATGGCAAAGTAGCTGAATTACGTTACGGTAAAATCAAGGAAGCACAAGATGCCACCGAAAAGCTAAAAGCTGAATTGGCCGAAAAACAACAAGGTAGCCGCATGCTTAAAGAAGAAGTAACATCAGAAGATATCGCAGATATTGTATCACGTTGGACAGGTATTCCAATGAATAAAATGGTTCAATCCGAACGTCAAAAGTTATTGACGTTGGAGGAAGAATTACACAAACGTGTAGCAGGACAGGATGAAGCGATTGAAGCCATTTCAGATGCTATCCGCCGCTCACGTGCCGGACTGAGTGATGCCAAACGTCCCATAGGCTCATTTATATTCCTCGGGACTACGGGAGTTGGTAAAACTGAATTGGCGAAAGCACTAGCTGAATTTTTGTTCGATGACGAGCAGGCTCTGGTCCGTATCGACATGTCGGAATATCAAGAGCGTCACGCAGTATCACGTTTAATTGGAGCGCCTCCGGGATATGTAGGCTATGATGAAGGCGGCCAGTTAACAGAAGCTGTTCGCCGTCGCCCCTATTCCGTTGTTCTGCTAGACGAGATCGAGAAGGCACATCCCGATGTTTTCAATATTTTGCTACAGGTGCTTGATGACGGACATCTAACGGATAACAAAGGTCGTGTAGTCAACTTTAAAAACATCATTATCATTATGACCTCCAATACCGGTTCTCATCTTATTCAGGAAAACTTCAGCCATTTAACGGATGAAAACAGGGATAATGTAATTGCAAAAACGAAAGACGAAGTATTCGATCTCTTACAGAAGTCAATTCGTCCTGAATTTTTGAACCGTATCGATGAAGTCATCATGTTTACTCCATTGAGCCGCAATGAGATTGGAGATATCGTTCGAATGCAATTTAGTCGTGTACAGCATCAACTAGCCGAACAAAATATATTCTTGTCCGCTACGGATGAAGCATTGGATTGGTTAGCACAACTAGGATATGATCCCATATATGGGGCACGTCCGTTGAAGCGTGTTATTCAGAAACGGATCTTGAACGAATTGTCGAAAGAGATCCTCTCCGGAAAAGTGACAAACGATTCTGTCATTCAATTGGATACGTTTGATGGGCAATTTGTCTTCCTGAATAAGAATAAATAATAGTATTAGGCCTGAAACGCGTATCTCAATGGATACACGTTCAGGCAACTATTCCTCCGTCTGCTTAGCTCCCCCATCCGGAGGCAATATGATATCTTCACTCTTGCGGATAATCCTGAAATGCGGTGACATTATCTCTATTCCGGCTCCATGAAACTTGTCCAATAAATTTTTATGCAATTCTGAATAGATCACCGCTTGCTTATTCGGTTGCTTGGTATAAGCGTTAATCTGATAGGATACATAGTAATCGTCTAAACTAGTCTGTAATACAAATGGTATAGGATTTGCCTCTATATACTCCACCTCCAAAGCAGCTTCAATAGCCAATTTATGTACAGTCTGCCAAGGTATGTCATACCCCATCGTTAAGGTGGTATGCACGATCAGGCCGTTTACTGGTGCATCAGTACTATAGTTGATGGTATGCGAATTCATGATCTGCGAATTAGGCACAGATATAATTTCATTTTTTGCCGTGCGAATGCGGGTCACCAATAATGTTTTTTCAATGATATCGCCTTGTACATCACCAATTTTCACGCGATCTCCTATACTAAATGGCCGCATATAGGTAATTACGAGCCCCGCTACAACATTGCCCAATGCACCCGCAGATCCAAATGTGAATAAGATTCCAATAAAGACAGAGACACCCTGAAAGATAGGCGATTTCGATCCCGGAAGGTACGGAAAGATTACGATCAGCATAAAGGCTATTAGCAGCACACGTAAAATCTGATAGGTAGGCAATGCCCAATCTGCGTAAAATCCGGGAACAGTAAGCGCTTCACGATGTAATTCATTTGCGAAATATTTGAGGATTCGAAAAATATAGCGGAAGATGATAACAATAATAGCTATCGTAATAAAATTTGGAAAATAATGAATAATAGCTAAGCTTATTTTTTTGATCGGATCTAAAATATAGCTCAATAATACAGGAGCATACCCCTCGGTAGCGGGGAAAAGATTAAAAACAATCGGTAAAGTGAGGTAAATAACCGTTACGATGACTAACCCTTTCAACATGTTGAAAATCGACCATATAAACCGAATCTGTCTTTTGGCCGATACAAGCTCATACCCCCTTATCGTGATTCCGGTCAATTTATTCTCTCGATGCCTAAGTACTACTCTTTTTGCATAACCAGCCATTTTATTAATTCCGTATACAATCAATGATACGACCAGCAATACCAGTATGGCAAGACCGATACCTTTCATCAGTTTTGTCAGGCTTGTATCGTCACGATATTGCGCGATACTGTCCTTGATCTTTTTCGAATATAGATTGATTAATGCAGCAGGCGTAGTATTCATCCACAGTGCGTCTTCTGCATTTACGCTTACAATTAAATCACTTCCTCCTTTCACATACCATACCTCGCCATCTTCTACCACCCGGATTGAATCGAGCTGAAATGAATATAAATTTGCCAATACTTTTATCCGCGTCTGTATCGCATTGACACGCTCATTGACAGAGAATCCACCGATACCCTGATACATCGTAAAAATAGTACCCTTAAATGGTACCACAGGCACACCGGGATTCAAGATGCGCATCGAATCTATTTTTCGTTTGCGCTCAATCAATGAGAGGGAGTCTCGGCTTCTTAAAAAATGGAGTTCCGCAAGCAACTCTTGCTTCTCTTTCGTATCTTTCAGTTCAGCAGAAAGTAATTTGTTTTCCAGTTGTATCCGTCTTAAAGAGTCCTGGTCTTGTTGATCTTGTAACTCCACCAAGCGGCTAGAGCTTGCTGATAATTTTATTTCCTTTTCCACGCTGTCCACTAGCTGCGCCATACAGACCTGAGTACTAAAGAGAATAAGAATAAGCTGATAAAATTTCATAAAGATTCGTTATAAGATCAAAAATAACATTAATTATAACTTTAAATAATTTAAATTCGAAATCAAACACCTATTTTTATGCTTCATAGAACAAAATAATCTGATGAAATATTCATGTAGCAAAGGCCAAACGAGCACAAGTGACCACGAAGTAGCATGAGTTCAATGAAAAAATAAATAATCGACGAATAATAATATAAATATGAAATTCGGACAAGTAGCAGATCCTTCAACTATTGATTTTACGATTCCAAAGACACCAAAAGAGACGTTAGATTTACTCCGTGATAACGAATACAAGAGACCTCTAGATGTGTACGTAGGCTGCGCAAAATGGAATAAAGCGGATTTGAAAGGATTTTATCCCCGTGGTACAAAAGACGAACTGGTGTATTATTCTACGCAGTTTAATGCCATTGAGTTAAACGCAACCTTTTACAATTCACCTTCCAAACAACAGGTGGAGACCTGGAAGGAAAAGACCCCTAAAGATTTCAAATTCTTTCCAAAGATACCACAATCGATAAGCCACTTCAGCCGATTATTGAATACCGAAGAGAAAGTAAAGGCTTTTGTAGATTCAACCGTATTATTTGACGAAAAGCTTGGCATGGTCTTTCTTCAATTGATCGATAACTACAAACCGAAAGATTTTGATCGTTTGGAGCATTTTCTGACCAACTTTCCATCAGGTTATCCTTTGGCCGTCGAAGTGCGCAATGAAGAATGGTTTTCGAATCAGGAAGTTGCGAAAAAGTTTTATAAATTATTAGAAGATACCAAAACGACGAATATCATAGTCGATACTGCAGGAAGACGCGATATGATGCACATGCGCTTGACCACATCTACGGCTTTCGTGCGCTATGTCGGAGCCAATCACCCTTCCGATTACACCCGCTTGGAGGAATGGGTTGAAGTAATCAAAGCGTGGAAAGACGCGGGTTTACAGCATCTGTATTTTTTCATCCACCAAAATGTGGAGCTCGAATCCCCACTCTTAGCCGCTCATTTTATAAAAAAACTCAACGCAGCCATAGGAACTGAATTGACGATACCAAACAAACCCGACGATGGAAAATCAGGTACGCTAACTCTATTTAAATAAGTAAAGTATCCTATGAATGATTAGCACATCAGGAAGTAAGTCCGCATAACTGTTCCAGGTAATGGTATTCTATTCCAAAATATGCGTTAGTCGTCTGAAGTTTCGCTAAGATTTCCTGTTGTCTTTTTAAATTTGGGGTTTTCTTAACTCCTACTATCATCACATTTTTGGGTGTATGCGCATCCGTTATAAACTGTAGCACTTTGGTTTGGTAGCCATAATATTCTAAAATTAATGCGCGAATGCCATCCGTCAACATCTCTGCATGACGTTCAAGGAATATACCATATTGCGTCATGAAATCCAGGTCGTTTGTTGCTTTCACTTTTTCAAGTTGCCTCCTTACCTGTTTATGGCAACACGGAGCTACGACGATCAGATCGGCTTCATTTGTTATTCCTTTAAATATAGCGTCATCCGTAGCCGTATCACAAGCGTGCAATGCAATTAACACGTTTAATTCCTGTGTCGGATTATAATCTTCAATTGTCCCCTGTACAAAGGATAAGGTATTGAAATTAGATCTGTCTGCAATATCATTACAAAGCGAGACTAAATCCGCCCTATATTCTACTCCTACAACAGAAGCAGGTTTATTCAGTTCATTATTTAGGTAATCATAAAGTGCGAAGGTGAGGTATCCTTTTCCGGCGCCCATATCGACCACACTCAACTCCTTGTCAGCAGGCAATTCCTTCAACATGGAGCTCAGCAATTCGATATAATGATTAATCTGCCGCCATTTATCCTGTGCGTTTTTAAATACCTTGCCCTCCGAATCCGTCAAACGCAATTCCGCCAGGTACTTTTTTGAAGTCGAACCAATCTTACGTTCTTTTTGATGGTCATGTGAAAGACTACCTAGCTTAGAAGCGGTTGGCTGTTCCGATTTAAGCATCCATTCTCTCTTCTTATTCCATTGACAGATCGTATTCTCTTTCGCCGTAAATAAAGTAGCCACACGAAACCCATCCTCCTGTAACAGCGTTTGAATTTGTTCGATCGCCTCCTCCACCATAAAGTTTTTCGTAATATCCCTTGTTTTGTAGCGATACGTAAACGATAATTTGAACACACGTTTTATTAACACCGGCCTGACATATATGTTTTTCAGATCCGGTTCCCCACCTTTGTAATCACCCAGCGACAACTTAATGAAATTGCTTGCTTGAATACTGTACTGAATATGTGTTATAAAATCTTGATATGTGGCCATATTATTTTTTTTCAAAGATACGATTTATGGAATTAAGAATTTACCTTTGCTATTATGCGAAATCCGAATATAAAAGCTGTTTTTTTTGATATTGACGGCACTTTATTAAGTTTTAAAACCCATGAAGTTGCAGCGTCTACAGAAGAAGCAATAGAACAATTACAGGCTAAAGGAATAAAGACTATACTTTCGACGGGTCGGTCGATTAATAGCATCGATCATGTAAAATATCTGAATTTTGACGGATATATTACTTTCAACGGAGGTTATTGTGTGACGAAGGAAGGACATATCCTATTTTGTCAAGCAATTGATTCGACTGATATTCAATCCGTTTTGGATTACGCCAAGACAAACCCATTGAGTTTTTCGTTTATGTCCGAAAAACACATTACCATACACGATGTGACGCCGGAGATTGCGGGCATGTATGCTCATCTCAATTTACCTGTTCCACCATTGGTAGATATGGAAAACGTGGATTTGAATAGCGTATTGCAGACGAATATATTTCTGGGACCGGAAGACGAGCAGGCATTCATGGAAAAGGTCATGCCTAATTCGCTTGCCTCGCGATGGACACCCCTATTTGCCGATGTCAATCCAAAAGGGCAAAGCAAAAAAGTAGGGATTGATATTTTCTGTAATCACTTTGGTGTTGATATTCAGGAAACGATGGCATTTGGAGACGGAGGAAATGACATTACGATGCTGCAGCATGTTACATTGGGTGTAGCAATGGGCAATGCCAATCCGGAAGTAAAAGAAATTGCCGATTACATTACCGATGATGTAGATAGTGACGGTATTTGGAATGCATTGAAACATTTTGGTGTATTATAAAAGAAAAGAAGCTTAAAATTAAGCTTCTTTTCTTTTATAATATTCGTTCAATACAATTTCTAATTGTTGATCTTGCGTTAGATCGGAGTTGTCTAATATAAAGGCATCGGCTGCCTGTCTTAATGGGCTCTCTTCCCGTGTACTATCTATATGATCTCTATGACTAAGATTTTCTTGAATTTCTTCCATCGTCACATTTTCCCCTTTAGCCGTTAATTCAGCATATCTTCTTTCGGCCCTTACACTCGGACGTGCCGTCATGAATATTTTTAGATCAGCATCCGGAAAAACAGTGGTTCCGATATCACGACCGTCCATTACGATATTGCGACGACACCCCAATTTCTGCTGTTGGGCCACCATAGCATGGCGAACCTCTTTAATGGCACTTACCTCACTCACTTGCTCAGAAACAGCCATTTGGCGAATTTCTTCCGAAATATCTTCGCCATTGAGTAAAATCTGTGTTTGCACTGTATTCGGAATAAAATCGATATGAATATCGGTTAATGCCTGTACAACTGCTGCTGTATCATCGATATCCACCTCATATCTAAGAAAATAGAGTGTAACCGCACGGTACATAGCACCGCTGTCTACAAATACAAAATGCAGCTTTTGCGCCAAAGCCTTAGCCACCGTACTCTTGCCGCAGCTCGAGTAGCCATCTATTGCGATAATGAAATTAGGTCTTGCCATTTTTTAATTCATTCCTCCTATGAGGACACCGGGTTTGTTTACTATCGGAACTTTAGATAAATTTTCATCAACTATACTTTCCGGAAGGAAAATATATTTTTTATCGTAAATGGTGCCATTGATATAATAGCTCAACCAATATTCGTTGGTCAGGCCAAATACTTCTTCATCTATCGCTTCTATTTTAGCCGATGTTTTCCCTTCGACGTCTCCTATAAAATGACGTAAAGTCGTTGTCTTAACCGGCTTTCCATCTTTCTCTCCATAGCCCTTGGAACTGACGAGCACATTGTTAAGTTGTACATTCTTCTCATTAATAAGATATACGACCCAGTTTTTAACAGCCGGTGTTTCGCCTTCTAAAACAACAGCAACTGAAATGTCCTCTACAATATTTTCAGGAAGATCTTTTTTCATCGATATAAATTTATCTTTAATTTATTCATCCCTGTATATGGTTGTAATAAATCATGATGGTTTCATCCGTATATATTAATAAATTGCACACATTTTATGCATTAATAATCTGTATTCGTGCACATTGTGCCCGTAGGTATCCAATGTAGACTATTTCTTTTTAGCAGTTTTAGTCGCTGTTTTACGTGTAGTCGTTTTCTTTGTTGTTTTACCTGATTTTGCTTTTGGATCACTCTCCGCCCATTTTAAAACCTCTTCATAGGTAATCGCACTCACCTCCGTTCCTTTAGGAATTTTAAGGTTCTGCTTTCCGAAACGGACAAATGGACCCCAACGGCCGTTTTCGATTTGAGCTTCGGGATTTTCATCAAACACCCGTATTATTTTTTCGATATCCTTTTGACGTTTTTCGTTGATGATATTGATAGCCTGCTCCTGTGTCACATCCAAAGGATCAATTCCCTTTGGCAACGAATAGAATGAAGCATTGTGGCGTATATACGGACCAAATCGACCAATGGCTACAGTCATTTCCTTCTCTTCATACTCGCCCACCTTTTTAGGTAACTTAAAGAGTTCCATTGCTTCTTCAAACGTGATCGTTTCTATCATTTGTCCCTTACGCAGAGAAGCAAAACGAGGTTTTTCTTCATCTTCAGCGGTACCAATCTGCACCAAAGGGCCAAATCGCCCTACACGCACACTGACCGGCTTACCCGATATTGTATCGACACCCAATTCCCGCTCGTGGGTAGCACGTTCCGCATTTTCCAATGTATTTTGAACCTCACTATGGAAAGGAATATAAAAACCTTCCAACATATCCGTCCATTCCTTATTTCCCTGTGCGATTTCGTCGAATTCCTTTTCCACTTTAGCCGTGAAATTGAAGTCTACAATGCCTTTAAAGTGCTCGACAAGAAAATCATTTACCAAAACACCAATATCAGTAGGGAACATTTTGTTGCGCTCTGCTCCGGTCACCTCCGTTTTGATCGCTTCCTGAATTTCCCCGCTATTTAACGTTAAAACCGTGAATTCACGTATTTTCCCTTCTCGCTCCTCTTTTACAACATATCCCCTATTTTGGATGGTCGAAATCGTTGGTGCATAGGTAGAAGGTCTACCTATCCCCAGTTCTTCCAATTTCTTAACGAGTGAGGCTTCCGTATAGCGAGCAGGAGGACGAGAAAAACGCTCAGTAGCCGTCATTTCATTCAACGTAAGTTGCTGACCTTTTTCCAATGGTGGCAATAATGTGTTGCCCGAATCATTATCTGTAGCTGTTTCCTGATCTTCATCGGTCGACTCAAAGTACACTTTTAAGAATCCATCAAACTTCATTACCTCCCCGGATGCAATTAATTCCTCCGATCGTGTTGATATCCCCACCTTAGCGACTGTTTTTTCGAATTCTGCTTCACTCATTTGAGAAGCAATAGCACGCTTCCATATCAATTCATAAAGCCGTTTTTCTGATGCGTCACCTTCAATGGTATGTTCTGAAAAATAAGTGGGACGAATAGCCTCGTGTGCTTCTTGAGCACCAGCCGATTTTGTTTTATATTTACGTAGCTTGTGGTATTTTTCACCAAACGCTTTCAAAATTTCCTGTTCAGCAGCTTGAATTGCAGTATCCGATAAGTTGACCGAATCGGTACGCATGTAGGTGATACGCCCCGCTTCGTATAATCGCTGTGCAACTTGCATCGTCCGGGCAACCGAAAAACCTAATTTACGACTAGCCTCTTGTTGTAACGTAGAAGTTGTAAAAGGTGCTGAGGGTGTTCTTTTAGCCGGTTTTTTCTCTAAGCTATTGATTACAAAGTCGGCATTTAAACAATCTTTCAAAAAGACAGAAGCCTCTTCCTTTCTCTCAAACCTTTTGGAAAGTTCAGCTTTAAAAATTTCTTTGCCCTTTCCGGTGTAAAAGATGGCTACTATTTTATAAGCTGCTTCTGCATTAAACTTATTAATTTCACGTTCGCGGTCAACGATAAGACGAACCGCTACAGATTGTACACGCCCGGCAGATAAGGAAGGTTTTACTTTTCGCCATAATACAGGAGAAAGTTCAAATCCGACTAAACGGTCTAATACACGACGCGCCTGTTGTGCATTTACCAGGTTATAGTCAATTTTACGCGGACTATCTATTGCTTTTAGAATTGCAGGTTTCGTGATTTCGTGAAAAACAATCCGTTTTGTGTTATCTTCTTTTAATCCTAATGTTTCAAATAAATGCCACGAAATAGCTTCCCCCTCGCGGTCCTCATCGGACGCTAACCAAACCATCTCTGCAGCTTTAGCCAATTTCTTCAATTCACTGACTACGGCCTTTTTATCAGACGGAACCTCGTATTTCTGTTTAAACTTATTTTCCGTATCTATAGCATCGTCACCTTTCACTAAATCACGGATATGTCCGTAACTAGACTTTACTAAAAAGTCTTTTCCAAGATATCCCTCTATCGTTTTTGCCTTCGCCGGCGACTCTACTATCAGTAAATTTTTAGCCATTTAGTTGTTAAGATTTCTGCAAACTTAGATAAAAATGCTTTTATATGCAATTTAATAACGATTGCATATAAAAGCATTTTTATCTATCCCTGCCTACCGGCAGGGAGGTCTCCTATGCTATTGAAAAATATTGTACAGAGAACATATTAATATTTCAAAATGGAAGGACAATAATTTTTAACATTAATTATTTAGAACAGGTTTAAAAATTCCAATGTTTGAGTACGACATCCATCAAAAAGAAAAAAGCAAAGACAACTGACGCAACTCCATTTGTGGTCATAAATGCGCGATTCACCCTACTTAAATCTGTTGAACTCACAATCCGGTGTTGATAAACCAAAAGAAGTCCGTAAAACACTACTCCAGTATAATAAAATAGTCCCACTTCTATAAAAAAGACCGGGAGAATTACAAACAACAATGAGAAAAAGTGCAATACTTCCGAAATGCGTAAGGCCTTTCTTGCACCGAAATTTGCCGGAATAGAATTCAATCCATTGGCCCGATCAAACTCCTCATCCTGCAACGCATATATGATATCAAAACCTGACACCCATGTCAAAACAGAAAGTCCAAAGAACACAGGGACAATGGCAAAGCTGCCGGTTACTGCCAAATATGCCCCGACGGGCGCCAATCCCAATCCCAATCCTAAAACCAAATGGCACAGCGGTGAGATCCTTTTCATATACGAATAAAACAATACCACAAAAAGGGCAACAGGAGAAAGCGCCAAACACATCGGATTAATAAAGTAAGTAGCCGTCATAAATACCACACAATTTACAATCGTAAAAACGAGTGCATCCATAGGGCTGATTTTTCCAGCCGGGATATCTCTTACCGCGGTCCGTGGATTTAGTGCATCGATATCCCTATCCAGATATCGATTGAATGCCATTGCTGCGTTCCGTGCACTCACCATACACAGCAACATCAGTAAAAATAATTTCCACTCAAATTGATAATTTGTCGTGTGTACGGCTAAGAAAAAACCTATAATCGCAAAGGGCAAGGCAAAAATACTGTGTGCAAACAGCACCAAAGACATGTACTTTTTCATGTATTCAATAAAAGTCTATTCAGGAATATGGGTCGGTAAAATAAAATTTTGATTGATATCATGAATGGTATGTAATATCTCTTCAGTACCCGTCTTTTTCTCTGCAGAAGTCACAAAGTGAGGCGGCACTTCTTCAAACCAGTTCAACAACGCTTTTTTGAATTTGGCTACATTTTGATCCGACTTTACGCCCGATTGCTTGTCGGCTTTTGTAAATGCGAGCATAAATGGTAATCCTTTTTCACCCAGCCAGCAACAGAAGTCTAAATCAATCTTTTGCGGTTCGTGCCTACTGTCGATCAACACAAATACACATTGTAGATTCTCGCGACGTGTGAGATAGTGGCGGATGAACTTACCCCATTCAGCCCTGTTTTTTTTTGACGTTTGCGCAAATCCATAGCCTGGCAAATCCACCAGATACCAACTATCGTTAATAATAAAATGATTTATTAACTGTGTTTTTCCGGGTTTTTGGGAAGTCTTTGCCAACCCCTTTTTATTGGTCATCGCATTAATCAACGATGATTTACCGACATTCGAACGACCTATAAAGGCGTATTCCGGAAGATTTGACTCCGGCAATTTACTTACTTCTGTATTGCTACATACAAATTCTGCGGATTTTACAAGCATAAACAAAGGTAAGATATTATAAGGAATTTTATTTATTTTAGCTCACTAATCGTTTTCTTAATGTTGGACATAAGGAATATTACTAAACAATACGCAAATCATCTGGCACTAGATGATGTATCTCTATTTATACCCAAAGGAATAATATTTGGCTTACTGGGACCAAATGGAGCTGGAAAAACTTCACTCATCCGTATCATCAATCAAATTACAGCCCCGGATTCGGGACAGGTATATTTTAATGGCGAACAACTAAATCCTAATCATGTCAGTGCAATCGGATATCTACCAGAAGAAAGAGGATTGTATAAAAAGATGAAAATTGGGGAGCAAATGATCTATTTGGCTCAATTGAAGGGACTCAGCAAAGTAGAAGCCAAAAGAAGAATCCAATATTGGTTTGAAAAATTAAATATCGAATCCTGGTGGGATAAAAAGGTAGAAGACCTCAGTAAAGGGATGCAGCAGAAAGTACAATTTGTTGCCACCGTATTACACGAACCTGAATTAATCATTCTGGACGAACCGTTTTCGGGGTTTGATCCGGTTAATGCGCAGATTATTCAAGACGAAATTTTAGAACTCAATAAAAAAGGAACCACCGTGATCTATTCGACACATCGTATGGAAACGGTAGAAGAATTATGTGATAGTATTGCCTTAATCCATAAATCTAAGAAAATATTGGATGGATCGGTAAAGGAAATAAAGAGAGCCTATAAAAACCAGACCTACAGCATAGACTATAGCCCTAAATATAGTGATGTGCCTTTTTTAGAAAATGAGTCCCTGTATCAGGTACTTTTTCATAAAAAGACAGAAGAGCATCAACTTCAACTAAAACTGAACGAAGGCATTCATTTAAATGATATTATTTTATCAATTACTGATCAGATATTTATAAATCAAATACATGAGATTATCCCATCTATTCATGATATTTTTATTGAAAAAGTAACTTCTCCATCATTAGCCGCTCATGCATAAAATACGATTAATCATCCAACGCGAGTATCTCACGCGCGTAAAAAAGAGATCCTTTTTACTAACAACATTTCTGGTGCCGTTATTTTTCATCGGTATGTATATAGGTGTCATCATTCTTACCAAAAAGAGCTTTGACGATACCCACGCCATTGTATATGTATTCGACGAGGAAGGCACAGTCGCTCCTAGTCTAGTGAATACGAAGAATTTAACATACACTCACTCTAACCACGCACTACAACATCAAATTGATAGCCTGCAAGGTTCGGCAAAGAACACAAATATACTGGTAATCCCTACAAACTTCTTTGAATCGCGTAAAGTAGAATTGCTGTCTTCCGGAAAACCAAATGTGGTAACCCAAAAGGAGGTCGAGTCTCAATTGGGAGAAATTGTCAGGGATCATGCCTATCAAAAATTAGGCGTCAATACCGACAGCATTAAGAATATCAATTCCTCAGTATCCATTAATGCCAAAGAAATAACAACCAATGGAGAAACGCGGGATAGTAATACCGAAATTGCTATGGGAATCGCATTAGCGTTATCCATATTAGTATACATCTCCCTGTTTTTATATGGTTCCCAAGTAATGAGAGGCATTATTGAGGAGAAGAATAGCCGTATTATTGAAGTTATTATATCTTCGGTCAAACCTTTTCAGCTAATGATGGGAAAAATTATCGGAATTGGGATGGTCGGGCTAACCCAGTTTGTCCTTTGGATATTCTTATCGCTTATCTTAGTGGGTATCGCTTCTACATTTTTGGTATCCAAAGAAGATTTAATGAGTCAGATGACGCAACATGAATCACTATCACAAGCTGCTGATTCCTCTTCACAAATAGAACTCTATTCAGCCCTGCAATCTATCAATTTCCCCGAACTCATTATTTGTTTCTTTGTATTTTTCATCGGCGGATACCTTATCTATAGCGCCTTATTTGCAGCTGTAGGATCTGCAGTAGATAGCGAAACAGAAGCTTCTCAGTTTACAATGCCAATTACGATGCCTTTGTTGTTAACCTATGCCCTTTCATTTGGTGTATTGATCAATGATCCACACGGCAGCATAGCCACCTGGCTAAGTTTTATACCCTTCACCTCTCCTATAGCCATGTTAGTACGTGTACCTTTTGGTGTGCCAACTTGGCAATTAATCGTATCTGCCGTATTATTGATCGGAGGATTTGTACTCACGACCTGGTTTGCCGCTCGTATTTACAGAGTTGGAATTTTAATGTACGGAAAGAAACCTTCCTACAAAGAACTTTTGAAATGGTTTCTTTATAAGAATTAATAGATGAATAAACGAATAAATTTACGCTCCTTTAAACAATTTTTAGCCTCTAGCACAGGTGGTGGTATTATTCTATTTGTATGCGTGATCTTAGCCCTGCTTATAGCTAATTCGCCAATGGCAGAGGGATTGAATAGCCTGCTCGCAACCCAAGTAGGTTTTGAAAATGAAAGTATCCAATTAAATTACAGTATAAAGCAGTGGATAGACGATGGTTTAATGGCCATATTCTTCCTTCTTGTTGGTCTGGAGATCAAACGTGAACTGGTGGAAGGCGAGCTGTCCTCTCCCCGACAAGCGGCGTTACCGATCTTTGCCGCATTCGGAGGGGCGTTATTACCCGCTTTAATTTACACTGCTTTCAATTTCAGTCAGCCACTTACACAACATGGCTGGGGGATTCCAATGGCAACTGATATCGCATTTGCACTAGCTGTAATTTCGATGTTAGGTAAGAAGGTTCCAGCTAGCTTAAAGATCTTTTTAGCTGCTTTGGCTATTGTAGATGATTTGCTGGCGATCCTGGTCATTGCATTGTTCTACTCATCTGATTTACATTTCACCTATCTGTTATATGCAGGTGGAATTTTCATTTTATTACTAATATTTAATAAAATAGGCATAAAAAGCCTTCTTGCGTATATTATTCCGGGTCTGTTTATGTGGTATTTTATTCATCACTCGGGGATCCACGCGACCATTGCCGGTGTATTAGTGGCAATGACCTTGCCGACGACCGATGATGACAAAGAATCTCCATTAGAAAAATTAGAGCATCTTTTAGCAAAACCCGTCAACTTCATTATCATTCCGATTTTTGCTTTTGCCAATACTGCTATCACCCTTCATAGTGAAATGGCTGGCGGCTTAACTTCCACTATGGGGTTAGGTATTATTGTAGGTTTAATTGTTGGGAAATCGCTGGGTATATTAGGTACAAGTTGGATCTGCATTAAATCAGGTCTATCAAAGTTGCCCGATGGTGCCAGATGGAAACATCTATTTGGTGTCGGACTCTTGGGAGGGATCGGATTTACCATGTCGATTTTTGTATCCATGCTATCCTTTGACGATCCTATTCTTGTGGAAGAAGCTAAATTAGCAGTACTCATAGGTTCCCTCGTATCGGGATCGCTAGGGTACTTTTACTTATCAGGTTTAGCGAAGAAAAAAGAGATTAAGGTTTAGTAAGTTTTTAAGGGGGGCTGCTGCTATTAAAGGAACATATTCTTTATTCAATTTTGATAATGTCCCTCGTATTACCTTTCCGTCGTTGCCACGACATGGCCTTCATTTTTTTCTTGATAAAAAAACGAAGCAAAAAAATCAAGACTGGGTCAATGTTACGCTAAAAGCTTTTGGATTTACTAAACAGCTCCAAGCCGCTTCGCTTCGGGGATCTGTTCTTAACGCAAATCCAAAAGCTTTCTTAACGCTACATCGACCTAGGTCGTCCTTTTAAATTCTGCTGAAGTATAAAATGAAATATAATAATGCACTATCCTTACAAATTCGACTAATATCGCCTTAGCCATTTGCCGATAGCAGGAGGAGGCACTACCCAATGTGGCAAATGGGTACAGCGATGATTTTTTGATTCTTTTTATAAAAAAAGAATGAGCCTGTCCGGCGGTGAGGACAAAAAAGATTAAAAAACTATTCTATAATCAAATCTCCGAAAAATTCAGGGAGATGAAAATTCGGAGTGGGATAATCGATATTATTCCATGCGATAAAATGAGGTTGTGGTAGCTCATCTCCACATTTATAAAAATTAGCATGTACCGTTCTACCGCTCCATGCTGTGGTATCTATAATGGTTTTTGGTATCTGTAAAATCAAGTTCCATTTCTTTTGTCCATCAACTTTGCGGACAGAAGTGTATGTATTCACCGTATCAATCACCGCTCCATCCAATCTTTTCCGCTCAGATTTCACGGCAGTACCGTATCCAATAAGCCCCGTACCCAGAATATTAAATTCGAAATTATAATAAGATTGCTTATTATCCAGGGAAATAAAAAATTCGACACAACTGTCTTCCCATACGTTTTCATTTGATCCAATATACTGTGCTTTCAAAAATTCCTCTTCTACAGCATAGTGCAAGATCACAAAAGAATCAGTATGCGCGATTTGAAACTCAACAACCGGACTGTATGGAAAGTCTATCTTCCATGGAGATGCAGCTATTGAATTCCAAGAAAGGTCTTTTATTTCTTCCCGGATCGAAAAGAAATCAGTTCCTTTTATTTCGTTTATTTTTTTTACAACAAGTGTAGACATAAGTTAGCATTCATATTTTTTACTGGGCGACAAGGCTAAGTTCCAAAATATTTCTCAATTCTTCCTCATGTTTTTCCAATTCATCCACCAATTTAAATTGCGCTTTTGCACGTACCAAGTTGTGGTCTGGATAATGGACTTTATAGTACGTATCTCCATCAATATAATCAGTCAAGAAGCGGACAGCTTGCATGTAAGGCAGCAATAAGACACCGTACATTAAGGATTCAATCTCTTTATCTGTTAAAAACTCTTTTGCTTCGCTCAGATAACCTTCTGCATAAGCCTTAAACAACGGAATATTTAATACGATCTTGTCTACATCAATTTCATCTTCGGCTGCGGAATTGATTATCGTACGTATTGCATCTCCAAAGTCATACGCCACATATCCAGGCATCACTGTATCTAAATCGATGACGCATTGCACATTGTCATTTTGATCTAATAAAACGTTATTGAATTTCGTGTCATTATGTGTAATTCGCAATGGTAAATCCCCGTTAGCGGCTAAATCTAATATACGACGCATCTTCAATTCCCGTTCAAATACATAATCCAACAAGTCTTGAACTTGCTCTAGGCGATTGGCCTTATTATTTAAGATTGCTTTTTTCAGATTTTGGATCCGAAAATCGATATTATGGAAATTTGGCAAGATTTCTACCAATTCAGTAGCATCCAGATCAGCTAGCTGTTTTTGAAACTGACCGAATGCCTGTCCACCAGAATAAGCCTGCTTTGCCGTTTCTACGATATCGTAACTTTTTGTATCCGATAATAAAATAAATAGCCTCCAATAATTTCCTTCGTCATCCTGAAAATACAGCTTACGGTCCTTCGTAGGTATTATTGTCAATGTGTACTTATCGATATCGGAGATACCCTTCGTTTTGAACTGATTCTTCAAATGAGTGGTCACCAAATAGATATTATTCATTAAACCAGAGATATCTTTAAAAATATCATGGTTTACCCTTTGCAACAAATACGATTTATCCTCCGAATTTTCTGTCGTCAATTTAAAGGTATCATTTATATGACCAGACCCAAATCTCTCAGCATCAGATATTACCCCATTTAAATCAAATTGTTCCGCTATTCCTATAATTTTATTAAAATCGTAAATTGACATGGAATTTATCAAGGTTTAAGTTTTCTTAATTTCATTTTGCAACGCAATATCACTAATTACGAGCATTATCAAAAACATTTTTTTCAATCAAACGATTGCACATTTTTTGCGTTAATATAAAAAAATAGAATACTGTAACATAGATTTAGTAAATTAGAGGAGTTGAATCAACTTTAACATACCGTATGATTACTGAGATAGTTATTATCCTCGTTTTAATTTTATTTAATGGTGTTCTGTCGGCTTCGGAGATCGCTATTGTTTCAAGTAGAAAGGCCCGATTGCAGGCTGCAAGTGCTAAAAGTCCGGGTGCAAAGGCTGCAATCAAACTAAAAGAAAACCCAAATCAGTTTTTATCTACGATACAAATTGGTATAACCTTAATCGGAATTCTAACGGGATTCTTTTCGGGGGGAGTTATTTCTTCTTACTTATCCGAGATATTTAATCAGAACACCTATTTAGCTCCATATAGCGATCAGTTATCGATCATATTGGTGGTATTTGTCATCACTTATCTTTCTTTGGTTATTGGCGAATTGGTCCCAAAACGCCTTGGCATGGCTATACCCGAAAGATATTCCGCTATCATTGCTATTCCAATGACAGTCTTGAGTCAGGTCGTTAAACCATTTGTATGGTTACTAAGCATATCAACCGATTTCCTTGTTAAATTATTAAATATCAAGGTATCTAAAAATACGGTCACAGAAGAAGAAATTAAAGCATTGGTTGACGAAGGAGTTGACAGTGGGGTAATTGAAGGGTTCGAACACGATTTGGTGGATAGGTTACTTAATATTGGCGACAAGCGGGCTATCAATATGATGGTACACCGCAGTGACATTACGTATTTGGATTTAGAGAACACCTTTGAAGAGAACAAAAAAAACATCTTGGAAAGCGAGCACACGGAGTACCCGGTATGTGATGGCAACTTTGATAATATAAAGGGCATTGTGCATACCAAAACACTTCTGAAAAGTTACATTAACGGTACAGAAATAGAGTTGGAAAAATTAGTTCAGCCTATCCCTTTCGTCAACGAGAATAGTAGTATCTACAATGTGCTTGAAATCCTAAAAAATGCACATGTATTACAGGCAATCGTAATAGATGAATATGGCAGTCCCCAGGGTATCATTACCATGAAAGATATATTAGCTGGCCTAGTAGGAAGTTATGACAATGCGAATGAACCCAAAAACAAATTATTCCGACAACGGGAAGATGGTTCATTTATAATAGATGGTCGTTATCAATTGGACGATTTCTTTGAAAAATTTGAAATTGAACTTTCAGATGAGGATGAAGAAGAAATTGGGAATATCACCACTGTTGGTGGTTTGGTATTCCTTTTACTGGATCACGTACCCATTGAAGGTGAGGTCATTACTTTCAAGGGGTATCGTTTCGAAGTAATCGATATGGATGGTAATCGTATTGACAAAATTGCGTTCTCAACAATTAAAGATCACAACAGTTCAATGTCTTTCGATATTGATTAATCCAATTGTTTCTCAATAAGAGTGGTAAGATCCGATCGTAGCAGCAATCCACTCTGACGCCATATTTGGATACCGTTTTTAAATAGTATTAACGTAGGGACACCCTGAACCTTAAAATTTGCAGCCAGAGATTGATTTCTATCAACATCTATTTTAATTACTGATAGCTTATCACCAAAATGCGTCTTTACCTCTTTCAAAATGGGAGCCAATGTTTGACAAGGGCCACACCATTCTGCAGAAAAATCAACTAATACGATTGTGCTCTTTTGAATTATTTCATTAAAACTAGCCATGTCTATCCGTTTTCTATTACCGATCTTATGTATATATCAATTACCGAAAGGAACACACAGTCGTTCCAATTGTTCAATGTTGCCGTCAAATAAATTCAAATCTACGTTCCCTCTTATTCCCCTGACACTTCCTTTCTCCGAAAACTGCCAAAAATTCCAATGCTTCTTCGGGCGTTCCACCCAAAAATTATAGTTGGCGATCCATAGTGTATAATCGGCAAACTCATGCTCTAGAAAGTCAGTGTAATAGCTATCTCCTGAATAGATAATAGGTCTAACTTTATAATGTGATTCTACGGTTTCCAACCACCTCTTTAATCCTACTTTTAGACTATCCATAGATTGCTTTCGGGGTCGTTCTTCGATATCTAGCACCGGAGGAAGATCCCCCGGCATCAACTTTACGGTTTTGATAAAGTTTCTAGCCTGTTTCACTGAGTTTTCATTCGGACGAAAGTAGTGATATGCTCCTCTAAGTTTAGCACGGCGTTCAGCACTTTTCCAATTCGACTTGTATCTTTTATCTACAGCTGTTGTCCCCATGGTAGCACGAATGAAAATAAAATCAATGGGAAAGCGATCATTAATTGTATTCACACTCACCCATTCTATATTACCCTGGTATTCACTGATATCGATACCAAATATTTTGTCATCGAATTTAGACATCAGATAAATATTACGTTCATTATGTTTATCGATCTCTTTGCTGTCACTGGTATATCCACTTTCAAAAATATTCTTCACAAAAAATCGGATTCCCCCGCGATAGTAGTAAGCAGCAAACAGGATAATAAGAATAGCCGGAATCACAATACTCCAGAATAAATAAATCCGTTGTACTTCTTTATCAGATTTTTGCTTTTTCTTGACCGTTCTTCTACTTGTTGTCATATTGGGGTGAAATTAGTGTATTTCTAATTTATTGGCAAACTATAATTTGTAATGAGAATCTATCCCTCCAAGGACTAGCTATATATGTACGAAGTATTACTTTTTCAGCTGAAATGCCCTTTTTGCGAAAATAATTTGACGATATATGTGCTTCCAAAAATTAATCAAGCTCATTTTCAAGGAGTAAAACTTAAAGAATAAAATAAGTTTTGTACATCTACTTAGAATTTCTACTTTTGTCGCGGAGAGCTGGCAGAGTGGTCGAATGCGGCGGTCTTGAAAACCGTTAACTGTCACAGGTTCGGGGGTTCGAATCCCTCGCTCTCCGCTCATATACAGGCTTTATCATGCGATAAGGCCTTTTTTGTGAATTTAAGCCATATTTTACCAAAAAAAGCAAATAAAAACACATCTAAAAGCCTATTTATTAGACTTTCTTGGCACACTTTTTCAGAGACTGCTCCTCAAACCCCGGGTAATAGACAACTTGAGTATCGCAGACTCGACCTACTGTGCCTATGTGGACGAAGGAAAGCTGCACTCCATGTAGTTTGGCAAGATCGATTACTATTGTCCACGGAACCTGAACAAAATCTTACTGGTCTCAAAGGACAAACGCAGGGGCGGGTGTGATAAACAACATATAGTTTTTTTAGGAAGGTACATAGTACGTCCCGGACTACATGTCGTTTATGAAAAACTACACTTAGTTTTATTGATACTGCCATGAGTTTATTACGTACTGCAAGTAGTGTGTTGCATACTACAGGCAGTTTATTATATATTGGCAGTATCCTGTAAAGTGTGTAAATAAGCAATTACAATCAAACAATGGGTTTGTTGACCATATAGGCAAATTACGAATAATTTACTGATGGATAACTAAATTTCAAGTATCAATTTATTGAAGGAGACCGCGATATACTGGTGATCCTGGATATTTCGGACAGTCACAAATTACGACTGGGCAGAAGGATATACCGATTGTGAAGGCACTGGTGCTGAAATAGAATGTTAAGTTTTTGTTAATTCCGACTGAAGGTGTAATATTCGGACAGATCCCATCGTTTATATAGTATTCATAATTTAGGTTAATAATTGGTTAGTTAGAAAAACCTGAAGTTCCCCGCTTCAGGTTTTCTTTGTATAAAGCTATATTTTGCGTGGCATTCATACAAATATCGTCTTGCTGCATAATCAAATCCTGAACAGGAGGCTCATCCTAGATACGTAACTGGGATATTGAGGGTTATTCAACGAATCGAACATAAACTGAATATTAAATAAACTAATGTATATCGAATACACAGTATATTTTTTATTGCTGCATACAATAACTTTAAAAGCGTGACGTTATAATACTAAAAGAAGTACAAAATCAGATGCTGTGGAGAACACACATCTTCTAGATAAAAGACTTCTTTAACGTATCTGTAAAGAACAAGCAACACGGCTAATTCGAAAAAGAAACACGGAAACAGAAAAAAGGATACGATAATAAAGAAGTAAGAAAGGGTTTAGATGTGATATCTAAACCCTTTTGCTTTAAAATATGATAAACTAATCAGATTCCTATATATTTGCAGCAAATTTTTAAGACGAATATATAGTGATCAACGTAAATAACATCTGTGTTTCTTTTGGCGGAACAACGCTTTTCAGTGACGTGTCTTTTTCTATCAATGAAAATGATAAAATAGCCCTGATGGGTAAAAATGGCGCCGGTAAATCAACTTTATTAAAAATAATAGCCGGAGCAGCAAAACCTACCTCAGGTAATATTTCGGGGCCTAAAGACGCAGTTATTGCTTACTTACCACAGCATTTACTAACACACGATAACGTAACGGTATTTGAAGAAACTTCTAAAGCTTTTGAGGAGGTTTATAATATGCGTGATGAGCTGGAAGAATTAAACGAACAATTGAATATACGTACGGATTATGAAACCGACGATTATATGAAATTGATCGAACGTGTTTCGGAACTGAGTGAAAAATTCTATTCGATCGAAGATACGAACTACGATGCTGAAGTAGAAAAGGTATTAAAAGGTTTGGGATTTGAACGTACGGATTTCACACGTCAGACATCGGAGTTTTCGGGCGGATGGCGTATGCGTATAGAACTGGCTAAAATTTTATTAAAAAAGCCCGACTTAATTCTTCTGGATGAGCCTACAAATCACATGGATATCGAGAGTATTCAATGGCTGGAGGATTTCTTATTGAATGCTGCTAAAGCTGTTATTGTTATTTCTCACGACCGTGCCTTTGTAGATAACATTACCAATCGCACCATCGAGGTGACTATGGGTAGAATCTATGACTATAAAGCGAAATATAGCCACTACCTGGAATTGCGCAAAGAGCGCCGCCAGCATCAGCTCAAGGCTTATGAGGAGCAACAACGTTTTATTGCCGATAATCAAGAATTTATAGATCGTTTTAGGGGCACTTATTCGAAAACATTGCAGGTGCAATCCCGGGTCAAAATGTTGGAAAAACTGGAGATTATCGAGATCGATGAAGTAGATACTTCGGCTCTGCATTTGAAGTTCCCACCGTCTCCTCGTTCTGGTCAGTATCCGGTAATCGTGGAAGAGCTGACTAAAGCGTATGGGGATCATGTTGTGTTCGAGAATGCGGCCATGGTAATCGAACGTGGTGAAAAGGTCGCTTTTGTGGGTAAAAATGGGGAGGGTAAATCCACGATGATCAAAGCGATTATGGGTGAAATTGATTTTGAAGGCACACTCAAAATTGGTCATAATGCTAAAATTGGATATTTCGCACAAAATCAGGCGGCTTTATTGGATGAAGAATTGACCGTTTTTGAAACAATCGATCAAATTGCAGTTGGTGATGTGCGTGTTAAAATAAAGGATCTACTGGGCGCATTTATGTTTAGTGGAGATGATACGACTAAAAAGGTGAAAGTCTTATCGGGTGGCGAGAAAACCCGTCTGGCAATGATTAAACTACTGTTAGAACCCGTGAATGTATTGATTCTCGATGAGCCGACCAACCACCTCGATATGAAAACAAAAGACATTATCAAAGATGCCTTACAGGAATTCGATGGCACCTTAATCTTGGTATCTCACGACAGGGATTTCTTGGATGGATTGGCCAAAAAAGTGTTTGAATTTGGAAATAAACGCGTACGAGAGCACTTTGAAGATATCAAAGGATTCCTGGAATACAAGAAAATGAATAGCTTAAAAGATATTGAGCGCTAATCTTTATACCTGTATATCCCATTCCCATACACTGTGATAATGATTAATAGATTCGATATAATCTAAAAAATCTTTATAAAAGCCGTGCTGGCCTATTGTACTGCTATCTCCTATCACGATCAGTTTTTTTCTGGAACGGGTCATCGCTACATTCATACGCCGCACATCGGATAAAAAGCCGATGTGCTGCTCTGCATTACTCCGGGTTAGGCTGATATAGATAATATCTTTTTCCTGCCCTTGAAAACTATCAATGGTATTGATCTGAATGAAATTGGCTAATGGAACGAATGCTTCGTCTTGTCCTACTATTTCTTTTAACAAGATCGCTTGTCTTCTATAAGGAGCGATAACGCCTATACTCGGAAATGCCTGATCAGCATAGGTCACCTTGAGATCCTGGATCAATACACGAAGGTGCATCTTTAAAAAATAAGCCTCCTCGGTATTATAGATGGCTCCATCAACCTGCGTTTCTTCAAATCCTGCACCTGCCGTATCGATAAAGAGTATGGGAGTTTCATCGTGGCGTAAGGTCCAATCCGATACGGATGTCGCAGCTTGTAATTGATCTCCGTAAAGAGCTCGGGAAGGATAGTTCATAATCTGCGCATTCATCCTATATTGAACATTCAACAGCGAAACTGAGGCGGGATAACGTTTCACTAATTTCTCAAATAAAGTATGATAAAGTCCTTCTTTGGCGTTGCCGTTGGATTTAACGGTAGGAGGCAATTGACAATGATCGCCTGCTAATATCACCTTGTTTGCCTTTAGTATGGGGATCCAGCAGGCCGGTTCCAACGCTTGGGCGGCTTCATCAATGATAACCGTTTCGTACTGTCTATGACGGATGGTGTGATGATTTGCACCGACTAAAGTTGCGGTAATAACCTCCACCTTATCCAGGATATCTCCAACGATATAATCCTGAATCCGATCTACCTCTTTCCTGAGTTTACGGGCTTCATCAAACAGGGCCTTCCGCTGCTCACGTTCCGACTTACCAAAGTTACGTTTGTACTTTTGCGCCATATCCGTATAAGCACGTGCTTGCTTTTCTAAATTTTTCACTTCTTTATTGGCGCTGTGCCTGTCAACTTTGGCATCCAATGTCAGCTCCTGAAGGTGATCGGATACCTTGACAGGATTACCGATGCGGGCCACCGAAATCCCGATTGCATCCAGACGCTCGGTCAATACATCAACAGCTGTGTTGCTGGGAGCCACAAGCAAAAGCTGTTTATTTTTTTGTTTTAACAACGCTTGAACAGCTTTGATCAGGGTTGTCGTCTTGCCCGTACCCGGAGGGCCATGTAGGATAGTCAGCGGACTGGGGCTTAAAATATGTTGAATGGCAATGTTTTGACTGTTATTAAGGGTAGAGTCTTGATAGATTACGTCTCCTTGATCTGGCATAATCAACTCCTCCCCTATAAGCTGTCGAATAAGACGCCCTTGTTTAAAATCCGCACGCAGCTCTTTGGCTTGTCCTAAAGCATCACGCATCTCCCGGTAGGAGTTCTCGTCAAATAATAGATCGACCCCCAGCTTTCCTCTCCGGCTCCATTCCGGCAATTCATCTACCCGAAATGAAATCCGCATGGTCTCCCGGTTTACAAAGGCTATAATGCCATCAATACGGTCTTCATTGGGAGCATGATTGGAAAATAGGGAAACTGGCATACCAAATCGAAACCGATGCCCTTCTTCCAGATTATTGGTCTTGCTCAGGCTTATCGTTAGGTAGTCGCCTCGACCGAGCTCACTGTTCGTTATCGAAATTGGAAACCAGGTTACACCTTGTGCCCGTCGTTCGTTTAGGTTGCTTTTTAAAAGCAGGGCTTCATGTTGGGCTTTATCGTAACGCTGTTCTTCATTTAATAAGGTGGTGAGCTCTTCAAAATAGTTCATACGGATATTTCGCTATATAACAGGTGCAAAGTAACTGCTTTTTTAACATATCTTAAATCTATTTTCGTATTTTTAAGCGTATATGATACATGTAAGCTGCGCTATAATAGAGCACCAAGACAAAATCTTAATCTGCCAGCGATCAATTACGATGAGCTTGCCTTTGAAATGGGAATTTCCCGGAGGTAAGCTCGAAGCTGATGAAAGCAAGGAAGATTGCCTAACCCGTGAGATCAAGGAAGAATTGAACATAGATATTACAATCGGACGGGAGCTCCCCATGGTCGAATACCGCTATCCCGAATTTTTGATCTGCCTCTACCCTTTCGAATGTACTTTGCGGGGCGGCGAATTGCAAGCTACTGAACATGCTCAGGTGATCTGGGTGGATAAGGCTGAATTATCAAATTACGAGTGGGCAGAAGCTGATATTCCAATTGTACAGAAATTATTGAAATAGGAAACATTGATTTGAACAAAAAAAAATCCGGGATTACTATTAAAACTTAATTAAAATTAACAATAGCGTAATATTATATTCATCTTACGATACTACCTTTAGGGGTTGAAACCTCTCAAAAATATTCTTTCAATCCAAAATGAAGCAGTTTTTTACGTATATACCTTTATTACTTTTTCTTTTCCTATTTGCTACGGGCGCTTTTGCCCAACGGGGACAGTCTTCTTATTCGGTATTGACGCGAGAGTCGATGAGGCAAAACCCCGATTTAGCGTTCAAGCAACTAAAACGTAACCTCAACAATGCGCTGGAGGAAGGAAATGACCACGTTGCCGCGGTCTGTTACCGACAAATAGGAGAACTATATCACTATCAAGCAGCTTATCTGCAAGCGCTCGATAATTTTTATAAAGCAGAGTCTTTGTTTAGAAAGCAAGAACAAACCTTAGAATTAGCAAATACATGGATCAAAATCGGAGAAACAAATTTTTATAACAGACAATATACCGTATCTCTGGAAGCTTTTGAACAGTCGCTCTCCTTGTACATATCGGTCAATAATAACGATGGTATGGCCGATGCCCTGGCACATATCGGACAGGTATATGAGAAAACAGAAAATCTTCAAGAAGCTAAACGGTATCAATATTTAGCACTGGATCACCTTGGAGGTATTGCGGATCAAGCACTGATAGCTAAGATTTATGAAAATATAGGCAGTATTTATGAAGACAAGTTTCAGTTGGATTCGGCATTGTTGTTTTTTCAAAAGGCATTAGATATCATTGATCAACAAGATGATAAAATGGCTAAAATAGAAGTATTCAATAATCTGGGCGATGTCTTCCGTAAAACAGGTGATTATCAAACGGCATTGAAATACACCAGACAGGCTACTTCATTGGCTAAAGACATGCAAGAACACTACCAGCTGGCAAGTTCCTATCGTGACTTAGCAAAGACTTTCTCATTAATGGGAAGGTATGACAGCGCATATCACTATAGCTACGCCGGCAGGGAGATCCATACTGAAATTTTCTCCGAGGATATGACTAAACAACTTACCGTCCTCCAAACTTTATTTGAACTGGAACAAAAAGATGATGCCATCGTACAATATGAAAGGGAACGAAAGATTCATTATACTATGCTCTTGTTTGGAACAGCCATCGTTCTGCTATTGATTTTTTTGGGTATCAGTGTTATCAGTAGACAAAAATTGAAGATCACCAACGGAAAGCGGCTCTATACGCAAAACCAGATACTGTATGAAACCCAGAAACGGGCAATGGAAACCGACCTGCACAACAAAAAACTGCGGGAGGAGAATCTAAAAAATGAACTGGAATTAAAAAGCAAAGAACTTACCAGTCACACGCTGCACTTGATTCAGAAAAACCAATTGCTGGATGAACTTAAAGAGAAATTAAATGTGGTGGTGAAAAGCGACAAGAGGGATCAACGGAAAGAACTGAGGCATATCATTAACCTCATCCAACTAAACCACAACCAAGACAAAAATTGGGATGATTTTCGTATCGTATTTGAACGTGTTCACGAACACTTTTTTGATGGACTAAGAGCGCATAGCGATGGCCTGACTTCATCTGATTTCCGACTAGCTGCCTTATTGAAAATGAATTTGGGTTCGCCCGATATTTCGACCATGTTGGGCATATCACAAGATAGTCTACGGATAGCAAGATATAGACTACGAAAGAAATTGAATCTCCCGGAAGGAGAAAGCCTTACAACATTTATTCAACGGTTTTAAACATGCTACATCCGCTTAAAATTACGAATTACATCTTTTTTACCCCGATAATTCCTACAGAATAATAAAATATCTGGGATAGGAATTGTCTGGATTTAAAAAAAATTGTACCCCGTTATACGATCAGTATAGAAATTATCGTTTAATAGGTAATTCATAATTTAGGTTAATATTTTGGTTTGGTAAAATCCTGAAGCTCCCAACTTCAGGATTTTTTATATACATTTGGCCTGCTTTTCTACCTAATTTATACATTTTAATAAGATCTATTCGGAAAAGTACGAATTAAAAATCTGATCTTTGCAGGTGAAAGATGAATAGAATTTACAACTTTTTGGGATTCTTTATTGGCTCATTATGCCATTATAGATCGCAAGTAACCGTCCAGAATCTGGCAAGAGCATTTCCAAATGCTTCTTATGGAGAGGTAATGCAGTATAGACGTTCTTTTTACCGTAATATGGGTAGAATTTTAGTTGAGAGTATTTTTCCTTTTCTGCCCAAACTAATCGCTGAGCCAGAAACAATTAAACATCTTCAACAAATACACCATAATAAAAGAAATATTATCTTAATGATCGGCCATTATGGAAATTGGGAAGCACTTAACAAATTACCCTTAACAATAGATATTCCGATACAGGCCTTGTATAAACCATTGAAAAGCAAACTGTGGAACAGTATAGCAATAAAGCTACGAGAAAACTATGGTGCACGATTGATCCCTTCACAGCACGGAATCCGTACACTAATCAAAGAGAAAGATAAACCGAGCATTACGATATTTATCGCAGATCAGTTCCCAGGTTATCAAAATGGCTTACCAATGAAGTTTATGAATCAAGACACATTTATATTCACCGGAGCCGAAAAAGTAGCTAAAAAACTCAACGCATTTGTTGCCTATGTAGAAATGCAACCAATGACACAACATCACTGGAAGATAAAATTAGAAACGATATGTGACTATGCGTCTGAAACAGAAGATGGGTTTATCACAAAAGTTTACACCCAAAATCTGGAAAAAAGTATACAACGAGAACCTTCATGGTGGTTATGGACTCACCGACGATGGAAATAAACGAACACATTACTAATGTCTTCGTTCTCCGACCAAGTTGTTAATAATCTGTTTACATGCATCTTGCATAATACCCATATCAACCGAAAAAGAAATATAATCGACCCCTAGGTCGATCCAATTTTTTGCATCGGTTAGGTTATCTGTAAAAACGCCCGTCTTGATACCATTGGTCTTACATTTTTCAATGATGCTTTCCATTTTTTCAAGAACAACAGGATGGTTTATTTGACCACTTACTCCCAAAGCTTGCGATAAATCATACGGCCCCAGAAAAATAATGTCGATACCCTCTACTTTAATAATCTCTTCAAAATTGGCAACAGCTTCAGCTCCTTCCAACTGTAATATCAAGAATAACTCGTTCGACTCTTTAAAATACGCAAACCGATCTTTATTTGAATACTCCGCGGCTCTTACAAAACGACAAACACCGCGCATTCCCTGTGGCGCAAACTTAGCGTGCTGCACAGCTAACCTGGCTTCTTCAGCATTTGTTATTTGCGGCACCTGCACTCCCATCGCCCCAATATCAAGTGCTTTTCCAATATCAACTGCTGAATTATCAGCTACACGAATCACAGGAAATGTGCCTGTCAGTTGGGCTCCACGCACCAAATTTTGTGCATTCAGGATTGTATTGGGGCCGTGCTCTAAGTCAATAATAATAAAATCGAAACCTGCATAACCCATCGCCTCAATCACCGCTGGATCAGATGTTTTGGAAAACGGCCCAAGAACAGCCTGTCCTCTTTTCATTTTTTCAATAAAACGCATATTTTTTACATTTACCATTCGGCTATAGATCCATCACGATGTCTCCATATCGGATTGTGCCAATCGTGACCTCTTTCGCTCATTTCTATTACATATTTCTCATTAACTTCTATTCCCAGTCCCGGACCTTCTGGAATCTTAACCATGCCCTCACTATATGCAAAAATATCTGCATTGCTGATGTAATCCAGTAGATCATTGGACGTATTATAATGTATTCCAAGACTTTGCTCCTGTATAGCTGCATTATAAGACACGGCATCCACCTGCAGACATGCGGCTAATGCGATAGGCCCTAAAGGACAGTGCAATGCTATGGCGACATCATACGCCTCCGCCATAGCAGCTATTTTTCTACATTCAGTAATACCTCCCGCATGGGATACATCGGGCTGTATAATATCTACGGCACGGCTTTCCAGTACTTTCTTAAAATCCCACCTCGAAAACAACCGCTCTCCCAAAGCTATCGGAATGGATGTTTGTCTCGCCAGTTCTACGATACCCTCCATATTTTCTGACAAAAGAGGTTCCTCTATAAAAATAGGATTGTACTCCTCTAACTTCTTGACAAGAATTTTTGCCATAGGCTTGTGTACCCGTCCGTGAAAATCGATGCCTACATTGATCGAATTACCGAAGGTATCCCTTATCATACCCATGCGCTCCAATAAACAATCAATTTCCTGATAACTATCGATGTATTTCAAACGCTCAGTCCCGTTTATTTTCACCGTTTTAAAACCTCGGTCAATTACTTTTCGGATTTCCTCTACCACCACTTTAGGCTCATCGCCTCCAATCCATGAATACACATCGATCTGTTCACGACATTTTCCGCCTAACAATTCATGTACCGGTACACCCAGCGCTTTTCCTTTTATATCCCAAAGAGCTTGGTCAATCCCCGACAATGCACTCATCAGAATCGGTCCTCCGCGATAAAATCCACCGCGGTATAGGGTGTTCCAATGATCCTCAATAAAACGGGGATCTTTATCAAGCAGCATCTGCATTAATTCATGTACCGCAGCAATAACGGTATCTGCCCTACCTTCTACAACAGGCTCACCCCATCCTACGATCCCTTCATCTGTCTCGATTTTCAAAAACACCCACCTAGGTGGTACTTTATAAAGTTGATAACTCTTGATTTTCATCTATAGATAATTTGTTACAGCCACGAAGATTTCATGTATTAGAACTTATCTGAATAATATAATCTAGAAGTGAGTCCCCCATCTACCAAGAAGTCGCTACCAGTAATATTACCGCTTTTATCACTTGCCAAAAAGCAAACTATATGAGCAATATCTTCTGGCGTAGATATTCTTCCCGAAGCATGTAAATCCAAAATTTCCCGCTCCAGAAGTTGCGGGTTTTCTTTGGCACCCAACCAATTTTGATAGTGATTTGTATCGGTAAAACCTGGACACACACTGTTTACACGAATACCATATTGCCCTAAACTAATAGCCATACTTCTGGTCATTGCATTCACTCCTCCCTTTGCAGCGGCATACATTTCAGTGTCGGGGAGTGTACGATAGGCATGATTGGAAGAGATATTGATGATACTTCCTTTATTTTTATGTACAACCATGTGTTCTGCAACATATTTACTACATAAAAAGACCCCTTTAAGATCCGTATTGATGACCTTATCCCAGTCTGCTGTAGTCGCTTCAAGTATTGATTTGAAGATAGTGATCCCCGCATTATTAACCAATACATCAATCCTCCCCATCACCTTACCCACCTCAGCAATCATTGATCGAACACTTTCCTCATCACTTACATCGGTCTGAATGTACTTTGCCCAAAAACCCGACTCCACAAATTCTTTTTCAACCCGGGAACCCTCTTCATCGTATTTTGTAGCCAAGAAAACTTTGGCACCATATCTAGCAAATAGTTCAGCAATTCCTTTACCAATCCCATTACCCGCACCAGTTACAACGACTACTTTATCTTTTAATTCGTCCATATAAATATTAAGCTTAGGATATTAAATAATTGACTTTGTTAAACTTTGTTATTTTTTGTTTCAGATACTACCGTTAATAAGAATACAAAAAATATAGTACACAAACCTGAGAAGATTAAAAATGTTTGAAAAGTACTCAATCTATCAATCATAACAGGAAATAGATAAGTAATCCCGAAACAGGCTATCCACAAAAATGCAGAAGCAATGCCCATTCCCTGTTCTCTGATGCTAATAGGAAAAATCTCAGAAATAATCACCCAAGTAACCGGAGCCAATGTCGCAGCATAGGTACCGATAAAAAGAAGGACAAATACACTCACCAACTGCTGTGAAATGAACTGCCCCTGAAAAGACAAGCCAATCAATAGCAGCAATATTGCCATTAAACCTGAGCCTACAACCATCAAGCGTTTTCTTCCCACTTGATCAACTAATCTTAAAGCGACTAAGGTAAAAATCAAATTGACAGAACCTATCAATATCTGAATCAATAGCTGACTGTTTACATTCATCCCTACTTTTTCAAAAATAATAGGTGCATAAAACAACACGGCATTTGCCCCGGATATTTGCTGAAAAACAGCGATAACAATAGCAATAATAAGTAATAAAAGATATGCCTTATTCGAAAATAAGGTGGATATTGATCCTTTATTTGTTGTATTATCCTCCACACGTCGGTTCACCATAGCATTAAACTCATCTTCTACCTCCGCCTGCGGCAGCATTTTCGTTAACTCCCGTAATCCCTTTTCTTTTTTACCCCGGTAAATCAACCACTTGGGGCTTTCAGGAAGAAAAATAGCACCTATAATAAAGAGAATGGCTGGCAGACTCCCGCTGATAAACATCAACCTCCAATTATGTGTTAGATGAGACAGGAAATAGTTAGACATATAAGCCAGTAGAATACCGATAACGATAGCAAGTTGATTAATAGTAACCATCTTTCCTCTTACCTGCATCGGACTGATTTCTGCTATATATAAAGGAGATAATATAGAAGCTCCACCTACGCTAAATCCCGCGATAATACGCCATATAATCAGCTCAGTAACCGTATCCGCTATTCCCATCATAATAGAGGAAATAATGAAGATAATTGAAACCAATATCAGCGAGGGTCTTCTACCCAGATATTGCGTTATTTTACCAAAAGATATAGAGCCTACGATACAACCTACGTATAGACAACTGGCAACCCATCCCAATTCATCAGGTGCCAAATTAAAAAAGGGAGCGATAAACGGAATTGTACCAGAGAAAATGGCTATATCAAAGCCAAAAAGCAGTCCTCCCAATGAGGCAATAAGACTATAAACAAAAACTTTTTTGTACTTAGTATTCATATTATGTTGTGATTTGACGTTTAATTTTGTCAGATGGAATATTCATGTATCTCTATCTTTTCCGGATCATGAATATTTCATAACATTGGTTTTTTAACGATGCTAAGATAACTAGTTATTACTAACTTTTAGATGTAAAATAAAAGCTTATTGATGGATTTTATTATTATCAGGAATCAGACTATTGCGATAATGTGATGGCGATACGCCCATGTGTTCTTTAAACAATCTCGAAAAATAATACTGATCCTCAAAGCCAAGTTCAAAAGATATCAGCGATATCCTTTTATCAGAAAACTGCAGTAAGTAACATGCTTTCTGTACTTTTAAATGATTTAGATATTCAATTGGAGAATAGCCGGTTCTTCCTTTAAAGAGCTTACTGAAATGCGAAACGGAGAGATGGATATTTGCTACAATCTCGACAAGCCCAATACGGTTACCTATATTTGCTTTCAAAAATTCGATGGACTTTTCAATGACATCATCACTATTCTCATGCTTCCCTTTAAATATTTCCGGATATAGATATCCGCTAAAAAAGTGTGGTAGACTTAATGAAATGTATTCCAAAATCTCCCTACTATAACCTTTGGACAACAAACGGCAGAATTTTTCAAAGATCACCCTTACCTCTCCATCAAATGCCAATACATTTTTTCGATCCAGCACCCTGTTAAAAATTTCTTGTACAATATACTGAGCCTGAGATCCCCTAAAATGCATCCAATAAATAGTCCAGGGATTATTCAAATCAGCTTGATAAGCATGCGATGTATTAGCCGGTATGAGTAAGTATTGATTGGTTTCTAAATGGAGCACCTCGTCATCGACAACAACGATACCTCGCCCGTCTACACAATGTATAAGTATATGCTCATCGCAACCTGAAGGCCGTTTACAGTAGTGGTTCTTTGCTTTGGGGTAATAGCCAATATCTGTAATATAAAAAGTGTTAGATAACCCATTAAATCCATTTTCCTTTAGAATTAAAGGAGGTACTACTATCCGAATTTCCCCATCAAAACCTTCTAACTTCGCTTCACTTTCCATTGGTTATATTTAACTTCGATAAGAATATAATCCATTTAAATGAATAATAACTCTATCATATAGTGTACAATATGGGTTATATTTGTTTACATAGCAATTATAGCAACCTTTCTACAAAAGAAAGAAAATCAGTTATAATCAATTCAAATTAAAGACAAATTTTTGACGAATGAAACGTTTTGTTATAAAAAACAAACAAAATATGAGCGTAGAGATATTGGATTGGGGCTGTAGAATCATAGCCATACGCGTACCGGATAAGCTCGGGGAACCAGTTAATACCGTGCTCAGCTATTCCGATATCAATGATTACAAAAACGACACAAATTATTTGGGTTGTACTGTTGGTCGATATGCCAACCGAATAGAAAATGGCAAGTTCAAGCTACAAGAAACAGATGTTCAGCTGTCTATTAATGAAAGTGAATCAAAAAATCATTTACACGGTGGCTTTATCGGATTCGACAAAAAATATTGGACACTGGTGAATCTGACAGAGTCTGTTGTAGAGATGAAAATCACAAGCCCTGATGGTGAAGAAGGATATCCCGGTGCATTAACCGTTAGTGTGAAATACGAATTACTTGAAACCAATACACTGAGCATTAAATACACCGCCACCTCAGATCAAACAACCATCGTAAATCTTACGAACCACAGTTATTTCAACTTATCAGGCGACGGGCGTTTAATCGATAATCACAAAATAAAAGTAAATGCCTCCTATTACACACCACTGGGGGCAAAACACCTGCCTATTGCACCATTTAAAAAACAGGTGGAAAACAGCATTTTTGATTTGAGAAATTTCCAACCCGTGCGCAAGGTTAAGCAGGCTATCTGTAACGTTAACTATTTCGTAGAACCTACTAAACAGATCAATACCATGTCTACCATTTTGGATACTGAAACCAATCGCCAGGTAACTATTTCTTCAGATTATCCTGGTCTACAAGTATACTTTGGCAACTACTTATCAGGGAAATTGAGACCATTTCAAGGTCTATGCTGTGAACCTCACTACTCTCCTAATTCTCCTAATATCGAAGCGTATCCATCTGTCGTGCTTCATCCCGGAGAGGAATATAGACATACTATTCATTATCATTTCGAAAATTTTTAATAACTACGTCACCCAGTTTATTTTTTACTCCTCTCAATAAATATCATACAACATACTCATACGCTTTTAATAAAACGTTGGTGAATACGATTCAATCTTAAAAATATTACAGCCAACGCTATGATGGATTATCTTAGCTCAAGCGACATCCGAATTAACCTGCTTCGATAGGGGGATGTGTCGTGAAGGAGGAATGAACGGGAAATGTAGATTTTTTGCTAATTAATAGCTACTTTGGACAAATATTTATAGCGCTATCTAAAAAATTGAACCATGGCAGAACAAAAAGATCTCAATATTGCTATCCTAATTGATGCCGATAATGTGTCGTATACTAAAATAGAAGGTATTCTCAACGAAGTAAAAAGATACGGCATCCCCACGATAAAAAGAATTTACGGCGATTGGACCAGTTCGTACGTAGTGGGTTGGAAGGAGTCCCTGTTAATACATGCGATTACCCCTATTCAACAATACAGTTATACACAGGGAAAGAATTCTACGGACTCTGCGCTGATTATCGATGCAATGGATATCTTACATTCTGACCGCGTTGATGGTTTTTGCATTGTATCAAGCGATAGTGATTTTACGAGATTGGCTACCCGGCTTAGGGAATCAGGCAAACTCGTGCTGGGTGTTGGAGAAAGAAAGACACCCAAACCTTTTATCGCATCATGCGATAAATTTATTTACGTTGAAATATTAGACAAAAGTAAGGTAGAGGATCGTCTTGAAAACACGACCAATACGAAAGAAACCACTCGAAAACAGTCTCCACTCAAGAAGACTGAGCCTGTAATAGATAAAGAGACGCTATCCCTCCTAAAAGATACCGTCAACGATACGGCTGATGAAAGCGGTTGGGCCTTTCTCGCCGAAGTCGGCGGATTGATCTTAAAAAGAAAACCTGATTTTGATTCGCGTAATTATGGCTTCATGAAATTATCCCAGTTGTTTAAATCGTTAAAATCAGATTTTGAAATTGAGGAAAAGAATACGGAAAAATCAAAAATAAAACACATCTATATCAAAAGTATCGCGCATAAATCCACACGTTAATTATTTAAAATTTCTTCCCTTATAGAATACAGCATCCGTTTCTTCTTCATGAGGCTGCAAACGGTGTAACCATTTGTTCATATTGTAGCACCGCGTTGCGACTACATGAATGACTTCTCCTTCTACCTGAATCTTGCCATCCACCATAAGGAGTTTGGCCTGTAATATTTCACGTCGGTATTTTTCAAACACCTTACCCCATAGCACGAGGTTGGCAAATCCTGTTTCGTCTTCTATCGTTACAAACAATACCCCTTTGGCTGTGCCGGGCCGCTGTCGTACCGTAATTATTCCGCAGACTTTTACGGGCATTCCATTCTTTACTACTTTTAATTTTTCTGTTGGCACGACGTGTAAAAGATCAAGCTTAGGGCGTAAAAAACTAACGGGATGTGCTTTGATCGAGAGCGACATCGTGGCGTAATCCTGTACCACATGTTCACTGGCTGTCATCAGCGGCAGTACGATCTGTCCTTCTTTCGTGCTTTCTGAAGGTTGTCCCTCAAAAAGGGCTATTGGTCTATCCTTTAATGCGGATACCTCCCATAAGGCCTGTCTTCGGTCTAAACCCAATGAACGAAAGCTATCCGCATCGGCCAGTCTTTCCATGTCTGCTACCTCTACAATAGAAGCCAAAGCTTCCACCGTACGGTAACCCGCCCCACGATGCGCAATCAACAACTGCACATCCTCTTCTGAGAGCCCCTTAACCTGCCTAAAACCAAGGCGCAAAGCATGGTGCTTTATGCCAAATTCACCTTCCAACGTATTGTCCCAGTGCGAGTGATTGACATCTATAGGCAATACCGTAATCCCATGCTTGCGGACATCGCTTACCAACTGTGCAGGTTGGTAGAACCCCATAGGCTGGCTATTCAGCAGGGAGGCGGCAAAGATATCGGGATAATGGCATTTGATCCAACTGGATACATATACCAATAAGGCAAAAGAGGCCGCATGGCTTTCGGGAAAACCGTAACTACCAAATCCTTCCAGCTGTCGAAAAACGCGGTTGGCAAAATCTTCGGAATACCCTTTACCGACCATCCCATCCACCATCTTCCGATGAAAACGGCTCACCTCCCCTTTGGCCTTGAAGGTAGCCATGCTCCGCCGCAGCTCGTCTGCCTCGGCCGGTGTAAATCCCGCAGCCACGATAGCAATCTCCATAGCCTGCTCCTGAAACAAGGGTACACCCAACGTTCGCTCCAGGATATGTTGGATTTCTTCGGAAGGATAATCTACAAGTTCTTCTCCATTACGCCGACGCAGGTAAGGGTGCACCATATCGCCCTGTATAGGCCCTGGCCGTACAATAGCCACCTCAATAACCAAATCGTAAAACTCTTTAGGCCGCAGGCGTGGCAGCATAGACATCTGCGCACGGCTCTCAATCTGGAATACCCCCAAGGTATCCGCATGACTAATCATTTCATATACTTCGGGATCATCCTGCGGAATATTGGCCAGGGTAAAATTTTCTCCATAATGCTGTTTGGCCAGATCAAAAGCCTTACGGATACAGGTCAGCATACCTAAGCCCAATACATCGACCTTCAGAAAACCCAATGCCTCCAGATCATCCTTGTTCCATTCCAGATTCGTGCGTCCTTCCATACGGGCCGGGATAATCGGACAGAGTTCGTGCAACTTCCCCTGCGTAATGACAAATCCGCCCGTATGTTGTCCCAGCTGCCTGGGAAAGCCCATAAGTTGTTCCGATAGCTCCAGTATTTTACGAAAATGGGGATCGGCTGGGTTGAATCCCTGTTCGACAAAGTGCTCCATTTCGAATGTTGTATCCCAATGGGAGCCTATGGCATTGGAAAGGCGGCCAAGCGCGTCCATAGATAGTCCCATCGCTTTACCCACATCACGTATCGCTCCTTTGGAACGCTCCTGGGTTACGGTCGCCACAATTGCTGCGCGGTCACGTCCATATTTTTCATAGATGTACTGGATCACCTCTTCCCGTCGCTCGTGCTCAAAATCCACATCGATATCCGGTGGTTCATCTCTGGCATCCGACATGAAACGGGCAAATAGCAGATTGATTTTTATAGGATTGACTGAGGTGATTCCCAAACAGTAACAGATCGTAGAATTGGCTGCCGAACCACGCCCCTGACAGAGGATACCGCGTTCGCGGGCAAATCGTACATAATCATATACCGTTAGGAAATAAGAAGCATAGTTCTTTCGTGCAATAAAATCAAGCTCCATCTCAATGGTTTCTTTTATCTTCGAAGGAATATCATCTCCAAATCGAGTAGCAGCCCCTTCCCAAGTCAATTGGTTCAGTTCTTCTTGTGGTGTACGTCCATCTGTCGTCAATTCTTCGGGATACACATACTTCAGTTGATCCAGTGAAAAACCACAGGCATCTGCTATTTCTGTGGTACGCGCGATGGCATCGGGATAAGTCCGAAACAGACGTTCCATTTCTTCCTTGGGTTTCAGGTAACGTTCGGCATTGGGATGCAAACGAAATCCGGCATGATGAATCGTACATTTTTCCCGTATACAGGTGAGGATATCCTGCAATTCGCGGCGCGATGGTTCATGATAATATATATCCCCTAACGCCACCATAGGCGTATGAAGCCGTTGGCCCAATTCATTGATCCGAAATAGCTTTTTGGCATCATCTCCGCGGTAAGTACGCGACGCACCCAGATAGAACTGATGCTGAAGCGCAGCCCGGTATTCTTCCATATTCTGGACAAATTCGGACTCAAGTTCAAATGAGGGAGTAAGCCGATCAGGTGGCAGCGCAATAAATTTGATACCCTGACTATGAGCATATACATCGGCCTTATAGAGGTAACACTTTCCTTTCTCGGCACGCAGATTACCGACAGTGAGCAAGGTTGAAAGCCGTCCGTATGCCGCTAGATCTGTGGGATAGGCCAATAAACCGGGACCATCCAACAAATCGAGCCGACAAGCCGGAATAAGGCGTATCCCCTGCTTACGCGCAGCGACATGCGCCCGAACGATCCCCGCCATGCTATTCCGGTCGGTCACTGCCAATGCTTTATATCCGAGTTGTGCAGCCTGTTCCACCAGTTCCTCCGGATGGGAAGCACCGCGAAGAAAACTGAAATTGGTGGTTACCTGTAACTCTACATATCCCATAGTCATCACGCAAAAAATCCATGCAAATACCATTGATGAGAACGGTCATCGCTATAATGCCCTAAGCGGAATAACCAATACCGCCGCCCTTTCTCATCCTCTACATAATAATAATCGCGATGTTCTCCCTGATCCATCCACCATTCCCGCTCAATCCGTTCGGGACCATCTGCCTTTTTGATCATATACGTCTCTCCCTTATACCGGAACAGCATCGGAGGATAATCCGGAATAGGCGCCGTTACTTCTATCGGCTGAGGTATAGCAAGCAATTGCGTAGGTCGTGGACGTTCGGTAGGCCAAGAAATGGAAGGTTGTTCTTCTAGCGATGCAGCCCGTTTCACGCCCCGCTCGGGCCAGTGGTGCTCATCGGGAAGGTAACGCCGGATCGATTCCTCTCCCACGCGTCCGGCTATCCGATCCAGCAGATGGCCAATTTCTACACGATCAAAGGCGTTGTCCTTATTCCATAGTCTTTCCTGCTCCAGATGTAGTTCCTCCACAACCGGTGCTTCTAAGACAAAAAGCTCAATCCCTAATCCCGGTGCTATATGAACGATTTTCTCGTTGAATAACCGAAATACATGCTGCCTATCGCGCGAAGGGCGATTGGTTCCAATGGCAATTTGTTGAACCTTACCATCCATACGGAATGATTTGAAGACCGCTTTCCGCAATCCCTGACCTTCTTTCAACAGCCGAGCGGTTAACGTCTCCAGCAGATGCTCCAAAGCAAGCTCTATTGCTTTTCGGGTGCACACCGGTTCCATGCAGGGAAGCCGTTCCTGATAGACGACTACCGGACATATCGGTTCCAGGTATTCCGGACTTGTGCCCAATGCCTGCCCTATACGATCAAGCAACTGTTGCCCGAAACGACGACGTAAGGTCGTCGCAGGTAGGTGTATGAAATCACGAATCTTTCTCATCCCCAGCTTGTACATCCGTTGGGTAACAGCATCATCCAATCGTAGTGCTGCCGGTGGCAGGGGCAATAAAGCCGTCAGCAACTCGCCCTCCACAATGATCTGTCCCTCTTTTCCATAGCGCGAAACAGCCCAGGCTATCCCAGGAGTATCTGCCATCGCAGCACGTACATGATATCCGCCCGCTTTCATCTTTGTTGTAATTTCGTTTAGATAATACCCCTCTCCTTTCCAAAGGTGCGTACAGCCACTTACATCCAACAGTAACCCATCTGGTACATCCACACTTACCAGGGGTGTATAACGGAGACACCATTCTCCCAAGCGGCGGAGCAATTTTTCGGACATGGCGGCATCAAAATCAAACACCAAGAGATTAGGAAAGAGCGCTTTGGCATCAGCCAGCACCATGTGCTCCTTAATTCCTTCCGCCTCCGCTTCCGGACTTACGGCGCGGATCAGCATTCGACCTTTTTCGGCTATGGTCAGCACAAAAGGTTCGCCCTGCAACTCAGGTCGACGAATTGCCAGCCTATCCGTGAGCAAATACGGAAACCAAATGGCGACATATCTCTTTACCATGTTCCTGTCTGCGTATAAACATCTCCCTTAGTTACCACTTGTGCATCTAGATAATGGAATTGTCCTGCAACCCAACAAATCTGCCAAGTTCCCGGTTTACCATTTCGGATCTTTTGCAGTTCCACTTGCCATATCGGCCGGCCGATGCCAGGTAGCCCGGTATCGGCACTGCTCGGGAGCGGTCGAATATACCAACGTGATACGCAGGCCACATTTTCAATCCGTCTGGGGCGATACCGATGTAGAAAACCCGTAACCTGGCTCTGCTCTACCGCAAGCTGCAGCCTTCGGGAAGCTGTCAGGTCCATATCCCGGATTTCGCCCACTACCCCCGCTAAAGACGGACATTTTAATGCTTCTTCGATGGCCCATAGCGCATCCTTCTCCCGCGACACCTGGATGAATATCACCCGATCTGGATCTATACCAAAACCTTTAAGCGACGGCGGATACAGCTTGTTGCCTATACTTACCCATACACACAGTCCTTTTTGTTTCATCAGCATCCCCATCAGGCAAGAAATAAATCCGCTGGATGATGCGGCTGCGGCGGCATCACTGCTAATAAATTCATGGATTGCACCTATCGGAAATATTCCTGTAGGAAAGGATTTATCCATGAGACCAAGATCGGAAAGTGGATTATTGCGGTCACTTGGCACAACGAATCCCTCTGCTGCAACGATCATTCTGCGCAGTTCCTCGATTCTCTGCTTTTTATCCAATAAACCTTCCATATCCTCATTTTTTGCAAATACGCAAATCTGCGCATTTGCATCTAAGCAAAAATTCATTTACATTTGTCATTATAAATGACAAAATAACGTCATCAATAATAACAATACATAATGGAAGATGCAAAACTTTTTTTCAACACGAATCTACGTTTCCTAAGGAATCGGAAAAAATTCAGCCAGGAATACCAGGCCCAATTGCTTGGTTTTACACGCAGTAAGTATACCGCGCTGGAAAACGGAAAGACAGAGAATCCGCCACTTCTAGACCTCATAAAGATTTCTGATTTTTTTAAAGTGCCATTGGACAGCCTCCTCAAAGTAGACCTGAGCCATTGGAGTGAATTCGACCTGCGTAAAATGGAAACAGGTGCCAAAGAATATATCTCCGGTAACAATCTCCGGGTACTATCCATCACCGTGACTCCCGACAATAAGGAGAATATGGAGTACGTGCCGGTTAAAGCCAAAGCAGGGTACGCTGCAGGACATACAGACCCGGATTACCTGGCAACATTACCCAAATTTTCCTTACCCAATCTCCCCACAGGAGCGACCTATAGGATGTTTCCCACTACAGGTGACTCTATGCTTCCCATTCCCGAAGGAAGCGATATTGTGGCTTCCTATGTGCAAGATTGGACTACACTCAAAAGCAACAGCCTATGTATTGTGATTCTAAAAGGAGAACAGGATTTTGTATTTAAACAGGTAAGCCTACTCGAGGATGGAAAAATAAGGCTCACCTCATTGAACAGCAACTACCCCCCTTTTATAGTGCCCGTGAATGAAGTATTGGAGCTGTGGCAGTATGTACGGCATCAGACCGATAGTGTCCCCGAACCAGAAACCGATTTACAGGAAATAAAACAACTGTTAATCGATATGCAAAAACATATCGACAAGTTACCAACGGTTTAATTTACATTTTCAGTTCACCGGGAGATACCCCGTAGTATTTCTTAAAGGCGCTACTGAAATTATTCTGATGCCCAAACCCGGTAAGAAGAGAGACCTCATACACGGTATTCTGTTTGGTCAGGAGAAGAATACGTGCTTTTTCCATCCGTATCCGCGTGAGGTAATCGTGTATAGTCACGGAGAAATATTCTTTGAAATCCTTACGCAGCTTGCTTTCGCTCATCATGACAGCAGATGCCAATTCCTTTTGCGTAGGTGGATTTGCAATACGTTGCTCCAGGATCTGTCTTGCCATTTCAAGGCGCTGTATATCCTCCGCGTTGAATACCTCTGCCGCTGGTGTCCCCTGTTCGTTATATTGTTCAAACTGATACATCAGCAGCTCAACGATGCGTGATTCCGTATGTAACCGCCGGATCTCCCCTGATTTTTTGGATTCAATCAATTCATGGATCGTATGCTGCATTTCATACGTTGCCATCAGGTCTTCTTCGGCATAAGATGTATAATACCCTTTTTCAATATTTTTTACAAAATCACGGTGTAAAAGCGAATCCCGCTTAATGAGGTTCAAATAATATTCCTTAGAGATCACAGCGATGAAATAACTGTACTGTACATCAGTCTTCATCTCATGGGTAGATTTTACGGCAGGAATATATCGGATATTATGGCGGCTCATGCCGTAAGGTAACTTACTATCCGCTGTCTTGTAAAAGATAAACTGACTGGTAATGGCCTCACCTTCCACCTCGGTATAGATATGTACCGGTTTATCAAAACTCATTTCTGTGTAGAGGATAAAAAGACCACTGGTAGACAACTGATAATTCGTCATGGTAATGGGATCCCGTTTAATCTCTATCCTCTTTTCGATCAGCGGCTTATCGGGCATATAGCGATCCGGTATCTCTTCGATAAAAAGCCATTCATCTAACTCTTCAATTTTACTCTTGATCAACATATAGCAGAAGATTCCAATATTTTCAGGGTAAAGATACAGTATTTTTTGTCAGAAAACACACTTATTTAAAATCTTTCTAAATAACAGCACTATTATAACATGAGCTTTGGTACGGTTCATGGTATTGAGCAAGTAATTTCTTTTCTACCCGAAACTGCATGGCAACCGTATCGTTCACAGCATATAAGCTGAATGTTGCCACATCTGTATCTTTTTCATTTTTTTCCAGCACTATTTTTACCCCTTGTAGCCTATCCAGTGTAATCGTGCAATCGGGATAGATAATCTGGTAACGTTCGCCCTGATCGACCAGGCTCATGATCCGGCCTTCATACGCATATATGCCTTCTGCATGAATCATCGAACAGGATGCTGTTGTTTTCTGCGCAAAAGATTGGGCTACGATACCCTTCCATACCGAAAGTGCAATCGACTTGGTACCATAAACCGGGAGACTAGGCACCGAAACCGATGAGGACCTATCCGTACTTGTTTGAAGCGTATCCTGGTTGAGGGATTTATAGCGTGCACACAAAGCCTCAAATTCCTCCTTATTACTGCTCCCTTCTATCAAAGCCACCTTATGGAGAAGTGCCCCTTTTTCGTCAAAAAACTGAAAACTTTGTCCCCATTCGTTACATACGGCAACGCCAACTTTCCATTTCGTGATATCCAGTATCATGCGGTAAGCGCCATGTTGAACAGTCCAGGTTCGCTGATTCTGATCGCGTATCGGCAGGCTATACATTCCTTTAAGCTCCATATAGCCCGCTTTATTATACACGATGGAATATACCGCGCCTAATTTCACAAATTCCGTGAGCAGCGTACTAAAATCAGGAATAAGCAGGCTCACCTGCTGTGGATAAGCCATTTTGAGCAATTGCAATTCCGATAGCCCCATTTCTACTGCCACTTCATCCATTCTATAAAATGGATCTGACTTATAAGCCTTTATGCAGCTATCGATCAGCTTATCTGCATGTACGGTAGGCGATAATTTCGTGTTAAACTGATCCGCATCCAAGAGCAATTCTTCCAACTTTACAATAGGCTGTAATGTCTTTGTATCGATCGATACATCCGCCTGAACCGAGAATACTGTGTAGATATTCTGTTTTTCCATCACTTCTATCGGCGTCCCCTCGCACCATTTACGACCATTTTTGAGCATGAGTATACGATCGCTATACAAGGCGGCGAGGTTGATATCGTGCAGCACCACCACAACCATAAACCCTTTTCTGGATAAGGCCTTTGTCAATGCCAACACCTGTTGCTGAAATTGTAAATCCAGTGCGGATACCGGTTCATCCAATAAGAGCAGACTATCCGGATTATCCCAGATCTGCACCAGTACACGCGCCAATTGTACTCGCTGCTGCTCACCGCCCGATAGGCTAAGGTAAGAACGGTCAGCAAAATTACTTATTCCACACACGTCCATTACCTCGTCTACGATTTCGTGATCGTGAGCCGATGGCACCGAACGGTAATGCGGATACCTTCCCATCTGTACAATTTCCCGCACTTTGAAGGCCATGCTCATATTGTTATGCTGGGCCAACATAGCTCTTTTCTTAGCCAGTTCTATGGGGCTGTATTGCTGAAGCGGTTTCCCCATCAAACTCACCTGTCCTTCCGTAGGCAAGGTATCGCCGCATAATAAACGCATCAGCGAAGATTTTCCCGCTCCATTAGCACCCAGTAATGCCAGCACTTCCCCTTTGCGCAATTGAAAGGAGACGTCTTTAAGCAGCTTCCTGCCCTTTATCTCATAAGTTATTTTTTCGACACGTAGCATGTGTATTCTTATTCTTCAGTTATTAAAATATACAGGAACACCGGTGTTCCCAATAGCGCCGTAATCACACCTATCGGCAATTCAATCGGTGCGACCAGCACACGGGATATGATATCGGCCATCGTGAGTATTAAAGCTCCAAAAACTGCCGAAGCAACCAATACGTAACGGTGCTCTACCCCACCCAATAAACGTACCGTATGCGGCACGAGCAATCCAACAAAACCGATGATACCCGATACTGCTACCGACGCGCCCACTGCCATCGTGGACAAGATGACCACCCATCGCTTGACCAGATCAGTGCGCATACCCAATAGATCGGCCTGGGCTTCCCCCAGGGCAAATGCATTCAGCGGTTTACTAAAAAATGGTAAAATGAGCAGCGGGATGATGATAAAAGGAAAGATCGCGATCACATTGTCCCAGGTCGCTCCGCCGAGGCTGCCCAACATCCAAAACGTAATGGTCCGTAACTGTTGTTCGTCTGCTATGTAGGTAATTAATCCGGTCAATGCACCAGCGAAAGCGTTGATCGCAATACCTGCTAACAACATCGTAGTTACCCGTGGCCTCCCTTTCTTTTTAGAAAGCTGATACACTAAAAACGAGGTCAGTCCCGCTCCGACAAAAGCCCCAAAAGCCAATAAATAATAGCCAAGCAACTGGCTGAGTCCCACAAACAGAATGCCTTCAAAAGCAATGATCAATACGGCAAATAGGGAGGCTCCTGCTGATATCCCTATTAAGCCAGGTTCAGCCAGCGGATTGCGGAATATGCCTTGTATGGCTGCACCGGATATACCCAGCGCAGCACCGACCAATACCCCCAGAAGCACCCTGGGGAACCGCACGATATACAATACATCACTATAGGTTTCATCGACCTGTACATCGCGCAGGAGTCCGACTTTCTGTACCAGTAGTATCAATACATCCCGTACCGGAATCGAAAACGCGCCGACTCCCAGTGCCACAATCATGGCGACTAGCAACCCTGCCGTTAATATCCAGATAATGCTATGTTGCTTCATTTAATTTACATCGTGTTTAAAGTGCTGATTCGCGTATTTGCAGATTTGCTGTTTATTTTTCATATATCAAGCTGTTAAGTTTAATAATAGCTTCAGGAAGACGTGTGCTGAAATTAATCAATAAAGGGCCGTTCATCTGTATAATACGTTTGTGTTTACCGGCCTCGGTTGTCCGCACCCCCGGCATCTTGAGTATGGCATCCTTCCCTCCTAAGCTGCTCAGTCCAAAATCGAAAAGCAGGATGACATCGGGATTAGCTTTGACCAGGGATTCGGTAGTATACGGTTTGAAATCCGCAAATTCCTGTACCGCATTGCGGGCCCCTGCCAGGGTTATTATTGCATCAAGGCTGCTACCTTTACCAGCTACACTCATCGTACCTGTACCCCGTGCATAAATAAACAGCACTTTTGCTTTTTTGCCATCCGCTTTTTTGGCTACTGCATCTTTTACTGCCTGCAACTCCCGCTGTACCTTGGCGATCAGCTCTTTTCCTTTATCGTCTGCATGTAAAGCCTGCGCAACGGCATCTATATAGCGTATGGCGCCTTTCTCTGAAAATTCCTGCTTGATCTCTACCACACGGATACCGGCGGATTTCAATTGGCTCATGATTCCCGCGGGCACATCACCTGCCGGAGCCAGAATAAGATCAGGACGATAAGCCATAAGTCCCTCCGTTGAAACCGACCTATTCTTACTTACCCGTGGTAACTGCGCTGCTTCAGCCGTCGATACACTTGTTACATCGGTAGCAACAATAGATGCCCCATACCCCATCGCATAAACGGTCTCCGTCAATGCACTGCTCAGTGTAATGATGCGTTGTGGAACTGTTGCTACAGCAGCGGACACCCACCCGACAAGAAAAAAAACAACTGTTATCCGTACCTGTATAATTCTATTTTTCAGCATATTATATAAATTGTTTTTACGTTGATTTTACTACCCTGACACCAGGAAGGATCTTCTCCATCTCAACCCTATTAAAGTACAAATCAATCAATAATAAGTCTAAATAAAAATTTTAAAAATACGAATACAATGGAGTAAAACATAGAATAAACAACAACAAAACACTCAATTACAATTATTTAACAACAAAACACCTCTGCATTAAAATGCTATAAATATCAATTTTCAGATAAGATTTATCAGATTTCATAGATATAATATCAGAAACATTCCCTTGTTTTGTAACATTATTTAGAATGATTAAAAATAAAAATAGTGAGTCAAGCTATATTTTTGGTAAAGTCAACGATGTGCATCATCGGCTTATTCTTTTTCAGTTTACCAGCCTATACCCAGGAGCTGCATCAGATCCGGGGGCGTGTGCTCGATGAGTCCGGGAATCCGGTCGTACAGGCCACGGTAATACTCCTTCCCGATCAGCACACGACAATTACCGATAAAGATGGCAGGTTTTCTTTCGCAAAATTATATGAAGGCACCTATCAAGTACGGATCAGCTGTGTGGGCTATCATCAGATCGAACAGGATTTGCCTTTAGAAAAGTCACGCACGGTAGAATTGGTCTTGAAATCCAATGAAGCCAGCATTGCCGAAGTGTCCGTTCAGGAGCGGCAACGCAGTGTCGACAACCTCATCAAAGCCGAAAATTCAGCTATGCCGGTCAAGGTAATTACCCGACGGGAAATCGAGCTCATGGGCAGCCGACGCTTGGACGAGGTGTTAAAGGAACAGACCGGTATCGCCGTTGTCAATGATATTGCAGGAGGTTCACGCGCCATCGGTGTACAGGTGCAAGGCTTCAGCAGCAACTACGTCATGGTACTCATCGACGGACAGCCTATGCTCGGCCGCAATAGCGGCAACTTTGACCTTTCGCGCATCTCCGTAACGAATATCGAACGCATCGAAGTCATTAAGGGGGCGACATCCTGCCTTTACGGAAGCGATGCCTTAGGAGGAGCTATTAATATTATTACGCGACATGGCGCCGTGGCACCTCAGGCGCACGCCTCGCTGCTCTATGGTAGTCAGAATATTGTAGACGCTACACTAGAAGGTGAAACTCCTTTCGCTAACCAGCGTGGTTCCGTAGTCGTCTCGGGCAACTATTACCGTACAGATGGTTTCAATACCGATCCCAGATACCTTACTGGTGAGAGCACAACAGTACCTCCCAGTCAGGATTATAGCGTTCAGGGGCGCACACGCTATCGCATCAGCAAAAACGGAACAATCGGCCTTACCGGCCGTTATGCGGCACGTCGCTCCAAAATGATCAATGGTTGGTCTGAAGATATGACGATCAACGATAAGCAGCTGATTCAAGACGTTAATTTATCTGGCAGTTACGACCATACCTTCAGCAACGGCCTACGCAGCATGACACGTTATTATTTTACCCGCGTTCATACAGATATACAGGCCGACTGGGTGCGGCAAGGTGTGCTGGCCAGCGCAGAAGAATTTGGGCAGCAGGTACACCGTGTCGAGCAGCAGTTTGCCTATAGCCTAATCAACAGTCTTAAGTTTACCGGAGGTTTAGGCGGAAGCATGGAAGTTATGGATGATCAGGATCTTGACGATAAGCGGTCGCTCAATACGGCCTTTGTCTTTCTGCAGACCGAATGGAAGCCCATGGATCGTATGTTGACCACATTGGGTCTGCGCTACGACTACACCAATGTATACGATGGCCGCCTCAGCCCGAGTTTCGGATTACAGTATCACATCAGCCCCACCCTCTTGGCGAAGGTTGGCGTTGGTGCCGGATTTAAGGCACCGGATTACAAAATGCGTTACCAGGTCTTTTTTAATCCGCAGGCCAATTACCTTGTCGTAGGTACCGACCGGGTCGCCGATGTAATCCATGCGATGGAAACTAGCGGGGAGCTCAGCTCGAAGAACAGCTATATGCTCAACCGCGTAGCTGGAAATTTGCAGGCCGAAAAAAGTTTATCCAACAATATCAGCTTGGTATGGACCCCGACTCCAAAATGGCAAAATGAAGTTTCGGTCTTCTACCATCGCATCAACAACCAGATCAACTCGGTTATTGTTGGTACGACAACCTCATTTTCGCAAATATATACTTACCGGAATCTCCCCCAAGCGGTCAACAAGGGGTTTGAAGTTTCTACTACATACCAAGCTACGCGCGATCTACAGCTTTCCGCGGGTTATCAATACCTCATCGCCAAAGATCTCAGTGTACTGGATAGCATCCTCGCCGGCCGATGGCCTTATAATCAAACCATTAATAATCCGACAACGGGCGAATCCCGGGAGCCTACCGTAAAGGATTATTGGGGTATAGAAGACCGCTCGCGCCTTATGATTAATCTCAAAGCACTTTATACCTATCGACCTTGGGATACGAACTTTAATCTACGCGCTAATGTCCGCGGCAAATATCCGTTTCAGGAGACGACCACCAATCAGTTTATTGATGAGTTTGATGAATTTGTACCAGATAATGTCCTGCTTAACTTAACAATAGAAAAAAGCTTATGGAACAGAAAGTTAACCTTACGGTTAGTAGCGGATAATCTCCTCAACTTCACACACCGTAATATGCTTGGTCAGCCCGGCAGGGTCATACTAGGTGGGGTAAGTTATCGGTGGGTTAGAGACTAGGTAGCCCTACTCCTAAAATCTAACACAATACTTAATACTAATATAAAAATGAAAACACTACAAATAATATTAAATGAATGCCGGAGTATCTTCTTGCTGGGCAAGGTATGTTTCGGACTGCTGTTTGTACTGTCGCTTGCTTCCTGCGGTAAAGATGAAGATCCTCGGCCGGTACTGGAGGACGGAAAAAGTACCGTTATCTACGATTTGGCAGGTGATCTGGAAGCGTCCATGGCCGAGGGTCTGGAAGGGAAGGAAAAACGCCCTTTTTATACTTTTCTTTTCCGGTTCCGCGATCAGAAGCAAATCTGGATCAAAACCAAGCAGGATTCTTTGCAATGGCTAAAAACGAAAGATTGGGATCTTGCCTTTACGGGGCCATATAATTCGGAAGTGTATGTTAACAATGCCCAGTATCAGTTTAATCCCGGATTTGAAGGAGAAGCAGTGAACACAGCTGTTATCAAACTGGATCAATCCTACGAAGCTGTCAGCATCGCGCCTGATGATGCCGAATTTGATCAAAGCGAAGTGACCAAGATTGGCTGGGCATCTTCGGAATCATCCTCCGGTTGGTTTCGGTATAGCTTAAGCACCCATATTATGCAGGCCTTGCCCGGCAGAACGTATGTGATCCGATTGCCCGACGGCAAATATGCCAAGCTACAGCTTATCAATGCCTATAAAGGCAATCCGCCAGCGGTAACGAATATGAATTGGCCGGCTCCCTACTATACCTTTAGATATTACGTACAACAGGATGGCAGTAAGAATCTATAGGGATTGGTGACTAGGAGTTAGAGGGTGAAAAGGTTAGTGACTAGAGTAAAGGGGTAAAGTTGTAAAGATCAGTGCTTAAATGATTACTGCTGTGTGCTATACTATACGACTATACGACTTTACAAAAATCTTAATACTTAACACTCAATAGCTTAATAATAAACATATTGATACTTAATAATTAATACTTAATACTAATATAAAAATGAACAAACTATTTAAAATTTCCGCACTAGCATGTGCATTGACTGTAGGATTTACTGCGTGTGACAAAGACGACAAAAATCCAGAAGAAGTAGAACAAGAGTATCAAGCCAAGGTGATGGTAAAAGATGGCGAAACAAAAGACCTGGCCAATGTCTCTACCACTGTTAACACAGAAGGTACCATTCATCGGAGCGGAGATGTGTATGCGCTACGTAATTTCAGGCAGTTTACCATTGGTGAAAATGGAAGTGCTACGGAGACTGCCGCTACTAATTTCTACTTTGATTTTAAAGAGAATGATGGTGTAGACGCCGCCAATAGCCCATTAATTCTACCTGCTACGACAGCTGCAAAATTGATTGCCAACGCAGATAAAGGTTACACCTTATATTATATCGACAAGGCATTCGAAGAAGTCAGTCCGAATGACGATTACCTCCCTGCTGCGGAAAACACATTAGGTTTGCAATCTGCCTATGCACCAAATGTTATTGGTTGGGCAAGTTACACCGGTGGACCAAAACATCAGGTTATCCCTGTTGAAAACCGGACAATCGTTATTTTTAAAGACGGTAAAGCATTCTTTAAACTAAGAGTAAACAGTGTTTATTCCAATGGAGAACCGGAGAAAGAAGAAGCGCCTACCAACTATTTTTACTATTCCATAGACTATCAGGAATTCAAATAGATTCCACAACATCAGAGGCGCAGTAATAATCTTCGATACCCCTTCGGAGCTGCGCCTCTACTTTTATAAAACCGAATTTCATACATCAAATATCATTTTGCATACATCAAAACATAAGAACACGCCTTACCTTTACCTTTATTTAGAATAATTTTAAATAAAAATAACATAACCATGAAGATTAACAAACACATTAAAAATGCGGCCCTAAAGGTAAAATATATTCTATTTGCTCTTTTATTTGTTGCATCTGCGTCATCCTGCGACAAAGGCAGCAACCCCAAGCCTGATGATGAAGTCGTCCCGCCGGATGATACCACACCTACGGACGAAAGCATGTTTTATAAACTGCATCGGGTAGAAAACTATCAGGGCACACAGGATAATGACGGTGTCAACGCCGCGCCTACTATTTTCTTCAGTCTCGAAACCAAAAAACCTGTGGAAGAAAAATACAAACAGACCAATCGCTGGGATCTGGCTTTTGGTGGCTTATTAAATAGTTTTGTATCCGGCAATAACGGCAGCAACTCTACTAATTCCGGATATGGAAACACGGCTAAAGGTGGTATTACAATTGTAGAAAAAGCTTTTGAAGAAGTTACGGATATACCTGCCGATGCGCAATTCAAGACCGGCGGTCAACTCATCGGCACCGATAATTACGGCGAATTTGGGGAAGGAATAGGCTGGTACCTTTATGATTTTGTCGGTGTAATTGTACGCGACGGAGCCTACGAAAACCAGCATGTTGCCTATGCACTCGATCGCCCACTAACCTTAAAGAATGGCACTGTCGTTCCACCGCGCACCGTCATCATTCGCACAGCAAAAGGAAATTATGCCAAGATCAAATTAATATCACTTTATAAGGATCAGTTCGAGCGAGAACAATGGTCCAGATCATCCGCGAAGGTCTACTTCACCTTTGAATATGTGCTTGTACCAGCAGGAAGCACGAAGTTTGAGGTTAAATAAAAGTAAACACTATATATTGAATCTGCTCGCCTTGCGCACTTACCTACTATTTCTTATCTTTACGTACATGGAACCACAAGAAGAAATCAAAGCTACAGATCCAAAAAGCAGCAAGCTCAAGCTGTGGTTAAAGCGTGTAGGTGTCGGGGCTTTCCTTTTCTTTCTGGCCAAAGGATTGGTATGGCTGGCGGTGTTTTTCTTCTTTGCCAAAACCTGTCAGCAGTAACATCTCCCCTCCTTTTCATAATAAAAAAAACAAAACTCTTTTATATTCAATAAATTATACATACCTTTGGATTATAATCAGGCTCTGCCGACGCTTTTCTGAGACCGTTAAGTTTACTCTTCTCCTTCAGTCTTCGCTTTTTCAGCTGCTAATTTTTGTTGTCAATATAACGTATGCAGTACCTTTTTAAACTTGGAAGCTTTCAAGTCTCATAAAAATACAAACATCCTTTTTCTTGCTAGCAAATTGATTTATTATTATGATAAAGTCCGCTTTAGCGTAATAATGGCGACAGCCAAAAAGAAATATTTTTTTATCAATAAACAATAATACAATGCAAGAAGGAACAGTAAAATTCTTTAACGTTACCAAAGGTTTCGGTTTTATTACACCAGCAAGTGGTGGTCAAGATGTTTTCGTACATTCATCAGGTTTAATCCATGATGTACGTGAAAACGACAGCGTAACATTCGACATAGAAAATGGCAAAAAAGGCGTTAATGCAGTTAACGTACGCGTAGCATAATTTTAGAAGGAGGATGAACAATCCTTCTTCATGTAAAAGGTAGCAGATAACATTCGTGTTTATCTGCTACCTTTTTTTTTGTGGGCATATTCAGCGTCACCCTCTATACACTAACAGTGCACATGCAGAAGACGTATGCAGAAGTATTCAAGTGGAATCCGCTATTAAATATAGAATTGAACGATTATGAATTTGTTCCCTACATTAATTTAAGTTAGATTGACTGAAGGGAATTGTGGTAAAGGACAATCCTTTCATCTAGCGATATGTTTTTTAGCATAGTTTTCATACATTTACACCATGAGCAACAATGATATTATGAAAAAGCTCCGCGTAGCTTTAAAATTCACTGACGACGATATTGTTGAAGTATTGGCCCTTGTCGATTTCAGAGTGACAAAAACTGAACTAGGCGCGATATTCCGCAAAGAAGACCACCCAAATTTTAAACCTTGCGGCGACCAGTTGCTCCGAAATTTCCTTAACGGACTGATTATCTACAAGCGTGGTCCCAAAACTCGTCCTAATTCGAATATTTAAATTGATCCCGAAATATGCCTGCTTTCTCAACCATCGTTAGTGTTTGGTAAAGCAGACATTGACAAATAAGCAATTGAATAATTATATCAATAACTTGAACGAGGGAAGTTTTAATTGTAATACTTCCTTTTTAGCCATAGACTTACCTTAACCAATAGTATGAGTACCGGAACTTCTACCAATGGTCCTATAACACCTACAAATGCCTGTGGCGAATGAATACCAAAAACCGCTATTGCTACGGCTATTGCTAATTCAAAATTGTTTCCGGTGGCTGTAAATGCGATAGATGCGTTTTTGTCGTAAGGAATTTTAAAGGATTTATTGATAAAGAAGCTCACGAAAAACATCAGCACAAAATAGATGATTAACGGTATAGCTACTTTTACCACATCCATTGGCAACTCTACTATTTTATCGCCTTTTAGACTGAACATTAATACTATGGTAAACAGTAACGCATACAATGTAATGGGCGATATTTTGGGCACGAATTTCCTGTTATACCATTCAATGCCTTTTGATTTGACTAGAAAATGACGGCTTAGAAAACCTGCTAAGAAAGGAATACCTAAGTATATCAATACGCTTTCGGTTACGTCTTTTATGGATACACTTACATTGAAATTGGCTAATCCTAATTTGTTGGGTAATACGTTAATGAATAACCAAACTAAGAAGCTGTAAGTAAACACTTGAAAGATACTGTTTAATGCAACCAATAAGGCTGCGTATTCCCTGTTACCTTTGGCTAAGTCATTCCATACGATCACCATTGCGATACACCTTGCCAAACCTATCAATATCAAACCTATCATATAATCCGGCTCATTCCTTAAAAACAGAATGGCTAACACGAACATCAAAACTGGCCCGATAATCCAGTTGAGTAATAAGGAGATGCTGATTACCTTTTTATCCCTGAATGCGATAGGCAATAAGGAATAATCAACCTTTGCCAATGGTGGGTACATCATCAGTATCAAACCTATCGCCAACGGAATATTTGTTGTACCTATGGATAGAGTATTTGTATTTTTTGAAATTTCAGGGAAGAAATATCCTAAGCCTAAACCTAAAGCCATTGCAAAGAATATCCATAAAGTTAGGTATCTGTCTAAGAATTTTAGTTTCGGTTGCATTGGCTAATTTGTAATCTTTGAAAAGACATAAAACATTTCTATTGCTATTTGTAAGCTCCTTTCTTCATATACCTTTGTCTGATCCGAAGTGTTATCTGAAATTTTAGGATCTTCAAATGTGATGGGAATCCTTTTTTCAGCACCAGTGATAAACGGACATCCACCATCAGCTTGCGAACAGGTCATTATAGCTGCAAAATCGGATACTGGATTGAAAGGATTGTCATATTTTTTAGAAAACCCGATTATTGGCAGGGAATTATTACAATATTTTATGGCATATAACGGGTTTTTACCTTCATTAATCTTAAAAATATTAAATCCCTGATTGGATAAGGTTTCTGCTACTTTAGGAAACAATGCGGTTTCTTCAGTACCTCCCGAATAACAAAACACACGCTGAATACCAAAGTGAGAAGCTGCTACTTGCGCCCAAACCTGTGACAAATGGCTCCTACGCGAATTATGAGTACAAATGAAAGTGAGATTTATTTCCTGCTTGCTATCTATTTTTTGTTGAATAAAATCGATCAATGGCTGTAATGCACTTTTACGGTCATCAGTATTGGTCTGTTCCCATCGTAACTGTTGAATTGTATTTGATAATATCGGATACATAATATCTTATTTAAAGGTTTAACAACATCCGGAATTGGGAGTACAACAAGAGGATTGATTTACAGTTAACTCGGACAAGCTTTTCTTCTGTTTCTCGGAAGGAATACCACAGGCATCCTGAGCTAAACAGGCCGTAGTTTTATTTCTCAGTACAAACGTTTTTCCGTTGAAATCCAAATCGTATTTACCAATAGTATCGCTTTGATATTCTACTTCAATCTCTGCATCTTCAATTCCTAATTTTTCTTCTGAAAGTTTAATTATGCTTAATAGTTTTCCTGGTTTCAATCTGTGCTCATAATCATCGGCATTCCACAATTGAAAATTGACTGCTTTTTCTGTACGGAGTACTCCACCACAATCAATAAAATTTTTGATGATTTGTCCTACTTCTGTAACGTGAAAATGTTCGGGAACAAATGTTCCATTTTCTAATTGAAATTGAACATTCTCTAATGCTGGTAAGATTTCTTTGATGTCTGATAATTTCATAATAACTAATTTCTAAAAATGATAAAATAGATAACTTAAATATACAAACGCTATATAGCAATATAACGATATTAAAGTATAAAAAAAGCCATTAGCAGCATTGGTTTACTTTTACCTCCTGATTAAAAAAGGTATTAAAGTCCTCTTGAAATTCCTTCCATACTTTCTCATCAATACAATAACAAACTGATTTTCCATCTATTGAACCTTGAATAATTCCAAGACTTTTTAATTCTTTTAAATGTTGTGAAATAGTCGCTTGTGCTAATCCTAATTCCTCAACCAGATCATTACAAATACATGCCTTTTGGTTAATAATATATTGCAGAATTGCTATTCTGGCAGGATGCCCTAAAACTTTAAGAAGCGACGCTAATCTGTTTTGTTCGTCATTATATATTTCTGTCTTTGTAACTCCCATTTCTATATTTATATCGCAATATTACGATATTAAATTCAAAAACAAAAAAAATTATCATTTTTTATTTACAAGGTTCAATCGAAATTTCAAATTTGATGAATGCATTTATTGAAATGCTAACAAACATCAAACCGTCATTTTAATTGTCATCTTTTTTATATCACTGTATTATATCTTTTAAAAACACTACCTTACAAAAAAACTACCTTATATAAAACAATATGTCAAAAGATAAAGGAGCAAAGAACGATACCGGAAAAAAGACCGCAGTAAAAAACTTTAAGGAAAAAAGGGCTGAAAAAAAATTGAAACAGGCTGAAAAAAAACGATCAACCTAAGACCTTGATTCATAACCAATGTTTCCTTGGTTGACATATTTCAACCTTGCTTCGGAACGATTGATTTCAAAATTTCAAATATTTTTTCTCTTTATAGAAACCGTATTCCTCACTTCTCTTCGGCTACACCTGAAACCAATTGACAGGTAAACTGAATATTGCTTTCCCCATTGGCATCGGTTGTCAAATATTTGAAAACAGATACGATCTTTATTTAAAGCGGAGCTAAGCTCCATGATATGAGATGATATAAAAAATATGGAGCTCGTCATATCTTCAAAATGTTCTATTTTTATTATTTTTTACCAATTACACCCAAATGCGTTCTATTAAAGCTGTCGTTATATTTCAAGCCATATCCCAAAATTCTATCAAATGAAATATGAGCAAATAAAATAATGGCCACTAATTGCCAATATCCATTGCCATAAGTGAGGGCAACAAAAGCAACCAATGATGCTACAAGGCGATGATGTAATAGATTGTAGGTAAAAGCACCGATTTTGGGATTGATGATATAACCAACCATTCCTATATCAGGCAACAGCAATAACACTGGAAACCACCACCATCCAAAATCTAATTTGCTAAATAAAAACACACAAAGCAGTAATATCGCAAATTCTTCTAATTTTAATAAAATTTTCATTTTTTTGATTTAATTTTCTACATTCTAATTTGCTAATTAAAAATGCAAATTGATATATATATATTTAAAAAAAAGTAATCTAACACGAACAATTAAAAATATAAGGTATGAACACTTCCGCCACACATAATGAACGTATTGCAAAAATGAGTTTTGCTTCGGTCTATCCAATGTATCTCGCAAAAGTAGAGAAGAAAGGTAGAACAAAAGAAGAATTGCATCAGGTCATAGAATGGTTAACTGGCTTTGACAGCAAAAAGTTGCAGGATTTAATACTACAAAATATAACTTTTGAAACTTTCTTCCAACAGGCTTCACTAAACCCCAATGCCCACCGCATCACCGGAGTAATCTGTGGGTATCGTATAGAGGAAATCGAAAATCCGTTGACACGGCAGGCTCGGTATTTGGACAAATTGGTAGATGAGTTGGCGAAGGGCCGGAAAATGGAAAAAATATTGCGTTAACCCCCCAATACAATATGCCTATATTGTTAATATATAAGTATGATCGGGCTCCAATAATTAATCGTGATCTTTTTAGTTAAATTTCTCATTGAAATGTAAATATAAGCCCCTTACCTAGTCTACGTTATATATACTCCTAAACAATGGTTCTAGAAAATAGCGAATTTCATAGATGATTAAGCGAAAAGAAGCATACAAATAATCTAATAAATACCAATCTTTGTATAGAATCGTTATAAATAAAACAGATTAAATCATGTTGAGTCAAAATATCAAAGACGGCACCAGTGCTGCACATCAAAAGTTAGAAGGTACAGTTGTTCGTCAATTAAAATCCATTCGCTCCAATACTGACTACGCAGAAGTATTAAAAAAATTTTACGCGTACTTCAATGCGGTGGAAAAAATCATAGCACCTTATATTACGAGCGAGGTATTACCAGATCATGCTAAACGTAGGAATTCAAACTATATAAAACAAGATATTGAAGAACTGGGCGGAAGTGTAGGCAATCTCCCTGAAGCCAATGTTCCACAAATAAGCTCCCCCCTAGAAGCGCTGTCGGCCTTATATGTCCTAGAAGGTTCTATCATGGGAGGAACATACATTGTACAAATGCTAAGCAAATATGGTATCACAGCCGGAACTTCTTTCTTTTCGGGCTATGGAACAGATACCGAAAAAATGTGGCGTGCATTTACAACCGTACTCAATGCGTATGGGGAAGACCCAACCAGCCATGCAAGAGCGATAGAAGTGGCCAATGAAACGTTTTCTAAATTTGGAAAAGTATTCAGCACAACTCAAGTATCGTAGTTTTAGACACACATTGATGGGTTAGTTTTTTACTCTTTTTTACAACAATTTAAAGCCACAGACGTTATATAAGTAGGTGACTGACAAGTAATGGCAAAAAAATAATAGGGTATAATGAATACCTCACGAAGAAGAAAGCCTGAGATAGTAATATATCTCAGGCTTTCGAATTAAAAACATAGCATTCCCTAGTATTAGATTGATACAATCAAGTATATAAGTGTGTTATCAGCCGAGTATCTGCTCCATTACTTTTGCAGTCCGTAGTCCTGAGATTCCTGTGGAAGGACTTGCACCTTTCCCTGTCAATTCGTCAACAATTGTTTGAATAAGTCCCATCTGTATATGCTGTGGTCTGTCGAAGTCAAACATTTCGACCCCAGTATCTGTACGCACTTCAATTGGCGTCAGTTTGAAAGTGCTGAATGAGATCGTGCCGCGGGTTCCTGTAATAATCACCGTATCCGATTCAGCGGATTGCGTACTGGAGAAAGTCCAAAGTCCTGTTCCTAAAACACCGGACTTAAATTTCCAACTCGCCACAACGGTATCCGCGACTGCATAATTCCCTGCAATATTAATAGCATTTCCACCTGCCGTTACAATTTCACCTAGTAAATAATCCAAAATATCAAATGTATGAGGAGCCAGATCAACAAAATATCCTTCTCCACCGATGTTTCTATTGATTCGCCAGCTGTGCTTTTGGGGGTCAAGATCACTGGCAAAAGGAGCTTGTACTATTTTAGTATCGACTGTAAGTATCGTTCCGATTTTACCTTCACTTAACAGCTGTTTTAGCTGATTAAAGTATTCCATGCCCCTTCTGTAAAATGCGACAAAAAGTGGAATGCCTGTCTGCTCGGATATCGTATTCATCTCTTCACATTCTTTTACACTCATCGCCATCGGTTTCTCTACGTAAACGGGCTTACCCGCTCGCATCGCTCTAATCGCATACTCCATGTGTGTACTTGGAGGTGTAGCAACATAAATTGCATTTACCTGTGGATCATCAATTAATTGCTTTGCATCTGTATAGTAGGTAGAAACATCGTGTCGCCGGGCGTAGTCCTTTACCCTATCCAGGGTGCGTGCCATCACAGCCACTAATTTCGAATTTTGTATTTTATAGAATGCGGGGCCGCTCTTTACTTCTGTTACATCTCCCGTACCTATCATTCCCCAATTTACAGTATCCAATTTCTTAAAATCCATAAGTATATTTCCTCATTTGAGATAAGTAAGGTCAATATAATCAAAAAAATTAAATATAGACAAAGGGTAATGACGTGTCCTTTATTTATCCTAAAACTACATCTAAAGACATCATACTTAAAAATCCAATAATGAACCCAATTGTGGCAATATCTGAATCTTTATTTTGTTGCGCTTCTGGAATAACTTCTTCTACAACTACAAAAATCATAGCTCCTGCGGCAAATGCAAGGGCATAAGGCAAAATTGGTGTAAAAACCGTAACTGCTAAAGCACCAACAACCCCTGCTATAGGTTCTACTATGGCAGAAAACTGTCCATAAAAAAAACTTTTCCGACGACTCATACCTAAACGTCGAAGAGGCATAGCTACCGCAATTCCTTCCGGCAGATTCTGCAGTCCGATACCTATTGCCAAAGCCACTGCTCCTGCGATACTGGCTTCTGGAAGCCCCACAGCAACTCCTCCAAACAAAACACCGACAGCGAGTCCCTCGGGAATATTGTGAAGTGTAATAGCAAGTACCAATAATGTTGTTTTCTGCCAGGGAGATTTAACTCCTTCAACCTGTTTAAAATTAACATGGAGGTGAGGCAATAGCCTATCTAACGCATATAAAAAACCAGCACCCAAAAGAAATCCTAAAATCGCGGGCATTACTTTTATAAAACCTTCACCCTCGCTCATGTTCATGGCTGGTATCAGCAAACTCCATACACTTGCCGCCACCATCACTCCTCCCGTGAAGCCAAGCATACCATCCATAAAATTACGGTTGATCGCTTTGAAAAAAAATACGGTTGATGCGCCTACTGCAGTGACAAACCACGTAAAGGTCGTGGCATAAAAAGCCCCAACAATCGGATCCTGATTTTCAAAAAAAAGAATAATATCATCCATAAAAGCAATAATCGTTAAGAATATCCAATACGTTGGATTAGGCTCTAAAATTACATATATTATATCACATCTTTAATACAAAAAAAATCTACTTCCCGATACAAAAAGTGTTATTCACTGACTTTTAGTAAATTAAATTTCATAAAATACAGATTGCATACAAACGATGTTACATTCAAATCTGGCAAAGGATAGATTTTGGAACATTTTGAATCATCTCATATCTTTGTGTGATTCTTTACCCTTGGTAGGGAACCTACAAAGGTCTTGAACGTTGAACCCGCTAATCAACGTTCTTTCTATCTGACGGTAATCAAAATCGACCTATGTCTTTATCAGCTTATTTAGTACTTTCCAGTGCCTCTTCACTTGTGTCCTTATTTTCCCTTCTTTAAATACATTATCAGCTTTATAAACATAGGACAAAAAATTCCCCCAGTTATAGCGATCCGTAGGAATGAATTTCTCAGGATTATACCTGTCGCGAATATACAGTCTCTTCCGTTTTGCTCCCCAATGGCTATAACGTTTATACAATCTATTCTTAAATAATTCTTGAGGTACACCATGGTACATTTTAGATGCATAGTATTTTCCTCTTCTCGTACCTCGTTTCATTTTTCGATAATAGTTTGAAAGGCTGGCACTTTTTAAAAGTACGCTTTGACCATCAAACTCAAAACCCAGATAGGTCAATTTCTTGTTATAGTTGATTCTGTCAGGAAACTCCTGTCCTAGTATCATAATATCCTCTTTCTTTTGCAGGTGAAATGTTTGCGTTTTTTTTTGTTGGATTTCCAACTTTCGCTCAGAGATTGCATCGTATATACACCTTCGAATATTGACATATTTATCTTTAGAACAGACAACGATGATATCATCGCAATAGCGTCGATATAAACCATCTGAACCGATTATGTTCGAAATTCTTTCATCAAACGGTATCATATATATGTTCGACAGTAAGGCACTTATAGGAGTACCTTGCGGGATGCCAAAATCTCGTGCGACCTTTTCCCCTTTTTCGTTTAATTTAAATTCACCATCGTCATTGACTTGATACCGCTTCCTTTTTATCAAGTCTTTACTATTTTTAAAGAACTCATTGCTCGAGCAAAAGGAAACTGCATTTTGGTTTCGTAAGTATTTTATCGCAGACACACGTTTCGGTCTACGAGCTATCGGTTTCCCGTCGTTATCTTTCCTTTCTGTAATTATTTGAACTTGGTATCGAGTGAACAAATCAATTAACTCTACATAATTAAAACGAGTTAGACTCTTGTATATATTAAAATGGTCAGCATCCAATCTGTCAACCTTGAGAAGTTTGCACCATTCTTCAAGCAACAGCCTATGATTTAGGTTATCAAAAAAGCTAGACACGTCAAATGTCATAACAACAAATTGATTTTGATCGTACCTTGTAATACCGTCAAATACTTCTTTAGCGAAGTCAATGGTGCATTTGTTGCTTTTTGAACATTTCCTAGTAGGATCAATCGGTATTTGACGGTAAGCTAATACAGTATCTCGAAATGAAGCTGTCAAAAGGAATCTCTCATATTTATCATCTAATTTCTGTCTATAATAGCTGTAGATAGCAGTATCTAAATGGCTTGCATAGTATAATTCCCGAGGCTTATTATTGGCGACACGTAACCCTCCATTAAGGACGGTGCCTGTATTTTCACAGTACTGCTTACGAAACCTTCGGACTTTTGAAGTTCTATGGATGAAGGGTAAGAAGGAATGCGTAGATGTCTTGGTCTGAATATAATTTAATACCCAGGGGCGATCCGAAATAGTTAATGGAAAACCTATATGAGGGTATCTCTTCAATTTAAACCAGTCTTTCTTCTTTTTTTCTATCATACAGAAAAGTAATAAAAGTGGGCAGCCCCGGTGGAGCATTCTAATAGAGCTCTACATGCATTTATCGACTTCGCTAGATGAAAACTAACTTTGCCGCTCCTCTATCTGGGTAGTTCAATATTATGCTTATATTGTAAGATGATGATAAACACCACTAAGCAACAAAAGCTCAAGATTCCTTTATGGATATCAGTTCTAGTATTTGGGTTGATCCTACTAGCTAGTAACTTTATACCAGAAATTCCTTGCATTTTAGAAATTACCTAAACTGAAACGTTTTGGCTTGCACCGCAATTCCAGCAAAAAACAGAAAACGTAGAACTCAACGATCGCTGCCCACTAATTTTTTATAGCAATATACTGCTTATGTAACTGTTTGCATTCTCTTTTTGAAAAAATACATTCACATTGTTAAAATCTTTAATCGACAAATTATCCTTCCATTGAACCTCTAGGTACGAAGTGTTGGAAATAATGTAGGAATCCAACTCTATACCACTTTCAATAACCTGCGGTTGTATCTTTTCCTTAATGACTTTATGAAACTGAATTTTCGGATCATTAATCCCTTTAGAATTACGAATACCTTTGGGATCAATAAATTTGATGTGTTGTTTCCCGCCTCTAATGATCCATAATATAAAATCCGGATAGAAATTATTTCCATCTGTAAAAAAACCTAAGCCCTTCTTACTTTGGTTGCGCAGCACGTGCACTTCTATTTCCCTCAGCGATTCCTGATTTTTTAAAGTGTAATCTACTAAATCATCTAAAAACTGCTTTTCGGACACGTCTAAGGCTATCGGACTTACCTGTATTTGGTTTTGATAGTTTTTGCCCAGATAAACCAAAGGCTTATACAAATGCAATAGATTGTCGAAGGCACTGGCTTCTGATGCTATTTGAATATGTGAAAAGGCTGGTTCTAAAACCGTTGTTTTCAACTCTTCAATTTTGTTTTGAAACTGAACGACATCTTCCTCAGTGTTTAACCTAAAGTCGTATTCCAGGACAAAATTCTCATCAGCACCATTTAAAATAATAGCTTCTACGTGATTGGAATGAAATTCATTTTTGTAAAAGAGATAAAACTGCTCAATGTATTTTTTTAGTAATGTAACGGCTAATTCTTGCCAAATAGCTACATTTTCGTACCTCGAAAATTCTAAATGATGGGCAGGAATGTACAAATTATACCAAGATACATTTTGCATGATGCTTTTCAAATCTTCTAACTGAATGCCTAAATTGTAATAACTTTTATCAGCCTTATGATTTTGAATTTCTAAATAAATCGCATTCCAATTGAGTAAAGAAATATGATTGGCATTTAAAAAGCCATTGTTTTTAGCCATTGCCGCACCAGACGTTTTTTTCTCTAGAACATCAATTTTTGGATACCAATCAAGTTCAACCAATCTGCCATCAAACACTTTCTCGTTGTAAACCAACGCAAGTATGATATTCCGTTTAAAGTTTTCGCTTTCCTTTACGGCAATGAGTTTGAGTTTGTTTTGCGCGACAATTTCTTTTTGAACCGTAGGAATGTTAATGGTAATCCAAGAAGAGTCATTTACCGGCAAACCTTCTTCTTCCAAGAACGATTTGAACTGCTCCATGTAGTCGGCTTTTACACCAAAGATTTGTAGCGTTTCTAAATGGCGAAGCAAAGGCTTGATTTGTTTGATGGTTTCTGGTTTTTGATAATCATCTAACCCTGTAGACCGTTTCAGCGAAAATTGATATCCTTTCAATCGCACGCCACGCCCAAATAGTTGTATAATTTGCGAACCTTCCGATTTTCCTACATTCATTAACCCCATAGACGATACTCGCCAAGAAGACCAACCTTCGGAGAATTTTTTGGAACCAATCAGCAAATTAATCGGAGAAGTGTCTTCATTGATTTTCTTAAACAAAGAATCAGAAAAATCTTTTTCGCTACCTAAGACATTGTTGTTGATGGCCAGCTGATACAAGGTTTTTTCATCTCCCACATTGATCACACCAAAGTAATCGTTATCGCCTACACGCAAGCCCAGTTCGCCATCGGCACCTTTCAGATTGTCTAGGTACAAATTGGCGCCAAGCGTAGTATTATTAAAAACCAATTCGTTGATTTGCGTAAAAATTGTTTGCGCATCCAGATTTTGATCTAACAAATAGCTGAAAGACGTTTCGAAAATTGAAAAGCCTTTTTTATCGACCAATCCGGCTTTGTTATGAACCACCTCATCTATCTGCTGAATAGAAACGGTTGGATTTTTCAAAAAATCGGTTAAGAAATAAATGATTTCCAACACGTCCGAAACTTCTTTGCCGCCTTCTTTTCTTACAGCATTCACTTTACCACCTACAAAAACCCACAAAGGTTTGTGCAAGAGAAAATCTCGCAAAGACGTTTTTTGCTCTTTAAACAACAACTGTTGCTGAAAGAACGAAACCAAATTGGCAGTGAGATACAATTTTCGGTATCGATCATCATCATTTTTTAAGTTGAGAATGCGGTAATCTTTACCATAACCATCTTCATAAAAATATTTATAGGAGTAGTCAAACAAAATACTCTTGGCATATTCTTGTGTAAATTCTGATTTTTTAGCACCTGAAGCAGCATTGATGGCCTGTCCAAAAGTAGCCGAGTATTCGAAAGCAAAGCCTGTTTGACTGAGTTTGTCGCGATATTTTTTCCAGCTGTCGCCACTCATTCCACCGTGACCTTCATCAATCAAAACCAGATTATCGCTTTCAAAACTATCTACGGCTACGGTTTTGTCGCCACTGCTTTCTGCCAGTTTGGTAATTTCCAACACTTCTACTTCCTTACCCGAAAACATCTCGGGCGTTTTCTTACTAAAACTGTTTGCCTGTATGTTTGAGAATTTAAACTCAGCCAAATGTTGTTTGCTCAATCCTTCGTTTGGGGTTATGAGTAACACTTTGTTTTGGTGGTGTACATTGTAGTGATTGGCGTAATGTAGATATTGCTTGATGTTGATGTGCATAAGCAAGGTTTTTCCCGAACCTGTAGCATTCCAAAAGGCTAGTTTGTTCAAACTTTGCAAAGTAAATGGAGATGCAATAAAAACATCCTTTGCTTTTTTACTCCCGATTTTCGCTATTAGTTCGTATTGCTTTTGATTAAACGTTATCACATACGCATTCAGATCTGCCAGCAATTTTACCTTATTCTGAAAATACTTATCCAAATACACTTCCGTAAAAAGCAAAGACAAATACTGAAAATATTTCCAGGTTATCTGTTCTTCCCGGTTTTCGGAGATTTGCTTGGTGTAGCGAACGATGTTTTCATCATAGGTTTGCAACATCGTGTGTGTAAGATGTTCAGACCCATACAAATGACTGATGAGCGTTTGTAGATAAAAAGTATTACCTTCTTCGGTATAGCCTTCGTTTACAGACAATTTGAGGTCGGTGAAAATTTCAACGCCTTTTTTACCGATGATTTTTTTGCCAATGCTGTCTATACCAAAAAGCGACAGCATATATTTATTGAGTACGAGTTTGTCGTGAAAGTTTGCCATTTAAGTACATTTTAATTTTGAATGAAATCATTTAGCTTATCAACCATTTTCTTATGATGGTCTTCAATACTCATTTCATCCCAAGTATCGGCATCATACTCATTCATCATTATATATTGTTTTATAGTGTCATACGCTAATCCAGTTTTGCTGTTCAGTTTAGAATAGTAATTCTTTTTTGCAGAAGGCAAATGATGATTCAGTTTTGAGTTCTTCTGATGGCTAATTAAACATAGGTTTCCAAAAGAATGTAATGCCTCTTTATCTTCTAAAGGTCTACCTCCAATAGGATTTTGCGGAAAATAGTGTTCTACCGAACTGCGAAAAGTGAATTCAAAATCGACACCCTCATCGCCTACATCCAATTCATTCCAAAGTACATAATCCAAAAAATTGAAAACCAAATTATTCTCGATCCTTTTATAATTGAGAAGTGGGTTGTCATAGTTAATCATGGGATAGTCCTCATTTACTTCTTCAGCATGGTAAATGAGCTGGTTGTATTCTAAATTACTTTCCTTCTCTGTATTCAAAAATCTAAAACAGATTAGTTGCTTGGCGATTTTTTCCAGATAAAGCTGATAATCCTCAAAATCTACTTCTTCGGTGTTCATTAAATGAAATAAAGCAGCATTTAACCAATGTTTATAGATCATAGTTGGTGTTGATACATGAAACATTGAAAGCAACATAACAATGTATTCATTATCCCAATTTTCATCCTTACCAAAAGTATTCACATAGTACCCTTTTTTACCGTCGTTAGATTTAAGTTTTAGCAAACTCCAGCCTTCTTTATCGGCTACAAATTGCCTTTTAATCACATAGGAATCCATCAACCATTTTCCACGTAGAAGATTAAACATAAAGTCTAATACAAATTGCTTAGCTTTTTCTTTGGTCTTGCTTCTGATTGTTTGCTTAAAGAAGTCTATCAACTTTTTGTCATCTAATGAAACGTTACTATTTTCAGTTTGAATTTTAAGGATATGCAGTAGAAAATTTTGAAAATTAATAGGCGAAGTAAATCGTTCTGAAATTTCGAATATATTTTCTTCATTTGAAAACACTTGGTTATGATCTAATATTTCAGCGATATTCATTTTGAAATGTTCGTCACCAGCGTCTTTTTGATCATTAAAATCTAAAAATGCCTCAATAAGCGTCTCGGAATCTTTAATAAGCAAGGTTGACCAATCTATCCCAAACAGCGATTTTCTTAGCGCCGGTTCAAAACCAAACTGCACATAACGTTCCATATTTTGAACAGCATCCCAAATGATATGAAACAATTCCTGAAGTTGCTCATTGCCTTCATCTTTTTCATCATACAACGTATCGAGCAACATTGATTTCACCACTTCGTGTTTTTCCAATTGCTCTCCTCTGTTATTCATTATTTCGAAATAATGATTTAAGTCGGTATCGTGAGGAACTTCAACGCGTAAAATGGTAACATAGTTTTCGAGAAACAAAGCAAATTGATTTATACTCAAACCACTCTCAGCAAGCTTTGTCTCCAGTTCTATTTCTATGCTATCGTAAGCTTCTTTAATGGTAGAATGGTATTCTTTGTGACCGTCAAAATAGCCAGCTTTAGCAAAACTCATTGCATTTTGAGACAACGGACGGCTTTCAAAATTCAATATCTGCTTATCAAACCACTCAACTTCCTTAAATTTATTTTTTAAAACTGACAACATAATCGATAAAGTAGTAAGTCTCTGTTGGCCATCTATTGCATCATAAACAGTTTCTTCATTTATTTTCTGTGGATAAACCACCAACGTTCCAATATAATAATTTGTTTTTTCGGGTATATAATCAACGATATCCTGGATAAGTTGTAAAATTTCACTTCGTCCCCAGGCGTAGTTACGCTGATAAATAGGAATTCGGTATTTTCCCGAATTGAATAATTCCTTGATATTGAAAGTTTGTACTTGATGCGACATTAATTGATGTAATAAAGCGATTTTAATATTTCTTCGAGTTCACTGATCGACCTTTGTCTTCTGAAATTATAATCAACCGGTCTTCCCAAAGCTTCCTGCGGAGCATAATTGTTTTTAAAATCAGCAAACAGATTGTTTTCCAAAACATAGTTATCAACGCTCACAAACTGAATGGCGTAGTATTCTAATCGCAATCGATAGGCCCAAGCAAAGATTTTTTCAACAGCTTCATTGATGTGGTTAAATCCAAATTTATCTACATAAAAAACCAATGCACACTCAAAAAGCGTTCTTACATAAGTATCGCCGGTACGTTCCCAACCACCATAGCTTGTTATTGTATGGAAAATATTCTTTGAGTTTTCATTGAGTTTTAGATGGTCTTGGATATTTTTAATAGACATATCAAAAATATCTTTGTAATATGTGATCATCTCAAAAAATCGTCTTCCGTTTATGATAGGCGCATCCAACTGAAATGGATAAGGCTTCTTGCCCAAATCTATTTGCCGGTGGTAACTTTTATTATATTCATCGGTGAAATGATGCAATATTCTCAAAGAATCGGCATATTTAAAATCACCAATTTTTTCTATCGTTAAACCTTTGAAAAGATATATCTTATTCTTATCAAATACCTGTGCAGAATCTCCTCGAGACCAAGACCGGATTCTGAATAAATATTCTGCAAATAATTTTGCAAGCTCGTTAGACTGATGCCTTTCCCATACCGTTACACTTTCCAATTTTAGTTTCTCATCATTTTCAGCATATTCCCTCAAATGATAGGCTTTCAGCAAATCGTGAGGATCCAAATCTTTGCCTCTGGCATTCTGCGAATCAAAAAACTGAAATGCTTCACTGATGTGTCCAATTTCAAAATAAATAAGTTCGCAATGATTAAGAAAAAACCTTACAAAGTCTTCATCACACTTTGCTACAGCCCGTTTAGCAACGGTATAATTTCGTTGAATATTATAAGCGGAGGTCTCATTGCTGAAATCAAAATCTACTAGGTTTTTACTAATTGCTTCTATTTCTTTCTTTAAATGTGGATCTTCAATTTTAATAGTTTCACAAATGGCTCTGAATAGCAAAATACAACTGATGGTACGTTGCTGCCCATCCACAATATTCAACTCAGGCTTATTAGCATCTTTGTGTACAACCAATGTTCCCAATCTGTAAGCAGACTTTCTCTTAAAGAAATTAACATCTTCAATTAACTGCGAAATATGTTTCTCACTCCATTTGTAAGGACGTTGATACACAGGAATACTCAAATCCTGCATCTGCAACAGTTGGCTTATGGTAAGGGTATCAATTTGAAGGTCTTTCTTCTTTTCCACAACTTGATTTGCCATTACAATTCAGAAATATTAAACATCTTCTTAAAGAAAGTTTCCTCTAAGCTTTTTACCTTAAACGTATCTTCTCCGGTGCGGATGTTATCGAAATGGTGGTCGCCGTTGATGTAAATGTGGTCAAACTCAGAAGAACGAACACTATCGTAGATTTTACGGAAACGCTGTGCGGTTTCTTCGTTAGTGGTGGTTTCTAGATTCCGCCAGATAACCAAGGTTTTGATGCCTTCTCGGGTTTTGCCTTCTACAAATTTGATGTCGCCAACACGTTGTATACGCTCTACATACAAGCCAATTAAATAATTAAAAGTTTCTACCAAATCTACCTTGGTTGGAACCAATTCATTATTCTCGGTCACTTTTAACTGGTAATTGAACGGATTGCGGAACATGGCGATGTTGAACAAATGGTCCTGGCTTTCTACATCGAGCATATAGTTGAGCAAATAGTCTTCTTGTGCGGCATCGCTAAACTGGAACAAACCATCTTGACTGCTTTTGCCCAATTGCAGATTGTTGAGTGCATCTTCATAGCTTTCTAAAACTTGGTATTTGATAATGCCCCCCCCTTGCCAAAGCGTATCGTTAGTAATACCTGATTTATCAGCTCCTTTGAGTACATTTTTTATTCTTTTTAAGGTTACATCTCTAAAATATTTCCCTTGTTCAACTCCAAGAGATTTTCTATTAGATTTTAGAGCTACTGCGGTTGACGTGCCACTTCCTAAAAAATAATCCATTATAAGTTCCTTTGGTTTGGAACTCATATCGAATATCCTGTGAATTAATTTTTCCGGTTTTTTTCCCTTTCTTAACGATACACCACCTTCATTGTGCAGATCATTTGGTAAAACATCATCCCAAATATCTGAAATCGGTTCACCTGGTATTAATTGCCCCCCTACTTGAATTAATCTGTCTTTATAAAATAGTATTAATTTACCCCGAAATAAATAATAATCGTTCTTTCCTTCTCTACTTTGATAAAATAGCTTATCAGGATTTTCAATTGATAAATGCTTCAATTTCACAGCATCTGCACTAACACTTTTTTCATCTAAAGAAGCAAATTGAACAACTCTGTTAGCATTTTTAATTACAAAATTAAATAGTTCATTATCATAATCTCCGCCCAACTCCTTTTTTAATTTTGATTTCTGAATACCTTTTTCCCTAGCAAAACTTTCCAAAACACTTTCAAATTGCCAGTTTTCAAAATCGTCATCAAAATTTACAATTACTGTTCCATATCTATTATCGTAATCTTTCTCTCGGTATGCTTTTTCTGGCAACCATTTATCTGCATTGTTTGAATAGTTTAAAACATACTCACTTACATTAACCACACCAGGATTAACTACTTTAGCTCCCGTTACTGAACCTCTTTTTATTGTAATGATGTTCTTTTTATTTTCTTCTCCAAAAACATTGTCTAACAATAGTAAGTTCTTATCTAATTCTTTTAAATCAATACTTTCTGTAAAAGAGCCATCTTCTAATAGAAAATTTCTAGCTATATCTAGCCTATCCTGCATTAAAGACATCCAACTTGAATGCTGGAAATTATCTTTATAAATAAAATCATCTCCACCGGTATTATATGGCGGATCAATATAAATCGCTTTTACTTTTTCCTTGTATTTTTCCTGCATCAAGTTCAGCGCCTGAAAGTTCTCGGAGTTTATCAATAAGCCATCAGTTTCTTCATCAAGGTTGTCAAACTCTGCTAAAAGGCGATCTTTAAAATCTTCGGAGAAAAATTTGGTATCAAGCACTAAAAACGGATGTTCAGAAAGAGATTTCCTCGATTCGCTCGTAATGACAATGTTGTAGAGGGTATTCCAATCATCCAATTGGGCTTGGTTGGTAAAGATCTCTTCGTAATATTTTTCAGGAATACGATCGAGCGTAATGCAGTAATTGGTACTGATGACAAACTTTTTCTTGAGCCATAGTTTTTTCTGAAAATCCTCTATCTGTGCTAAAAAGGCAATAATCTTGCTGGCAACGGTTTTCAGTGCTTTGATCTTGGATAACTGAGCTGTAAAATAAATTGGGTTTTCGGTATTGATGTCGTCTATAAACAGGACTTCGTTTTTGATGTAGAAATCAAGCTCGCGACGCAAAAAACCACCCAAATCTTTGTGGATGAAATAATCAAAACTGTTACGGCTGATGAAATCGTTGAGGTGTTTTTCTAGCAGTGTGCGGTTTTTATTTTTCTCTGTGGGTGCTTTGTCAAAGGCCGAAGTAAATTCAGCCGGGATATTGTTTTGTATCCACTCCAAAGCCTGTTTGGCCAAGTCGTCTTGTTTTACGCTTTTTTTGTGCGTTTCGTAGGTGAAGTTGATGTGCAGTTCGCCATCCATCGCTTCCAAAGGCAATTCTTCGTATAGGGCAAAACGGCGTTCTACATCGCCTTGGGTTTTGTTGTTGTTTTGTTCGGTGCTGGCTTCCTTGAGCTGAAAATATACTTTTTTGCCATCACTCAGTTTGAAGGCATAATTCTTCAAATACTCCGATGTCTTGATGTAATATTGATCGGCATTTGCCCAATGCAGTTTCACCTCTTCACCTTCGTACGGAATCGCATAGACATCTATTTTGTATCGGCGCAGTGAGATGAAATCACCGTCTTTGTAATACCGCTTAAAGAAATTAGCCAAGTGCGAAAATACTTCCTGCTCCAGCGCATTGGTATCTATGGCATTGGTGACTTGCTGTTGTAGCGTCAGATATTTTCCTGAAGACTCACGCGCTACACCGGCATCATCAAGGTTTTTGCCCATTTTATCCAATTCGGCTTGCAGGCTGATACTATCTTTGGATTGTATTTTTGCCAGAATATCTTTGATTTCTTTAGGCAGTTTTTTATCGATAAAATCGTTGACCTGATCTCGTTTTTGGTTCATAACACGGTAGATCCCAAAATCGAGATCAGCCTTGTCCATTTCAAATATCTCTTTTAAAACTTTTTGAAGGTTTTCGTAGTTGCTCATTTTTATGATTGTTGATGATCAATTGTTGATGATTTACCACCAATAACTAAGCATTATTTTGATTGTCTAATTTTTCTATTTCCTTCTTTACTTCATCAATCAACTGTTGTTCTGTTGGTAGATAGAGTTGATATTTACTAGCTATGATAGTGCTGTTATCGCTAGGTAAAGATATCTTTACAACAGCATCGTTTTTATCGGTGCAAAGCAAAATTCCGATGGTTGGGTTTTCAAAATCTTGTTTCTCATAACGGTCGTAATAGTTGACATACATTTGCAACTGCCCAAGGTTCTCGTGTGTCAGTTTTGTGGTTTTGATTTCTATCACTACAAAACACTGTAAAAGCCTGTTGTAAAAAACCAAATCAACGAAGAATTCATCACCATCAATGTGAATACGTTTCTGCCTTGCTACGAATGAAAATCCATTTCCTAATTCGAGAATGAATTCTTGCAGGTGCGTAATAATAGCCGTCTCCAAATCTCTTTCATAATAAGCCGTTTCTCTGCGCAAACCCAAAAACTCTAAAATCATTGGATCTTTGATAATTTCCTTTGCGTTTGTCGGTACTTTTTCTTGTCTCGCTACAGCCAAAACCGATTGTACATCGTTACTCATCAGCAAACGCTCAAACAATTGGCTATTGATTTGCCTTTCTAACTGTCTCGCCGACCAATTATTTTTCTCGGTTTCCGCAATGTAAAAATCACGTTTGTCGGCATTGTCTACACTTAGCAATAATTTATAGTGCGTCCAACTGAATTGCGACCGCAGTGTGGACGCAATTGGAAACATTCTGTAAAATTGACGGTATCGTTCCAGTTGACGTACAGAAAAGCCACTACCAAACTGGGGTTGGAACTCATCTGAAATTGACTTAATCAAAAAAGTACCGTAGGTAGCTCTTTCTTCTCCCTGTTGTTCTTCTTCAAATATAAGTTTCCCAATTTGCCAATACATCAGCATACGCTCATTATCTACTTTGCGTACTGCATTGGTACGAGCCGTATTGACAATGGTGAGTATCTGTTGAAAAATGTCTTTCTTAATTTTCATTTTCTATATCAATTCGAAAGAAATGGTAAACACTTCTTCTTCGGTTATGGTTCTGTTTAACTTCTGTCTGGCTTCGATAATCATCTGGTCACGTTCGTTTTCAATTTCTTCTTCGCGATCAAACATTTCCCTTTTTAGACGACTTACTTTCTTCTTCGCTTTCGCCAAAGTTTCCTGAAATACCAATGCTTCTGCTGTAGATAACCCTTCCTGCATAGCTTGACGGTCTATTTCTTTTTCTGCTTTTTTGGCTTCTCGTAATTCTGATTCGGTAAAAGCAATTTTGTCATCAGCCCAGTTGTGGAATTTTTTGAATTCGCGTTGCATCAACAAAGCATCAGTATCTTCGAGATGATCCAGTTTTTGCTGCTTGTTTTTTTGATGCACCTGCTCTATATCTTCCGTTTTAAAATTACCTTTTCCTTCTTCTATGCACGGCAATCCGAGAATGAAACGGCACATTTCATCATTTAAAATTTCGCCACTGGCAGTATTCCCTGTAAATAACAGTACAGAATGTGATTCGATTTCTGAGGAGACTTCTAAGTTGGTTATTTTAAGAATTCCCTGCTTTGATTTTAGTTTTTCAATATCAGAATACGTTGCCTTACGCTGAGAAAAATTGAATTTTAAATGCGCAGGAGGCGTTTGTTCTTTTTTGCCTTGTTGAATGATTTGTTGTGCGATAGCACTTTGTAAGCGAAAAGGCTTAGCGTCTTCTCGTTTTTTGTTTAGCGTGTATTTCTCACCAGTATTAAGAACGAAAGTAAAATCGTCGTATATAAACTGGGCTTTGTGTTTCATATAAAATCGTAGAAGCTCCCAAAGCCATTTTTCGTATTTCTCGATAAATACTTTGGTTTCGGAAAGGGTAATACGCAATTTATCGATAACAGAAGCTTCAAAATGGTCAAATAATTTGGATTGGGTTTGTTTTACTTTTTCATCAATTTGATCCTCAAATTCTTTTTGTAGCATAGCGAAATAGGCTTCAATTTCTTCTTTGGTACGACATTGTTTGTAGACTTCGATAATTCGTTTTTCGAAATCAACACCGTTTTCAATAGTCCCCAACACTTCATCAGATGAGCCAAAAACGCCAGCAAAGAGTTGGAATTTGTTTTCCAGTAATTCAAAAACACGAGCTTCTACTACATTAGCTGCATTTAAAAAATTGACCACCACTACATCATACTCCTGTCCGTATCTGTGACAACGTCCGATACGCTGCTCTACACGTTGCGGATTCCAAGGTAAATCGTAGTTTACAATCATGCTACAGAACTGCAAGTTAATACCTTCGGCAGCAGCTTCGGTAGCAATCATGATATCGAATTTATCACTTCTAAAAGCATCTACCAACGCCTGACGGATATCTACCGCTTTAGACCCCGTAATCTTTCCTGCATTTTTATCATCTGCTAACCAATCTTTATAAATTTGATTCGATAGCGGATCGGCATTATTACCATTAAACAAGACAATTCTACCATTATATTTTTCTTTGGAAAGACGCTCAAATAAATACTGTTGCGTACGTGTAGATTCGGTAAAAATAAGTGCTTTCTGCTTAGCGCCTAATTCGTATAATTTATCAAAACCTTTATCTAACGCCTGTAAAAGTTTTTCACCTTTTTCATTATGTTGGATGCTGTTGGCTAAAATTAGAAATTCTTCAAGCTGTTTTAATTCTTCTTCAATAGCAATTTTATCATCGAGAGAAATTTCTATTTGTTCGTCATCTTCTTGTGTATCCCCTTCGAATTCATCTAATTCATCATCAAGATTTTCATATTCCTCCAGAAACATTGCATACAAATCGTCATCTACTACTTTAGCATTTTCTAATAAGTCTTTTAAACGTTTGATTAGTGCTTCTAAAGTTCTACTGATTGCAAAAGAAGACGATCCAAGCAACTTAAAAATTACTGATTGCATTAAATGCTTTTGAGCAGGTGGAAAAGCATAGGTTATTTCTTGACGCAAATAATCTAATACTTTTTCATATAAATCTTGTTCTTGTGCTGTGGGCGTAAATTGTTGGGTAATGGGAATGCGCTCACGATAATTAATAAATTCTTTCACATCACGACGCAGTGTTCTATGAACGATACTATTCAATCTTTCCTTCAAACCTTCGATATCACGTGCTCCTGACTCCAATACATAATTCCGACGAAATGATTTAATGTCTCCAAAAATTTCCGGATCTATAAAAGAAACGAGGCCAAACAATTCGTCTAAACGGTTTTGTAGTGGAGTAGCCGTAAGCAATACTTTTTTATAATCACGTATTGCATTTTGAATGGTTTGGGCAGTAACATTACCGTATTTGTAGGCATTTCGCAGGTAATGTGCCTCATCTATGACCACTAAATCCCAAGATGTTAATTGAATTTCTTCTGCTTTTTTACGTGCAAATTGATAGGAACAAATTTTAATTGTTGCTTCCGCATCAAATGGATTTTTTACACCGTCACGTATTTTTTTATTATAGGATATATTATCAACTACTTCAGACTTTAGATAAAATTTATCAGCTAACTCATTTACCCATTGCTTACGCAGCGATGATGGACATATGATTAAAATTTTACGTTTACCTTCAGCCCATTTTTGACTCAGCAATATGCCTGCTTCGATAGTTTTACCTAAGCCTACTTCGTCTGCTAAAATTGCTCCTTTTGAATAGGGTGATTTAAATGCAAATAAGGCCGCTTCAATTTGATGAGGATTTAATTCCACTTTAGCATCCATTAAGGTCGCGCCAAATTTTTCTGGACTTTCTGCCGTAGCCTTTTTGGATAACTCGTAAGCGAAGTATTTCGCTTGGTAATTATTGATTACACCCATTATTTGCTAGAATTTAATAACTCTTTGATATCGATTTCTAGCAATGCAGAAATTTGCAACAAAGTATCCAAACTCGGTTGAACCTCATTAGTACACCAACGAGAAATTGTCGTTTCATTCTTTTCGAGCATTTGAGCAAGCCACTTGCTGGTCTTGCCCTGTTCTACAAGTACTACTTTCAATCTGTTTATTGGTCTTTTCGGCATAATAATCTGCATTTGGTGTAAAAATACGTACTTTAGATGGTGTTTCCTATATGCAATATAAATATGTAATAATGGAATATGAATAGGGGAAATTATGTAGCTGTAAAGTTCTCGAAACGGTGAAAGAGTAACTCGCCAAAAGACAATTTTAGATTCCTTTCTTACGCCTTATTTCTAAATGTTTACGGAACGTATAGACGCGTCTGGCTGTAACAGATTTTGCAAAAATTTGTTACAACACGAACTGCTTTATAAATTAATTGCATAGGAAGGAATTATTTCATGAGCTCGTTGCACTCGGTTTGGATAGCCGTCAAGCATACTTATCTTTGCATTGATACATGTGACCATAATTTAAAGCTTACAAAACGATGTCTCGATCCGTAAGAAAAACTAAAATATTCGGAATCACTACAGCTGAAACAGAAAAACAAGATAAAAGGCGCTGGAATAGAACTTTTCGTAAGGTTTCCAAAAAACTAATCCGTCTAGAAAAAGACGCTCCAGTTAAACTACATGGCGTTACTAACGTGTGGGATGGGGCAAAAGATGGAAAGAAGTATTACCGTGGTGCTACAAAAAAAGATATGAGGAAATAGTTTTTCATAGAGTTTATCATCCGAAAAAACATCCATATCCATCATGATCGATTTCATCCAGCAATAATTGCAGATTAGTACTCTCTGGTTTCGGTTCATAAGCCTCCCATTTGCCCGATCCTCGCATCCAATAGAGCTTCCAAATTTTAGATGCTTTCACAAAGCGAAGCTTTGCAAACGGTAATTCTAAAATATTCTTTGGGTCATTCCATTGTGGTCTAATTTCAAACAGTAAAGCCGTTTGCTCATCCCACGAATAACCAAAATCCAATTGTTTGCGCACCTCTTCATTTTTCGGTCGCTTAGAATCTACAAAGCTCTTTAACTGAACGTCAACCATAGAAATAGAGTCTTTTTTATCCATCATCATTACAAATCTAAAATTATTGGTTTATTCTTCATCTCATACCAGTCATCCAATACGCTAGCATTGACAAAAGAGGTTTCTCCCTTCGTAAAACTACCGTAATCCTCGTGTATGTGACCAAAAATATGGTACTGGGGTTTCACTTGATAGACTCGCAAAAGCAATTCCTCACATCCAGTCCTTTTTCCGTAAACCGTTTCATCCAAAATACCAAAAGGTGGACCATGTGTAATCAGCACATCTGTATCATTCGGAATCAAGTCCCAATGCTTCTTAATTTCACTACCCCGATTACGATTAAAAGCCCAATTGTTGAACCACGGTGTAATGGGTGATCCCCAGAATTTGACACCATTTATAGCTATGCCTGAATCATTTAGGTAAATAATCTCTTTAGGTATTATTCGTCTGATTTTTTTTGAATCGGCCTCTTCAAAAAAGAAATCATGATTTCCTGCAACAAATATTTTGTGTGTATGCTTTTGTTCAGCAAACCATTTTAGAAAATCTACGACCTGTTCTTTTGTTCCACCTCGAGTAACATCACCAGCGTGAATAAGAATGTCACCATCAGGGATATTTAGATCCCGATGTTTTCCGTGCGTATCAGAAATAGCGACAATTTGCATTTCCAAATTTATGGATTATACGCTCATCTGCAATAAAAACATCCCCATTATGTCCGTAAATCCGTATATTTATACCATTAATTTTTTGAACAAAATAGCGTAAGCTATCGTATTGGTTAGACTGAAATTGCGACCTTCATTTGACAGCCACATTCGATAGACTTACGCCCGTGCCTTATATGGGCGTGCCTTTATAAAATTCTATATTAAAGACTAATCATTCCGCTTTTCAGCTTCTTCTCTTTATGTTATTTTCATGAGACTATATTCAAGGTGTACAATTGTACACCTCCAAACCATGCGAGGTGTACAAAATAGTCAACGAATATAGTAATAAAGTAATTTAAAGAAAAGACAAGTCAATCATAAAACACTGACAGTCAAACAAAAGAACACCAAGAAAACTAAAAAAAAACAGATTTACTTCCCAATACAAAATATTTGAATTGCTTTTAACTTACTGTATTTCAGCGTGTTGCTAAAGCAGCAGAAACGAATTAGCAACAAAAAACGCTGAGTAATAGCAAAATAAGGGATAAGAAAGGAAAATTAGAGCGGAGCGGACATAAAAAAACCGCCTCACAAAGGAAGCGGTTTTTATCGAAAACACCAATCGCTTTACGCAACTGTTACAGAGCCTAAATAAACGCTGTTAGCGACTTTAGTTCCGTCCTCTGACACAAACCCTAAGAAGACCTCAACGTCTTCTCCTGAGTACTCAGAAGGCACTGGAATGGTCGCTGATCCGGCAGACCTTACTGGTCCCGCAGTGGTGAACACTGCTTCTCCTCGGGTAGTGTTCATAAGAACAATCAGAGCTTTGTCTGTTGCTTGAGCACTTCCGCTTCCTGAATTGTCTGTCCAGGTTGCTTCTACGTTTCCAGCACTTGGAGAAGTGGCTGCACCGTTAGCCGCACCTGTCAAGTTACCACGAGTAACCAATGCACTTGCATAGTCAATCATGAAGTTTGGATAAGCTCCGGTAACTGCATTGTTCAGGTTGTAAGACATAGCCGCATTGAATTGGGTCATACGGTTTGCATACAACTTGAAACCGACTCTCAGGAAGTCTGTCATTGGTTGCAAGAACCTTAGGACAGTTGAGAATTTCGAACGCTGGTCAACCTGACCTTCAGTTCTTGGGTTCGCTACACTGGAAGGTTTGATGCGCAGGTAATCGATGCCCTTCCAAGTTCCACCGATTACATTCCCTACTTGGCCTGATACGCCACCGAGAATACCTTGATTAATTTTTCCCATCTCTTTACGATTTTTAAGGAGTTAAACATTTGCTTGGACTTGACACGGACTTACCATGGATTTGCCCTTCGCCAACTAAATTACTTCAAGAATTAGGCGGTAGTTCTCTTTTGGGTGCTGTTGCGGTGGTGTGCTTTATTTTGCTTTTGTTGCCCTGTTTTTTTGGCAGGGCAGGAATCTATCCTGCACCTGCTTCTTTCATCAAGTCAGAAAATATGGCTTGTCTGGCAGTATCAATCATCTTTAGTGTGACCTTGATTTTTTGCTCGCTGGTGTCGAGTAGTTGAAGTGCTTGAATTGCCTTTTCAAATGCCTGGGATTTGCTGCTTGCCTTGATTAAGCTTTCTCGGATTAGTTTTCGAGTTTCGCCAATGGTGACGAAAGGAATTACAGAGCCTTTCAGGAAATAGTGGAAGGATTTTGATTTCCATAATCCAAAGCAAAGCCAGTAGAGAAATTCCCTGTGCTCGTCACATTCTGTGAGGCAAACAAAGCAATTTGGGCAAGCGTTGTTGAGCGGTTTCCCGCTGTTCAATCCTTTATTCAGGATAAAGAAGTGCGGCTGTTGGTAGCTGCTTTCCAGTCGGTGTATTTTGATACGAAACGATTTCATACAGTGAGCCATTAAAGTTTTGCTCGCTGCGCTTCGCATATATTTTTTCAAAAGAGAAAAGAAAAAAGGGAAAAAAAGAAAAGAGAAAGCTCTTGAAAAGGCGGGTGGAGGTCGGCTGTCAAGGTTTTTGGAAAAAATACTACCCGAAGGGTGGAGATTTTTTTCAAAACCCGTAGGGCTTGACCTTTACAGTCCGATAGTGCGTTTGGATTGTGCGAGCCCGCCTAACTTTGCTTTTCTCTTTTTAAAATTTTCCCTGTACGAGTAAAAAAAAGAGCCCCCTAAAAAGGAAGCTCTGAAAGGCACAACTCGAACCAAAAGACACGTAGCGTATAATCGGTGATACCGAAACGCTGAATGCCTGCATGGAACGGATGACCTGAGGTGCGAACGCCCGCCAACAACCACCGGCTGCCGAAACGGACTCTGAATAAGAACTTATACATAATGCCCCGTCATCACAGGACGGTGCGATTGCAGCAAGGGCTGTGGGAACAAAATACTACCCGTAGGGTGGAGATTTTTTTTCCTAACAGGCGAAGCGAACCCTTGCAGCTCTCGCATCCGCATGCCTGTACCTTTGCTTTATGTATGAGTGATTTATCTTTATATTGGATGTTTTAATTTTACTAGGATTGGATTATGATAAATACCATCGCAGAACTGCTTGAAAGAATTAAGGAAGAAGAGAAAAAAAGAATCGATTTGCTGAATATTACGCATCGACCAACAATTGGAAATACTTACGAAGGATTGACCGAAGCCCTACTTAATAAAGCAATATTTAAAGATTTGAATCTCAATATTGTTACAAATTCATTTATTAAAGCTGATGATGGAACACGGAGTGATGAAATGGATATTATTCTTATTGAAGGGAACGGTGAGCCGATACCCTATACGAAAGATCAGTTTGATGTTTCATTCAAGCAAGTGATAGCTGTCATACAGGTAAAAAAAAGGCTTACTAAAAATGAAATTTCAAGTTCATATGAGAATCTTAGAAATATATTAGATAAATCAGATAATGGGCCAATGCCATCATTTGCTGCACGACTATTTCGGGATTCTTATCGGGGGATTTGTAAACAAGATGTTATACAAAGTGGAAAGGAGCGAACTACTTTTGAAAGCTCTACAACGGAATTGATGTATCATATTTTGAAAGTTGAATCAACACTCCCTGCAAGAATTGTATTTGGATACGAGGGCTATAAAAGTGAATATGCACTAAGAGAAGGGTTCGTTAAATTTTTAGCAGATAATAAATCAGAGCCAGAAAGTTTGAAGCATGGTTTCGGACCATTAAATTTTCCAAATCTAATCATAAATGGAAATTACTCACTTTTGAAAGGTGATGGAATGCCATATGGCAGTCAAATGCTAGATGGGCAATGGGCTTTTTACTTATCTAGTAGTGAAGCTCCAATACTTAAGTTTCTTGAAATCATATGGACTCAACTTTCTTATAGATTTGAGTTGCCAGTTGAAATTTTCGGTGAGGATCTGGACACGGAAGGAACTAATTTATTTTTGAAAGCAAATATTGTGAATGTTGGAGGTTTCCGAGGTTGGAATTATGAGTATGTGGCATTATCAAAAAAGACGCTTGAAAAAAATATTGGAAATCAAAAATGGGAACCAGTTAAACTTAGTACAGAAGAGAACCACGTTATTTCATATCTCTGTAAATATGATAAGCTGAGAATTGACCAGGTTAATCAAAAATTAAACATTATAGGTAAAGAGGTGGATTTAATAGAGTTTATTGAATCTTTAATAAAGACCGGATTAGTTTATCAGAATGGCGAGGAGTTGAAATTACTTACTGATCAATGTCAAGTTGTTTGCATACCTGGAAGAGGATTTTATGCTGCTGACAATAAAACAGGCAGATTGTCTAGGTGGGTAGATATTCAAATGAATAAATTAAAAGACTAAGAACGTTCTATGAAGTGCGGAAACGCAGGTAAAACAGCCTTGAGCTAGCGTTGGCCAAGCGGAAGGTCGGAATGGAGAGAAACGGAATGGAGACCTGTAGCTGTGCGTGCGAGCCGCCTGCGAGCGGAGCAAGGGTGGTGGCTGCAAAAGCCCGAAGAATGAGGGCGGCAGACGCCTACCGTTCACGGCAGGGCTGGCGTGTTTTTTTGCATCAGGGTGGGCAAAGGCAAGGGTAGCGACTGAACGGAACGAAACGATTGTTGGAAAGGAATGGAGCAATAACTGCCTGCAATATCATTGGCTGGGTTTATATTTTTTGATTGTAGTACAAACCCATTGGAGGAGGATTGCAGGCAGATTGCGGAATGACGGTGCGTTGGTTCGTGTAGTGAAGTGAAAGAGCTACTCTTGCGAGCAGTGCTGAAAGTGGCTGAATTGAAGGAATGAGGAACGAATGACTGAAATGAAGCGACTGAAGGCACATGGGGGAAAGCAAAAAACATGACAGCCCGATCAGCCCGCAGCGACCCGCAGGCGAGCAAAAACAATAAGCAGCGGCAGACCCCCAATAAAAAATATTGTGAGTGTAGCGAACACCATAGAAGGGGTTTGGGGGGATGAAATAGCTGCGAGTGAGGAAGGAGAGAGTGTGTGAAGCAAAACAAGTGAACAGCAGTGAGTGAGCACCTACTGGAGCGCAAACGAACTGGTAAGTGAACGGTATATGCAAGGGCGACCGAAGGGAGTGCATTTTACCCTTGCAGATATGTTTTTGCGGAACAAAACGGAACGACTGACGAACACCGCTTTACCTGCGTTGGGGTGTGCGTTGGGAAAAGCAAGTGTGGCACGGTATGAAATGTAGCGCAGCGGAATGGAATAACGGGCTACTCTTGCTGTGCGGTGCTGGAAGTGGGTGAATGAAGAGAGTGAGGCACGAACGAACGGAATGAACCTACTGGAAGCACATGGGTGAGGGATGGAATAATCTATTTGGAAATCGTATTTATGGAACCCATTATCATTGAAAATAATGACATCCTTAAAATAAGGTCTTTTGATCATCTGACCCCTTCATAACCAAAGAAAAGCATTTTTCCATTGTCTTAATGCCAATGCCTTTGTATTCTATTAATGAAATCATTGAAGCTACATTTGGATCATTTAGTGCGGCTGTAATTGTGTCTATTTGTTTTTGGGTACGGATGCCAACTTTAGTTTTTAGTGCTATCGATGGGATAGTATTCCATTTTTTCTTGAAGGCAGAAAAGAGATCATCCGGAGAGAATGGGTCGTATTCATAGATTTCGATTGGTATATCAAGGTTAGATAAATATCTTTCCATCATATCTACCACGGTCTTTTTATCTAAACCACCATTATGAGTCCCAAGTAATGGAAAAGCTATAGAAGTTATATTTTGCTTCTTATATGTTGAAGTGAATTTTTCTAAACCTTTTTCCAGGTATTCAAGCCTACTTGGGTATTTCCAATGAAACTTGGTAGGAAAGTTTAAAACCCATGGAGCATTTGACTCACCTTTATAAAGCCAAAGTTTTCCTATACCTATAAGTTCGTTTTTACAATGCTCTTTATAGATGTCAAACATTAGCGGGTATCTTAATTTAAATACTAATGCGATACCCTTGCCCATTACACCAACGCAATTAACCGTATTGACAACTGTCTGAGCTTTAGAATTAAATATGTTACCTTTTTTAAATTCAATCATGGCTTACTAAGGATTGGTGTAGATTAAGAAATAGTGACCAGTATGTAGGTGATAATTGAATAAAGCCTGTATCGGAATCAATTACTTTGCACCCTTCTTGATAATGAAAAAGGGATTCTAAAAACCTAATTCCGCCATCATCTTCAGTATATGCTGCAACATCAGATTGATAGTATATCATATACAACAGACCCAAGTCATGTAATTCTATTTCACAAATAGAAGCAAGTCGACTCAAGTTTGATAAAACTGATTCTAGTGGCATCCTACTTTGCATATACTCTCCAATAAAATCCCCTTCAGATAGTGCAAGAGCGACATTCAAGTCTTCGGCACTAAAAGGTAGTAGATGCCAAACATTTTTAATAATTGACTGGGTGTATCGGTATTGATCGGATTTATCACCTTGACTATTTGCGGCAGGTTTTCCAATATCATGCAGAGCCAGGAAGGTTCTGAATAGATTGTGGTCAATTGGCAATTTGCTATCTCCAAAGTATTTTTCAAAAGCATTCAAAACAATGAGCGTATGTTCCTTTAAAAAATAGTGACGAACTTTTTGAAGGAATGGCTTTTTAAGCTCATTCGATAAATTCATTAAGCCATTTACCAGAAGCCCAGGGTTATCAAAAACTAGGTCTTTTGTATAATCCTTTTTAATATTTGGCAGATTTGAATAGTCGTTATTGGCCTTGACATTGTCGCCTAATGATGTTTCAAGTATGGACCAATCAGTACTTTTGTAACCGTCATGAAATTTAACCGAAATTTTAGCAGTAGGGTCTATTCTTACCTTAATATCTGGATAGGCGTGAATTGTTGATTTAGATAAAAAAAGGATGTTCCCTGATAAATATTCGAAACTATCTTGCTTAGTGCTTTCTAGAATTATTTTGCCATGGTTATGGCCATCTCCTTGGTAATCAGTCCAGACAGTTAATATATCGCCATCAATCTCATATTCTATTTTTTTGTTTTCGTTGTGAAAAACTTGGTGCTCATAATTATCTATGACCACTCTACGAGATAAGTCTGATTCGTTTTTAATAACTTCTAAAAGTTGCCTTTTTGTAGCCCTGTTTGGAACTATAATGGAGTACTTTTTTATATCGCTAAAGTCAAATTCTTCTGGAATGAGAAATTCTTGCTGGGAATAGTTAATATATGTTTGCCAGTTGCCGTCCGATGTGTTTTTAATGGTGCTATAAACATCCATAAAATTAAACTTTGGAAGCATTTGCGAGATTGGGCCTGCGGATGCCCAATTGGTTTGCATGTTACCATTGCTAATGAAGCATTGGTCTCTGTGTTTAAGAATTATCTCCTGTAAGTCAAACTTAAAAAAAACAGGAATTGGGCATTTGGGTAATCCCAATGCTAGCGCCTGTGGAAAATTAGATTTCCAGACTTCAGACCAATTGCCATAATAATCTTTAGTCCATCCATAATATCCACAGTTTATGTCTTTGCCCAACGCCTCATTATAAAACTGTGTCGGAGTTTGAGGGCGAAAATAGAATCTAGCAAAACGATGTGCATCACCTCTGCGAAGCACCACATTTCCTGCAGCATCAGCATGGTCAACGGCCTTATCCCTACTAAGTATTTTATGCGATTTGATTATCTGAAATGCATTTGAAATATGGGTGTAATGATAAACCGAACCTGCCCATGGCGAATCGTCATCTCTAAGTTTAAGATACAGTTGTAATTCAGGAATCGAGTCAATTACTGAATCAATATGTTCTCTAACATCAATTGGAATAGCTGGATTGTCCAAGAGGAAGTAGTAATCCCAGTTATACTTAAAAGCATTTATCAGATCAATTGAAAATGGTATTGCTGTGTTTTTAGAAACGAGAGTCCAATCGAGATATTCCTTGAATGCGGCTAATGTATTTGGCTCTAACTTAATTTTACCGGAAAGAACTTTCCAGTCTAGGTAGTCTTTGAACTCGTTAAGAACTTCAAAAGAAGGAATAAAAGACTTGGATATTGTTACCAAATCCCAACGTAAATAAGACTTGTATTTCCTAAGCAGATCAATATTTGAAAGGTTTAACTTTTCGTGGGAAATTAGCTCTTGCCAATCCCATTCTTCTGCAAATGCATCTAGTAATCTATCATGCTGTGTAAAATCCAGATTGTGATGTTTCGATAACAGTCTCCAATACTCGGAATTAAAGAATTGTGAGTTTGAAATCAGAGTAACTGTTTCCAAGTTTACATGTAATTGACCATTGTGGAGTATTAAATTCCAATCAGAAAAGCCTTTATCAATAAAGAACGTAAGGAGGTTTTTATCGAATATTATGTTTTCGTTTTCACATAAACTGTGTAGGTTCCAATCTTTATTAGCCAGCTGAAGTATTAGGTCATTATCTACCCAACTAAGTTTTGAGATATGCTCCCAATTCCAGCTTTTGTCAGGTAGTGTAAGTAAAATTGACTTCTCTAATTTTAGGCCAGGTGAGGTTGTGAGAACATTGTAATCCCAAGGCTTGTCTGAATTTTTTAAAAGAAATTCAGAATCCAATTGCAGTAATGGGTGTGATGATAAGGCAGGCCAATTCCAATTCTTGTTTATGAATTTCTCAATTAGATCTGTTTCCAGCACCACATCACTACGAGAGGAGATTTCCTGGAAATCAATTTTATCTGAGAAACGATTGAATCGCCTCAAGTCATATAGAATTTCCTTAGTGCCTTTATGGGATTTAGTAAGCAGCGAACTTTGTTTAGAAAGAATAGACCAGTCCCATTCATCTTCAAATTCTGATACCACACGCTCATGCCACGACAAGTTATTGATTGTACTTAACCTTTTGAAGTTCCAATTATCCTTGAAGGCACGTAAATATTCCAATACAAATTCCACCCATTCATTTAGATTCCTGTAAGTGGCTTTATTGTATTGGAAAAATGATGATAATACTCTGTTTTGGGAAAGAACATCCCAATTAATCAAATCAATATGGTTTATCAAAAAGTAATGATCTATTGGAATAAATTGGTTAGCACTAATGTAATTCCAATCCCAGAGGAAAATATCAAACGAAATAGTTTCATCAATGGCTCTCCAAAGAGAATGCACGGATAGCTTTTTTGTTATTTCTGTCCAAGTTTCTTTTATAACGGATTCTGTGCCTTGAGAAATTAGAACGGCTAATGAAGTTAATTTGGTTATGGGTAGAAGATCTTCTTCTTGATATAACTTCTCAATGATAAATGGCCAAAATAGATAATGCGCCAATTCATATTGTAATTCCTCTGATCTCAACTCTTCAGATGTGAGCCTTTCAGTAGTCACTATTTTCCAGTCCCAAGGTAACTCAGGATTTTCAAGAATATATTTTACCGAACACTTACGGGAAAGAGCTGAGTAAATTGAACTTGCTTGATTCAGATCGTATATTTCATCTATAAACTCACCGATTATTTGGTCACAGTCCGATTCTACTTCTTTTTTAAATACTTGATGCCAATTTACCTCAACGGACATATCTTCAAGTGTCCCAACCAAGGGCAACAAAATATTTGCAGAAAGACGGTTGGAAATGACGGAATGAAGTGATTCTTGAGCATCTTTCTCAAGAGACCAATCAATGAAGAATGATAAGTTGTCCGAAATTAGTCGAGGATCAATTCGCTGAATTATTGAGGTGAAATCTAGTTCTGGTTTTAGTTGAGATAAATGTTCAATATTCCAATTAAGATCAACACGATTACTTATTAGATCATATCGCCAATCGAAATTGCTGTTTTCAATTACGATTTGAAGGTTTTCAATTTTTAGAGACACATTGTCAAATGCCCGATCACTTTTTATTTTGGATGCATGTAATTCAAATGAATTTGCCGACCAAATAAAATTGATATTTGCCTCTATGCCAGGAACGAGTTCGGTTCCCCAAAAGAGCACATTGTATTTGTCCAATAAAGCGACTGTCTCAACGCTAAGAAACACTTCATCCTCTGCGCCCAATTTCAGTGTTATTTCTTTCGAACTTGATTCTATAAATTCTAAAATCAGAGGATATTCTATGGAGCTATTGAAACTTTGCTTCGTTTGAATAATTCTTTTCAGAAGTACGTTAATGTCCAGATAGGGACCAATGGTCGCTAAATGTTCTGCAATGAAAGTGAAGGAATATTTTGATGTGATGAAGCTGTAATTCCAAGGAATATCTGGGTTATAGGAAATCAATTCACCTGCTTTTTCCTCCCCCCATGATGTTATTAACGCTAGGTTAAATGGAAAGAACTTTATGTTTTGCTTTAGAAAGTCATAAGAAACCAAAGTTGCCAAATCATCTAGATTACCAAGCTTTTCAAGGGAATCAATAGAGAGAATGACTTCTTCAATTTGATCTTGATTCAATTTGTCAAAGACTAGATCGATATTCCACGGATATTCATTTATGCTATTAATGATAAAATCCGGTGATAACTTGCTGGAAAGTTGGCTCCAATTCCAATAATCAAAATAACGATCAATGTTTTCTGTTAGAATCTTTGAGGGGCAATTCTCAATTATGGCATTCCATACGGATAAGTTGTTTACCTCAGGGTCAGTGAGGATATCCAGAAAGTTCGTATTCCATTCGATTCTATTGTCACAAAGGAATATCGGCCAATCAATAAATTCAATATATGGAGCGATCTCATCAGGTCGAAGGGCATCTGCATTTTGTAAATGATACACCCATTTAAGCCGTAGTAACCATTCGCTTAGAACTTTATAATTTTCAGGAAATGAAATGATATTGTATAATTCAGGAGATGCTATCTTATCAATGGCGATACCAAGATCGTATAGCTCATTACTACGAAAAAGGGAAAGAGTGAGGTCGATGTTTACTTTTTCATATTTTTCAGTTTCAGCATTAACCCAATCAATGTGTAAATCTTGTGATTTTGTGGGATCACCCTTGCAAGATTCTCTTGCTTTAATTAAGTTGAAGTTTTCCTGTTGGTCCGGTAAATCAAATATAAAAGGTTTGACTTCCTTCTCATTAAGAATATCCGATGTGATATTGTATTTATGAAAAGGAAAAGGATTATCTATTGATTCTGAATTGTGTAATAGGTAGAGATCATTCAATTTTATTCCAGCTTCATAAAATAAGAATTTAGACCCCTCATTTATAGCATTTATGCCCCATATGGTTGCTGAAACCCTTATTTCTTCACTTTCATTCTGAATAACCTGTACTAGATGGAAACGCTCTAAAGTTTGTAGTATTCGTGAGAAAATCTCATCCTCAGATTTGTCATAGTACAAATTATTTTCAGGGTCGGATTTTAGTGCAAAACCAAAGTCTAAGCCCATCTCCAAGTAACTACAAGAATTGTCTTTTTGTGTCAGATAGGATAGGACTATGGTATCTAGTTCAGAAAGCACAAATGATTTCCTGTAGAATACTTTATGAAGGCTTTTCCTTATTGCCCAATTTATATTTAGCTCTGCCAATCTCATTTGACAATGTTATTTGAGTTAAAGTCCCGTATAGATCCATAAGAGCTATTTTGGATAGTTTCATATACCCTATTGTAAATGGGGTGCTTACTAAAGTGCTTTGAATTTCCGACAATAATTAAAAGACGTTTGGCTCGGGATAAAGCAACATTAAGCCGATTAGGAAATTCCGCAAATCCCAGGCTGTCTTGTTGTGGATAGCCATCCTCATTAAATAAAGGGTTGTTGAAGTCAGGAACTTGATTTGGATGCTGTGCAATAGAATTACTCCTAACCAATGAGACAATTACTATGTTCCTTTCCATGCCTTGAAACCTATCCACCGGTGAAATTCTTAAAGGCACCTCTGGATATTTCAGTTTCAGTTTTGAAAGTAGGCTTGCTTGCGCACCATAAAAAGTAATAATGCCAATTTGCTTTTCTTCTATTTGCTTTTCAGACCAATGGGAAATGAATTTCTCGTACCCTGGAGATTTTTTAAAATAGCTTAGTAACCAATCAATTGCCTCAACTTCTCCATGATTTACTCTGGATGTACCACTCTTAATCTCAGGCGAAAGTGTATTTAGCCAAATAACATGGGTGCTTTTATTTGCTGTTACACCATGATACCGATTCAATGGGTGGCTTAAATCATCTGAATCTGCAATGTTTTCAGGAATGCCACAATTCAAGCCACCATCTTCAATATAAAATTGCTTAACTGTGTCATTAATGGCAGGGTGCATCCTGTACTGGACATTAAAAGAAGACTTAAGATTGGGATCAATAGCCTTAAATAGCTTTTCAAAGTGAGAAACTGAAAACTCTTCCTTGTTTTGCTTTATAAATTGGACTAGGTTGAAAATCTCATTGCGATTTTTTTCCACTTTAGATTTCCTAGCTGTAATGGATAGATTGTCAATAAATTCATTGGTGTCAACCATAGGTGGTAATTGCCTATGGTCACCAATTACAACAGCCTTTTTCCCGAACAAGCAGGGTAAGGCAAGCTCTGGTGGTGATGCTTTACTTGCTTCGTCTTGAACCACTAAATCAAATTCTATGCTTTTTGATTTTAGCCCTAAAATTGTGTTTCGTGATTTTGAGGAATTAAAGGATTCTAATTCCTTTGGATAACATATGGCAGCATAGTCAGTAAAGAATCTTGTAAATCTATTCTGTGAGTTCAATTTGCCAATAGAACTGCATGTTGCTCCGATAACATTGGCATTCTTAATATAGGTGTCGGAGAAAATTTCACGAATAGTACTATCTGGTTTGCTTAGATAGGATGCCCATCGGGCGGCCCATTCTGTATCGGCCAATTGTTCTCGTTTGCTAGCCCTAGCGGATATAAGGGAAATCCAATCCTCAACAATGTTTTGTTCCGCTACTTCATTTTCAATTTCTGTTTTACCAATAGTCTTCCATTGCTTAATCCCTTCAAGTGAGAACCTTCTGCCTTCTTTATCCAACTTTTCCTCTGAACCAAAACGAATTGGTTTAATAAGTAAATGATTTTTACTCCGGAGTTTATCTAAGGCATTATCTACCGCTAGGTTCGTTTCTGATGTAACCAACACCTTGTAAGGAGCGCCATTTTGCGAATAGTGTGATCGAATGTGCTGCCAAATAAGTTCTGCAATTGCGGTAGATTTCCCTGTGCCAGGTGGTCCTTGAATAACAAAAAAATCTTCTGCCAACAAACACTTTGCAATAGCTTCTTTTTGTCTTTCATTTATGAATGAAGAGAGTAACGATGATTCAATATCCATCAATACATCTTTGTATTCTTGGGTTAGCAGAATGTCACCCGGAAAAGTCGTTGCTTTTGATGCTTCGATCAGAATTTCCTTCAAATTCTTATTAGGAATCACATTCGAAGATGAGGAAAAGATGGTATCAAGTGTATCGGCTAATCTTTTTACCTTATCACGGTCGCCTTTAAGAGTACAACAAACATTGATAGGATCACCTGAATCCAAATTTTCTGGTAAAGTGTCAATGAGCTTGATAAGGAGCTTAGGATAATTCAGTTTTACAACGGTTCCAAATGGAATTGGCTTGTTGGGCTTCCAAATCGAGATTTCTTCACCTTTTAGATAATTGAACTTGTTGTTAATTTCAAAGTCAAATTCTTCAGTTCTAAAGTTGATGTAGTATTTAAGTTTTCCACGTCCTAGATCATCAAATGAAAAATCTATATCCTGGTTATTAAATGCCTTGATTGAATCTGTAATACGTGCCCTTAGTTGATTGACAATTGCTATATCATCAAATGAGCAATAGAATAACAGCTTTTGTTTGTCATTGAAGAATTTCGTTTTAAGAGAAGGTATCTCTTGAAGCTTGGACTCTATTGAATTTAAAGGGCTATCGTAATCAATTCTGATTTTAAAGCCGTGTTGGTCGCCTTTATAGTCAATATCTACTATGCTTAATGAGTTGAGGAACTCAAGCTGCTTGTCTAAATCTTCTGATGTTGCAAAATCAAATCCGAGAGTTTCTTTTTCTGAACTGAAAGAATACTCTTCTGGATCAAGGATATTTTGTAAATAATCGTAAAAAATCGAATGGTCTATCTGAAAAATATGCTGATGCTCTATGTCAAAATTCTCAGCACCAAAATATCTTTCAAAGACTCTTTTGAAATGAAATATTTCATATCGAAGATCGGAGAGGGTGATTGATGCATTAAATACTAGGTGAAAATTATTGTCCTGTGGGTCGGGTAAAATAATTCCAACCTTATCATTGTATTTATCTTCAGATGCGAAATATATATTTCTATTCCTTCTTGTATTAAGGAAAGCGGAAAATGCATCTTCATGAATAGTGAAAATGATACGGTGATGCGATTTCTGATATGCGGTATTCTCAGAAATGAAGGTCAGAGGAGATTCTTTTAAGAAGACATTCTTCAACACCACATTGGCGTTATAACCATGCTTCTCGAAATCTGAAAAGCCAAGCGCATCCTTCAAATAGGTACTTACCAGATCATATTGTTTGGAAATGTAATGTTGACTTGGTTTGACTTTGAAAATTCCCCCTATTGCTGGGAGTCTTGAGAAGTCATTTTTTTCCTGAATAACTTTATCAATCTTCTTTATTTGGCTGAGTGTTGCGAAACATTCACCTTGATTTATTCCGTGAATGCCAATATCTTCTTTTAGCCAGCGAAATGCATCTTTTTTCTCGTGGACAGAGCCTGTAAAGCATGGAGTTTGATCAAATTCTAAATAATTAGCTTCCGCTTCTTCTAGTATTTCTTCGTTTATTTTGGGACTTAAAGTTGAGTCGTAAAGTAAATACCCTGCATTGATATTTATGTCATCTTCATTTATTTCTGGAAACGCTTGACGAATGATTTGGCTAACACTATTTAAAGGATTCTTTTTCTCAATGTCGAATTGAAGCAATCCATCATTATCTGTTTTTCGGAATGAGATAGTGAAAGGTTCGGCATATTGGTTGATGAATACTTCTTGCGCTTTTATAAATGCTTTCCAAGTGTTTATTATTGACATATCTGACTTTCTTAAATCAATATTTACAAAAACCAAAGATTGTCTTTACCGTAATCGGGAATCTCGTTGCCCTCAAAGTATGGTAGCATTTCTGCAACCATTTCAGGATACTTGATTGTTACTGGTAAGTTTTGTTGTCTTACTGATTTCCAGTACATGCGACTGAATTGATAAACTTGATCGATAAGCTCTTTAACCGTTTTGTAATCTTCAACCAATTCAGGATTGGAGCAATTTATTTTGAGCTTTACCGGGAAGGAAAATCCATCATTGTAATTGAACTCTGATGCTGAGTACCTGGTATTGTTGAAAAGCAAAAATCTGTTATAACCTAATTTGATGAATGTGCCACTTACAGGCATCAAATCTTTCCAGTCCAAATCAAAGGCAACAATATCGGAGGATTCCGTTTTGTTGATGGTGACGATAAAGACCGGAATATTCAATTCCAATTCTTTTAGGCCGTTCTCAATCGGTTCGACTTCCTCTCTACTCATATCCTTGTAGAAGTGAATTACAAGTCTTCGGATTCCAGAATTTACATTCACGTAATCTTTAACTGCCCGAATGATTGAGCCTGCCAATTCTTTTGTTTGGTCTTTCTGAAAACATTCAAAGCGGTTGAACTTCCCTGTATTGGAGAAACTGAAAGCACTGCCGATATATTGGATGTCAACTTCTGTGTGCTTGAATGCTCCGACTCCTACAATCAGTTCATTCTTCAGCTTTGTGTCCAACCTCCACGGAGTGCCATTGAGCTTTGCGAGAATGGCAATTGCGATGTTTGGCAAGCTGAAATGATACTTGTCGTTGGTAATCACTTTGTCAGGATCTATCACCTGTGAGGAAACTCCTTTTTTCAATAGTAGCTCTTTCAGCTTATAGTACACCAACCGCTGAGATTTGACTGGAACATTCTTGTTAATTGGGGTAATGTAAATGGCTATGTGCTGAATGTCTGTATCAAAGTCTTTGTCATTGATTTGCTCGTATAATTCCGGCCAAGGGTTATCCCTGTCTTTAAAATAGATTGCAAGTTCTTTATCTGGATGATAAGGTGTATGAATGAACTTTGATAGACCCCTAAAGCCGTTGAGTTTGCCATTAAAGTAGTTGTGAATCTTGGCTGCTACTTCCCTATCATCTTCATGGAGAATGAAAAAGAAATTAATCTTTGATGATGGGCTTAACTCGAAAGGACCATTTTCAGTAATGCCATAGTACGGAACATGGTGTAGCTTTTGATTTCCAAATACGAGTTTGTTGCTGGACTTTTCAATTGAGCCAATTCGGACTTCATCTACAGGAATAAACCCTTTGGAGGATAGCGGAATGATAGCTTTGAACTCGGCTGTATTAAGCTGCTCTCTGTAAAATTTATCAATGGCCGTTTTGAATTTCTTGTATTTGTTCGTCTTGTCTGGGGCTTCTGTTTCCTGATGCAAAGCATCCCTGATTTCAAAATTCCAAACAGGATAAACCTTGTCGTAATTTCTTTTACCATCATCCGGCAATTCATCAAAGCGGTGTAGCCCTTTTTCATAGACCACCCAATTGAATGCTTTTACTGGTACTTCTTCAAATAATTCTGATACAGGTGTTTTGAAAATCTTTGACTTGCCTTCAAATGTGACGAGTAATTCAAGGCTGTTTGAAACTGTCCTGAACTGCACTTTCAAAGAGAAACGGTCAAAAGTTTTGTATATCCCTTCCTTATCTTGTGTATCGCTTGGCAACCAAACTTCTGTATCGCTTACAAAATTGGGTTTGACCAAACATCCTTTTGACTTGAAATGATTATGGATTAGTGAATTGTAGTACCGTTTGAGAATGGGGGGCGATAAAGCGGAATTTGAAACCTGAACGGATTTCTCAATTCCTTCTTCGGTAGCGATTTTCTCATAGGATGGCGTAGTTGGCTTAATGACCGGAATGAACCCTTCTTTTTCTTGGCAAAACGAAGTGTAGTAATGTTCCTGTTCTGCATACTTATCAATAACTTCATCAGGAACCAATGAATGATAAATTCGTGTAGTTCCTTCTTCCTCCTTGTTAGAAAAATAGAAGGTGAGCGAATCGCTCGGGTGATTGAATGTTAGTATGTTGAAACAGTGCTTTGCCATTATTTAGGTCTGTTTTGAAGATTAGATTGTTGATTCCAAATCTTGTCGAATACAAAGTCTAAATACTGGCGTTTGAAGTCTGGGTCGTCCGTGAATTTTTTATACAAGTCGGTGTATTGGAAAATGACGTCCTGCATCAAATCCTCTACCTTTTTATCAGAGGTTATTTTTGCATTTTGTTTGTCGCTGTTCTTTACGGCATTGACAGTAGCTTGATCACGGGCAAAATCTGCAGGCAACTGCTCAAACAGGAAATTCTTTACCTTATCATCATCAGTCCAGTTATCAATACCAAACTTTGTATTAAACTCTTTTAGGATAGCATCCAACTCATTAAAGCCGGGCTCACCTTTTGTTCCTTTCATTACTGGTGGTGTAGGGTCTAATTCTTCATTACCACTTAGTTTGATATTTTCCTGAGTTGTTCGGGTTAGTCTATAACTATCCAAGTCTATTGCTTCCAGAATGCCTTTGGCTAAATCCTCAATTTCATCTGGTTTGATTTTTGGAATCAGGAATTTTAGAAACCAATACAACCTTTCCCAATAGGAATTATTGAAGGAAAGCAGCTTAGAAAGGAAGGCATACATTCTGAAAAAGGATTTCGCCTTTACATAGAAATCAATCTGGGCATCTTCATTCAATTCATTTTTATACTCTGCAACGCACTTATCAATGATTGGGTCTAATTCCTGTCTTTCCGCTTCTTTGAAATACAATTCGGTGAAGTTTACCACATCATCCTGTGAATAGACCTGAGCTTTGTCCAAAGTATCCTGTAGGTCATTTAGTTTGTTTGCATCTGTTTCCTCACTAAGGATAGTGGTAGTATAGAAAGGCTCAAATGCCTTTTTAATATCTTCTGTGGTATTAAAGAAATCCATTACAAATGTGTCTTCTTTGTAAGGTTTGTATGCTCTATTGAGTCTCGATAAGGTTTGTACAGCCTGAACATCCGCTAATTTTTTATCTACATACATGGTATGCAAGAGCGGTTGGTCGAATCCTGTTTGAAACTTATTGGCTACTATCAGAAAGCGGTATTCTTTTTTCTTAAACTCGGTTGGAATGTCATTGCTTGGGAAACCATTTAATCTGGCCTCATCCCAATCTTCTCCCTCTATTTCTTTTGTGCCTGAAAAAGCGACAATGGCTTTGTAGGGTGAGTTTATTTCTTTCAGGTATTCTTTGAAAGCCTGATAGTAAAGAATGGCGTTTTTAATGCTTTTGCAAACAACCATCGCTTTTGCCTGACCATTGATGAGCTTTCTAATATCTGAATGGAAATGGTCTAACATGATTTTAGATTTTTCCATAATGGAGAAAGGATGGCTTTCTACATAAGCACGTAGTTTCTTGTTGGCTTGGCGAGTTTCAAACTCAGGGTTATCTTCAACCGCTTTATCTAATTTGTAATAGGATTGATAAGTGGTGTAATTCTTCAGTACATCGAGAATAAATTCTTCCTCGATGGCTTGCTTCATGGTATAATTATCAAAAGCAATGAATTTACCTTCTGCGGTTTTTTCTCCGAAAGTTTCTAAAGTCTTATTTTTTGGAGTGGCCGTAAATGCAAAGTAGCTACCGTTTTTAAGCATTTTACGGTTCTCAATCAATTCATTGATAATATCTTCGGAAGTAGGGGGCTCTTTTTCTTCACCGTAGGCCTCTTCTTTATCAGAAAGGACCCAATTCATTTTGCTGGCCGTTTCACCACTTTGGCTACTGTGGGCTTCATCAATGATGATTGCAAACTTTTTCGCCTGTAATGTTCCAATTTCATCAATTATGAATGGGAATTTTTGAACTGTGGTTACAATAATTTTCTTCCCATCTTCAAGGGCTTGCTTTAATTGACTGCTACCTTTATCTATGGCTTCAACCACGCTGCTGACCTGAGCAAATTGTTTGATATTATCTCTAATCTGCTTATCTAAAACACGCCTGTCTGTCACCACAATAACACTATCAAAAACGGTCTCAGTATTTTCGCTATCATGTAAACTCACCAACTGGTGTGCTAACCAGGTAATTGAATTTGATTTGCCTGAACCAGCTGAATGCTGAATAAGGTATTTTTGGCCAACACCCTTTTCTTTGGAATGATGCAGTAGCTTTTTTACTGCTCTGAGTTGGTGGTATCTGGGAAAAATGAGTTTGCGTTTGATTTTCCCTGTGTCTTCATCCTTTTCTTCAACAATTTGAGCAAAGTTCTCTACTATGTTGCTCAGGCTTTCCTTCGTTAAAATATCCTTCCATAGGTAATCAGTTTTTAAGCCTTCGGGGTTTACAGGATTACCAGCACCATCATTGTTACCTTTGTTAAAGGGTAGGAAAAAGGTCTTTGTACTATTGAGATGTGTGGTCATGTAAACCAAATCTGCATCTATGGCAAAGTGAACCATACATCTACCAAAGGCAAACAAGGGTTCTTTCGGATCTCGGTCTGTTTGATATTGGCGAATGGCGTGTTTTACATTCTGACCCGTCCATTGGTTCTTTAATTCAAAAGTGCTCAACGGCAAACCATTTACAAATAATATCATGTCTAAAGAGTTGCTATTCTCCAGACTGTAGTACAACTGGCGAGTAACAGAAAAAATATTGCTGCTGTATTGCTTTTGGGCTTTATCGTTAAGCAGTGAGGATGGCTTTTTAAAGTAGAGCTGTACCCTTAAATCCAAATCTTTGACTCCATTGCGCAAAATTTCAATAATTCCTTTCTGACGAATTTGGTCGGAAAGGCGTTTCAAGAATTTGTCCTTGCCTCTTTTGATTATTGTATCGTGGGCATTGGATTGCGTTGCTGCCAAAAACTCGAACAACAGCTTTTCATTAATGCAGAGGTCACGGTCATAGTCGGCACTATAGCTTGCAATAAAACCATTGTGGTTGATTAAATGCTTTTCTATTATCGTTTCTAAGCCCTTTTCTGATGTATCTGTTGTGTGCATTTCCTTAAATCAATACTTTGTTTATTCTACTTATAATTTCCATACAAGTACCGTTTGCATTGATCTTCGCATCCGTAATGTATTCGGCATCACTAATGCAAACAGTATTGGATTTTCCACTTTTTCTCAATTGACCTACAGTGCCTACTAAGGATTTTTTATGACTGTACTTTTCGCCATTGACTTTTAAGATTTGACCTGTAGCGTCCAGTTTTAAAGAAGCACTAAACAGTGTGCAGGTATGATTAACAGCCAAAAAGCCTTCCGCAGCTTGAAAAATATCATCATTGCCATCTCTCATTAAAGGCAACAGAACGTCTTCCAACATTCCTTCATCAGCATCAGGCTTTCTAAATATGTATGCACCTACCTGTATATCCTCAAACAGATGAAATTCAGCAGGGTCATATTCTTCCTCAAAGGCAACTTTTGGAAATGCCAGCTTACATTCTTCTATCACCTGATTCATTCTTGCCTCAGTACCTAAGTTATCGGCATCAAAAAAGTATAGCACTGATATTGATGTGTCCGGTATGGCTTGTATTGCATCCGGGTCGGGTTCATTAAGGGCGTTTAGTGCCTTTATCAATGAAATTCTAATATCAGCTCTACTTTCACCACCAATTGAATAGATAAGAATAAGATTGTTGCCTCTATTCATCACATAGGCTGGCAGAAACCTTGAACGAGCTTCCTGAATTTTTACTTCGGGAATACTGACATTCAAAATGTCTCTTGAGAGAAAGTCATTCAACGGTTGAGGGTAATTCTTGATTAACTCATTATTTGTGGTAAACCCGTTCGTTTTCAATATCCGATAAACAAACGCAGCGTCATGAGACCCCTCTGTAAGTATGTACAATAAATTCTGAGCCATTATCTTATATCAAAATTTATTGAATCAATCAATTTTTCTAATCGGCCTCCTTCAATGTACTTGCAAGCTATTTCGCCATCTACTTCCGAAAGGGCATAGGCTCTTATGAAATCATTGTGGTAATCATTCTTTACAAAGGCATCAATACATTCTTTGCTGTGGGTAGAAAGAAAAACCTGAACATTGAATTGCTCTGCTGTTTGCTGGATGAACTTGGTAAACTCTATCAATAAGGACTTGTGAATGGCACTGTCCACCTCATCAATGCATATCACCCCATCCTTGCTGTAAACCATTAACAAGGCTATCTCGAAAACCCTTTGTAAGCCTTCTCCATATTTGGTAATGTCCACTACCTCATTAATGCGAGAGGAAGAAACCATAAATCTGCTTTCACCCTCATCACTAATCATCTCAATCTTTTCAATGCTAGCGTCTAAATTGACTTGTATGAACTCTATCACCTGGTCAAAGTATTTTTCTTTTACCGCATTGGCGTGGGCTTTTTTGAGCAATTCAGTGTTGTATCTGAAAGGACTTGTAAAAGTGGCTGGACACAATACCTGAGACTTTGTGAAATGAAGCTCTGGGGCTTTATTGGTGTATAGATGAATGGAACTCTCTAAAGTAAGGTCGTTTACTTTGCCTTCTGATTCTATGGTAGATAGGTATCCAGACTTTTCTATATTTTCCTCGGTTTCTTTTTTTGAAAGGAACATACTGGTTTCAGCTCCATTAAATGAGCCTTCTAATTCAATATCTGAAAGAAAGTTTTTATGAATCCACTTTGAATGAAAATCAGAATAGAACTTACCTCTGTATTTTTCTAAGTCCAGAAACGCATTGATGTCATTCAATTGGCTCAATAGGTAAAAGCATTCCAGTATGGATGTCTTTCCTAAATTATTGCCACCTACAAATATGTTGACCTTAGACAGGTTCTTAACTCTTATTTTACGGAGCTTTCTGTAACTGTGGACGAATATTTCACTGAAGTGATTTTCAACGGAAGTAAAGTAGCTTGCCAATCGTTTATCGTTGATAGCGACAATTGCTTTACTTGAAGGAATCAATCGGTCTAACTTATCTTTTAGACGCTGTATTTCTCCATAATCAGGTTCTGTTAAATGCTCACTAAAATTGAAAGCGACTTGTACCTCTTTGCGAAGGGTATCTAAAGCATTTCTTAGTCTATTCTCGCCAATTACATCACTGTAGGAATAAGCCTCAGCTATGCTGCGGCTTTCTTCCATAAGTTCTATTGCTCTTGGGTCGTTAATAAACTTTGCAATCTCCTTTATTTGTCTGTATTGGCTGATAATGGCCTCTTTGGTTGAGATACGTTCATTACCATCTTCATCAATTTCAATATCTTCGCTTTGAGATATCCAGCTAAACAGTCTTTCTAGGTTTACTGCATTATGAGCGGTCATATCTTCATTGCTCCATTCAATCCAGCTTCGCATTTCAGGTGTAGAAATAACTGTCTCAAAAATGGTGTACATGGGCGATTCAAATTGATCACCATAGTCACTCTGCTTGTATTGTTGGATGAGGCTAAGTGTTCTTAAACCTCTACGCAGTTTTACTGTAGATATACCAAGAGCATCACAAACCTCCTGTTCTGTTTTGTTATGGTTACTGATGAGGTCACTAACTAATTGAGATTCGTTTACGGCATTCCATCTCTTTTTACCACTAATGTGGTGAAGCCCCATTGAGATTAAATGCTGAATTGGCTCTTCGTCTTCTATCGATACAAGATTTACACTTTTAAAGTCTGATTCTGAAAGACGACCGACATCATTCCCTTTTTTAAATTCGTCATATAGAAACTTTAGGGTTGCAATTCGTCTGTTTCCCTCTAGTACCAAGAAATTTTCACCAACTTCTGTCACTTGTATTTGGTCAATATCTAAAAAGCCATTGGTAGTGAAGCTGCTTATCAGGTCCTTTACATTACTGTTGTTTTTGCCAAGTATAAAATTTAGCGTCCTCTGTTGTACACGAGGGTCTGCAACATTCTCCAGTTCTACAGGTCTGTACTCTGGTCTGTCTTTGAACCTATAGTTATTAGGATCAAGTATTAGACGGTCTATATGTCTGGTTATCCGTTTACTTGGCATGTTCCATTTCTTTTTTAGTGTGAACCTTTAAATCTAGTTTCCCCAATACTGCTTTAACTATCATGGCTTCCCGGTACTCTTTGATGAGTTCTATTTCTTTCTCTGTTTTCGAAATTGCTTGGTCAATTTTGGCGGTTTCGGTTTTTATTCTTGAAACAATACTCAATTGCTCATCCAAGGTCGGAAGAGGTATTTTTATCGGGCCTACTTTCTCTATGTTTATGTTGTATTGAGTAGTGAGGGTTGATTCGGAAATGAACTTGGCCTTAAATGATTTCAATGCGTAGTATAAATAATCCAAATCAACCTCTGAATTGGGAACAATTCCAATGATACTGTCAGGAAAACAGGCGTTAAAATTTAATATTGCAACATCTCCAACATTGGCTGCAATTGTTAAACACAAGGTTCCCTTAGGAAATTCTTTGCTTACCGAATATCCCCATTCATTAAGTGTTTGTTTGTATGACTCGATATACTTATTGGCTTGAGATACATCTCCAGTTTGAATAAATGGAAAATCACCATCGTATAACCTTTGATCATTTCTTGGTCTATGGGAAAATTTCCCTCTCAGAATTTGAGCAAAAGATTTTATCCTTCTCTGTGGATAACCTTTTTCAATTCCATCCTGATGAATCCGATCAAAGGAAACCGCCTGCCTTTGCTCTTTTAGCAACTCAATAAAAGCTTGCTTTTTCTGGATGAAGTGTTTAATTTTTTTGGATTGGGCTTTTATGTAAAATACGATTTGGTCTTGTTCATCCTTTGGAGGAACGGCCACTGGAATACTGAAAAACTTATCGGAGTACAAGCGTAATCGGCTATCTATGATACCGAAGGATTTTTTTCTAAATTCAGCCTTCATGATAGCTGTAGAAAACAAATAGCCGTAGTAATGCGGGTTGTTTTCTCCCTTGATGCGATACACGCAATATGCAGGGCTTGTAATACCATCGTATTTTGAAATGCCCAAACTGCCATTCCAAGCCAACATGATGTTGCTTACCAAATCATTCTCGGCTACTTTTTTGTAGCCCACCAGTGTTTTAGCATTGCTAATGAAATCATCCTCGTTTTCAAGGCTGTCTCTCTTTTTGGTTACTCCGGTATAATGAGAAACAGAAAGCAATTCTTCTTCGCCTGTTTCGCTTCTTTCATCTATCTCAGCAAAGAGATTTTTGATACGCAAAGTTTTCCAATGCTCAGGAACAGTGGATATCCATTTGGTAGTATTTCTGTCTTGAACCATCATTTACGCTTCAATTATTTCTTTTAATAGATGCTCTGTCTCTTCTTCAATCTTGAAAATATCGGCAGATATTTCCTCTAAGCTCCTTGGTGCTTTGTGCTGGTAGAAGTACTTGGCAAAGTTTATTTCATAGCCAATTTTGGTTTCGCTCTTTTTATACCAGGCATCCGGCACAAAAGGGGTAACCTCTTTAGCAAAAAAGGCATCTATGTCGTCCTTCAAAGGAATGTTTTCTTTGTCTTTAAGGGCATTATCGCTTTTGGGTTTGCCTTTGGCATCCTTGATGATATTGCCTTCTTCATCACGCTGCGGGCGGTGTACGGTTATCTGGCTGTAGCCAAGGTCTTCATTGTCAAGAATGATGCTGTGGTCGGTGTTCTCAAAGTTCAAAAACAGGTCTGAAATCTTACGGATATGGTCTTTGCTAAACTCCACACGTTTTTTGCCCAAAGGCTTGCGCATTTTGCTGTAAAACTGCTCCGAGGTAACATTGATGAGTTGTAGTTTTCCCTTTCGCTTTCCTTCCTTCTTGTTGTTCAGGATAAAAATGTACGTGGGAATGCCCGTGTTGTAAAACAAATCATTTGGTAGCGCAATTACCGCTTCCAGCAAATCATTCTCAAAAAGGTACTTGCGTATTTCTGTTTCTCCTTGACCTGCATCACCAGTGAACAATGCTGAACCATTATGGATGGTGGCTGCTCTACTGCCCAAATCACTATTGGTTTTCAGCTTGGAGACAATGTTCATTACGAACAGCAATTGCCCGTCATTTACTCGGGGGACACCTACTGTAAAGCGAGGATCTATGATGTCTTTTTTATCAAGTATGGCATCTGCATCTACTTTCCATGTTTTCCCATAAGGTGGGTTACTAATCATGAAATCAAATTGCAGGTTTGGAAAACCATCTTTACTCAATGTAGAGCCAAAAGCAATCTTCTCTGGGTCTTCATCTTTTATCAGCATATCTGCTTTACAGATGGCATAGGTCTCTGGGTTTACTTCCTGACCGTACAAGTGGAAAGTAGCTTTGGGGTTGAGTTTCTTGGCGAAGTGTTCCGCTTCGGTAAGCATGCCACCACTACCACAAGCAGGGTCGTAAATCAAATACGTACCGTCCTTAATCTTTCCTTTGAGCGGTTCAAAAATAAGGTGGGTCATTAAGCGAATGATTTCCCTTGGGGTAAAGTGTTCTCCGGCTTCTTCGTTATTCTCTTCGTTAAACTTGCGTATCAGTTCTTCAAACACATAGCCCATCCCTAAATTGGTCAAGCCTTCCATGACTACATTGCCGTCTTTATCTGTGACAGGCATTGGGCTTAGGTTAATAGTGCTTGAGCAAAATTTTTCAATCAGTGGAAAGGTAATGTTGCCTTCTTCCAAGGTCTCCAATTGGTTTCTTAACTTGAACTTGCTGATGATGTCCTGCACATTGCTACTAAAGCCATCCAGGTATGTTTCTAAGTTTTGACGAATATTGCCCGGTTCGTTTAACAACCTTTTGAAGGTGTACTTCGAAGTATTGTAAAAAACATAACCAGAGGTTTTACGAAGTTGAGCAGATTGGTTATCAATCTTCATTTCGTTCAGTTTTTGATGCATTTCCAAGACTTTATCTTTGGAAGGTTCCAAAATGGCATCTAACCTGCGAAGCACGGTAAAGGGCAAGATTATATCTCTGTATTTTCCACGTGTATAGACATCACGTAAGACATCATCAGCAATACTCCAGATGAAATTAACGATAGCATTATGTTGTACTTGGTTCATTCTTATTTGGTGTTTGCTTGGTTTATATCTTGTTCAGCAATTTTTAAGGCTTGCAATGCCTGATCCTCATCGGTTACAAGCTCCTTTATTTGGTCAGCCAACCACAAGGCCAGCAACTCTTGTTCATTTGTTTTGAGTAGTCCTGCAATTTTCAAAACCTGATCTCGTTTGGCTTTCCGTTCACCACGCTCAATTTTACTGAACATGGGTGTATCAATTTCAAGGTTTGCCGCTAACTGTCGTTGAAGCAATCCTTGGCTTTCTCTAAGCTCTCTTATCCTTTCACCAAAGTGCATGGCCTGTTAATTTATGACTTGTCAATATTTGGCTAATATAAGAAAAGAAAACGATAGTAAATGCAAAAAGTAGTGGCAAACTGGTTTCAGGATTTTGAGGAAATAGAGGAAACTAAGGATTATTCGTCCTTAGTTTCCTTAGAATCCTGAGATTCCTCAAGTGAGGTGTTGATGTACTGGTCGTGTGCCTCACGGTGAATAAGCCTTGATTTCACAAAGTTGGCAATGTATCCTTCGGCTGTCTTTGCCGGAATGCTCATGGCCTTTGCTACTTCGAGATACTTCTGTCGATTGAAGGTGTGTGGCAAGGCATACAGAAACTTCTCTTTCTTATTCATTCGAGACGGCTTAGGCTCTTCTTGTGGAAGTTCTCCAAACACTTTGCTTGAATGCTTCACCAGTACTTTGACCACTGAAAGCGAAGCTTGAAAATCCCTTTCCTCACAAATCAGCTTTTTGGAAGTGTCGCCTGTTTCCATGATCCGCAAAGCGGAAAATATCATGGAGATACGGTAAGCAATCAAACCCAAACGCCTGATAGTAGCCATGTAGTCCAAGCCCTGAAGGTTCATGTACTTTTCCTGTATCTGTCCGAAAAACTGGTTGAATTGCTCCTGTTGGTCTGCTGTAAGGTGAAACTGGCGAGGTTCATCCTGCATGATGACTTTGTAGAGTTCATAGAACTCATTGCCCAGGGCTTCAAAGTAATCGTCTAATCCGTTATCCGTTTGGCTTGCAAAGACATTTTTCCATACAGGGCGAACGTTCATGAAATAGAAGATGAAACGGCTGAATAAGCCGTTTTCAGCGTTGGGTATCAAAGCCGAAACTTGTTTTGGCGTTCCTGAAAGAACGGTAGAAAGGCAAGGGCTTTCTATGTCCACAAACTCACGGTCGGTTCTGCGATAGTAGGAAATGGTTTCATGGTGAAAGGCTTTTCTAAAGCCATCACTGTAATTTCCGTAATCGCTCTTGAAGGCATGTGCTAATGTATCACCTTCGGTCTCGAAAATTAGTCCTCTGCCATCACTGTCACCCAAAAGTTGATAAGCTCCCGTTGAACTGTTGTTGGCTGGAATGAACAGCATTTTTTCAGGTGGTTTGGCTGGTTTCTCGACACCTTCTTCCTTTCCCTTTTTCGAGTTGTATTCTACCATTTCCAATTCATAATGCTGTTTGTGGAGTTTGGCTTGTTCCCTCAATTCTTTGTGAATGGGGTTGACCAACTGACGACAATGCACCAAGCGGCCTTTACCTGCGGATGCCTGGGCTGTAATGAATAGGAACAGATTGGGGTATACTCGTTTGCCATCATAGATGCCCGATACTTTGGGCAAACATGCGCTGATAGCACCGAGGGAACCGAGGAGAAGAATATCTCTTTCCTCATTGGAAGTGGCAACCGCCACAACCTTTTGCAGAAATTCAGGAAGTTCAGGAAACAAGGAATCTGGAAAGGTTGGCATTTCTTCCGGTACATGATTTTCAGGCTGGTGGTATTCAGATTGACTACCGTTCAGTTTTTCGCTTTTGAAAGGTCGCTGGTCCTGTTTTTCTGTCCGTGGAGGGGCGATGTCAATTCCTGCATCTTTGGCGAGGTAGAAGAAGGTCTTTAGTGAAACTCCATGACCTTTTGATTTCAAGCAATTGTCAAACTGCTTGTCGCACTCCGGGGCGGAATAGGCAGGGTAAAACTGGCTCACCCTATGAAATAGGGTGCGGCCATTTTCTCCAAACTCATCTGAGAAGACGAAGCCAATATTTACCCAATCGCTATACGTGGAGGTAATATCTGTTCTATTGGCCTCAATGCTCTGAATGATGCGTTCTATTTCGTCTATTTGAGAATCTGTATTGAAAGTTTGTTGCTCTGTAACTTTCGGTTGCGGGGTTGGCTGATTAAGCCAATCCTGCGGATTGAATGTTTTTCTTTCCATGTCCTACAAGTATTTAGGATTGATGAATATTTCTGAATCATGCGGAAGGAAACAGGCTCTTGAAATGTCCTTTCCGGATTGGTCTACTTCGAGTTGGTAAGTGTGGGAAACGTAGTTTGCCACTGCTTTGAAATAGTCCTGGTGTTTTGCTTGCGTCAAGTCGATTGGTATTACCCATTTGAGGCCATCACCTGAAGGAGATACAAACAGTAGCTCCGTTTCAAAGTAATGGTCGTTGAGTAGTGCCGTCTTGAGTGTAGGAATGTCCTGAATGTGGTCAAAATCGATTGTGAGCAAACCTGAATGTCTTTGAAGGTTTACATCATTTCTCTTAGAGAAAGTGCCTGAGAAGGTCACATAATCGAAATTTTGAGCCTTGTACTTTCTGGCTTCCTTCGGGTCGGGAATGTTGCGGAGTGTACTTGTACACGAAGCAAATTCATTGCTTTTGATAAGGTTGTAAACCTCAATCAAGGAGGCTTGCCGACTTGGTGTTACGTTGGTGACAGGTTTATTGAAATAGCTGAAAACTGGCGCAGCCGGTTTGACTATTTCAGAAAGAGCAACCGCAGGTTGTGATTCTGCCTGAGCGTAAAAACCTTGTTGCTTACCGATACGCAAATGCAGGTCTTCATTCAGCTTGTCGAGAAGGGTTTGCCCTTCGAGGCTGAAATGCAGTGCTGCAAAATCAAAGACATTGCCTTGTGCAATGGCTTCTTCTGAATCGGTGTGCGTAGCACAACCGTCAACAACCTTTACCAACAATGTAGGCTTGTCCGCATTGAATGGGTTCTTCGCAGGTTTGCAGTCCCTTCCCGAAAGGGAAAGGACTGTTTCACCCGGATAGTACTGTCGCAGCACATAGGCGTAGATATTCAAGCCGTAGTGCGTTTTGCCGAGAATGGCTTTTCTACTTACCTCCATAGTGCTTTGATTTTGAAGGTGAGTAATTGGATTCCAGCAAGGCTTCTATATCAGAAACCTTGTAGTAGAATTTGCCATTAATTCGGCTATAGGGAAGAACCCCACTATCCCGAAGGGATTGGAGGGTTCTTTTGCTGATGTGAAGCGTTTGCATGAGTACCTGTCCATCAATCCATTCTTCGCTGAATTGCTCCATGCGTGATTTATGGAAGTTGAGGAGGTAGGCTTTGACTGTTTTAATGTCTTGAGTTAGCGTCAAGATCATATCCATTATCTCGTTCATAGCTTCACCCTCCCTTTTTTGATTAGGTAATCCGCTGCCCTTTGGTCTATTTCTTCCTGAGTGGAATTGCGGTTGCGTAGCAACCAGCTTTCCAACTCGCTTCTTTTGAAATAGAGCTTCTTTCCATTGGGCTTGTAGTGCGGAATGCTCCCTGCACTTGTCAACTTGTACAAGTGAGATTGGGAAAGCTCCAGATACTGGCAAGCTTCATTGAAGTTTAAAACTTCCTTTGTGTAAATCCCCTGGCTCTCAATTAGGCGTTGGAGATTTTCAAGACGTTCAATTATTTCGTCCATGACTTAATCAATTATGAATTAGGAAATGGACATCTGGCCAAATGTCATATTCGATTGTCGAATACGGGGCTAAATTAGAATGGCTAACAGGGCGTTATGAGTGCAGAAAGCAAGGTGCAGTGCAGAGTGCAGAGTGCAGAGTTGGGCATGAAAAATAAAAGCCCCCTTTTTGAGCAAAAGAGGGCTAAACAAAAACAGAAAAAAGATAGAAGGTGTAAAGTGCAGAGCACCTTATTTCAGGTTGGAAACGGACTTTTCAATTTTATGGGCTGTTAGTTTCGGTTTCTTCTGCGACCTGAATTTTGCTCTTTCAAAGGGTTTCCCAGTTTCATCAACGAAACATAGGCAAGTAACTTCCCATTGCTTCTGCTTCAAGTTCTCAACCAATTGCAGGTCGTTGTGAATTAGTTTGATGAAGTAGAATAGTTCGCTGATGGTTCCCGTCCAGACTACAGGGTTTTTGATTTCAGCATTTGAAAATACTCGCTTGAAATTTGGAACGGTTGTGTCTTGGCTTATCAGGTTGTTGAACTTTAAGCTGCTGCACAAATCGGAAATCTTTTCCTGAGCGGTATTGAGTTGCTTGTAGGTAAATGAATTGAATGGAATGTCCTTTTGTTTGGGTTCCGGTTTTTTAACTGGTTTCTCCGTTACTTCAACCTCAATGATTTGAATCTCGGTCAATAAAGGTTTCTGCGGTATTGGTTCGAATAGTAGCTGGGTGTAAAAATCCTCTATCACCAACTTATCATCAATCCAAGTGCTGAAAGCATCTTGGATTTCGAGATAAAGCTGCATGTATGCAAGCTTTAGCAACTGGATAATATAGGTGTTGGCTTTGTGTGCCTGGTCAAACTCAATGGAAGCTTTCTTGGGATCTATGAATGTCAAATCAAATTCCTTCTCTTTAATCAACTTTCCAATGTCTTTTAAACGGGTCTTTAAACGCTTGTTCAAAGTATCATCCAGCCAATAGCGGATGAGGTTTTCAGTATCATCTTCACTGATGAGGTTGTAGAGCCTTTCAACGTCCGTTTTGAGGGTGTTTAGAATCAGCTTTGAGTAGTACTTGGTTTTGTTGTCAAATGGCCTTTCAAATTTGATTTCATACCGGAATTGATAATCAGTGGAGGCTTCTTTCAGGGCACGGAACTTTGGAGCAAACTTTTCGTCCACGCTGTTTTTCTCTGACCAAGGGCGAAGCCCCTGGTAGAGAATGTCGTCAAGTATTTTGGTTTGATTGCTCATAAGTCAAGTTTGATTTTACTGGCTGCCTCTTTCTTCTTGTCGTCTATGATTTTTGCATAGACTTGGGTGGTTTTCAGCTCCCTATGGCCTAAGAGTTTTGAAACCGTGTAAATGTCGGTTCCCATAGTAAGCTGTAATGTGGCGTAGGTATGACGGGCGCAATGGAAAGTGATTGTCTTGGAGATTCCGGCTTTCATCATCCATTGTTGCAATTTCAGATTGTGCCATGCAGAATACTTCAATCCTTTGAAAACTCTTTCTTCCCTTTCCTCACGTTCTCCGAGCAAGCCGAAGGCTTGTTCTGAAATAGGAAGGGTTTCGGCTCCTTTGGTTTTCTTTTGTCTGAATCGGATGTAGTAGCCCATTTCATTTGAGTGCTGCACCTCCGACCAAAGGAGCTTATTTATATCTGACCAGCGAAGCCCTGTAAGGCATGAAAAAATGAATGCCGTTTTTAGGATGGGAATTTCGCATTCTGCCTTTACTGCTGCTTGCAGTTCATCCAGTGTCAAAAACTCTCTTTCCGGTTCTCCTTGTTTGAAAGCTTCAACACCTTCAGAAGGATTGGTTGGAATGATGCCATCTTTCACGGCCTGTTTTAGTGCTGCCCTAAGCTTGTTGAAATAGGAGTACTTGGAATTTTGGGATAGTTTCTGGTTTCCGTGGGCTATTGCCTTCTTGTCAAGGTACTGTTTGAAGTCCTGAACAAACTGCCTGTCTACTTCGGTGAAAGATAAATCATAGGTGCAAAAGGCTTTCAGGTGCTTAATCATGCTGGTCCAGTTGCCATGATTGCCGGGGCTGTCATCCCTTTGCTGTGCAAGCAATTCAATGTAGGAAAGGAAGCTGCCTTTTTGCTTCTCCTGATCACGAAAGCCATAAACACCGTTTTGGATTTCGATTTGTCTTTGCGCCCGGATGGTTTCTGCAAGTTGTTGGGTTTTCTTATTGACCTCTTTTTCCTCCTTGTTTTTCGCATTGGGGTTGAGGTACAATTTTAGGTACTCGGTTTTCCGCTTTCCTTTGTGGTAATAGTCGAGGTATAAGCTGGTCTGTCCGCCCTGATTGCGTTGTCTTAGTGTTACCTTCATATCTGAAACAGTTTATCGATTTCGGTTCTCTTGATGATTGTGCGACTGCCAATCTTTGCCGCTCGGATGTTTCCGGCTTTTATCTTCCGATAGATTGTCATGCGGCTTGCACCTAAGAGCTTGCAGGTTTCCTCTACACTGAGAAAATCTTTGTCCTTCAACTGTTCCTGATTGTATTCAATTCTCTGTACCACGACAGGGGCAACCTCCTCAACCTTTTCTTCTCGCTTACGCTTCTTATAGTTTCGGGAGGCGCACTTGTGGCTGCAAAATTTGGTTACGGTTGTCTTTGCGATGAAAGACTTTCCGCAGTCCTGACAAATCTTTGGAACTTCTATACTGCTGCTCATGGTGTTTTCCTTTTTGGCTTAAAAATGTCTCAGAGAATATCCCTTTGTATCGGGGTGTATCTCTATGTAACATGATTTCGCCTGTTGCTAAAAATCTTGTTGCTACCAACAAACCTGTTGTTGTCAGTAACAGATTAGAAACAAATATAAGCAAAAAAAGGGAAAATTAGCAACAAGTAAAGGAAAGAAAAACAGCCTAAATGATAGTAAAAGAATGGTTTAGAGTAGTAAAGGAAATGTAATTACTTTCCGATACAAAACTTGGAGAAAATATTATCGAGTAAATCATCTGTAGTAACGGTTCCGGTTATCTCTCCGAGGTGGTATAGTGCTTGACGTATATCCATAGACAGAAAGTCTGAAGTCACGGGATTATCAATTCCATACAGCACTTTTTTTAATGATTGCTGTGTTTTTTTCAAGGCTTCTACATGTCGGATGTTCGTTACCATCACGTCGTCTGTATTCACATTCGACAAATTAACTTGATTGAGTAATTCATCCTTCAATGTTTCTATGCCCTGCTGCTCTTTAGCTGAAATAAATAATGGGTTCAAAACATCAAATTCGGCTTTCTGAGATGCACTCAACAGATCAGCTTTATTAAAGATCGTGACAAATGGAATCCCCAGGGATTTAACTTCTTCGATCTGTGTCTCAACATCGGTAATATGATCCTGCATAGGATCGAACAAATAAATGATCAAACGTGCCTGCTTCATCTTTTCACGAGTCCGCTCCACTCCTTTCGCTTCAATAATATCTAACGTTTCCCGGATGCCTGCGGTGTCAATGAAACGAAAAGTAACACCATGGATATTAATTTCATCTTCGATTGTATCACGTGTCGTACCAGCAATGTCAGATACAATTGCACGCTCCTCGTTTAATAAGGCATTCAATAAAGTGGATTTACCAACATTCGGTTTACCTGCAATAACAACAGGAACACCGTTTTTCAAAACATTACCTTGTTCAAATGAAGACACGAGCTTATTGATAACCGCATAAATATGCAGAATTAGATTTTTTAATTGATCCCGATTTGCAAATTCAACATCCTCTTCAGAAAAATCTAACTCCAATTCTATTAAAGATGCAAAATGCACCAAATCTTCACGAAGTTTTTTCAATTGACTGGAAAAACCGCCACGCATCTGTTGCATAGCGATTTGATGCGAAGCCGCAGAGTTAGACGCAATCAAATCAGCTACCGCCTCGGCTTGGGAAAGATCTAAGCCACCGTTTAAGAACGCACGCAATGTAAACTCCCCCGCCTTTGCTGCACGCGCCCCCTTTTTTATCAACAGATTAATCACTCGTTCTATAATATACTTTGAATTGTGGGTGGAAATCTCCACTGAATTTTCTTTGGTATACGAATTAGGACCTACAAAAAGTGAAACCAATACCTCGTCAATAATATCGTCACCTTCTCGAATAGTTCCAAAATGAATGGTATGAGAAGCCTGTTGGGTTAAATTTTTACCTTTGAATATAGAATTAGTAATGCTTATTGCTTGAGATCCCGAAACACGTATCACGGCAATTGCCCCATTCGAACCAGAAGAAGTGGCTAATGCCACGATCGTATCTTGTGAAATTAATCCTGCTGTAGACATAATTGCAAAGGTACAGCTTTGCAGTGATTAGTATATTAGAATCGGAAAGATTATACCCAAAATTAACTTCAAGTTACACATACACGATAGAATTACGCCCGAAAAAATGAATTTCTTAATCTATGTTAAGTTTTATAGTGATTTTAATTTTGATCTTTGATTCTACCTTTAGCAAGGTAAGCTACTTAAGATAGTTAAATAAAAAATCACAAAAATAAAATTTACGACCATGACAACTTGGAATTTAGACAAAGCTCACAGTGAAATTGAATTTAAGGTAAGACACATGATGATATCAAGTGTTAAAGGACAATTTCATGATTTTGATATTACGGTAGACAGTGCTTCCGAAGATGTCGTGAATGCCGGAATTGAGGTAAACATTCAAACAGATTCTATCAATACTAAAAATGAACAACGCGATCAGCATTTGAAAAGTGCCGATTTTTTCGATGTTGAAACTTTTAAAACGATCACATTCAAATCTACTGATATTAAGAAAGTGGCTGATGATGAATTTAACTTAACGGGTAATCTTACGATTAGAAATGTTACGAAACCGGTAACATTCCAAGTTGAATTCGGTGGTACTGCAAAAGACCCTTGGGGAAACAAAAAGGTTGGTTATACCATAACAGGTAAAATAAACCGTGAAGAATTTGGATTAACATGGAATGCCGTATTGGAAACAGGCGGTGTAATGGTAAGTGAAGATGTGAAATTTCAGGCTGATATACAATTTGTAGTAAGCGAAGGATAATCCAAAAAAATATTCCAAACACAAGTATAAACTACTTCTTATAATTGAAACAAATAGAGCTTTCCCATTCGGAAGGCTCTATTTGTTTGCATTGAGATTGCCCCTATCTTATCCACTTAAACTGCTTATATGGAAAATTATTATATTTATCGTCACGCAACGTCTGCTCTCTATCACTTTTATATAGATTTATATAGAAAACAGGAGGAAGACAAAAAGCAATTTTGCTTTACACAAAAACTATTGGCTTACCCGATGCTTTCCAATCAGCAAAACTACCTAAATAGTTATAAACTTGTGTAAACCCATGGCTTTCCAAATACGAACTTGCGATAGTTGATCTATCACCTGACTGGCATTGAACAATGACCTTTCTATTCCGTAACTCGACTGGTAGAACTTTGGGTAAATGACCTATGAAATAATGTTGGGCGTTAGGAATATGACCTGCCTTATATTCTAACTTACGCCGTACATCTAACAGCGTCACGTCACTTTCGCCTTTCATCAACTCTACCTGGTCCGCATCTACCACTTTCGTAGATACCAATTCTGCATCATCGACATCAGTTAAGAACCCCACAATATTATCCATACCAATACGCATCAGCTTGCGTGTAATATCCTCTTGACTCCCCTCTTCGGCCACAATCAACAACTTTTCGTTATAATCCAGCATCCAACCCGCCCAATTAGGCAGTGTATTATTGTTCTGTATATTGATCGCACCCTTCAAATGCCCTTCTGCAAAATCACGTTTATGACGTGTATCTATTACTGTCCAACTTTCATCTTGATCTTTCAACGACAATGTAGGATGATTAGGTACCTCGGCCAGTAATTCGCGATCTATGCGGTTAAGTTTTTTCATCATCGCAAAATAAGTAGGCGCTTCCGGTTGATCACTCAGTAAATATGATTTGAACCCTTCAAAATCATTATTAAACTGGAATGCCCAATTTCGAATCTTCTCATATCCTACGGTACTACTGGGTATCGATCCCAACGCCTTTCCACAAGCCGAACCTGCACCATGACCAGGCCAGACCTGTACATAATCCGGTAATAATAGAAATTTTTTTAAAGATTCATACATCTGTCGAGCACCTATATCTTTGGTACCTACCATGCCGGCAGCTTCTTCCAACAGATCTGGCCGCCCAATGTCTCCCACAAAAACAAAGTCACCTGTAAATACCATTACCGGATCATCTGTAGCCGGATGATCGCGTAAGATAAAGCTTATACTTTCAGGTGTGTGCCCAGGTGTATGTATTACTTCCAATGACAGATTTCCAACAATAATTTTGTTCCCTTCCTTCAATCCTTCATGCGCAAACTCATATTGCCAATCTTCTCCGCCCTCGTTGGAGAGGTATATTTTGGCTCCCGTCACTTCAGCCAGTTCGCGAGATCCACACAAAAAATCCGCGTGAATATGTGTCTCTGTGATATGCGTAATCCGCATATTATTTTGTTTAGCAATAGCTAAATAAGTATCTATATCACGCTTAGCATCAATCACTATTGCCTCATTTTTTGCTTGACAACCAATGAAATAACTTGCCTGTGCAAGTGTCTTATCGTATACCTGCTGAAAAAACATATTTTTTATCCTTTATATTACAAAACCATTTATTCTACCTAACATTTTAGCACCTAAGTGACCGGGGTATTCTTTACGATCAATTTATTGTAAAAAAAATTCAACAATAAGTATATAGATACCGATAAACAAAACCAAATATCCAAAGATGACCTTTAATTTCGAACCATCCAACCCTTTTGATATAGAAAAGCCACCAAACATTCCTATAATAACGGCTGCAGTATAACTTAATAATACCCACCAGTCAAATCCGCGAAATTTCTCTATATCTCCAAGTAATCCAAAAAAGGAATTAACGGCGATAATAACCAAAGATGTACTTACGGCTCTTTTAATCGGCATTCGAAAAAAATGAACCAAGGCCGGAATAATTAAGAAACCTCCACCTGCACCTACTAACCCCGTTACCAACCCGATAGCGCCACCCTCTGCAATAATTTTACCAACAGGAACTTTCTTCTGCACATTATCGTATTCTAGACGTTCGTCACGTTTTTTTATCATCGCTATCGAAGACCCTAACATGACTAACGCAAATAACACCATCAAAGCATTGTTCTGATGTATCTTAAATGGTCCAATAATAAGCACATCTGGCACTAACGGTAAGATAAACATGCGTGTAATATAGACCATAAGCAAAGAAGGGATACCAAATGTCAATACCTTTTTGACATCAACTGTCCGTTTAATAAAACCACGCGCCCCACCTACAAAAGAAGTCACACCAATTGCAAATAAGGAATATGTAGTGGACAATACAGGATCTACTCCCATGATGTAGACAAAAATAGGTACAGTCAATATCGTTCCACCACTCCCCACTAATCCTAACGTAATACCTACCCCTATAGCCAACAATATCCCTAAGATAATCATCATCTACGGATATTAGTGAGGTAGTTTATCTTTCATTATCCCGTACAAATAAGTACCTAATAAAGAAAATACAATCACAATCAACATCGGCCACACCCCTGCTCCCAAAAGTACGAATATGGGGCCCGGACATGCACCTACTAAAGCCCACCCCAGACCAAATAATACACCTCCTATCAAATAACGTATTATTGATTTCTCTTTTGGTCTTACCTTAATTTTTTCACCTTTGATATCCTTCGCCTCGTATCTTTTAAGTAATTGCAAGCCTATTGCACCGATCAGTAAAGCTGTAGCAATAAAACCGTACATGTGAAAGGATTGAAAATTAAACATTTCATATATCCGAAACCAAGAAGCAGCTTCGGCTTTATACATCGCGATGCCAAATACTATACCTAAAAAAATATACACTAAATTTTTCATTTTTTTAAAATACTAAAGGAAATAATACATGAACCATGAATAAACCTCCAATAAAGAAGCCAAGTACTGCAATCAGGGAAGGCAACTGCAGATCACTCAATCCAGATATTGCATGTCCGGAAGTACATCCTCCTGCGTAACGTGTACCAAAACCAATCAACAAACCACCAATAGACAGGATCAGTATATTCTTCAAACTCAGTTCACCAAATATCTCCGAGGGTATATATTCTTTTCCCGCGCTTTCAAAACCCAGCTGATGCAATTGGGCTACAGTATTTTCGTTAATATCAGAAACCTGATTAACAGACAGATAGTTGACTGAAATAAAGCCCCCTATTATCGCCCCTACTAAAAACAGAAGATTCCACCGCTGTGCCTTCCAGTCAAATTTAAAAAAATCGCAACTATTGCCAGCGCCCAACGTCGAACAAAGGGTTCTGAAATTGGATGAGACCCCGAAGCTTTTACCTAAAATAATCAACATTAACATGATAATTGCAACCAAAGCACCTCCAACATACCACGGCCAAGGGCCTAATATTACATCCATAACATCTTCTCATTTTAATTTATACAAATGTAGGATTCTAAAGTTATAAGGTATTAATAAATTATAAATTGTAATAAAAAAAGGATTAGTTTTTATACAAACTAATCCTTTTTACGATAGAAGTGAAATAATTTATTCGCCACCCTCTTTTGCTGCCAAATAGCGCTCAGCTTCCAAAGCAGCCATACAACCCGTTCCGGCAGCGGTAATTGCTTGACGGTATACATGATCTTGCACATCCCCACAAGCAAATACACCTGGGATATTTGTCGCCGTAACGTTAGGTTTCGTAATCAAATATCCCGTTTCATCCATATCTAAGATACCTTTAAACAGATCGGTATTCGGTTTATGTCCAATAGCCACAAAGAATCCCGTAATATTCAGATCCTTTACTTCCTGGGTTTGATTATTCTTAACACGCAATCCAGTCACCACCTGTCCATCACCAAGTACTTCTTCTGTTTCGGTATTATAGTGAATTTCAATATTCGGTGTGTTCAATACGCGATGTACCATAGCCTTAGAGGCACGGAATTCGCCGCGACGTACTAACATGTGCACCTTATTACACAGCTTAGCTAAGTAGGTAGCTTCTTCTGCGGCAGTATCACCGGCACCTACAATGGCGACATCCTGTCCTTTAAAGAAAAAACCGTCACAAACAGCACAAGCTGAGACACCAAAACCATTGTACTTTTCTTCCGAGTCTAATCCCAGCCATTTTGCAGTTGCTCCTGTTGCAATAATCACCGTGTCTGCAGTTACCGTTTTAACATTATCAATCTCCACCTTGTGTACACCACCATTCATCGAAAAATCTACTTTCGTTGCATACCCAAAACGTACACTTGTACCGAACCGCTCGGCTTGAACACGTAAATCTTCCATCATTACTGGCCCGGTAATACCGTTTGGATATCCAGGAAAATTGTCCACTTCCGTTGTTTGCGTTAATTGCCCTCCCGGTACCAGACCGGTATAAATCACAGGTTTCATATCAGCTCGGGCAGCATAAATTGCAGCAGTATACCCTGCAGGACCTGAACCAATAATCAAACATTGTATGTGCTCTATTTGTTCTTGTGTATTCATTTTATAATTTACAATATACTTTATTTATTTAACTCTATTATTTACCAAATTTATTTTTTAGATCATCCAACATATCCAAGGTAATGGGTTTAGGCTTTTCCTTGCTTGACGCATGCTGAAAGTTCTTTTTAACGTCTTTCTTGTTGTCTTTCTCTACTTCTAGCTGCGCTACTTTTGCTTCACGTTTTACCTGTCTATGTGCATTCCAAAGATGTTCAAGAACTTTTTTAGTGTACAATGGAAAATCACCATTTTGCATCCATGCATAATAACTTGGCTCTATATCGAACACATCTGTGACCACCCGACCTTTATGCTTTCCAAAATTAATGATTACCTGATTATCATCATTGTACACCAATCTTCCGGCAAAATCAACAGGCTTAGACATATTGGTAAAGGCATGCAATGCATCCACATCATTAACGACAGGTACACTCACCTTACCATGCTTGTCTTCAAATTCGACACCTTCGTATTTGACCAACTGTGCTTGTAGTACTTCATAAGTGGCTCTCACATCCGCTTCTGCCTGATGCGCATTTTCCAAACTCTTACCACAATAGAATTTGTACGCTGCCTTTAATGTACGCTGCTCCATTTGATGGAATATATTTTGTACGTCAACAAATGACCTACCTTCCAATGTAAATTCAACGCGTGCACGTAAAAATTCTTCCATCAACATTGGTACATCAAATTTATTGGAGTTATAACCCGCTAAATCCGAATCGCCAATAAATTCAGCTACTTCTACCGCTAATTCTTTAAATGTAGGAAGATCTTTTACATCTTCGTCATAAATACCATGAAACATTGAGGAAGCTAACGGAATAGGCATCTCGGGATTCACCCGTCTGGTCAATACCTGCTCACTGCCATCGGTCATCACCTTTAATATAGCTATTTCAACGATTTTATCTGCTGAAACATTGACCCCAGTAGTCTCTAAATCGAAGAATGCCAATGGTCTTTTTAATTTCAATTCCATGCCCTAAAGATATAGCTAAATGCGAACAAACAAAAATACAATTAACATTTTACCCTTTCATCAAGAGAAAGTAATTTCATAAGTCTATAATCCGCTTTTTTATACCAGATAAATATTTCATATTTTTTCTTTTTTATAAAATCAATGCATTAATTTCGTAGCGATCATGAAAAGATGTCTGTTATATCTATTAATACCGATCATGTTATTACAAAGTAACATGACACTATTGATATGTACATCTTTTTATTACAATCAGAACTATATCGAAAAGTACCTATGTGTACAACGCAGCATAGTCAATAATACCTGTCACGGGCAGTGTTTCCTGATGAAAAAAATTAAGGCACAGCAGGAAAAAGAACAATCCAATTTTAAAGTGAATTTTAACGAATCCAACGCTATAGCCACTTTCGATTTCGATTTCACATCTCTGTGTCAACCCCTCTGCTCTGATATTATCTATTCCATCTATACGACCGATCTTCGTCCCAAAGACTATAATGCTTCGGTATTCCGACCTCCCGTATTAGGATAATTACCCTTTCATCTTATTTTATCGAGAAGCTATGGTATACAATAGCTTATTTGTTCATGTATTGATGAACATTTTCTGTATATGATATATCTACAGAGAGATTCTATGCAAATGCGGATTAGTTAAATCATCAAACCTATATGATAGACTATGCAACTGCCTTGCACCGTAAATAGATACAGATGAAATGTTCATCTCCTGTTAGGACAAAGACAATACATTAGCATAAACTAAACTCAGGCAAACTCATGAGCGTCTGTAAAAAAGACAAGGAACAGAACTAGTACCTTTAAAAGAACGTCATAAAGAAACAATTACTAAACGAATACCCCCCTGAGCCTTACGAGCTCAGGAATTAAATGCAAAACTATATACACATGAAATTTCAACATTTATTACTATGCATGCTATCTGCGTGTATATCATTTTCTTGTACAAAGGATGAGCCTACTCCCGATGTTACCAAAAACGGACAATTGAAAATTAAGTTCGATCAGATTGTAGGCAACAAAAAATTAGTCCTCAATGAAACGACTTACACCAACGACAGCGAAGAGCAGTTTACACTAAGTACCGCAAAATATTATGTCAGCAATATCATATTAACCAATCATAACGGTCAATCTTATACTGTTCCCAAATCCGAATCTTTTTTTCTCATCAATGCAGCTAACTCCGAATCCCTTACGCCATCCGTATTAGTACCGGAAGGCCAATACACTACGTTACAATTCAATTTAGGAGTAGATAGCATAACCAATACACTGCCCGTTTCAGAGCGAACAGGAGTATTGGACGTAGCTGGTAACGACATGTATTGGAGTTGGAACAGTGGATATATTTTCTTCAAACTGGAGGGTTCGTCTACTTCCGCTACAACAGCGGATCAGAAGTTTAGATACCATATTGGTCTCTTTGGCGGATACGACACGAAAACAGTTAACAACAATAAAACTGTTGTCCTCGATCTATCTAAAGCCGGAACTGCTATCGTACAGGAAAACCTAAGTTCTAGCATTCATCTTATGGTAGATCTGGGAAAAATATTTGACGGTAAAAATAAGATTAGCATAGCTACTTATCCAACGGTGATGACCAGTGGTCCACATCAATTGATAGCAGAAAACTACGCACAGATGTTTACCCATGATCATACGCACAATTATCAAAAGATAAGTAATGAGTAAACTTCAAATTTTGTTTTTTATTGGTATAATCGGTGTAGTGATAGCTTGTCAAAAAACAGATGATAAACTAGATACATTGCTATTTGAATTTGTACAACCGGAGCATTTCCCTGCTCCGGTATACAACCTGGCGAGCAATCCGATCAGTAAAGAAGGTTTCGAATTAGGCAGAAAATTATTCTACGATCCTATCCTATCCCGAAACAATACAATATCTTGTGGAAGCTGCCACATTAGTCAGCATGCCTTTACACATCACGGTCACGATGTGAGCCATGGCATAGATGATCGATTGGGTGTACGTAACAGCATGCCGTTGATGAATCTTGCCTGGTCGAAGGGCTTTTTTTGGGACGGTGGCGTATTTCATCTGGATCTTGCTCCAATAGCACCTATTGAAAATGAAGCAGAAATGGATGAACAATTTGTTACAGTCCTAGAGAAGTTAAGAAATTCTAAAGATTACCCCACTTTATTTCAAAAAGCATTCGGTTCGTCAGAAATAAATTCTGTAAACACACTTCAGGCACTCTCACAGTTTATGCTCTTACTAATATCCGACAACAGCAAGTACGACCAAGTAATTCGTAAGGAGACAAATTTTAGTGCAGCAGAGCAACGAGGATATACTCTCTATCAACAAAAATGTAGTACATGTCATCAAGAACCCCTATTTACCGACTATTCGTATAGAGACAATGGACTGGGTATCAATCCCACACAGGATCAGGGAAGGTATGAGATAACCGGATTAGAATCTGATAAACTAAAATTTAAAGTTCCTTCACTACGCAATCTTGCATATACATCTCCCTATATGCACGATGGTAGTTTTATCACTTTGGAAGCAGTCATTAATCATTATCGAAGGGAAATCAAACAGACCGACAACCTAGATCCGCTCCTGCGTGACGGTATCACTTTATCCAATATAGAAATCAGCGATCTAACTGCGTTTCTGAATACACTTAATGATGAAAAATTTATTAGAAACACGCTATTTTCTGAACAACCATGAGACTATCTAACAATCTAATGATGGGAACAGGATAGTTTCTTAGGTGATTAGATCGTATAAAAATAATTCAAACATGAAAAAAAAATTGATTCTTATCGTATTAAGCTCATTCCTCACCTATGCAAACGCCTGTGATATTTGTGGGTGTGGTGCTGGCAGCTATTACATTGGTATTCTTCCGGATTTTAACAAACGTTTTGTAGGTCTACGGTATCAATTCAACAAGTTAACCACCCAACTCGATGTCAATGGTAACCGGACCACCCTTACCTCTGATGAGCAGTATCAGAACGTAGAGCTTTGGGGCGCATGGAATTTTGGATCGCGCTGGCGTATAATGGCGATCGTGCCTTATAACCTGATCGAGAAATACAACAACGCATCCGAGACATTGCGTCGTAAAGATGGCTTAGGAGATGTAGTACTAAATGGTTATTTCAACATTCTGAACAAAACCGGTCAAAGTGACAATAAATTGATTGTCCACTCCTTGTGGGGTGGATTGGGATTAAAATTACCCACCGGAAATTACAGCGTTCAAGAAGTCAACAATAATCTTAATTCACCTAACATCTTCCAACTAGGAACCGGTAGCACTGATGTGTTGGCCAATATCATGTATGATATACGCATACATGATATCGGTATCAATACCAATTTCAGTTACAAACTAAACACCGAAAATGCGGATGATTACCGATACGGAGACAAAATATCGGCTAACGTATCAGCTTATTATAAAATCAATTTGGGGATAGATAAAAGGTTAGCACCAAATATTGGTGTAGCCTATGAACACCAACAAAAAGATCACACGTTGGGTTATCGCCTCACAGAAACTGGTGGAAGTCTCGTGAACAGTATCCTGGGACTAGAAACGAATTTCAAGCAACTATCTCTGGGAATTAATTACCAACTTCCGTTACAACAAGATCTGGGAAAAAGAAGAATTGAATCCGGAAATAAATTTTTAACACATATTTCCTACTCTTTTTAGTAAAAAAGACCAACAAAAAAAGCAATCCACATGTGGATTGCTTTTTTGTTGTTTTATAAATATTTTATCCCAACACCTCTTTAACTCGTCTTATTTGATGATCGACTAATTTCTGTAAGGGGCCGGAAGCCATCATCTTCATCATCATATTCAATTGCGCTTCAATCACAAAGGTAGCTTTGGTTTCCAATGGAGAGATTTCTTCTACTTGCCAAGATAATTTAACTTCAAAAGGCGCTTCTTCTAAAGGCACACAGATGATTTCTTTATTTTCGACACGCTGGTTGATCTTAAGCGACAACTTAGCCATATTTTTGATTGTAAATCGCGCTTCATCCGCAGTCGAAGTCCAGTCATATATATTATCTGGCATCAATTGCTCATGATTATTCAAATCTGCTAAAAAAGAATACACTTCAGAAACAGTTTTGTTAATTACAATATGATTTTGAATGACTGTCATGATTCTTTTATGTTATACGCTTGGCTCCCAATTCGCCGGATCCTTACGCCACTGCTCTAACATCTCCACATCACTTTCCAGCACATAGCTTTTATCTACAGCTACTTTGATTAATGAATCATAAGTACAAAGGCTGAATAAAGGACATTTTGCTTCTGCAAAATTTTCAGTAGCCTCATCAAACCCATAGGTAAAGATAGAAATCAGGCCAACGACATTGCAACCTGCTTCACGCAGTGCCTTCACAGCGATCAGAGAACTTTTACCCGTAGATACCAAATCCTCTATCACCACTACACGTTGTCCGCTTACCACCTCTCCTTCTATTAGGTTTTGGCGTCCATGACCTTTGGCGCTACTACGTACATAGGTAAACGGCAGACCTAAATCCTGAGCAACTAATACTCCTTGCGGTATACCAGCGGTAGCTACTCCAGAAATCATTTCTACGCTTCCAAATTCTTCCTGAATACGCTGAGATAGCTTTTGGCGGATGTAAGTACGAATGGCGGGATGCGATAGTGTGATGCGGTTATCACAGTAAATTGGAGACTGCCAACCCGAAGCCCATGTAAAAGGACTTTTAGGTTGCAATTTTATTGCTTTAATTTGCAATAAGGATTCAGCAACTTTTTGTTCAACCTCATTAAAATTATTCATGGCGCAAATTTATAAAATTTATATGAACCAAAGCCTGCTTATTTTAGCAGATTTTACACCTAAAATTAAGAACGACATCCAAACTATTGGATTACAAGAGATTGACTTGGAAAAACTTTTCAACAACAGTACAAAGAACAGTAGTGTCACTTATTTGTATATACATCCAGAAGTGGAAAAAGTTTTTAAAATGGTCTCTAGCAAGCTCAGAATCATTAAGGCTGCGGGTGGTATTGTAAAAAATGGTGACGGTCATTACCTGTTCATTCACCGTCTCGGAAAATGGGATTTACCTAAAGGAAAGGTAGAAGATAATGAAAAAATGCGTGATGCGGCCGTACGTGAAGTGGAGGAAGAGTGTGGGATTAAAATTCACTATCTTGGAAAAAAAAAGGTTACAACATACCATACCTATCTAATACGCGGCAAGCTGGTTTTAAAACAGACCAATTGGTATGAAATGGGGGTCAATAAAATTCCCAAATTAATCCCTCAACTTGAAGAAGACATTGATCGGGCGGAATGGTTATCAAAAAAAGATCTAACTCAAGTGAAAGAAAATACCTATCCACTCATTCTGGAAATAGTAAACGAAAAAATTCTAAAATAGAAAAAGCCCTGAATTAAACCTTCAGGGCTTTCATCTAAAACATATAACCACTAACTATTAGAACTTTCTCCTTTGAAACCTGAAGATTTTTCAATCTTTTTGCGCATAGGGCTCCCATCTTTACGACTCTTAAAATGTTGCCCACGTTTGTGTACACGATCACCGTCACGTTTCACTATGCGTTCTTTCATTATTTTTTGTTGATCTTCTGTCAATAAATTCTTAAATCTATCACGATCAACTTTCATTTCGTTTTGTATCGCTGCATGTTCTTTTTTTCGTATTTCCGAACGTTGTTTTAGTTTTTTTGCTTTATCGAGGTTATACGCATATACCTCCTCACGCTGCTTATCCGTAAATTTTAATTCCTTATCCAAACGCGCTGTGCGGATCTTTGCGATATCTTCAGGTGATTTATTCACCATATACTCTTTCTTGGGTGATTTACGATCTGGACGCTTGTTATCTGATTTATCCTGTGCAAAGGATACAACACTCAATCCTGTAAACAATACCACTAATGTGAATATCTTTTTCATAGTCATCTTAATTAAATTGTAAATAATATTTTAATACGCTTGTTCTATTTATAGATACAATTCGAACGAAACAGTTTAATATTGCTATTGTTAAATTTAGTTAAGGCTTTGGACAAGATATTTGACTTGGATGGAAATGACTATTTTAAGCTACTACAGGAGCTTAAAATACAAAAAATGCTTTAGTTTCAAAAAGCATATCTAAATGGTTTTAAATTTTCTGAGAAAGAGACCGTAGATATAAGTGAAACATCTAAACGGATTGGAGTATAAAGCAAAAGACCGAATTATAAAATCCGGTCTTTTGCTTATTTATGGGTGGGTTCGTATTACACGACAATATTAATAATCTTACCCTTCACGAAAATTAGCTTTTTCACAGCTTTGCCATCCAAATAACGTTGAACATCAGTGTTACCGATAACGATCTCTTCAACAGCTTTAGCATCTAAATCCAACGCCAAGGGTAGGTTCATTTTCATTTTACCATTTATCGACACAGGATATGCAAACTCAGATTCCACTAAATATTCGGGATTGAATATAGGATAGGTAGCATAAGAAATCGCTCCTGCTTCGTTACCTAGCAATGTCCAGAGTTCTTCCGTTATATGTGGTGCATAAGGTTCTAACACGATAATCAAATCTTGCAAGATCTGACGTTTATTGCATCTTAGCTCCGTAAGTTCATTTACGCAGATCATGAAGGCTGAGACAGAAGTATTGAAAGAGAATCGTTCGATATCATCTTCCACTTTTTTAATAATCTTGTGTAATGCCTTATATTCGGCCTTCGTAGGTTCTTCTTCTGAAACATTGAAATTACCTTCTGCATCATGAAACAACCGCCATACTTTACGCAAGAATTTATATACGCCTTCAATACCATTTGTATTCCAGGGCTTTGCCTGCTCTAAAGGACCTAAGAACATTTCGTACAAACGTAATGTATCCGCACCGTATGTCTCGATAATATCATCTGGATTAACGACGTTGAATTTAGATTTAGACATCTTCTCCACCTCGGTTCCACAGATATATTTGCCGTTCTCCAGAATAAATTCTGCATCCGCGAAATCAGGACGGAATGTTTTGAATTTTTCGGTATCCAACACATCATTGTAAACAATATTTACATCTACATGCAACGGAATGCAATTGTATTGGTCTTTCAATCCCAATGAAACAAATTGATTTGTTCCTTTTCCTTCGTCGTCCAAAACGCGGTATACAAAATTCGAACGACCTTGGATCATACCTTGGTTAATTAACTTTTTGAAGGGTTCCTCTTCTTGATGAAAACCTAAATCTTTCAAAACCTTGTTCCAAAAGCGCGAGTACAACAAATGCCCCGTAGCATGCTCAGAACCACCGATATATAAATCAACAGCCTTCCAATAATCAACGGCCTCTTTGGAAGCGAATATATCTTGATTTTGAGAATCCATATAGCGGAACCAATACCATGAAGAGCCTGCCCAACCCGGCATTGTACTCAACTCGTATTCATATTGATCCTGATATTTCCATCCTTCGGCACGTCCCAAAGGCGGTTCCCCTGTTTCTGTAGGTAAATATTTATCTACTTCCGGCAACAATAAAGGCAACTCTTCTTCCTTGATCAGATAAGGTATTCCACTCTTAAAGTAAACCGGAACAGGTTCTCCCCAATAACGCTGACGGCCGAAGATTGCATCGCGCATCCGAAAATTGACTTTTGCCTTTCCCAATTTCAGCTCCTCTAGTTTCGCAACTAATGCCGGAACGGCCTCTTTATAGGTCATCCCATTGATGAAATCAGAATTGATATATTTGCCATCCTTATTTGGATCGGCTTGTTCTTCAATATTTTGCGAATCAGATATTGGAATAATCGGCAAATTGAAATGTTTAGCAAAAACATAATCACGTTGATCTCCCGAGGGAACGGCCATCACAGCACCTGTTCCATATCCAGCCAAAACATAATCCGCTATCCAGATTTGAACGTCGTCACCGGTAATCGGATGTTTCGCATAGGAACCTGTAAATACCCCTGATACAGTTTTTGTATCTGCCATCCGGTCGAGTTCCGATTTTTTTGCCGTTTTTTCGATATAAGATTCCACAGCCGCACGTTGTTCATCTGTAGTTAACGCTTCGACCAACTCATGTTCTGGTGCCAAAACAACAAAAGAAACACCAAAGAGCGTATCTACCCGTGTCGTGAACACTTCAATCCCTCCTTTGGGGGTAAGGGGGAAAATCACAGATGCTCCTATAGATTTGCCAATCCAATTACGTTGCATCTCTACCAACGGTTCAGGCCAATCCACACTATCCAGACCACTCAACAAACGATCTGCGTATGCCGTAATACGCATAGACCATTGCATCATTTTCTTTTGCTCGACAGGATATCCACCCCGCTCGGAAACACCGTTTATAACCTCATCATTCGCCAATACTGTCCCTAGCGCAGCACACCAGTTTACCGTACTTTCGCGTAAGTAGGCCAAGCGATATTTCAGCAGTTCTCTCTGTTGCTCTTCTTCTGAAAATGCTTTCCAGTCCGCAGCAAAAAAAACTGAGACATCTTCATCTGACTCTGCATTAATACCTTGAGAACCAAAACTATTAAACTTATCAATTAATGTATCTATAGATTCCGCTTTGTCTGCATCCTTATTATACCAGGAATTAAACAATTGCATAAAAATCCATTGTGTCCACCGATAATAATCGGGATTGGATGTCCGTACTTCACGCGACCAATCGTAAGAAAAACCAATATTATCCAATTGTTCACGATAACGATTGATATTCACTTCCGTAGTAATGGCCGGATGTTGCCCCGTTTGTATCGCATACTGTTCTGCCGGCAAGCCAAAGGAATCGTAGCCCATTGGATGCAATACATTAAATCCTTTTAATCGCTTATATCTGGAAAAAATATCAGATGCTATATACCCTAGCGGATGACCGACATGTAAACCAGCTCCCGAAGGATAGGGAAACATATCCAACACGTAATATTTCGGCTTATCAGTCGATTCAGCTGTTTTAAATGTTTGATTTTCGGCCCAAAATTTCTGCCACTTCTGTTCAATTGATCTGTGATTGTAGTCCATCTTCCTAAGTAAGAATTGTATAAGAGTTGCGAAATTAGCGATTTTAAGACAAAAACAGTATAAAAGTTTTTTATTCTAGACAATAAATTCGGATATTCGTTGTTAAAACTTAAAGAGATATCAACCTTTCTGTTGTCGTCTATTGTAAGTTTCGATTTCAAGATATTACATTTAAATATTCAAAAAATCATCTTTATTAATTACTTTCGCATCAAATATATTTTAAAGCTTTATGTCAGTAATAGAACAAGGCTCACCACGTAAAAAAACAAAATCTGTATATATTTCCACTGTAATCAGTATTGCATTGGTTTTATTAATGACTGGTTTACTGGGACTTATACTTGTACACGCAAAGAACTTATCCAAATACGTAAAAGAAAATATTGTCTTAAATGTTATTGTAAACGATAATGTAAACGAAGGCGATGTACTTTCTCTACAAAAGGATTTTGAAAAGGACCCTTATGTATTACGTACCGAATACGTGAGTAAAGAACTAGCAGCTAAGAACCTCAAGGAGGATTTAGGTGAAGACTTTGTAGAATATCTTGGACACAACCCCCTATTGCCTTCAGTAGACATCTACATGAAAGAACAATATGCAAATACGGATAGCATCCAGCCCTTCATAGAGAAAATATCGAAAAGCAGCCGCGTAAAAGAAGTTGTGTATCAAGAATCCCTAATTGATATGGTCAATAAAAACATCCGAATAATCGGAATCGTGGTACTCGCTTTTACAGTTATATTATTGATTATCGCAATTGCTTTGATTAATAATACTATTCGATTAGCAATATATTCGCAGCGTTTCTTAATAAAAAGTATGCAGTTAATAGGTGCTACGAAAAATTTCATCCGCAAGCCCTATATCCTATATGGAATTATCCACGGCCTTATCGGAGCACTGATTTCGATCTTACTGTTGATTTTTACATTACAATTTGCGCAAAAACAGATTCCTGAACTTATTTTCCTACGCAATTGGTATGAGTTTGGCGCGATCTTTTTAATCGTCGTTATATTAGGAATATTAATTTCGGGCTTAAGCACTTATTTTGCAGTAACGAAATACTTACGTGCCAAATCACATAGCTTGTACCGTTAATCACTATAAAAATTGAAAATGGCTTTAAAAAACACGATACCTACTAATGAAAAGAAATACAGCGGATTTGTATTTCAAAAGATTAACTATATTTTATTTGTGAGCAGTATCCTAATCGTTGCGGTAGGTTTCCTGCTGATGATGGGAACAGAAGACATCTATAGCTTTACAAAAATCACTTTGGCTCCTTTAGTTGTTATTATCGGATTCGCAATTGGATTTGTTGCAATTTTATACAAACCTAAGAACAAAGATATCTAAGAAGAATGAGTTATCTAGAGGCTATTGTTTTAGCTATCATTGAAGGACTAACAGAATTTTTACCTGTATCCTCTACTGGACACATGATTATAGGTACAGCCCTAATGGGCTTGGAATCTTCAGATTTTGTAAAACTTTTCACCATATTCATCCAATTAGGCACTATACTTTCCGTACTGGTATTGTACTGGAAACGCTTTTTTAAATCATTAGATTTCTACTATAAATTGGCTGTGGCCGCTATTCCTGCTTCTATCTTGGGCTTTGTATTCAATGATGTGATCGATTCGTTATTGGAAAGCCCATTAATGGTAGCAGTTATGCTGGTTGTAGGTGGGGTTATTTTACTCTTCGTGGATAAATGGTTTAACAAACCAAAGATTGCCAATTCAGATGATATTTCATTCAAGCAAGCATTCATTATTGGTTGTTACCAATGTTTGGCATTGATACCAGGCACTTCGAGATCAGCAAGTACCATTATCGGTGGTATGACACAAAAATTGACACGTAAAGCGGCAGCCGAGTTTTCTTTCTTTTTAGCCATACCTATGATGCTTGGTGCGTCGCTTGTAAAGCTTTACAATTTTTTTAAAGAAGGTAATACGATAAGTAGTCAGGAAATCAACCTGCTTATTTTGGGGAATGTAGTAGGGTTTATTGTTGCTATTGTTGCCATCAAAACGTTTATCGATATCTTGACGAAATACGGTTTCAAGGCTTTTGGATGGTATAGAATTGTGTTGGGAATGGTTATTATAGTTATGCTGCTTGGCGGACATAGCTTACAAATGATTTAATGGAGAACATTCAAGAAGAAAAAAACGAACCTACTTTCTCTTTTACAGAGGGAGAGGTATTATTGGTCGATAAACCATTGACTTGGACCAGTTTTGATGTAGTAGGTAAACTAAGAAATACCATGAAGTCCCTTAAACTAAAAGTGGGACATGCCGGTACATTAGACCCTTTAGCAACAGGATTATTGATTATTTGCACGGGAAAGTTCACAAAAAAAATTGATTCATTTCAAGCGGAAAATAAAGAATATACTGGTACAATTACGTTAGGAGCTACTACTCCCTCCTATGATCTGGAAACCAAAATCGATCAAACATTTGATATCGGACACCTCACGGAAGATCAAATAAAAGAAGCCGCTCAATCTTTTATCGGAGAGCTGGATCAATTTCCTCCGGCTCATTCCGCAATTAAAATTAATGGTGAACGAGTCTACGAAAAAGCACGACGAGGAGAGGAAGTAGAACTAAAATCCCGAAAAGTAACCATACATGAGTTTGAGATAGAGAAAATAGAATTTCCGTTAATCTTCTTTAAGATTAGGTGTTCGAAAGGAACCTATATACGCTCTATCGCACATGATTTTGGAAAAGCGTTACATAACGGGGCGCATCTCTCCTCTTTGCGTCGCACCATGAGTGGCGATTTTCATGTAGACAATGCTTGGAACCTAGAAGATTTAATTCAGACTATAAGAGCACAAAAAAGTGCTGTAATTGAGAAAAGGCCTTTATAAATGAAGCCAGCATGAACTGCCACTCAAAAAAAGGTTTGAAAAGTAGCACATGTCCGCCCTTCGGGACCCGGGCGAGTTTCATCACCTTTAAAAGTAATTTATAGATGAAAATATATAGGAATCTTGAAGAATTCAATGCGCTAAAGAATGCGATCGTAACCATAGGTACCTTTGATGGCGTTCATATTGGGCACCAAAAGATTTTAAAACAATTAGTGGATTGCGCAAGAGAAAACAATGGAGAATCCGTTCTTTTAACCTTTTTTCCACATCCCAGATTAATCATTAACCCCGATGATGAAGCTTTAAAGCTCATTAACGATATCGAAGAAAAGACGCATCGACTCGCCCTTGCAGGATTAGATCATTTGATTATCACTCCTTTTACGCGAGATTTTTCCAATCAAAATCCAGAGGAATATATTCGAAATGTATTGGTTGGAAAATTAGGCACAAAAAAAATCATCATCGGCTATGACCACCATTTTGGAAAAAATAGAGTTGGCTCGATTAAAGACTTAGTCCATTTTTCCGAAATATTTGATTTCGGTGTAGAACAAATTCCCGAACAGGATATTGATGATGTCGCTGTATCTTCTACCCGTATCCGTGAAGCACTTATTAAAGGTGATGTTAACACCGCTAATAAATATTTGGGGTATCCGTTTGAATTGACCGGTACGATTATCAGAGGCGATCAAATTGGCCGACAGATTGGTTTTCCAACAGCTAATCTACATGTACATGAAAGTCATAAACTTATTCCCGCTTATGGCATTTACGCTGTAGAAGTAGAAATATACCCTAAAGTTCCGTCAATAGGCTCAGGTGATTATATACATCCTGAACCCATTACCCTGGCAAAAGGTATGTGTTATATAGGTACAAGACCCACGGTAGATGGCATGAACCGTAAAATTGAAGTGAATCTTTTGGATTTTAAAGGCGATCTCTATTCAAAAACACTACGCGTTAAATTCTTGCATTTTGTACGTCATGATGAACGATTTAACAATTTAGAAGATCTTCAGAATCAGATTAGAAAAGATGAACACGCGATTAGAAGTTACTTTGACACGAATTTCTAGAAGAAGATAGCCTTATCTTATAGTGGCTATCTTCTCATTTAATTATCATCACTAGATAAGATCAAACAAGTCTTTTACCCCTAACAATTTTCTCGATGTAAACCCTTCTCCATATTTGGCTTGTATATTTCGGCCTAATTCTCTAGCTCTCCCTCTTGTATATTCCATAAAGTCCGGATTAGAGATATATGTCTGCGGACCATCATCATCGGATGAGGCATTAAACTGCGTTTTATAAGCTAAAATTGATTGTTCTTTGATATCCCAATAATCAGATATATCTAAGATGACATGAGGCTGGATATATTTATCTTGAATAAGCTGTAGCTGTAATCTCGGTCGGAAAGCATCTTGAGTCACCCCCTGTAATTCGGTTTCTATGCGACGAAGACCTGATAAAAAAACAGCATCGTTAACCAATTTACTGGCTCTACCATGATCGGGATGACGGTCATCCAAAGCATTTGTGATAATCACTTCTGGACGATATTTACGTATTATACGAATAATAGATAACTGAGAAGTTTCTTCATTTAAGAAAAAACCGTCCCGAAAGCCCAAATTTTCCCGCACCTCAACACCCAAAATTGCAGCTGCCGCACTAGCCTCTTGCGCACGTGTCGCGGCTGTACCTCTTGTACCCAATTCTCCGCGAGTAAGGTCTATAATACCTACTTTCTTTCCTTCTGCAACATATTTAGCGATTGTACCTCCAGCACCCAATTCAGCATCGTCTGGATGTACTGTCATCACCATCAAGTCTAATATCATGTTATTATTATTTGTACAAAGGTACAGAATTCCGATAATTTACTGGGAAAGCAATTGCTCTATATGATTTTGTATGTTACTGGACAAGGGACTTGTAAAAGAATAGTAATAATCTACGACTTCTCCATTTTTATTAATTAGATACTTATGAAAGTTCCAACAAGGTTTCACATTAACATTTCCATTTAATTCTTTCGTCTGTAAGAATTTATATAAGGGGTGAACATAATCCCCTTTAACATGTATACGTTTAAAAACAGGAAAAGAGATTTGTTGATTTAGACGGCAATATGTTTCCAAGTTGAGTCCCGTTCGCGGTTCCTGATTCAGAAAGTCATTAGAGGGAAATGCCAATATCTCAAATCCCTGATCCTTGTACTTAAGATAAAGCTTTTCTAAAGTTTTAAATTGTTTTCTAAAATAACATCTGCTTGCCGTATTCACAATAAGTACCACCTTACCGGTATAATCAAGTAAAGATTTTTCATTACCAGAGAACTCAAGAACCTTATAATCGTAGATCGTCTTCATCTGTATGCTAATGATATGGATTGCTGATCGGTCTTACACGTTCATATTCACGGATTATGTTTTCTATTTCAAAATCTTCTTTTGGATCAAAAGTGGTTTTTAAATTATGACCAAACACACGAGCAACTCCTTGATAAACAAAAGCTTTCACTCCTCCCTTCATATCTTTTACCAGATCGTAACTGGTATTACCCGTCTGTCTTTCAATTAATTTAATTAAAATTTTACCCTGGGAAATAGATAAATTTTTAACTTCAGAATTTATTTTATGCTTTATTTCATTCTCGCATACATTTATTAATCTTCTTTCTTCTTTTTTGGAATTAGCCAGGGCGAGATCCCTATCCAGTTTCTCATATCTTTTTTGTGCATATATCGCATATGGAAGTACCCGTAAAACATTTCTTTTCAGTCTAAAATAGTTTTGACGCTGCTCTTCATTTTTCCAAATCCGGTTGGCTACGATTACCACTTCTTCAATCGGAAACCAAGGTACAATTTCGCCTGATTCCAATTTTGTGGTCGTGTAGAATTCTACTGTTTCAGGTGTTCCTGCTCCATAATGAGGCATGGTCAAAGCCTGCCCATAGCTATCTGAACAAAAAACCAAATAACCGATTACAAGCAGTGCGTATAAGCATTTTTTCATGAACAAAACAACAAAAACCCTTTTAAATGAAACTAAAATTTCTTAATTTTATTATGTTTAATAATAAGTCTCAAAAGCTTATCTTCAAACCATTAAATAAAATTAGTAAATTTCACTGGTATTACGAAAAAATAAAACAGTTTTTATGGAAGAATATGTGATTGATATTGAGGCGGAAAACAAAGAAATTCGTAAAAGATACAGAGCTTTATTAAGAGCGTGCAAACCTACTTTACAAAAAGGAGACAAGCAAGAGATCAGAAAGGCTTTCGACTTGGCGCTGGAGAGCCATAAAGAAATGCGCAGAAAGTCTGGCGAACCTTATATATACCACCCTATTGCCGTAGCTCAGATTGCGGCAGAAGAAATCGGTCTTGGAACTACTTCTATCGTGTGTTCATTATTGCATGACGTGGTTGAAGATACCAGTATGACGCTTCGCGACATAGAAGATCGATTTGGAAAAAAAGTAGCTCGAATTATCGATGGCTTAACAAAAATTGCGGGCGTATTTGACCCGAACAGCTCCATTCAGGCGGAGAATTTCAGAAAAATGCTTTTGACGCTTGCCGATGATGTACGCGTGATCCTCATCAAGCTTGCCGATCGTCTGCACAATATGCGCACGATGGAATTTATGGCTCGTCACAAACAATTAAAGATTGCTTCAGAGACAAGCTATCTCTATGCTCCTTTAGCCCACCGATTGGGGCTTTATGCGATTAAATCGGAGCTAGAAGACCTCTCCATGAAATATACGGATCCGGATACGTATAAGTTTATCGCGAAGAAATTAAATGAGAAAAAGGCCGAAAGAGAAAAATTTGTTACCGATTTTATTGCTCCGGTAAAAGAAATATTGGTAGAACAAGGCATCACTGCAGATGTATTCGGCAGGCCAAAATCTATTCATTCTATCTGGAACAAAATGCGAAAAAAATCGATACCCTTTGAAGAAGTATACGATTTATTTGCTATCCGTATTATCATAGATACCGATGTTGATAAGGAAAAAACAGAATGCTGGAAGGTTTATTCCATCGTTACAGATCTTTATCGCCCAAATCCTGACCGTTTACGTGATTGGGTATCTTCTCCTAAAGGAAATGGGTACGAATCTCTGCATACCACAGTAATGGGACCTCGAGGACAATGGGTGGAAGTACAAATACGCACCCGGAGGATGAATGAAATCGCCGAAAAAGGTTTTGCCGCACACTGGAAGTACAAAGAATCTAATTCAGACAATGGGTTGGATCAATGGATTCAAAAAGTAAGAGACGTGTTGGGTAATCCTGAACCAAATGCACTGGATTTTCTCGATGATTTCAAAATGAACCTCTTCTCTGATGAGATATTCATTTTTACCCCGAAAGGCACACTGATTCAATTGCCAAATGGAGCAACGGCCTTAGACTTTGCTTTTGAAATACACTCCGATATTGGGGCAACCTGTATTGGGGCAAAAGTGAACCACAAATTAGTTCCATTGAGCCACTCTTTACAAAATGGTGACCAAGTCGAAATTATCACTTCCAGCAAACAAACACCAAAAGAGGACTGGTTAAATTTCGTTATCACGGCAAAGGCAAAGGGCAAAATCAGATCCTCACTGAAGGAGGAAAAAAGACGTGTTGCGGAAGAGGGTAAAGAGATATTAGAACGTAAACTAAAGTCGTTAAAAATCACTTATAACACAGACAATATCAATAAAATTGCTAATTACTTCAAATTCCCAAGTTCCCAAGAATTATTCTATAACGTGGCGAAGGGAGTAATTGATATCAAAAACCTCAGAGAATATGTAGCGAGTGAGAAATTGCCTGAGGTAACAAATAACCAGTTTGCATCTCATATCTCTGGATTAGTTGAAAAGATCAACAAGAAAGAGGTCGACACCATCTTAATTGGAGATGATTACCAAAAAATAGACTATACACTAGCCCCATGTTGCAATCCCATCCCCGGTGATGATATTTTTGGTTTTTTAACAGTCAATGATGGCATAAAAATCCACCGTACATCATGCCCTAATGCATCCAAATTAATGGCTAACTATGGGTATCGGATATTGAAAGCAAAATGGATCTCTTCCCAACATGACACCGCATTTTTGACGGGAATACGGATCATTGGCATCGATGATGTAGGACTTGTTAATCAACTTACTACTGTCATTTCACAAGAATTTAAAGTTAATATTCGATCTTTATCCATATCCAGTAATGATGGTATTTTTGAAGGAAACATTATGGTACATGTCAATAACACCGAGCAATTAGACAATCTGATTAAACATTTAAAGCAGGTAACAGGGATCACGAGTGTAACACGTTATGAATCTGAAAATTAATCATTTAAATATCAGATTTTATATTAATGCAAAAAATAGATTAGAAATTGGTAAATTTGTTCGGGAGTAATAAAAACTATGAATCAAGCTGAAAATTACGGAACAGTCAAAAAAATTTTTGAAGCTTACTTAGAAAACAAAAATTTAAGAAAGACTCCAGAGCGTTATGCTATTTTGGAAGAGATTTACTCAAGAACAGACCATTTTGATGTGGAATCCTTGTATATCCACATGAAAAATAAAAAATATCGTGTAAGCCGAGCCACTGTTTACAACACATTGGAACTTTTAGTATCTTGTGACCTTGTCACCAAACATCAGTTTGGTCGAAATATGGCTCAATTTGAGAAGTCTTATGGCTACAAACAACACGACCATATTATCTGCATAGAATGCAATAAAGTGGTAGAATTCTGTGATCCGCGTATTCATCAAATCCAAAGTATGATGGGTGAACTATTAAAGTTTGACATCAAACATCACTCGCTAAACTTGTATGGTGTATGTGAAGATTGTAGAAATAAGGAGGTGCAGACCAATCCAAAAATCCATGCAGAAGTAATTTAAAATTAATTCCGAATCCAATATATAATATACTAAATTTGTTCAGAAATTGGAAATGCAATTTCTGAACATTTTATTTTTTAATAAAACGGAAACATACATTCAATATTAATCTCAATATAAAAAAGCTATGCAAGTTGATGTGCTATTGGGCCTACAATGGGGCGACGAGGGTAAAGGAAAAATCGTGGATGTTTTTTGTCCAAAATACGATTTAATCGCTCGCTTTCAAGGCGGTCCTAATGCCGGACACACATTGGAGTTTGACAACAAAAAATTTGTTTTGAACACGATCCCATCGGGAATTTTCAACGAGGGAACCCTGAATTTAATCGGTAATGGTGTCGTCATTGATCCTATTATTCTAAAAAGAGAATTAGACAATCTAAAAACTGCTGGTTTTGATCCGGTCGGTAAAGGTAATTTGGTACTTGCACGCAAAGCACATTTGATCTTACCTACCCATCAATTATTAGATGCGGCATCCGAATCCAAAATGGGCGCAGGCAAAATCGGTTCAACGTTAAAAGGCATTGGTCCGACCTATATGGATAAAACAGGTCGTAACGGTCTACGTATAGGTGACACCACGCTTCCAGATTTCCAAGAACGTTATGAAAAACTAAAAGAGAAACACCTTTCAATCCTTGCACATTACGGTGAAATACCTGATTTCTCTGAAAAAGAAGAAGCTTTCTTAAAGGCTATTGAATTCATTAAAACGATTCCACATGTAGATTCGGAGCATTTGGTGAATAAATATTTAAAAGACGGTAAAAAAGTGTTAGCAGAAGGTGCGCAAGGCACACTGTTAGATGTTGACTTTGGCTCCTACCCTTTTGTAACCTCATCTAATACCACTACTGCGGGAGCTTGTACAGGGTTAGGTATTGCTCCAAATAAAATTGGGGAGGTATATGGAATCTTCAAAGCCTACGCTACACGTGTTGGAGGTGGCCCCTTTCCAACCGAATTGGATGATGAAACCGGTGAAAGACTACGCCAATTAGGGCATGAATTTGGAGCAACTACCGGTCGTGCACGTCGTACGGGTTGGATTGACATCCCTGCTTTGAAATATGCGATCATGCTAAATGGTGTAACGGAGTTAATCATGATGAAAGCAGATGTATTGGATACATTTGATAAAATCTACGCATGTACACATTACAAATATAACGGTGAGGTAATTGATTATATGCCGTATGAGATTATCACGCATACAGCGGAACCAGTTCTCGAAGAAATCGAAGGATGGAATCAAGATTTAACAGGTATTCGTAGCAAAGATGAAATTCCAACAGCATTAGCAAATTACATCGCATACTTAGAAAAAGCGCTAGAAGTGCCTATCAAATATTTGTCTGTAGGTCCTGACCGCATTCAAACTATAGAACTCTAAATATACTATGGCTAAAGCCACTTATGAGGTAAACAGAAACATTTTTCAGGCTAAGGCGTTACAATGGGCGCAACAGTTTGAACAAGTATGTTTTCTTCAATCTAATGATTACAAGGATGATTATGCGTCAATAGATGCGATACTCGCTGTAGATGCATCCGAAATATTTGAAAGTGATAGCCATACTACTTTTGAGAAATTAACAATTTTTAAAGCCAAACATTCCAGCAATTGGATGTTTGGTTTTTTCAGTTATGATCTTAAGAATGAGATTGAATCACTAAAGACTTCCTTTCCCAATCCAGTAGGCTTTGCAGATGCCTATTTCTTTATTCCAAAAATCCTTATTAAATTTATCGGTACATCTATTGAAATAGAGGCTGAAACACCTTCTCAGATTTACGAAGCGATCAATCATTATTCACCCACTGAATCTATTGCTGACTTTAACAAGAAAATAAAAAGACGATATTCAAAAGAAGCTTATTTCAACGCTTTTCATCGGATGATGGATCACATCAAACGAGGGGATATTTACGAAGTAAACTTATGCCAGGAATTTTATGCCGAAAATATCGATTTAGATCCATTAGCCGTCTACACCAAACTCAACTCCATCTCTCCTACTCCATTTTCTACGTTTTTCAAGGCGAATGACAAATACATTTTATCGGCATCACCAGAGCGTTTCTTAGCTAAGCGAGGCGATATACTAATATCACAGCCCATCAAAGGTACAGCACCACGAGGGAATACGCCACAAGAAGATCAGGAAATCATCCATATACTAGAAAACAATCCGAAAGAAATTGCTGAAAATGTAATGATAGTGGATCTTGTACGCAATGATCTAACACGCAGCGCACTGCCCGGTACCGTAGCGGCAGAAAAGAGACCACGGGTACACACCTTTAAGCAGGTCCATCAATTGATTTCAACGATTACTTGTAAAATCGATCACTCAAAATCTGATATACAAGTAATTAAAGACACATTTCCTGCCGGATCGATGACAGGAGCTCCTAAAATTAGTGCCATGCGCTTGTGTGACCAATACGAAATAAGCCGTAGAGGTGTATATGCTGGTTCTGTTGGTTATTTTTCATCTAATGGCGATTTTGATTTTAATGTTATTATTCGCACTATTCTGTATAACAAAAGCTCCAAATATCTTTCCTTTCACACAGGAGGAGCTTTGACCATAGAAGCAGATCCTGAAAAGGAATACAATGAGTGTGAACTGAAAGCAAGCGCTATATTAAAAACACTGAATACCGCATTGGAATAATCCATAACTCATTTCCTTAATTTGAGTATATTCACTTTTGGAAGAATCCTTCTTAAATACTACATTTACGCAAACAAACAACTATATGGCATTAAATTACGTTTGGGTAGGCTTCTTTATTATATCTTTTGTTGTTGCATTTATAAAGCTCTTATTTTTTGGTGATACAGAAATTTTCTCAGCAGTTGTTAATGGTATTTTTGATAGTGCAAAAACGGGTGCCGAACTATCGATAGGACTCATTGGTATCATGACCTTTTGGCTGGGCATTATGAAGGTTGGAGAACAGGCCGGCATGATTACCTTATTTGCAAAAGGAGTAAGTCCGTTTTTCAGTAAATTATTTCCCGGAATTCCCAAAAACCATCCCGCAAACGGCTCTATTATAATGAACTTCTCGGCCAATATGCTAGGCTTAGACAATGCAGCAACACCCTTAGGCCTGAAAGCGATGAAGGAAATGCATGAAATTAATCCAAAAAAAAATACGGCTACCAATGCACAAATCATGTTTTTGGTATTGAATACAGCGGGCATCACCTTGATACCGACTTCTGTTATTGCCTTACGTATGGCCGCCGGTGCCGAAAATCCGGCAGATATATTCATCCCATCGCTCATCGGTACATTTATATCCTTCGTATCCGGAATGATTGCAGTAGCGGCTTACCAAAAGATAAATCTTTTGCAGCTTCCTATACTTATTTTTCTCGGGTTCTTCATTGGATTAATGTGCCTCCTCTACTTTGGACTTAATGGATTACCGCCCGAAGATATTCAAAAAATAACCGGCCTAATTGGAGGTCTTCTCATATTTTCCATCATCGTACTATTTATTGTTTACGCTGCTACGAAGAAAATAAATGTATACGATTCATTTATTGAGGGAGCTAAAGAAGGATTTAAAACATCTGTAATGATTATTCCTTTTCTAATAGCTATTCTCGTGGCCATTTCTGCTTTTAGAACAACCGGATGTATGGATTATATTGTAGATGGGATCGCTTCAATCGTTTCTTATTTCGGGTTGGATACGCGATTTGTCCCCACTTTACCCGTTGGATTCATGAAAACACTTAGCGGTGGTGGAGCCCGAGGGCTCATGATTGATGTTATGGACACCTATGGTGTAGACTCTTTTCAAGGAAGACTCGCTAGCATTATACAAGGATCTTCGGAAACTACTTTCTATGTATTGGCTGTCTATTTTGGTTCAGTAGGTATTAAGAATACCAAATATGCCCTGACATGTGGTTTAATAGCTGATCTGGTAGGATTAATAGCGGCAATTTTTTTAGGATATATATTCTTCGGTTAATCAACTTTTTCACAAAGAATGAACCTGAGGTATACATAATAATAGCTTAAACTTATCAAATAAATGAAAACAATTGCACTGATTGCTCACGACGGTAAAAAGGCCGAAATGGTGGGGTTTGTAAAAGATCATATTGAATATTTACGCAAAGCCAATCTCGTTGCTACGGGTACAACGGGATCTTATATCCAACAAACTGGCCTTGCAGTTGAACTTAAATTAAGTGGCCCTAAAGGTGGCGATGCACAAATAGCAGCATTAGCTGCTGAAGGAAAAATTAACGGGATAATATTTTTCAGGGATCCGTTGGGCAAACATCCTCACGAGCCTGATATCCAGATGTTGATGCGAATCTGCGATCTGTACAATGTCCCGCTAGCCACAAATCCGGGAACAGGATCCCTAATCATTGAAGGCCTTCTAGACGACAAATAAATCTCAAGACCATAGCAAGTAATATGAATCACCGAGCGTAGTGATTCATTCATATTACTTGCTATGGTATTCATGAAATACTCGGTTAAGTCTATACGATCGCTGCGGTGTGTTTGCGAATACAAAGCATTTTATCTAAGTTTGCCGAAATTTTAATATCAACGCATATTTTCATGACACCTATCAGCGAGCAAACTTTCAGTAACCCTTATCAAACCTTCGAAAGAGAAGAGTGGAAGAGTCTGAATGGACATTTTAATCATACCCTCATTGCTCGGGATATTGACCAATTACATGCGTTGAATGAGCCGCTGAATATGCAGGAAATTGAAGAAGTATATTTCCCTTTAGCTCACCTCTTGGAGCTACATATTAACAGCTATGCGACACTCCGTGACAACAACAATAGTTTCTTTCAACGAACACAACAAAAATTACCTTTCGTCATTGGTATAGCGGGTTCTGTAGCCGTAGGCAAAAGTACAACAGCCCGCGTATTAAAAAAAGTATTATCCCTATTACCTAGTAAACCTAAAGTTGAATTGGTAACTACTGACGGTTTTCTATACCCTAACAAAGTTCTTATTGAGCGTAACATATTGAATAGAAAAGGTTTTCCGGAAAGCTATGATGCAAAAAGCCTATTAAATTTCCTCTCGTCTATGAAATCAGGAAAAAAATCGGTTGCTGTGCCTGTATACTCCCACATGGAATACGATATACTAGAGTACGAAAAGCAAAAGATACAAAATCCTGATATTCTGATTGTAGAAGGAATAAATGTATTACAAGTCAATTCGCAACGTACACAAGGATCAGGTGTATTCGTGTCTGACTTTTTTGATTATGCCATTTATGTAGATGCTGCAGAAAAGGATATTGTGAATTGGTATATCAATCGGTTCGAATCCCTACGCGCGACAGCTTTTCAGGATCCTACCTCATATTTCCACAAGTATGCAAATTTATCTCAGGAGGAAAGTGTTCAAATGGCCAATCAAATATGGAACGAAATCAATCGTCCAAATCTTCAGGACAATATTTTGCCAACCAAATATCGAGCAGACCTAATTTTAGAAAAAGGTTCACAACACTTTGTAAAAACAATTAAGGTCAGAAAGATTTAATTAAAGTTCTTTCAAAAATGAGGATCTGCCTCAAAAGCTCATTTTCCAATTGTTTATGCAGGCGATTGCTACTACTTACGGCATGTAATTCAATTTTATAACGCACAAAATCCTTCCCAATTTCCTCGACATTCAATATCATATCGCTCTCTTGTGCTAAATTTGGATGATTCAATATCACTGCCTGTACTTCATTTTCCAATTTATCTATTTCGGTAGCAGCATATAATGGGAGTTCGAATTTGACCGTAAATAAATTAGACCGATGAGCAGACAAATTGACGGTAGGATTGGTAAAAACAAGGTTGTTCGGTATCATCACAATATCATCCTCTTCATTCTGCATGATGATATTTGCAAAGGTAATATCAACTATTCTACCCTTATGATCTCCCATTTTAATACGATCGCCTACAGAAAGCTGCTCCGAGAACATAATGAACAAACCACTTATCAGATTCGTAATATAATCACGAAATAAGACCGCAATAGCCATCGCAACAATGGTCAAACTTGTGACAAATTCAACAGGATTTATTCCCAAAGCAATCATGATAGCTATTATCGCAAATACAGCGTTGAGAATTGCAGTAAGACGGTTAATTCCTAAAACAAAATTACCCCTCACCGCTTTATTAGCACGTTGCGCATTATATAACGCGATCACAATAAAACGGGAAACAGAAAGCAATATACTGGGAATCAAAAAGGTGTTCAATCCTTTAATAACTTGAATAAACCACTTATTCTCATTAACGCTATCCTCAAACAGCAAATAGAAGCCTATTAGCAGAATAACAGCGACAATTTTCAAAATAAAATAAACAGGTACTTTATTCTTCTTTTCTTTCTCTATCATACAAAAAACATAACATGCTAAACTAGTAAATTTATTTAGAATTTCTGATTATCCATTCAAACTTAGATAAATTTGCTTTTGGCAAGTATGAATAAACGATTTACCTTCATAGAGCCTTTCGCCTTAGGTGAGACCCGCCTTCCTTTGGTATTTGGAGCTCTTTTTACAGTTGAAATGTTTTAAAATCGACAAAAATACACTAACTTAGCTCGCTTAAAGTGAAAGAGCTTTTATATGGAAACAACATTTGATTTTGAAAAACCAATTGCAGATTTGCAAACACAGATAGAAAAAGTACAGCAGGTAGCCGAGAAAACGAAAGTAGATATGAACGCGACTGTACGTGAGCTAGAAGAAAAATTGGAAATAACCAAGCAAGAGATCTACAATAATATGACCGGTTGGCAAAAGGTTCAGATGTCCCGCCACCCGGAGCGTCCTCAAACCTTCGATTACATCGAAATGATTTGTGATGAATTTATTGAATTACACGGTGACCGCACGGTTAAGGATGACAAGGCAATAGTAGGTGGTTTCGCATCCATAGGTGGCCAATCCGTCATGGTAATCGGGCATCAAAAAGGAAAAAACACCAAAGAAAGACAATACCGTAACTTCGGTATGGCCAATCCCGAAGGGTACCGTAAAGCTTTACGTTTGATGAAAATGGCGGAAAAGTTCAACAAACCCGTTATCACGTTAATAGACACAATGGGTGCTTATCCAGGCATAGAAGCAGAAGAAAGAGGTCAAGGAGAAGCTATTGCACGAAATCTGTTAGAAATGTCGATATTAAAAGTTCCCGTGATCTGTATCGTAATTGGTGAAGGCGCCTCAGGTGGTGCTTTAGGGATCGGTATTGGTGATCGTGTCTATATGATGGACAACACATGGTATTCCGTTATTTCTCCGGAATCCTGTTCTTCTATCTTATACCGCAGTTGGGATCAAAAGGAAAAAGCCGCTGAATCACTAAAACTTACCGCAAAAGACATGTTGGGCAATGGATTAATTGATGGTATCATTGCTGAACCATTAGGTGGTGCCCACCAAAACCCATCAATTGCTGCTCAAAACGTAAAAGATAAAATTTTAAGCGATTTAACTATTCTTCAAGCGAAAGATACAGACACGTTAATTGCCGAACGTATTGATAAGTTCAGCAAAATGGGTGTAGTAAACGAATAACAAGTAGGATATACGGATAAAAATTAAAGGCTAATCAAGTAAATTTGATTAGCCTTTAATTTTATAGCACCATTTAATTTATACGCTTAAGAATTGATAACCTTCCAAAGCATATCTTTTAATTCCTGAATATTTTTACCTGCTACAGATGAGATAAATATATATGGAATATGAGGAGGAAGTTGCAATTTCATTTCGTTTTCTAATTCTTCATCCAACATATCCGATTTAGTAACCGCTAATAAACGTGGCTTATCCAATAGTTCACGATTATAGCTAGTCAGCTCATTCAAAAGAATACTATATTCTTCTGCAATTGTACGATCTGTATCAGCCGGAACCATGAATAGAAGAACGGAATTTCGTTCAATATGTCTTAGGAAACGATACCCTAAACCCTTTCCTTGCGATGCTCCTTCGATAATTCCCGGAATATCTGCCATTACGAAAGATCTGTTATCCCTGTAACCAACAATACCGAGATTCGGCACCAAGGTTGTAAACGGATAATTTGCAATTTCAGGCTTTGCTGCCGATACAACCGACAGTAATGTCGATTTACCCGCATTAGGAAAACCGACAAGGCCTACATCGGCTAGCACTTTCAGTTCAAGAATAACCCATTGTTCCTTGCCCGGTATACCAGATTGTGCATGCCGAGGCGTTTGCTGTGTTGCTGATTTAAAATGCCAATTACCTAATCCACCTTTCCCTCCCGGTGTCAGGATCTTATTTTCACCATCTGCCGTAATCTCAAAAAGGACCTCACCGGTTTCAGCATCTTTAGCTACAGTACCTAACGGAACCTCTAAAATCTCATCAGCCCCGGTCGCTCCTGAGCGTAAGGCCGCGCCTCCACGTTCACCATCTGCAGCGATGATATGTTTTCTATATTTCAAGTGCAATAAGGTCCAATGTTGAGAGGAACCTTTAAGAATAATATGTCCACCACGACCACCATCCCCACCGTCAGGACCACCCTTAGCAGTATGCTTATCGCGATGCAAATGCGCAGAGCCGGCTCCTCCATGCCCCGAACGACAACACACTTTCACATAATCAACAAAATTCGAGCCTTGCGCCATACTAGTTAAAAATTAAGCACTATATATATCAATAACAGCTGACAATTCAGCAAAAATAGTTTCTATGTCACCAATCCCATTCACTTTGGATAATTTACCTTGCTCCTCATAATAAGGTAATACGTGAATAGTCTTACTAAAATATTCTTCAATACGTTTTTTAAGTTTATCAGCAGCATCATCTGCTCTTCCTGATATTTCCTGACGCTTCGCAATACGTTGCGTCAACTCTTCTTCAGTTACATCCAACGCGATAACCCCACTAATAGCTGTATTGTTATCCACCAGAAACTTGTCTAAAGCTTCTGCCTGAGCGACAGTACGAGGAAAGCCATCGAAAATAAATCCTTTAGCATCGGGATTTTTTTTAACCTCTTCTTCCAGCATAGCGATAGTTATAGAATCAGGAACTAAATTTCCCTCAGCTATAATTTGGCTTACCTGCTGTCCCAAACTTGTTTGATTCTTGATATGCGAACGAAAAATATCTCCGGTAGAAACATGGACTAATTGGTATTTGTCAATAAGTTTTTCCGATTGAGTACCCTTTCCTGCTCCTGGAGGCCCGAATAATACAAGGTTTAGCATAAGTCTTAGTTGTTATGTTATGACAAAATAAAAAGCCTAATCCGTTTTAAAGAATTAGGCTTTTCAGTTAATAAGTGCGCTCAAAGGGAGTCGAACCCCTAACCTCCTGATCCGTAGTCAGGTGCTCTATCCAATTAAGCTATGAGCGCGGCAACCATCACTTCATGACTAACAGCCTTTTCTGTTTTGGTGATGCAAATATAGGAAATTATCTAGTTTATCACAAAATTTTTTTAACATTTTAAAAACCACCGCAACACACTTAATGTCAGGTGAATACAATTTAAAAATAAGAAAAAGTTGGATTATTTAAGCATTTAAAAGAAATAATGTGCGCTCAAAGGGAGTCGAACCCCTAACCTCCTGATCCGTAGTCAGGTGCTCTATCCAATTAAGCTATGAGCGCAGCACTTTATTTCAAAACCAACACGATTTATTGGTTTTGGTGATGCAAATATCGGCACTTTTTTAAAATTTTCAAATTATTTTTTGCTTTTTTCATCGTTTAAAAACAATCTTTTCGTTATATTGTTGATATCAATATATTTATATTTTATTATTTTTTATGGCAGAACGTATAATTCGTACGAACAAGATCCGAATTGGTGATATCAGCATTTCTTACTATATAAAAAAGGCAACCGAGCAGGATGAAAAGACGGTTATTTTTCTTCATGGATTTCCTTTTAATAAAAATATGTGGAAAGATCAGTTGGAATCCTTGGAAGATAATATCACCGGTATTGCGGTAGATATTCGAGGACATGGGCTAACGACAAGCGGTCATGGATTTTTTAGTATTGACGTATTTGCCAAAGATCTCAAAGTATTTATAGAGAAACTAGACCTCCATAATGTGACATTATGTGGAATCTCAATGGGTGGCTACATTGTTCTTCGTGCTTACGAATTATTCCCTGAAAAAATCACAGGATTAATATTATGTGATACGCATCATCTAGCAGATGACAACATCGGAAAACAAAAACGCTTCGACACGATACAATCTGTCCTCCAACATGGGCGGAGGCCTTTTGCAATCGGCTTTATAGACAACCTCTTTGCTAGAGATAGTATTGAAAACCATCCCGAAGCCGTTGAAATGATTAAAAGTAGCATTCGACGCAATACCGTAAACAATATATGCGCTACCCTTCTAGCGCTCGCTGCGCGCACAGATACTTCGGAAGTATTGAAAAAAATAACTGTTCCGACTTTACTCTTACGCGGATCTCTTGATAAAATTACGCCCCGAGAGCCGATGGAAAAAATGCACGAAAAAATAGAGGGATCACAATTCACCGAGTTAGAGAATTGCGGACACCTTCCCAATGTCGAAGATCCCTTAGCTTTCAACCAGCAGATGAATGCCTTTTTACTGGAATATTAAATCATGATGCCATAAACACAACAGGGGTTATACAAATCCCATATTACATACAAAATAATTGGAATATGAGATTGTATAGCCCTATATATAGTATTTCTTTATTTCTTGGGTATATTTTTTAAGATTTCCAATACAAATATCCAAAATTTTCGGACAGAAGAAACCGAAACCCGCTCTTGAGGAGAGTGTGCTCCAAGAATAGTCGGTCCAAAAGAAATCATATCCATACCCGGATAATTTGTACCTAAGATACCACATTCCAATCCTGCATGGCAAGCGACTACATCTGGATTTTCGTTAAATAAATATGTATATGTCCGGGTAACGATCTGCAATATCTCAGATTTCGCATTCGGAGTCCACCCGGGATAATCTCCGTTAAAAGTAACCTCGGCACCCATCAATTCAAAAGCAGCCTTAAGTGCATTGGCTAAGTCATATTTGGAAGACTCTACTGAAGATCTCGTTAGACACTTTATCGTAATATTGCCATTATTTACATCTACTTTTGCAATATTATTAGACGTTTCTACCAGATCAACAAAATCAGAACTCATTTTATAAACGCCATTATGAGCTGCATAGATACTATTTATTAAACTTCTTTGTACCTCCACAGGTAAAACTGATTGAGATGCGGTTGTTGCATTCAATTCTATTACTAAATCCGAATCTACCGACTTATATTCCATTTTAATTTCAGAAGAAAGTTGGTAAAAAGCGGCTTGTGCTTCATCGATCTTATCATTCGCAAGTAATATAATAGCTTTGCTTTCTCGTGGAATAGCATTACGTAATCCTCCACCTGCTATCGAAGAGACCCGAACATCAAAGTCTTGTAATGAGAATAAAATGCGGTTCAGTATCTTGTTGGCATTACCTAATCCCTTGTGAATTTCCATACCTGAATGACCACCATTCAGTCCTTTTACAACGAGTTTAAAGGCCGTATAATGATTAGGGATTGCTTCCTCTATATATGATTTTGTAGCTGTTACATCTACTCCTCCGGCACATCCAATATCAATTTCGGTATCTTGTTCGGTATCTAAATTCAACAAAATATCCCCTTTTAGTATATTGCCTTGTAAACCTTTGGCTCCCGTCATTCCGGTCTCCTCATCAATCGTAAAAAGAGCTTCCAAAGCGGGGTGGGGAATATCTGTTGATGATAACAAAGCCATAATAGTAGCTACCCCGATACCATTATCTGCTCCTAGCGTGGTTCCTTCTGCTTTCACCCAATCACCATCGACAAACATCCTAATACCTTCACGATCAAAATCAAAGACAGTATCATTATTTTTCTGATGCACCATATCCAAATGCGACTGTAAAACAACCGTTTTACGATCTTCCATTCCTGCTGTCGCAGGTTTGCGGATAATAACGTTACCTACGTCATCTTTGTAAGATTCTAATCCCAGCCCCTTACCAAAATCCAATGCGAACTGTATTACACGTTCTTCTTTCTTAGAAGCACGCGGAACAGCATTCAATGCCACAAAGTGTTGCCAAATTTCCCTTGGCTCGATAGTAGAAATTTCAAAATTCATTCTTCTCTTTTTTGTTCCCGTCAAAATTAATGATTCTTCTTCGAAACAGATTATAAATTATAATTCAAACAATTTACGATCTTTTACCGTTATATAATAAAAGAAAAACCTATGGGCCTCAATATTGTAAGAAAAAATATCTTCTTCAAACCCGACCCTCGACGTGTCTTGGCTCGATATTTTAATTTAAGTGTGGAACGTTCGATAAAAGTAGTTAATCGTGTGTTAAGCATGAGTAAGCAACAACAGACCGACACATTAAATCAGGTCTTCCGTAATTTTTCGAAACGCCACCGCAGTGTTGTTTCTATCTTGGAAAAGAATTACAAACGCACACAATCTATTCTTCATGGAATGAAAATCCAGGACACCGACATATCATATAGACAAAAATTACTTATCGGTTCTTATTTTACGATGGAATATTCCATTGAAGCGGCCGCTTTTTTTAATCCTTCGGTAGTAGAAGATATCGATCAAACACAATTACGTGAAGGTGAAAAAAGAATAATTCTAAGTTTTAGAGCCACAGGAGAAGGCCATGTTTCATCTATTGTATTCCGGTCGGCTATTATTGACAAAGATTTAAATATACAGTTGGATATGTCGGGCGATTTATTGGAAAAACCTAAAGTAATAAAAAGCCATCGCTATCAAAAAGAAGATTTTGTTAACAAGCTTCTTCAGATGCACTATCCCGAAGCGTTTGTGTTAGAAATTATAAAAAACAAACTAACAGAATCTTTTACGTATGAAGAGTTGCGTCGATATGTCACGGAAATACAAACTGAAAATGTTCTAAGTGTGGACAGCGAAACATTAATGAATCAGATTATGTGGCTAGCCTCTTCGCATTATGAGATGACCTACTCCTTAGATACATCCATTTCAGAACGTGTCATTTTCCCGATTAGTGATACGGAGAAAAGAGGTATCGAAGATGCACGTTTCGTACGCTTTATCGATGAAAAAGGTCGAATCACCTATTATGCGACATACACTGCTTATGACGGTTTTACCATCTTACCAAAATTATTGTCTACAAAAGATTTTATACACTTTAAAGTACTCCCCATTAATGGCAAGATAGCAAATAAGGGTGCCGCACTCTTTCCTCGTAAAATTAATGGGAAATACGCTATGCTTTGTCGGGTAGATGGAGAGAATAATTACATCGCTTTCTCCGACAACATTAATAATTGGCGACAGGATATTACCCTTCTTACTGGTCCGGAATACCCCTGGGAGTTTATACAACTAGGCAACTGTGGATCACCAATAGAAACGGATAAGGGCTGGCTCTTACTTACCCACAGTGTAGGACCAATGCGGGAATACACAATAAGCGCGACCTTACTTGATCTCCAAGACCCCACAAAAATCATTGGTAAACTCAAGGAACCTTTACTATATCCTAATACGGAGGAACGCGAAGGTTACGTACCGAACGTCGTATATTCATGTGGACAGATTGTACATAATGGTCATTTAATCATCCCCTATGCTATGTCTGATTACGCATCCACGTACGCAACTATTGAATTAGATGAGCTTCTAACCGCATTGATTGAATCTTAGGTCAATGCCCTAAGTACCCGCTTTACATTTAAGTATGAAATCCAGAAACAGATCGTACTTTCGGCTCCCTGATTTCGGTTTACCCCATGGCTTTCCAATCCGTCGCAGCAACCTTTCGTTTCCGTATCATACAAACTGAGATGAAGCTCATTTTTACCTAGAAACCATTGAAACGAACTTACCATCCTTGTTAGGTATTTTTCATCTCGTGTCATTTCGTAAACTTGATGATAAAGTAATACGACTGTAGATACCTCAATGGGTTGCTGTCCAAATTTGCTTCTTTCAGCACCCTCCACATACCATTTGGTATTTCCGATGATCGATAAATATTCCTTTTCGAAAATCAATTGATCCAGAAACGCAAAGCTCTCCATTCCCACGTCTATTAAAGCATTATCCTTCAAAATTTCCCCTGCCCTTAAAATACTTAGTGGCAAAAGTGCATTATCATAAGAAATTATCTTTTAAGGTTTCCAATACTCCGGAAACGACTCAAAGAATGTATAGATATTGGATACCCCGACGTAGTCTACCCCAGCTTTGTACAAATCCGGTGTTTTAATCAATCCCATCAATGTAGCATAACCGCCGTGACTTGCACCGTAAATAGCAACATTATCTTTATCTGCCCAACCTTGTTCAATAGCATACTTTACTCCGTCTTCTACATCATCCATTGCTTTACGGCCGATCTATAAATCTTCTTAAATGCAGCACTTACCGGTTCAATAACTAATTTCTCCCCCTCGTATCCTAAATAATCAATTTCCCAATTACGCATACTGCAACTAAAATAGATTTCTTCATCCGCATTAAATTTTTTAAACTACTTTTTAAACTATTAGTGTCATAAACATCAACTTTGTTACAAACAAATTTAATCTTATAATAGTTCCTTTTTCATATTTTGGCTTTGGCACCAATAAAAAACAGCTAACTATGCTTCTGAAAATACCGGATGGGGTAAAATTGTGCCAAAATTGAGCATACCCCCAAAAACTTTTTGGCACAATTTTACCCCATAAAAAGACAGGTGAAAATTATTTTTTAACGCTAAAAACACACTCTAAACGCTTTAAACGTCATTTTTATTCTTCAACGGAGTCTAGCACAACAAAACAAAAAACGGACTCTTTTTTACAAAAAGCAGTCAACAACGCAAAAAAAGACGCTGAATATTTTCCAATGTTGTTCAAGGTCACAAAAAAGGACGGCTAGTATTTTGCGATGTAGTCCAAGTCCAGAAGAAAAGACAACGAATATTTTCCAATGTTGTTCAAGGTCACAAAAAAGGACGGCTAGTATTTTGCGATGTAGTCCAAGTCTAGAAGAAAAGACAACGAATATTTTCCAATGTTGTGCAAGTCCGCAAAAAAGGACGGCTAGTATTTTGCGATGTAGTCCAAGTTTAGAAGAAAAGACGCCGAATATTTTGGGATGTTGTGCGAGTCCGCAAAAAAGGACGGCTAGTATTTTGAAATGTAGTCCAAGTCTAGAAGAAAAGAGAGGATGTTTTTAGCAGTATTAACCAAAATATTGCAAATATCAGCAGGTTACTAAAAAACTACGCCAGTTTTATATAAAAAAACAAAAATGAAAAAACTGAAAGTGCCTTTAAACGAAAGAAAGCGACTTTTTCAAGTCGCTTTACTCAAAGCGGAGAGTGAGGGATTCGAACCCCCGAACCTGTGACAGTTAACGGTTTTCAAGACCGCCGCATTCGACCACTCTGCCAACTCTCCGCGACAAAAGTAGAAATTCTACCGTTATTTGCAAAATTTATTTTGAAAAATATCACTCTCAAATGCACACTAAGATCAATTCTGTTGATTGTTAGGTTTTTGCGAAAAAATGATTTTTTTATTTTGCAAATAACCTGCAAATAGCTACTTTTGCTTCACCGAAAGGAGGCGCCCATAGCTCAGCTGGATAGAGCAACGGTTTTCTAAACCGTCGGTCACAGGTTCGAATCCTGTTGGGCGTACAAAAAAGCTGTTCTACAATATGTAGAACAGCTTTTTTGTTTTTATCCCCTTAACAACTTTTGTACTTGATCCTTTATTACACCTTTTTCATTCTAAACAAATTCGAGTTCGTGATCACCCATTGGTCTTCTTGGCCTTCGGATGATTTAATATCCTCAATACCATTCTCCTCAGTTTTACTTTCTTTTAAAAGCCCCGTTGCTTGATCTATCAATGTTGTTCCTTTAGTGGTAAAATGAGCAGAAAAACTAAGGTCAGTACCATCCAGTACCCCATTGGCCAACCGCTTTGAATCTACATCGATAAAAACTATACCCCCTTCAATGCGGTTAATGGTATAAACAGCATCCACTTTCTGGTCAATCCCTTTGGTATTCACAGAAGTAGACGAATCCCATTTTAAACCCTTTACCAATTGTGCATCCGGGATACCCGCCCCAAATATTTTTTTAATCAGCCTGTGCAAATCATCATCGGTTTTGGGAAATAAATCAAAATTTGGTTCCGGGCCACTAGGCGGTGCTAGCTCCTCTTGTATCGGCCGTTCTTTGATCGCCGTAACTTTACGGGTGTTGCCGTCAATGGTAAATACAAAGCTCTTGCCCAAAACTTTTTTTACATTTACGCCTATCCCACCATCCATGTCTTCTTTCTCTTCCGAATCAAATAAAACTTCGCCTTCTTCCATGTTTGATTGTGCATGAAACTTTATATTACTAAATGTAAGTTTAATATCGTAGCTCCCCTTGTCTTCACGCAATACTTCATACGTACTGCCAGCCGTATTTTCACTGACAATCACAATGCTGTCACCCTCCATTTCGAATTTCCGAATATTGCTGTTCTTATGTTCGCAATACCACTTACTACCAACCTGTAGTTTTAATTGTACTCCCTTTTGCGCCATGCCCGAAAAAGCAATGGACACAAAAAATAGGGTCATGATTATTTTGTTATATTTCATTTTGTTTGATTTTAATATTTGTTATAAACCTAATAATTCTTTCAATTTTTTATCCAGCATTTCGCCACGTAGGTCTTTCCCTACAATAATTCCCTTTTCGTCAATTAAAAAGTTACGGGGAATTGTAGTTACATTATACATTTCACATACCGTCCCCTCTTTATCCCACACATTTGTCCAGGTCATTTTATCGTCTTCAATTGCTTTTAACCAGTTTTCCCTACCCGACTCTCTGGGCGAAGCAATACTTAAAACAGTAAAATTTTTAGCGCCATATTTCGCTAGTGCCGCCCGTATATATGGATTTTCGGCACGGCAAGGCGTACACCAGCTTGCCCAAAAATCAATCAGTACATATTTACCTTTAAACGAAGCGAGCTCAACTAATTTTCCGGCTGTATCTGCTAAGCTAAACAGCGGTGCCGGTTTTCCAATTTCGGTGGTTGCGGTAAACTTGATATAGTGTTCCAAATCCTTTGCAGCAGGTAAAGCTTTGATGCTGGGTGTTAGCGCATTAAATGCCTCCATAATTTCTTTGCCGCTAATGGTAATCCCATCGGTGCAGCATACCCTAAGGGCCCAAATAGACAAAGGGGAAGATGGATGCGCTTTAGCATAAGGATAATATACGTCCTTCATGATTGCAACAGTATTTTGGTTTCCCTCGTTCATAATCCTGCTCATACTCTCTTCATCACCTTTATCTTTATACTTATACCATTCTTCTCGTTGCGCTCCGATAGTTTTCCTATGTTTATCTTCAGCATTTCTGATATACTCAAAATCTTTTTGCCAGGTAGCCCCGGTTACGGCAATATTTGAAAAGGTATTGGTTGAATTGATAGCAATGGTGCCTGCATTGATAAATAGTTTGGCTATATTTTCCGGGGAAATAAAAGGGTTTCCCTTAGGCTCTTCCCCTTTAGGGTATTGATGGATTACTTTTAAAGTAACATCGTGAGGCTGCAATATTTTTGCAACAAAAACATATTCGCCATTTTCAACATTTGCGGTATCGACAACAGATTTCCCTTGCACGTTTACATAATAGAAAATAATTCTTTTTGCCGAAGGAATGTTCGTCAGTTTTCCGCTCAATTGTACTAAAGCCGGATACTGGGCTTTTACTTTCAACTGCAAAGAAAATAAAATGATAATTAATATAATTCTGGCTGTCATCAAAATATAATTAGTGATGGGAGATTACTTTGTTACAGTATTTAATAATTGTTATAAACCCATTAATTCTTTCAACTTTTTATCCAGTATTTCGCCACGTAGGTCTTTCCCTACAATAATTCCCTTTTCGTCAATTAAAAAATTACGGGGAATTCCAGTTACATTATACATTTCACATACCGTCCCCTCTTTATCCCACACATTTGTCCAGGTCATTTTATCGTCTTCAATTGCTTTTAACCAGTTTTCCCTACCCGACTCTCTGGGCGAAGTAATACTTAAAACAGTAAAATTTTTAGCGCCATATTTCGCTAGTGCCGCCCGTATATATGGATTTTCGGCACGGCAAGGTGTACACCAGCTTGCCCAAAAATCAATCAGTACATATTTACCTTTAAACGAAGCGAGCTCAACTAATTTTCCGGCTGTATCTGCTAAGCTAAACAGCGGTGCCGGTTTTCCAATTTCGGTGGTCGCGGTAAACTTGATATAGTGTTCCAAATCCTTTGCAGCAGGTAAAGCTTTGATGCTGGGTGTTAGCGCATTAAATGCCTCCATAATTTCTTTGCCGCTAATGGTGGTCCTATCGTTGCAGCATACCCTAAGGGCCCAAATAGACAAAGGGGAAGATGGATGCGCTTTAGCATAAGGATAATATACGTTCTTCAAGCTTGCTACAACATTTTGGTTTCCCTCTTTGATGATTCTGTCCATGCCTTCTGCATCACCTTTATCTTTATACTTATACCATTCTTCCTGTTGTGCTCCGGCAGTTTTCCTAAGTTTATCTTCGGCATTTCTGATATACTCAAAATCTTTTTGCCAGGTAGCCCCGGTTACGGCAATATTTGAAAAGGTATTGGTTGAATTGATAGCAATGGTGCCTGCATTGATAAATAGTTTGGCTATATTTTCAGGGGAAATAAAAGGGTTTCCCTTAGGCTCTTCCCCTTTAGGGTATTGATGGATTACTTTTAAAGTAACATCGTGAGGCTGCAATATTTTTGCAACAAAAACATATTCGCCATTTTCAACGTTTGCGGTATCGACAACAGATTTCCCTTGCACGTTTACATAATAGAAAATAATTCTTTTTGCCGAAGGAATGTTCGTCAGTTTTCCGCTCAATTGTACTAAAGCCGGATACTGGGCCTTTACTTTCAACTGCAAAGAAAATAAAATGATAATTAATATAATTCTGGCTTTCATCAAAATATAATTAGTGATTAGAGATTACTCTCCGAATATTTCTTTTAATTTTTCTTCTAATTTTTCGCCCATTAAATCGTTGGCAATAATTTTACCTTCGGGATCGATTAAAAAGTTTCTAGGAATACTTGTTACATTATAAAGCTTAGATACGTTCCCTTTTTCTTGAATAAGCTGCGTCCAAAACAATTGATGGCTACGAATGGCGTTCAACCATTTTTCCGGATTATCTGGATTATCAGAAGAGATGCCCACCACGGTAAAATTATTATTTTTATACCGATGATAAGCCTTTGCTATACCAGGCATTTCTGCCATACAAGGCCCACACCAACTTGCCCAAAAATCAAGAAAGACATATTTACCTTTAAAAGAAGAGAGACTCACTTTTTTACCTGCCGTATCTAACAAGGTAAAATCCGCAGCCATAGCACCTGACCTGGCTTGTGCTATTTTTTTAAGATAAGCCTCATATTTTTGGCCGGAAGGCATTTGCCGTACCTCTGGCGAAAGTGATTGAAATAACCTTTCTACTTCCTGATAATTTTTAACATCATCGCCTGCATATACTTTTAGCGCATATAAGGCCAATGGCGATTGTGGTTTTGCTTTGAGGTAAGGTAGCATTACTTGCATATTCCTTTGTTCAAAAGCTCCCATGTAGTCCTTATCTATTCGGCGCATATTTACAGAATCTCCTTTTGCTTGATAGTCTCTGAAACTCCCTAGCACCCGCCTCGCCGAATCCTCCCAAAATTTTTGCCCCCTCATTAACTCGGTATAATCTTGCTGCCACTTGCTACCCTCTACCGTAATTTTTTTAAATTCATTCTGTGAGTTTACCGTAATTACTGCAGGATCAACATATACATACGCAAAATCTTTCCCTGTCCTATCCGGGCGCCGCTTCGATTCTTTATCTGCAAAATATTCTACTTTTAAAACAACAACCTGAGGTTCATAGATCCTGCCCGCAAAGGCATACTGCCCGTCGGTTACCAGCACCGTATCGTTGATTTGACCTTTTGGTGTTGCATATTCCAGAATTACTTTTTCTACGTTGGGAATATTACTGAATGTGCCTACGATTTGAAACAAACCTGATTGCTGGGCATACATTGGCACTGCAAAAAAAGCAGTGATGATGACCACCATGATTAAACCTTTATTCTTCATAACCATTTAATTTTCCACACCTTCAACGGTATATCCGTTTTTTCTAAATAAATTAATCAACCCTTCGGGACCAAATAAGTGTGCAAAACCAACCCCAATAAATAGCGATTGTGTTTGCAATTTTTGTTTAAAACGAGCCATCCATAAATTATTACGTTCGTGACCTAAAATTTTAGCATACCTGTCGGAAGTTCCGGCGTTGATTATACTATCTAGTTTAACCACATCTTGTGCTATATATAGTTTTAGGGTTTTTAAATAGCTGTTATTTTCTTCCGTAAGGTTATTAAGCAGCCTTATTTTTGCCATTAATCCCTTTGCCTGCTCCTTATAAGCTATGCTATCCATAAACCCGGTTTGCTCTTTGTAACTGGAAATGCCGCTTATTTTTTTTTCATACTCCTGGCCCAATGCTAAAATAATATCTTCCATACTGCTTATCTCATTGGCGGGACAGGTTAATAAAGCCCTGCTGATCATCGAATTAAAAAGCGCGGGCTTCAACGTGTTGATCACGTCTTTGGGAACTCCAAGCTCCGGGTGTTTTTGATAATAATTGTTCACTGTATCCATTTCCTCTGCGGTGAGTAATTGATCGAGCGTTGTATCATTAAGCATGATGTTATACTTTGCCTGCGCAATAATTATTTGTGCGGTATTGCTATTGTAAATCTCAAAACAAACTTCATCTACACTTTTAACAGCCTGCTTTACCGAATTGCCGATTAAGCCTTCTGCATCTTTTTTGCAAATGAGATGGTTGGTACCAAACAAATAGGATGGTTGTGTTAAACCATTGCCCGAAATTTTATATAATATCGTATTTTTAACCTGTGCATTAACCTGCAAGGGTAATGCGGTTGCAACAGACAATATTACTCCAACTATGACAGCGTATATTTTTATTTTGTACATGGTTATTGCATTAGTTTGATGGCCTTTACGGCAAGGTTTAGCTGTGTATCTTTTGATAAATACTCCTGCCACCTTTGATTTAATTTAGCTTTTTCTTCCTCGTCTTCCTCTTCGCCCGGCATCCTAAATCCCTGTTGAGCATTGGTCGGTATCTCTACTATTAATTTATTTTTTAAAATAGAAATACGTTCAGCTTCGCTGGTAAGATTAGCTGTTTCCTTTTCATAAGCTAAAAACTTTTTCCAGCTTAGGGGTATGGGCTTTGCCTGCTGTTTTTGCAGCCTGATTTTTGCTTTCTGTATCGCTACAAATTGTGGGTCTTTTTTAACCTGCGCATTCAGTATTTCTTTTGCCTTTGGAATGTCGTACCCAAAATTATAATAGGAAAAATTGGCAGCAGTTACGGTATCAGCTTGTAGGGCACAAGGCCTTTGCCGCTCCCTTATCTGAGGCATTTCCCTATAGTCGGGTACTATTACATCGGGTATTACACCCGTTAACTGCACCGAAGCACCTGTAATTCGATAATATTTGGAACCCGTAATATTTAACCGGCCGTATTTATTATTTCTTATCTCCTCATCCGAGGCACCTTCAACCGAAACCGGATAAGACATATAACTTGTCCCTTTGCCCAATGTAGGCAAACCGATGATAATAGCCCGGTTATAATCTTGCAGGCAAGAAGAAAATAATTCTGAAGCAGAGGCACTACGTTCGCTTACTAAAATGGCTAAAGGCCCTTTATAATACATAGTTGGGTCCTGATCATCCATTACCTCGGGCTTTGGTACACCCTTGTAAACGTTCTGTGCAATCGGGCCTTTGGGGATAAAAAGGCCGGCACACCTCACTACTTCATCTTGCCGACCACCTGGGTTCGACCGCAGGTCGATCACGACACCATCTACCCCATTCTTCATCAGGGTTAATAATTCCCCCTGTAGATCAGAGGTTACCTGAACGTCGAATTGAGGGATCACAATATAACCTGTTTTATAATCCTCTTTTTCAATGATAAAGCTCCGTACAGCAACGGCACTGTTTTTTATTTCTTTTCTCTTTAATGTGACCGGAAATTTTTCGCCTTTCGCATCGTTGAAAAACAAAATCACCTCGCTATCTTCTTCCCCTGTGATATGCTTAATAACATCCCATAATTCCCATCCTCCAATATTTTCCACTGCTGCACCCGGCTCTTGGATAGCAACCAATACATCGCCATTTTTTATTTTGCCGGATAGCAATGCCGTGCCGTCCTTAATTAGGGAAGCCACACTGAAATAGCCATTTTTCTCTTCGAGTTGCATGCCTACCCCACATAGTTTTCCCCTTACTCTGGCATTCGCCACAGCCACTTCTTTACTGCTGTTGTAATTGGTATGGGGATCAACCGTGAGGCATACTTGTTTTAAATAAGCACTTAAGAAATCATCTGTTGAAAGGCCCCTTTTTATTTTAGCACAGCTATTTGCATACTTCTCGCTCACTAATGTCCTTGCCTGTTTTTGTAGTTGGACAATATCGGTGTTGGCGTCTTTCTGCAACATCTTCATGGTTTTCAGCACCTCGTACTTCAAATATTTTCCGAGTTTGCTTTTTTGTGCTGCACCATTAGTTGGGTAATTTTGCGACAGGGTTTTTAAATCAATCGTTTCAACATTCGTGAGGTTAAAGGGTTCCTTTAAAATAACCTGGCAGTTGTGTTCAAATTCATCTACCCTTGTTTTATATCGTTTGAGCACCTCTGTATAAAACTGCGGAGTACCCTCATTTAACTCATCATCTAAGCTAAGCGCATATTTCTTTAGGTAATCGATGTCGGTTTGCAAAAAGATCAGGTGCTCTTTATCCAGCGAGTTAAGGTACAGTTGAAACAATTTGCCCGAAAAAGCATCATTGAACAGGGTGTTGCCAATAAACGAATTCTTCTTAAGCGTTTGGCTTACACTCTGAAAAATTTGATTAGCACGATCATTACCTCCCTGTTGTGCATAGAGCCGATCAGGTGTAACAAACAGCCAAACGAGGCTTAACAACAAAAGAAATCGTTGAATCATATTTTTATTTTTACACATTATTTAAAATAAGAATGCCTGATAATTCCTTCCCCATCAGGCATTCTTATTATATTATTTTTTTAGGGCCTCTTCAATTTTTGCTTTCAAATTCGCCTCTATATCCTCCACATAGCCTCCTTCTAAAAAGGTTACCTTTCCTTTTTTATCAATTACGATATTGGTAGGAAAACCTCCCACGTTCCAGGTGTTAGCGATAGAGAGACCATTAGGGATAATGCGGTACTTAAATTCTGTCGTTTTTAAAAACTTCATTAAAGCCTCCTTGTTGTTATTGGCAATACCTATAAATTCTACATCCTGTCCTTTGTAGGTATCTACCAACTTATTGAGTGCAGGCATTTCTATTTTACAGGGTACACATTCGATAAACCAAAAGTTTAGCACCACTACTTTCCCTTTGGTATTGGCTAGATTAAATTCTTTGCCGTTAATATCTGTTGCATTGATTGCAGGAGCCTTTGATCCAACTAACTTTTTCTCCAAACTTTCGTCTCCAAAAGAAAGATCTAGTTTTGCAGAACTAGACATTGCTGAACCAGCGTCATCCATGTTAACTGCTGATCCAGTTACAGTTCCTGCATTTTTTCTTTCTTCCATTGTTGATTTTCTAAACTTAATGGCTTTTATCGTGTTATTTTCGTCAACAAAAGTTTCTCCTCTTACCCATTCTTTAGTATTATATAAATATTCGTTCAATTCTTTACTCAATCCATTGTTTTTAGCAGCTTCAGCATCGTCTTTAGGCTGCCATGAAACAAATTTCCCTTCGGGATCGAAAAAAGCTACTCGTGTAGGGTTTAAGAATGAACTTCCCATTTTTTGTAGGTCACCCGGCTTTTTCACTATTTTCCTCAAGCCTTTTGTAAATTCTTCATACTTGGTATTAGGGTCAAATTCAATAGGTTTCATAAACTCCGGATTATGTTGATCCGCCTGATCGCCTAGATTTTGGACTTCCATGGCACCTGCTTGTTTCCGCATGATCTCTAGGGCTTCTTTTTCGTCGGCAGAGGCCTTACGTACCAGCATGGCCACTACGATATTGGGATCTTCTTTTTTTACATAAGGTACCGGAATATAATTTGGATCTTGAACTTTTTGAATGAACTGCTCGCCGGTTAAGGTGGTACCGTCTTCAAAATAAACGTTTACGCCCAAAGTAGGGTTAAAACTTTGGCCTTGCTGTTGTGTAATTTTAAACGGATCAAGCGGCACCAACTCTTTTAAGGCTGGTATATTGATAACCCGTATTGCAGTTTCCTGGGCATAGGTAGAAACCGTACTACCAGCCCATAATAAAATGACCATTGTCATTATAAATCTGATCTTTTTCATGTTCATGTTTATGTATTTAAATATTGTTTTTAAAAATTATCTGTATTCTACATTTTGTATAATATTTCGATTTTGTTGGAGTTCCACAGCAGGAATGGGAAATACATTATACTTAGGTGTATAAGAACGCGGCGCAACTACTGCGTTAGAACCAACCTGTAAGCTAAGCTCCCCATTTTCTCTGTTCACAGTACCTTCTGGACAAGCCATTACCGGTGCATTCATTACGGTAGAGCCTATACCCCATCGAACAATATCGAACCAGCGCAAACCCTCTCCCGCCAATTCCACACGGCGTTCGCGACGTACCAATTCGCGCATAGCGGCCTGACTTCCACTGGTCACATTTGGCAAACCTGCTCTGCTTCGTAGCTGATTGATGGCATCGTACACGCTTGCATCAATCGTTCCTCCTTCTATTTGAGCCTCTGCATAGGTAAGTAATACTTCGGCATAGCGGATCACCATTACATTGCCCCCGGTTTTATCTAAACTCTGCATGCCATAAGCACTATTATAATAATCGTTTAAAACACTCAGGTATTTTTTAGGATTATAGCCTGTGGGCGAGTTTTGAAAATTCGCTTTATCATTACTTGGAAAAAGTGTGTACCCGGTAGTAGCAGGTGGTGGTCCCATTGGTGGGGGATCAAGTATTGGCGGTCCCATTGGAGGTCCCATTGGTGGGCCCATTGGCGGTCCCATTGGTGGGCCGAGTGGAGGTGGACCAAAAGCAGGCGTTATCGGATCAAAATAAATACCATTGTACTGTAATCCAGGTCTGATAATACTTGCATCCAATCGTTTATCTCGGTTCTCATAAGGCTGTGCAGGGTCGTAATCGCTATCGTTGTTAATCGTTAAACCATTTACGGTTTCGTAGGCATCTACCAAACTTTGTGGTACACACACCCAACTTAATCCAACAGGAAAAATAGCCATTGTTTGTAAAATGTTTTTATCATTTTGGTTCAGTTTATATTGGATATCCAATATATTTTCCCTGTTCAGCTGTTGGTTTACATTTCCCGGGCGGAATAGTTCTTCGTACGCATTCGCATCAGGATCGAATGAAGTAAATAAACTGTAATTGAATGGCGCAGCCATTAATTGTTTACAGGTGGCGATACAATCGGTATATTTCTTATTGAACAATTCTACCCTTGCTTTTAAAGCCAGTGCCGCCCCCCTCGTTACACGACCAATATCGGCACCATTGGTATAGGCTACAGGCAAATCGGGTGCAATAGCCGCGAGTTCGCTTAAAATAAAATCGGTAATTTCGGCTTTAGGGGCTTGTTTATTAACCCTTGCCTGCGCCACCGTTTGCGTAGCCGTTATCAAGGGCACATCACGATAAAACTGACTTAAAATAAAGTAACGGTAGGCACGGATAAAACGGGCTTCGCCTTTTAATCCAGCTTTTAAACTGTTATCTACGATATCACTATTTACCTTATCCACATTTTCTAAAAACCAATTGCAGGTATAAATCGTATTGTATTCATAAAAAACAGGAGTAAAATTTACTGAAGCCGAAGTGTTGCCCGAAGCAAATACTTCATACATTCCACCGAAACCGGTGTAATACCCATTGTCTGTAAAACAGTCGTTCAACAAGATATTATTTGCATTTTCCCAATTGTAATAGCAACCGGTGATGGCCGCCATTACATCTTTTTTAGTGGTCCAAAAGGTTTTATCGGAATAAACATCCTGTGGTGCATTATCCAATATATTTTTCTTGCAACCAATTATTAATACCATGATCGCCATAGCGACGCTGAGGCTATATCGTAATTTGTTCATTGTTTAAGTTTTTAAGTCCTCAATCTTTTTAAAACTGTATGTTTAAACCAACAGAATGTATAGTTGGTGTCGTGAAAGTCATGACCGATGCGTACGGTACCGATGTTTCAGGGTCAAGACCTTTCCAGAAATTACTGAAGGTGAACAAGTTTGCGCCACTGTAGTAAATCTGAAGGTGCTTAGCTCCAATTTTTTGACATGTGGATGTTGGTAAGTTATAGCTAAAGCTCAGTGACTTTACCCGCAGATAAGAAACACTTTTGAGCCAAAAGGAAGAAAATACTTGATTTGGATTGTTTTGCCAGTATGAATAAAATGCCCTTGGCATCTCATTGGTTTTATTTTCCGGTGTCCATCTATCCCAATAATAAGTCGAAGCCTTGTTCCCACCGTTTCCAATTGTACCCAAAGCACCACCAATATAGGCTTTGTTGCCTGCCGATCCTTCCAGGAAAAGCGACATATTGAATTGTTTCCAGGAACCCTGCATATTAACACCATACTTAATTGGAGCAGTGGCAACGCCCAATTTTATCCTGTCTTTATAATCAATAATCCCATCGTTGTTCTGATCTACATACTTAATATCGCCCGGTCCGTAATTTGCCGGGTTTATACCCAGTATTTTAGGTGCTGCATCTACTTCTTCCTGAGTTTGCATAATTCCTGCCGATTGTAAACCGTACATGCTACCATATTCATCGCCCACTACTACTTCCTGCCCAACACTTAATAAGGTAGTTCGCTCTAGCGGTGCATATTTTGTAATCTTATTTTTGTTGTACGCAAAATGACCTCTTAGCGACCATAAAAAATCACCTTTGCCCCCTCTTAAGCTCAATTGCGCTTCAACACCTTTATTAAGCATGGCTCCCACGTTTTCGTAGGGCACGGAGCCAAGTCCATAACTAAGGGGGGCACCCAAACCCATTAAAATACCCTGTGTTTCTTTATGATACCAATCGAAAGAAAAGTTCATTTTACTTTTCAAAAAGTTCATATCAAGGCCAATGTCCGACGTTTTCGTTACTTCCCATTGAAGATCCGGGTCGTAGCCCTGAGTAGGGAATACTGCCCCTACATTTTGCTGGTTAAATGAATAGTTATACTGGTCTAAAGTTCTTAAAAAAGAGAAATATCCTACAGATGCATTACCCAGGGAGCCCCATGTCCCCCGTAATTTCAGGTAACTGATGGCATCCGCTAATTTTTGGTTTTTAGCCCAAAAAGAATGATTTGAAATCACCCAGGCAGTCCCAACAGCGGGAAATACGCCCCAATAGTGCTGTGGCGAAAATACCGATGTGGCGTCGCTGCGCAAGGTATAATCTGCAAAGAAAATGTCGTTGTAGTTATAGGATGCTTTACCGAATACCGATTTTTGCCCCGTTTCTAAATCACTTCCTAACAACAGCTGACCGTCATTAGGTGCTATGTTAAAATTCAAGATGTTATCATTAAATAAACCTTGCTTGCGCCCATACATGCTCGTTAGGTGTGTATAAATGGCCTGATAACCGGCTAAAGCTGTAATTTTATGATTGCCAAAATATTTATCGTAGCTAGCTGTAGTAGCCATCTGCAAGCCTAAGGACTGACTTTTCGATCCGCTTAATTTGCTCACATAATTTGATAATCCGGGAATCTCAACAAGTGGTGTGCCGGCAGCCCCCCCGGTATAAGCATATAACTCGCTAAGGTAGGTTTGCCGATCGGCACCACCAAAACCAAAGCCTCCCGTTTGCTTAAGCGTTAATCCTTTGATGGGCATCCAAACTATATTTAAATTTCCATTGGTACCCCATGTCGTATTTTTCATGAAAGAAGGGGAGTTTGCCCAAGCAAGCGGATTAATGCCGCCCCAATTATAGCCGGGTGCCCCATTTTCAAATGCAGCCGGCACCATTGGAGAGAATTTGGAAATCAAGCCCCTTAATTCGCCAACACCCGATGACATTGGGCCACTTGGTTCCATTACCGGGTTATACTTCAAATCAAACCCTCCACCTATATTAAATTTATCACTAAAATTAGTTTTAAAATTTAGCCTTGAGGTATAATTTTTACTGGAGACATTTTTCACATTGGCATCTTCCTGTGCATACCCTAATGAGAATATAAACTTCGTTTTGCCATCACCACCCGAGATGCCAAGGTTATGTTTTTGTGTATAGCTAAGGGGTAAATAAAAAAGATCCTCCCAATTGGTATTATAAAAGCCTGGTGCCCCTGCTTTGTATTTAGCAATAGAATCCTGGGAAATGGGTGCAAGTTGGTCGCCAAAAAGGCCGCCACCTACAGCACCACCACCTACACCAATAAGACCACCACTGGTTCCGCCACCGCCAACAACACCACCGCCACCACCGGCCTCATTCTCCAATACTTCGTTAATAAGCACGGCCTGCTGCCAGGAAGGCAAAAATTTAACCTGATTTTCAGACCGTTGCACTCCTCCGAACCCATTATAGGTTAATCTTAGTCCATTGCCCATTCCTTTTTTAGTTGTCACCAATATTACACCATTAGCTGCCTTAACACCGTATATGGCTGCTGAGGCATCTTTTAACACCGTGACAGATTCTATATCGTTGATGTTGATCAAATCCATACTCCCTTCTATACCATCTACGATTACTAAAGGACTGGAATTACCAACACCATAATTATTCATCCCGATATTGGCATATCCTCCTACGCCGATGTTGCCCCCAAGTGACAACCCGGTTGTTTTGCCCCTTATTTCTATATTGTAGTCGCCCTTGCCCGGCTGGTAATTGCTATTCCTAATGGCAAGTCCGGGTACCATTCCCTGAAGTGCTGCATATATATTTGTAACAGGCATATTCTCCAGGTCTTTTGCCGAAACGGTTGACACTGCACCTGTAATTGATTGTTTCGTTTGTTCGGTATAGCCCGTTACCACCAATTCATCCATTGCTTTTATAGCTTTCTTCAATACAATAGCAAGGGTTTCGGATGTTTTTGCCTCATACTCCTGTGGCACATACCCTATATAAGAAAAGATCAAAACACGCGAAGAATTATCAGGGATAGCCATTTTAAAGTTTCCAAGCTTGTCGGTGGTGGTCACCAGGTTCAGTCCTTTTAAAGTTACGGTAGCCCCCTCCATCGCTGTTCCTTCTTCGGTTATCACTTTTCCTGTAATAATTATCGGATCGACCTTTTTACCGGTAGTTTGGGCTTCATTACTTTTCATTGATTTTAATTGTTCCCTGATAACAATTAATTTGTCTTTGATCAAATAATCTAAAGACTGGTTTTCAAGGCATTTTTTTAGCACGCTTTCCAATGGCTCATTGCGTACAACAATACTGATTGTCTTTTTTTGATCTAAAAGCTCTTTATCATAAATGAAATCGTAGCCAGTTTGATTATGTATATCTCTAAAGATTTTTTCAAGTGTGGCGTTCTTTTGACTTAAAGTAACACTTTGTGCGATGCTTGAAGCACTTACCTGCATCAGAGTGGCTATTAATAACATGGTGGTTAAACGCATAATAAGCCCTATTTTACGGATATACCTTTTGGGCATACCTGTTACATTAATAAATATTTTATACATTTGTTTGTCTGGTTAAGCAGAAGCCTGTTGCTTCGAATCTTTGGGCTTGCTGCGGTAAAACAGTTGATTTAATAATTAACGATGCCAAACATCGACCATCTCCCGATCATCTTCGGGATTTGGTTTTTTTATAGCCTTAGCTGTTCTGTCAAATTTTTCATCATCTTTTAGCGTTTTTGGTTAATAGTTTAAACGATTCTTATCTTATTTACTTACGTACACTTTATTTCCTTCAATCCTAAAATGAACTTTACCTGTTTCCTCCAGTAATTTTAAAATTGTTGTAAGATTTCTTTCCCTTGAAGAAAATCCACCTAATTTAAAATGAATAGGTGCATCATCTTCATAAATCATTTCTACGTTGTACCATCTGGCAATTTTTCGCATATTGGTTTTGAAATCATCATTTTTAAAAAGAAATTCATTGTTTTTCCAAGCCATAATTTCTTCAATATCCACCTCTTTCACCGTTATTTTATTACCTATCAATATCGCTTGCTGATTGGGCTGCAGTATCTCCGAATCTGGGCCACTATTTATTTTTACACTACCTTCTAATAGCGTTGTTTTAACCGAAGGTTCATCACCGTAGGCATTCACATTAAAATGAGTACCCAATACCTCTATTTCCTGACTGACAGTTTTTACCACAAAAGGATGCTTGCGGTCTTTGAAAACTTCAAAATAGCCTTCGCCTGAAATAGAAACTTCTCTTTTCTTCATTTTCGCAAAACTGACAGGATATTTCAAGGTGGTAGCCGCATTTAGAAATACGAGTGTACCATCAGGTAAACGAACGCTGATCTGTTCGCCGTTAGCAGTTGAAAGAGTATTGTAGCCTCCCTCTCCATCCTTTTGATCTACTACTTCATATACGATTTGACCATCTTTGGTTTTAGACACCTTTACACCAGATTGATTGGCAATACTTCCTGATAAAGCCTCATGAATTAGAATTTTCTTTCCGTCTGCAAGTGTAAGCGTAGCACCCTCTTTGCCTGGAGCCACATCGTTAACATACGCGGTAGCTTGTATTTTAGCTTTTTGATGGTTCACATAACGTAACCCGACGCTAAAAATAATTGCACAAACTGCAGCTGCAACAGCAATACGCGGCCAAAGTGTTTTTACCTTACTGAGGTCAGAAGTTTTTAAGAGATGAGCTTGAATAGTCTCGTACATTTCTGCCTGATCTGCTTCCATTCTTAACCAGTCAGGTATTTCCTTACTATTCTCTAAATACGTTAAAAAATACTTTTCCACCAATTGCTTTTCCTCAGGAGTACAATTACCTTCATTGTATTTATGTATCAATATTTCTGTTTCTTTTTTGGTCATGATATCGATGGGATTTTGCCCCATTTAAATATATGTCCGCTCAGAGAAAAGAAAATCCCGAATTAATTGAAAAAAGTTTTAAGGTCTATAAATTCAGTAAGAAAAGTAGCAGTTTGAGTTTGTCAATTTTTGGTTTCAAATGTTTATTGGCTTGACTTACCAAGTTTTTCACGGTCTTTTCCGAAACCTCTAATTCTTCTGCTATATCCTGATTAGACTTATGTTTTAACCTACTTAACCTAAAAGCCTGAGCCATCTTGGGCGGAAGATCTTCAATCAGTTTTTCAACCTGCATTATTAAATCCTTTTCACTGATATAAGCATCTGTGCTGTTAGTACCCTCCTCAAATAGATTTAAAAATTGTTCTGCATATACAGTTCTCACTTTCTGATGGCTTACAAGTTTCAAAAACTTATAGCGTACCGCAGTATATAGGTAAGAGGAGACAGACTTGTTAAAATCGATGGTTGTCCTCTTATCCCAAAGATTAATAAATAATTCTTGTGTCAGATCTTTGGCTGCATCAGTATCGCCTAATAGTTTATAGGCATAAACATATAACAGGCTACTGTACCGATGATAAATTTCGGTGAAGGCAAGCTGATCTCCTGACTTTAACAAGTCTGTTAATTCAATATCCGTAAGAGTGCTAATCAAGGCCACAATATTACCCAGTTAATACATTAAAGTTATAGAAAATTTCCGTCAATGACAAATAATTTCTTTCTGAACAGGGCAAAAAAAATGCTAACATATTGATTAATTAATAAGAATCAGTTAGATAAATGTAACCTATATTAAAAATAGAAAGGTCTATATTGAAATAAATCATTAAATTGCTTAATTATAAATGACGTACTTCGTCATTCACCTAAAATTAAGAAGATGTGGGCATTTGCGATTAAACAAAAAATGACGGTAGCAATACTACTATGTACGGTACTTTGCTTGGTAATGCTAACCAATATACGTGAGCGACGAAATGTAGCAAGAATAAGCACGACAGTGACTTCCATATACGAAGACCGACTTGTGGTTGGTCTTTATATACTTAAGTTGTCAAAACATATTGAAGGCATTCTTGCCGTACTTGAAAAGGGAGGAACAAGTACCACACCACTAATAGGTAGTCATCTTTCCGATATACACGAACTGAATACCTTATATGAAAAAACATTACTAACGGAAGCTGAAAAAAATAATTTTGAGCGTTTTAAGCAACTTTGTCAAACCATCTCCATAAACAACAGACCAGAAGAATACGATACCGTAAAAATAGCAGCCTCGCAGGCAGAAGGTGTCTTGCAAACCCTTTCGTCGATACAAATAGAGGAAGGCAAAAATCAGCTGGACAATGTTTTAAGCATGACAAATTTATCAAGCATAATTTCATACATCGAAATGGCCATTTTGATTATTATTGCCGTTATTATACAAGTGCTGGTGCTTTCTTCGAAAACTTTGTTATCGGCCACAAGGCCGCCTAATCAAAATTTAAACTAAGAAGGTGCAGAAAATAACACTGCCAGGCCCGTCCTTTTATGTGAAAGAATTGTCTATTTTTGTGGAATGTCAAAACCACCTATCGTTATCATTGGAACGGGCGCTGCCGGATTAATAGCTGCGCAACGACTTGCTAAAAGCGGTTTTAAAGTACATGTATATGAACAAAATAAAGCGGCTGCACGCAAATTTCTAGTCGCTGGCCATGGTGGATTTAACCTTACACACAGTGAAGACATCGACACTTTTGTACAACGGTATGACAAGATTGAAATACAAAAAATTGTCAAATATTTTGATAACCAGTCGACTATAGCCTGGCTAAATAATCTAGGAATCCCTACCTTCATCGGAAGTTCCGGAAAAATATTCCCGGCTAAAGGAATAAAACCTATACAGGTACTACAAGTTATACTCAGGAAATTAGCAGATTCCGGCGTAAAAATTCACTACGGATATCGTATGATCGATTTTGATGAAGAGTCGGTTACCCTCTCCTACAAAGGGGAACGATTACAAACCCCGTATCAAAAACTAATTTTGGGTCTCGGTGGCGGGTCTTGGTCAAAAACAGGTTCGGATGCTAAATGGGTAGATCTATTTCGGGCAAAAGGTATTAAAATTAGTACACTTCAACCAGCTAACTCGGGCTTTAATACGAAAACTGATTTTTCAATACTAGCCGGTCAGGTATTAAAAAACATCCATTTAAAGTTTGCAGAACACACAAAAACAGGTGAAATCGTATTTACATCCTATGGCATAGAAGGCGCTCCTGTATATTATCTGAATCGCTTCATTCGTCAGAATCCTTTTCCGATCACCCTGTTCCTAGATTTAAAACCTAGTTACGCGTTAGAATCCGTTGAAAAGGAATTAGAAAATAAAGCACATATAGCATCCATTCTTAAAGACAAACTAAAATTATCGCAGACAGCCATCTTGTTGACAAAATTTATGGATAAGGCAACGTACACCAATCCCATCAAGTTAGCCCAGGCCATAAAAAACTTCCCCATTGAGGTCACTTCATTAAGGCCTATTGACGAAGTTATTTCTACCGCAGGGGGAGTTTCTTTTGAGGAACTATCGGATTCATTGGAACTAAAAAAATATCCTGCTGTTTTTTGTGTAGGCGAAATGTTGGATTGGGAGGCACCAACCGGAGGCTATTTGCTACAAGCATGCTTTAGTTCGGGCGCTTGGGTTGCGGATTATATTAAGCAACACAATACAGCTTCCTGAAAGTAAAAATAAAAAAAGCAGTGCATTCATACTCTATTACTTTTTATAGTATTTCATGGCTTCAGGAATGTAGCTTTGGAGCTGAGAAATCCGTCTTGCATCACTTGGGTGCGTACTCAAAAACTCGGCAGGTGCTTGTCCGGATTTGGCAGAAGACATTCTTTCCCAAAATTTTACCGCTTCATTTGGATCATATCCCGCCATTGCCATAATGATTAAACCTGCTCTATCCGCGGCCAACTCATCGTTTCTGGAAAATTTCAACATACTAAGAGGAGCACCTATACCATACAACTGATTGATAGCAGATACCGCACGGTTATTTGTTGTCGAAGAGGCAACACCTATTACCTGTGCTCCCACTTGTAAAGCAATTTGATTCGAAGCTTGGGCTACAGAATGTTTTTCAATAGCGTGAGCGATTTCATGTCCCATTACCGTAGCTAAACCGGCCTCGTTACCCGTAATAGGGATAATTCCGCTATATACGGCTACTTTCCCACCAGGCATACACCAGGCATTAACCTCATCACTCTGCACTAAATTAAACTCCCAGTTAAAATCATACTGGTCAGCAACACCTCTTTCCTGTAAAAAACGGTTGGTAGCAGAGGCAATGTTATTTCCTACTCTTTTCACCATCGTGGCATTGGATGTCCCCGTGATAACTTTTGTGTCAGACGATGATAGAAACTCCTTATAAGCCAAGGCTGCTTGATCATTCAGCTGGGATTCATTCACCAAGCTTAAATATCTTCTTCCGGTTACAGCAGAAGTAGCACAGCTCACCAATATTCCTCCTATCAGAAACATGGCAGTATAATTCAATATTCTTTTCATAATACACATTATTATATTAATCGTTCTTAGGTTACAAGTATGCAATTCTGATGCCCAAACACATTAATTAGGATTCTTTTTTTTAAATAAATATATTTTAGACTCATGCCCCTTCAATAACCGTTCAATATTCTTCTGATGCGTAATAAGAATTAACGCACAAATGGCTATACCATATAATAATACGGAAGGTACCGTGGTCTTAAAGATAAATGCGACACTTATTGGAAAAGTAAATCCCGCCAGTATAGAACTTAACGAGACATAATGCGTGACCAGCAAACAAATAATAAAAACAGAAACACAGCACAAAGCTGCCGGAGCATGAATAGCGAGCACCATCCCGAACAATGTTGCAACTCCTTTTCCTCCCCTAAAACCTGCAAATACAGGAAATAAATGCCCTAACACCGCGATAACTCCAAGAGCCAATTGAAAATTCACAAAATGAAGTGAATTGTGACTTCCTACGATCGAACTGTCCAAAAGATAGGGTAAATTAGTCGCTGTCCAACCTTTAAAAATATCTACAAACATAACAATAGCTCCGGCTTTCGGTCCCAATACCCTAAACGTATTAGTTGCCCCTGCATTGCCACTACCATACTCCCGCACATCGACGCTATAAAATGCTTGACCAAACCACACTGCAGTAGGTATTGACCCAAACAAATAAGCTAATATGACAATACCTACTAAATAAATAGAAATCATTAACGTCCTCTTATGTTATATTAGTTTGGCCTTCAGACTTAAGTCAAGGCTTTTTACTGAATGTGTTAATGCACCCACAGATACATAATCTACTCCTGCTAAGGCATAATCTTTGATCGTATCTAATGTAATACCACCAGATGCCTCTGTTGTTAACTGTCCATCAACCAATTTCACCGCTTTTTTTACATCCTCGGGTGTAAAATTATCAAACATCACCCTATCCACCCCTTTACATGCTAAAACTTGATTCAATTCTTCAAAATTCCGAACCTCTACCTCTATTGGTATATCAATTCCAAAATCCTTTTTATAAATAGTTGCATTCTGAACCGCATTGGGAATACCACCTGCATAATCTACATGATTATCTTTTATAAGTATCATATCATACAAACCAAAACGATGATTTTCGCCGCCTCCGATCTTCACAGCTTGTTTTTCCAAAAAACGCAAAAGTGGTGTGGTCTTTCGGGTATCCAAAACTTTGGTATTGGTTTCCTTCAGTAGGTCGACATAAGTAGCAGTTCGTGTTGCAATACCAGACATCCGTTGCATCACATTTAAAACTAATCTTTCGGCCTTTAAAATACTATGTATATTTCCTCGTACAATTAATATAATATCGCCATATACCACCCGAGAACCGTCTTTAATAAATACCTCTACTTGCAGAGAAGAATCTATATGATTAAATATTTCCAAAGCCACATCTACCCCTGCAATTAACCCATATTCCTTCACCAAAAGTTTTGCTTCTCCACCTTTACTCTTACCAATAGTAGATAGGGAAGTATGATCTCCCTCGCCAACATCCTCTATTAGAGCAAGTTTTACAAACTCAAGCAATTTCACTCTAAAATCTTGATCCATTTCAAACTATAAAATATTAGGCTAAGATGAAGAAAATATATTTTATTCTAAAAATTATTGCTTAAAATTATCAACAAATCACTCTATTCGCAATTCCGAAATATTGAAATTTCCATTATTATCAATCAACTTCACAAAGATGCGGTAAGATTTTTTAGCAGTTTTCAAATTATAAATTAGATATTTATTATTGGGATTTCCGGTTACCTTTTGCACATGTTTGAGTTCCGTTGTTTTATTTGTTCTAAAAAAATCAGTTAGTACCAATTCGGCCTGAAATTTAGAATAGACACTTTCTTCTTTATCTATAGATAAACTTAATGTAGAGGCAAAATGTTTAGACAAAGATTTGCTATTGCTGTTTTTTAAACCGTTATAAATATCGGCGTGAATATCTCCCACCACAAATGATTGTAGTGTCATGACCATGGTTAATATAAACATCTTCAACAAACTCATTATTATATCTAATTATCTAATAGTCGCACGAAAACTACCTTGCTATAATTAAAGTTAAAAATCATGCCATATACGTTACATGTCTGATAAAAATATAACCGCATATAGACTTATATTACAAATTTGTGTCTTTTTCTATTCGGTGTTTCGAATACAAAGCATTTTATCTAAGTTTGTATGTGGACAATTTAAATCAAAAAAAAGTTGCATTACTTATCCTGGATGGGTTAGGTTATGGAAAAAACGATAATTCAAATGCAGTAATAGCTGCAGACACTCCTTATCTAGATTATTTATTATCAACGTATCCAAATTCAACACTTGAAGCTTCAGGCGAAGCCGTAGGGTTGCCTGAAGGTCAAATGGGGAATTCTGAAGTAGGACACATGAATTTGGGCGCTGGTCGTGTTGTTTACCAAGAGTTGGGCCGCATCAACAAGGCTGCACGCGAAGGACTATTCTCCACACATCAAGCGATACAGGATGCTTTTCAATACGCAAAGGAAAATAATAAAAAAGTTCACTTTCTTGGGCTTTTATCAGATGGCGGTGTCCATGCACATATCGAACATTTAAAAGCATTATGTGATGCTGCTCAACAAGCCGGCCTGACAAATGATGAAGTATTCATCCACTCTTTTTTGGATGGAAGAGATACGGATCCTAATGGAGGCATTGACTATATAAGGAGTCTACAGGATCACTTGACTCATTCTACCGGAACAATTGCTTCTGCAATCGGCCGCTATTATGCAATGGATCGCGACAATCGATGGGAACGTGTAAAACAAGCCTATGATCTGTTGACGAAGGGGATTGGAACACCCTCTACAAATTTGGTTACCTCTATCCAAAACTCGTATGATGCAAATGTTACCGATGAGTTTATCCAACCCATAGTTATGGTAGATGCTAATGGATCTCCTCTAGCTACAATTGAAAATGGAGATGTTGTATTCTGCTATAATTTCAGGACAGATAGAGGACGCGAGATCACGATAGCGTTAACGCAGGAAGCATTTCCAACCTATGATATGCAGCCATTGGACCTATATTATGTAACGATGACTTCTTACGACGACACGTTCAAAAACGTGAAAGTCGTATTTCAAAAAGATAATCTGACAAATACATTAGGAGAAGCGCTCACGAGTCAAGGGAAAACACAGGTTCGTATTGCCGAAACTGAAAAATATCCACACGTGACTTTCTTTTTCTCAGGAGGCCGTGAAGGTGAATTCGATGGTGAACGACGTTTATTAATTCCTTCTCCAAAGGTAGCAACATACGATTTGCAACCAGAAATGAGTGCATACGGTATTGCGGAAGCCATTTGTAATGATATGGAAACCAATAAGCCTGATTTTATTTGTCTTAACTTCGCTAATCCGGATATGGTAGGACATACCGGTGTATTTGATGCTGTCGTAAAAGCGGTCGAAACTATTGACAAATGCACTCAAAAAGTTGTCAATATGGGCTTAGCTAATGGCTATTCATTTATCATACTGGCTGATCACGGTAATTCTGAATTCATGGTCAATAGCGATGGATCAGTAAATACTGCACACACGACGAATTTGGTTCCCTGTATTTTAATAGACAAAGATTACCATACTATTGCAGATGGTAAATTGGGCGATATCGCACCCACAGTTTTGCGGTTATTAGACCTACAAATACCAATCGAAATGAACGGAAATGTTTTGGTATAATCGACATACATATAGTATCTTCAAGGCAATGGGAATATTTTCTCTTTCCTGTGCTTTGTTTTCTTGTGTCTCTACAGATTCGGCAACGAAGGAACAGGTTAAATTACTTGACCTTCCCTCCTTCTTTCAGTCCGAAATTAAAAGACTAAAAGAAACAAATCCTACAATTACCAAAACGGTTAGAAAAGATAGCCTTTCCGAGGTCAAGCAGATTAAAATTGAAAACTGGGATACAGAGCTTGCTAGTTTCGTGGCAATAGATATCAATAAACCAGCTTATGACGGCTATGTGCATATCGACAGTGTAGACAATTTGGTTACTTATACCGTTACTAATCCTGATCTTGACCTTTCATGTATTCAAATACAATATAAAAATGGAAAAGTAAATGATATCATTATCGAAAGAAAGGTAAAAAACTCACTTTATAACACTACTGAATTTTTAGAATACCGAAAAAACGATAGTTACACGGTCGAAAAGAATCAGTCTGTCATAGCCGTGGGAGATAATTACTACAAAATAGAAGGTAAATTTTAGTTAAAAAGATCGATTCCATAAAAAGAATCGATCTTTTTTAATTATACCACCTCTATCCATTACTGGGATCGATCTTGTTCTTCAAGCTGCTTCAAGGCTTTTTTCTCCGATCTGATGTTCAGGTATTCTACCAATACCGAAAATGCCATTGCAAAATAAATGTATCCTTTAGGAATATGCTGATCGAACGCTTCTGCAGTTAATGATACCCCGATTAACAATAGGAAAGCCAGCGCTAACATTTTCACCGACGGATAATCATTTACAAATCTGCTGATCGATTCTGCAGAGATCAACATAATCACTACGGCAACGATAACGGCCGCGATCATTACGCCTATCTGATCAACCATACCCACCGCCGTAATAACAGAATCTAATGAAAATACGATGTCCAGAATCAGAATTTGGATGATGACACTCGTGAATGTTATTGGTTTACTTTTCCTGTTTGCTATTTCGACATGACCTTCCACTTTGTGATGAATTTCCGTTGTAGATTTATAAATCAAAAACAAACCACCGATAAATAAAATCAAATCTCTGCCCGACAATACCAAATATGGAACAATCTTTTCGTTGGTAATGTTAAAAATTTCGGCAAAATTAACCAATGGAGCAGTAAGCCCCATCACCCACTTGATAGAGAACAACAAACCGACACGCATCACTAGCGCTAATATTAAACCTAATTGACGTGCCTTCTTCTGCTGCTCTAAGGGCAGTTTAGCACTTTGAATTGATATAAATACAATATTATCTATACCTAATACGATTTCTAAAACTGTAAGTGTCAAAAAAGAAATCCATACTTGAGGATCTAGCAACCATTCCATATACTTTGTCTTGTGTTTTTATTATTGTTAAACTTAGATAAAATGCTTTATTGATAACAGAAAAATAATATTTAATCTGTTATTAAGAATAATGAACGAGAGATACGACCTGGTCACTAAACCGTGTCAACCGACCGTGACTTTGTAAAAAATCCAAACTGATCACAAAAGAATATCCTGCAATATTTCCGCCTAATTTTTCAATAAGTTTCGATGCAGCTACAACTGTGCCCCCGGTAGCTAATAGGTCATCGTGAATCAGAATATGTTGTCCTTCTTGAAATGCATCTTCATGAATTTCGATAGTAGCCTGACCGTATTCTAATTTATACGATTCAGCAATCGTTTTATGAGGTAGTTTCCCTTGTTTACGTATAGGTACAAATGGAACGTTTAAATGATTAGCCAACATCATACCAAATAAAAAGCCTCTGCTTTCGATTCCTGCTATTACATCTATTTTAACACCTTTCAGACGTCTTGCAAATTCCAACACGATGTCCTTGCATAACGTTTGATCTTTCAAAATAGGTGTGATATCTTTGAAAACTATACCTGATTGAGGGAAATCCGGAATATCGCGGATCACCTCTTTAAGCTTTTCTTCTAGCATACTATATTTTAGAATTGTAAATATGGCTCAATTTTACGGAAAAAATCTTCATTTAAAACAGGTATTTCTCTTAAATTATCCATCCCTTTATAATTTCCATGTTGTACCCGATAGTTAATAATCAAATCCGCTTCTTTGTTTGAAATGTACGGATGTTTTGCTAAATCATGTTTAGTAAGTTCATTTATAGTTAGTTTTTGAGGTACAGGAGAGTCTAAAAATATGTTCTCCTCTATCTGTCCATAGATCTCCGGTGTGATACCATATACTTCTCCGATCTGCGTGATCCGACAAAAGCCACCTAAGGCATTTCGATATTTTATGATACGGGCGGATAAAACAGACCCTATCCCTTTCAATCTTTTAAAGTCACTGGTATCTGCTTGATTTATTTCGACACTTAGGGGAGTTTCCGATTTTGAACGGTCCGATTTTGAACCAACTGCAGCAACATATTCAATTCTAGTTCTTTCCTTGTTCTGAATTTTAATATAGGGCTCTATACGCTTATAATCCTGATCCGATATCGAGTATATTTTTGCCACATCCTCCTTTACGTAAAATTTCCCTCCTTTGGATTCGTAATTTTTGATAACCGAAATTTGCTTTTCAGAAAAACCTAACCTTTCCCAGTCTTCTACCGGAAGTGCATTCGGATCGAAATCAAAATACGTAACACGCTTTTGGGGAGTTCGGGTAGACGACGGAGCAGAATAAAGCTCTTCAACAGGCGCATATTTCACTTTCTGATTTTCTTTTTTTTCATCATTAAAATATACAATTGAAGATTCAGGTATATCATTCTCACGAACAAAACTATACAGAATTGGAAACAGTACAACAAGAATAATTAATACAACGAGAACAAAAAAACCGCGTTGTTCGGCTTGGGTAAGACCAAAATACTTAAAGAATTCCTTCATAAATTAGGTTGTATATAACTAATTAGCATATAAACTATAGATTAAATTTCAAATCTTTAACTAAATTTGCAAATATATTTCTAATATCACAACATGTATTTTGTCAATGCTCCTATTTTTCTAAGATGGTACTACCCTAACGTAACATGGAATAAATCAAGACGCGAGAAAAAATTGTATTTGACATTTGATGACGGCCCAATCCCGGAAATCACCCCATGGATATTAGACACCTTACATAACTTTAACATTAAGGCTACTTTTTTCTGTGTAGGCGAAAATATTGAAAAGAACCCTGAAATATTCAATAGAATAATTGAAAGTGGACATCAGGTAGGGAATCACACGTACAACCATTTGAAAGGTTGGGATCATAGTGATAAGGCATATATCGAGAATATAATGAAATGTCAACATTTGACCAAATCTCGTTTATTTCGTCCACCTTATGCTCGCGCAAAAAAAACTCAGATATCCTTACTTCGTGAACAATTTGACCTGATCTATTGGGATGTACTTAGTGGAGATTTTGATTTGAACCTTTCTCCCCGGAACTGTCTAAAGAACGTATTGAAGTACACAAAAAATGGCTCCATAATAGTTTTTCACGACAATATTAAGGCAATTCCACGTGTGCAGTATGCACTCCCTAAAGCAATTGAGCACTTTTTAAAACAGGGGTACGCTTTTCAGACTTTATAACAATTGAATACGCACACCATACTCTTTGGTAGCAGTAGTACTAAAATAACCAAAGGCACCATTTGAAATATTTGATTTCGGATTTGAAGGTGACGCATTGCCCGGATTGGCAAATTGAATCTCATTCCAATAATCGTACACTTCCTTGCTTATACATTGTCTTCTTACCACTACCGAATCCCCTATCGCCAGCGAATTATCACTATTCGCTATTTGATGTGTAACTAACAAGCCGTCATTAAATTTGTCGCTAAATGCCGAGGAGAATCTAAATGGGCCTCCGTTTACAGAGATAGAATACCTATAGTAATTGGGATGATCCATCGGATCGTTAAATTTAAACAACACAAAATAATAAGGTTCATTAAAAATAGTTTCTTGAATCACCCCCAACGAATCGATTGCTACTAAATCCTCCAATTTAGACGTAGCTTCAAACAGCTCGTTATCAATATTGACAGATAGATTATAGGTAATATTCTTTCGAAGCGCCAGATTTTGAACAGTGTAATACCCTTGTCCCTGATAGGCGAAATTAAAAACACGACCCCTCGAATCTGAAACGGTAACCAGTGCATTTTCAATAGGTTTACTTGGAATATCAGCATTAAAAGGAACCGTTTGTGTAACTCGAATAACCTGTTCCGAAGATAACGATGTCAAATCAGCATCTATTACATACTTAGGATCGCCCACTTTTAAGTTCACATCTATGATTTCTTCACAAGCAACCATTATTACAGCAATAAATACGCTTATCAACAAATAAATACATCTTCTCATTTTCCTAAAATTTAAAATTCCATGTTACCGAAGGGATGATACCAAAAAGCGCGATTTTGTAAGCTTCTGTAACATTCGTATTTTGTTTGTTTTCTCTAAAATCTATGATATAGGCATTTTTTCGATTGTACACATTGTAAAACCCAAAAGACCAACTTGAATGAAAGCGTTTGTTTTCTTTTCGCGGCTCATAGGTGGCAGACAGATCCAATCGATGATAATCGGGCATCCGGTAGCCATTACGCTCGGTATAATAAAACAATGTACGTCCGTCCATTTGATATTTCCCGCTGGGAAAAGTGATTGCATTACCGGTATAGTACACGAATGTAGCCCCAAAAGACCATTTCTTAGAAAGTTCGTACATACTCACTACAGAAATGTCATGTGTACGATCTTGTCGTGCATTATACCAATCTCCACCATTAATCTGTTCAAATTGTCTTTCGCTTCTTGCCAAAGTATAACTTATCCAACCATGTAGTTTACCTTTTGATTTACGTAAATACCATTCCAAGCCGTATGACCGACCAATACCGTACAGTAATTCTCCTTCCAAATATTTATTAGCCTGTAAATCTGCCCCATTTCTAAAATCAATCTGATTGCCCATATATTTATAATAAGCTTCTACAGAAAACTCATAAGCGTTATTATTGAAATTCCGAAAGTAACCCAATGCGGCCTGGTCAGCATATTGCGGTTTAATGTTGATACTGCTAACTACATATTGATCCGTAGGCAAAGAAGACGTTGTATTAGTCAATTGATGTAGGTTCTGTACAATCCTATTATAAGATGCTTTAATACTATGCTCTTGACTAAGAATAACAGATAACGATAATCGAGGTTCAAGATTAAAATAATGTTTTACTATGCCTCCATCGAATGACTGTTCTCCGATGAGATCACCGTCATCATCATAATCATAAAATGTGCCCGGCCCCTGTACCATAAAGTCAGTTACACGCAATCCGTATATCATGGAAAGCCAGCTTGATGGTTTCCATTCGTGAGAAACATAAGTTGCAGCTTCTATTCCACTTCTACTTTCAATATCTATCGAATTGACAGCAGACTCCCCTCCGGCATTCAGACTAGCAGGTGAAATTTTCTGACGCAATATATTTAAACCAAAACGAAGTATATTTTTATTATCTGCATAATACGATAGATCTTCCTTGAGGTTAAAGTTCTCAATTTTAGAAGCTATGGTAAAATCACTTTCATCATTCGACACATTTACATTATACGTAAAATCACTGTAGATCAACGAGATATTACTGAATAATTTTTCATTAAAAATATGATTCCAACGTACTGTAGCAGTGGCATTTCCCCAATCAAAACTAAATAGATCTCCATATCCTAAATCATCTTTTCCAAAATATCCCGAAGCATATAAGGTATTCTTATCATTAAATCTGTAGTTTATTTTTGCATTTAAATCATAAAAGTAGAGCTTACTTTGATTTACCGTTTCATCGTTAGAAAGTTTCAAAAAAAGATCAGCATAGGTACGTCTTCCGCTAACCATGAACGAGCCTTTGTCTTTCACAATAGGACCTTCCAGTTTCAACCGGGATGCGATGAGTCCCAATCCTCCTTCTGCAGCAATTTTTTTATTGTTACCATCGACCATATTTATATCCATTACAGATGATATACGTCCGCCGTACTGTGCCGGAATTCCCCCTTTATATAATTCTACATCTTTGATAGCATCCGAATTAAAGGTCGAAAAGAAACCCAATAGATGTGCAGCATTATACACAGTGGCCTCATCCAATAAGATTAAATTTTGATCGGCTCCTCCCCCTCTCACATAAAAATTAGAGGAACCTTCCCCTCCTTTTCCAATCCCCGGAAGCAACTGAATGGTTTTTAAAATATCCCGTTCACCAAATACGACGGGAATATTTTTCACTTCTTCCATCGAAAAATTAAAAGCTCCCATCTGCGCATTTGTGACGTTATCATTTTGCCTTTTCGCAGACACGACAACCTCTTCCAGCTGATTATCCAACACAATGAGCTCAAAATTATAACGTTTATTCTCCGATACACGAATGGTTTGCTCCAGCAATTGATATCCCATAAAAGAAACTATTAATTCGGTATTAGGCCCTGAAATCTGCAGGGCATAATAACCATAGCTATTCGTACTGGTAGCATTTTGTGTTCCCTTTATTTGAACAACAGCACCTATTAATGCCTCACCTGAAGCAGCATTCCTAACATAACCACTGATGGTAGTTTTGTCTTGTGCGATTAATGAAACTGAAAAAAATAAACTAATAAGTATTACAAGAAAGTAAGGCATGAATATTAAAATTATCAACTATTTTTTTTTTAAAAAAAAGGTGACAAAGCAATCGTGATTTTACAAATCATAATGGTTTCATTTTCATCTTTTTTCGTACCTATAAAGGTAAGAATCCAATCCTAAAGGACGTTCACTTATTGTATAAAAATCAACATTATTCGGGTCAAAAGCAATCGCCTCACCTTGAGGTTCTACTTGATAAGGAATCACGACAGGATAAACTTGCAATGTTTCCATCATGCTATCCGTTGATTTCCTATTCCATTGATAAATGTGTGTTAACGTCTTGATTAATATTTGGCGACCATCGCGAGATACATCAGCAGCAGTAACAAATGTAAATGGTAGCGTTAACTTCGGGTACAGTGTTAAAACATGATCTGCTAACGGAGGAATTTTAAAATCAAATACACTCGCCCTTAGATCGCGCTTAGAAATTATATAAACCTGATTATCAACCGGGTCAACAAATACAGCTTCAGCATCTCTTTTTTTATCAGCGTACCTAACTTTTATCTCCCTAATAGAAGATTTCGCAACCATAACAACGGTCTGATCTGTTGAAAAATTTGGCTCCTCGAATAAATAAAACGACAGGATCTCTCTATCTCTTTTATTATTACCAATATCGGCCAGCAATATATAAGGCTTATCGTCAATTTTCAACCATGCGATATCTTCAATGTCTACAGCTTTAAGATTTTCAAGGTTAAATTGACACGTTACATTGCACAATGTATCTATTAAATAAATAGTAGCATCATCTCCACTATCGTTATGTATCCAAAAATGATGAGGATAGTTAGTAGAAGGGATAATCCCCGAAATCTCCCCCAATTTAGAATGCGAAATTTTCCCCAGCGCTTTTCTCTCATAGATAGAATGCTGTGCTATAGCATAATAATGTATAACAAAGCAGAGCAAAGACAAGAAAAGTTTTGTGTTAAATGTTATCATCATCTAACTTATTGTCCTTCAAATGCCGAAATAATATGTGCTCTAAATGTAGAATCTTTTTCCGACATCTCGAATGACTTGCGGTAGGTATCCACTACAGCAAATAACTCTGCTTCCGTACCAATTGAATTATCTAAAAACAGTTTAAAACTATATGTACTTTGCTTTGCTAAATTCACAGTCACCTTATTGGACGAAAAGACCAGCGGATCAATAGTTTGACTAGTCATTTTTCCCGTAGAAGGCAACTTGAAAATGGCACCTAACGCTTTAACCAGATTATCAGAGTGAGCTCCTATTGACGATAATTTAATAGCCCCTCTTACAAATCCTTTACTTCCATCAATTTTACCATCAGAAGTTACACCGGCTTCGATATCCTTCAAAATTTCAACCTGTAAACCTACTGTATCATCTTCAAAAACTGATTTTGCATTATATACCACAGAAGAATCTGTTTGCTGCTCGTCCACCAATCTTAAAAAAAATTGCTGTTTGGCTGCGTCAGCATTAATTGTAAACACTTCCAATCTGCGTTCAGACTTCTTTTGTTTGTCAGGAGATGAATTATTACAGCTTGTCAGCATTAGTGCCACTACACCTAACCCGACAATAGAGCATATACCTTTCATAATTATTTCATTTTATTGTGAAACAGTTAAATGTAAAGATTGTTTTTATTTTAACAAAGCATTATATAATATTTCGACCGGATGGTAAGACTGTTTACTCACCCCATCTTTGATCTGATGTCGACAAGATGTCCCTGCGGCAGCTATTAATACCTCTTCGCCTGATTCCCGCACCGCGGGCAATAATACCAGTTCGGCTACTTTCATCGATACATCGTAATGTTCCTTTTCATAACCGAATGACCCGGCCATTCCACAACAACCCGAAGGAATAACTTCTACCTTATAGTTGATCGGCAACGAAAGAAGCTTTTCCGTATAGCCTACCAAGTGAAAAGCCTTCTGATAACAATGTCCATGAAGTTTTATCGCACGAGACTCCGAAGTAAACTGTTCGGGATGGATATATCCCTTTTGCATTTCAGACACCAAAAATTCATCAATCATCATTGCGTTTTTAGCAAGCAATTCTGCTGCATGACGTTGATCTGGGTCTACCAATGTTAAATATTCGTCACGGAAAGTTAGTATTGCTGACGGTTCGATACCCAAGAGGGGGATATCGTCGGTAACAAGATCTTTCAATAATTCCACGTTCTTTTCAGCCAATTTTTTTGCTTCTTTAACAAATCCTTTAGAAAGAAAAGTTCTTCCACTTTCTTTATGTGGCGGAATCAACACCTGATACCCCAAAGCTGTCAACAGTTTATAAGCGATTTTGCCTATTTCCGTATCGTTGTAATCCGTAAATTCATCACAGAACAAATATACCTGACGTGGTTTCAGCATCGATGTCTGTTTTTTCACCCAATCCTTCAATGTCGTAAAATGAACTTTAGGTAATGATCGCTGTGGCGCAAATCCGACGATTCGCTTAATAACACCTGAAAAAAAGTGGCTTTGTGAAAAAAAATTATATAGTGGTGCTACATATGATCCAAGCTGCTGACTCTTTGTAAAGTTAGCAATCAACTTGGATCGAAATGGCGCACCATTCGCATCATAATAATGCTGAAGAAACTCAGCCTTCATTTTTGCTACATCCACGCTCGAAGGACACTCCGTCTTACAGCCTTTGCAACTCAGACATAAATCCATTACCTCCTTTATTTCTTCATGATCGAATCGATTCGCCTTTGTTGAATTGGTTAAAAACTGACGCAGCATATTTGCCCTGGCCCGCGTCGTATCTTTTTCATCGCGTGTAGCCATAAAAGACGGGCACATGGTTCCCCCTGAAATTTCCGATTTACGACAATCTCCTGAACCCGAACATTTTTCTGCTAGACGCAAAATGCTTTCGTCTTTCGTAAAGTCAAAATATGTTTTTATAGCACTATTGTCCGTGACAGTATCGTAACGCAACGACGTGTCCATGGGAGGCGTATTCACAATTTTATTGGCGTTGAAAACGCCTTTCGGATCAAAAATACTTTTTACATCTTTCAGTAAATCATATACTTTATCTCCTAGCACCTTACTGATAAATTCACCCCTAAGACGGCCATCTCCATGTTCACCACTTAACGATCCGTTGTATTTTAGCACCAAATCTGTTGTCTGTTCTAAAATAGAGCGAAACTTCCGCTTTCCTTCAGATGTCTTTAAATTGATAAAAGGTTCAATATGCAATTCCCCTGCTCCCGCATGCGCATAATAAGACGCATGCACGCCTTCCCTTTCCAAAAGAAGCTGCACATCGGCCACGTAATCAGGCAGATCTTCCGGTGACACCGCGCAATCTTCTATTAAGTTGACGGGTTGGTTATCACCGGGAAGATTACGGATTAACCCTAATCCGGCTTTTCTTACGTCCCACACCAAATTTGTATCACGTGCCCCCGTAACCCAAGGATAAGCATAGCCTAATCCTCGCTTCATCAGATCATCCTTAAGCGACATTGCCTTCTGCTCGATTTCATCTAAAGTATCTCCTCTAAATTCGACAATTAACAGCGCCTGCGGATCCCCTTTTATAAAAAAACGATTATATTGATAAGTCGGGTGTCCTACCGTAAAATCCAATATATACTTATCCACCAATTCAGAAGCTTCAGGCCGGTGCTGTAATGCGATTACATTCCCGTGCATACACTCCACCATGTCAGCAAAATGTACGCAAAGAAGCCCTATTTGGGTTGGTGGCAGCAGTCTAAGACTTAATTTCGCCTCGGTAACAATGCCGATAGTTCCTTCGGATCCCGCCAATATATGGCACAGATTAAAGGGTTTAGATGTATCAACCAGAAAATCCAAAGCATACCCGGTATTACGACGTGTTAATGTTTTTTTTGGATAGCCTGAATTGATTATTTCTATATTTTCTTTAGCTGTTAATAGTTCATTCAAATTACGATAAATATCTCCCTCTCTTGATTTTAATGTTAATTTATTAAAGTAATTCATTTCATCAAGCTCTTCAAATACAACTTCAGAGCCATCATTAAGAAGCACATTGGCCGATACAAGATTTTGACGCGTATCCCCCCAGACGATGGAATGTAAACCAGATGAATTGTTTCCTATCATGCCTCCTATCATTGCTCTACTAGCTGTCGAAGTTTCAGGACCAAACATCAATCCGTGAACTTTCAAAAAGGCATTCAAATCATCCCTTATCACACCCGGTTCGACCCGTACCCATTTTTCTTCCACATTGACCTCCAATATTCTATTAAAACACTTAGAAACGTCCACGATGATACCCGAACCAACTACCTGCCCAGCCAGGGAGGTTCCGGCGGTCCGTGGAATTAACGTGAGGTGATGTATTTCGGCAAATGCAATTAACCTCTGTAAATCCGTTTTATGATGCGGAATAGAAACCGCCAAAGGTAATTCCTGATATACGGAAGCATCTGTTGCGTATGCCAAGCGTATCATTTGATGTTTAGGATCGGTGGAATCAAAAAACAAATCACCCGACAAGGTTTTAGCTAAGTTTTCTAAAGATAGTTGTATTGACACGTCTTATGGTTTTAATAAACAAATCTAATTAAAGTAAGTTATTTTATGTGTATATTCGTGATAATTAAACACCAAATTAAGTCGGATTTAAAGTTAATATTGCAATAAAACGCATCCTTTCCTGCAATTTGCTCATACAAGCACGCACTATTTTATTACAACAACAACTTCCCTTAAGCAGTTAACCTAAAGAATAACATTTATTACCAATAAAAAACAATTGAATATTATTCTAATAATTACTAGTTTTGCAGAATTATGGCGAAATTAGAGTACAATCTGGATCACATCGACTTTCAAATTTTACGCATTATGCAAAATAATGCACGTACAAATAATGCAGATATTGCAAGAGAATTAGGTATGGCTCCGTCTGCTATCCTAGAACGTGTAAAAAAACTGGAGCAAAAAGAAATTATCCTTCAGTATAATGCTAAAATAAACCCCCTTGCGCTTGATCAAAATTTGCTTTCCTTTATTTTTATCAAGACATCCGATATCATTGGAGAACAAGGTGTAGCCTACCTGTTAGCAGAGATCCCCGAAGTACAAGAAGTACATGATATCGCTGGAGATGACGGATATTTAATAAAAGTCCGAACAAATGACTCTTCAGGTTTAGTAGATCTTATGCGCAATACGCTAGGAAAGATTGAAGGTATATTATCTACACGTACAACCATCGTATTAGAAACAATCAAAGAAGAACAAAAATTAGTCATTCCAACTAAAGAATAAAATGGAGGAAAAAAATCCATCTACCGGCAATATTGTTTTTGCCTATCTAGTCGTTTATATTGTTTGGGGATCTACGTTCTTTTTTATAGAAAAGGCACTCCATTCTTTCCCTACTTTCGTATTAGGCTCTATACGTTTTATTATAGCCGGCGCATTGTTAATGGGTTATTGCGGACTGAAAGGATATAGGATCATCAATCGGGCAGATATAAAACAAGCTGTGTTGGTGGGCTTTCTATTATTATTCGTAGACATGGCAGCTATCATTTGGTCCGAACAGTACATTTCCTCCGGTATTGTCGCCATACTCTCGGCCGCTACCGCAATTTGGTTTATCATATTTGACAAACCAAAATGGAAAGAAAATTTTTCCAGCCTACCTATTATGTTAGGTCTATTATTCGGTTTTGGAGGTGTCATAATGCTATTTGCAGAACAGATATTCACCCAAGGTGATGATACAGAGAAATCTCAAAATTTGATCGCTATGACCGTTCTTACCTTTGGCACAATGGCTTGGACAATCGGATCATTATTCTCGAAATACAATCAAAATAGCAAATCTGCTACTAAAAAGAAACAACCCTCGCTCAATGTGATGGTAAAGACGGCATGGCAGATGGTGACAGCGGGTGTTGCGTTTACATTAGTTGCGCTTATTGGCGGCCAATACAGCTCATTTAATGCCAGCGAAGTTCCATTGGAAAGTTGGGGATATATCGCATATCTTGTGTTGATGGGATCTATATTAGCGTTCAGCTCATATATATGGCTCTTGCAAGTAAGACCGGCTACCGAAGTGAGTACATACGCTTATGTAAACCCCATTGTAGCCCTGATATTGGTTCACTTCTTCACAAATCATAATGTAACAGCATTACAGATTGCAGGATTGGTAATCGTATTATTTTCGGTGCTGTTAATGAATTGGAATCTGTATAAAAACAATAGGGCATTCAGAGTAATCAAACACCGCAAGAAACTTAAACGCCTTAAATATATGGCCCCTAAGAGTAGTATACCACGAATTATAGAATTAGCGGATTTCAATGAAAAGGAAAAGGAAAAGAATAAAAACTAAATCTATCTTCCTAGAAGAGCTAACTCTTCCTCTTTGTACATCTTTGCTCCTTTCAGATAATTATATATGATATCTTTGGTGTTTTCGTCCGACATTTTATATAAATTGTGCATAACAAATATCTTGTCTTCTTCTATATTTGAATTATACCCCAAATAACCCGGAACATAGTATTGAATACATAATCGAATAAAGCGCAGTTCTATATTATTAGGATTATTAGCGATCTGTTTTTCCAACAACTTTTTACCGCCATTAAAATAGCTCATCTTCTTGATAGGATTGGAAGTATGTTTCGCCATAAACATATGAAACGCCGCTCCGTAGCCCTTTTCAATCGGAGTATCAGCCTCTTTTTCTAGTATTTTATGATATTTTTCGCACAAATCCTCATTTTTTACCCCCTTATTAAAGTCCCTTCTCACATCATTTAAATTCAAATCCTGCGCTTGAACATATACTGATATCAACATCATGACGACACAAACAATGGCTCTTTTTATATGTACCCATGTATATTTCATACAGATGATATTTTAGTTAGTTTAACTTTATTTTACATAAAAATAAGCCAATATTTTTAAACATCCGCATTCAACCATTATTTTCATCCGGATATTTTTTCATTCTAATGCTGATTAAGCTTGTATGAACTGATTATTCACCTCCTTTTTTTAGCGTAGCTCATGCTGGTTTTCAATTCAGGAATTTACCTGCATATTTACCATAATTCACATGCATAGTCATGTATGTTACTTCGTAAGCGCCCTTGTGTAAGGTACGCTCGGCTATTTATTAATATTTTTTATAACATTTAAACAAACTGTAAGCTAAATCTTAAACCATAACCGATGGCTATTGCCATCACAAAACTTGCAAGTGTCCCCACCAATATATACTCTGTGAATTTAGTATCCTTCGCATTGGTCAAATCTCCGAAACGGAAGATAGATTTCGCGGCCAGCAAAAAACCAATTCCGGAAAGAAAACCGACCTGAATAAACAATACGATAATTAATCTTTCCATGATACCGATCAGCATCCCTGCGTCCATTAGAGTATCTTTTCGTTTCGTATAAAAATCGTTTTCCTTATTCCATTTACTAAAAAAGACACGCAGGAAAATAGGACTTACTGTTGTCACTAAGAGAAAAACGATTAGATAAAGAAGCGATTTATCTGTAAAAAATAATTGTCCCCATTGATCCGGAACACCATACACCTGTATAATAACCGCAACTAATAACACGATATGCAAAATTTGATCTGCAATAAACAAGAACACAGGCTTATAAGGCCACATTCGCTCCCACCAAATCTTCAAACTATCTATTGCCAGATGTCCGAAGGTAATAAACAGTATACTAGGCCACCAACTTACTAAATCAGTACTGAAAAACGCAATGAGTAAAGACATGTGTGCGACCACATGTAAAAACAAATAACCCATTTTATCTTTACGCTTAGCCACCCACGACTTTGGTTGCAAAACAAAGTCTCCCAATATATGGCAAAGTAATAATTTTAAAAATACGGTTAACATTGCTTTAATAATTCATGCGTACAATATTCTATTACTTTCTTGATTTTCATAAAGCTGGCTTTATTCAGTTCAGTGCTAACCTGACTTTGATATTTTCGATGTAATATATTAGCTAATTCCTGTTGATTTGCCAATGGATTTTCGAATGTCGCAGCCACGCTTTCAGCCATATTTTCAGTCCATTTATTAGCCAATTCGGTTGATAGTTGCAACATCAGATTGATCGGCACATCCCATTCATACCAAGGAGACCGCATATTCATTAATTCCTTTTTCAATTCATCAAATGCTTCTCCTGAATTTATAAATGCTTCTCCAGTAGAATTTTTAATATGTTTATCTAAATTTTCGATGCTACCAAAACCTAGCCCAAGTCTCACATCAAGCTGGCCTAAGCTCTTAATTTTAGCTTTAATATAAAATAATATTTCGAAACTTTTCTCTAATTCGACTTCCGCCTGAAAACTATCTCCTCTAAATATATCAAAATTACAGGAATATTCCTTGAGTGAATTTTCCAGTACAGGTAGCCAGATTTTGGCATTATAATTTCTCGAATTGACGAGATCCCCGGTTACTATAGCGTAAATTCTTTTCATCTCTTATTTAATATTATTATCAAATATAACGATAACCAATAATATCATCAAAATTAATAATAATTAAGATTATCACTGATTTTAATAATATAAAACAGCAGATAAAAAAACAATTAGAATCCGAAAAATAGAAGCAGTTTCTCCATTAACAACAAAGGCACCGATGCTGCGGTGCCTTTGTTGTTAATTATTCTCATTTATCAATTTCTCACAAATATCTCCGATCAATCCCGGCCCTTCGTAAATAAAACCAGTATATAATTGAATCAAAGAAGCACCTGCATTCAATTTTTCGATAGCATCCGCTGCAGAATGGATTCCGCCAACGCCAACAATAGGAAAGGCTTTATTGGATTTTACAGAAAGATAACGGATCACTTCTGTAGCACGTTTTGTTAGCGGCCTACCACTTACCCCGCCCATTTCTGCGACCAACGTTGGGTCACTTTTCAATCCATCACGAGATATGGTTGTATTTGTCGCTATTACCCCCGCAATCTTTGTTTCCAATACGATCTCCACGATATCATCCAGCTGGCTTTCTGTCAAATCGGGAGCGATTTTCAATAAAATAGGCTTTGCTTTTTCTTTTTTATTGTTTAAATCCTGTAACGTATTCAAAATATGTTTTAGTGGTTCTTTCTCCTGCAAATCGCGCAATCCCGGTGTATTCGGTGAACTTACATTCACTACAAAATAATCTACATAGTCGTACAATGCGTGAAAACAATAGATATAATCATTTATTGCTTCTTCATTAGGTGTAATCTTATTCTTACCAATATTACCTCCTATAATTACACCATCCTTATTTTTCAAATATTTCAATCTACCAGCTGCCACATCAGCACCTTGATTGTTAAATCCCATCCTATTAATCAAGGCTTCATCCTTTACCAGACGAAACATTCGAGGCTTATCATTCCCCGGCTGCGGCTTAGGTGTTACAGTTCCTATTTCAATAAAACCAAAACCAAACTTGGCCATATCTTCAATGTACTCTGCATTTTTATCAAAACCTGCAGCCAGGCCCACCGGATTTTTAAACTTCAACCCAAAAACCTCCCTTTCCAGCCCCGGATCTTCTACCGCATATATGGCCTTCAATAAAGCTTTTGAGCCCCAAATTTTTGAAAACATTTTTAATCCTCCAGTAACGGTGTGATGCGCCTTTTCAGGGTTCATCGTGAAGAACAAAGGTTTAACTAATTTATACATATATACAAAGGTAGCCAAAGAAGAAGAAATTTCATTACTTTTGCATCCGAAATGATATCAATAAATAACTTAACATTTGAAATTGGGTCTCGGGCATTATACGATGAGGCGAACTGGCATATTAAACCGGGCGACAAAGTAGGGCTAATAGGCGCTAACGGCACCGGTAAATCAACCTTATTAAGGCTGATAGTCGGTCAATATACACCTACATCAGGCACTATATCTATGGCCAAAGACCTAAAGATCGGGTACCTCAACCAAGATTTATTGTCTTATCATTCTGACAAGAACATTTTACATGTAGCGATGGAAGCATTTGAGCGCCAAAATCAGTTACATTCCGAAATAGAAAATCTTCTTAAAAAATTAGAAACAGATTATTCGGATGATATTCTAAACAAACTAAGTGATAAGCAAATGGAATTTGAGGCCCTCGATGGATACAGTATCGAATTCCGTGCACACGAAATTTTAGCAGGTTTAGGTTTTTCGGACGAAGATCAAAAAAGACCTTTAGCTACATTTTCCGGAGGTTGGCGTATGCGTGTCATGTTGGCTAGAATACTCCTTCAAACCCCTGATATCCTTTTACTGGATGAGCCCACCAATCACATGGATTTACCCTCCATCAAATGGTTAGAAAACTACTTACAAGCTTTTGAAGGTGCTATTGTTATTGTTTCGCATGATCGGTATTTTTTAGACCGGATCATTAAGAAAACCGTAGAGTCCCGTAAAGGAAAATTAACTCTTTATGCCGGAAACTACAGCTATTACCTAGAAGAAAAGGCATTAAGAAGCGAAATTCAATCTAATCAATTCAAAAATCAACAAGCTAAGATCAAACAAGAAGAACGCTTAATCGAGCGCTTCCGTGCAAAAGCTTCCAAAGCAAAAATGGCACAGTCGCGTATCAAAGCTTTAGATAAGATGGAGCGAGTAGAAGATGTAGACGATGATAATCCTACCGTCAATTTCAGTTTCAAGTTTTCAAAGCCTTCCGGAAGACATGTGGTTACACTGGAAAATGTTTCTAAGTCATACCCTAATCTAGAAATCTTAAGAAATACTGGAGGAATAATTGAAAAGGGCGATAAAATCGCTTTAATCGGTGCCAATGGCAAAGGTAAATCCACCCTATTGCGGATAGTTGCAGGTGCTGATTCAGAATATGAAGGAAAATCAGAACATGGTCACAATGTATCTCAAACCTTCTTTGCACAGCATCAATTAGAAGCACTACACCTCGAAAACACCATTATCAGCGAATTGCAAGCCTTCGCTCCCAAACATACGGAGACAGAACTGCGTTCGATTTTAGGTTGTTTTCTATTCTCCGGTGATGATGCGTTCAAAAAGATAAAAGTACTGTCAGGAGGAGAAAAATCGAGAGTAGCATTAGCGAAAGCCTTAACAGCAGATGCGAACTTCCTCGCACTTGATGAGCCCACCAATCACTTGGATATGCAGTCCGTAAATATCCTGATTCAGGCGTTACAACAATATGAAGGCACTTTGATTGTCGTATCTCACGATCGCTATTTCCTGGATAATGTAGCCAATAAAATTTGGTTTATTGAAGATAAAGAAATCAAAGAATATCCAGGCACATACCAGGAATATGAAGAATGGAACGCGAAACGTGATATCAAACCTTCCAACAATAAGACAGAGAAAAAGGTAGTTAAAGAAGAACCCAAGAAAGAAAAAATTGCCCCCTCTGAGGATAACACAAAGCTTCTGCAAAAGAAAAACAGAGAACTTGCTACACTAGAAAGCCAAATCACCTTGAAGGATCACGAGGTAAAGGATTTGGAAATATTATTAGCAAAAGAAGAAATCTATTCAGATGCTATAAAATTGCAGGAAAACACACGGAAATACAACTCTACTAAAGCCGAATACGATCAACTTCAAGAAAAGTGGGAACAACTTGCTGAAGAAATAATGGACTTGGAAACTTAAATCGGCAAAACAAATAAGCGGCTTAAAAAAGCATCAAGCCGCTTATTTGTTAAACTATTGGTTTATCCTCTATTTTCCTTACAAATAAATTGTAGTTTTCATGTTTTTCGACATAAATTGGCTCTCCAGCCTCGATAAAACCATCTAATGCAACAGCGTCATACCATATACCATCAATATCAATTTTACCTGATGGGCGCAACACAGTTTTAGCCACACCACTCTTATTAATCAAATTGATCTTAGGTACAGAAGAGGTGTACCCCGACTCGGCAGTTTGCTCATCCTCCAACACCAAACGTTTGAACACGGACGACCGCAGGATATTTTTACCAAAAATAACCAATAATGCTATAGAAAATAGCATAGCACTTACAACAATAAAAAATGAATTCACTAATAGTCCGGGTTTAGAAAGTTTAAAATCCAAGAAATCATTGGCCAACATCGAAAAGGCCAATCCACATAACACAAACACAGCACCAAGTACACCAGCTATTCCAAATCCGGGAATAACAAATATTTCCAGCACCAGCAGCAATACACCTATTACAAATAATACTATCTCCCAATTGTCCGCCAATCCCTGTAAATACAGCGGTGCAAAAAACAGGGATGCACAAAGAAGCGACAGTACTAATGCAAAACCAATTCCCGGTGTTTGCAATTCGAAATAAATCCCTCCTATTATCCCCATAATAAGCAATCCACTAATCATCGGATTAATTAAAAATCCAATAATCCGATCTATAAATGTCAATTCGTGGGTGGTTACCTGCGGTAATGAAATGGATAAATCCGTAAAAATTTCGTTCATATCTTTTACCTGTGCTTTGGCTAGATTAGCTTTTACAGCCTCTGACGCTGTAAACGTTAAAACCTGCCCATCCTCCTTCCATTGCGGTAAAGAAATATTCGGGTCAACGAAAGCTTCTGCCATTTTAGGATCCCTCCCCTTAGCCTCAGCTGTAGCCCGCATCAGTCCCCTCATATAGGATTGATATTTTTCCGGCATAATTTCCCCTTGCTGATTGACCACGCTGGCCGCACCCAAAGAAGCGCCCCTGTGCATATAAATATAATCAGCAGCCAATGATATCAAAGTACCCGCAGACGCCGCATTATTATTTACAAATACGATCGTTTTCATATCTGCATTTAACAACAGCGTGCGGATAGAATCGGCGAAATTAACCGCTCCGCCGAAAGTATTCATCTCAACCAAAAAATAGTCCGCTTTTTCCTGCTTCGCCTGTTCATACGAATTTTTAATAATGCGCCATGAATTCGGCCCCACATCTTCTTTTAAATCTGTTTTGTAGATCTTCTGCGCAAAAGAAACATTTACACTTAAACCAACAAAAAGAAGAATCAACAAAAAGGTTTTCGTAAATTTGTTTAGCATAGTTTGTCTTTACAATAATGACTAAATATACGATTAATAAAGCATTCGAAAAATCTTTTCCGTATCCAATATGGAAAATAGAGGTAGACTGCACCAAAAAATGTATCGCCATAGAATATCGGAACCCAGATAATACCCTACCTACATTTGCTGTTTTTGATTTCACGGGCCAAGATTTACTCCATTCATTTATAGAACAAGAAAAAGAATGGACGCTGGAAGCCGTACAGGGTGATTATCTGATATTAAAACAATTTGGTAATACCACCCCTATTAAAGAAGGTATCAAAATCGTCCATATCCCCTCAAAAGACATCATTTATACAGGTATGGAATATATATTACAGGACGTATTTGAGGGCTATATAAAAGCTGTACATCGTACCATCCCATCCGGCTTAGACTTTTACATCAATATACAGACCGGAGAAATCCAGAATCGGATCATTACACCACTTGACTATCCCTTAATCCACGTACACTATCCGCTTCCTTATACTGGAAAATTACCACAATTTATGCAAAGCCTTCCCGTTGAAGACGCAATTTGGCTACAACCCATAAAAGACAATTTTATTTGGGCATATCATACCAGAGTGCATAATTCTTATAGTCTACATTTATGTCTTTCGTCTCGAACCGAAATTTTTGACACAAAAATTATTTTAAAGAATCTAGCAAGATTAATCCCTCAACCTTACTTTCAAGTCGAAGACTATATTTTCTTTTTATCAAATACTAAACAAGAAATTGCAGCGTATTTAGTATAATTGCATGATATGAAACCTTCATGAGCTACCACTCAAAAAAAGGAGCTGAGCGAGTCCATTGATGCTATAAAAAAAACAAACGATAGATCAATAACCGAGCTTGAAAACTCACGAAGTAACTACAAAGCACTCATGAACTTAGCGTAGCGATCTCATAAATGCTTTCAAAGGTAGACACGAATAAACAATGCAACAAAAACAAACACTAATGAATAACCGAGCTTACGAGCTCACGAAGTAATTTATTTGAATGAAAAAAGACAAAACACTTAAAACGTTTCATAAAATAACATTTTTACTCTTATTTAGTACGGTTAGTTCCACTCAAATTCAAGCAGAAGAGTATTCTTATAGCTATTCTTTACCTCCTGATTCCATTGGCACAGAAATCATTAATGGACAGCGCTATATCATTCATAAACTTAACCCCAAAGATACCTACTACCAGTTAGGACGGCAGTATAACGTAGTTGTAAAGGATATCATGGATGCTAATAACAAAAAGAATCTCCGTATAGGAGATACCGTAAAAATACCTCGTGGCCAAGCTGCTTCTCCAAACCCGCCCTCAGCGGCTGTTATACCTTCATCCGACCAGAAAGAAAACAATAACGATCTTAAGCAGGTATTGGTCAGTCCACAAGATATCTTGACAGAATACAAAGTAGGAAAGAGCGAAACACTATACACTATTGCAAGAAGATTTGGCACAAATGTCGATGATATTAAAAGAATAAACGGCCTTAGGTCCGATAGTCTGCGTGAAGGACAACTGTTAAAAATACCTGATGGAGATTTACCTGAGCCTATTGTCGAAAAACCAATAGAGGTTCCTATTATTATAGAACAACACCAACCCATCGACGACTCCGATTTCAAGCCAAACAAATACGGTATCCGCGAGAAAAAGGAAAAAGGCATCGGCGTATGGATGGAAAATTTAGAATCAGATGGCCAGAGTAATCTTGCATTGCACAAAACCGCACCAATCGGTACCGTTCTAAAAATCACGAATCCCATGACGCGAAGCGTTACCTTTGCAAAGGTGGTCGGTAAATTTGCAGACAATGCAGATACTCAGGATGCCATTGTCGTATTATCCAAATCAGCCGCGTCTTTTATTGGCGCATTAGATAGAAAATTTCAAATAGAAATTACATACGGCCTCCCACTAGAGTAAAATTCAGATAATTCATGTACAAACCTTATGTAATTGGTATTGCCGGTAGTAGTGGATCCGGCAAAACTTTCTTCTTAAAGAGCTTTTTGAATCATTTTGCAACGGATGAGATCACCTTGATCTCCCAAGATGACTATTACATTCCAGCCAATACAAAAACAAAGGAAGAAAACCGCTTATACAATTTTGACTTACCCACATCCATAGATCGGGAAGCATTCTTTCAAAACATAAAAGATCTTTTTGATGGAAAAACTGTCTTTAAGGAAGAGTACACCTTTAATAATTCCAATATCAAACCCAAGATGTTGGAAATAAAACCAGCACCTATTTTAATTGTTGAAGGACTGTTTATCTTCCACTATACCGAAATTAACGAATTATTGGATTATCGGATTTTTATAGATGCGGAAGAATCCGTAGCCTTAGCACGTCGCCTAAAAAGAGATCTCATTGAAAGAGGCTATGACAAAGATGATGTCATGTACAAATGGACCGAACATGTTGTTCCCTCCTACAATCAATATTTACTCCCTTACAGGGAAATATGCGACAAAGTATTAGTAAATAATACAGAAGATCCTATATTAATTCATCAGGCTACAAATATAATTTCTGACGATCTGAAAGAAAAGTTACAATTATTATAATTTAAATTAATTCTAAATAACTAACTTTGCAGCATGAGTTTGCTACACGAGATAGAATCTACTATTTGTCAGGTCGATATTACTGAATCATCGAAAGGTCTTAATCCCTTCGGTGATTTTTCATGTTGCATTTTGAAAAAATGCTGTAAAAAATACAAGAAAGGAAAACGTTGCAAAAAATGTCCTAACCGCTAGTACAGGATTTTATTCTTCTACATAATTCAAATCCTTATCAAAACTCTCTTTGAGCCGTGTTAATGCAAATATTGCTATAGCCGAAAGCAGTAAAATCATGACGACCGCTGCGACCACAATTCCCCATAAGCTCACCAAATACCCATATAATATAGTTGAAGGAATCAATGCCCCCCGCACAAAATTAGGTGCAGTAGTCGCAACTGTAGCGCGCAGATTGGTTCCAAACTGTTCCGCAGAAATCGTTACAAAAGTTGCCCAATACCCTACCCCCAGCCCCATAAAGAAAGCTAACCACATAAATTTTTCCTCCGTAATACCCGTGCTATTCAGGTACCACAAAGAAGAAAGAATAATAAGCATCTGACAAATAAATACAACCTTCTTTCTCGATTTAAGCCACTGTGCTAATAAGCCTGCAAAAAAATCACCGAGTGAAATCCCTAAATAGGTAAACATGACTCCTTTTCCTGCGCTGAGCACAGTCTCTGCTCCCAAAGCTTTCCCAATTTCAGGTGCCTGAGTTACCAATACCCCCACGACAAACCATATCGGCAATCCAATACACAAACAGTAAATGTAACGTAAGAAACGTTCCCTATTCGAAAATAACATTCCTAAACTTCCCTTCACCACCTCGTGATTACTCACCTGTTTAAAAAGACTAGATTCGAAAGTCCCCACCCTTAGCAAAAGCAGAACCAACCCCATGCCTCCACCCACAAAGTAAGCGGTTCGCCAATTGTACCATTCCGAAACATAATACGCCAATATAGCGCCTAATACTCCTACCCCTGCCACGATCATCGTGCCGTATCCCCTCTTCCGCCTGTCCATACTTTCACTAACTAAGGTGATACCAGCCCCCAGCTCTCCCGCCAAACCGATTCCCGCTACAAACCGAATAATGCCATACGAAGTTACATCCTGTACAAATCCATTGTAAATATTAGCTAAGGAGTACAGCAGAATAGATCCGAATAACACCCGAAGTCTGCCAAATTTATCCCCGATGATGCCCCAGACTACGCCACCGATCAGCAGACCGCCCATTTGCATATTCAGCACAAACTCCCCTTTAGAGCGCATCAACTCATCTGGCACACCAATATCCTGAAAGGATTTGATCCGTACAATAGAGAAAATAATTAAGTCATAGATATCCACAAAATATCCCAGCGCGGCTACAAATACCAGAAGCCCTACATTTTTAGGTTGTTTATTATTCATCATGAGATTAAAGGCATGAATTTAGGATAGAATTTTAATTAATGCAAAGCTTCTCCTCAAAAAACTTTTGAAAGTTGTACTTTTGTAGCATGAAATTTTCGCCCAAATCACTTAAATGGATATTAAGAACCTATCCCCCTTTCCTGTTCCAAAGAATATGGATCAAGAAAGTGGAAGAAGGCTTTCGCGGCATAGATGTCAAGATTTACAAAAGTTTTTTAAATATCAACTCCAATCGCACCGTCTTTGGCGGTACCATATTTTCTGCCTTAGATCCACTGTATCCCATTCTATTGGATCAGATTTTTCAGGCAAACGGTCTCAAAAAGACCGTAGCATGGTTAAAATCTGCGAAAATAGAATATCGAAAACCCGGAAAAATGAACCTTGGATTTTCGATCCGCCTGTTAGATAGTGATATAAAAGAAGCATTTACCACGATCCGAAATTGTGGCAAAGTGGTCAAAACATTTAAAACAAATGTTTACGATACCGATGGTACGTTAATCGCAATATCATATAATGAGATATACATCAGGGATTTAACATTTCAAATTCCAAAACGAAATGTGTATCAACCTCAGCTGGAAGACAATTAATATTGAGGTGCACGTAATTCCATGAAAAAAAAACGTAGTATCCACACACAAATTAGAATCAAATAGAATATATATATGAAAAAGTTATTTTATATTACTCTCGGAGCAAGTTTAGCACTAGCATCATGTCAGCAAAAATCTACAAAAAATGAAATAGCTGATAATAAATTAACCGAAGAAGCAATCGCTATTCATGATGAAATCATGCCTCAGATTGCCGAATTTGACCGAAATACCGTAAAGATTGATTCCCTGTTGGCTAATCTGTCCGATATCAAAAGGACACATTCAGGAATCGATACCACTACATTGAAGAATGAATTAACCATATTAAAGCGCAATCTTGAAGATGCAACAGATAATATGATGACCTGGATGAAAGATTATAAGCCAGACAGCGCAGACATAGACTATCAGAAAGCAGAAATTGTGAAGATCCGTGAAATGAAACAGCAATTTGAAGATGTATCAGCCGAAAGTACTAAAAAACTATCTGTAATCAAATAGAAAGCCATGCGTAAATTATTCTTTGCCGGAATGATAGCTTGCATCGCGTTCACCGCATGCCAGTCAACTTCCACGACCCTTCCTATTATCGGACAGCGAGATGCTGTACAAAAGGAAATTGATGGCAAGATCGTGACAGACACCATCTACCACAGGATCCCGGCATTCTCTTTTCTTAATCAGGACAGTGTACTGATCAGTGATAAAAATTTTGATCAAAAAATATATGTCGCTAATTTCTTTTTTACACATTGTCCGAGCATTTGTCCTACTATGCAACGCAATTTGCTAAAAGCATACGAGAAATATAAAAACGATGAGCGAATTTCATTTTTGTCGCACAGCATCGATTTTAAATATGACCAACCCCATGTATTGAAAGAATACGCGACAAATCTGGGTGTGAATAATGAGCAATGGCAGTTTGTAACAGGTAGCAAAGCAGCTATCTACAGCTTAGCCGATCAATATTTCGTATATACAAAAGAAGATTCTACCGTAGCAGGTGGATACGACCACTCCGGATACCTGGTACTTGTAGATCATGATAAGCATATACGTGGTGCATACGACGGGACTAATAAAGAACAAGTGTCGCAATTACTAAAAGACATTGATATCCTTTTAAAGGAGTATGAATAATCGGTACACCATCATTTTGACATCCATTGGCGTGTTGATAATGCTTCTTCTGCATATATCCTCATGCCAATCGAATGTCAGTATCCAAACTGCCCAATATGCCGTCAATGGACAAAAGCTTTACCTGAGCCATTGTCAAAATTGCCATGGTTCCAAAGGTGAAGGACTTGCACAGCTCTACCCTCCTCTCACCGACAACGAATATTTCAAACAGAACCGGGCAAAACTAAGTTGTATTATACGGTATGGAATGAAGGAAAGTATTATCATCCACGGAAAAACATACAAAAATCAAATGCCTGCAAATCCACAATTAACCGAACTGGATATTGCTTACATTCTTACTTACATCACGACTAACTTTGGCACGAGTGATAGTATATATCGCCACGAAGAAGTAAAAGAAGCTTTAAAAGCCTGCGGTATATAAAATAAATTTTCCGTAAAAATACATCAAAGATTAATAGCAGGCAAAACGGTTGTAAATAAAGACTTTACAGCCGTTTTATGATTTTTTGGTAATGAGGTAAAAAGCAAGGTTTGGCAAAAGTAAGGTTACTAAAACGTTACTTTTATAAATTGGAAACAATCTTTTTAAAATACTGTATTTCAGTTTTTTGCATAGTTTTTCATATTGTTCCGTAGCTCACATAGGTTTAATTTTATCATTAAGAATTGTGAGTATGGAAACGACAAAAAATCAACATTTAAGGTACTATTCTATCTTAAAAAGAACGCCCAAAAGAAAAACGGAAAAGTTACGGTTATGTGCAGGATTACCATAAACGGCAAACAGTCTGCATTCAGTACCAAACTGGATATTTCCGCATCGAATTGGGATTTGAAGTACGGCAGGGTTTTAGGTAAAAGCCGAGAAGCCCAAGACACAAACAGCAAACTTGACAAAATTCGTTCGGGTATTGAGGGAATGCTATTCCAAAATTCTGAAGAACGAGGGGGCTGTAAACAGTGCTAAACTTAAAAATGCCGTTCTTGGGATGGAAAGCGAAGAACTGGAACGCTTCACAATTAGATAGAAGCCTGTCGGCAAATATGTTTAACCAATGGTGGAACAACGGAAATAAACCCGAATTAAAAACACAGGACAGCCCAGTGTCCAATACGAACGTAATAGACAGCCAACCGACAAAAGACTTTTTTGAGTTTATCTCGCAACAAGATTCGCAAAGTTCTGATTTAGGATTGTTCAGCCTGTTGCCCGATGCACAAAGCGAGGACTATGAAGAAGAACAGTTTGCTAAGAAGATGAAGAAAAAGAAAAAAGGGAGAAAACTGTGAAAAACCATAATTGACTTAGATTAAATTTCATATATGCTTATATGAATTAGAAAAAGTATATTCTTCCACCTAGAAATCTGAGCATATTATTTTCTTATCTTTACCCAATACGATTAAAATGGTTATACATCAAGGAAATGGATAAACTTATACATACTTTCTCAATAAAAACATTAGCAGATTTTTTCAAAAAAGCTATTTCTTCTTTTAAAATTGAAACAGAAGATATTAACCATTATATAGAAGGTAAAGATTTTAGTCAATTCTCAGAACTGACTAGAATTGGAAATGTAGAGTTCAAAAATTCTGACGAATTAATTGTTTTTGCCTGTAAGTATAATGGAATATTGTCAGAGCGTTCTTCTAAGAAAAAGCAATTTGAGATCGCAAAATTAGTTTTAAAGGAAGATTTTAAAGATGGAGCTATTTTCGTTTTTTATGATGATACCGGAAAATTCAGGTTTTCATTTATCAGAAGAAATTGGGACGGAAAAGCAGATAAAAAATATTCTCCTTGGAAACGTTTTACTTACTTTATAACTCCAGAAGACACCAATAAAACTTTTAGGCAAAGAATTGGAAATTGTACATTTAAAGATCTTGATAGTATTCAGGAAGCATTTTCGGTTGAAAAACTTACCAAGGAATTCTACAATGATTTGTTTAAATGGTATCAATGGACACTTACAACCGAAGTAGGTATTACATTTCCGAATGATACTGCTACTTCAGACGATGACCGTGTAAAGTTGGAAGAGCAAATGATTCGTTTGATTACCCGATTGTTATTTGTTTGGTTTATCAAACAGAAACATTTGGTACCAGATGAATTATTTAAAACGGACAAGTTATCAGAAATCCTAAAAGACTTTGATCCTAATAACACTTCTGATGGAAGTTATTACAACGCTATTTTACAAAACCTGTTCTTTGCTACTTTAAACAAGGCGATAATTGAAAGAGAGTTTGCAAAAACAAAAAATAGGGATATTAAAACTAGGTATCGTTATGCAGAAATGTTTACAATTTCCGAAGAAGAAGTTTTAAATTTATTTCGTCCTATCCCGTTTTTGAACGGCGGTCTTTTTGAATGTCTGGATAAAGAAGTAGGAACAGATGGCATAAAATATCATTTAGATGGCTTTAGCAGAAAAGCTGATAAGAGAAATGGTAATTTTACGGATCGGGCATTTATTCCGAATGCTGTTTTCTTTGACCAAGAGAAAGGCTTAATTCCAATTTTGGAAAAATATAATTTCACAGTCGAGGAAAATGTCCCGAATGAGGTTCAGGTAGCTTTAGACCCTGAATTATTAGGAAACGTTTTTGAAAACCTGTTAGGAGCCTTTAATCCTGAGACACAGGAATCTGCTCGTAAACAATCCGGTAGTTTTTATACACCAAAAGAGATTGTAGCGTATATGGTGGATGAATCATTAATAGCCTATTTGAATAATGCATTACCTGATTTGGATGAAGAATTAATCCATCAACTATTTGAACAAGATACATTACCCGAATTTTTAGAAAATAATCACCCTTTATGTGATAAAATAGCCAAAGAACTACGAGCTGTGAAAATCCTTGACCCAGCTTGTGGTTCCGGAGCATTTCCTATGGGAATACTGAATCGAATGGTAGAGATCTTAGAAAAGTTGGATGCTAAGAATAAAGCTTCACACCACGACTTGAAATTACATTTGATTGAAGAGTGTATTTACGGTGTGGATATACAAACGATTGCTGCACAAATCAGCAAATTACGCTTCTTCATTTCCTTAATTGTAGAACAAGAAACAATGGATCTATCTAAGCCTGAAGAAAATTATGGTGTATTAACCTTGCCAAACTTAGAAACTAAATTTGTGGCAGCTAATACATTGATTGGATTGGAAAGTGAAAACAATGGGTTATTGGATTTGACAGATGCTCAACTTAAGGCTTTACAGAAAAAGCTATTGGATACTAGACAAAAGCACTTTTATGCAAAATCAGCTTCCGAAAAAATTAAGTTGAGAAAACAAGATGATGAGTTGAGAAATGAAATTGTCCAATATCTCTATGAAAATTCTACAAAGCCTGATGAAACGAAAATAAATAACAGTCTTCAACAGATTGAGAAGCTGCAAACTCAACGTAAAGCTTATGAAAGCGAAAATTGGGTTGAAGATTTCCAAAAAGTGATACAAACCTCAATGTTTGATAATCAATCTGCACAACAGACTTCTATTTTTAAGGTTGATTTGAATGAAAAACCGAGAGTCGAAATTGATAGACTAATTAAAGCTTTACAATCAGAGATATCTAAAGAAAAAAATAAGGCTAAAAAAATAGGATTCGAGGACACAATAGAAAAAATTGCCAAATGGAATCCATACGATCAAAATGCAAGTTCGCCTTTCTTTGATCCGGAATGGATGTTTGGATTGGAAGAGGGTTTCGATTTAGTAATTGGAAATCCACCATATGTACAATTACAAAAAGAAAGTGGCAGGTTGGCTAAATTGTATCAACATTGCGAATATAAAACCTTCGCTAAAACGGGAGATATCTATTCACTGTTTTATGAACGTGGTTGGCAATTATTAAAAAACAATGGATTCCTATGCTATATCACATCTAATAAATGGATGCGTGCAGGATACGGAGAAAGCACTCGTGAATTCTTTGCAACCCATACAAATCCTATTTTATTAATTGACTTTGCAGGACAAAAGATATTTGAGTCCGCTACGGTCGATACTAATATTCTCTTGTTTTCTAAGGATAAAAATAGACAACAGACAAGAGCCTGTGTGATTAAAGAAAAGGTGTTAAATAATTTGAGCGTTTATTTTAGACAAAATGCTACAGTTTGTAATTTTTCAAAGAGGGAAAGTTGGGTAGTTCTAAGTGAAATTGAACAAAGAATAAAAGCTAAAATTGAAGCCGTTGGGGTGCCACTAAAAGACTGGGATATTAATATTTATCGTGGGATATTGACTGGCTATAATGAGGCTTTCATTATTGACGGAAAGAAGAAAGATGAGTTAATCGCAGAAGATCCAAAATCTGCCGAAATCATACGACCTATTTTACGCGGCAGGGACATAAAAAGATATGGTTATGATTTTGCTGATCTGTGGTTAATTAATACTCACAATGGTGTCAAAGAAAAGGATATAAAACGCATAGAAATAGATAATTACCCATCTATTAAAAAACACTTGAATCAATATTATCCGCAATTAGAAAAACGGGCGGATAAAGGAGATACTTTATACAATTTACGCAACTGTGCTTATATGGAGGATTTCTTTATACAAAAAATTATGTATCCAAATATGACTAAGTTCTTGCCGTTTTATTTAGATGACAAAGGTTTTGTACAGAATGACAAGTCGTTTATGATAACAGGAGAAAATATAGCTTATCTGACAGCTTTTTTGAACTCATCACTTTTTAAATATTGTTTCATCGATAATTTTCCTGAATTACAGGGAGGCACAAGGGAATTAAGAAAAATATTTTTGGATAAGATTCCAGTCCTTCAAGTTTCGCAAAACATCAATTTAGAATATGAAAAATTAGTTTTGAAATTACAAGAATTAAAAAACAAACAATTATCTACGAGAGAAATTGAGATTGAGATTGATAAACGAATTTTTGAATTATATTCTTTGACTGAAGAAGAAAAAAATACTATTGGGTTTGTTGAGATTCAATAAAATAACATTCTTCATCATTAAGGTCATATAAATTATAAACTTTTCGGTCAATTTCTGAAACTAATTTATAAGAAACATCATTGCCATTATCCAATATAGTATCTATAATTTCATTAATTAATTTCTCAGTGTTTGAGTTCGGAATAGGTATTTTTAGAGGTTCAATCGCCTGAACGCTTATCAGAAGATCTCCTGTTCCTGTTTGAGGAGAATCTTTCATCAAGTATTTACCCATTTTGGAGTTTAATACAGCAACTAAATATTTGATATATTTTCCTGTAGCAAAACACGTACTATCTAAAGCCATTATTCCCGTATCGTCGTAGGAAAAACGTAAAATAGAACCAACACGTTTCCATACTATTTTCTGTTTAGAAAAATCCTCCCAATAACTTATCGAATCTTGTGTTTCAAACCATTGATTATTAGTTTTTTTTCTTGCTCCTATATCTCCTGTTTGTCTTAATCTATCATATCCAAAACTCATAAGGTGTTGCTTTACAGCAGGGTACTTTTCAATATCTATTTTTAAGCTTGGGAACGTTGTAATAAGGTGTAAATCCGCAAATTCGTGAGAATATCGCTTAATATCGCGTCCTCTTAATAACGGTCGTATAATTTCTTCACTTTTAGGATCTTCAGCTATCAATTGTTTTCTTTTAGAATCATCTATTATAAAGGCTTCATTGAAACCTGTTTTTATACCATAATTTATACGAATATCCCAATCCTTTAATGGAGTACCAAATTGCTCTATTTTCTCTTTAATCTGTTTTTCAATAGGAGACAGCACAACCCAACTTTTAGAGTTTTTAAACTCTGAAAGATTAGCATTTTGTCTAAAATAAACGCTGATCTTACTGCTACATTTATTGGATAGGTTTAATTTAGACAGCTTACGTATAATTTAAACCAAAACTGAATAATAATTTAAACAATTTAAAATGATTTACGGATACATTAGAGTAAGTACAGACAAGCAAACGGTAGAAAACCAACGTTATGAGATTAATAATTTTTGTGAAAGACAAGAAATCTTGGTGAATAAATGGATAGAGGAAACGATTTCAGGTGCCAAGAACGTGGATGATCGGAAATTGGGTAAACTCCTCAAGAAAATGAAAAAAGGCGATATTCTTATTTGCTCAGAGCTTTCCCGCTTGGGGAGAAACTTACTCATGATTATGGGCGTACTAAATGAATGTATGAATCGAGATATCCAGGTATGGACAATAAAAGATAATTATCGTCTGGGAAGTGACATCAATTCTAAAGTATTGGCTTTTGCTTTTGGTTTATCAGCTGAGATAGAACGAAACTTAATTTCACAGCGTACGAAAGAGGCGTTGGCAAGAAAACGAGCGGAAGGAGTTGTTCTCGGTCGGCCGGTTGGAAGTAAATCATCCAAAACAAAGTTAACTGGTCAAGAAAAGAAAATACAAGAGTTACTCGACAAAAAAGTGTCTTATTCTGCTATCGGCAGAATTCTGGGGGTACATCGTCTAACCGTATCGTCATTTGCTCTGAATCAAAAATTAAAATCATAATCTTATTTTTGTCGCAAATTTTTACTATTTTTACGACAAAATAATCAATATAAAGTTTGGAAAGTGTTGATAATAAAATAATTGCAAAGATTAAAAAAGCCAAGAGGGGTTCGCTATTCTTTATCGAAGATTTTCTTAATTTGGGTACTTCTAAAGCCGTATCCAAAGCATTGGAACGATTGGTAGAAAAAGAAGATTTGTCGCGGGTGTCTCGTGGTATCTACTCCCGATTAAGAATAGATCCTATATTAGGGGCTATTTCTCCGACTACAGAAGAAATAGCCGAAGCAGTTCGTCGAAGAGATAAAGCAAGGATTATTCCTACCGGTATATTAGCACTAAATGCATTGGGTCTATCTCCACAGGTTCCGATGAATTTGGTCTACCTTACAGATGGAGCTGCACGTACTATACAAATAGGAAAGCGTAAAATTGTATTCAAGAAAACAAGTCCTCGAAATCTCGCAGCAATTGGGTCGATAAGTAGTTTAGCAATTCAGGCACTTCGTGAAATAGGTAAAGACAATGTAACAGAAGATGAAATAAATAGTATCCTTCGACAATTAGAAAAAGAAGACCCTTACCGCTTACAACACGATATAAAATTAGCCCCGGAATGGATTAGAATTATTATGCGTCAGGCTTTAAAAACAAACAGAAATGATTAATTGGCTCACCATACCAACAGAAACTCAAATCAACGCCTATAATCAAGTCGCTGAACATATTGGGATTCCTCCTTCTGTGGCAGAAAAAGACTGGTGGGTAGTACGTACCTTGGAAATTGTTTTTAAAACAAGTGCTGCTGAACATCTTGTGTTCAAAGGAGGAACATCATTGAGTAAATCTTGGAATCTTATTCATCGGTTTTCAGAAGATATTGACTTAGCCATTGACCGAAAGTTTTTAGGGTTTGGTGGTGTATTGTCAAAGAATAAACGAACTCAGTTAAGAAAGGCTGCGAATAAATATACCTCTGAACATTTTTACGCAGAAATACAGGATAAATTTGCAACATACGGATTTAAGAATCTGGAATTTAACCTTGTAGAAGCTAAAGACAGTGATCAGGATCCTCGGATTATTGAAATTTATTATCCTAATGTTATACAGAGCTTGGGCTACGTTCAGCCTCGAATACAGATAGAAATTGGTTGTCGTTCATTAATAGAACCTTATACCTTGCGACCTGTAACTTCTTTTTTAGATAATTTGTATGCTGACAGGGATTTCTCAGCATCGCCTGTGGTAATCCCAACAGTCAATCCTGAACGAACCTTCTTAGAAAAGCTTTTTCTTTTACATGAGGAGTTTCATAAACCTTTAGAAAAGATAAGGGTCGATCGGTTGAGTCGTCATCTGTATGATATAGATCAATTATCAAAAAGCAAATACTTAATGGCTGTTGAAGACGATGAGTTGTATAAAACAATTGTAGAACACCGATTTAACTTTACAAAAGTAGCAGGTATAGATTACAATCTGTTATCGCCAAAAACACTTGACTTTATTCCAGTCAGTGAGGTGCTAGAGGCTTGGGAGCGTGATTACAAAAAGATGAGAGAAGAAATGATCTATCAACCGGATGCTCCAACATTTGACGAAATTGTAGAACAACTAAAAGTTATCAAGAATAAAATCAACCAACAGGATTGGAATTTGGGAAAAACATATCCTAATCCTTAGTAATCGCAGAATAAAAAACATTTAAAATGCCAAATAATTTTATCACCAATAATAAACAGCAAAAGACACTAAAAGGAAGGTTAAACACTTTAATCTCTATTAGCGACGAACTGAAATTCTTAGTAGGATTTTTTTACTTCAACGGTTGGGCGGAGATTTATCAAAGTTTACAGAAAAAGCCTGAACAAAAATTAAAAATACTGGTCGGATTACAAGTATTTCAACACGCGGGAAGCATTATCGAATATGCTGAAAACTTGGAAGAAGGGTTCTCAAATGATGAGGTATTTCAAAATTATCTTGTTTCATTAGGATTTGCATTGAATAATGAAGAAATGGATACAGAAGAATTTTACAATCAGGTAGGCTTCTTTGTTCAGATGATCGAAGAAGGCAGGCTGGAAATACGTAAAACGGAAAATCCAAATCACGCAAAATTATATCTCTTCCATTTAAACGAAGATCAGGCAGAAAAACAAGGTATGCCCGGACAATTTATAACCGGAAGTAGTAACCTGACCCGTTCCGGCTTACATAATCAGGAAGAGTTTAATGTGGAAATTAAAGATTATGGTTACGCTGATGCCATTCAATATTTTGACGAATTGTGGGAACGGGCAACCCCCATCACTGATCATTTGGAAAACCGTAAGATACTGATTGACTTTATCAAAAATAAAACACAAGTTGCTACGATAACACCTTTTGAAGCTTATTGTCTGGTTATAAAAACGTATCTCGATCTGCAAAATCAGGAAAATGAAGAAGTGGATTTAGATGCGCTATTGGATAAGATGGAGTTTAAAAAATTCAGTTACCAGTCAGATGCGGTGAATCAAGCCATCCAAATGATCAAAGAACATAATGGTTGTATTATCGCTGATGTGGTAGGTTTAGGAAAATCGGTTATTGCGTCAATGATTGCCCGACAGATGAACAAACGGGGTATTATCATTTGTCCTCCCGGATTAATGGGGGATGCCGAAAAGAAAGACAGCGGTTGGTGGGAATATTTAGAAAAGTTCGGATTGCATAACTGGCAGGTTTACAGTCGGGGAAAAATAGATCAAATTGCTGATAATATTGAAGGAAGAGACTTTGAAGTGATTATCGTAGATGAAGCACACTATTTTCGCAATCAGGATACGGCTGACTACGAAGCATTATCAATGATTTGCCGTGGCAAAAAAGTGATTCTTTTGTCGGCTACGCCATTCAATAATTCTCCAGCAGATATTTTTTCTTTACTAAAGCTATTTATTGTTCCTGGGAAATCAACCATTTCTTTGGAGGACAATCTGGCAGGGAAGTTCAGTCGTCTGAACTACGAGTATAAGCAGTTGTCTTTTATATTTAAACATTGGAACTCTGCTGACGATAAGAAAAGAAAGATGGCAGAGAATTATTACACAACAATGGTTGATGAAAATTTACCAATAGATATTAAAAAAGTAAAAGCCCAAACACAACGTCTTTCAAACGATATCAAACGTATTATAAGCCCTGTAGTAATTCGCAGAAACCGTCTGGATCTGAAGCAGGATTATGTATATGCCAAAGAAGTGGGGGAGCTCTCTGAGGTTAAACTGTTAAAAGAAGGATTTTATTATCTGGATGCGCAACAAGATGAATTTTATGACAATATCATCAGTAAGTACTTTGCAGAAAACGGGTTATTTACTGGTGCGATTTATCAGCCATTTAGTTACGAAAAAATATTGAGTGATAAGCTGGATGAATTTGGGAACCGACAATACAACCAACAGAAAAACTTATATGATTTTATGCGTCGTATTTTGGTGAAACGGTTCGAGTCTTCGTTTGGTTCTTTTGAAAAATCCATAGAACGGTTTTTACAGGTACATTTATTAGTAAAAGATTTTATTGATAAGACAGGAAAATTTATTTTAGATCGTTCTTTTATTGATCGAATCAAGGATTTTGAAATTGAATATATTGAAGCCAATTTAGAGAAATATGCTGCTGGCGATCTCAAACGAAAAACTCCTAAAAATAATGAAGTTTATGACATTGACATCTTCCAAAGAAGACAGGAATTTTTAGATGATATAGATTCGGATATTCAATTGTTTGAGGCTATTCAAAAACGATTAAAAGACTTAAAGTTAGTCGAGAAAGATCCTAAACAGGAAGAAATTATTAAAAAAATAAAAAATCTTTTAGTAAACGAACCGGACAGAAAGATTATCCTATTCTCAGAATATGTAGATACCATTCATCATCTCGAAAAACGGTTTAGAAAAGAATTTGGAAATGATGTTTTGATATGTGATGGTAAAGTATCAAAAGAATTAGCCAAAAATCTAAACAGCGATTTCAATGCACAGTATAAAGGTTCAAAAACTAATCATTTTAAAATATTGCTAACCTCAGATAAGCTGTCCGAAGGATTCAATTTGAACAGGGCTGGAGCTATTATCAATTATGATATTCCCTGGAATCCCACACGTGTTATTCAGCGTGTAGGTCGTATTAATCGTATTGGGTCTAAAGTGTATGATGAATTATTTATTTTGAATTTCTTCCCTTCATTAAAGGGGGCTGATATTGTAAAATCAAGAGAAATCGCGCAGCAAAAAATGTTTTTAATTCATAATGCTCTGGGAGAAGATGCTAAAATATTTGATGAAGATGAAGAGCCTACAGCTGCTGCTTTGGGATCAAAAATCAACATTAATCCGCAAGAAGAAGGAGAAGTAAATACAATTACCAAAATCAGAAATCTATATGCAGATCTACAAAAGAAGCACCCTGAGATCATCGATAAAATTAGTCAGCTTCCACCTCGCGTGAAAACTGCTAAAAAACATTCCGAATACGAATTAAATGTATTACGACGTAAAGGATTGAGTTTGTTTGCTCAGACTGTAGGAAAAGAAGAAAACAGAACAATCAGAGAGATTGATTTTGAAGATCTTCTACAAAAAATAGCTTGTGTGATTGACGAACCGACTTTAAAGCTTTCATCTGTTTTCTGGAGCTTGTATGAAGAGGTAAAAGAATTCAAACCAAAATATAAAATGGGTAGAAGCGAGATATCTCTGGAACAAAAAGCAGAGGCAAACCTCAAGAAATCACTTAGAATTTTAAAAGATTTGAATTTCGAAAATCTGAACTTTATACAAATGTTGATAAAGGATTTGCGTCATTATCACACGCTTTCCACTAAAAGTATTAGACGTATAGGTGCTCAGGAATTATCCGATGATAAAAAATCTATTCGGTACTTCTTAGAAGAAATCACATATCTAAAACAGCATCTTGGCGAAAGCTATTTGGATGATATTGAATCCAGAACAAAAGGCAGAAATAAAGAAGTAATCATAGCCATTGAGAATAATGATTTGAGAGAATTAATGTAAAAAGCGAGGAATAGTACTAATCTGTCCTAAAAGAACATGTTATAAATGAGTTTGGAAATATTAAACAACAGAACAAATAACACTCACGAAAACGAACAGTTCCGTAGAGTTGTTGAAATAATTGAAATAGCTTTTAATAAGTTGGGATATAATGGTGTACTAATTGATAATCCTTTTAATGAATCTTATTCTCGTTTTCGTGCCGATGCTATATTATACTATAACAATGGTCTAATACTTATTGATTTTAAAGATTACAAAGGAATAATCAAATTACCACCAAATGAAAATGAATTTCATTCAGCAAAGTGGCATAACGAAAGTCTAAAAGACAGAAGTAGATTGGAAATAAAAGCAGGTGCAAATTTTATCAATCCATTTAGACAATTAGTTTCTTATCGCAATGCTTTTAGAGAACTGGTAGAGAAAATAAATATTTGGACGGAATAAATCCAGCAAGAATTTGTATTGCAAATATTTTTTCGGGACCAATTGAAGTTCATAATGAGGTTCCAAGAAACTTACCCTATTACAAACTTATTCAAGAATCAGAATTAGGTAATTTCATTTATGATTTTGCGAGTGAGAATACATATAAGGAAGACATTGCAAAAGTTTTGAAAAGCATTTTCCCCGCTGAAAGATGGGTTAAAAACATAGAAATTTCCATACCTGAAACAACGATTAAAAAAGAAATAATTGAAATTGATAACGATGTAGAGAAAAATATAGTTGATTTTCTTAAGGAAGAGGAAGGTGGAATTCTTGTTTTAGAATCTATGAATTCTGATGATAGAGATGTGTGGTTACGATTTATAGCTAACGAATCTGTAAATCACAATATTCCTCAAATTGAAACATGGTCGCACTCTGCACGAATTAGTAAAAAAATTCAAACACGGAGTAATATGGTTTGGTACGGTACAAGTGAACAAAATCACACAAAAGGATTTTTCTCAAAAATTGAAATTCTGGAAAAAACATCTGAAGATATGGCTAATGAGATTAGTAAACTTTAAAATAAAAATTTCATTGTTCCATCGGATCACAGTATCCGGCCTACCAAGTGCATATTTAAATAGATTCCTATAGGATTTATCTTTGCTTACATGAATTTATTAGAAAGTAAGCGCGAGAAAATGCTCTCGTTAGTCGCCCAATGGGGAGAGAGTGGTCAAAGCCAAAAGGATTTTTGTTCTTTCCACGGAATCAAGGTCTGTACGCTGGGTTATTGGATCAAAAAGAGTTCAGAACAGGGTGAACAAGGTGGATTTACGGAAATCCGCTCCACCATGGTTGAATCAGGAAAGATCGAAGTCATTTATCCCAATGGGGTCCGCATCAGTACAGATGGTGATCTATCATTGGTCGCCAAACTTATTCATATTTATTAGTGTTTGCGCTCGGATCATCGCATCGGTTCTATCTTTTTAACGGCCATTGCGATATGAGAAAATCATTTGACGGGCTTTGTGGTTTAATCAGTTCGAACATGCAGCGCCAAGCTACCAGTGGCGAGGTGTTTGTATTTCTGAACCGTAGCCGTACGCATATGAAGCTGCTGCATTGGGAAAAAGGAGGCTTCGTGCTGTATTATAAACGACTGGAAAGTGGAACTTTTTTACCGCCCAATGTAAAAGATGGAGAGTTTTCTTGGAGTGACCTGGTGCTCATGGTCGAAGGCATACAGGTGGTAAAAAGCATTCGCAAAAAGCGTTTTTTATTACCATAAAACAGGCTTTTCAGTTGCTGTAAACCTGATTTATTCGTACTTTTAGGGTATGGGAACAGCACTGGAAAATCTATCAAAAGAAGACCTTTTAAAGGTTATTTCCAGTCGTGACCAGAAGATAGATTACTTAGAATCGCAACTTGCGATGTACAAACGTATGCAGTTTGGACAGAAGCGCGAACGTTTCGAAGGCGATTCCAACCAGATAGCTCTTCCCTTTGAAGCAGAGCCTGCTGAAGTGGAACAGCAACAGGAAGAAACCAAAGAAAAGATTGAGTACGTACGTAAACGTCCCAACCATAAAGGACGGGCTAAACTTCCGGCACATCTTCCCGTAGAGGAAATCGAAATCCACCCAGAAGGCGATTTGTCGGAAATGGTATGCATCGGTAAAGAAATTACCGAAGAACTAGAATGTGAACCGGCTAAGTTCTATATCAAACGCTACATCCGTTATAAATATGCGGCTAAAAATGGAGACGGAGTATCCATCGCCGAGCTTCCTGAACGGGTAATCGATAAAGGAATCCCGGGAGCAGGTCTACTGGCCATGATCCTGACCGGTAAGTACATGGATCACCTCCCTCTGTACCGTCAGAAGCAGATCTTCGCCAGGGAAAACATACAGATCCCATCCTCAACAATCGAAGGATGGACCAAGCAGGCATTGGAAAAATTGGAACCATTGTATGAACAACTCATTTTCGATACCAAAGCCAAGGGGTATCTTCAGGTTGATGAAACGCCAATAAAAGTATTGGATAGCGATAAAAAGGGCGCCGCCCATCAAGGTTATTATTGGGCCTATCATGCTCCGCTGGACGGAACCGTACTGTTTGATTATAGTCCCACACGTGGTGGCATCGCCGCTGTACCTATGCTTGGAGATTTCAAAGGATATCTCCAGACGGATGGGTACGCCGTGTACGAGAAGTACGGAAAGAAGAAAGAGGTGACACACCTGGCCTGTTGGGCGCATGCTCGCCGTGAGTTTGAAAAAGCATTGGATAACGACAAACGAAGAGCTGAAAAAGCATTGCTATTGATCCAACAATTGTATGCAACCGAAAGGAAAGCCAAAGAAGAAAACCTTTCTCCCCAGCAAATCAAAGAACTTAGACTAGCTGAATCACTGCCCGCAATCAACGAGTTGGGGAAATGGATCTTCGAAGAAATAAAGAATACTCTGCCCAAAAGCCAGATTGGGAAAGCGATGGCCTATGCGTATGCACGTTGGGACGCTTTATCAGCTTATTTATACGATGGAAACCTTTTTATTGATAATAATCTTGTCGAGAATGCGATAAGACCCATAGCCCTGGGAAGGAAAAACTATCTCTTTGCGGGGAGCCACGAAGCGGCGCAACGGTCGGCTATGGTCTATTCTTTCTTCGCCATTTGTAAGAAGCATGAAATCAATCCTTTTCAATGGCTGAAATATACATTGCAAAATATCATGTCAATAAACCATAAAAACTTAAAGGAGCTATATCCTCAGAACTATAAACAAATCATCGGGCAATCAAACATGTAGTTCGTAGGGCGGATACGGATCACAAACAGACATGAAAGTTCTTGATGGCCTTTGAAAACATACACTTTAAAATAAAAAAAAAGGTTTTCAAACGGGGAGAATGAAAACCTTTACTAACCAATTATAAACCTAAATTATGATGCCACAAAGGTAAGTGTAAAAAATACACCTGTCAAGCTTTTTTAAAAACTTAACAATTTCTTAACATAAAACGTTTTATCTGTCATCTCGTTCTAGCCGCTTAACACGCGAATACTGAAGTTACCTCCATTGTTCATTTCTTTTTTTTAACCGCTCTTGTAGCTTTCCGAATAGCTCTTTCGTTTTTGATTATAGAAGTAAAACAAAATTGACAACAGATGAAACTATTAAATTTTAAATTCCTTGTTACAATTGTATTCGGCACAGTACTAATGAGCAGCTGTCTAAAGGACAAAGATTATGAACCGGTACCACATGCTGTATTGACCATGGTAAACGGATATACAGAAAACATCGGCTTAGCATATTATGCAGATAACAACCGTATTCCGATACCGTTTGGATTTTTACAATATAAGGGAATAGAAAGGTATAGAAATTTGTTCGTAGGCAATCGACGTATTCGCATTATAGATGAAATGCAGAAAACAATTATCGACACGAATTATACCTTTAAAGACGGTACGTCTTATACTTCCTTTGTATTTGGGGATGCTGCGGCAACCAAACACATCATTACAGAAGATCAGTCGGTCGATGATTTGGGAAATAATACGGCTGTACGTTTTTTACACCTTTCGAATATTGCAGATGAGGTATCCGTATATATAGGATCTGACAGCGAACCGGTTTTTATTGATCGAGTAACCGAAAGCGCAACATCGCCAGTGGAAAATCATTTATTTATCGCCAACGCTAGCGGTAAACAGAACATTGTCGTAAAAAATGCAGCCGGAACGCCCCTGATTGAGCGGGAGTACGACTTCAAACCCGGACGATACGTATCCATTACCTTGATAGGTGAACCAAGCAACACCGACACGCCATTATATCTTGGTATTGCAGAGCAATATTAGCCCCACTTACAGGGAGACATAACGGCACTGCAACCGTTGACGAAAAAATTGGAATACGCCATGAAACAACGTATCAAAAGCCTTATAGAATCACTATAAGGCTTTTGATTTGTTACTTATCTAATGTCTAGCATCTATACGCTAATATCCAAAAATTATGTACTTTCGTAACTTAAATTTAACAATAAGTGAATGGAGCTAACTAAACTTGAAATCAAGGGATTTAAAAGCTTTGGCGATAAGATTACGATAAATTTTAATGAAGGTGTCACGGCAATTGTAGGGCCTAACGGGTGTGGCAAGTCAAACGTAGTAGATGCAATACGCTGGGTACTGGGTGAGCAAAGTACCAAAATGCTACGTTCAGAGAAAATGGAGAACATCATTTTTAACGGAACTAAAAATCGTAAACCGGCTAACCTTGCCGAAGTATCGCTTACATTCAATAACAACAAAAACATTCTTCCTACAGAATTTACAACCGTAACCATTACCCGAAAACTCTACCGCAATGGAGATAGCGAATATCGGCTCAATGATGTAAAATGCCGTTTAAAGGATATTACCGATTTGTTTTTAGACACCGGTATTGGCGCAGATACCTATTCGATTATTGAATTAAAAATGATCGATGAAATCATTGCCAATAAAGACAATTCACGACGTAATCTTTTTGAAGAAGCCTCAGGTATCTCTAAATATAAAGTACGTAAAAAACAGACGCTAAATAAGTTAAAAGACACAGAAGCTGACTTGTCACGTGTAGATGACTTGCTGTATGAAATAACAAAAAATCTCAAATCACTGGAGAACCAGGCAAAAAAGGCGGATAAATACTTTAAGTTAAAAGACGAATATAAAGAAGCCAGCATTGGGCTTGCCTATTACCGCTTGGATAGTTTTAGTTCTGATCTACAATCCCTATCCGAAAAAGAAAAGAACCTGCAGCAGTCGCTTCAGGATACGTTGGAAAAAATAGATGCGAAAGAGAATACACTAAGAAAAGATAGGGAAGATATTCTTGCAAAAGAGAAAGCCTTATCTGCTCAACAAAAAGCGACGAACGAATACATCAACAAAATCCGTTCGTACGAATCGGAAAAGAAGGTAAAAAACGAGAGACTACACCATCTGCAGGAGAAAGATGCACGTATCAGCACAGAGCTTAATTTGGACAAACAACAATTAAGTCATGTGGAATATACCTTAAAAAGACTCCATGAAGAGCTTTACGAAGAACAGGCTAAATTAGATGTTTATCAAGGCGATATCGCCAAAAACAAAACAGAGGTCGAAGAATTAAGAGGACAACAGCATTCTTCAAAAGCCCAACTCGACAAATTTGTACAGGATAATTTAGAAATCCAAAACAGGATTTATAGCCTGGAAAAAGATATCGCGGTTTTAAATATTCAAAAAGAAGCCTTAGAGCAAGAATCTTTACGCAATATCACCGATACCTCTTCCAAAGAAGCTGAATTAAATCAGTTTAATCAAGCTGTTGAAGAACTTCAATCCAAAGTGGAAGCACAACAGGAACAATTTGAAACTGTAGTACAAGCTGAAAATGAGTTAAACCTTAAAATCCAACAGGCGGAACATCAGCTCGGCCTTGCCAAATTAGAACTAAATAAAGAATCGCGCCTAGTCGATGCAAAACAAAATGAGTACAATCTCACCAAGTCGCTAGTAGATAATTTAGAAGGTTTTCCGGAATCCATTAAATTTTTACGCAAGAATGCCGGTTGGCATAAGCCTTATCCGTTATTTTCAGATATTCTATTCTGTAAAGAGGAATACCGCGTTGCCATTGAAAATTACCTGGAATCGGTGATGAACCATTATGTGGTCGACACCCAGACGGACGCTATACAAGCGATTAATTTATTAAGTGATTCTTCACGTGGACGAGCTAATTTCTTCGTGTTGGAATCTGTACTGTCCGAGCAGGAAATCCACCCCGTTCTTTATCAAGAAAATCTTATCCCTGCCATGCAGGTCATCAAAGTAGATGAAAAATACAAACCACTTTGCTTGGCTTTGCTCAAAAATGTCTATTTATTAGAATCTGATGAAGCTAAATCCATAGAACTTGAACTACCAGACAGCAATGTTATTATTTTGCACCACGAAGGTAAGTTCAGTAAGAACAAATTAGGGATCAGTGGCGGTTCTGTCGGTTTGTTCGAAGGTAAACGTATTGGTAGGGCTAAAAACCTGGAAAATCTAGCTAAAGAAATCAAAACCTTAAACCTACGCATCGCAGAGCTTCAAAAAATTGAAACAGAACATACTGAACAATTGGCTTCATGGCGTTTGGAATCTCAAAAAGATCTCATCGATGAATTGCGGTTGCAATTAAACAGACTACAAAATGAGTGGACATCGGTAAAAACAAAACAGGAACAATACCAAGCCTTTATTTCCAATAGCCAGACCCGCAAACAGGATATCGAACATAAAACACGTGTCATTATAGAGGAACTCGCACAAGCAGAACCAGAACTAAAAACGCTACGAGCAGAAAGTGATGAAAGACGAAAAAAATTGAATGATCTCCAGTCCACTTTTCATGAACTGAACGAATTGCTCACTGAGAAATCCAATATATACAATCAAGAAAATATACGTTTACATCAACAGCAAAATAAAGTTTCAGGCATCCAAAAAGATCTGGAATACCGGGAAAGTCAACAAGAGGCACTGGAAACCCGGGTAGCCAAGAATACAGCTGAACTAGAGCAGGTGAAAATCGGCATGCAGGACGCATTGAAATTTACGGACACCAATGACGATGATCTTCGGGATTTATATGAGCAAAAAGAACTGTTGGAAAAGGCCCTCCATGAAATGGAAGAAGAGTTCTATTCGTCACGTAAAGTGATTCATGACCTGGAAGAGGATCTAACCCAACTCCGCAAATCCAAAGATCAATACGACCTTTTGATAACAGAATTTAAAGACAAAAAAACGAATTTACAGATTGATCTCAATTCTTTAAAAGAGCGATTATCCGTAGAATTTAACATTGATATCAAAACCCTTATGGAGGGAGAAATGCCAGAGATAACCGCTTCGCAAGAAGAGTTAACTGAGGTATGTTCCCGTTTAAAAAAACAGCTTAATGAGTATGGGTCTATTAATCCAATGGCAAAAGAAGCTTACGATGAAATAACTGAGCGCTATAATTTCATTAATAAGGAGAAAAATGATCTTTTGGAAGCTAAATCGACACTGATGGCAACCATACAGGAAATAGATGGCAATGCTAACGATAAGTTTATGAGTGCATTTACAACTGTTCGCGAAAATTTTATTCATGTATTCCGCTCCCTATTTAACGAAGAAGACAGTTGCGACTTAATTTTAAGCGACCCTAAAAACCCTCTGGAATCAGATATTGATATTATCGCCAGACCAAAAGGAAAACGTCCGTTATCTATCAACCAGTTATCAGGTGGTGAAAAGACACTTACTTCCACAGCCCTGTTGTTTTCGCTTTACTTATTGAAGCCCGCACCATTCTGTATATTTGATGAAGTAGACGCACCTTTAGACGATACCAATATTGACAAATTCAACAATATCATTCGTGAATTTGCCAATCAATCGCAATTTATCGTCGTATCGCACAATAAACGCACGATAGCTAGTACAGATATCATTTACGGAGTTACCATGGTAGAACAAGGTATTTCCAGGGTAGTGCCTGTGGATCTACGCGATGTTGCTTAATGCAAAAATACAATAGGCTGCACGGGTACAGCCTATTGTATTTTACAAAAGACCTTCATCCCGAAAACTGTAATACCCACTATCGGTAAAGATGACATGATCATTTACCCTGATATCCATAATTTTAGATGCCTCATTAATTTTTGTCGTGAGCTGCTTATCTGCCTGACTGGGTTCCAATGTTCCTGAAGGATGGTTATGGATGAGAATAATGGAGTTTGCCTTATATTGCAGCGCATACCGTAAGACTATCCGTACATCAACTGGCGTAAAATCATTTCCTCCCCGACCAATCAATTGCCGTTCTAACACCTTACAGGCTGTATTGAGGTACAATACCCAAAATTCTTCATGAGGCAGATCCTGTACTTGATATTTAAAATAATCATAGACTCGCTTACTACTGTTTAACGTAGGTTTATCCTCCTGCCCTTCTTCCCTTCTCCGTCTGCCTAACTCCAATGCGGCAACAATGGAAATGGCTTTTGCATCACCAATCCCCTTATAGTGGCAAAAATCGGCAACCTCCATGTGCGAAAGATGATTGAGACTATTTTTAGCATCATTGAGAATACGTCTGCATAGCTCGACAGCGGTCTCTTGCCGTGACCCCGAACCAATAAGAATCGCCAATAGTTCGGCATTCGTCAATGCCCTTCTTCCTTGTTCTATTAACTTCTCACGTGGACGATCCGATTGATCCCACTCTCGGATAACAAGTTTATTCATAAAATACAGTTTAAAATTAAATAACTGGTTTCCTTAAATTTAGGAATATAATCTGGCATTAACAAACTTTAATAGGTAAAGAACGTACATCACATCCTTATTTTTAAAGGAAAAGCTTATCTTTGTAAATTAAATCAACAATTTATTTAGAAATGAGTAAAGCAATTATCAAGACCGAAAAAGGCGATATGACTGTGCAATTTTACACAGAAGATGCTCCAAATACAGTAGCAAACTTTATTAAATTAGCTAAATCAGGTTATTATGATGGGTTGACTTTTCACCGTGTCATTCCCGATTTCGTTATCCAAGGTGGCTGTCCGAACTCTCGTGAAGGTGCCGCAGGCATGCCTGGTACAGGTGGTCCCGGTTACAAAATTGACTGTGAATTGACAGGAGAAAATCAATACCATGATAGAGGAGTATTATCAATGGCACACGCTGGTCGCAATACAGGTGGTTCTCAATTTTTTGTATGCCATAGCCGTAATAATACTGCTCACTTAGACAGAAATCATACCTGCTTTGGTAAAGTTATCGAAAATGTAGATGTAGTAGACGATATCCGTCAAGGTGATCGTATTTTATCCATTGAAGTGATTGAAGACTAATCAATAAAACCTTCGTGATTTACCTCAACATCAACAGCCATGAAGGTTCTTGATGGCTATTGGGAACAGACACTTTCAGAAAAAAATATGAATTTAAGAGCATTAGTATCCGTAACAGGAAAACCAGGTTTATATAAATTAATGGGCCAAAACAAAGGAGGCTTTATCTTAGAATCTCTCGATAAAGCTAAAATCAAATCTGTTGTGAATTTGAACACAACAAAAATGGCTACATTAGAAGATATCACAATCTATGGAGAGGAAGAAGAAATCCGTCTTTTAGATGTATTTGAAAAAATCAAAGCAAATGACGGAAACACCCCCGATGCGAAAGCTAATGGAAATGCTTTGCGTGAGTTTTTCCGTGAAGTAGCACCGGGACATGATGAATCGAGAGTATATACCTCGGATATCAAAAAAATCATCAATTGGTACAATATCATCAAAGAATTTCCTCTATTTGAAGAAGAGGCACCTGCCCCTTTGCAATAGACCTTGATACAGTATCAATATCAATAAATAAGGGTTTAGACGATATCTAAACCCTTATTTATTTCATGTTAATTTATAAATTCATTCTTAAACACAGGAGGAGTCCAACTTGCCCTCTTCTTACTAAAATATCGCTTCATTTCCTCTTCTTTGGAATACGAAAACATCCACTCATAGATTTTATCTTGATGAAATAGCCGTTCTACGCTCCCGTGCGTCCTACCTTCTGTAATAGCTTGCAATTGCGCATTTGCCTTAACAAAGCAGACAACCAACAACAAGAACATGAATTGGAATTTTACCATATAACGACGAAAGTAAGAAAATTTTCAGAAACAATTTATGGATGTTATGGATGATTTTAGTTAAGTTAGTATATGAACCCGACAATTAAAATAGAATATTGCCCCAAATGCGGATGGATGCTCAGAGCTGCTTATATGGCACAAGAGCTTTTAACCACTTTTACCGACGACGTATATGGAATACTGCTAATCCCAAGTGAAGTAAGCGGTAGATATCAGATTTCAATTGATGATACCTTAATTTTTGATCGTAAAAGGGAAGGTCGATTTCCGGAAATAAAGGAGTTAAAACAATTGATAAGAGACAAGGTAAATCCACAGAAGGATTTAGGACATTCCGATAAGAAAGGCTAAATAAATTCCGTATTTTTAACTTTCCAAAGTTCTATCGAACAATAAGCATGAAGATATTACACACAGCAGACTGGCATTTGGGCAAACGTTTAGATTTTTTTTCACGGATTGAAGAACAAAAAGAGGTTATTCAGGAAATTTGTGAGATAGCTGACATCGAAGATGTGGATATGGTTGTTGTCGCGGGAGATTTATTTGATGCCTTCAATCCTCCCGTAGAAGCCACAGAGTTGCTATATCAGTCTTTAAAAAGGCTGACCAATAATGGCAGACGCCCTGTAATCGCGATAGCCGGCAACCATGATTCGCCCGATCGGATTGATTCACCCGATCCATTGGCCAGAGCTTGTGGTATTATTTTTATCGGCTATCCGAATGCCGTAGTCAAACCTTTTCAACTGGAAAGCGGATTTGAGATTACCAGATCGGATGCCGGATTTATGGAGATAAAACTACCTCACCTACCCTATCCTATTCGTATTCTTAGCACGGCTTATGCCAATGAATTACGTCTTAAACAATACTTAGGATTAGGAGACAAAGCCGAAAGCCTGAATGAGTTATTGCACAAAAGCTGGCAAACACTAGCCGATGAATATTGTGATTCGGCAGGAGTCAATATACTCACAGCGCATTTATATATGTTGAAACGTGGAGGAGAAATTTTAGAAGAACCTGAAGGTGAAAAACCAATAAAAATAGGAAATGCAGATATCGTATATTCCGATCAGATACCACACCAAGTGCAATATACGGCGCTAGGTCATTTACACCGTCATCAAAATATTGGGGGTCATACTGCTCCTGTCGTGTACCCCAGTTCACCGTTACCCTATTCCTTCTCTGAGGCCGGGCAGGAAAAGAAAGTCGTTATCGTACATATCGAACCAGATACCGCCGCGCGATACGAAACTAAATCATTGACGAAAGGCCGAAAACTGTACCGAAAACGGTTTGAGCGCGTGGACGAGGCGGTAGAATGGTTACATGCCAACCCCTATACTTTGATTGAATTGACCTTAGTAAGTGACACTTTTATCTCTTCCCCTGATCTCAAGCGAATTCATGAATCCCACGATGGCATTATTCATATTATTCCTGTCGTCAAACAACAAGAACTAACAAATAATCAAAAAGTATCTGTGAATCTGGACCAGGATATGGACGATCTGTTTAGGGATTATTTTAAAAGTAAATATGGACAGGAGCCAAATACAGAAATCCTGAACTTATTTAAAGAGGTCGTGACAAATACGAAAGAAATAGAAGAATAATTATGTTACCATTATACTTAAGCATCGAAGGGTTATATTCCTACCAGGAAAAACAGGAGGTTGATTTCACCAAGCTTACGGAGGCAGGGCTGTTTGGTATTTTTGGCGCTGTCGGTTCGGGAAAATCTTCTATTTTAGAAGCGATTAGCTTTGCATTGTATGGCGATACCGAACGGTTAAATAAAGCCGACAAAAGAGCCTACAACATGCTCAATCTAAAGTCCAATGGGGCCACGATTGTTTTTGATTTCATCAATTTTGAACAGCGAAAATTCCGCTTTGTAGCACAGTGGAAACGCAGAAAACGCTTTGAAGACATTACGGCAATCGAAAGACTTGCTTACGAATGGAAAGAAAACCAATGGATTCCTATGGAATCTGCTGACGGCACTTTGGTAACTAACCTCTCCTATCCCAACTTTCGACGAACGATCATCATTCCGCAGGGAAAGTTTAAAGAATTTTTAGAACTGGGTGGAAAAGATCGCTCAGAAATGATGAAAGAAATTTTCTATCTCAATAAATATGACCTCGGCCCAAAGGTTTCCTTTCTTCAAGCAGAAAACAATAAAAAATTGGAAAACCTGCGTGGTGCATTAACAGGCTTCGAAGAAGTGACTGCAGCGATCATTGAATCTAAAAAAATAACATTAAACGATGCAAAGTCTTCTCTTTCACACGTAAAGAAAGAACACAAATCCCTTGAAGAACGGTACCAAAAGCTGGTTGATATCCAGCAGGACAAAAAAGATCTGGCGAATAAGGAACTGGAACTAACTACCCTTGAACAACAATCGGATTCGATCAGGAAAATGGAAGAAGAAATTTCGCAATTCGAGAAAACCGTTTCGAATTTCAAGGAAGCCTTAAACCATCTACATCAACTGACAACAGGAAAAGAAACGCTAGTCATCAAAATACAAAACCTCAAAGAACAAAAACTCAGCTTACAACAACAATTAACAGCCAACGAGGAAAAACTTGCTCATCTATTGCCCGATTTTAATCAAATTAACGTATTCAAAAAGCAGATTGAAGACTACAAACTCTTAATTACAAATACGGAATTAGAGAGAAAAAAGGTGGAGGTACAAAATAGGTTAGAAAAGGGACAGCCGATCGTAAAAGAAACAAAAGAGCGGGAAGCCCTATTAATTAATAACCTTGAAGAGGAAGAAAACAAGCTGGAAATCCTAAAAAACAAAAGAATGGATACCAGTGAACTTCTAGCCATAGAGAATTGGTACCAAACCAAGGATTCTGTCGAAAAATTAAAGAAAGAGCTACAGGGAAAGTTTGAACTGAATCAATCTCAGATTCATGAACTGGAAAATCAATTTATAGATGCGAAATTGGACATCATTAATTGGGAACAGCAACTTTATTCAGCTATTCAACGATGTCAGCAAAAGCTATCCGAACTGGCGAAAGAAGAATCTGATTGGCGGCTAAAACAAGAACTTAGTCAATACGTTCAGAATCTGCACGATGGCGAAAATTGCCCTTTGTGCGGGTCACTCGACCATCCCGCGCCCATGCATGCAGAGGACGTAACAGAGCACTTAAATCAGGTATTAAGCTTGAAAGCAGATCTCCAATTAAATGAAACGGCAAATAATAAAAAACTTCAGCAGTTTACAAAAGCCGCAACACTACGTTCTGACAAAATGAAACTACACGATGAACTCAAAAATGAATTAACAATCCAGGCAAACAAATTAGCATCTCACGCCAATGAATTCAAATGGAAAGACTTTGATAGCGATGACAGAGGTACGTTTAATACCAAAAAGCAAACACTTCAAGGACTGGAAAACGATATCAAACAAAAAGAAATACACATAAAAAACCTTCGTGATGAAACCCTGTCAACACACGAGAAGGTATTGAAGTATGAGAAATCCTTAGCCGAACTCAGCAATGACATTAAGATTCTCGAATCCAATATCCAACAAAACACAAATCAGTTGCGTGTTTTAAACGTCTACGAACTTCTCCAGATCCCGGCAGAACAATATCCAGCTATTGCCGCCAAAATTGAGCAGAAGATAGTTCACACTGAGGAAGAGTATCAATTACTCAATAAATCTATAAATGAGCTGCACAGTAAACTTGCTTCCATATCGGGCCAATATGGCGAAAGTTATGAGCAATATACGCTTGTAAATACCCAACTCGGCGAAATACAATCGAAAATAAATCTGCTGTTGACATCATTTGGCTATAATGACATAACAGAAGTTCAATTCGTCATCAACAAAAATCTGCCCGTTGATCAATATCGAATGAAAATCCAGAACCATTACATTCAGATCTCTGCATTGCGGAACCGGATTACAGAACTGAAGAATATAACCGGTAATGAGGGATTTACAGATCAATTGTTTGAAGAGACAGAAACCTTATATCGAATAAAGAAAGAAGAATTAGAACTTCAACTTACCCTTACAGGTGCCTTGGAAACAGAATTTCAGCGTCTCCTGGAAGAATTCGAAAAGAAAACAAAACTGCTTACAGAATTCGAAAAAGTCAATACGCGGAAAGAAAATCTAGAAACATTAGCCAGGATGTTTAAAGGAAATGGCTTTGTAAACTACGTATCCGGCATCCATTTAGAACGGCTTTGCGAAATAGCCAATCAACGTTTCCACCGCCTTACAAAAAACCAATTGAGCCTGAGTATTAATGACAGCAACGAGTTTGAGGTCATTGATTTTCTGAATAACGGTTACCGCCGATCAGTCAAGACACTTTCCGGGGGGCAGGGATTCCAGGCTTCACTATGTCTGGCACTGGCTTTAGCAGAGAACATTCAATCCATGAACAAAGCAGATAAAAACTTTTTCTTTATTGACGAAGGTTTCGGAACACAGGACAACGAAAGCATCAATACCGTATTCGACACGTTGCAATACCTTCACCAAGAAAATCGTGTCGTAGGTATTATATCTCATGTAGAGGAACTGAAAGAACGGATGCCCAGATCTATTACAGTCCTAAAAGACATCGAAAAAGGAAGCTTGGTATCTACGTTCTATTCCTAAAATGGAATAGAACGTAGATACCAAGCTAACTCCCAGTCACTAATTACTAGTCACTAATTACCCGTCACCAGTCACCCGTCACTAATTACCCGTCTCCGGCAAGAGAATAAACTTAAATAACCGATCCTCCTTGAGGTATTTATTAGCCACTTCTTTAACCGAATCAATCGTCAATTTATCCAATTCTTCCAGATAACGTAGGATGTAAGTCGGGTCTTCATTATTTTGGTAGGCACCGGCAATCTGTCCCATCCAAAATGTATTTTCCCGAAGTTGTATTTCCAACTGACGCTTTTGTTCGATAATAAATTTATCTAAATCTATTTGCGTAGGACCATCTTTCTTCACTTTATTGATTTCATCCAACGCTGAATTAATCAGCGATTGATACTTATCTACACTAGTACCAAATCCTACTGAAAAGCTGTAACGTCCGATAGGATACTTACTGGAAGAGCCTCGTGCACCGGTACCATATACACCACCTTCATCTTCTCTTAACCGCTCTGTTAGTTTGATAGACAGCACACTTTCCAGTGCATCAAAATTCAGGTTTTCTTTTTCTGAATAATCGTAATCGCCATAATATTTTAATTGTACCATGACTTTTTCTTCCTTACCTTTATGAACAATTTTTTCAAAACCTTTATTTGGTTCTAGTATTCCCAAATTTCTAGCCTCTTCTTTTCGGGAAATAGAAGGCAATGCCGCTAGATATTGTTCCAAATAAGGCTTAACTTCCTCTTCGGTAAATGATCCAACGATAATGAAGGTGAAATCTGAAGCATCCGCAAAGCGCTCTCGGTAAATTTCTAAAGCACGTTGTTGATTAATAGTTTTAATTTTTTCCGGAGCAGGCACTATCCTGCGGATATTATCGCCATACAGACTTTTGAGCATCATATCTGAGTACACGAAATCCGGATTATCTTCCCGATTCTCCATAGAAGACAACGTACGTGCGATACCACTTTGAAAGATATCATCATCCAACCGCGGCTCGGTGAAATAACCATAGATCAATTCAAAAGCAGTCTTCAATCCTTCTTTATCTGTAGAACCACTTATACCTTCGCTTCGCTCTGAAATATAAGGAGAAACGTTTACATGCTTACCGGTTAAATACTTCCGAAGCTCTATGGCATTCAACTGTCCTACACCACTTCCATTTACAAAACCGGAAGCATTAGAGGCTGTCATATATTCAGCATCAGGATATAAGGACGTACCCCCCGGACTGAAAGCCGAAATCAAGATTTGATCGTTTTTGAACGTTGTTGGCTTCAAGATTACTTTTACGCCATTACTCAGCACAATTTCTTTCGCATCAAGGCCATTAATGTTTCTAGTAGCGGTCACAACCCCTTTAGCAGGCTGCTTTGTCAATAAAGGTAATTCCGAAACTTTATCCTCGTACGCAATGATATCCTCTTTTTTAACCTCAGAAATCCACGCATTCATCACATCCTCCGTAGGTAGCAATGCCTTATCTTTTTCAGGAGCCATGATAATTACATCTCTATTTACATCGGCATAGAATTTCTTGCCTACATTTTCCACCTCTTTTAACGTCAGCGTAGGTAAAAGCTGTTTCGTCAATTGATAACGATCTTCATTACTCAGTGAAGGAGCGTCATCAATGAAATTACGCAGGTAACTCTCTACGTAAACGTCAGATTTCTTCTTATCACGCTCTATATAAGATATTTCATTTCCCTTGGCAATAGAAGATATTACACGTTGGAACTCAGTCTCCGTAAAACCATATTTTTCAAAACGTTCCATTTCGCGGACTAAGGTTTTGAGTCCCAAATCAAATTTACCGGGGTTAGCGACAAATAATAAAGACATATTATCCAAACCACCAAAAAGAGAACCGATACTAACCTGTCCCTGTAAAAAAGGAGGATTAGCCTGCTGACTCAATTCACGAAGCCGTGAGTTAATAAGTTGATTAAATACATTTTTTAACAAAGCGCTTCTATAATCGCGTACCGTTTTTACTTTCTCTTCCCGATGCTTGATGATGATCTGCCCAACAGTATGTTGCATCTCTGGATCGGCAACTACGATAAACTGATTTTTATTCAATAAATCTACCTTATACTCCTTACGTACTTCGGGCTTTGCCGGAGATGTCATGTCCGAAAAAAGACGGATAACTTCTTTCTCTATCTGAGCCACATCGATATCACCAACTATAATTAGAGATTGCAAATCCGGTCTATACCATTTCTTATGAAATTCCCGGATTAATTCAGGTTTAAAAGTCGTCACTATTTCTTCTGTACCAATCGGTAGACGCTTCGAATATAGTGATCCGTTTAGCAATACCGGAAGAAACTTGTCGCGCATACGTTGATTAGCACCACGACTGCCACGCATTTCTTCCATGATGACATCGCGTTCTTTATCAATTTCTTCCGTATCCAAAAGGGCATCCTGAGCCCAATCACGCATCACTTGAAGTCCGTTTTTCAATAATTCCGGATCATCCGAAGGGATAGGGAGCTTATATACCGTTTCATCAAATCCTGTATGTGCGTTCAAATCACTTCCAAAACGCACCCCCGCCTTTTGTAAATAATTGACCAACTCATTTTTTGGAAAATGCTTTAATCCATTGAAATTCATGTGCTCTAAAAAGTGAGCTAATCCCTGCTCTTCATCTGTCTCCAGAATTGATCCAACCTTTATACCTAGGTACATCGTTACCCTTTTCTCCGGTTCAACATTTCTACGGATATAGTATTTAAAGCCATTTTTAAGCGTACCCACCAATACTTCATTATCAAATGGCAATGTTTTGTCCAAAGAAATACTATCTTGAGACAGAATTACCTTTGCTATAGAATGAATTTTAGAGGTAGAGCCGATGTTGGCATCAACAGAAACAAAAGTAGCGGGTAATAGGAATGCTACCGCTAATGGTTTTAATAATTTCATGCAATGTAAAGTTAATGTCGCCAATTTAGGATTAATTATTTATAAAGAATACGGCCGGATAATAATTTCACATTTTTTAACTTCGTAGAATGAATTGGCAGACGACAAAAAAGGATTTTAAACGCTATTTAGAATTTGAACGCAACCTTAGCGGAAATTCTATTTATGCCTATCTAAATGACGTGCATAAATTGGAAGTGTATTGTGAAAACCTAAATCTGGAGATTGAAAAGTTAACCCCACAACACATCCAGCACTTTTTGCTGTGGATCGATGAGTTCGCCCTATCTCCTTTTACCCAAGCTCGCCTCTTGTCCGGACTAAAGACCTTTTTTAATTTCTTACAGATAGAATATGACCTCGCGACTAATCCATGCGAACTCATTACCCACCCTCGAATAGCGCGTAAAATGCCTTCTGTATTGAATATTGAAGAGATCGATTCATTAATCAATGCCATAGATTTATCCAAGCCTGAAGGCATGCGTAACAAGGCCATAATAGAAGTCTTATACGGTTGCGGACTTCGGGTATCAGAACTCATCAGTTTAAAGATTTCAAATCTTTTCCTTGATGTAGAGTTTATCAAAGTGGAAGGCAAAGGTAACAAGGAAAGACTTATCCCCATCGGACAGCAGGCTAGCAAATATTTAAAAATCTATATGGATGACATACGTGTACATCAGGCCATAAAATCAGGAAAAGAAGATTTTGTTTTTTTGAATCGTCGCGGCGCTCCCCTCTCTAGGGTCATGGTATTTATTATTGTTAAAGATCTGGCCCACAAAATCGGTTTAAAAAAAGAGATAAGTCCACATACCTTCAGACATAGTTTTGCTTCACATCTGGTAGAAGGCGGAGCCGACCTCCGGGCAGTACAGGATATGCTCGGACATGAAAGCATCACAACGACTGAAATCTACACACATATTGATAAAGAGTACCTGCAATCTGTCATTACACAATTTCATCCAAGATCATAAAGGTATCAACCTATATTTTAATTTGCATCATTGTTGCATTTAACATATCTTTGTCTTATTGAAAGCACTAAAAACATACTTGGCTTTAGTATTGGTTTGCACCTTATTGTGTTCAAACTTAATTCAATATAACCATTCACATCAGGAAAAACATCACACATGTGATGCAGAAGCACATCATGACGACGACCACGACAGTTGCGCCATCTGTTATCAGATTCTCTTTTCACAGACGACAGCACCTGTTTGTCATGCGATTTATTTATCACCTGTAGAAATTAACTATGGCCGTATTTTTGCAGCCGTAAATTACAATTCACTATTCATAGGATATTCTTTCCCTCTTAGCAATAAGGGCCCTCCATTACAACTTCTTAATCACTAATAATAGCCGTAAAATCGAGAAATAAGAAGAAAATATTCTAGAATGAATAAAATAGTAATAGCGTGCCTCTTTCTATTTGTTTCTGTTATACTTCATGCGCAAGAAAAGGATTGTAAAATCCTATTGACTGGGCAAGTTATAGATAAAACAACAAACAAAGCAATAGATGGGGCCTTGATATCCATATCTAATCAAAGTCGGGGTATATCTAAGGGAAAAGGGATCTTTAATCTAAAAAATCTATGCCCTGGATATTATACGGTACGCGTAGAGCATATCAGCTATCAGGTGCTGGAAATGGAAATCTACCTGCATCGCGACACCAGTATTAACGTTGCTTTGGATATCGAACACATCCATATAGAAGACATCAAGATAGTCGGTTATAAATCGTCTACATTGACCAGCAGCACACACAGTTTGACTGCTCAGCAATTAGCAGAATCAAAAGGTAAAGTATTTGCAGATGCACTTGCTGAGATAGCGGGAGTCACGACATTAGCTACAGGAAGTAACATTATAAAGCCAATAATTAATGGCTTACATAGCAATCGTATTGTACTATTAAACAATGGTGTACGACAAGAAGGTCAACAATGGGGTGTAGAACATGCGCCTGAAATTGACCCCTTTATGTCGGATAAGATTGAGGTAATAAAAGGAGCTCAAGGGGTGCGTTACGGTGCTGATGCATTGGCTGGAGTGGTACTAACCAGTCCTGCCCCTATTGACTATGAAAAAGCAATCGCAGGCCGTATAAATTTAATAGGAAATAGCAACGGCAAAGGACTGGGAGGACATGCTAGATTAGAAGGGCATTTCAATAACTTCGGATGGAGAGTCTCAGCTTCCGGTAAAGGAAGTGGTAATACCAAAACTGCGGACTATTACCTCGGCAATACCGGTGCAAAAGAGCTAAATTATGACGGATACGTGGAATATATCCTGCCTCAGGGAAAACTCTCTGCATATTCCAGTCATTTCGGAACAGATCTTGGTATCTTTTATGGTGCGCACATTGGTACTATTGAAGATATATATGCCCGGATAGAAAATGGAAAACCTTTCGAAAGTTACGATTTCTCCTATAAGATTACAGCTCCCCGGCAGCGAGTTGCGCACGACTTGGCCAAACTAAATTGGTCTCACCAGACGAATAATGGCGGCGAACTGGAAGCGCAGTATAGTTTTCAACGCAATCATCGGCAAGAATTTGATTTGCGCCGAATAGAAAGTGATGATACGCCTATGGCAGACATGGTATTGACGACCCAATCACTTGATGCTTCTTACACACACCATAAATCTACCGTGGGCATAAGTGCAAATTTGCAAGTACATAACAATACGGCAGGTACAGGCACTACACCTATTATACCCAATTTTGATAATTACACCTTTGGCGTTTTTGGCATACAGCAGTTCCATTTAGCTAAATACCATTTTGAAGTAGGTTTACGCTACGATTACAGGTACTTTGATGTCGCAGGATACCGCTACGATTATGACAGACCAAATGCAAACGGCTCCTTGAATCAGTACCTGTTAGAGGATACACGATATTTTCACAATGTCTCGGGAACTGTAGGGTTACTGTATCATTTCTTGTCAAACCTGAACTGGAAAAGCAATTTAGGATTAGCTTGGCGGGCTCCATCGGCCAATGAACTATATAGTGATGGCGTACATCATGGGAGTGGCTCCTACGAAGTAGGAAATACAGACCTTCGAAGTGAAAAAGGATTGAAATGGGTAAATTCGTTGTTGTATAAAGATAAAGCAGAAAAAATAAACATTGGTTTAGATCTCTTCGGACAATATATTACCGACTACATCTATGCTAATCCCAATCCAGACTCTGTAAGGCAAACCATTAGGGGCACATTCCCATTATATGCGTACACCCAAGACAACGCCTTTTTTTATGGTGCTGACCTCAAGCTGTCGTATCACTTCGTCGAGACATTCGACTATGGCGTGTCGGCATCAATTGTCAAAGCCATCAATACAACGACGAAAGAATACCTTCCCTATATTCCTTCGGACAGGTTTACACACTATCTTCAGCATAATTTTCAAGACAAACAATTGCTGAAATCTTCTTATGTCAAATTTAGTCATCGATTCGTAGCGCAACAGTCCAGATACAAAGCCAATTCAGACTACACAGCTCCGCCGAAGGCTTATCATTTACTCGATTTTACGGCAGGAACTCAATTTCATTTAAAATCGAATACGGTTGGAATGATCTTTAGTATCGATAATTTAACAAACAAACTGTACAAAGATTACATGGATAGATTCCGCTATTACGCTCATCAGCTCGGCAGAAACTATTCCATTCGATTATCTTATAATTTTTAAGAACATAGACATGAAAAAAATATATTTAATTTTAATAGCGTTTCCATTATTGTTCCAGGCGTGTTCAAAAGACAATCCAACTCCCGAAGTAGATCAAGAAGAAGTGAGCGGCTTGACAATTACCTTTACCGAAGTAGAGGCTGAGGCACACGGTGATCATTACGACTACCATGACATTGATAATCCGGAGGTAGAGAGTATTACCTTCTCAGGAACGAACTTGCTTCCGGCTGCAGGTGAACACGTTGATCTAGAAGTCGGCAAGTCATATCGTTTCAATATTAAAATGCTGGATTTTGCCGGTCGCGAAACACAGCAAACTTTTGTAGACCGTGACGATATTCATTACGCTTTTATTTTAGGAGCTCCTGCGGAATCACTCCACGTACAATACGCTGATGTTAAAACAGATGGCACAAAAGCCAAAGTAGGTGTACAAGGGTATTTCACGGTACTAAAAGAAACAAATAAATTTACGTTAAATTATATCATGCGTCACCTTAATCCGGGTGTTAAGACCAATATCGATACAAAAACCGATTGGTCTAATGCCGACTATAAAAAATTTACCGGCGCTAATGATATAGACATAAAATTTGAATTGCATTTCGTTGAAGATCACGACCATGACAATCATTAATAACTATATTATTAAATAATAGTTTAGGTTTCGCATAAAAGTCATATTTTTGCGAAACGGTCCCCGTAGTTCAATGGATAGAATTTCAGATTCCGGTTCTGACGATATGAGTTCGAATCTCGTCGGGGACACTTAAAAACTAAAGGAATTAGCATAAAGAGCTAATTCCTTTTTTCATGCCGTAGCATTACACTATCTAGTCTCATTCCCTGCAAATAACCCATTATAATTAGCAGCCACATCTTTAGTTATGAAAATTTCATAAAGATTCTGACAGGAAAGATTTTATTTACCTTTCAGGTTTACTCCCGAATTTAATATTTCGCTGACTACGATAGATACCTTGTCGGCCGGAAACCACAACCGCTGAAAAACACCCTAGCAAGGCGTATATCCCCACCGAGATACCGAATAATTCTACCGCCATAATCGCACAGGCTAGTGGAGTTTTAGTAGAGCCCGCAAATACCGCAACAAAACCGACCGCCGTTAACAGCATGATATCAACCGGAATATACAGCGATAGAGCACTAGCCAATGTCGCACCAATGAAAAACAAAGGCGTTACTTCTCCACCTTTGAAACCAATACTTAATGTCAAGGTAGTCAACACTATTTTGATAAAAAAATCATACAGCGCTTGAGGTTGTTGAAAGGAATCGACTATCGTTGGTAAACCAAGACCAATATACTTTGTACTCCCCAGACAGATCATGCAGATAATTAACAATATACTTCCTGCAACTATACGTAGATAAGCATTCTGAATACGTTTAAATAATTGACCGAATAGATTTCCAGAATAGATAAACAGCCTCGCTGTTAATCCACAAAGCAGTCCTAATCCTACAATCCACAAAACATCAAAAGTGATAAAATCTAAAATAATAACGTTGGGATAATGGATGTGGGGTGCATTCCAGACCAAGCTGGTTAGGTGTGCAAGATAAGCGGTGATAAGGGTGGGAAAGAGAATATGGTACCTTGATTTTCCAACACGGAATAGCTCGACTGCAAAAACAGCCGCTGCCAAAGGGGTGCCGAATAAAGAAGCAAAACCTGCCGCTATACCACAGCACAATACAATTCGTCTTTCTTTTTTTGTAAGCTGAAGGCGTTTAGAAAACTGATCTGCTATAGTTGCGCCGTATTGAACAGCAGTACCTTCCCGTCCTGCAGATCCGCCAAATAAATGAGTAAGTAAGGTAGTAAGGATAATTAAAGGTGCCATAATCCCCGGAATAGGTAGTGAGGGACGATAATATTCCTCTAAGATCAAATTATTACCCTTATTGGTTCGATCACCATATACGTTATATAGCAACACGATTAATAACCCAGCTAAGGGTAATAAAAGGATTAGCCATTTATTTTCTTCTCTTACATCGGTTACGTAATTCAAGGCAAATAAAAATCCTGCAGAAATAGTTCCCACAGGAATTCCTATAGCGATTACGATCGTCGACCATTTTATCAACCCATGTAAGCGAACCGATGACGGCAGGATAGACATTCGTATATGCAGTCTATAAGAATGAAATCAAAAGAGCCGTCCACCCAATAATCATTGTATTCATGTCGGTCATATCCCCATTTCTTTTAAAATAAATTGAGCATTATCAATTTTGTCCGCTATCCACAGTACATACCGTATATCCACACCGATAGAACGGCTGTAGCTCTCATTCCACGCGAAGTCATTAATAGTCGCATCATACGAACGGTCAAAATTAACACCTATAAGCTCACCGTACGCGTTCATAATAGGGGAACCTGAATTTCCTCCGGTAGTATCCATATTATACAAAATATTAACGGGCACATCGTTTAACTCTTTTTTGAAATAGGCACCAAAGTTCTTTGCCAACCATGCCTCTTTAATCGCTGCCGGATATACAAATTCTTCGTTACCGGAATTTCCTTTTTCGATCAGGCCTTTCACGGTTGTGAAAGGAGCCAAATAAGTAGCATCTACCGGATGGTATCCCCGAATATTTCCGAAAGTTAACCGCAAAGTCGAATTGGCATCGGGGATGAAATTTTTGTCTTGATAGTGTTCTTTTACAGCAACATAATCTCCCATTAACTTATTCAATATGCCATCCCTTCTTTTTTGTTCGGCATAAAACGGTTCCAATTCCTTCTCTAGTTCCGTTTCTATACGCAACAGCTCATCGCTATAGCCCAGTAGGGACTTCACGTCTTTTAACACCTCATTTACAACAGATTCTTTGCTGTTTAATTTTGAATCCGCTATTGCAGTTTGAATAAAACTGCTTGATTCATCTGCCGATTTAAAATTTCTAGCAGTTATAAATTGTATCGTGTTCTTTCCGTTAAAGGCAGCTGCTTCTGCAAAAAGGTGTCCTGCAATATTTTTATCTACAGATATATGGTAGCTTTCGTAATAGCTATCAAGTTGCTGTCTAACTTTTTCAATATTAAGATCAAAGATCTGTTGCTGTGCCTGATCTGTACTTCGCTGGGCTACAGCCCGTTTAAACGAATTTAACACATTGGAAACCTGCAACAAGCGAATACCGTTATAAATATTGTTAAACCACAATTCTCGTTTAGCATCGCTAAATACCAGTTGGTAATGTTGATCTATATCCTGCATTAACGAAGAGTATTTGGCTTTCAATTCGGACTTTGAATGGATAAATTGTGCTAAGGCCTCATCTTCCAGTTTTTTTGCACTGATCAAGTCGATATTGCGTAATCCCTTCAACTTACCGCGGTAATTCTTCATTACATTGGCATTACGTTTAATACGGGTTGCTAGTGCCAGCTCAGTCGCTTTATTGTCTTTTCCAGCCAGGTTCATCTGTTGATTTTGGAAATCAAACAGCTCAGAAGTATAGGGGAGTAAATATTTTTGCTGATATTCAATATATTGTGCCGGGCGGTGTCTGAAAGTACGGCCCGGGTATCCCAGGATAAACACAAAATCATTTTCATTTACACCCTGAGGATTGATCTTGAGGTGTTTCTTTGGTTTGTAGGGGACATTGGTTTTGGAATATTTGGCAGAGGAGCCATCTGGTGCCACATACGCTCTTAAAAATGAAAAATCTCCCGTATGTCGCGGCCATACCCAATTATCCGTTTCACCACCGAATTCACCAATATCTTGACGCGGAATGTAAACCAAACGCACATCTTCAATTGTTTTATAGCGAAAAAGGACGTAGCTTTTTCCAATAAACATTTCAGACACTTCTGCTTTTATGGTTGGATCTGCAGTTTCGGCTTGTTTTGCTATTTCCGCTCTTTTTTTATTAATGGTATTAATCCGCTGTACCGGGTCTACGATCGTGGCAACTGCATCAAGGATCTGCTTTGATACATCTTCATACGAATCTGTAATGCGAATCGTCAATCCTTTGGCCTCAATTTCCTGTTCTCTCGAATTGGCTACAAATCCGTTTTCTAAATAATTAAACTGAGGCGTAGAAGCAAGCTGAACAGCGCTAAAGGCGCAGTGGTGATTGGTGATAATTAGTCCATTTGCCGATACGAATGAACCTGTACAGCCGCTTACCTGTACCAATGCATCTACGAGCCCTACTTGTCCGGGATTATAGATGTCTTTTTCATTTATTTTAAGTCCGGCTTTTTTTAATCCAGCTCTATTCAAGTCACTAAGTGGATACATTCCCTCATCGGGAACCGAAGCTGAATAGTTAAAAACGCCTATACCTAAGAGAAAGGTACATAGTATGGTAGATTTCCAGTTAATGTGCATAGTAATTTGTTTAATACTTAATGTTCAAAAATACAAAATCTTTTAGGATTGAACTTCATAAATGAGGATTGAAATCTATCGTCCATGTCTGACAGTTTGGACCTGCTTATATATTTTGTACCTTCGTATAATTAAAATTTATATCATGACACTTGTCCAGTTAGAATATGTCGTAGCGGTAGATACCTACAGAAGTTTTGTGGCTGCTGCCGAAAAATGCTTTGTAACACAACCTACTTTGAGTATGCAGATTCAAAAGTTGGAAGAATCATTAGGAGTCAAAATATTTGATCGGAGTAGACAACCCGTTATTCCTACAGAGGTAGGAATAAAGATCATTCTACAGGCACGTGTGGTACTTACCGAAAGCAAAAAGATCAACGAAATCTTACAAGAAAAGAAAGGAGAGTTAGAGGGGCAACTTAAAATAGGAGTGATTCCGACGGTAGCACCTTATCTGCTACCAGATGTCATCACTGCTTTTTTAAAAAAATATCCGAAACTTCAACTTCAAATCTGGGAATATACTACCGAACGAATTGTTCAGGAGCTAAAGAACGGAGCATTAGACTGCGGCATTCTGTCTACTCCGCTATCTGAGCATGCAATCCAGGAAACACCTTTATTTTATGAAACCTTTGTCGCATACGTATCGGAGAAAAGCCACCTGTATTTCAACAAAATGGTGAGTGTAGAAGATATCTCAAAGGAGAAGTTATGGTTATTAAATGAAGGACATTGTATGCGTGGTCAAGTTCTTAATATATGTAATTACAAGCACAATCAATCGGCTACCGGAACTTTTGAATACAACACAGGAAGTGTGGAAACATTGAAACGAATGGTCGATATCAATGAAGGAATAACCATTCTTCCGGAGCTCAGTATCCTAAACTACGATGAAGATCAGCTGAATCATGTGCGGTATTTTAAAGCACCTGAACCGGTTAGGGAAATCAGTTTAGTAACCACTCAGAATTTTGTAAAGAAACAAGCGGTCAATGCGTTGAAAAATGAAATAATGGCTATTGTCCCCGAGCGATTTAAATCGAAGAAGCGAAAAGAGGTAATGGGTTTTGATCTCTAGTCTATCAATATGATGAAAGAAAAATTTCTACTCAAGCTGAACCGCGTTAATAAATGGCGGATGCAAAAAATTTCCAATCGAAATTTTTTGGTATTACTGGCTTTCGTAGTGGGTATTATAGGGGGACTTGCCGCAGCTTTATTAAAAGGAATGACTCACTTCATCGCCTCTACCTTACAAGATGATGTCGATTGGCACTATAAATACTCTTTTTATCTGATTTTTCCGTTGATTGGTATTCTGCTGAGTGTATTATACGTTCGGAAGTTTCTAAAGGGAAAGAATTTCGAACACGGTATTACGCCGATCATCTATTCCATTTCACGCAAATCGAGCAAGGTTGAATCGCATAATATCTATTCGCAAATCATTACCAGCGCCATTACTGTCGGATTTGGGGGATCTTCCGGATTGGAAGCACCTATCGCCTATAGCGGAGCAGCTATTGGCTCTAATACAGGCAGAATCTTTGGTCTTAGTTATAAGGAGCTGACCATGTTATTGGCTTGTGGTGCCGCAGCTGGTATTTCGGGCGCATTCAATAGTCCGGTGGCAGGAATGATTTTTGCCATTGAAATATTATTGCCCGAATTTTCGATACCTGCTTTCATTCCGTTATTAATCTCCGCGGCATTGGCAGCGGTTGTTTCAAGATTGCTATATAGTGAACCGCTATTTCATACGGCTGTAACGGACTGGGCAGTAGAGGCGCTGTTTTTCTATATTTTACTAGCGGTCATCGTTGGAGTTTACTCCATTTATTTTTCCCGGATTAGTCAAGTGGTCAAAAAATGGTTTTCCTCAATTAAGAATCCGTACAATAAGGTTTGGTTTAGCGGCATCTCACTGGGGCTGATGATTTTTCTATTTCCTACGTTATATGGTGAAGGTTATTTAACGATTCAGCAAATCTTGGATGGACATTTTGACGCTATTGTAAAAAACAGCTTGTTCGCCGATTACAGAAATATCGGCTGGGTAATCTTATGTTATACCGTACTTACGCTATTTGCAAAATCCTTTGCCGTTTTATTTACGTTAAACGGTGGTGGAAATGGTGGGGTTTTTGGCCCTAGTCTTGTCATGGGTGGACTTATCGGTTTTGCCTTTGCTTATGGTATGAATCTGACGGGATTAATTCAGCTCAATGTACCAAACTTTGTCATGGCCGGAATGGCGGCCGCACTTAGTGGAGTCATGCACGCGCCGCTGACAGGCATGTTTTTGATAGCCGAAATCACCGGGGGATACACATTGATGGTACCTTTGATGCTTGTTGCATCTATTTCCTATCTAATTAATCGATCGGTGATGAAGCATTCTATTTACACAAAAGCATTAGCAGAATCCGGCGATTTATTGTCGTATGAGGACAAGGATAGAACAGTACTCAGTATGATGAAACTAAGGTATCTGATTGAAACAAATTTTGTTATCCTCCGGCCTGATGAGACACCAAAGGACAGGCAATCTGAGATTATTCATTCAAAGCGTAATATTTTTCCCATTGTAGATGTAAAGGGTAAGTTGTTAGGGATTATTTATAGCGAACGTCTGTTTTCGATACTATTGGGTGAGGAAGAAGGCAGCGGTCGGACATTCGAACAGATTGCCCAAAAACCTAACGACATCATTCGAGGAAATGAGAATATGGAAGTCGTGATGGCCAAAATGAATAGGGATGATGTATGGATTCTTCCGGTAACCGACAGCGATAATCACTATCTAGGTTTTGTTTCTAAATCATCTGTATTTAATAAGTACAGAGCGTTGTTGGTACGGCAGGGGCATTATTTAGAATAACAAAAAAATAATGCTCTTAGCTTCTAAGAGCCATTATTTTTGAAACGTATTTTCCGACAATATCGAATTCGATGTTAACTTCCGATCCCACTTCCACCTGTTTAAGATTCGTGTGCTCTATTGTGTAAGGAATGATGGCAACAGAAAAGCGATCAGCCTTTGAGTTTACGACGGTAAGACTTATACCATTTACTGTGACAGAACCTTTTTCTACCGTAATGTTACTTTTGGAAGAATCATATTGAAACGTAAATAACCAACTTCCATCCTGATCTTCTTTTTCAATACAAATAGCAGTTTGATCTACATGTCCTTGTACAATATGTCCGTCAAAACGACCATTCGCTTGTGTACATCTTTCTATATTCATCAGATCTCCCTCTTTCAGGCTCTTCAGATTTGTCTTGCTCAATGTTTCATCAATAGCTGTTACTTGATGAGTTGTGTCATCCAGGGCAACCACAGTCAGGCATACACCGTTGTGTGCAACACTTTGATCTATTTTTAGCTCCCGAGAAATAGAAGATTCGATATACAAGTGAATATTGGTTTGTTCCCTTTCAATTTTTTTAACGACTCCTAATGTCTCAATAATGCCTGTAAACATAGTTTTAAATAGATTTACACAAACTTAGTAAAGATTTCTATCATAAAGAAATCTTTACAGTTTACCTTCGGTGAGCTCACTTGCCCTCCTGTATGCGATCAAGCCCGGCTCTCATCCGCCTTTGGCAAAACTATTGGATGAAACTTAAATAAATGAGCCGTTTTAAAAAAAAATAAAAAAAAATTTGCAAGAGTGTAAAATGTACACTATCTTTGTGTCATCATAATTTAGGTTTATAATTGGTTAGTAAAGGTTTTCATTCTCCCCGTTTGAAAACCTTTTTTTTGTTTTCTATTTTCCTGATAATCAAAAGTTTAATTTCTTATAAGTAAATAATATTGCTTTTTTTGTTCAAACATTTGGACGCTAAATAATAATATCGTTATATTTGCAATAGGTTTAGGTTGATTACCTCATCAAGAGGTTATTTTATAAAGCTTGGAAAATCGCCCGATTGTTCCAAGCTTTTTTGTTTCAACGAATATTTGCCGTCACTTATTTAATCAGCGTCTAACACCGATTTACCTTTACAAGGTCTGATACAATTCCAGGTATTTCTGAATAGCTTCCCTCTTTTTGGGTGTTAGATGAAAATCCAGCTTTTCAGTGAGGTAAGATAGATAATCAAAGTTCTCATATATCGGCAACCCCTCAATAACATCTTGTGGATGTGAAATTCCGTCCGCCAAGGCCTGATTAAATTCCACTACAAAATCGGCAGGCAATTCCTTATTGGCTACCCATACCGCAAATGCAAAAGGCAAGCCCGTAAACTCCTTCCAATGGAATCCCAAGTCGTACACATACGGTATCGTCTCCTTTTTCCCGAATGTACGGTCACCAATCAGTACAAAAGCATCCGCTTCTCCTTCGGTCAACACGTCTACATCCTTTTTCCAGTAGTATTTTAAAAGGATTTGCGCTAAGCCATTGGACGTACGCGATTGATTATCTAAACGAATTGATTTGATCTCATTGATCGGCTTTTGAGAAAAAATAAATACTGAATCTACTTCTCCATCCGCTCCAATACAATAATCGCCTATAATATGATAATATGATAAATCCAATAATGCAGCCACAGGAATAATCCCCATATCTACCTCATTATCGATCACCCGCCGGGCACACATACTGGGATGATCCAGACTTAAATCAATCCGGTTCATTACAGGTGAAGCCTTTATCCCTTGTAAAAATGGTAATGTATTGGTATAACTTACCGCAGAAACTTTGATCTTACTCATTTTCTAAATTCTCCAAATGCTTAGTATTGTAATAATCGACAACGCTAAACCTTCCATTTTCATAATCTAGAATATATAAGGCAGTATTTGTATGGGGGAATTCGTCCATCTGACAGAGCGGGAAATCGGTAAGGTGACAAAGCAGAATACGCATCGCACGACCATGCATACATACGAGAACGGTTTCTTCATCCGATTGGGACAACATATAAGATATCGCTTCTTTCTGTCGTATTACCAATTGATTAGGGGATTCCCCGTCTTCAATACTCAAATCCAGCTCATTATTTCTCCAGGATGCAATCACTTTTTCGAACCCTGTCATAGTACCTTCGTCCTGTTCCTTTCCTTCATAAATACCCCAACTTATCTCATCCAATCCCTCAATCTCTTCCATAGGGATACCCAAATCAAGAAAAGGAACCACTGTTTGCTTGGTTCTTAACAATGTGGACGTGTAAATTTTATCAAATGGTACATCTCTATACGCATCAAAAAATGCTTGTGCCTGTCGAAAACCATTTTCATTGAGCGGAGAATTAACTCCCCTTCCCTGCACTATCCCACGTAAATTAAGATCTGTTTGTCCGTGTCTTATGAAGTAAAATGTTTTCTTCAACGTATATTATGAATTTATTACCGGTAATGAATAATATTTTTTCTTCGTATCGTCTTCAAATACGTAATCACTGTAATCAGTTACTACATTATACAATGTATCACGTTCGATGGGATGCCTGCCTACATTCTTAATCAGTTGCACCAATTCTTTTGTACTCATCGCCGGTGTCTGCTCCTCCGCTCCTGCCATACTATAGATTTTGGTGGTATCGTCCAATGTTCCGTCGATATCATCGACCCCGTATGCCAATGACAATTGAGCAGTCTGGCGCGAAATCATGGCCCAATAAGCTTTGATGTGCGAAAAATTGTCCAGGTAAATTCTGGAAATTGCATAGTTACGCAAATCCTCAATAACAGAGACCTCCGGAACATCTTTCATCTGGTTATCCTTATTTCTAAACTTTAGCGGAATAAAAGTCTGAAAACCTCCTGTCTTATCTTGCTGTTGACGCAGACGCTCCATGTGATCCACACGATGCCAAAATTCTTCAATATGACCATACAACATGGTCGCATTGGTATTCATACCTAATTTATGTGCCTGCTCGTGTATATCCAGCCATTGGTCGGCTGTACATTTATCATGCGCTATTTGCTCACGTATCTCCGGATGAAATATTTCAGCACCACCACCCGGCATAGAATCCAATCCACATTCATGAAGATATTTCATTCCCTCATAATGTGACAATTTTGCTTTTTTGAAAATATAATAATATTCTACCGGAGTCAATCCTTTGATATGTAAATCAGGGCGATGTTCTTTGCAGCGTTTAAAAAACTCCGCATAGAATGCTAAATTTTGCTTAGGAACGACACCTCCGGTGATGTGAACTTCAGTAACAGGCTCATTGTCATATCCTTTAACCAAATCCATCATACCGTCTACATCCATTTCCCATCCCTCTTCACGTTGTTTTATCATCCGTGAATAGGAACAAAATTTACAATCGTAAACACATACGTTCGTTGGTTCGATATGAAAGTTTCTGTTGAAATACGTATAGTTACCATGCTTTTTTTCGCGGATGTAGTTCGCTAACACGCCTAAATAACCTACTTCTCCTTTTTGATATAGCATCACACCCTCGTCAAACGTAATACGTTGACCGGATCGTACCTTTTCGGCAATATGTCTTAAATCTGAATCTAAATTTTTGTTACTGATCAAAAAATTTAGTTTTTGCGTAGCATTCATTAATCTTTCCTTACTATACAAACTTAGCTAAAATTCCAACCAAAAACCATGTTAAGATGCTATTTTAGTACACCTTTTAACTAGTCAGCAAATTGCTGCATATCTATCAACCTCTTATACAGACCCTTGTGCTGAATCAGCTCTTGATGTGATCCGCTCTCTATAATTTGACCGGATTCCAGCACGACAATCTTATCGGCATTTTGAATCGTACTCAAACGGTGGGCAATGACGACAGTTGTACGGTTTTCCATTAATTTGTACAACGCATCCTGTACCAAACGTTCCGATTCTGTGTCTAAGGCAGATGTTGCTTCATCCAGCAACATAATCGGCGGATTCTTCAATACGGCACGTGCGATACAAATACGTTGACGCTGTCCACCAGATAATTTTGCACCTCTGTCTCCTATATTCGTTTGGTATCCCTTGTCGGTTTTTATGATAAACTCATGTGCATTAGCAATACGAGCCGCAGCTTCTACCTGCTCGTCTGTAGCTGCAGTGTTGGCAAAAGCGATGTTATTAAAAATCGTATCATTAAAGAGGATGGATTCCTGATTTACCACACCGATTAATGCCCGGAGCGAATTCTGAGTAAGATCTCTTAAATTTATCCCATCAAACGTAACTGCTCCCGTTGTTACATCCATAAAACGAGGTATCAAGTCTACCAGTGTTGATTTTCCTCCTCCGGAAGGCCCAACTAAAGCAACTGTTTGCCCCTTACGAATTGTAAAATTAACGTCCCGTAATATAGGCTTTTCACTATAGGCGAAATTTACGTTGCGGAATGCGATCTCTTCATTAAACGTGCTGACATCAATCGCATCCGGCTTATCAAGCAACTCATTTTTCTCATCGATCAATTCCAATACCCGCTCACCAGCTGCGATACCATTATGAATATTACTGAATGAGTCTGTCAATGCCTTAGCTGGTCGCATTACCTGCGAAAAAAGCGCGATGTAAGCAATAAATTCCGAGGCGGCTAATTCTCCTTCACCAGTCAACACCAAATGTCCACCATAAAGCAGTATGATAGCGACCATTACGACCCCCAACAATTCCGACACAGGAGAACCGAGCTGTTGACGACGTACCATTCTTCGCATAATAGTTGCATATCGATTATTTTCCCCATTAAATCTGTCCTTCACAAACGATACGGCATTAAATGCCTTTATAATCCGTACGCCCGAAAGGGCCTCATCAAGATAGGAAATCATATTTGCGTACGACTCCTGTCCTGCTATAGCCTGAGATTTTAACGACTTTACAATTCGTGATATTAAAAAAGCCGAAACCGGAATAACAGCGATTGCAAACAAGGTCAGATTCGTTGAAAGCGAAAACAGCACATAGATATATGTTATAAGTTGCAACGGCTCTTTAAAAACAACTTGCAAAGTACCCGTCACTGAATATTGTACAACCTGAACATCTGAAGATATTTTCGAGATGACGTCACCTTTTCGCTGGTTTGTAAAATATCCTAATGGTAAGTCCAATACATTGTTAAACACGGTTTTCCTGAGATTCAACAACGTATGTATACGAAGATTCTCCATTATTCGCTGTGAAAAGTACCGAAACAGATTACTAATAAAGACTGAAATGATGATCCCTATACAAACGTATTTTAACGCATCATACGCACCGAATTGATTGTATAAAGTATCTGCATAATACGTAAACCACTCTGGAATATCAAAGGAATTTTCTGGCTTGACGACAGGTTGAGTCACAGAAGATAAACTTTCATCCTCCCCTTTAAACAACACTTGCAATAACGGCGCAAGCAATGCTAAATTTAAAGTACCGAAAACAACTGTAATTAGTGTACAGATGATATATGGAATCGCATACTTTTCAATTGGTTTTGCGAACGATAAAAGTCGAAAATAAGTTTTCATTTATAGATATAAGACCACAAAAATAACAAATTTGTATGTATATACAGCAAACCGATATACAGCAAACTTATTTTATTAAAAAACAGAACATAGGGTCAAAAAATTAATTTATTCTAAAAATAGGATACAATTCATAGCTAAATTCTTAATTTAGGCCCGTTAATATAAATAAAAATGCAAATTGAAGTTGCCAAAAGGCTGCAGCATACGGAAGAATATTATTTCTCCAAGAAATTAAGAGAAATTGACGAAATGAATAAGTCCGGTGCCAAAGTCATCAATTTAGGAATCGGAAGTCCCGATCTCCCCCCTCATCCTGATGCCATCCAAGTATTGCAGGAGCAAGCTGCTCTAGCTACCACACACGGATATCAGAACTACAAAGGTGTGCCGGCATTGCGTGAAGCGATGTCAAATTGGTATGCCCGATATTATAGTGTACAGTTAAATCCCAATACGGAAATACTTCCCCTTATGGGTTCGAAAGAGGGGATTTTACATATTTGCATGACCTACCTTCAAGAAGGAGATGAAGCGCTTATCCCCAATCCGGGCTACCCTACTTATGTATCGGCGGTACGTCTAAGTGGGGCAACCGCCAGCCCCTATACACTTTCCGAAGAGAACGGCTGGCTCCCTGATTTTGCAGCGCTTGAAAAGCAAGACCTGTCAAAAGTAAAAATAATGTGGGTAAATTATCCACACATGCCTACGGGTGCTTCTGCCAATCAAGCCTTTTTTAAGGAGCTAATCGCGTTCGGACAACGGAACAGTATCTTGATCTGTCATGACAATCCATATAGCTTTATCCTGAATGAAACCCCGCAAAGTCTATTGGCGATATCCGGTGCTAAGGATGTGGCCATCGAACTGAATTCGCTCAGTAAATCATCCAATATGGCAGGCTGGCGTATTGGGATGCTCGTTGCAGCAGAAGAACGCATCAATGAAATCCTTCGTTTTAAAAGCAATATGGACTCGGGTATGTTTTTACCAATGCAACTGGCCGCAGCAAAAGCCCTCTCCCTGGAAAAATCCTGGTATGATGAGCTAAATGAAACTTATCGCAAAAGACGAGAAAAGGTTTACGAAATTATGGATCTATTGGGGTGCATATACAGTACGAAGCAGGCAGGACTTTTTCTTTGGGCAAAAATCCCGGATACCTTTGAATCGGGTTATCAGCTCAGCAACAGCATACTTGAGCATGCAAAAGTATTTATTACACCGGGAGGAATCTTTGGTACAGCAGGAAATCAATATATTCGTATAAGTCTTTGTGCGAAAGAAGACGTGTTGGAAGAGGCTATCTCGCGGATTAAGGAAGTGCAACAATGAACATAGCTATTGTCGGAATAGGACTCATCGGAGGTTCGGCAGGTATCCGACTTAAACAGACAAAATTCTGTAACAAGATTATTGGTGTGGATAAGAATGAATCCAACCAAAAAAAAGCATTGGAACTTGGTTTAGTAGATGAAATCGCTACGCTGGATGAAGCTATAGAAAACGCTAAAGTTATCATCCTAACAGTCCCGGTAGATGCGATTATGCAACTTACACCGTACATTCTGGATCGGATCACAGATCAGGTTGTCATCGATATGGGATCGACCAAGATTAATATCCTGAACAAAATAGTCGATCATCCTAAACGTGGACGCTATGTCGCCGCTCATCCTATGGCGGGTACGGAATATTCCGGACCTGAGGCTGCTATACCAAATTTGTTCAAGAATAAGAACATGGTCTATGTAGAAGCCTTCAAATCAGATGAAGATGCCTTCGATCTCGCGGATGCCATTACGGATCAATTAGAGATGCAATCTTCGTTTATGAATGCCGAAGAGCATGATATGCATACCGCCTATGTATCGCATATTTCGCATTTAACGTCTTTTGCCCTGGCGCTGACCGTATTGGAGAAAGAAAAATCCCAAGGCCGCATCTTTGAATTAGCAGGATCGGGTTTTGAGTCTACTGTGCGTTTAGCGAAGTCATCTCCCGACATGTGGACACCTATTTTTAAGCAAAACAGAGAAAATGTACTGGAAGTATTGGCTGAACATATCAAACAATTAAAGAAACTTCATGATAAAATCGAGCAGGAAGACTATGAAGGTTTATATAAATTGATAAAAAAGTCCAATAAGATTAAACGTATTATCAAGTAACATGATACCTCGGATTCTCTTATCAAATGAATTGATTGAACTAATACCTCTTGAAAAAAGGGATTTTGATTTATTGTATCTAGTGGCTTCAGATAAAGAAATTTGGGCACAACATCCCGATTTCAGCAGGTACACACCTGTCGGGTTTACCCAATATTTTAAAAAGCTTTTAGATACGGATTTGCCCTACCTTATTATTGATAAAAAAACACAGCATGTAATAGGTGCTACGTCGTTTTACGAATATAATGAAGCAGAAAGATCTATTGCTATTGGATACACTTTTTTGGCGAAAGCGTATTGGGGAGGCACGTACAATCAGTCTATTAAGCAGTTGATGATACACACAGCGTTTGAGGTTGTGGACAAAGTTATTTTTCATGTCCGCGAGAAAAACCTCCGTTCCCAAGCAGCATTAGCAAAAATCGGTGCAGTCAAAGAAAAAGAATACCCTGCTCCCGCCGATACCGGCGCATTGCAACTTGAGTATGCGATATATAAAAATGGTTAGCTGGCGCAAGCATATTTATTAATAAATTTAAGGAAGGATTTTCTTTTATACTAATTTCTTTTGTCGCTTGGACCGCGACGGGTCTACACTTTTGTCTTGCCAAAAGTGTACAAACCTGCCTGCCGGCAGGCAGGAGCGTGTCGCTGTACCGGCTCGACACCAAGGTTCACCATTCCTACAATTGTCGACCCGCTAAGGCGACATTTGTCGGGTATGAAAGGGTAGTGCTTTATTCTTAGATATTACTTTATTCCTCAGCTGAATTGAAAAAAGACGGCCTTAGCGGATTTGGATGTGCAGGCCGCAGATGATGTGTTGCAGAAGCGTACAATCAGCACTTAACCAAGCAGATCTCAACCTTTGCTTTGGGACGGAGCGGTGGAGGCCTAAGAGCTGCGCACTGCATCATCGCGTAGCCGGAACGACAAATACGGTACAGCCTTGATTTGTTTGCTTCTTTATTCATCAAAGGAATAAAGAAGGCCCTGTCGTGGCAACGACGGAAAGGTAATGAGAGGGGTATTAACAAAATTGTAAAAGAAAATCCTTCTTTTAACCTAAAACAATTACGCTAACCATTACTCCTCTCCATTAACACCAAAAGCATTAAACTGAGCACAAAACGTTCATCATCTACTTCCCGTTCTGTTATTTTGTGTACGCTGAATTTTCTTCCAAAGAAAGAAGGTTCTTTTTTTATCTCGAACATCTCCTCTCCGGCATCATTTCGCAAGATATAAGACGGATTGAACAAATAACCGGACAACATGCCTATAAGAGGGATTTCTCCAAAGAGCCCATCCCAAAATTTAGTCCACGGGTTCTTTTCTTTAATACTATGATCTATGGCATCAGTTGGATCCATCAAATTAAAGGTCGATCGCCAAAGCGACTTTAACGCTTTTCTTCTCACCTTGCCGATCACCCGCCCTGCTCCATCCGTTATCGTAAAAGTTTGCTGAAAATCAATTAATTTATTGGAGGTTAATTCGTACAACAATTCAGATTTTGATTGATCCCGATATACTTTAACGCGGTCTCTCCAAGAAAATATCTTCTCCCTGACATAATAAATTGTGTTGCCAAAAGCATCCATCGCCACAAAATCATTGGCAAGTGTCGTAATACGAAACCGAAAATGAAGGGGATAATTCAATTGATCCATAATCACAAATTAATATTTTATTTTCAGCTTATCAAACACTTTAGACCAGAGCCAAATCGGCCCCACGGTTAGTAATTTAATAAAATCATTTCCGTTAACAGGTTTGGATTCTCTTTTGGCCAATACCCAAAGAGCTAACAGGCTAATAACGCTAATCAACGTACAAACCAATACCACGCTCGGTCCGCCGTCGCGTTCCACATATTCCAGTTGCACAATAAAAAAACTCATCGCCGCTATGGAAAATAAAATGGCATAAGATAAGGTTGGCGACAGCTTTAAATAGAGATATATGGTTATGGCAATAAAAAAAGAACCCCAATTGAGAAAAGTATGCATGTTCAGTTTGACCAGAAAATCAAACTGTGGGAAAGGGACCATCCATATCAATCCCATGACACCAAAAAATGGGAAGGCTAGACATACCGCATATAACCTTTTATTCCCTGAGGCGAATGTATTATCTAATTCATAAAAATATTTTTCAACAGGGCGAGAAAACTCGGGTTGTTGTGTGCGGTTAGCATTCTTTTTTTTCATCTGATTATTTTTTTCAATGGCTAATGAGCGCTCTATGTAACTAACCGAGCTTGCCCGCCTCCCGGAGGGCAGGCGATCTCATCGAAGATAATCATTGACTTGTCTCTGTCAATATGAGTTACATCTCGGTTTCATACCGTAAAGGTAAGGAATTATCGCTATTCTTGACACGAATGGGTTTTATTTTATAATTATCCAAATTTTAACTATCTTGTTGCGACACCCATTAAACCGCATGCCAGACGCATCTTTTGTCAATTTCCTAAGCAACTATGAGTATGTATTAGGCGGACTTGAAAACGATGATAGATCTTTCTATCAAATTTGGGACTTTGAATATTAAAAAAGCAGATATGATAGATATACGATCAAATTTAACAGAGATGAAGTTTGGTGATAATAAATACGGAGCATACCCCGGTTGAAATATATAGAGCCGGATCTCGGGGGACAAAAGATAATAATGTTCTGAATCTTGATGTTGAAAATTGTAAAACATTTCTAAAATAAACGCTATGATGAATCGTGTTCTACTCTTAATGTTACTGTGCTGCCATTTCTTGTATGTTAAAGCAAATGAAAACTGTCATGTTTCTGGTCGTTTGATTGATAGCACTTCGTTGGTTCCCCTGCAGGAAGGCCTATTGAATATTTCAAATTCAGTGGGGGAAATTATCAATGTGGTTAAGAGTGATTCAGGAGGTAATTTTACATTTACTGCTGATGGACTAGATGATCTGCTCATCGAGGTAAGGGTGATGGGATATGCCGTAAAAAAAGTGAAGATCAGTAAACAAGAACTCAATCGTGACAGTTTAAAAATTGGCAATATCTATCTTCAGTCCCAAGAAATAAAACTTCAGGAAGTTACTGTAACAGGAAAACAAAACCTCATTAGCCAGGAAATAGGTAAAATAATCTACAATGTTCAGGGAGATCCAGAAAATCAATTCCAGAATATGTTCGACATGCTACGAAAAGTGCCCTTGATTTCCATGAGCGCAGAGGATGATATCCTGATGGCCGGAAAAGCCAATTTTAAAGTCTTGATCAACGGAAAAACATCTGCACTGACTGTTGGCAAACCAAGTGAAATTTTTAGAACTATTCCGGCGAAATTAGTTCAGAGAATTGAAGTCATCACTCAACCACCTGCAAAATACGACGGAGAAGGAATCGGTGGGATTATTAACGTGATCATGAATCAAAAGCTTATTCAAGGGTATCTGGGGGGAATAAACGCAGGTTCTGGAAAAATGAACTCCAATGTAAGTGGAAATTTTGCGATAAGATCGAATAAAATATCTTTATCAACCTTTATTAACAGTTTTTGGGAGTACCCTCCCGAATCATTTTTATCAAGCCAAATTGAAAGAGATGGGCAAATACCTAATAGTATAGAACAGGAGGGAAAACTCAAGAACCGCGCTAATTCAAAGGTAGGAGCAATTACATTTGGGTATGAAATAGACAGCCTAAACCTCCTTATGATCGGGGGTAATCTGAAAGGAAAAAATCATGATAGAACGAACCTGTTGTCTACATTAATGCGAACAGGAAATAAAGATATTTCCTTTTTTACCGATAATACTTTTGGCTTAAACGGCAATGGTGGTTCAATTGATCTTAACTATGAACGTGGCTTCAAAAGACATAAACAACAATTACTGACTTTTTCACTAAACTATAATAAGCAATCCAATAAACAGGATGGTCAGAATATCTATAGTGAGCGAGTCAACTTCGAAGATCAAGACTTTCAACAAATAAACAACTCCTCACTTACGTATGCGCCCGATGAACTACATATTTGATTGCTCGATACTTTTCTTATAGTTCTGCGGATAGAGATCCTTTAATTTTTTATGGTTGATCGACATGATATTTTGTAGGGTATGTTTTAGCCACTGAAA
>NZ_SRZY01000028.1 GCF_006476045.1 Sphingobacterium lumbrici
TGACCACTCTGGCGCCATTGGGCGACTAAGGACAACATTTTATCGCGCTTGCTTTCTATCAAATTCATGCAAGCAAAGGTAATCCCAATAAAAAACTATTTAAATATGTACTTGATAGGCCGGATACAAAACAGCTACGATTATTAATGTAGTTTTATAAATTAGGGACAATGAAAAAAAGCAAATTCAGCGAGTCACAGATCATCAGTATCCTCCCTACGAACTACATATTTGATTGCTGAATAATATTTATAGTTCTGCGGGAATAGGTTCTTTATATTTTTGATGATTGATTAACAGTAAATAAAAGCAATCGATTGCTTTTATTTTTTTGTTCTTTTATATTCTCAAAATATCTACTTTAGTCTAACAATCAAATCAACACTAATTTAAAACTTATAATTCATCAAAATGAAAAATTTAACCTTATCAGACTATATATCTATATCTTTTATAATAGTAAGTGTACTTATATTTTTTATGTCAGATAATAAACCCATATATTTATTATCTATAGCGTTTATAAATATACCTATTTTTATAAACAAGAAAGTAAATGAAAATTTATATAAAGTAATTCAAATAGTATGTTCAATTATTGCTGTTGTAATAATAGGATATGGGCTTTATATTACGAATAATTAAAAATTGGTGGTACATGAAAATTGTGCCACCTCTTATTAAACAGTTGTATGCTGGTATCCGCCCGATGAAGTACAGGTCTGTTATTTTCTCTGTGATTTATTGAAATTCTGTGGGTTGAAGATTTTTCAGATCTTTGTGGTTTATGGACGCTATCTTCTGTAACGTATGCTTGAGCCCATAGCTTACCATACAACCAAAAGATGGATTGTCGTGCCTGTTATGATTATTGTACAAGCCATAATGGGCAATGGGATACAAGGTGTAATGTAAATGGTTGGTTATAAATGTTGTTTATGAAAGGGTTCGAAATTACAATTAATGATACGTTAATTAACGTTGGGGTAGATAAAGGTATGATTTTAGTTATTCTACATAATGATCTAAAAGGAGGTATTTCGGTGTCAGGAATAGATGACAGCTCTGGTAGAAACTTAGATTGGGGGAGAATTCAGTTAAAAGTTGGAGATAAGATAAAGATTACAACTTGTGATATCGATTCGAGAGCTAAAATAGAAAAGGAAGAAATCAGATCGAAAAGCGCCTTACTGATGGAATATAATGGTATAAAAGAATATTTGGTTAAGGAGGGATTACTAGATGACAGCATTTGAAATAACTTTTCGAGACAAAACTATTTTTGTTGATTCGCCGTTTATGGCAACAATTTTCATATATCAAAGTTATGGACACTACTTTATCGAAGTGGGCGGATCTGAAACGAAATCAGATGAGCTTACATTATCACACAAATGGATAGATAGCAAAATGAAGATCGGAGAGAGTGTAGAAATAAGTATTATAGAAGAAAACACTTGTATACCATCCAAACCGATTGAAACTAAAAGAGCATTTTCAGAATCCGAACCAACTTTTAAAGAAGAAATTAGTGAATTTCATGCTCGTATGCTTGATAAATTTTATACCCTTCAAAATTTCCTTAAAAATGAAGGAATGATCACGTAAATTTATTTAAAAAATATTCTCGGCGTCTGAATATATTATGATATGAAAGGTTTTGAAATCACTGTCAATAGTAGTAAGAAAACAGCAGCTGCTGTTCATGGCGGCTTTGTTTTAATTACGTTATCCTGCCAATATGGTATTGATATTACGGGAGGAGATGATAAATTGGGAATTTCCTTACAATGGGAGAAGTCGACTCTCCATATCGGAGACAAGGTTAAAATAGCAACAGCCGATATGGAGGCAATTACTCCCGCCATAAATATAGAAGATATGGATAGACAAAAGCTCCTCGCTGAATATCAGAATTTAAAGGAATTTTTGATGAAAGAAGGGAGGTTAAAATGAAAGGGTTTGAAATAAGATGTAACGAAAGAACTTTTATCGTTCCTGCAGAGCCGGTTACACCTATTCTGATCTATCAAAGATATGGCTATTATTATGTTGATTTGGAGGGATGGGAATTAAAACCTGATGAGAATATTCTTCCCAAACAGCGTTTTAATCTGATCTTAGCATTGGATGGAGTTGTAAATCTGGAAATGAGGATAATAGAGGAGGCGATTGTTGCAAAACTAATTAACGATAAGGTAGAAGATGCTAATTCTTCTCCGTTAATAGAGGAAGATATTCAACAAATGATAGCTAAATTTAATACGTTAGAAAAATTGCTTAAACAGGAAGGCATCATTTAATAATTTGTTTTACGATGAAAATATGTTCTATATGTTAGTATTGGTTTGTATTGTGCGGATTCTAATTTGGCTTCTTTAAGTTATTTGATTAGTCCAGTTATAACATTCCAATTTTAGTAAGAGATCGTGCAAACAAGCTTACATACAATTTAATTTTTGTTGGGTGTGTAGTAATAGCATTAATACTCTTTGGAATCTCATGGGGTTTTATAAACATTGCCTAATTCTGCCATCGGCATTAACGATAAACGTCAATATTTATATCGTAGGCGAGTATCATAGTCTCCGGTGTAACTCGAGCGCAACACTCTTATTCCTCCCTCTTTTTATGGGGGTAAGGAAGATACTTTGGAGGTCTGTCTGCCGACAGGTAGAGATCTAAATCAGGCCATCCCCAGGGAAGCAAACCGCAGAAGTTTTTTTCTTTTTTCGGACGTGTAAGAATTGAGTAAGAATTGAGTTGTTTGAAAAGTTGTATTAATTGCATAATTTAGAGTTATAGTTTTTAACATAGAGAACAATCTAAGGATGCGAGCTTTTGATTGGACTAACGAACAATGCAAAAAGTGTGTAGAAGCAGGTAAAAATATTATTAATATGAAATTATAACCTATGAAAGCTAAACTTTATATTTATTCGGGACTCCTTTTTTTAGCTGGCCCTCTCGGCATGGTGTTTAGTAAAAATTTAACTATTAAATCTATTGGTTTTTTGATAGCAATAGTGGTGTGTATAATGATTTATTGTGATAAAGAATATCGTAATAAATATTTGCCTACATTACCGGGGTGGAGTATTATAGCAATAATTTTGATCATTTTATTTCTTTTTGTGTATATTCTTTGGTTGAGGTCTCAATATTAAACAAGTACTAAATCCATACGTAACTGATGTTTGTAAAAAATATTCAGGTATGATTAAAATCAATTTATCAAGAAATTAGCGATTAGTATCACTTATTTCTTGATAAATTATTATGAAATATCTCTAAAGAAAATTATACTATTGATGTTTGTTGTACTAGTATCGTCATGTCACTCATCAAAAAAGCACCCTAAACTAGAATTATCGATATATAGCATTATGAATCTGTTTAAACTTTTTCCATTTTTATTATTACTTTTTACGAAATCGTATTCTCAAGAGTTCGACAAGATAAGAATCGATATAGACCGGGCTTATGGAGGTAATTTTTCAGATTATCTCTATGATATCGAATATATACCTCTCGAAACTAAAAAAGAATATCTAAATGTCCGAAGGGAAATACTGAAGTAGATAGTTTACTTAAACAGCCCCAACAGAAAATCCGGAAAAATCCCTATACCGAGCACCAGTGCCGTTAACACAATGCCTATTGCGATAATAAGACGAATGGGCATATTGCTGTTTTGGTCAGATTGGCTATCCCGCAGAAAGGCGTAGAGGGGGATTTTAAAATAGTAGAATAAGGAGATCACAGAAGTCAAAGCCCCTGTAATGAGTAACAGTAAATATGGCAGATCGCCGCTGGATTGATATCCTTCGAATACCGATGTAAACACGAGCAATTTACCGACAAAGCCTGCCGTAGGGGGGAGACCAATTAAGGATATGCCGATGAAGGTGAAACAGGTAAAGACGATCGGCATTCTTTTTCCCAAACCGGAATAAGATTCCAGTGTCGTTGCACCTGTTTTCTGTTCTAAGCTATCGATAAAGGCAAAGGCAGCCAGATTCATGAGTACATATCCGCTCAGATAGAACAGCAGTATGCTCGGGTTTCCGCTTGGAGCTACTAATACCGCCATTAGTAAGAATCCGGTATGTCCTATGGAAGAGTAAGCCATCATACGCTTCACATTCTGTTGGCGCAAGGCGATAAGGTTACCGGCCAGCATAGTCACGATAGCGACTACGGTCAAAAATAGAATGGTCAACTCGCCGAAATAGAAAAGGGAGGATGCCCAAGCCTGCGTAATACGGGCCAATAATACGATCGCGCCAACTTTAGGAACAGTGGATAAGAATGCAGTGACCGGAGTCGGTGCACCTTCGTACACATCCGGTGCCCAGGCGTGAAAGGGTACAAAGCTTAATTTAAATCCGATGCCCGTAAATACGAATAACAGCGCAATGCTCGTCATCACCTGGGGTGCGGCAGTTAATCCCTGTAGGTGGGCTGCGCTAACAAAATCTAGATTTCCCGTGAAACCGTATAACAAGGATAGACCATAGAGCATTACTGCAGCACAGACAGAACCGAAGAGCACATATTTCATGGCGGCCTCGGATTGTTTTTTGTGCTCGGAGAAATAGCCTACCAAGATATATGAACTTATCGAAACGGTCTCGATAGCAATGAAAGCAAGCAACCAATTGGTCGTAATGGTCAATAGGTTAAGTCCTAGTCCGGCTGTGAGCAATACCGTATATACGTCACCAAGATTCTTTTGGAAGATCTTACCCTTAAAATGCTGCTGGATGAATATTGTGGAAATAAGCAGTGCGAATAGGATAATCCCTCTGGCAAATACAGAAAAGTCATCGATGAGCAGCATGCCGAAGAATGCCGATGCGGGCTGATGCAATTGGGGCAACAGACTGACAAAGGAAATGATATAACCGATGATAGCAATAAAGAAAGAAGACTGCTTCCATAGTCTATCGGTGAACAGGGTAGCACCTATGGACAATAGAAATGCCGCAATCAGTGCAAACTCGGGCTGAAATAGCGGGATAGATGCAAGGATATGATCTAAAGTGTCGGATAGGTGAAGGGCTACGTCTCTCATGTCCTGATCTTAAATATATTGTGCGACCAAAGCTACTAAATTCAATACCGAGCTATTTAAGTTGTCAAAAATCAGCGATGGCATGATACCGAGAAGCAAAGCTAAAGCAAGCGTCGGAAATAAAATAAGCTGTTCCCGTTTAGTCAGATCTACTAACGAAGAGGCCCATTCTTCACCTCCTTTTAGTCTGGTTTGACCAAAAAACATACGTTGCAGCGTCCACAGAAAATAGGCAGCACTTAATAATATGCCCAATGAACCCGCAATAGCCATCCAGCGCGGGATACCTGTGCCTACGGACTCCGCATTAAAAGTTCCGATGATGACAAAGGCTTCGCCTATGAATGCGGAAAATCCGGGTAATCCCAAGGAAGCAAAAAATGCGATAGCTACGTAGCCGGTATATTTCGGCATGAGCGAGGCTAGACCTCTGAAATTATAGATATAGCGGTCGTGAACACGATCATAGATGACCCCTACCAGGAAGAATAGGGCGGCGGATAGGAAACCGTGACTGATCATCTGGAACATAGCTCCGGAGATCCCCTCGGCTGTCAGCGAAGCAATACCCAGCAGCACAAAGCCCATGTGTGATACCGACGAATAGGCGATTAACCGTTTTAAATCCTTTTGTGCGAGTGCATTCAACGCACCATAAATAATAGAGACGATGCCGATAAGTCCCAGCCACCAATTGGCATCTACAGCCGCATCCGGAAAGATGCTTAAACAGATACGAATGATACCGTATCCACCTACTTTTAATAATATACCTGCAAGGATAATGGACACCGGTGTCGGAGCTTCTACGTGTGCATCGGGTAACCAGGTGTGCAGCGGAACGATAGGTACTTTGATCGCGAAGGCAAAGAAGAGCACGATGAAACCGATCATGCGCGCAGGAATGCCAAATACTTCATTATAGTTGTTGATGTATCCGAAGAACGAGTTTTCTACGTAGTTTGCCGGATTCATCATGTGCAGCATGTTAAAGGTATGTGCGCCGGTATCGGGATTGATAACCGAGAAATAAAGTCCGACGATAACGAGCAGCATGAATACAGAACCAAAAAGGGTATAGATAAAAAACTTGATGGCTGCATATTCCCGGCGTGCCCCGCCCCAAATTCCGATTAGGAAGTAAAGAGGAAGCAGCATCACTTCATAGAATACATAAAACAGGAAAAAATCCAGCGCACAGAATATGCCCATTACGGCTAGATTCAGCACCATTAACAGTGAAAAATATCCTTTGAGACTTTTTGTGATATTCCATGATGCGCCAATGGCCATCAGCATCACAAATGCACTCAATGCAAGGAGGGGCAGGGAGAATCCATCTACACCCAAGAAATAGTCAATTTCTAATGTGCCCAGCGTACCCAGATCCATCCGTATCCAGGATAGGTGTTCGACGAACTGATAACCGTCTGCCGTATTCACTCCGGTTGCAGCCGCATCAAACTGACTATATAGAAACCCGGCCAAAGCAAATTGCGCTACCGTAAAGCCAAGTGTTATATACTTGTAGCTATGACGTAATGAGGTCGGTAGCAACAGGATAATTGCTGTTGCTGCCAATGGTAAAAATATGAGTAGAGAGAGTAATCCCATCTTATCGTATGATCAAATAAATTATTCCTATTAAAACTACAGTAAACGCAAATCCTAAATAATTCTGGAGTCTGCCATTTTGTATCCAGCGTAGCAGGTGTCCGATATAATATGTCGTTCCGGCTACGGTATTAACGAAACCATCGACGATATATCGATCAATCCAGCTGCTGAAGGTTGATAATGAGCGAACGGCTGTTGCCGAGAAATTCACTAGTCCGTCTATAACATACCGGTCAAACCAATAACTGATCTGCGCTAATGCCAGCGTAGACTCGACGAAGGTTTTATGGTATAGTTCATTTAAATACCCTTGATTGAGCGATGCCTGAATCCACCTGCTGTGTGGATTAAGCGGATAGCTGCCTTTGCTGTACCATCGCCAGCCTATCCACCATGCGATTAGCGAACCACAGGTCAGGATGATGGGTATAATAACATGCAGTGCATGAATTTCAGCGAAAGGGTAAGCAACAGATAGCCCCTGTAAGATGCCGGCATCGGCATAGGATAGGGGATTCCAGGAGAAGATGAAGAATAGGGCACCTATACCTAATAATAGCATCGGGATCAGCATGGCATGGGGTGCCTCATGCAGATGTGTTACATTCAGGTCTTTAAGACGAAATTCGCCAAAGAAGGCTTTGAATATCAACCTGCCGATATAAAATGCGGTAAGAATACTGACCACAACTAAAAGAACGGGGATAATAAGATACAATCCACCATGGTGCAACGCCCATTCCCATGCGGTAATCACGATCGCGTCTTTTGATAGGTAGCCCGATGTCAGCGGAAATCCGGCAAGCGCTAAGGAGGCAATGGCCATTAAGGTAAAGGTCTTGGGCATATATCGGCGTAGTCCGCCCATATTCCGTAAGTCCTGCGGATCAAATTCCTGATTTTCGTGTGCCTTGAGATGTGCCATCTCATGGATAACAGCCCCGGCACAGAGAAACAGTAAACATTTGAAGAAGGCATGCGTAGTAAGGTGAAACATGGCGGCATCCCAGGCGCCTATGCCAACGCCTACCATCATATAACCCAGCTGGGAAATGGTGGAAAAGGCTAATATTTTCTTGATATCATATTGCCCCAGGGCGAAAAAAGCGGATGAAAGCGCCGTGATGGTTCCGATGATGGCGATGATGAGCAATACCGTTTCATTGAATAACGGAAATATGCTGGACAGCAAAAACACGCCTGCAGCAACCATCGTGGCCGCGTGGATCAAGGAGGAAACGGATGTGGGACCTTCCATGGCATCGGGAAGCCATACATGCAGCGGAAACTGTGCTGACTTTGCCATGGCACCTAGGAAGAATGCAATACCCGCGACGGTCATCCAAGTGGTGTTTTTATCAATTCCCTGCGCAAAGAAACCGTCTGTGCCAAATAAGTCGACCAGATCTAGGGTGCCGAAGGTGGAAAAGATAATGGCAATACCGATCAGAAAACCTAAATCCCCGATGCGGTTTACGAGGAATGCTTTTTTGTTTGCCTGTACGGCTGCTTCTTTGGTAAACCAAAATCCGATCAACAAATAAGATGCAAATCCCACCAGCTCCCAAAAGATATACATCATGAACAGGTTTTTGGAAATGGTAAGTCCAAGCATGGCAAAGCAGAAGAGGCTGAGGTACATCCAATAGCGATGTATGCCAGGATCTCCTTTCATATATGATCTGGAATAGATATGTACCGGAAGGGCAATAATACAGACAATAAACTGCATCAGTACACTGAGGTTATTCAATAAGATGCCTATGGTAAATGTTTTATCCCCGATGGTGAACCAATTGTATGTGGTAGATATAGTTGGGTTATCCCATACGGCCGTGAACACAAATCCACCACTGATGAGGGTGCTTGCCGCGATGGCGATCAACGATATCATGCCTGACGTTGATTTCTTTCCTAGAATGGCCTGTATCACAAATGCGAGAAGGGGCAATAACACCACAAGGATGCTCATTGAAACAGGTGATATCGTTAGCAAATCTCTCATTAATCGCGCAAGTCAGTAATGTTATCGGGATTGATGGTTTTATATTTTCGATATACGTTGAGGATAATCGCCAGACCAACGGCAACAGCCGCCGCAGCCAGGACGATGGCAAATAGCGCAAACACCTGGCCTCCATAATTCACTTTATCGTACCTGCCGAATGCGACGAGGTTGAGAACGGCTGCATTAATCATAAGCTCTATGCCCACTAATATCATGATAGCATTGCGTTTGGAGAGTACGGCATACAATCCGATACAAAATATGCAGGCACTCACGACCAGAAAATGTGTTAAGGTAATCATCTGTCTTCCTCCTTCCGTGACAAGTGGGCGGCACCAATAAGTGCCATCAGTAAGAATATAGATACCACCTCAAAGGGCAGGACGTACTGTGTCATGAACTTTACGCCCAATTGATTGATATTATTGTCTGTCGGTTGTATGATGTTGCCCCGACGAATATTTTCGGTAATCCAATAGGGTGTATTCTCCTGCCATTCCGCAATGCCGTACAGCATGACGCCCAGGAACCCCAGTACAAGCAGGAGGGATTGGGCATTAGGCAGCGACAAAAATCGAGCAGATGTATGTTGCAGGTCGGCCAGCAGCTCTTTGTTGGAAAGCATGAATGCAAATATCATAAGGATCAGCACACCGCCGACATAGATCAGGATTTGGGTGATAGCAACGAAATCGGCCAAGGCAAAAAGAAACAATCCGGCCATGGCAAATAAGACAATGAAGAATAAAAACAGGGCACGGGCTGTATTTTTTAAACCGACTACGAGAAGTGCCGATCCGATCGCTAAGGCTGCAAAAGCATAAAATATGACCTCTTCCATTTATTTCTTTTTGGCTGCCTCCTTGTCAGCTTGGAATCTCGTCCATTCTTCTTTACGTTGCGCAATTTCTTCGTCACTCATTTCCGCAAAGCCATAGATTAAATCGGTCAATTTTGTCGTGCTGCGGTCGTATTGATCGGTCATGGTAATACATTCGGTGGGACATACTACGGTGCAGAGACCACAGTACATACACTTCGCCATATCGATATCAAATTGAGCGGCATATAGTCTTTTTACGCTGCCGTCCGACGTCTTTCCAATAGCTTCGGGAGATTTTACCGCTTCGATGGCGATGCAATCTACCGGACAGGCTTTGGCACATAGATCACAGACGATGCAATCGTCTATTTCTACATCCAGTTGATAGCGTGCTACTTCGGGAATGGGCATGGACTCCTTCGGAAACTGTACGGTGGTTATACCTTGTTGTTTATCGAAGTACTGCGGATCTCGGATATCCAGCGAGGTACGTGCTTTACGCGCACGCAATAAGTGTCTTACAGTTAAAAGTAAACCTTTTACTGCCGTTGTAAATCCTTGTATAGTTGTTTTTATGACCACGTTATACCATGACTAAGATTCGCCAAATACCCGAAATAGCCATACATAGGAATGCGAGCGGGATCATTACTTTCCAGCAGAGATTCATTAATTGATCTGCACGGAAACGCGGTAATGTCCAACGTATCCACATTTGTATGCCTACAATAAAAAGGGATTTTGTTAAGGTCCAGAAGATCCCCCAATACAATCCTGTCGTCCACTCTGCTAGTTTCAATGCGCCTATGTTGGGAAGTGGGGTATTCCACCCGCCTAAGAATAGCACAACACCCAACATCGCGACTAAGAACATCATCGCGTACTCCGCAAGGAATACGAAAGCGAACCGTATCCCGCCATATTCGGTATGAAAGCCGCCAATCAGTTCCGATTCCGCTTCAGGAATATCAAAAGGCGCACGGTTGCATTCTGCCAGGGATGCGATGAAAAATATGATATATACAACGATAAGATGTGGAGCCTGTAAGATATTCCAGGCAAATAATCCACCTACTTCTGTTACATCCCATACACCGAAAAAATAAATATGCTCTGTGGCTAATATGCCTTGATTGAATACGATATCATTCAGGTTAAGCGTCTGCGTAATCATGACGGCTGCAATAAGGGAAAGGCCTATGGGAATTTCATAGGAAACCATTTGAGCAATGGCTCTTATTGCACCTAACAGGGAGTATTTGTTATTTGAACCCCATCCGGCCATCAGAATCCCTATAGCATCGATAGACACAACGGCCATAATAAAGAAAAGACCGGTATGGGTATCTGCAGGGATAAAATTTGGTGCCCATGGCATTACACTGAACCCGATGAATACCGCAGTGAAAATAACGACAGGTGCCAGGGCAAATAACACCTTATCGGCAGCACTCGGCGTAATGAATTCTTTTTGAAGTAGTTTGAGTATATCGGCAATGGTTTGTAGCATGCCATACTTTCCTGTTTCCATCGGGCCTAATCGATCTTGTACAAAACCCGCAATTTTACGCTCCGCATAGACTGCAAAAAGAGTGAACACTGCAATAAAACTAAATATTGCAAGCGGTATGATAATATGGATTACTAGATCAATCAAGACTTTCTTTAGAACAATTCTTAACTACGTGCAAACATACGGAAAACACAGCAAATGAAGTCCATTTTTTTATAAAATATAGTAAGTTAATAGATTTTTCTTTGGAAAGGAGAACGCAAAATGTAGCAAAAAGATTAAACCTTCCGTTAGGTTGATTGTATATATCATATAACAATAAATAAAATGGATAGAAAATTTTTAAGTGCAGCAATCATTCTTGTATTATTAATAATGGGTTGTGGAACACAGATGGTGCCAACTTTGGCTGATCAGTCTGCTGATATTCTGGATAAGAAATGGCAACTCATCGAATTAAATGGAAATCCGGTTGCGGAAGAAATAAACGGGAAGACACCTGGCCTTGAGCTTCTGGGTAAAGATAAACGATATATTGCCGTTACGGGGTGTAATGGAGTGGGAGGTGAATTTGAATTGGCCGGCAATAATGGGATACGGTTTTCTGCCGGGGTGTCAACGATGATGGCCTGCGAAGATATGTCTGTAGAATATGGGTTGAGAGATGTATTTGGTAAAGCGGATAATTTTACGATCAGTGAGGGTGTTCTAAGTCTCAACAAAGCTAAGATGGCTCCTTTGGCAAGGTTTAAATTGATGGAGAAATAAATATAGTCACGCAAAAAGAAAGGCGGTAATGTTAAAAATTACCGCCTTTCTTTTTGTGAAAACTTATCTTTTGTCAAAGTCTATGTAGTCACGTGTTGTTTCGCCAACATACACCTGTCTCGGACGACCGATAGGTTCTTTGTTGTCTCGCATTTCTTTCCATTGTGCTATCCAACCCGGAAGGCGACCCAGAGCAAATAATACCGTAAACATATCTGAATTAAAACCTAATGCGCGGTAGATAATACCGGAATAGAAATCAACGTTAGGATATAATTTTCTATCTACGAAGTATTGATCTTTTAATGCAGCTTCTTCCAAACGTTTTGCGATATCTAAAACAGGGTCGTTAACGCCTAATTTTTCTAAGATATCGTCGCACGCTTTTTTGATGATTTTTGCACGTGGATCAAAGTTCTTATATACGCGGTGACCAAAACCCATTAAGCGGAAAGGATCATTTTTGTCTTTGGCTTTAGCTAAGTATTTATCGGCATCGCCCCCATCGTTCTTGATATCTTCAAGCATCTCAATTACGGCTTGATTGGCGCCACCGTGAAGAGGCCCCCAAAGTGCATTGATACCAGCCGAGATAGATGCGTATAAATTTGCATTTGACGAACCTACGATACGTACAGTAGACGTGGAACAGTTTTGCTCATGATCCGCATGTAAGATCAATAATTTATGCATAGCATCAATTACCACAGGATCGAATGTTTTTTCGCTATTTACCTCCCCAAAGATCATGTTTAGGAAATTCTCAATATATCCCAAATTGTTTTTTGGATAGACAACGGGATGTCCCAGTGATTTCTTTTGAATCCAAGATACAATTGTTGGCATTTTAGCCAATAAATTAATAATTGTCTTGTCTTCCTCTTCTTCGGTTTGATTTGGGTTTAATGACTCAGGGTAGAACGCTGAAAGTGCACCAACTAAGCAGGACAATTGTCCCATTGGATGCGACTTGGACGGGAATCCGGAGAAGAAGTTTTTCATATCCTCATGGATCATCATTTGTGCCCTAATATCTGCTCTGAATTTTTCCAATACTTCTTTCGTTGGAAGTTTGCCATAGATTAATAAATACGCAACTTCTATAAAAGTCGATTTCTCGGCTAATTGTTCAATAGGATAACCGCGGTATCTTAATATTCCTTTTTCTCCATCCAAAAAAGTAATGGCACTTTTTGTTGATCCTGTGTTTTTGTATCCAGGGTCTAATGTAATAAATCCGGTTTGGTCTCTTAATTTTGAAATGTCAACTGCTTGTTCGTTTTCTGTGCCTGTAACTACAGGAAATTCAAAAGACGTGCCATTCAGTGTAATAGATGCTGTTTCCGACATAAGTATATATGTGTATTATAAACTTGTTGTGTAATAACTAATTCTGTTGTTAACAATTTGGAGAGGTAAGCCTGCCCAAATTTAATCTCGCTAACTTAATTAAAATCCATATAATTACCAATTTTTTTAATGCAATCGATGTCATCATGACTTTTATATGAAATATTTTAGTGACTCTTGATTCATGACTGGTGGTCTGGGATCGGATAACGAAAAATAGGTGATAGATCGCAGAAAATAGATGTCGCTATGTATGGCTTTAGATCCTTCGATGAATCTCAGGATGACAGTATTATTAAGTTAGCACCCTTAATAAGGCAATAACAAAAGATACGTGTACAGGGTAGCTGCCGCAGGCAGGCAATGACGTGTTTTTGAATTGATATGCTTAATAAAAGCTGTGCTTCAAAATCTACTATCTACCTAACTCCTAATCCCTAACTATCTTACTTCGTATTCAGATTCGTCATCGTTAGTTCAATGCCGATATTGATAAAGCTGTGGCACATCTTTACGGCGTGTTCGATTAAAGCGGGTAGATCTTTTTGTTCGTCTTTATCGAATGGGCCTAATACATAGTCGACCTGACGGCCTTTTGGGTAATTGTCTCCGATCCCGAAGCGAAGGCGTGGGTAGACTGGTCCGCCACATAGCGCCTCGATGGATTTCAATCCATTGTGTCCTGCAGCACTCCCTTTCGGTTTAATACGTAGGGAGCCAAAAGGAATCGCCAGATCATCTACAATAACCAATACATTTTGGATAGGTACTTTTAATTGTTGCATCCAATAGTTTACCGCTTTTCCGCTCAGATTCATATAGGTGGTGGGTTTAATCACATACACATTATGTCCGCGCTGTTTGAACTCGGTATAAAATGCCAGTTTAAGGGTAGACCAAGTCGAACCTGCCTGTTTCGCCAGTTCGTCTGCTACCATAAACCCGATATTGTGACGCGTATCTGCGTATTCTCTTCCAATATTGCCCAGTCCGACGATTAAAAAGTTCATGTGTGCAAAAGTAAAAAATAGATATTAGAAGTTAGAGAAAAGATCAACGAAAAAAGGCATCGGATATCCGATGCCTTTTGAGATAGCCGAAAAGCTAACTTATTTTTTACCGCCTTTGGCTGCTTTAGCTGCTTCTTGCTCTGCTTGACGTAAAGCACGAGACATGATTACAGATACGATAGTATCGTCACCATTGTTCAATACTTTAGCGTTTTCTACTGTTACTTGATCTACACGGAAAGATTTACCAACTTCTAATGATTCCAAAGGAACTTCAATTTCCTGAGGCAAGTTGTTAGGTAATGCTTTAACACGAAGTTTACGTAATTTTTGAACTAATTTACCCCCTAATTTAACACCTGGAGATGTACCTGTTAATTTTACAGGGATGTTGATAGAAACTTCTTTGTCATCCGACAACTCTAAAAAGTCAACGTGATTAACTAAGTCCGTTAATGGGTGGAATTGTGCGTCTTGAACGATAGCTCTTGTTTTAGTTCCGTTGATGTCTAATTCTATGAATACAACCTCTGGAGTGTAAAGAACTGCTTTCAAATCAGCTGCGGATACTGAAAAGTGAGTTTGTTCTTTCCCACCATAAAGAACTGCAGGCACCTGACCTTGGTAACGCAATTCCTTTGCATCTCTTTTCCCTACGTTCTGTCTTGCAGAACCGCTAATAGCAATTGATTTCATCTTTATGATTTTGTTTGTAAATTGTTGATGAGATTGCGTAAAACGTATTGATAACGTTCATTTTACAACCTATCTATTTTATTATAATAATTTGAGGTGCAAAGATAATGATAAAAATTAAATAATCAATGTATTATGATTAAATCACTTTTGCAGTTTATTCAAATGTCTCGATCAGCTTGTCGAAGTGCCTGTTTATCGTGTACAGTACAATTCCTTTCGTAAATCCATTTTCTCCAAGTGTGGAGACCTGCAACTTGCAATTATTCTTCAGCGCATTCATGGTATAGGTCTGGATTCCCTGTTGTATCGGTAAGGTGATGAGAGAACCGGCGGCAGCAAACTTGCCGCTCATAACAATTAGCTGCGGATTAAACAATTGTATCAGATAAGAGATCGCCTTCCCCAGATTCTTCCCTAAATTATAAATCAAATCGATCGCATACTGATCGCCTAGATGTGCTGCTTCAATAATGTCTTGCGGCAACAGCGTTTCAATGTCATAATTCGTGCTCAATAAAGTTGGTGTAAGCTGATCGATATCTTCACGAGCCCGGCTAACTAAAGCTACTCCCGAAGCAACGGTTTCTAAACAGCCACGCTTGCCGCAATAGCAAAGTTGTCCATCCTCCACGAATACCATGTGCCCTACTTCTCCGGAAAAACCTTCGGTGCCCATATAAACCTCACCATTGATGATAATGCCTAAGCCTATTCCCCAATCCATTTGGATAATTAAGACATTTTGTAATCCTTGTGCGGCTCCATAATTTAGTTCGCTGAGTGCGGCAGACTTGACGTCATTCAGAATAAATACAGGCTTGTTAAATACATGTTCAAGATGCGATTGCAGATTAAATTCAGGAGCTGTATAAAATGTACGGTTTTCTCCGGTAGATGAATTGATCAGCCCGGGCATTAATATTCCTATGCTTGTTATCTTATTCCAGCTTATGCTTTCTTCTTTAATGTAATCCTGGATGATATTGGTGAGCTGAATGATGTCAGCTGAATTTTTGGATAAAAGATTTGGATATGATCGAGAGGTATATACAATATTGTGGTTGTTGTCTAAAACAATCAGCCGGATGGTGAAGCGCTCGATTTCTACCGATAGGATATTAAAAACTTCATTGCTCAGCTGGTAGAGATTGGGTTTGCGTCCGCCGATGGATTCACCTTTTTCTTTTTGCTCGATTAATCCTTCTTGTGTAAGCTCTGAAATAATTCCATTTAAGGTAGGGAAGCTGAGGTTGATCTTCGTCGCGATATCACCGATAGTTATCGTGCGGTTTTCAAAAATTGTCTTTAAGATGCGTAATCGTAAAGCATTTGATTTTCGTTCTTTTGATGAATGGTGTTCGTGCTTTAAATAGATTTGATCAATTGGACTCATACATAATATTAATAAGTAGATCGCGTAAGCTATCATCGAAGTAGCAAAAATTGATCTTACCTTCGAAAGTAGTGAAAATTCTCTTAATGCAGGGAACTTTGTTAAATTTTTTAATAAAGTCTTTTGATTTATAAAAAATTACGTTATTTTAGAGGGAGCTTATGAAGTAGGCATCTGGATTTGTTCCTGGAAATTACTAACAACGTATAAATTATGATTAAAATCAGGTCGGGTCTAACTATGAAATATCCGTTTTTTTGGAAATACAGATCTCATTTGTGGATATTCCTGTCGATCGGTACATCTATATGTGCAAGATCATCGGTGAAGCACGCTTGTACTTAAATGTAGGGACACAGATGAATAATACCTTATGAAGATAAACACATGATCAGTAAAAATAATAATATAGATATGAAAGAAAAAAATACTTCAAGACGTGATTTTATCAAGAAATCGCTGATTGGAGCTGCAGCATTTACTATTGTGCCGCGCTTTGTATTAGGTAGAGGTTATTTGGCGCCCAGCGATCACTTGACTAAAGGAATCATCGGAGTAGGAGCAATGGGGAGAGGGCATTTTAATTATGCCGGAACGAAAACGGTTGCGATCTGTGATGTAGATACACGGCATTTAGCAATTGCCCAAAAGGCACTTGGAGGTGGAGTCAAAGAGTCTCGGGATTTTAGGGAATTAATTCAAAATCCGGAAGTTGACATTGTTCATATTGCTACTCCTCCGCATTGGCACGGACTGATGGCGGTAGAAGCAGCGCGTTCAGGAAAGGATATTTGGTGTGAAAAGCCAATGACCAGAACAATAGGTGAAGGTAAGAAGGTAAAAGAAGCTATAGCGCAGCACGGGAATATTTTCAGATTGAACACCTGGTTCAGATTTGACTCCAATTTTTATGGTATGAATGTTCCGGTCAAAAAAATCAAAAAAGTAGTAGATACGGGTATGCTGGGATGGCCATTGAAAGTAACGATTAGTAAGCACACGGGTTTTGATTGGAAATTTTATTGGGTTGGAAAAGAGAATCTTCCTGTTGAACAGGTGCCTAATGAGCTGGATTATGAAATGTGGTTAGGACCTGCGCCTTATAAGCCGTATAGCACACATCGTGTTCATACGACATTTAGGGGATATTGGGATTATGATGGAGGTGGATTAGGAGATATGGGGCAACATTATTTGGATCCGGTTCAGTATTTTTTAGGAAAGGATAACGAAAGTCCGGTTAAAATTGAGGTAGATGCGCCACAACAGCATTCCGACGCGGTAGGAACCTGGCGCAAGATTGTCTATACCTATGCTGATGGATGTCAGATTATATTGGATGGGGCAGGAACAGAAGAAGGTAAAGCATATATAGAGGGGCCTGATGGTAAGTTGTTTAGAGGTTTTGTTTCGGATATTCCAGACCTGGAGCGTAAGCTGTCTCAATATCCTGACCCCGCTCCACAAATGACAGACTTTGTAGAAGCGGTACGCACCCGCCAAAAATTTGCACTGAACGAAGAGAACGGCTATTATTCCTGTACGTTGGTTAATTTGGGACTGGCTGCTTTACGCTTAAACCGTACGTTGCATTTTGATTCACACAAGCAGGAGTTTGTGAATGATGAAGCTGCTAATCGATTGATTCATCAACCTATGCGTGGTCCTTGGACTATTTAATCTAACTATTTGATATGAAGAAAGTATTTAATACCCTATCCGTTTTATTATTATTTCAAGTAGCAGCTTATGCGCAGCAACCGGCAGGCCGAAGCTCCGATACAAAGATTGCCGATGTGTTAGCACAACAACCGGCAGAAGAACAGGCTAAATTCATGATGGCAATGAAGGAGCTGGAAAACTTTTCGGCCGAAGATATTGCCAACTTATTGACAGGACTTAAACCTCAGGGTGGAAATAATGCAGCGATAGAATATGCCTCCAATTCATACGCATTTTATGTTATGCAGGCCGGATTTGAAAACAAGAGAACCGTTTACGTAAATGGTCTGCTTTTGGCTTTAGACAGAATTGAAGATAAAGACAATAAGGGCTTTGTGCTGGAGCTGTTAAAACAATGTGCTAAAAACGAGGCAATCCAACAGGTGTCTGCCTACTTAACTGATGACTATTTGGCCGAAAAGGCGGCTCGCGTGTTGAATGGAATCCGTACACAGGAAGCTGCTTCTGCACTGAATACGGCTTTAAATGTAGCCAAATCCGAAAAAGCTACTGTAGCGATCATAGCGGCATTGGGAGATCTAAAAGATGAAAATTCCGAAGCGCGGATTCTTGAACTCACTAAGCAATTTGAATCTCCGAATTTTCAACGTAATGCGCTTACTGCATTAAGCAAAATTGGAGGAGTTGCGAGTTATGATACCTTTCTAAATAATGCCCGTGCGGTTAACTATGGATTTGATAAGTCCAATGTCTCGGGATTAACGCTAGATTATGCCCATACATTGGCTACGAAGGATCCGGTGCTGGCAGGGAAGTTGGCTTCAGTACTTTATCAAGAGGCAACGAAAGCACAGGTCGCAACGATAAGGGTTGGCGCATTGGCATTATTGACCAGCATTAACCCGACGAAGCAAAAGAAAGAATTATTGAAATTGGCATCTGCAGACGATGCTGTTGTCCGTAATGTTGCACTCGATTTGCTATCGCAAAATACGTCAGCATCGGATTTGGTGAAATTAGCCTCCTCTTTGAAGAAGCTGAATGCGGATGCACAAGAAAGCGTGTTGAATTTCTTAGGTACAAAAGAAGTTGGGCAGGCTATTCCGGTTATTGAGAAAAATCTAACTGTTTTAAAAGATTCGGAAGCTAAAATTGCAGCATACAATACTTTGTCGATTCTTTCCAAAGGTGAAAATGCGACGTTTTTAATAAAGCAGATTTCCGCTGCTAACGAAGCGGAATTGAAATCGTTAAAAACGCTGTTATTGACAGCGAAAGGTAGCCGTACTATGGATGATGTAAACGGTGCTTTGACATCAAGTGATACCAAGACACAATTGGCGCTATTGGATGTTTTGAAGCAACGCGCTAATTCCAATTCGTCAGGTGCTGTGTTTGCACTTACAAAAAGTGTCGATGAAGCTGTTCGGTTAGCCGCTTTCAACGCGTTGCCAAATGTTGTGAATGATGCAGATTTTGATGCCATCATCACTTTATTGGGCGAGGCTTCTGACAAGGAGGTCAATCCTGTTCAGCAGGCAGCCATACTTGCATTACGGAACAATACGGATAAAGAAGCTAAAATTAAACGTTTGTCAGCTAATATCTCCCGTTCGGCCGCACCTTCAGCCGCAAAATATTTCCCTGTTTTTGGTGGGGTGGGTGGCAATGAAGCCTTGGAATCTGTCAAAAACTACCTTAATGAAGGTAACGTTAATAAAGCTCAGGCCATTTCTGCACTGGCGAATTGGACTACTCCGGAATCTTTAGATGCACTTACGTCACTGCTGCGCACAGAAAAGGATCCGGCAAACTTTAATGAGGTGTTTAAGGGGTTTGTAAAACAATTAAATGCGAGTGCCCTTCCGGCAGATCAAAAAACGTTGTTGTTGAGAGATGCCTTTGAATTGGCACAGACTCCGGAGCAAAAGAAGAACGCATTATCTGCTCTTCAATCTACAGGGACATATCAAGCATTGATTTTTGCGGGTAGATATCTGTCTGACCCCATTTTAAAAGATGCTGCCACGAATGTGGTGATGAATATTGCGATGGATAATCGAGACTTTGTAGGAAATGATGTGCGTTCTTTGTTGACTACTGCAAAGGATAATTTGTCTGGCAGTGAGAGTTCTTATCTGCGGGAGGCGATTGTACGTCATTTAGCCGAAATGCCACAGCAGGAGGGATATGTGTCCATTTTTAATGGGAGAGATCTCTCCGGATGGAAAGGATTGGTCGAAAACCCGATCAAAAGAGCACAGATGTCTGCACAGGAGTTAGCTCAGAAACAGGCTGACGCAGATAAAAAAATGAGGGAAAGCTGGTCCGTTATCAATGGGGATTTGGTTTTTAATGGTCATGGTGATAATATTGCGACAGCAAAGCAATATGCTGATTTCGAGATGTTGGTGGACTGGAAATTGGATAAAAATGGTAAAGAGCCGGATGCGGGTATTTATTTGAGAGGTACACCTCAGGTTCAGATCTGGGACATTTCACGTACAAACGTAGGAGCAGAAGTGGGATCGGGCGGTCTGTACAATAATAAATCCAATTCAAAGCCACTTAAAGTTGCGGATAATCCATTGGGAGAATGGAATACATTTAAGATCCGGATGATTGGTGAGCAGGTGTGGGTATGGTTGAACGGAGAGCTGGTGGTTGATAACGTAGCGTTGGAAAATTATTGGGACCGTAATCAATCGATTTTTCCAAAAGAGCAGATTGAGTTGCAAGCACATGGTTCTCAGGTATGGTATAGGGATGTGTTTGTAAAGGAAATACCTCGTAAGGAAATCTATTCGCTAAGCGATCAGGAGCGTAACGAAGGATTTGATATGTTGTTTGACGGTGCTAACCTTAATAAATGAACGGTCTCAACTGCGTATGAAGTAACGGAAGAGGGATATATACGTTCTAATCCTGATGCCAAATCTGGAAAAAATATATATACAAAAGAGGAATATGCTGACTTCGTGTATCGCTTCGAATTTAAGTTAACTCATGGAGCTAATAATGGGGTAGGAATTCGTGCTCCATTGGAGGGAGATGCTGCATATCAGGGCATGGAAATTCAGATATTGGATGACGATGCCGATGTGTACAAAAAGCTGGCACCTTATCAATACCACGGCTCGGTATATGGCGTGATCGCTGCAAAACGGGGCGCGCTGAAACCGCTGGGTGAGTGGAATGAAGAAGAGATTAGTGTGAAAGGGGATAAGATCAAGATAACCTTGAATGGTGTGGTGATCGTGGATGGAGATTTAAGCGACGCTTCTAAAAATGGTACATTGGATAACAAGGATCACCCTGGACTGAAACGTACTTCAGGTCATATCGGCTTTCTAGGTCATGGTACGGAAGTATTCTTAAGAAATATCCGGGTAAAACGGATATAAAGTAGTATCATAGTAAAAGGGGCGATCTTTTTTTAAGATCGCCCCTTTTTGTTAGATGTTAGTCAACCCGAAATAAATCTGAGATAGAACTATGTTCATTTATATTTTTAATAGCGCTGGCAAATAAATCCGCAGTGGATAGTAATTTGATTTTGCTGCATTGTTTTGATTTTTCAGGATCCAATTGAATGGTATCCGTTACGATCATTTCTGTCAACACGGAGTTTTCGATCGTCTCGTATGCTTTTCCGGATAATACAGCATGTGTACATACTGCTCTTACCGAGTTGGCTCCGTTTTCTATGATTAAAGCAGCCGCTTTTGATAAAGTGCCTGCTGTGTCACAGATGTCATCGATTAATACAACGTCTTGCCCCGTTACATCACCGATGATTGACATAGACTCAATTTCATTGGCGCGTTTACGGCGTTTATCACAGATAATTACCTCTGCATTAAAGAATTTGGCAAAGGTACGTGCGCGGTATGAGCCACCCATATCCGGAGATGCAATTGTCAGATTCGGTAATTTAAGTGACTTAATATAAGGTACGAAAATAATTGAGCCGTCTAAGTGATCTACAGGAATATCGAAGAAGCCTTGAATTTGAGCAGCATGAAGATCCATCGTCATAATGCGGTGTGCACCGGCTGCAGTGATGAGGTTAGCCATTAATTTGGCGCCAATCGCTACGCGGGGCTTGTCTTTACGATCTTGGCGGGCGAAGCCAAAATAAGGGACTACAACAGTAATGTAATGTGCAGATGCCCTTTTTGCAGCATCGATCATCAAAAGTAGTTCGAAAAGATTGTCTGTAGGCTGATTTGTTGATTGAATCAAGAATACATCGCTACCACGAACTGATTCATTGTAATGCGGTTGAATTTCGCCGTCACTGAATTTGGAGAGCGTCTTATCGCCGAGCGGTTTTCCGTAGGATTTTGAAATTTTTTCTGCTAATTCCAAAGTGCCCGAACCAGCGAATAGTTTAACCGTGTTAAATTGCAAAGGCATGCTGTGTCTATTTTATGTATGAGATTTTATAAAAGAAATTATATTCACCATCAAGTCATTTAAATAGAATATCAGTATAGGTTTGACTATCTGGTATCTCTAAATGTTTTGCAAATTTATAGAAATGAAATTGAAATATAAAAAAAAGATGAATGGGGATGAAATTGTCTGAAAATAAAAAAGAGAACTACTTGCGTAATCCTCTTTTTTATGTTGCCCGACCTGGATTCGAACCAAGACAAACAGTACCAAAAACTGTCGTACTACCCTTATACTATCGGGCAAGCAACTGTCAACCCGTGTTTGATTGTTTTGACGATGCAAATATACACCCGTTTTTTATTTCTCCAAAACTTTTTTGGTTATTTTTTGGATAGGGGCTGATTCTCAATAAAATATTTTTATTTCTATCGTCAGGATGGATTTAAAAGGGATAGGAATGTGTGGCTTTTGTGTTAAAATATTTCAATATTGTTCTTTTCTTAGGATGTAATCCTTATTTTCGGGGCGGGATTATTTAAGAATAACCGAAATATTATATATGAACTACAACAAAATAAACAATCTACTTGGTTGGTTATGTGCCATTATCGCGACTTTAACGTATGTTATTACAGCAGAAAGAACTACCAGTTGGTGGGACTGTGGTGAATTTATCGCCTCGGCTTACAAGATGCAGATCGTACACCAGCCCGGTGCGCCTCTTTTCTTAATGGTCGAAAACTTGTTTTCAAATTTTGCTATGGGAGACCGGACGCGGATTGCGTTTTGGATGAATATAGGCTCTGCCGTTTCCAGCGGCTTAACGATTATGTTCCTTTTCTGGACGATTACAGCTCTTGCCCGAAAGGTTTTTGCAGGGAAGGCATCGCTCGCTGAAAGGCTTTCGGATACCGTCGTTGTCCAAATTATGGGAGCCGGACTGGTTGGTGCATTGGCGTATGCTTTTTCCGATACCTTTTGGTATTCTGCTGTGGAAGCTGAAGTATATGCGATGTCATCTTTATGTACGGCAGTCGTATTTTGGGCTATTTTAAAATGGGAAGTACGCGCCGATGAACCCGGAGCAGACAGGTGGCTGATCCTTATTGCTTACGTAATGGGCTTATCCATTGGTGTCCATCTGTTGAATTTGCTCGTAATACCTGCTATCGCCTTGGTGATCTATTTTAGAAGATCCAAAAACGTAACCATAAGCGGAGCGATAAAAGCGCTATTGATCGGAGTGGTGGTGTTGGCATTGATTCTTTGGGGAGTTATTCAATATCTGATCAAGTTTGCGGCATTTACCGATCTGTTCTTTGTGAATACACTTGGACTGGGATTTGGAACGGGAGTCACTTTCTTTGCACTCTTAGTAGCAGGAGGCTTGGTATATGGTATATGGTATTCGATCAAAAAGATCAAACCTGTACTTAATATTGCATTGATTTCATTGGGCTTCATTATTTTGGGGTACAGTTCATTTGCGATGATCCTTATTCGTGCAAAAGCAAATCCGACATTAAACAATAGTGACCCGGATAATGTTTTTACTTTTTTAAGCTACCTTAACCGTGAACAATATGGTGACGAACCTTTGTTTAAAGGACGGTTTTTCGATGCTAGACCAATAGATCTGGTGGAATCAGGTAAAGTGTATCGCAAGGATAAAGATAAATATGTCGTTGCCAAAAAGAAAACAGGATATAAATACGATAAAGAGACTGTTTTTCCGAGAATCTATAGTGAAAAGGGAGGACATCCTAGTTTTTACCGCGAATACTTGGGTTTGGGAGAAAATCAATCTCCAACTTTTTCCGACAATTTAAAATTCTTCTTTGGGTACCAAATCGGACACATGTATGGACGGTATTTTATGTGGAATTTCGTAGGTCGGCAAAATGATATTCAGGGACACGGTTCCTTGACGGAAGGTAACTGGATTAGCGGTATTAAGCCTATTGATAATATGCTAGTAGGCGGGCAAAGTGTTTTACCGACTTCTGAAAAGGAAAATCCGACTCGAAATACTTATTTCTTTTTGCCATTGCTCATTGGTTTATTCGGTGCTTTCTGGCATTTTGGGAAGAATCAGCGTGATGCAGGTGTAGTCGGGTTATTGTTTTTCTTTACCGGCTTAGCGATTGTACTGTATCTAAATCAAACACCACTGCAACCCCGTGAACGAGACTATGCCTATGCCGGATCATTCTATGCCTTCTCGATCTGGATCGGGTTAGGGGTATTGGCTATTGCAGACGCATTAAGTAAGAAAATAAATGCCAAGACAGCAGCATATACTGCGATAGGAATAGGAGTGCTTGCTGCTCCGGTATTAATGGCTTCACAGAATTGGGGTGACCATAATCGTTCGGAAAAGTTCCTTGCTCGCGATATGGCCCGCAACTACCTGGAGTCATGTGCACCTAATGCAATTTTGTTTAGCTATGGCGACAATGATACCTATCCATTATGGTACGTACAAGAAGTAGAAGGCTTCCGTACGGATGTGCGTGTAGTTAACCTAAGCTTACTGAGTTCGGACTGGTATATGCGTCAGATGATGCAAAAAGTAAATGATGCAGATGCGTTACCCATCCATATTGACCCTGAAAAGGTGAAAGACGGAGTACGTGATGTAATCTACTACCAGGATATGAAGATTCAGGGATATATTGATGTGCAGGATCTGTTGAATGTGATGCTTTCTGACAATCAGAAGAATAAAGCGCCGTTGCAAAGCGGTGAATATGTAAACTTACTGCCTACAAAAAATATGCAGCTTGTAGTAGATCGAAATGCGGTGATTTCCAATAAGGTTGTTCCTCAGGAATGGGAAGAATCGATTGTCGATACCTTGCAATGGAATTATTCTATGAATTATGTGAGTCGTGCCGAACTTTCTATCATGGCAATTTTGGTAAATAACAATTGGAAGAGACCAATCTATTTTACATCAACTACACCGGAGGAAAATTACATAGGGTTAGATCGATTTTTGGTGTCTGAGGGGTTTGCATTGCGTTTAATGCCGATTAATACTGGTTTGAAACAAGGTGATCCAAGCTCGATCGTAAACACGGATGTGGTATACGATCATATTGTTAATAAATACCAATGGGGCAATCTGGCAAATTCTGCCTTCCTGGATCCGGATTCTTATCGTTATATCAGTTTGTATGTAAGTTCGATATTTGGAGAAACAGCACAGAGTTTAATTGCACAGAATAGAACAGAAGAAGCACGTAACGTGGTCTTGAAGGCGTATGAAAGTATGCCGAAGAAAACTTACCAGATGTCTGAAGCGATGAGTTATACGCCATTGGTTGATGCGATGTATAAAGTGGGTGAATCTGCTAAAGCGAAGGAAATAGTCGCCCGCAATCTGAAATACATTGGTGAGAATTTGAAATATTATATGAACATCTCGGAAACCAAAAATAATTTTGAATACCGTAATATCCGTTTTGGATTGGCGGCTATACAACGTTACCAACAGGTTTTGGAAACTAGTGGGGATAAGGAAATGAAAGCGGAAGTTGATAAGCTTTTCAAGGAATATACCTATTTATTCCAACAATAGTAAAATTAAAAAAGGCAGCTTATTCTACTAAGCTGCCTTTTTTATGTCGAAAGATATCCTTTCCGTGATTCTATTTTTCGATAAAAAGTGTATTTTTGTTTAAATATTCCCAGATGAAATATCCATATAGCACAAGCTGTACAAATATGAATAATATGGTTAGGATATTCCTTATGGGCATTAAAAGTTAGGTTATTCCAATATGAAACAATCTATTTTATTAGACGGTCCTAAGTTTCAGATTACAATCAAACGACTATGTCAGCAATTGATTGAAAATCATGGTGATTTTAGTAATGCAGCTTTAATTGGTATACAACCGCGAGGTACATACTTAGCACGACGCTTGGCTAAAGAATTGAAAGAGATGACCGGGAAAGATGTTAGTACAGGCATTTTGGATATTACATTCTATAGGGATGATTTCCGAATGAAAGGTAGCTCTCCCTTGCTGGCTAATAGTACACAGATTGACTTTATTGTCGAAGGTAAGGATGTGATTTTTGTGGATGATGTATTATGGACAGGACGGACTATTCGCTCTGCGATGGATGCGGTGCAAGCGTTTGGTCGTTCCGGAAAAATTGAACTTCTCGTATTGGTTGATCGACGTTTTTCACGCCAGATTCCCATTCAGCCCGACTATATCGGTATTCAAGTCGATTCTATTGACTCTCAAAAAGTGATTGTCAGCTGGGAAGAGGTGGATCAAGAGGATAGCATAGTACTCATTACGGAGAAGAAATAAAGCTTTAAACAGATAAATTTTTCTGATACGATGTCAACAACAACAGAACAGTTAAGTACACGCCATTTATTGGGTATCAAAGACCTAACTGAAAAAGATATTCAGCTTATTTTGGATACAGCCGAAAATTTTAAAGATGTCTTAAATCGTCCGATTAAAAAAGTACCATCTTTAAGAGATATTACCATCGCGAATGTTTTTTTTGAAAATTCAACCCGTACGCGATTGTCCTTTGAATTAGCGGAAAAAAGACTTTCTGCAGATACCATAAATTTTGCAGCTTCATCCTCATCTGTGAGTAAAGGAGAAACGCTGATCGATACGGTTAATAACATTTTAGCGATGAAAGTCGATATGATTGTTATGCGTCATCCCTATGCCGGGGCAGGTGTATTTCTGAGCAGACATGTAGATGCACAAATTGTAAACGCCGGTGATGGTGCACACGAACACCCTACGCAGGCCTTGTTGGATTCTTTTTCAATTCGTGAACGTTATGGCGATGTTGCCGGACGAAAGGTGGCTATTATTGGTGATATTTTGCATTCCAGAGTAGCACTGTCGAATATACTCTGTCTTCAAAAGCAAGGAGCAGAGGTGATGGTCTGCGGGCCAACGACCTTGATCCCTAAATACATTACCTCTTTAGGAGTGAAAGTAGAGCATGATTTGATGAAAGCATTGAACTGGTGCGATGTGGCAAATATGCTCCGCATACAGTTAGAGCGTCAGGATATTGCCTATTTTCCATCGCTTCGTGAATATTCTATGCTTTATGGATTGAACAAGGAAATATTAGATTCGCTAAATAAGGAGATCACCATCATGCACCCGGGTCCTATTAATAGAGGTGTGGAGATTACATCGGATGTTGCCGATAGCAAACACGCTATTATCTTAGATCAGGTAGAAAATGGTGTAGCCGTACGTATGGCCGTTTTGTATCTTCTAGCCGGTAAGAGAGGGTAGAAGTACCTTCATGTCTGTCGGAAAGTATAGAAACAAAAAAGGTGTTCAATTTGCATTGAACACCTCTTCTGAATCGTTAGCATACACTATTGCATGCTAACTGCCCGAATTATCTTCGGCTTAGCTTGAAGGTAGTTTTGAAATCCTTTTTCGTATTCTCCAATTTCAATTTTCAATACTTCTAGATATTTTTTCTTTGCTTCCCGATCTCCTTCCATAATTATTTTCCAGTTGATCTCTGTCAGCTGATCTTCTTTTTCCTTGGTAAAGATGGCTATCTGCACCGACTTTATACCCTGAGGCAAGGAGCTGTCATTGATTTTGAATACCAGAAAGCGATGTTGTTCTTCCAATTGGGATAGTAGCTCTTCACGTTTTGTCCCGTCTTTGAAAGTGGTTTCGCGAAGAATAGGCATTACATTATCCTTATTCACTATAGATTGTGTATACTCATTAGATAATTTAGATACTAAGCTATGGTCTTTCAGTAAACTCCAGACTGAATCTCGAGCGATTGGTAATTCCACACTGTGGCTTATATCCCATCCCACAGAGGCAGCTGCTGCCATCTGTGCCTGACTTTTGTCTGGCATAAGCAAGACAAATAAACAGGTCATCATTAAAATACGCTTCATTCCTGTTATTTATTTAAAAGCTTCGCAATTTCTTTCTCCAGATTATCTCCTCTTAAATTCTTCGCTACAATAATGCCATTTTCGTCCAATAAATAATTCATCGGGATGGCTGTAATATTATAGTACTGTGCAGCCTCATTTTTCCACCCTTTCAAATCAGAAACCTGTCCCCAAGGCATTTTATCATCTTTTACTGCTTTGATCCATCTGTCTTTATTGTCGTCTAATGAGATGGCAAATACATCAAATCCTTTGCTCTTGTACTGATCATATACCTTTAAGATATGTGGATTTTCCGCACGGCAAGGGCCGCACCATGATGCCCAAAAATCTACCAAGACATATTTCTTACCTTTTAGGTAATCGTATAGATTAATGTTTTTGCCATTCGGATCTGCTTGTGTAATATTGATAAATTTAGCACCATCTTCGGTTTTCTTTGCAGCAGCTAGCGCTTTGTCAATATTTTCTTTTACTTCTTTCGCCTCTTTCAACCAAGGGTATTTGGCAATCAAAGGGTTGACATATTCTAAAATAAACTCCTGCTCTCTACGTGGGCTCACATAACCTAAAGCATAAACAACCTGCGGATCATTTTTGAATGTTTTTACATACCATTTAGCACGGGTAGCCATATTGTCGTACTGTTCCATCATCATATCTGTCAATGATTTAGTCATGGCTGTGTCCTTACTCTGCATCGCCATATATTGTCTTTTGCCGATAGCGATCGTGTTTTGATAGTTTTGGTATGTCTCCCAGTTCAGCATATTGATCAACTGGTTATCCTTACCCTCGGATTCAATAAAGATATACGGAGGATTCTTAATCTTTACCTTAGCAGTGTCCTCTCCACGGAAATCGATTTTCAAATCATCATTCCCTGCCCAAAATGTGATTCTATCCCATCCAAATACGTCCATAGAATACATACGGGGTGTTTTTGCAGGAACTTTGATCTCATAAGTACTATCTTCTTTTAATTGAATAGTTTGATAAACCTCCGCATCTTTCATCGCTTTATCTTTAAGGACAAAAGGATATTTCTCTTGAAATTCCTTGGCCGGAGGAAAACTAACTTTTCCTTTTACCGTGATATAATCACGTGTCTGTGCAAATACCCCGGTAACCATCATTAGTCCCGAAACTACACCTAAAATTACTCTCTTCATCTTATTATCTATATTAAAATTTAACCTTAAATATCTCTTCTAGTTTCTCTTCCATTGCTCCTCCTCCTTTTGGATCAAAACCAATCTCTTTCATAATGATCTTGCCATCAGGATCGATCAGATACGATGTAGGTACCGCACTGATATTAAAAAACTCGTAGGCGACTTTACAGTCATCATATAGCTGTGGCCAGGGGTTTGCTTCTTCGCCTACCGCCTTTAACCACGCCTGTTTATTCTGATCTATCGAAATATTGACGATCTCAAAGTCCTTTCCGTTTAATTTGCTGTACACCTCTCTGATACGCGGAAACGATGCACGGCAGGGTGAGCACCAGGATGCCCAAAAGTCCAATAATACATATTTTCCCTTGTATTGATCAAAAGACTGTGTTTTACCATGTTGATCGGGCAATTGGAAGTTCTTAACGGATGCTCCGATATAAGCATTTTTTAAGCCTTGGATTTTGGCGTACAGGGTTTTTCCTGCATCTGTGGCTTTCGCTTTATCGGATAGACGGTTGTAATACTCCTCCGCTCTTGCGGTAGGCAAGCTAGCCAACGTATTCAACACCAGCATCGGGGCAACTAACTTACTGCCGTCAAAGTATTTGTTCAGCACGGCATCATATCCCTTGCTTAATAGACCGTCTTGATAGGTAGAAGCGGCTTCAAATTGTGCATTCCCGCGCTTGAGTGCTTCTTCTCCAAATTTTGCAACTGCTTCTTTCCGTGCTTCTACGAAGGCTTTAGGTCTTTCCGCATTGTAGTTAAAATAGGTAACTGCCGAAGGCATACCCGCTACCGTAGCTGAAGATAACCCTTTAACCATATCAAAAGTAACATCTATTGTGCCCGATTGATCGTAAAACAACACTAAGGGGGAGTACATCCGTCTTTTTTTTTGATCATACTCAATAGAAATAGCACGTGAGCCCACGACAGCCTCATTGACATTGATTTCAAATTTCCCGTTGTTAATCTCTGCAGAATCTTTGGCTGTCTGACTATAGAAATAAACCTTATTGTACCCTTCGGTATCACCGGTTACCGTGCCGACCACTTTTACTTTTAGTTGGCCCATTACCATTTGGCTGCAGATCAATGCAAGCCCGGTGTATAGTACTTTTCTCATATTATCTTTTATTGTAATGACCAAGCTTTACGTACAGGAGATCTTTCCATCACCAGTCTGATGCGGTCTACCTGTCCCTGGGTCAAACTATTTCTCAACGATGCATAACGGATATCGTCCATCGCATTATTGGCTAAAAACTTTTCTCCGTCAATACCTACTTTTAAAAGACCTCCGATCACATTTGCCGTTTGAGTCGTACCTGTCAAGTATTTTCTTGTATCTGTGACATAGTCATTAACACTAGTTCCCGTAGAATTCGTTGAATATAAACCATAATATCTTGCAAAATAAGAAGCTATCTCGATCTTACGGCTCGGATCCGGGAAGAATACACTACGATGAATACCCAGACCGTAGTTTGTATAAAAATCGGTTGTAGGAACCTCCGTCTCTGAAGTAACAATCTTATCAATACCTGCTATGGCAGTTTGTCCTACCGGGACAATTTGATAAGCTGCCCGGTGCTCCCCTATGCTATTATTGGGCGAGCTAGGAATCACGTAAATATTCAAAAACCTACTTTTATCCCATTGATACGCTACTGTTGCATTTATTCTATTGGTAAAATGAGTCAGGTTATAGGGTAGCGTTGCCGCAGTTGCTGCCGAGGAGTTTTTCCAGGTCATGTCATAGATAATCTTGTTATATCCCGGAATCGCCAATGTTGCTCCTGATACATTTTTTGTAGCTAACCTAAATTCAATATTTGCAGAACCTCCATTCGGATCTTTCCCTACTTTGTTGCTGAAGATTGTATTGGCATAGCTGACCGCATCATTCAGTTGTTTCGGTGTCACTTCCTGATAAGTCAAGGGGTCATACAACTGATCTGTCGGACTTAGTTCCAACACATGAAACACCACGTCTACATAACGCTTAGCCCCTACGTCTTTCGGTTGACGGATAGCAACTTCCTTTACTTCCGATTTTATATTACCAATCTGCGCATAACAGGATATGCTTGTCTTTGACACATCAGTAGTACTATATTCCATACCTGAGATACGCTGTTCATCCACGTATATCTGCACAGCAGACTCAGGCAATGCCCGGTAATCCATAAACATACTGGTATCTTTGAGCTGTCCTGCAGCATCTTTGATCTGTATTGTTCGATATGTCTCCAATACAAATTGTAAAGAAGCCTTTCCATCAGCAATTAAAGTAGGACTACCCGTAGAGAAATAAAGGGAGCTTACATCTTCTGCCTGCGGCTGATAGATCGCATAATCAAATCCTTCTTTCTCACAGCCTTGCAGCCCAATTAACAAAGCAAGTATATATAATATTCTTTTCATCACTTTCTTTTTTAAAGTTAAAAAACAATTGTTGTCCATCCTTGATTAGGCACCATGTTAGGATTCTCCTGTAATTCTGCTAGTGGAATTGGCAATGCATAGTGGTAATCCCCTGGTTCTACCTTAATCGTATAACCGGTATTGAAGAATTGTAGATTTCGCTCGATGTTACCGATTCTATAGCGCTTTAAATCTAACCATCTTTTGTCTGTATCACAGAAAAACTCTTTGCGGCGCTCATTGATAATCTCTTCCAGCAAGGCTGTCCCTGTAAGTCCGGACTTTTCGACTGCCCCTCTAAACCCTTTGAATTTATTAAGTGTAGTCAATGCCAATCCCGGCTCATTATTACGATAATAGCTTTCTGCCAAGATTAGATAGGCCTCTTCTGGTGTAAACAAGTGTATACGCACATATTTCTGTCCATTAGCCATACCATCAGGCCAGCTGCTTGACATCACCGTGCCATTGAAATAGGCTGCTTTACGAAGATCATTGGCATCAAAAAGATTAAAGAAATCCGCGGATACTTCGAGATTATTTGGAGAATAACCTATATAATCTAAATTAGAGCCAAAAATCGGTGCCACCGTACCGAACGATATACTCTGCATATAAACGGCCGGATATTCCGTATTTAAGTTTCGCTGTACATTCTGAAACTCCAAATGGGTTTTTGGAATATAATTATCTGTGCCTTCTATTGCTGCTAAAGCATACTTTTGTGCTTCAACATAATCACTACTTTGCTTAGCGGATGACTCTGCTTTGAACCAATAGACCTGTGCCAGCAAATTCTGAATATAACGATTGTTAAAAAAGTGGTTAAACCCTTGATTTGGACCTACTTCATTGAAGAAGGCAAGTGCCTGTTTCAGATCAGCAGTCAGCACACTATAAATCTCGGAAGACTGCTTACGTTTCATTTCCATACCGACCTCTTCAGTTCCGGTATGTAAAAACAAAGGTATGCCCAGATCTTCCTGATCCATAGGTGCAAAGTATTGTTGCAGCTTAAAGATAAAGTAGGCTCTGTGCACGAGCATTTCTCCTTTTACTCTTTTTAACTCCTCTTCATCGGCACCTTTCAATTGATCACATTGATCGATTAAAGCATTAAAGAAACCGATTGCTGCATAATAGTTGTTCCAAATGTAATCCGTAGTCTCTACATCGTTAAACAACAATTTGTTGGCATAGAACTTCTCCTGTGCATGTATATTCATTGAATTGATATACTGTCCCATGTTCGCTTCAAAATCAAAATTATCAGCATAGGCTTCAAACATCATATTCTGCGCTTCTGTTACGATAGGGCTTGGACCAACGATTGGCCTGGTATTGGATCGTGCAAATGCATCCAAATATCCGGCTAAAGCCGATTTCACATCATTCAGCGAATTTACAGCACGCTGATTTTTTGGAGGGAGATCTAAGAAATCCGTACAACTGTTCATAAACAGTCCTCCAATTAATATATAGAATAAAAATAACTTCTTCATGTCAATTAAAATCCAATGTTTAAGGAAAATGTATAACTAGGTGTTGTTGGATAACCAAAAGCCATCTGTGTCTCAGGATCTATCCCCGAATATGGAGTTATCGTAAACAAATTGTTTGCAAATACCCCTACTTGCAATTGCTTAACAAGCTTCTTAAATAGAGCAGGATTTGCTCTCCAATTTAAACCAAGTTCTGTACACTTGATGTATGCACCAGACTCAATATCTCTGTCTGTAAGATAGAATGTGTAGTTTGAAGTGCTCTGTGCGTAAAAAGGTATGTCTGTAACATCTCCATGCTGCCTCCAATGGTACTGTTGGTTTTTCAATCGATTGGTGCGACTTGCCGTTATATCATCTGTCTGACCGCTCGGTCCTTCGCGGCGATCCTGAAACCCTTTGATCATATTACCGTCAGCAAAAACAAAATTGCTCGATAAGGTGAAGTTTTTATAACGGACACGGGTATTGAACCCACCATAAGTTTTGGGATCTTGCTGACCGAGGTAGTAGGTGCGATATTTTGTCTGTAGATCAGCAGAAGTAATTTTTGATAAGTCGATGACTTCATCACCTACAATATTACCTACAGGGTCTACTTTCTGCGCAAAGACCATTAGATGGCCATTTGTCGGGTCGATATGACTATATTTATAACCAAACCAAGAACGAACCGCATAGTTTTCTACATTCTGCGGACTTAGTGAAGAAATGTTCGGAGTCTTTTTATAATAGACTTTATCGAGATTGTTGTTTACAGTGGTCAGGTTAGCGCCAATCTCCCAGAGCCAATCGGTATTTTTCACTGCTTCTACACGTACCGAAAGCTCCCAGCCTTTGTTAGATAGGATACCCGCATTTACCACGGACGAGGTCCGTCCAATCGATGCCGGCAGGCTTACATTATCCAATAGATCCGAAACTTTATTATCGTAGTAATTGGCCTCAATATTTAGTCGGCTATTTAAAACAGATAATTGTGCACCATAGTTGATATCCCGCTTGTTTTCCCACTTCAGCACAGGATTACCGTAATTAAATGCAGATGCTTTTACGATGTCATCATACACCAATGCGCTTAGGGTGTACGTATGGAAAGGGTACACTGTTCTGTTTATACTGCCGGTATATCCGTAGCCATAAGAAAACACCAATCTGTTCAGCCAGGTCGCATTCTCTTTTACAAACTGCTCCTCATGTGCATTCCATTTTGCACCGGCGGACCATAGTGGCGTAAACTGATTTTTGGAACCAATGATATCTACCCCATCCGAGCGGAAATTGGCATTCAATACATAACGGTTATCATAAGAATATGCAAAGGAGCTGATAAAAGATACGGACCGATCTTTCTCATAGTAGGTGCCTCCCAATTGGGTAAAATCTAACCTTTTATAGGTAGATGCAGGAATATCATCCCATGATGGGTATCCGGCCATACGGTACTCTTGCAAATAAATGGGGTTATAGTGAAAGAATCTGTTATTAGTCCTTTCTGAAACCTCATTGGCCACGAATGCCTGTACAAAATGCTTCTGTACAAAAGTCTTATTATATTCTACGGTATTGCGAACGGTATAATCAATGGTTTTACCGGAGTTTTCTTCTAAAAAGCCATAGTTAAACTTTTCCAATGTTCCCGAACCCGCGGTTACAGCCTTATTCAACCAGTTGTTATTATATGAGCGGAATGTGCCTTGACGTGCTTCATCCATAGTCTGTACATTGGTGTAATTCAACACACCGGTACCCCGATATTGGAAACCATCCAAAAACTTCCATTCCACGCCAAACTGACTACGGATATTGCCATAGTCTGTGGTCAGGGTGTTTTCCCGCAATTCGCGAACCATATTAAAGGTCTGATAATTTAAAAATGACCTTTCACCGATATTGGTACTTAAACTTCTATAGGTTTCATCCCAGGCATACGATCCATCGGTATTATATGGTCTTTCGTATGGGTTTGCAAACATCGCGTAACGGAATGGGTCGAGTGCAGATTGCCCCTCTTTATTTTTTTTGATGGTAGACAATAAACTAAAGTCGATCAGTAATTTATCACTGAAGTTACGTGTCAACTTAATATTCATTCCCCCCTGCTTGAACTTATTTTCCATCAAGGTTCCGTTGGCATCCTGATAGTTAACAGATGCATTATATTGTAGTTTGGTGCTACCACCTGACATAGCCACATTATGTGTTTGTTGATAAGCGGGGTTATACAACACATCGATCCAGTCCGTATTGATATTGCTCAGATTTGCAATCTGGGCTTCGGCCTCTTGAGCTGTAAGAGCACCGTTGTCTACTTGCATCAGCAGTTGATTAATCCGACCACCATATACGGGGTGAAAATCTTGATACAGCTGTCTTTCAAATGCAATCTTTTCTTGAGAATCCATGAAATTAAACCCATTTTTTGGACGCATTGTCAAACCGTGTTTCGTGGTGTAATTGATATAATCTTTACCTGCCTCGCCACGCTTGGTCGTGATGACAATTACCCCATTGGCTGCACGTGCTCCAAAGATAGAAGCTGCTGTTGCATCACGAAGGATATCAATACTGGCAATATCTTCAGGAGGGATATTGCCGATACCATTCGTCAAGAGATTATTGATATTCGAACTGCTCTTGTTCGTTCCTGCGATCTCTCCATTTTGCAATGGCATACCATCCAAAATAATTAAGGGCTCTGCGCTTCCTGTCAGCGTATTACTTCCGCGGATAATAATAGACCCTGTTTCACCAGGTCTGCCAGAGTTCGAACGAACATACACACCGGTCAATTTTCCTCTTAAGGCTTTGTCTATAGTGGTTATTCCGGCACTTTCCAAATCTTCACCCTTGATGGAGGATACATTACCTACGAGTTTGTTACGCTCACGCTTTTGAAGTCCCGTAGAAATAATAACATCTTCGATTTCTTGCGCATTTATACGTAGTGCTACCATGACCATTTTTTGAGCACCGACTTGTACCTCTGCAGGGTGATAACCAATACTGTTTGCTATAAGGGCTTGTGTCGGTGCAATACGTTGCATTTTGAAATTTCCGTCCATATCTGTAGAAGTCCCGATTTTTGTCCCCTTTATCAAAAGAGTAGCTCCTACAATTGGTTGGCCTTGTTCATCGACAACCTTTCCCCGAATGGTATCTTTTTGAGCGGCCTGTAGGCTAGCTGCAGGTATAGAAGAGACGGTGGCACCGTCTGCTTTCAACTTTACCAAAATTTGCTGCCCCGAAATCTTAAACTCCAATTTCGTTTGCTTTTCCAAAAGTTGGATCACATGCTCAATAGAGCAGTCATTGCAGTCAATAGAAAGTGCAGGTGTATTGGCAATCGCCTTGTCGTACAAAAATACGTACTCGCTCTGCTTTTCAATCTGATTAAAAATAACGGTTAGAGATTTTTGCTTGGCTACAATATTGATTTGCGCCAAAGCTATCTTAAACTGAAAAAAAGAAAGAAGCAACAGGATCGTCTGTAGTGGATATGCTCTCATGCGCCTGTACTTCATGAAAAAATGTTTCATAATGATTTGAGGTTTAAAAAAATATAATTGACTGATTGTTAGTTTAATTTTGCTTTTCGACCTGTATTTCAATATCAAAGAAGCGCAGCATATCCGCTACTTCTTTCATCGAATCTGTCCGTTTGATTCGTCCTGATATTTTCTTTGTCGTATCTTGTTGCTTTATGCCGATTGAAACCGGATACCATCGTTCCAGTTCTCTGACAATGGTCTCGGCTCCTGCATCTTCGAAATAAAAATCGCCATCTTTCCAGGCAATAACAGCTTCGGGATTGCTCAATGTTTGGACAAGGGATTTGTTTTGATGCGCTATGTGTACAAATTGCTCAGCTGGTTTTAGTATCACGGGTTTATTATTTTGATCCTGCCCACTTACCTCAACGGATCCGGCTAATAATGTTACCGATTTTATGTCCTCTTCTTTATATCTCCGCATATTAAAATGAGTTCCAAGCACCTTTACTTGTTGTCCGTCAGCCTTTACGATAAATGGCGACTTTTGATCGTGTGCTACTTCAAAATAGACCTCACCATCTATTGATACTTCACGTTCGATACCCATAAAACGAGCGGGGAATATAATTTTAGACGAAGCATTAAGCCATACCGCTGTCCCATCCGACAGAATAATATGCAATTGCTTTCCTCTTCCTGTTTCGATAATCTGCTGCTCTTCCAGAAGATCTTTTTGTTCAAATTTTCTAAAATCAAGAGCCTGATTTTCATTGGATAGATACGCAATATTACTATCCAATCCATTCTTGTCGTCTAATAAAATAGTATCTCCGTTAGACAATACCAATTTAGAAACAGATCCCACATCAGCAAATACTTCTTGTAGATCCTTCTCGCCCAAAAACCGATGATCCGTCGCGTTTTGATACATCCATATAGATGCTAACAAAAATAACGTTATGACCGCAGCAACGGCTACCCATCTGTTTTTATAAATAGGTACTACCTTTGTCTCGACAATACTGTCAAGGCTATTGTCTCCATCCTGCCGGGCCTTGTTAACAATACCACGCCAGATTTCGTTCTTTTTTTCGCCTTTTCGTTTATTGGATAGCAATCGCATAATCATATTTTTGATTTCTACATATATAGTCTCCCTTTTTTTAAAAACATACTATATGAAAATGAAAAAATAAATTTTTGTTTCGGCTGAGATATTACCGAAGAACTTTTAGCTACGTTGAGCTTCACTTTGTTCTGGTTTGGCAATAGCCAAGAGATGTATTAATCTTAGTGTCACAAAGGAGTCAAGCGTCGAATTTATCTTCGATGAGCTCCATTTAGTGATAGTTTTGGTTCTTTTTGACTTTCAGACAGAGGGGGTGGTCAGGATCTGCGTAAGCTAAAACTATGGAATAGAACCTTTCTGTCGCGTTAACTTTAAAACTTAATGAAAAATAAAAACAGTAACCAGGTTGCTTTATCTCCAAATCGTGCCTTGAAGCGTTTTAACGCCGATGAAATCTGGTTACGTACCGTCTGTACGGAAATACCTAATTTGTCTGCAATCTGTTGGGCAGAAAGATTTTCAAATCGACTTAGCATAAATACTTCTCGCATTTTATCAGGCATAGCTTCAAGTTCTTTTTTTACCAATTGATTCTCCGCAGTGAAGTCATCTTGTTCACCTTCTTGAAAGCTATGATCCCAATATTCCTCTTGTTTATCAAGAGGAACAAAAATAGGAAGCCTATCTCTCTTCGCATAAAAATCATAGATCTTATGTCGTACCATGGATACAAGATAACCCTCTATATTATTTTTTACATGCCAGTATCCTCTATTCTTCCAAATAATATAAAACACATCTTGTGTAATATCCGAGGCATCCTCTTCCCGGGGCAATTTCTGAAGAGCTATGCGGTACACTTTTTTCCAATACGTATCGAATAGCTTCTTAAAAGCTATGGGATCAGCATCGTTGATCGCCTGTATCATCTCAAGATCTTCTTTTTTCACAATGCTATTCGTTGATTTCTAATCAGAAAAGATGGTTATTAAATTCAGACGTCAAGTATAAGAAAAAACAAGGGGAAAGGAAAAAAATGTTTAAGTTAAGATTGACGCTAAAATAAAAACTGTTGAAGAAATAAATCAACAGCGATTTTTCAAAGACTATATAATATATGGTAAATACCATGCACAGAATACAATTTCTGTTAAATCTTCGTTAAATAGTATGGTTATTAACAGATGTTAACAACTTTTAAGGAAAACTTGTTTTTGAACGATTATTTTCGTATTATGAAGCTAAGTCTATTGCTGAAGCTTATTTATGTTTTGATGAAGGAAGATTTAGTAGTAAGTTTTTTAAAGAATTTTATAATACATAATAGATTACACACCACTATGTACAACAAAATTTACGGTTTAGGTGTCGCCTTAAGTTTATTATCAACTCCTATTTTTGCGCAGCAAACGGCATGGCAAGATATTAACAAGGCATATAAATCCGGGATAGAATTATTTGAAAGAGGGAAGTATAGCTCAGCTGCTAAGCAGTTTAGCCAAGTTGATGCGTTACGTACCAAATCTACGCTCCAATTGGATGAAACAGAGGAATTGACATTAATCAAAGAAAATGTTCGTTTTTATCAAGCTATATGTGCATTGGAGTTGGATGAATCTGATGCTGAGGCACAGTTTTTAAAATATATCAGGGATTTCCCCGCTAGTGCTAATGCTAAAGCGGCTTATTTCCAAATAGGACGTTCGTATTATGCAAAGAAAGATTATCCAAAGGCAATCGAATGGTTTTTGAAAATAGACTCTAAAAATCTTGCAGGTGCAGAGAATACAGAGTATCGGTTTAAGTTGGCGTATGCACAATTTATGACAGATGAGTACACTGCAGCTAAACCGGCCTTTGAAAGGTTAAAAGATGAAAAAAGCCAGTATCAGGAAGCATCCATCTACTACTATGCTTACCTATCTTATTTGGATGCAGAATATAAGACGGCATTAAACGAGTTTGAACGGCTGAATGGATCTAAAACTTATGAAACAAGTTATCCGTACTATATCACTGCGCTTTACTTTTTGGACAAGCGTTACGATGATGTGCTGAGTTATGCGTTACCGATCTTGCAGACTACGAAGCAGGAAAACGAAACAGAAATGTTCCGTATTATCGGAGCAACTTATTTTATAAAAGGTGATTTGAAACAATCAAAAGCCTACTACGATAAGTTTCAAGCACAAGATCAGGGAAAAACGCAAAATAACCAGGATAGCTATCAGATCGGATATATTGCGTATAAATTAGGTGATTATGAAAAAACTATCACTGAATTAGAGAAAATGAATGAACCTGATGCGTACTATCAATCAGCAATGATTACATTGGGTGACGCATTTTTGAAAACGGATAATAAGCAGAGTGCACGTAATGCTTTTTTTAGAGCGTCGAAACTGGAATTTGATCCTCAGTTGAAAGAGGAAGGATTGTTTAATTATGCCAAGCTTTCTTATGAATTGGATTTTCATCAGGTTGCGCTAGATGCGACACAGGAATATTTGGAGACCTATCCCAGATCTGTACGTACCGAAGAGGCCAAAACGTTGCTGGCGGAGGTACTCTTGAGTACAAAAAGTTACCGTGCAGCGGTAGATGTATTGGAGTCTATCGACCGGACGACCAGAGAATCTAAGGCAGCCTATCAAAAGGTGACGTATTATCGTGGATTGGAGTATTACAATGAGCGTGCTTTTGAAAATGGAATTTCAATGTTCATGCGGTCAGAAGCAAATCGTTATGATGAGGAAATTTATGCTTTATCAACCTATTGGAAGGCAGAGGCGATGTATGAAGTCCGTAAGTATCGTGAAGCAGTAGCTAATTTCAATAAATTCCTGCAACTACCTGTTGCCAGGAACACGGACGTGTACAGCTACGCCAATTATGCACTTGCATACGCGGCTTTCCGGAATGATAATTATACAACTGCAGCCAATTATTTCGAACGTTTTCTGTCAACCGGTGGGAAAGATGGTATTGAGTTAAATACACGCAATGATGCCATTGCACGTTTGGCCGACTCTTATTTCGGAGCTAAAAATTATGGTAAAGCCATGACGTATTACGATCGTTTGATCAGTTCAAATGCACAAAGCCAGGATTATGCGTTGTTTCAACGGGGAATCATTCAGGGGCTACAGGGAAATAATCAAGAAAAAATTGCGACATTGAATTCGGTCATAGCGAAATATCCGAACTCCAATTATGCCGATGATGTGGCTTTTGAAGTTCCATATACCTATTTCTTGATGGGACAACATGACCAGGCTATTGCCGGGCTCCAATCCATGGTCGAGAAATATCCGCGCAGCTCTTACGTTCCACGTGCGCTGGTAACCATCGGCCTGGTACAGTATAATCAGGACAACAACGATGCTGCTTTGGCAACTTTCCAACGTGTCGTAAACCAATACGCGACCACGGATGAGGCAAAACAGGCTATCCGCTCTATTGAAAACATCTATTTGGACAATAATGATGCTACCGGTTATATCCGATATGCAACGAGTACCAATATCGGCGATTTAAGCAAGGCAGAGCAGGATGCACACACATTCGGTATAGCACGTAATTTATTTGATAGAGGAAGTTGGCAAGGCGCTGTTGAAGCTATAAATGCTTATTTTGACAAGTTTCCTAAACCTATCCAAGAAAAATATGCACGATTTATCCGCGCAGAAAGCTATGCAGCTCTAGGTAAGGACAAAGAGGCGCTCCACGATTATAATATTATTATGAACGACTGGACAAGTGCATATACGGAACGGACATTAGTCAGCGTATCTAAATTGCATTTGCGTAATAAGGCATATAATGAAGCGGTGCAGGTGTTGAAGAAACTGGAGTTAACATCGGAATACAAAGAGAATTATGGCTTTGCAATCCAAAATCTATTGGTGAGTTATTTCAATATTGGCGATTATATTGAGACGCTAAATTATGCTAATCTGGTTAGAAATTACGAAAAATCTTCTCAAGAAGATATTGGTTTAGCACATCTATATGCAGCAAAGGCCTATTTAGCGACCAATAAATCTGTAGAGGCGACTAAGGAGCTGAATCTGGCGGCATTGAAGAGTAAAACGGCTACAGGTGCTGAGGCGCGATATTTAGTCGCCGAGCAACAATTGAAAGCGAAGCAGTTTGACAAAGCTATTGAATCTGCTTTTGATATTTCGAACACATTCTCTTCTTACGATTATTGGGTTGGTAGAGGGTTTATCTTGATGTCGGATGCGTACAAAGGGAAAGGCGACAACTTTCAGGCAAAAGCAACTTTAGAGAGTGTCATTGAGAACTACGAAAATCAAGAAGATGGTGTAATCAGGGATGCAAAAGATCGCTTAGGAAAACTTAAATAACAAGAAATAGGAAATAATGATGAAACCGAGTCCGATACCGTCTGGTGAGTTTTCATCAGCCATAAAGAAAAATAGTTAGATGAAATTGCATAAAACAAGGTTTAAGAATTATGCTATAGTAGCGTTGTTAGTAGGTTTTGGTTCACAGGGATTAGCGCAAGAGAATCCGGACAAACCGGTTACTATAGATTCTTTTAATGTCGTTCGTGATTATAAGCCTATTCTTGCCGATGCGGTCAAGATCCGTCGTAGTCCGGATATGACCAATAAGCGCAGCTATATGCCAAAATTGTCATACGGCAATGTAGTGGATAAAAAATTGGATATCAATACGGGTCTGAAGCAATTGGATGTGCAGGAAATGCCATTCACGCGAATAGAAGATATCACGAGCAATTATGTGAAATTAGGGATCGGTAACTTAGGTACGATACTTGGCGAAGCTTACATCGCAGTCGAAGACTATGAAGATATTCGTTTTGGAGGCTTTGTAAAACACCTCAATCAAAAAGGAAGTTTGGAAGATCAAAAGTTTTCGAGGCAGGAAGTAGGTGTCTTCGGTAGAAGAGTACTTCCGGCGTTTACCGTGGATGGATTGATTGGTTACAATAGATATGGCACACGCTTTTACGGTATACCGGAAGCAGTGAGTGGGGAATCGTTAAACCGTGAACGTGAGGCACAGCGTTTCAATGACATCTATTTTACAGGCGAATTAACCAGTAATTTCGATCCGCTGAATGAAGATGCACTCTCGTATTCAGCCAAAGTAGATGCATATACGTACAAGGATAAGTTTGATGCGAATGAAAACTCCGTAGCGCTCTCTGCTTATCTGAATAAACGCGTGCGGGCCTTTAATATAGGTGCTAATGTAGCTGTAGATGTCAATTCTATTGGTGGAACGGCCAACATGGTAAACGATGGCAAGATTAATAATTCATTAGCAAATATTAATCCATACATCAGCTTCAAGGGGGATAACTATGCAATTACACTAGGCGCCAATTTAGTTTCTGAGTTTGGAGATAGTAGCAGATTTAACATTTTTCCTTCTGCTGAAGTTGATTTTTCTTTGGTACCTACTTATATTCATTTATTCGGTGGGATCAATGGAGGAGTACAACGTGCTTCTTATAAATCATTTACCCAACAAAATCCTTACCTAGCTCCTCAACAAGATTTTAGAAATGTCGTGGAACGCCTTAGTTTCTTTGGAGGGATCAAAGGAAATGCAGGTGCTACCTTTGGATATAAGGCTAAAGTAATGTACAAGACTTTGGAAGGGCTGCCTTTATTTGTGAATAACCTGAATAACCCTTTTCAGTTTGATTTGATTTATGATGGCAATGAAGACAATACTGTCAAATACATTGGCTTGGAAGGAGAAATTAATATTAGGCTTTCAGAATTGATTAACCTAGGCGGAAAGCTGAACATTGATCAATATACTACAGCTACTGAAGAGGAAGCATGGTTTACACCAAAGATGCGTCTGGCGGCTAATGCACGGTTTAACATATCAGAGAAATTGTATATTGATGCAGAGGCTTTATTCCATGGGATATCGTATGCAAAATCCTACGATTACGATGGTCCGGGTTTTGTGCCTGATCCAGGTTCATACCGTAAAGAAAGTATTCCTGCATTTTTTGACTTGAGTGCAGGTGCAGAGTATAAAGCAACGAAGAATTTAGGTGTGTTTGTAAAAGCAAATAATATCTTCAATAATGAATACCAGCGTTACTTATATTATCCTAAACTGGGATTTGGAATGATCGGTGGACTTAATTTTTCGTTTTAACGAAATAAGGTTATAAATTTGCAGGTCAAAAGCAATAGTAAATGAATTTAGGTAAACTTATACATACATTATTAAAGCGTCAGACAGAAGTATATGTCAAAGGCTTGGGGGTATTCAAAAGGATACATACCCCGGCGACCTATGATGCAAAAAAAAATGTATTCCTGCCACCTATTACATTTATTGAGTTTGACTCGAGATCTGTTGACGGTTATGACTTTGTGTCGTACTTACAGCAGATGAAACAAAATGACCGTCTGGATGCCGAACAAGAGGTAGAGGTGGCTGTACGTACCATTGTTGAGCAACTAAACCAAAAAGGCCAGGCTAAACTGGATGATTTAGGGTATTTAGTAAGTTACGGCGATAGTTACGTATTCAAGGCGATTGACTTGAGCGGATTCAATTATGAATCCATGGAGGATAAATTTTATTCACCGGCTGTAGAAGAGCCCGAACCAATTATTGAAGAGCTTTCGCATGATGAGATTGTAATTGCCAATCCACCTGTTGAGGATCCTATAGTTGTACAGGGGGGAAATGAAGTTAGCGAGGAGGAAATTCTTCCAATTGAAGCTACCCCGACCGAACCAGAGATAGAAGATGAAGTTCAACGTTCCAACAACGCGATGTGGTATGGTTTGGTGGCTATCGTGGCACTGGTACTAATAGGTGGACTTTATTATTACAATATATTGAATTGGGGAGAGGAAAAGAAAACTGTTACCGTTGTTATCCCGGACAGGTTCGACACCTTGAGTGCTACGACTTCGGTAGATACGAATACAATACTATTGAATCAGGATACGTCGACATCAGTAGACACAACGGTGACGGAGATCCCCGCTGAGGTGAATGAAGTACCAACGGTGAAACATCAGTATCAAATTGTGATTGGCTCGCATCGTACCTTAGCGCAAGCTTATGAGCAGGCAGAAGCTTTTCATAAAGATGGGCATAAAAGTGTGAAAGTAGTATCTCCTAATCTTGCCCATAACCGTAAGAAAGTAGTTTGGGATACTTACGCAACGAAAAAGGAAATGGATTCAGCATTGCACTATGTGCAAAAGCATATTATTGCAGATGCCTGGCCTGATAAAATTAAATAGAATAGAAAATAAAAACCATTACAATAAATATTATAGATTACTATGTCATTATTACAAGACAATCTAACACTGGACACTTTGAACCAAGTTCAACAACAGTCTGTACAATTAGCTACACAAGAAGAAAATCTGAACTTGATTCAATTATTGATGAAGGGCGGGTGGATCATGATCCCTATTTTGTTACTCTTCTTTCTCGGATTGGTAATCTTTATTGAGCGATATATTACGATTAGGAATGCTTCAAGATTGGATGGTGGATTGATGGCGCAGGTAAAAAGCAATGTGTTGTCGGGTAAACTGGATGCTGCTATCGCAGTGTGTCGCTCGAGTAATTCAGCGTTAGCACGTATGTTGCAAAAAGGTTTAACACGTGTCGGACGCCCCATCAAAGATATTGAAGGTGCTATTGAAAACGTTGGTAAATTAGAGGTATCCAAACTGGAGAAGAATATTAATATTTTGGGCATTATTGCCGGTATTGCACCGATGTTGGGTTTCGTAGGAACGATCTTTGGCGTTATCCAAATTTTCCGTGAGGTTGAAATTGCCGGAGGTATCGATATCGGTACGGTATCTGGTGGGTTATATGTGAAGATGATCGCTTCAGCCTCCGGGTTGACGATAGGTATCTTAGCATATATCGGGTACCATATTTTGAATATGATGGTAGAGCGTCTGATCTTACGTATGGAAACAGAGGCTGTGGAGTTTATTGATTTATTAGACGAGCCAGGATCATAATATGAATATACGAAATAGACGAAATAGACCTGTTGCTGAGGTACATACAGCAGCATTGAATGACATCATGTTTTTTTTGATGTTATTCTTTCTGTTGGCGTCGGCGGTTGCCAACCCACAGGTCGTAAAGTTATTATTACCACGATCAAGCGCGGGAGAGCAGTCTGTAGCGAAAAAAACGGTTACGGTTTCTGTAACAAGTGATCTGGTGTATCATGTGGATAAGCAGGTGGTACCCTATGAGGCATTGGAGCAAGTATTACAATCCCAGATGAATACAGGAGAAGAAGTAACTATCATGTTGTATGCGGATAGTACCGTGCCGATTCAAAATGTGATCTCGGTAATGGATGTTGCGAATAGATTGAAAATAAAACTGGTGCTGGCGACAGAGCCTAAAAGAGATTAATAAATAAGGTAGACCTGTATTAAACTTAATAAAGAATTACAGGTCATACTCAAAAATAGAAGTGTATGTATTATCATCTTAAAGAAGAAAATAATATGCCAAAGGCGTTGGGCTATTCGTCCCTCGTCATGGTTATATTAGTCGTTATTGGCTTCTTTATTGTGTTTGGTCAAAACAATTTGCCTGAATATGGTATGGGAGGTATTATTGTGAACTATGGTACTGCCGAAGAGGGAATGGGAGATGACTACATGTCGATCGAAGAGCCATCTATGGACGAGAATGCAAACAATGTGAAACCGGATAAAATAAATCCGGCAGAAACACCTATTCCTACACCTACGCAGCAAACAGCAGATAAAGTGGTGGCCACTCAAGATATGGATGATGCCCCGGCTGTTACAAAAGCTGAAAAACCAGTAAAAACAACCGCTGTCGAGACCACGGTCGAAAAGAAAAATAGTACCCCGGCCGTGAATACGAATGCGTTGTATAAAGGTAAAAAAAATAACGCTTCAGGATCCGGAGATGGTACAGGAACGACACCCGGAAATCAAGGTTCCGAATTAGGCGACCCGTTGGCTAGTAACTATGGTGAAGGTGGTTCCGGTTTTGGAAATGAGCCACTTTCATTAAATAGTAGACACTGGGCCGTACGACCGAATATAAAAGATGAAGGACAGTTTAGTGGTGTTGTTGTATCCGAGTTGACGATCGATAAGAACGGAAACGTTATCAGTGTACGATCAGGGTTAAAAGGGACGACGTATGCGTCTTCAACGGTCAATGAAATGTTGAACAGAGAGTTGCGGAAGGGAAAGTTTAATGCTATCCCGAATGCACCGGATCGACGAACCGTTCAGATCCGGATAGAATTCAAACTTAGATAGTTACTTATGAATACCTATACAGAAGCAATCGAGTACTTATATAGTCGATTGCCTGTGTTTACGCGTGATGGTGCTTCCGCTTATAAAAAAGATTTGGATCGTACACTGGAATTGTGTGCCGCTTTGGATAATCCGCAACATAAATTTAAAACCATTCACGTAGGAGGAACGAATGGAAAAGGCTCTTCTTCTCACATGCTAGCCGCTATTTTGTCATCTGCGGGATACAAAACGGGATTATATACTTCCCCCCATTTAGTTGATTTCCGGGAACGCGTGCGGATTAACGGCGAAATGATATCTGAACAATTTGTCGTTGATTACGTAAATACGCAGAGAGATCTGATAGAGGCTGTAAAGCCTTCTTTTTTTGAAGCGACAGTTGCTATGGCATTCGACTATTTTGCCCAAGAAAGAGTCGATATCGCTATTATTGAAGTGGGATTGGGAGGTAGATTGGATAGTACAAATATTATCTCTCCCGAAGTTGCCTTAATTACCAATATCGGAATGGATCACATGAACCTACTTGGTGATACCATTCAGGAGATTGCGCATGAGAAGGCTGGTATCATCAAAGCAAATACACCTATTGTTATTTCCGAATTTGATCCGTTGACAGCTCCGGTATTTGAAGCTAAAGCAGAGGAACTCGAGGCTCCACTAATATTTGCAGATCAGGTTTACAAGGCTGAAAGAACATCCAAAGAGTATAATTATCAGTCTATACACATCACTGGTCCTGCCATGAGCAATACAATAAAGCTAGACTTAACCGGCTCTTATCAATTGAAGAATATTGTTGGGGTATTGGCCATTGTAGACCAAATCCGTAAAATCGGATTCGATGTTGCTATAGATGCCATAGAAACAGGATTAGCGAATGTACAGCGGCTTACCGGATTTCAAGGCCGTTGGCAAACCATTTCGATAGATCCCTTAATAATCTGTGATACCGGGCATAATGAAGATGGTATCCGAGAGGTTGTTAAAAATTTGCAGGAAGTCTCTTACAGAAAATTACATGTCGTAATTGGTGCAATGAAAGACAAGGATTTGGATCATATGCTTCCTTTTTTACCCAAAGATGCTATCTATTATTTTTCGAATCCAGATATGCCCCGTGCAATGACAGCTGAGGAATTGCAGGAAAAGGCCGCGAATTACGGATTATTGGGTAAATCGTTAGGTTCTGTACATCATGCATTGGAAGTGGCGAAGGGCGCCTTTCAACGCGGTGATCTTATATTCGTAGGAGGGAGTAATTTTGTTGTTGCTGAGGTGTTGCAATCATTAACGTAATTTGGCTTTGTTGCGTATTCGCTGATTTGCGTATTCGCGCATCAGCAAATTAGTTAATCATTTACGGTTAATTCTCCTCTGATGTCTTTTTGCATCCAATAAGCTACTTCTTGTTGGTCGGCGAGTTCCCCCTGTAGGTACATTAGTTTGGTTACCGCGGCTTCAAAAGTCATATCGTAGCCATTCAGTACGCCTATTGCTTTAAGTCCTTGGGATGTCTCGTACCTACCTAATTCCACAGATCCTACTTTACATTGTGAGATGTCTACAATGTTTTTACCTTGTTTGATACATCCCTCTAATAAATCTAAAAACCAAGTGTCCGTCATCGTGTTTCCGGAGCCAAAAGTCTCCATCACGATCCCTCTTACATCTGAATTCAAAACGGCTTCAACAGTGATTTTACTGATTCCCGGGAATAGTTTAAGGACTGCTACACGATTGTCGAGCTGGGTATGTAAGATAAATTCTTTGTTACTGTTATTTAACAAGGCATCCTCGTTATATTTCAGGTGAATGCCGGCTTCTACAAGTACCGGATAGTTGGGTGACCGGAAAGCCTCAAATTTTGCCGAATTATACTTGAAGGAGCGATTACCCCGATACAATTTATTGTCAAATAAAATACATACTTCCTGGATAATGGATCGGCCGTCTCTTTTTGCGGAAGCAATTTCTAAAGCCGCCATCAAATTTTCCCGTGCATCTGTACGGATCTCACCAATAGGTAATTGTGAACCGGAAAATACCACAGGCTTTTGCAACCCTTCCAGCATAAAACTCAACATAGATGCTGAAAATGCCATAGTATCCGAGCCATGGAGTATGACAAATCCATCATAACTGTCGTAATTATCCTTGATTAATTGTGCCATTTCCAACCAAATGGATGGATTCATATTCGATGAATCGATGATAGGATTAAAGGGGTGTACAGTGAGTTTATAGTTAAGACGGCTTAGGTCAGGTAGGTTGTTGGCTATGAGCTCAAAATCAAAGGGAACAAAAGAGCCGGTTTTTGGATCTTGTACCATTCCGATAGTTCCTCCGGTGTATATTATAAAAATGTTGTTCATCTGTTAGATTCCAAAAATTTTTTTTGAATTGTTAGTCGTAATTTCTGCTAATTTTTCAATGCTTATTTGATGTAGATCAGCGACTTTTTCGGCTATATAATATAAATATGCGCTTTCATTTTCTTTTCCTCTGAACGGAACAGGAGCGAGATAGGGTGTGTCTGTTTCTAAGACAATATGCTTGAGATCGATTTCTTTTACAATATGGTCCAGCCCTGCTTTTTTATATGTAACCACGCCTCCGATACCTAATGTAAAACCCAGATCAATAGCACGATGAGCTTGTTCCAGATTTCCTGTGAAACAGTGAAAAATTCCGAACAGCTTATCGTCCTTTAGCTCATCCAGCAGTTCAAATATTTCATCAAAAGCCTCCCTGCAGTGAATATCAATCGGCAGCCCAAGTTCTTTAGCCCATTTTACCTGTGTACGAAAGGCATCCTTCTGTATATCTAGCGTGCTCTTATCCCAATAAAGATCTAACCCAATTTCACCAATAGCGTATATCTTATGATTACCGATTGCGTTCTCGATAACATTTAATTCGGCCTTATAGTTAGCCTTTACGCTACATGGGTGTAGGCCTAACATGGCAAAACAATTTTCGGGATAAGCTGATACCGTATCAAATACCGGTTGAATAGATTTACTGTCTACATTGGGAAGAAAAAGGCGGGTAATGTTTTTATCAAAGCAGTTCTTCAATTGTACATCCAAATGCGCCGAATTTGCATGATAGTAAATATGGGTATGGGTATCGGTAAGTTGGTATATAGGTGTCATTATATTTTGTTTGCGCCCTTCAAAAATAGTGTTTTGCATTATAACGACCTAATTCGGTACAAAAAAAGCGATTCCACTAACGGAATCATTTTTTTATTTGAATATTGTTAAATCAAATTGATTATCAGTATAAATCCATTAATGTAATTTAGCAACTCATGGCGGATATCCTTGACCGCGACCTGCTCAGTCTTTTAGACCAGCCCTTGCTTCTCAAACTCCAGGTAATAGCTAAATTAAGTATCGCTGAATCGACCCATCGTGCCTATGTGGACGAAGGAAAGCTGCAACCCATCTGGCTTGGTAAGATCGAATATTATTTTCCACGGGATCTGAACAAAATACCGTTGGCCTCAACGGGCAAACGTAGGAGCTAGTGCAACAAACGACATGTAGTACGTCCCGGACTACATGTCGTTTATGAAGAACTGCCCTTAGTTTTTTTCATACTGCCAGGAGTTTATTGCGTACTACCGTTAGTTTATTACTTACTACCGTTAGTTTATTACTTACTACTATGCGTATCCTGCATACTACAGGTAGTGTATTGGCTACTACATGTCGTTTATGAAATACTACCCTGAGTTTATTGCGTACTACCGTTAGTTTATTACCTACTACTATGCGTATCCTGCATACTGCAGGTAGTGTATTGGCTACTACATGTCGTTTATGAAATACTACCCTGAGTTTATTGCGTACTACCGTCAGTCTGTCACGAACTGTATGTCGTTTTTGGAGAATATGCCAGTAGCGATGTACAGCAGCTGCTGGATGATTTTGGTACAAAACATACTTTACCAACGAATTAAAGCCGAACCCCAGGTAAATCCAGCTCCAAAAGCCGCTAAACACACGAGATCACCTTTTTTGATGCGCCCCTGTTCCCATGCTTCGCACAAGGCAATAGGAACGGAGGCTGCGGTGGTGTTACCATACTTTTGGATATTGTTGAAGACTTTGTCGTCACTTAATTTTAATGTTTTTTGTACAAATTGAGAAATCCGCAAGTTCGCCTGATGCGGTATGAGCATATCAATATCTTCTGTACTTAAGTTGTTCTTGGCGAGGGCTTCGGCGATAACCTCAGGAAATTTGACCACAGCTTTCTTGAATACCGCTTGTCCGTCCATATAGGGAAAGGTGGTGCCATCGTCTAGCATTTCCTTGGTCATTAGCATTCCTCCTAATTCCTGATCCGGCCAATCGGGCTGGTTTTCTAACCATATACCACCAGATGCTCCGGGGTAATACATGGCTAATTTTTCCGCATCTGCACCATCGGAGTGGAGGTGTGTGCTCAATATTCCTCGACCTTCTTCAGTAGTCGGTTGAACCACGGCTGCACCTGCTCCGTCTCCAAATATCACAGATACATTGCGCCCGCGTGTGGAATAATCTAAAGCGAAGGAATGTTTTTCAGATCCTACTACAAGTACATTCTTATACATACCTGTTTTGACAAATTGATCGGCTATGGATAGTGCATAAATAAAGCCCGAACATTGATTACGAATGTCCAGCGCACCGACTTCTTTCATACCCATCTCGCGTTGCAATAATACGCCACAGCCTGGAAAATAGTAATCAGGAGAGAGTGTCGCGAATATAATGAAATCGATATCTTGGGCTGTAATATCGGCACGCTCAATAGCGATCTTTGCGGCTTCAATCCCCATTGTTGTCGTTGTTTCTCCGATACGGTCGGCATAACGTCGCTCCTGTATGCCTGTACGTTCTTGGATCCACTCGTCGCTTGTTTCCATAAAGCGGGTTAGATCGGTATTGGTATAGATGTTTTTGGGTACATAATACCCTACACCTGCTATTTGGGACTGAAACATAAGTTTATCTCGTAATTCGTAATCAATTGTAGGTAAAATTACGCTTTTTTTGAAAAATAAGTTATTTTTGCAGTATGAGTGTCGAAACCGTACAGGAAACCTTTACATTGGAAGAGATCTTAGCCTCTTTTAAAGAGTCCAATAGATTGATCTTATGGAATGATGAAACCAATACATTTGACCATGTTATTTATTGCCTTATGCACCATCTGCAATATACGGAAACAGAATCCGAACGTATTGCCTGGAAAGTACACAATGAAGGGAAATGTGCGATATTGGAGGGGTCGTTTACAGAGATGGAGATTTACCGAAAAATCCTCAAAGCAGAAGGCCTTACTGTTTCCGTAGAGTAGATATCGCTTTTTTTCTTACGCGTAATATTGCAGTTACGTTATCTGTTCCTATTACAAAAATGATCACATTTGTAATAGGAGGAGCTAGTATATAATATGCGAAATAGACTTTTATTTATTTTATTAATTGTTATTCCGACAATTTCATTTGCACAAAAGAGACAACTTAAAGCGGTAGTTATAAATGCTGAAACTAACGAACCTATTGTAGGTGCCAGTGTAGCTCTCTTGAGTCAATCCTCAAAAGCTTATATTCGAGGTCAACAGACTCGCGTCGGTGGTAAATTGAACTTTGATGATATAGGTTCTGGTATATATGCGTTACACATTACGTATGTTGGATTAAAAGACTATATGTATGAAAATATAGTAATCACAAATGCTTCAGCCTCCATTGATCTGGGAACATTGAATATGCTGGCTGAAGGAGAAAGGCTGGAAGAGGTGATCGTGCAGGGCAGGATACCAGAATTGCGGTTGGATATCGATAAAAAAGTATTTGATGCTACACAGAGTATGGTCAGTACCGGAGGCTCAGCGTCGGATTTACTGGCAAATGTACCCACATTACAAGTTGATATGGACGGCTCTGTCTCGTTAAGAGGATCGGGTTCAGTACGTATCTTAATCGATGGTAAAGAGTCTGCGATGGCGGGAAGTGATGTAGGCAAACTTTTGCAATCTCTGCCAGCTGATGCGGTTTCGAAAGTAGAGATTATTACAAATCCTTCGGCCAAGTACGATGCCGAGGGACAAGCGGGGATTATAAATATTGTCCTCAAAAAGAATATACGTGCCGGATTAAATGGTGCTGTTAACGCCTCTGTCGGTAATTATGAGAATTACAGTGCCGGCGTTATATTAAATTATAGAGATGATAAATTTAATTATTTTGGTAGCTATAATTTTAGACACGGTAAAAATGTGGGGGAAGGATTTGTTCGCAATGTGCAGTTAATCGATGGTACGCAATTGGGTACGAGTGAAGTGACAAATACCGAGATGGAGAGTTTTAGAAAAAGCATAAATAACTCCTTCCGCCTAGGAGCGGATTATTATCCTACTGAAAAAGCGACACTAAGTTTGGGCGCGAATATAAGTGTTCGTGATAATAGTAGGGGAGAAGATATGCAATATAGGTATATTAACCAACCTGATTGGGGAACGCGTAGTGACCGGACATCGCGGCAATACGAACAAGATTTTGGTTACGATATTACTTTTGATTTCAAACAGCGTCTGAAGCGCGAAGGAGAGGAGATCACAGCTAATGTGACTTCCGGAAATGACGAAGAAGAGGGTACGAATAGCTTTTTTCAAACCTTTGATAATGGGCGTACACCGAGAGAGCGGAAAAATATTGCCGGAGAAACAGGTCAAAATTGGAATTTTCGGTTGGATTATCTGTTGCCGTTAGGAGAAAATCATAAGTTTGAAGCAGGGTATCGGACGATTTTGCGTAATTCTAGCGAAAGCCAATATTCTGATACATTAATATCTGACAATGTTTTTGGTCCTGATTATAACGTTAGCAATGATTTTGAAATGAAGAGTGGGGTTCATTCTCTATACGCAAATTACCAACGCATGTTGACAAATCGCATAGGCATGCAAGTCGGGTTACGTGCCGAAGATGCGTATTTAAATACAACTATCGTTAGTATGAATGAGGATCTTTCTGAAAGTGATCGTATTGGAAGGGGTAAGCTGGATTATTTTAGGTTATATCCTAGTGCCTTTCTTACGTATGATGTAAACGGTGACGGGGATAAGGTACAGGTAAGTTATACAAGACGTGTACAGCGTCCGAGAGGGTGGCAAGTTAATCCCTTTGTAAATTTATCTGATGAAATGAATTACAGACAAGGGAATCCTAATCTGATGCCTGAAGATATTCATTCGTTCGAGTTAAGCTTTGCAAAGGTTTATGAGAAATGGAATTTTATTAGTTCTGCATATTTTCGCCGCATAAATGATATGACGCAACCTTTTCAGTTTGGGGAAGATGATCTTGTCGCTAAAGAATACCTGGCAACGAACAGAAATGCAACATTTAGTCGATGGGAAAATGTGGGCAGCCGTAATAGTAGTGGTGTAGAGTTAATTGCAAAAGTAAATTTATTAAAATGGTGGGATGCTACCGGAAATGTGAATATGTTTTACAGTAAGGTAACTCCTTATAGCGCTTTTAGTGTTTCATCCGTTGACGCACTTGGTTTGAATGGCAATTTGATGACAAATGTGAAGTTTGCGTCTGCAACATCTATGCAGATAAAAGGTGATTATCGTGCGCCAATGAATACATTGCAAGGGAAAATGAAATCGATGTCGAGTTTAGATCTGGCATTAAGTCAGGATGTGCTTAAAGGAAAAGGTACTGTTATGTTTAACGTAAGGGATGTTTTCGATACAAGAAGATTTGGAAGCGAAAGTTATTTGCCAACAAGAACTATAGATCAGATCATGCGTTGGTCAAAACGGACTTTTAATCTCTCATTTTCGTATCGATTTGGCATTCAGGATTTAAATAGAAATAAGAAAAATGATTATGAGATGCCGGGAGATGATATGGGAGGAGAATATTAACTTTAGTTTGTTAATGTAATATTAATCCAAATTTCATTTGAAATTTGGATTTTCTTTTTGCTATCTTTATTTTATATCTAAAAACATGATAAAACAACTCACGAAAGATCCATTGCCATTAAACTTAACAAAGCGATCTCATGGATGTCGCTAAATAAGAAAAAAAACAGATCAATAACACAAATTATACGAATGAAAAAAACTTCTATTTTAACCTGTGTATTAGTGGGGGCTCTTTCGATTGGAGCCTGTAAAGCACAAAAAAAAGCGGATGCCGTGGAAAATAAAATAAGCTACGAATTACTGGATCTTCCAAACGTAAATATTAAAGATTTTAAAAAAAATGCAGACGGTGCGTATGTGATATTCGATGGATCTTCGCTAGAGGGGTGGAGGGGATACGGCAAAGACCATATTCCCAATAAATGGAGCTTGGATAATGGTACATTAAAATTTTCAAAAGCACCTAGTATCAGTTCTCCTGAGGGAGGTGATTTGATTTTTGCACATGATTTCAAAGATTTCGAATTGGAATTTGAGTGGAAAATATCTGAAGGCGGTAATTCAGGTGTATTCTTTTTGGCAAAAGAAATAAAAGGCCAACCGATTTATATTTCGAGTCCTGAATTTCAGTTGCTGGATAATGAAAGACATCCTGACGCAAAGTTAGGTGTGGATAACAATCGAAAATCAGCATCGCTTTATGATATGATCCCTGCAAAACCGCAAAATGCAAATCCTGCCGGCGAATGGAATAGTTCGAAAATAGTTGTGAAGAAAGGTAAGGTTTCTCACTACCAAAATGGTGTAAATGTGGTAGAATACGAGCTTTGGACACCAGCTTGGACAGCATTGTTGCAAGCAAGTAAATTTAGTAAAGAAAAATGGCCATTAGCCTTTGAATTGTTAAATAACGTGGGTGGCAAATCGAAGTCTGGTGTAATTGGGTTTCAAGATCACGGAGATGATGTGTGGTTAAGAAATATCACCGTAAAGGTTTTCTGATTTTATCTTCCTCATTCATGGAAAGAATTGCAGACTTTTTAAAAAATTGTCTGCAATTCTTTAAGACTATGTACCATCAATGGGATGTCATCCGGTTTGTTAGCACGGACAGGGTTAAAGAAAATGGCATCCATTCCGTAATTAAGTGCTCCCCTTACATCGGCATCAAGACTGTCTCCAATCATAATAGCATCTTCTTTTCGTGTTTGGCCATTGCTGATGGCATATTCGAAAATGCGCGGATCTGGCTTATTGATTCCGAAGATTTCCGAAATAACTATAGTTTTAAAATAGGAGCTTAGTTTGCTGTGCACCAGCTTTTTCTCGCAGGCTTCTTTAAATCCATTGGATATAAGGTGTAAGTTGTATTTGCTTTGCAAATACGTTAAGGTTTCGTGTGCGTGGGGAAATAGGTTGGTTTTCGTCGGACATATTTCCAGGTATTCATTTTCAAAATCCTTAGGGAACAACTCGGGTGCTACTCCCAATTGGGAAAAAGTATCTGCGAAACGTGATTTGCGTAAAGTAGATTTATCAATTTTACCATGGTGATACAATGCCCATAGCCTGTGGTTATTCTCCGTATATATTTCAATAAAAAAATCCGGATTTTGCTGATTGAACAGATTTGGGAATTGGTATTTAAAATATAAATCGTGCAACGTTTCCTTCGCATTCTTGTCAAAATCCCAAATGGTATGATCTAAATCAAAGAAGATATCTTTTTTTGCTTTAAACATATACAAACTTAAGTAATTGCTTTAAATGTGAAGATGATTTTCTTATTAGTGTCATAAAATGCGAGCTATTTTAGAATGAGATGGTATTTAAGTATTTTTGTCTATGTTGATAATCAGGATGAAAAAGGCGTTGTTTTTATTTTATTTTCTTGTTTTTTACGCGTCTGCCCAGCTAATATGGTGGGGGTATATGTTGATTAATTTTGAGCCTGAACGCAAGGGGATGATTTTTGGAGAAGGGATGATCTTTATGTTTATTTTCATCTGGGGAGCTTTGCGCTTAAAAAGGCAGTTTAAAGAGGAATATAGAACGCATCAGCAGCAGCAAAATTTTTTATTAGCGGTGACACATGAATTGAAATCACCTCTGGCATCTGTTAAATTGTATTTGCAGACGATACAGAAGCGGGATTTAGATCGAGAACAGCAACGGATGTTTCTTTCCAATTCGCTCAAAGATATTGAACGACTGGATTATCTGGTAGAGAATGTATTGTTGGCTACGAAATTGGAAAGCAGGAGCTTTTCTTTTCCCAAAGAAGATTTTAATATGTCCGAACTCGTGGCAGATGTGGTGGACAGGTTACAGAAGAATGCGTGTAAAACAGAGATTATCAAGCCGCATGTCGAACAAGATGTCATCTTGTATGCCGATAAGTTTGCGATAACAAATGTGGTTACTAACCTAATCGAAAATGCCATCAAATATTCGCCACCATGTGCCCATATTGAAGTTAACTTATTTCCGACAGAAAATTCGTTGATCTTTTCTGTATCGGATCACGGAATAGGTGTCTCTGATGAAGAGAAAAAGCTTATATTTAATAAATTTTATCGTGTTGGTAATGAATCGACACGTAAAACTAAAGGTACTGGTTTAGGGTTATACATAGTGAAAACAGTATTGCAAAAACATAATGCGTCCATTAAGGTCAAAGATAATCATCCTTCAGGAAGCATTTTTGAAGTAACATTTTACAATTATGCAAAGTAAGCAAAGAATATTATTAGTCGAAGATGAAGAGCACTTGCTGGAGGCTATCAAGTTAAATCTCGAATTGGAAGGTTATCGTGTTACGACTGCTACCGATGGAAAGAAGGCACTTAAGGTCTTTAAGGAAGAACGTTTCAACCTCGTTATTCTAGATGTGATGATTCCTGAAATTGATGGATTTCAAGTTGCGGAAACTATTCGTCTTCAGAATACGGAAGTTCCTATTATGTTTTTAACGGCGAAGAACAGTAGTGAGGATCGTATTACCGGTTTGAAAAAAGGGGCTGATGATTATCTTGTAAAACCGTTTAATCTGGAAGAACTCATCTTACGTGTAGGGAACTTGGTGCGCAGAGGTATGAAAGGTGATGATCTCAAAGAATTGAATTCCTATGCAATTGGAGATAAAACGATCTATTTTAACTCGTATGAATTGCATCAGGCAGATGGTGGTATTACTTCGTTGACGAAGAAAGAGACCATGTTGCTGAAGTTGTTAATTGAGCGACGTAATGAAGCGGTATCCCGGGAACAAATTTTAGAAACTGTATGGAACTATGATGTGTATCCGTCGACACGTACGATAGATAACTTTATTCTTACTTTTCGTAAATATTTTGAGCCCGATCAAAAGCATCCCATATATTTTCATTCTATTCGCGGTGTAGGTTATAAATTTACGGATAATCCAGAAGGACAGTCTCAGCAATAAGATGAATACAAGGTTTCGTTTTATACTGATTGCGATAGCCGTAATCTTACTGGCGTATGTTGTGGTGTCCGGGCATTATTACCTTTGTATATATCTATGCGGTTTTATTGGCTTTGTCATCTGGACACAATATCGAGACGGTACTGTTTTCTTGGCTACGCAAGCTTTCCACAGACAAGATTATGAAAAGACCAAGCGACTGTTGGAGGAAATAAAAAATCCGGATCATTTACGTAAAGGCCGCCGAAATTTTTACGAATTTATGTTGGGTAATATTGCGATGCACGAGGGGCGTATTGATGATGCAGAATATCATTTTCAACTCGCATCCCGATTGCCCTGGCGTAAGGATAACGAGAAAGGAATGGTATTAATCAACCTGGCTAATATCAATTTACATAAAAAAGAATATGAACGGGTGAATACATATTTGGACTTAACGGATAAATTGACATTGACCACCCGTCAGAAAGGTATAGTGGATAAAATTAGAAACGAAATAAATAAACATAGTTAGTGAGTACAACTTTACAAAACGATTTGTTAATTAGGGCTGCTTTATCGCAGCAAACAGAGCGACCTCCTGTATGGATGATGCGTCAGGCGGGAAGATTCATGCCGGAATATTGGGAAATTAAGAACAAGTATTCGTTCTTAGAAATGTGTAAGACACCCGAAATTGCGGCAGATGTAACGATGTTGCCTGTTGATCTTTTGGGTATTGATGCTGCCATTCTTTTTTCAGACATCTTAGTAACCGCTGAAGCAATGGGTGGAGACCTATCTTTCGAACAAGGTATAGGCCCGCGTTTTTCTAATCCTGTTCGATCTGCTGCAGACGTTGAAAGATTGTCTACGGATTGTTTGGATAAGTTACAATATGTTGCAGATGCCATCAAAGTGATTCAGCAACGTCTCAATGGGACTATTCCGCTGATCGGTTTTGCAGGTGCACCGTTTACGATCTTGAGCTATCTGGTAGAAGGTGGTTCGTCCAAAGATTTTAAGCTGACGAAACTGTTACTAAACAATGAACCTCAGTTAGCACATAAAATTCTGCAAAAAATTGCTGATGTGACTGTCGACTATCTGAATATGCAAATAACGGCCGGTGTAAACGCCGTTCAATTATTTGACAGTTGGGCGCTTGCTCTTTCATGGAATGATTATCAGGAATTTTCACATCAGTATAACAAATACATCCTTTCTAAAATTAACAGAACCGTTCCTGTCATATCATTTTGTAAAGGTTCTTCTGTCTTTGCACCTATCATGGCGGAAGCTAATCCGGATGTGATTTCGGTAGATTGGAATGCCGACTTGAAAAACATCAAAAAGGCACTCCCTGAAGGAATAGCTGTACAGGGTAATTTGGATCCGTTTGTATTGTATGCAGAAAAAAAGGTGATTAAGGATAAAATATTGCAACTTTTTGAACGCATGCGTGGCGAAAATGGGTTTATATTCAATTTGGGGCATGGTATCATGCCGGATATTCCATTTGATAACGTAAAATATGCGATAGAGGTGGTTAAAGAGTTCAGATACTAACATATAATATAACAAGGAAGGATTTAAGGAACAAGGATGAATTTTCTTGTTCCTTTTTAGTTTTTAATTTTTACTTTTAGCAATGCTTTATCTCTATGCCAAGGCCATACATATTATTTTCGTCATCTGTTGGATGGCAGGATTGTTTTATATGCCCAGGCTATTCGTCTATCATACAGAAGCAAAAGACCGACCGGGTAGTGAATATCAGGTCCTGCATAAGCAATTTAGCATAATGGAAAATAGACTGTGGTGGGTGATTACTACGCCGTCTATGTATATTACAGTGGTGTCGGCTTTATTGATGCTGTACATTAATCCGGGGCTATTGTCGATGGGTTGGATGCAAATGAAATTGTTGTTTGTCGGTGGGATGGTGTTTTATCATTTTAAAACCCAGCACATCATGTTTCAATTGCGGGACGAACGCTCGATCTGGACTTCGGCTAAGTTGAGAATGTGGAATGAAGTTTCTACCATACTTCTCTTTGCGATTGTTTTCGTTGTCGTCTTAAAATCGGCGTTGAATTGGATTTTTGGTGTACTGGGGCTATTAGGGTTGACGATCGTATTGATGCTGTTGGTGAAAGCCTATAAAATATATCGGAAAAACAAAGGGGAGAAAGTAGACTAAATTTTTCGCCTAATTATTTAGTGTTGGGTGGTTAGTTCTCCAAAACATAAATACTTTATCTCTAAATACTCATCTAGCCCATACTTAGCCCCTTCGCGACCTATTCCAGACTGCTTAATTCCTCCAAATGGTGCACTAGCGTTGGAAATGAGACCTACATTAATTCCAATCATGCCGGCTTCAATCTGTTCTGCTACACGGTGACAGCGGTGAATATTATCACTGTAGAAATAAGCTGCTAATCCAAAAGGGGTGTCATTTGCTAATCTGACGGCTTCCTCTTCTGTCTTGAATCTGAAAAGTGCGCATATAGGGCCGAATGTTTCTTCATCGGCTATTAAGCTATGATGTGCTACTTCAGAAAGTACTGTGGGTTCGAAGAAATTGCCCCCGATCTGTTTGCCTCCGGTTAATACTTTGGCACCCTTTTGTAGAGCGTCTTCTACGTGTTCTTTCACTTTATCCAATCCTTTTCTATTGATTAAAGGACCAACCTGCACCTCCTTGTCCAGCCCATTGCCCACCTTGAGGTTTGATACTGCAGATGCTAGTTTATTAGCGAAGGTTTCGTAAACTGTATCCTGAACATAGAATCGATTAACGGAGACACAGGTCTGTCCGGCATTTCTAAATTTACCGGCGATAGCGCCTTTTACTGCGTGGTCAATATCGGCATCATCAAATACGATAAAAGGAGCATTGCCGCCCAGCTCAAAAGAAACCCTTTTAATAGTGCTTGCTGCTTGTTCCATCAATGTCTGACCGACTTTGGTAGATCCTGTAAATGTTATTTTTCTTACCAGTGGATTCGTAGCCAATTCTTTTCCTATGTCACTACTGTTTTTTGATGTAATAATGTTGAAAACACCATCTGGTACGCCAGCATCGGCTGCTAGTTTTGCAAGTGCAATAGCGGTAAAGGGTGTCTGTGATGCCGGCTTTAGTACGATAGTGCATCCAGCCACGAGCGCCGGTGCAACTTTTCTGGTAATCATCGCTAATGGGAAGTTCCACGGTGTTATCGCTGCGACCACGCCAACCCCCTGTTTGATGGTACTCAAGCGTAATCCGTTTTTCAATGAAGGTATGGTTTCCCCATACGATCTTTTTCCTTCTTCAGCAAACCACTCGACAAAGGAGTTGCCGTAATCTACTTCGCCTAGAGATTCATTTAGTGGTTTTCCGCTTTCTAGTGTCATAATCTCTGCAAGCTCATTTTTATTTGCTCGTATCGCTTCATATAGCTTTCTTACGATTGCCGTCCGATCGCCAATTGACGTTTTTCTCCAGCTTTTCCATGCCTGATCTGCGGCATGTATGGCTGTTCGGCAATCAGCAGCGGACAAATTTGGAAGTTGGCCAACTAATTTATTGGTCGATGGATTAATAACATCAAACTTATGTGTAGCAGTGATAAATTTCCCATTTATATATGCTTTTTCAATAAGTAATGTGTTTTTCATAACTTTTTATTTTTGAAAACAGGAAAATCAAACGAGTATTTTCATAAAGTAAAAAGAGGATATGATTCATCCTCTTTTTACTTCTATATATTTTTTAATATGGTGTGACCCATACGGTCTCTTTTGGTTTTTAGATAAGTTTCGTTGAAAGAATTAGGCTCAATTTCAATTGGAACGCTTTCTACAATTTCCAATCCGTAGCCGATTAATCCGGCACGTTTTGTAGGATTGTTAGACATGAGGCGCATTTTGCTGACCTTCATGTAACGGAGTATCTGCGCGCCAATTCCGTAATCCCTAAGGTCGGCTTTGAAGCCTAATTGGAGGTTGGCATCTACTGTATCTACTCCTTCTTCTTGCAGTTTATAGGCATGTAGTTTGTTGATAAGCCCGATGCCACGTCCTTCCTGGTTCATGTAGACAATCACACCTTTGCCTTCTTGCTGAATCATCTCCATCGATTTGTGCAGCTGTGGTCCACAGTCGCAACGACAAGATCCAAATATATCACCAGTTAAACAAGAACTATGTACACGTACCAATATAGGTTCATCTTCTTTCCATTCGCCTTTATACAACGCGATGTGTTGCTCTCCCGTATTTTTTTGGGTAAAAGCTTTTAAGTGAAACTCTCCCCATTCTGTAGGCATTTTGACATTCACTTCTTCGTGGATTAAAGAATCATGCTTTAAACGATATTCGATGAGGTCTTCGATGCTTATTATTTTGAGATTAAAACGTTTTGCAACTTCCATTAAATCGGGAAGGCGAGCCATTTCACCATCATCTTTTAATATTTCAACCAATACTCCTGCCGGTTCAAAACCAGCCAGACGGGCTAAATCTACAGAAGCCTCGGTATGCCCCGTACGTCTTAATACACCGCCGTCTTTTGCAATTAGAGGGAAAATATGTCCCGGGCGGCCTAATTCCACGGGATCAATATTGGGGTCAATCAATGCTTTAATCGTTTTGGAACGATCAGAGGCAGATATACCCGTGGTACATCCATATCCCTGTAAATCTACAGATACGGTAAAATTGGTTTCATAAACAGCTGTGTTTTGTCCTACCATAGGGGACAAATTAAGGTCCCTACAGCGTTGTTCTGTTAATGGGGCACATACTAACCCTCTACCATGAGTTGCCATAAAATTGACGACTTCCGGTGTCGCATTTCGCGCTGCGGTAACAAAATCACCTTCATTTTCGCGGTCTTCATCGTCAACTACAATAATCACTTTACCGGCTTTGATATCTTCTATCGCTTCCTCAATCGTATTCAATCTAATATCCATTGATATCTGTATTTTATTCTTTTACAAAAGTAAATTAGTTTTTAATTTTTTCTATAATTAAGAAGTCATAAAAGGTCAAAAGCGCTGTTTTAAGGATAAAAATCGCTCTTTTATCCAATTTAAAAAAGATAGGGCCTTTATTTTATATTGATCTACATCAAACAAAGCGGAGTCTGTCGTAGATTTGTAGGTCAAGAAAGCAGCTAAGGGGCTCAATACAACTATGGCCATCCACATACCCCAAAACGGGTCTATTCCTCCGTCTCTCGCCGATTTTTCAGCTACTGTAGCAATGATATGGTATATCAAAAAGAAAATTATAGCCATAACTACTGGAGCACCTAATCCGCCTTTACGAATAATAGCACCAAGCGGGGCACCAATTGCAAATAATAGTAAACAGGAAACAGCGAGTGTAAACTTACGGTGATATTCAATTTTGTACCGGACATCTTTATCTTTTAATATTTTGAAGTCGGATAATTTGTTCATATTGATATCTGTGATCTGTTGCACTTGACCTATGGCGTTGTTAATGATATTTCGCTTTGTTTCTTCTGAGGTGTACGTCAAAATATTGCCGTTAAAATCCACTTGTGCTACTTCGATATCAGCTGGTCTATAATAGGGGGTATTATAATAAATGTAGTGAATGTATTCGCTGACCAGCGAGTTATGCATACTATCTATCTCCATTTTGTTTGAATCCGTTTTAAGTTTTAATTGACGGAGATTCATCATTTGATGATGGGATTTGAAAAGACTTTCATCGGTACGTTTAAAATTAAAGGCTTCCATGTCAAATTTTTGTTCGGTTTCCTTAAAATAAAAACGAGTAAATTGTTGACGTGGGTCATATCGTTTGGCATTTTTTGCCCTAGCATCTTCATAGCGTACCCCGTCTATCAATTTGATAATCATGTATTTTTGGTCACGCGAATTGTATATAAATCCTTCTTTGGCTATCATGACGTTGCTGGATGCATTTCCACTTTGATGGTTGTAAATAGTAAGATCGTATAATGTTTTTCCATCTTCACTCTTACTTTTAGCACGTATGGCATACCCTGGGATAGTATTGTTAAATACCCCGGGTTTAATTAGAAAGTCTGCTTGCTTCTGACGCACGTCATATAACAGAGAACCCATTTTTAAATTGACGATGGGAAGGATATAGTCGGAAAAAAGGAACGAAGAGATACTAAATAATCCTACTAAGACAAAGAGGGGGGTCATTGCTTTACGTAATGATACACCTGCTGCTTTTATAGCCACCAATTCGTAGCTTTCTCCGAGATTTCCAAACGTCATAATAGACGATAAAAGCATAGACAGAGGTAATGCCATCGACAACTGGACAGCGCATTGATAACCTATAAGTTCTAAAATTACATACCATTCAAATCCCTTGCCGATTAAATCGTCAATGTATTTAAATAGAAAAAGCATTAAAAGCACAAACATCACAATACAGAATGTGACTAAAAAGGGCTTTATAAATGCTTGTAAAATTAATAAGTGAACCTTCTTCATATCAGCGAGAATCCATTCCTATAACGTCAAAAACGAGAGGTATGATAATACGCAACAAAGATAAGATTTTTTAGGCACCAATTACGCTTTGTAAATAGCTTATCGAATTATCCCATATTTTTTTACGGTCTTCGACATTTTCATCTTTTGCGTAATCCGTGATAGCTAAAGCTACATCATTAGTTAGTTCATCTTGGATAATCTCCATTTCGAAAAAGTTTGGTTCATCGTCAATCCATTTAAATTTAACTGATTTATTTTCTTTAGAAGTAGCGACACGTGCTTTAAATGATTCACCATCCCAAATAAACTCGTAAACACCGTCATGGTAATTCACGTCGTCAGCAAACCACTGCGCCAGTTCGTTGGGCTCTACCAAATATGGATACAGAATGCGGGGTGATGAGTTTATAATGTATTCTAAGGATATTTTCGTTTTTTCTGCCATATCTAAGTATGTATTTATAATCGATAAAAGTTTATAATTAACTGATGTTGTACTTTTGTAATAATACATATTTATTGTGTTATTGTAAAGCCTCTATATATTTTTTTATTCACAATAGTGATGTTTTTCACATCTATGGCCTTCATTTTTAGTAATTTGTAGCCTAGGGTTCATTTGAAGGCTATTTTTAGAATAAATTCTAAAAAAAATTACTTTGAAAATGATTCCTTATTACTATATTTGCATACCGAAAACGGCGGGGTAGCTCAGATGGTTAGAGCGCAGGATTCATAACCCTGAGGTCGGCAGTTCGATCCTGCTCCCCGCTACCAAAGTTGCGAAAGAGGCAAAATCCAGTTCTAATTCTGGTATGCCTCTTTTTTCATTACTTATAACTTGTTGAAAATAAGCTATATATGCAAAGAACTTATTTATTCTTGGGGTTCGACATTTATCTGTTTTCTTGCTGTATGTAATGCCCTCGGGGAAGAGTAAAAACTGTATCCGTTTCTTGGTGTTATAGTCTGCGGAAACCCACTTTAAAGGTAATTAAAAGGCGATTTTGATAGCAAAACCCACACTCTCATCAAGGTTCGACACCTGTTTGGAGAGTTTCATGAGATTCTTCTCGATTTCAGCCTTTTCTTCATTGTACTTGTCACGGTACTTGTTGTACAATTCTCCACCTATTTCTTCTTCAACGTAGCGTTCTTCCAGCCTGTCGATTTTCTTTATTATCTCTGCATGTTGATCCTGTAGGTTCCTGTATTCGTCCTGATCTCCAGCTGTCAATTGGTTGAATGTAGCAACAGCCTGCTTGGTGATCGCTTTAACCATATCTTTGGCTTTATCGACCTTAAATGTGTGAAGCAGTTTTTCGAATAGGCTATTTAAGGCGTTTGCACTCTTGTTGTTGTTGCATGCTTTTGTATTGCATTTGTAATAGTATAGATTTTTTTTCTTTACAATATAGCCCCGCATCGGCTTTCCACAATGATCGCAGGCCATGAAGCGTTTCAATGGGATTTCTGAGTTTTCCTCAATGATCCGGTATCCCTGTGCATTTTCTTTTAGCAGTCCGTTTACCTTAAGGAAGACTTCTTTGGAAATCATCTGCTCTTGGTTGCCCTCTACAACTTTTCCCTCCAGCATGTTGTGTGCCATCATACCACAATAAAAAGGATTGCGGAATATCGAGGATAGATGCTGATGGCATACTTTTAAACCTTTTTCATTTAGTCTTTTTTTTATCTCTTCAATTGACAAGTTGTCAAAAGCTTTCCAATGGAACGCCTGTCGCAATAACCTGCCTTTAGAATTGATTACAATTTTTCGCTTGCCATTTTGACGGACAGCATTGAAACCCATCGGTGGCTGTGTTGGCCAGTCTCCTCGCAAAAGCATTTCCTTGATACCGGCCATACATTTCTGTCTGCGTAGCTGATTGTCAAATTCGCCAAAAAGAAAAAGCATTTTCTGTTGCATTTGTCCAGAGGCATTAGATGTATCGATTGGCTGCGTTACTGATATGATTTCAATTCCAAGTTTCCTAAGCTCATTGGTAAGCCAAATGGAGTTGTCGTTACGCGAAAAACGTTCAAGACTGTATACAAGGATATATGAAATTTTGCCTTTGAACCTTTTCACAAAAGAGATCATAGCAGTGAATTGCTTCCGCTCGTTGGTTTCGGCGCTTTCGTAGGTTCCTCCAAAAGTGGCGGCGATGTTGTATTGCATCCTTTCGGCATAGAGCGTACAGGCTTTTAATTGGGTGGCAAGGCTTAAATTGTCAGCCTGCTGTTGACTGCTCACCCGTGTATAGATCACGCAGTCCTTGACCGAATTGTCCACCACTCAGTAAGGGTCGAATTGTTTGGAGAATCACTAAGGAGAAAAAAAACTAATCCAGAAAATGTATTTTTGTAGAAATAATAGTTGTTAAACCGGACAAAAAATATCCGTCTAAGGAACCGATCTGCACAACAACTTTTTGTTCTTTTCAAACCTCAACTCTGAGGGGACACTTTGAAGTGGTGAAGGGGGGACAGTTTAAATGGTATATCCAGACAAGGTCCTTTGCGGATAATATCGCTTCATAACCCTCTGCGGGGTTAGGCTTTCCGCAAATGGGCCTACTTAAGGAGTCATTTTTTTAAAGTTTGAATTCTCCATAGAAATTCGGTATCTTGATGTTTCTCAGGTTTGTCGTAATTTTCTGTTGTAAGATACAGAAAATCTAATATAGCGACAGCTCGGGAATCTTCAACATAGTTGTCATTTTGTGCCAACTCTAGAATTGCTTGCTCGGCCAAAGCATTTTATTAATAATTATGTTGTATAGCTTTCTCTGAAATTGTACATTTGAAGTATTCAATGAAAAGAACAGCAAAAATATCATCCCAAGTTACTCCGCCTTGATTCTAGGCTAAACTGTTATCTTTCCCAATTTCTATTTATTGGTCACTTTGTTGTACCCAAGTGTTTTTGAGCTGGGGAAACAACTTAATTTGTACAATTAAAACTCCACATTTATATGCAGAAAATTTTGAACCTATTTGATTTCAAACAGAAAATCAATTACAAAAATGAAGTTTTAGCAGGTTTAACCGTTGCTATGACGATGATTCCTGAATCTCTATCCTTCGCTATTTTAGCAGGATTGTCCCCTTTAACGGGTCTTTACGCAGCATTCTTAATGGGCCTTGTTACAGCTATTCTGGGCGGAAGACCGGGAATGGTCTCTGGAGGTGCCGGTGCTACGGTTGTCGTTCTTATTGCATTGGCCTCCTCCCATGGTGTCGAATATCTTTTTGCAGCGGTAGTTTTAGCAGGAATTTTACAGTTATTGGTTGGTCTTTTTAAACTTGGAAAATTCGTTCGATTGATCCCTCAACCGGTCATGTTTGGCTTTCTGAACGGACTTGCTGTGATTATTTTTATGGCGCAGGTTGCACAATTCAAAGTTGTAGAGTACGGCACTGATGCTTGGATGCATGGATCCGCACTGTACCTAATGGTTGCACTTACCATCTTAACCATTGGGATTGTTGTTCTCTTACCAAAGATTACAAAGGCTGTTCCCGCGTCATTGGTAGCTATATTGATCGTATTTGGTATTGTATATTTTTTCAACATAGACACAAAAAAAGTAATCGATATTGCTTCTGTAAGTGGGACGTTTCCTTCATTTCATATACCTGAAATACCATTTAATCTGGATACATTAAAAATCATTTTTCCTTATGCGCTCGTTATGGCAGGTGTAGGATTAATTGAAAGTCTGTTGACATTAAACATGGTCGACGAAATTACCAATACCAAAGGGCAGTCCAATCGCGAAGCGGCTGCGCAAGGTATCGCTAATATCACTAATGGTTTCTTTGGAGGAATGGGCGGATGCGCTATGGTGGCGCAAACTCTGGTTAACATCGGTGCAGGTGCTCGAACGAGACTTTCAGCGATTGTAGGAGCTGTTACAATCTTGGTAATAATTTTGGTTGGAGGCCCCATTATCGAACAAATACCAATGGCAGCTTTAGTTGGTGTGATGATGATGGTTGCTATCGGAACTTTTGAGTGGGTGAGTTTCAGGATTATTAATAAAATGCCCCGACACGATATTTTTATCGGAATGCTTGTAGCGATTATAACGGTGTTGCTGCACAATCTAGCTTTGGCGGTCTTGGTAGGAGTCATTATTTCTGCTTTAGTTTTTGCATGGGAAAGTGCAAAACGAATCCGAGCAAGGAAATTCATAGATGAGCAAGGAATAAAACATTATGAAATATACGGTCCGCTCTTCTTTGGATCGACTACAGCGTTTATCGAAAAATTTGATGTCGCCAATGACCCAAATGAAGTAATCATAGATTTCCAGGAAAGTAAAGTGGTAGATATGTCCGCGATTGAAGCATTGAACAAGATTACAGGTAAGTATCACAAAGAAGGCAAGAAAATCCATTTACGCTATTTAAGTCAAGATTGTAGGCTATTGCTGAAAAATGCGGAGGCAGTAATCGATGTAAATATCATTGATGACCCGACTTATAAAGTTATGACAAATAAATAGTCATGAGTATATCCCTAAATTAACATCGGGACGACTTAAATGTTGGAACTTAGGGGCCTTGATGTAATATACGCTCCTTGAAGATGCCTGCATGACTTCCTCGGGGGTTTAAGAAATCCAAGCAATATTTCGTCACTTGGATTTTTATAACAGGGTAAATAATCTTAACAAAACAGACGCTATATATGGGTACAACTCAATATTAAGACAATCCATTTATAGTTTAATCCGAAAGATCTTTCGAATCTAATATAGCTTGGTAATCATCCAAAAGGTTCGACTTTCCGCAACTCGACCTACTTAAGGAGACACCATATATGGGTTGTCTCCTTTTTTATGCCAATAAAAATCTGTAACCCAAACTGTTAGTGTCCGGTCATTTATAGTTCGATATTTGCGGCCAAGATTTTTAGCTCGTTGTGTAGTATCGTCTGAAAAACCTACTCCTTGATATTGTTATGGCCTTTTTTACAAAGTTCGATTTCTCCTTAGGGATTCGGCTTCTTGATCCTCGTTCGGTTTGTTGTAGTTCTTTGCGACAAGATAGAGAAAATCCAGTATAATATCAGCTTCCTCCTCGTTCACTTGGATACCATTTTTTGCTAATATTGCGATTGCTCGTTTATCCGAAACCTTTTTATCAGTAGTATCCATGTCTGAAAAAAGGAGCTTTACCAGCCAGCAAAGACAGCTATAGGTTCGTATCCTAACTATGGTCTTTTATTTTTTGGTAATTCAGCAATCGTTTTACCCTTTAGGCTTTCTTCTACCAAGTAACCGATAAATTTTGTGAAAGGCTCGATGTTTTGTTCAACACTGGCCTGTTCGAGTGCTTGCATATATTCATCTCGTCTTTCCACCGGAATGACCGACCATCTATATCCGCCCGATGCAAGCATGACATTCATTAAAAAACGACCCATCCTTCCGTTGCCGTCCATGTAAGGGTGAATGAATACAAATATGAAATGCCCTAAAACAGCTCTAACAGATGCTTCTGTTTCTTCTTCCAACAATTCAAACAATACAGGCATCGCATCACGCATGGCGTCAACATTTAAGGGTACGTGCTTGGAGTTGCTGATATAAACCTGATTGTTGCGATATCCAGCCAGATCAGCGGCTTTCAACAAACCTGCTGTCACGCTCGGATCGAAAAGTTGCCGATACCATTTCGAATGGTCTTTGTCTACCTGCGTTCCCGCATTTGCTCCGCCCAATATGGCGTTTATACTTTCCTTGACGGACTGGAATGCCTGATAATAGCCTCTCGCTGCCATTGCATCGCACTGTTTGCGATCCTCTTCACTCTCTTTGGTATCCCATTTTCCAGAACTTACCTTCTCAATCATTTCGGGCGTTACACGATAGCGCTCTATGGAGAGAGAATGGTAGGCATCAGTGACGTAGATATCGTCGATCTCTTTTAGGAAAGCTTCCTTATTTTCTGGTAGTCCCGGCGAAGTAGGGAAGTTCTGTATGATCACTTCTCGCATCTGCTCCCACATCAACCGGATACGGGTGGCATATGGGGATCGTTCGCGGGCAGGTAATTTCAGATCGATTTTATTTTCGAATGGATCTTCTTCGCGGATATCATAATCCGCCTGCTTAAAGGTATTTATGATCTGGTCGGCAATTCTTCCCCTGTTGATATTTCGGAAGGCTCCTGCCAGTCGCCCTGCCAGTGTAGTATGACCGTTTTCGAGTAGTATGGGCAGGAGTTCGGATGCGTCCCTTATTAATGACAACGCAGTACGGGCATCTATAGCATTTCTCGTGTAGATGGTTGCGGCGCTGTAAATGAGAGCGGACTGTAGATTGTACATTCGTATCCCATTATCGGTCACGACGAGCTGATCCGCTGGCGGTAGTTCTCCCCGTAGATTGAAAAGAGATGTGTTGTGCGGCAATGCAGTTGGATGGTTATTTCCGTGGGGAGAACGAATAAGTAACTGCTGCGGTACAGATTGATTGCCCGCATGGAGCAATAAGGACTGGTCGGCTGAGAGGCACCAGTCGTCCCCATATCTGTGATTTAGGAATACCGCAATAAAATCCCAATACGAACTATACCAGGCTGTGGTTTCGCCATCCTTCGCTTCCGGATTGGTAGCGATATACCAACCCTTGGCGACTTCCCTGATAAATCCATTCTTGGTCAGGATTTCACGGTATTTACGATTAGGAATGTCATCCGTATGGATGCCTATTGTCCCTTTTTCTTGCAATTGCTGTAGAAACTTTAGGGCTTCTACAAATCTTTCTCGCGGTGTTGCCATATCGTTATTCGTTTATCAAACACTGATGTGCTTTTGTTATCAAACGTTGATGTGGTAAATTTAGTAAATATTGTTGTTGTATTTTTATTAAATTATGATGTGTTAGTTTTATTAAACCGTGTTCAATATTGCAATCGCAGGTATTATGTTGGAATAGACTTTGCGAAAAAATATATCAATTGATTCCTTGTTCAAGATCTATTTCTCTATTATAAGTTATTTAGTCGAAGAGATCTTTTGCGTCCAAAATAGCCTCATAGTCTTCCATAAAGTTCGACTTTCCGCAACTCGACCCTACTAAAAAGCTTCTCTGAAAACGAGGAGCTTTTTTTGTTTGTTGTGTTGATAAGTAAGATTTTACGAGCTATATGCTCCGTTGCTTAACTAAATCAATTATTTAAAACATACTCTTACGAATGGACAGAATTTGTTAGCGAGACAAATTTTGATTTATGTATACAGATCCAGTGATTGTTACAATTTAATGACTAAAATGTAATCTGATTTTTTTGCTTGTAAAGTCGAAAAGTTTAGATTTGCATCAGTTTAATTTAAAACAATAAAAATATGAAAAAATTATTACTTACTTTAACTGCTGTAGCAGGATTGACATTTGCGTCTAATGCGCAAGAATTTGGTTTCCAAAAATCTGACTTTATTGTCGAAGGGTTTATTCGTTCTTCTAATACGAATGATAAGGGAGCTGAAGCAAAATTCTCAGGTTTCAACTTTAACCCTAAGTTTGGTTATTTTGTATCTGACAAAATCGCTGTAGGTTTGGAATTGGGTGCTGGTACTGAAAAGGTAACTGATTACTCTGGAGATAACGATGCGTATACTAAAAACAATAATTTTGGTATAGGTGCTTTTGGTCGTTATTATTTTCTAGAAGTTGGTTCACGTTTTAAAACTTATGCTGAGTTAGGTGCTGGTTACAACCAAATAGGTGGTGAGGAAAATAATGGTACAGATACTGATAAATTTGACAACACTAAAGGTTTTGGTGTCAATGCGGGTGTAGGTGCTAACTTTTTCTTAACAAATAATATTGCAGTTAGTTTTGCTTTTGGAAATGTAGTAGCTTTCAATTCTTCTAAAGTAGATGTTGATGGTGCTAAATCAGAAACAGAATTCAATACAAATATCAACGTATTTGATAACTTCTTTAATACTGCTAAATTTGGATTGACGTTCAAATTCTAAGGGTATTTCCTTAAAAAAGTAAGGGGAGCAAAATTTTGCTCCCCTTACTTTTTTTGATTGAAATCCTATCACACTTTGATTTCAACTTCAACACCAGATGGTAATTCAAGTTTCATCAATGCGTCAACAGTTTTAGAGTTAGATGAATAAATATCTAACAATCTTTTGTACGCGCACAATTGGAATTGCTCACGTGCTTTTTTGTTAACGTGTGGTGAACGTAAAACCGTGTAGATTTTTTTCTCTGTAGGCAATGGAATAGGACCACTCACTACTGCACCTGTAGGTTTTACTGTTTTTACGATTTTCTCAGCTGACTTGTCAACTAAATTGTAATCGTACGATTTCAATTTGATTCGGATTCTTTGGCTCATTTTTATTTGTTTAAGATGACCGTTGATTAGAGCTATTCGCAACCGACGGTCGGTTTACTTTTATGATTAAGGATAAGGATTAAAGAACAAAGATAAAAGACTCTATGTCCTTCATCTTTGCTCCTTGATCTTTAATCAATATTATTCTACTGATCCTTTAACTCTGCCTTTTGATTTTGCAATCACTTCTTCAGCAACGTTACGAGGTGCTTCAGCAAAGTGATCGAATTCCATGGTAGAGGTAGCACGTCCTGAAGTAATTGTACGTAATTGTGTTACGTAACCAAACATCTCAGAAAGAGGTACTAATGCTTTGATAACTTGAGCACCATTACGTGAGTCCAAACCTTGCATTTGACCACGACGACGGTTTAAGTCACCCATTACATCACCCATATTTTCTTCCGGTGTTAAAACCTCTATTTTCATAATTGGTTCCATTAACACAGGAGAACATTTTGGTAATGCTTCACGGTATGCTGAGCGAGCCGCTAATTCGAAAGATAGTGAATCTGAATCGACTGCGTGGAATGAACCATCAATCAAACGAACTTTCATGCCTGATAACGGATATCCAGCTAATACACCGTTTTTCATTGATGTTTCAAATCCTTTCTGAACGGAAGGGATAAATTCTTTTGGAATTTTACCACCAACGATTTCGTTTACGAATTGAAGAGGTGATTTAGTCAAATCGTAATCTTCATCGGCTGGAGAAATAACAACTTTAATGTCCGCGAATTTACCACGACCACCTGATTGTTTTTTGAACACCTCACGGTGCTCTGAAGTACCGTTAATAGACTCTTTGTATGATACTTGAGGAGCACCTTGGTTAACCTCAACTTTGAATTCACGTTTCAAACGATCGATCAAGATCTCTAAGTGAAGCTCACCCATGCCCGAGATAACTGTTTGACCAGTTTCTTCGTCAGTTTTTACGACGAATGTAGGATCTTCTTCGGCTAATTTGCCAAGACCAATACCTAATTTATCAATGTCAGCTTGAGTTTTTGGCTCAATAGCCAAACCAATTACCGGCTCAGGAAAGTTCATTGTTTCTAAGACGATAGGGTGTTTTTCATCACACAATGTATCACCAGTCTTAATATCCTTGAAACCAACAACCGCGCCGATATCACCAGCTTCGATGAAAGGGATAGGGTTTTGTTTGTTTGCGTGCATTTGGAAGATACGCGAAATACGCTCTTTATTTCCTGAACGTGTGTTCAATACATAAGAACCCGCATCTAACTTACCTGAATAGGCACGAATGAAACACAAACGGCCTACAAAAGGGTCGGTTGCAATTTTGAAACCTAATGCTGCGAAAGGCTCGTTAACATCTGGCTTGCGTAATAATTCTGCACCTGTATCGGGATGAGTACCTTTAACACCTTCTGAATCCATTGGTGACGGCAATAATTCCATTACTAGATCCAACATGGTCTGTACACCTTTATTCTTGAAAGATGAACCACACACCATAGGAACGATAGAGTTATCCAATACTGCCGCACGTAAAGCGTTTAAGATTTCACGTTCAGTCAACGAATTCGGATCCTCGAAGAATTTCTCCATCAAAGTCTCATCATAACCAGCTACTGCTTCTAATAATTTTTCACGGTATTCTGCAACTTCTTGAAGCATATCTTCTGGGATAGGCACTTCTGTAAAGGTCATACCTTTATCATGCTCATTCCATACGATACCACGGTTGTTAATTAAATCAACTACACCTGTAAAAGAATCTTCAGCACCGATAGGCAATTGCAACGCTACGGCATCAGAACCCAACATTGATTTTACTTGACCAACTACTTTTAAAAAGTCGGCTCCTGAGCGGTCCATTTTATTAACGAAACCGATACGAGGAACTTTGTAATTGTCGGCTAAACGCCAGTTCGTCTCAGACTGAGGTTCTACACCATCAACTGCTGAGAATAGGAATACTAATCCGTCTAATACACGTAATGAACGATTTACCTCAACGGTGAAATCCACGTGTCCAGGAGTATCGATTACGTTGACTTGGTATTTGTTACCACGGTATTGCCAGAATACAGTTGTTGCAGCAGAGGTAATCGTGATACCGCGTTCCGCTTCCTGCTCCATCCAGTCCATTGTAGAAGCACCTTCGTGAACTTCACCAATTTTATGGTTTACACCTGAATAGTAAAGAATACGTTCAGTTGTAGTAGTTTTACCAGCATCAATGTGCGCAGCGATACCGATATTTCTAGTGAATTTTAAATCTCTTGCCATAATATTTTTATGCACTTAGCCTTTTAAAGCTTTCTTTAATTGCAATGTTTGTAAAAATAAGTACACCGATTCCGATAATCGAAAGAGTTCTATTATCTGGAATCGGTGTAATCATATTTGATTCTTTGTTTTCAAAATTAGAATCTGAAGTGTGAGAACGCCTTGTTAGCTTCCGCCATTTTGTGCGTATCTTCTTTCTTCTTAACAGCAGCACCTTCACCTTTAGAAGCTGAAATGATTTCTCCTGCTAATTTTTCGAACATTGTTTTTTCACCACGTTTACGTGAGTAAGAAATTAACCATTTCATACCCAAAGCGATTTTACGATCAGGACGTACTTCCATAGGAACTTGGAAGTTAGCACCACCAACACGACGAGATTTAACCTCTACTGCAGGCATAACATTGTTTAAAGCTTTTTTCCAAGTCTCTAAACCGTTCTCTTGTGTTTTTTGTTCTACTAATTCTACTGCGTTGTAAAAAATTGAATATGCGATAGATTTTTTACCATCGTACATCATGTTGTTTACAAAACGTGTTACCTGAGTGTCGTTAAACTTTGGATCAGGTAAAATGATTCTCTTTTTTGGTTTTGATTTTCTCATTTTCTTTCCCTCCGTTTAATTATTTCTTTTTACCTTTTGCTGGAGCTGCAGCTGCTTGTCCTGGTTTAGGACGCTTAGTTCCATATTTTGAACGACGTTGGTTACGACCTGCTACACCTGATGTATCCAATGCACCACGGATGATGTGGTAACGTACACCTGGTAAATCTTTTACACGACCACCACGGATTAATACGATAGAGTGTTCTTGTAAATTGTGACCTTCTCCAGGGATGTAAGCGTTGACCTCTTTACCGTTTGTTAAACGTACACGAGCTACTTTACGCATTGCTGAGTTTGGTTTTTTAGGGGTAGTAGTATATACACGTGTACATACACCTCTTCGCTGTGGACAGCTGTCCAACGCTGGAGACTTACTCTTGTCTACCAGAGCTACTCTACCTTTTCTAACTAATTGTTGAATAGTAGGCATTTACCTGTTCTGTTTTTAATTTATGTAAATTAATTTTTAAAAGTCTGCAAAGATATGTATAATGTTTTTAAATATAAAGACTTATGTGTAAAATGTTTTTCAAACCTAGCTGATTAATATAAAGTCAATTTGTCTTTTTTCCAGGTCTACTTTCTTTACTTTGATTTGAACTTCGTCGCCTAATTGATATACCTTCTTTTTCCGTTGACCGATAATAGCGTAGTTCTTTTCGTCTAAGGTGTAAAAGTCGTCTGTAATATCACGAAGACGTACCATTCCTTCACATTTATTCTCCGCTATTTCTACATACATACCCCATTCGGTTACACCGGACACTAAGCCCTTATATTCCACACCGATCTGATCTTGTAAAAATTCAGCTTGCTTGTATTTTATCGATGCGCGCTCGGCCTCAGCTGCCTTTTTCTCCATCTGCGAGGAGTGCTCTGCCATTTTCTCGTAATGTTCGGCATTAACTTTACCGCCGCCATCTAAGTAGAATTGTAACAGGCGATGGACCATGACATCAGGATATCTCCGGATAGGAGAGGTGAAGTGGGTGTAATAATCGAACGCAAGACCGTAGTGGGATGTGTTTTTGGTTGTATAGATGGCTTTCGCCATAGATCGTACGGCAAGGGAAGTTAAAAGGTTCTGCTCTTTTGAACCTTCGATTTTTGTCATCAGTGCGTTAAGGGACTTAGCTGTCTCCTTGTCGGATTTGATATTCAGCTTATGTCCGAAGCGGAGGGCAAACTGGGAGAAGTTCGTTAAAGTGTCCGGTTTAGGTACATCGTGAAAACGATAAACAAAGGTAAGCTTGTTTTTCCCGCGACCCTGTTTTCCAATATACTCGGCCACCTTGCGGTTGGCTAACAGCATGAAATCTTCGATCAGTTTGTGAGCGTCTTTTCTGACCTTTGTATATACGCCCAGTGGTTTGCCGTTTTCATCCAGATGGAATTTTACTTCTTCGCTTTCGAAACTAATAGCTCCGTTTTTGAATTTGCGTTCTCGGAGGATATAAGCGAGTTCGTTTAGCTTCAGGAGTTCGGATGAAAATTGCCCTTCTTTGTTCTCTATGATTTCTTGTGCCTCTTCGTAGCTGAATCGGCGGTCAGAATGTATGATCGTGCGCCCAAACCATTGGTCGAGGATATTTGCTTTTTCATCTATTTCAAATACTGCAGAAAAACATAACTTGTCTTCATGTGGGCGTAACGAGCATAGATCATTCGATAACCGCTCGGGTAACATCGGGATCACGCGGTCGACCAAGTATACCGACGTGGCGCGCTCGAAAGCTTCCTTATCCAGTGCGCTATCCGGCGTGACATAATGCGAGACATCCGCGATATGGACGCCGATTTCGTAATTTCCGTTTTCTAATGTCTGGAAAGAAATCGCATCATCAAAGTCTTTCGCATCGGCAGGGTCTATGGTAAAGGTAAGGGTGTTCCTGAAATCGCGTCGTTTGGCGATTTCTTCTTTTGTGATTTCACCGGAGATGTTGTTCGCTGCTTCGTCTACTTCTTTCGGGAAGTTTAGTGGAAAGCCAAAGTCTGCCAAAATCGCGTTCATCTCGGTGTTGTTCTCTCCTTTCTTGCCTAGGATATCTTTTACTTTTCCGATCGGATTTTTTGCATTCTTTGGCCATTCGATGATCGATACCACGACCTTCTCACCATCTTGTGCTCCATTGAGGTTGTCTAACGGAATAAAAATGTCATGATTCATTTTTCGGTCATCGGCTAGGAAGAAGGCATAGCTTTGGGAGACGTCGATCGTACCGGTGAAATCACTTTTGGCGCGTTGGATAATTTCGACTACTTCGCCTTCTCTTTTCTTGCCTTTGCCGCGTTCGTAAACATGCACTTTTACGATGTCATTATGTAATGCTTGGCGGAGTTTTCTGGGGGCTACAAAGATGTCGTTTTCGAGTTCGTCATTCGGTACAATGTAGGCCGATCCGTCGGCAGTCATGTCGACCTTCCCGGTTACATAGACATTGAGCTGTTTCAGCTTAAATTTTCCTCTTTCGGGCTGAGTAAATAACCCGGATTTGGAAGCGTCGTTGAGGATGTCTGCAATAGCAACTTTTGAATCCGAATCGGATATGTTGAGTTTTGCGGCGACTTGTTTATAGTTGAGTTTTTGATTGTCGGACTTTTCGAAAACATCCACGATCATCCGTGTCAAAACTTCTTTATAAGGATTCTCTTTTTTTGATTTCATTCGTTTATTTTTTTATCTCACTTTGTTTTTCTTGAAGTAGGGGAGAACAGACTACTTGTATCAACATAACATACGGGTGGTATGCTTGTTTTGTACAATATACAAAAAAATAGTTTCTGAATCGGTTTTTTTTGGAATGGATTCACTGCTTATTGTATTTGTGTTTATTTATATTTACTTTTTGTTTCTTTTAGTTGTTTTAATGTTTTGTTTATTAGTTTATTATGTTTGTTTTTGCTAAATTTATGGTGACATCGGGTGCTTTTGGGTCAATTGGACTAGGGGCATGCCTTTGCTGTGTTTGTTTTTGGTATTTTGCTAAATATTTTATTTAAACTATTTGTTTTATTTTTTTATTTAAATACCACTTATTAAGTAGTTTGTGTTTGTTTTGATAAAATTTTAGCTTTTATTGTTTTGTTGTAATTTAGCACACCATTTACATCACGAATTGCTTTTGTAACCTCTTTAAGGGACGTTGTAAATAGAACTAAAAGGGATTGTGTTTTTAGGCCTTTGACTGGCAACTTTCACAAAGCCCTACCGCATTTATTGCAATAGAATGTAAGGAAAATTTGGGTGGAAGATTAATTTTAGGTATAGAAATTTCATTGAGACAATACACGCTATTGCACACTGAGCATATAAAATGTACATGCTGATCATGGTGATGGTGTTCGCTGCATTTTGTAGAACAGATGGCGTAAGTTGCTGTACCGTTTAGGTCAAAAATTTTGTGTAAAATTCCTTTTTCTTCAAAGCTGGCGAGAATGCGGTAAAGTGTAACACGGTCAATATCCGCACCTAGTAATTTCTCTAACTCAGGTTGTGAAATTGCTGCGGTTTTCGTTGAAATAGTGTCTAAAACTCGAATACGAGGTTGCGTTACTTTAAGGTTGTTTGATCTTAAAAGACGTGTGAAATCTTCGGCAGTTTTCTGAATGTTTTCTTCGCTATCCATACGTGTAAAATTACATAAAATTTAGGGTATAAAAAAACCTCTCTGCATTGATACAGAGAGGTTCGGTATTAAAAAAAATGGTTTTTATTTACCTGCAGCTTTTGCGTGGTCTGCTAAAAATTGAGCTAGGCCACTATCTGTTAACGGGTGTTTTAATAAAGAGGTAAACACCGATAATGGACCGGTCATTACGTCTGCACCGATCTTAGCACAGCCTAATAAATGTGCACTGTGACGTACGGATGCCGCTAAGATTTGGGTAGCAAAACCATAGTTGTCATAGATCAACCGAATCTCTTCGATCAGCCCTAATCCATCTACTGAGATGTCGTCAAGACGGCCAATAAAAGGAGAAACATACGTTGCACCGGCCTTTGCCGCTAATAAAGCCTGTCCAGCAGAGAATACCAATGTGCAGTTAGTTTTGATACCCTTGTTGCTAAAATATTTGATCGCTTTGACACCGTCCTTGATCATAGGGACCTTAACCACGATCTTGTTATCTAAAGCAGCTAAAGCTTCACCTTCTTTGATCATATCATCGTAGTTGGTAGAGATAACTTCTGCACTCACATCTCCATCAACAATCGCACAGATCGCTTTATAGTGATTAATCACGTTCTCCTCACCGCTGATACCCTCTTTTGCCATTAGGCTTGGATTTGTAGTAACTCCATCAAGGACACCTAGATCTTGCGCTTCTTTGATTTGAGCCAAATTGGCTGTATCAATAAAAAATTTCATACGTATATATTTTGTTTTTTTTTAAGGTTATATGGAATATCCAAATTGCATTCATCGGTGTTTTGTAAGGCCTGTGCTACATGGATATTTCATGTGTAAAATAAATTGTTTTTAATATTCTTAAAGAAGTATGAGCTCGTAAATTGCTGAAAAACAGTTTTATGAAAGTTTTGAAAACTTTATATTTTTATAAGCTGTTACAAAGGTAGTTATATTCTTTACAACTATAAAGATTTTAACACGAAATCAGCTTACTTTAAATTAAGGAAGCTTTTTTCGTGTCTATTTATCATCTCTTATACGTCGTTATTGCCTACCGTAGCAAAAGATTTGAGTTAATCTTAAAAAGTAGGGTAATAAAAGCCTTCCTTTACGATTAAGTATCCCTCTCCTGAAAATTTGCTTCACTCGGAACTAAAAGTGCTGTTATATTTTATGGGATCAATAGGCGGCTTATTCAAGGTGAGAAGCTCGGGATCGCAACTTCAACGTGCATTTTTTATAGTCAATTACCGCACCGTATTGCAATAGGATATCGCCACCTAGCACACCGATGACGGGAGTAAAATTCATTTGCCGATAGGCGTAGTTGATAGATGAGAGATCCAGTACAGCGACCTGAATTTTTTTTGTTGACCAGTCATTGATTTTAAGGAGAGGAAGATCTAAGATAAAACTCTCCATGTTGGTAATACCCAAGCCAGTTGACAGTATATTTGTATTTTGAAGTTTATGTTCTTCGATTCCGGCATTTAAAAGCGTTGTCTTGTCTAAAACTGTTTTTGAAGCTCCTGTATCTACAACCATTTTAAATGGTTTATCAAAAATCTCTGCGTCTACAATAATGTGAACGCCGTCTCCTTCCAGACTAAGAATTTCTAAGGGTATGATATACATTAAAAAAGTAAAAGCTGTTCGTGTTTGGTGTATATTCGATGTGTTTATGTTATATTAGATTACTTTCTTTTAGCACATTATTCATGTTTCGGACAGCATCAGTACTGGCTTTGAAAAGTTCTTTTTCAGAATCACTTAGTTGAATAGGAACGATTCTTTCCCAGCCATTCTTATTAAGGATAACGGGGACACCGATATTGATATCTTCCTCCCCAAACTCACCCTCCAGATATACAGAAGCCGTAAATAATCGATTTTGGTTTAATACAATGCTCTCTACCATAGCGGCTGCAGCTGCTCCGGGAGCATACCAGGCGGATGTACCGATCAGTGCGGTAAGGGTTGCTCCGCCTACCATCGTTTTCTTAACTATTTCCTCTTGTTCTACTGGATCCAGAAAATGAGTGACGGGAATGCTGTTCCACGTGGCATGATTAATTAAAGGGATCATTGTTGTATCACCATGACCACCGATTACAAGGGCATTTAAATCATTAGGAGAAGCGTTGAGTTTAGTGGCTAACTGGTATTTAAAACGTGCGGAATCCAGTGCGCCTCCCATTCCAATTATTCTGTTTTTTGGTAATCCACTCGATTTAAGTGCTAAATAGGTCATCGTATCCATAGGGTTTGATACGATCAGAATGATGATGTCCGGAGAATATTTCACTAAATTTTCAACAACAGACTTGACGATATTTGCATTGGTGCCTATTAGCTCTTCACGGGTCATGCCTGGTTTCCGCGGAAGACCGGAAGTGACAACAGCAACAGAAGATCCTGCTGTCTGCAGATAGTCATTTGTTACACCCTTTATTTTGGAATCAAATCCCAATAAAGCGGCAGTTTGCATCATATCTTGTGCTTTCCCTTCGGCTACGCCTTCTTTAATATCCAAAAGAATAATTTCTTCGGCAATGTTTCTTCTGACCAGATTATCTGCTGTTGTAGCTCCTACAGCACCAGCACCAATAACGGTTAACTTCATAGCATCTATTTTGAGTTGTTGTCTTTTTAAACTTACGAAATATTGCTTGAAAAACCGAATCTTTTTAAAGACAAATCTGAAGAAATTTCTTCGGATTTGTCTTTAAAAAGGGTAACCTATCGCCAAATTGAAAATCAGATTATTTTCCCGCCATTTTCCACTGCCGAAATCGATATCCTGGAATACCCATCGATCTGACTTGGTATTGTGGGGAATTCGAAACGGAATGGCAAAATCTGTTCTTAAAATCAAAAAATCAAAATCGAATCGCAGACCGGCACCACCGCCTACAGCTAGCTCAGATAGAAACTCTTTTGAAAATCTGCCGCCGGGTTTATTATCATCCCTATTTTGCAACCAGATGTTTCCGGCATCTACAAATGCTGCCCAATGTAAGAATCCTGCTATTTTAGCACGGTACTCCGTATTGAGTTCGAGCTTGTAATCGCCAGTCTGATCGGCAAAAAAATTGTCCCGACCTAGATTTTCCGGGAGAGAAGATCCGGGGCCTACAGACCGCGCTTGAAATGCACGAAGTCCATTTGGGCCACCTGTAAAATATTGTTTCAAATAAGGAAGGGAACGCGAATTTCCATAAGAATAACTCGTTCCGATCATAATCCGGGAAGCTAGTTGTGAATTGGGCGATAATTTCATGTAATATCTGAAATCACCCTCTACCTTGATAAATTGACTATATACTGTATTGAAAAGGGTTTTGGTGTTCCCCTTTTGTATATTAGCAGCTTGGATAAGACCTAAAACGTTTCCGGAAAGATTGATTCCTCCCTTAAAATAAAACGTGTGCTTTTTTTCCTGTTGCATAGTATTGGTATACGTAAAGTTGTAATTCGGACCAAACGAAAACTGAGGCTCGATAATGTGTCTCAATGTAGGTACAGTATCCATTTGTGCTTCGTATTCGGGGGTCACATTACGGGGCTGCACGTATATAATTTCGGCAAGTGCCAAGTCATGTTGTTTTCTGTCATCTTCTTTCCAATTGTATCCATAATTAAGACTGGTAGAATTTAGTGTATAAGCTGTACGTCTGTTTAAAAATTCATAGCCCAGTTTTAAATAGGTTCGCGGAATATACCTCCTTGACGGAGCCCATTTGTACGGTGATAATAAGCGAGGCCAGGTAATGGCAACTTCTGCACCGTATCTGTAATAGGATGAGTTTAGATTAACATTACCACCGGTCTGTGTTTCATATCCTCCAAAAGCATTCAAAGTCAATGTCTCAAAACCCCGGAATGCATTCCGTAATGTCCAAGTAACATTTGCTTCAGACCCGTTGTAGACCGTAGCGGTCTTGCCTAATACTTCAAATCGTAAGGATTTTTTAGGTAGTGGTGTTAAATAATAATATACATCTAATGTATTTGTCGAGTCCGGATTATCTTCGAAATTGTTTTTGACAAATTTAAATGTATTTAGATTAACCAAGTGGTTAATGGTCTGGTTATGATTCCAGCGATTATACAACTCTCCTCGTCTAAAAAAGATATGATTGGTGAGTACTTTTCTGCGGTAGGTCTTATTACGATCGACAATGTAATAATTATTGTCGAACAATTCCAGATTTCGTGGACGGCTCTGCCGCTGATATCCTTGGGTGTTCAGTGTATAGTCGGGATAAATAAATATGTTGCCAATTTTTTGCGGCTGTATGGATTTTTCTGAAGTTTCAGGTTTCAAATTAACATACATATTCACCTTATGATCTCCAATGGTACTATCCACTTCAACCAAGAGGTTGTCCGGACTGAAATAGTAATAACCTTGATTTTTAAGATCATCGTCTATCCGCTCCCGTTCATTAATGATAACATCCAGATTGTAGTTTTTGCCATTTCGCAATAAGGATTTGTCTCGGGTTTCTGAGATGTCTTTTCCGATTTGACGGGTACTGTCGATGTCAAATTTGACAACATTGATTCGATAGATGCGCCTCGGAATACCGTAGTATGTGACTGTTGCCAGCTTTCCGTTGATAGAGGTATCCGAGGAAAAAGACGCGTTAAAAAAGCCGCGATTTTCTAAACGATTCCGAAGTAAGTTTTCATTATACTCGCGGTTCACATCACTTAATAATACAGGTTTTTCTCCTTGACGTCTAAGCCATCTTCGAATAAAGTTTGTCGTTGTATCGGGGCCACCCCCCATATTCCAAAGAGATAGTTTCCATCGCCATCCCAAAATTTTAGCATTCGGTTCCGGGCGTAGCATAGATCCCAGACTTTCTTCGAAAGCTACTTTGCGATCGTTGGCTACACCGGTATCCACCTTTAATTCCACTTTACCCCCATCATACAGCCTCTCATTTTCCGCTAGATATTTGGTAGAGTTGCATGAGCTGATGAAGAGGCTAAAAACAGCTAACAATGTTACTATCTTTTGGTTAATCATTTTCATTCCTTTCCTCATCTTCATTCCTTATTACAGTATTTGACGTGTCTTTTATTGCTTTTGTTGAATTGGTGTCGGTACTGTTGTTCGTTGAATCCGGTTGTCGATTCAATTCCTCCTGATCTCTTTCCTGTACTCGTTTTCGAAATTCCGGACTATGTTTCATCAAACTGTCGCGCAAGACCAGCCGCACGCTGTCACGATATACAGAGTCGGAATCCATTCGTTCCACATCAAATCTTCTTCTGAAACTTCGAGTATCCGTATTATAATATTCTTCCAGAGCCTTTGAATTCATAAACAATTCTTTAAACTTATTATAATCCATCGTGGTGATAAAGCCAATTCCCGTTTCAACAAACTGCCCCTGCAATGTAGCTTGATACTGATTTTTGCGGTACACCCGCGCAAAATACCTGCCATCCTTGGATAATTGGTAGTCCAGTGAAATATCACCGGCAATATTGCTGGGCTTTTCTCCGGGGCGTGTATTACCCTCGACTTCAAAATTGGAACCAATTGTAACTTTAAGCCTGTCGTCAAAAAGCATTTTTGAAACACCTACATTTAAGTCAGTCCTGTTTTGTCCCGACCCGGTTAGGTAATCCTGTTCTGATTGCAAATTGAAATCTAGTTCTACACCTTTGATCAAATCGGAGGCGAGATTGTTTAATTGCGCTGTGAGTAGTGAACTGACGGAATTCCGAGCCATACCCTCAACTCCACCGCCCCCCGATAGACTTTCGAACGGATTGGCAGACATAAATCTCCCAAGGATAATTAAAGAAAATACCTGTTTGTTCAATTCTGCCGGATCATCACGAAGTGTGGATAGGCCTATATTGACTTTGCTCACAACATCTTGGGAGACAATAGCATTATTCTCATCTAGATCAATATTGAAATTGATATTAGGCTTAAATAATTCACCCGTTAAGATTAATTTGACATCAAATGGAATACGTTGTTTATAGAGATTCTGATTTTCGGCACCGATTTGGTTACTCACCAATTCCAGCGTGGGAAATTTTCCTTTGTATAGTGCCGTGATATCCATCCGGGCATCTAATGGATCACCATTCCATGTGATAGTACTCCCTTTTTGGAAATTAAATTGTCTGCTTACCGGACCAAAGTTGAAGGAATAGTTTCCGTCTTCGACAGTATATGTACCCGACATCGTAATGTTACTGTTGGCATCTATAGTGGTATTTAGTTCGGCTACCCCCTGTATATTAAGTGCATCTTGCGACCCCTCATCGATAATGACTTTGAATTTTGCTTCTCTGTCTGTGGATAGATTGAGTGCCAGATCAAACCCCGATAATGAGGATGCTGTTGTCAGGGAATCTAGCTTGGCAAAGACATTTGTACGTGCGGTATCACTTTTGTTGACAAATTTTACTACGCCATCACGCTCGGCTACTCCGGGGTTGTCATTAGGTACGATCAGTACAAAGTCAGTGTTTTCATTTGCTTTGATATTTCCATCTATTTTTGGCTTATTGAGGTCTCCTGTAATACGAATGTTCGACGTAACGAACAGTTTTCCAAAGAAGAGATCATTATCCTCACGAGTTGAATTTACGACTGCAAAATCATCGGTGGTTAAATTTAGATTGAAAACAAAATCGCGGTACGTAGTGCTCCGTATAGTTCCATTGAGTCTTGCTCTATTGCCTTTCAGATCTTTTATTTCAAATTGTCTAAATTGTATACCTTGATTATTAAATGTGACTTTTTGATTGTCCATTAAAAAATCGGCATTTAGCACCGTTACATTTAATTTACCTTGCTGAAAGATTAAATCACCATTGATCTTAGGTACTTGAGGCGTACCTGAGATTTTGAGTGAACCGGTGAGGTCCCCGGCTGTACCTTGCAAATAACCCAAACTAAACGCTTCTACCGTTTTCAATTTCATTGGCTTTAGGTCTAGTGTAGCATTGAAGCTTGATTCGCCGATAGGAGGAGTGTAATATTCACCTATTAACTGAACATTATTTCCATTTTCGGTAATGCGAACATCGGCCGCAAATGTATTTTCGGTTTCATTATTCACTTTTACGAGTACATTACCTATGGTATCTTTTCCAAAATAGAATTTTTGTATTTCTAGATCAGAAACGAAGACAGGACTGCTTTCTAATCTGGATATTGTAGCAGATCCATTGATGCCGCCACCAAGGTTTAACGTTTCGGATTCGAGCATTTTACTGAAGGTCTCAATCCTGAAATTATTGAATGTTATATCTATTGGAGCATTTAATGCAGAGTCTTGTGACTGGATCAACAGTTCCTGCCCGTTGTTGGAGAGTCTAAAGTCATGAGCACGAATGCCATCTGTACCGAAGGTAATTTGATTGGCAGGCGAAATATTCCACTTACCGTAGTTCAGCATAAGACCGTCTTCAAATAGGCTTAACATATAATTATTTTCGTTAACGGCCATTTTTGCTCCTAGATGATAACGGTCTTTCTCTTGTTTATCCTTAATCCACAGGCCAAAATCAAGATTATTTTCAATGACTTTTCCGCTCAATACGGTGTTGATTAATTCGATATTGCTGATTTTAATCCGGTTGATGAGTGCCGAATAATAGAGTGTGCTATCTAGTGTATTAATGTCTATACCGACATCTTCAACTTCCATGCCGTCATATATCACCTTTGGCGCAATTAGTTTAGCCATAATACTTTTGTTCTTGCTGTTAAAAGTACCATCCAGTGTTACATCCTGCATCTCTTCAAGCTGTGGAAAGAAGTCACGGATAAATCTGGAATTGTTTATGGAAGCTGAAAATTCAAAGTTTTGATCCTCGTATCGGGTAGTATCTGGAGACACATTTTTAGGATTGTAGTATACTTGGGCTATATCTTGTATAGCACTTCCGAGTTCAGTAAGTTTATATTTTCCAACCAAATGCGCATGTAAAAATTCTGAATTTAACACCAGTGTGTGTCTACTGGTGTCTGCGATCGCTATCAGTGATATGGTGTCCAACGTAAATCGATTCTCGTTATAGGCGATAGAAGACTGCTTAACGTCAATTCTTCCATTCAGATAATTTAAATCTGCAGTTTCAAAATCTGCAGTTATTTTCCCATGATAACGGATATGATCGGTCGTTAGATTCAGATTCTTTAGATTAACACTATCGATCATCAGTTCCATATTCACTTTAGGATATTGCGGCCTCATATCCGCGGCGAGATCAAGATTGAATTTAATATTTGGATCGGGACTAACAATTTTTCCGGCAATATCTCCATCATTCGCAGTGAGATCAAGTACAATTCCTTGATAACTGTAGCCCATTGCATCTAGTCTGTTAACTGTTCCATTGACTTCGGCTATCATGGTCTGTGGATTTAGCCCGCGCCCTTTTATGTTGGCTTCCATAGCAATGATTCCCAATACAGAATCCTGATTTAAGATATGACCTATATTAAAGTCATCGATCGATACGTATGCATCGTAAGTGGTATCTCTTTGCCCCATACTCAATGAACCATTTACTGTAGCATTTCCTTTATCGGTTATCAAACTCATATTGACATCTCCGCCGGACATCCCTCCTTTTAACGTGCCAGATAATGAAATGGAGGTAGGTAGTTGTATACTGTCGGGCAGTAGGGATGTATCGACCAGTTGTTCGATATCACGTCTGCTGGTTGTTAGCTTTTTAAGGTCAATATTGACATTCATACGATCTATATCCGGCAACCCTTTAATAGCTGCGCTGGCAATGATATGCGTATTGTCAAGGGTCTTAAATTCCAGTTTTGGAATATGGAGGTCATTTAATCGGCCTTGTACGCGGCCGTCTACGTAAAACCGTTTGGTCATTAATGATTTCATGGCATCCATATTTTCCAGGTCAGGTACAAAATACCGTATATCTGACATATCAATTTGGCTTTTACTGATGCGGGCATCGATAGTCATGGCACTTGGATTACTGCTGATGGCTTCCAGGGAAGGATATGTTACTTTGATATAATCACGAATAATGGTTTTATTAGTTTCCGCTAGTAAATTTTCAATCGTTGCTCCAGTACGTGAATACACAAAATCAGCTTTTAGCTGTTTGAGATAAAAGCCGGAATGATCTTTTACAGAAAGATTAGAGAGGGAACCCGAAATGGAATCTGCAGAGTAGTAGAGGTCGTCCAATCCCCCGGCAAGATCGGTTATCTTAATATTCGAATAGTCGAATCCTTTTGTACGGGCTTGATTATCGTCTTTAAACCAAAAATTAGTTTTCTCTATCGAAAGCTTGTCTGCTGAGACAATCCAATTCATTGATGAACTGGTATCTGTCGGTGTGCTGTCTGCCTTAACGTTATTCTGCTTTCCAAAAAATACATACGAATCTGAACCTTTCAACACGATTTCGTTTAGTCTAACGACTTCCTTATTAAGGTCGATTTCTGCCACATTTGCCGATAGGTTTTTAATGTCGAATTTGGTATTCATCGCCGAAGAACTATCAGTGTACCGCACTAAAATATCTTTGAGAATGACTGACTTGGTGGCCAAATTGGGTAATAGTGAAGAGTTTTCTACAGATTGGTCTGTAATGCCAAAATCTTCCGCAGTAGGACTAGGAGCCGTCGTGGACGGAGACCATTGCTTGATATCTGCATTCAACCCCATGATATGAATGACCGGCATGTCAAAAGACATATTGTTGGTTAAGTCAAAATTCTTTACACGGGTATCAAAATGCGTTAAACGAATATCTGCAGAAGTGCCGATCATGTCGTCTTTGTAAGAAAAACGGATGTGATCGAAATTGACCTTATCAATGTCAAATACCAATGCCGAAGTAGTATCGGCTTTATCGGTACTTTCTTTTTCTGTGGTAAAAGCTCTTAATATATAATCAAAATTGAATACCCCATCTGGTGTTGTACGTGTTATTTTGGCAGTAATACCTGCGAGATCAAGTTCTTGAATTTCGACTGTATTTTTAAATAACTTGAACATATTGATGTCTACGGACAACTTTTCTCCCGCTAAGAGCGTGTCTTGACTCTGATCCTCAAAATAGATGTTTTCCAAAACCAGCTTCTTAGGGAAAGTGATATTGATATAGCCAATAGTTACCGGTGTGCCAATTTTGGTTTCTAAATAATTAGTTACTTTTCCGACTACGTAGTTTTGGACGGAGGGTAATCTTATTAAGAAAATAGCTAATAGAAGCAAGGCTATTACAGAGCCTACGACCCACAGAATGGTTTTTAGAAAAATACGGCTGAGTCTGTTCAATTTATGTGAGTATATTAAGTTATCCTGTTTTATGACTTACTTGTTAATAACGTAAAAGTAATTTAATTGTTTATGTTTTGAATGTTTTTTGGTGCTGATTTACAACAAAAACACGAAAAATAGTTTGCATGAACCTAAAACTTTTAATGCTTGTTAGTTCAATTCCTAAATTTTTCCTATTTCTGTAATTAAGATTGTATTTTTAAACAGAAAAACTTATCGACCACTTATCAATAATTGCACCGAACTCGCCTAAAACGAGAGAGGACACAAAGTAACGATACACGAATGAAAATATTAATCATAGAAGACGAAGTAGAATTGTTGCATAGTGTACAGGAATTTTTAGAACAGGAAAACTACCTGATAGAATCTGCGACGGATTATGACGCAGCTGTGGAGAAAGTTCTTTCCTATCCATACGATTGTGTATTATTGGATATTATGCTGCCCGGAGGAAATGGCTTGGATATTCTTCGCGTGCTTAAGAAGGAAAAAAAAGACCAGCCCGTACTGATATTATCTGCTAAGGATTCGGTTGAAGATAAAGTGTTGGGTTTAGAAATTGGAGCAGATGATTATTTGGCAAAACCATTTCATCTTTCAGAATTGTTAGCGCGGATTAAATCCATTATTCGTCGTCACATGCACCATGGAGATCCAGTTATTTCTTACAAAGATGTTAAATTGAACCCAGATTTAAGACAAGTACAGATAGGTAATAGAGATATCACATTAAACAGGAAAGAATATGATATTTTGTACTATTTGATGCTGCGTCCGAATAAACTGATGGAGAAAACGACTATTGCGGAGACAGTATGGGGAGATAATATCGATCAAGCTGACAATCTGGACTTTATCTATTCACAAATAAAGAACTTAAAACGCAAATTGAAAGACGCGAATGCGCAAATAGATATTCAGGCGGTTTATGGAGTGGGATATAAGTTGATTTAGTTATGAACGTTTCTGTCAAGAATTATACAAATAGATACATTATCATTACCATATTGGTCGTGATGGCTGTATGGGCCTTGTTATTTTATGCGGTATTGATGGATGAAGTGTACGACAATGTAGATGATGGGCTGAAGAATCAAAAAATCGAAATTATCCGAGAAGCATATACCAATTCGGATGTACTAAACAACACGAGGGAATTCGGAATTAATCAGTTTCGGATATTGCCCGGTAATGTCGAGGATTTTACAGACCGAAACCATTTTACGAATGAATTGATTTATATGCCTTATGATGAGGAAGATGAACCTTATCGGGTATTGAGAACTGGATTTTATAGCAAGGAGGGGAATCCTTACCTACTGGAGATACGGACTTCCACGGTAGAACAAGATGACTTTTTAATCAATTTAGCGATTTCTCTAACTGTACTTTACATGGTTATTATCCTGAGTATTCTCGTGGTAAACCAGTTGATATTAACCAGAGCGTGGCTTCCATTTACGAGAATCCTTTCTAATCTCAGCAACTATCGTTTCGGAAACGTATCGTCTTTTCAACCTGTAGAAACGAAAGTTAAGGAATTCAATGAATTGAACAGGCAGATCAATCTCATGATCCAACGTAACGAATCTGTATTTACTGAACAAAAGCGGTTCTTGGAGAATGCTTCTCATGAATTGCAGACACCATTGGCAATTACAATCAATAAGTTGGATCTCTTGTTGCAAGACGATGAACTTTCGGAACGACAGCTTACTAAAATAGCTGAAGCCAAACAATCGCTCCATCGGATGGTGGGGCTTAATAAGTCACTCTTGATGTTGTCTAGGATAGATAATCACCAATATAAAGAAGTTGAAAATGTAAATTTTAACGAACTAATAAAAGAGCTTTTACGGGATGTCGAAGATTTTGTTAGTTTTCGGGAGATAAAATTTAATTTAACCGAAGAAACCATATTTAGCACCTCGTGTAATTCAGATTTAGCAAGGATATTGATTTCTAATTTGCTTCGTAATGCGATTAAATACAATACCAATCCCGGTGTAATAGACATTCAGATTTCTTTCAATAGACTGGATATCTGTAACTCAAGTACATCAGGAGCATTGAATCCACAATATATTTTTGAACGATTCCATAAGGGATATCAAGATAGCCAATCCAATGGCTTAGGGCTTTCGATTGTCAAGTCGATCGTTGAGACGTGTCCGAATCTGGAGATAGCGTACCGATTTGAAAATAATTTCCATGTTTTTTCGTTAATTCGCTCTTAATTCCTAAATCTTTCCTAATTCGTGTCTGAAATTTGTTTGAACAAGTGTAGCAAATCCATGAACGCTTTTCTACACGATTACTTAAATAAATATTAGATATGAACACAAGTATTAAAAGCATGCTAACAGCTGTTTTCCTTATGGCTGTTATGACAGTTCAAGCACAAGAAAAGATTATTCAGCTTGAGCAATTACCTCAATCTGCACAGTCATTTATCAAGACCTATTATCCAAAAGCTACGGTATCCTATATTACTATGGAGAATGAATTTCTTGCGGAGAAGGAGTATAAAGTCGTGCTAACAGATGGTGTGAAAATAGAATTTGATGGTAAGGGGAACTGGACTGAGGTCGACGCGAAACTGCATGCTGTACCGACTAACATTGTACCTGCATCTATACATGCACACATTAAAAAGAGTTTTCCGAATAACAATATTGTTCAGATCTCGAAATCGTCCCGCAAATACGAAGTCGAATTGACAAATGGTTTGGATTTAGAGTATAACAAAAAAGGTAAATTCGTACGCATTGACGATTAAAAAACATATAAATAGAATGAAGATTAAAAAATTACTTTTAGGATTATCGTTATTATTGACGATCACTCTCGTAAGTGTTTCATGTGAAAAAGAGAAAATTGTTGGAATAGATGATCTGCCAGCAACAGGCGCGACATTTTTGAAGGAACATTTTAATAACGTTGTTGTCTTAAGTGTTACAAAAGAAAAGGAAGGGCTTGCGGGTACAGAATACAAAGTGCTACTAGACAATCGTACGGAAGTTACATTTGATAAGAATGGAAACTGGAAAGAGGTGGATGCCGCAGATAATATCGCTATTCCAACCACTTTTATACTCCCAGCAATTGTGAATTATGTAAATACAAATTATCCAAATGCTGATTTTAATAGCATTGAGAGGGAGAATGGCAACTTCGATGTCGAATTGTCGAATGGGTTGGATCTGGTATTTAATAATCAGGGTAATTTTGTCCGAATTGATCCTTAAGACGAAGTATGCTCTATAGTAAGAAGAGAGAGCACCCACGTTCTCTCTTCTTTTATTTTTTTAGTGAATACCACTGTAATTTTCCGGCTTAAGAATTAGCGGAGAATCGTTCGAAAAGTTAAATTGATGCGTGGATGTGATACGGTTTTGGTTGGGGGAAGACGATGCTGCCAATGTGATTGGGTACTGTCTTTCATCACCAAAAGACTTCCATGTTCGAGATAGATATCTATCTTTTCTTTCTTGATTCTGTGTTTGAACGAAAATTTCCGCTGTGCGCCAAATGTCATAGAAGCTATAGCTCCATTGGGTTTCAGATCCTTTTCGGCATCACTATGCCAGGCCATTCCTTCGCTTCCATTATGGTATAGATTAAGCAGGCATGAATTAAAAGTTTCTCCGCTTATAGTTTCTGCCAATTCTTTTAATACGAGCAGATCGGATGTCCACGGTAACGCAATCTTCTGAATACCTGAATAACTGTACTCGAAAGCAAGATCTCCATACCAAGCAATTTTTCTTTTCGTATAAATATGCTTTCCAAATATAATAGCTTCATCGTTTTTCCAAGCAATATGATGCATCAAACGTTCATAATAGTGATCCGCTGAACTACAGATAACTCCATAGTAATTAGCCGTGCCATCATAGGGAAGCAGATTTTTTATGGAATCCGATGTATTAAATAGTTTCATCTTGTTCCGGATCTAATTGTGCATTTTCCCACCCTATTATAGCCGCCTTACGGGTTGGGTTCCACATATAGCCTCCGAATACCCCTGTTGATTGAATTACCCGATGACAGGGAATAAGGTAGGCGATTGGATTGCTTCCGATAGCAGTTCCTACTGCTCTGGAGGCTTTTTCGTGATTTATTTGTTTTGCGATAGTGCCATAAGTAGAAAGACTTCCCATCGGGATCTTTAGCAGTGCTTCCCATACCTTTAATTGAAAAGGAGTACCTTTTAGATGGAGTTTAAGTTGCGGTAAGTTTGTATTCTCGCGGTTAAAGATACCATTCACTTCACGGTGGATATCTAGCTCTTTCTTGATATAGGTGGCGTTGGGAAATTTCTTTTTAAGATCGTAAAACCCCTGGGTAGTATCTTCCACAAAGGCCATATAGCAAAGTCCTTTTTCGGTAGAGGCAATCAAACTCTCCCCGAAGGGGGTAAAACTAAAACTATAGTATATGGTAAGATCTTGACCACCATTCTTATATTCTGCAGGAGTCATGCCTTCAATTTGGACAAATAGGTCGTGAAGCCTACTGCTACTGGTTAAACCGGTTTCGTAGACCGTTTCAAAAACAGTATGTTTTTGGTTTTCTAAAAGGCTTTTTGCATACGATACGCTGATATATTGCAGAAATTTTTTTGGACTTGTACCTGCCCATTCTGTAAATAACCGCTGAAAATGAAAAGGGCTGATGTGTACATGGGCAGCAAGTTCTTCTAAACTGGGCTGATGACGGAAATTATGCTGTATATATGCTATTGCTTTGGCAATACGCTCGTAATTAATCTGCTGTTGTGTTATTGTCATACCCAAAGTTCGAAATTGAAAAGTACAGATAAAATCCGAATCTTGCTTAATTTAATATCGGCTCTTTCTGACTTTTCAATCGCATGCTATTTAGCTAAATATCCGCCGTCAACAGGATAGTAAGAGCCGGTAACAAACGAAGACTTGTCAGACGCTAACCACAGCGCAAGTTCAGCCACTTCTTGAGGCTTTCCTAACCGCTGTAAAGCATGCTGAGTAGCCAGGTAGTCGGTCGTTGCTTGATCGAGGTTAGTGTCGATGAGCGGGGTGGTAATAAAACCAGGGCCAATGGCATTGATGCGTACGCCTTTTGTTCCATATTCCCATCCGGCTGATTTTGTTAGGCCAACCACACCATGTTTGGCGGCGACATAGGCCGAAGATTGTGCAAATCCGACCTGGCCTAATATGGAAGCCATATTAATAATACTTCCGCCTACTTTTTCTATTTCCGGTAATTGATAGTGCATACCATAAAAAACACCATTTAAATTAATATCAATCACTTTTTTCCAAGAATCCAGGGGATAATCGCCTACGATCGCCGCGTCTCCACCTATACCGGCATTGTTGACAGCGATATGCAGTGCACCAAAGTTTTCGATCGCAGCTTCCACTATTTTTTTGTTATCTTCTGCAGAAGAAGAATCGGCCTTTATGAATAATGTACTTCCATCACCAAGTTCATTGACGAGTTGGTGTCCTAACTGTTCGTTGAGGTCAGATATGACCACTTTTGCGCCCTCTTTTACAAACAGTTCTACAATGGCTTTGCCAATACCGGATGCACCTCCCGTCACGATAGCGACTTTATCTTGTAATTGTCCCATGATCTTTGATTTTATGAATACAAGTTACAGAAATACTTACGCAATTAATATGATGGAAATTACTTAACTACCTGATTTTGATGTTGAAATTACAGTGGAGAACACAATTGACGGCGCTTTGATATTTGGAGGTTATTCTGTCGTACGCTTTATTCCGTAAATTCCTTTTCTGAGACATACGATCGGCCAAATTCGTTGGCATAGACACGGATAAGCAGACCAACGGAAGAGAGTATTAAAGGACCGAAGATAAGGCCTAACATGCCAAACATATTTAATCCCAACAATACGCCGAATACAGTAATCAAAGGAGGTACATTTCCCAGTTGTTTTAGAATGGTGAACCGTAAGATGTTATCTATGCCGCCTACGAGTAAAAAACAGTATATTGAAAGACCAATAGCATTTGCAGTTTGCCCTGAAGCTAATGTAACCAAACAGATTGGAACGTATACGGTCATTGTGCCAAGTACAGGTATAATCGACGATACACCGGTCAGTATCCCCCAAAGGATATAATTCTCTATACCGAAAAACCAATAGCCTGCCATGGCAACCAGACCTTGACAAAGACCTAAGATAGGGATTCCAATTGCATTGGATCTGACCATTAATTTTACTTCTGCCCAAATTTCTTTCTTGCTGTTTCGTGATAATGGAATTGCCGAATAAATATAGGTTTCCATTCTTTTAGCGTGTACTTGCATAAAATAGAGCACGAATAGGGCTACAAGAATATTTATACCAACTTCTGCTACTGAATTGAGTACACTCGGGATATAGCGGGTAAGGCTTTGTAAGGAGGCTAATAGTGCTGCATTTGAGAGGTCAATATCTTTTAAAATGGGCTTATCGCTCATATATATTTTTAGCGTATTAAATTTGGCAATGATATCCTGTTGGTTGCCGAGAAAGCTCGTGAGTTTTGGAACCAGATAATCAATAATTGCCCATAAGGGTAGTACAATAAATACAATAGATAATACAATAAAAAATAAGCTGGCCATAGACCTATTCCATTTTCGTCGTGTCGTGAGGTTGAAATAAACATTGCGGAATAGAATGTACAAGGTAGTAGCACCAAGAAAGCCTGGTAGATAATACAACAGATTCTTGAAAATTAAAATACAGATCAATATAATAATCAGAATCAACATGATTTGATTAATGGAATTGTTGTTTATCTGCTTATATTTCATCTATTTATTTTCAATGGTTGATGATTGCTCGATGTAAAATCATTGCCTTGTGTGTCAATATTATTTACATGTCGGGTTTGTCGTTATTTACTTCTATGCCAAAATACAAAAAAGTTTACGGGATATAAAACAAAAACAGCCTGTTCAGTTAATGAACAGGCTGTTTTATTCGAGTGGTACTGAGACTCAACACGTAGTACTCACTACTTAATACTAATTACGCTCCTAATTGTACGCGTTTGAAAGCATTAACTGTTAACCCTTTAGATACTGAATCTAAGAATTGAGAAATATTTTTAGAGCTATCTTTTACAAATTCTTGATTTAACAATGTTGTTTCTTTGTAGAATTTGTTCAATTTACCAGCTGCAATTTTTTCTGCCATTTCAGCAGGTTTTCCTTCGGCAATGATTTGTTCTTTAGCGATAGCAATCTCACGGTCAATAGTGTGTTGGTCTACACCGTCTTTATCGATAGCGATAGGATTCATCGCTGCGATTTGCATAGCCACATCTTTACCAGCTTCTTCAACACCTTCAGCATCAGCAGATAGACCTACCAATACACCTAAACGGTAATTAGCGTGGATATAAGCAACCACTTTCTCGGCAGATACAGTTTCATATTTCGAAACTTCGATTTTCTCACCGATTTTACCAGTTTGGTCGATCAAAAGATCTGCAATTTTAGCGCCACCGATTTCCAATGCTTTTAAGTCGTCTAAAGAAGCAGGTTTATTAGCCAAAGCAACGTCAGCTACTGATTCAGCAAAAGCAATGAAGTCCGCATTTTTCGCTACGAAGTCAGTTTCACAGTTTACCTCCACTACGATACCTGATTTGCCATCAGCTGCAGCTTTAGCGATAATTACACCTTCATTAGAATCACGGTCTTGACGGCTTGCTGCTACTTTAGCTCCTTTTTTACGCAAGTAATCAACAGCAGCTTCGAAATCACCATTAGCTTCTACTAATGCTTTTTTACAATCCATCATACCTGCGCCTGTTTGTTGACGCAATTTGTTTACATCTGATGCAGAAATTTGTACTGACATGATATTTTTCTTTTTTATAAAATTACAATTGATACATTAACAACGGCCGTATAGTATATGAAGCCTTTGTTAATTTTTAATAAAACACTTCGAGAGTGGCTAACACCAATAGTTATGAAACTCTCATGAAGGTTCTTGATAGCCATTGATTACAGGCACTTTCAGAAAAAAACCGGAAAGACACGATAGGCTAAGGAAGCAATTCTTCCAGAAACCAACACTTGTCATTCCGGCTTAATATAGAATATTATTCTACGTCTTTTGCTTTACGAGTGCGTTTTCCAGCGTTAGCTTCAGTAGTAGCTTCATCACCGTTGTCTACAGCTGCTTTTGCTGCTGCTGCTTCTTTTTCCGCATCTTCTTCTTTGTCGCGTTTACGTTCGTCTAAACCTTCTTGTATCGCTTGTCCGATGATTCCTGCGATTAAGCTGATAGATTTTGTTGCATCATCATTAGCAGGGATAGGGAAATCGATATTAGTAGGGTCAGAGTTTGTATCTACCATCGCAAATGTAGGGATGTTCAATTTAATAGCTTCAGCGACAGCGATGTGTTCTTTTTTCACATCGATGATGAATAAAGCTGCAGGCAGACGGTTTAAGTCAGCGATACCACCCAAAAGTGTTTCTAACTTAATACGCTCGCGTTGAATCATCAATTTTTCTTTTTTAGATAATACATCGTATGTACCATCTTTTTGCATTTTGTCGATGTTAGACATTTTTTTGATGGACTTACGCACTGTTGCGAAGTTTGTAAGCATACCACCTAACCAACGCTCAGTTACATACGGCATATTTACCGTTCTAGCTTGTTGAGCGATGATTTCTTTAGCTTGTTTTTTCGTAGCTACGAATAAAACTTTACGACCTGATTTTACGATTTGTTTGATAGCTGAAGAAGCTTCTTCTAATTTCGTAAGCGTTTTGTTCAAGTCAATAATGTGGATACCGTTGCGTTCCATGAAAATGTACTTAGCCATTTTCGGATCCCATTTACGTGTAAGGTGACCAAAGTGCACACCTGCATCCAATAAATCTTGATAAGTTGTTCTTGCCATTTTTTGATCCTCCTTTGATTAACGTTTACTGAATTGGAATCTTCTACGTGCTTTACGACGTCCTGGTTTCTTACGTTCAACCATGCGGCTGTCACGTGTCATTAAACCTTTCGCACGTAATGCTGGTTTTGCTTCTGGGTCAAGCTCTACTAACGCTTTAGCAATTGCTAAACGTACAGCTTCTGCCTGACCTTTAACGCCACCACCATGAACGTTAACTTTCACATCAAAACTTGCTAATGACTCCGATACAGCTAATGATTGTGTAACGATGTATTGCAAAGGCAATGTTGGGAAATATTCTTTGTAATCTTTACCATTTACGGTAATGTTTCCGCTACCAGCACCTAAGTAGATACGGGCAACAGCGGTTTTTCTTCTTCCTGAAGTATTAGTTGTTGACATGGTTGATCTCCTTAAAATTTAACTGGTTTTGGATTTTGTGCCTCATGCTTGTGCTCTGAACCGGCATAAACAAAAAGGTTTCTAAATAACTGACGTCCTAAACGATTTTTAGGAAGCATCCCGCGAACCGCTTTCTCAATGATGCGCTCAGGGTGTTTAGCCAATAATTCTTTTGGAGAAACAAAACGCTGACCACCTGGGTAGCCCGTGTAGCGAACATATACTTTGTCGCCTAATTTGTTTCCTGTCAACTTAATTTTGTCTGCATTAATAACGATCACGTTATCACCGCAGTCTACGTGTGGGGTAAATGTCGGCTTGTGTTTGCCACGAATTACTTTTGCAATTTCGCTGGCCAAGCGCCCCAAGATCTCGCCCTCAGCGTCAACAACAATCCACTCTTTGTTAACGGTGTTCTTGTTGGCAGAGACAGTTTTGTAACTTAACGTATTCACTTGCTTTTATTTAATTAATTAATACTATTTATCGTCCGCTTGTAATCACTACAATTGGACTGCAAAGGTACATTTTTATTTGAAAATAATCAAGCGTATTTTGCTTTTTTGTGTTTAACAATATTTAGGATTTTTTATTTTAAACTTTTGTGGCTTATAGCTGTCGTTTATTTGAAGGCAATAATGTACCTTAGTAGAAACGAATATTTGATATTTAATGCATAAAATAGCTAAAAGTTATATATTACGCTTCCTGCTAACCTGTTTGTGTTGTGGGGTGTTTTTAACGGTTACGGTAGGTCAAGAGCAAGTTAAGCCGTATAGAAATCAACTTAATGAGGTTGAGAATAAGTTAAGGGTTGGTGATTTTGGTGGTGCTATTCAAGATTTAGATCAAATCACTTCGCAGTACCCTGAGGCTGCCGAAGTCTATTATGCTAAAGCATTATTATATGGTCAAACCCGGAATTTTGATTTAGCCATTGACAATGCAAAACTGGCTTATGCCAATGAGCCTAATTTAGTGTATGCTAATTTTTTACTGGAGCTGTACAAAACAAACGATGATATGTCGGCGGCAATCCAACTGCTGAGAGATTTGCGTGCCGAAAATCCCAACGATTCAGCTATTTCCAGGGAGCTTATCATGACTTTGCATAATGCAGGACAATCACAGGACGCATTGGCTGTATATGACGAGCTGACTGCAAATGTGCCGTCATCGGATACATTGGATGTGATAAAAGCTGAAATACTGGTTGATCTAAAAAGAAACGAAGAAGCGAAGCGGCTTTTAAATCTATGGAGCGGTAAATCCAAAATAAGACAGGTGTATAGCACATTGGGGTTTATCTATCTCCAAGAGAACAATCCGAAACAAGCGATAGCTATTATTCAGCAGGGAATTGATGAGTCGAATGATCCTATCTTATTTCTGGATCTGGCAGACGCTCAAAAGGCATCAAAAAAGGATAAATTGGCCTTTGATGCCCTGATGCTAGCGTTTAAATCAGATAAGGTGGATTTTTTGGATAAACACCGGGTATTACTTACGTTGATATCGCCAAAGAACCCTGAATTTTCAGTGGATCAAATACAGCTTCTGGCAAATGAGTTGGTATTGCGGCATCCCCGTATAGCCGATAGTCATGTGTTAAAGGGGGAAATCCTGTGGCGTAGAGGAAATGCACAGGAAGCACGTTCGTTGTTTTTGACCGCAGTAGGTATTAATCCCAAACATCTCGATGCCTGGCGTATGCTTATTAATACTGATTTAGGATTGAATGAGGCTGATCTCGCAGTACAGCATGGTATGGAAGCCTTAAATGTCAATCCGGGAAATGCGATGCTGATGTATTTTACCGGGTTAGCTTATATGGTAAAGGAGGATTTTGATAGTTCACGTAAGATGTTAGAATTTGCTTTAGATAATAGTCTGAACGATAACACTTACCTGCAATCTATTATCTACGCATCATTAGGCGACCTATACCATCAACTGAAAATGGAAGCAGCGTCTGATGTAGCGTATGAAGAAGCTATTCGATTGGATAGTACAAATGTCTCAGCGATGAATAATTTTGCATATTATCTGTCTTTGAGGAAGAAGAATTTGGACAAAGCAGCTAAATATTCGAAGCTGTCAAATGAGATCGAACCCAGCTCTTCAACTTTTCAGGATACCTATGCTTGGGTATTGTTTCAACAGGGGAATTATAAAGATGCTTTGCTTTGGATCGAAAAAGCAATGAAGTCTCAAAACCCTTCGGCCGTTCTTTATGAACATTACGGTGATATACTAAGTAAGGTCGGAAATATAAAAGAGGCTGTCAAACAGTGGGAAAAGGCATTAACATTGGCTGCGGATACGGGAATGGACAGTGATAAAGTAAAGCTAAAAATAAGAGAAAAGAGATATGTGGAATAAATGGATGATCGGATTTTTGTGTCTTACGATTTTGTTCGCTTGTGGCACCAAGAAAAAGATAACCAAAGTTGATAAGAGTAGGGCTGAGACCAAAATAGTTTCAAATACCAATTATACGCTGAATAATTTAGATTTTCATACGTTTGCAGGCAAAGCAAAGACTAAAGTGGTATTCGGAGATTCCAATCAGGATGTTACCTTGAACATTCGTGTTCAGCGGGATAGAACCATCTGGATCTCTGTAACGGCTTTATTGGGAATTGAGGTTGCCCGTGTATTGATCACCCCGGATAGTGTGAAGATATTGAATAAGTTGCAAGGGGAATATATTGTCAAACCTTTTAACTATATATATAGGTATGTTACAGAAGGTGTCACTTTTTCTACACTTCAAGATCTACTGCTGGCAAATGTTTCGATGCCTTTACTAAAAACAGAAAGTTTAACTGTAGCGAGTAGTGAAGATGAGGTGCAGCTCATCGGTGTAAAAGACAATCTTGCTTTTCATTATAGCCTGAACCAAAATGACAGACCCAAAGTCTTTCGGTTGAATATGATCGGATCCCATGGGAATCTCGAAGCTGTCTATGGGCGATTTGTGTCTATTGAGGGATATGAGTTCCCGCAAACTCAGCAGCTGAAATTAAATGCTCAAACAGTAAAATTGGATGCGTTATTAGAATATGATAAAGTAGAATTTAATCAATCTATTGAGACTCCTTTTACCGCTCCTGCTCGATATAAAGTAATAAATTAATAGAAAAGCTGTTAAATCGGTAGTTTTATTAGGCAGGAAAGGTAGATATGATTATTTTTGGAAGTTTGGAGAACTCGAATAAAGAAATTGCCCCTTCATGGATTTTAAAAAAATACTGTTTAGTATAGTCATTATATTTATTTGCGGAAATGTAGCCTTAGCTCAAAGTTCCGCAGAACTGAAAAAGCAGCGTGAAAAAATTGATGCGGAGATCGCGCAATTGAATCAGATTTTGCGTGAGAAAACGCAAGAAAAGATCCTTTCACAACGTGAGGTAAATGCCCTAAGTAAACAGTTAGATCTTCGGGAAGATAAGATTAGCACGATCAACAGTGAGTTACGTCTTATCAATAACCAGATTTCTGCTAATACTAAGGCGGTAAACGGATTAAAAGCGGAGCTGGAGAAGATGCGGCGGGATTACGAAAAGATGGTCATGTTTGCTTTTCGTAATAAGAACGCTTATAATAAAATGATGTTCATCTTTGCTGCTAAAGATTTTAATCAGGCTTTTAAACGCATAAAGTATCTGCAACAATTTAGCGATGCACGAAAAATCAAAGCCACGGAAATTGAAGAGACACAGAAGCAAATCGAATTGAAGATTGCACAATTGGAGCGAGATAGGAAAACTCAAAATACACTGCTTGCCGAACAACGGGTGGAGCGTGACAAGATTGCAAAAGACCGCTCGGCTCATGCTCGTGAGTTAAATCAATTGGCTAAAGAGGAGCGTTCATACAAAGGTGAGTTGTCAAAAAAACAACAGGAAAAGAAACGTATTGATGCGGCAATCAAATCGGCCATCGCACGCGAAATAGCGGAAGAAAGACAAAAAGCAGAGGCTGCACGTAAGAAAGCAGCTGAGGAGGAAGCGAAGCGTACCGGAAAGACTATAGCCGAAATTGAGAAAGCTACGCCTAAAAAATCGGATAGCGAAATATTGAGATCTACACCAGAGGCTGCGAAATTATCTGCTGATTTTCAGTCGAACAGAGGCCGTCTTCCTTGGCCGGTGGCTCAAGGTAATATCGTTAGAGCATACGGAAAGCGTACTGTAGAAGGGGTGCCTATTTTCGAACCCGATATTGCGATCCGTACGTCTACAAATGCCGCTGTTAAAGCAGTTTTTGACGGGGAGGTCGTTCAGGCATTCTCAGGAGTAGTCGTCATTAAACATGGAGAATATTTTAGCTTTTACTCTAATTTAGCTTCCGTTTCCGTAAAAAGAGGTCAAAAAGTAAGTCGCGGTCAACAAATAGGTACTGCTGATTCTGATGTGGATTTAGGTTATTCGTTAGTGAATTTCGGTTTGTCACGAGGACAACAGGAATTCGATCCTTCTTCATGGCTTGCTCGTTAAAATTATAATTTATAGAAATTAGTCGTTATATTTGTGAAAGTACTCACGTTAAGTGAGCTAGAAAATTAAGATATGTACACAGCAGGATTATTATTATTTGGATTGGGAGCACAAGAGATCATTATTATTCTTATCATCGTACTTCTATTATTTGGAGGTAAAAAAATACCGGAATTGATGCGTGGATTGGGGCGTGGCGTTAAAGAGTTCAAGGACGGACAAAAGGATGACGATACCACTAATACAGATACGCGAGATACTAATGAAAAAACTAACAATCAATAAAATATCGTATTGATCGTTTGAGAGTTTCATTAAGCTAAAGACTTAATGAAACTCTTTTATTTTTTATGACTTTGTGTGTGTCCAATGGTCAGAAAGAATCTTCAATAGGCTTTCTTCGTTTGTTGGTATTACTTACATCATGAAGGCTTTTACTTAATACCGAAAGTATGATAAAATGCAGTGTGCTGTTTTTCTTAAGTTTGGGGATTTCCTGTTCGCAGGTTGTAGCTCAAGAGATCTCACTTGAGGATCATAAGGCCGGAATCCAAAATTCCATGATTGAATTTATTGAAATACATCAGCAACAGATTTTTTCTAAATTGGATTCTATACGGGAATTTATCGATCCGAATACAGGGAATGGATCAGAGGATGTAGGGATTCTCAAACGTCTAAACGTAACTGCCAACATCATTCCTTTGGATTATAATTCACAGGTGAGATCCCTTATCGATAAATATACATCAAAAAATTACCGTCCATACATGAATAAATTATTGGGATTAAGTAAACACTTTTTCCCAATTTATGAACAGGTATTTGATGAAATGGGACTGCCTGAAGAGATAAAATATCTTTCAGTGATGGAATCTTCGTTGGATCCACATTTGGTGTCCAGATCTGGTGCAGTCGGTCCTTGGCAATTTATGTATGCTACGGCTAAGTCTTACAACCTGGATATGAATAATTATGTGGATGAACGTAAAGATTTGTATGTATCTAGCTATGCGGTGACACAATATCTCAAAGAAGCGCATGATCAGTTTGGAGATTGGTTATTAGCACTGGCCTCCTACAATTGTGGGAGAGGATGTGTATCGCGTGCAATTCAACGCTCCGGTATGATCGCACCAAGTTTTTGGGAGCTTTCGCCATATCTTCCGCAAGAAACCCAAAATTATATACCTAAGTATATCGCCATGACATACGTACTCAGTAATGCTGATTATTATGGATTGGTACCAACGGAAACTGATTTGGATCTGGAAAGTAAAGTATTGATGGTAGATAAGCAGGTAGACTTGACTCATATAGCATCAGCTGTAAATGTACCATTGGAGCAGATTAAGAAATTTAATCCTTCCTATAAAAGAGGGATTGTAAATGGGACGGTTGAAAAGCCTAAAAGACTTCTTTTACCCATTACTGAAAATACCAATGACAGCTTGTTGTATTTGGCATTGAATGTGCCATCCTCCTTGTCGGCTCCTGTTAATAATGGTGTCAGTAATTTCAATCTTGCCAATGTTGATGAAAAAAGGTATAAAGTAAAGCGTGGCGAATCGCTAGCTGTTGTTTCGAAAAAAATTGGTGTTTCTATTCAGAATTTACGGGCATGGAATGGGCTATCTGCACAGAGTTCTATCTCAGGCAGAACATTGATTGTTCAGAAACCGGTTAATTCTACATTGGCTAAAAACGTAAAATCAGCTACTACTACAATTGTTTATACTGTAAAGAAGGGAGATTCATTAGATAGAATAGCCAGTCAATATAAAGGGGTAACGGTTTCCAAACTCAAAGCCGATAATAATCTAAAGAGCTCACTTATTAAGCCTGGGATGAAATTGAAAATAAAGAGGGGATAAAAAAGAAGCAGATGCGATTAGGAAAGCCATACTGCATCTGCTTCTTTATCAAACTCTTCTAATACTACTTCTACATGTTCTTTTAATATAGTGGATAGCTTAGTGCCATAGTAATCGCTGAATATAGGGAATATATGGTGACTTCTGTCAATTAAAACTGCCGTACGCATCTTTTTTAGGGGTACATTGATGAATACTCCGAGTGCGTAAGCCAATGTCCGACCACTATTCAATACATCATCTACAATAATCACTACGCTATTTTTAGCAATATCTATAGGAGTATCTGTAGCTGCTTCTAAATTACGTTTGTTTTTTTCAATAGTAACTTTAATAAGTTGAATCTCTTTTGTAGGAGCTATCTCCATAAGAATGTGTTGTAGTCTTTGAGCAAAGACATATCCTCTGTCTGCAATCCCTACTAAAACAAGAGCTTTTTCTTCAAAGTTGTCTTCCAGAATTTGATAGGCAATGCGTCTTGATTTTTGCTTAATCTGTTCCTTATTTAGTATTAATGTTTTTTTAGTCGACATATCCATTTCTTATCCATGTAAATTTAGATAAAATGCTTTGTATTGACAAACGTAAGGATCAAGCAATCTGAATTAACCAAATAAAAAAAGTCCGAATGCGTATAGCATTCGGACTTTTTGCAATCTAAATTAACGTATAAGACTAGTTTAGATTGTTTTCGTTATTTGTATTGATATCAGCCGTCATGATGCGGTCTTCATCAGCTGTCTTAGGGCGTCCGCCATTGTAATAATAACGGCTCCAATAAGGTTCGTTCAGGTTACTTACCATTACACCTTTGCTTGAAGAAGCGTGTGCAAATTTATCATCGCCTAAATAAACTCCGACATGTGTAATACTTTTACTTCTAATCTTAAAGAAAACTAAATCACCGGCTTGCAAATCATTTTTACGTATAGGAGTTACATTTGCATATTGGTTACGGCTGTTGTAGCCTATTGTTGTATTGAATACATTCTCATAAAGGGCAAGGGAGAACTTTGAACAATCGATACCTCTTTTTGAGTCACCCCCTAATCGGTACGGAGTGCCTAGCCATTCGTAGACAAATTGATAAAGTTTGGTATTCGTAGTTGCTGAAACCGCGACTCCCATAATTTGAGAAAAGTATTCTTTAGCTAAGTTATCTGGATCAGATGTGCTTTTGTTTTTGTTCGTTGTTTGTGCTTGCGACACTAGACATAAGCCTATGAAGAGCATTCCTGCTACTAGTTTCTTTGTTTTCATTTAATCGCTATAATTTTTACAACTCAAAGTGTTGGTGTATTGTATTTCGTGCATCAACAGTAGCGAAGATACCACATCTCTTTATACTACGCAACTAATTTGATCTTTTTTTAACATACTTTTAACACTTGTGGCATTTTATTAGATTGATTAGCAATGCAAAATCTTAATTGTTATCATCACTTTTTTATTTTAGTATGGTAAATAAATTTTTAATCCCTATGGATTGTATAATTGGTAAAGTCGCATTTTTTTAAAAAATATTTGTGTTTTTGAAAACAAAATACTTATCTTTATGAAAGATTTATAAATACGTATGCGATTTAACACGATTATTTCAACAATTATTATTACCACCGGCTATAATTTTCGGAGGAGGTAAATCTGTTGTTCTAAAAAGTGTACAGTAAATATCAGAAAGACCTTCCTCCATTCGGGAAGGTCTTTTTTTTTATATAAAAAAAACAAACTAAACATAATATATTAAATAATGAAAGTCTTAAAATTTGGAGGAACATCAGTCGGTTCGGTAGAGAGCATAAAGGCGGTTTTGGATATCGTCAAGGGGTCATACGATGCCGGAGAAAAGCCTTTAGTCGTTTTGTCTGCTATGTCTGGTGTTACTAATCTGCTAACAGCTATGGCGGAGCATGCTGCAGAAAAAAAGGAGTTTGAATCCGATTTAAAATTATTGGAAGAGCGCCACTTCGATGTTGTCAGGAAACTAATTGCTGTAAAATTTCAGAATCCTGTTTTTACCAAGTTAAAACTACTTATCAATGAACTTGACGAGATTCTACAGGGTGTTGCTGCACTTAAAGAACTAAGTCATCAAAGTAGGGATTTAATAGTTTCCTTTGGAGAGCGTTTTTCCAATTATATGGTTTCCAAAATAATGGAACAATATATTGCCGAATCAACCTTTATAGATGCTTCTCATTATATTAAGACCGATTCAAATTTTGGACATGCACAGGTGAATGAAGGATTGACAAATCAATTGGTGCAAGCGTTGGCGCATACACATGTTGATAAATTGTTATTTGTAACGGGGTTTATAGGTTCAAACGAAAAGGGTAGGGTAACTACTTTGGGACGAGGTGGATCTGATTATACGGCAGCTATATTTGGTTCGATCCTGAATGCAAGTACGATAGAAATATGGACAGATGTGAATGGGATGTTGACTGCTGATCCAAAAATTGTAAAAAAGGCATTTTCTCTTCCTGTTTTGTCGTATACAGAGGCGATGGAACTTTCTTATTTTGGGGCTAAAGTCATTTATCCACCCACAATGATTCCCGCATTTTTAAAGAAAATTCCAATTGTAATCCGTAATACTTTTGAACCGGAGTTCGGGGGTACTGTAATACAATTTGATTCCGGGAAATCGGATTATCCTATCAAAGGTATTTCCTCCATTTCGGATATTTCGGTGATTAATTTATCTGGCAGTGGCATGATCGGGAAGTCAGGCTTTAGCGGAAGATTATTTACTTTATTAGCCCGAGAACAGATCAATGTTGTTTTAATTACCCAATCATCATCCGAACACAGTATCACGTTTGCAGTACATCCCAATGATGCGCAGAAGGCGGTAGTGTTAATAAGGGATGAATTCGAACTGGAATTAGAAGCGAATAAGTTGGATTTACCTGAAATTGAAGAGAACCTTTCTGTTCTTGCTGTTGTAGGAGAGAATATGAAGCGTACACCTGGCATGTCGGGGAGATTGTTTTATGCTTTGGGACGTAATGGAATCAATGTTCGGGCGATAGCACAAGGGTCTTCTGAATTTAATATCTCAGTTATTATTAAGAAGGACAATCTGGCCAAAGCGTTGAATGCTGTGCATGATGCTTTCTTTGCAGAACTGAAAAAAACATTATATGTTTTTAATCTTGGGACGGGCAATATCGGTGCTACATTATTCAAACAGCTGCATGAGCAGCACGATTTTCTTTTAGAGAGCAATGATCTTGAAATTAAAGTCGCTGGCGTATCCAATTCCCGGAAAATGTTATTTGATGTGGATGGAATTGATTTGGCAACCTGGAAGGATACATTGGAATCAGAGGGCGAAATCTCAGATTTATCTACATTTATTGAGCGTATGAAGGAAATGGATTTACCAAATTGTGTGTTCATCGACAATACAGCAAGTAAACTGCCTTCGACATATTATGAGGAGATTTTTAAAGCCAATATATCCATTGTCACTTGTAATAAGATTGCTAATTCCGGCGATTATGCGCAATATAAGCTGTTGCATGATACAGCCCGAAGACACGGAGTAGATTTTTTCTACGAAACGAATGTCGGAGCAGGGTTGCCAATTGTACGTGTACTAAAAGACTTGATGTTGAGTGGCGATAGACTGTTAAAAATTGAGGCCATTCTTTCGGGGACGATATCGTATATTTTTAATAATTTCACGGGTGATGCTTCGTTCTATGATGTGGTTAAAAAGGCACAGGAGCTTGGCTATACCGAACCTGATCCGCGAGATGATTTAGGTGGCGTTGATTTTATGCGCAAGATGCTGATCCTTGCCAGGGATGCTGGAAATGTCATTGAACCAAGTGATGTTGATCTAGGGAATATTTTGCCCGAGGCTTGTCTTAAAGCGACTTCGGTAGATGATTTCTATGCTGAACTGTTGAAGGCAGAGCAGTATTTTAATGATTTGAAAAATCAGGCACTTCAAGAAAATAAAGTTATTCGCTATATTGGAAAACTGGAAAACGGGAAGGTGAGTATTTCGATGCAGATGGTGGGTGAGACACATCCATTCTACGCTTTGTCGGGATCTGATAATATCATCTCGTTTACGACCGAACGTTATAAAGAAAGACCATTGGTGGTAAAAGGCCCCGGTGCAGGTGCAGAAGTCACTGCAGCGGGAGTGTTTGCTGATTTAGTAAATGTAGGGGCTTAAATTAGTATAGAGTAGCTCGTATTAAGTATTGAGATGTGCAGGCAAAAAATATTCTGCCTGAGAAAAATTAAGTAATTATGGAATATATGAGTCTGTATAATCGTAAAAATGATGGGCGAAAATAAAGTAGAAAAAAAAATAGATTTTACTAAAATTCTTGACGAGGTTCGGGTCTTTGCTCCCGCTACAGTAGCCAATATGATCTGTGGCTTTGATATTTTAGGGTTTGCAGTGGATAAACCCGGAGACGAAGTCAAAATGTATCGTGTAGACCAACCGGGGGTACGTATCCGCTCTATAAAAGGGGATGACGGAAGACTGCCCCTTGATGCCGATAAAAATACAGTAAGTGCCTGTGTTAAGATGTTATTGGTTGATTTAGGTATTGATAAAGAGATCGGTGTTGAAATTGATTTGATTAAGTGTATGCCGATAGGTAGTGGTTTGGGGTCAAGCTCGGCAAGTACGGTAGCCGGATTGTTTGCTATCAACGCCTTGTTGGGGAATCCATTGACCAAAGAAGAGTTGATACCCTATTGTGTCGAAGGTGAACGTCTGGCATGCGGGCATGGGCATGCAGACAATGTCGCTCCTGCATTAATAGGTGGGATTACATTGATTCGTGGATACGATCCGCTTGATGTGATTAAGCTTCCTGTTCCCACAGATTTGTATGCAGGAATTGTGTTTCCGCAGGTGGATGTACCGACCCGGGATGCACGTCAGCTTATTAAGGAAAAAGTGCTCTTGAAAGATGCCGTGATTCAATGGGGCAATATTGCAGGGCTTATTTCCGGTTTGTATCAGTCTGATTATGACTTGATAAGTCGAAGTATGCACGATGTGCTTATTGAGCCAACTCGTGCCATTTTAATTCCCGAATTCTATGAAATGAAGCGTATTGCGCTGGAAGAAGGGGCATTGAGTTTTGGTATTTCAGGTTCAGGCCCTTCTGTAGTAGCTATTACTAAAGGACAGGATGTGGCAGAACGAATAACCGAAAAAATTCAGCAACATTTGACACAAAGTGAAATCGGTAGTCTTAAATACGTTTCTTCTGTTAACGTAGAGGGGCCTAAGATTCTGAACAACTAAACCAAAATGGCCCCGAAATGATAAAAATAATCATTAAACATACAAGGTAATGATGTTTTTGTCATCAAAGACTCCATCTGACTAAAATAACCGAGTTTGCGAGTTCATTGATACAATTGAAAACATAAGCTCATCAATAAAAAACAAATGAAATTATACAGTACCAATAATAAAGATTTGCGTGTTCCTTTTCAAGAGGCTGTTTTCAATTCATTGCCTGCAGACAAAGGACTTTATATGCCGGAGGTGATACCACAGCTAGATCCCCTGTTTATCCGGGATATACAGCAGTATTCCTTGCAGGAGATTGCGTTTAAGATTGCTAATGCTTTGATCGGAGATGATATTCCGGAGAGCGATTTGAAAGCTATTGTCGAAGATGCAATTAATTTTGATGCTCCGGTAAAATTTCTGAGTGCAGAAACTGCAGTTCTGGAATTATTTCATGGGCCTTCTTATGCGTTTAAAGATTTTGGTGCACGTTTTATGAGTCGTGTGATGGGCTACTTTTCGGAAAAAGGTGAAAAATTATTAGACGTCTTGGTCGCTACTTCGGGTGATACAGGGGGTGCGGTAGCGTTAGGTTTTCTGGGGGTCGAAGGCACACGTGTTACTATTTTATATCCTAAAGGGAAAGTGTCCAAGGTACAGGAAGAACAACTTACCACCAATGGACAAAACATAAGGGCATTAGAAGTAAAGGGAACATTCGATGATTGTCAGGCATTGGTTAAGCAAGCTTTCAATGACACGACATTAAATGAAGAAATACGTTTAACCTCGGCTAATTCCATCAATATAGCTCGTCTGATTCCGCAGACATTTTATTACTTCTGGGCATACGCACAGTTGAAGGCACAAGGCGTGAAGGATGTAGTCTTTTCTGTTCCAAGTGGTAATTTTGGAAATATCGGGGCAGGTCTGTTGGCCTATAAAATGGGACTTCCGGTTAAGCATTTCGTGGCAGGAACCAATGCAAATGATACTGTCCCACGTTTTTTACAATCAGGTGCTTATGAGCCTAGACCCTCTGTTCAGACCCTTGCAAATGCTATGGATGTCGGGAATCCAAGTAACTGGGTAAGAATACAGGATCTATTCCGTAATAATTTAGAAGAACTTAGGGAAATAATTTCTTCATATACTTACGATAATGAAGAGACTAAAGCAGCGATGGATGAATTGTATGCGAAGTACAAGTATATTGCTTGTCCACATACTGCTATTGCTTATTTAGCGTCCAATACTTATAAAGCTGAAAAGCCTGGAGAGTACGCATTAGTCTTTTTGTCTACTGCGCATCCATGTAAATTTCCAGATGCCATATCCGAGACTGTGTTTTCAGAAATTCAACTTCCTGATGGAGCAAAATCATTAGAAGGTAAACAGAAGCTAACAGAGGAGCTGGATGTAGATTACGACAGCTTTAAAAGGTTTTTGATCGAGAATAAATAGCATTAAAGAAGGGAGGGAAACTTTCCTTCCCTTCTTTAATGCTATTTGGTTGCAACGAAAACATATCCTACTTTTGTGTCAAAGAAGCTATCGTGATTTTTTAAACCATACAGTAGATGAATAAGCAGAGCTTGCGAACTCTTGAGGATCTATTCAGCAAATACGGGTAAAAAATCTGATACCTGCCTACGGTAGGCAGGGCTTCATTACCATTGAAAACAAAGGTGTACGGATGAAAAAAGTTATCCTGAATAAAGGAAAAGATAAGGCAGCCTGGCAGTTGCACCCTTGGGTGTTCTCTGGAGCTGTTAATAAAGTGATCGGACAACCTCAAAATGGAGATGTCGTATCGGTGTATAATAACGAAGACGAATTTATAGCATTTGGGATATATAACAATACCTCAAGGGTAGCTGTACGTTTATTGGAATGGCATCCAAACCGTGAAGTCAACGAAGAATGGTGGCGTAACCGTGTACGTAATGCTGTACATAGCCGTTTGCATTTGTTATCAGAAAAGAACGATACTGTGCGTTTGATTTTTGCAGAAGCTGATTTTCTGCCCGGATTAATCGCAGATAAATATGCTGATTATATATCTGTACAAGTTCATGCTGCGGGAGTAGAACAAGTAAAGGCGATCATTATCGATGAGCTTGTGCAGTTGCTGGAACCCAAAGGTATCTATGAACGAAGTGATCTCAAATCCAGGGAGCACGAAGGATTGCCCGATAGTAACGGTCTGTTGTATGGAACAGTACCTCCGGAATTTGTGGCGATTATTGAAAACGATATTCAGTATAAGGTCAATATTGTTGAAGGACAAAAATCCGGATTTTATTGTGATCAGCGTGACAATAGACTGCTAACCGCGCAGTATGTAAAAGGTAAAAAGGTTTTAGATTGCTTTTCGTATTCAGGTGGTTTTACCTTGAATGCATTGCGTGGAGGAGCCTCCCATGTTACGGCGGTAGACAGCTCGGCCTTAGCAATCGATACCTTACGACAAAATATAGCATTGAACGGATTTGATACCGAACAATATACTGCTGTCCAATCAGATGTCAATAAATACCTGCGCGAATTGGGTGAGCAGCAAACCAAATTCGATCTGATTGTCCTTGATCCGCCTAAATATGCACCTTCACGATCTACGTTAGACAAGGCCTCCCGGGCTTATAAAGACTTAAACAGGAGAGGTCTGATGCTGCTCGAAAGTGGCGGACTATTGGCTACGTTTTCGTGTTCTGGCGCGATGGATATTGACACCTTTAAACAGGTGCTTGCGTGGGCAGCTTTAGATGCGGGTAAGGAGATACAGTTTATCAGGCAATTTCATCAACCCGAAGATCATCCGGTGCGCGCGTCATTTTCAGAAGGTGAATACCTTAAAGGTTTATTAGTTAGGGTTGTTTAAATTTTTTGGGTTTGCGCGTATATTTATCCACATGTCTGCTAAATTAAATAACAATTGTGGAAAAAAGAGGGTTTTATTCTCCGTCTTGAGCCGATACATTTGTAATGATGAGTATAAATAGGATTCAACAAATGAAGTTCATAGCAGCAGGCGCTGTATTGTGCATGTTTGTGGCCTCTTGTGGCGCGAAGAAAAAAGCGTATTCCTATGGAAAACCTCCGGACAGTCGAAGCACTGCAGCGTCCGTATCCAAGGATACGAAGCGTTCGGGAAATACGATGTCGTACTATGCAGGTGTGTTGGGCGTGAGTCTCAAGGATATGAATAATTCCTTGTATTCATTTATCGATAGTTGGATGGGCATACCGTATCGGTTAGGAGGGGTAAGCAAAGATGGTGTGGATTGTTCCGCTTTTGTGGGTATGATCTATCAGGAAGTCTATAGGAAGAATCTACCCCGAACCTCCAGAGATATGGCAGAGATCGTAAAGCGTAAATACGACGATCAATTACGGGAGGGGGATCTGGTATTTTTCTCTTTTGGAGGAAAAAATATTGATCATGTGGGTATATACCTACATAATGGTAAGTTTGTACATGTTTCTACGCAAAAAGGTGTCATGATTTCTAATCTAAAGGATGCCTGGTATTATAAGTATTTTACTCGTTGTGGTACCCCAAATATTTAAAGACTGCACTTATCTTTATGGAGTCTGATGTCTGACATCTCAAATCTAATATCTCACATCTAAATACTTTATCGTACTTTTGTACGCAATCTATTTTTAGTTATGTCGGATAAAACCAAAAGAATTTTTTTAGCTATTTGTATAATAGTACCCTTTGTCGTCTACTGTGTCGTCTATTATTCTTCAATGATCAAAAATGCACCTTATCGCTTTTCTGACTTTGAATCGATCGAACTGACCTATGGAACACCAGATTCTTTGTTGAATACCTTCAATTCCAAAACTGGCGATTATCAATATTTGACAAATGATAATAAGCTCGTGAAGGATACACTGAAGATGAGAAACGATGATCTATTATATCTGCACCGTAAAGCACAAGAACTAGGGTTTTGGAATGTAGATAATGATATGACGACCAAAAGGGATGTCGCTAATCCAGGAACACATATACCCCGTTTCATTTTGAAATTCACGTATAAAGATAAGTCAAAAGAAGTTGTTTTAGACGCGGATTACGAGGGAAATCCGAAAATGAAAGATGCAGCTAAATCCACTATCGATCATGTAATGACCATGCTTGCAGAAGTAAAAGCGAGATAAAGAATATTAGTGATAATTTTCACCGATTTGTTGGTCTTGGTGTTTGTGCTTGAATAATACTGCAAATGCAATTGCAATCGCGAGTGTATAGACAGCGAATGCGATCCAGATATGATGCCAATCTTTTAGAAATATGGCATGATCAAAGGTCCCATTCGATATATTCACGTCTCTCGAAGAGATGAAGTTCAATAAATTGGGATTATCTGATGTGGTATCCAGGTAATTTGATAATTCATTGACATTGTTAAAAGATAACGTGTAATACTTATCGATAAGCCATCCCGATGCGAGTGAGCCAAAGACAGCTCCAAAGCCGTTTGTCATCATCATGAATAAACCTTGCGCAGAAGATCTGATCTTCGAATCTGTGGTGGTCTCTACAAAGAGGGAACCTGATATGTTGAAAAAGTCGAACGCCATTCCATAAACAATGCACGATAAGATAATCATCCATAATCCGTTGAAGGGATCTCCATAAGCAAATAGCCCAAAACGTAATACCCAGGCTACCATTGATATAAGCATCACATGTTTTATCCCAAATTTTTGTAAAAAGAATGGAATTGCCAAGATGAACAGTGTCTCCGAAATCTGAGAAATAGACATGATAATGGTAGAATATTTTACCACGATAGCGCCTGCATATTTAGGATAAAACTTAAATTCATCGAGAAAAACATCCCCATACGCATTGGTTAACTGTAGTGCCGCCCCCAAGAACATAGAAAAGATGAAAAACAACGCCATTTTATAATTTCCGAACAATTTGAAAGCTTCCAAACCAAGTAGCTGCGTGATACTTGCATTGTCTTTGGTCAGATGTTGAGGAGGGCATTTAGGAATGAAGAAAAGCGAATAGACAGCAAGTGTGATAGATCCCGCAGCTGCAATATAAAATTGATATTCGGTGGCTTTATTTTCCGTCAGGTTCGTTATCCACATCGCAGTAATAAAGCCTATTGTTCCCCATACACGAATCGGAGGGAAAGCTTTGATGAGGTTGTATTGACCCTGTGTCAGCGCTGTATATGCAATAGAATTGGATAAGGCTAAGGTGGGCATGTAGCAGCACATCGCTGCGAGTATGATGTTAAAAAACGTTGAAGGCTCGTTGACCTGTGTAAGATAGATCATACATAAGGCATATAAAAAATGTAATGTGATATATAGTCGCTCTGCATTGGCCCATCTGTCTGCAATAATACCAATTAGTGTAGGCATAAAAAGTGAGGCAATACCCATAGTGGAAAATATAGCTCCAAATTGCGTGCCGTCCCACTGTTTTGTCCCAAACCAATAATTGGCTATTGTAATTAGCCATGCACCCCAAACAAAAAATTGCAGGAAATACATGATGGTTAGTCTCAACTTTGTAGACATGTGTATTTGTTACGATTTTCTACGTTCGATTTCGTCTCGAATCTTGGCAGCAGTTTCATACTGCTCATTCTCAATAGCTTTTTGGAGTGTTTTTTCTAACTGCTCGTCAGTGAGTGCGGCATAAGGGGATACCTCTGGCTTAATAGGAGCTTGTTCTTTTTCTGTGGGAGCTGACGGTGTAATAGCTTCGGAAGGAGAGCTGATATTCTCTAAGAAAGCAAAATCGTTGCTTTCTATAACGATTCCGGCAGAAGACATAATAAAATCATAGGTGTAGATCGGAGAATCAAAGCGCACGGCTAATGCAACAGCATCCGAAGTACGTGCATCAATTTCTGTGGTTTTCCCATCTTTTACACAACTGATTTTGGCAAAAAAGATTCCATCCACCAAATTGTAAATTAATACCTCATTGATGTGGATATCAAAAGTTTCGGCAAAGGATTTAAAAAGATCATGCGTAAGCGGACGACTTGGTGTCATCTTTTCAATTTCAACGGCAATGGATTGCGCTTCAGCGCTTCCGATAATGATAGGAAGCCTACGATTACCATTTACTTCTCCCAATACCAAGGCGTATGCACCCGACTGTGTCTGGCTATATGACAAGCCCACTATATCTAGCTTAATTTTCTTCATCCTAAAACACCTTACGGTAATACAAAGATGTAAAATATTCATGGCAAATTAAAAGACCTTAACAGTTTTCTGCTCAGGTCTTTTAATAACACTTAATCTATTGACTAATTCCCTTTGTACGCTTTAAGCGCAGCAATAAGTTGCGGTACAACGACGAAAGCATCACCTACTATCCCGTAGTCCGCCACTTTGAAGAATGGTGCTTCAGGATCTTTATTGATCACAACGATTGTTTTGGAAGAACTTACTCCGGCAAGATGTTGGATGGCTCCTGAAATACCTATAGCAATATAAAGATTGGGACTGACGACTATTCCGGTTTGGCCTACATGCTCAGCATGAGGTCTCCAGCCCGCATCGGAAACGGGTTTAGAGCAAGCTGTAGCAGCACCCAATACCTCCGCTAGTTCTTCTATCATTCCCCAGTTTTCAGGGCCTTTAAGTCCCCGTCCTGCCGAAACAACAATCTCCGCTTCCGGAAGAGAAATTTTATCAGTAGCACGTATGATTTCTTTTACTATTGTACCAAAATCTGTCGAAGCGATCTCAGGTACGAAATTTTCTATCTGTGCCGATGTTTTACGTTCTTCAATTTCAAATGCGTTTGGAGATAAGGTGATTACTTTAATCGGTGAAGTAAGAGTTACTGTTGCAATAGCTTTACTTGAAAAGGCAGTTCTTTTCATCTCGGCCACCTCGGCGTTAAAGGAGGGAACACTTATTGCTCCTGACACTAAACCAGCTTCGAGTTTTGCCGCAACGCGGGGAGCTAAGCCTTTTCCACTGAATGAGTTGGATAATACAACGATATTTGCCTGCTCTTTTTGTGCAGCAGCGACAATTATAGAAGCATATACCTGATTGACAAAAGATTTAAGATTGTCATTTGTCACCGTTAAGACTTTACTGATTCCATAGTTTTCTAGCTTTTGCAATTCAGCATCGGATACATCTCCTATGGAGATAGCTATGGCTTGGTCCTGTTGTAAATTTGCAATTTGTGATGCATAAGATGCCACCTCAAAAGCCGATTTTTTAAGTACCCCTTCTGTATTCTCTATATATACTAATACTGACATGTCATTTCTTAATTTAAGTAATTAAATAACTTTTGCTTCGGTATGCAATAAGTTTACTAACTCATTTATATCGCTTTCTGCTATCAATTTGACCTTACCTCTTGTAGCTGGTGTTTCATAATAGCTGAAAGATGTCAAAGCTTCCACTGGTATCGGTTCGATGATCTCGAAGGGTTTCGAACGAGCACCCATAATCCCTCTCATGTTCGGGATTTTTGGTTCGGCTACTCCTTCAGCGGTGCCGACAACAACCGGTAAATTTGCAGTCAATACTTCTTTGCCACCTTCTATCTCACGTTCGATAGTTGCTTCATTGCCTTCAATAGTTAATTTTTTAGCAATGGATACCGAGGGAATAGAAAGGAGTTCGCCAAGCATCGCAGGTACCTGTGCTCCGTTGTAGTCAATGGATTCCTGTCCGGTTAAAATCAAATCAAAATGATGAGCTTTCGCATATTCTGCGATTTGGTTGGCAACAAACCAAGCATCGTAAGGAGTTGTATTTATGCGTACAGCTTGGTCAGCGCCAATCGCAAGGGCTTTGCGGATGGTAGGCTCTGTTGTAACATCACCCACATTGATTACGGTAACTGTTCCGTTGGCTCCTCCATTTACAAGATCAACGGCTTTAGATAACGCAATTTCATCGTATGGATTTATAATGAATTGTATGCCAGCGTTATTAAATTCGCTGTTGTTATTCGTAAAAGTTATTTTAGATGTCGTGTCGGGGACATTGCTGATGCAAACCAATATCTTCATAATTAATAGCGTTTTATACAAACCTACTATTTTATCCGAATCTTCACTTGTCTGTTTCGGTCAATTTTTTGTCATTTTGTATGCTTGCATAGTAATTTGTTGTGTCGGTTTTGAGTCGATGTTAAAATGTAGGGAGTACTGTAATAAATGAAGGATTAAATTATGCAGTTTAGCAATATCCCTCGCTCCACCTGTCCGCCATTGGCCATGGCAGGGCTCCAATCTTTTTCTTGAAAAAAAGGTTGACAAAATTCAAGACTGTTTAGCCTATGTTCGATCCGCCAACTTGGAGCTACCACAGCGACCTCCCGAGGTCCTCATTCCTTTGGCCCCCCCCCCCGCACTAGACTTTGGGATGTCTTGGATCGTGCAAACCTAAATGTGATCAGGATGGTAGCTCCACGGGCTTGATCTCCATGTGCTAAAAGGTCATCCTTTTTTTACTTTACTGAGCATTGAAGTATCTTTAAACACTAACACCTCTAAAAAAAAACACCCTAACCGCTGTCATCATAAGTCTTCGTTTTGTTTTTTATGATGGAATGAGTTAATTTGTGCAAATCATAGAAATTATATTTCATGGATAGATTAACACAGCTATTGTCGTTTGTAGCAGAAAGTCCTCAAGATCCTTTTTTAAAGTATGCGCTCACGATGGAATACCTAAAGGCCGGAGATATGCAGAAGGCGGAACAGGGTTTTAAAGATCTGGTAGAAAATTTTTCCGATTATGTAGGCACATATTATCACTATGGGAAATTTTTAGAAAAAGAAAATAATAAAGAGGAAGCGTTAAAGATTTATCAACAGGGGATGCAGGTGGCTCGTAAAACAAGGAATATGCATGCTTTGGGAGAATTGCAAAATGTGTATAATTTGGCATCAGGTTTTGAAGATGATGATTATTAATTCTTAAAAGATAATACGATTACTGAATTTTGGTATCCTTTTTGAACTGCATAACCAAATGAAGTAAATGCGAGTATTTTCCACGATATTATTTTCTATTCTAGCTGTTTTTTTATTGTTTATTAGCTGTATAAATAATAAGAAATCATCCAGTACGCTTGACAAAAAAGAAAATTTGGAGTTTCTTTCTGCAAATGTTGTTGGTCACTATTCAGGTAAACTACCTTGTGCAGATTGCGAGGCAATCAATACGATATTAGAATTAAGTAAAGATCATTCTTACGAATTGAGATATGTATATGTGGGGAAATCATCTGATAAGTTTATAAAAAATGGAAACTGGAAAATAGAAAAGAATAATCTGGTTCTAGACGGGCTGGACTACGAATATAAGATCGTTGATGGCGTATTGTGGCAGCTCGATTTAGCGGGTAATATGATTACAGGAGATTTAGCCGAAAATTATCAATTAGAGAAGATAAAATAATAACATAAAAGAGGAGACTATCGGTCTCCTCTTTTATGTTATTAGACGTATTCACAAAGCTCTTTAAGCTTTGCAACTACAAAATCTATTTCGTCCTTCGTGTTGTTCTTACTGAAGGAAAATCTTACTGAGGGCCGTGAACTATCCGCTTTAATGCCACGTAAAACATGCGATCCGATATCAGAACCCGAGCTGCATGCACTTCCTCCCGAAGCAGATATACCGGAGATGTCTAAATTAAACAAGAGCATATCGCTCATATCCGTGCAAGGTAAGGAGACATTCAATACAGTGTACAGTGAGTTCTCAGCGTCTGTATTTCCATTGAATTTGACAACAGGAATAGCATTTTGCAATTCTGATTTCATATAATCTTTTAGACCTTGGATATACTGTCTGTGTTCAGACATGTCACGGTAGGCTATTTCCAACGCTTTTGCAATACCTACAATACCATATACATTCTCTGTTCCGCCACGCATGTTACGCTCTTGCGCTCCTCCATAGATAAGAGGTTTGATTTTATTCTTCCCATTAATATATAAAAAACCCACACCTTTTGGCCCGTGGAATTTATGCCCGGCTCCGGTAATAAAATCAATCTTTAAATCGGATAAGTCGTGTGTATAATGTCCCATCGTCTGCACCGTATCCGAATGGAAGACTGCATTGTATTGTTCACAGATTTCCGAGACACGCTTGATATCTGTTAAATTGCCTAATTCATTATTGGCATGCATAATAGATACAAAAGTCCGCGGATTAGTAACAAGTAGTGATTCCAAATGTGACAAATCAATGTTGCCTTTCTCGTCCAAGTGGAGAAAGTCCAAGTGTATTTTGCCTGTTTTTTCCAGCTCTTCTAATGTATGAAGTACGGCATGATGTTCTATCGGAGATGTGATCGCGTGTGTAATACCAAAATCTTCTATGGAGCGTACAATAGCCATATTATCTGCCTCGGTACCTCCAGAAGTAAAAAATATCTCGGAGGGAGAAGCATGCAATAAGTTAGCTATGGTTTTTCTTGCTTTTTCGATGATTGTTTTCACCTGCCGTCCATGAGAATGGATTGAAGAAGGGTTTCCAAAATCGTTTTTCATGGTTTCTACCATCACTTCTAATACCTCGGGATCCAAGGGTGTTGTAGCGGCATTATCTAAATATACGTGCATGGGACAAATTTAAGGAATGTAATGTAATTTAATGCCATTTATTTGGATTTTGGTCTTAGGAGCAAGGAAAATGATATTAAACTACCGATTAGCGATAAATATACAATCATATCACCTAATTTTGTGTAGACGGTAAGTTCCTCATTTAAATTTATTTCCTGAGACAAAGCGGCAGGTACCCACCATGCTGTTTTTTGAACGATATCACCCCGTTGGTTTATAAAACCTGAAATCCCTGTGTTAGCAGATCTTGCTACCCAGCGCCTATTCTCAATCGCGCGAAGTTTTGCATATTGAAGATGTTGGTCTTTACCGGAAGTGTTCTGCCACCAGCCATCATTAGTCACGATGGTGATAAACTGAGCACCTTTTTTAATATACTGTGCTACATAATCGCCCCAGATCGATTCGTAACATATTACCGGAGCTGCACCGATTCCACTTGCCGAGTAGAATACGGTAGGTGTCGGGTCACTGCCGTAACCGCCGGTAGTCCCCCCAAAATGATCGAATAAAGGTTTCATGAATGATAATGCGTTGCCAAATGGCATTTGTTCGACTCCGGGTACCAATTTTGATTTGTGATAGAACTGAAGCTTTGACGATCTATCAATGAAGACAGAAGCATTATAGCTGTCGAGAAACATATTGGCATAAGGTCTCGCGGTATGTGTCGCCTGGTCAGAAAACAGACGGTAACTTTCAATCCCTGAAAGTACGTTTCCATTGTGGTATTTATCCAAGAAATTGGTTATTTGCAGATATGCCGGATAACTCCTGAACTCTTCTTCGTTAATACCCCCTCGGGCGGAGATAGCCGTTTCGGGCCAAATGAAAAACTCCGTATTGGGTTTTGCTACACCTTCTGATAAAGTGATGAGGTTGTTTAGTTGATCCTCGGGAGGGATATGCCCAAATTTACCGTAAGGATCAATGTTGGGCTGTACGACAACAATTTCAGAAGGATTGATATGTTCTTCATAAATAGTGTACTGTATAATGGATACGACACTCGGGATTAGTACAGTAGCGGAAATTGAAATGACAAGCTTTTTTGTAGATAGCGATTCTGTTTTGCTGATACGTTGCCATACCAGGAGAAAAATGAGAATGTTCGTTAACCATATCCAGAGTGTGCCACCATATACGCCGGTCATATCATACCATTGTATCAACTGATGAAAATTAGCGAAACCATTACCCAAGGTCATCCATGGAAAAGAAAGATCCCATAGTTGGTGCAGGTATTCGTAGGCTATCCAAAAGGATGTCAACCCTAAAAAACTTAAAAATATTGTGTTGCGTTTACGCAATTGGTAGTATAGCCGAAACACTGCGGCCATCAACAAGGGGGCTAATCCGAATGGGATTAAAGAAATTAGTATGGATACCCAAGACGGTAAATAAGCATTCATGGCATTGAATACCCAATATATAGACGCTGTATTCCAGATAAAACCGGTTATAAATGCCAGCGTAAAGATCTTTTGGCCTTTTTTTGCAAGTGAACTGCGCATCACACGTTCACACGCAATCAATAACGGAACAAAGCCGATGAAAAGTAAGATACTACTATACGGTATCGGTGGCCAGGCCAACCAAAGTATAAAGGCACTTAAAAGTGCCAATAGGTAATTGTTCTTCATTTGTAAATCATGTTAACCTATCGACTAGCTACTTGTCGGTAGAACAGTGTATATATAGCCGAACTCTCGTTTTGCTATAATTTCGAAAGTATTTCTGCTTTCTTACTTTCGTATTCCGCTTGTGTAATTAGCTGTTTGTCGTACAGTGTTTTCAGCTTCTTTAATTTTGAGGTTAATTCGTCCTCTTCTTCTGGCTTCGGAACTGTTGCTCGATGAACCGTCTGCGCCGGAGCCGTGAAGCTGCTTGTGCCATCAGTTGCTGTTTTATCCTGTTCCGCTATAATTTTAGGAGCAGGTGCCACAATAGGAGGTCTCTGTACGTTCGCTTCATTTTCTGCCGGATCCGTACGGAATGGCCTGGCTTGTTCAGGCTCTGTAGGTGAGGGAGTGGGAGCTTTTTCAATAGGTGTACTGTTTTCAGCCTGACTTTTACTGCTTTCCAATGCATCTTTGATTAACTGATACAGCTTGCGTGCTTGTGTTTTTGGAATATAATCTATGCTGAGATTCTCCCCGGTAAACGGAATGACGGTGACCTTGGAACCAAAAATCTCTTCTTTAATTGCAATATCTTTAATGTCTTTCCAGGAGAAAATTTCAAAATTAGTTGCTAACCCAAATTTGGTAAACTCACATAAAAAGATACGTTTATTACTAATGGTGATACTATCTGGCAGTAACGTCACCGCAGGTTTTTTTTGCAAAGCGATATAGTTAATCGATTCGCCATGCGTTAACATGTCGATGATCTTGGTGTATATTTTCTCGATGACCTTCGGATCCTGACCGTCCTGTATGTATTTGTCTATGCTCATTTTATTTAATCGCTGTCGTTTATCTGTTGAACAAATTTTAGTACTAAGTTAAGATATAATTGTGAAAGATTTTTCATTTACAGATAGGTCGAACCATACGTCGCTCCTTAACTTTATTCCTTATTCTTAATCTCTATCTCGGTGCCCGCTACACAAAATACAAATTCGCCTTTGATGGGGTTGTTTTCAAAATGGTTTTTTAACTCTTCCAGTGTGCCACGCACATTTTCTTCGTACATTTTGCTCAATTCCCGTGATATAGAAGCCTGCCTGTCTGCTCCGAAGTATTGTATAAACTCGTCAATAGTTTTGAGCAGACGATGTGGTGATTCATAGAATATCATCGTCCGTTTTTCCGCTGCAAGCAGTTTCATTCGGGTTTGACGGCCTTTTTTTACGGGCAGGAATCCTTCGAAGCAAAACTTGTCGTTGGGCAGGCCCGAGTTGACCAATGCAGGCACGAAGGCTGTTGCGCCGGGGAGACACTGTACGGTAATACCTTCTTTTATGGCCGCCCGAACCAATAAAAATCCAGGATCTGATATAGCGGGTGTGCCGGCATCCGAAATCAACGCGATCTGTTGACCTTCTTTTAAAAACCGGATAATTTCGGCTACCGCCTTATGTTCATTGTGCTGATGATGCGCAAATACTTTTTTATCTATACCAAAATGTTTTAATAGCGGCGCACTTGTGCGTGTATCCTCGGCCAGGATCAAATCTGATTCTTTCAGTACACGTATGGCGCGAAACGTCATATCTTCCAAATTACCGATAGGGGTGGGGACTAAGTATAGCATAGTCAAAGGTAATAAAATAGTGTCGATTATACGATGCGGTGGATGAAAAGTAACCGATATGCTGAGCGCGAAATAGTAGAAAAGGAGGCAAGTGTTGGGTATTTTTGGGTTAATTTATTTAATCTTTGGTGTATCTTTTTAATCAAAAAAATCTACAAAAAACGTTTTTAAAACTCACCGAAGTCATTTTTTAAAACACTTCGAAGACTTTGTAAACTTGTCCACAGGTTTTGGAAAGTTTACGAAGCGTTTTTTTATTTTACCACGGTCGTTTTAGGCTTTTTTTTGGCAAAAAAAAAGCCTGCACCCATCAGGTGCAGGCTTAGGCCTGTAATGGAGCATGTTGAATTACTCGGTTTTCTTAAAAGTTAAGCCTTGCAGCAACGTCTTTAGCTGCTTGCCCGGGTGGAAAATCAAACGTGTACGAACGATGTTCGTGGCGTTGACCTCTTCTCTTGTATCGTTACCGGTGCTGTTCGAGCCCAGGCGAAAGGAACCCAGATTGCCCAGACGGACAATGTATCCCCGCGAGATGTTGCGCGGAATCTCCCTTAGCAGACTCTGCAGCACAGCATATACATCGGCTTCGTTTATAGACGAAGCATGTGAAATATCAGAAGCTAGATCTTCCAATACGATTTCTCCCGCATGTACCGGACGTGCGTAGAACTTTTTGGGAGCAGTAAGATCTCCCGGTTTACCGATTTCGACTACATTGTACTTAATTGCCATAATTGAAAAAATTAAATTTAAACACTAAACATTTACTTTATTCTTGTTGCAACGATACAAACATAGCGCATGGGGTTGACGCCGATGGGGTAATTTTGTGCCAAAATTAGGGGTACCCCCAAAAACTTTTTGGCACAAAATTACCCCTTTGTGTCTCAAAGACAGGATCCGGAGAGCCGTTTTTATTCATAGCGCGATAGATTGTTGGGAATCCAGTTCCTCTACCTTCCGTCAGATCGAGCTCTTTCAGAAAATCACCAATACGACGGTTACGGTAGTCTCGGGCAACTATACGTTTTTGATGGTTAAGTATTTGAGCATCTACAGGTGGAACAGGTCCGGGAAAACTTAAAAGCTCAATTTTATCTGGCCATATCTGTACTTCAATAGGACTTCCTATTTCGTAGCTCTTATGATACACCGCATTTGCCAATGCTTCCTCTACGGCTTCGTAAGGGAAATTGTAGAAACGTATAGCTTCTGCTTGATGGGGTACTTTGATAACGTTTTCATAGATGACAGTCGCTTTCAGGAAAGCTAAGCAGTTCCTCAATTGGACATGCAACAGGCCTTTAAAGTAATGCTCTGTAAATGATCGGTCGCTATCATCTTGGTGTACGACCAGCTCTATCCACGCTCTAGGAAAAAACTTTTCCGGAGTCCGGTTGAAAAACAACAAGCCTACATTTACCGGGTAACGATCTTCATCAGCACCTTTGGCAATGTGCATACTTCTAGAAAGATCAGCCAATGACATCTTTTGGCTCTCTTCATATAGCGTACTAAACTAAGGCGTACCAGATTATTAATATTTTTAAGATGTATATTCCAATTTATAATCTAAATGCCAAAATAAAATACAGCGTGAAATTCACCAACAACGACATAACCTATCTTCTCAATCTTTTTAAACGTCGCAAAGATGTATTCGCTTTGCGCTGGGAGAAGGGAAATAAAAGCGGCCATCTTAAGATATTTTGTATCTTAAAACACTGAATATTTGTTAACTTTGGACTCATGGGTACAACCAACACGACAAACCATATAGGCAGAAAAATGCAAAAAAAAGACCTCCATGTCACTTTCGGTTTCGCTGGAAATGCTACACTTATCCAAAGCCAAATAATCGATATCGAAAAAGGTGAGATACGAAACTTTAACGACCCACTTTCTCAGGGACCACTGTGTGATCTCGACGATGTGGAGGCAATAGAAAATCGAAAACGTTGGTTGCAAAACGTTTTTGGTTCCATACAATCAGAAGGCGGGTCTAATTTTATCGATGACAATCTAAGTCTTTTAAGGGAACTCATTGACACCTCCAATACGTATGAAAAGATATACTTATGGGTTGGTGATGAAGCCGATGAAAAGATTACTACAGCAAGACTGCTTTTTCATTTGCAGGATTTATCTATTCCTATCTATCGACTCAATTTCGATAAGATGGAATTTCAAAATGAGAAGGGTGTAAAATTGTATCCCACTTCGTTACAAGTAATGCGCGTAGAGGATATTTCAGAAGCTTCCCAACACTTTGATGAATTGAGCGCTGGTGATAAACAGTTTTTTGTTTCTATTTGGGAACATCTTCGCACAGATCAATCGGTAGTACATCTTTTTAACAGATCTGGCAAGTATGTGTCCGGCGAGGATACATTTTTCGATCAATATCTGTTAAATCACTGCACTGATAAACCTAAGCGTTCACCATTCATTGTTGCTGATACACTTTTTGATATTTGGGAAGAGTTCCGTGGCGGGTGCGTAGGTGATAGTTTTTTGTATCATCGTTTGAATGAGCTGGCACATGGCGGGAAGATTGAAATCTCAAACCGGCACGAAGATCCCGAAAGAGCTAAAGTGGTATATGATGTGCGAAAGTTAAATTAGTATTCTCGCTTCGTCTTCTTATCTTTGTGCCTATTAAAAAATAAATATTTATGTTGCAATTAAATTATATCCGTGAGAACAGGGATACGGTAATCGAAAGATTAGGCGTTAAGAATTTCAAGGATTTGAATTTGGTCGACGAAATCATCTTATTGGATGAACAACGTCGCAGGATTCAAAGTGAATCAGACGCATTATCAGCAGAGGCCAATTCTTCCGCTAAGCAAATTGGGGAATTGATGCGCCAGGGTAAGAAAGAAGAAGCTGAAGCCGTGAAATTGCAATCGTCGGGATATAAAGAGCAGATAAAGAATTTGTTGGCTGATCTGGAAGGCACGGAAAAGGAATTAAATGATAAATTGCTTCATTTGCCAAATCTGCCTCATACATCTGTGCCAAGAGGCGTAGCAGCGGAAGATAATGAAACCATTTTTGAGCATGGTAATATTCCTGATTTAGGGGAAGATGCACTTCCGCATTGGGAATTGGCTGCAAAATATGATATTATCGATTTTGAGTTGGGAACAAAAGTGGCGGGAGCAGGATTTCCGGTTTATAAAGGAAAGGGAGCCCGCTTACAACGCGGTTTAATTAATTTCTTTTTGGACGAAGCCGAAAAAGTAGGTTTTAAAGAGGTACAGGTGCCTATTGTAGTGAATGAAGCATCTGCCTATGCGACAGGGCAATTACCGGATAAGGAAGGTCAGATGTACCATGTTACGCAAGATGATCTGTATTTAATTCCTACGGCAGAGGTGCCTATTACGAATATCTATCGCGATGTGATTGTGAAGGAAGAAGATTTTCCGATCAAACACTGTGGATACACACCTTGTTTCCGTCGTGAAGCAGGATCGTATGGTGCCCATGTACGTGGTTTGAATCGTCTGCACCAATTTGATAAGGTGGAAGTCGTACAGATCGTTCATCCGGATAAATCTTATGAAGTAGTGGAAGAGATGAGTCTGTATGTGCAGTCTTTATTGCAAAAGTTGGAATTACCGTATCGTGTCTTGCGTCTTTGTGGAGGGGATATGAGCTTTGCATCCGCTTTAACTTACGATATGGAAACCTACAGTACTGCACAAAAGCGTTGGCTGGAAGTTTCTTCTGTTTCTAATTTTGAAACCTATCAGTCTAATCGTCTAAAAGTGCGTTTTAAAAATGCAGAAGGAAAGATGCAATTGGCCCACACCTTGAATGGGTCAGCACTGGCTTTGCCACGTATTGTAGCAACTTTATTGGAAAATAACCAAACTGATAGAGGAATCAAAATACCTGAGGTACTGGTACCGTATGTAGGTTTTGAATATATTGATTAAGATCAGGGGAGCCCTTCAAGGCTCCCCTAATCATTTATCGCCTCGGTTCCATCCTTACCAGATACTGGTCATTTTCATCTTCGAAGAGAATTTGAACAACCCAGTTTTCCGCTCTGGCGATCTCGACAAGCATCTTTTGATCGAGGTATAACCATTTAAAAGGCTCGCCTTTATTTCCGTTGTATTCGTATTGATAATTTATTTCACCAAAATAGTGAACTGGTCGTTGAATGCGGTACTCTTCGTAAAGGTAAGAGATATCTGAACTGTCAAACAGCAACTGGCCTTTTTCGCTTAATAATGATTTGCTGTGTTGGAGCAATTCCCGAAAACCGTCTGTCGTACCGGCAAGCCCTATTCCATTCATTAAGAAGAGCAAGGTGTCAAACTGTTGATTTTTTAATCGGAAAAAATCTTCCTGCAGGATGTGTTGTACACCGCGTTCGCGCATGATATTGCAGGCCGTAGCCGAAACTTCCAATGCCGTAACGTCAAAATTCTTTTCTTGAAGATACAGTGCATGGGATCCAACTCCCGCGCCCACATCCAATACCTTGCCATCGCAGAGCGATAAGGCGATGAATTCGAGTTCGGGAAACTCCTCTTCATCCCGATAAAAAACTTCTATGGGCATTTCCTCTATATCGCCATAGCTGCTATGGAGTAAAAGCGGTTTTTTTAATGCTCCATTCGTATGGAAATCGAATAAGGCTTCTCCGTAAACGTCTCTATGCATAGTCGTTGAAAGGTTATCTAAGATGGAACTGAATTTTGCCATATAAGCGTTGTTATTGCCTGCAAACTTAGATAATTATACCGATTATTTATGAAAAAAGCAAGCTGGATTATATCCAGCCCGCTTTTGTTTCAATTAAACTTATAGAAATGTCGTATTATCGGCTTCCCCGACCACTGCTTCTCTCGTTGCTATTGCTACTACCACGATTGGTAGATGAAGCGGACGTTTGACGGCTTGGCGCCGAGCTTCTCTCCACGCTGGAGCTGGCTGCCGGACGCGATTCACGTACACTTGCCTGTTGTACGCGTTGTGGTGCACTTTGTTGGGTACGCGGCTGACTGCGTTGTTCCCTTTGTTGTTGCTGACGTTGAACCGGTGGCGTGGTTTGTTGACCATTACCTCTTTCTACGGATGACCGGTTCGGTGTTCTAGCCTCCTGTTGCGGAGCGGCAGTAACTTTTTCCGGTCTGCTTTCTCTTTGTTGATTTTGAACGGCTGCATTAGGGTTCCTGTTTACAGTAGCACGATCTGATCGATCTGCCTGCTGCGTAGAGGAACTTGTCGCATTACCGGGTTGACGGTTGTTTCCGTTCGTAATCGTTGCATTCCCATTGCGGTCTATTCTCATTTCACCCGTATTATTCGTTCTTGAGTCATTAGTCCGGCCGATGGATGCATCTTGACGATTAGTGTTTCTATTATTTTCTACTTGTCCTCCAGCATTATTGCGACTGTTGCTGCGGGAAGTAGTTGCTTCCGGGCGACGGTTATTATCTCGGGCAATGGTATTGTCACGTGATGAAGAACGTGTACTTCTATTCTTGTCAAGTTCAGGTCTGTAGATAGAAACCGAACGGCTGTCGGTGCGTGAAGCTCCCGGACGATCGGAATGACGTACATTTCTTACGGTAATACGTTGTCCCAGTCTGCGTTCTAAATCTCTACGCGACGGCCCACCATAGTAGTGATGATTGTTAACTACATAGGTGTTATGTATGATAGTTGTCCGGTTAAAGAAGTTAGACCTTCCGGGGTAACAATATCTGTATACGTCTCTTGCAAAAATATGGCGTGTAGGTGCAAATATCCATAAATTTATAGGTAATCCGATAGATACACTCACGTTGAGACGTGGCGCCATCGGAGCCCATCCGTAGTACCCATCTCCAGAACGCCAGTCTACCCAAGCTGGCCCCCATTCGTATCCGGGTATCCATCCCCAACCTCTGTAATTGGTATATATCCACCTGCCGTAATGGAAAGGAGCCCACCCCCACGGATAGTTCGAGACCCAAGTGTTACCATATTCGGTCATCGTCCAATACCCATTAGAACTATAGGGACGAAAATCTGCACCGGCATCGGGAAACCAGATGTCTCCATAGGATGGGTCGTTGTCCCAGTATCCATGTGGTGATAATTCGTTGTAAAATACGTCTAACGATATTGCTCCGTGTACTTGTGCCTTGGCTTTGTGTAAGGAGAAAATGCCTATTAATAAGAAGACGATTACCAGAATCCGCTGTATTGTTGTTGTCCGAGTGTTCATAATATCCTTTATTTGAAATGAATGATGGTCTCTGTTTGTAATATGACGGTAAAAGGGTAGGGAAGGTTTAATGAGGTGCGTTATCAAGGTTCAGGACAGCGAAATTATTTTAAGAGTTTCTTACTTCTATCTGTAGAACTACAAAAAATTACCTTTTAGTGATATTTTTAACATGTCTAATCGTTTGCAAACCTTCATTAAGAAAATAAAAAGTTTGTACATTTGCCCAATCTTCGGGTGATTAATTTGGTTAAAATACTAGCTTCAGAAAATTTAATGGGAAGGAAAATAGAAAGTCTACTTATCGAATTCGCGAGAATACATCGGTTTTTTGTGCGATTTTTGCGTGAATTGGTTACTCCTCCTTTCGAATTTAAAGAGATCATTAGACAATGTTATGAAATTGGCTGGAAGTCGTTTCCATTAATTAGTTTAACCGGATTTATTGTTGGTTTTGTATTTACGAAACAGTCACGCCCTTCTCTCGAAGAATTTGGTGCAACTTCTTGGTTACCTTCTTTAATATCCATCGCTATTGTGAGAGCGTTAGCTCCTCTGGTGACAGCTTTGATTGCATCAGGAAAAGTTGGTTCTCAAATCGGAGCTGAGCTCAGCTCCATGAATGTTACCGAACAAATAGATGCGATGGAAGTGTCTGGTACCAATCCAACCAAATTTTTAATTGTAAGTCGGATTATTGCAACGACCACCATGATTCCTGTACTTTGTTTTTATGTAGCTGGTATTGGTTTGTTGGGGGGATATTTGAGTATAGCCGCAAAGGATGACATGAGTCTGTTGAGTTTCTTTAATCAGGTTTTTGAATCCATAGCTGTTAAAGATATTTTTGCAATGGTACTGCGTGCAATTGTGTTTGGCTTTACCATTGGCTTTGCAAGTTGTTATGTTGGTTATTATTCTTCTAAAGGAACAGAGGGGGTTGGAAAAGCGGCAAATGCAGCTGTTGTGTCTTCTATGTTTTTGGTTTTTATCGAAGAGCTGCTAATTGTACAAATTTTATCATTTTTTTAATCCATGGAAAAGACAACTCAAAATATAAACTACGAAGATGTAGTGATCCATGTGGATAAAGTGAGTAAATCGTTTGGGGATTTGCATGTCTTGCGTGATGTAGACTTGCAACTTTACAACGGTGAAAATCTGGTCGTGTTAGGTAGATCGGGAACAGGGAAGTCCGTTTTGATTAAATTGATATCAGGACTTCTGAAACCTGATCAAGGAAATATCAACGTGTTGGGTGAAGTGGTAAATATACTGGACGAACGTGATTTAAGGGGGTTACGCCAGCGTATCGGATTTTCGTTTCAAAACAGTGCGCTCTATGATAGTATGACGGTTCGCGAAAATCTGGAGTTTCCACTGGTGAGGAATAAACGAAATTTAACGCGAACTGAAATTGATAAAGAAGTAGAAGAGGTATTGGAGGGAGTTGGTTTATCCCAAGCGATCAATCAGATGCCTTCAGAACTTTCAGGAGGGCAGCGCAAGCGTATTGGTATTGCACGCACTCTGATTTTACGTCCCGACATTATGCTGTATGATGAGCCTACTGCCGGTTTAGATCCAATCACTTGTCTGGATATTAATTCGTTAATCAATGAGGTACAGGAGCGGTATAGGACATCTTCCATCATTATCACCCATGATTTAGCATGTGCGAAGATGGTAGGAGACCGTATGGTGATGTTGCTTGATGGTAAATTTGAGCGACAGGGAACATTTGAACAAATTTTTGACACGGAGGATGAACGTGTCCAACCATTTTATGATTATAATTTTATTGTTTAAAACAGATGAGTACAAGTGAAAAAAGGCGGTCGATAACGGTAGGTTTATTTGTGTTATTGGGATTGGTTATACTGGTAGCAGGGATACTTGTGTTAGGTACGCAACAAAATAAATTTAGTAAGAATTTAGTTATTACGACCTATTTCCATGATGTGAAGGGATTGAAAGTCGGGAATAATGTATGGTTTTCGGGGGTGAAAGTAGGTATTGTGAAAGAGATTAAATTTAAGAGTATTGACGATGTGAAAGTCGTGATGCATATTGAAGAAAAATCCAGTCAGTTTATCCGCGAAGATGTTGTTGCTAAATTAGGTTCGGATGGTTTGATAGGTAATGCCATCGTAAATCTTATTGGTGGATCTAATGAGGCACCTCCCATCAAAAATGGTGATGTGATAGATTCTGGAAAAGGCACCGATACGGAGGCGATGTTTGCAACATTGCAGACCAATAATGAGAATTTAGTTGAAATAACTAAAAATTTTGCATTGATCTCTAAAAATATGGTCGATGGAAAAGGAATCATGGGCGCTTTACTTACAGATTCTACGATCTCATCCTCTTTATCCGGATCACTGAATAGTTTGAATAAAGTGATGTCCGATGCCACTCAAGCTTCCGCAAACTTAGCCATATTGACGAAAAAACTTAATAGTAGCGAAGGACTATTCCATGATTTAACGACAGATACAGAAGTGTTTGCTAGTTTAAGAGAATCTGCAGCGCAATTACAGGGCGTTACGCAGACGGCAACAGCGCTGATGAATAATTTGAACGAAACCTCGGCAAGGTTAAATAGTCCGGATAATGCCCTTGGCGTATTGACAAATGATCCTGCCGCCGCAGACGAAATTAAGCAGATATTGAGGAACCTGAATCTTAGTACACAAAAGCTAGATCAAAATATGGAAGCTTTGCAAAGTAACTTTTTGCTAAGAGGATTCTTTAAGAAAAAAGCGAAGCAAGAAGCTAAACAGCTGGAAAGTCTGCAGAATACGATTCGATAGAGAATGGATAGAATCACAGATAAAGACGTATTATTTGAAGATAATCATTATATCGCTGTTAATAAGCGAGGTGGTGATATTGTACAGGTAGATCCTTCGGGAGATAAATCTCTTGAAGAGATGGTTAAAGCGTATTTAAAAATTAAATACAACAAACCTAATGACGCATTTGTCGGCGTTATTCATCGTTTAGATCGTCCCGTTAGTGGGATGATCCTGCTCGCGAAAACAAGCAAGGGACTGGATCGTATGAATCGGCTGTTTCACGATAGGAAAGTAGAAAAGACGTACTTGGCTTTGGTTAAGAATAAGCCAGATCACATGTCAGGTAAGCTGACGAACTGGTTGCTCAGGGATCGTAAAAAAATGATTACCAAGGCGTATGATCGTGAAGTGAAAAATGGAAGTTATGCGGAGTTGGATTATCGGGTTATTGGGAATTTAGAAGGATATTATCTATTGGAAGTCAAGCCACTTACCGGTCGTACGCATCAAATTAGGTGTCAATTGGCTTATATAGGGTGTCCCATTGTTGGGGATAATAAATATGGATATCCAAGAGGTAGTATTCGTCGGACTATTTGTCTTCATTCCAGATCATTGGAATTTATTCATCCTATAAAGGAAGAGCCCGTTCTTTTAACGGCACCGCTTCCGATAGATGGTTTTTGGGAAAAGTTTGAAACCCTTCTCAAAAGAACTTCATAACCCTTATGAGCAACAGAGGTGTGAAGACGATTTAAAGGACCTTGAGCGCCTTGGAGAGTAAGTACCTAAAGTCAAACGATACCAATTGAGTTTTAATTTTGTAAGTTTGTGACATGAAAGGATCATCATTGTTTATTCTTATTGTAGGAGTATCTTTATTTACGCTACTTTTTCAACCGAATGCAGCGATTGCACAATGTGCGATGTGTTCACTGAATGCGGAAAATAGTACGCAAGGTGAGAATACGCAAGGTAAAGGATTAAATGATGGCATTCTATTCCTTTTATCCGTTCCTTTCATCTTAGGTGTCGGGGTCGGACTGTTGTGGTATAAAAAATACCGTAACAAAGAAGAAAGAGCTTCTCTATTTCAACAATAATTAACAAAAACTATCAAGAGCTTTTGTTAATATCTGCTATGTATTCCATGACACTATCGAATATGAAAGCTTTCTCCAGATAATATAAGGCAATATGTTCTTGAAGAACGGACACATGGTCTTGTTGGAAAGAGTGGATAGCTTGCTCGTTGTCAGCAACAATTTGTACACAGTAGGTTGAACCTTCGTGAGGAGTATTGAGCATTTTTAGAAACTTTACTTCATTTTCGATTTTTAAAAGCCAATCTGTTTTCACCCAGTTTATTAACTGCTGATGATTTTCGTCATCTACGATAATGGAAATATTGTATAAGTACATTGCGTAAAATTACAATATTTTTTACATCTGGATTTCCTGTTTTTTATATTTATAATATAGAATGCTGTAAAATTAAGGTTGCAATGCAAGAGAAGTGTTAAAATTTTCTAATATTTGGAGATACGAGGTACTGTAAGATGTGGTTGATTAAAAGGCTTAATATTTATATATTGTTTTTCTTGTGCTCCTGCGGAGGCGCTCAGGATAGTACGATTCCTATACCCGATTTTTTTGAGAAAGCTGAGAAAACGAGCTTTAAACTTTCACCAGATGGAAGCAAGATTGCTTATTTGGGGTTGGAGGATCACTGTCGGAATATTTTTGTATTGGATATCGTAAATCCGGATTCTTCCAAACAGCTTACGTATCAAGATAATATGAATGTGCAGTATTTTTTTTGGGCGACCAATGATTCTATTGTTTATTCTAATTCTCAATCATTTGAAGATAGCCTTCGCCTGTACACAATAGATGTCAGGTACGAACTGTCAAAACCTTTGATCCCTGTTGATGACCATCAGATTAGATGGCTTAATACTTCGCGTGCTTTCGGGGGTAATATTTTGGCTTTGATGAACAGAAGGGATTCTTCGGTTTTTGACTTATACCGTATTCGATTGGACGGAACCGGTTCTACATTGATCGATCAGAATCCAGGGAACTTTTCATCCTGGTTTGCTTCCAATGATGGAAAGGTGCGGTTGGTAATGAGCAGTGATAGTGTTGAAGAAACATTTTGGTATCGTGTAGAAGAGGGAATGCCTTTTATTAATGTAATAAAAACAGACTTTGAATCGACAATTTTTCCTTTAGGCCCTGTAAGAGGTAATGTAAATAGCATGTATGCACTGTCTAATATGGGACGCGATAAGCTCGCTTTGGTCGAGATGGAAATTCAGTATGGCAGAGAAACTAAAGTTATATTAGCGGACCAAGATGCGGATGTCAATAGAGAAGGATACTTTTTCTCTCATGAAGAACCTCTATTTAGTACAGTGTATAAAAACCATAAAGAAGTCGTAATTCATAATCCCAAGTTAGCACAAATATATAGGTATATCAGAAAGAAATTTAGTGATTATAGTATAGATGTACTGGATGTAGATTCTATGTTCAATACCGTTATTTTTAAAACGTATACGGATCGTAATCCAGGTAGTATTTATTACTATCATGTCGCTAAAGATAAGGTAGTGGAGTTGACTGCTCAAAACCCAAAGCTTTCAGGGAAGTCTTTAGGACAAATGAAAGAAGTTTCTTATTATTCCAGGGATGGCAGAACGATAAAAGGCTATTTAACCTATCCGCTAAAAGAACAAAAATCGTATCCAGTGGTAGTTCTGGTGCATGATGGTCCCAATCGGAGAGACGTTTGGGGATTTAATGCGGAAGTTCAATTCTTGGCGAATAGAGGATATGCTGTTTTCCAGGTTAATTACCGCGGGTCTACGGGGTTTGGTAAAGAGTTTTTTACAGCGGGATTCAAACAATGGGGGGGAGAGATTCAAAATGATATCTCGGACGGAGTGACCTGGCTGATTCATCAAGGCATTGCCGACAAAACTCGTATTGCGATTATGGGGGCAGGGTTTGGAGGGTATTCCGCATTATACGCTGCTTGTTTTAATCCTACGCTCTATAAGTGTGCTATTTCTTCTTCAGGGTACATTAATTTATTTACCTATTTCAAAGAAATACCGCCCTATTATCAACAGTATCTGAAGTTGTATCATCGGATAATTGGTAATCCAACCAAGGAATATGAACTGTTTAAAGCAATTTCGCCTTTATTTCATGCCGAAAAGGTGAGTATTCCGATTCTGTTTTTTCAAGGAGGGAAAGATAAACATAGTAGTGTGACGGATGCGAATCAATTCATTCAAAAAGTAAAAAATAGAGATGTCCCTGTTCGTTATGTCTATAAAGAAGAAGAAGGCAAGCGCTTTAGAAAGGCGGAGAATATAATTGAATATTACCAAGAAGTAGAAGCTTTTTTAGCTTCGTATCTAAATTAAATGAACAAGTTCGATTTCAGATACCGGAAGAACCTTGGATTGCTACTCGCATTTTTACTGTTAGTAACAATGTTGTTTGTGGTGTCAGGTTTTCTTGCTCGTAATATGACCGTTAATTTTGTAGAGACCGAATTCAATAATAGGAAAGTCGAAGTCTTTGACGAATCCATTAAACCTTTTAATGAATTTTTTAGCACAAAAATACCAGAGGTCTCTTACTTCCAGGGATATATTGATTCTACTCAGGCATCGGGATTATCTAGTTCTGTTTTACGGAAGTTCCCGTTTGTAGATAAAATCGTCTTCTTTGATATTATATTTACGAATAGAGATTCCCTTACTAAAGGAGTGAAATTTAATAACTTGGTGATCTCTTCCAAAGCGAGCTATGATTATTATCTCAATAAAGATAATAGGCTTATCAGCGAGCGTCAGAATATCGATGAGTACCGTAGCTATTCCGATGAATTTAATAATATGGTTTTAAAACTCGTCGGCTATTTGGATCGGGTTACCGATTCCATCCGAATTACAGATAATGAAATTTACAAAGTGTTTTACTCTGTGCAACCAGGGAAAATAACCTATATGAATATTCCGAGGATTTCGGATTTAGTAGCTTATAAGGCCATGATGGGGGATGAAAACTTACCTAAAAGCACGTATGAGCAGGATATGTTTGTATTCTCCATTGATCCTCGGAAAATTAGAATTGTAAATAAGTATCCTAGTCTATATGAGGATATTTATATAAAACCTATTGTTGACCAGGGTGTGATAGAAAGCGAACCCTATCTCAGCACAGAGCTTCCGCTGCCAGGTGCACTTTCGGATTATAAATTACAGTTTGATACTTCTCAAGAGTATATTCAAAAGGAAGTCAATAAGCGCTTTTTTCCGGTGATAGGTGCATTATCTGTTTTATACCTGATTATGCTGTCTATAGGGTATTTGATATATCGTAATGTAATGATTAATAATAAATTGTATCAGTTGCAGTACGATTTTATTAATAATCTGACCCATGAGTTTAAAACGCCCGTTAGTGTCATTAAGATCGCAGGTAACAATATCAAGAGTGCGGAGAGCCTTTCCGTTAAGGAACGGGAAATGTATGGCAGAATATTGGATCAAGAGGCCGATAAACTGAATAGTTTGATGAATAAACTTCTTTCTTTTGCGCAAATAGAAAATAAATCGATGAAATTCAATGGTGAATATATTGATCTCAAAGAATTTTGTGAGCGCGTGTTTGATGCATTTAAATTGAAATATGCGGATCTAAAACTTAACTATTCTATTAAGGTGCACCATGAATTATATGCTGACCCAGTCCTACTGAATAGTGTATTTCAGAATCTGATCGACAATGCCTATAAGTATTCGCCAATTGATCGGAAAGTTTTACAGGTTGAGGTTCAACAAAATAAGAAGAATTTTGTTATTATATTTAAAGATCAAGGAATCGGTATCGATAAAAAGGAATTTAATAGTATTTTTAAGAAATTTTATCGCGTAAAGAATCAATTCAATCAACAAGGAAGTATTGGCCTAGGTTTGGCTTTTTGTAAAGAAATTGCTGAATTTATGGGCGGAGAAATAAAAGTAGAAAGCCAACTCGGTATTGGTACGATTTTTACACTTACTTTTCCATTAGATGTTAAAAAAGTTTAATTTATGGATAGAGATATTACAGTAGCGGTCATAGAGGACGACGAAAATTTGAGATTTTTGGTCAGTCATAGGTTGCAGACTGAAAATTACAAGGTTATTCAGAGTGGTAATGGTTTAGAAGCCGAAAAGATGATTCTTGAGGAACAGCCGGATATTGTGCTCCTGGATTGGATGCTTCCGGGAAAAGAAGGGATTGAAGTGTGTGAGTCTGTACGTAAGGCGGGGTTTGAGCAGATCATTATTATGATGACGGCTAAATCTCAAGATGTGGATAAAATCGATGCCTATAGCTACGGTGTTACCGATTATATTACTAAGCCATTTAATATGGATGTATTAGTCGCAATGATCGAGAATAAGGTGCGCTTTTTTGTGCCTAAAAGTAATAAAGATATTTACCATTTTGGGAATACAGAGCACCATCCACAGATACATTCACTGGTGAGAGATGGGAAGAAAATAGAGCTCACTATATTAGAAAACAGAATTTTGTTGCATTTTCTTCAAAATATGGGCAAAGATATTACGCGAGAAGAGTTGATGGAAGTGGTATGGGGCTATAGCTCCAATGTGAATACACGCACGTTGGATATGCATGTGGTACGTTTACGAAAAAAAATAGAGCATAATCCCGATAAACCTACCTACCTACAAACGGTAAGAGGGTTAGGGTATAAATTTGTAGACGAAGAATGATTTTTTTAAGTTTGGAAATATAAAAGAACTTTTCTATCTTCGTAAAGAGAGCAAGACCAGATTGTCCATCAGAGGATAATGTGGTCTTGTTTCTTTTTTTTAAAATAAATGGTAAAATAACTAGGTTAAATTAATATTATGGCAGAAGTAACTTATTACACAGAGGAGGGGTTGACAAAACTGAAAGAAGAAGTTCAGTATTTGAAAACTGAGGGAAGGCTTAAAATAGCGAATGCAATTGCTGAAGCACGTGACAAAGGTGATTTGTCAGAGAATGCAGAATATGATGCAGCCAAAGAAGCACAAGGTTTGCACGAAGCCAGAATTGCTAAGTTAGAAGAAGTATTGTCAAGTGCGCGACTAATTGATGAATCTAAATTGGATACATCAAAAGTATTAGCGCTTTCTATTGTAAAACTTAAAAACAAGAAAAATGGTGCGGAGATGACTTATCAATTAGTTTCGGAAACGGAAGCGGATTTGAAGTCAGGGAAGATTTCAGTGAAATCACCGATTGCGCAAGGATTATTGGGGCTTTCGGTAGGCGATATTGCTAAAGTAACTGTACCTGCGGGTGAAATAGAATTGGAAGTATTAGAAATTTCAAGATAGTATAAGATTAGGTTATGAGCGGTATTGCCATAACCGCTCACCAAATAACAGCAAAAGGAGCTCTAAAAGATAGAGCTCCTTTTGCTGTTAGTGTCTTTTTGCTGGTATCTTTTTGCTATATTTGTTACATATTTAATATTGATAGATATATGTCTACCATTTTTTCAAAAATTATTTCGGGAGAGATCCCAGCTTATAAAGTTGCGGAGAGTAATGATTATTTGGCTTTTTTGGATGTTAATCCTTTGACGAGAGGACACGTTTTAGTCATTCCGAAGAAGGAGATAGATTATATTTTTGATATGGAGGATGAGGGATATGTTGGAATGTGGATTTTTGCTAAAATTGTTTCTCAAGGCATAAAAAATATATTTCCGTGCCGTAAAGTGGGGGTTGCGGTAGTCGGATTGGAAGTGGCACACGCTCATATACATTTGATTCCCTTAAATCATGTACATGATATGAATTTTGAAAAGCCAAAACTTTCTTTACCAGCGGATGAAATGAATAAGATTGCAGAAGATATCCGTGAATCTATTGCTCGTATTACAAATTCCAATTAAGTTTGAAATCAACTATTCGAGAATTTAAAAAATAAATATGCAAGAATTCTTAATGTCCTTTCAGCAACTGATGGATCCCGAGTACTTATTAAGTCATGGTGGAATTTATATCGTTTGTCTGATTGTATTTGCTGAGACCGGTTTGTTTTTTGGATTTTTCCTTCCTGGTGATTATTTATTGTTTCTTGCAGGCTTGTTTTGTGCCTTGGGGAAAATCGATGTGACTATTACGACCATGTATTTTGGAATATTAGTTGCAGGTATATCGGGTAACTTTATAGGGTATTGGTTTGGTTATAGAACAGGACCGATGCTCTTCAAGCGACAGGATTCCTTTCTCTTTAAACGGAAATATGTTATTATGGCGGAAGAATTCTATCAAAAATACGGCGGAACTGCTTTGATTATTGGTAGGTTTGTCCCGATTATTCGTACATTTGCGCCAATATTCGCAGGAGTTGTCAAATTGAATTTTCGGAAATTTGTACTATTTAATATCATAGGCGCGATTTTGTGGGTTTCTTTATTGACACTTTCAGGCTATTTTCTAGGAGTTCAGTTCCCTTGGATAATAGACTATGTTGAATATATAATTGTAGGTCTGATCGTTATAGCATTTTTGCCTATAGCAATAGCGCTACTAAAAAGATGGCTTAAAAACAGAAAAGAAAATAAACATAACAAACAGTAACAAATTAATGAGTACACAACATCCTTGGCATCAAGTTTCTCCCGGCGAGGACTTGCCAAATTCTGTAAATGCTATTATAGAAATTCCTAAAGGTTCAAAGGCGAAATACGAAATTGATAAAGACAGTGGTTTAATCAAATTGGATAGAGTGTTGTTCTCATCTGTCATGTATCCCGCTAACTATGGATTCATTCCTCAAACATATTGTGATGACAAAGATCCATTGGATATTCTGGTATTATGTTCAGTAGATGTGTATCCAATGAGTTTAATTGAAGCCAAGGTAATCGGAGTAATGCACATGATTGATGGCGGGGAGCAGGATGATAAAATTATTGCAGTAGCGAAGAATGATATGTCGGTGAACTATATCAATGATTTATCCGAACTTCCTCCGCATACAATGAAAGAAATTGTACGATTTTTCCAAGATTACAAAGCTTTGGAAGAGAAAAACGTGACAATTGAAAATTTATATGGACGTTCTTATGCTCAAAATGTAATTTTAGAGAGTATAGAGTTGTATAAAAAGGAATTTGGAAACAAATAACGCATAAATGGCTCTTGATATTTTTTGGACTGTATTTTTAGTGCTTGCAAACGGATTTTTCGTTGCCGCAGAATTTGCTATTGTCAAAGTAAGGGCTTCTCAAATTGAACTTCAAGCAAAATCAGGAAGCAATGTTGCTAAAATTGCAAAAAATATTACAGAGCATTTAGATGGATACCTGGCTGCTACACAGTTAGGTATTACATTAGCTTCTCTGGCCTTAGGTTGGGTAGGAGAACGCGTGATGACGGAAATAGTGCATGAAATATTTGCGGTGTTCAACATTGAATTAGTCGGATGGTGGGCGAAATATTCTGGTCATGTACTTGCGTTTTCTATCATTACATTCTTACATATCGTATTTGGCGAATTGGCACCAAAGTCCATCGCGATCCAAAAGCCGGTAGCTACGACCATGCGGATTGCATTACCTCTTCAGTTTTTCTATTATCTTTTTAGACCGATAATATGGTTGCTAAATGGATTCGCGAACTTTTTATTACGACTTATCGGTATTGAAACGCATTCCGGTGAGGCAAATCACTCCTCTGAAGAACTGCAGTATTTGTTGGAAAAAGGTAAGGAAAGTGGAGCACTGAATAATTCGGAGCATGAGTTGATTAAAAATGTCTTCGATTTTAACGAACGAATTGTTAAAAATATCATGGTACCCCGCACAAAGATTGTTGCCGTAGAGGTCAATGATCCGGCAGATGAATTTATCAAGACTGTAACAGAGGAAGGGTATTCACGTATTCCTATTTATGATGATAATATTGATCAGATTGTGGGTATAGTTCATACCAAAGATATTCTTCCACTTATTGTAAAGGGTAAGGATGTGGTGTTGAGGAATATTATGCGCAAGCCGTATTTTATTCCTGAAACAAAGAAGATCAATGATTTGATGGCAGAGTTTCAGCTTAAGCGCATTCAAATTGCTTTTGTACTGGATGAATTTGGCGGAACGGCAGGGATGGTTACATTGGAAGATATTGTAGAAGAATTAGTAGGAGAAATTCAAGATGAGTACGATGAAGAAACTCCTGTAGTAGAGCGTATTTCGGATACGGAGTATATGGTCGATGCAGGAGCAAGTGTACATGATACTAATGGGTATTTGCCAATAGAATTACCCGAAAGTTCGGATTATGATACGATTGCTGGCTTGGTGAGTCATGTCTTTGATAAAATTCCAGATGTGGGGGAGACAGCCGAACAATTTGGATATAATTTTACCATTATGAAAAAAACGCAGCAAAATATTGAATTTGTGAAATTGGATTTAGTGGAAACAGGTCATGATAACGGGGGTGCTAAATAAGAAAGATGAATCTTTTTTATACACCTGAAATAGAATTCCATCATTCCTCTTTTTTATTAAGTGAAGAAGAAAGTAAACATGCTATCCGTGTATTGCGTCTTTCTGCAGGAAGCATTATCCATTTGGTAGATGGAAGAGGGGGGATGTATAAAACGGAGATTATTGAAGCTCATCCCAAAAGAACGAGCCTTCGGGTTATTCATGTAGAAGAAAATTATACTCTAAGTCCTTACCACCTTCATATTGCAGTAGCGCCTACAAAAAATATAGATCGTCTGGAATGGTTTTTGGAAAAAGCTACCGAAATAGGTTTGCAGGAGTTTACTCCCATTATTTGTGCGCATTCAGAGCGTAAAGAGGTAAAGACAGAGCGGTTGGAAAAAGTGGCAATAGCCGCAATGAAACAATCCCTGAAAGCTTATCTTCCTAAGATAAACCCTGCGATTTCATTTGCTAAATTTATAGATAGCCAGCAGCAGGATGTACAGTCTATAAAAGCTATTGCACATTGTGTAGATAGTGATAAAAAATATATCACCAACTCTTTTTCAAAAGGAGAAAACTATTTGATTCTGATAGGCCCGGAGGGCGACTTTTCTGAACAAGAAATCCAATATGCTTTGCAGGCCGGTTATACCCCTTTATCATTAGGAGCGGCAAGATTGCGTACAGAAACTGCTGCGTTGGCTTCTGTATTAGAAATATCGTTGCTTAATCGTTAGTTTAAGAGTTCCGCATTTACGATTTGAATTTCTGCGTTTCCTTTTAGCGGTTCGGGGTTGAATACCATCTTCCCTTTTAATTTTATAGGTTCGTCTGTAAACTTAATTGTACCTTTTTTCATAAAAATTTCTACCATAGGCGGTATTCCGTTGGTGCCACAAAACTGACATTGTGCTATAGGAAGGACTGAGAGCATGAATGTATTGTGGTTTCTGCCACTGGTAAGAGGTACCATATACCCTGGCAACTCGACAATCTTGTTCTCCAGTTTTTTTAATTCAGGAGGGTAATGAGGGGTATATACTTTTTTATTTCCTTCCGTACTTACTTTGTACATCATTTTGTCAATGGCTTCCCAGATATTGTTCATCATAGGGGTATGATCCGGCACATTGAGGTTTGGATAATCTTTTATCTGTGCATTAGAAACTGCACTGCTCAGTAAAAGTAAATTTAGTATAAGCAATAATTTATTCATATTTATCTATCTAACTATTTAACTTTCTAGCCTCCTAACCATTTAACCCTCTAACTTTTAGAAGATAAAGTTTTTGAAATCGTTGTATTATAGGCTTTGAATGCAGGAATTAATGCGGCGATGACACCCAGTAAAATAGCTGTAACTAAAATAAGAACCTCGTTCGGATATAATTTGAATGCTTCGATGAAATCCGCACTTTGGCTTGTCTGTGTGCTTATATAGTAAAGTGCACTATGCCCCATTAGCAAGCCGATACAACCTCCTATTAAGGTAATCACTAGCCCTTCGACTATTACCAGGGCGAAAAGTTTAGTTTTCGTTGCTCCCATGGTCCGCATAATAGCCATATCATATCGTCGTTCTTTCAACGCATTGTATAGGCTTATAAAAACGCTTAATGCGGCTATAAACATGATGACATAGGCCAATATAGCTAGTGAATCTAAGCCTACGCCGAGTAGCGAAAATATTCTGGAGCTCTCTATTGCGGGAGATGCAGCCTGCATGTGTGTGCTTTGATTGACTAGTCTAGGCAGTATCCCTATCGCTGCGGGAGAGCTATATTTGACTAATAGTGCTGTGATCTCTACGCCATGATCTTCGATCATGCCCTGGCCTATGCTTTTGACCAAGGTAGGGTCTTCCATTCGTGGTTTTTCCTTTGTAAGGGTTTCTGTTCCGTGAGCAGGATGTTGATGATCATGATCTTCTGCATGATCTTCTGCATGATCTTCTGCATGGTCATGCTCATTGCTGTGTTCATGATGATGCGCATCAGCAGTAGTTGTGTGCTTATGGTCTGCATGGTCATGGTTACAGTCGGGGCCATGTATATGTTCGCCATCGTGGGCTATACCATGTACTTCCCATACACTGGCCAGGTTGGAGAGTATCAGGTTGTCTACTACCGATCGGGAAGGAGCCAGGATACCCACCACTTTGAAAGGGTGGTTGTCATGTACATGAGCATCGGCCGATAGTCCGTGAGCACTGTGTATCTCATCACCGATCTTTAATAGGTGCTTCCTGGCGACCTCAGCACCGAGCACGATCTCAAAGCTTTTGGTCCAGAGTGCACCTTGTGCCATTTTAAGTTCATATAGCTCTATGAATGTGGCGTCGGTGCCAATGATACGGTGTCCTTTATAATTATCCCCCAATGAGATCGGAACAGCTAGCTGTACGAATGGGTTTGTGGCTATTTTATTCGCTTCTGCAAGCGATATATTACCTGTAGGGTTGTCGACATGATATAGGCTGCTCAGGATTAACTGCATCGGGCTGCCCTTTGCGCCGACCACCAGATCAACATTTTTGCTGTTATTTTCCAGCTGTTTCTCGAAGCTGTCTCCGGATATATAAATGACTAATAATATGGATACACCAAAAGCGGTCAAAAATATGCTTAATAGCGTCGATCCCCATTGTTGGGTAATGTTCTTCCAAGCTAATGCCAAAGTATTCATGTCAGAGTTGATAAGTGTTGGAGAAGTTGTCTTTAATTCTTTTGTCGTGTGTGGCGATTAATAAAGTAGCTCCATAAGAAGTAGCCGTTTCCAAAAGTAAGTCTAGAACGTGTCTTGTATTGGTGTCGTCCAGTGCAGCTGTAGGTTCATCAGCAATCAATAGTTTTGGATTATTAACTACGGCACGAGCTATCGCCGCACGTTGAAGCTGGCCTCTGCTTAGTTGAGATGGGTAACTATCTGCTTTGTCTGCTATCTGCAATTTGTCCAAAATTCTTAAGATAGCCTCTCGGTCAACAGCTTTTTTGGCCAAATGTTGCGCCAGCTCGATATTTTCTTTAGTCGTTAAATTCTTTAAAAGATGTGCCTCTTGAAAGATAAAGCCGATGTTTTCCGCACGGAATCTATCCAGCTGGCTTTCGGTAAGCTGGTATATGTCTTGCTCTCCGATATAGACTTTCCCATTGGAAGGCTTGGATAGTCCGCCCAGTAAATGAAGTAAAGTTGTTTTTCCTGTGCCTGAGTCTCCTAATAGAAGGGTGTGTTGGTTTTTTTCTATTGTGAAGTCAGGAAACTGAAGTTCGAGCGAAGGGGAATATTTGAACGTAAGATTTTCTGAACGTACCATGAATGAATTTGTTCCAGTAGTTTTTAGTTTCAACCTTAAAGGTATCGGAAATTGCTTAGAATAGAAAATCTTAATAAAAATATTACACGATTAACAACCTTCCCTTTAAAGAAAATTTAACGTATCCTACATAACTATGTTTATTTATCGTTCTGTTTTCGGGTATTTTGGTAATGATTCAGGTTGTTAATAAATAATTAACATTAGATTCAATTAAAGGTAATCTGTTGGTAACATTGAGTTAATGTGCCTCGTGTACTTTTGTGTTAAATTAAAATTAATTCAAGTTGAAACTAAATTTAAACATTAAAAGAGCAAGTCTACTGTTATCAGGTATAATAGTATGCTCGGTTGTTTCTGCACAGAAAGTGGATCCGAAAGGAAATGTCCTGCCAAAAGATTCCAATAAACAAGATACTACCAAGACATTAAATGCACAACAGAAGAATAGTGCCTCCATTGCAGATGGTGTTGCTGCTTCCGGATCAACTTTGGGTATCCGTGGTAGGATTATCGATGTGGAGACGATGCAGCCAATTTCTGGTGTAAGTGTTTCCTTAGCAGATAATAGTAAAGCGACTTCAACCAATGAAAACGGAGAATTTATTATTCCGGTAAACAAAAAGGGTATCTATGAAATTGTAAGCAGCTACCTGGGATATAATAAAGAGATCACTCCTGTGGTTTTAGCCGAAAAAAACTGGGAAAATATCAGTGTTGTTTTAGTAAGTGAGTCATCTGCTTTAGATGAAGTTGTTGTTACAAGAAGACGTGTGCAGGCCAGTGAAATCGCTTTGTTGGAAGAACGCAAAGCTTCGAATCTGATGGTGGAAAAAATAGGTGCACAGGAGCTTTCTAGAAAAGGAGTATCTGATGCTGAAGGGGCATTGACGAAGATGAGCGGTGTCACCAAATCAGCAGGTGGAGCTAACGTATTTGTACGTGGATTGGGCGACCGTTATAACAGTACTACGCTAAATGGTTTGCCTTTGTCTTCTGAAGACCCGCTTAATAAAAATGTTTCTTTGGATTTCTTTGGTACTTCTATTATTCAGAGTATTGCCGTTAATAAAACATTCAACCCTACATTGGGAGCGGATGTTGCAGGTGCTAATATTGATATTCTTTCTAAGGTACTTGCTGATAATAACTTTTTGGAAATTGGTGTTTCTACAGGTGTCAATACACAGGCGCTCAAAACAGATAATTTTCAGAAGATAACTGGCTCTAATTGGTTCGGGAGTTTGGCGGAGTCCAAAAGTACAATAACGAATGGAAGCAATTATGCCTTTGCCAATAAATGGAATCCAAAACCATTTGACGGGACACCAATTAATTCTTCTTTTTCATTAGCTGGAGGAAAGAGAGTGAGAGTAGGTGAAAATAACTTAAATGTGTTTTTATCTGCTAATATGAATTCGGAATATAAATACTATGATGGCGTTGTTCGCCAGACATTGACGAACGGCGAGATTTTCCTAGATCAAAAATCAACACTTTCTCAATATAATATCGATAAGACAGCCATTGCAAACTTGAAATATTCGTTTGGCAAACATTACGTGGCTTTCAATTCATTGTATATCAATAATCAAAGCCAAACATTTGAAGATAACTATGGTTTAAATAGTTTTCCAAATCCAAATGATAGAGGTTTGTTCAGAAGACAGCATATTGTAGATAATAATTTGTTTGTCAATCAATTGTTGTCAAAATTGGTGCTGTCTGATGTGTTGGATTTAGATCTTGGAATTGCGCATAACCTGGTGAAAGGTAATGAGCCTGATCGTCGAACTATCAGGTTGTCAGAAGTGTTTGAGGATGATGGTCGCAGCAATTTCTATTTGATGGGAGAGCAAAATTCAAATGAGCGATACTATTCGGATTTGACAGAAAATGCATGGTCGACAAAAGCTATTGCTACTTATAATTTCGATAAAGAAAGCGATTTTGAACGCAAGATTAACTTTGGATATAATGGTAATATCATCAATAGAGATTTTAATGCTACGTTGTATACGCACCTGATAGACGGAAGCCGTCTTCTAGATCCAAATAATGTTTATAATATAGATAATGTATTCAATAGTAGTACATTACAGTCTAATTTCTTTCGGTTGAGTTCGCGAATGGGGAATTTTGAACCCGAATGGTATAAAGCCAATAAGCGTGTGCATTCTGCTGTGTTAATGGGAATATATCAATTTGATCCTAAATTTACAGCCCTAATAGGAATAAGATACGATAATGTGTTCCAGGATGTTAGCTATAAAACAGCGTTAAATGATTCAGAATTGAACGATAATGAGCCGTTAAAGAAGAATTATGTGTTGCCAAGCTTGAATCTGAAGTATATGTTAACAGAAAAGAGTAACCTAAGAGCATCTGCTAGTATGTCTTATACTTTGCCGCAGTTTATCGAAATGGCTGAATTCTTGAACACTTTCTCCACTTACACTACGCAAGGAAATCCAGACTTAAAGCCCGTTCAGAATACAAATTTTGATGTGAAATGGGAGCTGTTTCCAACCGTAGGAGAATTAATTTCTGTAGGTGTATTTTATAAGCAGTTGAAAGATCCTATTGCGCGTACCGAGATGAGTGGTAATGTGATGACATATCATAATGTCGGATCTACCGCTACTGTTGCTGGTGCCGAAATCGAACTGAAGAAAAACATTCTAAAAACGATGACAGAAAATGGTGATAATGTATTGTCCGGAGGTCTGAACCTATCGTATTTGTATAGCAATCAAAAACTAGAAAATATCTTACCAAGATTTACTGCTGAAGAATCTGCATTACAGGGCGCATCGCCTGTGTTGATCAATACAGACGTGACTTACTTGTGGAATAGGAGAGACTGGAATTTGACATCTACTGCCGTATTGAATTATTTCAGTGACCGTATTTATTCTTTAGGTGGAAGTAATGCATACAGAGATATTATAGAAAAAGGAATCCCTACACTAGATGTTATTTCACAGGCAGATATTAAGAAGCATTGGGGTATTAATGTAAAGTTGCGTAATCTTCTTAATCCTGCAATTCGTTTAGAACGCGAGACAGATAATGGTGAAGCAATAGCATTAAGTTCGTATAAGCGCGGAATTGATATGAGTGTTGGTATATCCTATCGTTTTTAATGGTTTAGTAATATTGGGTTAACAGTTAGATTAATTTAAAAAGTTAAAATTGTATAAAATTAAAAAGATGAAAAGAGAATTATTTACTATTCTAGCAGCTTCAGTTCTTGTGTTTACATCATGTAGCAAAGACGATGATAATGGTAATGACAATGGTCAACAGTTGGTCGAATTAACGGTGTTGTCGGGACCTATCACTTCCAATGCTATTGTTAAAGGTAGTACAATTAATTTGACAGCTGCTACTATCGTTCGTGAGGGAGCTACATTAACTATCCCCGCGGGTACAACAATTACGGCTAACAGCCAAGGAGCTTATTTGTTGATTGAAAAGGGAGCAAAAATCATTGCTGAAGGTACAGCGCAAAATCCAATTAAATTTACTTCGGCAACAAAGAGCTCTGGTTCATGGGGCGGTTTGATTATCAACGGAAGAACACCGCTTTCTCGTGCTACTGAAGCTTCTCCAAGTAACTTTGAGACTGAAATCAACACAAATATCTTCTACGGAGGTAACGATGTAGCAGATGATTCAGGTGTGTTGGATTATGTTATTATTGAATATTCTGGAGCGAATATCTCGGATGATAAAGAGCACAATGGTTTGACGTTAAATGCTGTTGGTAACAAAACTAAAATCAGCAACATCTATATCAAAGATGCAGCAGATGACGGTATTGAATTCTTTGGTGGTTCTGTAAATGTTACGAACCTGTTAGTTGTAAATTCCGAAGACGATATGTTTGACTTTACACAAGGTTATACAGGTACATTAAAAAATGCTTATGGTATTTGGGAAGCTGGTTTTAAAACCAATGAAGTAGATCCTAGAGGCATCGAGGCTGATGGTAACCATGATGGAAATTTACCGGATGCTTTCTATCAGTCTAATTTTAAAATGGAAGATATAACTATCGTGCAAAACTCTACGACTACAGGTGTTGAAGGTACTATGCAAGATGTGGTCAAGGTTAGAAGAGGTGCTAAAGCTACAATCACTAACTTGTTGGTTAGTGTAGGAGCAACTTCTTTAGTTGGTGATATGATTGATTTTACGGATAGTAAAGGTGCTGGTAGCGCAACGATTACCTATACCCTTTTGCCAGCAGCTTTAACTGCTAAAATTAATCCTACGGATGCAGCTGGTATTACAAAGAATACAACTTCAACAGGTGCTAATACATCAGTATTTGCTTGGACAGGTTATACGTTCTAAGAATATTTTTTCTAACTAAACTATTAAAGCCGACTTCGAAAAGTCGGCTTTTTTATATAGTACCTGATTAGATCTATATTATTAATAATATTTCCTCGTCTCCTAATTATAACTGTCAGTGATAGTTTGACTAACTAATACACGAATATGCTAAAGATTAAATCTATACTTCCATTAACGATGATAATAGTTGGCAGCTTCATCGGCTGCGAGAAAAATACATCAGATGAGCCTGAAATAATGGATTCAGAAATCGTAGAGCCTGAATTAGAACAACCAATAGAAACTAATTTTGTGATTAAGAATCTTGCGGAGGATGATTATACAATCGATAAAGAAGGCTATGGCGAGCTTAATTTTTTAGGGTTCGGCTATGATGTTACAGGCAAATATTCTCACAGGAGCTCCGTTAAAGAGGCTGTAATCAATACGCCTGTATTTGGACAAGACAATCCCAGCCGTCTGGATGTGCGCCTCCTTCGTGAAGCGAGTTTTAACACCGTTTATGGTGCCGATTCGGAGGATTTTACGAAATGGTTGACAGGTGAAACGGCTGATGTCAATTATTTTAAGGGGAATATCATGCATCCTTTTCCAGATACCGATCCCAATGGAGGTGAATACATTTATGGTCTGTATGATACCTATATAAGACACAAACGACTTAGACTATTTCTAAATCCTGGGGAAAGCCAGTTGTTACGGTATTTGACCATAAATTTTCAAACAGATAGCAAATCTTTGGAACCAGCGGAACTTGTCAAAAAATATGGAACACACGTATTGCTCTCTTTGTTTACTGGAGCTAAGCTAAGCTTGGATTACCAAGCTGAATATTTAGGAAAGAAGGATCGACGTAGCGCTGTGGAAAATAGTTTTAGAATAGGTATAAACGACTGTTTTGGGTTGTTTTCTGGATTTCTTGATCCAGCAGATTCAATAGTACTTAAGGATGTGGCTGATCCGATAATCGCTTTTGAAGCAATTGGGGGTGACCCATCTAAAATATTAGTAAATAATACTTCAGGTCATAATCCGAAGGTAAATATTTCGGAATGGTCAAAGAGTATCAATGAAGATAATTATCGGTTCGTTTACATTGATGGTCTGGATAGCTTGTTGCCTATTTCAGAGCTTATTGAGGATATGGCGAAAAAACAAAAGGTAGAAATTTTTATCAACGAATATATCAAAGCGAACGAGGTGAAGGTGAATAACTACTAGCCGATAGGGAGCTCACCTAACCTGAAATATCCTGTATTTTTGGGAATAGTGTACTATCTCGGTTGATAGTGATATACGATTTCATACTTTTCGTGTTTATACTTATCAGCAACTTCACCTATATTTAGATTTTGTCCTTGTGGTGTTGGTTCACAAATCGAAAAATACTGTCCCTCATATTGTATGGCATTTCCGATGGTATGTTCAAATTGAACCCCCATCGTAATGTGCGTAGGATAGAGTATGGCAATCATGGGTAGATTGTATATCTCTTTTACCAAAAAGAAGAATAAGGCCGCACGGTCATCACAATCGCTGTAATTATTGATCAAGGTTTGTTCTGGAGATAACCGTTTCTCTATTCCAAAATTTTCATCGTCGTTCTCATATAAAAATGCATATCGTGTAAATCGCATCAGATAATCAACGCCATTTTTGGTATCCATATCTTTAACATTTTCTCGAAGCACAGGTATCAGTGATTGGTAAGTCACTTTAGTGAGCGGAATATTAAAATACGTTTCAAAATTAACCCCCGGATAGTTTTTAAAGATACGAGCTATGTTGTCATTTACCTTAATGTCGAATTCATATACCTTATCTTTATACTGAAAGTTTACATTTTTAACGGCATAAGACTCATCTTTAAATTCCGGCATTTCAGCTATTTTATAACTGAAATCTTTTGTAGCTCCGGGAATACGGATCGAAACAGGTTTATACACATCAGAGCGCTTAAATAACTTGCCGTAATCATGATAGTTGAGGCAGGTAAACTGTTGACCGTCAATTACAAAAAAAGGAATATCAGATATATCTTCTGTGTTTTTAATATAAAAGATAATTTGACCGTCGCCCACTGCTAATCTGGCATCATATCCGGATTTATTCATCAAATACCATTTGTACAGTGTATAACGATGATAATTAGCTGCTTTTGGGCTTATTGCTTCTGACACCTGTCTAATAAGCTGATAATAGAGCCAGTCGTTTAAGTTCTTTTGCTCTTTAAACGCCTTCAGATGAGTAATAAGTATGTTATAGTCCTCTGAATCAATAGTATTGTAAAATTCGAGTATCGATTTTTCATCTGTTTCTCCTTGGATTTGAATTTGAGGAGTTTTTGATTTGTCGAAAATAAAAGGCTCTTTGAAAAAATCTATGGTGTCTAATGACTGCCCAAAAGAAGCTACTGTATAGAGTAGAGCTACACAACATGAAAAGATATATATATACCGTTGCTTCATTCTGATAACAATTTATTAATATAGATTTAATATAAAAATAACAAAATAATTTTGATAAAATGGACTGAGGTTTATTGTTATAAACAATAATAGTTATTTTTTGTATTTTTATTTGTGATTTTGGCGACAATTGCTGAACTCGGAAATCTGTATTATCAATATATGAAGTATCTATTCTTTTTTGTAGTTTTTATTCAGTATGGTTTCGGGCAGTCTTTTAACGGCACTTGGAAAGGTGATTTAAAAGCGCAGGGAATGACGTTACCCTTTGTTGTTCACCTCATACAGGTAGAAAATGGTTATGAAGCTAAGGCCGACAGTCCGAAGCAAGGTGCTTTTGGATTGGCTGCAAAGGCAAAAGTAACCGGAGATAGTGTTGTTGTTTCTACGGATTATGGGGCAAAAGTCGTAGGTGTACTAACGGATGATACAACGATTACAAGCATTTTTTTTCAGGGTGGAATACAAATTCCGTTGATTTTAAAAAAACAGAAAGTTGTAGAAATGCCTAAACGACCGCAAGAACCCCAGGCTCCATTTTCTTATGATAGTGAAGACTTTGTAGTTGATAAAGATGTAAATACAACATTTGGAGGTACGATTACATCACCGAAGCAAGCTGGGAAGTATCCTGCTGTTATTTTAATCAGTGGAAGTGGGCAGCAAAATCGGGACGGAGAATTATTTGGCCACAGGCCATTCAAATTATTGGCCGATCGGCTTACACAGCAAGGCTTTGTCGTGTTGCGATTTGATGATTTAGGAATAGGAGAGTCAAAAGGAGATCTAATAAATTTCACTACGTTGACCCAAGCGGATGATGTCGAATTTCTGTTAACATATCTTTCCGGACATTCAAAAGTTAATCCGCAAAAAATTGGATTGATCGGTCATAGTGAAGGGGGAGTGATAGCACCTATTATTGCAGCTCGTAATAAGGAGGTGAAATATGTGGTTTCTCTAGCTGGAATGGCTATTCGTGGCGAAGAATTAACTTTGCGGCAAATGGCAGATATCAAGGGACAATCGGTAGAAAAAAAGAATTTTTACAAAGATTTGGTTACCATTATGGGTACAGGACATCCCGATCAAATACGCAATGACATGCAAAAACGAATAGATGCATATACCGAGACAGCAATAGATAAACTAACCGTAGAAGACACTGCAGGTATCAGCCGTTTATTTCTCCCTTGGTTTATTACTTTTGTCAAATTAGACCCTGAAACATATCTTAAAGATGTACATGTGCCATTGTTGGCTCTCAACGGAGCAAAAGATATACAGGTAGTCGCTAAAGATAATTTAGAAGCCTTCAGGAAATATCTTCCAAATAATAAGAAAAATATGTTTAAAGAATACCCGGATCTTAATCATCTTTTTCAGACTGCTACAACCGGAGATATACTAGAATACAGTGTTATCGAAGAAACTTTTAATGAGCAAGTGATAAAAGATATGTTGATCTGGTTAAATGGACTGTAGTCGATATCGGCAGTAGATCCAAGTTTATTTAATTTTTTCTCTAATAAATTGCGTACGCTATAGTCTAGATGTTCCAGATATTAGGATAATGCGCTAAAAGGAGGTTTTAGAAAGCCGATTTTTTACGTTTTAATATTTACTTTTTACTTCTTAAAATCCGTATCTTCGTAGCAATGGATAATTTTATTGTCTCCGCTCGTAAATACCGCCCTGTCACCTTCGATTCTGTCGTGGGGCAGCAGCACGTTACGAATACCTTAAAGAATGCAATTCTTAATAATCAGTTGGCACAAGCCTTTCTGTTTTGTGGACCCAGAGGTGTTGGTAAGACTACGTGTGCGCGTATTTTGGCAAAGACAATAAACTGTGAGGATATTTCAGCGTCTGCTGAAGCTTGTGGTACATGCGAAAGCTGTAAATCGTTTCAAAATGGTGCTTCATTTAGTATTCATGAGTTAGATGCTGCATCGAACAACTCTGTAGAAGATATCAGGAGTCTCATTGAGCAGGTACGTATACCACCGCAGGTAGGTAAGTACAAGATCTATATTATTGATGAGGTACACATGCTTTCTCAGGCAGCTTTCAATGCCTTTCTGAAGACATTGGAAGAGCCACCCACGTATGCAATATTCATTCTTGCTACAACAGAAAAGCACAAGATATTGCCTACAATATTGTCCCGTTGCCAAATTTTCGATTTCAACCGGATCAAGGTAGAGGATATGGCGGTACATTTGGCATCTATTGCGCAAAAAGAATCGATCAGCTATGAAGATGATGGCTTGCATATTATTGCACAAAAGGCGGATGGAGGTCTGCGTGATGCTTTATCCATGTTTGATCAGATTGCTAGTTTTTCCAATAAGCAAATTACCTATCAGGCGGTAATCGATAATCTGAATATTCTGGATTATGATTATTATTTTCAATTAATGGCGGCAGTTTCCCAAGAGAATGCAGCTGATACATTATTGATTTTTGATAATATCTTGAATCGGGGATTTGACGGAGGGCATTTTATTGCTGGTTTATCTTCGCATTTGCGCAATCTATTGGTCACGAAAGATCCAAAAACCCTGAAGCTACTCGAGGTAAGCGATAATATAAAAAAGCGCTATTTGGAGCAATCTCAACAAATCAACACCGGTTTACTGTTGTCTGCATTAAATATTGCAAACCAGTGCGAGGTCAATTACCGAACCAGTAAGAATCATAGGTTGCAAGTTGAACTAGCCTTGCTGAAGATCTGCCATTTGTCATCTGCCATTAGATTGAGCGTAAATGGTATATCAGCATCTAGTGCTGAACTAAAAAAAAAACTCCCTGAACCGGTAGCGATACCGCAAAATAGCTCTCCCGCTATTGTAAATAAAGCTATTCCTGCACCTGTAGTTTCCGGTGCAACAGTCAATCCTTCCGTTACCCAACCCGCATTGTCAGCAGTGAAACCGGCTGCTCCCGTAAAAGGATGGGGGAGCTACAAACCGTCAATAGCTGTTCCGAGCTTAAATACTGTTTTTGAAGAGAAGGCAATAGAGGAAGATGAAGAAGACCTGGTAAAAGGAAGCGAATTTAGGGAAGTTACATTAAACGGCTTTTTGGAAAAATGGAATGTGCTAGCTGAAAATCTAAAAGTAGAAAGCCGTATTACACTTTATACAATTATGACGGCAAGTCAGCCCCGTTTAAAGGGCAATTTAATCGAGATTGATGTCGAGAATGCCGTACAAATGGATCAACTTAGAGAAGGAAAAATAGATATCCTTAATTATCTTCGGGTGGAGTTAAGAAATTTTTCTTTAGAACTTGAAGGCGTGCAGATTGAGCAATCCAAAGTTCGGAAACCCTACACTTCGCAGGAGAAATATCAGGTAATGGCTACGAAGAATCCTGCATTAGAAACATTGCGCAAAACCTTTAACTTAGGACTAAGTTAAAAACCAAAATTTCTTTTCTTATCTTTGCGACAAATAGTACAATACGGTGGCTATTTTTTATATTATAAATTCGTAACATGGCTTTCCACATTAGAGACAATAGGGGTGAAAAAAGAGAATCCAATCAAATGGTTTTTGGTATCCGCGCAGTTATAGAAGCAATAGATAGCGGCAAAGAAATAGAATCCCTGTTTGTACAGCGTGGCTTAAGTGGAAGTTTGTTCCTGGAACTCAAATCCCTATTAAAGGAGCATAACCTAGGTTATCAGCAGGTTCCGATTGAAAAGTTGAATCGGATTACACGCAAAAATCATCAAGGTGTAATAGCCGTAATTTCCCCTATTGTTTATCATCAGATCGAAGACCTCTTACCGACAATTTACGAGAAGGGAGAAATACCATTTTTGTTAATGTTGGATGGTGTTACCGATGTACGAAATATGGGAGCAATAGCACGTACCGCGGAATGTGCAGGTGTGCATGCTATTATTGTTCCACGAAAGGGATCGGCTGAGATAAATCCGGATGCGATTAAGACATCTGCCGGAGCCTTATATAAAATTCCGGTTTGTCGACAAGATAGTTTGGGCAAAGTAGGACGATATTTGATAGAGTCTGGTGTTCAGTTGGTAGTGAGTACAGAAAAAACGCAGGATTCCATTTATGATATCGATTATACTGTGCCGACCTGTATTATAATGGGAGCGGAAGATGTGGGCGTTTCAGATGATTTGATCCGTATTTCGGATAAATTGGCGAAAATTCCGATGTTTGGTGAAATAGCATCTTTAAATGTATCTGTTTCGGCAGCTGTGGTAATATATGAAGCGATACGACAGCGCTCCAAATAATATTAATGCTTTTCAATGTCTCCCCAGAAGTTCAAAAGACAGTTAAGAGTTTATCGCATCGTATTCTATAAAGAAACTTTAGTAGATCCTAAGGAACATTTTTGGTCTTTTGTGGGTGCATTTATAGGGATAAGTATAATAGCTTTTATCCAATCTTTGAGTCTTCCGGATCTAGAGAATATTTTTTTGATAGGATCTTTTGGGGCGTCAAGCGTATTAATATATGGTGCCATACAAAGTCCGTTAGCACAGCCGCGTAATTTGATTGGAGGTCATGTCGTTTCGGCTTTTATAGGTGTTACGGTTGCCAAGGTTATGCCCGATATTATATGGCTGACTGCGCCTATGGCTGTAGCATTATCTATAGTCCTAATGCAGGTGACACGTACCTTGCATCCTCCTGGTGGGGCTACAGCCTTAATAGCCGTAACGGGTGGAACAAAGATAGCTTCAATGGGATACTGGTATGTGCTGAGTCCGGTTTTGTCGGGGGCAATGATCCTGTTTCTCGTTGCCTTAATATTCAATAATATCACCAAAAACAGACACTATCCGGTAAAAGACTCTCGCTTACGTTTATCAAGGAGAAGACAACTGCGTAAAAGATTTCAATAACCTCTCTCGCTTGAAATGAAATAATAAAAACTCGTGTTGGATTAGAATATAGTGTGGTTGTTAGGGTGTAAAGTTTATAGGGCTTCGTGTTAAAATATAAAACAAAAGGAGCTAGAACATAAAAAAGCTTCCTTAATTTGATAAGGAAGCTTTTTATTAAAGTAAGTGTTAATTTACTTACTAGTATTTGCTTTTCGTTTCGCGACGTTTGCCGGAGAAGTCGCGGAAACCGCCACCACCACTGCTGCGTTCTCGTTCTCTGCGTTCTCCACCGCTTCTGCGATCTCCACCACCGCTGTTACCAAAGCGTGAGCGTCCGCTGCGTTCGCCACCGCCACTACGTGAACGGCTACCACGATCTGAAGAACCACCTTCGCCGGATACTTCGATACGAATATTTCTTCCGTTGAAGTCAACGCCTTTAAATCCTTGGATTACTTTATCAACTTCAGCGTCTTGTACTTCAAAGAAAGTATAAACTCCTTTTAAGTCGATTTTACCAATTGATTTGCCTGATATTTTCGTAGTGTTACAGATGTAACCTAAAATCTCTCCGCGATTGAACTCGTCTACTGAGCCTAAGTTCATGAATAAACGTGTGAACCCTTTAGAACCACTACGGTCTCTACGGTCACCTCTGTCAAAATCACGATCACCTCTTCCGTTATCACGCGCATCGATATTCAAATCAGGCGCATTTTTATAATACTCTAAGAAACGGTTGAATTCTAGGGAAGCAAATCTTTTTACGATATCCTCTTTCGATAAAGATTCAAAACCTTCCATAATAGCCGGTAGGAATTGATTGATTTGATCTTCGTTGATCGTTACATTTTGAACTTTATCTACAATCGTTAATAATTGCTTTTCAACTACTGCAGCACCTTGAGGAACCTCTTTGCGTTCAAATGATTTACCTATTACTTTTTCCAGATGACGTATTTTGCTTTGCTCTTTAATATTGATTAAAGAGATTGAAATACCGGTTTTACCAGCACGAGCGGTACGGCCCGAACGGTGTGTATAGTTTTCAATTTCGTCAGGTAAAGAGAAATTAATTACGTGTGTTACGTTATTTACGTCGATACCACGAGCAGCAACATCCGTTGCAATCAACAATTGTAAATTGCGGTCACGGTAACGTTTCATCACTTTGTCACGTTGTTGTTGAGATAAATCTCCGTGAAGTGAATCTGCATTGTAACCATCCTTAATTAAGGCTTCGGCAATTTCTTGCGTTTCAATTTTTGTACGACAAAATACGATACCAAAGATATCCGGATTTGAATCTACAATACGTTTGAAAGCAGCGTATTTGTCTTTTGCTTTAATTAAATAATAGTTATGCTCGATGTTAGCATTACCTGTATTTTTGGTTCCTACAGTCATTTCTACTGGATCTGTCATATAGTTTTTAGCTATACGGCGAACTTCAGCAGGCATGGTAGCCGAGAATAACCATGTTTTTTTAGTGTCAGGAGTCTCTGACAAAATGTTGTTGATGTCTTCTTGGAAACCCATGTTCAACATTTCGTCCGCTTCATCTAACACAACATAATTTACTTGGGAAAAATCAATCGCTTTACGACCAATAATATCCAACATACGACCCGGAGTCGCTACTACAATTTGCACGCCACGTCTGATCTGACGTAGTTGGTCACTGATATTTGCACCTCCATATACAGCCACAACATTCACGTTGTCGATGTATTTAGCATATTTTTCTAAATCTTTTGCGATTTGCAAACACAATTCACGTGTTGGGCATAAGACCAACGCTTGTGGGTGTTTTTGAGAAAAGTCTAATTGCTCTAATAATGGAAGACCAAATGCCGCTGTCTTACCTGTGCCGGTTTGGGCTAATCCGACAAAATCGTCGTTGCCAGTCAATAAAACAGGAATGGCTTTTTCCTGTATCTCGGAAGGTTTTTCAAAACCTAACTCTGTGATGGCATTAACAACCTCATGACGGATTCCCAGTTCTAAAAATGGGTTCATGAAATAAATTATACAATAGGCTCAATTGCCTAAGGCGATGCAAAGATAGAAATAATATATTAATTATCCTATATTTCAGATTATTATAATTTTAAAAATCATTTTATGAGACGAATATGATATACTTGTATATGAAAAGTATAACCAGTTATACAGTAGTTTGCATACTGTTATTAATAGTAAATGGCGTTTTAGCACAGGATAAGCCTAATTCGAAGGTTTTTTTGGAAAAATTTAAATCTTTAGAAGGTAAGTATTTTGAAGGAAAAATAATTGCTGGTGGCAAAGAAGGAGACGGATTTACCGGACAGAAATTGATTATGAAGGTCATGCAGTATGAAGAGCGAGAGGTGAAGATCCCGTTTTTTGTAGGTGAGAATAAATCCAGAACATGGATATTTAGCTATTCGAATCAGGTGTTGACATTGAAGCACGATCATCGTCATGAAGATGGAAGTCCGGATGCGATCACTTTTTATGGTGGTACAGCGACAAATGAAGGAGCTAGCGACATTCAGATGTTTCCTGCTGACCAGGAGACATGCCAATTAATTGACTATGCATGTCAGAATGTTTGGTGGATTACGATAGATGAGACGACCTATACGTATAACCTGCGACGAATAGGCAGCGATCGTGTGTTTACGGTTTCATTTGATTTAACAAATCCCATAGAAAGTACCATGATGCCCTGGTAGTTTAAATACTCGTGGAGCTAGAGGCTTAGTAAATTTTTAATAAAGTGTCAGTTTTTTTTATTTTTTTTTAGCTTTGAGCTTATAAATATATTAATCTTAATTATGTGGTATAAAAAGTCGATTTCTAAATTGGTCGCGGAGGCTGAGCAAAGTGGTGAAGGTACATTGAAGCGAACCCTATCAAGCAGAGGGTTGGTAGCTCTGGGGGTTGGGGCAATTATTGGAGCCGGATTATTTTCGTTGACCGGCATTGCGGCAGCCGATCATGCTGGTCCTGCGGTGATGCTTTCGTTCATTATAGCCGCGGTAGGTTGTGCTTTTGCAGGATTATGTTATGCTGAGTTTGCGTCCATGATACCTGTGGCCGGAAGTGCCTATACTTATTCGTACGCTACAATGGGCGAGTTTATGGCGTGGATTATAGGTTGGGATTTGGTATTGGAATATGCATTGGCCGCCGCTACTGTAGCAGCAAGTTGGTCGCAGTATTTTAACGAAGCCCTCAAGATATTTGGATTTACGCTGCCCAAAGAGCTTTTATATTCCCCTTGGGTGGAACATCATCTGTCGGATGGTACCGTATTTAGCGGAGGGATGGTAAATCTTCCGGCGATTGTAATCGTCTGTTTGCTATCCTTGCTATTGATGCGCGGTACGCAGGAATCTTCTTTTGTGAATAATATTCTGGTCGTACTTAAAGTAGCCGTTGTATTGTTATTTATCGCATTGGGCTGGCAATTTATAGATCCGGCAAATCATACACCTTTTATTCCTGTGAATGAAGGGGAGACCTTACTCAAAAATGGCGAAATAGGGTTCTTTGATTTTTTCAAAGAGGGTTATTTTGGACATTACGGAATTAGTGGGGTATTACGTGCTGCTGGTGTTGTCTTCTTTGCTTTTATCGGATTTGATGCGGTCAGTACTGCTGCGCAGGAAGCCAAAGATCCTAAAAAAGGAATGCCCATTGGTATTATAGGGTCACTTGTCATCTGTACGATCTTGTATGTTCTTTTTTCTTATGTGATGACAGGCTTGGCACCGTATACGGATTTTAAAGGTGATGCTAAACCTGTAGCAACTGCGTTTGGAAAAACAGGATATCATTTTCTGAATACGGCGATGATCGTTACGATTCTTGCGGGATATACTTCCGTTATTCTTGTGATGTTATTGGGACAGAGTCGTGTCTTTTATACGATGAGTAAAGATGGTTTGTTGCCAAAAATATTCTCCGATCTATCGAAAAGGCAAACGCCTTGGAAAACAAATTTGATCTTCATGGTTTTCGTTAGTGTTTTTGCCGGTTTTGTGCCTGTTTCGGATTTAGGACACATGGTAAGTATCGGAACGCTACTCGCATTTACGTTAGTATGTATAGGTGTATTGGTGCTTCGGAAGAAGAATCCATTGGCCGAGCGTCCTTTTAAAACACCTTTTGTGCCGTTAGTGCCTATTTTAGGTATTATCGTTTGTGTGGCGATGATGGCATCGCTTCCGCTTGAAAGTTGGGAACGCCTTGCTATCTGGATGATTATAGGTGTTTCGGTCTATTTCTTATACGGAAAAAAGCATAGTGTACTGCGTAAAGAAATTGAAAGCGGAGAGTCCAATGGTTCTGGTCGCTAGTCGAAGGATCAGAATAGCCGGGGAATTGTGTATTAAAAAGGGAGCTCCTGAGGGCTCCCTTTTTTACGGCATAGCGTTTTTAATTAATAGAGTGTGAATTCTACGCGGCGATTTTGTTGGCGGCCTTCTGCCGTTGTATTGGTCGCAATTGGCTGATTAGGGCCGTAACCTGTAGCTTCGATGCGGGATGCATTAGCTCCTTTAGAAGCTAAGTAAGCTTTTACGGCTTCAGCACGCTCTTTCGACAAGCGTAAGTTTGTCTGCATTGACCCCGTGTTGTCGGTATGGCCAGCTAATTTCAAACTAAAGTTTTTTTCTATCAAAATAGCTGCTACTTTGTCCAAAGATGAATAAGAACTTGAGCGAATAGTGGCTTTACCTGTCTCAAACTCCAGGTTTTTAATTGCTTCATCCACAACTTTTTTATCTTCTTCCGTAATGACAATTTTTTCAATTACTTTGGTTTCATGCTTCATTTCAGGAAGTGGACAGCCTGAGCCATCTACCTTAACTCCTGCAAGTGTATTGGGACATTTGTCAAATTTATTTGCTACGCCATCTCCGTCGTCATCTTTCAAGTCATCATTCAGTTTATTCATTTGAGATTTTAGCTCATTGTTTGAAGCAACTAATGCGTCACGTTCCGATTTCAGTTCATCGTACTTTTGGGTGTAGTCATCTATTAATGTAGCGACAGGGTTGCTGTTTCCTAAGTAGGGTTTGCTGCCGTTGCCTAAAGCAATTTCTAACCCGGCATGTGCGTAAGAGAATAGGTCATTTTTATACTGGCCAGCGGCTCTTCCATCGAAATCTTGATTCGCCCAATTCAACTGGTACCCTAAGTCTAGGTTGATTCCCTTTGCTATAGCGAATTTAAAACCAGCATCTACAGGTACATACAATTTAGTTTGCGATTCGGCTGTATTTGATGTGCCATCAGCTAATGTAGAAGTAGTTTCGAAATTTAACCCGCCTATTCCTACGGCTACGTAGGGTTTGATAAAGCTATTAAAAAATCGCCAATTGGTATTGGCCATAGTCCATTCTGCGGATAAGGCTGTAGACCAAGGTGTTTTGGTTTCGAATTCTGAGACCTCATTACCTGTAGCATCTTCGTTGATTCCACCTACTTTGCCGCCCATGTATTGTGCTTTTAATCCAAATGACGGAGAAATTTGCTTTTTGATATAGGCGCTATATCCCAAGTTATGGTTTAATTTATCGAAACTATCACGGTTAAAACCAAAGATGTTGGACTGGTTCAGGAGGCCTGCATTAACACCTATTGACCATGTTCTGTATTCCGAAGTAGAACCTAAAGGAGAAGTACCTTCAATAGAGGTCTTATTTCTTTCCTGAGCAAATGATGCCGTAGTAATCATACCAGTAGCGATCAACATAGATACCTTTTGTAAATTTTTAATTTTCATAAAATTTAATTTGATAATAAGGTCTATGGCAAATCCTTTGCCAAATCATTCCATTGGTGATTTTTACTGGTCATAAACCCCATGAAAATATTTATGTGTAGCTATTGCGCTACAATATTAGGCATCCTACGGCAATCTAATGCTTATGATTTGGCAAAAAATTTTGGTATTTTGATTTGATAAGCCATTTTTTTGACAATATTTTCTGATGTGATTTGTCGTAAGAAGCCTTTTTTACTTTTTGTAACCAGAAGGATATCTATTAATTCATCTGCTATGACACTGTCGATCGCGGATGAAATATTCTCTTTGTACTGAATAAAGAAAGATTGATTCTTTACGACGTAGGAAATATTGTCTATTCCGGTTTCTTCTATGATCTGAGGTATAAAAGAGTCAAATTTTTTGTCAATATCGGATATCGGTGTATTGTCGGTGTTTATGTGTATCAGTATCAACTCGAAATCAGTATTAAATACTCTTATGGCTTGCTTCAAAACATCGATTTCCCCCTCTTTGAAATTACATAATAAACCTACTTTATCTTTTTTGAAGTTTTTTGAATTAAGTGGTATCGCTAAAACAGGTGTGGCCGAGTTCTGAAATACGTCATACATATTAGATCCGATTAATAAGGCATCCAATCCCGAAGAACCTTTTGTACCCATTACAATTGCGTCATACGAATTTGAATGTGTTAATTTTTTGATTTCTTCATATAGATTGCCATCTCTAAAAATAGCATTGATATTTACTTGTGGATACTTTCCTATTATTCTTGAAATCACTTGTTGCATATCTCTCTTTGCCATACCAACCCTGGGGTCAATTAAGTCTGGTGTGTCAATCGAATTGCGATATATATTAGTATGGTCTGTAAAGATATGAACCAAGTCTATATCGTGATAAGTTTGTTTTGCAATTTCACAACCCACTTCAATTGCATTTTGGGAATATTCAGAAAAATCTACCGGAATGATTATTTTATTTGTCATGGCTTAATGTGTTTTTTAATTATTGTCAAAGAATGTAGGTTTCCTTAGGTTAAGGGTAAGCTCTTTTGATACCGACTTTCTAAATAAACGTTCAAAGAAACTTTTACGTGTTTTAGTGACTACAATCATATCAAAATCTTCTTTATTAATTGTACTATTGATGACTTCTGCTATGGTGTCTAAATCCTTATCCGTTTCATTGATACACTCTAATGTACTTGAGACCTGTTCTATTCCATTTAGGTCTTGGATGATAAATACCCACGAGGCCAATTTTTCTTTAACTTGGTCTATATTTTTTTCATCCTTTACGACGTGGATAATTTCGAGATGCTGTATATGTTGAAATAAGTTCAGGAAATCCCTAAGCGTTTCTAATTCTTCGGGTTTGAAATTTGTTAAAATTGCAGCTTTTTCCAGTTTAAAATTTTCATAATTATTAGGAATGGCAATTACCGGAATAGGAGATTGTGCGCTAATTTGACTTGTATTGCTTCCCCAAATGATAGATTTATTACTGCCTTTGCCTGTTGTGCCCATTATGATAAGCCCAATATTCTCCCGTTTTACATATAATGGGAGAGTTTCTATTAATAGCCCCCTTTCACAAGTTGTCTCTATAATTAAGTCTGAAAACTCAGTAATGAGGTTATTACGCAACTCTTCGATTAATAGGTCAGCTTTGAAAATTTTATCATCTTCGAATTTTTCTGTGAGTTCTTCTGAATCAAAATTTGAAGACTGTGCCGTATAACAATGATATAAGGTGAGACTTGCATTGTTTTTTTGCGCCAGCTTGCAGGCATATTGTGCAGCAAATAATGCGTTTTCTGAAAAGTCTGTAGGAACTAGAATCTTAGTTTTCATGAAATGTTTATGTAATTATAGTCCATATAAATGTACTAAAAATAAATGAGGAATAAAGGAGTATTGTCACGTTTTAATCGCGGTGCTGTCATTTTGGAAGAGTTTTACATTCCTTTTGGTCTATAGATTTATCGTTGGAAGAGCAATCATTTTTAAGTAGATTTGTATCGTTTATTAAATTAGATATAGTTCATGACCAGTAGAGAAATACGCGAGGCTTATTTGAATTTTTTCAAAAGTAAATCCCATCATATTGTTCCATCAGCACCTGTTGTGGTAAAAAATGATCCGACATTGATGTTCACTAATGCAGGAATGAATCAATTTAAGGATTTGTTTTTAGGAGAAGTGACTGTTAAGTATCCGCGTATTGCAGATACGCAACGCTGTCTTCGGGTCTCAGGAAAGCATAACGATCTGGAAGAAGTAGGTATTGATACGTATCACCACACACTCTTTGAAATGCTGGGAAACTGGTCATTCGGCGATTATTTTAAAAAAGATGCTATTGCGTGGGCGTGGGAATTGCTTACAGAAGTGTATAAGCTGGATAAGGATAAATTATACGTTACGATTTTCGAAGGCGATGCTTCCGAAGGATTGGAACGTGATGATGAAGCTTTCGAATTTTGGAAATCACATATTGGAGAAGATCGTATTCTCTTAGGAAATAAAAAGGATAATTTTTGGGAAATGGGAGATGCAGGGCCTTGTGGACCCTGTTCTGAAATCCATTATGATATGCGTACGGACGCTGAAAGAGCAGCTACTAGAGGACAAGATCTGGTAAATGCAGACCATCCGCAGGTCATTGAAATATGGAATTTGGTATTCATGCAATTCAATCGCTTGAAAAGCGGGAATTTAGAACCTCTCCCTGAAAAACATGTTGACACCGGTATGGGGTTTGAAAGGCTTGTCCGTGCAATACAGGGGAAAAGCTCGAATTACGATACGGATGTTTTTCAACCGTTGATAGCATATATCGCGGAAAAGGCAGGTATAAAATACGGTACGAACGAAAAGACGGATATTGCTATGCGTGTGTTGTCGGATCATATTCGTGCGGTGAGCTTTGCTATTGCAGACGGGCAGTTGCCTTCCAATAATAAGGCAGGTTACGTTATTCGAAGAATTCTTCGTCGGGCGGTGCGTTATGCCTATACCTTTTTAAATTTTAGAAACCCCTTCTTTCACGAATTGGTACCCTTGTTAGCAAACCAATTTAAGGGTGTGTTTGATGAACTTTATCAACAGCAGGATTTTGTAGAAAAAGTGATATTAGAGGAAGAAGTTGCGTTCTTACGTACGTTGACGACCGGAATCCAACGTTTTGAAAACTACGCAGCAGATCATACATCTGTAGATGGAGATTTCGCATTTGAACTGTTTGATACGTATGGATTTCCGATCGATTTGACCGACCTCTTGGCGCGTGAAAAAGGTATTTCCGTAGATATGGAGGCGTTTCATCTGGCTTTAAATGTGCAAAAGGATCGTTCGCGGGCAGCTACGGTTATTGACGCAGGCGACTGGATTGTAGTTGGAGAGGAAGCTGATGTGGAATTTGTAGGCTATGATGTGTTAAAAGCTAAAACTGAAGTAATAAAATACCGTAAAGTTACGGCTAAAGGGAAAGATCAATATCAGTTGGTATTATCTGTTACCCCTTTTTATGCCGAAGGTGGAGGTCAGGTCGGAGATATTGGTGTCCTTATTTCTGAATCAGGTGAGAAGATTAATATTACCGATACCAAGAAAGAAAATGGTCTGATTATTCATTTTGTGGATCAATTGCCGGTATCTTTCGAAGGCTTTTTTGAAGCGAATGTAGATAAGGGAAAAAGACTGGATTCAGAGAGCAATCATTCAGCGACACATTTGTTGCATGCTGCGTTGAAACAAGTATTGGGTGAGCATGTAAACCAAAAGGGATCTTTGGTGTCTCCAGATATTTTGCGCTTTGATATCTCTCATTTTTCGAAAATGACAGATGAAGAGATTAAACAAGTAGAGGATATTGTTAATACCAAGATTCGTGAAAATATTGCACTGAAAGAGGAAAGGCAAGTGCCTTTTCAGCAGGCTGTCGATTCGGGTGTTACGGCCTTATTTGGTGAAAAATATGGTGACTATGTACGCGTCATAACATTTGATGATAGCTTTTCTAAAGAACTTTGTGGTGGTACACATGTTAAGGCCACGGGGCAGATTGGATTTTTCAAAATTGTTTCAGAATCTGCAGTAGCAGCAGGGGTAAGACGCATAGAAGCGATTACCGGAACTAAAGCAGCAGCCATAATTCGGGAACACTTTGAACTTTTTCAAAATGTCAAGGAACTTTTAAATAATCCAAAGGACTTTGTATCAGCTATCGGTAAAATAGTGGAGGAGAATAGTGTGTTGCGTAAAGAGATCGAACATACGATAAGAGAAAAGTCATTGTCGCTGAAAAAGGATCTTGAAGCAAAATTGGAAAATATAAACGGGGTTCGTTTTTTAGCTACCGTAGTGGATCTTCCCAATGCAGAGGCTGTGAAGACATTGGCCTATGCATTAAAAGGTGCTATCAACAATTTGTTTCTGGTATTAGGGGCAAATTTTGAAGGCAAACCGAGTTTGACGGTCGTTATCTCGGATGAGCTCGCAAAAGAAAAGGGTTGGAATGCCGGTAATATCGTTAGAGATCTTGCCAAAGATATACAAGGCGGTGGAGGTGGTCAACCTTTCTTCGCTACTGCGGGGGGAAAAGATGCTTCGGGATTAGATAAGGCTATTCAACGCGCAAAAGATTTTGTGAATTAACCGTGTAAAATGCAGGTAGTAAGATTTTGTGTAGGTATAGTATTAACATTCATTGTTTTATGGAGTTGCAGTCACAAGAATGTGATCTCTATTTCCGGACAAATAAATAATCCGGGCAATATAAAGGTAGTTGCCTTTTATGAAGGTGATCGTAAGTTGGATTCTGTTTTTTTAGGAGATCAGCATAAATTTAAATTCGAGCGACAAGCTACGCAGCCGAGACTTTTGTCTGTCGAATTAGGCAAAAATAGATACCCTGTTATATTGATACCTGGAGAAAAGATCCAATTTGTAACCGATCTTCATGATCCGGATCAGTACGATATTGTCGGATCCGAACTGTCGTCAAAATTGAAGGAATTTGCACCTGCAAAACGTCGCAAAGAATTTATTCAGGATTCCCTACAGGCATCCTTTGTCAAAGCTATCGCGGGAAAATCAGACATTGAAATTGAAAATTTGCGTTCAGAATACCTTACATCATTCAAGGAAGAGCTTAATTATTATACGAAGAAAGTTGTTGAATTTGCTGATCAAAATCGAAATTTAGCAGGTTTCTATGCTGTAAGCACGTTAGATCCTGAGATTGCGGAACAGGAGATCATCGCTTATGCGGAGCAGATACGGGATCAGTTTACTGAAAATAGATATGTAAACCAATTTAAGGAAGAGGCTGCTAAATTGAAGAAGTTAGCTGTGGGACAACCTGCACCCGAATTTGAGGCGTATACACCGGATAATAAAATCGTGAAGCTATCTGATTACAGGGGCAAATTGACACTGGTAGATTTCTGGGCATCATGGTGTGTGCCCTGTCGCAAAGAGAATCCAAATATCGTACGTTTATATAATCACTACAAAGATAAGGGGTTTACTGTATTAGGAGTGTCTTTTGATAATAATCCGGGATCATGGATACGCGCAATTGAAGAGGATAAGTTAACATGGACGAATATTTCGGATTTGAAAGCTTGGAGTTCGGATCTGGTGTTTACGTATAGAATAAAAGCAATTCCGGCATCAGTATTGGTTGATGCAAAGGGGAATATCGTCGCTAAAAATTTACGGGGGAAAGAACTGGAAGATTTTTTGAGTAAAGTGTTAAATTAGAGGTGCTTTATTAATTTATTAAGTTTATTTTAAGGCTTAACAATTTCATAACATTTCTTTAACTTTATATTACCATAAAGTACATACTTTTAATAAAAAAACAAATATGAGCGTCAAGCAGAAAATACTTGTGGTAGATGATGAAAAGGATATCTTAGATTTGATATCTTATAATTTAGAACGAGAAGGTTATCAAGTTTATACAGCCGCTAATGGAAGGTTGGCCATTGAAAGGGCTAAAGAGGTCAATCCAGATTTGATTATCTTAGATGTAATGATGCCTGTAATGGATGGTATCGAAGCCTGCCGTATTATGCGCTCTTTGCCCGAATTCAAACATACGTTTATGGTGTTTTTGACGGCTAGGAGTGAGGAGTATTCTGAAATTGCAGGATTTCATGTCGGAGCTGACGATTATATTGCAAAACCAATTAAACCGCGTGCATTGATGTCACGTATTAATGCCATATTACGTAGAAATGCCTCTGAGCCTGTAGAAGAAGAAACGGATAAACTTGAAATCATGGACTTGATCATAGATCGTGATTCGTTTCTGGTTTACCGTGCTGATGAAAAAATTGTTTTGGCCAAAAAGGAATTTGAGCTCCTGTATCTCTTGGCTTCAAAACCCAATAAGGTTTATACCCGAGAACAGATTCTGAAGGCCATTTGGGAAGATTCCGTAGTAGTGACGAATAGAACGATAGATGTACACATTCGTAAGTTGCGTGAAAAAATAGGTGAGAACTATGTGTCGACTGTGAAAGGGGTTGGGTATAAATTTGAGTTGAATTAGTAGAATACCCTCTTGTTCGTTAAGTTAATATATTATTGCTGCATATAAAAATCCTCTAACACCGGGAGGTGTCAGAGGACTAAACCAATTATTAACCTAAATTATGAAATAGCTATTTTACAATATACGTGCCAAATTCATTCATGTTTGCCTTCAAAAGATTTTATATGATCGCTTTCGCGTAAATTCATCAATGTTCATTTCTAAGGTATGAAAGGGTGCTAGGAGGTTTATCGGTTTACCTTACCTGTGGGCTGTCTGTATGCCGGATTTTTAAGTTCCCGTTTATTCTTTATATTTTTGTGGTAAATAAAGCACAATAAAATAGGATATGCCAGTCAAGATACCCAATAATCTGCCAGCAATAGAGCTTCTAAAAAAGGAAAATATATTTGTGATGAGTGACCTGAGGGCCAATGCACAAGATATTCGTCCCTTGCGTGTGCTTATACTTAATTTGATGCCTCTTAAAATATCTACAGAAACCGATTTTGTGAGATTACTTTCCAACAATCCGCTACAGGTAGAAGTAGAATTTTTAAGATTGGACACACATACGCCCAAAAATACATCGGAAGAACATTTGGAGATGTTCTATAAAGGATTTAGTGAGATAAAAGAGAATTTTTATGATGGTATGATCATTACTGGTGCTCCAGTAGAAATGTTGAAATTTGAGGAAGTAACCTATTGGGATGAAATTACAATGATTTTCGATTGGGCTAGACAGCATGTTACCTCTACATTGTACATCTGCTGGGCCTCTCAAGCTGCGCTCTATCATTTTTATGGCGTCAAAAAAATACCGTTGGACGAAAAGTTGTTTGGCGTTTTCAAACATACTGCTATTGAAAAGCGGGATCCCTTATTTAGAGGCTTTGATGATGAGTTTTTTATCCCGCATAGTAGACATACGACAATTTTAAAAACAGATTTGGAAAACAGGGATGGAGTTTCGATCTTGTCTGAGTCTCAAGATGCCGGAGTTGCAATCGTATCTTCCAGGGGGGGGCGTGAGTTTTATCTTACCGGACATTCGGAGTATGCGCCACTTACCCTTCATGATGAATATATGAGAGACTTGGAGAAAGGACTTCCGCTTGACATACCTCAGAACTATTACATGGATAATAACCCCAACAACCCTCCGTTAGTCTGTTGGACAGGTCATGCTAATTTACTTTTCAACAACTGGTTGAACTATTTTGTCTACCAAGAAACTCCTTTTGATTTGAATGATGTGGAATATTTAGGTGAAATAAAGAACCAGAACTAGACTGCTAAATTCATTATCTCTTATCACAGTTCAAACATGCAGTACTAAAACAGTGAAGTCCTGAAATAGTCAACCTATTTCAGGACTTCACTGTTTTAACTGCTTATGATAAATTAGTGTCAATAAATGTTACTTTGGATATAGTTTTTATGTGTTTCCGTTTGTATTTTTGATTTCTGTTGGCTAACCAGAGTTTTTCATAAAGAGAGAAAGTTTAAAAAAGTATATCTTTATTAGTGGTATTAAATATGTAAGTGATCTCCGGATCACATATTCCTATAGTTTAACACACCTCTAGTAGTAAGAGATAATAGACAATTATAAGCCATGAGAAGAAAATTGGTGGTATTTGTGGTATTGGCAGCTGTTATCGCTGTTGTTGGGATTTTCACCCTGCGTAAAGATCGCCCAGTAGATTTCAGTGCCGATGTAAAACCTATCCTGAATAAACATTGTATAACCTGTCACGGCGGCGTAAAGAAAAACGGCGGATTCAGTCTGCTGTTTGAAGAGGAGGCTTTTGCAAAGACCGAATCCGGGAACCCGGCGATCATTCCCGGTGATGCTGGTCATAGCGAATTTATTCGTCGGTTGACATCGGATGACCCGGAATTGCGTATGCCTTATAATGCACCTATGCTTAGTCGCGCAGAAATTGATATTTTAAAGCGATGGATCAATGAAGGTGCGAAATGGGGCAAACATTGGGCGTATACCTTGCCGGAAAAAGTCGAAGTTCCAAAACCGTTTTCCTTTGCCGGGCTTTTTGGAGGTATCCCTAAGGGCATAACGAATGATATCGATTATTTTATTCAGGATAAGTTTGCAGATAAGGGATTGTCCTTTTCTGAAGAAGCCGATAAAGAAACAATACTGCGTCGAGTCTATTTAGATTTGATAGGCGTACCTCCGAGTTTGGAAGAGGTGCGATCATTTGTTGAGGACGAACGCGATAACGCGTACCAGCTTCGAGTGGATAGTTTGTTGGCCTTGCCGAAATATGGTGAGAAATGGGCTTCATGGTGGTTGGATATGGCGCGGTATGCAGATACAAAAGGCTATGAAAAGGATGGCTCACGTCAGATATGGGCTTATAGAGATTGGGTCATCAAAGCATTTAATCAAGATATGCCCTTTGATCAATTCACTATTGAACAATTGGCTGGAGATTTGTTGCCGGAACCTACGAAAGATAATTTGATAGCTACAGCCTTTCACCGCAATACGATGAATAATGATGAAGGGGGAACGGACAGTGAAGAATTTAGAGTAGCTGCAGTACTTGACCGCGTAAACACGACTTATCAGGTATGGTTGAGTACAACCTTTGAATGTGTACAGTGTCATAGTCATACATACGACCCTTTTAAGTTTGAAGAGTATTATAAGTCTGTGGCATTTTTTAACAATACGCGCGATGAAGATACGCAGGGCGACCACCCGAAATTAAGGTTTTATAGTGCACAGGATGAACAGCGTATCGATAGTATAAAAGGATGGCTGAAAAATCACAGTAATGCCACTTTGCTGAAATCTGTCGATCTTTTTCTGCACACCTTAGAGCCGAAGGTTCATGCACATTATAGTGATCAATTGGTTAATGGCGCGTTGTACGATACCAAATGGTTGGGCGTACGCCATGGCGGAAGTGCACGTCTCCGCGGGATAACGCTTGATGGTAAAAAACAATTTTACATGAATTTCTGGACCAGCTTAACCGGTGGTAAATTGGAAATCCGTAAAGACAATCCGAATGGTCCAATATTGTCTATAGTTGATCTTCCTCCTACACAAGGTCGTCAGGTAATTCAAGCCCCTCTTGCAGATGTGAATGGGACCCACGATTTATATTTAGTTTTTAAAAACCCAACAATAGCCAAAGACCAACCGGTATGTATGATCGAATGGTTTGCCTTTCGTGAAGATTTCCCTATCAGCCAAGAACCAGGGACAGAAAAAATGCAGCATACCTTTTTACAGTTGGTGAATACACACCCCGAAAGTGTACCTGTGATGATTGAGAACCCGACAGAAATGCGTAGAAAAACTTTTGTCTTTGAGCGTGGCAATCGACTTACACCGGGCATAGAAGTCGAACCAGCGGTACCTGAATCGCTTAATGACTTCCCGAAATATGCACCTCTCAATAGGCTAGGCTTTGCACAGTGGATTGCAAGTAAGGACAATCCGCTCACCGCCCGAACGTTGGTCAACCGTGTATGGGCACAGTTGTTTGGTAGAGGATTGGTTGAACCGCTAGGCGACATGGGAACCCAAAGTACACCTCCAATCCATCAGGAATTGCTAGATTACTTGGCACTAGATCTCATGCATGAAAAGAACTGGAGTGTGAAGAAGCTGTTGCGTGAGCTTGTTCTATCTTCAACATATAGACAATCGTCGAGTTTAAATAATAAAAAAGTATCCAAGGACCCGGAGAATTACTACTTTGCACGAGGACCTCGATTCCGTTTGTCTGCAGAGCAAATTCGCGATCAAGCCTTAGCAGTAAGCGGCCTACTGAGTAATAAAATGTATGGACCAAGTGTAATGCCCCACCAACCCGATGGCGTGTGGATGACCGTATATAGTGGTGAATCCTGGAGAAAGAGCGAAGGTGAAGATCAGTATCGAAGAGGGGTCTATACGTTTTTAAAACGAACAAGTCCTTACCCTTCTTTCATTTCCTTTGATGCCTCAAGCCGGGAAGTATGTTTGGTGGATCGAATACGGACAAATACGCCCCTACAAGCACTGATAACATTGAATGATCCCGTATATCTGGAAGCCGCAAGACACCTGGCGAATATTATGGAAAAAGAAGGTGGAGGCGATCCCAAAGCGAGTATAGAAGTAGGATATCGCCGCACGATGTTTAAGCATCCGGGAGCTGAAAAAACACAAGCATTACAGAAATTATACGCCGAAGCATTAGCGAATTTTACGAATAAACCTAACGAGGCTGCGAAATTTATGAGGGTAGACCCTGCGACAATGAAGCAGCAGGAGTTAATTACGAAGGCAGCTTATGTGCTTGTCGCGAACGTATTACTGAATTTAGATGAGTTTTTAACGAAATCGTAAACACATGAAAGAGCTGGATAGGTTGATAAAGGAGGCGCAACAGTACCAATTGCAGGCCGTTACACGCCGTCATTTTTTGAAGGAATGTGTGGCAGGGATTGGGGGCATAGCATTAGGGGGCTTGTTAGCGAACTGTGCGGGCAACAGCGGAGGAATGGATGGTGTTTTAGATTTTAACGCATTAAATCCGTTAATTCCTAAGTCCCCACATTATCCCGGAAAGGCAAAAAGTGTCATATACTTGCATATGGCCGGAGCACCATCACAATTGGAATTGTTCGATTATAAACCAGCTTTGCATAAACTGCATAATCAACCCTGTCCCGAATCACTCTTAGCAGGGAGAAAATTTGCCTTTATCCGGGGTACCCCCAAAATGCTCGGCCCACAGGCAACTTTCAAGCAATATGGACAAAGTGGTGCATGGGTATCTGATCATCTACCCCATTTTAGCAATGTGGTGGATGAGGTAAGTTTCCTAAAAGCAGTACATACGGATCAATTTAATCATGGGCCGGCTCAGCTTTTTATGCATACAGGCAGTGCACGCTTGGGTCGTCCAAGTATTGGTTCATGGGTAACATACGGCTTGGGATCCGAAAACAGCAATCTACCCGGATTTGTGGTATTGACCTCTGGTGGAAAAACACCCGATGCAGGTAAGAGTGTATGGGGAAGTGGTTTTTTGCCCTCCGTGTATCAAGGAGTACAATGTAGATCAAAAGGAGATCCGGTTTTGTATATTGCTGATCCGGATGGTATGGACCGTGATTTAAAAAGGAGTGCAATAACTGCAATTAATGAGGTAAATAAAGAAGAATATAATACGTTTAAGGATCCTGAAACCCTTTCGCGTATAGCACAGTACGAAATGGCCTATAAGATGCAGGTCGCCGTTCCCGAAGTGATGGATATTTCCAAAGAACCGGAATATATTCATGAGCTATACGGTACAGACATAGGTAAAGAGTCTTTTGCCAACAACTGTTTGCTTGCGCGTAAATTAGTGGAACAAGGTGTACGTTTTGTACAGCTTTTTGATTGGGGCTGGGATAGCCACGGTACAAATCCGGCGGATTCTATTGATCTGGGTTTTCGGAATAAATGTCGGGAAATCGATCGTCCGATGACGGCTTTGATTATGGATCTAAAGCAGCGGGGATTGTTAGATGAAACGTTGGTGGTCTGGGGTGGAGAATTTGGACGTACGCCGATGCAGGAAAATAGGGATAACAGTGATATGCCTTTCTTGGGCCGCGATCACCATACTGATGCATACACGATCTGGATGGCTGGGGGTGGTGTTCGCAATGGGATTAGCTACGGCGAAACGGACGAGATCGGATTTGCCGGTGTCAGTGGCCGGACATCCGTGCATGATGTACATGCTACCATGCTCCATCTGCTAGGATTTGATCATGAAAAATTCACCTATGAGTTTCAGGGCCGACCTTTTCGTTTAACCGATGTAGAAGGAGACCTTATTCAAGCTATTGTTTAATGATTATCAAATGAAATATATCTGTTTTTTTATGTTGCTTGTTGTTGGAAATCTGCCATTATTAAAGGCACAAAACAAGCAGACCTTCTCTATTAAATATTATTGTACAAACTGGGGGATGAATGAATCTTGGGATGACTTCTGCCAGAAAGTAAAGCAAGCCGGTTATGACGGTGTCGAAACGTGGCTGCCGGGGACAACGGAAGAACAAGTACAGATGACTACAGCTTTGGAGAAACATGGGCTGGCACTAGGCTTGCTTTGTGGCGGTGGGGGTGCCGATTTTGACCAATATCTTCGCAGTTATACCAACAACCTGGAGGCCGCAGCTAACTTTAAACCAGATTATATCAATTGCCATACAGGGAAAGATTATTACTCATTTGATCAAAATAAAAAGCTGATCGAGGAGGGGGAACAAACGAGTAACCGTCACCAGATTCCCATCTATCATGAAACTCATCGCGGACGTTTTAGTTTTGCCGCACATATAACTAAGGAATTTTTGGAAAAGATCCCGCAGCTATCACTCGCTCTGGATATTTCGCACTGGTGTAACGTGCATGAATCTTTGCTGGGAGATCAGAAAGAAACTGTGGCACTAGCATTGGCGAGAACGGGGCATATACATGCCCGTGTCGGGCATCCGCAGGGGCCTCAAGTTAACGATCCTGCCGCACCGGAATGGAAAGCGACGTTGGAACAGCATCTTGCTTGGTGGGACGAAGTCGTAAAACTTCATAAACAACAAGGTAAAAAGCAGCTGACGATTACAACGGAATTCGGACCAGCTGGTTATTTACCCACGCTACCCTACACCCGGCAACCGGTGGCCGATCAATGGCAAATCAATGTATTTATGTTAAATCTTTTGAAAGCCAGATACGCGCAGCTATGATGTTTTTTGAAGAGCTTTCTACCTTTATCGGGCGCTGGCATCCACTGTTGGTTCATTTACCTATTGGTATGCTGGTGCTGGCTTTTGCAATGGCGTTGGCTACACGGTTTGACAAGAGCAGGGATTATCAAGCAGCAATTTGTTTCACCTTGTTATTGGGAGCTATTGCAGCTGTTTTCGCAGGGATAACAGGTTATCTGTTGTCTCGAAACGGTGGTTATGAAGCGGATGTGTTGAATTTTCATCAATGGTTGGGAATTGCTGTAGGAATAGTTAGTTTTTTAACTTTCTTTCTTTACCGTGATACTACGTCGGTGCGCACTTGGTTGGTCAAGATCCGTAAACAACGCTTTTGGTTTTTGTTCGTTATTGTCGTATTGTTAGGTTTTACAGGGCATTATGGCGGTACACTTACCCACGGAAAGGGCTATATCAAAGATGCGCTGCCAACCGGGATAAAAAATGCTCTTCGAATAGCTAATCCAGAAGAAGAGACGCTTACGTTGGAAAATGCGCAGGAAGCTATTGTTTATGAGGGGATCATACAACCTATACTAACGCAGCGTTGCCAAAGTTGCCACGGCGATAAGAAACAAGAAGGGGGACTGAGATTACATACACGTGAAAATCTGTTAAAGGGCGGAGAAAATGGGGTAGTGCTACGTAATGGTGACGCAACCAAAAGCGAACTTTATGCGCGGTTAATTTTGCCGGAAGGACACAAAGGACGGATGCCGCCAAAAGGGAGGACACCCATTACACCCGATCAGATTAAATTGATCGCCTGGTGGATCGAAACGGGAGCCGATTTTAATAAAAAGGCGAAAGAGCTTAAGCAATCGGACGAAATATTAGCGATCCTACAAAAACTTGAAAGCGGGGCAGAGGTACAAGAGTCTTCTCTTTTCGCAGGTTTACCGGAGGCGCCGCCACTTCCTGAAGAGAAAATAAGAAATTGGCAGGCTAAAGGTATTAAGGTGATGCCAGTAGCAACCGATAATAATTTTGTGATGATCAATGCGATAAACTATCCACAATTTAACGACGATGATTTAAAAGATCTTCTCCAAATCAAAGATAATATCGTTCAGCTCAAAATAGGAAGTACGGCGGTAACAGATGCAGGAATGAAATTCGTTATGGAATTACCTGTATTAATTCGATTGCACGTAGAACATACCGTTATTTCGGATGCCGGACTAGCACAATTAAAAGGCCTGAAGAATTTGGAATATATAAATCTGGTCGGTTCAAAAGTCACAGCGGATGGTTTAGCGTCTTTAGCTGCGATTCCTACTTTAAAACATGTTTACGCTTTTCAAACCCAAATGGTTGTTTCAACAAAATTGGGGAAAGGCAATGAAGATATGAAATTAGACACGGGCAGCTATCGACTTCCTTTTCTTGATTCCGATACCGTGCGATATTAGTATGTGTCACTTAAACTAAGTTCGGTTTCTCCATTACCATTCACCAATACAGAGGATCCGGATTACCATAGCTTAGCATCGTTGACGTATCAGGATAAAGAAGAGGGGAAGATCGTTCAGGTGCCGAAAGGAGATGTTTTTCATCAATTCCGTCAGGATGTGGATGCCGATAGATTACCGACGGTATCCTGGTTGGTGGCGCCATGCCGCTTTTCGGATCATCCCGGCTCACCATGGTTTGGTGCGTGGTATGTCTCGGAGACCTTGGGTATCTTAACCAAAAATCCAGAGATATGGAAGAAGACTATCTTCATCTTGACCTATCGCTGGCTGTTATCACATTTTATTGACGGGACACATTGATGTAGGAAGACCCAGCCAAACAGATCCATTGATGGGTGGGGAAACGCCGTATGACTGACCATATTCGTAGCATGATTTATACATATTTCAGATTGACTGTTGGCATTTTGATACAGTCAATCCGTTTGACAAGCGATTTAAAGGCGACTTTATTGAAACGCTTAAACTCTTGGAATTGGTAAAAAAAACTTACTACATTAGCAACTGACAGTCAAAAACGAACGAGAGTAAATTTTTATTATTTTTACCCTTGTATTGAAAACGAGAGTAAAACTTACACTTGCAGAATATGAGCAAATTTGACCATAAAATACCGTATAATGACCTGCCCTTGCTACCACCAAAGGCAGATATTGAAACGAAAGAAATACTTCGTACAACCATTTCGGCAGGTAGGGCTTTGGCTCGGCTGAATGGCACTTTAATGAATTTGCCCAATCCAACGCTGTTTTTAGACACGATTTATTTACAGGAAGCAAAAGCGAGTTCGGAAGCAGAAAACATAATCACAACAAACGATGAACTCTACAAATCTTTGGTAGCCGACAGAAAAGTGGAAAATTCAGCCACCAAAGAGGTTTTAAGTTACAAAGAGGCTCTTTGGTTGGGCTTGGAACAATTGAAGAAAAAGCCATTTATCACACCAATCTTTGTATAAGCATTGTTCAGTGTATTAAACAAAACACAGCTTCTATTCGGGTTACACCCGGAACTACATTAAGCAACACAAAAGGCGAAGTGATTTCACACCGCCAAGCCTCTAACCGTTACAAGCAACTATAATGACACGACACTACATAACAATCATATTGACCATTTTGACTTTGACTTCTGTTTACGGACAGGCAAACAAAGCATCGTGCGACTGCCCGAAAACGCAATATGCAGGAACAAAAGCTGACACGACTTTTTACCTCTCCAACGGTAAGACAGTTGTTTTATGTGGCTATAAAAATCCAGATAGCGAACCGACAACATTTTCTGAGTTCATACTTGCAGTTTGCGGACAAGATACAATCATTGACTTTTGGGGTGCGGTGCTGACTTGCCGACTGAAGGTTAATAAAGATACATTGCTTGTTGATCAACTTCAAAACCTGCCTGCAGGAAAGAATTTTAAATTTCAAGAAACAGTTTGGACAACTGAAAAAATACATTTCAGCGGACAAAAACTCGTTAGAAAACTTGTGGTTAACAGACAAATCAGAAAATATAGCCAAGACGAAATTCAATCTGTTTTAAAAACATACGAAACAGCAAAGACAGGACTTGACGACAATAAAATGGAAATTGCAAACAAACTATTCATTGCGACAATTTCAGGCGACAAAAAAGCGAGACAATATTTTAGGGAATTTAAGAGCAAGTTTGGGACACTTGACGGAGCATTTGCAGAAGAATATAGCGACTTGACAGCAATGTTGGAACTATGGGACAAAAAAGAATAGCTGTTTGTAATAGCAGTTTGGCGCAAGCGGGGGCTTTGTTCTCCGTTTGACAGTTTTTCGTAAACTTGAACTTTCGGCTTCGTAGCAAGTTTTGTGGTAAAAATCACCGCCCATCGCCAATCCCTTCTTTGCAAACACCAAGACCTCAATATTGGTTTGATGTTACATTAGGGAAATCGAATGTCCATTTATCCAATACTTGCAACACAGACCAAAATACCGTTGGCATCAGAGTTTATATCGGAAGTAGAATTGCAGAAAATATGCTACCCTATCTTGAAAGCAGAAAAATCGAAATTGAAGCTGAACTTGGAGAAACTTTGACTTGGAATCCAAATCCTGACAATAGAGATAAAGTAATTACTTTGATCAAAACAACTGACTTTGGAAACGAAAGACAAGTTGACGACGCTCTTGATTGGCTTGTACAAAAAACAATCCATTTTAGAACAGTATTTGCTAAAATAATTCGTCAGTATCAGCCAACTACCTGATTTCATTTTACTATTTTTGCAATATGGCAAGAGAGTTAAACAATATTGATACAAACTTATTGGAAAGCATTAAGCACATTGTTCTTAGTGCAAGGAAAAACGTATCTCAAAAAGTAAATCAAGAGCTCATCTTAACTTATTGGCAAATCGGGAAAGAAATTGTAGAAACCGAACAGAAAAACAACATTGACAATCAGACATCAAGACAAATCATACTCAACCTTTCCAAACAATTGACCAACGAAATAGGAAAAGGATTTTCCCGTTCCAATTTATTCAATATGAGGAAATTTTATATTGAATACACAAATGTCCAGACAGTGTCTGGACACCTTACTTGGTCATTTATTTGTGAGCTTTTGATTATTGAAGATAAAGAGAAACGGAGCTTCTACGAAAAAGAAATAATCAATGCTTCTTGGTCATTTAGAGAACTAAAAAGACAAATAGACAGTTCGCTTTATGAGCGTTTATTGCTTTCGCAAGGAAAAGCCAATAAAGAGAAAGTCTTGGAATTGGCACAAAAAGGACAGGAGCTAAATAAAGCAGAAGACGTATTGAAAAATCCTTACGTATTTGAATTTCTTGGCATTCCCGAAAATAAGCCGATTTTAGAAAAGGATTTGGAAACCAAACTTATCCGACACATTGAAGACTTTTTACTGGAACTTGGCAAAGGATTTATGTTTGTCGGTTCGCAACAACGGATAACCATAAACAATACACATTATTATGTAGATATGGTTTTCTATAACAAGATTTTACGTTGTTACATTCTTATAGAACTGAAAACCACAAAACTCAATATTGCAGACGGAGGACAACTGAACACTTATCTGAATTATTACAAAACAGAAGTGAATGACGAAACCGACAATCCGCCAATCGGAATAATTTTGTGTACAGAGAAAGACGAAATCACAGCAGAATATATACTTGGAGGGTTTGAGAACAACGTATTTGCTTCAAAATATGTAACTATCCTTCCTAACAAAGAAAAACTAATCGAGGAAGTAGAAAACGTAATGAACAAATAATGAAGAACGCAAAACAGGGCAAGTTTACAAACCAGATGGTCGGTTGGCTACTATTAGCGACAAACATTTTGACAGCAACAGTTTTGACAGTTGTATTAGCAAAGGAAAAATATCCGTCAAAAATTTATCACAAGTTTTTTTCAGGACAGGACAGGAAAAACCTATCCTTATCTTGACAATTCTCGCTATACAAACTATACAATCGTATATCCCTTGTATAAGGAACAGAAAAATATTGTAATGTTGGGCAACTCTTTGACAAACTACGCTAATTGGAATGAACTACTCAACAGACCTGACGTTGCAAACAGAGGAATAGGCGGAGATATAACCGCAGGATTTATCGGAAGACTAAATTACGTCATAAGTGTAAAACCAAAAATTTGTTTTGTAGAAGGCGGAGTAAATGACATAAGTCGTGGTGTTCATCAAGACACCATTATCAAAAACTTGACGACAATAATTGATACGCTACAAGCAAACAACATAAAGCCAGTTCTGACAGCAGTCACTTTGCTGACAGAGCAGTATAAATCGAAAAATCCTGTTGAGCAAAACAAAAAAATCAAAGAATTAAACAGACGAATATTCCAACTTGTTAAAGACAAAAACGTAAAACTGATAGACCTAAATCCTTATGTAAGTGACGAGAATTTCCTTATTCCTGAATATGCAGTTGAGGACGGCATTCATTTTACAGACAAAACATACTTGGTTTGGAAGCGTGAAGTAGAGAAAATATTAGAACAAGAAGGTATTTAAACAATGGTTTGGCATCAGGCGGGCTGACGTGGTAAATTGAACATTAGTGCTTTTTATTAACTTTGGTGCAAGGCTGAAAGTTTGTGCTTCCAATCCCGCCTATCGCCAATACGCGAACCGTTAGAGGTAATTGAAGAAGATGACAAAGACAAACAAAACATTGACTAAAAATAATAATATTTTCATTTATGCACTTTCCAAAACTTTTTAAATCCGAAGATTTCAATCTTCTTAAAGAAATCATTAGGGAGAATTCTTTTTCAAGTTTAATAACTTACAAGGAAAAAATTCTATCTACTAAAGCAATGATGCAATTGAATGAACTTGGAAATGATCTTTTTCTTATTGAAACCCATATAAATAGAGCTAACCCTGTTGCCAGAAAAATTAAAGAAGGAGATGAAGTGTTATGTGATTTTTTAGGAGCACATTCTTATATTTCTTCATCTTGGTATGACCACATAAATGTTTCAACTTGGAATTATGAAGAAGTTCAAATTTATGGTCTTGTTGAAATAATGTCTGATAATGAATTGTACAATCATTTGAAAAAATTGACTGACTTTTTTGAACTACCTCAAAAATGCCCAATGACATTAGAGCGTATGGGTACTGAATTTGTAGAAAAAGAAATGAGAGGAGCATTAGGTATAAAAATAATTCCAACAGATGTAAAAGTTAAGCGAAAACTATCCCAAAATAGAGACGAAGTAAATTATCAAAGAATAATTGAAAACCTAAACGAATCTAATTTTCAAATGGATAAAATTATGGCAAAAAAAATGACAGACTTGAAAAAATAAAGAACAACGAACCGCGGTTTGACGTAATGGGGGACATTCTTCGTATGAATATTTGTGCTAAATTTGAACTGTGTGCTCCGAGACCCGTCTGCGCCAAGCGGCGAAACCGTTACAGGCAATGTTAAACGACCGCTCAGCCCGATAGTTTGTAAAATCATCGGTGTAACTTCAACTCAGACTTTGCCGAAAATTGTGGGTTTAGCAACTTTTTACAAGCTTTGTGTAGATTGACTGTCCTTCGCTGACTTTTAGAAAAAATTATCACGGACAGACAATCAGACCTAACACGACTATAGCGATTGACAATAACAAGAAATGGAAAACAACAGAAAAGTAGCTTTATTTATAGCAACAAGTTTAGACGGTTACATCGCAAAACCGAATGACGACCTTAGTTTTTTGAAATTAGTAGAAAAAGAGGGCGAAGACTATGGTTATGCCGAATTTACGGCAACTATTGACACCATAATTCTCGGTAGAAAAACTTACGATTGGGTGCTTAGAGAAATTGGAAGTTCGCATTACGACAACGGTAACAGAGACGTTTACGTTATCACAAGAACCGAAAAAGCAAGTGTTGGCAGGACAACATTTTACACAGGAAGTTTGACAGAATTGGTAGAACAACTGAAAAGCAAAAACGGAAAAAATATTTATTGTGACGGTGGTGCAGACATAGTGAACGAACTTTTGAAAAGCGACCTGATTGACGAATTTATTATTTCGGTTATTCCTGTATTGGTTGGCAGCGGGACACGACTTTTTAAAGACGGCAGACCCGAACAAAAACTTAAACTCGTAACAACAAAAACATTTGATACGGGACTAACACAGCTTCATTACAAACGTGCCAACAACTAATCAGCGACAGAAAACACTGCCAATTTTGTGCTCCGAAACCCGCCCCAAAGGCCAATACGCGAATCGTTAGTTGCAATGGTAGGACGACCCGCACAACTTCGACAGTCGGACCTCTGACAGACAACCACCGCACGGAAAAATTTTAGCCGACCCACATTTAGCACCTTTGGTTTGCCCCGATACACAAAGCCAACGCTTCGCAAAACCAAAAGAGCCAATTAAGCGAAGCGAATCACGAATACCTTTAAAAACAAAATAACTAATGAGTAAATCTTGCCCACGCTACAACGAAGACAATCTACTCAATTCAAATTCCGATACTCAACAGGCGTTACCCCTGTTTTTTGCTTAAACAATCGGGTAAAATGTTGCGGATATTTAAACCCTAAATTATAAGCAATTTCACTAATAGACTTGTTATGGTCAAAAATCCGCTCTTTGGCAACTTCAATGACTTTGGATTGTATGTATTCTTGTGCTGTTTTTCCTGTTTCTTTCTTAATCAAATCACCAAAATAATTGGCAGACAAATTCAATTCATCAGCACAATAAGAAACAGACGGCAAACCAATATTAACAGGTTTTTCAGACGAAAAATAACCATTCAAAAATTCTTCAAATCGTTCCAAAACTCCTTTATTGACAATATCCCTTGTGATAAACTGACGGTCATAAAATCGGGTACAGTAATTCAAAAACAATTCAATGTTTGACACAATCAGTTGTTTGCTATGCTTATCAATGGCGTGTTTTAGTTCGTATTCAATTTTTGAAAAACAATCCTGAACTATCTTTCTTTCCTGTTCCGACAAATGCAGAGCTTCATTGACAGCATAAGAGAAAAAATGATAATCGCTTATGTTTTTCCCAAGCGAAGTTCCCAACAACAAATCGAGGTGGAAAACCAACGCAATACCTTGTGGCTGATAACATTCATCTTTACTTTCCCCAATGACCTGACCAGGAGCAAGAAAAATCAGTGTGCCTTCCTCATAATCGTAATTGCCCAATCCGTAACGCAAATCGCCACAATGAATTTGCTTTAAAAAGATAGTATAAAACTCATAACGCAAGCGTTTGAGTTTTCTTGGTTCGGCTTTATCCAAATGAACCACGCTTACCAAAGGGTGCAGAGTTTCATTGTTATTAAAGGCGTTGTATTCTTTTATGGTACTGAAATTCAGAATATCGTCCATTGCGGTACTTTTAAATTGACACCACAAATTTACAAAATCAATTCCCTTGTTTCACGTTACAAAAGCCCAATCAGTAATATTGGTAGGTAAAACCGCAATCTGTATAAGTACAGAAATTTTATTCTCTGCAATTTTGCATTATCAAATAAAGGATTTCCAAAAACTATCAACGAAATAAGAAAATGAAACAAATAACATTCTTACTAATAACAATAGCTATGGCAGCTTGTACAAATACGGAAAAGGCAAAAGACACGAACAAACAAAAACCTTTGATAATCGAAGAGCAGGGAGTTTTTGCCGTAGGTGGAACAGTAATAAAAGCGGACGGCACTTTTGACCCGAAAAATCCAACCGCAGACGGACAGACCTTGCACACAGACCACGCAACAGTACAATATCAAATACCCGAAAACGCCCGAAAATTACCTTTGGTATTTTGGCACGGTTTCGGACAAACGGCAAGAACTTGGCAGACCACAGCAGACGGACGTGAGGGATTTCAGACAATATTTTTACGAAAACAATATACTGTTTATCTCATTGACCAACCACGCAGAGGACAAGGCGGTAGAAGTTCACAACCTGTAACTATCAATGCAACACCTGATGAACAGTATTGGTTTGGAATGTTCCGTATAGGGATTGGAACAGAATATTTTCCTGATGTGCAATTCTCAAAAGACCCCGAAGCACTTAATCAGTTTTTCAGACAGGTAAGCCCCGATTTAGGCACAATAGATTTTAAGGTTAATGTTGATGCCGTTTCCGCATTGTTTGATAAGATAGGACAAGGGATTTTGGTAACACATTCGCACAGTGGCGGACAAGGTTGGCTCACGGCAATCAAAAATGATAATATTAAAGGCGTTGTATCTTACGAAGCAGGTAGCGGATTTGTATTTCCACAAGGCGAAACACCCGAACCAATGCAAAGCTCAGCAGGCGTATTAGAAGCCGTAGCCATTCCGAAAGAAGACTTTTTGAAGCTAACTAAAATACCAATCGTTATTTATTATGGCGATTTTATTCCCGAAACACCATCAGACAATTACGGTACGGATAATTGGAGAACTCGTTTAGCAATGGCAAAAATTTTCTGCAATACTATCAACAAATACGGTGGTAATGCTTCGGTTGTACATTTACCAGAGATTGGAATAAAAGGCAATACACACTTTCCAATGTCCGATTTAAACAATGCAGAAATTGCAAACCTTATGGCTGAATGGCTAAAAGAAAAAGGATTGGATAAATAGTAAAAACAGATGGTGAAGCAACTAAAAACAATCAGCCTTATAGCAATGGTAATTTTCGTTTCAATGTTTGCAAATCAAGTAAAAGCACAGCAAATGACAACACCCGATAATAGTTTAAGCGTAAAAGAACAAAGCATTATAACCATTTCGGCATTGACAGCAAAAGGCGATTTAGACAGGCTAAAAACAGCCTTGAATACAGGGCTTGAAAATGGGCTTACCGTTAATGAAATAAAAGAAGCATTGGTACACACGTATGCTTATTGCGGATTTCCCCGTAGTATCAGAGGCTTACAAACCTTTATGCAGGTATTGGACGAACGCAAAGCAAAAGGCATTAACGATAAGATTGGCAACAATGCTTCGCCCATTGATGAAACAGGCAGTAAATACGAACGAGGTAAAAAGATTTTGGAGGAACTAACCCAAACGCCACAACCCGAAACGCTTACAGGCTATTCAGCATTTGCCCCGACAATAGATACCTTTTTAAAAGAACATTTGTTTGCAGATATTTTTGAAAGAGATGTATTAAACTATGTTCAAAGAGAATTAGTAACCGTTTCCGTAATAGCAACCATTGGCAACGCAGAACCTATGTTGCGTTCGCATTTAACCATTTGTTTGAATGTAGGTTTAAAACCTGAACAGTTGAAAGAATTTGTAAGTGTCATTAAATCAACCGTCGGGAAAAAGGAAGCAAAATCGGCACAGAAAGTTTTGGACGAAGTGCTTAAAACAAACAAATCAAAATAAGTTTAGTATGAAAAAAATAACGGCAATAATCGCAATAGCAATGACAACAATAGCAACAGATACGCTAAATGCACAACAATCGCAGTATTATAAAAAGGCAGAGCAAAACCCTTTTACTTTGGTATATGAAGGAGCAATTACAGAAAATGTAAAAGGCAAAGTAAATATTCACCCTGTTACCTATAAAATAAAAGATATTACCATTGTAGCCAATGTTTACACACCAGCCAATTATAACACTTCGCAGAAATACCCTGCGATAGTTTTAGCACACCCCAACGGTGGCGTAAAAGAACAGACAGCAGGACTATATGGGCAACGTTTGGCAGAACAGGGATATATTACTATTGTAGCAGACGCAAGCTATCAGGGCGGTAGTGGTGGCACACCCCGAAACGTAGATAAACCTGCAAACAGAGTAGAAGATATACACGCAATGGCTGATTATATTTCTAAATATGCAGGTGTTGATACTTCAAAAATCGGGTTGCTTGGTATTTGTGGCGGTGGCGGTTACTCGTTAAAAGCAGCCCAATCAGACAAACGGTTTAAAGCTATTGCTACATTAAGTATGTTCAATTCGGGTTTAGTAAGATGTAACGGCTTTATGAACTCACAATTAAACACCATTCAGGAACGGTTAAAACAGGCTTCTGATGCAAGAGCTTTGGAAGTAACAGAGGGCAAAATACTTTATTCAGGAGTAGCGAGCATTACAGATGAAGAAATCGTCAAAACACCAACCGACCTGTATCGTAAGGGATATGAATATTATTACAGAACCCACGCACACCCAAATTCAACCTTTCTGTACACCACAAGCAGTTTAATGGATTTAATGACTTGGGACGCTACCGACCAAATAGAACTGATTAACCAGCCTTTATTGATGATAGCCGGAAGCAAAGCCGATACAAAATATATGACGGACGAAGCATTTATTAAAGCCACAAATGCAAAAAATAAAGAGTTGTTTTTGATTGACGGAGCTACCCATATACAAACCTATTGGAAGCCCGAATATGTAAAACAGGCAGTAGATAAATTGGTGAACTTTTATCAAACGAACCTTTAAAATTCAAAGCAATGAAGTATCACTTTAACTATATTCTACCGTTTGTAATAGTGCTTTTCACAGCGTGCAACAACAATCAGAAAATGGAAGAAACAACACAGCAAAACGAAACTGTTTTTCCGAAAGGCGAAAGGATTACCAATGATAATTTTACAGGAACGGTTTGGCTCAACTATTTGGCTGAAACCGACACTATCCACAATGTAAATATAGGTTCAGTAACCTTTGAAGCAGGAGCAAGAACAAATTGGCACTATCACAAAGGCGGTCAGATACTTTTGGTAACAGCGGGCAAAGGTCTGTATCAGGAAAAAGGCAAACCGATTGAAATTATTAAAAAAGGCGATGTAATGAAATGCCCGCCTAACATAGCGCATTGGCACGGAGCAACACCCACCGAAGCAATGACACATATTGCCATAGGAACGAGCACCAATATTGGCGGGGCTGTTTGGTTGCAACCTGTAACAGATGAAGAATATCACAACAAATAAAAACAGGCGACACACAAGGACAAGCACATTTGCAAACCGCTACAAGCCAGCTTATCCAAATCTTCAAGGCTTTTTATTATTGCTTCTTTAATTATCATTTTCTGTTTGATGGCTGTCGGCCTACGATTGGCTATAACAGTTCGGAGCTTTGCGTTCGGGCATTTTTTCGCTTCACCATTTGTGTTTTAATCGTCATAAGTGTTTCACCATTTTGATATTTGCTCTTTCGTAAAGTCCGCTTTCTAATTCAACTTCTTCAAAGCCGTATTTTCTGTATAAGTGAATTGCCGATTGCAAAATTGTGTTTGAGTATAAAATAAGTGTCGGTATTTGTTTTTGTTTGGCAACATTCAAGCAATGTTCCAGTAATATTGTCCCAATACCGTGTCCCTGTGCTTTGTCGCTGACAGCCATTTTACCCAACTCGTAAATAGTTTCACTCTTTTTTAATAATGAAGCTGTTCCAACAATTTCGTCATTGAGTTTTGCATAGTAAATATGTCCGCCTTTGTCTATGATATATTTTTTAGGGTTTGAAAGAGATACTATATCACCTTCTTCTACACGAAAATATTTTTCAAGCCACTCGTAATTAAGCGTCTTTATCAGTTCAGACAGTTCGTCAGAAAATTCTACAATTTGAATATTATACCTGTCGTTATTCATATTGATTATTTAATTTCTACGTGTTCTGAATTGCCTTTTTCGTTTCCGTTTGTTAACCATTCCCAATTCAGATTTAATTTTTTCGTATTTGATAGTTCCGTCATAATAGTTACAAAATTTTCGGGCAATTCAAAATTGTAAAACTGAATTTGGCGTTTACCTATACCAAGTCTGAGTAGCTGTTCACGATACAATTCCAAAAGTGTAGATTTGTCCGATCTGCGTAAACCACTAACCACTTTTATAAGGTCTTTTTCCCTATATGACAGTAGTTTTCCTATGTATTCTTTACGATGGATGTAATGTTCCATAGGGTGAAGATACAAATAGATTATCGAAACTTGTTGAAATTGAAGTCCTTGATTTACTTACACAAAAAGATAAATGGCATTAGTGTGCAGCATATTAAAAATGATGTTGTTCGGTTTATACCTAACGATGATGCGTTTGATATTTGGAGTCGAAAATATTTTCTAGATCTTATTCAAAGATTGTTTTTCAGCTAAACAAGAAATAGGTTTGTTTCTCATGCTGGAGGGTGCCGTCATAAAAAAATCCTGAAGCGGGGAACTTCAGGATTTTTAACTAACCAATTATTAACCTAAATTATGAATGCAAATATCAACGCAAACAAAATGCCAAATTTTATATCCGATAGCTAGTTTAACAAAACTTAACAACCTCAAAACGGTTCTCCCTTTTTACCTATGCCAGGAGCAGTGCCGACCGCCAGATACTATCCATTTACAATAACTCAATGTATTATTTTTGCACCGCATATCGAGGATATCAATAAGATATTTACGCCTGTACTCCTCCATTGCCTCAGCCCGTATTTTGATACGAACCGTAATTGGACGTTCCCATAGCCATTTCGTAATTGTAGCTTACAAAGTGAATGTTACAGATCAAAATTAGATATGGCTATCTGCTATTCGATAGTATTCCGTATCTTAGACAATTACATGTAATCGAAACTCATGCCTAACATTTATATTATAGCGGGATGTAACGGAGCCGGCAAGACGACTGCAAGCTATACGGTGCTGCCAGAAATATTAGATTGCAAGGAATTTGTCAATGCAGATAATATTGCTGCCGGTATTTCTCCATTCAACCCCCAAAGCGTAGCGTTAGCAGCTGGTAGGATTATGTTAGAACGGATATCCGAGCTGATGAAAGAAGGAGCTGATTTTGCTTTTGAAACTACACTTTCTACCAGAAGCTACATGTCCCTGATCCGTAGATATCACCGCGGGTTGTCAAACTTGTTAAATCTCTATCTACCAATATGTGATCGATGGATGATTATGGACAATATGGATCTTGTGCCGGAGATTATAACACAAAAGGATGAGTTTGGAGAAGTCGTTGTAAATAACGAAATTTGGTCAAATATAAATGCATGTTATTATGGCAAAAGATAAATTAGGTACTACTATACCGTTAACCGAACGTATTCGTTTAGGTGTACAGAAGGCTTTACGCAAGCTTGCCGAAGAAAGTGCACTTAAAGGTGAGACTTTGGTTGTCAAGATAGACGGAGAGGTAAAAGATATGCCAGCTAAAGACTTACTCCATACATTGCCTCAATAGAGGTACAAATATTTAAATCACGTTAAACCCTTTAGGAATCTTGGCGATATCAAGGTGTAAGGGATCAGCGCCGTTTAATAGAGCGTTTATCACTTCATCTTTCTTTATTTCTTCAAATTGATCGTAACTCAGATCAAACAATGCCTGGAGATTTACCTTTTCTAGCTCTTCTTTTCTATCCACAAAATGATCAGAGTAGATCCGTATAAATTCCTTCTTCAGGATTTCCTTCACCTGAAAGCTTCGGTATTGTAAGAATTCACCCTCTCTGATCCTGAATAACCGCTTCAAGGCCGCAAAGTCATAAGCCTCCGTTTCGGTTATAGCGCTATCTTCAAGGATATGGTTGGCATAGGAAAGCAAGAGATCATAAGTCTGACCGGTGAAAGTTACCGTATGAAGAACAGAAAATCTTTCTTTGAACAATCCAAAGAATAAGCTACTTTTGAAAGGTGAACTCTGCAATCATGTTGCCAAAAACTCTGCACCATTGTTGCCAAAAGTTCTGCACCTAAATTACCAAAAGTTCTGACATCGTATTTACCAGTTACAGGCTGTCGGATATAGCTCCAAAATGTTAGATAGTATGTACATGGATTATTGTGCTATTCTTATCCTTTGTTGTTGTGTTATTTTTATCCTTCGTCGCTGTACTGTTCATATTTTCTGTTGTTATTGTATAAATAAGCTTTTAATTTATTTTTATAAGACAATGTAGAGTGAAATGGCAGCGATAAATGCAACTGGCACCATTAACTATATAAGTTAGCGGTTATCTATAACATACTAATCAACTTCCCATTGTGTTAGATCATCTACCGGATTAGTGTAGTCTTCCTTCTAGCCATTCTTTCATATTGTCGGGAGTAAATTCCCGATCAGTGTTTTCGATAATCCACGACAAGAAGTTCTTTGGTCCGCCATTGAGATATGGGGCAGGGGATACCGGATAGAAGCGAGTAGGTAGGAGCATCATAACTTCAGCAAATTCTGATGATTCGACATCGCCAGGTACATTCATTGGTAGGGCACTCATGCCACAGCTCAACAAAATATGATATGGTCTATCATCGACTGCTTTAATAAAGTAAATGTCTCGATGGATTATTTCAGATTCTATTTCATCAAAAACAACAATGTCATCTTCATCGGTGAAAAATTCATCTAAATGAGAATCAATAATCTCTACACTATTTGGAATGTCGTTTTTCATTGTTTCAGTTGTAATATTTTTTATCATCAGCGACTTTTCGGATTGCCCAACCAGCACCAGTTGGTATAAAGTTGGGATGAAGGTATCTAATTAGTAATTATACTGGCGTAAGATATATCCGTGATCAGTACTATAATCATTAGGATGATCAGTGAACAAAAGATCATGTGCCCTATCAGAAAAATAGTCTTTTTTTTTCGTGGTTCCTCCTTATTGCGATAACTTTTCCAGCCATAGTAAAGCCCGATAGGTGCCAATATAAATACGAGTAGGAGTGGAATAGCCACTACTGTCTCGAAAAGCACTTGATATTTATGTTGTAAATCTCTGGTCAATGCAATGACTAGCATGTAAAAAAGGAAAAAACTTCCATATCACCGAAAAGTGAAAATAGATTTCTTAAGATAAGTCGAGTCAGTTTTTGCTTTCATATTTTATGTACCAGCCACAAAGTTGATGCGACGATTAGACTAATAAATATTTGCTACATTGGTTTTCTAATAATATAATTCTACCTCTAATATACTTTATATTTATTAATACACAATAACCTAAGTTGTTTTACCTTAGATACATTAATGGGTGACTACATTGATATGTAACTTATGCATCATTTACGAACGATCCAAAATATACCAGGGGTCAGACACGAGCGAGACGCTCGCTATAGGAGGCCAGCAGGGAAGCACCTTCCATATTTATCATCTTCCTGACGTCAGGAAAATGATCGTATACAACTCCTCCGGCATTTGCACATGCTTATTTTGCTTTTAGGGTCACTTTTTCAAAGTTTTCCAATTTTGTATAACCCAAGAAGGAGCTGCACCACCAGCTTTTTTCGTAGCATCTGATGTTGTCGTATCACAGTATGCTCAAGTCGCCAGTTGGTACTTCCAGAGTAGATCATTACAACCAGCCGGCTCTGAATGAGTTTCTTTTTTATCTATTTTAAAATTATTTGCCTACCAACTCTTCCTTACCAAATGCTTGTTTATAGCCTGGCCAATGATTTGTTTGTTCTCCATCTTATTCGCATATTTTATGGGAGCGTTATAAAGTTTTTTACCTGATTAAGATATACCGCACGTGGTATGGTTGGATTATGCGATGATAACCGCATAGCTCTTCGAGAACGTCGTTGTATGATCTCAATTACTCTTCTGTAATACTTGGCAATATTAGTAGACTTGATCACACTTATGATCGTGCAAAAACAATTAATGGAGTGATATCCCCTGTGTCTGCTACTCTTACTGCCTGTAAATAGGATACCCGTGTTTCCCCTTGTCGTACAAGATTTGCTGCGCCCCAGCTAAAGACATCTTGCTTAAAAATCTTGTCAATGATAATATCGGCCATAAGTCGGCTATGTCTACCATTACCATTTGCAAAACAATGGATACTTACAATGCGATGTTTGAACCGTAAAGCAATCTCCTCGGGTGGATAAGTATGATGTTCCACCCAATATAAGGCGTCGTCCAATAACGTTCTTAGCTCCGGACCGATCCTATATCTAGCAATACCGATATTCTTTTCAGTATTCCTGAATTGTCCGGCCCACGACCAAACGTGACCATACATCCTTTTATGTAGCTGGCATATAAAAGCTTCCGTTAAGATCTGATCTGGTCTGAGCCTGCGCGTAAGTACCCATTGCATAGCCTCTTCAATGTTTTGCTGTTCAAACTCATCGAGTTCACCCCGTGTGGATATGGTGTCAATCAGCAAACCGTCTATTTCTTCAGGATCTAATGGAGTCTGTCCTGGATTGTACTCAAAATCTAATCCCATAAGATTTTAGGCATTTCGTTCACAATTTCAGCAGTTCTTTCCTGTATTGCTTTTTCAATACGTTTCTTTGAATTTTCCTGTTCTTCGAGTTTCATGGAATTCGAAGTACGCAATACAATCTGCATCGCCAGCTCTTTTGCTTTCCGTTCAATGAGATTTTCAAGAGATCCATCTTTGGGCACAAAACCATACACAAGTTGCATATCTAAGGCATGAGCAGTTTCTTTTAAAGCTTTTAAAGATATAGTACCATCTTTTTCACGTCGTTCCATATCCTGTACACTTTGCTTGGTAATAGATAATCTATTTCCTAATTGCTGCATAGACATTCCGAGTGCGGTACGGATAGCACGAATCCATCCACTTGGTGGTATTGATGTGTTTTGAAGATCCTTAAAAACCTTCATTTTAGCGCTTAAATGCTGTATTTGTAATTTTTTCTTAATCATAAGTCAAGTTTTAATATGATAAAAACCAGTCAAATGTAAGGTTATAATGTGACATATTCGTATTTAAAGTAATACTGCAAGCTTACTTTATAATAAATTAGTAATACTGTAACATGACTTTTATATAAAATAGGTAAGACTTTAAGCTTACTTGTGATCATAATATGTCAATCTATAGTATGACAATGTAGGTCATTTGTAAAGTGAAAGGTTGACAAAGATTTGTGCTTATCGGTTATAGCTTAGTGAAAAATCTCCTAAGTAGCTCACTTTACTTGGTGGATAATAGTATAATCAGCGGTTTTGTTTAGACATTTTAAGTGCTTTTTTTTAGATATTTTTTCGCGATTTAGTATTTTTATCCATTTGTATTATAGGTGGTTGTGTTTGTCCTGTCTAAATATTTTAAATATTCATTAAGATAAAAAGCACAACAGCGTTATCTAATCTCCTGTTGTTAAATTCTACCAGACCTTCATCATTCTTTCTCCGCGCTTCGAGCTCACTAATTGCCTGCGTGCAGGACGCTGATAGGATTAGTAATAAGACTATCGCGAGATAATTATACGTGTTTGATTTCATGGTTAGTTTATTTTAACACCTTGCATCTAAGGTAATTAGATTCTTGTTAAAAAGCAATAATGGGTGCGGACGATTTTCAAAATAAACCAGGGGGTCAGCATGCTCCGGTATCAAACAAAAATCCTGAAGCGGGGAACTTCAGGATTTTTAACTAACCAATTATTAACCTAAATTATGAATACAAATATCAATGCAAACAAAATGCCAAATTTTATATCCGATAGCTGGTTTAACAAAACTTAACAACCTCAAAATAGGTCCGTTTTTACCTATGCTGCCAGCAGCGCCGACCGCCAGATACTATCCATTTACAATAACTCAATGTATTATTTTTGCACCATTTACCGTAGATGTCGGCGCAGTACTTCTGCCGCTTTTTCCGCCTGTGCTTACTATATTTCCTTATATACCTATCCCCCTTTTTACGGTTTCCCGTATAGTCCGCGTTCCTTAGCAGAGTACCTTTAGTAGCAACCACAAGTTGTTATATACTATGAAAGCAGAAACAATCATTACAACGATAGCTTCTGGATATGCGAAGGCTGTAGACCGGGATAAGTATATAACAGGAAATCAGCTAGGCAATACTCTAATTCGAATTGCTTGCTTTTGAAATACCTCCTATAATTTGTATATTTGTCTGTGCACAATTAATATAAATGAGAGATGTTAAATCAGAATTACAAAATATCATTTATGGAAATGGACAGATTGGCAATCAAAGCCAACTCCGGAAAATCCAAAATTTCCTTAGAGGCTATGCGTGCTCAGGTCAAGGATCTGAAAAACAAGAGCGTCTCAAAAGTGAAGAAGAAAAACTTATCTTAGCTGCGGAGAAATCCAATTTTTTCTATGCTCAGGATATAGACGAAAGTTTATTTATCAGTGAAGGTGCAGAGCAAAGAGTGTATCGTCACGACGGATATTCTGTAATCAAATTGAATTCAGGTATTTTTTACGAATCCTGGCTTGATTATTTTAATAGTATTCTTATTCACAATTATTTCTTCTCCTCGACATCTTACGAATTTTTGGGATTTAGATTTTATAATGACAGCTTGGCCGCTGTTGTTAAGCAGGATTTTATTGTGTCCGACGAAGTCACAGATTTAGCTCTTGTAAAACAGTTTATGGTATATAATACATTCAGTAATGTTCGAAATAACGATTACGAGAGCAAACTGTATGGAATTATTCTTGAAGACCTACATGATGAAAATGTTCTTTTTAAAGATGGGGTATTCTACTTCATTGATACAGTGTTCTATTTAAGCAAAAATTTTTAAATCTCCATTTTTTTGCCTACGCTACCAACAGCAGCAGCCTCCAAATAGTACCCGTTTTGTTCTTTATTCGGAATATCCAACAGGGGATACCGGATAGAAGCGAGTGGGTAGTCGCGCACTTTATCCACCAAAATCCTTCATCATAGAATCCGCTCGATACATTTCCTTTCACACTTGGGATTCTTTTGATGAACGCGATAAGTTCGACAAGTGGTGTATTGCGCATAGTCATGTTTAAATCACGTTAAACCCTTTAGGAATCTTGGCGATATCAAGGTGTAAGGGATCAGCGCCGTTTAATAGAGCGTTTATCACTTCATCTTTCTTTATTTCTTCAAATTGATCGTAACTCAGATCAAACAATGCCTGGAGATTTACCTTTTCTAGCTCTTCTTTTCTATCCACAAAATGATCAGAGTAGATCCGTATAAATTCCTTCTTCAGGATTTCCTTCACCTGAAAGCTTCGGTATTGTAAGAATTCACCCTCTCTGATCCTGAATAACCGCTTCAAGGCCGCAAAGTCATAAGCCTCCGTTTCGGTTATAGCGCTATCTTCAAGGATATGGTTGGCATAGGAAAGCAAGAGATCTATGCATTGGAGCTTGATATCCTCAAAACTTTGAATCGCATGGCTTTCCAAGATTTTGTCAACATCATTTTTCTCGGTATCTTCCTTTGGCAATAGATCTGCAATATCGAGTAAGTACGTAGGGGTCTGTTCTCTTGTTTCTGGCTGTTGGATATAGCTCCAGAAAATGTCAGATAGTATATACATAGGTCGTATTGGTTAGTTATTTTTAGATGTTTACCTGCCTAAGATACGTGATATGTTTGGTTTTACCTGATCTTTTCCTCATATTCTCCCTTGATCTTGTCTGTTTTCAGTTCGATGATGACGAAGCATTTCAGGATATAGTTATAGAATACCAAATCGATAAAGAAGTCACATGTCTCTGTACGAATGTGTTTTTGCCGTGCTACAAAAGCAAAACCTTTACCTAGCTCTAACAAGAACTGTTGTATATTGTCTATCAGTGACTGTTCGAGTTGCTTCTCTGTGTAAGTATAGTTTGTCGGTATGTTCAGAAATTCCAACACGGTCGGATTGCGGATGAATTCACGGTTATCCAATTTTAGATCCTTTGTATTTTCCAACATTTCATCTTCCACAGGCTGCGCGTTTTGTGAACACAGGAGGCGCTGATAATATAGGGTGTTGATATTACGTTCCAAGGTTCTTACTGCCCAGTTTTGTTCCGAAGTCTCTCTAAGATAATAGTTGCGAGCATCTTTATTATTTACTCTCATAAGGAGTTGAAAATGAGACCATGTTAATTTAGCAGACACTGTCTGCTGAATTTGGGAGAAGTCGGGGAAGGTCAAATAGAATAGGCGGAAATTACGAATATTGGTCTCTGAAAAACCACGACCAAGCCTTGTTGATAGCTCTAAGGAAAGGGTTTTGATTATTTCTCCTCCATACTGTGCTCTTTCGGCTCCATGTTGTTCTTGTTCGACAATCCGTTTACCCGTTAACCAATAGGCCTCTACCATGGCTGAATTGGTAGCACTGTAGGCTTTTTTTCTTGCCTGTTCTAATATGAGCCTTATGTCATCAATGAATTTTTCCATATTCTACTTTCCACTCCTTTTATTTACATCCACTCTGGTCGGTTTTTAGTTTTTCTGCTTGCACGATCTGTTGAATTGCAGCTAACGGTTTGCGGCTTGGCGTAGTGGGGGCTTTTCAGCACAACACTTGATACGAAGCACACAGTTCAAAATTAGCACAAATTTTCATACGAAGAACGTCCGCCCCCATTACGCCAAACCGCTGTTATCGGCTGCCCTTCTTTCGTCCGTTGTTAGTCTGTCGGGTGTTGTCGGTGCGTTGGCTGGGTAGCTCTTTTGCATTTTTCTGTTGGGTCTTGTGCGGTTGAGAAAATGCAAATGTGCTACCCAATAGCGTGGACTTTGTTTGTCTTTGTCCGTTTGTGTAGCTGATAAGTCAGGTTAAGTATAATGTTATTCTCGCTTATCTTAGATGTACCTGTTACAGGAATAATTGGCAGTCGGGTAAGGTGTATATAACCAATGTCAAATTTCAGGTTGGGTAAAACTTTGTATTCAAGATTAAGCCCAATTCTGTCGTGGTCAAAAACGTGTTCAATGGGTGTTCCTGCTACGTTGAAAAAAAGTTCGTCAAACACCGTCAGTTTGATATGTTCCGTGAACTCATACCGCACACCAAAACGTGCCCTTAACCGTGTAATATCGGATTGCGAATTGCTGAAAATGCGATACTCCAAAGCATTTCGGTCTATAACGTATAATTTTTTGAAAATTTCGTGCTGTAATTCTACTGCTGCCGAAAAACGGATTTCGCTGTTTGGTGTTACCGTTTCGTCTGTTTTACTTTGAATAATCCTGTAATGGGAAAAATAAGCGAATGGCGAAAAGGAAAATTTTATATCTTCCTTATGCTGATAATGTACCCAACTTCTAAGCGTGAACATCAGGTTTTTATCAAACATATTCTTATTCTCAAAACCGTTTTGCCGTCTGTGCTGAAATTCCGTATCAATCTTAAATTTATTGCCAACAGGAACACTCAACGTACTACAAAACCAAGCGTTGTAATGATATTGTGCCTGTAAAGTTTGGGCAATAGAAATCCATATTGCTGTTATCAGCAATTTTTTAAACCAATTCATAACCGATATTTAGTGCGGAAGTTTTTCTCTTAAATATCCATAAACCCAAGTTCCCGCAATGGCACTCAAAAGTGTAACGGCAATGACGGTTGCACCTGTTCCGATTTGTGCAAATAACGGACCCGGGCAAGCTCCTGTAATTGCCCAACCGAAACCAAAAATCAAACCGCCATAGATTTGACCTTTATTAAATTCTTTGGGTGAAATTTTAATCGGCTCGCCATAAATTGTTTTGATGTTGAATTTCTTAATCAGGAAAACGGAAATCATACCCACAACAACGGCACTTCCGATTATTCCATACATATGAAACGACTGTAAGCGAAACATTTCCTGTATGCGAAACCAACTTACTACTTCGGCTTTTACGAACACGATGCCGAATAAAATGCCGACAACTAAATATTTCAAATTATGATACCACTTGTGTTCCAAACGGCTTTCGTTTACACACATTGCATCTAACTCACGAAGTTTTAAATCCTTTTCTGTATCTGTATTTTGTTGCATTTATACTGTGTTTAAAGTGAAAGAATAATTGGTAAAATGAGATTTGCCATAATGAAACCGCCAATCATAAAACTTATGGTAGCAATCAATGACGGTAATTGCAGGTTAGACAATCCCATAATGGCGTGTCCACTTGTACAACCACCTGCATAACGTGTTCCGAAGCCTACTAAAAAGCCCCCGACTATCATCATCAAAAAGCCTTTCAGGGTAAACAGCGATTGCCAATTGATGATGTCTTCAGGAACTAAATTATTGTAATTGGTTATGCCATATCCCACAAGCTCTGTGGCTAATTTTGGATTGACTTCAACAGGATTGGGATTTGATAAAAGGTTTATGGCTATTGCTCCGCCTAAAAATATGCCGAATACAAAAAATAAATTCCATACTTCTTTTTTCCAATCGTATTTGAAAAACGGAATGTTGGCAGGCATACACGAAGCACAAACGTGTCGTAATGATGAACTGATGCCGAATGATTTGTTACCAATAATTAAAAGTGCAGGAACGGTTAAACCGATTAAAGGTCCTGCTACATACCACGCCCAAGGCTGTTTAATAATCTCTATCATTTTTACTTTATCTGTTTGTGTTAATTAAATTTTCCAATTCGTTTGCAGCAACAACACCCGATTGTCGCCAAAGTGGTTTACCGTTCTTGAATAAAATAAGCGTTGGAACACCACGTACCTGATAAGCTGCTGCTGCTTGCGGGTTTTTGTCCACGTCAATTTTGATGATGTTTGCGTTTTCGCCTACACGGTTTTTTACATCTTCTAAAATGGGCGACATCATTTTACACGGACTGCACCATTCGGCAAAAAAATCCACTAATACAGGTTTGTCCTGATTTATTATTTCCTGAAATGTCATACTGTTTTGTTTTTATTGTTCTGAAAAATTGAGAATAAAATCCCACCCATAATTGAGCCGTAAATAGTGCTGTTTGCAGGGTTTGAAGTAATGGCACAACTGCCCGAATTGCAACCGACAAATTTCCAATAGAGATAACCGGCTATTGCTCCTATAATCACACCAATTATGGTAAGCAAATGTTTTTTAGCGAACTTCTTCATAGGTAATATCTTCCACTTTCTTATTGCTTTTTGATACAGGCGTATTACAACCCGAAGCACCGCAACAACCAATATTCAGCAATGGCATTAAAGAAAATAATCCACCTAATGCAACAAACAACCATTCTTTTGCCTGAACTCCCTGCACTATAATGAAAATGCCTAATGCCAATCGCAGCACACGCATTAAATCCCAATTTCTTAAATAGTTTTTCATTTTAATTCATTTTTCCGATGGCACAACTCACATACGATTTTGCTTTTTTCAACAGGTCATTATTTCCTTTTTCGGGATAACCCATTTTTGAAAGTGCCTGTACCAAAATTGTTTTTTCTGCCGTACCGTCAATGGTTACTGTTTCGGTGTCTTTGTCAATGTTTACATTTTGTACACCGTCTATTTTGAGCAAAGCGTTTTTGATGCTGCTCACACAACCACCGCATTTGATATTTTCTACTGCTATATTATGTATCATCATCTTTTCTTTTTTGAAGTGTTGATACCGAAAGGCAAATACAATGGGCAAAAACTAATGAATGACGTAAGCACAAACACCACCGCTAAAATGCCCAATATGATTGCCAATGTTCCCGAAATGACATTCGTGAAATACAATGCTGCAATAACAATCGCTATGAGTATTCGGATTGCTTTGTCTGCTGTTCCCATATTCTTTTTCATCTTTTCTATTTTTTTATCAGGTTAATAAATACTTCTGAATAGGCTCTTGGCGGAATACTGTTGTAACATTCGTCCATTGTTTTAATGGTAAAATGTGGTTCAAAAATTGGTTTGTATTCGCAAGGGCAACCGCCAAACGGTGGAAACGGTTGGTCAAATTGTGTGTCAAACAAAACCCCGATTATTTTACCGTTTTCGTTGAGCAACGAAGCCGTTTTTTCTGCATACTCTTTTCTACGAAAAGGTGGAATGGCACAAAAAAATGTTTGCTCAATGATTAAATCGTAATTGCCTTTGTGCTGAAAAAAATCTTCGCACAATACTTTTACTTGTGGCTTGTCGGCAAATTTTTCTTGTAATGCTTCAACGGCTTTTGGTGCAATATCAATCAATGTGATGTTTGTAAATCCGTTTGTAATCAAAAAATCTGCTTCGTAAGCATTGCCACAACCCGGAATTAAAATGTTTGCATTTTTATTCGGGTATTGTGTCATAAACTCGGTAATGGCAGGCGAAGCCTGACCCATATCCCAACCTGTTTCATTCTTCTGCCAACGCTCGTTCCAATAGTTTTGGTCAAGCGGATTTTCGCACTGCGTTACACAACATTGTATGTCTTTTTCTTCTTTACTCATTTGCTGCCTGATTTACATTTTGCCAAGTGCCTCCATTGATGACATTCTGAAATCCGTTTTGCTCCAAAATACTTTTTGCCTGACCGCTACGGCTGCCACTTCTGCAAAAAACAACGATGCTTTTCTTGTTTTTGAATTTGGATAACTGACTTGGTAGTTTGTCTAACGGAATGTTTACCGCACCTTTTACGCTACCTGCCGAAAACTTGGCAGGTGTGCGAACGTCCACTAAAAACGCACCGTTTTTTACAGCTTCTTTCAAGTTGCTGTTGTCTGTTGGTGCAAACATATTTTTGAAAATTCCAAACATTGCTATTATTGTTATTGTGATGAAAATTAGTTTAACACTTTGCTTTGACATACGAAATCAGTTTTAGGAACATTGGTTTGTACAATGGCATTGAAACCGCCTTCTACTTCGGTAAAGTTTCTGTAACCTCTTGCCTGTAAAATGCTTGCTGCAATCATACTGCGATAGCCTCCTGCACAATGCAGGTAAAAATGCTCTTGCGGATTGATGTCTTTAATCCAATCGTTGATGTAAGCCAATGGCTTGCTGTATGCTTCCTCGATGTGTTCCGCTGCATACTCGCTTTCTTTGCGAACGTCTATGATTTTGCTTTCGCCAATTTTTACTTCCGAAGCAAACTGTTCGGGTGTAATGCGGTTTACGGTGTCGGTTTCTTTCCCTGCATTTTCCCACGCTTCAAAACCGCCTTTCAGATGCCCCAATACATTATCAAAACCTACACGGCTCAAACGTGTAACGGCTTCTTCTTCTTTGCCTGTTTCTGTTACCAACAAAATCGGTTGTTTTACATTTACAATCATTGCACCAACCCAAGGGGCAAAATCGCCACTCAAACCGATATTGACAGATTGCGGAATGAAACCCTTAGCAAATTCTTTGTCGCTTCGTGTGTCTAAAATCAATGCTTCTGTGCTTTCTGCTACCGCTTCAAATTCTTCTACTGAAAGTGCTTTCATTCCGTGTTTCAAAACTTCGTCAAAAGTGTCGTAACCCTTTTTGTTCATTGCTACGTTCATACCGAAGTAGGCGGGCGGTGGCAATAATCCGTCTGTAACGGCTTTGATAAATGCTTCTTTGCTCGGTTGGTTCAAAGCGTAATTCATTTTCTTTTGATTGCCCAAACTGTCCACCGTTTCTTTCATCATATTTTTTCCGCAAGCCGAACCTGCTCCGTGGGCAGGATAAACGGTTACATCATCGGGCAACGGCAGGATTTTTTTGTACAGGCTTTCGTAAAGCAATCCTGCTAATTCTTCCTGTGTCATATTCGCTGCTTTCTGTGCCAAATCGGGTCTTCCCACATCGCCCAAGAAAAGTGTGTCGCCACTGAACAAAGCCGTTTCTTTCCCGTTTTCGTCAATCAACAGAAAGCAAGAACTTTCCATTGTATGACCTGGTGTATGCAATACTTTTATTTTTACATTGCCCAATTCAAAAATTTGATTGTCCTCTGCAACAATCGCTTCAAATTCGGGTTTTGCTGTTGCTCCGTAAACGATTGGTGCATTTGTCTTTTTGCTCAAATCAATGTGTCCGCTTACAAAGTCTGCGTGAAAGTGTGTTTCAAAAATGTATTTGAGTTTCACACCGTCTTTTTCCAAACGGTCTAAATAGGGTTGCGTTTCACGCAATGGGTCAATAATGGCTGCTTCGCCATTGGAAGTGATGTAATATGCACCTTGTGCCAAACACCCTGTATAAATTTGTTCTACTTTCATTGTTCTTTATTTTTGTTATTTAATGATGCAAAATTGCGAAGTCGTTTTCTTGTTTACAGTTACATTGGTTACACAAGCAAAAATTATTTCAAAATTGTTTCTTTGATGATGATGTAAATGCCCATTACTAACACAAACCAACCAAATGCAGGTTTGAGTTTTGAGCCGTCAATTTTTTTAGAAAGTGCCATTCCGATAAAAATTCCAATAATGGCAAATGCGGTAACTTTTGCAAGAAAAATATAATCAATAACTGTTTCGCCACTTTCGCCAAAAAATCCAATCAACGATTTTGCAGCAATAATTACTAACGAAGTTCCAACGGCTTCTTTCATCGGTAATTTGCTTAACACTACCAACGCAGGAATTATTAAAAAACCACCACCTGCACCAACAAGTCCTGTCAAAATTCCTACAACAGTTCCCTCAACAAGAATTAAAGGATAATTGAATTGTTGTTTTTGTGGTTCTTCATCGCAACATTTTTTATCCTTTTTAATCATACTGTATGAGGCGAAAATCATCAGCACGGCAAAAAGCAACATCAGTAATATACTTTTGGTAACGGTAAAATTTCCGATGCTGAAAATTTCCTGCGGAATGGCAGGAACGATATAAGCCCTTGTGAGAAAAACGGATATAATGGACGGAATACCAAAAACAACTGCTGTTTTGATATTAACCAATCCTTTTTTGAAGTAAGAAAAGGAACCGACTACGCTTGTTGTGCCGACAATGAAAAGGGAATAGGCGGTTGCTAAAACCGCATCTATACTGAACAAATAAACTAAAACAGGAACGGTAAGAATACTACCACCGCCACCGATTAGTCCTAATGCTATGCCGATAAAAATTGATGCTAAATAACCTGCTATATCCATAGACCTTTGAAATTGATGCCGCAAAATTGCATCAACTCAAAAACCTGTACAGCCACTTTTGTTACACAAGCGTAATTTTGTTTCTACCCAACTTAACCTTTCCGATTTCTTCCAACTGTTTTAACAGTCGTGAAACTACAACACGGGCAGTTCCCAACTCGTTGGCTAATTGTTCGTGGGTAATGTTTAGTGTTTTATTTCCTGTAAGTTCTGCTTTTCTGTTCAGCAAAGCCAACATTCTTTCATCAACTTTTTTGAAAGCAATAGCATTTACAATTTCCAACAGTTCTTCAAAACGTTTGTGATACAAACGGAAAATGTAATCTAACCATTGCGGATATTCTTTGATAAACAACGATACTTTTTCAATGGGCAAAAACAAAATTTCAGCATCGTCTTCAACTTCTGCTTTTACCTTGCTTGTTTCATTGTGCAAACCGCCCAAAAACGACATAATGCAACTTTCGCCTGCTTTGATGTAATACAACAGAATTTCCCTGCCGTCTTCTTCCGTTCGGATAACTTTCAGTGTTCCTTTGGTAACAATCGGAATAGAACGAATATGTGCGTTTTCGTTTAGAATAATGTCGCCTGCTTCATATTCTTTTCTTATACTGTATTGATGTAGTTTTTCTACTAATTCGGGCGATGTTTTAAATTCTGTTATTTGTTGTAAATCTTCCATAGTGCAAAGTTAGAATTTTGTTTGGGTGGTAGGTGGGCTTGGGTCGGGCAAAATTAAATGTGGTGTTTTCGTGTCGGCTTGTGCGGTGGCAAACACCTCTTTTAATTTTGCGAAGCGTTGGCATTTTTCTATTTTCTGTCCGTCCGTTGATGTCTGCACGGTGGTCGGTCAGGGTTGCCGATAACTCCCTAATATGTGCAATAAATTTAACTTCCTAATTGTATATTTCGTTTAATAAAAACGGATTTTGCCTATATTGATATTGCGCTATCGATCCTGTATACCGGTTAATAATCGTTTGCTGTGGCCTCGCAATTTGTGATACCACATATTGTCTATGCCTATACTATTTGTTAAAAGCTTGTTTATTCCTATAAAATTAACAAACCATTTCGTCAAAAGCAATACGATGTGCTATACCGGTCACGAGCGAGAGGCTCGCACCAGAATGGGCCATACAACGTTTTGTCGTTTGTGGCGGTAATTCTCCTAACTTTCTTTAAGCACGCCACCGTCTTTTGAGAGCAAAACCTCATCCATTGCAAATGTGCTGTTAAGGCAGCTAAATTAATTTTATTGTCTTTTTAAATTCCTCAAATTCTTTACTTGCGAATTGTCTTTGTGTTATTGATTGATGGCAATTAAAGTCATAATACAAACCATTGTGTTCTGCTTTAAAAACCTTAAGTTCCACTTTGAGCGGTTCATTTATTTCTATGTGTTCAAACATATACTCTGCGTCATACTCGTAAAACTTGCAATTACTAATGAGGTAAGGGGCATACTTTTTTGTCACTCGAAACTCCTTTAAAATTTTTGAAATCCCAAATGCTGACATTTCCATTAGTTCTTCAAATGTTTCGTAACCTAAATATTCAAGTTCTTCTTTTGGAGTGATATTAAGTGTAATTGTTGGTGAGAAAAGTCCTGTATATTCCGGTTTGTCCTGATAATATTTTGTAGCAATGCAGATTGGCTCTCCTAATTCTTTCCATATTTCTTCGACTGTCTCATCAAGTCCTTCTCCAAACACTTGTTCACTTTTGATTTTTCCAAAGTCTTTGATAGCAACAAATCCCCAGTCCTGCGGTTTATGAAATAATATTCCAAGTTTTTTGTTTACATAAATGTTGTCATTAATAGCCACAGCTTTTAACGGGTCTATTGCAAGTCCAGTTAATGCAATACTTGTCAACCTTAAAAATTCTCGTCTTCCTATACCCATTGTAACGCATTAATGATTCTTTCTTTAATGGGTTTGTCGGAAACGAAAGATAGAACTGCTTCATGTGAGACTTCTCATGTATAACGTATCTGCATAACCTTTTTATTTATATTCTTTAAACCTATCATCTCTCCCTCAGCCCTTCTACGGTTTCCCGTAAAAGCTTTAGCTTTTACTAAATGCAAGTGACGGATTCAGGTTCATGAGTTTTGCTTGGTTTATTTAGTTTATAATAGTTTTACGCGGAGATCTCAATCTGTGACCTTCAAAATTTACTTCTTTTTCACCCATTCACTTTGGTGGAGTAGATCTCTAATATCGATTTTAATATATTCTGCGATTTTATAGAATTTGAGAATATCAGGTTGTTGTTTATTGTGGACCCATCTAGATACGGTTGACTCAGACACATTAAAAAGATTTGCAATTTCTTTATTTTGAATTCCATGTATTATGAAAATTTCTTCGAATCGATTAATTTTAATCATAAAAAATATTTTTAAGAAAATACTTGATGTTTATAATCAAGTATTGTATATTTGTGTTAATATTTATTGCGACACTTAACTAGCCTATTTTAAATTAGGCTAGTAAACGATGTCTCTCTTATTGGAAAAATCCGCCAAATTTTGCCCAAGAGAGTACCGTGAGGTCGCCCACATATTACTGGAAATTATATCTTTGTATATTATGCCAGTATGGGCGGTCTTTGCGTTTGTACTTCTTAAGGGCCCTAACAGATTTTCTGTTAGAGAGGTTTACCAGGCGGATTTCCTCCAATTTAGAAGAAGCAAGGCCGTTCCAGCTGGTTTTCAACTAGAACACTCTTCGAGATTCATCGTTGTTCATAAATTGTAAACATTATGATAACACGATTAAAAACCGCCACTACCCGCCAAGTCTCGATCAACGATCGTTGCCCACGGTTTTCCCGTAAACTTCTTTTAAAGAACATAATCCGTGCGCCTGATTAACTCGCATAAAAAAATCAGACAGCAGGGGATAGGAGCGTGTACCGCCAGCAGACGCAATGAATGGTACCAACACAGCATATATTTTTTCTCCCAACCCCGCTAGTGTCTGTCAACCGATCTTCGTTAAAATATGTACACAATTGTTTACATAGGCTATCTAAATCAGTTTGTTATTTTGATTCTTGATACAATAAAAGTAGCATAATTATTTAGTACCTACAAATGATTTGAAATGTTTTTTATTGATTTGCAATAATAAGAGATCGGTTTTTTACCATATTTCCGTGAATGGCTTAAATGAAAACCGTTTAAAACCTGTTATGAAAAGTCTAAAAGCGCATTCGGAAAAACAAATAATTTATTTTTTGAACTGCAAAGGTTGGGTAGGAGTTAGGTAGAAGGAGATAGGGGTTAGGGAGGATAGCTCGCGAGCAACCTTTGCATTAAGCAATTACAAGAATGCGAAAATTACGCAAAGGGGAAAGCTATGGGCTATTGCCAACGATAGACGATACCCTAAATACAATAAAAAGATCGCCACTTCGCTCTGATCATCGCGATGACATTGCCGAAGAATCGTTAGAAAGATTACCGCGTCACTCCGTTCCTCGTAATGACGATGATAACGGTAGGAATGTGCTATCTAATGACAGATCATCACGTCGCTGTAATACTGATGATGACGAAGAAAACAGTTTTTGGGAACTACCGGATCATGTCCGATTAGATGACCAAGATAATTGTCCAAAAAATCCGCGAAATACCTACTTATTTCTGCGAACTGTTCGTAAAAGTGTGTTTAGTGCGTTTAAACGCAGTTTTAAAAACCATGAAATGCCTGTGCAAAATCCGCGAACCGGAAAAATTAATGTAACAAATAACAATTTTTTAGGGAGCATTCTACGAATATGTTGCCTGTTTTTCATATGTGTGTTGTTTAGTGATGCCCAGGCGAAGCCCGCTAGAGAGCGGGTTGTTAATGGGCAGATAGCGGTAGAGCGTATTAAAATTGGAGACCAAATCCCACCTGAGTTTTGGGAAAGAGCCTATCGGATAGTAAACCATCCTGAGGGGAAGTCCAGATTTTCATTTAATGAAATTAGAAATAGACCGCTTATTATTATTGATTTCTGGTCGACCCGATGCGGTACTTGCCTAGCCAATCTTCCGAAGCAGGAGAATCTCAAAAAAACTTTTGGCGATAGTGTCGCATTTATATTGGCTACGAATCAAGATGCAAAAGCAGGTGACTACCTGAGGGATCACGGCTATACCTTGTCTTCTGTGGTAGAGGTACGGGAAACTTTATCAAAATACTTTCCACAGCTGTTTCTTCCCATGTACGTTTGGATCAGTGGTGATAAAGTGGTTGCCATTACCCAACCGACCGAAGTAACAGAAGAGAAGCTAAGAAGCTACCTTGTGAATGGGAAGGCTCCAAGACGTCTTCGCGAAGATAGAATGGAATTCCGTATTGAAGATCCTTTCATGGCCGATAGTCTTATCTTCAATCCTACGGTATTTCGACATTCATTTACACTGGCAGGCTATCTTAAAAATGTGGCAGCTGGTGCGCAGTTTAAACCGGGTAGGCACGACAGCCCTACGTGTTTTGCGATTACTAATAGCAGTGTTAAGAAGATATATCAGAGCATTATAGCGCTTGACCATCCTGATCTGCGGAATCCGAACCGTCTCGTTTACCAGACGAAGTGGAAAGACATGATAGTCAATACAGAGGTGGATTACTACTACCGGGATAGTACGGCGCATCTGTATTCTTTACAGTATTCTTCTTTCATAGCGGATAAGGCTAAACTTGGGAGCCAACTACTGGCGGAGGTTAACGCTTTTTTTGCCGAGAGATATCATATTGTAGGTGAAGTGCAGCGGATGACAGTTCCGGCTTTTGTTTTAAAGAAATATACAGATTTAAATAAGAAACTTGTTACCGATCAAACCACGACTAGCGTACCCATATACCGGTTTGTCGATATGTTGGATGTGCAGAGCCACAAGTCGAAGACATTAATACCATGGGTGAACCAGACCGGCGAGAAGATGGAGTTGATCGCCGTTCCTGATATACTTCCAGAAGGACTGGAAGATATTAACAGGTTTATTATGCCACAAGGTTATAAGATATCGAAAGAAATGGTCGAGCTTGATATGTTCGCTATTCGAGACCTGATCGATAACAACCAGAAAGGAGGCACACATGATTAAGTATGTATGTTTGATCGTAAGTCTTTTATTAACGGTATCGATCTCTTTGGCACAAAAAGAAACTGTCGTCTTTCTGGATATCAGGAATGCGGAAGATAATTCGGGAATAGCGGGGGCTGTAATACATACCGAAGGTATAGGTAATTCTATTGTTGTATCCAGTACGGAAGGGAAATGTAAATTAGTTTTTACCAGTCTTCCTATCCGTATCCGGATAGCACACATGGCCTTTAAAAAAATGGAACTAGAGATAACGGAGGGGGGTGAACAAATTGTTTATCTGGATCCGCTAAGGAGAGAGCTCGAAGAGGTGCAGATTCATACTGGATACGAGAGCATTCCTAGAGAACGTGCCACGGGATCATTTTCATCACTTTCTGAAAAGGAACTGGAGCGAAGGGCTTCTCCCAGTTTGGTAGACAGGTTGGAGGGTACAGTCAGTGGGCTTAATCTCGATAGCAGATTGGAAGGTAGAAATAATGCGTTGATCGTGCGGGGCTATTCTTCCATACGGTCAGACAGAACACCGTTGGTCATCTTGGATGGTGCGCCTTATGAAGGAGATCTATCTGCTCTCGATCCCAACATCATCGCATCTATCACCGTATTGAAAGATGCTGCTGCCGCTTCGATTTGGGGAGCTCGCGCTGGAAATGGGGTGCTGGTAATTACAACAAAATCGGCCAGTGGTATGGGTACACAGGTCAAACTCAATAACTACTTAACGGTGGGAGCGATACCAAACCGCCATTACGATGCTTTTTTGCTGAATAGCCAGGAATTTATTGGTTTTGAACGTTATCTTTTTGACGAAGGATATTATAACGCATTGAAATCGAATCCAGGCTACCGCTCGTTCTCACCTGTTGTCGGACTTCTGTTAAAGGAGGCATCGGGCGATATAAGTTCGACGGTATTGACAGAGCAGTTGGCCCAATTAGGACAAGAGGACGTACGTTTGGATCTTGATAAGTATCTATTTCAGAACAGTTTTGAACAACAGCACAGTGTACAGCTCAGCGAGTCGGGAGAAAAATCAGCTCATTTCTTTTCTGGAAGTTGGAACAGAAACCGTTCCTATATACAGCGAAATGCTGATCAACGGCTTGCGTTGTTAGCAAGATCAACATTTAAAGTTGGCTCATGGTTAGAACTTTCGCCCAATATTCAATATAATAGAGGTATGTACCGGAATGAGGGGAGCACGTATAGGCAGATAGGCACAGGAGGGTTATATCCTTATGCCCGATTAGCTGATGGGGAGGGAAATGCGCTGGCATTAATTGACAATTACAATCCGTTGTTTTTGGAAGAACAAGAAAGTACCTCCCGTTTGGACTGGGATTATAGACCGCTGGAAGAGATGGCATTAAATCAGAATAGAAGGGAAAATAAACAGCTCTTAATGTCTTTCAGGACACAGGTTAACATAACCACAGGATTGAACCTACAGTTACTGTATAATTATCAGGATATCTCGGATCAGCTTAATCTTCTTTACGACCGAAAAAGCTACTATGTAAGAAATTTACGAAACAGGTATGCTTATGAAGAGAACGGGACGCTTCTGTTTCCAATAGCCGACGGAAGTATATTGAATAAGGAAGATGGCCGTATCTTATCGCATTTGGGCCGAGGGCAGGTAAACTTCTCAAGATCTTGGAAAAATTCTGATGTGAATCTATTGGCGGGTATGGAAATTAAACAGACGGTTGGCAGGCAATCATCTACTATGGTATATGGATATAACCCTGAAACCTTAACTTTTCAGACCCCCGATCTGAATACACGATTTTTGACTTTTCCGCAAAATAGTCGTGCATCTATACCCTCGGGGATAGGTTTTTCCGATCGTACAGACAGATTTTTGTCTTATTATTTCAACGGAAGCTATGCATTCAAAAATCGATACTTGATGTCCTTTAGCGCCCGCCGGGATGCCTCTAATTTATTCGGTGTCAATACCAATCAAAAAGCGGTTCCTCTTTGGTCTTCTGGTTTGGCTTGGACGCCTAGTGCGGAGGATTTTTGGTCACCAGATTTTTGGCTCTCTTTTCTCAAGATTCGCGCCACGGTGGGGTACAGCGGGAATGTCAACAAATCTTTAACGCGGTATAGTACCGCGCGCTATGGAAATACACTGTTAACCGGCCTACCCAGTGCTCAGATTCTTACACCACCTAATGAAGATTTAAGATGGGAAAAGGTGAAAACTGCTAATCTCGGACTGGATTTCGGAATTGAGGGGAATAAATGGAGTGGCTCTGTTGACTATTACCAAAAGCGAGGAACAGATCTTATCGGTGAGGCCGCACTAGATCCGACAACCGGCTTCTTCGTTGCCGATAAGTTTACATTTATTGGTAACAACTCGGAACTAAAATCACAGGGTGTCGATTTCCGCTTAAATGGGAATTTTAGAGTAGCCAAATTGGAATGGACACCCAGCCTTATTCTAAATTGGAATAGGGATGAAGTGGTTCGCTATTCAGGAACGAATACACTAGCGTTGTTCTCTTCGTCTTTTTCGGCTCCAATAGAAGGAAAACCATTAAACGGTGTCTTTAGCTTTCCATGGGCAGGCCTAGATCCAGTAGATGGAAGTCCCCGGTTTTGGTACGGAGATGAGATAACACGTGATTATGCTACTTTAAAAACCAATACCACTTTTGAAGATCTAACCTTTCACGGAACGTCCTTGCCTGTGTACTCGGGTTCCTTTTTTAACAGGCTTGTTTTCAGGCCGGTGGAACTTTCATTTAGTATTTTGTACGGATTGGGACACTACCTACGTCGCCCAAGTATCAGCTATGAAGATTTGGCGACAAATTGGGTAGGACATTCCGACTACAGTAAACGATGGATGCAGGCTGGTGATGAGCAATTTACTGAGGTGCCGGCTATGCCCAAGGTGGCCGATTTAAGTTTATGGACTATGCTATATACCAATTCCAGTACACTGATAGAACGGGCAGATTATATTTATTTAAAAGATATTCGTCTTGCCGTAGATCTCATGGGAGTGAAAAGACTTCCCGGTAAGAAAATAGTTAAATCAGCAGACTTATATCTAATGGTCAACAATGTTGGTCAACTTTGGGTAGCGAATAGTGCGAAACTGGATCCGCTGACCCACGAGAGCGCTTTTGGAAGACAGCGCTTTTGGACAGTAGGACTGAATTTTGGATTTTAATAACTGAAAAAATGAGAACGTTAATTTTAATAATTTGCTCCTGTTTATCCGTCAGTTGTATGGACGATTTTTTATCGGTGAAAACCGACAAGAGCATGATTATCCCATCAACATTGGAGGATTTTAGGGCTTTGATAGACAAGGCTGATGTAATGAATCAAACATTACCATATCTATCTCATCTGTCGTCCGATGATTTTTTTATACTTACCAATAACTATGCTTCCTTGACAAATATTTTAAAGCGCAATGCCTATGTTTGGAAAAAAGACCTTTATGAGGGTACTTCCGTAACGGACTGGAATAGAAGTTTTCATCAGATATTTTATGCGAACAATGTATTAGACGGACTGCAGAACTTAAAAAGTGAGGAGATAGAAGCGAGACATCTTGAGGGTGGTGCTTTATTTTTTAGGGCTTTTGCTTACTATAACTTGTCACAGGTTTTTTGCGCTCCTTACGATATTAAGGGAGAAAATGGTGGTCTAGGACTTCCTTTGCGATTAAAAAGTGACATAAGTGAGGTGGTCGGTCGTTCTACAGTGGAGGATGTCTATATGCAGATGGAAAAGGACCTGACGCGTGCAATAGTTCTGTTGCCCGAGCAATCAACTATCAAGACGAGACCCACCCAGTTTGCAGCAGCTTTGTTGTTAGCACGTGTACAATTATTGATGGGAAATTATGAAGGAGCTTTGTCTTCTTCACAGCGTATAATGGATAACTTTGAGCTATTGGATTTCAATACGCTTAACGCGTCTGCCACATATCCTATGGGGCAATTTAACAAAGAAGTTCTTTTACATAGTTCAATGTCATATACCTCTACAGTTTCTTCAACAGACTATGTGGACACGTTGTTAATTGGCGCTTATGAAAAAGATGATCTACGTGCCACCTCATGGTTTGTTCCCAGGAATGGCTATCATGTATTTAAAGGTAGTTATACCGGTGGTGCGTTGCTGTTCAATGGGCTGGCTGTAGATGAGGCATATCTTATCGCGGCGGAATGCTCGGCCCGACTAAATCTACTAGCTGAAGCCAAACGTATATTGTTGGAATATTTGACTAGTCGGTATGCAAATAATGTTGCGGTAGATCCGGTGACAGGGGATTCGCAGGCCGATGTTTTGAGAGCGGTTCTATTGGAAAGGAGAAAAGGTCTGCTGTACCGTGGGATAAGATGGTCGGATATCCGTCGCTTGAATAAAAATGATAATGCAGGTATAACGATTTCGCGAATGCTGGAAGGGCAGGTAATTTCATTAATTCCCAATAGTCTCAACTATGTGCTTCCTATTCCGGATGAGGTAATATTTCTTTCGGGAATAGCACAGAACCCCAGAGAATAATAAAAATCCGGCTCCGATCTTCGGGGCCGGATTTTTATATTAGTTCATGATTTTACTCACATAGTTTACATAGTTGGCTTCATGACCAGGGATAACGGTACGATTAGATCCGGTACCCTCTGTATCCTCTTCATTGTACAGTTTTGCACAATCCGGTTCCTCCAAAGTTTCACATTCTGGATCAGGGCCTTCTTCGAGTACTTGAGTGGGTTGATTACTCGAGTTAACTTCGAACCAAAATTGATCATCTGCTTTTTCTGGATTTATCCCAAAGGACATCATTAAGTAACTTGCTGAAGCAATGCCTAAAGCTATTAGCGGCATTGCGTTTTTAAAAATGAATCTTTTCATTTTGTACAATTTAAATGTTTTATAAAATTGATAGTATTTCGTCTTTTGGCAGACGATGGGCCTGTAGCGGAATTCTCCCTGAAAGCTCCGTTACGATTTAAATGACGTTGTAAAAAATATCCGATGATGCTAAGAGAGAGGAAAACTAGGTTAAACCAAAAATGCCATGTCCATCCAAGCTTAGGGATAACAGATCCGCATGAGCATGGTAGCCCCGTTTTTCCGAGTAATAAGGCCATACCTACGTAGTTAGTGAATAGGGCCATCATGAGCGATGAAAGTGCAAATCCGATATGCCTACTTTTTCGAATGATCAGCAGAATTCCGATGACTAACTCAGTGAAGGGTAGAGTATATATTAATGCTTCACCTAGTTTATTTGAAAATGGCTGACGATAAATTCCCGCTTTGAAGACTTCAAAATTGTAAAGCTTATCGATCGTAATCGGAATCCACAAAAAGAGTAGTACTACAATGATAATGTTTACGATTTTTTGTTTCTTTTTCATCTCTTTAAAGTTTACACTACAAAGGAAAGTCAGAAAAAGCAGGAAAATGTTACTGGTTTACGGAATCGATGTTACCTTTTTTCGGAAAATGAAGGTTGTAAACGGTTATTTTGATTGTTTATCAAGTTCATGTGTGTTAAAGGCGTTATTCCGGTTTCGCGTTTGAAAAATCGATGAAAGGCAGATCGGTTTTCAAAGCCGCAGTATAGTGCAGTCTCTCGTGCGGTTTTACCTTCCTGTAGTAAGCCTTTAGCCTTCTCCATAACGCATTGCTTCTTAAAGGCATTGAGTGTGATACCGCATTCTTCCTTAAAAATAGCGCTGAGGTGCTTCAGGCTGATCGCAAGCTTATCGGCAACCTCCGCCAGTTTCAGGACGATGCCAAAATCTTCTGTATCGATCTCGATAATCTTTTTCGCTGAGGTCGCTAGGTACTGGTTATAATTGTCGGGGCCCTGCTCGCGCAATACGCTGTCTTTGGAGAAGTGGTGCAGCTGCCGGAGGTGTTCGCTGATAAATACCGCATGATCCATACTTCCTTTTTGGAGATTACGGCATAGATGATAGATGTAAGTGGCCGTAACCGGGTCAACGGGAAAATCTATACTCGCTACGGGATAAGGGCAGTTTTCAAAGTGTGCCCGCAGGGGCGGCTGCAGGAATTTGAAGGTCTCATCGGCACCATACCGAAAGATCCCCGTATCAAAATAAAAGCTGAACAGCCGATGCCTGCCATCAGATACCTTGAACCAATAAGTGCCTGGCACCAGATAAATGTAAATCGCACGTTGGGCGTCGAGGTGAAACAGGCATTTGCCGGCGTCGTCCCGCAATTCGATATGTCCCCGGTTTTGCATCAGATAGAATACATGCACATCCCGCTGTTTGACTTCGATTGGGATATCGACGGCTTCATCCAATACGATGTCGTAGTGTTGCAGGTAACCGTACCAGCCTTTAAAGCGTTGCTTAATGCAGCTGCGGCTTCCTTGTTTTCGATAGAGGATATCGCCATCGCTAAAGATAATGGAAGGGGATAGCGGTGCAGTTAGTGCTGGGCCAAGCGGGCAGCCAAAGATGTGGTCGAGTTCAATAAAGTAGGTTTTTTTCATAGCTAGCTATTTTAGGCGGGCTAATTTCACACTCGGCATCCACAGCGGCACAGAAAAATCGTACGTCAGCGATTTTGGTACGTATATCTTATTTTTCTGGGGTAGATCGTATATATTTTGTGGTGGGTCGATTTACCTTGTTCCAGATCGGGTAAAAATCAGTTATGGGATAACGTACGTTTTTTTTCGTTTTTAACAAAATAACTCTTGCACCTTGCCGGGGATTAATCAGAGTTATTTCTGTTTTACACAGCAGATAAGGCCAGTCGGGTGTGTGAAGCGCAATTAAAAACGTAAACAGGTTCAATAATGAAAAATGCAAAAGAACAAGTACTGATGCGCCATCAAGAGATGGTGTTGGAAAATGAGGTGATCGCATGGTCGCATCTTCAAAAAATCTTTGGATCGGAAGGGGACCAGGAGTCCAAGCGTAAATGTCCAATCGTAACGCCTTTATTATAATCTATCACTTACCACAGATCAGACCCTCCGTTTAAGGCGCGGCGGGTCTGTTTTAACCAAATTAAAGATCATGTATAAACCAATAAGCGATTGGGATTTTGCGTTATTCAGCGCTAATCTCCATCAATATCTACCTGAGATATCTTGGGCATACCATACAACGGTATATGAGCAATGGAAGGAATGGCACTACGGGGACATCGTGCGCAATGCGATTTTGGAGGGTGATGAGCTGGATCAGATCCGTAAGCTTCCACCCGGTGTGTTCGTTCTTTTCCATACGGGCCATCACATGCAGGAACCGCTGTCGCTAGCCAAAGCGGGCCTGCTCTTTGATATCATCCTAGACCGTACTGTATACACGCGGTCAAAGCTTGTTTTTGATCGCTTGCAGCAGGAAATGAACCGTGATGGGTTCGAGTACCAGTACCTGTTTAGTGAGGATGCGTCTTTGCTGTTGCGCGTACGAAATAGCCTACGCCAGGGGCGGCACATTCTGGTATTTGCCGATGGCTCCTCGGGTACGCCGATTGCGGGCAAAGATGACCGAATCCTGGTTCCGTTCTTGGATGGACAGCTGCATTTGAAAAAAGGAATACCCCTCATGGCACATATTTTTAAGGTAAGCTTATACCCGATTTTATCCGTACCGACCTGTCGCGGAGTAAAAATAGTGTTACAAAAATCTATCATGGCAACAAAGGGTGAAAGCCGATCGGATTTTATTTTCAGGGGGGGACGGGCGCTCTTTTCTGTACTGGAACCGGTGCTGCGCGATGCCCCCTGGCAATGGGAATGTTGGCTGTATTTACACACTAACGGCATGTTAAAGTTGATCGATGAAGATTTAATGGAAGCACGCAAAAGGGATCCGATGGTGTTACTTCCATTAGGCGATAAGTACTACTTGTTCGATAGACGTTATTACAATGCGCAAAGGTTAAATTTTGTACTTAAGCTATGATTTTTTAGTTTTAAGATATCTATATCCTAATGATGAAAAATAGCTTATATGTTATGTTACTTTGGAACCTATTGAGTTTTGTTGTATTCTGTTTTTTTTTAACCGTGCTAAATATACTATCCGACCAAATGGAAATTCCGCTGAGTCACATTACGGCAGCTAGTGCTTTGTTCGCATTCTTCTACATGGTACTTTTTGTAGCCTGCTGGTATCTCGTTATGACAGACTGGTATAACCGGCTGATTGGAGCCATGCTTACGTTGCTTGCGGTCGGGCTGGCGATGTGCTGCATGTATCCTATGCTATACGATTGGTTGCCCCGGTTAGGGGTCGTATTTCAGCGGGCGGATACTGATTTTGATCTTGGGGAATTCCGGAGCCGTATCCTAACGGCATTCAGTTTCGTATGGACCTGCGCCTTCGCTATGGTATTTTTGGTTCGAAATGCACAGAAAAAGGCAGCGATTCGTAAAGCCGAGGTGGAACGCGAGGCACTGATGGTTAGTATAGAAGATTTGCGTGTACGTATAGAGGTTAAAAACCTGGCACCTCATTTTATCGAGGCGGTTATTGCAACCACGATGGGTAAGCTTACCATGGATAACCAGGATGATTACTTGGATACGCTGATGGTATTATCGGAGGTGATGCGTTACGCGCTCAAGATGCAGGAGGCCGAGTTGGACATAAGATTCGCCGACGAGTGGCGGCAGGTCGAAAATTTGGTGCGATTAGGCAAAAGCTACTTCGGTGATAGATCACTCATATTGGAAGCGCCAGTAGATAAGCCGGATACCTATATTCCTATTGGAACATTGTTGGCTCCGGTAGAGAACATGATGAAGTATGCTACGCTGACAACAGCCTCACCGGGTCATATCGTTTTAATGTCGGACAATCGGCAGTGGCGATTCAGATCGAGCAATCGGTTTCGACAAGAAAAGCGGAATAGTATACCGGGAACGCGCATGGGCTTTATACTCATGCAGCAGCGGATTGATGCGGGTAACTGGCCCATTCGTATTGAACGTGTAGAAGACGGCGACTGCTTTACGGTACACGTCGCGGGCGAAATTGCTACGATATTAAGCAACGGAACATGGTAAAGGACGTATATACGATCATGATCTTGGACGACGATCTGTCTTCGACAAAATTATTGCAGCGAATGTTGCTCCGCATACCGTATGTCGACGTAGTCCATGAGGTGAATGACCCTGAAGAAGCATTAAAACTTCATCATGTTGATCCCGTGGATATTTTGTTTTTAGATATGGAGATGCCGACGATGATGGGCTGGGAGTTTGCCCAGTTACTGGATAATCCGCCGGTTATCCTCGTGTTTACTGGGCACGGCCAGTACGGTTTTGAATTTCAAAAAATCAAGGCAAAAGCATATATTAATAAGCTTTTTTCGTGGGACGAACTGAATTACGCGATTACGGTGGCCATCAAAGAGGTGGACGAACGCGAGGAGGCAAAGCGGAATCTGAATACGATGATCCCCATACGTAATTTTAAAACCAAAAGAAGACAAGTGATCGAGTTGGCTGATTTGGAATATGTCAGTGTGAACGATAATATCGTATCCCTGTACTTCAAAGATAAAGAACCGATCGAATACCGGATCGCACTAACAAAACTCATGCAAGACCTACCGGATCATCGGTTTGTTCGGATAAGTGCGAAGGAAGCAGTCAATATAGATGCTGTTAAATCCTATTCCAGAAAAGAAGTGCATCTCCATGGTCATGCGAAACCGTTGGCTATTTTGAATCCAGATGCCTATGATAAGCTAACAGAGTCGATGAAAGGTGGAAACTAATGGAAGTTAAAATGCCCAACTGATCAATATAGTGGGTAAATGTTAAAACCAGCCGCTTTTGGAAGTGGCGAAAAACGTGCTAACCAGTTATGAAAAGTTTAGTAAACCTTGTCCTTCAGGTTTTGAAGGATACTTATTTGTTAGTAAACGAAATCAAACAACATATCGGATACCGTAGGCTTCCATTGGAGAAAAGGCGACGCTGGACCAAGTGGGAGGTAATCCAGGAGCTTGGTATGAGCGAGTCTACGTACAATCGCCATATCAAATCGGGATTACTCAGGCCGATGCGCCTTACCGGTGAGGACAACTATTTTGAGGAGGATCTGCAGGAGGCGTTCGAGCAGAGCCGGCTCAAAGGCAGGATCTGATTACTGTCTTACAGTATACTTTAGCAGGGGTGCAGCTTTATGTAGGAGTTGTAACAGGTCTGATGTGCTTTGTATTGACTTCTGTAGGCATGCTATTGCATTTTGTATCTCATCTATCACCTGCTGTATGTGCGTTAGCAAGGTCCGACAGTACACTATGCCGGCAGATACGTCTTTTATACATCCTTATAAGTCGTATAACGGCGTGTGTATGCCTGTTACCGCATGGAATAGATAGGATGCAACATGCCGTACGTATGCTATAGAGTGGGGTAGTCTCCATAACAGGTTGTATATCTTGTTTAGCAAGATTTGTATTTCGCGTAGCGTACGTTGAATGTACGCCACAATGTGCTGTATGCTGTGTTTTTTGGTGTTGTTTAGATTTATCCTGTCTGAAAATGTCTCATCGTGTCAATTTATGCCAAATCGTGTCAAAAGTCGACATGGGTCACTTTGCATACCTACGTTTGTATCGTTCGGTCAGCTCGCGAGGACTAAGGAACGAGAAGAATAGGTGAGAGGTGAATGTCGGCTTCATAGATCACCCTGTTCACGAAAACTAAAAAAAATGGCAATTAAAGCAAAAGCACTCATCAGTTTTTCTCGGATGAAAGACGATGAACTCGTAGTGACAGCCAATACCATTATTGGCGCAATGACAGACAACAGTAATTATCCCGCCCCGGCACCTGTGCTCGATGATGTTCAGATCCTGTTGGATGACTTTACGGGAAAACTGGCAATATCCCGCAAGCGCGGATCACCGGAGGATACGGCGATTAAGAATGATAGCAAGGAACCGCTTGCTGAGGCATTGCAACAACTTGCCTATTATGTGAATTCGGTGGCTAAGGGAAGGCTTGCTATTCTCTTGAGTTCGGGATTCCCGACAAACAGTATGGGATCTGCGACTTTGGTGCCGCTAATGGTGGAATCGGTGAAAATGAGTGATGGGCGGCAGTCGGGACAGGCTCGTTTAAACTTTGCAGCGCAGCGAGGGGCACTGATCTATGAGTATCAGTACCGGATGATCACACAGCCGGAGTCGGAATGGAGCGACCGCCTCACGACGACATCGAGTCGCAACAATATACTCGCTCCACTAGAGGTCGGGAGGCGCTATGAGGTGCGTGTACGTGCCGTTAATACGCAGGGAGCAGGCGACTGGAGTCAGACCGCTAGCATTTTGGTACGATAGTGATTGGTGACTATGAAGACACATACACTCTATCTCCGACGGAAATACGGAGAGAAGGGAACAAATGGAACCATCACCTATAATGGTGAACACGTATGCCATACAATTGAATTACCGGACCAGAACAACACGCCGCGGCTGAGCTGTATCCCGGAAGGACGCTATAAATTGGAAAAGCGCGTCTATCCGAAAAATGGCGAGCAGATCGGTATCCCTGCCGTACTCGGTCGTGAAGCGATCCTGATCCATGCAGGTAACGATGCCCAGAAGCATCTGCTCGGCTGTATTGCTCCGGTTACGACATTGACCGGGGAAGGCACAGGCGACGACAGCCGTAAGGCTTTGGGAAAACTGAAAGCACTGGTGTACAGTATGTGGGATATGGAGGCAGAAGTGTTTTTAGTGATTAGGGGGTAGAGAATTAGGAATGACGAATTAGAAAGTTTCACTTCTTATCCTTTTAACCTTCTAACTTGTTAACAATCAAAACAATGAAACACATCATAAACAAAATCAGCCAAGCAGTACAGGTGGTATTGCTGGCTCCAATTAAATTGCCGGGCAAGGCATTGAATATTTTAAAATATGTGGCCGTAGGGCTGGGGATTATCGAATCGGTACTGGATAACGGGAAGCAGGAACCGGAAACTGAGGGTCGGGGATTGGATAAAGGGAATGTGGATGACGGCGAGCAAGCGGAGGGTAATATCGCAGAAAGGAAGGAGAAGCACGATGAGGCCACTGAATAATGTACAGATGGGTACGCTTGGTGGTACGCTGTGTTCGATCTGGAATAACTTCGACTGGTCTAATATGCTGCATACAGCATTAATGGCGGCTATCGGTGCTACGGTCAGTTATCTCGTAAGCCGGCTATTGGAAGGGAAACAGCGACGGCGATAGGATGTTAGACACCCTGGGAGTATGCATACTCCCAGGGTGTTTTTTATACGGCTTGCTTTTCAACGGAATGTACAGCATGTTCCAAACGTCCGAATATTATTCAATAAGCGAGTTGATATCACGAACTGCGTGTCGTACGGCAATGTCCTTCATCAATATATCATCAACCAATGTGTTTAGGATAAGGGGAATGCCTGTTTTGATGTATTCGGCTATTCCTCCGGATTTGAGATACGCCATCACGGCAGCTTCTCCGCTATCTAATGATTTAAAGCGTATAAACTCAGAATAGGAAAATGGAAATAATTCCATAGACAGTTTAACAAATCTTTCAAATGAAATGAAAGAAGTTGCTGCGTGGCAGATATTTTTATTTTTTTTTAAAAAGACACTTGACTTTTTGCAATCGGATATTTTAATTTGTAATCAAATTTTAAACTTAGCAAGGGGTACATTTACCGAGCATTTTTTTGTGACTATTATTCTATAAAATATAAATTTTAGTTATTGGATTATGTTAACACGATTACAATTTAACCACGCACAACAATTTAGTTTTTATGCGCTTTTTTTAGCGCTATTCTTTGGTTACAACTACCAAGCTCATGCACAGCAGTCGGCAACACAAAGCAACGCCAAATCTGCTTTTGAAACACCATTAATCAACATCGAAGCGGCTTCAAACGAACCTTTTCGGTACAATGCCACCCTACGAAATGGTGGCGGAGAAGCCGTCCTGTACGACTTGGATACCCAGTTGCCTGCCGGTTGGCAGATCAGTTATCGGGTTCAGGGAAGTTTTGTGAAATCGATCCGTTTAGAAGCCGGACAAATGCAGGACGTCAGCATAGAAGTTAACGCGGCGTATACAGCCAAACCCGATAAATACAAGATACCCGTTCGGGCTGTATCCAAACAGGATACCCTCAGCCTGGACCTCGAAGCCGTGGTGAAGGGCTCGTATAGCATTGAAATGACAACCCTCACAGGTCGGCTTAGTGACGAAGTAGTGGCCGGAAGCAGTAAGGAAATACAGGTCATCTTAAAAAATACGGGCACGCTGCCACTTAACGATGTGGAACTAAGCTCCCAATTGCCTGCCAAATGGGAAGCTACCTTCGAGCCTGCGAATATCAAACAGCTTGAGTCCGGAAAAACCGTTGATGTAAAGATCAACCTTAAAGTGCCCGACAAAACGATTGCAGGCGACTATGTCGCTAAATTTACGGCCAGAAATCCAAACGGATCGGCAGAGATTTCCTTCCGCGCTGCGGTAACGACATCCATGCTGTCGGGCTGGATAGGTGTACTCATTATTTTAACTGCAATATGCTTGGTCTATTATCTCATCCGGAAATACGGCCGCAGATAGGAGGTTGAATGATGAATGATTCGATAATACAATTATCCGGTCTGACAAAACGATACGGGTCGTTGACGGCGGTCGATAACCTGAATCTGTCTATAGCGAAGGGCGAAATATATGGCCTGTTGGGGCCAAACGGCGCAGGAAAGACAACGAGTATCCTGATGATGCTTGGTCTGACGGAACCTGACGAAGGTACAGCACATGTATGCGGACACAATGCAACACGAAATCCGATAGCTGTTAAAAAAAAGGTAGGTTACCTACCCGACAGTGTGGGCTTCTATGATAACATGACCGCGCTCGAAAACTTACGTTTCATTGCCCGTCTCAATGGATTATCTGAAGCGGAGGCGCACACGCGATCTACGGAGATGTTGCAAACCGTGGGGCTGGCGCAAGCGGCACACAAAAAGACGGCAACCTATTCGCGCGGGATGAAACAGCGGCTTGGCCTTGCTGATGTGTTGATTAAACAGCCCGAGGTCATCATTTTGGATGAACCTACCTTGGGTATTGATCCGAGCGGCGTAAACGAATTTTTGTTATTGATTAAACAGCTTAGTAGGGAGCAAGGGCTCACCGTGCTGCTCTCGTCGCACCATCTGCATCAGGTGCAGCGGGTATGCGACCGGGTGGGTATATTCGTCGAAGGGAAGCTGTTGGTAGACGGTAATATCCAGACACTCGCCAAAGACTTACTGAATAAGGAAGGGTGTACCACTACCGTGGTGTTGCAGACCGTAGAAGAGGCATCGCTGCAGCAGATCAAAGCTGATTTGGAAAAGCTACAGGGTTTCCAAACCTTGTCCATTAACGACAAGGTATTGGAACTGGAGACAACGGCCGATATAACACCCGAGATCGTGCGCACAATGGTAAAGCATGGAGCGGATATCATCGGTGTGCAACGGAAAGAATATAGCTTAGACGATATCTACGAGAAATATTTCGAAGACCATTAAAAACCACATTATACATATATGAACAATTTAAAGGTTTCTTTCAAAGCTGACCTCCTCACCATATTAATTAATAAAGAGGTTGCTGCCCATATCCGTAGCTGGCGCTTTATCGTATTGATCTTGCTCGTGCTATTAACGTTTTTAGCATCGACTTATGTCTCATCGGCAAACTTGCGCAATGCAGTTAATAATGCACAGGATCCGGATCAGGCTTTCCTGTACCTCAAGCTCTTAACCAATACAGACAATTCGGTGCCTGCATTTCATGTGTTCCTCAATTTTTTGGCCCCACTGCTCGGCATTGCATTGGGTTTTGATGCCATCAACTCGGAGCGAAATGGCGGAACCCTTACCCGCTTAATGGCACAGCCTATCTATCGGGATAATTTGTTAATTGCTAAATTTATAGGACCTTTAATCATCGTAGGTACCTTATTGAGTGCACTTATTCTGTTCCTGATAGGGGGAGGATTATTGGCAACCGGCGTGCGGATGGAACCGCAGGAGGTGTTGCGGATCGTCGGGTTCGTTATCCTGAGTGTTATCTACATCGGCTTTTGGCTCAGTCTTTCCATCTTACTCTCCATCCGGTTTAAACAGGCTGCTACCTCTGCGCTTACAGCCATAGGGATTTGGTTGTTTTTCACGGTATTTTTTCCGATTGTGATTAATCTGCTTGTACACGCGCTGCTGCCCAATCCTAATTATTTGTCGGAAGCGCAATTGATTAAATACAACGAATTGATATTGAATCTGCTGCGCCTATCGCCGGGGCAGCTCTATACCGATGCGACAACGACGCTGTTGATCCCTTCGGTACGTAGTCTTGGCCCGGTATCGATGGAACAGATGATCGGTGCGATTCCATCGTCGCTCGGTGTTAAAGATAGCCTGCTCATCGTATGGCCGCAGCTAAGCGGACTGATTGCTGCTACGGTGGTATGCTTCGCGCTTTCGTACTACATATTTATGCGAAAGGAAATACGGAGCTAATCCGATCAACATTAAAGCAGTCTCCTACAGTTCTCTTTGATAAAGATAGGAGACTGCCTTATGTTATGGTTATGAATCTTGTATAATTCAGGGTGTCATGATATTCTATTCCAATTAACACTACGTTAATATTCGTTTCATATTTTTGCGGATATGACAGTGGTTAAACGAATAGATTCCGTTATGCAGGACAACCTGACCCGCTTGGTAACAGGTGATCAACAGGTATTTAAGCTGGTTTTCGATCACTATTTTCCTATAATATACCGACGGATCTACAGCAGGTTGCACGATGAGGAGCAAACGGATGACTTGGTGCAGGAGGTTTTTTTAGCCCTGTGGCTGGGTAGAGAAAAGTTAACGAATGTAGAATCGCTGGATGCCTACCTTTCGGGGATCGCTAAAAACCAGCTGCACAGTTATTTTAGACGTAATAAAAAACGGCTCCTTGAATCGGATTATACCGAAGCGCAGTGTGCTAACCTGTACGATGAAACCACAGAACCGGATTATGTGCTGGAGACCAAGCAGCTCCGGCAGGACATCGAAAAAATAGTCGAAAGTATGCCCGCAACAATGATGCGCTGCTTTCAACTGTACCACAAAGAAAGATATTCCATAAAGGAAATTGCCATGACATTAAGCCTGAACGAACAGACCGTTAAAAACCACCTGAGCGTTGCCAAAGATCGTATTAAGAAACTTCTCCCCCAGTTGGGATTTCTAGCGATACTATTTTTTAAGGATACGATTTAAGCCCTTTATCGCTTATCCGGCTGTCTAAATCATATACTTTTTGTTGTTCATAAAAAAGAAATGATTTCTTAATATTTAATTAAAGTACTTTCTGCTTCCAATAACCACTATACAGAGAACATCATGGAATGATCGCAATAGAATATGGAAGATAACGAATTCGAAGACTGGTACAATAAGGCGGATGAAAGTACACCTATTCCTGTGTTAGATAATCAGGAATATAGGAACCTGCGTCAACAGAAAATATGGAATAGCATTAGCGCACGGATTAGACCGAAAAAGCGCATCAAAGTCTGGCAGCTTATTGCGGCTTCTTTTCTTCTTGTAGGTATAACAGCTATGTATATGGTTAATCACCTGCACACAGAATCGGCAAAGGTCGAATATGTACGCCATCAATATCAAACACAGCGTGGTGAATCAAAAGAGATCACCTTGCCCGATGGTTCCCTGCTTTATTTATTTGCCGATAGTCGCGTAAGTCTGGATTCGGCGCACTGGGCAAGTAATCGGGAATTGCTGTTGGAAGAGGGGGAAATTTTTGTTGATGTAAAGCGGGATACGGCACATCCGTTCCGTATTCATACCGATATCCATGTTATTCGCGTGTTGGGTACTTCTTTCCGGGTGCGTAGCTACAGTAATGATGATGACCGTGAGGTTGCTGTAAAAACCGGATTGGTGGAAGTGAGCGGTATAGCGAATCAACTGGAGAAGCTGCACCTGGCAGCAGGTGAAAAACTAGTGTATCAACTGGCCTCGGGACGCTACCAAATCATGGAAGAAGATGTGAGCGATATAGATAGCAAGATCTATGGGAAATTAGTCTATAAGCAAGAACATTTGGGACGGATTCTTCAGGACTTATCGCGGATGTATGATGTGGATATAACCTGTAAAATACCTGGTGAAGAGCAGTATACGGTTACGTTTGATCGGAAATCCCTTCAGCGTGATTTAGAAAAATTGGAAACGATAGGTGGCCTGAAATCAAGGCGTGTCAATGGTGTTATAGAAGTGTATAAATAAAAAAACCGTTCTGGGCCAACAGAACGGTAAGATAAATTAAACATTAAATAGTTATTTAAAACCTCAATCAAAAGTATGAAATTATTTTTAAAAAAAACGCTGGGATGGACCAACGGATGGTCGTTCTATGTTAAATTATTCCTGTTGTTTTTAACAGTTGTACCGGATGCCGTTGCGCAGACAGATAAAAAGATGGATATTCAGCTACAGGCTGAACCCCTTATTTCGAGTTTAGAGCGGGTAGCCAAAAGCTATGGATATACCCTGGAATTCAAGAACGGTCTTATACCGGCTAATGCAAAAGGGACTGCAAAATCGTATAAACAAACGACTTTACCCGTTATTCTAGACCAGATGCTTGAGAATTTTTCAATTGGATATAAACTAGATGGCCGTAGTGTATTATTGTTTCAGCAGGAAAAGAATAAGAACGAAAAGCCAAATCAGCGGATTATTCAAGGGCATGTTACTGATCAAAACGGAGAGCGGCTCCCCTTTGCTAACGTGGAAGTAATACCATTGGGGCACAACAGCATTACAAGTGCGGATGGATCTTTCCGATTTGTGGTTCCAAATGATAGACCATATAATTTGGTGGTTAGGTATATGGGGTATGAACAGTTTGCTCTGGATCTGGGAACCACCCCGGTACAAAATCCGATTACGGTGAAAATGCTTCCTTCTACGCATGAAATGACCGGAGTAGAGGTAAAAGGGATGCGAAAGGGAGAGGTAACGGCGCTAAGTGCCATGCGCGAAGCGCCTAATATGCAATATGTTCTTTCGAAGGAACAAATTGAACGCTTTCCTGATCTCACAATTGGCGAAGCCTTACAACGTGTACCTGGTATTACTATGGCATATTCGTATGGACTGCCACAATCTGTTATCATGCGCGGTCTGGAGGCAGAAGATGGATCGGTAAGTATAAATGGCAACCGTATGCCATCTACCGAACCGCGGTATCGGGTAGTGGATCTAAACGGTATTCTGGCTTCTACGGTAGAGCGTATTGAGGTACACAAGACCTTGACACCCGATATGGAAGGAGACGGTACGGCCGGAACCGTCAATATTGTAACCAAGAACCCTCCGAGCGGATCACGCTTTTTCGATGCCAATGTATCGGGAGGACATAATTTTATGTCTGCTAAGGAAAATTATATTGCCGGCCTAACCTGGGGACAACGGCAGAATAAATGGGGGTATGTAATGGGGGCCAATTATTCCAAAACCGGAAGAGGTGAGGATCGGATCAAGAAGTCATACGGTAGTACGTTTGGTGGCGAAGACCTGTACACCTTGTTAAAGGGTATTGAATTGGAAGCTACAGATATAGAGCGCAAAAATCTGGGTATCCAAGGGGAACTGAATTACTACCTAAATGATAACGAAAAATTCTACCTGCGGGGAAGTTACAATGGCTACATCGACGAACAATATCAGCACAATCAAAATTTCGGTATCAAAAAGTACACAGCTATAGACCATGCGGATGATATTATCATTGAAGGCGATGGATGGTACCGTCATCAGGAGCGGAATACGCTCATGCTGTCTACCGGAGGGAAGAAGTTTTTTGGACAATTGGGAGTCGACTACGACATGAGTTACGCTAATGGATTCTATGAAACGGATCGAAATTACCGTAGCTTATTTGAACAGAAAAAATTAAGCGGAAATATTGATCTGAGTGACCCTCAAGCACCTCAGATTCGTTTTGATCAAGAGGATGTTTACCAGGCTGGTCTTTTTGAGCAGAAATACCTGCGGGATAGAAAAGAGAAAAGTACGGATCGGGATCTGAACATCAGTCTAAATATGCAGCATCCTTTCCGTCTTTTTAGTGCAGACAAAGGTATATGGAAAATGGGGGGACGATACCGGAATAAATCTAACGAGCGCAACCGCTCTGAAGACGAGTACAAGTCGGTTAATAAATTAACATTGGAAGGTCTAACAACGAGTTTCAAGCGTAATGATTTTTTTCAGAATAGCTATAATCTGGATCTTTTTCCTGATGCACTGAAATCGTACACATACCTGCAACAAAATCCGGATTTGTTTTCCTTTGACGAAGCGGGGAGTATCCGAAACTCAATTCCCGATACCTATACGGGTGGTGAATCGCTGATGGCGGTATATAGTATGGTGAACTGGACCATTCGTAAACTTGCTGTAGTTGCGGGTGTACGCTACGAGCGCACACAAATAGACTATACGGGATCTGTACTTAAATTAGGCGTGAAAGATGTGTTTAAAGAGGATTTAGAAGTTGTTTCCACGAATCATTTTGACGGTTTTTTACCCAGTATTAATTTGAGATACGCCTTGGACCACCGCACTAATCTACGTTTTGCAATGACACGTTCCTTATCTCGTCCGGGATATTTCGATTTGGTTCCCTGGGAAGAAGCACGCGAGCAAAACGGTAATATTAAACGTGGAAACCCGAACTTAAAACAGGCTTCTGCGACTAATTTAGACTTCACGGCAGAGCATTATCTGGAATCGGTGGGGCTAATCTCACTATCGGCTTTTCATAAGGACGTACGAGACAAGGTTTATAAAGAAAAAGTAGATCAGGTAGGTGGCGAATGGGATGGCTGGACGATCGAAACTCCTCGAAATGGCAAGGATGCAAAGGTGTATGGAATCGAGTTGGCTTGGCAGCAGCAGTTTACCTTCTTACCGGGTTTCTTAAACGGTTTCGGAGTCTATTCAAATTATACGAGGTTATGGTCTTCTATGCGTGCGCCGAATGAAAAAAATGGAGAACGGGTAATGTTACCCGATGCGAGACCGGGCTCGGGTAATGTGGCGATATCATACGAAAAATATGGTTTTTCGGGTCGTATAGCTGCGAATTTTTACGAACAGTTTGTGAGTTCATTAGGTGGTACGCCTGAGCAGGACAGAATGGAAAGGGGCCGCGCGCAATTGGATTTTTCGGCCTCTCAACGATTAACCAAACACCTGTCTCTATTCTTAGGGATAAATAACATGACCAATGCACCGATTTCTACCGGGTATCGTGACGGGCGGCCGGATAATGACCGAAACTACGGTACATGGGGTAATTTAGGCCTTCGGTTTTCTTCTTTTTAATGATTAATCATCTTACAACAAAAACAATGAATATATCTCATATCCTGTGTTTGACTGCACTTTTGTGCTTTGGTACATGTCAAACAAAAGCAAAAAATCAAATAGGATTGGAGTCGGTATCGGTGCTGACACCTGATTCTATTCCTTCCATCGTTCATCTTGAAGATACCGTGCTCATGGAGTCTTCGGGATTGGCATTTAGCCAATACCACAACGGTATTCTGTATACGCATGAGGATAGCAAATGTGAAAATAAGATTACCGTTTTTGACCTGCAGGGAAAAACGAAAGCCCGGATTTGGCTTAAAGGTGTCGAAAACAGAGACTGGGAGGATATTGCCGTGATCGCACATCCCTCCGGCAGCTCTTATATTTACCTTGCCGATATTGGGGATAATGCACAAAAGTATGCTGAGGTTTATCTTTACCGTTTTGAAGAACCTAAACAGCTGGAGATAGACATGGAAGTCGAAGTAGAACGTATTTCTTTTCAGTATCCTTCGGGTCCGTTGAATGCCGAAACGCTTTTTTTTGATCCGATAGACAATGGTTTATGGATCGTAAGCAAGGAAAAGGAAAACTGTGGGCTGTACCGATTGCCTTTTGATATTACTTCTGTAGCTGCGGATACCTTACTGCTTGCAGAGAAGATGGGGACACTCCCGCTGGAAAGAGTGACAGCTGGTGATATTAGTCGGGATGGACGGTTTGTCATGCTGCGGACGAAGCCCGGTATCTATTTGTGGGAACGAAAAGCGAAAGAATCTTTACCGATGCTTATGTCGCAACAGCCTACGTTGATTAAACATCGTCCCGAACATCAAAGTGAAGGGATCGCAATAGCACCGGACGGATCTGGATTTGTGACGAGTACGGAAATACAGAAAAAGAGCGGGCTTAAACCTTATATCAGTATTTACAGATGGTAGTATAGTATAGCAGCATAGAAGAAAGCCTCCTTTTATTGTTATGGAATATCACGACAGTTGAAAGGGGGCTTTTTGTTGTTTGCCATCGCTGACTTTTGGTAACAAGAAGTTGGATAATCGTAAAATAGTTTAGGATCTGCGGAAGACAACCTCTATCTGCGCTGTCGAAAAGAGAGAGGAATCGGTGATTGGTACGGAAAAGGGTAGTGGAGAAAGGGTGGTTACATGGTTTACATAATGCTGTACATAATATGTTCCATGATAGGCATGTGCTGATAAGTAACTGACCATTTCATGCAGCTCAGTGGTGCTGATGAGGTCACGATGCCATGTAGTACGTACTTCAAAGTTGATGCGAGATTCCTGAAGAAGATGCAGGCTTTTTTCAAAGTCGGCGTGCAGATGAGAACGTGTAATGCCGGCATAGGATTTTGCAAGGGCTTTAAAATCCAATGCAACATAGTCTACATATCCTTGATGGATTAGTGCTTCCAGTACGTTTGGCCGGGAGCCATTGGTGTCGATTTTTACCAGAAACCCCATTTCTTTTGCGGCACGTACCATCTCCGGAAAACCGGAGTGTAAGGTGCATTCGCCGCCACTGAATACAACACCGTTTAACAGATGTTTTCGTGATGCTAAGAATTGCAATGTGTCTTCAATGGTCAGCGTTCCTTTGCCCAATACAATCTCCGGATTGTAACAGTATAAACAACGCATATTGCAGCCCGCAAACCAAAGGATGCAGGCTGTGTGATCGGGGTAGTCGAGTAGTGTAAAAGGGGTAATGCTATAAATCGGTTTTTGCATGGAACTCCCTAAAATGTGTACGCTGCTGATGTTCGCCTTTTTTTCCAATGTTGAAACTTTCTACTGGTCGGTGATAACCCATGACCCGTGTGTAGACAAGACATTTACTCCGTTTATCCTCATGCTGTGCGAGGATTTTCTCATGTTGTTGTATGTTCATGGTGTAAAGTATTTAATTGATGATTATTTAAAATAAGATTGTCGCATTTCGGACAGTATTCATGCTCGCCATTGAGATAGCCGTGTGTCGGACAGATACTGAAAACGGGTGTGATGGTGATATAAGGTAATTTGAAGTTGCGGATAATGGTCTGTACAAAACTGAGACAGGCTGTGGGGGAGCTAATACGCTCGCTCATATAGAGATGAAGTACAGTTCCTCCGGTATATTTGCATTGGAGTTCATCCTGTAGGAGTAAGGCTTCGAATGGATCAGCGGTATAATCTACGGGAATTTGCGAACTGTTGGTATAATAGATATTAGGATATGTTCCGGCCTGTAGGATCTCAGGAAAGCGTTTGAAGTCTTCTTTTGCGAAACGATAAGTGGTGCCTTCAGCAGGCGTAGCTTCGAGGTTGTAGAGGTTGCCGGTTTCTTCCTGAAATTCCTGCATACGGATGCGGATATGATTTAATATGCGCTTGGCAAAGGCAATACCTATCAGGGATGCGATATCCTGTTGATTTTGTGAAAAGTTGCGGATCATCTCGTTCATACCGTTCACGCCAATGGTAGAGAAATGATTGCGAAAGTGGGATAGATACCGTTTTGTATAGGGATATAATCCTCTGTCGTAGAGTTCCTGTATACAGGATCTTTTTTTTTCGAGTGTAGATTTGGCAATCAGCAGCAGTTCATCCAGACGTTGATAGAGTTTTTCCTCTTCTCCGGCAAAGAGATAACCCAATCGGGCCATATTGATCGTCACGACACCAATACTTCCCGTCATCTCGGCGCTACCAAAAAGACCGTTACCTCGCTTAAGGAGCTCCCGCAGGTCGAGCTGAAGGCGGCAGCACATACTCCGCACCGCGTTGGGCTTATAGGCTTCGGGATTTTCGATCTTGTTGCCCAGATCATCGATAAGATACTGGCTGCCTATGAAATTCTGGAAATAGGAGGAACCTATTTTTGCCGTATTTTCAAACAGCAGTTTGGCATTCTCACTGTGCCAGTCAAAATCTTCGGTGATATTGACCGTGGGTATAGGAAAGGTAAATGGCTGTCCATACGCATCACCTTCTGTCATGATCGTATAGTACGCTTTGTTAATCATGTCCATTTCCTTTTTGAAATGTTTGTAACATAGATCCGTTGGATGCGTAACACCTTTTTCCTGAATAAGGTTTAGGAGATAAGTATCGGTAACCCCGGAAAAGAGGTGAACATCGCCGCGTGTAGGAATCTGATCCCGGAGATCCTCGGGTACGGTCCAATCGAGTGTAATATTGGTGAAGGGGGATTGTCCCCAGCGTGCGGGTACATTGAGGTTATAGACGAAGCTGCGGATGGCTTTGTACACCTCTTTGTATGTTAGTTGGTCAAGAAAAACATAGGGCGCGAGGTAGGTATCGAACGAACTGAACGCCTGCGCTCCAGCCCACTCGCTTTGCAGGATGCCAAGGAAATTAGCCATTTGACCAAGTGCTTCTCTGAAATGTGCGGGAGGGCGGCTTTCGACCCGCCCCCTGACACCGTTGAAACCTTCGTTGAGCAGTACCCGTAAACTCCAGCCTGCACAGTAACCTGTAAGGCAGTCCAGATCGTGAATATGGATATCCCCATTCCGATGTAAGGCTCCCTCTTCTGGGCTATAGACTGCATCTAACCAATAGTTCGCAATAATCTTGCCTGCTGTATTATTCACTAATCCGGCATTGGAATAGGATGTATTGGCATTGGCATTGATTCGCCAATCGGTTTGTTGTACATATTCCGAAATGGTCTGTGTGCTATCTACGTACGTGGTGTAGGGATTGAAAATCTCGGAATGATCCCGTTGCATCTTACGGGTATGTCGGTATAGCATGAAAGATCGCATGGCATCATAATGTCCGCGTTGGTAGAGTGTATGTTCAATCAGGTTTTGGATATCCTCCACGGCCCAGCTTTGTGCGGCTTGTAACTGCTCCATGACTTGATTGAATACGGCATCGTCTGGCTGCTGTGATACACTGATGAAGCATTTTGCGATCGCATCTTGTATTTTATAGGCTTGGAAAGGTTTGGATATGCCGTTTCTTTTGATAACTTGTTTCATATCGTTTGGTGAAATGTGTCTAAAAAAGCCATGATAGCGATATTGTATGGCTGTTGAACAAAGCTAACCTTTATGTGTCCGCAATTTTATGACTGTAAACATAAAAAAGGGTGATTTTCCTTTAATCTAAACCAAGCTGTTGTTTGCCGGCCTCGGTGATCATGTCGTAGTTCCATTCGGGATCCCATACGATGTTGATATCGATCTTGTGATCGGGAAAGGCCGTTGTCATGGCGTGCACGACACCTTGTTTTATAGCGTCGCCCAACGGACAATGTGGTGTTGAGAATGTCATGTCGATGCGGATGATCGCTGTTGATGAAAAATCAACAGCATATACTAATCCCAGATCGATGATATTGACGCCCAATTCGGGGTCGATTACCTGCATCAACGCGACTTGTGCTTTTAGTTGCTCTTTGGCATAGGGATCATTAAGTGTGATGTTCATGATGGATACGGGATTTGTGAAAAATAACAGTGGCTACATTATAACAATAGAGGAATGCCAGTGCGACCCACAATGCGGTGGCTACCTGTAGAAACCAGGTAAGATCAATAATAATTCCTACACATAAAGCACTGATGGCGATCGCAAAGAGGTAGGATTGGCAGACGACTAGCTTTTGGTTATAGAGGTTCTTGGGAAGTGGGATCTGTGCATTTCCGTGTACATCTTTGTACAGGTTGTTCCACACGATGAAAGGGAGTGTCTTAAATGTTTTACTGATGATAATACCTGTTATCCAGCCGAATAAGATCAATATACCGTAGAGATTGCTCCATTTGGTATCGGTGTAAGCAAATGTCATCAGCAGCGCCCCGATTGCCAATGGTTTGAAGGCAAAGCTGAGCAGGGTATGTATCATAAGTGCGTCTATTTTTTTTCTTATCCGTTTTATGTAGGTTTCAGCAATATATATACCCCACAGGATAATACCGATACTAACCAACGCTATGTGGACAAATGCCATACCATCTATTTGGCGGAAATAGGCATGGAATAAAAACAAGGTCAAACCCATATTTTGCAATATTAGCGCAAGATATAGTAACCCCGAACGCTTGGATTTCCCCAATAAAAACATCGGCACAAGCTTTGCGCTTACACCACAGATTAACTGTAGAAACCAACCTATAATACCTGCATGGGCATGTAACTTAAGCATATCCATGTGGTTGCGTGGTATAAACGTATAGGTGAGGTTGATGGCTAGCAGTAGCCCGGCTACAGTCGTGAGTAATAGCCAGATGGCTGAACTGACAATGAAATATTGGTAGACGGTGGATTTACCGGACTGAATAACCGTTGCACAGATATTGTACAGGTAGAGGCATGTGGACAGTACCACGAGTACACCTGCGGTAATCAACCACGGACCTGATTGAAATACCCAAAAGCACCAGACCAGCATAAGCGTACCGACTAATAGAAGTAGGTAAGAGGTAAAGGCGAGCTTATGGCTGTAAAGATCGCTTTCACAGAGAACCGGCAATAGTTGATAGACGGCACCGAGAATAATCATAGTACCCCATCCTAACACCGTAGCATGTACAATAGCCAATAGGTGTGGATGGAAGTAATGCCCCGTTAATTCAGCGGACGAGAGAAATAGCATGATACTCAAGCCGAGAAAAAAGACAGCCGCAGTGGCATAAAAAGGAATGACTGCTAAACTTTTGGGTGCACGATGTACGAATAGGTCTGCCATATCTGATTTTTTAGTCGGTTTCATAAGAAATAAGCAGACGGATATCATCGTCAGCATATTCGCACAGCAGGATGTTGTATGCTGTACCTTCTAGTTCTTCTAACAAATGTAAGGGTACACGTTTGTGGTACACATATAGAATTTCATGCGGTTTCAGCTTTGGGATGGCTTGGAGAATAGCTTCCAGCGGTTGTGGCATCGGTAATGCCCGTACATCAAGTTCAATCCGGTATTGGGGTTCATAGTCCGCCAGTTTTTTTTCAAAGGAGGAGGGTATCTGTATCGTAATATGATCGTTTGATATTTTTTCGGGCTTTGCCGGAGCGACTTCTTTAAAAAACCAGGTATGGTGTAACGTGTCGGAAGGTGATTGTATATAATGCCTAGCTCCCTTTTTACCCAAGACCTGAAGTAAGGGATAGGGGATAAAGCTATTGATAATACAGAGCGCATGCCCGATCGGAAGCTGGTGATAACGTTGCATAATCGTTTTCAAAGGGTCATCGCCCTGATCGATGATCTGCCGCACATCAAATGTGTCTGTTTGTGATTCGGCGAGCGAACTGAACCATACGGGGGCATTTCCCCCGATATGGTTTTCAGTCCCCTTCTGGTCTATTGTGGTTATGATAAAGCCTAAAGGTTCCAGTACACGTTTAAAATCGGCTATCGTACAGCCTCCAATAGCAGCCGCTTCAGCTACTGTTACCCGTGGAGCCATCAGGCGTCGCAAGATCGGATTTTTCAGTTTTTGAAAGGGTTTGGCGATAGAAGCAATGGCTGCTATGCTATGGCTATTGGCTTTGATAATAGCAGATATCTTGGTGTGTGGCGTAATCTTCATGATAGACAATATTATGCTGTTTGTTTTGCTATCTCGATAGTTTTGGGAAATAGGATATTATTTTCCAGATGGATATGTTGGAATAGATCTGCTTCAAATTCCTTTATTTTTTCGTACAGGTAAGTGTATGAATTACAGGCGTTGGCTGGCAGGGTATAGTCTTTTGTCAGTGCCCTGAAGCGGCGTAGTTCTTCTCCTGCGGATTCGTGCTCATGTTCCATCGCCTGTATGATTTCTTCAACCTGCTTCTCGGTGTACTCGTCTTTCTCAGATTGTTTGATGAATGGGAATAGTTTTTCTTCTTCTTTTTGAAGGTGCTGATACAGGTCTTCCATCAGATCGTGCAGTTCTTCGGCAAGTGTAATGAGCTCATTGTGCTCGGCTCCGTGGCGTACGGCAACCTTATCGGCCAATTGCTCAATAATAGGTCCTTGCTCACGAATATACTTGTGGTGGATATTATAGATATAATCGGCTAAAAATCCGAGATCCCAGGTGGAATAATCGTGTTGTGTACCATTTGATGGCATTGATGTGCTTTTTTCCAGCTCTTGGAGCAATTGCTCTTTGTTCAACCCAACAGATTGGGCGGCTTCTTGTAGTGTTTTTTTTCCGCCACAGCAGAAATCAATGCCGAGTTTTTTGAAAACTTCTGCCTTTTTGATATCCTTTGCTGCTATCTCGCCGACAGTAGGCGAGCCGTCTTGGACAGCAGGCTTGGCAATGTTGACACGCCAATATTCGGGGCCTGACTCCAGGTACTCCCAAGTGAAGATATTTCCGCGTTCGCCTAAGAGCTGATAGTACAAAGGCTTGGGATCATGATCATTGAGGATACAAAAACTTTCTCCCTGCTCTAAGCTGTCAAAATGATCGAAAATAGTGGGATGTTTGAGCCTCGGCTCAATACGGGTTACATCTAAAATTGCTGTTTTTATCATGGCTATATGTATTTAATGTATAATTTTTAATTTCTTAACCTCTTAACCTTCTAACCTTCTAACCTCTTAACCCTTTAACTCCATTAACCTTTCCACTTCTTCTTTACAAATCTTTCTTTTTAAAAAAGCGCATAGACAGCCACAGTGGCAGTGCAAGCCACAGTACCATAATGGTTGCTGTGATGATCATTCCTGCATCTGTACCGAAGAAACTGCGGAATATAGCACCCGTATAACCCATCATGGCGGACAGGTCTACCTGAAGTAATATCAGGATCCGACAAAGATCAATCGGATTGAGCATGGATACTGCAATCATCGCGCTTTCAATCGGGTAGTCAGAAAACTGAAACAAGAGAAAGAGCACAAGGGCATCAAACAACAGGGCGAAATACAGCCAAAGAAGGATGGCTAATCCGATTCCCTTGGCTTTGTCCCGGATACGGACTGCCGCCGACAGGGAAATAGAAACGAAAATGATCGATAATGCCATTCCGCTGATGATGAGTGTGATGCCGGAAATGCTATAGGAATAAAACAGTATAGGAATTCCTACGCCGATCAGGAAAGCTAAGCCCATCGCGGCTGCCAGGCCTATGAAGATGCTTATCCAGATACTTTGCCGCCGAAGCGGTTGGCTGACTAATAGTTCGATAAATTCGCTGCTGTTGTATAGGTAGATGGTCGGAAAAATAGTACTAACCAAAGGTACAACAAGCAATACGATGTTAAGTAGGCTTACTACACCTTTGTCGGCATTGTCTTCCATGCTAAAAATACTGATCGATAGCGCTAGTAATACAAGCGTGTAGACGATGATAGTACGGCTTTTGAGAATATCTGCTATGACATATTTGATGATCTTCTTCATGTTTTCTGTTGCAATAGAAGGTTATTGATGCGACATGACGTGCGCAATGGCTTTGGATAGTCTGTCGGTACCGGTGGATGCCTTGAGGTCGTCAAGTGTCTGGTGAAAGCGCGACTTACCATCCTGCATGTAAATTACTTCGGAAACGAGGTCGTCAAGCTCACTCAGTACATGAGAGGTGATTATAATCAATTTGTCTTTTTGTTTTTCTGCACGTATTTTTTCTTTAAGGATTTCAGTAGAAAGGGGATCAAGTCCGGCGGTGGGCTCATCGAGTATGAGTACGCTTGGATTAAATATAAAAGCTAAACATGCGCTTACCTTTTGTCGTGTGCCTCCGGATAGGGTGCGCATTCTTTTATCCATTATCTGTGCGATCTGGAAGGCTGTAATCAGATCTGTATCCAATTCATGTTCAGGTATCTTACGGATATCTTTCATCATGTCGAGTACCTGACCGATGGTCATGTTGTCGGGATACCGACCGATCTGTGGCATATAACCAATCTCTTTTCGGTATTCCCATTTATGTGCCGTATCTTTTTCCTGAAACAGGATTTTACCCGACTGTGGTACGACCATACCTAAAATACTTTTGATTAATGTGGTCTTACCGCTTCCGTTGGGGCCGATTAATGCAATACATTGGCCGCCTTTCAGGGAAAGGTTGATATCGTTCAAGACGGTGAGCTTTCCGAATCGCTTGTGTATGTGCTGTATCTGGATCATAATGCTACTGATTTCATTAGTGGACTATCGTCTTTGAGATGCTCAGGGGTTAGGCTCGGTAGTACGCGTTCGGTACGGTCAAATAACGTGACTATAAAACTTCGAAAAAGTAACATCGCGGTTGGATAACGCTCAACGATCATAGAAAAGAGGCTTACCGGACGGTAAGGTACATTGCCCTTGCCATCTTTATCGAGGTCATATCCTTCGTATTTGTCCCAATAATTATGCTCAAAGCGATTAAGCATCAAGCTGCCATTGGTGGCGACATCAAATGTGTTGTGGATAAAATTATTGAATTTCAGTATGTTATCCATGCAGCTTGACTGTATTTTGAGCCCCCATCCATTGCCCTCGAACAGGTTGTAGGTGATCTGTATGCGGTTACTTCCTTCCATAAAAATCCCTGTTGTATTACGGGAAAAGGTGTTGTTCAAAATATGGCTGTCGGTAATGTCCTTTAGTAAGAGTGCGTATGCTGCATCTCCCCAGTTTTCTTCGAATATATTGTGTTCCATTCGTACACGCTTGGTGTACATGACCGCTACACCGGCACCGTTGTGACGAAAGGTATTATGATAGTAACCGTTGTCGTGTGAAAACATAAAATGAAGACCATACCGGAGGTTTTTCAGGGAAAGATTGTTTCGTACATCGGTATGGGTCACAAATTCAAGATAGATGCCATCGCGATGTCCTATAATCTGATTGTCGCTAATCTCCAGACTATCAGATTTCCAGGCGTGTATGCCGTTGCCGTTTAATTGTTCGGTTTTACCATATGCCTGTAACCTGTTATTTTGAAATACACATTTTTTGGATGCTTGCGCATAAATGCCGAAAAAATTGTCGTCCAGCGTATTGTCAATAAGCGTAACGTGATGGGTGTCGTAGATTTTAATCCCTGCGATGTCGTTGATCGAAGATTGACCCGACCGTTGGACGGTTAGTCCTTTGATCGTAACATGTGATGAATAGATCGCTATCGGCTCATATTTTTTCTCACCATCGATGATGGGTTGATCCACTCCGATAATAACGAGTTTTTTACGAATTTGAAGGTTTCCTTCCCGATAGAGACCACTGTGTATATATAGCGTATCGCCATCGGAAGCCTGTTCAATAGCCTGACGGATGGATGTTACAGCCATTTGTTTGCCGATATGAATGGTAGCGGCACGTGAGGTGCCGGCTACCATCAAGCAAAGACATGAATTTAATATATACAAAAGGTATCTGTTCATGACAGGTAAAGGTTATTTCCAGAGATCATCCCAAATGAGTATATCGCCTGCGTGCTGCGCGCGTGCCTGCTCCATGTCTTTTTCGTTAGCAAAGGCGGCTATGTTGCCACGCATTGGGCTTTTAAGTGATTCACTTTTTAAAAGGAACATTTTTTCGGCAGGTAATAGTTTGTTGTCATTGCTATAGTCGGGAAGGTAGAAGCCGGCGACATCATCGCGCTTAACTGTTCCTTCTTTAACAAATGCAATCATGCACTTAACATCGTCGAAATTGTAAGCACGACCTTTTTTTGTTACCAACTGAGCGCCGAAACGCGGATCGCTTACCGTCATCTTGCAGTAGGCACATTGGTCTTGTCCGTATCGGATCGGCTTTGGACCGGCGCTGCTATTGCAGGCCTGTACAATCAGAAACAATAGGGATATCAGCCCAATGGTGTATGATAATATGTTTTTTGGTTTCATCTGTTTATTTTATTTATTGTTTTTAATCATGGTATTAGCCTCTGTTCGTTGAGAGTCGCCATTCGCGGTATGCGCAATACAATAAAAGCACCCCGCAAGTGAAAACGATCCAGCCACCGATATCGGGTATGGAGTAGGCACCAAAGTTGAGGAGTTGCTTGTAGCCAATCAATGGAGGCTGGTAAGCCATGCCCGGTACTTTGATAGGTGCGTCATCACTGAGGTTGTGACCGTAATCGTATTCCCAAAACCAGAAGTCGACCATGGCTACGATGCCAAATAGAAGAAAGGCTCCCAACAGGATATACATCCACTTGCGTCTGGCCAGTAGACCGACAACGATAAATGTGAGGGCATATATTCCTATAATATAGGGTAATACCGTGAATTCTACGAAATCATCGGCATGTAGTGTTTTCATGCCGATGTAGTGATTAAGCCCATTAATAATCTCGACCTGCCCGTCTAATTTATAGCTATAGATATGGAGCGCTAAGCCTTCCGGATATTGTGCGGCATCAAGTTCGATCCGCCATATCGGCAGAAAGATTACCGCAAGCAGCGCTATACCACATAGCAGAAGTATGATGCGGTGTATTGATTTTATGGGATGGTATGCTTTCACGTTATTTTGATTTATTGTGTGTCTGCAGGTTGATTTGTACCGACACTAAATGTGATAGGAACTTTACTTCCTTTTGGTGATACACGTACATAACCCGACATTTCCTGATGTAGCGCGCTACAGAAATCGGTACAGTACATTGGGAAAATTCCGATACGGTCGGGTACCCATTTCAAGGTTTGTGTCTCTCCCGGCATAACCAATAGTTCGCCATTATTGGCTCCTTTGATCGCAAAACCGTGTGGCATATCCCAATCTTGTTCTATATTGGTGACATGGAAGTAGACTTCATCACCCATTTGGATCCCTTCGATATTATCCGGGGTAAAGTGTGAACGGATGGTCGTGAGGTAAACATGGACTTTATTACCTTTTCGTTCTACCTTTGCAGCGGACTCGCCGTTGGTAAAGTATGGATGCTTATTTTCTTCCAGTTTGAAGATCTTGACGGATTTATCTTTTATTTTTTCGGCTCGTATAGCTTGGGCATAGTGCGGTTCGCCGATGGTCGGAAAATCGAGAATAAGCTGCATCTTATCACCTGTGATATCATAGAGCTGTGCACTATGAGCCAATTCGGGTCCGGTTGGCAAGAACCGGTCTTTCGTAATTTTGTTGTAAGCGACAACGTATTTTGCATCCGGATTTTTAGTGTCACCTCCGGGGATCATTAAATGTCCTACGGAATAGAAGGTCGGAACCCGATCGAGTATTTTTAGATCTTTGATGTTCCATTTAACAAGCTCGGATGACACGAAGAAGGACGTAATGGCGTTTCCTTTTCCGTCAAATTCGGTATGTAACGGACCTAAACCTGGTTTTTCGACTTCACCATGTAATGCAGCTTCATATTTGATGACGGGTATGCCTGCAAACTCACCTTCGAAAGATTTACTCTCAATTGCTTTTTGCATCTTACTGAAAGAGAATACCGGAATCAAAGCGGCTAATTTTCCGCTGCTTACAATATATTCGCCTGTAGGATCCACGTCTACACCATGGGGCGATTTAGGGCAGGGAATGAAGTAGCAAAGTCCTTCGAGCTCGGCCGAATTTAATACAATGACCTCATTTTTGATCGTAGAGGTAGATGTATGGCTGGCTTCGTCATAGATGTTGTGTGCATATTTAACATTGCTTACTTTTTTGCCTTTCCCGGCCTTTAGGTATTCTTCTGCTTTTTTCCAATTGACCGCCAAGACAAAATCTTTGTCATTTTTCGAAGCATTCACTTCTAACAGGGTATTGGCCTGCTCGGTATTGTAAGTCGAAAAGAAAAACCATCCATGGGATACTCCTTTGCCCGCACGGCTCAAATCAAAATTTACACCGGGGGTTTCGATCTGAAAGGCAATGTCCATATAGCCGTTTTCCTTATTAACACTGACAAAACTAAGTGTGCCTCTGAAATTCTTTTTGTACGTGTTGATGGCTATGTCGCTACCTTCACCGTCCATTGGTACACTAAAACGGGTACCGGCCACTACGTATTCTGTGTTTTCGGTGATGAAGGGTGAGGAGTGGTTACCTCCGCTATTGGGTAGTTCAAGGATCTCGACGGTACGGAATGTGGTGAGATCGATACGTGCTATCCGTGGTGTATTGTTGCCATTGACAAACACCCAACGACCATCGTAGTCACCATCGGTTTTTGATAGCTGCACGTGGTGAAGGTCATCCCAAGGCACGGTGCCGTGTGATGTTTCTAACATGGGTTTGGTCTCTTCACTAAAGCCCCATCCTTTTTCGGGATCGAGTGAAAAAACGGGTATGACGCGGAACAATCTGCCAGACGGAAGGCCATAGACAGAGAGCTGTCCACTGAATCCACCGGATACAAAATTGTAAAATTCGTCATACTGCCCCGGTGCAACATAGCTTTTTTCAGCGGCACCTGCACTGACCGCACTGCCCGTTCCTTTGGGCTTACAGCCTTCGAATATTGTCGCTACTCCAAGTAGGGCAATAATACAGAGGAGAAATTGTTTTGGTTTCATATATAAATAATTTGTTCTTGAATGGAGATATGGAATGTCCGGATTATTCTTGTAAGCCATCATTCTGACGCATGAACTCCAGAATCTTGCGGGCATCATCGTCGCTTAGATTTTGGTTAGGCATACGAACCAGACAGAGTTCAAGCTGTGCTTGTAATTCAGGATCTTTGTCGATCATGGGGTCCGGATTGGTAATAAAATTCATGATCCAATGAGGTTTATGCTTTTGTGTTACTCCGCTCCAACCGGGACCAACGAGTCTCTCGGTTGTATATTTGTGGCAACTGGCACACTTGAGGTTGGCAATGGTGTGTCCTTCTGTGGCCATTTTTGCATCTAATTTATCGCCGATATCTACTTTATCAAATTTGCCTTCACCGCGTTTTGGATCGTAATCGGATGCTCCCGGACTGTTGCTTTCCGATGTAGCAGTACTGCCTGCATGCTGTTGGTTGTTGCTATTGGAAGAACAGGCATATAGCATCATGCCTATCGCAACTAAAACAAATAACTTTTTCATAATTTTTTCTATTCTCAATTCTATGTTATTAATTATTGTATGTACGCTGTTACAAAGGTAAGTGGAGATAAGAGCGGCATTTTATGCGTGGAATCATAAAGTGGAATGGGGTGTTGATAATATCAGTTTTATAGTGCGTTGTTTTGTTGTTACTATCTGTTTATGAGTTTGTTGTGTTTTATTTTGATTGTAATCAGGTCGAATTGTGACGAGCGTCAGGATCTTGTTGCAAGGATCTCGTTAACTTCGTACAGTTCCCATTTAATAATGTCTGTATGGTACCTTTAGAATTATTGTTAGACAAGGGGGCAGCTTACCGTAAAGTAGCTGCGGGCGATGTTATTTTCAATGAAGGAGCCGTTGCAACTTATTATTACCAACTAACGGAAGGCCGGGTGCGATGGTGTACCATTAACGCTGATGGGCGGGAAATACTCCATAAAGTGATCGATCCGGGAGAGAGTTTTGGTGAGTTTCCGTTATTTGATGACAAACCGTATGCAGCGAGCGCTGTTGCAGATACGCCCTGTACGATGCTGCGGTTATGTAAGTCGACTTTTCATGAGCTTTTAAAGGAATTCCCGGAGATTCATTTTGCATTTACCCAATCTTTGGTAAGTGATCTTCGGTTTAAGTTTATGCTTACGAGTATTTTATCGAGCAATAGTCCGGAGAATGTTGTCTCTAGCTTAATCCACTATTTCAATGATCGTGGCAAATTGATCTGCCAGGAATGTAATCGTTTGCTCTTGACCCGTCAGCAGCTGGCAAATATGACCGGACTACGTGTAGAAACGGTTATACGTGCTATTAAACAAATGGAAAGGGAGGATAGACTCAGTATTGTGAAAGGTAAGGTCTTTATTCCGGCCGATGGGATTTGATCGGTTATAAAATATATGTTTCCAGTCATCAAATGAAATCCGGATGAATTGTAATTTGTGAATATGATTGCTTTATTAAATAGAATGACGATAGGACGATGGGCATGGTTAGGCCTGTTTAATCTGTTGTGTGTTGCTTTTCTGGGCTTGTTGATGCGATTGAAATTCGTGATGCCGTTACCGTGGATGGATCAAAAGAATTTCATGCATGCACATTCACACTTCGCATTTTCGGGATGGGTATCTCATGTACTGATGGTGCTGATGTTAATGTGTATATACGGTAAGGTAAGTAAAGAGGTATTGCCATTAAAATATCAGCGTATTGTGTTGGCTAATGTACTGCTGGCGTTTGCGATGTTGATCAGTTTTTCACTCCAAGGCTATGGTATGTCTTCGATTGTTTTTTCAACGTTGTCGTTGCTGGTATCTTATGTTTTTGCTTTTTACTGTTGGCGTGACCTGAATGAGGCGAAGCTTGATCGCATAACGGTGTGCTGGTTTCGTGCGGCACTGTTTTTTTTAGTACTTTCATCGTTAGGTACATTTTTCCTGGCGTACCTACGGGCTACTCATATCATTGATGCCCGAAAGCAACTGGCTTCGGTATATTTTTATCTACACTTCCAATATAATGGATGGTTCTTTTTTGCTTGCATGGGACTATTTAGTTATTGGTTGCACCTGAAGGAGATTATGCTGCGACAGGCTAAGACCGTTTTCTTCCTGTTTTTCTTTTGCGCGATACCGACGTATTTTTTGTCAGTACTGTGGTGGAATATCCCATTATGGTTATACCTACTACTAGGGGTGATAGTAGTGGTACAGTTACTGGCATGGTCAGTGTACGTATATGCTCTTGTAAAGGATGTAAGAAAGGTTGACGATAGAATGTCTGTCGTGAAATGGATGCAAGGAGGAGTGTTGCTTGCTGTCTTCATCAAATTGTTGCTGCAGGCTCTATCCGCAATTCCATCGCTCAGCCAATTGGTGTACAGTTTCCGGCCGGTTATAATTGCGTATCTGCATCTAGTTCTGTTGGTCGTAATTACCCTGTTTATCCTTTCGTATTTCTATCAGATGAATGTATTGCGTATTAGGCAGAGCACTCCATACTGGACTGTTATTTTGGTAGCGGGTATTGTAGGTAATGAACTTTTGCTGGCGCTGCAAGGGGGCGTGTCGCTGATCGGAGTTTTTATTCAGTATATATCCTTTGGATTAGTGATTGTATCGGCAATAATGGTATGTGGAATAGGGGGGCTTTTTTGGTCGGTGAGAGCGTAAGGAATGGTATGTTATTATTGACCTAATTGTTATCCTGATTTTTGAGTTTATTTCAAACTCGCCAGATAGGAAGCAAGTTCTGTCATTAAAAGATTAAATTGGCTTTCTATCATAGTGAAGGTGTTTTCCAACTCTTCTATCGGTGCATTCGATCTTGCCAGTGTTTCAAGTTGTTGAAAATTTATTCGCATTTCGGAAGCACCAATATATTCCATAGTAGGTTTGATATGGTGTGCATATCGGGCTATATTTAGCCTGTTTTTGTCTGATACGGCTACAGTTAGATTTTCAAAATCGCCTGGTGTCTGAACCAGATAGCGTTCTAGAAATTGTTTGGTCATTTCCACGTTGCCCATCATGGTGGATTGTATGGTATCGGGTTTTATGATTAGATAGGTCATTATATTTTGTTAGCTTGTAAGGGGTCACTGCATAAATGTAATAATTCTTCGTTTGTACGTTTCAATATTGGATGTATTCCTTGAGGAGCTATCTCCGCTAAAGGTACTAACGTGAATCGGCGCAAATGTAAATAAGGGTGGGGGATTTTTAAAAAGGGTTCGTCGAGGATTTCTGAATTGTGATAGAGTATGTCGATATCAATTATGCGTGCGCCCCATTTTTCTTTTCTGACACGTCCTAAAGTGTCTTCTATTTTTTGACATATAGCAAGCGTTTCATGCGGATCGAAACGGGTACTTAGACTAATCACTTTGTTTAAAAAATTTGGTTGCTCTTCTACGCCCCACGCTTCTGATTCATATACCGCAGATTCGGATTGAAGTAGCCCCACGTTTTCAATTAATAGTTGCTGTGCTAATTCGAGTTGTTTTAAAGGGGTTCCCAGATTGGCTCCCAATAGAAGAAATACGGTGTTCATAGAATATTATCTGATTATGTATTACTAAATGCTGTAAAAATCAAATATATTTCTTTAATTTATAGGATTAAAATATATTTTAAAATGGATTTTTTAAAACACATATTTGCCACCATAATTGGTGTGCTGATCACTTTTGTAATTATTTTCTTTGTTGTTCTGGTATTTATTGGTGCATTGGTGCAACAATCGAACTCACAATCGGCTGCCGTGGTACCTGATAATTCAGTACTGTACATAAGCCTGAACCACAATATTGTCGAAAAAACGGAATCCAACCCGTTAGGTGATCTCAATATTCCGGGATTTGGAGCGACCAAATCAATAGGACTTAATGATATATTGACAAGAATAAAGGCGGCAAAAGAAGATGATAATATCAAAGGGATATATCTGAATCCCTCTACCGTCAACGTTGGATTTGCGAGTTTAAAGGAAATACGTGATGCGCTGGTAGATTTTAAGGGGGCAAAGAAATTTATTGTAGCCTATAGCGAGGGGTACTCACAAAAGGCGTATTATCTGGCATCGGTAGCGGATAAGATTTATGTTAATCCACAGGGAGCAATAGATTTCAGAGGGTTGAGTTCGTCGGTCGTGTTTATGAAAGATGCGCTGGATAAATTGGGGGTAGAAATGCAGGTGGTGAAGGTAGGGACGTATAAATCTGCTGTGGAACCGTTTCTGCTGAACGAGATGAGCCAGGCGAATCGCGAGCAGGTAACCTCTTACCTGACTAGTACCTATTCCTCATTTTTGAAGGATATAGCGGAAGGAAGACAGATTTCTGTTGATTCGCTGCGTCATATCGCTGATGCGTATCTCGTACGTAATGCAGATGATGCCGTGAATTATAAGTTTGCCGATGCAAAGTTGTATAAGGATGAATTGCTGGATGAAATTAAAGACCGTTTAAAGATTGATAAAGACAAAGATATTTCGGCCGTATCGCTATTGGCTTATTCGCCTAAAGGAAAGGCAAGCAAATCTAAAAATAAAATAGCGGTATTGTACGCGTATGGAAATATTGTTGACGGAGAAGGAACTATAGGTTCAATAGGGGGAGATAAATTATCCCGGGAGTTGCGTAAATTGAGAAAGGATGATGGTATCCAAGGGATTGTATTGCGGGTGAACTCACCGGGAGGATCTGCACTGGCTTCGGATATGATATGGAGAGAGGTGGATCTGATACGGAAAGTAAAACCGGTAATGGTTTCTATGGGAGACTATGCCGCATCGGGCGGGTATTATATAGCAGCTGCAGCAGACTCTATTTTTGCCGAAGAGAATACCCTTACCGGTTCTATCGGTGTATTCGGGGTGATTCCTAATTTTAAAGGTTTATTGAATGATAAGCTGGGGATACATGTTGATGAAGTGTCGACCGGTAAATTTTCAAATTTAATGTCGGATGTGGATAGGCCAATGTCAGCTGAAGAACGATCTATTGTACAGATGGAAGTTGGACGCGTATATAATACTTTTATGCAACGGGTAGCTGATGGGAGAAAGATTTCGATAGAGCGGGTGGACAGCATAGGCCAAGGACGGGTATGGACGGGAAGTCAGGCATTGGAGCTGGGATTGGTGGATAAGATTGGTGATGTACAACGAGCGGTACAGGCTGTAGCATATAAAGCTAAATTAACAGATTATACGATTATTGAACTTCCGGAAAGAGAAGATCCGCTAAGTAGCATCTTCTCCATATCAAAGGAAAAAATAAAGACATGGCTATTTGCTGAAGAGATCGGCGATTATCATAAATACGTATTTGAAATTCGAAATGTGTTACAAAATACAGGTATACAGGCACGGATACCGTACACAATAGAAATATATTAATCCGTATTAAAGAAGGCATAGTATTGGAAACAAAGCATGCCTTTTTTATTGGGATAATTTTGTCTGTATTCAATGGCATGCGTGAGATCGCATCGCTTGTGAATATAAAGTATTTTATCTAAGTTTAGCCTGTCAATCAACTTAAAATAATATATATTTATACGTATGAAAACAATAGAAAGTGTGGATTTCTCTGGAAAAAAAGCCCTAATTCGTGTGGATTTTAACGTTCCTTTGGATGATAATTTTAATATAACGGATGACAATCGTATTCAAGGTGCGCTACCAACTATAAAAAAGATTTTGAACGACGGTGGATCGGTGATTTTGATGTCTCACTTGGGAAGACCGAAAGAGGGCCCTACTGATAAGTATTCCTTAAAACATATTGTGTCCTATCTTTCTGAAGTGGTTGGTGTGGATGTGAAATTTGCTGATGATTGTATCGGACAAGAAGCAATAGACAAGGCGGGTAATTTAAAATCAGGAGAAGTTCTGCTATTGGAAAATCTTCGGTTTTATAAAGAGGAAGAAAAAGGAGATAAGGATTTTGCTGAAAAGCTAGCTCAATTGGGCGATGTATATGTGAATGATGCATTCGGAACGGCACATAGAGCACATGCTTCTACTGCGGTAATAGCACAATTTTTCCCGGAAGCGAAGTACTTTGGATACCTGATGGCTGCGGAGATTAACAATGCAGAGAAAGTATTAAATGATCCACAGCGACCGTTTACAGCCATTATGGGTGGAGCTAAGGTGTCTGATAAATTGGAATTAATAGAAGCTTTGTTGGATAAAGTAGACAACCTGATTATAGGTGGTGGTATGGCTTATACTTTTGTGAAAGCAAAAGGCGGTGAGATCGGTAAATCATTGGTAGAGTTGGACAAATTGGATCTTGCAAATGAATTGGTGAAAAAAGCAGAACAAAAAGGAGTTAACTTAGTATTGCCAACGGATGCGCAGATTGCAGATCGTTTTGCAAATGATGCGGAGGTCTATGATGGACCTAATGACCAGATTCCGGCAGATAGACAAGGATTGGATATTGGAAGTGAATCGGGAGCTCATTTTGCAGAAGTAATCAGCGCGTCTAATACCATATTATGGAATGGTCCGATGGGGGTATTTGAATTCGATACGTTTGCAAAAGGAACACGAGCTGTGGCTGATGCGATAGTAGCTGCTACGGAGCGCGGTGCATTCTCGTTAATAGGTGGCGGGGATTCTGCTGCTGCGGTATCTAAATTTGGTATGACGGAGCACGTGAGCTATGTAAGTACAGGTGGTGGAGCGTTGTTAGAGTATATGGAAGGTAAAGCATTGCCCGGAGTAAAAGCTATTCAGGACTAATTATACTATGAAGATCATACAAATAGGTAGCCTCATTGGCACCTATTTTTTTTGACTGGATTTTAGGACAAAAAGAAAGAGATCTATTTTTTGATAGATCTCTTTCTTATATTTTTTATTAGCTTATTTAGCTTCAGTAGCCAATTTGTCTAATATTTCGTTGTTCTTTACAATTTGACTGTGTTTAGGCATTTTCGAACGACTTCCTAATTCGATATTACGTCCTAATTTCAGAAACTGAACCTCAACACGTGAAACAGTTTTGTTTCTTCTGTCTTTTCTTTTTAAACGTGTAACTCCCATTTTATTTAATATTTTTTTTGTACAAAATCTAAACGAGGTCGGAAGCGGATTCGAACCGCTGTACGAGGTTTTGCAGACCTCTGCCTAGCCACTCGGCCATCCGACCTTTTCCCATCGTGGGCATGCAAAAGTAACGCTTAATTTTTAAAATGGCAAATATTAATTGGAAATTATTTAAGTATTGAATTTCATTTCTTCATTATGGAGATTGTCTATTTTATTTTTAATATGTTATAACATTCTAATTTTTATTATTTATTTTAATAGTCTGATTATTAATTTTTTATTGTTAAAGTAGAACGGTGTTTGTTTTTTGGTCTAATACTTGATAGTGTAGTATTTATCTTACATAGTGTAAGTATTAAACAATTATATAATTTAAACAGATTTATTATGAAAAAAATTATTATTTTCTTTTGGCGCCGTAGTATTGATGGCTGCGGCAGCACAAGCTCAAGTAAGTTATGGCCTAAAGGCAGGTGTTAACTTAGGTCAATACAGTAATTCCGACATCGATCAAAAGAATAATACTTCGTTTCAGTTGACAGGTTTTGCAGATTTGCCAATTGCAACAAATTTCTCTATTCAACCTGGAGTGTCTTTACAAGGCAAAGGGACAAAGATCTCTGAGGGTGTGGCAATGACTCGGAATGTGATGTCAATTGAAGTGCCGGTTAATTTAGTCTATTGGATTCCTGCAGGATCGGGAAGTGTTTTTTTAGGAGCAGGTCCGTATGTAGGGTTTAACGTAAGTGGAAAAGATAAAATAGACGGTAATAGTATCAATTTAAAATTCACAGGAGACGATAAGGACATGAATCTATTAGACGCAGGTGCAAATTTTATGGCTGGTTATAAATTGACTAATGGATTTTTGCTGAATGCAGGTTATAATCTCGGTCTTAATCAGTTGGTATCTGATTCTGAGGATAAATTTTCTAATAGAGTTTGGTCATTTGGAATTGGATTCCAGTTTTAATTTTAAGATTTAAAGATCGTTCAAAGCCTCTTGTGTAAGCAAGGGGCTTTGTGTATTTTATAGAATATGATAATGGATTAACAATAATTCTATTACAGAATATGTGAATTATCGTTAACTTTGTGGCATGATAGAACTACCTGTAATACCTGTTACTGAGACGCAGCGTAAACCAGATTGGTTACGTGTTAAATTACCGGTCGGTAAAGAGTACCGCCATGTTCGTAGCTTGGTAGACGAACATAAATTACATACCATCTGTGAGAGTGGTAATTGTCCGAATATGGGCGAATGCTGGGGTGCTGGTACGGCTACGTTTATGATACTAGGTAATATATGTACACGCTCTTGTTCTTTCTGTGCAGTGGCAACGGGTAGGCCGTTGGCTGTGGATATGGACGAACCAAATCGTGTAGCACAGTCTGTCAAATTAATGCAGGTTAAACATTGTGTGATTACTTCTGTAGATCGTGATGACCTGAAGGATGGCGGTTCTACAATCTGGGCCGAAACCATCAATGCTATTCGTCGTGAAAGTCCGGAAACGACTTTAGAAACATTAATCCCCGACTTTAAGGGGCAATGGGATAATCTGGATCGCGTATTGGCCGTTCGTCCGGAAGTGGTATCACACAATCTTGAAACTGTACGCCGATTGACCCGCGAAGTGCGTATTCAGGCTAAGTATGATCGTTCGTTAGAATGTCTGCGCCGGATTTCTGAAGCTGGTCTGCGTACAAAATCAGGAATCATGCTGGGATTAGGCGAGACGGAAGAGGATGTAATCGAAGCAATGCAAGATTTGTATAATGTAGGGGTGCATATCCTTACTTTAGGACAATATCTACAACCAACAAAGGCACATCACCCTGTATTGGATTGGATAACACCGGCTCAATTTGATAAATACAAGCAAATCGGTCTGGAAATGGGATTCAAATATGTCGAATCTGGACCATTGGTACGTTCATCTTACCATGCTGAAAAGCATTTGTTTGATATGCAATAAGAAAGGTGGAGAAATGAGAGACCTCATGAATAACCTTATTTTATTTTTTTTGCTGCTATTTAGTTTTGCTGTATCGGGACAGGATATGACATTGGATGTTGCCAAAGCGCATTACGAAAAATCGATTGCATCAACTACATCAGCGGGAAAAGCTACAATAATGCAACTAAATCCACAGTTTTATTGGGATTTCAATACGGTACAGAAAAAAAGCAATGGACAGACTGTTTTGCTGGTTCCGATTAAAGCTGAAAATATATACAGCAGGTTTACGTCAAATAAAGTTTTCCCATTCGACTACGGTAACCATGCTGTCTTTTATTATGGACCGAATAACACTGTTCAATCTTTCTGGATTACGAAAGTGTTTCCGAGCGCGATCACGGAGGCTGGGCAGCAGTTGGATTTTCACGATCTTTCACGTTATTTTATCATAAGAGATCTGAAAGGAAATGTTATTTCCATCATTCCTGGAAAGGGGGGCAGTTCTAAATCAACGGAATTGCTGAAATTGGTTTATTGGAAATATAATCTGACAACAAATAAATACGAAAAAGCGTTGGATGAAGATATTTCTTTACAGAAATTTTTATCCAAAAATATGGAGATACTTAAATTGGCCGAATTTGAAAATATAAAGGCAGATTAATATGGTGTTTTATTGCCTTAAAAAGACGGTTTCTCCAGCTATTACTGTTCGTAAAGTTTTGATGTCGCGTAACTGATTATCCGGTGCGCTCATGATATCATCTTCCAAAATCACAAAGTCTGCATCTTTCCCTTTTTCAATAGATCCTCTTTTCTGTTCCTGAAAACAAGAAAATGCTGCCCAAATCGTCATGCCACGAAGGGCTTCTTCGCGTGTAAGTGCATTTTCCATCTGAAATCCCCCACCGGGAAAGCCGGTTTTATCCACGCGGGCAACAGCGGCATGGTAGCCGTATAAGGGATTGAAATGTTTCATAGGAAAATCACTTCCCAGTACAACAAGACCGTATTGCCGCAATAATTGCTTATAGGGATATGTGCCTTTGATGCGTTCGGTATCTACATGTTCTTCTGTCCGATACATATCCGAGGTGGCATGGGTGGGTTGGATGGAAGGGATAATATGAAATTTACTGAATTTTTTAAAATCGTCAGGTGCAATTACTTGGGCATGCTCGATTCGCCACCTCCGGTTTTTGCCGTCCTTAAGGTGCCTGCTATATGCATCTAAAATTAGCAGATCGGTGGAATCGCCAATGGTATGGGTGTTCACCTGAAAGGGACTGTTTGCCAGCAATTGAATTATTTCATCAAATTCGGTCGGGCTTTGAAGCAAAAAGCCTTTTGAAGGATGGTTATGGTAATGTTCTAAAAGGTAGGCTCCGCGTGAACCTAAAGCACCATCAGTTATTAGTTTTACAGATTTAATGCTTAGGCGATCGGAATCATAGATACCCTGCCGGATATAATTTTCGATATCATAGGGGTTGGCCAATATCATGGCATAGTTTCTGATTTTTAAGGAATCCTGCGAATAAAATTTTGTTAGAATTTCCAATTGATCGGGGTTGAGTCCCGCATCGACAATGCTGGTAAGGCCTACGGAGAACAAGGAGTCCTGCACGCGGCGCAAACTCGTTAATAAATTGATATCTGTTGCGTCTGGGATATGCTTGAAAACCAGAGATGTGGCATTGTCCATCAGTATGCCGGACGGATGCCCTAAACTATCCAGCATAATCAGCCCGCCTTCTACCGTCTTTCCGCTGTCTAATCCCGCTATTTCTAATGCTTTGGAATTTATCCATGCGGCATGATGGTCTATTCGGGATAAATAGATGGGAATATCAGGGAAATATTTGTCGAGGCTATCTTTGGTGGGAAATAGGTTGTCGGGCCATAAGTTTTGATCCCAACCTGAGCCGATAATCCATTTTTTTTTCGGATGTGAAAGGTGATAGATTTTCAATTTTTCGATAACTTCTCCGACAGAGGTAGCTCCGGTCAGATCTGCCTGATCCAGCAATTCTGCAAACATGAAAAAATGAGCATGTGCATCGTAAAATCCCGGGTAGATGGGATGGCCTTTAGCGTCAATTGTTCCCTTGGCCTTATATCGTTTCAGTATGACTTCAGAGGTGCCTATATCGATGAAAATTCCATTTTTCACGGCAAATGCTTCTGCCGTAGTGAATGTGGAATCGACAGTGTAGATTTTTGCGTTAAATACAATAAGATCAACCTCTGTATTGGTTGTGCAGCTTGAAAAAAGACCTATAAGCAGTAAAATTGGAAAAATTCGATTGACAAAAGTCATTATAAAATTATAATTTATTGAAGTTAAGGAATATTTTAGTAGACTACATGAAATTTTATTTATCTGACTAGCATAAGTTAAAATGATCAGATTTTTTTACCGTGTTAAGTGATACTAAAGATTTTCAAAGCACAAGCGGGTCGAAAATTTTCGACCCGCTTGTGCTTTGAAACTATATTATGTTTTACAATGATTCAGCAACAACTTCTTCCACTTCGGGAACCATTCTTTTCAGAAGACCTTCAATACCAGATTTAAGTGTGATGGTAGAGGATGGACAGCCACTGCAGGAACCTCTCAATTCGACAGTTACCGTACCATTTGCAAATGATTTATACGCTATAGCACCACCATCTTGTTCTACTGCCGGACGAACATAGTCGTGAAGTACCTGCTGTATTTTCACTTCGATTTCAGAACCTTCAAAAGATACATTCTCATCTGCAACAACTTCCTGAACTTTTAACTCGGACTCTACAGCCCCTTTTACAAAGTCTTTCAAAATTGCTTCAATATCTTCCCACTCTGCATCGTCACTTTTGGTAATTGTCACAAAGTTGCTCGCAAAAAACACACCGTTTACAAAATTGAACTTGAATAATTCTTTTGCAAAAGGAGAAGTTAGCGCTTTTTCTCTATCTGGATAATCCACACTTCCATTGATCAGAAGCTTATTGACCAAGAACTTCATGGTGGATGGATTAGGCGTTGATTCTGTATATACGTTAATTGTAGCCATTTTCTTAAATTTAATATTCAAATATAGCAGATATACTATTTATACACGTCATTCTTTCGTCAAAGCTTAGAAAGTAACTCCTGTATAGTTGGCAGGCGTGATTGCTTTGATTTCTTCTTTAACCTCCTCAGGCACATTAAGTCCGTCGACGAATACAGCGATAGTTTCTTGTGTAACATGAGAATTTGTGCGTGTCAGATCTTTCAACGTCTCATACGGTTTGGGATATCCTTCTCTACGTAAAATAGTCTGAATAGCTTCTGCTACTACCGCCCAGTTATTTTCTAGATCCTTTGCTAAAGCAGATTCATTTAGAATTAATTTACGAAGACCTCTTAATGTAGATTTAATAGCAATCAGTGTATGTGCAAAAGGGACGCCAATATTGCGCAATACTGTTGAATCTGTTAAATCACGTTGTAACCGTGAAATAGGTAGTTTCGCAGATAGATGTTCAAAAATCGCATTTGCCAGTCCTAGATTTCCTTCTGCATTTTCAAAGTCTATTGGATTTACTTTGTGTGGCATTGCCGAAGACCCTACTTGTCCGGCCGTTATTTTTTGCTTGAAATATTCCATGGAAATGTATGTCCATACATCACGACAAAGATCAATGATGATGTTATTGATACGCTTTAAGGCATCGCAACTTGCCGCAAAATTGTCATAGTGTTCAATTTGGGTTGTCGTCTGCGAACGATTCAAGCCAAGTTGCTCATTGACAAATTTATTGCCAAAGTCTACCCAGTTATATGTTGGATAAGCGACTTGATGTGCATTAAAATTACCTGTGGCTCCACCAAACTTTGCGGAGTAAGGTACTTGGGTCAATAATTCCAATTGTTTCTCTATACGCTCCACAAATACGTGAATTTCTTTGCCTAAACGGGTAGGAGATGCAGGTTGTCCGTGTGTACGGGCCAACATTGGAATTTCTCTCCATTCTGTAGCAAACCCTTTAAGTTCCTGAAGTAATTCATTAATAGCTGGAGTATAGCTGCTTTGTATGGCTTCTTTCCATGAATATGGAATCGCTGTGTTATTAATATCCTGTGATGTCAATCCAAAATGGATAAATTCCAACGAGTCATGCAATCCTAATTTTTCGAACTGGTCTTTTAAAAAGTATTCCACAGCTTTGACATCATGGTTGGTTACTTTTTCGGTGTTTTTGATCCATTCTGCATCTGCTAATGAAAAATTCTGATAGATGTTTCTTAATTTCTCATTTAATGAACCATCAAAATGACCGAGTTGTGGTATACCTGAGGCCGTAAGTGCAATAAAATATTCAACTTCTACAAGTACACGGTATTTTATTAAGGCAAATTCTGAAAAATATGCTGATAATTCATTTGTGCTATTATAGTATCTTCCGTCTACTGGAGTGACGGCTGTTAAAGGAGATAATGTCATGTTGTAAGTAATTTGTTCAAAATTACGAAAACCTGCCGCCATAAGCAAAAATGCAGATATTAAAAAACAAAAAAGCCTGTGCTCATGAACACAGGCTTTTTATGGAGTATTTTAAACTCTTGTTCGGATTATTGAACGTTTTGCAATGAATCAGCGATAGAATCACCAGCTGAACGTACTGAATCAGCAACGTTTTCTAATGAATCAGCAACGTTTTCAGTAGTGTTTTCTACTTCGTTTACTAATGAATCAGCAGAAGCATCAGTTGTAGTTTCTGTACCACCACATGAAACAACTGTTAAAGCTAATGCTAAAAATCCGAATGCGAATAAATTTTTCATCTTTTTAATTTTCTATTTAATTGAAACAAATTTTGTTTTATATTCCTTAATACCGGTATCCCGAAAAGGTAACCCGAAAAATAAATCTTTTTTTAGTTTTTTTAAAAACGCTGAAAAATAGTGTTTTAAAATTGTTTAAGAATTATTCCGGTGCAAATATAAGATTGTTTTATTGAATTAAAACAATCAAAAACTAAATTGATAAAAAAATGTTGTCACGTTATAGGTCGTAGTTATGTTAGATAAAATCAGAAATATTTTAAAATTATTGAAATCGGTTGATTTTGAGCAGCTTAGTATGATCTCAAAAAAGGTAGACTTAGGCGCAGTTTTGAATGCTGTTTCCAAAATGGATGAAAAGCAATTGCAGGTAGCGATGAAAATGCTTACTGGTGGCAATAACAAGAAAAAGGAACTGCCTCCCATTAATGCAGATTTCTACGGAATGGAACATAAACTTTCTGCAGAAGATCAGGCTTTATTGTTGAAAATCCGAACGTTCCTCGAAACGGAGATCAAACCTTTGGTAAACAATTATTGGTTGCACGATGAGTTTCCGTTTGAAATTATTCCCAAGCTTGCTGCGCTCAATGTATGTGGCTATACCTTTGAAGGATACGGTTGTGCAGGCGGACAATCGTTGATGGATGGAATAATAGCTGCGGAATTCGGACGTATAGATCCTTCTATTGCTACTTTTTTAGGTGTGCAAAGTGGCCTTGCTATGGGGTCTATCTACACCTGTGGATCGGAAGAGCAAAAGAATGAATGGCTGCCACAAATGCAGCAGTTCAAAAAAATCGGTGCATTTGGGCTTACCGAACCTGAAGTGGGATCGGGAGCAGCGGGGGGATTGACGACCACGTGTCGGCAGACAGCCGATGGATGGGAGCTGAATGGGCAAAAAAAGTGGATTGGAAATGCTACTTTTTCTGATATCACTATTATATGGGCGAGGGATTTAGGGGATGGTGAAGTGAAAGGATTTATTGTAAAAAAAGAAAATCCTGGGTTTCATGTGGATAAGATTAAAGGAAAAATGGCGCTGCGAATTGTACAAAACGGGTTGATAACATTGACGGATTGTCTTGTACCCGAGAGCGACCGTTTGCCACATGCGAATTCTTTCAAAGATACGGCTAAAGTATTACAAATGACACGGGCTGGTGTCGCCTGGATGGCTGTGGGCTGTGCACGTGGTGCTTATGAGAATGCTTTGGAGTATACGCTAAAAAGAAAACAATTTGGTAAGCCTATTGCGTCATTTCAGTTGATCCAGAATCATCTGGTCGAGATGTTGTCCAATTTGACAGCCATGCAGACTTTAGTATTCAGATTATCCGAACTGCAGGATGAGGAGAAGCTCCGCGATGAACATGCCTCGCTGGCGAAAGTCTTTTGTACTTTACGGACCCGTGATATTGTGTCAAGGGCAAGAGAGGTAATGGGAGGTAATGGAATATTATTAGAATATAATGTTGCACGTTTTTTGGCCGATGCGGAAGCTATCTATTCGTACGAAGGAACGAAAGAAATTAACTCGTTAATAGTGGGGCGCAGTATTACGGGTTTTAGTGCTTTTGTGTAGACTATTGGTGATAGTTAAAAAGTCTTGAAAAAGAAGATCCCCAAAACGCTTTGTGATTGAGGATCTTCTTTTTATATAAATGTTACTTATTTACTTTTTTTTGTTGATTAGCTTGTTGCTGTCTCATCATATCTTCCATCCGTTGTTGGAAAGATGATTTCTTTTGAACTTTCGGATTTTTCTTATTGTTCTCTAATTTTGCCAGGATTTTATCATCATCAATGAATGAACGAATAAGGACCTGCGTCAGGAAGGTAAAGACGGCACCAAGGAAGTAATAATAGTTCAATCCGGAAGGGAAACTGTTTAGCATGAAAAAGAAGAGCAATGGCATGATATAACCTATATATTTCATTTGGTTATTGGCTGCGGCTCCCGAAGTTGCATTATTGTACCAAGTGGTTAATAATGTCGTCAATGTCATTAAGATACACATTAAAGAGATGTGGCCGATTCCAAAAATTGGCGAGAACGTGATCGGTGCATCATAGGTTGACAAATCCTTCATCCATAAGAAACTTTCACCTCTTAATTCGAAAAGATTAGGAAAGAAGAAGAAGAAGGCCAATGTGAAAGGCATTTGTAGAAGCATAGGTAGACATCCACCCAACGGATTTACGCCTGCTTGCTTGTAGAGTTTCATTTGTTCCTGCTGTAAAAGCATCGGGTTATCATCACCTACTTTTTCTTTAATCTCGTCAAGCTGTGGTTTAAGCACACGCATTTTGGCCATCGAAAGATAGGATTTGTAGGTCAACGGAAACATTAACCCTTTTAACAACAACGTGAGAATTAGAATGACAATACCGTAACTCATGTTGAATCCATCCAGAAAATCAAAAAGAGGGACAGTCATGAATCTATTGATCCACGACATAGGGCCCCATCCCATATTGATGATCTTTTGGTAATCATTTCCTTGGGCTTTTAAGGTTTTGTACTGATTGGGGCCAAAGAAGAAATTAAAATCATACTGGTTATTTCCCTGTGTATTAAATACTAAGTCGGCTGAAGTTTTGTACGTTTTTACTATGCTATCGGCTGTATTAAACGTTACATTCAGTTCTGTATTTTCAAAGGATTGTTTCGAAGATAGAATAGCAGAGAAGAAATGTTGTTTGAATGCGATCCATTCCACTTTTTCTTCTACTTTTTCCTCATCATCTCCAGATTCGGAAAGATGGTCTACAGAACCTTCGGAATCCTTGTAAAATATTGTTGATTTTTCTCTTTCCGATTTTACATTAAGTTCTTTTTGAAGAAGCGAAGCTTCCCAGTTTAACGTAATCGATTTTTGTTTGATATCAACTAGATTTTGAATACCTACTGCATTCACCTGAAGCGCTACATTATATGCATTAGGTTGTAAGGTGTAGGTATAGTCGATATATTGGTGCTCACTGTAATTTAAACGAAGAGTTACTGCATTTTGCGAAGGGTTGGTTACCGTAAAGTATAAATCGTTTGTGTTGATGTTTTCACCGTCGGCTTTAAAGAGAAATCCGAACTTGTTGTTTTCACCCTCTAAGAGATACAAAGGGGTGTCGTCATAGTTTGTTTCATTCTTAAGCTGTACAGATTTTACTTTACCTCCTTTAGTGGAGATTTCTGCCACGAGCAATTCGTTTTCTAATTTAACAAGTTGTTCTTGTCCGATTTTGGTTGCACCAAAAGGTTTTTGTAATGCTGCAGAGTCTACTGTTGTGATATGATGAGCAGTACGTGTGGTATCGGCAACGACGTTACCTTCTCTTATGTTTTTTAACGAGTCTTGCAGTACTTGTTCTTGCTTAATTTCCTGTTCTGACGGTTTCATTAAGTAAAATGAACCAGCAAAAATTGCGAAAATAAGTACTAATCCTATGATATTATTTCTATCCATTTACTGTTTTTTATTTCTAATATCTTTCTGTTTATTGATGTTTTACTTCTTATTTGCCAAACACGCGGCTACAAAGCTAACAAAAAGTGGGTGAGGGTTTGCAACTGTTGATTTTAATTCGGGGTGGAATTGACCGGCTACAAAAAACGGATGATCTTTTAATTCTACTATTTCGACTAATCCGGTGTCAGGATTGATTCCTGAAGCGATCATTCCTGCTTTTTCGTAGGCTTTTAAATAATCGTTATTGAATTCATAGCGATGACGGTGTCTCTCCGAAATTTTTGATTTGCCATAAATGCCAAATGCTTTGGTTCCTTTTTTGATTTCACATTCATAGGCTCCTAAACGCATGGTGCCGCCCATATTTTTGATGTTTTTTTGTTCTTCCATCAAATTAATAACAGGGTTGGTCGTTTTGTCGTTCATCTCAAAGCTGTTCGCATCTTTAAGACCCAATACATTGCGGCCAAACTCAATGACGGCACATTGCATACCCAAACAAATACCAAAGAAAGGTATTTTATTTTTACGCACGAACTCAATCGTTGATAATTTACCTTCTAGTCCGCGTTCTCCAAATCCGGGGGCTACCAATACACCATCTAAGTTCTTTAACTTGTCGGCTACATTTTCATTGTTGATACTTTCCGCTGCGATATAGCGAACTTTTACTTTGGTCTCATTGGCAGATCCGGCGTGTATAAACGCTTCTGCAATGGATTTGTAAGCATCCGGAAGTTCAACATATTTGCCCACTAGGGCGATATTCACTTCGTTGGTCGGATTTTTTAATCTTCCTAAGAAATTTTTCCAGTTTTCTAAATTGGGTTCGTTCTTGGTAGATAATTTGAGTTTGGATAATACTGTTTTATCCAATTGTTCTTTTAGCATTAACAACGGAACATCATAGATCGTACGTGCATCGATTGATTCTACTACCGCATTGATATTGACATTACAAAATAGTGCAAGCTTTTTACGGATTTCCGGTGTTAATTTATGTTCTGTACGGCATACTAGTATATCTGGTTGAACACCATATTCCAATAATGTTTTGACGGAGTGTTGGGTAGGTTTTGTTTTCAATTCGCCCGCAGCAGCCAAATAAGGGACTAGTGTTAAGTGGATAACCAATGAGTCATTATTGCCTAATTCCCAGCGTAACTGACGTACAGCTTCGATGAAAGGAAGTGACTCGATATCGCCTACTGTTCCTCCAAGCTCGGTAATTACGATGTCGTATTCTCCGGTCTCGCCCAAAAGCTGCATGCGACGTTTGATTTCGTCGGTAATATGGGGTATGACTTGAACTGTTTTTCCTAAATAAGCACCTTCTCTTTCTTTTTCGATAACATGCTTATAGATACGCCCTGTCGTAACGTTGTTTGCCTGAGAAGTAGGTACATTCAAAAAACGTTCGTAGTGTCCCAGGTCAAGATCTGTTTCTGCACCGTCTTCGGTCACATAGCATTCCCCATGTTCATAGGGATTCAATGTGCCCGGATCAATGTTGATGTAAGGGTCGAATTTTTGAATGGTTACTTTAAAGCCACGTGCCTGTAGAAGTTTGGCTAAGGATGCAGCAATAATGCCTTTCCCTAACGACGAGGTTACGCCGCCCGTAACAAAGATATATTTAGTCATAGCAATTATGGATTTTTAACTAATGTTTGGAGCTTTTGGGCTCAAAACATCTGCCTCATGTACGGGATACAAAGGTAAGTATTTTTTTGACATATTTTCCTCTAAAAATAAAATCTTAAAGGCAGAGGAGAGATTGAAAATTTGAATCAAATCAATATTGTTGTCATTTACTACCGTATAGGATTACTATGTCCTTCTGTAAAAATGTCTAGTGGAAAGATTTCAAGACATTTAGTATTTCCGGTGTAAAATCAGTTTCACCAAATAAGGAGATGCCTGCGGCACCGTTTTTCTTCGAAAGCCTTATAGCTTCTTTTAATTCATCTGTTGTTTTGAAATCAGGTAAATAAAGTCCTGCATAAAGAGGGAATTTTCCATTTAATACTTGTACGCCTTCATTCACTGCGGTGCCAATCCAGCCGACAGGTTCTCTGTAAAAACCGTGATATATCATGGGGAATACACCGGATAGTTTCCAATTTGTCCAATCTTGTCTTACAATTCGTTTGGCAAGATCCGGGGTAGGAAATACAGCAGCGGTAAGGGGCTTGTCGTATTCTTTAGCTACATCAGCAATGCGATTCACGACCTTATTGATCTGATTGTAACGAAACGAACGCCAGGATAGGCTTTGATCCGGACGTTCTACTTTGTCTATATCAATGCCTGTTTCTTTTAGGAAAGCTGCCTTACTGTATTTACTGTAGCAGAAGTCATAATCAGGTAGTTCGGTGGACTGATCGAGGTTGTAATTTTGCCAAAGGTTAACGGGCAATACAACGTCGGGATACCGAATGTAATCGAGATGTAAACCATCCACATCTTCTTTTTCAAGTTGTTCCCGGGATTTGTCTTCTAAATATTTCGGGACATCGGGATGTGATGGACAGAGGAACCTGTAATAATCCACATAGGCGGGTTCTGTGGCGCAGGATTTACCTGACCTGCTGACGGCGTAATATTCGGGATGTTGTGTCAAAAGATCTTTTTCTCCTCTATTCATCGTCCACATCCAACGATGGGTTTCTAGTCCGATTTCTTTTGCTATTTGAAAATGTTTCTTGCTATAGGCCTCAAAAAAAAGTCCTCTGACACCTACTTCCCGGTAGGATTGGTATCTTTTTTTTAGAATGGCTTCCGATTCTTTTTGATTGGGACGAACCCACATCCAGTAATCAAATAAAAGTCCATTATTGTGTGGGTTAGCTAGACCTGCCAGTGGTCGCAATTGTAGCGCTGCAATACCTGCAAAGGTTGCTTTTAGAAAATCTCTTCTTTTATTCATAACTGACGTTGTAATTACCATAACTATCCAACGAAAATACCTGTGATATCGTTGGATCTTTGATTTTTATTTTATAAAATGTCTGATCGTCATTGATGACAAAGGTATAACGGATATTATTGAAATCATTTTCTAAAAATGATGTATATCCTTCTAGCGCGGTTATGTCGGTAGCAAAGCGTCCGTGTTTTTTTCGGTGTAATTGCTGTAAATAAAAAACATTCCATGCCATTTTTTTATTTGCATGAGGAATGTAATTATCTTCGTTTTTATCTTCCACGAATTGTAAGTATCCCCATCTTTCGGGATAATGCATGTTAATAAGCCCAATAGGAGACCAGACCCAATTGTCTTCTGGAAGGAGTTTGCCGCTTTCTTGTTTTTTACGACCGTATTTCCCGTTTACGAGTTCGTGTTGCCATTGTACCCTGGAAAAATTTATCTGCCAAAAGCTACCTGCTTTGGGGACGGTAGGGCGTCCAAATGTATTTAACGATGCAAAAGGGATCGCTATTTCCACAGACCAATAGTTGTCCTTATCTGACGGGTTGTTGAGTGTGCCTTCTATATGTATAGCTGATTTCAGATTTTTTACATCCCAATTCATTATTGCTTCTCCTGCGAAATGATACGGCTTAGACATCATCAAATCCATAACGGTATTTAATGGATTGATTTCTATTTCATAATAAAATGGATGGTGCTCAAAAGGCTTAATAAATATTTCAAAGTCATTATTATGATAGATGATGGCATCATGCATCGTGATGTCGCCCCAGATATGAGGTTCTTCCAGTTCTGCATAGATATAAAGATACTGATCGTCCCACAGCATCTTTGTTGCAGTTCTATAGGTCGGCTTTAACTGATGTGCCCCTTCTATATCCACAAAATCTGATGTCCAAGGGGCTTGCTGCCAAATCGGTTCGTTAGCTCTTCCATCTATGGAAATGTGTTCGTTTGTTTTTAAAACCTGATATTTTAAGGGTACGGATTGCATTGCTGCAATTTCGGCCATAGAAGATTGTGCTACACCTATAGGTACATTGATGCTGATGAATACAATAAAAATTAAGATTCGAGTACCGTTCATAATGTATGAAGATACCTATAAAAATGATTAGCTCTGTATTGTAACAATAATTTTTATAAAATCATTAACTTTAAGCCACTAAAATTCAAAATATGGAATATAGAAGAATGGGGAAGAGTGGTCTCCAATTGAGTGTGTTATCATTTGGTTCGTGGGTTACTTTTGCAAATCAAACAGACGATGATATTAATGATCGGCTAATGTCTATTGCTTATGAAAATGGTGTCAATTTTTTTGATAATGCTGAAGTGTATTCTGCCGGTATGTCGGAAGAAATGATGGGAAGAATATTGAAAAAGAAAGGTTGGGACAGGAGTTCCTTTGTGCTTTCCAGTAAGGCTTTTTTTGGTTGGAAAGGGGAGGGGAAGAAGCCTAATCAACATGGGTTGGGTCGGAAGCATTTAATGGAAGCTTGTGATGAAGCTTTGCAGAGGCTGCAGGTAGAATACCTTGATCTATATTATTGCCATCGTGCAGATAAGAATGTACCTATCGAAGAAGTGGTGCGTACGATGAATACGCTGATACAGCAAGGTAAGATATTTTATTGGGGTACAAGTGAATGGTCGGCGGCGGAAATTATGGAAGCGAATATGATCGCGAGAGAATTGGGGCTGGAAGGGCCTGCAGTAGAGCAGCCAGAATATAACCTGTTCAATCGACGGAAGATGGAATCCGAATTTTTAAGTATCTTCGATAATATAGGGATGGGTAGTACCATTTGGAGTCCGCTGGCTTCGGGTCTCTTAACCGGAAAATACAACAATGGTGTTCCTGAGGGGTCTCGGATGTCTTTGGAAGGGTACGAATGGTTGAAGGATAGGACGTTACTGGAAGATAAGATTTCGCGGGTGAGGCAATTAGGTGCTTTTGCGCAGGAGCTGGGGGTTTCATTACCGACACTATGTATAGCATGGTGTATTCAGAATCCGAATGTGACTACTGCGATATTGGGTGCGACTAAAGAAAGTCAGCTGTTGGAGAACTTTAAGGCTTTGGAAGTGTTATCCGTATTGACGGAGGAAGTGAGGGAAAAGATAGATGATATAATGGGAACAAAACCCGAAGCGGTTCGCTAGGGCTTATAGAAAACATAAAAAAGGATGTAATCGATATTACATCCTTTTTTATTTTGAAGTAGTTTCGTGTTTAAAAATTAAACGCGTCTAGTTTTGATACGGGCAGCTTTACCAGTAAGACCACGCAAATAGAATAATTTAGCGCGACGTACTTTACCATAGCTATTTACTACAATTTTTTCAATGTTTGGCGAATTTACAGGGAAAATACGTTCAACACCTATGCCGTTAGAAATTTTACGAACAGTAAAAGTAGCGTTGGCACCTTCGCTGTTTAATTGGAGTACTACACCTTGGTACACCTGAATACGCTCTTTATTTCCTTCGCGAATTTTATAATGAACGCTGATGGTATCTCCTGCTTTGAAAGCGGGATTTTCATTTTTTACGACCGCTTGTTCTTCTACAAATTTTACTAAATCCATGATTTCGAGTAATTATTAACGATTTACATCCTGTAAAAATCGGAATGCAATATTACAGCTTTTATTTTAATTAAAAAAAAGTTTTTTAAAATACTTTTTGACCTCTTTTTGGAAGCGACTGCAAAGGTAAGAAAAAAAATATTTTTTTTATAAATAATTAGGAGATGTTTTCAACATCGGAAATGAAACGTTGAAAAAAATATTTTGCAATGAATCAACGTGTTAATATTAATGTTTGTCTTTGTCCTTGACAAAATCATTTTTACCCGTATATTTGTGCCACACAAAAAAAGGTGATACCTTTTCGGGGTGTAGCGTAGCCCGGTATCGCGCCACATTTGGGATGTGGAGGTCGTAGGTTCGAATCCTGCCACCCCGACAAAAAAGCTCGACGAAAGTCGGGCTTTTTTTGTTTGTGGCGGGATGAGAACCGGGGTTCGATCGTATCCGGCCTATCAAGTACATATTTAAATAGTTTTTTATTGGGATTACCTTTGCTTGCATGAATTTGATAGAAAGCAAGCGCGATAAAATGTTGTCCTTAGTCGCCCAATGGCGCCAGAGTGGTCA
>NZ_SRZY01000029.1 GCF_006476045.1 Sphingobacterium lumbrici
GAAATAAAAACGAACGAAATCAACAAAAGAAGACAGTTGTATAATCAAGAAAAATTAATAAATTTATAACACGAAATCCTCCTTAAGGTTTTGAACAAAAATGTCCAATTTAGTTTGAAGACGTACACAACGACCAATTTGATTAAAAATTTGGACACAGCTTTCGAGCGTCGCTTTTTATTCAAAGTACAACTCAACAAGCCATCAGCTGTTATCAAAGCACAGATATGGAAAGCAAAGTTGCCTTTTCTTTCTAAGTCAAGCTGTCAGAGTTTGGCACAGCAATACGATTTTTCGGGAGGACAGATAGACAATATTGTCCGTAAGGTAGAAATACATCAGGTCATTCACAACGAAAAACTAAAACTCAGTTCTATCATAGAGTTTTGCGAAGCTGAACGTTGGGAAACTGCCAAAGTCGTTCAAAAAATCGGGTTTATCAACTAAGGCGACGTTCTATGTCGCTATGTTTTACTATCTTCATCGTCAAATTTAAGTATTATGTCAGTCAGAGAAACTCTTATCCGTCACAATTTGGTAATCAATAAATTACGAACTCGTCCGATGAGTTGGGAGGAATTGGATGATTTTTTGGCACAAGAATCAGAATTGCAGGAGTATAAGCTTCAAGTAAGTCAAAGGCAGTTCCAACGGGATGTCAATGATATTTTCGTTTTGTACGGCATTGAAATCAAAAACAACAAATCTTCAAAGAGATATGTGATTGTTACTTCTCATGAAACGGAAGCTCGCTCGTTGGAGGCTTTCGATGTATTCAATCTACTTAAAATGGGTGGTAATACGACCAAAGAAGTTTCCTTTGAAAAAAGAAGACCGTTAGGCACCGAACATCTTGCGGGTATTGTCCATGCAATCCGCAATACACTCTATATTAGTTTCACATATCATAAGTTTTATGAAATCGACAAAAAGACACGCCGAATAGAGCCTTATATGCTCAAGGAAGTCAAAAATCGGTGGTATGTTATCGGAAATGATGTAGAGGTAAATAAAATACGGATTTTTGCCCTCGACCGCATTGGAGAACTACACATTTTAAATAAAAAATTTACTCGCCTTAACTCCATCAACGTAGAAAGTATGTTCAATTCTTGTTTTGGCATCATCTTGCCCGAAGAAAACCAAAAAGTCGAAGAAATCACACTTTCATTCAGTGCATTTCAGGGGAAATACATCAAATCGTTGCCCATTCATCACAGCCAAGAAATTCTTGTCGACAACGAAAAAGAGCTACGAGTCAGACTGCACCTTTATATTACATATGATTTTGTGATGGAGTTGCTCTCTTTGGGACGTGAAGTAACTGTGTTAAGCCCCCCTTCTCTTCAAGAATTAGTAATCAAAAGGCACAAAGAGGTGTTGGGAAATTATAGTGATATAAAGAGAGAACCTGAAATAAGATGATATTTATCTATGTTTTTTATTGACCGTTCCAGTACCATTGGAAATTGACCAGTTTCCATCTTCCTTTGAGCGGAAGCTGAAAGATTTTTCGTCAACTATTGCATACTACTGACCACTATAATCATAGGCTTGTAATGATTGACGGCACATAAGCAAATGTTGCTTCTATTGGTCCTTTTAAATTTCATACAAAAAACCGACTTCGGAGGTTTTTTATACCTCTGCAAGAGCAAGTAGTTTTGAGGTACTAAATTCTATTTAGAGTGCCTCAAAACACAACTTGCTCTGAACAGGAGTTCAGAAAAATCCGTCCTGAGGAACGGATTGGGGTTAGCCGAAAAAACTGACCGCTTCCATTACAAAGTTCGCTCATACCATTTGAAATACAGCTATTTACATCCGTGACTTTGAACGCCAAATAGTGCCACTGACTGCCACCCTGATTAAGATTAGAACTGCTTTTATTTCCTTTGTGTATGGTTAGTTGGCTGATTGGTTACAGTCTTAATGATGCAACTAATCAGCATAAATCCCGACAGCAAACTTGCGTGATTGATTGCAGATGAATTACGGATTTTTCAGCTAATGAAACAGTTAATTAAGAGTATGGAGGTGCATAGGTACAACAGTATATGCAACTGACTATTCAGGTAACCAAACAGCTAATTTGAGATAACATTTAAAGCGAAAGATATGATACACGAAGAAAACAAAAAACAGCAACCCGAAGAACAGGATTTTATGGAAATGATTATCGGTAGCGACAAGAAAAATCCCCAACAGGAACAGCAAGCCGTAACACATCGGGACGACTTTACCGAAGACGAAAAATCCATAGAAACGGAAGATACAAAACCGACTGCAAGTAATACCAAAAGAACGACCTCAAAGCCAAAGAAGCTGACCAAAGAGGATTACTGCGGACAGTTCTTTAAAATTCCTAGGACAACGGCAAGCAAAGGCAAATCGGTCTATGTACGACAGGAACACCACGATACGTTCAATAGACTTACAAACATTATGGGCATTGACAAGCTGACGATTTATGCGTATCTGGACAACATTATCGAATACCACTTTCAGGAGTTCGGGGAGTTGATTAAGGAAATCTATAACGAGAAGCACAAGCCGTTGTTTTGATAACGGTGTGTTGTTGGTGGGCAGTGCGTTTCTTCCTCTTAAAATTGTTTTCAAAAGAAAAAAACAGAAAAAAAGAAAGCCATTCAATCAAGGCGGACAAGCGGAAAAACCAAAAGGAAACGGAATAAGTCCCGAAGGGTGGCAGGGCACGGCGAAGCCACCTTATTTGCCCTGCCATTATGCCGTAAGCTTTTGGTTGGGCGGTGCGGAGGGTGTCCGCCTTACCTTTGCTACCTTTTTGTTCTTTTTTTGGGTACAAGAATACAAAATAAAAGCCCCGATTTTTTTTGGGGGGCTTGATTTGTTGTTTTGTTAAATGCTAATCTCTTTTCAAAACTTCCCTTATTTCAATATTTCCGCCTACTTGGTCAAAAATCGGATTAGCTTTTGCGATTTCGACCGCTTCATCAATGGTTTCGGCTTTTACCACAACATAACCGCTAACAAATTCTTTGTTTTCGGTGTAAACTCCGTCAGTTACTTCCTTGTTGGACTTTACGATTTTTGCACTTCCTGCAAATGGCAAAAGCGTGTTGCCTTTGTCCACCAATTTGCTTTGTGAAGCAATTCCTGCTAACCAATTCATACGTTCCTGCATTTGTTCAGGTGTTGGTCTGAAGTCGGAAATGTCTTTTAATCTGAAAATCAATACAAATTCTTTCATTGTCTATAAAATTTAATTGTTTCTTGTAAGACAATTTCAAATTGCGGAACGTGACAGAAAGTAGAGAAGTTTTTAAATTTTCATCAATTTATCGGGGTCAACGACAGAAAAAATACTTGTGATTTTTCCGTATGGGTTTAGCTCAAATATCTGACAGTTTATCAAGGTTGTACCTCTATAAAATAGTAATGCAGATTGATGATTGATTTCTTCGATTTTGATTTCAAGGTCTTTTTGATGATTTTCATAAACGTAGGTCATCAGTTTAATGGTGTTGTCAATTCCCGAAGTCAGTTCAGCAATGACCTGTAATTTATTTCCTGCATCTGCCAAAACCTGCACTTCATCAGATAGCATTTGCTCCAACGTTTTTACATCGCCTTTACGGATTGCGGATACATATTTTTCTAAATATTTTCGGTCTTTTGCAGACGAAGTTGCGATTTCGGGTTTCCGCAATTTCAGTTTCTTTTTGGCTCTTGTGAGGATTTGTCGGGAATTTTCTACCGAAATTTCTAATATTTCAGCGATTTCATCGTGTTCGTAATCAAACGCTTCTTTGAGCAAAAAAACGGCTCTTTCTTTGGTATTCAAAGTATCGAGTAAAACGAACATTGAATAGTTAAGTATTTCGTCTAATTCAATTTTGCTTTCGCCTTGATTGGTAACGATTGGTTCGGGTAGCACAATTTTTTGTTGCCTTTCTCTGTCGTTTTTCTTTTTTAGGTTTATGGCTTGGTTGATGACCGATTTTATCAGATACGCATTTGGATTAGAAATTGAACTGACCTCTTTTGCATTGAATTTTATTAAAACGTCCTGAATTACGTCTTGACAATCGTCAATATTTCCCAAAATGTTGTAAGCATAAGGAAATAGTTTTTTGTTCAATGTGTTTAAATCGTCCATTTTTTGATTTTAGAGTTAGACAATTTCAAAGGTAATAATGTGACAGGTTTTGAGAAAATCTTTCAACTGTATTGTTTTTGCGTTTCGGTTTGCGTGAGGGATAGAAGCGGAAAGCCCACAGTGAAGTGCAATGGAGCAAGGACTTGTAGCGGATAGCCCGACCCGCTTGCATTTTTTGTGTTGGTTTTTGAGCGTTGGCAAAAATGCAAAGGGACACGCCCAAAACATAATAATCCCAAATCAAGTATTTAGCATCTGAACGCCAAATGCAACCTCTCACTGCAACAACTACAATCTATGTTCCTCTTCAAGGTAATTTTAAGAATGAAGCTGATAATCAGCTTTATTTTTTACGAACATAAAGGAGTATAGCGATGGAAAACAGTGAGAACAAAAAGGAAACTCCCGAAATCGACAAGACCATTTTGGAAATTAACGAGCAAAGGGAGCGTGAGAAAGAGGAAAAATTTGTAGATTTAATCATTGAGATTATTGTGTCTGCAACATTAAGGAAATACTATGAAAAGAGCGATAAGATACCTACGGTTCAGCCAACTCGGACAAAGTAACGGTTCCATCGAAAGACAGGAACTCTATACCGACCAATGGTTGAAATTCAATAATGTCGAACTGGTGGATACCTTTATCGACAGGGGCAAGAGCGCACGGACATTCGACCGCCCCGACTTCATTAAGCTGAGGGAGTTCATAACCAAGCATCATAAAACAGTAGATTACCTTTTGGTTGACCAACTCGACCGTTTCAGCCGTGATGCGGGGGAAGCAATGAGTATGGTCAAGCTCCTCCAACAGAAGTACAGCATACAGGTGGTAAGCGTGACCGAGGGGATTACCTTTGATTATGACACGCCCGGAAGTTTCTTCCGTGCAGGATTGCAGTTGTTGCTTGCGGAAGAGGACAATATTAATAGGAGTATCAAGGTCAAGGGCGGTATCTATACCGCAAAAGCCAAAGAGGGAAGATTTGTTTACAAGAATGCTCCGTTCGGGTACAGGAAACAGGGAGAGCGCAAGGAAAGACGATTGGTAATCGAGGAGACCGAAGCCAAGATCGTACGCTTCATCTACGATGCTTATCTAAGGGGTACACCGCTTTATCTGATAAAGGAGCAAGCTGGGCGGTTGGGTTTTCCAACAAAGGGTAATATGGCTATCGAACGTGTGCTTAAAAACCCGACCTATGCAGGCTTGCTGAAAGTGGAAGCCTATAAAGAGTATTCAGGTGGATTATTTGAGGCTATCCACGAGCCTATCGTTGACAAGACGACGTGGATGATGGTACAGGAGAAAATGAAACGCCCCGAAAAAACAAGGACGGTCATCGATGACGAAATCCCGTTGCGTGGCGTATTGAAGTGCCATTGCGGAAATCCGTTGTCAGGCGCACCGTCAAGGGGCAAATCGGGCAAGTATTTCTATTACTACAAGTGCAGGCATTCCAAGCACAATAATATCAGTGCAATAAAAGCCCACAATCAATTTTTGGAAGCCTGTGAGCTGATGAGCCTGCCGAGTGCAAGGGTAAGGAAGATCAGGACAGTGACCAAAAGTTCGCTCGATTTGGAAATGGAGAGCAACCGTAAAAAGGCAATCGAAAAGAAAAGACAATTGCAGGAGGTCGAGGAAAAACTGTTTTCTGTCGAGGAGAAATGGATAAAGAACGAAATCAATAAAGATACCTATGACCGTTGGTATTCGATATACAATAACGAAATACTGAACCTCAAAGGTGCAATAGAAAGGTTGAGCAATGACCAAAGCAAGGCGTTCAGCATCTTGGAAGATAACCTGAACCTATTGACCGATATGCGCCATGTATATTCCAAGTCCGACACCCTGCAAAAGAGGCAATTTGTAAACATGGTGTTCGACAGCAACCTGTACTACGAAAGCGGCATTTATCGAACACCCACCATGCTCGGCATCCTGTCACATAACCATCTGAAAATGAAAGAAAAGGGATTGCTGATTTACGAAAAAAAAGAGGGTCTTCTCGATGAAGACCCTCTCAGCGGAGAGGGCGGGATTCGAACCCGCGGTACCGTTAAGTACACACGCTTTCCAAGCGTGCTCGATCGACCACTCTGACACCTCTCCGATCGCGTGTGCAAATATATATATTTTTAGCTTTTATTTATATCTTTTTTCTATCACCATCGACAAACAACTATCTTCAATCATAACTATCTCCATATAATAGGTTTTAATAAAGATATTATTGTATGCGATTAAATTTATTTTTCTTTAGTCATATATCAAAAAAGCCGATCATTTCGATCGGCTCCCTATATCTGTATTAAAACAGAATTAAGCGTTATCCAAGTTTAATCCTTGTTTGTAGATAGCTTTTTTGATTTGCGTACGACGAGTTACAGATTTTTTCTCGTATGCTTGACGTGAACGTAGTTCGCGTAAAACTCCCGTTTTCTCAAATTTCTTTTTGAAACGTTTTAACGCCCTGTCTAAAGATTCTCCTTCTTTTACATTTACGATGATCATGCTGCTTATATACCTCCTTTCGTAGCCATTTATTTGTGAGCCACAAAGATAGAATTAAAATTTAAAATTTAAAAGTAAAAAACAAAAATACTTATAGTAATCTGTAACGTTCAATCAGATATGACAGTGGTTCTTCTTTTGTGCACAATGCAGTCTGCATTCCGCAAATCCGAGCTGTCTCCAAATGTTGCGGACTATCATCAATAAAAAGAGTCTCAGCGGGTATTAAATCGTTCTCTTCAAGTACTTCTACAAAAATATCCGAATTAGGTTTACGTTTACCCATCAGATGTGAATAGTAAGTCTTTTCAAAAAATGGACTATTATCTGATACACCATATACTGTCATGATATGATTCATGCACCAGGCATAATGCAACTCGTTATTATTACTTAGGAGAAACGTTCGATATTTTGCCTTGAGCGCCAATAATAACTCATGCGTTCCTTCGGGCACCCCCACTAACAGTGAATTCCACGCCACATCAATTTGTTGATCGGTCAATTCCGGCTTACCGACTTTTTCTCTTATTCCTTTTCTAAACTGTTGAACACTGGTTTCTCCCTTATCAAAAGCGTCAAAAAGTGAATCTTGTCCTCGATGTCCAAAAAAATCGTCTACGTTTTTGATTCCCAATGAAATAAATGCTTCACGCACCCGCGCAAAGTCAATCATAAAGATTACATTGCCGTAATCGAGTATAATATTTTTAATTTTTTGCATCTAAAAATTTTGTTTTCTCGTTACAAATATCGATAATTGCATCGTCAAAAGGGAACAACGTTTCAAACTTGACATTATATCAATACCCTGCGCCTATAGCTCAGTCGGTTAGAGTAGAAGACTCATAATCTTTTGGTCCCTGGTTCGAGCCCAGGTGGGCGCACTGGAAAATCCTCATAGAAATATGAGGATTTTTTTGTTTAGAACCTTATCTATTAGCGTTTTAATACAATCTTTGGAGTAAATGAACAGTTAAACATTTATGTTAATTACTCTTTTCTTTATATTCCAAATATAGCAAAAAATATGCTGTTTTTGGTTCAATCTTGGTTCACTTTTGGTTCAAAATATCATTTTGTTTCCATGTCCAACCCTCAATATCCTTTCTCTCATAAACCATTTTAAAGCTTTCTAATCCTCCATAATCCTAAACTCAACAAAAAACCTGCTTCCAATCTCAAACCTCTTTATATAGCTTATATTCCATCCAACTCACAGCGTGAAAATTTACACAGGTATACTCATGTAAATTTTGACGCCGTAATTTTTTAAAGATCTTGGGATAACGCTTTAAATCTTTCAATAAGAATAGGAAATCCTCGTTCCAACCAAAAATCACAAGACACATAGCCACTTGACATTCCTCCTTCATCATATCGTCTTACAAAGATATCGGTGCTTTTTTCAAGCTTCGAATTAGTGAGTTCCACAAATAGATTATGAAGTACTTTTTCTAAATCGTCTGTTGTCTTAATATTAATAAACGACACAATTCTTTCTTTCATCTCTTTCCATAACAATGGATCGCCACGTAAGCCCCATTGAAATGGTTCTATTTCAAAAATATTTGCGATAGTAATTTCTTTCATTTAATAAAATGTTATTCTTCTATAACAGATCCATCTTGTGAAACCCAAAAATGTCGAATACCCATTGATTTTAAAAAGGGCGTTAAATGACCAATTGATTTCCTGATGTTTAAATCATCAGGATGAGCGATAGCAAATGTACAATTTGGGTTTAGAAATTTGTCGTCAAGAATTTTAACTATGGCTTTTCCAAAATGAGTTTTGATTTGTCCACTATCGAAGTGCTTCCTTTTTTTTGTCGGAGAGTTATCTCCAGCTCTGGCTCCTTTGACTTCAATTAGGAGCTTGGTTTCGTTTTGAGTCGCAACAATGTCACAACCTCTTGTCTGACCTAAGCAATGGCTATCGATATTCCAACCAGTCTTAGTTAAATGCCCTATTAGCAGAAGAATTGTTTCGTCTTCTGTAAGCTTAATGTTATTATCCATATGTTACCTTATGTTTATAAAAAGTTCGGTCATATATTAGAGCGCAACCAATCCCATACACAATGCGTATTTTATGCTCCTTAGGCTATTTATTATTCAATAATAAAGAAAAATACTGATAATAGAGTTTTATCCCATAAGTGACGAAGAAATATCCCTCATAATAACCTATAATTTATCCACCCACGGCGTGAAAATTTACATTACTATACCCATGTATTTTTTCGTGCCGTCCTTTCATTTTGCATTATCCCATATTTTCCGCTCGCCGTCTGCGAGTTGAGCAAAGGTCGTTGAAGTAAAGTCCGCAAGGACGATTCAACGATATCTATGAAATAGACGAAGCCTGTTGGCGGTATTTTTGACTTATGGGATTGTGTGATGGGTATTTCAAAAATAGTGACAACAGCGAAGCCTTTGCGATCCGCAGGCGAGCCAAACTCTAAAAACATTTGGATTTTGAATGTTTATAAGGAACGCCATAATCATTCAAAAGACAAGATTGTTTTTATGGAGTGCAGGGATTACCAAACCATTAAGTATGACAAACAGCGAAGCTATAAATATGGAATTGTATGAAATACTATTTCATATTTATGAAGTTTGGCGTATCTTAATGGCGGTAATTCCGAAACGGAATGCCTTATTTCCCCCATAAAGTTTGTTAATTTGATTATGACTTATAATATCGAGTGGATAAATGATTGTATATCACAGAAGCCACTAAGCTATATTTTTTTCTGGAGAGAATTTCCATCAAATGGTGGAGAATTAACCGAAGCATGCTTTAGCCAATGGTAGTATTCTCCATTTATATTTAATAACGTAACTTTTAATACAGCAGAGCATTGGATGATGGCAAAGAAGGCACTGTTATTCGATGATAGTATTTCTTTTCAGAAAATAATTAAGGCAAACTCACCATCGGAAGCTAAGCAATTAGGCAGAAATGTTGTTAACTTCGACCAAAAAATTTGGGATCAGCATAAGTTTGAGATAGTAGTGAAAGGTAATTTCTTAAAATTTACCCACAATAAAGAATTACAAGATTTCTTACTTGGAACAAACGATAATATTTTAGTTGAAGCGAATCCTTATGATAGAATTTGGGGAATAGGTCTGAATGAGAATAGCCCTAACGTAAAAAATCCTTTAAGATGGAGAGGTCTAAATCTATTAGGATTTGCTTTAATGGAAGTAAGAGACATAATTAAAAATAGAATTAATCAGAAAAACCAATGAATTATCGGGCAATTTAATTCGTTGGGCACAATAAATCATCAACACTCACAGAAACCCTCAAAGTTTCAAGTGATGTGTTGATGATTGGTTATAGGTAGAGACTTCAAAATTATTTAATTTAAGGTATAAATCCCCCTATTGAGTTGCTGTATTATTCAATTTTTCATGATTTATACTTCTTTAAATCTTGTGTAAGTGGGTCTAAAACCATAACATAATCCTGAAATTCATGCAACAATTCAGACATGGTCTCTTCCCACATTATAGTGTACCAATCTGGATCTTTTGGTTGTTTAAGTTGTTGGTCTGCGGTTGCGACAATAAAAACTATTTGGTCGACAAAGAAATATAGGTCATCAATCACAAGACGGTTGTGCTTATTTAAGTGCTTGTTAATTATATCAATAGCAGCGTCTTCAACATATGAGACGTTTAAATACTGTAGACTAACTCTCCCATGTTCCCGAAACACTCTTTCTAAAATGGATGTTACATCTTTTTTGAAATCATTTATATCCATAAAAGTTGATGGACTAGTTGGTCTTATTTCCAAATCCTCCGGTCTGAACACATCCATTACGACAGTATCTCCATTTATTAAAGGGATAACCATATTAATTGACAATGCGTTAAAATGAAATGAGAGTGTTGCGTTTTGTATATTCATGTGTATAAAATTATAGACCGAATGCCCTAATCGATCTGGTTAATAAATAAAAGCGTGGGGCTATCATGTTTGTTACACATGACACACTTTTAAACTTCAATAATCTATCGCGTAAGTATAGTCTTTGGAGTCCATTGTGATAATAAAACGTATTTGTTTAGGTTTTTGTAAGGAATGCTCTGTTTTTAGCTCAAGGTCTAAGTTTAAATTTTTATCTGGTTGTAGGTTGACAGAAGTAGACGTAATTCGTCGACTAATATTTCTTTCATCCAATACAGAAGCGCTTTTAATAGAGACAGCTTTTCCAAAGTCATTAAAAAGATTAAATGCCAATTTGCCTGTATAAACCCCATTTTCATTGGATAGCTCGTCTTTCGTGATTGAAGCTAAGATGTAATCTTCCGGTTTCTTAACAAAAACAACACACCTGTCTCTTCCCTCTCCGAGACTTGCATCAATATAAACCTTTCCCTCATCCAAAGCGTAACATGTTGCTCCTGTCGTGCTTACAATCTGACCCCATTGACCAAGCTTGATAACATCGTTCCCCGTGTAGTTGGGATAATATACATCATACAAGATTGACTTATCAATCACAAAAGAAGGAGATGCGGTAGCGAGTATTTTGAAACTATGGTTTCTCAAAGTCTTTATGGTGTCTGGTGTTGTAAAACGTACCTCCTTAGCTCTAGTAGGAATGATCTTATAGGAATAGGTATATTCATATCCTTCATGCATTGATTTAGTTTTGGCTGTAACATAAAAAGTTCCTTCGGTTAGATATTGCTTTATACGGATAGTAGGTTCGCCATTAATAGGATTGCTTAAAGTAGCATAAGCATTGTTTGGCATGCTATATGAAAAAGCGGTATCGGTCGCATTAGTAGGTAAATAAGATACAACTTTGATTTTATAATCATATCCAGATTCGAGTTCTGCTCCGTAGCTTGGTTCAAGAGAGAGTTGTGTAGTTCTAATATGCTTAATGTCAAGCTGGAGTTGCTACCTTTGAGTGGAGACAGATTTGAGAAATAGATTTAAATTTGTTAACACATGAAAAGAGTATTTGACGATTCCTTTAAGAAAATGGCAGTAGAGCTTTCTTACAGCAAAGGTTCGGTATTAGAAGCAGCAAAAGAACTGGACATGGATGCCAGTAGATTAAGTAAATGGCGCATGGATCCCAGATATAATGGTGGTACCGTATTGCCTAAAAACGACAAATTGAGTCCTGAGGAGCAAGAAATCAGGGAACTAAAGAAGAGATTACGGGATGCAGAATTAGAGAACGCTATCTTAAAAAAGGCGGTGGCCATCTTTTCCAAGGGAGACTGAGAAAATACGAGTTCATACGTGAACATATAAATACCTTTCCAGTTGAAAAGATGTGCCATACGATCAAAGTTAGCAGCAGCGGATTTTATAAGTGGCTTATCAGACCACAAAGTATGCGGGAGAAAAGGACCGCGGAACTGTCTGCTCTGATAAAACAGGAATATGAGAACAGCCATCAGATATACGGAAGCCCCCGCATTACCCAGGAACTGAAGAAAAAGAACAAGCAGGTATCCAGGTCCTATGTAGCGCGCTTAATGAAGAAATTGAATTTAAGGAGCAAGATACGAAGGAAATATAAAGTGACTACCGATTCCAGCCATAAGTACGGGGTAGCTGAAAATCTCCTCGGTAGAGATTTTTCAGCGGGTGCATTATCCCAAAAATGGGTTGGTGATATTACCTATATAAAGACTGCTTCCGGGTGGACTTACCTTACTACGGTTATTGATCTGGCTGATCGGAAAGTTGTTGGATGGTCATTTAGTAATGACATGACTGCAGGTAATACCACGGTTAAGGCATTGGCAATGGCTATAAAAAATAGGGGAATAAAACCGGGGCTGATATTTCATTCCGACAGAGGGATCCAATATGCATGTGATGAGTTTAAGCTTATGCTAAGTAAAAGTGATATAAAACAGAGCATGAGCCGTAAAGGTAACTGCTGGGATAACGCTGTAGCTGAAAGCTTTTTCAAAACACTAAAAACAGAATGTATATACCATCATAAATTTGTCAACAGGGAGATTGCAAAGCTAGAGGTGTTCAGGTACATTGAAGGATTTTACCACGCCAAAAGGATACATTCTGCGATTGGATATAGAACTCCAAATGAAATGGAAATGTTCTACCGATCAAAACAGAAATTAGCAGCATAAAAAGTCTCCACTTTTAAGTTGCAATTCCAGACAAAGTATACTCTCTTTATCGTAAACTCAGAGTAATCTGAGTTCCTGTTACACAGGAAAACCAGCTACAGAACCCTGAATTCAATATACAAGCCAGGAAATCACTAACTTAAAATACTGATCTTCAAAAATTTAATACCCCATATATTTCGCGTGTAAGATCCGCTGAATAACACACCATTCTTGATATTCCGCTTCATTCCAAACGGTACGGAACTTATTCAACAGCTCAAACGAGTATTTTCGCAGTGCATCTAAATCTCGTTCAAGCGATTCAATATGCGGATACACACAATTTGTATCTTCTCTTTGTTTAGTGAATTGCATTTCCATAACTATTTATTAACTGAGTTAAAGTTAACAAGTTACCAATACACTAACACTTCATTACGATTAAATAATCATTAAATTTCCAGTATTCAGTGCCACTTATAATCTGTATCTTTTAACATAATTCATGAATATCGTGATATTAACAGCTATCAAATTATCTACTTCAATAGCTCCCTGTATCGCATAAGCGCTTCTACATAATAATAGTCTGCGTATGTCAGTGGTACATCCACTTCTGAATTAGCTAAAAGGTGTCCGACCGAGTGCATGAGGATAAAACCTCCATTACTACCTTTTTTTGCTTTATAAACATCCGAAGAAAGATTAGTTAGCATATTTTCAGCTGCCCGCAAATACTGATTTTGTTGTTCTCCGTCTACATATATTTGTAACTCAAGTAGTGCAGATGCAATAATCGCAGCCGCAGATGCATCTCGTTTAGCATCTGGAATATCGTCAGCATCAAAATCCCAATATGGCACACCGTCTTTTGGAAGATTTGGATGGTTAAGGATATAATTTGCGATGTTTACTGCCTGATTTAGGTAAATAGAATCCTGCGTATCCCGAAACATCATTACATAGCCATACAATCCCCATGCCTGTCCGCGTGCCCATGCAGTTTCATGTCGAGCACCCTGTGCAGTATGACGATGGCGCACAGCTCCCGTAATTGAGTCATAATCTACTACATGATAGGAACTGTAGTCTTCTCGGAAATGATTTTTAAGTGTCGTATTAGCGTGGATTTTAGCAATATTTGCAAATTTCGAATCACCGCTTTCCCGAGAAGCCCAATTTAGAAATTCCAGATTCATCATATTATCGATGATAACCGGAAACTGCCACTGATCAGTATGATGATCCCATGATCTGATAGCCTCAACAGCATCTTTATATCTCGATATTAAGGATTCTGCCCCCTGCAACATCACAGTTCTATAATTTGAATCGGGCATGATACGATTGGCATTTCCAAAACTACAATACAACATAAAACCCAGATCATGAGTACTTCTATTATCTTTTTCTCTTTCGAGCAACTGCAGTTTTTGCTTAGCAGCGACAGCTAAGGTCGAATCGCCAGAATATTCGTATAAATAGAGTAATGTTCCGGGGTAAAAGCCGGATGTCCACCATCTGGTTGAGCTGGTTGCCAGAGAATCTTGCTCTTTATAATAGGTCTTTGGTAACACTTGAGGAGGCAATCGCTTAGCCATAACTTGATATTGTTCTACGGCATTCCTAAGTTGTTGGTCTACAAAGTCAGCTGTCAAAAGTAGCTGACCTTCATTCATTGATGAGGTAGACTGGCATGCCAGTAATATCCCCGTTAAAGCTAAAAGTAAAACTGATTTTAATTTTTTCATAATCTACACACCATATAGTTTTGGTTAACAGCAACCAAGATAAAGAAAAATTAACTAGCATTCAAAGGATTTTATTAAAACATTTCTTAACGAACTCCTAAAGTATTTACTACCAAAAATCCCTGCATAACTTCCTCCAATGATAATGATATCAAAATTTTTAATTTCTTTCATCGTGAATTTGTTACTGCCTCTGTCATCCCTATCTCGTTAGGATTGTGACATTGAATATCTATCTTGAGTTACTTAAAGAATAGCAATTAATTCCATTTGGAAAATTAGTGTACAATTGCCCCCGGATGTATCTGTAAGGGGTTCAAAACCATAGGCCAACTGGTGTGGAATATATAACTTCCAAACACTACCAACCGGCATTAGTTGCAAAGCTTCCTGCCAACCGCGAATAAGTTCATACACAAAAAAGGCTTCCGGTTTATTACGCTTGTACGAGCTATCGAATACAGTGCCATCCAATAATTCTCCTTTATAATGGCAAATAACCTTGGATTGCATTTTTGGAATATCGCCCTCTCCTTGCGATATTACCTCATATTGCAATCCCGAGGACAAAACAATAACTTCTTTGCGAGCAGCGTTTTCCGTTAAAAAGAGTACGCCTCTATTTAAGTTTTTTTCCGCTAAATCCTTTATATGTTTTAGATATTTATTTGATTTCGCCATTTTTATCACTATCACTATAATCCATCCAATTGGAACCTTCATGATAGGCTACAATAGGAACAGCATTATTATAATCAGAAAGATCTGATAACAACTTTTTGATATCCATTTCCACATGTTTAAAGCTATTCTCAAACAGATCTGTGCGAAATCCTTTCTCTACCATGAGATCTACATACTGTAGACATACTAAACGAGCGATTACCTTACCAAGTACTACCATCTGTCTTTGCACCAGCGTATGTTTCAACGAAAAATTAAGATGTTTTTTTAAACGAGAAGCTATACGATTTGTGCTTTCAAACTGAGACATGAATAGATAGAAGTTTTCTTCCTTCTGCTTTTTCATCTGCTTAATAACGATTTCGGATATTTGTGTGTACAGCATCTCATTAGAACCTTCAAAAATTTGAAAAGGTCGACTATCTACGATACCCCTTCCTGCAATGTGATCGATCTTATAGCCACTAGAACCTGATAGCTGAACACATATCTGAGCCGATTCTTGCATAAGATCTGTTACGAGCGCTTTCATACTATTTGCTTCTAACCCTTTTGAAGACAGGTCGTATGATATTCCACTCATAGTGGCGCTGTGTGCACACATTCCTGAACACAACGTATAAGAAGACTGTATACGAGATAACTGGAATTGTACAGAATCTAAATCAATTAGTTTTTGTGCTCCAACCTTTCGGGCAATACAATGTGATAGCGCTTCGTCCAACATCCGTTGAATAAAGCCCATCCCCATACCTGGAAATTGTAAGCGGCTACGATGCAGAATATCAAGCATCATCTTAATACCTGTACTCGGCGGTTGCAACTTTTGATTAGCTGGGACAGTAAGATCAATTGTATTTAATCCATAAGGAATCATATATAGCCCAAGGTTATTGAAGTATTGTTCGACCTTAATCTTTTGTTCTGTCTTACTATTATCTGTAACAAAGAACTCGATATCACGAGCTAATTCTCCATTAGACAACTGTTTTCGGGCAGCAATTAACCAAAAATCGGCCATTCCTGTAAGTCCTTGCCAATGTTTCTGCCCTTTAAGCTTATATTCCCCATTATCCAATGTGGTAAAATTCGTACGCATATTCAATGCATCGCTACCAAAATCGGGTTCTGTTATCATTAGTCCACCCATAGCTCCATGTTCAATAAACCGTTGGAATATATCAGTCTGTATCTCAGGTAGACCATATTTTGCTAAGGGTTCTAAAAAAAGGGCAATATTTATCCCGAATGTTAGAGACAATGGAAGCGACTCATAAGAAGCTGCAGATAAGATACCCAAACACTCCTTCACTTTAATTCCACGACCATTAAATGCTTCTGGAACCGCAACAGATAACGGATTCAGTTCCATAATGTCCGTCCACACTTCAGGTGGTAAACCTCTCTCAATACTTAACTCATTTATATTAGATTCTTGGTGGAATAGCTCCACTAGCCGTTGCTTAAATCGACTAATAAAATCTTCATATCTTTCACTCATAAACTATAATCTTTCATTGTTTAATAACACGTTTTTAAATTTATAAAAATCTAACCAATAACACGATCAAATTTCGAAAAGACAGCAGAATACTCTGGAAAACCTTTCCCTTAAGGGCAGATAGATTTACAATGAGCACCCACGATTGCAAAATGAAATCTGCGATAACGAAACATGTACCCCGGTATATAATCCTAGTAAAGTGTGAATTCTACATGTTTCCTGAAAATGATATAACGTAGTTGGTAAAAAAAACGAGATCTTTATGCAATACGCTCCTCAACATTGATTCCCACCTTATTCACTGCATTCATCATAGGGTTATTTATGAAGCAACGGGAAAATACGCTGCTAATGCATGGGACAATAAAACTCACCCTCAAATAAGATATATGAAAAATACATTATACGAAAAAAAAAATGAAAAGGTAGAAAAGCTAGACATTTCTAAAACAGGTTTATTGTTTCTATCTTCCTTTCCTCCAAGAGAATGTGGTATTGCTACGTATACGACAGATTTAATCGTCGCTTTACAAAATAAATTCAATGGTTCTTTCGACATTCAGGTAGTTCCCTTGGAAACACAGGAAGAGCATTATCTATATGACAATGACCCAAAATTTATTCTCGATACGTCCAATAAAGGTTCCTATATCGAACTAGCAGATCACATCAATACTTCTCCAGAAATCGATATTGTATTCGTACAGCACGAGTTTGGTCTGTTCAGTCAGCAAGAAGATATGTTCACACTGTTCCTTCATCTTCTGAAAAAGGATATTGTCGTCACCTTTCATACCGTACTTCCTCACCCCTCAGCAGAACTGAGAGAACAGGTTAGGGCCATCACCCATGTCTGTAATTCTGTCATCGTCATGACAAATTCCTCCGCTGAAATCCTAATAGGAGATTACGACATTGAAAAAGAAAAAATAGCAATCATCCCCCATGGTACACATCTTTTGCCAGCACGGGATAAAGTTGAACTGAAAAAGAAATATGGATTAACCGATAAAAAGGTACTTTGCACCTTCGGTTTACTAAGTTCGGGCAAGAATATTGAAACCACGTTGAATGCACTTCCAGAGATCATACGCAAAAATCCGGACGTAATTTTTCTAATCATCGGAAAAACACATCCTTCCATCATAAAAAAAGAAGGCGAAGTTTACCGTGACTCGTTAGCTGCAACCGTCCAAAAGCTGCAATTGGAAGATCATGTAATTTTCGTTAATCAGTATCTTGCTACCGAAGAATTACTGGAATACCTTTTACTTACTGATATTTATCTATTCACCTCAAATGATCGAAATCAAGCAGTAAGCGGAACATTTTCGTATGCAATCAGCAGTGGTTGTCCCATTATCTCTACGCCTATACCTCACGTGTTAGAAGTATTAAAGAAGGATATGGGCATAATCATTGATTTCGAAGCAGCGGATCAACTGGCCGAAGCTGCCAACCGAATCTTGGAGAATAAAGGGATACTCGAACAACTCGGTCTTACTAATTTACAGAAGATGGTATCCACTTCCTGGCAAAATGCGGCACTATCTCACGCACAGCTTTTTGACACCTTCAACATCACCAATTCACCTTTGCAATACACCTTGCCAGAAGTCAATCTGGATCACATAAAGCGGATGACAACCGATTTTGGGATGATTCAGTTTTCAAAAACAAGTACACCTGACTTATCTTCCGGATACACATTGGATGATAATGCCCGGGCATTAATAGCCGTATGCCAACATTATGAACTGTATTCGAATAAAAATGATCTTCATTTAATAAAGATCTATTTGGACTTTATTTCATTCTGCTTTCAGCAAAATGGAACATTCTTAAACTATGTAGACAGTGATAAATTGTTTACCCCACAGAATGATGAAGTGAACTTGGATGATTCGAATGGCCGTGCTATGTGGGCATTAGGATATGTCATGTCGTTAACAAAAATATTGCCTAAGGAAATCTCCGATAAGGCGGGTGATTTGTTCGATAAGGCGTTACCCATGCTCGAAAAAATACATTCGACTCGATCCATAGCCTTTATTTTAAAGGGGCTTTGTCTAGTAGATACATTAGATAAAACAAAAAGCGTGAAAATGCTAGCTGATAGACTAGTAGCTATGTACACGAATGAAGCCGAAGAATCCTGGAATTGGTTTGAAAGTTACCTTACTTATGGTAATAGCGTATTGTCTGAATCGCTCCTCTGTGCGTATGCCTACACTGGCGAACAAAAATACAAAGAAATTGCACAGTCGTCGTTCGACTTTCTGCTCTCAAAAATTTTCAGGGATGACGAAATACACGTCATTTCAAATAAAGGATGGGCGCATAAATGGGAACCTGAAAACAAAAGTATTGGCGGTGAACAGCCAATAGACATTACCTATACCATCTTGGCTTTGAATAAATTTTATAACGTTTTCGAAGAAGAAGAATATGCGATTAAACTTAAACAGGCCTTTAACTGGTTTCTCGGAAAAAATCATTTAAAACAGATCGTGTACAACCCTGTTACCGCTGGTTGTTACGACGGTATTGAAGAGAAATACGTTAACCTTAATCAGGGTGCAGAATCTACTGTAAGTTATTTGATGGCGCGGTTAGTCATGGAGAAAAATACGCCTCATTTATTGGGTTCATAATGCGGTTTGACTTACTTCACACATCTTCGAGATTAATCCGCTTTTTATACCTCATATTCTTAAAGAAGGTTGGAGTAAGTCCCGTAACCTTTTTAAATTGAGAAGAAAGATGCGATACGCTGCTATAGTTGAGCATAAAAGCAATTTCCGTTAGACTTTTTTCATCATACATCAATAGCTCCTTCACGCGCTCAATCTTATGGAGAATGATAAAATGCTCGATAGTCATACCCAGAGATTCCGAAAAAATATTAGCTAAATAAGTATAATCGTATTGAAGCTTTTGACTTATATAATCGGATTTACGAATACTAGGAAAATCTGCGGTGTAATGTACAAGTTCAATCACAACATTCTTGATACGCTCAATAAGAATTGCCTTTTTATTGTCCATCAACTCAAGACCAGATCTTAATAATGCGGCACCTAAAAACGTTAACTCTTCCTGACTGAGCACTTGCTTAATTTCAATCTCACCTAGATCTATATTGCCATATAGAATACATAACTTATCCAGCTCTGCCCTTACCATCATCTTGCAGCGATTACTAACCATATACTTCACAAATATTTTCAAAGGCAACAACTTTAATCATTCAATATAGATTCTAAAGACACCAATAATAAAAGACATATATAACAATAAATACCTGAAAACCAATATATTTAACTATATTTACTAAACCATCCTTATAACAACGACAAGAACGGTATATATGACATCAGTCACCACATTATTCAAGCAAGAAAATACTACTTTCCCCTGTTATCTTTAAATATAGAGATTATATAAATATCAATACCGTCACAGAAAAAGCTAAAAAGGAATTATCCGCTGTAGTAGAAAATTGGAACACGATTAGAAAAATAATTAAAATATAAAAACCATGAGTAAAGAGAAGAAAACACCGAAAAATCCCAAAGATAAAGAAGTGTCAAATTATCAGAAAGAGAAAGACAGTACAACTAAAGAACCTCTCGTGTTAAACGTGAAAAAAGGAGGAAAATCATCTAAATAAAATAATACTGGAGGACTTCACGAAGTCCTCCAGTATTATTTTATTTAGATGATTCGGCAAGTTACTAGCTCGCTTAATGGGCAACCGCATCGGCTATAGCATCCCATAGTGCTATTCTTCTTTGAAGTGCTGTTTTTGCGACAACACGAATATCATTCCATTTTTGTGGATCGTCATTAGCCAACTCTTCAATCATCTGCATGGCTAATGGTCCATGTTCGTCACCATCTAGCTCAATATGACGTTTGAAATAATAGATTAGTTTACTCAAATCGGTTTCCGGAAAACTATGCTGAAATTCCGTTAATATCGAGGTAAACATATCCGGTATTAAATCCTCCCTTCCAAACGTAAAAGCAGATGCAATTTTATGCGCCTCACCTGTTTTAATAATTTCAAAAGTGAACCGCAAAAAATCCTTGATCCGGAGGTCCAAATTGGACCGTTCAATTGAATCAAAAATTTCACCCCCTTGCTGAATACGAATGACAAAATCTTCTATGCCCCTTACATCAGCGCCAATGGCCTGCATAGCATCTATATACATTTCATAATGACTGAGTCGCCTTCCATCCAAGTACTCGTCTGACTCTTCCGCTAAAACTATTTCATTAATAAGATAGCGTGTATTTGGTAAACGGCTTGCAAACCAAGGCACAGATGTGCAGGTAAGATTAATCTGCAAAGCTTTTAATAGTGACATAAAATCCCAAACAGCGTATACATGATATTCTGTAAACTGTTGTAAATCTTTAATGGTCCGTATTTCCTTATATAAAGAATGATTCAACAAGACTTCCTTCTGCTCTCTTATAAAAAGATGAATGCGCTCAATTTCGTTCATGCTACAAAATTATATTTTTTGAGGCAGATGCTCTACAAAAATAGCATATATTAAAGCAACCATTTTAACAGCAAATACCTAAACATTATTTTTCAGAGAGATTGACATAATAGCAATGTGAAATTTTATCTTTTGCCCATTCGTAGGCAATTTTACTACGAATGCCATTCGGACATAAGAAAACAATTTTTTTGGATTCATGTCCTAGATGAGTTTCCCAGCAATGCGGCAGATCATAAACCGAAATATGGAGAGCAGCCAAATTATTTTCCTCATGTTCGTGTTGTTCCTGCACATCCACCAGCAATAGTTCTTCCTGTTCTTTCCATTCCATTAACGTACGGAAATTAATCTTTCCGGCAGATACCTGCGATTGTGATAGTGTGCTATCCGACTGTATATTAATAACCTGTACCTGATTGGTAAAACTATCGATGAGCAGCATTTTTCCTGCTAGGCTATCACCAATACCGACAATAAGTTTAAACGCTTCGCTAACCATCCAACTTCCAACCACACCGACCAGCGGTGACCATACCCCCGTAATGGCACAGGGCGGTTGATCGCTTGGGTCGGGAAAGATATCCCGATATCCAATACGTTGTGAGGGGGTGAAAACACAAATCTGTCCTTCATAAGTTCCCAGGGCCCCACTGATTAAAGGTATCCGCATATCCTTACTGATATCGGCCAGTAGATACCGGGTATCAAAATTATCGCTTCCATCAATAAGGAGATCCGCTTGCGGAATGATCTCCTTAAAATTAGTGGCGGTAAGTCTTGCTTTTTGTGCAAACACGATCTGTTGTTGATATTGTTCATTCAACTTGTCCGCTAATATTTCTGATTTAAATAGCCCGACGTCGTGATAACCAAAGCTGGTCTGCCGAGCTAAATTAGACACCGACACACAATCGTCATCTATCACGGTAATCTTTCCTACACCTCCTGCAGCGAGAAAAGGAATCACCGCATTTCCGAGACCACCGGCGCCAACTACAACGACGTGAGCTGCCTCCAACTTTTCCTGTCCTACTAACCCAAACTCAGGGAGCGCTATTTGACGGGCAAAGCGATTATTATTGCTACGTAGCATAACACCTTTCCCAATCTTTCCAGACGGCTTCGTAACCCTGTCTTTCAATTACCTTAACCATTTCAAATGCAGACCGTTCGTCCGAAATTTCAAATTGTTCCAGTGCTTGGGGCTCCACTATATAGCCTCCAGGATTTGTTTTAGATCCAGCACTTAAACTTGTAATACCCAATGGGATAACATGATCCCTAAAATAAGGCTCCTCCCGTGTGGAAAGAGAAAGTTCAACCTGTTCATTGAACAATCGATACGCACAGATTAATTGAAGAAGTTCCCTATCCTTCATGTAGAATTGCTGTGTTTCTATTGTTCCGTCAACAGCATCTTTCGTTGAAATAGGCCGCAGGCGCGGAAAAGATAATGAATATTTTGTTTTCCAATAATGCTGTTCGAGGTACTGCAAATGCAAACCCGTAAAAAAAGCTTCTGTACGCCAATCTTCTAACCCGATCAATGTACCTAGACCGATCTTGTGAATTCCGGCCCGACCAAGACGATCTGGGGTATCCAAGCGGTATTGGAAGTTGGATTTTTTTCCCTTGGGATGATAGTTTCTGTACACGTCCTGGTGATAGGTTTCCTGATATACTAAAACTGCGTATAGCCCCTCCTTAATTAACCGTTGATAATCTTCCTGTTCCAGAGGCTGCACCTCCATAGAGATATTTGCAAAATGAGGTTTCAATTGGCGAATCGCCTGCTCCAGGAATTCTACACCTACAATTTTGCTCGCCTCTCCCGTTACCAATAAGACATGCTCATATCCCATACTTTTAATGACTTCTGCTTCCATATAGATTTCTCCCGGGCTAAGTGTACGACGCGGGATTTTGTTATCCATACTAAATGCACAATACGTACAGATGTTCTGACATTCATTACTGAGGTACAGCGGAATATACAATTGTATGGTTTTTCCAAAACGCTTCTGTGTGATCGCCTGACTTAATGTTGCCATCTCCTCCAGGTAATGAGCTGCAGCTGGAGAAACAAACGCTTTGAAATCTTCCAAAGATCGGTCATTTTTGGTCAAGGCGCTTTCAACATCCTTAGCAGTTTTTTGGTAAATACTTGATTTTACCGCGTCCCAATTATGATTTTGAAATAGTTCATGAAACATTTATACCCCCTCATTTCTTAAAAATGACGTCAATGGACTAGATGGCTGTGCAACCGTAGAGACTGCAGCAAGTTCGGCTTCGTATGCCTTTCTGCCTGCCTCAACCGCTAGTTTGAAAGCTTGTGCCATGCCAACAGGATCTGTCGCAACCGCTATAGCTGTATTGACTAATACCGCATCTGCCCCTAGCTCCATGGCAAATGCTGCATGTGAGGGGGCTCCTAACCCCGCATCTACAATAACGGGCACTCGACTTTGCTCAATAATAATAGACAAAAATTCTTTTGTCAATACGCCTTTATTACTTCCAATCGGTGCTCCCAGCGGCATCACCGCTGCAACACCTACTTCTTCAAGTCTTTTGCATAATACCGGATCAGCATGTATATATGGGAGCACAACAAAACCTTGTTTAACTAACTCTTCTGCTGCTTTTAATGTCTCAATTGGATCAGGTATCAAATATTTAGGATCGGGATGAATTTCTAATTTTACCCAATTAGTCTCCATGGCCTCTCTTCCTATTTGTGCCGCAAAAATCGCCTCTTTAGCGTCACGCGCTCCGGATGTATTAGGTAATAGGGCAGCTTGCGATTGTGGAATATGCTGCAGCAAATTATCTGAATGATCGGCTAAGTCTACCCGTTTGAGTGCTACCGTCACCAATTCACTCCCTGATGCTTCTATCGCATGCTGCATCAATTGAAGACTGCCAAATTTCCCCGTTCCGAGAAAAAGTCTGGATTGAAATATTTTATCTGCTATGTGCAACATCATCATGTGCTTTAAATTGTGAAAGAATCTGCTTCATTTGTACTACCTGTGCGAAGTTTGCATTTAAAAGTTCGGTAGAGAGGGCGACACCATACACACCCGTGGACTGAAGTGATAACAGGTCTGCCGTCTTAATACCTCCTACCGCAATAATAGGAATGTTCGAATATTCCAATTGACTCAAGATAGTAAGATAACCCGTAGAACCTAGAATTGGACTGAGGCGCTCTTTAGTCGATGTATAGGCATAGGGGCCTAAGCCGATATAGTCACAGCCTTCGGAAATTCGCTGCCGTACGTCTGCAATTGTATTTGCAGTTCCGCCGATAATTACCCCCTCCCCTAATTGTAACCGAGCGGTTGAAATATCGATATCTTGCAATCCCAAGTGTACACCATCTGCATCTACGTGTTGAGCCACCGATACCCAATCATTTATTATACATTTAGCGCTATACTGAATGCATAAGCGTTTTACCTGTTCGGCCAACACCCGAACTGCTTTTTCTTCTTGGTTCTTAAAACGTAACTGTATCCATTTAACACCTGCATCGAGCGCTTGATGAATACTTATTATCTGTTGTTCAGCTGTATCCCCTTGTGATATAAACTGTAATCGTTCTATATTCCTTTCCATAGTTTCCTAATTTTTAAGAATGTGGTATGTATGTTAGCTACTTGCCACAATCCCGACACCAATGCTATACCATCAAAGGGTTGAACAATTTCTGGAAACTGTATTATGCGTTCCAGGTTAATTCCTCCTAAGCCAATTTTTCGGATGCTATCTGCGTTGTTTTCAAATTTCGTCCGTTCGGATGCAGCCATCGCTGTATAGCCTGATTTACTGATGCTATTAAACAGCGGACTTACCAATATCATTTCGTATCTATCATTTAAGGTTTTCATGTCCGAATAATCATGTATAGCCGTTGAAAACCTATAATCACCTATTTCTTCTTGTTCAAAATATACTCCTTCTACACCACGCTGTTTTTCTTTAACGTGGTATCTTTTGAAACCCGTTTCATGGCGCCACTGTGCTGTGGTAAGCGGGAAGATGAAGCGATTATGAAAACGGGAAGGGATATGTTCATACACATACAGAATCTCTTCCCGAGTCATCTCCCGACGGAAATAAAGATCATCTAACCCCGATTCGAATAGGGTCAAAAGTACTTCATGTTCGTTGTCGAGCAGATGATCCGGAAGAATGGCCATTATAGATCCCATACACGTCTTTTATCCATAAATTTCGCTTCCCTGTTCTTTAAAAGCCGACGCCTTTTCAAACATACCTTCATCCGCCGCATCACGAATTTCCTGCGTAATTTTCATGGAGCAGAACTGAGGTCCGCACATGGAGCAAAAGTGTGCTATCTTAGCACCTTCAGCAGGAAGCGTTTCATCATGATAGGCACGTGCCGTATCGGGATCCAACGCCAAATTAAACTGGTCTTCCCACCTGAATTCAAATCGTGCTTTGCTCAAGGCGTTATCTCTATATTGCACTCCAAGATGTCCTTTTGCAAGGTCTGCTGCATGTGCAGCTAATTTATAGGTGATCACACCGTCTTTAACATCATCTTTATTGGGTAATCCCAAATGTTCTTTTGGAGTCACATAGCACAGCATAGCCGTTCCAAACCAACCTATCATTGCTGCACCTATGGCGGAAGTGATATGGTCGTAACCAGGTGCTATATCCGTAGTCAGCGGTCCCAATGTATAGAAAGGGGCTTCTTGACAATCCTTCAGCTGCTTCTCCATATTTTCCTTGATAAGATGCATCGGAACATGGCCTGGCCCTTCTACCATCACCTGTATATCGTGTTTCCAGGCAATTTTGGTCAATTCACCCAACGTTTCCAGTTCGGCAAACTGTGCCGCATCATTCGCATCGGCGATGCTTCCTGGGCGTAACCCATCTCCCAACGAAAATGCCACATCGTAGGCTTTCATAATTTCGCAGATCTCTTCAAAATGGGTGTATAAAAAATTCTCCTTATGGTGTGCCAAACACCATTTGGCCATGATACTGCCTCCTCTGGAAACGATCCCGGTTACACGTCTCACGGTCAATGGAATATAACGCAATAAGACACCCGCATGAATGGTGAAATATGACACGCCTTGTTCGGCCTGCTCGATAAGTGTATCCTTAAAAATTTCCCATGTCAGATCTTCTGCCTTACCGTTTACCTTTTCCAGTGCCTGATAGATCGGAACGGTACCAATTGGAACCGGAGAATTGCGAAGAATCCATTCACGCATCTCGTGAATATTTTGTCCGGTAGAAAGATCCATTATGGTATCGGCTCCCCAGCGACATGCCCATACCGCTTTTTCGACTTCTTCTTCAATACTTGAGGTAACAGCACTATTCCCGATGTTGGCATTAACCTTCACCAAAAAATTGCGTCCGATGATCATCGGTTCGCTTTCTGGATGATTGATGTTATTCGGTAAAATTGCCCGGCCCGCAGCAATTTCATCGCGCACAAATTCAGGTGTAACCATCCCCTTAGGTGTATTAGCCCCAAAACTTTCTCCTGTATGCTGCTGCAACAGGTCATGATCTTCCACCTGCTGTATGCGTTGATTTTCGCGGATGGCGACATATTCCATTTCTGGAGTAATAATACCTTGCTTAGCATAATGCAATTGCGTTACATTCTTCCCACTTTTTGCCCGAAGAGGCGGGTGCTGTATTGGAAAGCGGATAGCATCTAGTTGCGTATCTACTAATCGTTCCTGCCCATAGACTGAACTGATCTGCGGCAACTGCTCCACATCATCCCGATCGGCTATCCATTGTGTACGAATACGGGCAATACCTTCATAGATATTTATGGCAGCCTGGTCATCAGTATAGACACCGCTCGTATCGTACACGGCGACAGGGGCATTAGGAGAAACTTTGCCATTGCTCAATTTCGTATCGGAAAGTACGATTTCCCGCATACCGACCCGAATATCTGGTGTAGTTCCTTCAACATAAATTTTACGTGACCCCGAGATAGCTCCCGTTGTCAGTGCTCCTGATTGAGGTAGATTTTCTTTTTTCTTAGCCATTTCTATCCTCCCTGCGCAGCTTTTATTAATAAAATACGATCATTTTCCTGCAGCCTATAGCTGGCATGTTGAGATCTCGGAATAAGGTTGTCATTGACGGCAACACCTATCCCTTGGATAGCATCGCCTAATAGGGACTGCAGCAACTCTGTGAGATAGCATGTGCTGTCCACTTCGTGAATCTTGTTGTTTACATTTACTTTCATTTCCTGAATTTTTAATTGAAATCTTCAGAAATGAACTTGAATGGAGAAGGTATGTATGGGTTTAGAAAATAACCCTTTGATCAGTACATTTATATCAAAAACTCAAATTTTGATACACCTATCTTTTCCCTTCGCCGGTACTAACCGGATCAAGTTCTAAGGGTATAATCTCAGCACTAAGGCACCCCTAAAGATTTTGACCAAGTTCAGTGTTTTATTTAAGTTTTCAAAATTTTATTTAAAAAACATTTTAAACATTAAAAAAAATAGCCGTCAATAAAAATAAAAACGGAAATTTGTAGAAGATTAAAATTTGAGGTTGACATTCTGTTTTATTTTTAGTATCCTACCGATATATCAACTTTAAAAATAACTTATGGATACAAATTTCACAGTTAATGATGTTAGTCGATTTACTTATGACCTATTAATAGAATGGGGTGTTTCAGAATACATTGCCAGCTATCTCAATGCCGTATTATTATTAGTCACTACTGTTGTCATTACTTATGCTGTTCAATATTTTGTGCGACGTATACTACGTATCGTTCTTATTCGTATCATTAAAAAGAACAGGACTCCCTTTTTTCATTACCTTTTACAAAATCGATTCCCTCATTTCTTAGCACTCGTCGCTCCTTTAATTGTGATAAAATGGAGCATACCTGTCATCTTTGCCGATTTTCCTGCTGCAATAAGACCGCTAAATATTCTTTCCGATATATTTATGGTCTTCATGGTGATATGGATGATTATGAGCCTACTCCGTGCCGGAGGAGATTCTTTACGGATAAAGCCTGCTTTTAAAGAGAAACCAATAGACAGTTATCTGCAAATTATTCGAATTATATTATTCTTAATCGGGGCGGTTGTTATTTTTTCGACCTTAACCGGTAAATCTCCTGTCGCATTTTTCACAGCAATGGGAGCACTATCCGCGGTCCTACTTTTAATGTTCAAGGATACTATCATGGGTTTCGTAGCCAGCATACAAGTTAGCTCAAATGACCTGGTACGTATCGGGGATTGGATTACGATGCCCAAATACGGTGCCGATGGCGACGTAATACAGATCAACCTTACCACTGTAAAAGTTCAAAATTTTGATAAGACCATTACCACCATTCCGACGTATTCACTGATATCAGATTCCTTCCAAAATTGGCGTGGCATGCAGGAGTTTGGTGGCAGAAGAATCAAAAGATCCCTCTATATCAGGCAATCGAGTATACGATTTATAAAGCCGGAGGAAATAGACACATTCAAACAGATCCAATCCTTAAAAGGGTATATCGAACATAGACAGCGCGATATCGACAGAAGTAATGCGAGGAACGCGGTAGATAAATCGCTCCTGATCAATGGACGAAACCTGACAAATGCGGGGTTATTTCGAAAATATATTGATAACTACCTAACAGGTCATTCCGGAATCAACAAAGAGAAAACAATGATGGTAAGACAGCTTGCTCCTACTGCTACTGGGTTGCCTATTGAAATTTACTCTTTTGCCGGGACTACCAAATGGGTAGAATATGAACACATCATGTCAGATATCTTCGATCACATCATAGCTTCTGCTCCATATTTCGACCTACAAATTTATGAAATAGAAGGCGTGATGCCTACAGTAGATATGAGATAGGTGTATAAGAAAACTCTACATCTACAATAAAAAAGAGCCTTTTGGTAAAAAGGCTCTTTTTTATTGTCAGAATAATAAGACTACCACTTAATGATATCGTTCCCTAAGGTAAATACCATTAGCGCTACTAATATAAAAAAACCGACCATTTGCGCACGTTCCAAAAATTTATCACTTAATGGTTTACCTTGAATCATCTCTACTAATAGAAAGATAACGTGTCCCCCATCCAATGCCGGAATTGGTAGAAGATTCATGAATGCAAGAGCCATGGAGAGCATACCCACTAGATTCCAAAAGCGGTACCAATCGACATCAGTACCGAACATTTTAGCAATACCGACAGGTCCCGACAAGGCCTTATCCGCACGAACATCGCCTTTAAATATTTTACCAAAACCTTTGATATTGTCTGTAATGACCGAGAACGCTTTCTTTGTTCCTATTGGTAGTGCCTGCATAAGACTATATTCGGAAGTAATGAGCACCAAAGAAGGATCAGGTTTAATCCCAAATCCTAGTGTACCATCAGCAGAAACTTTACCATCCAAAGCTACTAATTGACCATCCCGAAAAACTTCCAATGCAATTGATTTTTCAGCCTGATTCAAAATAGCATCTTTAAATTGATCAAAATAAACGATAGACCTACCATTTACACTGACGATACTATCATTCTTTTGTAGCCCCATTTTTTCGGCTTCCGAAGCACCTTGAATTTGATCTATTCCCATCATTCTAAGACGCGGTTCCACGAATTCATTCGTTTTATGGTCGGCAACTTGATTTAAAATATCAGACGGAACCTGAATCTCCTGTGGAGTACCATCCCGTTCAATAGTCAATATCGCATCGCCCATTAGGACTTCAGAGCTAAATAAATCCTTATAATTAACGACAGGTCTATTGTTAATTTCTATTATTTTATCTCCGGCCTGAAGCCCGATTTCTTTTCCAATTATTCCTGGTACAATACCATTTGTCAATTTAGAGTTATCTATATCAGTTTGTCCATATTTGAAGGTCAACATCCAAAAAACCAGAACCCCTACAATCACATTGATGATTATACCGCCTAACATGACGATAAGGCGCTGCCAAGCCGGTTTGGAACGGAACTCCCACGACTTTGGTTCTTCTTGAAGTTGTGCCGTATCCATGGATTCGTCTACCATACCTGCAATTTTCACGTAGCCACCCAACGGCAACCAACCTATCCCATATTCACAACCTTTATAATTGAACTTAAACAACTTAACACCCCATGCATCAAAAAATAAATAGAATTTCTCTACTTTAATCCCAAACATGCGTGCCGCCAAGAAGTGTCCAAGCTCATGTAATATTATTAAAATTGACAGGGCTAGTATTACCTGTCCAACCATTACGAATGTTCCCATCTAAATATTTACTTTTTACTCTTTAGTATTAAATCTCGTGCCACAATCCTACTTTCGGAATCATAGGCAATATAATCGTCCAAATGGAGCGTTGTACTATTTTTCACCTGACATAATGTCTCTTCAATCACATCACTCATGCCCAAAAATGAAATTTCGTCCTTCAAAAAGGCATCCACTACGACTTCATTTGCCGCATTCAAGACACAAGCTCTATTACCTCCCTCACGCAAGGCTTGATACGCCATCTTCAAATTTCGAAATGTGTCTAAATCGGGCTTTTCAAATGTCAACGATCCGTGGTTCATAAAATCAAAACGAGGAAATGAGTTCGAAAAACGAGCAGGGTAAGTTAATGCGTATTGAATAGGAAGTTTCATATCAGGAAGCCCCATTTGTGCTTTCATCGACCCATCCTGAAACTGTACAATCGAATGTATAATAGATTGTGGATGAACAATGACATCTATTCTATCAACTTCCAAATCGAACAACCATTTCGCTTCGATCACCTCAAGTCCCTTATTCATCAATGAAGCCGAATCAATGGTAATTTTAGCACCCATTGACCAATTGGGATGCTTCAATGCCTGCTCCCGTGTTACATTTTCTAAAAAAGAACGGTCTTTCCCGCGGAAAGGACCTCCAGAGGCCGTAAGATATATCTTCTCAATAGGATTCAATTCCTCTCCGGCAAGACATTGAAAAATAGCAGAATGTTCTGAATCCACAGGGAGTAGTTTAACACCATGTTCTTTTGCCAATTCTACTACTAATGCTCCGGCCACCACCAATGTTTCTTTGTTGGCCAAAGCAATATCCTTACCATGACGGATAGCATTCACTGTAGGATGTAATCCAGCCGAACCGACCACTGCATTTAGAACAACATCAATCTCTTCTAATTCGACTGCTGCTTGCAATGCCTCACTTCCACTAAAGACTTCAATAGGTAGTCCTGCCAGAGATATTTTTACACGGAGATAATGCAATTCATTAACGATGACAACAATTTTTGGCTTAAATTCTAACGCTTGTAGAATTAATTGGTCGACATTATTACTTGCGGTCAATACAGAAACTTGAAAATTCGATGGAAACGCACGAACCACATCTAATGCTTGCGTACCTATGCTTCCGGTAGATCCCAGAATAGCTATTCTTTTTTTCTCCAATGCCTTTTATTCTCCTTTATATTATATTTTTGAATAGCTCAGGATCATCACCCCCTTTATATTCTTCGACCATATCCGTATAAGCAACGGCCATGGCCAAACTTACTAACGGAACTATTAAAAAAATACCAATTGCCGTAAAAAATAAAGCAATCATACCATAACTAAGATTCAAAAGTACAAAAGATATAATAGAGGTTAATGCCAAAAAGAAAAACAGTGTAACGATTTTGAAAAAATTACCTTTTGTAAATGCAACACTTAGTTTTACCGCCCTAAAGACATTCACATTCTTCTCCAATATAAAAAAAGGAAAAAATGTTATTCTCAAAAGCAAAACAGTGACAATTATCCCCGTCATAACCGGAACTATCTCAAAAGTGACGAAGTCCTTGTCCAAACCTAAATAAATCAAGGGAAAACAAATAATTCCCGATACCACTGTCACAATACCGGTTAATAGGGAACATAAAACAAGTCCGAATAAAAAATTGACAAATTGTTTTGTAGAAGGAATATAACGCATCAACGAGCTATGTTCCACACCCTGCGAAAGTAATATCGCCCGTTTAATCAGCACCAATTGCAGTCCAAAAAACAAAACAATACTCAACAGCATTAAGGTGACTTTTGCTATCAGATTTGACTCTAAGAAGTACGCAGGAAAATATGTAGCCAGCTGACTTATTACAAACAGAATAAAACACAGGCCGGCAATAGAAAAATAATGTTTTTTTAAGATATCTAAAGCTCTAAAAATAACATCGTTTGCTTTAAAAGTACTTTCTTTAAGGAACTCTAACATGTTGCTAAATAATAGTGCAAAGATGATATAATTTTTGGAATACAACAATCTTAAAACAAAAAGTTTAGAAGATTCTAACACATTTGTTTACTTCAGAATCGTAACAGTACAGTCCCCACCTATAGTCTAAATTATAGAACTTTCAGGCTTCCTAATTAAAGAAGCCTGAAAATTCTATTTAAATTCCTTTGGCACCGGCTTTTCCAATAAATATTGGTAGTAAAACCGTACCCTCTCATTAAAGTCATATTTTGATTTAGAACGTGCAAATCCGTGTCGGCTACCCGGGTATATCATTAACTCAAATGGCACCGCACGATCCGTAAGTGCATCCACCAATTGCATAGTATTCTGCATATGCACATTGTCATCCATATCACCATGCATAATGCGCAGTCCGCCTTTATATTTATCTACATAAGTTAAAATCGAACCATTTTTATACCCTTCAGCATTATCTTGAGGTGTGTCCATCCATCTTTCTGTATAATGAGTATCGTACAATTCCCAACCCGTAACCGGAGCGCCTGCAATACCATAATCAAAATAATCCGCTCCTTTTGTCAATGCCAGACAAGTCATATATCCACCATAACTATGTCCTGTAATCAATAATTTGTTTTTTGCAACCCAAGGTTTCGCTTTTAACCATTTTGCTACGGTAATGTAGTCTACCAGCTCCCAATTCCCCAGATTTCGATGCATTAACGCAACCCCTTGTTTACCGTAATGCCCCGATGCTCTATGATCACAAGCGATTTGGATTATTCCTTCAGCAGCCCAATATTGACTAGATGTACCTTTCCATGTGTTGCGTACAGATCCTGCATCAGGACCACCATAAATACTCATTACGACCGGATATTCGATTGTTTCGTCAAAATCGGTTGGATACGTAATAATTATAGGGAGGTCAAACTTACCATCATCAGATTTTATCGTAAAATATTCCGTTTTTCCAATTTTATAATCATCGAAATCAGCAGATTTAGTATCAGCCAACTCTTTTAATACCTTACCTTGATTATCCAATAAGGTAACCTTGTTCGGTGTCTTTACATTCGAATAGTTTGTGATGAAATATTTACCATCCGGAGAAACCTGCACATGATGTGTAAACTCACCAAAAGTCAACCTTTTGAAGTTTTTGCCAGAATAATCTACCCGGTATAAATCTACTGTTGCCGAATTTTCTTTACGGGCGGTAAAATAAATAACCTTATTCTTTTCGTCAACATGTTGCAAAGAAGAAACTTGCCAGTCTCCGCTAGTGATCGGATTCAATAATTTACCAGCTAATGTATAGAGGTAGTAGTGTGCCCACCCTGTTTTGTCAGATTTAAGAATATAATGCTTATTATCCGCTAGATAGGTAATTCGTTCATCATGATCCAGGTTGATCCAAGAAGATTGCTCTTCATTATAAAATTCATTCTTTGTTCCGCTCGTCGGATTTACGGCATAAAATTTTAAATTGGTCTGCTCCCTATTCATCCATTGCACCATGATCGTCTGGCTATTGAAACTCCAGTAAGGCTGACCGAAGTATTGGTCATCTTTCTCATTAAAATCTGCCCAAACTATTGGAGAACCCTCCACTTTTACAAAACCGATTTTCACCTCCGGATTATCCTGTCCTGCTTTGGGATAGCGAGTCTCTTCCAAGTAACCGTTTTGTCCTTTCGAAACATAAATTGGAAACATAGGCACCTTTGTATCATCGAAGCGCATAAAGGCTATTTGCTTGCTGTCTGGCGACCACCAAAAAGCTTTATAATTTGTGGGGCGTCCTAAAATTTCTTCATAATATACCCACGATGACCAACCATTATAAATTACATCTGTACCATCTGTAGTGTACTGTATTTCTTTTGTTCCCGATACATCGATACTAAACAAATTACTCTTACGTGTAAAGGCAATGTATTTTCCATCCGGTGACAATGTAGGATTCTGTTCTTCTACATCAGGTGATTGCGTTACTCTCTTCGCCGCTTGCTGTCCAAATTGAATGTAAATATCTTGCTCTTTGATAAATACCTTTACGTCTGAAGAAGGAGCTCGCTCATAGGCACTTCTTTCTCCCGTCTTTACATTGACCTTGTACGTTTTACGGTCATCTTTATCTATCTCTAAATAATGTTCAGTATCCGCCCACCCCGTATATTGATTAACAGGCTTTGTAACAGTATGACCATTGCCCCATGACTCATTAAAATTTAAACGCTTGGTTTGTGCTTCTAAGGAATGGACTACCATAAATAATGTCGCAACACAAATGCTGCATATCAATTTCTTCATAAAATCGAGTATAATATATTGAAAAACGAAATTAACAATTGTATTTCTATTACCATGTAACATATTTACAATAAAATTCTAACGAAAGATCTAATTCGCCTGAGATATAGTTCATGTGCAAACGGTAATCAAGATATCTTGAAATAAAAAAGCCACTTAAAAAGTGGCTCCATATCTAATTGATCGAATTACATTAGAACGAAAAATCATCTTTTTCTACTAATGCTCTATTACTTTCGTAGGCAGAATCATCTTGACTAGGCTCATATCTCTTCTCAATCACCTCTTGATTAGATTTAATGTACGCGACTACGTCTGTTAGTCCTTCTGCAAATTTCTCAAAATCCTCTTTGTATAAAAAAATTTTGTGTTTAATAAACTGTCCATCCTCAAAACGCTTTTTACTTTCTGTGATCGTCACATAATAATCGTTTGATCGCGTCGCTTTTACGTCAAAAAAATAAGTACGTTTACCCGCCCTCACCTTTTTTGAAAATACCTCTTCACGCTCTTTGTTTTCAAAATCTCCCATTAGTCTAGTAAGTATTTAAGTTTAAATCCTAATATTTTATGTTATAAATATATAATATTTAATTTCAAACGTCCAAATTTTATCCAAAAAAAGTGTTTTTTTATTTACTTATTTTAAATACAAAAGAAGTATGTTATTTTCACCGATGTTTTTAGGTCATTGACCGAAGTATAAATGAGGTATACCTAAATGCTATTAGTCATATCTGTAGCTATTTCTACATTTGGACAATAAACAACTAGCAAATGAAAACAAAGAGAAATTATCAGACACCTTCCCCCCCTCCAAATAACAGTAAAAGTGCCACCATTGTCGGGGCCTTTATTGTGTTATTTGGTGCATTTTTATTATTGAAGAATTTGAATTTAGGCTTTTTGATACCTTCCTGGTTGTTCGGGTTCCATTCGATATTGATTATAGTTGGACTTATAATAGGTGTTAATTCAAAATTTGAAAAGAAATCATCTTACATATTGATCGCAATCGGAGTCATTTTCTTGTTGAAAAATTGGATGGATTTTTCAACTGGGAGAGTACTTATACCATTATTGGCGATCGTATTGGGAATTTATATAATCCAACGAAACAGAAAACTGCCACCTGTACCGGACGGCTCTGACATACCTCCACCTCCTGCCACTCCATCCTTTAGAGATGAATTCGACTGGGATAAAAGAGTTGATGAGAATGACCCCATAAACGTCAATAATCCAGATCAAAGAACAGCCCCGCCCTTTTTTGCCCATACCAATGAGCAAAAGGAACATTCGAATAATCGATACGCAGAAAACTACCTTAAAGTAGATTCCATCTTCGGAAGTTCGAAAAAAATTATTCTATCCAAAAACTTCTTGGGAGGAAGTATGACCAATATTTTTGGCAGTACAGAAATAAATTTACTTCAGGCAGATCTTACCCAACCCATAGTCATTGATGTTTTTCAACTATTTGGAAGCACCAAAATTATTGTTCCACCACATTGGATGGTTTCGACAAGTATTTCGTCCATTTTAAGTGAAAATGACGACCGTAGAGTCATTATAAACCATCCATTTGACGAAAATAAAAATTTGTATATCACGGGAACTTCCATCTTAGGAAATGTAACAATAAAAAACAGCTAATTTGAAAAATGTCAAACTCTACTGAGGTATTAAAAATAAACAAAAAGCGTCTTATCCATCTGAGTTCATGGATAATTTTTGCTTTATACTTCGTTGTTTCGTATATGTTACTTTGGCTAGAGCACAGGTCTACCGACATATCTATTTACGAACCTCTCTTTGGTGCTTTATGCATTACAATTTGCTCATACCTAATATTCAGTTCATTACAATTTTATTTACCCAGAAAAAACCAATATCTTAAGATCTTATTCATCTGCTTATTTTTGACAGCAGTGAGCGTTTTTTTGCCCCTATATCTTATCAATCAAATATCAGATACTTTTTCTATTGCACATTATTATAAAATTCTTCCCTACCGTACGATTATCAATTTCTTGCTTTTATTCTGTATTCTAATAATCAATATCACCTGGAATATACAGGAAGAATATGAAGAAAATAAAAAACGTAAAGAAGAATCTGAACGTCTGGTACGTGAAGCTGAGCTTTATAACCTTCGCCAGCAATTACAACCGCACTTTTTGTTCAATAGCTTAAATTCGATTATTGCGTTAATTAGCACAAAACCGGATATGGCAAAAAAAATGACTTTTCAGTTGTCGGATTTCCTCAGGGGAACGATGCGAAAAGACGACAAACAACTTATTTCCCTTTCAGATGAAATCAAACATCTGGAACTCTATCTAGAAATCGAAAAAGTCAGATTTGGTCATAGATTGAATACGGCTTTCTATTATGAAGACAGTGTATTACAAGCAAAGGTTCCTGGCATGATCGTTCAGCCTTTAATGGAAAATGCAATTAAACATGGCCTGTATAATGTAACAGGCGATGTATTAATTGAAACTCATATCGCATTAGAGAATAAAATCTTGACCATTGAGATATCAAACCCTTTTGAAGCCGATCAGTACCAGAATAAAAAGGGAAACGGATTTGGGTTGACCAGTATCCACAGAAGATTATTTTTAATCTACAGCCGTACAGACCTTTTGAGTGTAAATAAAACAGAAACTAAATTTATTGCCCGCATAAAAATTCCTCAAAATGATTAAAGTAATAATAATAGACGATGAGCCTCTTGCTCGGATGATCATTCGCGATTATTTAGAACACGAAAACGATATAGAAATCATCACGGAATGTGGTGACGGTTTTGAAGGAGCTAAAGCCATTCAACAACACAAACCGGATCTGATATTTCTGGACATTCAAATGCCAAAATTAACGGGATTCGAGATGCTTGAGATTATCGACGAGCTTCCACACGTTATATTTACGACAGCCTTTGAGGAATTTGCAATACGTGCTTTTGAAAAAAACACCGTTGATTATCTCCTAAAACCCATCAGTCAGGAGCGCTTTTCAAAGGCACTGGAAAAACTCCGAAATATCCATAGCAACCAGCAACCGAAACAAAGTCTTCAGCAACTAAAGACAGATATTGAAGAAGAAACATTGGAACGAATCGTCGTTAAAAATGGAACGCAAATCAAATTGATTCCGGCACAGCAGATCATCTTTCTAGAAGCTTACGATGACTATGTTAAAATCCATACGCAAGACGGCATGTTCCTGAAAAACAAAACCATGTCATCTTTTGAGAAACAATTAGATAGTAAGCAATTTGTGCGTGTACACCGATCATTTATCATCAAAGTAGATCAGCTTGCAAAAATAGAACCTATGGAAAAAGAAAGTTACCGAGGTATATTGCTGAACGGAGAAAAAGTAAGTATTTCCAAATCCGGATACGCACGACTAAAACAAACGATTGGTTTATAGTACATTGTTTTTGTACTTTTGTATTATGAAACGAATAGTCAGTACACTGCTGTGTATAGTGGGATTTACTATATTAATAAAAGCACAATCCATCGAAGAGAGACATAACAGGGCCGTTTACAATCAAATTGAATACTTATTCAATACGAAGCAAATGGACTCCATCTATAATATGGCCGATGAAAATTTTAAAAAAACCATATCCTCTGTTCAGTTAAATGGAATATTAAACCAACTGCATTCGTTAGGCACAATAAAAAATGCAACCCCAGAAAAATATCAAAATGGTATAGCGGGATATAAAATAGAGATCGGAAACCAAAAATTATTATTCGTATTGGGTATAGATAGCAATTTCAAGTATCACACCCTCGCTTTTCAACCCTTTGAAGAAAAAGTAATAGAAAAAAAAGAACCGGTAATATCCAAAGTAGAAGTACAGAATCCCTTAGATTTTTTTATCGACTCTGTAGCACGCACGTACATCCAAAAAGAGAATACGCAGTCTTTGGCAATCGGTGTGATTCATAGAAACAAGATAAGTACATTTTTTTATGGAGAGACTGAAAAAAATAATGATACCCTCCCTACTGCGACCACCTTATATGAACTAGGATCAATTACGAAAACTTTTACCGCTACACTCCTGGCTGATTTAGTAGAAAAGAATATAATCAGCTTGGATGATAGTATCAGTAAATTTTTACCTGATTCGGTAAAGTCTAATCCCGACATACAAAAAATAACCTTTAAATCACTGGCAAACCATACTTCCGGGTTGCCACGTATGGCGTTAAACTGGAACACAGGCAGCAAATTCGTAGAAAGCGATCCTTATGCACATTATGACCAAACAGAGCTCTTCTGTTTCCTGAAAAACTTTAAAGCGACCAAGGAGGTCGGAGAAGAATACGAGTACAGCAATATTGGATATGGCCTATTGGGTGAGTTAATCACTATTATTACAAAAAAAACATACGCCCAAAATATTGAAGAGATCATTACCAAACCGCTACAGATGATAAATACCGTAGAGAAGGTAAATTCCAAAGAGCAACAACTTGTCAAAGTGTACAATGTAAAAGGAGATACTGTGCCTGCGTGGAACTTTATTTCTCTTGCGGCGACTGGTTCTTTAAAATCGACCATTCAGGATATGCTGTTATATGCCCGATCTCAATTTCAGATGCCTTTGTCCCCGTTGGAAAAAGCGATGGCTCTGACCAAACAATTCACTTTTTTCGTACCACCTAATACCGATATCGGGCTTGCGTGGCACATGTCGATGGTAGACGATATCATCTATTACAATCATAGCGGAGGCACCGCCGGAAGCAGCTCCTTTATCGGCATCGCTCCCGACGCCAAGTCGGCCATAGTTGTGCTGTCAAATTCCACGATTCCTGTAGAGGTTATCAGTGAAGAAATACTGAAAAAGGTAATTTTGACAAAGTAACTGTAGTACATATAAAAGTCAATCACCCGTAAATATTTTTTTACGTTAGGTATTGGCGAATGCAAAGCATTTTATCTAAGTTTGGTAAGAAAAGTTTTAATCTGAATAAATCGAATAAAGAGTGAAAAAACGTATAGCGATTTTTGCTTCCGGATCCGGATCCAATGCACAAAAAATAATGGAACATTTCAAGTATTCCAATGAAGTAGAGGTGGCACTTATATTGAGCAATAACCCTGATGCCTATGTACTTCAGCGTGCTGATAATTTCGAAATTCCCTCACATGTTTTTGACAGGCACGATTTTTACCAAACAACTGATATCGTAGAACTTCTGAAGAAGTTAGACATCAATCTCGTTGTATTAGCCGGTTTTTTATGGTTGATACCACAAAGCTTATTACAGGCATTCCCCAATAAAATCATCAATATTCATCCGGCACTTCTTCCGAAGCATGGCGGAAAAGGTATGTACGGCGATCGGGTACATCAAGCTGTCCTCAACGCTGGCGACATTGAACACGGGATCACTATCCATTTTGTAAATGAAAATTTTGATGAAGGCGAAGTGATTTATCAAGCTCGATTTAGAGTTGAACCCGACGACACATTGGAGATTATAAAATTCAACGGTCAGCAGTTAGAACATTTACACTACCCAAAAGTGATCGAAAATCTATTGAAAAAGTATGATTAGGTAATTGAACCAAGTCGCAGCAAACTCTCGTTCCAAAAAACTCATTCATCTTTTAGTATTCTATCCTGTTCAATATATAGATTCGTACTTCTTCGTATGCAAGGCTGAGGCTTCAAACTATTAAATTATTAAATTGATTAACAAACCCAGTACAGGTTCCATGATTTTTTGTATCTTTGCGGCTCCAAATAAAGAACAATGAATCATCCTGTTAAGATTAAAAATGCACTGGTTTCTGTTTATTATAAAGACAACCTAGCCCCTCTTATTCAACTTCTAAATAAATATGGAGTTACTTTCTACTCTACAGGTGGCACAGAAGCTTTCATCCGTGATTTAGGTATCGACGTAGCACGTGTTGAAGATCTAACGAGCTACCCATCTATTTTAGGTGGTCGGGTAAAAACGCTTCACCCAAAAGTATTTGGCGGTATCCTTTCCCGTCGTCCTTTAGAAAGCGACCAACAACAATTAAAACAATACGAAATTCCGGAAATTGATCTGGTTATCGTAGATCTGTATCCATTTGAAGCTACAGTTGCTTCTGGGGCTCCCGAACAAGATATTATTGAAAAAATCGATATTGGTGGTATTTCGTTAATCCGTGCTGCTGCAAAAAATTTCAATGATGTTGTCATCATATCTTCGAAAGCAGATTACACCGAACTGGAACAAATTTTAGCATCACAAGACGGTGTAACCACATTGGAACAACGTAAATCTTTTGCTAAACGTGCTTTCAATACATCTTCCCATTACGACACGGCTATTTTTAATTATTTTAATCAAGAAGAGCCTTTAGCCGTTTTTAAACAATCCCAACAAAAATCGCAGGTATTACGCTATGGAGAAAATCCACATCAAAAAGGAATTTTCTTTGGCGATCTGGATGCCATGTTTGACAAATTGAACGGGAAAGAACTATCGTATAACAATTTAGTAGATGTAGACGCTGCCGTTGCTATTATCGATGAATTCGAAGAGCCAACATTTGCGATCTTAAAACACACCAATGCCTGTGGAGTAGCTTCTCGTCCGACCGTAAAGCAAGCTTGGATAGACGCATTAGCTTGCGATCCGGTGTCCGCTTTTGGGGGCGTATTAATTACGAATCAAGAAATAGATGCCGAGACTGCCGAAGAAATCAACAAATTATTTTTCGAAGTATTAATTGCACCCTCATATACCGAACAAGCTAAATCAATACTTACAGCTAAGAAAAACAGGATCATCTTGGTACGAAAAGAAGTTAATCTACCTACAGATCAATTCAAGACGTTATTAAATGGTGTTATTCTCCAAGATAAAGATCACACTATCGAAGGACCAGAATTGATGACTGCAGTAACGAATATAAAACCAACGGCAGAGCAACTAGAGGATCTGTATTTCGCCAATAAAATTGTAAAACACACAAAATCAAACACCATTGTATTTGCAAAAAATGGAACGTTGATTGCATCTGGAGTAGGCCAAACCTCAAGAGTGGACGCTTTGAAACAAGCCATTGAAAAAGCCCATACATTTGGCTTTGATCTGAAAGGCAGCGCTATGGCTTCCGACGCATTCTTTCCCTTCCCCGACTGTGTAGAAATAGCAGGAGAAGCTGGGATAGCAGCCGTGTTACAACCAGGCGGTTCAATTAAAGATCAATTGTCTATAGATATGGCTAATGAAAAAGGATTAGCTATGGTCATTACAGGTGTACGACACTTCAAACACTAAAATTTAACATTGGCAAATAAAGAAAGGAGCTTGAAAAAATCAAGCTCCTTTCTTTATTTAACTAAACTTAACACCTTTGCTATCAATAATATTCCTTATCTTTAAAACGGAATAACGTTACTTATATTCGATTTGTTAATAATAATAGAAAATTAAACCCACTCCCTAGTAACAGAGTACTACAACTCTTAATGAAATCTACAATTAAATTCAACAACGTCAACACATTATTTTCCAAAGTATTAAAGGAAAAAATAAATACATATTTTAAAAATAATAATCTCAACAAAACTGGGGGTCGGAAAATTTTAGCTAAGGGAATTATACTTTTCTCTAGCTTTTTGGCAATTTACAGTATATTACTTTTAGTACAGCCACATTGGTCAATCAGCATTATTTTATGCGCTCTATTTGGGGTTAATCTTGCTACAATTGGGTTTAATGTAATGCACGACGCCGGTCACGATACATTCTCTAAAAACAAGAAATTCAACGACATCCTCTCCTATAGCCTCAATTTGATGGGGGGAAATATCTATTTTTGGAAGCTCAAGCACAATATAGCACATCACACCTTTACAAATATTGAAGGTGAAGACCATGATATCGATGTTAAATTCATGCGCTTACATAAAGAACAGAAGCATCAAAAACATCATAAATTTCAACAATATTATTTTCTTGCGCTATATGGCGTTTCCTATCTTGCCTGGATTTTTTATCAAGATTATGAAAAGTACTTTAGAGTCGCATTAGGAAAGAATAATAATATATTCAGTTTTCCACTACGTGAAAAAGTTATTTTTTGGATAAGCAAAGTCATCCATTTAACCCTATTCATTGTTTTACCCGTCATTTTCGTAGGATGGATCAAGACTATAATTGGTTTATTAATATTAGGCGTAGTTTGCGGACTGATCCTAGCTATTGTATTCCAATTGGCACACGTGGTTTCCGAAACAAGCTTTAATACAGTAGAAGACGATAATCGCAAGATAGAGAATGAATGGATGATTCACCAATTAAATTCCACGGCGAACTTTGCAACGAATAACAAGTTTTTAACTTGGCTATTAGGCGGACTAAATTTTCAGGTAGAACATCACTTATTCCCAAAAATAAGCCACATCCATTATCCGGCAATCAACAATATTATTCGTCAGACCTGTGTAGAATACAAAATTAACTATATCGAGTTCCCGACATTTGCAAAAGCCTTCAATTCACATATCAATGTGATAAAAGAAATGGCATCAAATAAATAACAAAAGGAAAAACTCATAAAACAATAAAGAAGCCAGTCTAGATTAGAGACTGGCTTCTTTATTGTTTTATGATAGTAAGTAAATCGAAATGATCTACGGCTCCAAAATAACTTCCGAGACCTGATTTCCTTGTTTAGAACTTCTATATTTATACTTAACCTTTTGATCTATTTTCAATACAAAGCCAACTAAATTATCATTAAAATATACTGTTTGCCTTGATAAATTATCGCGAATAAATCCATAATGACCAAGGTCATTATAATACGATACTTTGCCGAAATTGTATTCGTCTTCTACTTCCGGACGCAACAAATCCTCTTCCTTAAATTCATATTTCTTTAAAGGAGGAGTATCTGATATATTACCGTACTCGTCAACATATGCAAACATTTCTTCAAAAGACTTTCCCTTGTCGTTGTTTTGTTTGTTGAACTCTTTTTTCTCTTGCTTGTGTTGCTTTTTTAATTGCTTTTTCTTTGCTTGTTCTTTTTTTCTGAATGTAATTTGGCTTTGCCCCATTAAACGTGTATAATGTAAATAAATAAATTAAGATATGTCTTAGCGACCAACGGGCTTTATGAAACTTGTTGAAGACAGTTAAAGCGAGGTGATGTATAAGGCTTTCATACAAAGATACGGAATGTAAATGAAAAATCGAAAACTTTGCTATAGTATGTTATATATGTCTTAAAAGTTTTGTCATGTCAAAATACTTTTAACATGAAAATAGTGTATTACAAATAATTATCCCTATCCTTGTGATAATACTAATAAAAAAAATAATGAATACAGGAACTGTAAAGTTTTTTAATGAAACTAAAGGATTTGGTTTTATTACTCCAGAAAATGGTGGCGCTGATGTGTTTGTACACACTTCAGGATTAAAAAACCAAGTTAGAGAAGGTGATACCGTAACTTACGAAGTTGAGCGTACTCCTAAAGGTCTAAATGCTATTAATGTGAAATTGAGCTAATCGAATTTATATTTAATACTAAAAGCAACGGCTACCTAAATAGGTGGCCGTTGCTATTTAGTGCATTTTGATATCCCACACCTTCCCTCCTTTCAACACATCACATCCAATAACAATCAACAACTAGTTAAAGATCTGATTTTAACATTAAACTTAATTTAGTCTTAATGAGTCTGTCAAAGCAAATCTTTAGAATATTGTCTTTATTTTTATACGTAATACTCGTCCGATTTTCTAAAAGCAATATGCTTTTGCTAACCTTAAACTATTCTTTAAAGAAATAAAATATTTTTAAAATAAAAATAATCATAAAATTCACTACAAAAGAGAAGCTTTTTTATTTAAGGCACGTCATTTGTGCAGGTGTTAACTTAAAACAAACTAAAACTAACACGTAAAAGAATTATGAGAAGAACACCTTACACCACTTTTCTCGTCTTGCTAGTCATAACCTTTGTTCTGATTTTTGCAACGACATGTGCGGGGGCATTTTAAAGATTTCATATCGCGCACCTATTATCAATCACACTATTTTTTTAACAGAACCAATTACTGACAATATAGCTATTAATATTGTCAGTATATTGGTTTTTATTATTTGCGGTTTTCCCAAAAATCAGCATTCTTTATCCCCAACTCCTTCGGGTTAAAATCCGGGTTCATTATCCCCTTCTTACGCTTCGTTGTATAATCATTCCACACTTTAATTGCGGTTTTACTCATTAGCAGTATAGCAATTAAATTGACCCATGCCATCAGTCCGACGCCGATATCCCCAAGATCCCATGCCAGATTTGCACTTCTAACGGTGCCAAAATAAGTTGCTGATAAAAATAAAATACGAAGTGTCCAAATAAAAAATTTGGCACGTGTACCTCTAAATATATATGCAACATTTGTCTCCGCATAATAATAATAAGCCATAATAGTTGTAAAGGCAAAGAAAAACAGTGCTAAAGCCACAAATTGATTTCCGATAGCCGGAAAGTGATGTGATACGGCAGCCTGCGTAAATCCATCTGGATTTATGCCAGGAATATTGTCAACGATATAAGCCGTTGCATTCCCTGCGGTATCAAATGTCTCACCTACATTATACATCCCTGTAAACAAAATCATCAATGCAGTCGCGGTACATACGAATAATGTATCCACATATACGGAAAAGGCTTGAACCAATCCTTGCTGAGCCGGATGCTTTACTGCTGCCGCTGCTGCCGCGTGAGGTGCGGTACCTTGGCCAGCTTCATTGGAATATATACCTCTTTTCACTCCCCAGGCAATAGCCATCCCGATAACGCCCCCAAATGTTGCATCTATACTAAACGCAGCGTTAAAGATCAGTTTAAAAACAGCCGGAACTTGCGTAATATTAAGGGCAATAATTACAATAGCCATCAATATATAAGCCCCTGCCATAAAAGGCACAATAAATTCTGATGCTTGTCCCAAACGCTTTACGCCCCCTATGATAATTACAGACAGCAATATGACAATTCCGAGGCCTACCCAACTTAAGGTAAATTCAATATTTCCAATTTCAAAAACTGGATTTGTAAAATTAAATGCATTAGACAATGTACTGCTTACTGCGTTACTCTGTACACCAGGCAACAATAATCCTGTACTGATAATTGTTACTACTGCAAAAAGAACCGCATACCATTTCACACCCAACCCCTTTTCAATATAGTAAGCAGGCCCACCTCTAAATTCCCCGCCATCTTTCTGCTTATACACCTGAGCTAGTGCTGCCTCTACATAAGCAGACGCAGATCCAAAAAACGCAATGGTCCACATCCAAAACACGGCTCCTGGCCCTCCCATAAAAATTGCAGTGGCTACACCTACGATATTCCCCGTTCCTACCCTTCCGGAAATTGCTAAAGCAAATGCCTGGAAGGAAGAAATCCCTTTGTCGGATTCTTTTTTAGCGAAAAGCAGCCTCAGCATATCCCGTAAATAGGTAACCTGTAAAAACCTCGTGCGTATAGAAAAATATACGCCTGTGAATAAGCATAGAAAGATAAAAACATCACTCCATACCAAATTTGAAATCGATTTAACAATATTTTCCATCGTGTTGGCTATATCAAGTATAATTTTATAATTACTGTAAAGAAACTATTTTTTTAACAGAAATCACAAATAATAATTAGACGATCTAATCAAGCAAACGATTTAATATCGTTCCATAATTTAGAGAATAAACCCTATCTTTGCGGCATGATTAATGTGTCTAATTTATCGCTTCGCTTTGGCAAACGTGTGCTATTCGAAGACGTAAACTTAAAATTTACTACGGGAAATTGTTATGGTATCATCGGCGCAAACGGAGCCGGAAAATCGACATTCCTAAAAATTATATCCGGCGAAGTAGATCCAAGTACGGGATCGGTTGCCTTCACTCCCGGCGAACGCATGTCGGTGCTGAACCAAAATCACTATCAATTCGATGAATTTCCTGTTATTGAAACAGTAATGATGGGAAATCAAGAATTGTATAAGGTAATGAAAGAAAAAGACGCGATCTACATGAAAGAGGACTTCTCTGATGCAGATGGCGAGCGTGCCGGAGAACTAGAGAGCTTATTTGCCGAAATGGATGGATGGAACGCTGAAAGTAATGCCGCTACCCTTTTGAGTAACTTAGGAATTAAAGAGGATCTTCATTACAAATTAGTAAAGGAACTGGACGGTAACGAAAAAGTTCGTGTTTTACTAGCGCAGGCTTTGTTTGGAAAACCAGATATCTTAATTCTGGATGAGCCAACCAATGATCTAGACATTAACACAATTGCTTGGTTAGAAGATTTCTTAGCCAGCTATGAGGCTATTGTGCTAGTTGTATCCCATGATCGTCACTTCCTGGATGCTGTATGTACACATATCGTAGATATTGACTTCAGCAAAATGTCGATCTACTCGGGTAACTACACATTCTGGTACGAGTCTTCTCAATTAGCACTAAAACAACGTACCGATCAGAATAAGAAAATGGAGGATAAGGTCAAGGAACTGCAAGAGTTTATCCGTCGTTTTTCGGCCAACGCTTCTAAATCAAAACAAGCCACCTCACGTAAAAAAGCGTTAGATAAAATCAACATTGATGAAATCAAACCATCTAATCGGAAGTATCCGGCGATCATGTTCAATACGATGGATCGTGAGCCGGGAGATCAAATTTTACAAGTACAGGGTTTAAGCAAATCCATAAATGGTGAAGTCTATTTCAAAGACATCAGCTTTATGATTAATAAAGGAGATAAAATTGCTGTTCTCGCAGAAAATTCACTTGTTACTTCCGCTTTTTACGATATACTTGCCGGTCGTGACCAAGATTACAAAGGAGAATTCAAATGGGGGATAACCATTACTCCGGCCGATATGCCAATCGAAAATGCAAGCTTTTTTGATGGTAAAACAGACAATTTAATTGATTGGCTACGCGACTATACTGTGAAACCAGATTCTGATGAACAATTTATTAGGGGTTTTTTGGGTAAAATGTTATTTTCGGGTGAAGAGGTGCTAAAGAAATGCTCCGTACTGTCCGGAGGTGAAAAAATGCGTTGTATGTTCTCCAGAATGATGTTACAAGGAGCAAACTTCTTACTATTTGACGAACCTACCAATCACTTGGATTTAGAATCGATCACTGCATTAAACAATGGAATGAAAGACTTTAAAGGATCTATGTTATTCACATCTCGTGACCATGAATTAACAGAAACGGTGGCAAACCGTATTATCGAATTAACACCAAATGGTATTATTGACAAGTTAATGAGCTATGATGAATATATCAATTCGGACGTAGTAAAAACACAACGCGAAGAATTATATGCAAAAAAATAGATTTTAGCCTTATCTAATTCATATAATACAATTATAGTAGCCCTGCTGACAATATCAGCAGGGCTACAGTGCTATACATATCCGTGTATTTAATAATTACACGATATCTTCCAAAATGGATCGACAAATCTTAGCGTAAAAGATATTATAAATTGCTATCTTCGCAATCTTTTAAATTTATTTGCGGACGGAACTTCAGGATTACACATTAAATATTGTCATCCTGGAGGATCTCTCAACTGCATAGTTTTTTAGATCGTTATTCATTCGTGTTTATATTAAATTGCATAGAATGATTGCTTCGCAATTCCTATCGTAAGGATGACAAAAAATGCTAGCTTAACGATATGAACCACAGGCAGGCAACCGATCAATGAGTTAAAATCAACTAGGATGAAAACAATTATTCAGTTATATATAAAATCTTACCAAGGCCTATCCCCCGCTGCCTGGTTACTGGCATTAGTCATGTTAATCAACCGTACCGGATCCATGGTAATTCCTTTTTTAGGGATTTATATGTCCTCTGAATTAAATTTCAGTAAAACTCAGGTGGGATTAGTTTTAGGTTGTTTTGGCTTGGGATCAGTATGTGGATCATGGTTGGGAGGCTGGCTAACGGATCGTTTTGGCAATTTCAAGGTACAGACCTGGAGTTTAATCCTCACCATCCCCTTATTTCTGATCACGCCTCAGTTCCGAACATTCGAAAGTTTGGCACTGATGATATTTATACTAACATTAGTCGCCGATATCTTCAGACCGGCTAACTCAGTATCTGTCGCTAAATATGCCAAACCTGAAAATATAACAAAAGCATACTCGTTAAATCGTATGGCTGTAAATTTGGGATTCTCTATAGGCCCTGCTTTAGGCGGCTTTTTAGCTACCATTTCTTACGATTGGATATTTTACGGAAATGCGATAGCCGCTGGTGGTGCTGCCCTCGTTTTTATCTATTTTTTTAAGGATAAGAAAGGTAATAATAAAATTGAGCAATCGGTTAGAACAGAAATACCACACGACAAACCTGCTAAAAATGCGTACACCGATAGCTTATTTATATTATTCAATATCCTCTGCTGTCTTTTTTCAATGGCTTTTTTTCAGCTATTAAGTACTTTACCGCTATTCTATAAAGATGCTTATGCCATGAACGAAAGCCAAATCGGACTTATTCTAGGTTTTAGCGGTTTCGTTATTGTATTGTTTGAAATGGTGTTAGTCCATCTCGTAGAGCACCGTTTTACCGTAAAACAAATCATGTTCTGGGGAACAGCCATAGCTGGTTTCTCGTACTGGATGTTGAATTTGGATTTTGGAATCATCTGGCTCTACCTCGCGATGTTCTTCCTATCCGTTGGTGAAATGTTGACTTTACCATTTACTGCTACTATCGCGATACAACGGGCTTCGTTACAAAATCAAGGAGCTTATATGGGGTTCAATTCTCTGGCATTTGCAGCAGCGAATATTGTATCCCCCTTTCTAGGCACATTTACGGCAGAACATTTTGGTTATAATACACTATGGACTATCACCGGGATTATTCTTTTATGTACCAGTTTCGGATTCATCTGGGTCATTTCAAAAATGAAGAGCGAGTAAAAGATCTTATTCCTTAGCCCACATTTCTTTCATACGGCACTCGCGTAGCAATAGATCTACCCAATGTAATTTCATCCACGTACTCCAATTCACCGCCAAACGCAATACCTCGTGCAATTGTACTTACCTGGACATTGAATTCCTTCAGTTTGCGATACAGATAGAATATCGTTGTATCCCCCTCCATCGTAGCACTCAAGGCTAAAATAACCTCGCTAATCTCCCCATTTCTTAGTCTCTCAATCAACCCTTCTATCTTAAGATCGGCAGGCCCTATCCCATCCATTGGAGAAATCAGTCCGCCAAGCACATGATACACCCCCTGGTATTGATTTGTATTTTCAATAGCCATCACATCACGTGTATCTTCTACCACACATATTGTTGATTTATCCCGCTTTAACGACTGGCATATCTCACATATAGCTTCATCTGATACATTGAAACAAGTGCTACAATATTTAATATTTTCTTTAAGATTATTTAGAGACTTCGTAAAGCGGGATACCTCGGTATCCGATTGCTTTAGCAAATGCAAAACCAATCGCAATGCTGTCTTCCTTCCAATCCCTGGCAGCCTACCAAACTCATCAACAGCTTGCTCTAATAATTTCGACGAGAAATTCATGCTGTAAAAGTAAAAAGTAAATACTCAAAAATCAAAAGTAAAAAGTAAAAAGAGCACCTTTATTCTTCACTTTCAACAGTTCGCTAAAATTTATTATATTGTGAACATAACATTACTTTACAAAGAATGGCTAAAGAAAATAAAATAAGGAATTCATTTGCCAATAAAACTTGGCAAGAAATAAAAGTAAAAGACTCTTGGCAGATTTTCAAAATCATGTCAGAGTTTGTTGATGGGTTTGAAAAGTTGGCTAAAATAGGTCCTTGTGTATCGATATTTGGGTCCGCACGTACGGCAGACGAAAATAAATATTACGAAATGACAGTAGAGATAGCCCGATTACTAGCAGAAAAGGGATACGGTGTCATTTCGGGTGGCGGTCCGGGGATTATGGAAGCTGCCAATAAAGGTGCATATAATGCCGGAGGGAAATCAGTAGGCTTGAACATAGATTTACCCTTCGAACAATTTCACAATAAATACATTGACCGCGACAAATTATTGGAATTCAATTATTTCTTCGTCCGTAAAGTCATGTTCATGAAGTACTCACAGGGATATATTGTTATGCCTGGCGGCTTTGGTACGATGGACGAATTATTTGAGGCCATTACATTGATTCAAACCGGAAAGATTGCACGGTTTCCGATTGTATTAGTTGGCACAGCATATTGGAGTGGATTAATCGCTTGGATTAAAAACACTATGCTTACCGAAAAGAATATCAGCGAAGAAGATCTAAATCTTTATCGTTTAGTAGATACTGCTGAAGATGCAGTAGAACATATCTTCCGCTTCTACGATAAATATTTGTTGAAGCCAAATTTTTAATGACAGAGAGGGAATTATTCTGCACCTAAAACTCCATCGCAAGAAATATTAGAGAAACATGGCAGTCCGATCATCGATCGGGAACCGGGTAGATTACGGTAATCTAATGCTAAAAAAAGAGGCTGTATCATTGATAAAATGATCAGCCTCTTTTGGTATTAAATTTATTTAAGAATTGATCCAAATTTTTAGTTGAAACTGAATTTTAGACCAAATTGCATATAATATGTTGATGAAATCGTCTCGGTGGGTCGTTGTAATTCACGGACGATATCGCCGTTAGCATAACCCATGCGGAATGTTGGAACAGTGGATCCATTAGGATCAATACTCGAAGTATTAGCTGGTGTTAACAATATGTTATTGTTGATTTTGTAAATACCCCAGGAAGAGTTAAACAAGTTTCCGATATTAAACACATCCCAGAAGAATTCTAATGAGTTATTTCCACCAGTAATATTGCTAACTATTTGCTGAGATAATCTGAAATCAAATTGATGTCTCCAAGGAGCAATCGCACCATTTCTCTCCGCATATTTTCCTTTTCTGGATCTCAGGTAATCATCTCCTTCAATTAGAGCGAAAAATGCATCTGATTGCTCCTGTGCTGTAAATGCCTGATTACCGTAGTTACTGTTTCCTCCAGCAATAGGAAGGAAAGTGATTTCACTTGGATCATACGGAACGTAGATCAAATCGTTTGATTGACCGTCACGGTTGAAATCCGATCCGTAAGTGTATGAATATCTACCCATAGAACTGCCCGAGTAGAATAAGGTCATTGACGTTTTAAGGTTTCTAATCCAATTATTACTATAACCAACCACACCTGTTAATCGGTGAGGTAGAATATTAGACGTATAACTCAATTCTGGATTATTAGAATTACCATTGGATTGGGGAGGGATCGACCATAAATTTTGAATTTGGTCACCAGCACCGTCTCCATAATTTTTCGCTCCACTGCCAGTATAAGCTATCATTCCATTAAATCCACTTTCAAAGTTCTTTTGCAGTTGTAATGTAACCGAATAATAATGGCCTCCCTTAGCATTAGTCATTTGCGTCGGAATAAAAGCACTGCCACTAGGAACGATTTGTCCCCCAGAGTTAATGTTGTAGATATATTTATCAGCATTAGCATTCGGGTAGATAAAACGATGATCTCCATAACCTGATATATTCATCGCGGTTGGCTCTACAAGATTTACATTTTTAGCAACCACTGCATTGATATCTTGATTATAGATACCTTCAACTGTTCCGATAACTCCCCATGGCAATGTATAATCTACCGCTAAACTAGATTTCCACGTGGACGGGAATTTTAAATTAGCATCCATAGCAGATACGTTTGCTGGTAAAAAGGTACCTGCTTCTGGTAATGTAGCTGGATAATTAGCTCTGATATCGGGACTAAAGCTTGGCATATTCGGATCGCCTGCTGCGTAAGTTACTGTACTTTGTAACATGCCCGCGTCACTAGATTGAGCAACAATCCAAACAAATGGTATCCGACCTGTGAAGACACCTGTACCACCACGTACCATTAATGAACGATTCCCAAGCAGATCATAGTTAAATCCAAAACGAGGAGATACCAATAAACGAGCTTTCGGCATTGCTCCGGTGTTAAGTTGCAAACCGTTAGCAAAGGTTAGATCCGCAATCATCGGGTGTGTTTGCATTTCGGAAACATCAGGATATGTAGGCAGTTCTAAACGTAGCCCACCTGTTAATTTCAACTTAGAATTTACCGTATACTCATCCTGCAGGTAGAACGAATACTGGTTGAATTTGAAGCCGGGAAAAGCTTGTGATCCATCGGCTGTTAATGGAAAAGTTAATGCGTAATTAACTGGTTTAGCATCACCTGTAAAGTCTTCCCACGAATTAAACATATAATATCCCGCTCCAAAGCGTTGAAAGCCATTTACAGTTCTACTTGTTTCGAACTGTAAACCTCCAGTAAAATAATGATTATCTAAGGTGTAGTTAACATCGTAATTAGCTATCCAGGTTTTTACAGAACGCAAATTCCCGTAAGTAAACGGATCTGTACCAAAACTCGTTAAAACATTTCCATCTGCGCCAAAAATACCATCACGTATATCTACCAAAGGAAATACCTGACCGTCAAAACTTCTTGGTTCATCCTGATTCACATAAGAAGCACGTAATGATTGATATACATTTCCTATTTTACCTGTGTATTCTAATGTTCCAGAATAAAGATTTGTTTCCTGAAAGTAGTTTGAATTGCCAAAATGCAGAGCGTTTGAACCAGTCCTGTTAGTTGGATACGTCCCTGTATTAATATTGGACCCGGAGATCGAACTACTTAGAAAAGAAGGAGATTTACCTTGTACTTGGTTATATCTAAAATTAATTTTGTGATTTTCGGCAATATTCCAATCAAAACGAGCAAATAACTTATCGTTATTACTTTTACTAGAATAACCTTGGTAAGCACCCGGATCATAGCCATACGTATTTCTCAGATAGTTTGCAACGGAAGTCATAAAATCCGCTGTAGGTCGCGCGATATCACCTGTTGCGATACCATCCAATGACGCGACTTTTGTAGGTCCAGGCTCTGTTGTCTTATTTTGTTCTAAATTGACAAAGAAGAATAACTTATTTTTAACGATAGGTCCCCCCATACTAAATCCGTATTGCTTAACAGATAAATCGTTAATAGAGGTACTAACATCGTTTACACGAGTTCCCTGTTGCTGGTCAGAGCGACCTGTATAAAAAGCAGATCCGAAAAATTCATTTCTGCCAGAGCGCGTAACTGCATTGATCGCCGCGCCTGTAAATCCAGACTGTCTCACATCAAAGGGAGTAACATTTACCGAAATCTGCTCGATTGCATCGATTGATATCGGAGATCCATTTGCAGGAATATTCTGTCCAATTCCGAATTGATTGTTAAAATTAGCACCATCTACCGTAAAGTTGTTTGCACGATAGTTACCCCCTCCAATAGCGGTTCCGTTGGCTTGTGGAGTTAAACGTGTTAAATCGTTAACACTTCTTGTAATGGAAGGAAGGTTATCAATTTGCTGACGACCTACAACAGTAGAAGCGCCATTTTTTTCACTCTTCAATCTACGCCCCGTCACCGTGACCTCATCTAACGCAGTGGTGGTATCACCGAAAATTGGATTTAAAACAAATGGCTGTCCTAACTGTAAATATACATCTTCATATACAATGAGCTCCTGACCTACATAGGTAACTTCAATACGGTAAGGACCACCTACACGCATATTTGCTAAATTAAAACGACCCGCTACATTCGCCGAACCTGAATAGGTTGTTCCTGAAGGTAAGTGGGTCGCTTTAATCGTCGCTCCTGCTGTCGCATGACCAGTGGATTGGGTAACCACCCCCGTCATACTACTTGTTGTCACTTGAGCCTGAATCCTAACATAGCTGGCAAGAATCAAAGCGAAAAAAAGTAAAAGTTTTTTCATATTTCTTTTTAGATAGTTATATCAAGCACAAAATTAAGAAGAGATTTTTCAATATTACCCACTTGATATAGACTTAATATATACTTCACAAGTATTTAATCTCATTATTTTGACAGAGATCCTACTTACTTTCCAAAAACAAACAAAACACTTACACTTTTATCAGTTAAAACGTGATAAAATTTTACCATTATGAATTATGGAAAAGGTTTTTTTTAAAGATTACGAAAATGCGCTACATAATCTAACGCCACTATTTCTTCGCTCGCTCTACGGATGTTCTTCCGATTACCTGTTACTTCATATACAACGGTTAGATGTCCGTCATTCTTCTCGATCCCCTTACGGTTTAATTTCACACTATGCCTCGACATGAATTTTTCAAATTCATCCAAGTAGTCTATTTTGATATCTCTAAATGTCACATGTATTGTCCTCAGGTGGTAGATATTGGCCATATACAGTTCCAATTTTTGGAACAGTGAGAGAATAATAACCATACAAATAGTCAGCGCTATGCCAAATTGGAACTCGCCAAACCCAACAATCATTCCTATAGAAGCCATGGTCCATATCACCGCTGCCGTGGTTAATCCCTGCACACTGAACTTGCCTTGATAAATAACACCTGCTCCTAAAAAGCCTATCCCCGTAATGATATTAGCCGCTATCCGATCATCCGAAATATTACCCATTCTAGAGAGCAAGGTAAAAATCGTTGATCCAAAACAGATTAAGATCACTGTTCTGAAACCGGCAGATTTATTTTTAAATTCACGCTCAAACCCGATTATACTCCCGCAGAGAATAGAAATTAAAATAGCTTGGGTATTGTCATTGAATGTCCAGTCAAACATATCTGTTAATTTTAATTAATATACGCATAGGTAATTCCATCTCCTCCCCGATCAGCATGTTCATCTTCAAATCTATTCACATGGGTATACTTTCGCAAATAATCCCGAATAAACTTGCGCAATATACCATCGCCTTTTCCATGCACTATTTTTAGCGTTGGATACCCTATCATCACCGCACGATCCAACACCAATTCTATCTTGTGCAATGCGTCTTCCGTACGCATACCACGTACATCGACCTCCGGTTGAAAATCAGCTACCGAATCCGTAGAAAGGTTACTCTGCCGCTTTATAGCTTTCGACTTTTCCTTACCTCGCAATTTGGTAATACGATTCTTTTTCACTACCGTACGAAGTTCACCTAAAGCAATTATCAAGCTACTGCCTTTTGTGATTTCCAGAATCTCTCCCTCTGAACCTGAATCGTCAATCCGCACCCAATCCCCTATTTGCAGTTCTGAGTTTTCAACGTTCACAGGTTTAGGTTTACTAACTTTTTGAATTAAATCCGACGCATGTTTATCCAATTCTTGATTTAATTTGGATCGTATCTGTTTCGTTTTATCTTTCTCTGCCTGAGCCGATTTTATTTCAGAAATTGTATTCTCCACCAGCTTATTGGCATCCTTCAAAATAGATTTTGCTTCCTCTTTCGCTTTACGGATTATCTCTTTTTTATTCTCCTCCATATAGGCCTGCAATGACTCATATTTAGCCTTTAACTCCTCCAGTTCCTTTTCCCTCCGGTTTACAGCCTTTTTGGTGTCGTATATTTCCTGTTTATCCCGCTCTAGGTCTACCAAAAGGGTATCCACTTTCTTTTGCTGAACACCGATCTTCTGTTTTGCAGATTGGAGAATTTCCTTGGGTAAACCAATTTTTTGGGCAATCTCAAACGCATACGAACTTCCGGGTTTGCCCGTCTGGAGAATATACAGTGGTTTCATCTGTTGATTATCAAAGAGCATAGACGCATTTTCCAACCCTTCAGCATGACTTGCAAACAATTTTAGATTCGAGTAGTGCGTCGTGATTACCCCTCTTACCCCCTTTTTATTCAATTGTTCCAGCACAGCTTCTGCTATCGGCCCGCCAAATTGCGGATCCGTACCTGTACCGAATTCATCTATGAGCACTAATGTCCGTACATTTGCGAAGGTCGCAAAGTGCTTCATTTTTGAAAGATGTGCGCTATAGGTACTCAAATCACTCTCAATAGATTGATCATCGCCGATATCCGCAAAAATTTGTTTAAATATGCCTATTGACGTAGTTTCATCTGCGGGAATTAAAAGACCGGACTGCAGCATCAACTGCAATAGCCCGACCGTCTTCATACAGACAGACTTTCCTCCTGCATTAGGCCCGGAGACGAGAATAATGCGATCCGTACCATCAATTTTAATATTCAAAGGTACTACCGGATGTTGATTATCTTTTTTAGCGTTTAAAAACAACAAGGGGTGTCTGGCATTGACTAAATTGATATCTGCCCCTTTCGAAAGAAGAGGCATCACCGCGTCAATATCTATTGCAAATAACGCCTTAGCTCGTACAAAATCTAACTTGGTAAGCAGACCGTGGTAAGACATTAAGAGCGGTACATGTGGGCGCAGTTCACTTGTCAGATCGGTCAGGATACGGATCACTTCCCGCCGCCTCTCAAACTCCAAATCCCTAACCTTATTATTCAAGTGAAATACTTCTTCAGGCTCAATATAAGCAGTTTGACCGGTTGCTGACTCATCATGAATTAACCCCTTTACCTTCCGCTTATTTTCTGCAAGAATAGGAATACACAATCGGCCATCCCGTATCGTCAACCCACTATCGGCAGTCCATCCATTACTCTGTGCCTGTTTAAAAACAGTATCCAAACGTTTACGCGCTTCTTGCTCACTTTTCAAAATTTGCTGACTTAAATCTAGGAGTAAACGTGAGGCATTGTCTTTCATCTTCCCCCGATCATCCAATACCATTTCGATTGATCGTACGATTGATTTTTCAATCGGGAGATGTTCAAACAACAATTCGAGATGAGCATATTGACCTTCACGTTCATTGAAGTATCGGATAATGGCGTACACCGTACGAAGTGAGAGTAACATTTTGTACAATTCTTCTTCGAACAGAAAACTACCCTCTATCTTCGCCTTCTCTGCTAATGGCTTAATCGGATAAATATGATCTACAGGCAAAGGCGCATCGTGCTGCAAGATATTCTTAAATTCTTGAGTCTGACGTAAGAAGCGATCTATTTGATCTATTTTTACTTGAGGTTGAATTTTTTCAACCATCAATTTTCCGGCTTCACTCAGACATTTTTCTTTTATTAAATTCCGAATATCTGTGAAGCCTAACTTATCTGTCACATTTTGAGGATAAATCATACTTCTTACAATATTTTGGGCCGTTGCAAAGGCTTCAGCCTATGTGGAATATAACGCGGAACATTTCGACTGGTATCCGACCAAGGTTGTAGTGTCTCCAGATGCATTTCAACTGGCAACGTATCTACCGGAGATTGTTTAACGGGTTGATCTCTATTAAGCCGATCGTCATTAATCGGCGATATTGTATCAGTAAACGGTGTTTGAGGTACGGTCACAACCGGTGGTAAGATATGAACGCCATATACCTGGATACCGACACCAGAACGGGTATAAAACACCCTTGCAGATTCAATATATGTCATTTTGGTCGTATCCAATACCACATTGGAAATGAGGTTTCTCATATCATCCGCATTTTTTCGCAAGCGGTATACCCTATTGATACTATCCTGCAGATACGCATTACGCAACGAATCCTTGACCATAATCTCTTTATTATATCCTTCAAGTATTTCCTTCACACCAACATATAGTTTTTCCGTCAAATTGGGGTTCCCCATGTAGTGAGTAAGGTTATCAGCAAAAGTAGTCGAATCCAGGCCATATTTTTTGAAAATATCCTCATACAATACAGGTAAGACTTTCACCGCACTATCTTTGTTCAACGTAGAAAGATAACCGTCTATCAAATGCACCTCTGTCATCAGTTTGGTCATTTTCCGTTCAGACAATCTATTGTCAGCCCTCTTGTTGCAAGAAACAGCTAAAAGAAGCATCATAGCTAACGGCAACGCCAACAACCATGAAAATGGCACGAAGGTTCTTGAAGACAATTTAAAACATACTCTTTCTGAAAACACCTTCATAACTCTAGGTAATGCCAACAACCACGACAACCTCATGAAGGTTCTTGAAGACCATTGAACACAAACACTCCCTGAAAAAAACGAAGATATTATAACAAATAATAAGCGTTTCATTTTGTAAATTTGTACAAAAATACAAAAAGGCATTGTAATCATTGCTTTTAGATAGATCATTCCCAAAATATTATTGTATACATGAGCATCACGACGAATATAGAAGAAATACAACAAGAATTGGCTCCGCTAAGTGTGACATTGGTTGCTGTTTCCAAAACAAAATCCAACGAAGATATACTAGAAGCCTACAACACCGGACAGCGAATATTTGGAGAAAACATGGTCCAAGAGCTTGTAGATAAATACGAAGCACTTCCAAAAGACATCAACTGGCATTTATTAGGTCATCTTCAGACCAATAAAGTAAAATACATAGCACCATTCATTTCATTAATTCACTCCGTGGATTCCTTCAAGTTATTAAAGGAAATCAACAAACATGCAGCGAAAAACAATCGTATAATTGATTGTCTTTTACAGGTATTCATCGCAGAGGAGGAAACCAAATATGGGTTTGACCATGCTGAATTGATTGAAATGTTTCAGGAAGAGGAGTTTACCGAACTTAAAAATGTGCGCATTAGAGGTTTGATGGGTATTGCGACAAATACCGATAAAGAAAAAGAAATCAAGGAAGAGTTTTATGAATTAAAAATGCTTTTTGATGGTGTAAAACTGAGCTACTATCGTAAAGAGGATACGTTCGATACACTTTCGATGGGCATGTCGTCGGATTATAAGTTAGCAATAGAACGAGGTAGTAACATGGTACGGCTAGGGAGCACCATATTCGGGAAGCGTGTCGTTAAACATTTTAAAACAGTATAGATGGTCATTCCGTGGATGTATAAACTCATCTATATATTTTTAGTTTTTTTTATCTGGTCTTGTGGTATCGAGAATAACGACAAATCAGCTAAAAATAAACTGCCCTTTTCGGAAGACACCTTGCAATATAACTATTTATATTTCAGAGAGATCAGCCACTATTTCACCCTCAGAAATGACACCATCGATACGGCATTTTATTCCATCAAGTATCCTCAATTTAGTATTAACAAGTACAATGACATATTAAGATCCTATATACTTATTGAAGGAGAAAACAATGCTCAAGAGGCAGCGGGTAGCTTTATTATGGGGTACAATGAATTTGTAGAAGATGAAGCTACCATACAACATCACTTTGCCTGGTATCGCAAAATTGAGTGTTTGATAACGATGAATACACCATTATTTTTTTCCATGAAAAATAAACTCTCGGAATATACTGGAGGAGCACATGGAAATAATTACGTATTTTGGTCCAATTTTGATATTTTGAAAGCCGAAAAAATTGAGCTGAATGATATTTTGGCAAAGAATAAACAAGAAGAATTAACTAAAATTGCGGAACGGTATTTTCGAGAGGCAGATTCCATCCAAGATACCACATCATTGGACAGCTCCTATTTCTTTGAAGATGGCAAATTTAAACTCAATGACAATTTTGGTTTCACAGACAATCATCTTGTCTTCTATTACAACGAATATGAAATCAAGCCCTATTCGGAAGGTACAACGGAAATCCGTATTCCTTATCAAAAAATACACGGCTTATTAAACATTCGAGGCAAGCAGTATATCGAAAGTATTAAGAAAAATTAAAAAAACATATTATATTTAAGAATTAATGCAAGTATTCAAGTTTGGAGGCGCATCAGTGAAAGATGCAGAAAGCATAAAAAATGTAGCTGCTATCATTTCAAAATACAAAGATCAAGAGCTTCTTGTAGTCGTATCTGCAATCGGAAAAACGACCGACAAACTGGTGGAAGTAACTAAAAACTATGTGAACCAAACCGGAAATGCCTTTGTTCATCTCAATACCGTTAAACACGATCATTTCAATATATTAAAGCAATTATTCGAAACAGAGAATCACCCTATATTCGATGAAATTGCAAATTGTTTTGTTGAAGTGGAATGGATTTTGGAAGAAGAGCCCCAAGATTCTTTTGACTATCTATTTGACCAAATTGTTTCACTGGGTGAAATTCTTTCCTCTAAGGTATTAGCAGCCTACTGCCAGTTGAGCGACATCAGTACAAGATGGGTAGACGCACGCGATTATATCCTAACCGACAATACCTATACAGAGGCAAACGTAGATTGGGAAAAAACAGAGGATAAAATCCGCAGAGATATTCCATTTATATTAGATGAGCATGTCATTATTACACAAGGTTTTATTGGCTCCACATCGGAGAATTTCACGACAACATTAGGTCGAGAGGGTTCGGATTATTCAGCAGCCATCTTTGCGTCCTGTTTGAATGTAGAAGATATTACCATCTGGAAAGATGTTCCAGGAGTACTTAATGCAGATCCGAAATGGTTTGACCAAACTGAATTAATCCCCGAATTATCCTATACTGATGCGATCGAATTGACGTACTATGGCGCAACGGTAATCCATCCGAAAACAATAAAACCATTACAGAATAAAAAAATCACATTAAATGTACGTTCTTTTATTAATCCTGAAAAAAATGGAACGAAGATCCGTACAACTAATCAAACTTTACCGATACCTTCTTTTATTTTCAAGGTCAATCAGGTATTCATCAACATTCAGCCCCGCGATTTTTCTTTCATCGTTGAAGATAATTTAAGTCATATTTTTAGCTTATTCCATCAAAGCCGTATCAAAATAAATATGATGCATAACAGTGCAATCAGCTTTTCAGTGAGCATAGATGATACCGGCGAAAATGTATTGAAATTATTGGAAGATCTCGAAAAACGCTATAAAGTAAGCGTAGCTTCGGGGCTAGAATTGATAACAATTCGCTATTACAATCAACAAACTTTAGATAGAGTATTAGTAAATAAGGAAATAATTCGCGAACTTAAAGACAGCTATACCTGCCAATTGCTAGTGAAAAATATAGATGAATAAACGCATTTTAGATAAGGATATACAGCAGTTCATCAAAGAAAACAGAGAGAAATCACCTTCTGCTATTGCTTTGAAGAAAAGTCCTTTTCCGGATGTGAGTTCTTCAGAATTAGCCGCTCAGATTGATGGTTGGCAGCGTAGCGTTCGTAAATTGCCGACATGGGCTTTTTCCTCCCCTATTTATTATCCGGATAAGATCAATCTTGAACAATGTTCTTCTGAACATACTGCACTAGTAAAACAAACCCTAATAGCAAAAGGTACACGCGTTGTCGATATTACGGGCGGATTCGGAGTGGATAGCTGTTACATGGCGCAGGAAGCCCAAGTCGTCATTCATTGTGAACTCAATGAAAACCTATCCGAAATTGTAAAGCAGAATGCGATAGAGCTTGGTGTTCCAAACCTGATATGCATTGCGACAGACGGTGTAGCGTATATAAACCAACAGAAAGATGACACACTGGATTATATTTTCATCGATCCTTCCCGTCGGGTAAACCACGCAAAAGTTTTTTTATTAGAAGATTGTGAACCTAATATTGTGGGGCTACAAGATCTATTCTTTCAAAAATCCTATACCATTATCAGCAAACTATCCCCTTTAATGGACATATCGGCTGCCCTACAAAAATTACGGCATATTAAGCGGGTATATGTAATTAGTGTAGATGGAGATTGTAAAGAACTATTATTCGTACAAGAGCGGAATTATGAAGGAGAAGCGGTTATTTCGGCAATACGCATTTTTCAAGATCAGTTGCAGAGCCATTCATTTACGATGCAGGAAGAAAAAGTAACATTAATTCGTACCTCCGATCCCCTACACTATTTGTACGACCCAGATGTATCCGTTACCAAAGCCGGCGCATTCAAAACCATAGCCAAACGCTTCGATCTATACAAATTACATCAACACACACATTTATATACTGCCAACGACAGGAAAGATCATTTTCCCGGACGTATATTCGAAGTCCAACAGGTATATTCTCTCTCCGATTTCAAGAAAGAAAATAAAATCTATCAAGCAAATGTTGCTATAAAGAATTTCCCGGTCAAAGTAGTCGATATCCGCAAAAAATTTAAAATAAAAGACGGAGGTAAAGATTTCCTCTACTTTACAACGGATATGACAGGTAATCATATTGTTATTCATGCACGCAGAGCACAATAAAAGACAAAACCAGTCTTTATACATTCTATTCATATATTTAAAACACATTTTAAAGCATACGTACATACGCTTTAAGGTCTGACTAAACAGCCCAAACAAAATACATTTGATTATTGTTATTAAGTAGCATTAGCACTTTATATATGATCAAAAATCAGACGAAGGAAGGGATACTATCCCTTATTGGAAATACGCCTTTAGTGCATCTGGAAAACATCTTTGCAGAATACAATTTTGAGTTTTATGGTAAAATGGAAATGCAAAACCCGGGAGGAAGTATCAAAGATAGAACGTCTTATCGAATTATTACGCATGCATTCCAAGAGGGAAAAATAGGAAGTGACACCGTTATTATTGAGTCTACCTCTGGCAATATGGGAATCGGTCTGGCACAGATATGTTTATTTTTTGGTCTGAAATTAATACTCGTTGTTGACCCTCATATCAATCCACAAGCAGCCAGACTATTAAAAACATACGGTGCCGAATTCGTCACCGTCACCGAACATGATGGTAAAGGAGGTTATCTGAATACACGATTGAAAAAAGTCCAAGAATTATTAGCAAAGTATCCGGACTCTTTTAACCCCAATCAGTATCATAATCACGACAATCCCCTGGCTCATCGACATACCGTCAATGAAATTTACCAGTCCCTGGGTTATTTCCCCGACTATATACTCATTCCCACTAGCACCTGCGGCACACTGATGGGCTTCGCTAAAGAACTCCATCGTCAGAAGGCAAAAACCAGAGTTATAGCAGTCGATGCTGTCGGGTCGGTTATTTTTGACGACGATCCGCAGTTACGCCGTATTCCGGGCATAGGATCCAGCCAACATTCCAATTTTTTAGATCAGAATTTAATTGACCAAGTAATACACATCCACGATGAGGAATGTATTACGGGATGCCATGAGCTTCTGCAAAAAGAAAGTATTTTAGCGGGAGGCTCGTCCGGAGCTGTAATCTCCGCTATTGAAAAGATAGCAAACAAAATTGAGCGAAAGGCCTCTGTAGTCGGTATATTCGCCGATAGAGGCGAAAGGTATTTGGATACCATCTACAATAAGGAATGGATCAGCCGACATTTTCCGAATACCGTAAAAATAAAAAATGTATGATTTGGCAATCCAAACATATTACACAACACGGGTTAAAATCCAAAAAAATCATATTGGATCAAACCATCGAAATTAAGTACCTAAGCCCATCACCTGAAACAGAATATATCGCTATAATAGGTGGTGGTCCAAAAGGATTTTATGCCTTAGAAAGGCTTGTAACAGAACTAAAAGATGCCAAAAACGCTACAAATCTGGAGATTCATATTTTTAATACCAATTCCTTTTTTGCCTGTGGCCAAAACTATCACCCCGATCAACCCGACTACTTACTCATCAACTATGCGATCGGTAATATCGATGCGTGGGAAGCACCGCAGGCACTTCAAATCGTACCGCAGCGATTAAATTTAACAGAGTGGATCAAGCACCATAGACATCCGCACTGTCCGGAAGTCAATCCCAGGGACTTTGCCTCCAGAGAATTGGTTGGCTATTATTTAATGGACTGCTTTCAACATGTCCTGCAGGCTGTTCCGAAAAATGTTTCGATCCGTCTCATCAGCACGCAAGTCGAAGACATTAGAGAGTCGACCTCTACCTATATATTATATGCCCACGACCAACGATTACCTTTTGCATACGAATCTACCCTCCTAGTTACAGGAAATAGTTACCACAATTTCGATTTGGAAAACACACAGCAGTATACCCATATCACCCATTTCAATTCCGCCTACCCTATCCGACACCTGGATCTTATACCTGATCAGGCAGACGTCGCAATACAGGGATACGGACTTACTTTTACGGACGTTGCCCTACACCTTACCGAAGGCCGTGGCGGAAGATTCGAATATCAGCACAATGAACTGATCTATATTCCATCAGGAAGAGAACCTATACTTTATCCCTATTCCCGTAGCAATTTAATGATGATACCACGGAGCGGAATGCTACCCGAAGAAAAATATGAACTGCTATTTTTCACAGACCATTATATAGACAGCGTACAAATGCGCAACCGAGAAAATAAGATATCCTTTAAGAAAGATATCGTACCGATCCTAAAGAAAGAAATTCAATATGCCTACAACAGACTGGCGTGTGAGGATGATAGCCTAACGGAATTGGAAGTAATCGACAAACTTTTCTTTCCCAACAAAGATCTCGATAGTCAGCAGCTTGAGAACTACCATCAGTACATGCTGGAAATCACACAATATATCCAGGACGAAGCTGCAAAAGGAATTTCGAAAAGCCCATTCATGCTTGCAGTACACGCCTGCAGGGCATGTCTGCTTCAAATGGCAAAAGTGTACAACTTCTGTGGCTTGGATGGAAAATCGCACAAATATTTTGACAGAAAATGGTCTGGTAACATGAATAGGCTAAGTTTCGGACCTCCAACCGAGAATAGCAAGAAGATCCATGCATTGCTGAAAGCGGGGTACATACAAGCCAAGTACGGCAAGCTACCGGCGTTCCGGTTCAATTCCAATGGTCTGGAACTCTTCAATGATTATTACACCAAGACATTTCAATACCATATTGACGGCCGGATTGCCAAACCGAATTTAGCAGCGGCTAATCACCATCTGTACGGCAATCTGTTTAAAAGTGGAATGGTACAAGAGCTCATCAACGATGCATATCACACCGGATCAATAGCGATCCATCCCGATGGAACGCTAATCGGAAAAGAAAATTCAATGCTATATGTCTATGGTACGCCTACCGAAGGTAATGTGCTGGATAATGACACCCTTTCCCGAAAATCATATAATTTCGGAAATATCTGGGCGCATAAGACCGCTAGTTTAGTAACCACGAAGCACAAGAAAGAATATGAGTACAGCCTATAAGCATACACCTTTAACCCCTATAATAGTACCATGGGTGAATGAGATCATACGCAATAAACAATTAATACAAGAGGCGATAGAACAGCATCACTCCCCTATTAATATTCATCATCTGCGCAGTTTTGAAGAAAATATAACAGCCTTTAAAGCCGTATTTCAAAAATACGAACTCAAACACCAGGTATTTTTTGCACGCAAAGCGAATAAAGCTATTTCCTTTGTAAAATCCGCTAAAGAAATAGGTGCCGGAGTAGATACCGCAAGTTTTCGCGAACTAGATCAGGCGTTAAAAGAAGGTATCCCGCCCCACCATATCGTACTCACGGCAGCCGTTAAGAACAACAGGCTTATTGAATTAGCCATTAAAAATCAAATCCCTATCACGATAGATAATATAGATGAATGCAATCTCATTCATGAGATCTGTGAGGAACTCGATACGCAAACTCCTATCATAGTCCGAGTAAGCGGATTTGATTTTATGGGTCAAAAAATGCCGAGCAGATTCGGATTTGATATCGATCTGGCAAAGGAATTAATCAGTCAGACTTTGCCTTCGAGATACCCCCGATTCAACTATCTCGGTCTTCATTTTCATTTGAACGGCTATTCCATTCCGCAGCGTGGAGAAGCGTTATTGCAATGCATCGCATTAAGCGACCTCCTGCGTGCTCAACGTATTGAAACGCAGATCATCGATATTGGTGGCGGGTATCTGATCAATTACTTATCCTCCCGACAAGAATGGGACTCCTTTTTAGCAGAACTAAAATCGGCTGTGCTGTATCAACGTACCCCCATTACGTACGACCGGGATCCGCTGGGAATGACTATTTTGGACGGCCGTATTTACGGAGAACCTGCTGTATACCCCTATTACAATGAAGTGAATAAAGCTCAATTTCTGGAAGAGATCTTAATCTATAAAAATAAAGACGGGGTTCCTATCCATGAACTTATTCACGATCGTGAAATCGAACTTCGAATAGAACCCGGTCGCAGTACGCTCGACCAAGCCGGTATTACCGTTGCAAAGGTAGCTTTTCGAAAACCGGACACCAATGGCGAACTGTTGATTGGATTGGAAATGAACCGTACACAATTACGGAGTTCAAGTGCAGATTTCTTATTGGATCCCATTCACCTTCCGACAACAGAAGGCAGTGAGGAGGAATATTATGGATATTTAGTTGGGGCTTACTGCTTAGAACAGGAATTTATCCTGAAACGGAAGATCAAATTTAACACCTTTCCTCAAATCGGGGATCTCATTGTATTTGTCAATACTGCTGGTTATATGATGCATTTTTACGAATCTGAAGCACATCTCTTTGAACTAGCGAAAAACCTGATTTACAACCAAGACTTACAACAACTTATTGAAGATTAGCAAAAGTTAATCTTCAATATTGAGCAAGCTATGTTGGCTGGCTGTAAATAGATTTCGAAACACGATATTTAATTCATTTTCACGCTGCGCGGCATGAATCCCCGCCATTGGATACAATTCTACCACACTGCATTTTATCTCCTTTACGATAGTATATGCCTGTAAATGAATTTTTTGAAAGATAGTATCATTAGAGGGCTGTCCGACCTTAAAATTTTCCCAGGATGCTGCGCTATATTCATATATTGTCTGTATTTCCTGTTCTAAATATGTCCTTTTACGGTCTACGAGCTTAAAGCGGTCCTTAGCATACTTATCTGCCCAGGCCTCATTTTTTGATTTTTCAAAAAAGTATTTTTCTACTAAATCCAAAAATCTACGGTACATACCCATGTAATTTGCCAATAACGTAATCTCCGCAAAAGGCAAAAAAGGATAGGCAAACAAAGGGCTGGATGAAAAACGATGCTCGGGAGAGATGGTAAAGGAGTTTGATGGAGAAACCGATAATTTATCGATGGAAAAGCTATGGCTAGCTGTACATTCGAGCCCCATGGTATCCCAGTCGTAGTGGATCAATACATTATCCCGATCCACAAAGAACGAACGCACAACAGGATTACGCTCTTCATCAAGCAATGGTACACCATTTTTATGAATAAAACAATTCAAGGTAAAATGGGTAAGATGCGGTGCGCCAGTAGCATATTGCCATTGTCCACTTATTTCATACAGCCCATCCACGAGATTAGCTACTCCACCTACCCTTCCGCTGCCGCCCCAGCATACCTTCCGCTGCGAAAATATAGCTTTGGCGCTATCCGGTTGCAGGTAACCGGCAAACATATTCGCTCCGGAACACAGTGTAACCGTCCATCCTAGTCCTCCATCCAGATAAGCCAATTCTTCCAGCAACGTAAAACCTTCGGTGAGACTGAGCTCTAATCCACCGTAATTGCGCGGCACCCATATATTAAACCAATTCTGTTCATATATCATTTCCAACTGCTCAGCGACTAATCTTTTATGTTGTATGGACTGCGCTTGATAATCTTGTATCAGCGCCTTGTTTTTAGCGGATATCATAGCAAATTAATTAAGTTGAAGGCGCATGATCTTTTTCCATTTTAGAAAGCCAAATATGGCTACGATGAATAAAAATGAAGTAAGTGCAGCAAAAAGATAAAGATCCTTGTGGATCAAAAGAGGAACAGCAAAGAAATTACTGATATTTAGCAATATCCAATTCTCAATTTTCCGTTTGGCTAATAACCACATCCCTGCCCATGCAGCAGAAGTTACCCATGCATCCCACATAGGTACGTCAGAATCTGTAATTCCTTTTAAAATAAAATAGAAAAGAAAAAATCCACCGAACACAATGACACCTACTACCTGCCATTCTTTTTTACTGCAACTGCTGATCGGTCGGTCTTTGGCCACCTTGTTAGTCGTCCAGTACCACCAACCGTATATACTCATGATTAGGTAATACATATTAAGTGCAATTTCTGCATACAATTTTGCTCCAAACAAGACATACATACTCAATGTAATGGAGAGTATCCCAAAAAAATAATTTGATACTTTGTTGTTTTTGGACAGCAGTACCTGGATGATTCCAAATATAACAGATAATCTTTCCAACCAGGAAGTTTGCTGGAAAGCGGTAACGATATGTTCAATTATTATGTCCATTGAAGTGAGTTGAAGATAACTACACTTACGGAACTGCCTTAAGACATGATTTAGAAATTAATCCCTACGCCGGCATTATCCGGATCAGGTTCCTACCTGTTACAGGTATTGGGTATAATCTCAGCCTTTTAATAGAGTCATCTCTATTCTTAGCACCCCATAAGTTTGTTTAACTTATTTTAGTTTTAATACGGTATGCGTTTTTTCCCGTGTGTATGCACACAACTGTGGGTCATCGTTTAATGACTTTCCCCATGAAGGGATCATTTCCCTTAATTTCTTACGGTATTCATCTGATTTTGCCCGCTCCGGAAAACATTTTTTCAATAGCTGTATCATAATAGCTACCGAAGTCGAAGCACCCGGCGAGGCGCCCAATAGTGCCGCAATGGAACCATCCGCACTGGATACCACTTCCGTACCGAATTCTAATATTCCACCATGCTTAGGGTCTTTTTTAATTACCTGCACCCGTTGTCCCGCCTTTTCAATCGCCCAGTCTTCCAATTTGGCCGTCGGCATAAATTGTTTCAGCGAATCCAATTTATCCTTCGGTTTCTTCATTACTTCAGTAATTAAATACTTCGTTAATGGCAGATTATCCAATCCCGCAGAAAGCATAGGTTTGATATTCGACAATTTAATGGAGGCAGGTAGATCGAAATACGAACCTTTTTTCAAAAATTTGGTTGAAAATCCCGCATAAGGGCCAAACAGCAAAGCTTGTTTCCCATCGATATAACGGGTATCCAAATGTGGAACCGACATAGGAGGAGCACCAACAGAAGCTTTACCATATACTTTGGCGTAATGCTGATTGATTATTTCTTCATTCGTACAACGCAACCATTGACCACCTACCGGAAAACCACCATATCCCTTTGCTTCGGGGATGCCGGATTTTTCCAACAACAATAAAGAATGACCTCCTGCACCGATAAAGACAAATTTGGCGATAATCTCACGCTTCTCACCTGTTTTTAAATCTTTAACCTCTACCTCCCAACGTCCATCGTCCTCACGTTCTATATCTTTTACCTCCTGATTCAAAGAAAGTTTAATATTACCCTTTTTATCGAGGTGGTTTATTAAATCTTGGGTTAGCACACCAAAGTTAACGTCTGTACCAATCTCCATTTTAGTAGCAGCGATAGGCTCATTCGGATCACGGCCTTCCATCATCAGTGGAATCCATTCCTTCAGAAGCGACTTTTCCTCTGTATATTCCATTCCCTTGAACAAATTTTCCTTCGTCAACATTTCAAAACGGTTTTTTAGGAAATTTACATCTTTCTCTCCAAATACCGCACTCAGATGAGGCACCTGACGTATAAACTGTTCAGGATTGGCAATTACACCTTTTTCAACTAAATAAGACCAGAATTGTTTTGATACCTCAAACTGCTCTGCTATTTTAATCGCTTTGTCGATTTTTACAGAACCATCGGGTTGTTCGGGCGTATAATTCAATTCACATAGGGCAGAGTGACCTGTTCCGGCATTATTCCATGCATCCGAACTTTCTGCAGCAACAACATCCAAACGCTCTAATATCTCAATATTGATATCGGGATTTAATTCATTAATAAGTGTACCTAATGTAGCACTCATTATACCACCACCAATAAGAACTACGTCGACTTCAGTTTTTTGTTTTTTCTTGCCCATGTTTATTTAATTGGATGCAAAATTAACATTCAGAATTGGTTATTTCGAATCGTTTTGTCAAAATTCTTTCATTTCCCTAATGAAATTGTAAAAAGACATAATTTCCATTACATTTTTAGAAAACATCATACACTTCTACATCAATGTCGGCTATATTAATAAAAGTTTATTTTTGGATTATAAGCAGAATTTAACACTTTTGTGGTGAGGATGAATAACAATAATAATAACATACACATGAAATTACTTGAGGGAAAAACAGCTTTGATAACAGGAGCTTCAAAAGGTATAGGTCGTAAAATTGCAGAAGTATTTGCCCAACACGGGGCTAATGTAGCTTTTACCTATTTATCTTCAGTAGAAAAAGGACAAGCATTAGAACAAGAATTACAAGTTTTTGGAACACAAGTTAAAGGTTATCGCTCAGATGCTTCAAAATTTGACGAAGCAGAGAAGTTAATAGACAGTATAGTAGCCGACTTCGGCACCGTTGATATCGTTGTAAATAATGCAGGTATTACAAAAGATGGCTTATTAATGCGCATGACCGAAGAAAACTGGGATGATGTCATTAATATCAATTTGAAGTCTATTTTCAATGTATCGAAAGCAGTTTCCAAAGTAATGATGAAAAACCGCAAAGGAAGCATTATCAATATGAGTTCGGTAGTAGGGGTACAAGGTAACGCAGGGCAGGCAAATTACGCTGCTTCTAAAGCAGGTATCATTGGTTTCTCAAAATCCCTCGCTAAAGAACTCGGCTCCCGTAATATCCGTACCAACGTAGTTGCTCCGGGATTCATCCGTACCGAGATGACAGAAGTATTGGATCCCAAAGTCGTTGCAGGATGGGAAGCTAATATTCCATTAAAACGTGCCGGAGAAGCAGAAGATGTGGCCAACGCCTGTCTGTTCTTAGCTTCAGACCTTTCCGGATATATCAATGGTCAGGTATTACCGGTCTGTGGCGGTATGTTATAAGAAATACAGGATAAGTTACCTGCCAGTGGCAGGTAACTTATCCTGTAATATCGCATGTTTGTAAAATGGTAGCACATCTTTTTGATATTTCAGATGATCGTCAATTTAATGCAGTAGCATTGGATACATTCCGCTATCAATATGAACATACTTCAGTCTATCACCAATATGTTACCCATCTTGGTGTTCAAACAGACCGGATCGACCATTATACAAAAATTCCGTTTCTGCCAATCCAGTTTTTCAAAACGCAGTCGATTATCGTCAAAGACAAAACTCCGGAGATTACTTTTACCAGTTCGGGTACCACAGGTATGGTCTCAAGCCAACATCCCGTAGCCGATATACGGATCTATGAAAAGAGTTTTCGCAGCGCTTTTGAACTGTTCTATGGAGATGTGAAGAATACTGCTATACTCGCCCTCCTTCCGTCCTATCTGGAACGGGCAGGATCGAGCCTTATTTATATGGTAGACGATTTAATAAAATCTTCCCATCAGGAGGAAAGTAATTATTTTCTTTATAATCACGAAGACCTATATCAGGTATTACAAAAATTGCACGTCAAAGGCACAAAAACCATTCTCATAGGTGTCACGTATGCTTTATTAGATTTTATTGAAAAATACACGATCGACTTTCCTGATCTCATCGTAATGGAAACAGGGGGCATGAAAGGCCAACGCAAAGAAATAGTTCGCCATGAGCTGCACAAAATATTGTGCAAGGGCTTTGGTACTTCCACGATCCATTCCGAATACGGTATGACAGAGTTGCTATCGCAAGGGTATTCGTACGGACACGGCCTTTTTAAAACACCTCCGTGGCTGAAAATACTGATTCGGGATACCAACGACCCGTTGACATTGCTAGACAGCACAAAAACAGGAGCTATAAACGTCATTGATCTTGCAAATTATTACTCTTGCTCATTTCTTGCCACTCAAGATTTGGGTAGATATCACGAAAATGGTGATTTCGAGATCCTCGGTCGCTTTGACAATGCAGACATCCGGGGCTGCAACCTACTGGTTCAATAAGTTTTTCTTGATACCTTAGTATTACTGATACGCTTCAAAAACATTTTAATTTCGTATTTTTGCACAAAATCAAATTAGATGAATCTAGAGCAACAACTTATAGCACGCAGTGGAGGAACATGTGAATTATGTACAGACACGAAAAACCTTGCCGTATACGAAGTACCTCCTACTTCGGTAGCAAATAGCGACAACAGTATTTTAGTATGTCAGACTTGTCTGGCACAAATTGAAAAAAAAGAACAATTAAATCCAGAACATTGGAAAGTACTGTCGGACAGCATGTGGTCTGAATACCCTGCTGTACAGGTCGTAGCCTGGCGGATATTAAGCCGATTGAGAAATGAAAGCTGGGCTTCGGATAATCTGGAAATTCTCTATCTGGATGACGAAAATCTGGAATGGGCGAAGAAAACAGGTGACCACGAACAGGACGGTATTGTAGAATTTCACCAAGATTCCAATGGTACACGATTATATGAGGGCGATACCGTAGTTCTTACCAAAACCTTAGATGTTAAGGGCTCTTCTTTAAGCGCCAAACTAGGCACAGTAGTAAAGAATATAAAATTAGTAGCCGATAACACCGAACAAATAGAAGGAAAAGTAGAAGGACAGACGATTGTAATTCTAACTAAATATCTACGTAAAGGATAATAACAAAATAAGGTCTGCTAAATTTAGCAGACCTTATTTTTAATTTAATATCTTTTTGGATAATCTTCCATAAAATCAAATTGATAATCTTCGCGTCTCAGACTGTCAATAAGCTCTGTCAATAGCATCTGTCCTTTTTTATTCTGAAACATATCATCGTGCATCAGTAAAACCACGTTATTAGGTGTAAGGGAGCTCTTATTGTTCATGAAGTTCCGGATCCGATGACATATCTCTCCTACAGACTGTATCGGTTTGCCGGTCGAGCCATGGATTCTCCATTCTACATCCCACCCATAGATCTTATACCCGTTGGTATACAGTAAATCTGCTGTACTCGATCCACTTTGCAGATCGATCTTACGCACATCATCATATATCCAAATATTTCGACCGGGTAAACGAATAATCTTATGTGTTAAAGCCAAATCAGCCTCATTCTTTTCGAAATCAGCAAATGCCGTGTTCGGATTGCTATAAAACGCGTTGAATTTGTTCATTCCATGTGTATAGGAATGGTTATAACAGCCTACCAATGGGTTTGACCTGTATTTTTCAAGATCTCGCTTCAGACGCTTACTCATATTAGCATGTCGTCCGACCAAAAAAGCATTTATTTTTATATCCTTTGCCGTAGCAATAGAATCAATCGCTGCACTACCGATCAAAGGACCATCATCGAATGTCAGGTAGACATGCTTCGGTTTGTTATCAAATTCCCTTCGCAAAGAATCTTTTAAGCGTCTTTTCTGTACCTTAATATCGACAGGATTGATACTATCCAGATGGAATGTAATTAGATTCCTTTGTAAAGAATCCCATTTCGTAATCAGTAATGGGCTTTTCTTTGGCTCCGGCCGTACCACCATCGAATCAACATCAGCCGTATCGGCCGCTGCAATATAATCCAAGGTAGTGCTGGAGCTGTACTGGCATGACGTAAATTCCAATAAAGTAAGAATTGATAATATGAACAGCATGTTCCCTCTCCCGATCTTTGCCATTTTATACCACAAAATTAAAGTGTGCATTATTTAACCACAAAAATAGCTTTTTTCCCAGGACAAAACCAATCTCAATTAAAGTATTTTCCATAATTACCTTAAACATTAGAAAATTTTTATTGCAAAACGCACAAACATTTTCATTACGGCGAATTACGATTCGCACCTACCTATTTCATCCGTTGAAAAATGAGCTGATCCATTCCAGACCAAACTATATACATGATTAATATATACCAATCTTATAGATTTTATTACATTTAATAAATTAAACACCTTATCTTAGCTCCATACAACTATATTGTTAAAAAAAACATCCATGACAGATTGCCCGTCTCCGATAGCGATGGGTACTTTTACAAAAGTATATGATTAATTTAGACAAGATAAGTAAGGTATTTCACAAAAAAAATGGTCGGGTAGACGCATTAAAAGAGATTACACTACATATCGATAAAGGAGATATCTTCGGCATCATAGGTTCATCCGGAGCGGGAAAAAGTACCCTGATTCGCACGGTTAACCTACTTGAAAGACCAACCTCAGGACATATTTTCTGGGATAAGGTTGATTTGGCTAAGCTGGGAGACAAGGCGCTTATTCAAGTCCGCCGTAAAATTGGGATGATATTCCAACAATTCAACCTCCTCTCCTCTCGTACCGTATACGACAATATTGCGTTCCCACTCGAACTCGTCGGTGCGGATACCGAGGTGATCCGGAATAAGGTGGAGCGGTTGCTCGCACTGGTAGATCTGCTCGATAAAAAAGATGAATATCCCGCGAATTTATCCGGCGGACAAAAACAACGGGTCGCCATTGGAAGAGCCTTGGCATCAGATCCGGAAATATTGCTTTGCGATGAAGCAACCAGCGCACTCGACCCCCATACCACGCGGTCCATACTCGCTCTTTTACGAAAAATAAACCGCGAACTGGGCATTACCATCATCCTGATCACACACGAAATGGAGGTTGTACGCGCGATATGCAACCGGGTAGCCGTCATTGCTCAGGGGGAGATCATTGAACAGAATGATGTGGAATCCCTGTTTTTAAATCCACAAACACAGGTTACCAAAGATCTACTCAACCCATCCTTACGAATCGATTAACTTAAACAACTGCTATACATTATGTCTGAAGGAATATTTTGGTTACTATTAAAGGGCACTTGGGAAACTATTTTTATGACCTTTACATCTGGATTTTTCAGTTTTTGTATCGGTTTGCCCTTAGGCATCTTTCTATTTGTTACCCGCCCTGGTCAATTAATGGAAAATCGTTCGCTATACCGCACGACAGCCTTCTTTGTGAATGTGTTCCGTTCGATTCCATTTATCATTCTTATCGTCTGGATGATTCCTTTTACCCGTATGCTGGTAGGAACCTCCATCGGTATGCAGGCCGCTATCGTACCACTCAGCATTGGTGCAGCGCCGTTTGTCGCCCGCCTTGTTGAAAATTGCCTGTTGGAGATACCTCATGGTCTTATCGAGGCTGCCCGTGCCATGGGCGCTACTCCCATGCAGGTGGTGCGTAAGGTACTTATTCCCGAAGCATTACCCGCGTTGATCAACAGTGCCTCAGTCACCCTGATTACACTGGTAGGTTACTCCGCTATGGGGGGTGCAGTAGGTGCAGGCGGCCTCGGCCATATTGGTTATCAATATGGATACGTCGGATATGATACACTGATAATGAACATGGTGCTGGTGCTGCTCGTAGGCATTGTCTTCCTTATCCAGTTCACGGGCGACAGGTTGTCCAAACGCGTAGATCATCGCAAATAATTAATACATGATACAGTTAAAAATATAATATGAATACAGCTATCAAATCAATAATAGGCCTGGCGATCACTGCCATTGCCCTATCCTGCTCTTCCAATTCCAATAACAAGAATGTGCTGAAAGTCGGCGTACAAGCCGGACCAGAGTATGTATTAGCCGAAACAGCAAAGAAAGTCGCCAAAGAAAAATACAACCTGGATGTCGAACTCGTCACATTCAATGATTATGTCATGCCAAATGAAGCCTTGCGTCAAAAGGATATCGATGCCAATGTATTTCAGAACAGGCCTTACCTCGATGTACAAGCCAAAAACAGAGGGTATGACTTTGAAGTATTGGGCAATACCTTTGTCTATCCTATGGCAGGGTACTCCAAAAAAATAACATCCATTGAGCAGCTTAAAAACGAAGATACGATTGTCATACCCAATGACCCCACCAACCTGGGAAGAGCCTTGTTATTACTACAGGAAGTTGGTCTGATCAAGTTAAGGGACGGCAGCAATTTACTTCCCACGCTGCAGGACATTACGGAAAACAAGAAAAACCTGCGGATCCTGGAACTCGAAGCCCCCCAACTGCCACGTACATTGGACGATGATAAAGTAGCGGTAGCAGTCATCAATAACAATTTTGCGGCAAGCCACCAGCTCACGGCCAAAAAAGACGGCATATTTGTAGAGAGTGAAAAATCACCGTACGTAAATATCATCGTAAGCCGCAAAGACAATAAAGATGACATAAAGCTTGCCAATTTTGTAAAATCATATCAATCCGATGAAGTAGAACAAGCAGCAGAAGAAGCCTTTAAAGGAGGCGCTATCAAAGGTTGGTAAAAATAGATAATATTACATATCTTTAGCTATCAAGATTAATTTATGAACTTACTTAAAATAGGACTTGTAGTGGTACTTTTCGGTGGATTAACGTCCTGTGCGGAATTCATCGAATACCCATTGGAAGAAGAACAGGTTGACGGGGTAATACCTGAAATGGGATACGTCCTGGACAAAATTGTCAACTGCGAGTAAACAGATTTGTCACGACAGGTTTAAATCCGTATTGGTTAAACGGCAGCTCCCCTTGCAGATATTTTGAGCGTAAAATGGAAAAAATGTTTACTGATTCTGGAGTGAAAGCATGAAAGTTGCCTGAAACTCGTCTTTTACTTTAATGAGCCCACCAATCTTCTTCGGTGGTGAAAGGTTAAAATCTGCAAAAGTGAAGCATTTGCTCCCTTTCATTTGATAGATATTTCCTTTTTTGATGAATGAAAGGGGAATTTTAAACTCTTTAGTGGTACCCGCCAATTCAATAATAATGGTTCCGGTTACGGTATCTTCTCCTTCTGTAAAAGGAATCTGATCCAATGATTTGAACGAGATCGTCATGTAAGGATAATTCTCGGCTTTCAGTGTTTTTCTCAAATCTTTATTCAGGATATTATTCTCACAGTCGAACTCGTCTACCTTTACACGAATAGCTCCATCAAGATTAACTTTATAATCGGAGGTAATGACAGCCTTTAATGGCTTGGTCTCGGTCGGTTTCATGACTTTACATCCAAATTTATTAACATTCGAACTGCCATTAATAATGATATAACTGTTGCGCATTACCTTAAAAGTATACTCTTTTTTTGTGGTAGGAAATTCTGCAAAAGAGCTACTGAGAATAAAAACAACCAAGAGTATTAAATTTTTCATCGTAACAACAAGTAATCGTTATATTAATTAGTGGCATATCCTTATGAGATACGCCACTATGATAGTGTATTTTTTTAGAATGATATAGCAGCTTCTAATACGATCCCATTGAATTTGCCATTGTGGCGATAGTCTGTATTGTTGAAATCATTGTATTTCTGATTAACATACTCGCCTTTTACCATGATATTCTTTGTCATAAACCAACCCGCTCCCACGGCAAGGCGATCGATATTCACCTTTTCATCATGGTTATACAACTCGGATTGTACCTTATTATATCTTAATCCGGCGAAAAAGTTCTCGTAGCTTCCAAAACGATAAACCCCTTCTATGGCAAACTGATTAGCTGTGCGTGCTTCCACCTCGCCATCGGTTAATCCTTCATTTTTTGCATAACCTTTGGCAATTTCGTACGTTCCGAAAAGTTCAAATCCCTCAATTTTTGCAAATGCATTAATCATTACAGCATCGAGTTTACCGTTTAAATTAGGATTAAACCGTCCTGACGAATACATTGCGGTACCTGCTTTAGCAACACCGGCCGCTGTATAATATTGCTCCATGACATTTTGATAGTTTGACCCTGTGCGATCGCCTGCATAAAGGGTTAAACCTGTCCCGTTTGTTCCGGAATTGTGGTACAAGCTGCCTGATAAACGCACACGTGTAATATCATTTATTTGCTTGTCGAAACCTCCTTTAAAATAAATGGAAGGATTGCGTTTATCGGTTTCATCTGTATTGGTCGCCAGGGAATCTACACTACCTTTGATCATACCATTGGACAAACCTACCATACCAAATAAACCATTGTGCTGTAAATAGACCTCAGCAGCCATCTCGGTTGCGAACGCATCCATGATATTACCTTCCATAAAGGGGGAATAGGATGTATGTCCGCCATCAGGTCTGCGGAAGTGCACGTCACCATAGTTGATTTCCATGTGCCCTACCTTGATGGTGGTATACCGCATCAGATTATCCAATAAATCACTTTCTATAAAAGGAATCTTATCAACTTGAAGGTATCCTCCTTTTACATAGAATTCGTTGTGATGACGTGACGACAAATAGTTTGTAAGGTTCATTCGGATACCATCTGCCAGTTGTACATCGATATATAAATTAGCCTGAGAGGTCATGAAGCCCGGTTTTAGTGGAGCTAATGCATTTACCGCTGCAGGACCGCTATTCAAGGCTCCCGGATTCTCATTTTTTAAGGATTGGAACTGCATGGTAAAACCTGCACCCAAATTAAGTTTTCTACCGGTGTAGGGCTTATCGTAATCATCCTTTGTCGTTTCAAATACATGGATACCTTTTTTGTCGTATGACCTGAAAAATGCAGGTTCTCCAAAGGTCATGAATTTATCAACTTCTTTCTCCTCTTGTGCCAGACCCGCAAGCGGATTTAGTAACATTGAAAGGACGCATAGTGATAGTAAATTTGTAAATTTCATAATAGTATATTTTATCGTTAACAAGATTTAGTTTTTCAATTTTGTATCGTATGTAATCGTAATTTCATCGCCTGTTTTGATGGTGCCCATCATCACTGTAGGTGGAGTAACTCCATAGTTTGACATTTTGAATGTAGCGCTCCCTTTTACTGAAACAGTATTGTCCGAATTGACAGTAGCTGTGGATGACAGGGCCAACGGTTTTGATGTACTTCCTATCGTCAACGTACCATTGGTTTTGATGATATAATTGCTACCGGATTTGCTAACCGTACCCGATGTAGCCTTATACGTTATATTTTTATTCGCTGATGTATTCAATGCTTTGTAGGCATTTTTATCCAATCCTGATTTATTACTTTTTAGGCTGGTAGCATCTATGGTAAAACTCAATGCAGAAATGTCTGCGATCTGACCGTCCTTTAACGTCATGGTTACATGAGTCTGGCCATTGGACGACTTCATATTCCATTCGTGGAGTGTAGATGTACCATCGATAGTGACGTTACCACTATTGCCGGTATATCTGGTTTGTCCGAAGGTAGTTGTAATGGACAACAAGCCTACAAAAAGCAAAGCGCCAAGCAGGGAAATTTTCGTTTTTAATCGTGATGTGTTCATATATTTCATATTAATAATTATTAAATTATTGTTATGTCTTTCGTTTAATCAAAAGTAGGTAGGACGAACAGATTACCTCGTGCGGTAAGACAGCTCAAAATATAATATTCCTGACCTTTCTTGCGGAACCAGAACAACTCACAAACATCTGAAAATCAATAATATAAAATTAAAAAATAAGAATAAATAGCGTAGATAATGACGTAAGACACAATTACTTGTGATTAGATTGCAAATTCGTTAAGTTTGAGAGTACACATATATCATCAAATCATGTTTAAAAAAAGGATATCTTTGGTTTGGGTAAGTTTTTTTTACTAACTTTCTTAAAAAATATAAGGTGGCGATTTAGCTCTTTTATAATTATATAGATGCGTATCTCATATATAGATGTCCATACACACAGTAGAGATGAACGAGACGACGTGTTGTCCCTGCAAAACTGCATAGTCGCCAAAGATTATTTTCCTTCTGCTGTCTGCTCTGTAGGTATACATCCCCGGTATATTGATTTTGATTTTGACAAGCAATACAAAGCGTTGGAAACATATTCAGCAAGGGGCAACGTACTCGCCATCGGAGAATGCGGATTGGATAAACTCACTGAAACGGAGTGGGATAAACAAATCAGGTGTTTTGAACAGCAGATACAATTGGCAAATGATGTAGGTAAGCCCTTGATCATCCATTGTGTACATGCCTATCAGGAGATCTGCCAGATACTACTGCAACAAAAAGTGGCTGTTCCGGTGATTTTTCACGGTTTTAATAAAAATATAGCCTTAGCACGCCCCCTATTAAAGCAAGGCTATCTGATCAGTTTGGGAGCTGATATGCTGAAAGGGGCTAAAAATAATTTAATTACCGATCTGCCGCTGGATAAAATACTCTTAGAAACTGATGATAAATCTATTAGTATAGTAGATATTTATACGTATTTTTGCGCCGTCCGTAAAATTTCGATGGATCAACTCAGAAATCAACTGGCACAAAATTTTCAAAACGTATTTAAGTATTCCTATTTATAACTATGAAAGATTTATCTTGGTTATCAAGAACAGAGGCGTTGATAGGACGCGAAGCATTAGAGAAATTAGCCAACTCGCATGTAATGGTATTGGGATTAGGCGGTGTAGGTTCATTCGCAGCAGAATTTATCTGTCGTGCGGGGGTAGGTAAAATGACCGTTATCGATGGGGACACTGTAGATCCTACTAACCGTAACAGGCAACTTCCGGCTTTGGCGACCAATCACGGTGTATCCAAAGCACAAATTATGAAAGAACGGTTATTGGATATTAACCCCGAATTAAAACTGAACGTAGTAGAAGAGTTTGTAATTCCCGAACGTATTCCCGCTCTGCTGGAATTAAAACCGGATTACATCGTTGAAGCGATAGACAGTATCACCCCTAAATTATTTTTAATCCGATCTGCTTATGCGGAAAAAATCCCTTTCGTAAGTTCTATGGGCGCAGGAGGTAAAGTGGATCCAACAAAAATTAAGATTGCGGATATCAGTAAGTCCTATAACTGTAAACTTGCTCGCCATATTCGTAAAAAATTGCAGAAACACGATATACGTGAAGGGGTAAAAGTTGCCTTTTCAACCGAGCTGCCTGACAAGTCGTCTCTGTTGTACACAGACGGAAGTAACTATAAAAAATCAGCGTATGGCACCATGTCCTACCTGCCGGCAGCGTTCGGAGGTGCAATAGCTTCGGTCGCCATCCGTGAGCTGATTGATCGGAAAATAGGATAACCTATCTTCTTGCTTAACGTAATCCTATAGTAAAATTAACAACAATATAATTTATCGTCACACAACTTAATCAACCTACCCGCATAAAAACACTAAAATATTTAGTACGTTTGTATCCATGGAATATGCTATTGTCGATATAGAAACTACGGGCTCTTATGCAGGAGGAAATGGGATTACCGAAATAGCAATCCTTGTGCATAATGGACAACATCTGATTGAAAAATTCCAGTCTTTAGTAAACCCACATCAACCTATCCCCTATCATATTCAGGTATTGACCGGAATAAGTGATAAGATGGTCGAAAATGCCCCATGTTTTCATGAACTCGCACCGAGGATATTGGCATTATTAGAAAAGCGTATTTTTGTAGCCCATAATGTCAACTTCGACTATTCTTTTATTTTTCAGGAACTCAAATTAGCCGGGTTCAACTGGAAAGCCCCTAAGTTATGTACTGTTAGGCTTGCCCGCAAGATAATCCCTAATCTAGCGTCCTATAGCCTGGGCAAATTGTGTCAAAATCTCGGAATCGATATACAGGATAGACACAGAGCTATGGGTGATGCACAGGCAACAGTGATTTTGTTCGAAAAATTACTACGTGAGGATAAAGAAGGACTCATTTTATCTACCCTCAAAAAGACAAAGGAACATCGTCTTCCGACACATATCGATGAGGAGGATTTTTTAAAATTACCCGAATCGGCCGGTATATATATCTTTCGGGATAAACATGGAAAAATCGTCTATGTGGGCAAAGCTATCAATATTAAGAAGCGCGTGTTAAGTCATTTTACAGGCAATAACGGCACCTTAAGACGACAGGCTTTTATCAGTGAGATCTGTTCCATAGACTTCGAAGAAAGCGGAACTGAACTCATGGCTTTACTCATGGAATGCCAGATGATAAAGAAGCACTGGCCTCCGCATAACAGCGCACTGAAAAAGTATGAACCCAAATTTTGCTTGATGCAGTATGAAGACCAGAAAGGATATCTGCGTCTATTGGTCTCCAAATTCAGTAAAAACGCAGTAGCGGTGCAATATTTCGAAAGAGCTTCTGATGCAAACCAACTCCTTCTGCAGCTTATAGAGCAGTTCAACCTCGATACCAAAATATGTTCTTTTTATTCGACGGCCGCTGAAATAAAGCACAAAGTGGCCTATGACAATTTGCCTTCTGTAGAAGAATACAACGAAAGGGTACAGCAGGCAATTGATTACGTTAATGGAAAAAAAAGTACATTTCTATTAGTGGACCAGGGGCGACATCTGGATGAAAAGTCTTACATCTATTATAAAAACAACACGCTGCATGCTTTTGGTTTTATTGATGCCTCAAATCAGGCTGGCCAATTGGAAGATTTAATAGCAGAACAAGACCGCTGCACGAGTAACTATTACATGACAAGCCTTGTTCTGCAATATGCCGAAAGATTTCCGGGTAAGATAACCACACATCCGGACTAATCCATTTTGCCCACGACGATTTTCACTAATTTAGAATAGTCAAAATAACGTATAGCAATATCCTGCACGTTAGCCGGTGTTATTTCTTGTATCACCTTATTATAGTAGCTGTAATAACTTAAATCCAGTCCCGAAAAATAAACTGCCTTAAACTTATCGACGTGCGAAAATATACTTTCTAATGACCCCAACATAACACCCAACAAGTAATTACGCACCAACTCCACTTCCTTTACCGAAGGTTGACGTTGTTGAAGATTCTCGAATTCATTTTCAATCTCTGTCAAGGCAGCTTTTGTTACCGCTGTGCCCACTTCTGAAGCGATGGTAAAGAAACCTCCATATTTCAAATTCCCTACTGCCGAACCTATGCTATAGGTATAGCCCTTATCCTCACGGATATTTGCCATCAAACGGGAACCAAAGAAACCGCCCAGTAAGGTATTTACAAACTGGACTGCCGGAAAATCAGCATGCGTTCTATTTATCATCAATCCACCCATACGAATGGCGGATTGCAACGCTTCTGTTTTCGATTCCAAAATAAGCTTACCTTCTGGTATAAGCAGTTGAAGGGAATGCGGTTGTACAATCCCGGGCGCTGTACCCCAATCGTCAGAAAACAATTCATCGACCAATCCAAGTACCGCATTATCTACATTTCCGGCGATAAAGAGTGTACAGTTGCTCGGCCTAAACTGTTTATAGTAGAGTTCCAAAAGCGCTTCCCTACCAATGGTATCGTAGGTCTCCGGTGTCGGAACCACTCCGTACCGTGTAGTACCAAATACCTGTTGATAAAATAAGCGCCGGGCAACAAAATCGTTCTTCTGCAATGAAATCAGTAAAGACTGTTTGTTATTACGAATATAGGTATCCAGCTCTTTCTGCGGCATGATACTATTCGTTAAAATATCTTTGACCAAGGGCAACACCTTATCCACATATTTGTGCATGGTATATAACGTCAGCGCAGTATGGTCAAAACTGTATTCAGGCATCAAATAGGCACCATAAAAATCAATATGTTCCGCTATCTGGGCACTGGTATAGGTCTTTGTTCCCTCTTTGAGCATCGAACAAAGTACTGTGTTTAACAGTGGATTTTCAGCATCATCAAATACGTTGTCAAATACAAACTCAAATTTTATTAAATCGAGCTCTGCTGCCTGAAAAACAAAAGCTTTTAATCCATTAGTGTATCCGACAGACTCCGGATGAACCAACGTAAGGTCCTTAATAGTCTGGAATTCGGGAGCAGCAAATCTATTCAGCATGTTGCTCTCCTTTCGCGTGATATATCAAAGTTGACGAGTTTTCTTTTCTAAAAATTTGATTCGCTATTTTTCGGATGTTCTCCTTGGTGACGGACAGATATTTACCGACTTCTTTGTTATAATCGGCCGCATCTCCCAATAATTCGTAGTATGCCAGATTCATCGCCTTATCGAGGATTGACAACTCAGCGAAAAGCATAGTGGATTCAATCTTGTTCTTTACTTTTTCCAATTCCTTATCTTCTACCTCTTTCGCTTTCAAGTTCTCTAATGCTTCCCATAAAGCAGCTTCTGCGTCAGAAAGGGAAACATTGGCCGATGGTTTACCTTCTACGATAAAAAGATTATCATCGATACTTCCAATCACATACGCATTGACTTCACTAAACAATTGCTTGTCTTTTATCAGCGAACGATATAGACGAGAAGAGGCTCCCCTGGAAAGAATATCGGACATTAAATCCATGGTCTGGTAGTCTTCGGACAGCCTCCCCGGGCCATGAAATGCGATATATAGGCTATCTACGGGCACATCGGCTTCTACTTCTTCCCTTCTTGCTTCCAGCTGTTCGGGTTCCTGCGGAAGATTTCGATCATACGGAATACCTGCAGGGATATTTCCAAACCATTTTTCAGCTAATGATCTGACCTGTTCGAAATGCACATTTCCGGCCACGACCATAATGGCATTGCTTGGGGTATAAAATTTATTAAAAAATGCTTTAACATCTTCGATCCTGGCATCCTCAATATGCTTCAACTCTTTACCAATAGTGGCCCAGCGATAGGGATGCACTTTGTAGGCTAGTGGCCGTAACCGCAGCCACATATCGCCGTATGGCTGGTTGAGGTAACGTTGCTTGAATTCCTCGGAAACCACCTGCCGTTGCACTTCCAGACTTTGTTCACTAAATGCTAGGCTTAACATCCGATCACTTTCCAACCAAAAAGCGGTTTCCAGGTTATTGGCCGGGAGCGTCAAATAGTAGTTTGTAATATCATTGCTGGTGAAGGCATTGTTCTCTCCTCCGACTTGTTGCAAAGGACTATCGTAATCCGGAATATGAACCGACCCTCCGAACATCAAATGTTCGAAAAGGTGAGCAAATCCTGTTTGTTCAGGAGACTCGTCGCGAGCACCTACGTTGTATAAAATATTGACAACTGCCATGGCTGTAGTATGGTCTTCATGTACCAATACGTTGAGGCCGTTATCCAATTTAAATCTGTTGAAATTTACCATCTAATGTATGTGTGAATTAGTTCACCCAATTGATATCTTTTTTTAATAAATCTAAAGTATCTTGTTCTGCCGACCCTGGTTCGGCTTTAAAATCATAATACCAATTTGCCTGTGCGGGTAAGCTCATCAATATAGATTCAATACGTCCATTTGTTTCTAATCCAAATTTAGTACCCGAATCGTAAACCAAATTGAATTCGACATAACGACCGCGACGCAGCAACTGCCAATCCTTTTCGCGTTGGCTGAAATCACGTGTGCGGTGCTTATTTACCAGGTCTGTATAAGTAGGTGCAAATATACGACCTAAATCACACGAAAAATCAAAAATCTGTTCAAAGGTCAATCCGGTTTTTTCAGGTGTCAGTTTATCGTAAAAAACTCCTCCTATGCCCCGCGTTTCATCACGATGCTTGATAAAGAAATAGTTGTCGGCCCAGGCTTTAAAATCGGAATAAAAATGAGGATGATGTTTGTCGCAAACCGATTTAAGCTGTTGATGAAAAAAACAGGCATCTTCCTGTACCACATAATGTGGGGTCAAATCTATACCACCACCAAACCATCTGGTCTGTTCATTTAGTTCAAAATATCGGATGTTCATGTGGATGATCGGAACATGCGGATTATTGGGATGAATAACGATGGAAACTCCTGTGGCGAAGAATTCATCTTCTTCAACCCCGAAAGCTTTCTTAATCGCTGCAGGCAGTTTGCCGTGTACTGCTGAAAAATTGACGCCCCCCTTTTCAATGATATTTCCATTTTGCATGATCCGCGTGCGACCACCGCCACCGCCATCACGTTCCCATAATTCTTCCTGAAATTTTGCGCCTCCATCCAACTTTTCCAAGGCTTGCGTAATTTCATCTTGTATAGTCTTGTAGGTATCTGCTATATGTCCTTTTGAAATCATTGCTATGTTAATTTTTCAGCTAATTTTGACACTTCAAGTGTAGCTGGCTGGTGGTTGTATAATACCTGGTATACCATATTACAAATCGGCATTTCTAACTCATTTTTATGGATGATGCTCTGGATACAATCAGAAGCATAGTATCCTTCGGCGACCATATTCATTTCCAGCTGAGCAGATTGTACGGTGTACCCCTTACCTATCATATTACCAAAGGTACGATTGCGGCTGAATTGCGAATAGGCAGTTACCAAGAGATCGCCAAGATAGACGGAAGCGTTTATTTCGCGGTCGGCGGGATCAATCTCCTGTACAAAATATTCCATCTCCCGAATGGCATTTGAAACCAATACAGCTTGAAAATTATCTCCGTACCCCAATCCGTGGCAGATCCCTCCGGCCAAGGCGTATATATTTTTTAAGACTGCACCATATTCAACGCCCAAGACATCATCCGAAATATTGGCATTGATATATCTGTTAGATAGCAAATTTGCAACGATTCGTGCCTTATTTAGATCTTTAGAGGCAAAGGTGAGGTAAGAAAGCTTCTCCTGAGATACTTCTTCGGCGTGACAGGGCCCACCTATTACGACAATATGATCTAACGGGATGCCATACCTTTGATTAAGGTATTCTCCAACGATTAAATTTTCATCAGGAATTATTCCTTTAATAGCCGAAACGATAATTTTCCCTTCCAGATCTTGTTTTTCTACCCCTTTTAGTGCAAGCTTTAAGTACGATGCAGGTGTATTTAAAATCACAATATCGGTAGACTGTATTACTTTTCGCGCATCGGACAACACATGGTCCTTATCTAACTTTACCTCCACTGCACTAAGATAAGTCGGATTATGCCGGTATCTATTTATGTATTCCACATCCTCTTCCCTACGTACCCACCAAAAAACTTCTTTTTCTAATTTATTGTCCGCTAACATCTTGACCATCGCGGTAGCCCAACTACCACTCCCTATGACACTAACTGTATAATCAGATATTTTTTGCATATTCAAAACCATGCGCAAAGATACTTAATATTACGTGAAAGACTATCGATTATCCCCCTCATTATATCGAGTCAGGTACAACTGAAGCACCGTACCAATATTAAAAAGTCTTTTTTTAGTTGTTCTTATTATCTTTGCCGGGAGTTCATTACTACTATCTAAAGTCTCATATCTATTATCTAACATCTACTCGCTACATGACCACTGAAAAGGAAAAAATGCTCAACGGAGAAGCCTATTTTGCAACTGATAAAACACTTTCTGAAGACAGAATACATGCGCAGACATTATGCCACAGGTTTAATCAACTGGAACCTAAACAGATAAAGGCAAAAAAACAAAATCTAAAAGATCTCCTGGGTAAAACAGGAAAGATGTTTTACATAGAACCTCCCTTCCGATGCGATTACGGTTATAATATTGAAATCGGCGAAAATTTTTACGCCAATTATAATCTCACCATCTTGGATTGTGCCCCGGTTCGCATTGGCGACAATGTGATGATAGCACCGAATGTCTCTTTATTCACGGCCGGGCATCCGATTCATCATGAATTGCGTAACTCCGGGCTGGAATACGCTAATCCGATTACAATCGGTAACAATGTATGGATTGGCGGCAATACGGTTATCAACCCTGGTGTAACTATTGGTGACAATACAGTTATCGGCTCGGGATCAGTGGTTACCAAAGATATTCCCGCAAATGTAGTAGCTGTAGGCAATCCGTGTCGAATTCTCCGAGCAATCACCGATGACGAAAAGTTACTTATTTAGATGGCAGCAATATATCGACCACTTTTTCACCTAATCGGGTGATATCTGATTTTAAGCCCACCATAACTGTTAACACATGGACCGGATTACCTTGTATCTTATTTACATTGTACAGATACCCTATTTCCGCACCAAGGAAAAAACCTTTGAATTTATAATCAGCACCTACTCCCAATTTAGTACCAAATGTCATGGAATATTTACTTTCCATAACGACCTTATTCCCTACGTCATTAGCGCGGGGCTCATTAACCAAACCTATTGTCGGCCCCAGGTATGCATAAGTATTCAATAAATCATATTGCCTGCGTGTGCCTCCGGCAAGGCTAAGCATATAAAAATTGGACCTGCCATTTTCAACTATTCGATTATAGTCGGAATCATTTATCAATTGGTCATAGTTAAACGACATCAAATACAAAGCAGGATAAACGTAGTACCGTGGATTCTTTAACGCAATATCTAATCCCATGCTCCCTGCGAACAACTTTGAAGACAGTACGTTTTTCGTTTTGCCCAGTGGAATACCAATTCCCGTACCTGCGAAATAATACACTTTCTTATAATGTAGCGTATCCGTTCCGCTTTGTGAAAAACAAGGGTTATACGAAAAAACAATAGCCAGAATAACAAATAGACTTTTCATCAATCTTCTACATGGTTTGTTATGGAACAACAAATTACACCAAAAAGTTTGGAAGAAGGAACTTAAATGCTATAAATAACTTTTGCTCTGTGGCCCCTGATTAAAAATCAAATCTATAATACTCAGTTCGGGGATAAAACCTGTCCTATCATTGAATACTTGATAATATGGCTTTGATATTTCAAAAACAGACGGCTTTTTGGGATGGATAAGACCTCTGTAATCCAACATTCCGGAAGGAACCTTCTCATAACTATCCGTAAAGGAAATATTTCTCTTAACCTTCAATAACTTAAGGATTAATTCCAACTGCGACAGATTATAATCAAACAAAAACTCATATTTTTTTTTATAAAACGCTTCAAACTCATCCTCATAAAACTCAAAATATGCCGAACTTCGGTATGCAGTCTGTATACTTTGCCAATGTAATCTCTGCCAATCGTGATCATAGTTGATTCGGATATCTTTCATAGCTACGTGCTCCTTGCGACCATGTACTATGGGAACAAACAGTTCCAGGATCCCACTTGCGGTAGCTATCTTCGCACGGGTACGGTACGTTTGTTTTGGGTAGTGCTCATATTGATCCAAAACAACAGGAAGATCATGTTGATAGATTGCGTGAAAATAAGATACCGGAGGAAGGTAAGTTGCCGATAATAAGAGTTGACTGAACATAAACTAAAATTAACTATAAATTATGGCACAAAAATAGCTTTTATATACAACTTTATCTAAGTTTGTATCCGAAATCATATACTTCAAACCGTATTGATGAATAAAAAGATTGTTTCAGGTTTACTATTTAGCTTTTCTTTATTGCCTTTTTGGGTGTTGTACATTCTATCTGATTTTTTATATTTCATCATTTATTACGGTGTAAAATATCGAAAACCAGTCGTTATTACCAATTTAAAAAACTCTTTTCCGGAGAAATCAGAAGTTGAGATTCAGCAGATTGCGAAGAAGTTTTTTCGTTATTTTCCCGATATCATAGTAGAAGCTTTAAAAATGCGAACCATTACAAAACAACAAGTAATCAATCGTATTGAATTATTAAATCCCGAAGAAGTGTACAAGCATTTTGAAGCCGGAAAATCTGTAATCGGCGTGACAGCACATTATGGAAATTGGGAGTTGGGAATCTACCGTATGTCGATTATGACGGAACACCCTTGCCTTATCATTTACAAACCACTGAACAACAAATGTTTTGATCAGGTACACAATAAAGTACGTACACGATTCGGCGCGACAATGGTACCTATGAAACAAATTCTACGTCACCTGATAAAGTTAAAAAATCAACTAAACATGAGCATGTTTGTAGCCGATCAAACTCCCCTCCATCAAGATTCCGACTATTTTTTGGATTTTTTGAATCAAGATACATTGGTTCATACCGGCACCGAACGTATTGCTAAACTAACCGGAAATCCGATAGTATACTGTCACATCGGCAGGAAAGAAAAAAGAGGTCATTATTATTGTAAATTTACTACTTTAGTAGAAAATCCCTCGGTATACCAAGAACATGAAATAACGCAGATACACAATAAATTCACAGAAAAAATGATTCGTGAAGAACCTGCATATTGGTTGTGGACACATCGCCGTTGGAAAAGAACAAGAACAACTAAAAAATGATAGAATATCCTAAAGTTGCTGTTGTCATATTAAATTGGAACGGTAAATTTTTCTTAGAGAAATTTTTGCCTTCCGTGTACAATAGTACTTACCCTAATATTGAATTTATTATCGGAGACAATGCCTCTACAGATGATTCTGTAGCCTTTGTCAACGAATATTATCCAACAATCCGCATCATACAAAACGATGATAACTATGGATTTGCAGGTGGATATAATAAGGTACTTCAACAGGTGGAAGCTGATTATTTTGTCTTGCTTAATTCGGATGTGGAAGTAACTCCTTCTTGGATAGAGCCGGTTATTGAACTGATGCAGAAAAAAGACTTTATAGCTGCACAACCTAAAATCAAAGCCTATCATCAACGGGATCATTTCGAGCATGCCGGCGCTGCCGGGGGGCATATCGATTGCTTCGGATATCCTTTTTGTAAGGGGCGTATCCTCAGTATTACCGAAAAAGATGAAGGTCAATATGATGTGGAAAATGAGGTTTTTTGGGCAACCGGAGCTGCACTTTTTATTAAATCGAGCGCCTGGCATGAAGCAGGTGGATTTGACGCTGATTTTTTTGCGCACATGGAAGAGATTGACCTATGCTGGCGACTCAAAAAAATGGGCTATAAAATTGGGTACACCCCTGCTTCTGTTGTATATCATGTAGGTGGCGGAACACTAAATACAAGCAACCCCCAAAAGACTTATCTTAATTTCCGTAATAATCTACTTATGCTCCAGAAAAACCTTCCTTTTTGGCATGCGTTAGCAGTTATTTGGATTCGCTTGTGGCTGGATCTTGTTGCATTGCTACATTTTCTTGCCGAAGGCAAACCGCGAGACGCATGGGCTGTAAGCCGTGCCCACCAATATTTTTTCATGTATTTCTTTAAAACAGTGTTAAAAAGAAGAAAATATAATGCAATAGAAAATAAAGCAGGACTTTATAAAAAATGCATAATTTTGGATTTTTACACGAACAAAATACAAAAATACAGCAATCTTTCTGCGGATAATTTTTATAAAAACTAGCGATGCCGAATTTTAATAATCCCAAACTTCTATCGCTAAATTTTAATGGACTAAAACATGTAGTTTAAAATCATTTTCCCCTTAAAATTTCTTATTTTCGTAAGCTATGTCGCAAGATATTCAAGATAGAATCTTAAAATTAACAACAGAACTAAATGCGTATAACTACCAGTACTATGTATTGGCAAATTCTGTCGTTTCTGATTTTGATTTCGACACAAAACTTAAAGAATTAGAGGCATTAGAAAACGAGTATCCCGAATATCGAGACCCCAACTCTCCAACATTAAAAGTGGGCGGAGATATCACCTCCAAATTCAACACCGTGGCACACCGCTGGCCAATGCTATCGCTGAGCAACACCTATAATGAGCAGGAGCTTAGGGATTTTGATGAGCGGGTACAGAAAGCCATAGGTCATCCTGTAGATTACGTCTGTGAACTCAAATTTGATGGGCTTTCGATATCTATCACATTTGAAAACGGTAAACTAGCCCGGGCTATCACGCGTGGCGATGGCACCCAGGGTGATGAAGTAACCAACAATGTAAAAACTATCCGGAGCATCCCCCATCAATTAAAAACCGGAGCAGCATACCCAGCCTCTTTCGATATTAGGGGGGAAATATTTATGCATAAATCAGCTTTTTTAAGGCTCAATAAAGAACGGGAAGATATTGGAGAGCAAATGTATGCAAATCCAAGAAATTTTGCTTCGGGAACGATCAAGCTTCAAGATTCGGGCGAGGTTGCAAAAAGACCGTTGGATTGTTTCCTTTACTTCTTGTATATCGAAAATAGAAATAAAATTTTCACTACACATTGGGAAAGCCTTCAAGCAGTAAAAGAATGGGGATTTCCGGTATGCGATGAAACAAGATTATGTACTTCGATAGATGAAGTGCTAAATTTTATTCATTATTGGGATATTCAACGACACCAGTTGACATACGATATTGATGGAATCGTCATCAAAGTAAACGAATACGCCTATCAGGAGGAATTGGGATTCACAGCAAAATCGCCACGATGGGCTACGTCCTTTAAATTTAAAGCCGAACGGGTAGAAACGATTCTTAACAGCATAAGTTATCAAGTAGGTCGTACAGGCGCGGTAACACCGGTAGCCAACTTACAACCTGTTTTATTGGCAGGTACTACGGTAAAACGTGCCACACTTCATAATGCCAATGAAATAGCTAGGTTGGATTTACATACGGGAGATACAGTCTTTGTAGAAAAAGGGGGGGAAATCATTCCAAAAATCATAGCCGTTAATCCCGAAAAAAGACCTGCAGACGCTACGGCGATCATCTATCCTACGACATGCCCCGAACCCGAATGTGGCGCTACGTTAATTCGTCGTGATGGCGAAGCGGTACATTATTGTCCGAATGAAGACGGTTGCCGACCGCAGATCGTTGGTAAAATGCAACATTTTATCGGACGCAAGATGATGGACATTCAAGGATTGGGCAAAGAAACCATTGAGACTTTTTATCGATTGGGTTTAATTCAACGCATATCAGATCTGTATTCACTAGCTACCCGACAGGATGAATTAGTCCATCTGGAAAGATTTGGTCAAAAGTCCATTGAGAATATGATTGCCGGATTGGAAAAATCGAAGGAAAAACCTTTTGAAAAAGTCTTGTTTGCGTTAGGAATCCGGCATGTGGGTGAAACCGTGGCAAAAAAACTGGCGCTACATTTTAAATCACTTGATAATCTAAAAAATGCCAGTATCGAAGATATAGCGAATGTCCAAGATGCCGGAATCCGGATTGCAGAAAGTGTGTATGAGTATTTACATCAGGACACTCATCTCACCGAACTCGATAAACTGGCGCAATATGGCTTAAATTTTGCTATAGAAGAAAAAGAGCTCCTTTTAGCGGGCGAGAACCTATCTGGAAAAACATTTTTGATATCCGGTGTATTTGCTGATTTCTCAAGAGAAGAATTAAGTGCTTTGATTGAATCTCATGGTGGTAAGATGCTAAGCAGTATCTCTGCAAAATTAAACTACCTGGTGGCCGGAGATAAAATGGGACCATCTAAACTCGTCAAAGCAGAGAAACTTAAAGTTCCTGTTATTTCAGATCAGGATCTGTTAAAAATGATTAATAAAAATTAAACAATTATATAATACAATTTATTCGACATGAACGAGCTTCACGGTGCAGGGGTGGCATTGGTTACACCATTTAATGCAGATGGAACGATTGACTTTGAAACGTTAGGAAAACTAATAGAGTTTCAAATTGCAGAAGGAATGAACTACTTGGTATCATTAGGCACAACTGGCGAGACTGCCACATTGACGGCTGAAGAACGAAAACAAGTTTGGGAGTTTACGGCGACAACAGTAAACGGAAGAATCCCGTTGGTAGCGGGAATCGGTGGTAATAATACCGTAGAAATAGTAAAGCAAGTTCAAGAATTTAGCATTCAAGGATACTGCGCAATCCTATCGGTATCACCTTATTATAACAAACCAACTCAAGAAGGGATTTACCAACATTACAAAGCCATTGCCGAAGCTTCAGCTTTGCCGGTAATACTGTATAATGTACCGGGACGAACGGGAAGTAATATAAGCTCAGCTACGACCATCCGCCTGGCAAAGGATTTTAGAAACATCGTAGCGACTAAAGAAGCCTCAGGCAGCTATGCACAATTCTCTGAAATACTACGTGACAAACCAGAAGACTTCTTATTGATTTCGGGAGATGATCCTGCAACTCTTCCTATGATGGCACTGGGTGCAGTCGGAATTATCTCTGTGGTCGGCAATGCATTTCCTAAAAAAGTAAGCACATTGGTAAAATTGTGTGCCGATGGAAATTACCCTCAGGCCCGTACGATTCACAATGAGTTACTTAAAATTACAGATTTATGCTTTGTAGAAAGCAATCCATCCGGCATAAAATATATCTTGAAGCAAATAGGAATAGGTAGCGATGATGTACGTCTACCCTTGGTACCTATCGGAGAAACGACACAAAAAGATATTCAGAACGAGTTACAACGGATGAATTAAAATTCTTAATGACCAAACATTCTATTATCTTTATTCCTGTAAATAGATTTATGATGGCGGAAATCAATAGTAAAGCTAAAAAATCCTCAGGTGTAACGAAAATAATAAGCTGGCTTTTGTTGATTTTTTTTCTTGGTTTAAGAGCTTTCACCTGTTATAAATATTATTTTATAACAGGTGAAGGCTTGACAGAAATGAATGTATGAACAAAAAAGCCTTTATCTTACTAACGCTATTCTGCTGTGCGTTATCGACAGTCGAGGCACAACGAAAAAAAAGGGTGCGTGAAGGCTTTGAACGATCGCCACAGCAAGAACTCGTTTATGATAATAAGAACTATTTAGATGTTATAAATACAGTACAACTCTTTCCTGCAGAAAAAGAAAACCAGTTGCCTATATATACTTTGGGCAGTCAGGATCAGCTGTTACTTTCTTTCGATGATTTACGGGCCGATGTGAGGAGTTATTATTACGGCATCGAACATTGCAATGCCAACTGGGAACCTAGTCGTGTATCACCATTAGATTACGCGGAGGGATATAACGAGGATCGTCTTGATAATTATTCCCAATCGCAGGGAACATTCCAAGCCTACACACATTATAAAGCAGCTTTCCCAAATGAATATATAAGACCTAAAATTGCTGGAAATTACTTATTAAAGGTATATGAAGATGCCGATAAAACCCGATTGGTCGTAACGAGGCGCTTCTACGTCGTACGTCCCTTGATTCAGGTTGAAACCGAAATCCTTCCTTCGGTACAGGTATCGAAAAGGATGTCTAATCAAAAGATCGATGTATCGATCAAAACACCTTCGTTAACCATTCCCAATCCTGAACGCGATATCCAGGTACATGTATTTCAAAATCAACGTGAAGACAATAAAATGGTTTTAACCAGACCTATGTTTATTGGGAATCATGAAATTAAATATAACAACAGCGAAACCTTGGATTTCCTGGGGAATAATGAATTTCGATTTGTGGATTTACGCAGTTTTCGATTAGGCTCTAACCGGGTTCAACATATTCAAAACGACAGTCTCATCTCAGTAAACATATTAGTCGATGAGGACATACGGAATATCACCTATGCGAGTACGTATGATGAAAATGGAAAGTTCTACATACGCAATCTGGATTTTGAAAATGGAGAGATCCAATCTGACTATGCTGATGTGCATTTTTCACTACAGACTAATCAGAAGATAACGGGAAATATCTATCTTGTCGGTGGCTTCAATAGCTTTCAACGAAATGAGTACAATAGACTAACCTATAATCCAACTTCAAAAAACTGGGAGGTTACGTTGAAGTTAAAACAAGGGCTATACGATTATGAATATGTACTCGAAACTCCGGAAGGCGAGGTCGTAACCAACGCGTTTACAAATAGTTTTTACGACACCGGAAATGATTATCTGGTATTAGTGTATCATAGACGTATAGGAACATACTGGGATGAATTACTAGGTGTAGGGACAGCATCTATTCATAATAAAACAAACAAAAATTAACGATAAGGTGGTAGAAAAAGACGAGAACAAACAACTCAAAAGAGGATTAAGTAACCGACATATACAGCTCATCGCATTAGGAGGAGCCATTGGAACGGGACTCTTTCTGGGAATAGGGAAGGCGGCAGTATTGGCTGGTCCTTCGGTTATACTAGGCTATGCTATTTCCGGAGTTATTGCATTTTTTATCATGCGCCAACTAGGAGAAATGGTAGTAGAAGAACCCGTTTCGGGAAGTTTTAGTTACTTCGCCAATAAATACATTGGGCCTTTTGGCGGGTTTTCATCGGGTTGGAATTATTGGGTATTGTATATATTGGTTAGTATGGCCGAGTTGACTGCCATTGGTATATATGTACAATTTTGGTGGCCGGAAATTCCACTGTGGGTATCCAGCACCTTCTTTTTTATCGTCATTAATTCGATTAATCTAGCCTCTGTAAAAGTATACGGAGAAACTGAATTTTGGTTTTCTATCGTAAAGGTTGCAGCGATCATCGCTATGATCCTATTTGGATCGTATTTATTAATCAGCGGATCAGCAGGAGAACGAGCGACAGTAGAAAACCTATATAACGATGGCGGATTTTTCCCAAAAGGCTGGCTTACCAATGCGCAGGACGGTAGCTATCAGGGGCTGCTCGCCGCAATGGTCATGATTATGTTCTCTTTTGGAGGACTGGAGTTAGTTGGGATCACGGCTGCCGAAGCTGAAAATCCGGAAAAGAATATTCCCCGAGCAACAAATCAAGTTTTGATTCGTATTTTGATATTCTATGTAGGTGCTTTATTTATCCTATTTTCTTTGATGCCGTGGAATGCTATTACCGCCGATACCAGTCCATTTGTAGAGGTATTTAATGCCTTGAACAGCTTTGAATTTACACTTTTCGATAAGACATATTACTTTACCACGATCATTGCCAATGTACTGAACATAATCGTACTGACGGCAGCACTATCCGTCTACAACAGTTGCGTATACAGTAATTCGCGAATGTTATACGGCTTGGCAGAACAAGGAAACGCACCACAATTTTTGAAAAAATTGAATAAAAATCATTCGCCAATTGCAGCCATAATCGCTTCTGCAATTTTGGTCGCGGTATGTATTGTTATTAATAAGATCATTCCCGAAAAAGCGCTGGAGATTTTAATGTCATTAGTCGTATCTACCCTTGTAATCAATTGGATAATGATATCATTTACACACATCTTTTTCAAAAGACAGAAAATAAAGGATGGCGTTAAAACAAAATTCCCCTCGCTGTTCTACCCTATTAGCAACGTGATTTGTTTGGTGTTTTTGTTTGGTGTTTTGGTAATGATGTGGTTCACCGGGCTTAAGATATCTGTCGAGCTTATTCCGATATGGTTATTAATACTTTGGTTGAGTTATCTGATGGTGAAAAGAAAAAAAGCAAAGTCGTAACCTGTCGATAGAGGTCGTCTCCTACATTTGTCTTGGACAAAAACAGGAGACGACCTCTATTTTATACCATTCCTGTTAGAATAATGTTTTGGCAATACCGCCATCTAGTGGAATAGAAGCCCCTGTCAAAAAGGAGGCATACTCGGAGGCAAGAAACGCGACCAGATAACCATATTCTTGCGGATCCCCTAACCTGTTCATCGGTATAGACTGTATTCTTTTTTGTTTTACCTGATCCAGTACAATCCCTTCTTTCTCTGCCTGCATCTCCATAAGGTTATTTAATCTATCGGTATCGAAATATCCGGTAAGGATAGAATTGACCGTAATACCGTCTGCAGCAACAGCATTAGACAGAGATTTACTCCAGCTGACCAAAGCTGTCCGCATGGTGTTAGATAGCACCAAACCATCTTGCGGTTCTTTGACCGTCATGGATGAAACATTGATGATCCGTCCAAAGCCTTGTGCTTTCATATAAGGCAAAGCTAGATTTGTCATAAAAACAGCATTTTGAAATAACAATTCAAAAGCCTGCTGATAGTCCTCTTCTTGTTTTGACAACAACGTTCCTGCCTGCGGCCCATTTGTATTATTTATTAACACATCAATAGTATGTGTTCTAAAAAAATCGGTAAGGGTCTTTTTGTGATCAGCATAATCATTAAAATTAGTTACAATGTATCCGTGATTTTGCCCCTGACTCCTATCTAACGCTGTCAGAGTCTCTTCCAATTTTTCAGCCGATCTCGACATCAATGTAACATCGGCACCACAGTGTGCCAATTGTATTGCTATAGCCTTTCCCAGACCCGATGAACTGCCACCTACTAATGCTCTTTTTCCCTTTAATGATATTTGCATAAATTTAATTCCTTAACGTATATCTTCTGACTTGTCACAACAATAAAAAACTACAGGGCGCCCACATTGATACTTTTAAAACAAAGATTGTCAATAAAAAAATCACTTTCAATAAAAAAATCCAAAAACTGTTATAACACCACACTCACTAAATAGTTTTTCGAAAATATCAGGCTATTCGTATTCAAAAAGCTTATATAATTTTTGACCAAAAAATTACTTTTTAGAAAAAATTTCATTATATTTACCTAAGTCAGTTTTATAAACCTTCTTGTTATGCAGACGAAAACGGAATACCTAATCTGGGACAAAATCGTTAATAGTGCCAAACAACGTTTTGACTTTGAGCTCTACGCTACTAAATTGGATCCAGATACGCTAGACAAGCTTATTCTTCATATTATCGTAGGATTTGCTTCAGGAGAGTGCCATGAAAGCATCTCCACAAACCTTCACAATGAATTAGTTCATATCGGTATCGATGTGCGAGACGAAATTATAGATACTATTGTAGCAGACAAACACGTTGTATTTAGTGGGGAAATCTATGCGGCCTACCTCACCTTTTCGATGTTGGAAGATGGAAACAGCGAATTTGAGATATTAGGTTGTGTCACCGATTTATTAGAAAATCCTCGCATATACTAAACCGCGAATAAATTCTGTTCTGTTTTTAATCTAAAAAGGCCAAAATTTAAGTTTTGACCTTTTTAGAATTCTACTGAGATTAAGGCATTCAATGGTATCAAAACACCACTTTTAAGTTGAATATAATTGTCTGTCAATGACCAAACCGTAGTATCAACGCGTTTTGGTCCGTCTTCTGTCTGAAATATGATAGAGACTTTTGATTTAAACTCATTACCTAGCCTTTGTGCATTACTCAGCTTTTGATTCAACTCCTCTACTCTATTTATCTCCGCCGGAATAATTTTATACTTACCAATTTCTTCCTTTTCTATCAATGTACCTATCATAATACTCTTATTTTTTACTAGATATTACTTATGCTTTAACGATATAAACTTAGATAAATTTGCTTTTATTTGCAATTCTAATTTCGTTGAAAATAAAAGCAAATTATTCATCAATGTACATTTTAATAGTATGAATGAGCGCTACGCGGTTTTCGATCCCTGCCTACCGGCAGGCAGGTCTCCTCTTCCTTTAAGAACTTATTTACTGAGGAAATATAAAAACCTATTCCTTTAGATACCACTCACCCCTCCGGAAACCACTAATTTCATGGCATCCGTCGCATTCATATCCAGTTTACGTACACGTTCGTTTTTCACTATAACAACCTGTCCGGCAAACGAATAGGAATATGGAAAATAAACAACAACTTCGTCCTTCAATCCCAATTTACTAAGATCCCGCTGTGTAAGAAATCCGATTTTCTTCATTCCTGTTTCATTTACTTCTACCAATACCGGTTCGTTAAATTTCTTGGCATCGCCTACAAAAGCTTCCGTAAAATCCTTAATTGACGAATACAAAGTATTAAATAAAGGTATACGTTTTATAGTACGGTTAAGCCAATGTCTAATGGGATCGGTAACGAGATTGGTAAATATAACCCCCACAATAATTAATAGTATAATGACCGTCAAAATGCCAATACCCGGAATATATAAAGGGTGACCTTCCTCATCTTCTAAAAAATGTTGTGTAATATTCAATGTATTATCTAAAGAGGCTACTATCCAAATGATGAGGAATACCGCTCCAGCCAGGGGAACCACCACCAAAGTTCCTTTGATTAAATAATACAGTAGTTTCTGAAAAATTTTCTTTATCATAATTATTCGTAAAAATAAACTCTTTTCACCCGCGATGAAATCCCTACTAACAGTTCATAAGGTATAGTCTCGATATCCTTAGCTGTCTGTATCAAATCCGGGAAAACGATCACCTCATCTCCTTCATGTGCGGTGATATCAGTTATATCCAGCATGCACATATCCATACAAACGTTGCCTATTGTAGGTACAATTTGTCCGGCGATCATCATTTTTCCTATTCCATTTCCTAAACGGCGGTCATACCCATCAGCGTATCCTATTTTGACGGTTGCGATACGGCTATCACGTTTCAGGACTCCTTTCCGATCATAACCAACAGTCTCTTCTTTATTTAATTTTTTTATTTGTGAAATAGTGGTTTTAAGTGTGCTGACCGACTCCAAATGCAGTCCGTTATCTGACAGGTCAATACCATAGAGCCCTATTCCCAATCGCACCATATCCAATTGTGCGTCCGGCCAATTTACAATCCCCGTTGTATTACAAATGTGTTTCAAAACCGGGTAGCCCAAACCTGACTCCAATCTGTCTGCCAAGGTTTTAAATTCCTGAATCTGCTGCGCTGTAAATTCCTTTTGAGTAGTATCGCCAGAAGCAACCAAGTGCGAAAACACGGATACAACTTTGATCTGTGGACTCTTTTGAAGTGTAATAAGTGCATCATCGAATTCATTTGCCATGAATCCTAATCGGTGCATACCGGTATCCAGCTTGATATGTATCGGATAATCTACAAACTGAATATCTGCCAAAAATTGAAGAAAAGCATTTAAAATCCGTTTGGAATATATCTCCGGCTCTAATTGATAAGTTATCATATCATCAAACGTACCTTCATGCGGACTCAATACCATTATCGGCAAGGTTACACCCGCCTTTCTTAACTCTACCCCCTCATCGACAAAAGCTACAGTAAGATAATCTAATTTATTAAACTGTAAGACATTCGCCACCTCAAAACCTCCGCTTCCGTAAGAAAAGGCTTTGACCATCGCCATTAATTTTACGTCTTTCCGTAATAAGGAGCGGTATTGTATGAGATTGCTTTCAATGGCTTTCAGATTAATCTCCATAACCGTATCATGGGACTTTTCAACTAATTGTTGACTTACCTCTTCCAGATGAAACTTACGCGCCCCCTTAATCAGAATTGCCTCATTACTAAAATCAATTCGCGGTAAGTCAGCTATCAACTCTGCTGTAGATTCGTAGCACAACACCTCCGAATTTATCGCTGTTATAATACCAAATAAAGAACGATCAATCAGAACAACCCGTTTTAATAACTGATTATTCAGCAAACGAATCAGTTTATCCATTATTTTGGTTGTAAACTTTGCGTCTGCAAAGCCGCTTAATATCAATGATTTTTGCGTGTGCTGATTTTGCTGATTCAAAAAATCCAATGCGATCTGTAAGGATGCTAAATCATTGGAATAAGTATCGTCAATAATGCTACAATTATTCTTCCCTTTCTTTAATTGCAGACGCATTTCCAGTGGTTTTAATCCCTTTATGCGTTGCTCAATAACAGAGAAGTCATATCCCAATTGTATCATAACTATTATACAGGTAATGGCATTCTCAACGGAAGCCTTATCTTGAAAAGGGATCACGAAATCAATCTCCTCTTGCTGGTATCGTGCAGTTATCTTTGATCCGGCATGATCGGTTGAAATATTTAGAATCCGGAAATCGTCAGACTCATTCGTTCCCCAAGTGAATCCGCTCCGGATGCTTTTGGCATCGGGTACGTAATTAGAAGAAAACAAAATTTGTGTAGCATGCTTAAAAAGCTTCCATTTCTCAATTAATTTGTCATTTTTGGAAGAAAAGCCTTCCAAATGTGCTGTACCGAGGTTGGTCAATATACCAATGGAGGGATCTATCATTTGCTGCAAGGCCTCCATCTCCCCCGGTCGACTGATCCCCGCTTCAATAATGGCTAACGTATGATCTGCCTGAAGATTCCAAACCGAAAGTGCAACCCCCAGTTGTGAATTATAACTCTTTGGACTTTGATATACGTTGTACTCAGCAGTCAACAATTGATACAACCATTCTTTGACAATAGTTTTACCGTTGCTTCCGGTAATGCCAATGACCGGTATATCGAATTGTTTCCGGTGAACTGCCGCCAACGCCTGAATTGCTTTAAGTGTATCTTCCACCCAAATAAAATTGGCATCGGGATACGGTGAAATCGAAAAACCAATATCCGAGATCACGAAACTTCTGATACCTTTATCATACGCATCTGCAATAAACTGATGCCCATCCCTGCTACTTTTAATCGCAAAAAACACACTCTCCTTCACATCACGAATCTTTCGGCTGTCATAGACCAATTCACTTATCGTCCAACTGTCGTCAGCAAGAAAATAGTGTTCAGATGAAAGAATTTGTAATACCGAAGTTATTGTGTACATAGTGAAATATTGTTACGAATTTCATCATTATTTTTAATAAGTTAGGTATTTTTTGAACATTTGTACAAATGAATGACCGTTATACAAACAAAAAAATCTACACTCCGCATCAGGCTAAATTAAAAGCCGAAAATTATTGCGCGTATCAAGAACGGGCACAACAGGAAGTAAGAGACAAATTGTATGAGTGGGGGTTACACTCCGATGATGTAGAAAACATCATTTCGGAGCTTATTTCAGAAAATTTTTTAAATGAGGAACGGTTTGCTATGGCGTACGCATCCGGAAAATTTAGAATAAAAGGCTGGGGAAAAGTAAAAATCAGGCAACATCTTAAGCAAAAAAAAATACCAGAAAAATTAATTAAAAATGCAATTAACGCGATAGACGGCGAAGAATACAACCAAAAAATCAATCACTTAGTAGATTTAAAAACGAAAAACGAAAAAAAACCATACAATATTAAGCTAAAAACCAAACTATACAATTATCTCGCTGCTAAAGGTTATGAAAACGATATCATCTTTCAGAAAATACATGAAGATTCCTAAATTCGCCCCTATAAACCACAACAAAATACAGCCGGTTATAACCCCTATAAATCAAATGGTAAAATTTATGGATAATAGTGCATATATTTTCTGATAAAATTCATTTTTACAACTACTTTAACACATCAATTATTAACAGTTAAACAGTTGTAACAAAGACACTTCAATAATATTTATTGATTATTTTTCAACTTTTTCAGGCCTTAATTTCTTATATTTGCAGACAGCGAACAGTTAATTGCGCCAAGTGGGATAATTCCTGTGTTAATTCGTTAAAGGAACTCGCTGCTGGACATAAAAAATGGGTATAAAAAAGCTAACATACGTACTAATGACTTTAGGATTTTTCCTAATTTCGTCAACATGCGTTTATGTTGTGTCCGAGAAGAGCTTTTACGATACCGAACATGCTGAAAATACAAATACACAATCTGCCGACGACACAGACAGCGAACGACAGCTAGATGATGATTACGTTATCACTAATATGTTAACTCCTGTAGAAAGCAATTTTCTTTACGCCCTTTATTATCACCCCGGCGACACAAAAGTAAAGCATATCCTCATAAGGCTTCATTGCCCACCTCCAAACATTTCCTAGCATTTCTTCATTTATCATCGTGAAATATTGATGGGCAATAACGCACAGGTAATATTCCGTCACGAAGTAATAATACACGATGAGATAATACCTGATTTCGTACGGCAACGCTTAGAAATAGTTATTTCATACTGCTTAATCTAAGAATATATAATAAAATAATTTTTTAAAATGAAACTATCTATAGCAAATTTAACTTCAGTATTGGCATTGGCCTTTGGAACATGTACAATAGTAAACGCACAACAACTGAATGAGCAAGAATTAAAACTTAATATTGATAAAATTTCTAATTCAACAGAACGCATCAAAGCCCTTGAACCGGTTACATTCGTTTACAATACCGATAAATATAAAAAACTAAACTTACCTACCGGAAATCAATACGGTTTTCTAGCAAGCAATGTGGAAAGTGTATTTCCAGATCTGGTACAGGCATCTTCAAAATTTTATAGTAGCGGAAAAAACACCTCAAAGGTTGCAAAATATGAAGAGGTAAACTTAAATGATCTTATCCCTTTATTGGTTGCAGCCCTAAAAGAGCAACAAGCGCAAATTGAAGCACTACAACAAGAAGTAAATAACTTAAAATCAAAATAAAGTTGCAATAGAAAGCCAAGATGTCCTTGGGATACATTCCTCCGGACAGCTTGGCTTTTTTTCTCTACGCCTTCACCCCTGCTTTCCCATTACCTTCAAAGTGAAAAAGCCTCCAAAGTATAATTATTTCTGATTCAATCACATTACTATATCTCACAAATCAAGGGAAAAATAATTTAGAAAAAACACCTTTTTATTTTGGAGATTTAGCCGAAAGCTCTATATTTGCACCACGTCAAGCGAAAGTAGCTCAGTTGGTAGAGCACAACCTTGCCAAGGTTGGGGTCGCGAGTTCGAATCTCGTCTTTCGCTCAGTTGCCTAGGTGGTGGAACTGGTAGACACGCAGGACTTAAAATCCTGTTCCCGTTAAGGGAGTGCGGGTTCGATTCCCGCCCTAGGTACTTCAAAAACCTTCTCTATTGAAAATAGGGAAGGTTTTTCTGTTTTAGAGAGTATTCCTGCACATAAAACAGCACATAGATTTAACACGAAGCTAAGGATGGATCAAATTTTGGATTGCTTTATATCATCCAGAGGGCATTAAATAAAGAAAAGCGAGACAATTATTGCTCGCTTTTCCTGTTAAGTACCCAGCGCCGGAGTCGAACCGGCACATCCGAAGATATTGGTGTTTGAGACCAACGCGTCTACCAATTCCGCCAGCTGGGCTTGCTGTATCTTGATGACGATGCAAATATAGGCTTTCTACATTATTTTCCAAAAATATTTTAGCACCATTTGTTAAACCTATTGATTATTAAAGTGATTCATTTTTATCCCTTCCATAAAAGGTTATACAAACTTCTCTACTCATTATCCGCGAGGGTCGAAGCACAAATAGTACGGCTCAGGGAGCCCCATCTACTGACTAAAAAATGAAAGCAATGGCTGTAGCAAAAGCGGTTATCACGAAAGAAAATCCTATGCTGTAATTTTTCGCTACATCATCATTGATAGCAGTTAATTTGATTTCGCTACCGGAATCAACATTTGTTTAATTACGGGAAAGCGAAATACGATAGTGATCCAAAGTACTATTTGAACCGTCACCGCCATTGCTATAGGTTCATCATGTTGCAAATGTGATGCAATAGCACCACCCATATATGCTACAAGAAGCAACGCACCGATGAATCCTGTTCTCGGAATAAGAAACAAAATAAGCGATAAAATTTCGATCACACCTATCAGAAGATAGGTATCCGGAGCAAAGCCCATTGCAGCTGCCTGTGCTAAGGTAGATTCGTCCTGCACAAGTTTCATAAAGGCACTAAAGGCAAAAAGCAGTCCTAATATAATGGTCAACGTCCATCCTGCTCTTTTGATTGTTTTTCTAGACATGGTGTTATTTTTTATTTATGTTAAATTATTCCTGTTACAAATGCTTCTTTCGGCAATCTCACTTTTTGAACGTAGAGTTGCATCCCTGCAGAGGAAGCAGGCAGATTAATAGTTTCTACAATTTGATTAAGCAGATCGGTCGATACATTTTTTTTACTGTATTTTTTGGTGGCATATTGCCAATTAAGTGTTTCTATTAAACTCATTATTCTATTTGTTTTTGATTATGTGGACAAAGTTCCTTAAAATTTGTTTACTTTTGTCACTAACTAACAAAAAGTAATAGTAACATAGAGGTAACAAAGTAGGTATGACGGAACAAATTCACACACAAACAGCCTGCACCAGAGCCATCATGGCCGTACACGATGCCATGTATGTTCTCGGAGGGAAATGGAAAATCTCCATTGTAGCGTCGCTCCTATTTGGAAAAAAAAGATACTCTGACATCCTGAGAGATGTAGAGGGAATTTCGGGCAAAATGCTCAGCCGGGAGCTGAAAGAAATGGAAATGAACCAACTCATCAAACGGACAGTTGCTACCACGCAACCTATTACAGTTATCTATGAACTTACCGAATATGGAGAAACAGTAAAACCCGTTATTAATGTGCTGGCACAATGGGGTACCTATCACCGAAAAAAAATAATTGGAAAGTAATTATCTTATACCTAAGATAATAATTCCGCAAAAAATTAAATTCATATACAAGAAAAAAAAGCTTTTTCAATAGTATATTTTTCCCATTAAATGATTAGCTTGTATTCCTAACGAAGAAATAACCTATACAGATGAAAAGAGTAGTAATAACAGGATTGGGGACGATAAATCCCTTAGGAAATGATATCCGGACATTTTGGAATAATGCGATATCCGCCAAGAGTAGTGCTCGTTTAATAAGCAGGTTCGATGCGTCAAAATTTAGAACACAAATTGCATGTGAGGTTCAGAATTTTGATCCAACTACATATTTAGACCGCAATGAGATTAAGAGGAGCGATTTATTCACACAATTCGCCTTGTATAGTGCCACACAGGCGTTAGAAGATTCCGGCTTAACTGTTTCCTCCATGAATCCTTTCGACATCGGTGTTATTTGGGGAGTGGGACAAGGTGGAATGGGAACATTTGAAACCGAAGTAGAAAACTATGTGCAGGGAAATTATATACCCCGGTTCAGTCCATTTTTTGTACCCAAGTTAATTGTCAATATGGCATCAGGGATGATATCCATGAAATTTGGCTTACAAGGAATTAATTACACCACCGTTTCAGCCTGTGCGACGTCCAATACAGCAATTATGGACGCATTCAACTACATCCGCTTGGGTAAAGCAAAGGTATTTATTACCGGAGGATCGGAAGCTCCTATAACTGCAGCCTCCATTGGCGGTTTTTCGGCGATGAAAGCCATGTCTACCCGAAATCACGATCCACTTACAGCCAGTCGCCCTTTTGATCAGGATCGGGATGGCTTTGTTATGGCTGAAGGAGCAGGTGCATTAGTATTAGAAGAATATGAGCATGCCAGGAAAAGGGGTGCAAAAATCTACGCAGAATTAGCCGGTGCGGCGATGACAGCCGATGCTTATCACATGACATCCCCGCATCCTGAAGGTCTTGGTGCAGCCAAAGCAATGGAATTAGCGTTAGAAGAAGCTCAATTGAACACTTCGGAATTAGGTTATCTCAACCTACATGCTACTTCTACTCCCGTAGGTGATATCAGTGAATTAAATGCCGTTCATAAGGTTTTCAAAAAATCAGAAAATATGGTCGTCAGCTCGACTAAATCAATGACTGGTCATCTGCTCGGAGCCGCAGGTGCTATAGAAGCTATTCTAGCCATCAAATCTATTAACGAAAGTATTATCCCTCCTACCATTAACATCGAAAATTTAGACATCAATATTCCGGAAGGTATACGGATTGTCGTAAACGACGCATTAGAAAAGCGGATAGATGCGGCAATGAGCAATGCTTTTGGATTTGGGGGGCATAATTCTACTGTGATATTCAAGAGATTTCAATAAGTTTTTTCTCATTTGGGCTTTCACGTATTCCGGGACTGAATAAACCGGTACCGTATCCGAGTAACGTTCGCAACCTGAACGGCAGATTGTGTCAAGATATCACGATACAGGGCCCCTTCGGCCTGCAGGGCATTACCGCAAGCGCACTATATAATGAAACCTATCTATAGGAAAAAAAATAATCATACACATAAAAGCACAATTATTTGTACATTACACTCGCTTATAAGCAAAAAATATGACGACCAATTTTAGACAAGATTTTATATAACATAAAACACAACAAGTATTAACGAAGTGATGTATAATAAAGTCCTTTTAGCTATCCTCTCTCTTTTGATGACCTACTATGGTGCTATTTCACAAGAATACAAAAATGAATTTGGTATAGTAAGCGACAATGATGCCTATCTTTGGTACGGGCAAGACCGTTATTATACCAATGGCTTATTCATTTACTACAGGCGGGCTATTGACCAGGACAAGCTCAAAGGTAATCTCGAAAAATTAACCTATGAATTATCTGTCGGGCAGAAGATGTACACCCCACTATCTGGATACGGGCCCGATCCGAGAGTACACGACCGACCTTTTGCGGGCTATCTTTATGGAAAAGCACAGGTAAACCTTTTCTATCAAAAGGAACAGGTGTGGAAGGTAGGATTGGCATTGGGAACCTCTGGTCCTAATTCCTTGGCAAGTGGAACTCAAAATCTAATACACGCCACTGTAGGGTTATACGAAACAAGTGGATGGGATTATCAGATTCAGAACGAAGCAGCGGCAAATCTGGATATACAATACACGGCATTATTACACCGAAACAACGCCAAGTCAGTCGATTTTTCGCTAGAAAGTTATGCCCAATTGGGAACCGTATTCAACGGTGCAGGTCTAGCCTTGGTATTTAGAACAGGTCACATCAATCAATTATTCCACTCGTCTTATCACAATGCCCGTATCAGTCAAAACAGCAAAACGAAACAATTGTACGAGCGGGAGCTGTATTTTTATGCCAGACCCCAATTTAACTATGTGGCATACGATGCTACCATACAAGGTAGTCTATTTACAAACAACAGTCCGGTAACGTTTTCTGTTAGACCGTTTGTATTTGAACAAAAAGTAGGTGTTAATTATTCAACAGCCCGTTTTACACTCGACTACAGTCTAACCTTTCGCGCGCGGGAAATCAAAAGCAATGCCAGACCACATCAATACGGCAGCATAACAGCGTATTATCGCTTCAATTAATCAGCTCTAAACTACTTGTTAAGTAGGGCTTCTGTTAACCACATCGGTTTTACTTTTAAAATTTCGTGATGAACAGGACAGTTGTCCGAATGCGCCCCACGGAGATAACCTATACTCATCAAAAACTCGTTAACAATTTCTCCACCGGTAAATTTGAATATCTTCTTAAAAAGCTTTACCCACTCCTCTTTGGTTTTAGGGTGATGGTGTTCCAGCCATTTTTCAAAGCTTCCGTATTCCTGTTGCAATTGAAGAATTGTTTTGGCATTTTCTATCGCTGCATTCACTTTTAACCGATTCCGGATTATGCCGGGGTCGTTCAATAGGCGCTCGCGATCCTGTTCGGTATAGGCCGCTACTGCCGCAATACTGAAATTATCATACGCTTTCCGAAAACTAGCTTCTTTTTTCAGAATAGTTTCCCAGCTTAATCCCGCTTGGTTGATCTCCATAATCAAACGGCCAAACAGTTCATTATCGTCATGAATAGGATATCCATAATGATTATCGTGGTAGTTTTTGTGGAGGCTTCTGCGTGGCTCAGCCATGCCCGGTATATATTCGCAATAACTCATGTTTAATTCTATTGTATTTGTCTGCTTACTGATTAGACAGCATTTGTATTGTGTAAACGTACGTATGTACCATCATATCTCAAACTTAGAAAAAATTTGCGTTTACATACAATTATAGACAAACTTATCTCATTTTTGGTTATTATTGTATAAGGATCTACCGTATAGGTTTAACATGCTGTCGATACCCGTTTATAAACCTTCCAAACATTTTGTTATGCACGTTAATAACACACACGAGGAAAAAGAAAGCCTCACCAAACGAAAGTCTACCTTGGGTATACGTTTATTTTTTATTTATCTTTTCTGCTATGCAGGTTTTGTCGCTATCGGCGTATTCCAGTATGAGCTGTTATCAATTCCGGTACTCGGTGGACTTAATTTAGCTTTAGCCTATGGAATCGGATTAATCCTATTTGCCGTTATTCTAGGTATCGTATATAACTATTATTGCAGTAGATACGAAGATGAAGCCGATCAGGATACCGAAGTTGAAAAGGGAGGAACGGCATGATTTACGACATTTCCTACACTGCATTATTCTTTTTCTTTGTTTTTGTCGGGTTGGTTATCGGTCTTTCGTTTTATTTTGGAAGAAAGGCCAGTTCATCCTCTTCTTATTACGCAGCCGGCGGAAAGATACATTGGGCTGTTAATGGGATCGCCTTTGCCGGAGACTATCTGTCGGCGGCATCTTTCTTAGGGATATGTGGTATGATTGCTATATCAGGCTTTGACGGATTTCTATATGCTATTGGCTTTCTGGCAGGTTGGATCGTAGCCTTGTTCCTCATTGCCGAACCCTTCAAGCGCTTGGGAAAGTTCACCTTTACCGACGCGCTAAATGCAAAATTTAATTCACGAGCAATAACCTTGTCTGCATCGGTCAGCACATTGATCATATCGGTATTCTATCTTATTCCCCAAATGGTGGGCGCCGGCGATTTAGTCATGCCACTCCTCGGCTTACCACATTGGGCCGGTGTGATACTTGTCGGGGCGATTGTGATCATCATCGTTGCCAGTGCGGGCATGGCTTCTACAACCTATGTCCAGTTTTTAAAAGGTGGCTTGCTAATCGTGCTCTCCGTTGTACTCACCTTTTTCATCTTAAAAAACGGACTGACGCTAACCCCTGATTTTAAAGGAGAAAAATACCATAGTTTTATGGAACTGACACCTCAGGTGGACAACGGCAAGGTGACAGATGTCTCCGGTTGGGAGATTGTTACCCAGCAGGCTGTTGGCAACAAAACATTTGTAAAACTTTCACAAAACGGGGTTGAAAGATGGTTTGATTTCACACAGGACGACAATAAACCCTTACTCAAGGAAACCCTGACCGTGACACAACTTGCCAACGGGCAACAGCTGTACAACGGAGAAGCTCGGGAGAAACGTCGTTTCTACCAAGTAGGAAATATGAGCAAAATCGTGGTTAATGGACAAGAGGTCGATAAAACTGGACCTCTCGGCCCTTTCGAATTTCTATCTACACTGCAAGAAAGCGAAATCGTCCGGTTCCTTCAGGTGAAATTTACAGACGGTAGCGATCAGGTATCGCTCTATTATCCACAGGTTACAGCAGGTAAAACATTTATGCTTCCCGGACTCAAATACAAAATCGGCCGCGACGCAAATCTGTGGAGCAAACTGGATTTTATTTCACTGATGTTAGCCCTATTTTTGGGTACAGCCGCCCTGCCGCACATCCTGATTCGTTATTACACCGTCAAAACACCGCGTGACGCACGTAAGTCTACTATTTTAGCTATCGCAGCCATTGGTGGCTTTTATATCCTTACCTTGTTTATGGGACTGGGAGCTGCCGTTAACGGTGTTTTAGATGTAGAATCGAGCAATATGGCTGCGCCGTTATTAGCACGTGCATTCGGAGCTGCATTATTTTCGATTATATCCGCTGTAGCTTTCGCCACCGTACTCGGTACCGTAGCGGGTTTGATTGTCGCGTCCTCCGGGGCGATAGCACATGATTTTATTGATATCTACCTCAAGCGAAATCTGAGCGATAAGAAAAAAGTAAAAGCCGGAAAGATTGCTGCCTTCGCTGTCGGTATTTTCGCTATTCTTTTGGGGATGGCATTCAAAGGAATAAATGTCTCTTTCCTGGTCGGTTGGGCATTTGCCATCGCAGCATCGGCAAATTTGCCAGCCATCCTATTCTTACTTTTTTGGAAAAGAACTTCGGAAACCGGAATAGCAGCCTCTATCATCGTAGGGATAATAGCCTCTTTAGCCATTATTCTTACCTCTCCCACCATGTGGGATCGCTACGGATTAGACCCTGCAAATGCAATACATCAACTGGAAAATCCGGCCTTGATCTCATTTCCACTTGCTGTCTTGACGGTCTATATGTTTTCTATATTATATCCAAAACGACAAAAAGATACCAGTCTGGCAGCTGGTTAAATTAGTAGGGTTCTTCCATATTTGTCCAAGATAAATATGGAAGAACCTATAAGATCATTTGCTAGCTTCCTTTTATTGCAACTCCTATAGTTTCCAACCATTTTTTTACCTGATCCGCACTTTCGCGGCTTACCAAAATTTCCTCGCCCGACGCTATACCCTCTTTCAGTATGATTCTCATTTTACGGCTAGGTAGCATCTTCTTGTTTATGTTCGGGCAAGTGGGATAGTTGGTTCATGATTATTTCTTTGCATTATCCTGTAGGCCCTTGCGAGGATCTATAACCGGCAATATAATACCATCTAAGGAGGTATCTCTAAATTTATCCATTAGTAGCCCTCTAGTAGTTGAATAGGCTATTGCCTTTATGCTATCCGTCAAATTCTGATCTATTTGGAGAACATCATTTTCGTCTATGTGGTGTAATTCTTCAAAATTTTGAACAACAAAAACATATTCGACTGCAATCACCGCTTTTGCCACTACAAAATCATCAAGAGAAGCCAATCTTGTAATAGATATATCAAGTCTAGTTTTTATTAATTTGTTATCCGTATTAAAACTAAGTTCAGCTTTATTATCCATTACAAATTGAACTTCTTCATCAGAATTATCAGTCTCTTGAATGTCCTCAATATTCAGCTTCAATAATTTATATGAAGCAAACTGGATAAGCTCAGGCTTAAATAAACTATTCATTGACTACTGTTTTATAATCTTGTGAAAACTTAATGCCAGCGATAGGTACAATTTTGCAACTAGTTTTAGAGGTTTTAGTTTCCCAACTTTCTGCAGGGGCTTTTACAAAATCATGATCTATATGTTTGCGCTTTTGAGGAACAGTAATCAATTGTACTCCCAATTCTACCTGCAATTTACACAGGGATTTAAGCGTAAAGTTATGACCACCATTAAGCCACTTAGATATTTCCGATGGTCTTTTATCTAGCTTTTGTGCCAAATCACTTTTTGTCAAATCCTGATCAACCAAAGCTTCACTAATCCGCACCATTAAATCAGCATATATACTAGAAAATAATTTGATATCTTCTGGTATATCATGCAGCATATTTTTTACAATCTGACTTTTCATAAAATTACAATATCAATTCGTCGTCACCGTATTCATCTATCAGTTCCGAATCACTTATAGACAGAATACCATCTCTCAATGCATTTTTTATTTTATTCGTATAGGTTTGGGCTTCATAAAATTTCATCGAAAGATCTTTACTATCTTGTGCACTTTGAGAAGTTTTCATCCCACCGTTATATAATACAACAATATTCTCCAATATCCTATAGCAATACAGTCTAAGAGGAAACCCCGGATAAAAATTATCTATTTGTAAAACACCATTTACTTGTCTTCCGCTTATATAGGGCAATGCCTGTGCCTCTTTTTCAAATCGATTAAAGAAAACTTCCTTTGCTCCGTGCACGTCTGCTATCTCGTTAACGACAAACTGCAATAAAAGTTTAGTAGCTCCCTCCAATTCAGCATTTCCAAAACTCCCATATTTTTCAAAGAAACGATCTGCCTCCGTATATGCATCCGGATTATCCACGTCCTTTCTGATTGAATAAATCGTACATTCGTTACCACGATACCATTCTTCTATAACAAATGTACTCATAATTTATTCATATCAAAATTTAATTTCACTTATAAGTGAAAAGCAATTCTTTTTTTACAGAAATACAACATCGGTATAAGATAAAACAAGCAGAGTCATAATTCGATTTTGTATACATCAAGTTATTATTACCAAATATAGTAACCAGAAATCAGATAAGCTAATAAATTTAGCAAAATTATAAACCCTATGCTGTCTCGGTTATTGCCAAAATATCAGATCCGTCTATCCGTGCTTTTTTAGCAATGAAACGGTTGGGGCAAAACATAAAAAGTAAATAACTATATGCGACCGATAGACAATGGAAATACCCCGATTTCGTAACTACTTTTTTTGGGTTTTGCCGACACCTTTTTCTGAAATTGTGATCAGTAATCTGCTAAAAGTAAGCACAGTTTGTGAAATACCAATCGTTATTTCACGTCCTCGTGTGTTCGCTGTTGTATAACTAACCTTAATCGCACCATACAGGAATTGAAATAAATAATGTTCCTACACAGGAGGGAGATTGGATCTGGACCTTAATCGCACCATACAGGAATTGAAATAACCTCGTGTCCTTTATTCCTAAACGCGTTAGCAACACCTTAATCGCACCATACAGGAATTGAAATTTGCTAAGGCAACCGGGGTAGGCGTTTTAGATCGGTACCTTAATCGCACCATACAGGAATTGAAATTTGGAACAATCTCACTTATAATGAAGGAATGTTGGAACCTTAATCGCACCATACAGGAATTGAAATTTGCAACAAACACAACATTGAGCCTATGCAGTACATACCTTAATCGCACCATACAGGAATTGAAATAAGGTAGTTGTTGCGGAAAATGTAAAAGGCTTGATGACCTTAATCGCACCATACAGGAATTGAAATAAACGTTCACGATTATCAAGTTGACTGATGAACGTGACCTTAATCGCACCATACAGGAATTGAAATTCTGTGACCAATCCGATATATCTCTCACGACCTTTTACCTTAATCGCACCATACAGGAATTGAAATCGTGTTGATTGCTACGAAAAACACCTGCAGAAAGCCACCTTAATCGCACCATACAGGAATTGAAATTAATACTCCTTGTAGTATTATAGTATTAACTGTAATTGTGAGCCAATTGGTATCTCAGACTGCTTCGTCATACTTCCTCGCAGTGACGAAGGGAATACTTCCCTTGCCTACATTTGAATCTAGTGATGCAACCATAGCGTGACCTTTTACGTCTTTAGGACATGAAAGGTTTAGTAGATGCTTCCGTATATTTTTCACCGATTCTTTTTCGGGATTTACCGAATAATTGGAGGTGCTGGTCTAATCGCCATTCCTTAGTGGGGATTTCTACCCTACTTTTGAACCATACAATACGACATAACAAATTTAAAACATAAAAACTACTGACATGAAAACAACCATCATCACCACCATCGCAACAGCTCTTATCTTATTTGCCTCTTCTATGGCATTCGCTGCTGAGAAAGTAAACCCGCTAAAAAACATGAACACAGGGGCCATTATTGCGGTCTATCTAGACGCCACAGCACTGGGCAATGTTGAGTTTAACGAGCGACTATTTGCTACCGATTTCGAATACCACAACACCGCAAGCGACAGCAAACACGGCAAAAAGGCATATACGAAATTCTTAAAAGAAAACAAAGGATTGCAATACAACTGCAAAACGACTTACAAAATACTGGATGAAAGTGGGAAATCTTGTATAGCGAAAGCTACAATGGAGTTCGAGAATTTCACCCGTGTAGACCACATTACACTGAGCAACACCAAAAATGGCTGGCAGGTAAGCAAAGTGGTAACGACATACCCCTAAAACCGGGTATTTTTGTTTCTTAGGGATCTATATGTTTCAAAGGTCCTAAGGATTATCTAATGATAATTCAACCTAGGCCTGCAGGAGTGCAGGCCTTTTTTGGGTTAATACATCTGGTTTACCCAGCCCGAATAAGTGTAAATATCTTACAAAAGACGTTTTTTTAAAAAACATACATTTTTCTTAACTTAGGATTAGTTATTAACTGGAAATCAATTATCTAAAACACACATGAAAGTAGAAAAATTCATTATTTTGATTGTAGGACTATTTGGGAATCTATTCGCTTTTTCTCAGACTGATTCTTCAAATATGGACAATATCTATGTTGGCTTGCTAAGTCAGAACGTAGACAAGAGTGTATATACTGCTATGCAGAATATCTGGTTTGCGAATGAAAAAATTTCTTATCTAGCGATCCCTATTCCCGGAAAACCTCAATATCTTGAACGTGTTAGTCCTACGTTAAGAGACGGAGAAGGAAGGAATGGTTACATTTTCGAAGGTAATATATATCATCAAACTCCAATAATGATGGGCAGAAACCATGGCAAGCACTTTTGGCAAACATCTCGATTGACATTTGACTATGGTTTTAATGTGAGGATGACAAAGGATGGCTCTAGTCCACTTGTCCCGAACAACAATATTTTTGGACTCACAGTCGACAAAATAATCTGGAATACGGAATCTAAATTTCGCATTATATATGCTGACTCAACGCTACCTTTTCAAAACTGGGAAAAACTTGACAAACCGCTGAGCACGCTTTCTTTGAATGTTACCGCTCACCATTTCTCCAATGGACAGCCGGATGGCTTCTTCTATACGGAATCAAATGATGAGACTACAGATCGTAGAAACGACTATCTAAAAGGAGATTTCTCTACAAATTATATACAGACAGGGCTAACGTACTCTCATCTTTTTAGATCCCGAAATATGTTTTCTGCAAAATTAGCGTATCAACACGATGCTACTTGGTTTGGCCCGTTCAAATATTCAGATGAACAACGGAATGCCTACGGCACAGATCGAATAGTTGGATTTTTACAATTTAGAAAACTATTCAATGTATTAAAAAACAGGAAGGTAATAGACGCTATAGAGAAAACGCCTTCTGGGGAAAGGCCAATAAAAGTTCGTCCATATAATAACAGAGAGTTAATCACACGTCTAGAGTATGAATATATTTTCGGTAATATGACCAATTATCCGCATGAAAATAAATACAGAATGAATAATAGTCTCTTTATCAAATACACGCAACAAAACTGGCGGGCATTGGGTATAGTCGCCAGAATACACTACGGCCGGGATTACTCCAATATTAGATATGATTCACCGATATGTATGTTCCTGATTGGTGGTAGCGTAGATTTTAATAAGTTTTTTATTCCCTTGTCGTCTGGTAGAAGGTTTTCGTTGATTGATTAGTAAGTGCATTATGGGCGATGAGACATTTTATGATCGCTATCTACTGAATAGGTACACCAAGCGGTCCCAACTCTCTCCGAGAATAGTCGGCTATACGCTAATTGATATCTGGGATGAGTTTGGTCTAGGGAAAGGTACTGGAGACAGTACCTATATTATAGACTGAATGTAAATGGTGAGAAGGATCCTGGAACATTCGTTCCAGGATCCTTCTCACCATTTACAAAAACAATCAGATGATAATTATTTCATTGAAAAATAAAGTCCATCTCTGGTAAATATCCGTTCTTCTTTTTCAATTCTACCTTAAACTTCTCAAAATTAACTTTTGAAAGTGAAGTGGAAAGTAAACCTTTACTCTGCATCAAATGATCAAATTTATTTTCGGCACAATCGAATCTAACCAGTATTAAATCTTTAATTCCTTCTTCAAAATATGCCTTTTTTAATGCTGACAAATAGGTATTGTAATCACTGTCCGATTTCGTTTTCAGATACTTTCTCTTTAGCTTATCTAACGAATTCGTATCTGTCATAATCCCCCTAACAATATTAAGCCATTTTTCAGCATCCATGGTTGAACCTCTTCTATCCATTACTTCTCCTTCGTTATTTATAAAAAAGAAGGTTGGATACGAATTGACATAATACATATTCCTGAACTCTTCCGCTGCAACACTTTCCATATCGAATTTTATCGAAATGAAGTGATCATTAAAGTAGTCTCCGACTTCTTTCAACACGAAAATATTATCAGTCATGTATTTGCATGGTCCACACCAGACCGTATAACAATCTACAAAGACACTTTTTTTTTCTGCTTTAGCTAATGCCAACGCTTCTTTGTAACCTATATTTTTAAAATTGATACCTTGTGCGTTAACCATAAAGGAAGTACACAGCATCAAAACGAATGCTATTATGGTTCTCATTATATATTTTTCTTAAAATAGTCATTTAATCCTGTTTCAAAAGCTGTTATATACTGCTCTGGCATCCCTTCAATGGATTTGAAGAATTTGATCATATAGTTTCTATCAGCCTCTTCAAGTGAGGCCACCTTCTCCGCGCTTAGATAAGAGGCTATTCCTTCGTAAGCGGACTCCTTAGCACCTTGGAACTGCATATTCCTCTGATTGAATAACTTGAAAGCGATATTTATATAATGACTACTTGCACTATTATCATCTACTATCGCTAACCAGCTAACAATCGGCCCGGCTATTTGAATAGGATCTTTCCCTTTACCTGAAACATATTCTAATGCATAGTTACGAATTGATTGTGCGATGACCTTATCCAACGATGATTTACCAATGTAACTATTCGCTATGTATTTATCACTTAAAACGGCATAAAAGATCCTTGAATTTGCCTTTCTCATTGCAATTTTCAAGTATTTCCATGATTGCTCAGAGTACTTGTCCACAGGCATAAATGCGTAGAGATAGGACTCTACAAAATCTGTCAATTGGTCATATTTTAACTCTCTATGCAATACTTCGGCATAGTCACAGTAATTTTTGAACGAGTGGTCATTATCAAAAGCTTCTTTCTTTACTTTAGCTGAATTGTCCGGATCCATCACCACTTTGGTCTTCTCAATGAAATTATATGCTTCTGAGTATCCCGAAAAACGACTTATCTCAGCTCCTTTTGAATCCAGTATGATGTAAGTAGGCAATACGCTAATTCTATATTCTTTCAATACACTATTGTTGGAAATATCCGCAACATCGACATTCACACTCGTAAAGTTGTCGTTAACAAAATTAATCACCTTGCTTAACCTGAAAGTTAAGTTGTTCATCTTACTTGAACTTTCCTCTTTACTATTATTGACATAAAGTAAAATTGGAGTGTTCTTTTTATTGCTTTGTGCAATTGCAGTGTTAAGATCTTTCGAATAGATAATGGTGCTTGCTGTTTGTGCATAGGTTATATAGGACACAAAAATGCTTAAGGCTAAAATCAATGATATTCTTTTCATTATTCTCTATTTAATTATATGTTATTAAGAATTTAAAAATTTAATACGTAAATGGAAAGCTCGTCCCCATTATAGCTGGAAACACAAACGCAATATCCCCAGCTATCCCCTGACCGCTCAATATTTTTTCTGGCGTGCTACTTATAGGAAGACCAAGTGTATTTAATGGATAAAAATAAATTTTATAATTCCCGTCGATGCTTGTGCCAATCAATAGATAATTATATCCATTCATGGGATAGGTTAAATGTTTGATAAAGGTAGGCGTTTCTCCTGTTGGGATTTTTGCGGTGGTCATTTCGCTAGTCCCGGGAAAGCCGGCGACGCTCCTCGTGTATACATTCGTGCCGGAAATAAAGTACATCATTTTTAAGGCACTATGATTTAACGTATAAAAACTCGCTGTATTTGCGGGATCATTGGCATCCAACTTATCCACCATTATCTTGAGTCTCCGCGTACCTTTTATTTCCGCAATTAATTTTTCACCTGATGTCTTATTTTGCATGACTGCATAATAAGTATCATCAAAGACCGCCTTTGCTCCCCCGAACAGTAGCTGCATGTTATTATTTTCTACACTTAATTCATTGCTTGGGTCATTTTCCGTTGGGGCCAGATATGAACCATTTGTTGGGAGATCAAAAAATGTGCTACTCATTTCATCAAACCCCATAGGTGTATATATCCCGTTACAAAATATAAATTTAGACAGTTTATAATCTGTAAAATCGCTCTTAGTAAGCTGTGGTCCAAACCTACTTAACAGCGAGCTATAATTGAAAAAGAAATAGGCCTTACCTGCATTTGTGATATATTGACCACTTCCTGTCGCAAAGTACATACCTGGCGCAGGTACACCTGAAGGAGCCTCTTGATATAGCTGATCATAGCTGTTTAAAATTTTGCCTGTCGATAATTTAATGGCGACCGCATCCGTATTGGTATTCGGCACGATTACAACCGTTTTTTCAAAGGAATTATATTGTGGTATGAATCGGTTAGGATCTGAATAATTATTATTGACACCTATCCGTTCGGCAATATTTCCGGCAAGCTTCCTCCCGTTTATTCCAAAGATGACATTTTCCGATTTTTCTCCAGCCAAATTAAAATAGTCCATATCCGAACTATCACGGTCACTTTTCAATACATACCAACCATTATTCAACGTAGAGGATACTGTCAATTTGGATGTGTGAAATGCGGCTACACTTGTCGTCTTATTAAACACCTTAAAGACAAGTGTGTACTCTCCTGACTCCAGTGCCACCGGGTAATTCAATAAATCTTTCTCTCCTGTCCCTAGTGTATCCGCAAGCTGGTCTCCCAGCGCATTATTGTACACATAATAACAAAACTCCAGATCTGGATTCGCTACATTGGTTTGCACGTCGGGCGTGATATTCAGCAAATCTTTAAATTGGATAACGGGATACTCCTTTTCTATACCTAGAATTGAAATCTCCTCGGATTCCGAATAATCATAGTTACCAATGTCCTTGGTGCAGGAACTGGATACAGCTACTGCTATATATATTAATATTAAATAAACTCTTCTCATCGTCTAAAACTTAAAATGTAACTACCCTGTTATTTTCGTCCATCAAAGGGGCATCTCCCTTATCGATATTTTCTTGGTTCGTATTGAACTCGTGCAACAGCTGTCTCAATTTCCCCTGCCAGTATAAATTCATCGTGACATCCGTCTTAATCACGTTGAAATAAAGCTCATCCCATTCCATACCTGTCTGTTGCATCATAAAACGATGTTTAACCCGGCTATAGGTACCATAATACCCTACGACCCATGAGCTCGGTACAATCAATACATCGGCTATTATTACTTTCCGCCAGTTCAACCTCGTATCTCCAATTTTAAAATTCTCATTTTCAGCAATCTTAAACCTAAGTTGATAATCGCTCTCTGACAGCGTAGCATCTTTAAGAAGGACAACGGGAACCTTTACATGAGCTTTATTGGCCGGTAATACATATAAATGCTTGATCGACGGATCGTCAAAAGGTACAAAGTGTATCCCTGGAATAGCGTTTTCTACCTCATTTACTTGTGCCTGTTTTAATTGATAGGCCCTGTCTGTACTAGCGACATTGCCCAGCAGATAGAGATCAAAATACAGGGTATCCCGTTCGACATCAGCCGGTCTGGTCAAAAAGGTAAAAGCTTTAACTGTATCATGCAGATTAGCCGACGTGTTATACATCTTGTCCGGCGTAGGTCCAAACTGTAACCTTGCATCATCTTCAAAGTGCAAGTAACTATCTTTACGGCAACTGCTGAAGAGCAGTAAAACCGCGAAAAAGGAATATAATACTTTCATAACGTTAAGATTATTTCTTGATTTCTGTTATTGGTAAAGGCAAAATATAATTGGGCAGCAAGGAAGGATTTGCAAACAGGATGTCAACCCGAGGTGAGTTATACCTTTTATAAAGATAAAATAGCTGTCCTTCCGCATAAAACTCTTTTCTGAACTGCAAAAGTATTTCTTTTCTTAAATCAACTTCGTTTTTGAACACGGGTCTTGCATCTAATGATCTAACTTCCAAAAACTTGTTATACAGAAGTTGCGCCTGACTGGTCGGACCACATTCGATTGCAATCAAATACAGTTCGCTTAACCGTATCATAGGTATCTGCCGGTTCATTCCCGATGCTTTATATTTATTCGTTGTATATCGTGTACTTGCATCACCTAATGTCTTCAGCTCCCATTGATTCAGTTCGCGAATATCCTTCCCTGTATTTCCAAACAAGGTTGTTTTTATATTCGTACTATTTGCTCCCTTATATAGATTTGCATTCGAGAAATACTGTGTAAACTTATCCGACAGGTTATAGTCAAACAGACCAAAGATCTGTTCACATACCAATAAATTATCTGATTTGTCGAGCAATGCTTTACGGATACCGCTAATATCAAACTTAGCTGTTCCATTTTCATTTTTCGCATTGATCACTTCCGTAGCTGCCTCATAGGCTAACTCCTTGTCACCATACCACACCGCAACCCTAGCTTTAAGGGCATGTACCGCATAATAATTCATTTTAACTGTCCGGTTTGCAAAGAAATCATCTAACTCTTTTATTTGTGCAAATTCGGTAGGCGTTCTAAGGGCTTCTATGGAATACTGCCTAATAGGATCGTTACTTAGGTACTTTTCAGCTTCGGTAATATCTTGGTTTATCGCTACTCTGTATTCCTCAAAACTAACAGGCATCTGAATCGAAGAAGTGACCGATTTCATATAAGAAAGCTTTGCCCCGGCACCTTCAGGCAAAGAAGGTATTGGTCCGAAAAGGCGCATCAAGTCAAAATGTAAGTAAGCACGCAAAGCAAAACATTCTCCTCGAATTGCATCGTACAATCCAGGGGTTTTTATTACGTCCTTATTTAATTCAATATATTTCAGAATATTATTCACATTGGCAATCGCATTGTACAGCTTACCGTATATTTGATCGACTTGACCGGTCACGCGTGAATACTGATGAAGATGAAATCCCTCCTCAATAGAAGATGCCGTCACATCCCATAAGCTAGCCATGTTATCGATATAACTGTAGCTTAGGTTTGCCCCATACAGCCCCCCATCTTTCATAAGAACGTACACCCCAGCTAATGCGTCCTTGATACCTAACTCTGTTTTAAAGGTTTCGTCTGCAGACATCTCTGTGTCTGGTGTTACTGTCAACCACTTATCACACGAACCTAAGCTTAGGCATGAGGAGGCAACAAGCAGTGACAAAAGATATTTTTTCATACTAATTTGCTTCATTTTGATTAGAATACTAGATTAAAATTAAGACTAAACTGTCTCGCAAAAGGATAAGAAATCCCTCTTTCCTGCTTGATAGTAGAGATATAAAACACATCGGAAGTACTGGCAGCTACCACACAGTAATCCATGCCTAGATTCGTCAAAAATTTAGGCTTGATATTATATTGAACTGTAATATTTTGACACTTAAACAGGTTTTCTTTTTGTACGAACCTTGACGTTTTATTCGTCGGTGTAAAGTCATCAAGGCCTTTAAACATGGCTTGATCGCCTACATTTTTCCATCGCTCATAGTAGACTCTTGAGTCTACATTCCAACGTATAGCTTCTCTTCCGACCTCGACTTTACTCGCTAGTGTACTGTTGTATACATCCGCACCAATCCGATAACCAAAAGATGCATTAAGTGTCAATTTCTTATAACGCAGCAAAGTAGACACATTACCTTCTATTTGGGGTTCATTCACCCCGGTCGAAACTACATCATTTCCATTCCAAACCAATGTTCGCTCTCCAAACCTATTAATAAACACCTCTCTTCCATCAGCTGGATTGATACCTGCTGACTTTACTGCCCAAATCGTATTGCTCGAATAACCCGGGATGTACTGTTTATTAGGGTTAACCTGATCTGTAGACTCAAGGGCTTTCTGTGCATTTAGCAAAGCAGGTGAAAGTTCAAGCATCTTATTCTTATTATGAATAGATGCAGTACTAATGGACCAATATAAATTTGGGTTGTTGACCACCTGAAAGGACATTTTTAACTCAAAACCTGTATTTTGAAGTGATCCAATATTTTCAATGTAGTATGTAAACCCATTTGCTGCCGGTGATGTAGCCGATGAAATCAGACGTTCAGTCTTTGCACGATACAAATCTAGATTCACACTTACAAAGCCTAAAAACTTAGCGTCAAGTCCGAGATTAATATCTCTTTTCTGTTGCCATTGTAAGTTTTCGTTGCCCAAGGCCATCAAATAGCTGGCATTCGAGTTGTAATACCTATCATTTAAGAAGTACTTGTAGGTCGGTATTGCTTGATAGGCTCTGAAATTTTGAGATCCTGTCGTACCGACAGATCCTCTCACTTTCAACTGATCCAACCAATCCAGCTCCTTCATTATGCTCTCGTTATGGATATTCCATCCAATACCAGTGGACCAGAATGGTGCAAAACGTCTCTTCGATCCAAATTGCGAAGAACCGTCAATTCTCCCGGAAAGGTCCATGAAGAATCGGTTATCGTACGAATAATTGACGGTAGAGGTCATCCCTATCGCTCTAGTTTCTGATTCTCCCCCAGAAGGACGGCCATTCTGCTGATATTGCATAGCATTGGAGATATCATCTAGCCTTTCATTCAAGAAACCTTCGGCCTTAACGCCCAAACCGCTATACTTACTCGTCCTGATGTTATAATCCAGACCTGCAGAAATCACGTTCTTACCGATAGATTTGTTATAGGACAGATTGATGCTTCCCTCCATTCCAAACGTTTTCGTTAATCCATAAGCATAGGAACCTTTACGGTACATATCCTCCTCTGCATACCCCGCAAAATCAGTATGATCGGCAGGTTTGAAGACATCTGTTTCGGAGATATTTTTCGTAACGCCCAGGCGTGCTCTCATATTCAGGTTGTTCATGATGCTATAGTCCATCATAAAGTTATTATTGATAGCCAAACCATTACCTTTATCGAAAGCATTCAATGTGGTATTGTACAAAGGGTTTACAGGCAACTGCCCCCATCGGTAGATATAGTCATATTCTCCGGAATTACCTAAATATTTCAATACGTTTCCATTCAGGTCATGCGTTCTCCAATACGGGTTCATCGATGCGTATGTTCTAAACTCGCCATACTGGGACTCTTGCTGATTATTTGATGTAAGCATGAAATTATTCGAAAATTTAACCTTATTCATAAAATAAGAAAAGCCTAATGAACCATTCCAGGTATCTCTGGAAGAGCCTTTCATCGCTCCTTTAATTTCATTATACTGAACAGATCCCGAATAACGAAAAACCTCATCCCCTCCTTCTAACCTTAGATTCTGCTTATGTCCTACCCCTACCTGCAGCGGCTTAGAAAGCCAATAGGTATCCACACCGCTATTCACCTCATTCATCAGGTAGCTATAGTACCGTTGCAAATGCCAGTCAGCCTCTGGATTATTCGGTCTTCGATACAACCCCACACGATCTTCCAACAACAACTTATCTTTAGCATGCAGTAAATTATAAGCGGTTAAATCCGCGGCCTCCACGCTAACATCACTCCTATAAGAAATCCTCAACTTACCGGGCATCGGTGCTTTCAAGGTGATCACAATAACGCCATTCGCTCCTCTAGAACCATATATTGCCGTAGCAGACGCATCCCTCAAGATCGTCACCATGTCAATCTCATTTTCGTTCATATCCATCAGTCGCTGTAAAGAAGCCTCGAAACCGTCAATGATGACTAGAGGTGTATTGAGTGCTACATTCGTCATATCTTTCAACTCGTTGACGTTGGGGACACTATTTGTCCCGCGGATTTGAATTTCGGGTAATTTGTTCGGATTGGATCCAAACACATTACTTTCGATGATATTCATTGTAGGGTCTATATTGTGGATCGATTGTAGGATATTCCGAGTCCCGGCACTTCTTAATTGATCACCTGTTATTGTAGAAGCAGATCCCGTGAAAGTGCTCATTCTCTTATTAAAAATACCAGTGACTACTACTTCTTCTGTAGTAAGCTGATCCTTTTCAAGCTTGACGATAATTTCAGAAAAGTCTTTAACAATTACCTTTTGTGTCTTAAAACCGAGAAAAGAAAACAATAAGACATCTCCTTTTTGGACAGCAATCGAGAATAAGCCATTATTATTCGTCACCGACACATTTCCCGTGAAGCTATTATCCAACTTGACAGTGACTCCAGCCAATGAAACTCCATTATTATCGAGTACTCTTCCATTGATTTTTTCTTGCTGCTGCAGCTCGGCCGCTTTTATCTTGGCTTCATCCTTCTTCGGCACAATCGTAATGGTCTTATCCACTATAGAATAGATAAAAGGCTGATGCCTGAATAGAATAGTCAATGCTTCGTCAACGCTTTCATTTTTGAAATCAGCGGTTATGAGGTGTGCCTTTTTCAAAAAAGAACTGTTATACAAAAATGCATAATCGCTTTGTCTACGAAATTCCTTAATTACCTTTTCAAGCGAGACATTTTTAACCGACATTGAGATTTGTTGGGCTTTCACATTTGCAGTAACCTGGAAGCTGAAAACCAAAATCAGAATGGTGATAAGTTTCATAATTATTAGGACTCTAAATAGTTCGCCGAAAGATCGTTGTGGCTTACCAGATAAAGCCACAGACTCTTTGGCATGAAAATATAAATTCATACATTTGTTTTAAGTTGTTTACTGATAGTATTAATTACGTAACGGTTTTTTTTATCTGTAAGCTTAAAATTTAGGCCGGAGATGTTGTCGCATCTTCGTCCTTCTTTAAGTTACTCTTTGGTTAATTTCTGATCATATGCATCCTCCTCTTAGTTTTTGATTTTTATTCTCTTAATGTTGCCGGATTAATGGTTGGCTTAGGCAAACCAAGGGCAGCCATCTCCGGATATACGCTTTCTACTCCAACCATCCCCCACTCCTTAAAGAAGTCAGTTAAATCATGTCCCGAAATGGTACAAGCCTTTAGCATGAAATATCTTTTCTTCAATAAATCGGTATGATTATTAGGTAGTTCCTCTCTGGTTTGCTTATGCAATGTCTTATAAAAATTGTCTCCATAGGCCAATGTCAGTTGATGAAACATGGCGAGCTTATCCACATTATCTTTATCAAAATCTCGGTCCGCTAGATTTTTATTCATATATGTATCGATATTATCCCATGCATTGTCTTTCTTATACCTCGGAGTCAATCCTAGCTTTTTCTCTGTGTATAAGCTATAAATATTCACTGTTACCTCCATCATTCCATTCCATAAATAGGCATTTTGCTGGTGATGGTGTCCTAACTCATGCCAAGTCCCCCAGCCACTTATCTCTGTTGCACTAGCAATTAATTGAGCCGCGTCGGTTTTCCTATAGATGGTACCGTAATTCGTAGCCGCCATATAATAGTCATCGCCATCATACTCTGTCATTAAATGATTATGCACATTTTTAATGTGTTTTGGTGAGGAATCATCCAGCCCACTGATTTCTTCTTCGTAATTCCAGATCCTGTTCATGACATCAAGCATGCCGTTCTGGTTCTCTTTTACCTTATCGTATGCCCTATCTCTGTTCATCACAATCATTATTTTATCTTTATACATTACGACATCAGGAACCTGATCAAATTCAACAAGCATTTTACGCCAAATGTCATTTGTCGTCTTACCTCCTTGAAAAAATGGTGCAGGTTTCAGGCCGTTGACAACAGAAACAATACTCTCACTCCCGTCACCTTCATAACGAATAAAAAGAAGTCCTCCTTTTCCTGTATTAATGGTATTGTCCCCGACCACCAGCGAGATGACCTGAGGCTGATATGTATATGGTGGCTGTGTTATTCTTTCCCGATTATAAGTTCCAATGATTAAAACCGGAGTTGTGTTCCCTTTTAGTCTTTTAACATTAACTTTAAACTTAGAATTTGGAGTAGCATACCATCCGATAGGTATAAAATCGGATGGGGCAAAAGACTGGTTTAAACGCACTTTTTCCGATTCGGCAGATGTTTTACCTTGAACAACAAAACTACTATCAACATGATCATATATCGGATTACGTGGGGGCAATACCTGTTCCTCCCCGTCTTCCGCTGGATCCGAGTTAGGAGTATCTCCCTTACTACAGGCAACGAGGCTGAATAGAACAGCTAAACAGATAGGTAAAAAATTTAAAGCTAAGGTTTTCATACTTTTGTTCATATTAGATTCGTAAAATTTGAAAAAAAAGAGACCATTCCCCTTATCAAGGAGATAACTCAAAATGCTCATAATTGATCTTTTTTAGGTTTTAGTTCAGCACCATCAACTTCCTTTCTGTCTCATTCATTTTGAATTTGAGATTACTCGTCAATTCAATCACTTTAAGGACTTCACCAAGCTTGACATTTCTAGGAACTTCTCCATTAAAATACTCTTGTGGAATATTGGTGTAGTCCACTTTTACATCATACCAGCGCTCTATCTCTCTCAAAATTTCTACCAAGGGGGTATTGTCGAAAACAAATAATCCATCTTTCCATGCTATTATGGATGCCGGATCCATAGCCAAAATGGCAAGTTGATTGCTATCACGGGTCATACGGCTTTGTTGATTGGGTTTCAAAATCTTGCGATCCAGCACTTCTCCACCTTTGCTTACTGTCTCCACTTGTACACTGCCTTCCAATAAAGTCGTCAGTATCTCAGGTTGATTCGAATATGCACTAATGTTAAAATGTGTACCTAATACCTGAACACGATGTCCTTGATTCTCAACTACGAAAGTCGACTTTATATTGCTCTGCGTTCTATTGGCAACCTCAAAATATGCCTCTCCCGTGAGCTGTACCTTGCGTTCAGAACCTATAAAACGTGACGGATAAGTCAAAGAAGATCCTGCATTCAGCCACACCTTAGTACCATCGGCCAGTACGACCTGATATTGACCGGCATTGGGAGTTGTTATCGTGTTATAAGAAGTAATTAAAGTCGAATTGTCTGTGTCGCCAATACTATAGATCAATTCTCCATCTGCTGTCTTTCTGATCTCCATTCCTGACTCCTCAGCAAGCTTCCCCTGGGCTACTTCTGATAAACTAATCTTACGGCCATCTGCCAAAGTGAGTACAGCCTGATTTGAGCCCGGTACGATATCTAGTGTCAAGGCCAGATCCTGTGGTGTTTGCTGTCTTTGTGTCACCCAAACCCCCAAAGTGAGCACCGTGATAAGAGAAGCTGCCACCATCCATTTGACGAGTGAGCGTCGTGGTCTAGTGGCCTTCAAGCGAGCAGTGTTCCAATCCTCCAAAATCCCTTTGCTCATGTAGTAATCGTGACGATCTTGTATCTCCCGCCTTCTATCAACACTTTGTTCCATCCACGAACCCAGCTGTGGAAACTTCTTTTTCCACATAACTAGTTCCTCCTTTTCTTCGGGCGTAATTTCCCCGTTGATATAACGGTCTACTAAATATGCTATTCTTATGTAATGTTCATCCATGTTTATGGTACTCAGCTACTGGTTATATCATAAAGACACGTTGAGCGGTAAAAAGGATGAAAGAAAAATTAAAAAAATAAAAAAAAGGATTTCACGGTCCGCATCTTTGGGACAAGATGCTTTCTCAAAAGTTCTACAGCACGTCTTTTATGGGTTTTGACCGTATTAATAGAGGTTTCTGTCAATTCTGCAGCCTCTTGGTTAGACTTCTCTTCCAGAAAAGTAAGTTTACATATCTGCTGACATGCGGCTGGCAAAGTTTCTATAGCAGCATGCAATTCGCGTATCGATTCACCATAGATCAATGCATCTAAGATATTCTCCTCCCACTGCACCTCCTCCGCAACTGTGCGCTCTTGATAACGTTCGGCCACCTCTTCCCTTCTCAGATAATTCAACGAAGAATTCTTGACCATGGTATATAAATAGGATTTGACCCGATGCTCTTCAGCAGGAAGATGATAATTACTCTCCAATAACTTGACAAATACGTCTTGCACAATATCTCGTCCTGTCTCCTCACAACGAACGATTCGCCAAGAGAACTCGATAAGTCCAAAATAATATGCGTCAAATACTTTCTTTATCTCATTTTCTGATATAGACTTAGGCATGAGTAATCATATTTTTGGATTTATTGTTTTTATATTTGATTGCTAAAAGTAAGCCCAAGGTATATATTAATATTGTAATATCCAACACATGTAATAACAACTGACCTCTACCTTCAACCATATCGATTACTTAAGTCTTACAACAAAAACCGAATGAATATTATAGATAAATTGACTAACTGTACCATTCAAGACTGCATGAATTAGAAAACAGAAGTAAAAATTGAACCTGTCAAGTTTTTTCAGGAAGTTTAGCTAACTTTGTAGATTCGTATTCATTTAAATATTCGCCAGTGTCCTTAGATAAATTAAAGCTTAGTAAACGTCTTCATACATCCATGAATGACCTAGGCTATATTACAGCAAAAGAAATCCAGTTAAAATCACTCTCTCGAATAATCGGTGGCCATAGCATTATTGGCATTGCACCTGAAGGAGCTGGAAAAACAACGACATACGTTATCGGGGTATTGATGCGCTTAAAATATACGCAAGATGAGGCTCCCAAAGTCTTAATTTTAGCGCCTAATGAAGAAAGAATTACTGAAATAGTTGATCGTTTTCTGACCATCAGCAAGAATAAGAACCTCCATATTATAGGACTCAAAGCGAGTGGGAGCATAGAAGAAGAGATCGAAAATCTGGTCCGTGGGGTAGACATTGTAGTAGCAACTCCAAACCGTGCTCGGGCTATATACCTAAAATTAGGGCTTAATTTAAATCGTATTCAGACCTTCATCATTGATGATGCAGAAGAAATAGTGAAGCAAGGAATGCAAACTCCTGTAAGAGAACTAGCACAAAGCTGTGGAAAAGTCCAGTATTTAGCATTTAGTACTGTCGACCATGAAAAATTGCATTTGATGATCGATGACTTTATGCCTTTTGCTACACTGATTGAGACAGAAGACCTTGGTGATAAAATATCTGAAACACATGAACTCATGTTATATCAGGTCCCTAATTTTACTACGAAAATCAATTTGTTAAATGTGTTGATGAGAGACGATGATGTATTTGATAAAGTGGCGGTATTTGTGAATAGCCGACTTACTGCACAAAAACTTAGTCAAAGTCTACATGCTAAAGATGGAGAAGTTGCAGTCTTAAACCCTTTACTTCATGAGGATGCAGGTATTGATGATATCAACGATTTTAAGCAGATCCCCGAATGTCGAATACTCATTATTGCAAACGAAGGCACAAATGATATTGATTTAAGTGGGATTCCTTTTATATTTCATTTTGAAGTACCGGAAAATAGAGAAGTGTTTGTGCAACATGTCGAAAAAACTTCAAATGATGAAGTTATAGCGATTACATTTGCGACAGATCTTGAACTTCCGGCACTCAAAAAAATAGAACAGTCTTTGGGAAAGAAAATCCCTGTGATGCCTCTACCGGATGATCTCATTGTCTATCGCCCACCCAATACTCCAAAAGAAAAGATTGAAGTGGACGAGTCGCTAGGTGGAGCTTTTCATAAAAAGAAAGAAAGCAATAGCAAAAATTACAACCTCGGTGCTGGGGTAAAAGCCAAAATGACACGGAAGAATAAGAAAAGATAATATCATAAAAACCAATTTTTCCAATTGTATAAAATTCACCATTCTATAAATCATGTATAATTCACTATTTTTAATTAATTTAGTTGTCTGCCACTTCAATTTTTAACGTTCATGAAAGATAAGTTAATACTTTGTATTGATATCGGAGGTACACATATAGCTGCTGCAGCTGTACAAAAAACGGATGAAAAAATTTCACCTGTAGCTGACGCAAAGGGAGAAGTAGATAGCTCCGCTGACCGAAATGCTATACTAAACCAATGGGAACAAACGATCAATCAAGTTTGGGATTCAAGCTTGCATAAAATAGATGCTATACTCTTTTCCATGCCCGGCCCTTTTGATTATAAAAACGGAATCTGCTTAATGGATGGTATGCATAAATATCAGGCATTGCTCAACATGGACATCAAATCTTATTTTGCAAAGAAATATGATGTTTTGCCTAACAATATACAGTTTGTGAATGATGCTGAGGCTTTTCTCTTAGGAGAAATACATCATTACGGTTTGCAAAAGAAACAAATTGTCGGGCTAAGTATAGGAACTGGTCTGGGATCAGCCTTTTACAACGGAATCGAGGTAAAGGGGCTAAATTACGGATCGGCCCCCTTTCGTGAGGGAATCTCTGAAGATTATATGTCGACTCGGGGTATTTTGTCCTTCCTTCGACATGAGGGTGTGGATGGAATTCCAAATGTCAAAGCTTTAATAGAAACTGAAGATTTAAAACAACAAAGCGATGCGGCCTTCTACTTTCTGTCGGAAGCTTTGCTGGAGTTTATAGAAATTTATGTTCTGCCACTAAAACCTGATGCCATTATCTTAGGGGGAAATATAGCGAAATCGCATAACAGATTTCTACCATCGGTAAGGAAGGGAATTGATATTCCTATCCTCGAAGCATCATTTAACGAATGGAATTTATTTTTTGGATTAGCATCCACTATTCCTGTTCATCTTGCCTAAGGCGAGATGAACAGGAATAGTGGATTTCAGTCTTAATGCTTTCCATATTTTGATTGTAGAAAATAAATGGTTTCTTTTATCATCATTTTCAAAACGGCTTGATCAATGTCAGATAATTTTTTAACATAAATACAGGCTTTCCCCATTTTAAACTTTCCGAGATCTTTAAGCAGGTGTGCATGTTCCTCCCCCCCCAAAGAAACATATAGAGAAATTGCTGCTTTTCTTGGAGAAAAGCCAATAAGAGGAGCATCGCCTTCGTGCCCACTTTGATATTTGTAATGATAGTTCCCGAATCCAATAATAGAGGGACCCCACATTTTGGGTTCATAGCCAGACAAATCCTTCATCAGCTTTATAAGTTCAAAACTATCTTTCCGTTTTTGTTCAGTATCCGCAAAAGAGTGAATAAACTCTTCAACATCTTTATCGGTTTCTGTAGTTTTATTTTTTGCCATTGTTTATTTGTATTTATCATTCGATCCGACACCTTGCAATATCCACATGGGTTTTATTTCTTCAACATGCTTTATTTTAAGCAACGAAAATGATTATTTTTATCCTTATTTTATTCTTTCCATTACTTCGTAAACGCACAAACTCGGTCATCAAGACGTGTGGAGAAATTAACACCATACCCGGCTTATCTTCTCTTGTCTAGTCCATTATTATGCTTGACTTTGTTTTCCTGCTTATCATACTTTCTTTTAGCATCATACCGGCGATTGTCTCTCTTATGATCATCTCTCCTATATTCGCGATCCCTATGCGAATCTCGAAGTATTGCCTGCGAGTAATTATTGGCGTATCTCGAATACGTAATACGGTGTGTTCGGTGATGTTGCCATGGACTGCGATCGTTTATTACAACTTTATACGTGCGGTATAAATTAATTTTTTTGTACCTAGCAGGAAGCTTCGACTTGGTAACCCATCTATTACCCTGATAATATGTATACCTTCTATGTACCACATCATAATACACATCCATTTCGGGTATGTAATAATAACGGGCATAAGCGTGCCCTACAGGACCCCAAAGTGGTTGGCTGCCTATATTGATGCTGACATTCACCTGAGCTTTACCGACCTGAACAAAACCAATTCCTAAAAATACGAGTACAAAGTAAACCACTTTTTTCATAATAACCTCCTTTAAATTAAATGCCCCTAAGAGAGCGTACATTTTTAACTAAGTTTGTTATTATGACTACATCGTATCACAAAGGGATTAACAGGTTAAATATTAAAATATGTAAAGAAAATGCGACAATTAGAAGGTAAATCCGACTTTAAGCCCCCAATTAAACAGATGCAATTCTTCCCTACGCTCAACCGCCACATCTCCAGCACCTAACTCAAAAATTTGTCTTTCAGTGTGTTGATATTCAAGGTACGGACCTGCAACGAGCCCCAATCTATTTTTAACACGAATACTTACGCCAGTGGATACATCAGCGATAAAGCCCGATTTGAATTTGGGGTCATCTGATTTGAAATTAATTTTGTAAAAATCTTTAACGTCAGAATTCAAATTCACCCCAAACGCATACCCCAAAGATGTACTAATAAAAGGTGATGCTTTCTTATCTAAGAACCGAACATTAAGATGCCCATATAACGGGATCATTAATTCTTGATTAAAGTCGATGTCGAACCAATTATCTTTGGAGCTAGAATAATCAAAATCCAGGTAATGCCGAATACCTGTACCGGCTCCTATGGACACATACGGACTTAGTGTAACCTGACCAACGTAGTCAAACTTTAGTTGCATCATCTCTATCTCCTCATTCAAAACTGTAAACGCTGAACCAAATGTTACTTTACTCTGAAAGCCAGGTTTATAGCCAGTCTGGCCAAATGCTGTAAAAGAAGCAAAGGTCAATAATAAAAGGAAAAATTTCTTCATAATTTTATTTTTTTTGATAAAGATAGTTTTAATTGAAGAAATATCAAATACACTTATTCCTATTTAATTAGCATCATTTTCCTATCTTTGTAGAATTTTAAAATTATCAGCAAAAACTAATGGCTTTACAATGTGGTATCGTTGGTCTACCAAATGTAGGTAAATCAACATTATTCAACTGTTTGTCTAATGCAAAAGCGCAGGCGGCTAACTTTCCTTTTTGTACTATAGAACCTAATGTCGGTGTCATCACTGTTCCTGATGCCCGCTTAAATAAATTAGCCGAATTGGTAAACCCACAGCGTATTGTACCCAATACGATCGAGATCGTGGATATAGCAGGCTTGGTAAAAGGAGCTTCCAAAGGAGAAGGGTTAGGTAATCAATTTCTAGGTAACATCCGGACGACGAATGCGATCATACACGTACTACGTTGTTTTGACGATGGCAATGTCATCCATGTTGACGGATCAGTAGATCCTATCCGCGATAAAGAAATAATCGATACGGAACTTCAACTGAAGGATTTGGATACTGTGGTAAAACGTATCCAAAAAGTGGAGAAAATGGCAAAAACAGGTGGGGATAAGGATGCAAAAAAAACGTTTGAAATTCTTTCTATTGTAAAGGAACACCTAGAAGCTGGTAAATCGGCCCGCACGGCTGCTATATCAGAAGAAGATTTTGTGTATATCGAGGATCTGACCTTACTAACTATCAAACCGGTACTGTATGTATGCAATGTGGATGAAGCCTCTGTAAACACGGGAAATGATTATGTAGCGCGCGTGAAAGAAGCTGTAAAAGAAGAAAACGCAGAGGTATTGATTATTTCTGCTCAGATCGAATCTGAAATTGCACAGCTGGAGAGCTATGAAGAACGTCAGCTATTCTTGGATGACCTAGGCTTGACCGAATCAGGAGTACACAAGTTAATTCGTGCAGCCTATTCGCTGTTGGATTTAGCCACCTACTTTACTGCCGGGGTACAAGAAGTACGTGCCTGGACGATAGAAAAAGGATTTACAGCACCTCAGGCAGCTGGTGTAATCCATACCGATTTTGAAAAAGGTTTTATCCGTGCCGAAGTAATTAAATACAACGATTTTGTAAATTTGGGTTCAGAAGCAGCCGTGAAAGAAGCTGGAAAACTCGCTGTAGAAGGAAAGACATATATCGTTGAAGATGGCGATATCATGCATTTTAGATTTAACGTATAAGGATAAAGGATTATATAAGGGGGGATATACCCCTTTATATAATTGGTTCTTTGCAAATTAATTTTGAGTTTGTTTAGAACGAATTTCTAAATTGATAATAATATCACGTTTACGGCCTTCGATCACCGATAAGTTTCCGGCCACAAATACGCCCTTATGACCTGAAATTGTATTCCGTATCCCATACACAGATGACTCATCGCCGGGATCAGTTATCCCTTCATACCGATACAGATAATCAATCGTGAAATCATCAGATTCTGAAAATAATTCATCAAATTCTTGGTTGTAATCGATTGTATAACCCTCCTTATTTAATTTTGCTAATGCTATGACAGGTGTGTCATAATTGAAAACAGTCTCCATAAAATTTAATTCTTGTTATACATTTATAACAAATAATGGTGCATTAGGTTTCTATGATTTATATTTTTAAAAATTGCTGTACCTTTGTACTTCAATAATACGTATATCATGCCACATACTCCACCCGAAACAAAACATACCTCGTCAGAAGCTTTTGATCGATTGTTACAGGTTCTGCATACACTACGCGAAGAATGTCCTTGGGATAAAAAGCAAACGATGGAGAGCCTACGGCTTCTTACAATAGAGGAAATGTACGAATTGACGGATGCTATATTGGATAAAGATACAGAAGAAATCAAAAAAGAACTTGGCGATGTCATGATGCACTTGGTCTTTTATGCACGTATTGCAGAGGAACAAAAGCAATTTGACATTGTGGATGTGCTAAACGCCGTTTGTGATAAATTAATCACAAGACACCCTCATATCTACGGCGACATCCAGGTAGCCAGTGCCGAAGAAGTAAAGCAAAATTGGGAAATAATCAAGCTAAAAGAAGGTAACAAATCCGTATTATCCGGTGTTCCGAACGGATTACCTGCCCTAGTAAAAGCGTACCGTATACAAGACAAGGTGCGGGGCGTAGGATTTGATTGGGAAGATAAAACACAGGTATGGGAAAAAGTAGAAGAAGAGCTTGCTGAATTTAAAGCCGAATTTAACCTCGAAAACGAAGCCGAAATAGATTACGCTAAAGCCGAGCAGGAATTTGGTGATCTGCTTTTTTCATTGATCAATTACGCCAGGCATATCGGTATCAATCCCGAGAATGCTTTAGCTCAAACAAACAAAAAATTTATATTCCGGTTCGCCCATCTTGAAAAAAGAGCAAGTGAAAATGGGCAGCAACTTAAGGATATGACGCTAGCTGAAATGGATGTATATTGGAACGAAGCGAAAATGCTGAAATCGTAAAAAGCACACAGTTCATCCACAAAAACAACCGACTATTCTTATGCATCGGCAAAATTAATACATAACGCTAAATCACGCAGTGTATATAAATTTCTTCCCCATTACACTACACTTTGCCGGTACACCTAAATAAAGTAAGATTAATAAATTAACGAATTAATATGTAAATTCGCAGGTATATGGAAACTGTTGTCAGCGGTATCAGAAGTACCGGAAAATTACATTTAGGAAATTATTACGGAGCGTTGGGGAATTTTGTTAAGATGCAAAATGAATACAATTGCTTCTTTTTTATAGCGGATTTGCATTCTTTAACGACCCACCCTACTCCACATGACTTGCAATCTACCGTTCGGCAAGTGGTGGTGGAGTATTTAGCCGCAGGAATCGACCCCGAAAAATCCACTATATACGTTCAATCAGATGTACCGGAAGTTGCGGAACTGTACCTCTATATGAATATGAATGCTTATCTAGGTGAATTGGAGCGCGCAACCTCCTTTAAGGATAAAATCCGTTCAAATCCGAATAATGTAAATGCCGGATTACTGACTTATCCGGTATTAATGGCCTGTGATATCTTGATACATCACGGTGTCAAAGTACCTGTAGGAAAGGATCAAGAGCAGCACCTCGAAATGACCCGGACATTTGGAAATCGTTTTAATCGCATGTATGAGGTGGATTATTTCAAAGAAGCATTTGCGTTTACCTATTCCGATAAATTGGTGAAGGTGCCGGGATTAAGCGGACAGGGTAAAATGGGTAAATCTAATGGTGAAGGCGACTGTATTTATTTATCGGACACACCGGATGTGATACGTAAAAAAATCATGCGTGCACAATCTGATTCCGGGCCTACGGAAATGAATCAGGTAAAACCGGACTCCATTCAGAATCTATTTGATCTTATGAAAGTAGTGTCTACTCCAGATACGCTCCAACACTTTGATAATCTCTACAACAACTGTGAGATACGTTATGGTGATTTCAAAAAACAATTAGCGGAAGATATGGTTTTAGCTACAGAGCCGGTGAGGTCTCGCATAGAAGATATATCTAATGATAATGAATATATTAAGAAAGTACTTAGATCAGGAGCTGAGAAAGCACAGGCTAGTGCACATAAAACGATTAAAGAAGTAAGAGAGATTATTGGACTAAAAAAACTATATTAAATTTAGATATGCATATAGCGATAGTAGGAAATATAGGTGCTGGAAAGACTACATTGACCAAATTGTTGGCACATCATCTGAATTACGAGCCTCAGTTTGAAGCCGTAGACAATAATCCCTATTTGGAAGACTTCTACAGCGATATGAAACGATGGGCGTTCAATCTCCAAATCTTCTTTCTAAATAGTCGATTTAGGCATATAGTCGAATTACAAAGTAAGGGGATTAAAATGATTCAGGATCGTACTATATATGAAGATGCTTACATCTTTGCAGAAAACCTATACGATATGGGATTGATGAGTGCCCGTGACTTTGAAAATTACAGCAATATTTTTCAAAGTATCATACACTATATCAAACCGCCGGATCTCTTAATTTATCTGAAAGCTTCTGTACCTACGTTGGTAAATAATATACAACTTAGAGGAAGAGACTACGAATCCGGCATTCGCCTCGATTATTTATCCAAATTAAACGACAAATATGACAAATGGATAGACAGTTATGACGATGGTAAATTGCTGGTATTGGATAAAGACAATCTAGATTTTGCTAATAATCCGGAAGATCTGGGAACTATCATCCGAAAAATCGAAACAGAACTGTTCGGACTTTTTTAATACGTATTTTTTCAATAAATAATACCCCTAAAAGGCAATTATTGAATAAATAACTTTATACAGATGAAAATAATAGGCATAATTCCCGCTCGATACGATTCTTCCCGCTTCCCGGGTAAGCCTTTGGCAGATATCGGAGGTACATCCATGATCCGGCGGGTGTACAATCAGGCAAAACATGCTTCTGCACTTAGTGAAGTAATAGTAGCTACAGACGACCAGCGTATCTATGACCACATCAAAAGCACTGCTGGTAATGTCGTGATGACCAGAAAGGATCATCAATCCGGAACTGACCGCTGTGCCGAGGTAATAGCGTCACTTGAGGGGTTTGATATTGCCATCAACATCCAGGGTGATGAGCCTTTTATTGACCCTCAGCAAATAAATCTATTGGCTTCTTGTTTTGAAAATCCGACAACCCAAATCGCTACTCTCGTACATAAAGTATCATCGAATGAAGAATTATTAAATGAAAATAAACCAAAAGTGGTATTGAACAAAAATGGAGAGGCTATTTATTTTTCCAGACAAGCTATCCCTTTTTTAAGAGGTGTAAAAATCGAAGATTGGTTAACTAAGAGGCCATTTTATAATCATATAGGTATCTATGGCTACCGAACAGAAGTTCTAAAAGAAATTAGTGCCCTGCCTGTATCTCACCTCGAACAAATGGAAGCTTTAGAACAGTTGCGTTGGCTGGATAATGGATATAAAATTCAGACGGCAGTATCTGCACATACTAACGATGCCATAGATACACCGGAAGATCTAACATATATTATGAACAAATACTTTAATAGCTAAACGTCTATAACAACATCTCCGAAACTTATTATTTACACCACATTCTTCACTTTGATTTCTAAAAGTTCGACCTCAAATATCAAGGTGCTAAAAGCAGGTATTTGCCCCGTTCCACGCTCGCCATATCCTAGATGCTGTGGAATGTAAAACTTGTATTTTGAACCAACTTTCATCATCGGTATACCAATCTTCCATCCTTCTATTACACGGCCAAGATCCAAACTAAGAGGTTGGCCACGGTCGTGTGTACTATCAAACTGATTGCCATCAATCAATGAACCTATATAGTGTACAACGACTTCATCTTCAACAGTAGGTTGTGCGCCCTCTCCCTGCACCAAAATTTCATATTGTACACCTTCAGGTGTTACCTTTATATTGGGATTGGTTTTATTTTTGGCTAAAAACTCTTCACCTGATTTCCTCAACACCGCATTACGCTCGTCCGCTAACTTTTTGATGGTTCCTTGAATAATTTGTAAATTTTGCTCTTTACTAAACAAACCTTCTTGCTCTACTAAAGAAGAAGAAATAGCCTGACTAAGTATCTGGATATCTATATCAAAACCTGCTTTTTTCAGTGAAGAACCAATGTCCCTTCCAAGTGCATACGACAATGAATCTTTAGGTGTCACAAGACTTTGGGCATGAGCCGCAGAAACAGCCAGGGAACTTATAAAAATCAGGTTCAAAAATTTGTTCATATTAATTCTATTGATGTTTATTGATAATTTGTTCAACGATCTGTAGCGTATTGTCTTGATAATCCACCTGAACAGTAGCTTTGCTATTAAGCCAAAGCGCTATATCGTATTCGTATTTCTTTTTTAAGCTCTTTATCACTGGTACGCCCATTTCCTCCAATGCGGCAGAATTCAGATGCTGTTCGTATTGATTCTTCATGGGAATGACAAGTAATTTTTTTCTAAGATACAAAGCTTCTGCCGGAGTTTCAAAACCTGCCCCACACAATACCCCTTCCGAAGAAGCCATACTTTTCACAAAGGCCTCACTATTAATAGGATTGATGGATATATTTTTATAATGAATAGCCTTCATATTATGCTTTGAAAATACTTCCCACTTAATATTTTGGAACTTCGAAAGATGTTTCAGGATATGTGCATCATCATAAGAAGGCAAGTACACCGTATAATGTCCTTCATTTGTCGGTTTCAACTCGCGAATAGGTTTACGGATAACGGGAGTAAAAATATCGTCGTGGTAGCTTTTAAAATGAAAACCATACGAGTGTGTACAAGGAGCATAGTTTTTCATAATAAACTTCCCCATCATATCACTATCTTCCGGTTTCGGACTACTTTTATGCATGGCTCCGATCTGATGGCTCAATCCGATGCAGGGTATATCCCGTGTATGACAGGCCCAGGCAGTAATGGGTTCAAAATCATTAATCACCAAGTCATACTTTTCTACCGGAATAGAATTTATTTCCTGAATGAATTTACGCAAAGTAGAACTCATAAATGTTTTCCAAATATCTACGCCTCCGGATTTACCAAAAATAAAACTCATTCCATGAAGGCGATATCTGATCTCAAAAGGAAGACAGATGTCCGCTTGAATACCACTGATAAGTACGTCTACCTCACCAAATTTTTGAAGACAAGGTATAACATCCATTGCCCGACATAGATGTCCATTTCCAGTACCTTGAATTGCATAAAGTATCTTCATGTGGTTTAATATATTCATCCGAAAGTACGCATTTTTTTAAAATGATTCTGTTAAACCTGATTTAATAAAATTTAGTTAACTTTAAGTTTACAATCAACTAATTATAAAGTAATCATATACACATGAAATTCATTGCGACTACACTTCTTTGTTTAACCCTTTTTCTACTCCTTACCTCTTGGGGATTCTATGCGCACAAACAAATAAATGAGAACGCAGTCTATACATTACCCACCTCATTAGCCCGATTCTATAAAAAGCATCTTAAAACTATAACTGAAAAAGCAGTAGATGCCGATAAGCGCTGCTACATCGATACCTTAGAAGGTCCCCGGCACTATATCGATCTTGATAAATACGACGAAGGCACGGATTCTATTCCCATACACTGGAGCAAAGCAGTAGCAAAATTTACAGAACGAAAATTACTCGCTAATGGGATGGTACCGTGGCAAATTTGGAGAACTTACCTAAATCTAGTGAATGTGCTTAAAGAACGGGATTATAACCGCATCATTCAGTTCAGTGCTGATCTTGGCCATTACGTGGCAGATGCACATGTTCCTTTGCATACGACTAGCAACTACAATGGTCAATTTTCAGATCAAATAGGAATCCACGCATTCTGGGAAACAAGATTGCCCGAGATGTTCGCCCATGAGTATGATTATTTTGTGGGTGCCGCGACCTATATCAATGACCCATTACAATTGGGGTGGCAGATTATAAAGGAAAGTAATGCCTTAGTCGATTCTGTCTTACATATCGAAAAGGAACTTTCAAACACCATAAAGAAAGCCGATCAAAAAAGTTACATTACACGCAATAATCAACTGACATTAAACTATTCGGACACCTATGCGACCTCCTACCACCGCGCCCTAAATGGCATGGTAGAGAGAAGATTCAGGTCTTCTATCTATTATGTCGGATCATTGTTGTATTCAGCGTGGATCGATGCCGGTCAACCTAATCTTGTTCGTGAAGCGGGTTCAACAGAACCAGTAGAAGATAAAATAGAATACACTGACAAAAAAATATTAGGCAGGGAAGAATGGCACTAAGAAAAAGGGTATAAAGCATAAAAAAGAGCGAATATTCGCTCTTTTTTATGCTTTTAAATAGGCTAACTACGACAATTGCTTGTCTAGCTTTTCTACCAATACAGATTTAGGCACCGCTCCGATTTGCTTATCTACAATCTCACCATTTTTGAAAAACAATAATGCAGGAATGTTTCTGATCCCAAAGCGCACAGAAATATCCGGATTATTATCCACATTAACTTTTCCTACCACTGCTTTGCCTTCATACTCATTTGCAATTTCGTCAACCAATGGCCCTACCATACGACATGGTCCACACCATTCAGCCCAAAAGTCAATTAGTACGGGTTTATCTGATTTTAATACAACTTCTTCAAAGTTGCTATCTGTAATTTCTAATGCCATAATATACTCTCTTTTTAAAATTGATCAAACTTATGTACAAATATAAATAAATCCAGACAAATGAATTCTAATCGCGATGTAAAATATCTAAACCTTATCAATTTAATCTATAATTGACCCCCTCCATCTCCTCCAAGCCGTCTAGTAGTTCGTTAGTAATATGTATTTTTGTTGTCTTGGCTGGCATCTCTACTACAAATTCGTCCTGAACATCCATTACTTTAAACTTCAACTGGCAGTTAGCGGGGTTGGCTTCGTCGATAGTAGACTGCACCAGATTGTTGATTTCGTTTACCATCTCATTATTCAATTTATGCAATGCGATCTGAATGGTGAAACTCTTCGCCAACTTGTCACGGAGATCAGATAATAACTGAATACCCTTTAACTCGAATCCCCAATTCCCAACCTGTTTAAAGCGTTCCTGAACCAAACCCCTTATCTGCACAAAATAACCTTCCTGCAGGTAACCTTTAAATTTGACGTAGTCTTCTCCAAAGACGGCAATTTCATAGGAATCGTAATAATCTTCAAGAATAAAAGAACCAAATGGTTTGCCAGATTTAGCTACTTTGTGGGCTGCACTGGCAATAATACCCCCAATGATAACTTCTTTATTCTTGATCCGGTTGAAATCCAATAATACCTCTTGTTCAACCTCAGAGGCTTTCACCTTATTAATAAGCTGCAAATCAGTCACATTATTCTGACAGAAATGTTTAATTTCAAACTTATAATTGTCCAATGGATGGCTAGTCAAATAAATTCCGATAACATCCTTTTCGTATTTCAATTTTTCGATCAAGCCCCATTGTGGACAAGGTGTCAAAATAGGTTCCGGCAAGTCGGCCGCCGCTCCTCCACCAAACAAACTGGCCTGCGCCGACTGCTCATTTTCTTTGAAACGCTGACCAAATTTCACTGCTTTTTCTATACCCGTCGAACCATCTCCGTCCCTAAAGAAATATTGTGCACGGTGGGTATCGGTAAATCCGTCAAATCCACCTCCATAGGCTAGGCTTTCGAAGGCTTTTTTATTCGCTGCACGAAGATCAATCCGTTTAGCAAAATCAAAGATCGATTTGTACGGACTTGTCGCCCTAGTCTGTACGATAGTATCTACCGCCCCTGCTCCAACACCTTTTACGGCCCCTATTCCAAATCGTATCGCACCTTGCTCATTTACCGTAAATTTGTAGTGAGATTCATTTACATCGGGGCCCAGCACCTGTAATCCCATCCTTTTACATTCTTCCATAAAAAATGTAACCTGCTTGATATCATTCATATTATTTGAAAGTACCGCAGCCATATATTCTGCCGGATAATGGGCTTTCAGATACGCAGTTTGATAAGCGACCCACGCATAGCAGGTAGAGTGAGATTTATTGAACGCATACGAAGCAAAGGCTTCCCAGTCTGTCCAGATCTTTTCCAATACTTTTGGACTATGCCCTTTCTCCGCTGCTTGCTCAACGAATTTGGGTTTCATCTTATCCAACACCGCTTTTTGCTTCTTTCCCATCGCTTTCCGCAACACATCGGCATCACCCTTTGAAAAGCCTGCTAATTTTTGAGACAAAAGCATTACCTGTTCTTGATATACCGTGATCCCATAAGTTTCTTTCAAGTACTCTTCACATGCGTCTAAATCGTAGATGATTGGCTCTATCCCATGTTTACGTTTAATGAAAGATGGAATATATTCAATAGGCCCCGGGCGATACAGCGCGTTCATCGCTATTAAATCGGCAAATACCGTAGGTTTTAATTCCTTCATGTATTTTTGCATACCCGGGGATTCGTATTGGAATACACCTATCGTCTCTCCTCTTTGAAATAACTCATAGGTCAATAAATCATCAATCGGGAATTCATCCGGATTCAATTCTACACCATGTCTCAGTTTCACATTCGTAACCGTATCTTTAATAAGAGTCAATGTCTTCAGCCCCAAAAAGTCCATTTTCAACAAACCTGCACTTTCTACAACCGAGTTATCAAACTGAGTGACATATAAATCTGAATCTTTGGCAAGCGATACGGGCACGAAATTGGTGATGTCGCTCGGTGTAATAATCACTCCGCAGGCATGGATCCCCGTATTACGCATTGAGCCTTCCAACACCCTAGCTTGTTTGATGGTCTCGGCTTCCAAACCTGCACCTTCTGCAATTGACTTCAATTTGTTGACCGCCTCTAATTCTTCCGAGCGTAGTACTTCCTTAAGTGCTTTTTCTTCCATGGAGAAAATTTTACTCAGTTTGAGATTCGGAATAAGCTTGGCAATTTCGTTGGAATCTTGTAAAGGCAAGTCCAATACACGTGCCGTATCTTTAATGGAAGATTTAGCCGCCATGGTACCGTAGGTAATGATCTGCGCAACCTGAGATGCACCGTATTTATCAATCACGTACTGCATTACTTTTCCACGGCCTTCATCATCAAAATCGATATCTATATCGGGCATGGATACACGATCGGGGTTTAAGAACCGTTCAAAAAGTAAATCATATTGAATAGGATCCAGATTGGTAATACCTAAGCAATAGGCTACCGCGGAACCTGCTGCAGATCCACGACCAGGCCCAACTGAGACACCCATACTTCTAGCAGCAGCTATAAAATCCTGCACAATCAAGAAATATCCGGGATACCCTGTACGTTCGATTGTCGCGAGCTCAAAGTCTAATCTTTCCCGAATTTCTTCGGTTATCTTTGGGTATCGTTTTTCGGCACCGACATAGGTTAAATGTTTTAAAAAAGCGTTCTCTCCGCGCTTACCGCCATCTTCATTATCCTCGGCATGCTGAAATTCTTCGGGGATTTCAAATTTAGGAAGCAAAACATCGCGATTCAGCGCATAGATTTCAATCTTTGCCAATATATCCTGTAGGTTAAAAATCGCCTCAGGCAAATCTGCAAAAGCCTTTTTCATTTCATCCGGAGATTTGAAATAGTACTCTTGATTAGGCATTCCAAAACGAAATCCACGACCTCGTCCTACAGGAGTAGTCAGCTTTTCGCCATCCTTCACACACAGTAAAATATCATGAGCGTGCGCATCGGCTTTGTTTAAATAGTATGTATTGTTTGTTGCAACGAGCTTTACCTCATGTTTTCTTGCAAGTTGGATTAAAGATTGGTTTACCCGATCTTCATCTTCTTGCCCATGCCGCATGACTTCCATATAGAAATCTTCACCAAACAAGTTTTTCCACCAGATCAAAGCCTCTTCTGCCTGATTTTCACCTATATTAAGAATTTTATTAGGAACTTCCCCCTGTAAATTTCCAGACAAGACGATGATATCCTCTTTATATCGTTCTACCGTCTCTTTGTCGATACGCGGCACATAATAAAACCCTTCGGTATAGGCTACCGAAGCCATTTTGGCTAAGTTATGATAACCATTCTTATTCTTCGCCAGCATAACAATCTGGTATCCATTATCTTTACGAGATTTATCCTTTCGATTTTCACAGACATAAAACTCGCATCCTACTATCGGCTTTATAATCTGCTCGGATGGTTGCTTCCCCGCTTCGATCTGCTCTTGATTCCTAGCTTCGACCTCTTTGTTATGACCAATCACTTTACTTACAAAATGAAAAGCTCCCATCATATTTCCGTGATCTGTAAGCGCTACAGCAGGCATATTATACTTTGATGCAGCGGACACCAATCCGCCGATTGAGATTGTTGATTGTAACACCGAGAATTGAGAATGATTATGTAAATGCGCAAATACAGCGTCTTTTAAAGCTTCCGCTGCTTCACGATCTACAACATGAGTTACATCTTCTTTCTTTTTACTTCTTATTGCGTCGGAAGCCGCTTTGAGATTGATATGCTGTAACCCAACAGTCGGGATTACGTCTGGATTTTCTCTTCGGAATTCAATAAAATATCCCGTATCTACCTGAAGTTCTTCAGATGTGAATACTTCCCGACGTACAAGCTCAAAAAAACAGCGTGTAGTCGCTTCCACATCGGCGGTCGCATTGTGTGCTTCGGCAAAAGGCACTCCAAATAAATACGAATGGAGTTCGGTTAAGTTAGGTAACTTATATCTTCCGCCACGACCTCCCGGAAGTTGGAGCAACTCTGCGGTAACTTCCGTACAGGTATCCAATATTGGTTTATCATTCAATGTTGTTTTTACCCCATAACGATAATATTCTGACCCCATAATATTGAGGTCGAAACCGATATTCTGACCGACTACAAACTTGGCTTTAGCTAAAGCTATATTGAATTTATCCAATACCTCTACCAACGGCACACCTTGTTCTATCGCTAATTCTGTAGAAATACCGTGAATTTTTTCGGAATCGTAGGGAATATTGAACCCATCGGGCTTAATTAAATAATCCTGATGCTCGATCAGATTACCCATTTCATCATGCAGTTGCCACGCTATTTGAATACAGCGAGGCCAATTATCCGTATCTGTAATCGGTGCGTCCCAGCGTTTTGGCAGCCCTGTTGTTTCCGTATCAAATATTATATACATGCATTCTTTCTTTTATCGAAAACAAATTTAATGAATATAATTAAGTCGTTTTCCACATTATTATCACAATCTGTAGTGACGTTGATAATGTGGATTATATTTATTATTTTAGAACAACTATAATAAAAATTATGAATGTATTTATAAATCTCGGAAGCCAAGAAATTGTATTATTACTCGTGCTAGGAATAGTGTGGATTATTCCTTTTGCGCTGATCATCTATACACTAATAGATCTCTTCAAAAGGGATTTCACGAATAAATCTATGGAGCGGATTTTAATTATATTTTTAATCGCTTTCGTCCCTATATTAGGATCACTAATCTACTTATTGGGACTTAGAAAAGAGTATCCGCTGAAATAAAACCTACGTGTCCCTTAAACATCAAAAGCTATGAAACACACATGAAGGTTCTTGATGTACCTGTACACAGGCGCTTTTATACAGACACTTTCCTAAAAAAAAACAAGCAGCAACATATTGAACATGTTGCTGCTTGTTTATAAATTTTTTCTTCCGATGTCTATCTAGTCCAGAATAACCACTTCTACTCTTCTATTCTGTTGTCTGCCTTCCGGGGTTTTGTTATCACCTACCGGCTTGGTTTGTCCCAGGCCTTTAATTGAAATCCGTGAAGCGGAAATACCTGAATCTTCTAAAAAATTCTTCACAGAAGTTGCTCTTTTTTCGGATAGCCATTGATTATACCCCGCTTCACCTGTAGCGTCAGTATGTCCATCTACCCTTATTTTTTTCTTACTGTCTTCTTTTAAGATCTTAGCTAATTTACTGATTTCGACTTTCGCTTTATCCGTTAAATACGAAGAATTAGATGGGAATAATAAGTCAGAGGATAACGTAAACTTAATTCCCTCGTTGATACGTGCTGCATCGTCAAATTCTGATTTCACATTTTTTAAACCATCATCTGTACCGTCTTTTGAAATAACTGCTCCTGGCAATGCTGTTATTTTTTGTTGCTTACAGCCAGTAAATCCTAAGGTGATGGCTGCAACAGATAATAAAAGTACTTTATTCATATACATTATGATCATTAATCCGCATAAAGATAAACGAATCTTTTAAATTATTCATTAACCGGTTCAAGATTTATGGCAAATAAACTTTCGCGTACGGCTTTTAATTCAGGAATTTGTGCATATAATTTCCAGATCAAACCCGAACGATAATTTTCCAAAGCAATGGATAATGTAGATTGATTGGTAGCCAAATATTCATCCGAGACGTCATCATTACGCAGGTCCAACCAAGATCTAAATCCATATTCTGTAAACAGCACATTTCCATATTGATGATAGAGTGCTAAAACTGCCTGCAATCCGACCTCTTTATCCACAAAAATAGATGAAGGTGCGATAGACGGATTTATGCGATAATTACCTATACTATCACGGTGTTGATAAAACCCCCATATATCGCTATCGGTGGAACCTACCCCCATTTCATTGTCACGCCGCTTTACAAAATGGACGTAAGAATTCAGTACTTCTTTAAAATCAAGAACCGTATCCTGTACAAGGTCGGGTGATACCGTCAAAAAGGTCTTATACAGTTCCATCAAGCTTCGATTATATTCTCCGAGTTTGAGTGGACTACCATACAAAAGCGTATCTTTCAAAATTGATGTTTGAATAAATGTGTCTATTAAGGTCACCAATTTTTGATTTTCTGACAACAAGAGGGTATCTGAAGCTAAACTATCTGCATGTATATCTACCTCACCCTCTTCTATCGGATCAGGTTTATAAGAACTATAATTGTGATACACTGCATTGTAATAACTTGTTAATGGCAACGGAAATTTGGGAGCCGCCATTGCTAAAAAATAGGTATTGATCGATTCATTAATACCATGCAGTGTAAGTTGCAACGGCGTATTTAGATCCCCGGCCGCTGGCAACGAAGATCTCAATATATCATTAGTCCCTTCCAACGTGAGCTCCTGCCAATTAATGCCTTCATAAAGTTTAGTAATCCGCTTTCTCAAATCCACTTCTTCTACCGAATCGCCTGAAAAATATTCCCGTGCAATCAACAGTGCTTCCAGTATATTGGAAGTGGCCGACACATCATATTGAGGACTATCATTTCGATATTCGGGAACTCCCCCCCTCCCATTAAAATAAGAAGGGAATATACCCTTATTGTTTTGAGCTTTCAACAGGAAATAGACAATTTTTGATATCCGTCCATACACCGCTTGCCGCGAAATAAACTTACGTTCAGCTCCAATCAGTAATGAAATAATAGCCCCTCCCGTTTCTTTTGTAGATACAACGGCTTTATCTTTCATCCGGAAAGGCATATACATCCCACTGTTAACATCATAGTTTTCTACAAAATAATTGACATGCGCCAATTGAATCAAATCCAACAATTGACTCTCTTTCAACTCTTTGGCCATAATTTCCTTTACCGCGGAGAATGGTGATTCTTGATAATTGTAATCAACCCAAGCGATTTTGTAATAGTATTTTCTACCCAAAATCGGCACCATATCCAAACAAGACTGCATTTGAACCGGGCGTATTCCAATTGGCTTAAAATTTTCTCCATCTTCTGAACGATAGATTTTAATGTAATGTATACTTGGTGTCAGGGGCAATTGCCATTTTAAATGTACCTGCCTGTCGTAAGGAACAGCATCAGTAAGGATTGCCGGTGAAGACAATTTTACCTGCGGGTAATTCTTTGCCAAAAATTCGATCTGATCGATAAAAATATGCTGTAAGCGATTAGAGCTTTTGTGTTGTTGAAATCCAATAGCTCCAATGGGCTCGTTGAAATTGATATCCCGAATAGCACTTATCGGAATCTTCACCTGAACCCATTTATTAACCTCATAATCGATAATAAACTTTTCGAGTGAAAATGACATAGAGGTGCTATTGGGTTGTTTTACATATAGCTTTGGTAAATCTTCCACCCCTGTTTCCGTACTTTTTACAAAAATTCGAATGCTTAAAAAATCATCATTATCAAACTTGTAGTGATATTTTTGACGGCTGTATTTAATTTCAGCTTTCCAATTCCCCTCTTCTGCCGAAATATATTTCAACGATAAGGCATTACCGGGTGTAAAAAAGAGTGTGTCGGATACCAACAAATGATGGTTTACATTTTCTACCCAACTCTTTCCACTATAATTTATCGTACTTTTTGCATAAACACCCTTTACCAGACTATTGTCAAAAATGACTTCGGGATAGGTATTTGCCACAAGGAATGTAGGCACAAACACAATAAACGAAAATAACAATTTAAAAATCTTCATACGATCAAAATGACTCAACGGCAAAAATAGACAAAAACAAGACCAAATTCACTTCAGAATGACATAATAGTGTAGAGATTAAAAATTAATTTACACAGATTGAGCATTTTATCCTGACATAGCAAAAAATAAATTGCAATAATTTTAGAATTTAATTTTTCTCCCTATATTTGCACCACGTCAAGCGAAAGTAGCTCAGTTGGTAGAGCACAACCTTGCCAAGGTTGGGGTCGCGAGTTCGAATCTCGTCTTTCGCTCAGTTGCCTAGGTGGTGGAACTGGTAGACACGCAGGACTTAAAATCCTGTTCCCGTTAAGGGAGTGCGGGTTCGATTCCCGCCCTAGGTACTTTAAAAACCTTCTCTATTGAAAATAGAGAAGGTTTTTCTGTTTTAGAGAGTTTTCCAGCTCATAAAATTTTGTGATACCCCCCTTAGCTCAGCCGGTATATTCAATGAGATTATAATTGCGTATGATTCCAAATATCTCTAAGTTTGCGTCATGAATAATTATGCGGTGATCTTTGATATGGACGGTGTAATCGCACATACGAATCCGTACCATGCTAAAGCCTTTGAAGTCTTCTTCAATAAGCACAAAATTCCTTATAGCGATGTAGAGTTTGAGCATCACATGTATGGCAAACATAATTCATATATTATGAGCCATTTTTTCAAAAAACCTATTGTCGGTGAAGAGCTTTTACAACTGGAAAACGAAAAAGAGGGATTATTTAGGGAAATATATAAATCAGAGATAAAATCTATTCCAAATTTTGTAGCTTTTTTGGAGGATTTGAAAGATGGCGGTTTCAAAACTGGCGTAGCCACTTCCGCTCCGAAGGCCAACATGGACCTTGTTATCGACGGATTGAGTATCCGTCCGAAAATGGAATCCTTATTGGCTAGTGAAAATGTTACTAAACATAAACCCGACCCTGAAGTGTATTTAACATCCGCTCAAAACTTAGGTGTAGATCCAAGTCGTTGTGTCATCTTTGAAGATTCGTTTTCTGGAATATCTGCAGCAATTAATGCAAATATGAAAGTTGTGGGTGTATTAAGCTCACATACAAAGGAACAACTTCCTCCCTGCAATCTTTACATTCAGGATTACACAGAAATAGATGCTTCAAAAATCTTGGCCCTACTGACGAAATAATGTTTGACGAAGCACTAGCCCTCCTACCAGACACATCGAGTTGGGTACTGTATTTTACATGTGCACTACTGATAGGGATGTCCAAAACGGGGATTCAAAACATAGGTTCGTTGGCGGTACCTCTATTTGCCATACTTTTTGGCGCAAAATACTCAACCGGTATCGTACTTATATTGCTCGCCTTGGCAGACTTGATGGGTGTGATCTACTACCGAAAGCAGCTGGTATGGGCTGAAGTTCTGAAATTGTTACCGATGGCGTTGATTGGGTTAACTGCAGCTTTAATCATCGGAAAGTATATTGATGACACGGCCTTTAAAATAACAATGGGAGCATGCATTATTTTGGGAATAGGTATTATGTTGTGGATGGAAAAGCTTGGCAAAACCAAACAACTTACCATCACCAATGGAAAATGGTATTCACCCCTTTTTGGTTTTATCATAGGATTTTCGACTATGATCGGTAATGTTGCAGGGCCGGCAGTATCCGTTTATCTATTGACCAAGAACTTAAATAAATATGCTTTAGTAGCCACTGGAGCGTGGTTTATCATGATCTTAAACTACATCAAAATTCCCTTACAGTTCTTTGTTTGGCAGAATATAAGTTGGGCGGGTGTGTTACTGAATTTCATAGCACTTCCATTTATTGTATTAGGAGGAGTGCTTGGCATAAAACTCGTGAAAATATTACCTGAAAAAGAGTTCCGAATTACTATTACGTGTATGGTCATCATTTCCTGTGTCTTGATGATTTTGATCTAGCTACTGCGCGCACCTCTTACATTCGATAGTTAAAATTTAACAAAAAAACTGTGTATCTTTGTTCTAATGGATGTAAATTCTTTATTGGAACGCGCCTTAAATTTTGATTTTTTATCAAAAGAAGAAGGTATTTACTTATATCGTCATGCAGCTACCGCCGATCTGACCTATGTGGCCAATGAGCTTCGTAAAGTTCAGGTTCCGCATGGTAAAGTAACCTGGCAGATAGACCGGAATGTAAATACAACGAACGTATGTATTGCAAACTGCAAATTCTGTAATTTTTTCAGACGTCCGGGGCATGAAGAAAGTTATATTACAGATATAGAGACATACACGCAAAAAATTGAAGAGACCTTTAAATACGGAGGTGATCAACTTTTATTACAGGGAGGGCATCATCCAGATTTAGGCATCGAATTCTATGCTTCGTTATTTAAACAGTTAAAGGATTTGTACCCTACCCTTAAACTGCATTCGCTAGGTCCACCGGAAATTGCACACATTGCCAAGTTAGAAGGCATGAGCCATATCGATGTGCTTACCGTTCTCAAAGAAGCAGGATTAGACTCACTACCCGGCGCCGGTGCGGAGATATTAAATGATCGCGTACGCCGTTTAATTTCTAAAGGTAAATGTGGGGGGCAGGAATGGTTGGATGTCATGCGTGCTGCACACAAAATTAATCTTCCCACTTCGGCCACAATGATGTTTGGGCATATCGAAACAATCGAAGAACGTTTCGAACATTTGGTCTGGATACGAGAAGTACAAGATGAAAAGCCGGAGGGGCATCATGGATTTATCGCCTTCATACCTTGGCCATTCCAAGATGATGGAACGCTCCTAAAGCGTCTACGCGGTATTACCAATGATGTAACAGGAGACGAATATATACGAATGATTGCATTAAGCCGTATCATGTTGCCTAATATCAAAAATATTCAGGCATCCTGGCTCACTGTAGGGAAACAAGTGGCTCAATTGTGCCTGCATGGCGGAGCAAATGATTTTGGTTCCATTATGATTGAAGAAAATGTGGTTTCGGCGGCAGGAGCTCCTCACCGCTTCACTTCGCAAACTATTCAGGATGCAATTGCAGAAGCTGGGTTCGAACCCCAGCTCCGTACCCAGACATATCAATTCAGAGAGATCCCCGAATCAATGGTAGAACAAGTAATTAATTATTAGATTTGAAAGATATCATCTTAAATATTGAAGCGCTGATCTTTGCTTCCGAAGAAGGAATATCTGCTAATGATATTAAGCAAGTATTACAAGATGCGCTTGCTATTGACATCAACAAAGAAGAGGTTTTAGATTTTTTAGGTAAAATAGAATTAAAATATGAAAGCGAAGACACTGTCTTTTCGCTTTCCTTAATTAATAATCAATACCAGTTTTTGACAAAGGAAATCTATCATGAAGCGATCAATCATTTACAGGCTCATCGCGACCGAAAAAAACTGAGTCAATCGGCACTTGAGACACTAGCTATCATAGCCTATCGGCAACCGATTACAAAAATAGAGGTGGAACAGATTAGAGGAGTGAATTGCGATTATTCCATCCAACGCTTATTGGAGAAAGATTTAATCAAAATAGGTGGAAAAGCCGAAAGCATCGGTAAGCCTTTGCTTTACACAACAAGTGATCAATTTATGAATCACTTTGGCATTAACAGTGTCAAAGATTTACCACAGTTAAAAGACATAGTAGCTGAAGAAAACAGTATAGGAGACACGGTGGAATAAAATTTTCCGGGAAGAGTTTTATCTTTTTTAACATACTGAAAAACAATACTATAATTTTTAAAAAAAGTTTATAGTTTCAAATATCTTCTCTAATTTTACGTTTGATATAACAACAGTAAGAATACTATAGCTATGATTAACGAGACTGTAAAAAGTAGTGAAATTGATGAGCGTTTAATCAATTTTAACGGTCCTGAAGATGATTCAGAAGATGTTTATGATGATGATTTTGATTTAGAAATTGATTCTGTAAGCGGGTTTGATGATTTTGATGACGAGGACGAAGATTTCTAGGGAAATACTGTAAATCTAATCTACATAATCATTTTAGAGGTTACAAAAAAGGCAGCGTAAAAATAAACGTCTGCCTTTTCTATTTTTCTGAAAGTTTAAGAATCTTGTTTTCAACACTCATCAATAACCACCATCAAGAGAACCTTCATAAAAGTATTTATTTCTTATGAAGTTGTTCGTAAAGATCAATTACTTTTTTTTGCAATTCGATAACTTCGGCTTCCCGTTGTTGAAGCTTTTTATTGAGCTCATTCACTTCATCAACTTTAGCTTTATCTTCTTCGGAATCTGAAGTTGATAATAACTGGACTAATGTTAAACCAAATAGCTTTGAAATTTGATTCAAACGAGACAAGTTCACATCGGTAATACCTGTTTCGATTTTTGAAAATGCAGGAATAGATATATCTAATCGCTTTGCTACATCTTCTTGGCTCCACCCCTTCTGGTGTCTAAGTAATCTAATTTTTTTTCCTAATGCATTCATCGGCAAAATGTATGTTATTATTTCAAAAGTAAAAAAAATATATTAAAGAAAACAATATTTAATAAATGTTTTAGATCTTTTTTTGAAGAAATTTATCAGCAAAACCTAATAAATTTAAACCAGTATAGTTATTCGAACTCATAAAAAGCATATTAACACCCTCACTATCAAACTGTTCAAGAGTGTCGTATAATCCGTCTAATTCAGTAATGATCTGCAAACCAGAATGATCAAACACCTCCATCACCTTTTCAATAATATTACCCAATAATATATTTTTTTCTTTAATACTGTTTTTATTAATGAATACTATAGAAAAATCAGATTCATCCAAACTTCCATTGTACTGAACAACTTTAGCATCATCGATGACTTCATACGGATTTAATTCAATTACCGTCAGTAATTTGGAAGCAGAAAATTGTTCCTTAATCGCATGGATGCTGGATTTCAGCTTGGAGGGTGTGTGGGCAAAATCCTGATAGACAACGCTCCCATTCTCGCTCGCTACGAATTCCAGATAACGGATAGAACTTTTGAAGTCCTTAATCGCATCATAAAAATCCTCTCGTTTGATCCCTAACCATTCACATACGGTAAAGGCACCGGCAATATTAGATAAATTGTGCTTCCCTATTACTTCCAACGGAATTTCGCGCTCCCCTACCTGCAAAAATGTGACTCCTTTGTTGATGGTGTACGAGGGCAATTTGTATCCATGACGATTTATCTTACAATCCATAGTTTCTTCAACAATCTTACGGAGGTTATGATCGTCCTTGTTATAAATCAGAGTACCTTTAACAACAATGGTATCAATAAAGGTTTCAAACTGTCTATAATATTCTTCTTCAGAAATCAAGGCCTTAAAATTATCCCAATAAATATTGCTGATAAGGGCGATATTCGGATGATAATAGTGGAATTTAGATTGATGATCTATTGATGATGCAAAGAATTCATCACCTTCAATGATGATAATAGGCGCCGAAGGCGTGAGCTTTATCAGTGAATCGAAGCCTTCTAATTTGGCACCAATAAGATAATCAAACTCTTTGCCTATTTTTTTCAATACATGCATTATCATACTGGTTATGGTTGTTTTTCCATAACTACCGGCTATCACTACACGTGTTTTCTGAATACTCTGTTCGTAGACAAATTCGGGGAACGAATAGATTTTAATATTCAGTTCCTGAGCTTTTTTGAGTTCAGGATTATCCGCTGACGCATGTTTCCCCAAAATAATAGCATCCAAATCAGATGATATCACTTCAGGGTGCCAGCCCAATTCTTTCGGCAGCAGTCCTGATTGGCTTAATCTGGATTTAGAAGGTTCAACGATCTGATCATCAGATCCCGAAACCTGATGACCTGATTTGGCTAAGCTAATTGCCAAATTATGCATTACACTGCCACCTATTGCTATAAAATGAATACGCATGAACTATTTCTTAATAAATTTTGCAGAACACCAAGCATCCAGCTTTTTACTTTCTTTAAAGAATAAGTTTAAACTTTCACATTTTTGTCGAATAATCATTAAATCCTCTTCGTAATAGAATCCGCTCATATATAATTCACCATTTGCTGCCAAGGATCCTGCATACACGTCTAATTGATCCAATAGAATATTACGATTAATATTTGCCAATATCGTTTCAAAGGCACTATCACCAATGACTTCTTTCGATCCTAAATACGAAGTAATATTCGAAATTCCGTTCAACTTTTTATTCTCCTCAACACTTTCAACACATATAGAATCAAAATCTACCGCCATAATAGATTCCGCTCCTTTCTTGGATGCTAAAATAGCGAGGATCCCTGTACCACATCCCATGTCTAAAACCCGCTTACCTTCAAAATTGTTTTCTAAAATAAAAGAAAGCATCATGGATGTCGTTTGATGATGACCGGTACCAAACGACATTTTAGGATCTATTACAATTTCGTATGCGTATCCGGGCTGTGCTTCGTGAAAGGTAGCACGCACATAACATTGGTCATCTACGATAATGGGATTAAAGTTGCTCTCCCACAATATATTCCAGTTCTCTTCCCCTAATTCGTTAATTTCATAGTCTAAATGAAATCCGTGCGCTTGCGTCAAAATAAGCGTTTCTAAAACCTGGACATCAAGATTAGCAGAAGGTATATAGGCTACAAACCCATTTTCGGTATCTTCAAAGGTATCAAAACCAATTTCACCTAACTCGGCAATAAACAAATCTTTCTGCCAATCTTCAATATCAGAAGAAATAAAAACTACTGAAGCATACTTCATTTTATGTATTAAAAACTTTTACAATTTCCAAGAAATCACGGGATTTTAACGAAGCTCCTCCAATTAGCCCCCCATCAATATCAGGTTGCGAAAATAAAGTACCCGCATTAGAAGGATTGCAACTTCCGCCGTAAAGGATAGTCGTATTATCAGCAATCTCCGGGCTGTATTGATTAGCCACAGTTTCACGAATAAAGGCATGTACTTCTTGAGCTTGTTCCGGAGAAGCGGTCAACCCTGTACCAATCGCCCACACCGGTTCGTACGCCAATACTACTTTAGCGAACTCTTCGTTTGACAGGTGGAATAACCCTTTTTCCAATTGAGCTTGTATCACATCAAAAAAACGTTCCGATTCACGTTCATCTTTTGTCTCTCCAATACAGAAAATAGGAACTAAATTACACTTTAATGCTGCATTTACTTTTTCTGACAAAAGCTCATCTGTCTCCCCAAAATAAGCACGCCGCTCAGAATGACCTAAAATCACATGGGAAGCCCCAATTGATTTCACCTGAGAGGCTGATATCTCACCTGTATAAGCTCCTGATTCTGCCTGATGAATATTTTGCGCTCCTATAGCCACGTTAGATGATGTAGAAGCCAGTTTCCCTAAACTTGACAAGTGGATGGCCGGACTACAGACAACAATCTCCTGAGTGCCTATTACCTCATCTTTGACCATATTAACGATTTCCGAAAAAAGGCTTACCCCTTCTTCGTAATTCAAATTCATTTTCCAGTTTCCCGCAACAATGTTTTTACGCATGATTATTTATTTAGTATTGATTATTCTGTTTCTTAATTCTCGGGCATCATCAAACACCCATCTATAACATTTTTTATCTAAGGACGTTATATCCTGCTCGTGTTTAACTGCCGCTTTTCGTTCAAGCATCATACCAAAATCCTCAAATCTATAAGCCTCGATTTGTGTATCGGTAAGCCATAAAAAGTCCGGGACAAATTTGGGAATAAATTTTGAAATTGCAACTTGTACCCCAACGCCAATTACCGTTCCGGTATTAATTTTAGATTGAATCCCCAACATACTTTGGTCTCCAATTATAACTCCACATTTCAATAAACCTGTATCCCGAAAATCATCACAAACATAATCATACACCTTTACATTTCTCCAGTCGTTCCTCAGATTTGAATTCGTCGTTCCCGCACCCAAATTACATCCTTCGCCGACTACTGCACAACCAAGGTAGCCTTCGTGCCCTTTTGCAGCGTTACCCCAAATAACAGTATTGCTTATTTCTCCTCCTACTGTACTATTGTCTCCAATTGTCACGTTCGGATATATCCTTGCCCCAGACTTTACCCTACTGTTTCGACAGATCGCTACAGGTCCTTTAATCGTGACATTACCCTCCACTACTGCCCCACTAGCAATATAAATTGGTCCAAAAGAAGAATCTAAATGTGCGTGTTGTACATTCGCGTCCTTTTCAATATATAACTGATCACCAACAATGTGATTCGAGCTTGCTGCCTTCTCCAACTTTTCCTGCTTCTTAATATATCCCAGGTCAAAAATAATCTGATCTGCATTAAATCTAAATATATCTTCCGGATAGCGGATCCTTCGAAGCTCTTTATTAAAAACCACAACATTTTCCCAGTTTCCTTCCAGATCACCGAATACTGTCAGATCCCGTGCATAACTCGCTATCCATTCCCCTTTTTGATCTAACAGACATTCCCCTACCTTAAGATCAAGCAGTGCGTCTATCAGATCTGTATCAGGCAATATATTGGAACTCAATACCAAAACATTAGCCGAAATAGTAATGTTCAACGGAAATTTTTCCTTTAAGTGATCTACCGTCCAATGACTTACTATACAATTAAAGATAATTTTCCACTTATCTTCCAGGGTGTGAATTCCAACCCGTAAATTACCAACCGGCCTAGTGGCTACCAACGGAAATAAATGTCGGCGACTATCCATACGGTCGAATAAAACGAGTTGAGAAAACATAAGGATAAAAATACAAAAAATCCCGATAAGAGACTTATCGGGACTTTGATATACTGAAATATAATCTAAGTGATTATTTTTTGTTGTAACGTGTACGGAATTTATCGATACGTCCAGCAGTATCAACTAACTTCATTTTACCTGTATAGAACGGGTGAGACGTATGAGAAATCTCTAATTTCACTAATGGATATTCATTACCATCTTCCCAAGTAATTGATTCCTTTGTGTCTACACAAGATTTAGTTACGAAAGCATAGTCATTTGACATATCTTTAAAGACAACTAATCTGTAGTTTGATGGATGTAAATCTTTTTTCATTTTATCTTATGATTACTATATATTCAACAATTGAGGTGCAAAGATAATTTATTCCAAACACAAAAGCAAGATAATATTTAATTTATCACCTGTTTTTTGCACCAATATCTTATTACCTTATATTTTAGCAATATTGCTTCACAAAGATAGATAGAATTTGGTAATTAAAACAGCGTTAAAGAATAAAATATCACTACTTTTTTCTATTTTTGTCGATTATTCGAAAAATACAAAATCATGAGTATTGCATTATCCGAACAGGAACAACAACGCAGACAAAATCTTCAAGGCATCATCGATTTAGGGATCAACCCATTTCCGGCAGATGAATTTGAAGTGAACGCAACTGCCGGAGATATATTAGAAAATTACGAAAGAGATAAACTTAATTATAAGAACATACGGATTGCTGGCCGAATTATGAGCCGTCGTATTATGGGAAGTGCTTCTTTCATTGAAATCCAAGACGCTACCGGACGCATTCAGGCCTATGTAAAGCGCGATGAAATATGTCCTGAAGACGATAAAACATTCTATAATACCGTTTTCAAAAAGCTGCTAGACATTGGTGACATCGTAGGTATTGAGGGATATGTTTTTACAACACAGACAGGAGAAATATCTGTTCACGCACAAAAGCTTACTATCCTTACCAAATCTTTACGCCCTCTACCCATCGTAAAAGAAGCCGATGGCAAAACTTTTGATGCTTTTACAGATCCGGAGTTACGGTACAGAATGCGTTATGTGGATTTAATTGTCAATTCGCAAAATAAAGATATTTTTGTAAAACGCACCAAGTTATTCAGTGCAATGCGTAATTTCTTTAATGAAGCGGGTTATATGGAGGTAGAAACCCCAGTACTTCAAGCTATACCTGGAGGAGCTGCTGCCAGACCATTCATCACCCATCACAATGCACTAGACATGCCCTTATACCTTCGCATTGCCAACGAATTGTACCTGAAACGACTTATCGTTGGTGGATTTGATGGTGTATACGAATTTTCTAAAAACTTCAGAAATGAGGGCATGGATCGCACCCACAATCCTGAATTTACAGCGATGGAAATATATGTAGCCTATAAGGACTACAATTGGATGATGAATTTCACCGAGCGCCTATTAGAACATTGTGCGATTGAAGTAAATGGTACAACAGAAGCAATATTTGGAGATAAAGAGATTGACTTCAAAGCTCCTTATCCACGCGTTTCTATGACCGATGCCATCAAACATTTCACAGGTTTTGATATCACCGGCAAATCGGAAGCGGCATTACGAGCTGCAGCTACAGAAATGGGAATAGCCGTAAATGAAACGATGGGCAAAGGAAAATTAATTGATGAAATTTTCGGGGAAAAGTGCGAAGGCAACTTCATCCAACCTACCTTCATTACCGACTATCCTATCGAAATGTCGCCACTTACTAAAAAGCACCGTGATAATCCTACACTTACAGAACGATTTGAATTGATGGTCTGTGGTAAAGAAATTGCAAATGCGTATTCCGAATTAAATGACCCTATAGATCAACGTGAGCGTTTTGAAGATCAATTACGCTTGTCCGAGAAAGGAGACGACGAAGCGATGTTTATTGATCAAGACTTCTTACGTGCGCTTGAATATGGTATGCCACCAACATCGGGCTTAGGGATCGGTATGGACAGACTGATTATGTTCTTAACAAATAATCCGTCTATTCAAGAAGTATTATTCTTTCCACAGATGCGCCCGGAAAAAATCGTTAAAGTGGCATCGGAAGAGGATTATCTTGTGCAAGGTATCCCGGCAGAATGGATTCCGGTACTTCAAAAAATGGGTTTTACAACCATTGAAGCTCTTAAGGAAGCCAATCCAAACAAAGTATTTAATGATTTAGGTGGAATGCGTAAAAAGATGAAACTAGAGATTCAAATGCCAGCTAAAGAAGATGTATTAAATTGGTTTAACTAAATGTATAAAGCGAAAGGTCTGGGAAATTTCCCAGACCTTTCGCTTTATATTTCCAATCAAATACTTTACGCTGACATAGATGTATCGCCTACGTCTTTTAACATCTCTTCTGTCGCATCTTTCTCTACTTTCTGCCATGTAATATAAGAGTGTACCAGCCGACCAGACGCTAGAATAGGATCTAAAGATTTCTGATACAAAATATCTCCTTCAAAATCAATCTTCCTCAGTTGTTCCCCTCCTTCCCAATTGGGAAACAACGAGGTCTGGATCGTATACATAACACTTGCTGCTTTATTATCGACATTGTATTTTCCACTAAAAGCAATATAGCCTCGCATTCTTTCTGCCATTTCAATTTCTGTTGCATTCATCCGATCCCCGGAAACATATTTTTGTACCTGAGAACCTGATATCTGAACAGACATATGACCATCCGGAGCGTAAATTAACAGACCCTTTGGGGACGTTCCCATTGGAAAACCTGAATCTCCGCCATCTAATGGAACTTCAATATAAGATAGTAGACGCCATGTTCCTACAAGTTCATTTTTTAGTGATGTCATATTCTTTTATTTTTACTACAATAACGTTCAAATAGATCAATTAGTTTGTCACAAAATTATGGTATTGTCATTTTCTTTATTTAAAAATTTAGTGCATTTAAAATGGTTTTAACTGTTACGATTGTATCACGTCATAAATGCTGTAACACATATTTCCAAAGAAGATTTTAAAGAAAACTATTTCTAAAACATCAATTTTGATCAAGGGATTAGCAAAGCAATGGGAAGGTTGTGATAAATGGATTTAGAATGGTAATATATAGAACGTATATTAATAAATTAACTGTTAACATAAACTTAATCTTATTTTTATAGCAGCCTAATAATAGCCTCATACATTTGAATAAATAAAAAAATATGTTATGATAAAAGATTTAGAACTAACGCCTTTAGAGATCTTCTTCGAGAAAGCAGAACTGCTGTACGATGGAGATGATTATGTCGTATTAGAAGACTAAAAGGCCTGCTTACTTAAACACATCTGTTTAAGTAATTAAATTTAAAACAAGCACAATCCATATATATAAGAAAGAGGGTATCTCAGTTAATATTACTAAATATTCAGCAAATACTCATAATTTAAACTGTCTACTGAAGATATTAAAATGAAAAGAGGTTGCTTCTACTCTTGAAACAACCTCATTCCTATTGAAATACCTATTTACTAACTACTGAAATATGCACGGACATTTTTACCTTCCATCCAATTCATGAAAGCTTTGTTCACAACCTTGTTTCCACCCGGAGTTGGATAATCGCCTGAAAAATACCAATCTCCTTTATGGCTAGGACAAGCCACATGTAGGTTATCCAACGTCTGGAAAATCACTTCTAACCCTGCTTTCAGATCATGCGGTCTTACAATAGCTGCAATTTCTTTAGAAATTTCATCATCCGTAAAAGGTTCGTAAATCGCCTTAACATAGTTTTCTACTTCATCTTTTGGTTTGGTAATAGAAGCCAAACACTTTTGGTATACTTCCTCAATAATATGAGACATCCCTTTTTGTTTCAATAAAGAAATCGCTGCCTCGAATGCAACGAACTCCCCCATACGGGACATATCAATACCGTAACAGTCAGGGTAACGAATCTGAGGAGCAGAGGATACAATAACAATTTTCTTCGGATTGAGGCGGTCTAAGATCGTCAAAATGGATTGTTTAAGTGTCGTACCTCTCACAATGGAATCATCGATAGCCACAATCGTATCTTCATGATCCTTTACTATTCCATAGGTTGTATCGTACACATGCTGTACCATATCCTGACGGTCAGCATCTTGTGTAATGAAGGTACGCAATTTTGCATCCTTAACATTCAGTTTTTCAAAACGAGGATGAAGATTTAAGATTTCTTCCAATTCTTCGTCAGAAATTTTGTCATCACGGTTTAAAAGTGCATTTTTCTGAAAATCCCGAACATATTGGTTGATGCCCTCCATTACTCCATAATAAGAAACTTCTGCCGTATTTGGAATAAAAGAAAACACCGTATTATTTATATCTTTATTAATTGCCTGTAAGACTTGAGGACAAAGCAATTGTCCCAAAGATTTACGTTCCTTATAAATATCTGCATCCGAGCCGCGAGAGAAATAAATACGTTCAAAAGAACACGATTTCTGTTCTGCCGGTTGCCTGAACATTTCCTCCGTTACCGTACCATCCTTTTTCGCAATCAGGGCGTAACCAGGCTTTATCTCTTTAACCGTATTTAATGGGATATTAAAAGCCGTTTGAATTACAGGTCTTTCTGAAGCGACTACCAAAATCTCATCATCTTGATAATAAAATGCCGGACGTATACCCGCTGGATCACGCATTACAAATGCATCTCCATGACCAAATATACCGGCAATAGTGTACCCACCATCCCACGTCTTTGCAGAACGGGTTAAGATTTTGGCGACATCCAGATTTTTACCTATCTGTGCACTAATCTCAATATTAGAATATCCCTCTTCTTTAAACTGATCAAAAAGCTCTTGATTCTCATCATCTAGGAAATGTCCGATTTTTTCTAATACGGTAATAGTATCAGCCTGTTCTTTCGGATGCTGTCCCAGATCATATAACTGCTGTAAGAGCTCGTCAACATTTGTCATATTGAAGTTACCTGCTACCACTAAGTTACGTGTCATCCAATTATTTTGGCGTAAAAACGGATGGCAGCTTTCAATGCTATTCTTACCGTGGGTACCATAGCGCAAATGCCCTAGTAAAACTTCCCCCGTAAAACTAACATTATCTTTTAACCATTGCGTATCCTTTGATTCTTCCGGATAAGCCTTATTGACAGCAGCAAATTTTTTCTGAACGTATTCAAAGATATCTGCCACCGCAGTTGATCCCATCGCCCTATACCTACTGATATAACGATGGCCCGGCTTCACATCAAATTTAATAGTCGCGATTCCCGCTCCGTCCTGACCACGGTTATGTTGTTTCTCCATAAGGAGATACAATTTATTAATTCCGTAATAGGGCGTACCGTATTTTTCTTGATAATAAGACAGGGGCTTTAATAGTCGAATAAGTGCAATACCACACTCGTGTTTTATAGCGTCACTCATAGCTTGAATTGATGCTGCAAAGGTAATAATATTTTAAAGATTATTCGCACAGTAAAAAGTGTCAATTTATGATATATGACATTTGGTACATAAAAACAATACCACGGCTTCCCTTGAGGCCATGGTATTAATTTAAGTAAATACAACGGAACCTTATAGTTTTTCTCCGTGTTGTGATAAATCTAAACCAATTTCTTCTTCTTCATCCGTAACACGCAGCGACGTAACGGTATCCGTAAGCTTCAATAAAACTAAGGCCATTACTAAAGTAAAAATAGTAGCCCCTATCAAACCGATGACATGCGCGACAAATAAAGAAGTTTCGCCAAAAAACAAACCATTTGATTCGACGGCTGAATTAATGGATTGATGCGCAAACACCCCTGTAAGCAACATACCTACCATACCCCCTACACCATGACTTGGAAACACGTCCAATGTATCATCCAATTTTGACTTTGTTCTCCAATCGATCACCAAACGGCTAACAATTGCTGCTACCGCCCCGATAACGAGCGAATGCGGCACCGTAACAAATCCAGCTGCGGGTGTAATAGCTACCAGACCGACAACAACTCCTATACACACTCCCATCGCTGATGGTTTAATACCCCTAGCCGCATCAAAAAAGATATACGTAAGCGCTGCCGCTCCCGAAGCAGTGGAAGTAGTTGCCAGTGCCGTGGCTGCCAACTGCGATGCTCCAAATGCAGAACCCGCATTGAAACCAAACCAACCGAACCATAACATACCCGTACCCAATAGCACATATGTTATACGTGCAGGTGTATGTTCTTTGAAATGTTTACCCTGTTTAAGGTAGATCGCTGAGGCTAATGCAGTAAGGCCTGCCGACATATGTACTACAGTACCACCCGCAAAATCCAATACTCCCATTTTAAACAGAATACCATCAGGGTGCCATGTAGCATGCGCTAATGGTGCATAAATAAATACGAAAAACAACCCAATAAATAAAACATACGAAGTAAACTTAATACGTTCGGCAAATGCTCCGGTAATTAAAGCCGGCGTGATAATCGCAAATTTTAACTGATACATTGCAAACAACGTAAAAGGAATAGTAGGTGCTCCCCCCCAGGGCTGTCCATCTAAAACTCCGTTAAACATAAAATAGGTTGTAGGATCTCCAATAATACCCCCCACAGAATTTCCAAAAACCAATGAGAATCCAAATACTACCCAAATTACCGCTACAACAGCCATGCAAATAAAACTTTGCAGCATGGTTGAAATAACGTTTTTCTTCTTGACCATACCTCCATAAAAGTAGGCTAAACCCGGTGTCATTATCAACACTAAAGCAGTTGACGCTAACATCCAAGCCACATCAGCACCATTATATTCATATTCCACTCCATCGTTTGGCAAAGAAGGATTAAAAAAAGCCAAAACAACAATCAAAAACATCAATAAAATTGGTAAAAATGATTTCTTTCCTGATAAACTCATAACATATTACAATTATTTTAAACAAAAATACATTTTTATTGATAAAATAAAATAAAACACGTTATTTTTTTAAAAAAAATAAAAATTTAAACCAAAAAACAGATAAAGATCCACTAATATTCACACATAAATCATTTAAAACAAACACAACCAACATTAAACAACGAATTATCTAAAAATTCTATCCCATATATTCTCCTTTAGACCAACATAAAGTACATCATCCACTTCTTTGAGTGGATAAATCTGTATATAATTACCCTGTCCTACTGCCCCCCTTCCATCTATCAAATTAAATCGATGTCGATGATAGGGACAAACCACTTCCCTACCTTCACACCATCCATGTGCTAGATTCGCCCCTGCATGCGGACATTTTTTGGAGAATGCAATCCACCGATCCTCATTCCATACCAAACAAAAGGATTTTTCGGGTAACTCGACAAGTTGGATTACTGCTTTTTGAGAAAGATAATAGTGGGGTATTTCAATCCATTTCATATTATGTATATAACATGTTTACAACTTCGCATCAGACAAGATGAATATTTCATAGGAAACCTATTTAGATAAAAATCCTCTTGGCAGTAACAATTAAATATTATCTTTAAACTTAGATAAAATGCGCTGTATTCACAAACCGAGCTTGCGATCTCATCAATACGCTATAAAGCAAACTCAAATGAATGATACTTAATAAAATTCTAATAAGGGCTCTATTTGTCGGTGAATTAAAATAATTACGGATGAAATACACAAAACAAGAGAAACGTGCCTAAAGATTTAAAGAAAAGATTTGACAGAATAGTAGAAATCCTTATACAATTACAATCCAAGCGCATCGTTAAAGCGAAGGAGCTTTCGGATCGATTTGAAGCAAGTCCCCGTACAATATACGGTGATATAAAAAGTGTGGAACAGGCCGGTGTACCCATTATTGGCGAAGCGGGCACAGAGTCTTAAAAACAATAATTTATAGCAACAAATGCGCAATAGAAACGTTGACTTTTTGAACGTTTGATTTCCCGCTATCATGACAAACATAAATAACGCACGCATCTTATCAGGAGAATATCCAATAATCCACAGCATATATGATCATTATTGATAAAAACATTCATTTAGCACGGAGCAGTGTATCACATGCTGAAGCTTTATTTGAGGCAGTTGATCGGAATCGAGCACATTTATCTGGCTTTTTGCCTTGGGTGCACAGTATGAAAGACATCGATGACCTGTCGAGCTACTTAGCGAAATGCAATACGCTTATTGAAGAAGGCACCGAAATCAGCTATGAAATTATCGTCAGCAACCAAATCGTTGGGCGAATAGGCCTCCATCACATCGATAGATATAATCAACACGCCTCTATTGGTTATTGGCTTACAGAGCAAGCACAGGGTCGGGGAATAATCATTCGGGCCTGCCGGCGTTTAATTAGCTACGCATTTGATACTCTTCATTTAAACCGAATAGAAATATTAGCCGCAAAAGAAAATATAAAAAGTCAAGCTGTTCCCCAAAAACTGGGCTTTACCCAAGAAGGGGTATTACGACAGGTCGAAAAAGTGAACGACAAACTACATGATCTGGTTGTATATGCTGTACTGAAAGAAGATTGGGATAAAATGGAAAATCAACAGCACCACGAGTAATTTAGCGGTGCCGTTGATTGCTATCTATCCCAAAAAAATGGAGGTTCAATATTTAAAGCTCTCAAGTACACATAGCCTTGTGCCCGGTGATGGATTTCATTATCGATGAAATACTGGATATTTTGAATTATCGGAAATTCATATTCACCAAATAAATTAAAATTTTCATGAAAGCGCTCCTCCGGTATTTGACGGTATAATTCGTTAATCCGGGGAGTCTCCAAATCCCATTTCGCCAACAGTTCGTCTTTTGTATTTAAGGGGAGATTATGGTTATAATGATCGGTCGAATTATTTACAATCCCCTCAAGTCCGGGCCCAGCTATAGACAATAGTTCTTTTACCAATTCAGCAAATGTGCGCATCCCTCCTATGGAAAAAGAGAACAACTCCTGTTCTGGAAACTTCTCGATCGTTTTACGAGTTAACGTACGGTGACCTTGCCAATGACTTAATAACTCCTCTTTTGAAATAATTGCTGTGTTCATGTTCTTTTATAATTTAATTGTATCGCTATTGATAAATCAAAGTTACTCATAATGACAGCCTACTGTCAACAGCGATTTCTATTATAAAAAACAAGAAAAAAAATCCCCGTACTTTTCAGTTCGGGGATTCGCTATCATTTTATAAAAGCTAAGTTTTAGTTAGCCTGGTTTCTACGAATGATGTTTAATGCACCACCAGCTTTGAACCATTCAATTTGTTGTACATTATACGTATGATTTACCAAAATTTCTTCTGACGAACCATCAGTATGGTGTAATACAATCGTCAAAGGTTTGTTTGGCGCAAATTCTGTCAAACCGATGATATCAATCGTATCATTTTCCTGTATTTTATCGTAATCATCTTTATTCACGAAAGTCAATCCCAACATACCTTGTTTTTTCAAGTTTGTCTCATGGATACGTGCAAAAGATTTTACTAATACCGCACGAACACCTAAATGACGAGGTTCCATTGCGGCATGCTCACGTGAAGAACCTTCACCGTAGTTTTCGTCACCTACAACGATTGAACCTATATCAGCTGCTTTGTAAGCACGCTGAGTCGCGGGTACCGGACCATACTCACCTGTTAGCTGGTTTTTAACAAAATCTGTTTTATCGTTGTAATAGTTTACCGCACCGATCAACATGTTGTTGGAGATATTATCTAAGTGACCACGGTATTTCAACCAAGGGCCAGCCATAGAAATGTGGTCTGTAGTACACTTACCTTTGGCTTTGATTAATAATTTCAAGCCTTTTAAGTCAGTGCCTTCCCAAGCTGCAAACGGTTCCAACAATTGAAGACGATCAGAGGTAGGAGACACTTCAACAATAACTGATGAACCATCCGCAGCCGGAGCTTGATATCCCGCATCTTCAACTGCAAACCCTTTTGCAGGTAATTCGTCACCAGTAGGCGGATCTAGTTTAACCTGTTCACCATTTTTATTCGTCAATGTATCCGTTACCGGATTAAATCCTAAATCACCTGAAATGGCAATAGCGGCAACCATTTCGGGCGATGTTACGAAAGCATAGGTATTTGGATTACCATCGGCACGTTTTGCAAAGTTACGGTTGAAAGAGTGAACAATAGTGTTCTTCTCTTGCTTATCCGCACCTGCACGATCCCACATACCGATACATGGACCACATGCATTTGTAAAGATCGTCGCATTTAGATCCTCGAACGTTTTCAATAAACCATCACGGTCTGCCGTATAACGCACTTGTTCAGAACCCGGGTTAATACCGAATTCAGCTTGTGTTACCAACCCTTTTTCAATGGCCTGTTTGGCAATTGAAGCAGCGCGGGATAAATCTTCGTAAGAAGAATTGGTACACGACCCAATCAATCCCCATTCCACTTTTGTAGGCCATCCATTTTTAGCAGCCTCCTCACGCATACGTGAAATTGGTGTATATAAATCCGGTGTGAAAGGACCGTTCAACGAAGGCTCTAATTCGGATAAATTGATTTCGATTACCTGATCAAAATATGTTTCCGGATCAGCATATACCTCGGCATCAGCAGTCAGATGTTGTTTGATCGCATTGGCCGCATCAGCTACATCAGCACGATCAGTAGAACGTAGGTAACGCTCCATGGATTCATCGTAACCGAATGTAGACGTTGTAGCACCAATCTCAGCCCCCATATTACAGATTGTACCTTTACCTGTACATGACAACGATTCCGCACCGTCACCAAAATACTCGACAATACATCCTGTACCACCTTTTACCGTAAGAATACCAGCTACTTTTAAGATCACGTCTTTAGGAGCAGCCCAACCACTTAATCTACCTGTAAGTTTTATACCGATTAATTTGGGAAATTTAAGCTCCCAAGGCAATCCTGCCATCACATCACACGCATCTGCCCCCCCAACTCCGATAGCCAACATACCCAGACCACCAGCATTCACAGTATGTGAATCAGTACCGATCATCAAGCCACCTGGGAAAGCATAGTTTTCTAGCACAACCTGATGGATAATACCAGCTCCTGGTTTCCAGAAACCAATACCATATTTATTTGATACGGAACTTAAAAAGTTGAATACTTCCGAACTCTCTTGTTTTGCCCGCGTTAAATCTTGCTCCGCACCATCACGAGCTTGAATCAAGTGATCACAGTGAACGGTAGAGGGAACAGCCGCTTGCGGACGACCCGCTTGCATAAATTGCAACAAAGCCATCTGAGCCGTTGCATCCTGCATAGCCACACGATCTGGAGCAAAGTCCACATAGGATTTACCACGCTCATAAGCATCAGAAGCATTACCGTTCCAAAGGTGGGTGTACAAAATTTTCTCCGAAAGTGTCAATGGCTTATTTACAATCTGACGAGCCGCATTTATACGCTCATCGTATTGAGAATAAACCTTTTTGATCATGTCTATATCAAAAGCCATTTATATAAAATTTTTAATTTACTAAGTTTAACGACATACTCGAATTAAGCTATCGATTTAATATTGGACACAAAAATACGAAAAATCAAAGTTTTAACGCAATTAAATACCGCTTTGATTCAATTTGGAAAAGTTCTAAACAAGAATCAAGTCAAATAATAACTAGCTGCAATTCAGAAAGTTAAAATTAAAAACAACAATTACCTCAAATATAGATTGTAAATGCAAAGTCAATAAAAAAAGGATACACTTTATTTAAGCATACCCCTGTTCAATAGCAATGTATATACCATTAAATGACCTGTATATCCGTATCGATCGCCTTAAGTTCCTTTATCGTCTCCTTCGGAGTATCTGAATTAAACACAAAAGAACCGGCCACTAGTACATCTGCACCGGCACGGATTAATTTTGCAGCATTAGCTGTAGTCACCCCACCATCTATTTCTATCCGCAGATTGTCGTTAGTTCCAGCAGCCAAAGCACGTAATTCCCTAATTTTTGTATATGTATGTTCTATGAACTTTTGTCCTCCGAACCCGGGATTGACAGACATCAAACATACCAGATCAATATCTTGAATTACATCTTTCAAAAGCTGCACGGATGTATGTGGATTTAGCGCAACACCGGCTTTACAACCTAGCTCTTTTATCTCTGCAAGGGTACGGTGTAAATGTGTGCACGCTTCATAATGCACGGTGATAATTTCCGCCCCATTGTCTTTACACGTCTTCAGATAACGATCGGGGTCGACAATCATCAAATGAACATCTAATGGCTTTGTAGCATGTTTTGAAATAGCATGCATTACTGGAAATCCAAAAGAAATATTTGGGACGAAAACGCCATCCATGATATCAATATGAAACCAATCCGCTTCGCTTTCATTGACCATCTGAATATCCTTGCTCAGGTTTGCGAAATCTGCCGCTAATACAGACGGGGCAATAAGGTGTTTTATAGCTGACATAAGTCTTTGTTTTTGTACAAAGATAAGGATATTCCACTTTTTTAGGAGATAACTTTTTTATTTATTATCATGCCGATCCTATTCCCCTCAATCTATTAAGACATCAAAATTCAACAAACACTAATACTTAATATAAAAACAAAATAAACACTCATTAACAGAATGTTAAAACTATAAGTTAAAAGACAGCACGCAGATTATCAAACCCGAAACAGCACTTATTGAATACCACTACAAGGCGACAAATCAGCTTTGTAAGATCTACACCCCATGAAATTGAAGTATTTTTAGTCTATATCAAGGAAAAAGCTATGATATCATTTCATTTTTTGAATTCGATACTACATCTCATTATAACAATATTAAGTAAACATATAATACATATAAACATAATTATATATTGATTTTTAATACTTTAAAAAATAAAAAATTGGAGTTATAACCAAAATCTATATCTTGATTTGGGTAATATCGCCCCTATTCTTCTATCATACACGAGATCGCTTCGCTAAGTTATGTATTTGTGTTTGCTCTCAATGGCACACATGAGCTCGCTAGCTCAGTTTGTGAATGCAGTGCATTTTGTCTAAGTTTGTTTAAGAACTATTTACATTGCTTTTTTATAGTGGCTAAGCTCAAAATAAATTACGTTAACTCGAAACTACAGCACAACTCTACGGTGTTAAAATACGGTATGGTTATCCTTACCATTGTACTTATCTGTGTCTTCCTACCCAAGCAGCCTCGCTTCCGATACGAGTTTCAAAAAGGAAAAGCGTGGAATCATGAAAACCTTATTTCCCCCTATAATTTTGCTATCCTAAAAACCAAGGAGGAACTTGACAAAGATAAACAGCAAATCTTAAAGACCGTTCAGCCTGTATACAATTTGCAGATATCTATTAGTAAAGAACAAATCGATCAGTTCGTAACAGATATTGCGGAAAAATGGCAAGCATCACAACTAGATACAGTTGAAACACTCCATATCGAAGACTATAAAGATATGGGCTTAGCGCTCCTCAATTACATTTATAATAGGGGGATAATTTCCCTTAACAATCGATATCAGACGAAGGGAAAGGAATCAGATAAATTAGATCCCACGGAATCTAATTACAATTTCACCCTGATGAATGGCAATGTGGCCCAACAAAAGAATACCGCTGACTGTTTCACTATTGAAATGGCCAATAACTACATCAGCCAAACATTGGCTAAGAGCAACAAAATAACCCATAAAGCTTGGCTAACGGAAGTTTTGAAAAATTATGTCACGGTAAACCTTATCTACAACGAAACCCTTACCGACAAGATCGAACAAACTGCTCTGGCAAACATCTCTACAACGAGAGGAATGGTTCAAAAAGGAGAACTGATAGCCGAAAGAGATAAAATCATCAATGGTGAAACCTATCAAAAATTGGAGTCCCTGAAGAAGGTATTTGAAGATGAAGCCAAGATAAGCGGAAATCAGAACTATGTTGTACTCGGACAATTTTTAATTGTAGGATTAGCGATGAGCCTGCTCATGGTATTTTTATTCTTTTTCCGTCGACATATATATAATAACAACCGACTACTTTTAATCATTTACATTGTCATTATATCTATGTTGGGTGTACTCTCCTGGGCGATAAAGATCCAGATTCCCAGCTTATATTACATCCCTTACTGTGGTGTACCTATTATATTTCGTATTCTATTTGACACCCGGGTAGCGCTTAATATCCATTTATTGATGGTATTGGTTGCAGCCCTTTTTGTCCCAAATAGCTATGACTTTGTTTTCTTACAAATCATGGCAGGACTGGTAGCCATCTACAGTATCAAGACTATGGTAAAGCGAGAACAGTTTTTGATTTCCAGCGGGTTGATACTCGCCACTTATATCATTGCATACATTGGATTGGTACTTACGCGCAATGGTTCTTTTCAAAATATATATTGGAACGAACTAATTCCCTTTGTTGTAAGTGTGGGCCTCACCCTATTGGCCTATCCCCTTATTTATGCTTTTGAAAAGCTTTTTGGAATCGTTTCCGATCTTACATTGATGGAGTTAACAAACAGCAATTCCAAGCTACTGAGAGAACTATCACTTAAAGCTCCTGGTACGTTTCAGCATTCCCTACAAGTGGCAAATCTGGCCGAAGCAGCTATTTATAAGATCGGTGGTAATCCACTACTTATTCGTGCCGGAGCATTATACCATGATATAGGTAAGATAACCAATCCCCTATATTTCATTGAGAATCAAAAAACCGGCGCCAACCCACATGAAGAGTTAACCCCCGAGCAAAGTGCTCAAATTATTATATCACATGTCCTGAAAGGAATAGAGATTGCACGCCGCAATCAACTACCTGAAGTAGTAATCGATTTTATAAGAACACATCACGGCACGACCAAGGTAGATTATTTTTACAATATGTTTATTAAAAATAATCCTGAAAAATTAGTTGATGAGACTATATTTCATTATCCTGGTCCAATTCCATTTTCAAAAGAAACTGCAGTATTGATGATGGCGGACTCTGTTGAGGCAGCTTCAAGATCGTTAAAAGAACCTACACAACAATCTATCAGTAAATTAGTCGACAAGATCATTGAACACAAATTGATGCAAAAACAATTTGCCAAATCAAACATTACGATGAAAGATATTAGTGATGTATCTGAAATTTTCAAATCTATGTTAATGAGTATACACCATATACGTATCGACTATGATTTGAATAAAAAGAAAGAAGCAAATTAAAATAAATTGATTGTCAGAAGGTTAATTTAAGAGGTCATTTTTTTATTAAAAAATAGGCATTTTGACTTTGCAGAATGAAAATTTTGGTTTATGTTTGCACTGTCAAAACCTGGAGAGGTGCCTGAGTGGCCGAAAGGAACAGTTTGCTAAACTGTCGTACTGGAAACGGTACCGCGGGTTCGAATCCCGCCCTCTCCGCTTAAGTAAAGCGACTTGAAAAAGTCGCTTTCTTTCGTTTAAAGAGGCCCTTTCTTTGTTTTCATTTCATTATTATTTTGTTTAAAATTACGTTTTTTGGCAGACTTTTGACAGAGTTTTTATTAAAAAAATATATTTATTTCATTATATATCAAGCACTTACTTATTCATATCAAGATTTCGAAGTCCTGAAATAATTGAATATCATAAAATCTGACAGAGTTTATGTGTGTAAAATCATAAAAAAAGTCCTAATTGAGTGGAGGTCACCGAAAAAGCCTTAACATTTTAATGAGTCTTAAAGAAATGACTGAGTATGGGTCTAACCTATCTCGGTCATTTTTATTTTAAGTATTTTCAGAAGTTCGTTTTTTTAATGTCCCTGATAGAATTTTAAGTGACCAATAGCGACTATTTGGGTTTTTAGTGTCCAATCGTGGTTATTTTCGAGGTAATAGTCCTCCTTTTTAGATCAATTTCAGGATTCTTTTTAAGTTTACAGTAAAGATTGCCATTGCACCTTGCATTTGTATATTCTGGATGCCGTATGAGTCTGCTCTTCCATAACCATGAACATTTTTGAGCTCACTATTCTTTGCTTCAATTTTATATCTTTCCTTAGATTTGTTTCGATAATATTCTGATTCTTGGAAAGCCATCTGTTCTTTGTGACGTTCAGATTTTATGGAGACCGAATAGCTCTTGGTTTTAGAACCTGGCTTGTAACAGCCTTCTCTTAGTGGGCATCCCTTACATTTCTCAACATCAAAGTAATACGTCTCAGTTTGATTTGTAGCTTGGCCCTTTTTCCCTTGACGAGCTTTCCTGATTGCCAAATGTCCTGCTGGACAGACAAACATCCCTGCGTCTTTATTATAGTGAAACAGATTTCCTTCTTTCCTGCATCCTTGGCTGACTGCCGGATTCAATTTAGCTACGATATCAATATTCTGCTCTTTTGCCAACTGAAGGTTGTCTTTTCCAGAATATGCAGCATCACCTATGATCGTGTCCACTTCCATTCCATTCTGTTGGCTGATCTCCAATAAACGCGGCAGCTCCGGACCGTCGCCTTTTTCGCCCGTCGTAACGACCGCTGCCGTGATAATGCGCTCCCCGGTCATCACCAGATGTGTTTTGTAGCCAAAGAAACTACTGTCTACGGATTTATAGCCAAGCCTGGCCTCATCATCTTTGGAAACCAGGTAGTATTCTTTCGTGTCCTCAAGGGTTTCCTTTAAAAGGTTCAGCTTTTCTTTTACAGCCGGTATTTCACTGATAGCCTGATCCTGCTCAAGGACCCTCTGTAATTCCTTACAACAGGTAAGCTCTTGATCGAGATCGTTGGATTCGTTGTTTTGGGGCAGATTCTCCCTGTATTCCCCATCAATCTGATAGATCACTTTTCTTAATAGCTTGGAACGTTCCTTAAGAACTTCCAATGCTGTATAGGGGTTCGATCTGGAATGGGTATGGGTGGCATCTACGATGATGGACTTTGATTTAATAATTCCTTTCTCCAAAGCAATTGATACGGTATTGTTGATCAACAGGTTCAAAAGATCCATGTCCTTTAACCTCAGCTTGCGGAACTTGGTGAGGGAACTGGAATTGATCACATCCTCCTCGGGGGGGCATTTCAAGAAAGTATTTAAACGACATATCATATCTGGAACGCTCAACAACATCTACATCCGAAACGGTATAGATGGTCTTTAACAGAAGGTACTTGAACATCTTGATGGGGCTCTCCGCAGTACGACCATTAGTGCTGCAATACTTCTCCAAAAGCTCGTCATAGATAAAACTGAAATCGATAAGATCGTTGATTTTTCGAAGTAGATTGTCTTTTGGAACAATGATATCGTACAATCCTGAACAGGAACTGAATTGTATTTTTTGTTGAGTAGAAAGCATCCTGAAGTCCGTTAAAGCCGACTTTAAGATACGAAAAAAGGAACAGAAAACTATTGCTCTCTACTCCTTTTCTTCACTTTTTCTAAAAGGACACTTTTTCAGTGACCTCATTGAGTGTTAGGACTTTTTTTAGTTAAACAATGATTTATAGATAATAATTCTTGTTCATCTTTAACAGCTATTTTATTATCTCATTCAATTTTGTAATCAATCCCTTCCCCCGAAGATCCGCGGCCACTATTTTACCTTGCGGATCGATCAAGAAATTTTGAGGAATAGCTTTTATGCCGTAACTCGATACAACAGGGCTTCTCCATCCTTTCAAATCAGACAATTGAATCCAAGGTAGTTCATCATCATGAATTGCCTTGATCCAAGCTTGCTTTTGATTTTGTTGATCTAATGATATACCCAAGATTTTCAATCCCCTGTCTTTGAAAGCCTCATAAGCTTCTTTCACATGTGGATTCTCTTCACGGCACGGACCACACCAAGATGCCCAAAAATCTATCAGCACATACCTCCCACGAAAATCGGAGAGTTTTATCAATTTACCGTTGACATCTGGCAGTTCAAAATCAGGAGCTACAGTTCCTATCGCTGTTTTCTTGACCAAAGCGATACGCTCCTTTATTTCCTTCGCATATACCGTACTTTTCCAGCTTGGATTTAACAAATTAAACATAGGTTCAATCTTGTTTACATCAAAATAATTACCTGCAATCTCCCGTAAAGCCAATACATTAAAATATGAATCTAGATTATGATTGAAATAGTCTTCCTGCAACTGTTTTCTTTGCACATACACCTTGTCATACTCCATTTTCATGGAGTCTTTGAACTCCTTATTTTTCTTATTAGGCGAATCATTAAATTCCTTATTCAACTTAGAGACCTGTTCATTGGGGAGACGTAAGGCTTCTTCATACGCTAAAAAATCACGTTGGATTTGCCCCCCTTGTATCTTGGCCTCATGGAAAGTCGAAACAACTTCGACATTAGCTACGGTATCAAACACATAAAATTCTACGTAATCATACACAAACTGCTTCTTGGCTCCTGATTCCCTAAAGGTCAATTGTGCTAATACCGGTTCCGTCAATTTCCCACTAAATGAAAATTCTCCATTTTTGACTAATAAGGAATCTCGAACAAACTTTTTTTCCGCAGTCTTATAGGACAGAAAGACCTTACCCGTTTTTGCAGGCTCATTAAGTTTTCCCTGTATTACAAAGGTTTGGGATTGTGTGTACCCAAAAAATGGCAATAAGGCTATTATTAAAAACAAATTTATTTTCATATCATTCACTAGTTAACGGATACAAAATCCATTTCATTTAAAATCCTTTTACTCCCCGAGAACTCCTCTGTCAGCAGCAGTAGGTAACGGATATCGGCACATATAACACGGTGCAATTCTTTATCAAAGTTAAACTCACGTGTCATAGATTCCCAATTGCAATCAAACACCAACCCGATTAGATCTCCCTTGCCGTTTAGCATAGGACTTCCGGAATTCCCACCGGTAACATCCCCTTCTGTGATAAAACAAACTGGCATCTGTCCGTTAACAGCATAATTTCTAAACTGCTTACCTTCGATGATTTGTGTCAGCTTAGGATGTAGTTCATAATCCTTTTTACCCGACTTCGCTTTTACTAACATCTCGTCCATTGCCGTATAATACTTTACTATATTACCTCCGAGACGAAGGTCATCAACCTTGCCGTAAGATAGTCGAATAGTCTTATCCGCATCGGGATACCAGGGAGCATCAATATTCTTAGTTGCACTCGTTCTATAACGGCCTACCAAGCCGTTAACGCTGTAGTTATTCGGAATAGCTATCTGAAAAACAGCTCGGTGTTTTTCAGACAAGGCTTCTGCAAAAGTGACTGCTACATCCGAACTGATACTATACGAAGGCTTTTTCACCCAAGCAATCAGCTTTGCACTATCTGCAAAAATAGATTTTTCATACAGCTCGTCAACAAAGCCGTCGATCGCACGATAGGTTGTCAATCCTTTTTCTACAAAAAGCTTAGGCAATTGGTCTACCGACAGGCTATCGATCATTAATTTCATCATTTCTTTAGTAATGTGTCTATCCACATCCATATCAAACCGATTATAATACAAAGAGATATTACTCAATAGATTAGATTTGTCAGCAATCGGTCGTTTATCGAGTTCCGTATAAGATTTACCAAAACTAGAAATAAAACGAATTACCTCACATGCAGCAGTAGCCTCGCCGTAATAGGTCAGTGCACGCATATCGGATGCATTTTCCTGAATAGATTTCTGAATATTATGGTATAGGTCTTGCCTCCTCTTCAACTCAGCAGCATCGACTGTTCCCTGTAGCCAGGAGGCTTCCACTTGTTCCTTTTTGCGCACCGTTTGTAAGGTATCAATCCAAAAATTCATGCCAATTGCATTCTTATAATAATTAGCCATCTCTGCAAATTTCTCCTGATACTGTCTCCGGATAATATCCGATGCCGTCATAGCTTGGCTATAGATATCCATCACCTTCTTTCGGGCGATGATCATCGGCGGGTTTAATACGGTTACTTTTTCATTGACCTGAAAAGAAGTTGAATATCTATCCGACATCATAGGGAATCCCATCGACATCGTGAAATCACCCTTATAAATTCCATTAGTATCGACCTTAAGCCATTTTTTTGGTTTCAACGGTACTTTATCTACTGTCTGTGATTTACCCGGAACATCGGTGTACACCCTGAACAGTGCAAAATCACCACTGTGTCTAGGCCACATCCAATTATCGGTTTCCCCTCCAAATTTAGCGACCGATTTTGGCGCTATTCCTACCAAACGGACATCATTATATTGTTCTTGAACATATAAGGTCACTATTTTATGTTCATTATAACTCTTCATCAGAATCCGATTTGGAGCAGGATATTGCTTTCGATATTTTGCCTCCAGCTGCTTTTCTGCACTGATTATCTCTTGCTTTGTCGGCTTTTTTGAACACAATGCTGCAAACTCAGCACTGATATCCAAGATTTTCCTATTGACCGTAACAGATAACCCGGAAGCCGGAAGCTCTTCTTTGTAGTTTGAAGCCCAATATCCGTTGACCCATAGATTGCGCTTGGCATTATCCAAATCTTGAATGGCACTGTAGGCACAATGATAATTGGTCAGCAATAAGCCTGTGGAAGATATAAAAGAAGCTGTACAGCCCTTGCCAAACTGAACAACAGCCTCAGTAAGTGCTCCGTCTTGCCCTCCTAATTGTTCAAGAGGAATCTCCAATCCCTTTTCCTTTAAATCCTCTGCATTAAACTTCTCCACCATTGGCAGTAACCACATACCGCCATCGTGTTGGGCAAATACCGAACTATAAAACAAGAAAAGCAATAGCCATAGACCTAGCGTTTTTGAAAATGATCTCATAAATAAAAATCTGAATAACTGATTTGAATGCAATTAAATTGGGATTATGGGTATATAAGCCAATTAATTAGGTGGCGTATACACCATAATCCACCTAATTAAAGCCTCTACTTTATAAATATCTCGGACAGCAATTTATTTAACTCTTCACCACGGATATTGTCACCTATTACTTTTCCTTGAGGGTCGATAACCCAAATTGCGGGTAGACCATCAATGCCATATTTCTGAGCAACTGGCGATAACTTGCCTACTTTTAAATCTGAAGCATTGTTCCATACTAAGCCATCGGTCTGTATCGCTTTATTCCAAGCTTTAATATCAGCATCTAATGAAAAGGAAATAAACTCTAAACCTAGTGAATGATACTTTTCGTACAACTCCTTAGTATGTTTATTCTCTGCTCTACAAGGCACACACCACGATGCCCAGAAGTCTAACAAGACATATTTACCTTTGAAATCCGCTAACGAAATTACTGTTTTACCGTCTTCGCGAACAGATGTAAAATCAGGAGCTTCCATTCCTACCGATACCTTGCGAAGGATATTATAGCGTTCTTTCATCTCTTGGAAATAGTGGTGCTCCGCAAAATACGGTTCAAACTGGGTTAAAAGAGACGCTATCTCCTCATGATTCAACATAGGAAGTGGCATTTTTGCCAAATACAATGCCACCACTGAGTTCGGAAAATTCATAACCAAAGAATCTACATAGTGTTTTTGTAGTAGATCTAGTTGTTTATGTCGTTCTATTTTATCTTCCCTAGATATATCTTTACTCATGTTGAGCATATTACGGTCTTTGGTCCAATACATCATCTGATCCCTATACGTATTCCATCGCTCATTTTCCACTGTACCTTTTACTTGGACCGCATATATATTGCTTATATCTCCGTTAATCCGGATGTTTCCCGGCTCAGAAATAAAAGAAAAAAATCCCCTCATACTACTGAAACGAACATCCAACACTTTACCTTTCTCTTCACTAGGAACAACGAATGTAAATTCCCCCTGGTCATTAAACTTAGCCGTAGCAACAGTATCTACCGTAAATTCGCCTGTTTTTTTCAACACATAAAGATTTGCTTTACTATCTACACCGATAATCTTACCTTTTACAATACATTGCTTCTCTACAGCGTATGTTGCATTGACGTCTAAAAATCCACATACTATTACTACAATAATTGCTAACCTATTCATATTTATCATTTTGCTTTTTAATTTATTTTGCGCTATACTCTATAGCTCCGATTTTACCGAAGCGGTGTATAGTTTATTCTTATCACCGATAATCTTTACATTTCCTTTTCCGCAGTAAAGTAAACACTATTTCGAATACCTTTAATTTTAAACTCGTACAGTTCATTTGATGATAACCGCTTTATCTACATTTGTTTCTGGTTTTAGAAATACACGTAACAGACATTTTCGTTTCTTTTACTATTCCGCTGATATTGCCGACCGTACAAATATTGTCTTCTGCAAAGCTATGGTAATTAGACCACAAATAGCAGCGAAAAGTAACTTTGGCGTATTGATTTTCATCAGCATGCTATGAAGCCATCATGAGCAATATTTTTCACTCTTTGCTTACTTTTTCATAGTGTTCAAGAACTCGCAAGCTCAGTTCATCACTGTTAGGAAGCCTTTAGGCGGCTTAACTGTTATTTCACAATGATATAATTTAAAGAGACGGGAGGTTATTTATTACCGGCCAACAATTAATTATACATCAAATTGCCCCATAACGTTGTTTTATAGTTTCTCGGTCACTAAAGCGTTGATCATGGTATTATTCCAAGTATGGAGGTTTTGAAGAAAATAAGCTTCGGTTTTAGCAAAATACGAATAATTGGAAAATGTTCTGCCTCGATCCCAGGTAGCATCAAAGTAAAAATACCCCCCGTTATAGTTTGCCATGCTCCAAGCATGACCAATTGGGGTTGCACCTGCACTCCCTCCAACATTATAGCACTGAACTCCTGCAGCATTTGCCAACATATAAAAAGCCCAAGAGAAGCCACCACAAACAGCCAATTTATTTTTAAAAACACCAAGAGCAGTTTGCGAATCAAAATTCAAGTTAGGGGTGTTGTAACTAAAATCGTATAAAGCGGGGGTTACATAGTTATAAACCGCTGTTAGCTTTTGATCATTTGTCATACCTGGGGTGATGATACGGGCCAAAATATGATTAACAGAATCTTTAATTGCATTGATTCTTGAAATACAATCGTTCATACCGGTTGGTGCACCCGGCAATCCCATTGGTGCGGGGGCAGATTTAACGGTAGTTGCATCGGCGTTAAAAGAATGAACAATATAGCCATAGCCACATTGGTTTCCCAACACAAGTTGCATGGTATTAAAATCGAGGTTTTTATTGGTGATGGCAATAGGAATATCTTGTCCAAGAGGGGAGCTTGATACTGCAGTAATGAGATCATTGTAGCTATTGACTTTTTTTGTGCTTGTAGGTACTGTATTTGGATCAATACCTAGCTTATACGGCATATATTTTATATCACACTTTAAAACTTTTGCGTTTTTATTATAAATAGACACCACCTGATAAGCATATTTTAAAGAAGCATCATTATTTATTACATTATTATAGGCATTACTGGCAGTAATCTCTATTTGATTATCGGCCACATTCATAGCAGACATATCAAAATAAACAGTATTTGTAAATGCTTTTATAGCAATTGTTAACAAACCTGACATTTCCGTTAAGTTTTTTGGCTTAGGGTAATTATTACTCACGGGCGGAGCGGGCTTCGAATCATCGATTGGATTGTCTGATTTTGAACAACCTGAAATAGCTAGTGCCACAACAATAGCCAATGCTGATATTGTTTTTGTTAGTTTCATTACAGCGGTTTTTATTTAATAAAACGATTTGTTAAGTACTGTTTATTATTTGCAATCGTCAGACTAGCTAACGATTGCAAAAATTAGTTTTTCATTTGTACTACCCTACCAGCACTAAAACGGTTTATAATTCATTGCTGAAATTTTTCCAGAAATACCCGTATATGATTTCACATCACCAATTATTGTTCCATTAATGCCATTAATAGGAATTTGCAATAAGGTGCTGTTAGTTCCATCGAAAAGGGCTACATACAAAAGTTGCCCATCGTTAAGATGACCATTTACCTTGAACACCTGCATACAAGTGATCTCATTACCGGGATAGTTGGTATTAATATCGTAATAAAGATTAGCTGTTTGGTAATCGTTGCTCATATAAACTTTTTTGTCGGTAGCATAATACATGATGTTACCTTTGTTACCGAACGCAAAATATTGGGCATCATCGATATCCTGTGCAAGGCTTATATCTTTAACGGCAATTCCCCTCAAATTGCTCGTAAGGATAAGAGAACGGGTCATATCACTAGGGAAGTTAGGGTCTGGAAGTCTTCCCAGGTCAACTATATATACTTTTCTTGTACCCACTTTCGCCGAAATCGGATTTGTGAAGTTCACATCCGACATGACACAATACCAATACCTTGAGAAGTATGGAGAAAGCAGGCTAGGACTGTACCCTTGTTCGCCATATACCATCCATTTACCGGCAGCACTTAGGCTAAAACCACCTACAGGAGCAACACCTGAAAATAAACTTATCGTGTTGTCATTTCTAGCAGCCAAAAAACGTCGTGCATTTTGATCATAAAATACACCTGCGTTGGCGGCATTATTGGCACTTACTTTATCAAAATCAATCGCAAAATAAGGCGTTGCGACATAAGTGCTCGGATTTACTGAATTACCTAGAAAATTCTTTACACCAAAAGGCTTAAATCCTACTGGATTACTTTGTCCCTGCGTATATACACCTCCATCGTTAATCAAAAATTCAGTTGCACCAATCGATCCATATCCCTGAACATTGGCAGGAGGAGTAACACTAAACAAGGTGTTATAAGAATCTGTAATATTCAGTGCACCAAAGTCCGTCCTATACCCTCCATTCGGATGTGTAAATACGTAAACTTTACTATCTGCTCCATTGGCACCATGATTTTTAAAGGCTATAGACCGAGCAGTACCTTCTATTTTCTTTCCGTTTACTATAGAAAAAATATTTCTTTGTATCGAATCTACACTTTCAGGCAGTAAAGTGTTTACTTTGCTGTTTACCAACGTACTAACATCACAGGAATTAGCATCGCCATGCAACAACATAAGGCCAGACAAAGCATAAGAACTTACAGTGAGCGGGGTATTAATTATTTGTGCTACATTTCCATTGGCCGGATCAAAAACATGTAACCTTAAGATATACGGTCCCGGACTGAAAGGAATATTTACTGACAAGTTTTGTGCTGTGCTCAAAACAGTGTCCAAATACTTCCCGGTAAAAGGATCAGGAGCATATTCAACTTTTGTTAAACGCCATTCGTAGGTCAATTTTGTGGGGTCAATTCCCGACTTAAATACCGGGGTAATAGCAAATATTTCATTTTGCCTGGTAACCATTTGTTTCGCAAATGTCGACGTATCAACAAATGCGGTATTCAGGTTTTTATACTTGTAATTATCCATCTTCTCCTTTTGACAGGAAATAAATACAAGGGCTGAAAAACAAAATAATATAATTGAATTAAAAATTTTCATCAGTCTATTTTTTTTAAAATTAAATCCTGTGTTTACTTTTTGAAATTGTGTTCATTTCATGTGTTTAACTGTCAATTAACCGAGTCCTGGAGCACCAAATACAGAAAAGAATACAGGGGTATTATTCTCATCTTTTAATTGATCGGCAAAGACCTTTCCTCTGTTATACTCATTTAACGCATTGCGTACTACCTGATTATAATATCCCATTAAGGTAAAATTACTAGGGTCGGGTAATTTGGTAATATTGCAGGCATCGAGAATGAATTGAACTCTCACTTGTGAAAAAGATCCAAAGGCCGAAGAATAATTTGAGCTATCCCAATTAGCCGGCTTCATGAATTTATCACCCCAAACAAAAACAGCTTGGGTATAATTGTTGTACCCGGCTTTGAAATTTTGGTTTTCTACTACAGAAAGTTGTAATCGTACAGACGAGTTTTTCAGTTCTGCTGTTTTATAAATAACGATAGGAACTTTTGCTTTAAATGCTCCGGCAGGCACTACTGTATTTACAATCTTAAAATCAATATTTTCTTGAGCTGTAGTACCTTCGGTATCTATACGGAAGTCAAATTCTCTATCTCTTGGTTCAGCATTCCCCATAATACAAGCCTCAAACCAAATGGTATCATGGTCGGTAACGGTAGGATTAAAAGGAAAAGAGTAGATCAAAGAATCGCTTGACAGACTAGGATTAAATTCACCGGGAATACGGAAGTAGATACGTGATTCTTGTTGGTAAGTATCAATATCCTTTTCTTTGCAGGCATTCAATAGCATAATGCCTGCAATAAATACTAAGTATGTGAATGTTTTCATTTTTTTAGTTTAATAATATAAAAAATATTGCTAATTGTTATATTCAATTTCATTATCCGGTTTTGGTAATACCCATAGGGCAGCCGGTAATGAACCATAATTTGCCCATTCTCCTGCAAATGTAGCCGTTGTTGGGAAATTAACAGGAACACTCCTGTTTCTTTTAGCATAAAAGAAAAACTGGCCTTCTCCCTGAAATTCTTTCCAATATTCTTTCGTTATTTCTATACGGATGCTGGCGGCAGGTAAATTGCTTACCAAATCGGTTGTAATACCTCTGTGCTGACGAACTTCGTTCAAATAGCCTATCGCTGTCGGAAAATCAGCCGCTTCATTTAAGTTTAAAATACATTCGGCAGCAATGTAGTTCATTTCCGAACGGCGAATCAACGGAATCCGTGCTGCAAAATCAGGATTATAGCCCGCAGGTTGGTAATATTTCTTTAGCACATAATAATTGGATGAAGCATCGGACGCAACGATATTGGGATCGGCAATAATTAGAAATCGGTAATCTGTTGCTCCGGTAGTAACGGTGTGGGTATTCTCAAATAAACCTTCATAATAATAGGTTACAGATGCCCCTGATGCGATGCGGCCTCTCTTGGTCAACTGCCTATCAGAAGTTGCTCCAGTAAACCAATTGTTTGCTATAGTTTGTAAATTGAATACATTTAACGCAAACAGATGTTCTGTAGAAAAGGTAAGGTCTTGCTGCTTATTATCGCTATTGATAAGGTTTTCAGATTTGATCCATGGAAATATCTGATTGCCAGCCAGCATTACCTCTCTGGCTGCAGCCAAGGCTTTTGAATAATCGTTTTGCCATAAATAAGCTCGTGCCAGTAATCCCTTTACGGCATAATAATTAAGGCGAAGGTTCCGGTCATTTAAAAATTCATCAGCGGACTTCTTTTGTCCTTTTGTAATCGGATCGCTTTGCAGGTAGGTCGCCGCATCGGTCAAGTCTTCTGTTATATAATTTAATACTTCCAGCCCGGTAGAACTTGGAGTAATTTTAGTTGACAAGCTTTTTACATAAGGAATTGCCGGTTGTTCCAAACTCAACTCATCGTTAGAAGCAAATATTTTAAACAACTCAAGGTGAATAAAAGCCCTTAAAGCAAGTGCTTCTCCCTTAATGATAGCGTAGTTACTTCCTGTAAACTTATTTTTATCGGCATCGATATGATCCAAAATATTATTAACATTGGCTTGAACGTTGTACAAGCCATTCCAAAACTGATCTATTCTTGGCTTTACTGTTGGAAATGTATACAAATTCTGGTTATTCCCCGCAGCAAGATCTCTGTATTGAGTTGATGTTTGTTCGTAGAATTTTGCCAATGCGTCGAAAAAGCCAAAAGATAATTCACGCCCATAAAGAGACTCGGGTGTCAGGAGTGTATAGGCTCCTAATAATGCGTCTTTATATCCCTGCTCGGTTTCCAGCAACACATCCGATTTTACTTTTGTACGTGGCTGTACATCCAGCCATTTTTCGCAAGATGAGGCAAAAAGTAATATAAATAGTAACAATGTAAATGATAATAATCTATTTTTCATGTCCTGTTATGTTAGATTTGTAAAATATTTAGTTAAAAATTAGCCATCAAAGTGAAGGCAAAAGAGCGGGCAAATGGATAAGATGTTCCTCTTTCAATACGGACTGTACTGAATTTTACAACCTCGTTTAAGTTAACCATTGCTCTTAATCGTTGTAATTTTAACTGTTTAACAATAGCATGACGGTAAAAATCGTAGCCCAAATTAACCGAGCTGATGTCTAGTTCGCTCAAATCTTGTACAAATCTTGAAGATGCTAGGGTTCTGCCACTTGAACTTGTTTCGCCAATGCTTTTAAATAAAACAATATCTCCCGGCTGTTTCCAACTATCATAATAAGCACGCTTATCAACATTGTAGTTTAACGGTGCATTCTCTACTTTATCTACAAGGGTTTGGTTATATATTTGTCCCCCCATTCTGTAACGGGCAATTACACCAACACTAAATCCTTTATATTCAAAATTTGTACCCAAATTCCCCATTACTTTGGCTTGGTTTACACCAACTACGACTTTATCGTTAGTATTCCATATATCGGTAAGTGTACCATCTTTTTTCACAAAAATTTCCTTTCCGGTAGCCGGGTCAATCCCTTTAGAAGGAACAGCCCAAATGGCATCAAGAGATTGACCTTCTTCAAATCTAACCAAAGGTCTGTTCGTTGTTCTGGAGAGCACATCTTGTTCGCTTGTAAGACTTTGCAGCGAATTCGATATCTTAACAATTTTATTATGATTAGACGCACCGGCAACAAATAAGTTAAGCGATTGTCTGTTAGCACTATTTACTAACATCCGGTAATTTAACCTGAATTCTATACCAGTGTTAACCATTTCACCAAGATTGGCTTTGTACGTTTCAAAACCTAAAGACGGAGGTGTAGTGATGTCTGTTAAAAGATTTGTAGTAATCGACTTATATACATCCACACGGAAGCTTAAACGCTTCATTAGTTCCGCATCCATCCCTACGTTGTAATCCAGACGTTGCTGCCATTTTAAATCACTGTTAGCCAAATTATTCAAATAAGTACCCAACATCCCCTGATAAGCATTGCCTGTAAAATAGTTGTAGAGTAACAAAGCCTGGTAAGAATTAAAATTTTGGGAACCTGTATAACCTAAGGATCCTCTAAATTTTAGGTTATTGATTATGTCATTATCTTTCAAGAACTTTTCGTTATGAACATTCCATCCGGCACCTGCCGACCAAAAAGCCCCCCACCGATTATTAGAACCAAACTGAGAAGAAGCACTGTATCTTATCGATAAATCTGCAAAATACCGGTCATCGAAAGAGTAGTTAACAGCTCCTAACGTACCGATTTCCCTGTTAATAGACTCGGAACCTGAAGGTCTATTGCTTAAAGCATATTGCTTGGCAAAGATGATATTATCCAATTTATCATTAGGGAAACCAATTGCCGAATACAGATAGTTTTCAGAGTTATCCTCCCTTACATTTGCCCCAATATTAGCAAACAAGATATGTTTTCCCAATATCTTAGAATAATTCACGTTCAAATCACCGCTCACCATAGAGGCTTTACCATTACCTTTATCGTAAGTTCCTTTCAGAAACAGGTTATCACCCCTATAGGCATCGGTATTAAAACTAGTATGGCTGGCCGGTAAAAATACCTCTGATCCATTTACCGTATTACTGAAACCAACTCTACCCACAACTTTCAAATTATTACTCGCCGTCCATTCTAAGTAAGTGTTATTGGTAATATCAGTGTATTCGGAGATAGATTTTGTATTAATAGTTGCATTGTACATGGGGTTAAAAACGCTTTCAGAAAAAACGGGACCAACGCCCAAATATTTACGGATGGAACCATCTTCATTAGTAGTTCTCCAATATGGATTCATTCTGGCATACTCTGAAAAATTACCATAAGGAGAGTTAGTAGCATTGATATTGGTGTATTGAAGTTGGTTTCTGAACAATATATTATTGTACCGGTAAGAAATATCGAAACTTCCACCCATATTTTTACGGTCACTTCCTATCATTACACCTTGTGTGTTTGTCATGAAAAAGGTAGCCCCTACCCGTAAACGTTCATCTCCAACCTCAAAGCCTAAAGTTTGCTTGTTAGTAAGTCCTGTTCTAACAGGTTGAGCCAGCCAATTGGTATTCACACCACTTTGTACTTCTTTTAAATTAGTATAATACAGGCTATCTTTAGGTAAACCAAAAATAGGCTGCGACACATCATAAGCCCCTAGTCGTTTCTCCAGATCTAACTTCTCTGCAGCATTGGTAAGATTATAACTTCTCAAATCAGGAGCTTCAATACTAAGGCTTCCGGTATAGTTAATCCTCAGTTCGCCGGGCTTTACCTTTTCTGTTTCAATTACAATAACTCCATTAGCTGCTCTCGATCCATATAAAGCTTTGGCTGACGCATCTTTTAAAATAGTAACTGATGCTATTCTGTTGATATCAAGATCAGACACTTTTTCTATCGTCATTTCAAAACCATCGACAATAAAGAGTGGCTGGTTTGGATTAGTAGCATATTCTCCTCTTAAATCCGGAAACGATGAAGCCCCTCTAATTTGCATATCCGGCATCCTATTCGGATCCGAACCAAAAGAAAGATTCTCTTGGATATTAAGCGCAGGGTCAATATTTTTTAAACTTTGGAAAATATTGATCACTCCCGCTCGCTGTAATTCTTGTCGGGTAATTTTTGTCGCTGATCCCGTAAAGGTTTCTGCTCTACGATCAAAAATCCCTGTTACGACTACGTTATCTATTTCTAATGAACTCCGTTCCAAAACGATATTCGTCATCTTAAAATCCCGGACCTGATAAACATAAGTAGCATAACCAATAAAAGCTACATGAAGCTCATCACCTATTTCGGTCAAGATCTCAAAAGAACCATCTGCTTTTGATGATGTCTTTTTTCCCGACATCTTGCTCATGATACTCGCACCTGACAATGGTTTCCCATCTTCTCCAAACACTTTTGCGACAAACTGTTTAGTTTGTTGTTGCTTCGCGACCTCCGAAGCCCCCCCTTTATCCGATGACTGTTCAATTTTGGATAATATTATTTCCTTACCTTTTATCCGATATCGCAAAGATTGTTTTTCCAAAACACGATCAAGCAGCGTATTCAACAACATTTCGCTTCCATTGAGACTTACCGGTAAGAAACTTTCCATTAAATCCTCTCTAATAAATACAGAGTACCCTGTCTGTCGTTTTACTTCAGCAAACACTTCCTTTAGTGACAGGTTATCACCTTTAATACGTACCGTTTGGGCATCTACTGTAAAAGACAGCAAACAAGATGCTATCAATGCCATCCCGCCAACTTTCTTTACGAGTCCGCCTAGTTCCAGCCACTTACATGACTTCTTTGTTTCTTTCATAGTGTCTAAATTGGTTTTTAATAATTAAAAATATAGGTTAGTTAATATATAGTTTTCTGCCTTCCACTCGTGTTTTAATACCTGAGTCAATAAAGGCTTCCAAAATATCCTGTAGAGAGTTTTTTCGACTCAGTTCGCCGTAGAACCCAAAGTTAGGAGGGGTGTTCTCATAAATTACTTCAATATCATACCATCTTTCCATCTGTCTCATTACCTCTCTAAACCCTAGGCCTTCAAAATTAAACAGGTCATTTTTCCATGCCGTTACAATGTCAGTATTAACCAGCTTTACCTCCATCTCTCCTTCACTTTGCAAGGCCTGTTGCCCCGGCTTCAATTCCAAAAACTTATTTTCCCGATCAAAGACCCGCACTGCACCTTCTAACAAAGTGGTTCGGATATAATCCAAATCCGGATACGCATTGATATTAAAATGTGTACCTAAAACCTCTATATGTCCCCCTCGATCTATTTCGGCAATGAATTTTCTTCTATCGTGCTTAGCTACTTCAAAAAAGACCTCTCCGGATACTTTTACACGACGAGTATCTTCATCAAACTTACTCGGATACGTTATGCTTGATTCTGCATTCAGCCAGACCTTTGTTCCATCCGCCAAAACAGCAGTATATTTCCCACCTATCGGCGTAGTCAATTGTAGCATAACCGTCTCATCGGTTTCCGTGATAAGATTCCCATTACCATAGCGTATCCCCTGCTCATCATTCATGATCCCACTGGAGTCTTCTCTTAGGATATAGGTGGTCCCGTCGGACATGATAATCGTTGCTTTATTCGTACCAGGCGCAATCTCTTCCGACTCGACATTAGCAAAATGGGCAATACCCTCTTTCTGATACACCGAATATTGATAGATTACGAAACCAACAACCAATACCACGGCCGCTGCCATGTATGGATACAGCTTACGTAACCATGTCGGCTTCCGCTGTTTAGCACTGATCTTATCTTTTAGCATCGAATCAACTTTAGATAATGTTCTATGGAGTTCAAGTTGATCGACTTCTACCGAATCTTCCTCCATTTGCTTGATTATAAGCTCCCTGACTTGATCCGACTCTTCCTCAAAATAGGCCAACAAAAGCAGATACTCCGAAGGGCTAATCGAGTTCGATATAAATTTTTGAAAGAGTTTTTGTAACTCAGCGTTCCTTTCCACGTTGTGATATTTTAAGTATTACGGAAGAACCCCTAAAACCAATAGCTGTATTTTAAAAATAATTTATTTTATTTTTTAGTACCTGCACCCAAAGCCCCTCCGGAGAAATATGTCGGGCGTAAATGGTATCATATAAATACCTACGGTTTTCTTTACGAAAGATTGTCCATCAAGACAGTGCAAAAGATAAGCATCAGTAGAGAGATGGATCGGTTATAATTTTGGAGAATAAAACGATTAGCTTTAGTAATATGATCATTAACAGCTGCTTCAGACACCTTCAACAATTCGCTAACTTCAGCATAGCTCTTTCCTTCCAATTTACAAAGTTTGAAAACGAGTTGACGTTGGGGCGGCAACTTATCAATGGTCCGCATTAACTCCTGATCTTCCAAAATTTGTTTCCTTAAAGACTCAGGACAATCCGCTAACGACATATTTTCCCATATTTTTTCAGCTAGGTTTCTATCCTTTGCCAGCTTTCGAAAATAATCATTCACTAAATTGCTACCTATACGATAAAGATAAGCGTTAAATGGCTTTTCTGGATCAATACGCTTCCTGTTCTCCCAAACCCTTACAAACAATTCCTGCAGAACTTCTTCCACCTGATCCCAAGATTTCAACAGTTTAAAGAGATTCGCGGCCAGTTGCGTTTTATAACGATTATATAAAACATCAAACGCACCTACATCTCCTCCTTTCATTTGAAAAAGTAACTCTTTTTCATCTATTGTTGACAAAACTCTCAATATTAGATTAATTAATTTCTCGCAAAATTAACAAAATGTTTATTACAGTACCAAATTGACGATTCGTTACAGCCCTAGTTTATCAAAACTCTTTAACCAAAGCAATCTGGTGACAATTAGCTTTTTTTAACCTATCTACCATTTTATACCAGGTTCGAATCATCAGGAATTGCCACCACTGTCGACTTCCTCTATTGTGTATTATTATATATACAATGATAAAAAACTAAGGAGTAATACAAGGGAAACAGTTTCATCCCCCTTACTTGAAATGCTTTCTTTGTACCTTCATTTTAATTATTAGCAGCACCTGTTCGAAATAAGATCCTAATGAAGAAAAAGTTTACACATACAGTATTGGTTTATAAAATATTTTCTTACCTTTGCACTTCCGTATATACGGAACAACTTTAAATTAACATAATTATTTAAACAATGCAACAGTACGAATCTGTCATCATTCTTACCCCGTTGCTTTCAGAGGATGCTGCGAAAGAAACAATCGCAAAATTCAAAAGTATCCTAACAGAAGGCGGAGCCGAAATTATCGCAGAAGATAATTGGGGTTTGAGAAAATTAGCGTATCCAATCCAGAAAAAAACTACTGGGTTTTATCACTTAACTGAATTCAAGGCTCCAGGTGAATTAATTAAAAAATTAGAGCTTGAATACAAGCGTGACGAACGCGTAATGCGCTTCTTAACTATCTCTTTAGACAAGCATGCAATTGCTTATAGTGAGAAAAAGCGCAGCGGTGCATTCAACAAAAAAGCAGAAACTAAAACTGAGGAGGTAGCAAACTAATGGCAAACGAAAACATCCAATACGTGACTGCTCCTAAAGTAGAGGACAACCGTAAAAAATATTGTCGTTTCAAAAAGAACGGTATCAAGTATATCGACTACAAAGACGCAAACTTCTTATTAAAGTTTGTAAATGATCAAGGTAAAATCTTACCTCGTCGTTTAACTGGTACATCATTGAAATTTCAACGTAAAGTAGCTCAAGCCGTGAAACGTGCGCGTATCATCGGACTTATGCCTTACGTAACTGATTCATTAAAATAAGGAGGATACGATAATGGAAGTTATATTAAAACAAGATGTTAAACACCTTGGAGAGAAAGACGATATCGTAGTAGTAAAACCCGGTTACGGTCGCAACTACCTTATTCCTCAAGGATTTGCTACATTAGCAACATCATCAGCAAAAAAGGTGTTGGCTGAGAACATTAAACAAGCTCAGTTCAAACAAGATAAAATCAAAAAAGACGCTACAGAATTAGCTACTAAATTAGAAAGTGTTAAACTTTCAATCGGTGCTAAAGCAGGTGAATCTGGAAAAATCTTTGGTAAAGTAAACAGCATCCAAATTGCAGATGCGTTGAAAGCTCAAGGTTATGACGTAGATCGCCGTCGTATCACATTCGAAGAAGAGCCTAAAACTCTTGGTGAATACGTAGCAAACTTAAACTTACACAAAGAAGTGAAAGTTCAAGTTCCTTTCGAAGTAGTAGGCGAATAATCATATTTAGCCTCAGCATAAATAAAAAAGGAGATAACGCAAGTTATCTCCTTTTTTATTATCGGTTATATCCATTCAATTGGACACAAATGAAACTAATACTTGTAAAAAAAACGCAAGTTATCTATTATTGTAAAATAACCGAGCTTACGAGCTCATGAAATAATTATATTCATATATATGAAGCCAAAGACCATTATAATAGCTGTATTGTTAGCAATCGTCGTGATCGTTTTATTCAATAACAAAGAAGAAAGCTCGTTTTGGTTCTTTGGCCACATTCGCACATCCAAACTATTGATCCTAGGTGTATTTTTTCTAATAGGGCTAATTACCGGAGGCGTAGTCTTCCGTCGTAAAAGAGTACATCCGAAAGAATATGGAGTAACAAATCACAACACAGCAATTACCCCTACCCCACTGGACCAGCATCCCTATTCTCCCAACCTATCAGATGAAGACAGAGAATACCTCAGAAGAGATTAAAACATAAAGAAAAGACTGTCTAAAATAAGTTATTGATTCGAATTGGAATTCCAATTCGGATCAATAACTATAAACCACAGATAGGCTATTTCTCATTGAGATGTTTTCCACTAATCAATGACTCACGCTTCATCGCTTTACCAATACCGCTTAGACCAATGGCTTGAACGATAAGTTTGATCTCCAACCAGATGGACATCAGGGGTGCTCTCTTTAGATGGGGATAAAGTACCAGCTCACATCCCTTCCGATTTTCTGAGAGCCTCACTTTGCCGAAATACCAACAGACCTCAAAAGAATAGTCCATTAAAGCCTAGATGCTTCCATCCTGTTTGATGAAACATTTGACAATCTGATTGTTATCAAAACTGGCAGTCAGTAGACAGTACTTCCTGCTTTTAATTCTTCATGTTTCTAAACTTTTTTGTTTGAGCATTGATAAATTTAAGATAATTTGAAAAGGCGGGGTTCTTTATATAATAATTTTCTAAATTTACAGAGTAAGTAAATCCTCTATCTAGCAGTTTCACTATCGTTATGTTATCACCAACAAGTGATGCCCATAAGGTTTTAAGTAGGTAAGATAATCTGTTATTATCTCTTTTGCCCCAGGTAAATCCAGATTGACTACAGCCATATAACGGATGTTATTCATCAATTCAGGATAACGCTGCTTTAGAGAATCAAAAGGCACATCTGATTTAAAAAGTGCTTTATCCAATGTGCCAGTTTCTTTTAAAATGGCATAAGCTTCCCGGAAATATGGAAAACTTTTGTCTAAATTCACCTCTACTGTTCGGCTTTTTAGCGCCAGCATTACTTCTTTCAATGTAGGAATTTGATTATTAGATACTCGACCTAATCCATTTTTTAAACGAAATTCTTTAAGCTCAGCCAAAGTATAGTCAGAAGGTTTGTCTTTACCATTAGTAGATCGGTCGATCGTTTCATCATGCATGATGATGATAACTCCATCCTTTGTTATATTTAAGTCCAGTTCTACCATATCTACACCCATATCAGCGGCGCTTTGAAACGCTCTTAAGGAGTTTTCAGGTGCATTACGCCAATCTCTACGATCCGTTGGGGCAAGTGTACAGACCGACCATGCTAATAACAAATGAACAAAACAAACTGTAATGACAAGCGATATTTTTTATTTTTTGCCAACACACATTTTAAAAACCAATTTTGAACCAAGGCTCAAAATGGCACATTTTTTATCAACGCTCTAAAAAAAAGAAACTGAAATATTTATTACATTTGCCAAATGTAAAAACAAAAAGATAGAATTATAAAATAAACATATTGCGTTTGCTAATCAGCCTGTAACCGAAAAGTCGAAAAATAGGAAACAACAGGGAAGTTTAGACAAAACGCTCACGCTATGGCGTGGGCTTTTGTTTTACTCTGTTGTTAGGGCTTCGACTCCCTCGGTTACGAGTTTGCAACTGTCCCACGTTCTTTTTTTGTGGGACATCGGCCAACCAAGTAATACCGAAAGCCCAAATGAACAGAAAAAGAACATATAATAAAAACCCTCCCAAAATTCCTCCCTGAACATTTGGCACAGCAATTTGTTTGCTTGTGCAATTTCCCCATTCTCAAAAACAAATGGAGACCAGCGACCATTTCAAAAACGGGGAGTTACCGAAAAGCCTTACGAGTAGGAAACAATTTTCAAAAAGTAAATTAAGATGAAATATATCATAACAAGCCTTTTAATAGGCATCGCAACACTTTCAAATGTACAAGCACAAACAGCCGCAGAATTGAAAGCTGAACGTGAGCAATTACAAACAGAGTTGAGGTCAAAAAAAAATGTTTCCAGAGAGGAAAAACTTGCTAAACTGACAGAGAAATCGCCAAAAGAAACGGGTATGCAAAGTATTGACGGCTTGGAAAAAACTTCAACTGGAATACTTGGTACTTTAAAATCGAATAACGATGTCCTCGCTAAATACAAGCGAGAAGTAACAGACAATGGTAATGGTGAAATTGATGTTACAAACTATAAAGCTAATTTGGGCGACTATGTAAAGTTAGCAGGTAGTTTAGCTGAAATAAGTAAACAAATAGCATCAGGCACAGAGCAATTGAAAGGTGCTCAAGCAGACGCAAAAAGTTTGTCTCCTTTGAAAGCAAAACCAGCACTTTCATCGGTAAGTTATTCAATAGATGCTTTGAAACTGGCAGGTGAAGAAATTGCACTTCAAACAAAGTTGGTCAACAACCTGATTGCAACAATTAAATCATCTGACAACAATTAAATCGTATGATGAAAAGATTAGCTGTAATCTTATTGTCACTTGCGAGTGGGCTTTGTGCTTACTCGCAGGTTGATAATAAGCCCGTAGTGGGTGTTCAGGAATTTACTTCTGAAGTTAATTCGCCCTTTGTAAACTCTGTTTACGAAAAAGTTGTACAGGTTGTAACCAATACGTACCGTTTTACCCTTCTCGACCTTGTTGGTGCAGATAAAATGACTGAAGAATTGAAGTCTGAAAAATATCTCGACAGCAAAAACGAACAAAAAAATATTGATTTGCTGACAATGCGATATATGATTATCGGGCATTTGACCAAAATGAATATCTACACAATGAAAAATCCCGATGGTAGCGTGAATGGCTACAAAGCAAGTGCAGCTTTTACGCTAAAAGTAAATGACATTGGAACAGGAAAGACAACCGAAGTTGCTCATTTCCAAACAGAAGAAAGTCCACTGGCCCTGTCAAAAGAACAAGCAGTAAATCAGGCTTTGTTATCGGCAGAAACCGCTTTGAATAAGTATTTTTCAAAAACTTTTCCTTTGACAACCAGCATAGTGAAAGTCTTTGATACTAAAAAAGTATTGATTGCAGGTGGAAAAGATTTTGGTTTTAAAGAAGGCGACAAACTTATCGTTGAACGAATTGAAATGCTGAACGGTAAACCTTATCCAACGGAAATTGGAGAATTAAAAGTGACAAAACTTGCAGGAGATTTTTCGGAATGTAGTATTTCCAAAGGTGGAAAAGCAATCTTTGCTGCATTTAGTGCTACTGAAAAACTGAATTGTAAATTATTTGTAAAATAAAAAATATGAAACGATTATTTTATTTAGGGGTTATGGCATTCATGACCTGCATTATATCTTGTAGTAGAACCATTTACCCTTCCGCAGAAGTCAATTATTTATCGGGAACGGAACAAACTATAAGTGTTCGTGTTGTTGGAGTTGGCACAAACGAAGAACAAGCAATAATCAATGCCGAACAAAAGGTTTTTGATGTATTGTTTTTTCGTGGCTTACCGGAATCTCAGCAAAAAATGCCAATGGTTGGTAGTGACGAAAGCGCAGAAAAGTCAAAGAACAAAAAATATTTTAACCAGCTCTATAATGGACAAAGACATAAAACTTTTGTGATGTCGTCCATTCCTGTTAGCGGTTTAACAAAAGCCAAAGAAGGAAAATCTATCACGGTTGACGTAAAAATCAATTTAAGTTCTTTGCGTAGTGATTTAGAAAAATTTGGTGTAATCAGAAAATTTGGTTTATAAACATAAATAAAATGAGATTAAAATTAAAAGTAGGATTAACAATCCTATTAAGTTGTATTTCCATATTTATTTATGGACAACAAACCGTAACGGTTCAACCTAAAATAATGGTTATTCCATTTACAAAAGAAGGCGAAGATATTCGCACAATTCTTGAAGCAGATGTCAATCGTAGAATTGCTATTACGAAAATCAAAGAAGCGTTTGATTCAAGAGGGTTTACCACAGTTGATTTTACCGCAAGGCTAAAAGCAGCTAAAGACAACAACATTTTTACTTCCGATAATCAAACGGATATTAAATCCCAAATTATTGAAATGTCGGGTGCTGATATTTACGTTCAAGCAGAAGTTAGCGAGCAAAAAGGTCAATCGGGAAACTCTGTTACTCTAATTCTCACAGGATACGAGGCTTCAACAGGAAATTCCTTATCTAATAAAGTTGGGGAAAGCGGAAGATTTTATACAGATGATTTTGGGAAATTAGCGTCCAAATCAGTTGAAAATATTGCGGAAGACTTTTTGAATATAATGCAGGCTAAATTTACCGACATCGTAAATAACGGTAAATCAATTATCATTGATATTAGTTTTGATGCAGGTTCACAATACACAATGTCGTCTGAAATAGGTTCAGAAGGTTTGCTGCTATCAGACGAAATAGAAATGTGGATGGAAAAAAATGCCTTCAAAAACAATTATCACATACAAGGCACTACAAAATTAAAGATGATTTTTGATGATGTGAGAATTCCATTAAAAGACCAAGCAACAGGAAATAATTATAATCCCAATAAATTTGCTCTTGAAATGCATAAATTTTTCAGAGGGATAGGCTTACAAATAGGTCGAGATGTGAAAGGAAGTACTATTTACATAACCATTAAATAAGAAAAAAAATGAAAAAGCTTTTTATACTGTTTACATTTTTGAATGTAACACTCTCAATATTTGCACAATCATCATCAGATATAGGAAAAATTGCCTTATCGGTAATAATGCCCGAAAATGTTGATGGATTAGATGTTTCACAACTTTCAAAATTAGAAACAAAAATTACAGAAATTGTGTCGTCATCAGGACTTGCGGCAAGTGGTTATAACAATAACTTTGTGATTTATCCAAAATTTGCAGTTTACGAAACAAACGTAGTTGAGGGTGGTATGCAAAATATAACCGTAACAACCTGCGAAATAAGTTTATTTATAAAACAAGTTGATAACAATATCTTGTTTTCATCTATAAGTAAACAAGTTAAAGGAAGTGGAAATAATAAACAAACTTCATTAACAAATGCCATTTCAAAAATTCCAACTAAGGACACCCAATTTCAGTCGTTTATTGAAACAGGAAAGAATAAAATAGTCCAGTATTATGAAAGTAAATGTGAGGACATTATTTCCAAGTCTGAAAGTTTAGTAAAAATGCAAAATTATGAAGAAGCATTAGGGTTATTACAAACTGTTCCCGAGAAAGTTAGTTGTTACAGTAAAATTCAGGAAAAATCCATTGAAGCGTATAAAGCATATCAAAATCAGAAATGTTCAACACAAATTCAGGAAGCCAAATCTGCATTTGCGGCTAATGATTATAATTTGACATTAGAATTGTTAAGCCAGATTGACCCTTCTGCAATTTGTTTTAAAGAAAGTCAACAGTTAATGAAAACTGTAGAAAACAAAATTGATACAGAAGAAAAAAAGCAATGGGATTTACAAATGAAAATCTACAATGATGCTGTCTCTTTGGAAAAACAAAGAATCAATGCTATAAAAGAAATTGCCGTTGCTTATTATAAAAGTAAGCCTTCCTCGGTTAATTATAGTTATATCATTAAATGATTTTTTACTGTCTTTTATAGCGGTAAGTAAGTAAACAATTTACCGCTTTTTTGTTTCCGATAAAGGCTCTTCCTAAATTTCTGGCAGTTCTGAGGCTTTCCTTATTTTGCCTGATCCGTTTAATGCGGGCACAGCTATCAAAAAAAGAGAAAAGCCACCCTGAAAGAGTGGCTTTGTGATCCCGCTGGGATTCGAACCCAGGACCCATACATTAAAAGTGTATTGCTCTACCAGCTGAGCTACGGAATCCTAATTCTGTATTAAATTATCCTTCATCTGCTTGAAGTGATGCAAAGGTAGCTATTTTCATTTTATATGCAAATAAAAATTATTTTTTTTTGAAGTAGCAAACTGAACTTTCTCATTTTAAATTGATTAATTTTTTATTTTTCTAAGATTTTAAACCAAAGACACTTTATTTAAGCCAAACGATAAAAAAACAGATTCGATCAGGAAACATGTATTTATTATGATATATTAGTGATATCATAATGACATCAAATTAAAACACGTTGCGCAAATAATTTAAATTATATGGAAAAGATTATTAAACCTACTTCAGGATATTCCGCATTAGGACTCGGGGTATTGGCAGTCATGGTTGCTGTCTATTCGGTCGTACAATCATTCGAGAGTACTCAACTTTTTTGGGAAATATGTAGGAACGGTGAAGGATAATGGACTATTTTTCGTCAATCCACTTTTTTCAGCTACGCGGATAAGCTTGCGTTCGGAAAATTTGCAAGGACAGACCTTAAAGGTAAACGATAAAATCGGAAATCCTATTGAAATAGGCGCGGTGATCGTGTGGAAGGTCGGAAATACATATAAGGCGGCTTACGATGTGGAACGATATGGTGATTATGTACGTGTACAGAGTGAGGCTGCAGTTCGTCATCTGGCTGGAAGTTTCGCATACGATGATTTTGAAGATGATCAGGCAGAAATTACACTGCGTGGCGTTGGTCTTGATGTAAACCATATTTTAGAAAATGAATTAACAGAACGACTGTCTAAGGCTGGTATTGTGGTCGAGGAAGCACGTATCAGTCATCTAGCGTATGCTTCTGAAATCGCCGGAGCGATGCTTCAACGGCAACAAGCATCTGCAATAGTAGCCGCTCGTGCGAAGATTGTAGAAGGGGCAGTGGGAATGGTAGACATGGCGCTTAAAAGGCTTTCAGAGGAGAATATCGTAGAATTAGATGATGAGCGTAAAGCGGCGATGGTAAGCAATCTAATGGTGGTACTATGTGGAGAAAGATCTGTTCAGCCGATAGTAAATGTCAGAACATTGTATAATTAGTAATTTAAGTTTTCAATGAAATGAAAAAAAGTTTTGTGGTACGGATAGATGATGAAATGTATAAACTTTTGGAAAAGTGGGCACACGATGAGTTCCGAAGTGTGAATGGGCAGATTGAATACTTGATAAATCAAAGTTTACATCAAGCGGGGCGTTGTGCGTCATACTAAAAACACCGTTACAATGAAAGTGAAATTAGGTAATCAAAACATTTTTATCCTTTACTGGACATTTTTGCTATCTGTAACAATCTCTTGCAATAGTCAAAGTCAATCAAATAAGGAAAATCAGGTAGGACAGACTAAAACTGACAGCAAATTATTGAAATTCACAACAGGGGTTCGGTCATTTTTGGAAGATAGTAAAGGAAATATTTGGTTTGGTAGTGACAAAGAAGGCGTGTGTTTGCTTCATAATGGTAGGTTTCAATATTTCACAACAGAAAACGGGTTAAGCCACAATCAGGTAAGAAATATTTATGAAGATAAAAATGGTGCAATATGGTTTGAATGCGGTAAAGGATTAAGTATATATGATGGACAAAAAATGTCTATGTACAAAGAAAGGAATTACGATTCTACAACACAATGGAAATTAGGAGATAAGGATATTTGGTTCAAAGGTGACGAAATAGAGGGCTACAACGAACTTGAAAAGAGTCCTGGGGTGTATCAGTATGACGGAAAAAAACTTTCCTATCGCAGATTTCCTCTAACACCAAAATCAGAGGATGAACGTAGGTTTCATTATGCAATTTCAACACCTTTTGTAAAAGGTAAAAATGGTACGATTTGGTTTGGAGCCTACAAAGCGTTAATTGGATATAATGGCTCAGACTTCAAAACAATAACTGATGAATATTTGGGATTAACTAAAGAAATAAGAGGTCTGCATATCCGGGGCTTCTTGGAAGACAGCAAAGGAAATCTTTGGATTGCTAATAATGGAAGTGGTGTTTTAAAGTATGACGGAAAAGAAACAATTAATCTCACAAAACAACAAAAATTGAAGAAGGAGGACACCAATGGCAATTCACTTGAGAGAGCTTATTCCATTGGAGAGGATGCTGAAGGAAATATTTGGATTGGGACAGTAGAATCTGGAGTATGGAGATATGATGGTAATTCTGTGAAAAATTTTACTGAAAAGGACGGACTTGAGGGTAAATTCATTTCGACCATATATAAAAGCAAGCAAGGAGAATTGTGGTTTGGAGGAAATGGTGTTTATCGTTTCAATGGCAAGTCTTTTGAAAGAATATATTAACTATAAGTATGAACGCACAACATCGGTAACCGTTGCACAACCCTTATTTTTTCAAAATAAGATTCCAAAATCATAAAACCGACCTCTTTAGGAGCGATTTTGGGGAGGTTTGTTTTTTAGTTACTGTTCAAAACCGTAGAATCCGGAGGGCTTAAAATCGAGTTTTTGAAGTCGTAAAAAAGGTTTTTTAGAAAAGCGTAGTTATTCTG
>NZ_SRZY01000030.1 GCF_006476045.1 Sphingobacterium lumbrici
GATGGACAGAAAGCCAAAAGCACCGTGCAGAACTTTTATTCCAGCGATTTCCTCTTCTAAAAAAAGCGTATGATCTGGGCATAGCATTGGGAGATATCTTCAATAAATGCAGAGACAAGAAAGTCGCATTTACCAAACTTGGCCTATGGCATAATCAGGTAGAAGCCTCAGGGATAGCACCTTTTGAAAGCGTGGCCAGATCTATCGCTGCCCATCATCCCTATATCCTACATTACTTCGATAACAAAAGCACCAACGCTTCAGCAGAATCCTTCAATGCCAAACTGAAAGCATTCAGAAGTGTCTTCCGGGGTGTTAGGGATACTCAATTCTTTCTTTATAGGGTAATGAAATTATATGCTTAAAAATTATCTTCCCCCAAAGATTCCGCTTGATCCCAATTTTACATTTATAGCCGGGGCGGTGGCTGCAGGGAAATTTGTACTTGATCCGGAAATACGCCTATAGGCATAAAAAAAGGTCTTTTTTTTAAAAAAGACCTTTTAATAAATTTATTGCTCCTGAAGCTGGGCTCGAACCAGCGACCCTCTGATTAACAGTCAGATGCTCTAACCAGCTGAGCTATTCAGGAATCTGGCTATTTGTTTCCGAGACCTCATTTCCGTTTCGGTGATGCAATTATCGGAAGTTTAAAGGATTTGTCCAAATATTTTTTTCATTTTTTACACAAGTCATTCATTGCCAACAAGAATAATTTTTAAAGCAAAACACCCGATAAAAGTAAGGTTGCAAAAGTGAAATAAATAATTAATCCGGTAACATCAACAAGTGTCGAGACAAAGGGAGCGGACGAACTAGCCGGATCAGCTCCCATCTTCCGTAAGATAAAGGGAAGCATAGAACCCGTTAAAGACCCCCACAGCACTACACCTACTAATGAAAAACTCACAACCAACGCAATCAAAAACCAATGTTCACCGTAATGATCTGTAAAAAACTGCCAAGTGGCTATCCTGATAAAGCCTAGTGTTCCCAAAATGAGTCCAAGCGCTAAACCCGATAAAATCTCTCTTTTCATGACACGCCACCAATCGGCGAGAGATACTTCTCCTAGTGCCATAGCCTGAATAATCAATGTCGACGCCTGAGAGCCACTGTTACCCCCGCTAGACATAATCAATGGCATCAAAGCAAAAAGTATCACAGCGCTCATCAATTGCGCTTCAAAATGCTCAATAACTGTCGCTGTTAACAATTGTCCTAAAAAAAGAACAACAAGCCAACCTGCGCGTTTTTTGACGAGGTGCAGTACAGATACATCCAGATATGGTTCATCCAGCGCCTCTGTACCCCCAAAACGTTGCATATCCTCTGTATACTCTTCGTTGGCCACCCAAAGGATATCATCAATAGTCACAATCCCTAACATAATCCCTTGCTCATCAATAACCGGAAGTGCAACCCGATTATTCATACGGAACACATTGACGGCATCTTCTTGGGGATCATTCGCATTTAAAGAAATTAAACGATTATCAATCAAGTCGCCCACCATCGTATCTAGCTCCGCCAACAAAATATCTTTTATCCGAATATCATCCATGAGCTTACCATCCGAATCAATGACGTATAATACGTCAATCGTTTCCGAGGCGTTACCATATCTACGGATATGATCCAGTATTCGTGAAATAGTCCAGTGTGCTTTAACAGTAATATAATCGGGGGTCATCAAACGACCAACGCTGTCTTCGGGATATCCCAAGAGAGAGAGGGCTTCTTTGCGTTCCTCTGGCGAAAGCATAATGATCAGACGCTTTACCACGTCACCTTTTAGCTCTCCGAAAAATGACGTCCGATCATCGGGAGGCATCTCATTAATTATCTCTCTAATCTTTGAAGCAGAAAGCTTTTTGAATATCCGCTCTTGTGTCGGAAAGTCCAAAATTCTAAAAACATTGACAGCCCTTTTTAGATGAAGCGTTTCGAGAAATAAAGCACCGTGCTCCGGAAGTTCATCGATCAATTCCTCAACATCAGATATGTTCAACTCATTAAGAAAATCCTCCAGTCCAACCCGATTGTTTTCGTCAATCAACTGTTCAACTTGCGCGACTTGCATTTCCAATTCTTCCATTTACGCCCTCCTAAAAAATATGATCTTACATCGGTCTGTTAATTATTTTTTTATGCTGCAAAAGTCGTTTATTTTAATGAAAAAAAATAATGTTTTTTGTCTAAGTTACAAATAGTATTTTTAAAATATACACACGCACCTCTCAATTAAAAAAACAAAACAACGACATGTTGTCAGAACAAATATCCTATGTTCTAAACATTTCTTTTTGTTCTGTACACGTTTAGAAAAATGATACCAAAATAAAACTCCGAGATTCCGCATAAAAAGCAATCTACTACTCTCTCCATTTTTCATGTTATGCTCTTTAACACATTTTTAAGATATAGCGAGCGCTAAAAAAAACTTAATAACGTCTCACAACTATTAGGTTTTAAAATAAGGACACCTCACAAAAGACTATACATGAAATAGAAATATTAATAAAAAAACAGTACATTCGTTTTGATGTAAGTGATTGCAATTTACCAACATGAACAAGCGCTTAAAAATCAAAATTAACGCAAAAAAATATGACATATTCAATTATAAATAATTAACCATAACACACATATAATCAAATCTTAAAATACAATAACTAAATTAAAGATAAATATAAAAAATTATATTTTAACTAATATTTTTAGCAAACAACAAGATGACCTCAATATACAAAAACAAACATATATATATCAGCATTTTAACACCATTTATATTAACAATAAATTTATCAATAGCATTTGCTCAATTATTTGATGGCTCACAGTCCCATTTTCGTATTAAATGGAGACAGATAAACACCGACAAATTTCAGCTTATCTTCCCGGAAGAATTCTCTTCGGCTGCCCCTACCCTTGCCAACAGACTCGAATTATTTATTGACCAGACAGCTTCCAAATTGAATCGACCCTCAAAAAAAATAAGCATTATATTACAACAAAACCATATCGCACAGAATGGCTTCGTTCAACTAGCGCCTCGTAAATCAGAACTCTACGGCACGCCTTCTTCTATTGCGGATAATCAGGAATGGCTCCCGAATTTAGCACTTCATGAGAGTAGACATTTCGCACAATTTGACAATTTGACAGGAAATTTAAAGAAACCATTTTTTGAACAATTTGCTCTGGCTCTCTTCGGGCTTAATCTTCCTGCTTGGTTTTTTGAAGGTGATGCCGTGCTTCAAGAGACTCTTTTTTCAACTGGCGGACGAGGAAGATTGGCTTCATGGAACATGCCTATCCGCGCGAACATCCAGTCTGATCTATCATTCGATTTTAACAAATATGTCCACGGTTCTTTCAAGGATCTTGTTCCGAGTTACTATACCATCGGGTATTTTATGAACAGCTACCTCTATGAAAAGGACCCCGAAATCCATGGCAAAATTTTGGATGAAATGAATGGAAAATTAGTTCGACCTTTCAACTTTGAGCATAGTTTAAAAAAGTATTCAGCGCAAAAGAGTAATCAACTTTTTAAATCCACAATGCAAGATCTCACTAAAAAGTGGGAGAACCTAACCGGTATAAATTCGCGAAGTTCAATTGAAATAGTGGATCGATTCCCTACGGATTACCTTCTTCCTCAAATGGCAAATAACACCGTATACGCACTTCAACATAGTCGACAGTTTACACCGAGAATCGTCCGTTTAGAAAGCGATGATACGAAACAACGCTATAAAAAAGTCGTGCAGATCGGTCAACAATTAACACCTTACTTTCATTTGCAAGGCCATCTCATGGTATGGGATGAATACCGAAAGGATCCGAGATTTGAAAAACAGACGTATAACATCATTAATATATATGATATCAACACAGGAAAAATACGCAGTCTTACCCACAAGACACGCTATTATTCTCCCGTGCTTTCAACAGATTTGAGTGAAATAGCCGTTATAGAAGTAAGTTTAGCAAACCGTGCTCAAGTTATTTTTCTGGATATTAATAACGGCAACAAACTTGACTCGATTCCCATGCCAGCGGGCACCCACATTCAGCAGCCACACTTTAACAGAGCTGGCGACAAGCTTATCGCGATAGCGGTGAATGAGAAAGGCACTAACCTTATTGAGATAAACAGAAAGAATAAAGAACTAAAATACCTGCTCGACTGGTCTAATTTTCAATTGGAAAGACCTGTATATGCTGGAGAACGTATCGTTTTTAAAGCCAACTTTAACGATAAGGATGACATTTATGTATTTGAGAACAACAGTATTTCATCATTGACAGATAGTCAATTTGGGGCGTTTAATCCTTCTGTAGACAAAGACACCTTGTATTACAACACGTATACCACCAACGGTTATAAAGTAAAGAAGAAGTTGTTGGTAAATGATACTGAAAAGAGGACCATCCCTTCGATTGCACATACGCTATATCCCAGCCAAAATGAGGCTTCATACGATTTACTATCCCCTGTCAAGGATTACCCTATTCAGCATTACAATGTCACAAAACACAGTTTTAACTTCCATAGCATTACATTAAGTGGTAATGATTTCGAAAGTTTTGACAATTTAAAACCTGGAATATTTTGGATTTCGAATGACATATTGAATACCACCACAGCAAAACTTGGCTATGAATACGATACCGAAATCGAAAAAAGCACCTATTCGGCAGAAGTAAGTTATCAACGATATTTCCCTAAGATATCTCTTTCTTATAAAAACAGAGGACAATTGGGACAGGCTACACGTAACAGTAACCGGGATTCGATTATTAATTTTGATTATCGGGAACATTATTTTGCAGCAGATATCCAACTTCCCTTTAGCATATATAGGGGAAATAAAATATACAGTTATGGCGTCAACATGGGAACTTCTTATCAAAAAAGATACGACCTTAGCCTGACTACGTTAAGCAACTTCAACGATGTCATCAGCTTTCCATTAAATTACCAAATCTATTTTAATAAAAACAGCTTACGGGCGACCATGGATCTACTCCCCCGCTGGGGACAAAACGTTAGTTTTATCTATCGTCACCTTCCATTCGAAAACGAGTTAAATGGAGACATCTGGTCGCTCCGCACTAATTTCTACTTTCCGGGAATCCTGTTAAACCACAGCCTACAGGTACGTTATTCCATGCAGGAATCCTCGGGAAGGTATTTATATTTGAATGATATCCCTCTCGTAAATGGATTTGCTAATTTTCGCTCTCCGGTAGTAAAAAACACATTGCTATTTGACTACAGACTGCCAATTGCCTATCCGGATTGGTCTATCGGTAATATAGCCTATTTAAAAAGAATTAGAGGGGTTGTTTCCGCTGACTATCAAAACCTGACAGAAGCGGATTTGTCACCCAAAACTGTTGGTGCAGGTATTTCATTTGACTTCAATGCCTTTAAGTATCCTCTCCCCTTATTTACACTGGGTTCTAGATTGACATATATTAACGACAACACGGCAAAAACCCGAATAGTACCTACGTTTAGTTTGGGGTACAGTTATTAGTGGAATACTCATAGAACATTTGGCGGTTATTGGGAAATAGTGAAAGACTTGACTTAAATTGGGCATTTTCTCTGAAAACTTTAAAACAAAAAATATGTGAAGACGTTATATTAATTACAGCAAATAGTAAATCCCTCAACAAAACAAGTTATAATATGGCAATTATATCTACTGAGGCTGAGATACAAGAAAGATTATCCGCCGTTTATGAAGAATTAATAAATACAAAAAATGTCATCCGGAATGAACTCATTGAATCTCGGCTAAATTATAATAAAGCCTGCGACAAGCATATTCAAACAGGTTTTAGTTGCGAATACGAATGGATTGATGCAGAGATCTCACACCAAGAACACTTCATAAAATATGACATCTATTGCCATCTTCTCGAAATTGTGAATGATTTCCGAGATCTGTACGGACAATTCCCTGAATACCATCAAATGTACGTGACACTAAATTTAATCATGCTTCAATTGGCTAGAGAGGAGAAATATGAATTAGCCGCAATACTTAAAAATTGGGTAGACCGGATAAAACGTATAATAAAAGAAAGATCTCCACAGCTGGCTGATTGATGTATTATCTTTTATTTTATTAGACCCGATCAAAAATCTGTATACCAGGGAAAACATCCGGAATATTACAATTACTATGCGTCTATTTTTTAGCGAAATGTAGGACAGAAAAAATGATATATAGAACAAATATCATGGGCACTGCCAATACTTTGACTATTAAAACCAGTATAAAGGACACTATAAGGAAGAGGTATTTGAATTTATTCTCCATCCATCCTAGGGAAGAAAGCTTCATCGAAAATAACCTCAATTCGCAAACAAGCAAATAACTACATACCAATACAATGGTCAACAGCACGTATATATTTTGCAATATAGATGGGTATTGTACCCCGACAAAGGGCAGCGAAATAATAAAAAATGTATTCATCGGTGTATTTACACCTATAAAATCAGAACTCTGACGTGCGTCTATATTAAATTTTGCTAAACGTAATGCCGAAAAAATGGTAACAATAAAACCTAAAAATGGGATATATTCATTTGTTGTCACATTTTCCAATAATTTAAACATGACGGATCCGGGAAGAAATCCAAAACTTATTACATCAGCTAACGAATCCAGCTCTTTACCTATCAACGATTTCACATGTAGTAATCTAGCAACCATACCATCAAAGAAGTCAAAAATACCGGAAGCCAACACGCAATAGAAAGCTGCTACAAAATCTCCGTTCAAAACAAACAGGATCCCAATACATCCGCTAAATAAATTCAAACATGTAATGGTATTCGGTATATATTTCTTCATCAACTGCAAATAAAAAAGCCATCTAAAATTAGATGGCTTAAACTTAGATAAATTTGCCTTTATATGCAATTATAATCGCATTGAATATAAAGGCAAATTTTCGGTCTCTCCTCCGCCTTTAAAAACTCATTTATAGAGGAAAAATATTAATAATTCAGGGATTATCCATTCATACTTATTAAAAACTCTTCATTGGATCTTGTTCCACGCATTTGTTGTAACAAAAACTCCATTGCTTCAGTAGAATTCATATCTGATAAATGGTTTCTAAGCACCCAAAGTCTTTGTAAAGCATCTCTATCCATTAATAGATCATCACGACGCGTGCTTGAAGCAGTCAGATCGATAGCAGGGAATATACGCTTGTTAGATAATTTACGATCCAATTGCAATTCCATGTTACCTGTTCCTTTGAACTCTTCAAAGATTACATCATCCATCTTAGAGCCTGTTTCCGTCAATGCCGTTGCCAAAATAGTTAACGAACCGCCATTTTCGATATTACGTGCCGCGCCGAAGAAACGTTTTGGCTTATGTAATGCATTTGCGTCCACACCACCAGATAAGATCTTACCAGATGCCGGAGCGACCGTATTGTAAGCACGAGCCAAGCGGGTGATAGAATCCAATAAAACAACTACATCATGTCCGCATTCTACCATGCGTTTCGCTTTTTCTAAAACGATATTTGCAATTTTGACATGTCTTTCAGCAGGTTCATCAAATGTTGAAGAAACTACTTCAGCACGTACATTACGTGCCATATCTGTCACCTCTTCCGGACGCTCATCAATTAAAAGAATAATCAAATAAACTTCAGGGTGGTTCTTTGCGATGGCATTAGCTACTTCCTTCAATAAATTAGTTTTCCCCGTTTTTGGCTGTGCAACGATCAATCCACGCTGGCCTTTACCAATGGGTGTAAACAAATCCATGATACGTGTAGAATAGTTGTTTGATCCTAAGTCCAAATTCAACTTTTCATCCGGAAATAATGGTGTCAAGAAGTCGAAAGGAACACGATCCCTTACTTCTGCAGGATTTTGTCCGTTGATAGATTCGATACGTACTAACGGAAAATATTTTTCCCCCTCCTTAGGAGGACGAATACTACCTCTTACATTATCTCCTGTTTTTAGTCCAAAAAGTTTAATCTGCGATTGAGACACATAAATATCATCCGGAGAAGTCAAATAATTATAATCTGATGAACGTAAAAAACCATAACCATCAGGCATAATTTCCAATACACCTTCATTCACGATAACATTATCGAAATCAGCGCTTGAAGCAGAAGAAATTTCTGTTCTTTTTATTTCTACTGTAGTTGATGATACAGGGGTATATTGTTCTTCAGCTTTAGAACTATCTGTAGGGAATAAGATAGGCTCGTTGTCAGTATCTGCTTTTATACGCTTGGTTACCGGAACAGGATCGGTCTTTAAAGTTCTTGTTCTACGTCTAGGTCTATCTTCTGATTCCTCTTCCACAAGAACAGGTTCAGCTATTGCACTTTTTTCCTCAACTGGTTGTTTTGCTATATCTGAGATCTTGTCGATAAGTTCTTGTTTACGAAGCTTATCAGCATCTGCGACTCCCAAGACCTTAGCTATCTCGCGTAATTCTGACACGAGTTTAGAATTCAATTCGGTGATATCCATTAATGATATTTATGAGTTTTGGATTTTATTTTTTGAAACTCATTCTAGGCAAACTCAGATATCTTTTTTCTAAGCTTTTTTATTCAAAACGAAAAACAAGTAGTTTCTTATTTCTGAACTAGAACAAATTTGAGAATGCACAAAGAAAAACATAACTATTGTAAAAACAAAAAAAAAATAAAAAAAGTTTTCCAAAACAGGACATATTAATGGCTTACCTGTTAATAAATTGATTTAGCAATAAAATGAATTAAGAAAAACTATTTTAATTCTCAAAATTAAGTTCGTAAGTTTATCCCCCGATAAAACCACGAAATATGAATGATAAACTGAAAGAAACCAATTATCCTGCTTTATACACCTTAATTGTTGTATTCTTTTTTTGGGGATTCATTGCAGCCGGCAATAGTATATTTATCCCATTTTGTAAAAACTACTTCCATTTAGATCAATTTCAATCGCAATTGATAGATTTTGCTTTCTACACAGCTTATTATATAGGCGCATTACTCCTTTTCATCTTCAGTACATTTTCAGGAAAAGATATTGTTGGCAAATGGGGCTATAAAAAAAGTATTGTTTATGGTCTTCTTTTTTCTGCATTAGGTGCCGGCGCGATGATCATTGCAGTAGAAGTCAATTTGTATATTGGCATGCTTATAGGGCTATTCATAGTCGCGCTAGGCTTTTCTTTACAGCAAACCGCAGCGAATCCTTTCGCTGTTCTATTGGGAGACCCCCGCACAGGTGCATCCCGTGTAAACTTAGGCGGTGCGGTTAATTCATTCGGTACGACAATAGGGCCCCTTGTTATTGGTTTTGCTTTATTTGGCACATTCGAAACTATCTCGGATACGGAAATTGCTAATTTACCACTTAACAAAGTAATATATCTTTATATCGGAGTCGGATTGCTCTTTATATTGGCTGCGGCTTTATTCCATTTTTCGAAAAAAGTTCCTGCCGGAATGAACAACGAGCCAATGGAATCAGCCAATAAAGCAAAAAATATGCTGATCATTATGACCATCCTGTTGTTACTGATGTTTGTTCCGGTATTCTTAAGTTACAAAAGTGATACAGCTCTACAGCTTGAAGCTTTAAGCGCACAATTAGCGGGCACGACCGATGCAAATACGGTCACGCAACTACAGCATCAAATTACAGACTTAAGTCATCCCCTCGAACTCCAACGCATGTCCTGGTTATTAGGTGCTTTAGTCGTCGTTGTGGGGTGTTTAATATTTGCCTACAACAAGGCATCTAAAAAACCGCAAGGCTGGGGTGCTATGAAATACCCACAATTGGTTTTGGGTATGTTAGCCTTATTTATCTATGTAGGTGTAGAAGTAGCTATTGGCAGTAACTTGGGTGAACTTTTAAAACTGGAAGAATTTGGAAACCTACAATCTTCCGAAATCACGCCCTATATTTCGATGTATTGGGGTGGTATGATGATCGGTCGGTGGGCAGGTGCTATTAGCGCGTTTGAATTTTCCAGATCAACCAAACAAATACTGCTGGTTGTCGTTCCTCTTCTTGCTTTTGCATTAATAATCGGTGTTAACACCGTGGCAGGATTCGATATGTCGCACCTCTATTTCTTCCTTGCTTGTGTAGCTGTTCAAATTATTGCATTTTTTCTAAGTAAAGAGAAACCCGTTCGTACGTTAATTATTTTTGGCACGTTAGGCCTGTTATCCATGCTGATCGGGTTATTCTCGGTTGGAACTACAGCGATATATGCGTTCTTAACGGGTGGTTTAGCCTGCTCTATCATGTGGGGATCTATATTTAGCCTTTCCATTTTAGGGATCGGGAAATATACGGAACAGGGATCGGCTTTTTTGGTAATGATGATCTTAGGTGGTGGTATCATCCCTCCTATACAAGGAAAGCTGGCAGACATTATTGGTATCCATAATTCGTACGTATTACCGTTATTAGGATTTATTTATATTATATTATTTGCTTTCTTAGCAAGAAACTTCTTGAAGAAGCAAAATATAGATACGGATAATATCCAGGCCTCAGCTAGTCATTAATCAATTACTAATTGTACAAAATACACTAAGAATTTTGATACAAAAAACGGCTTCCAAACATATTTGGAAGCCGTTTTTTATTCCTAACGGATTCCTGTGTTAAAATTAAATTAAAGTTGTGTGCTGTTTTTTGTTTAGAAAAATGTATCTTCGGAAAGCATATAAACATTGAATACTGAAAAAATTTTAAACAAACAACAATGATAATTATTGCAGATGGCGGATCTACCAAGACCAATTGGTGCCTATTAGATGATAATCAAAAAAAGATTTATTTTAACACAGAAGGGTACAATCCTTACTTTGTAGATAGCGAATACATTCTTAACTCTTTGAAAAAAGGTCTTCCGAATGATTTGCCTCTTGACAAGGTAAAAGAAGTAAATTATTACGGAGCGGGAGTTCATAATGATGAAAAAGCCAAAATCGTAGCAACTGCGATTGAAGCGTTATTCCCGAATGCAAAAGTTGAGATTGGACATGACCTTCTTGCTGCAGCACGTGCATTACTAGGTGATGAAGCAGGTTTTGCGGCTATTTTGGGTACAGGCACGAATACATGTATTTATGATGGCAACGAAATCACGTTCAATATTAATTCAGCTGCGTATATATTAGGTGATGAAGGAAGTGGTTGTTATATTGGAAAGAAATTATTAACAGATTTTGTCCGCGATATAATGCCAAAAGATGTTTCGAGAGTCTTCTTCGAGACCTATCAGCTTACTCCTGATGAAATCATTGATAATGTATATACAAAACCATTAGCAAATCGCTTCTGTGCAAGTTTCAGTAAATTTGTGTACGACAATAATGTAAACATTGAATATACACGTAAAATTGTAGATGATGCATTCGAAGCTTTCTTTGCGAATTTGGTAAGTAAATATCCAAATTATCAGGAATATACTTTCAACTGTATTGGATCTGTTGCTTACAATTTCCGCAACGTACTGGAATATAAAGCGACTCAATATGGAATGAAAGTCGGAAAAATTATCCGTTCTCCGATAGACGATTTGGTCAAATTTCACATTGAAAGAGCTGTTGAGAAGAGCTAAAACAAAAAGCCACATTTAAAAAATGTGGCTTTTTGTTTATATCCAAATTCTTATTTTCTTATAAGATGACCGTTTCTCCTATAGAAGGAAGTTCTAATCTCAACCCTGATTCATGAAATAATGCGGTTGCTGCCGTTTTATTAATAACAATGGGAGGAAAAGTATCATAATGTATACCAACAATGTTATTACAATTTATAAATCCGGCTGCCTTTATCGCATCGAACATATCCATTGTATAATAGCCTCCTATTGGTAAAAAAGCCCAATCCAAATCTAAATCATCTAATAATTTCATCTCCAGTGTCAAGCCAGTATCGCCTGCGAAATAAATTCTTCTTTCCCCTACAAAGAAGACATAACCACACGGAAGTCCACCATAATTTCCATCCGGAGTGGAATTGGTATGGAGCGCATACACCATTTTTACCTTCCCAAATGGCAACGCTAATGTTCCGCCGAAATTAAATTCAATGACTTTTTCAGGGACGATGCCTTGCTTTCTCACCCATTCTGCAGTTTCAACAATAGCCACAACAGTCGCATTGCTATTCTTCTGAATCAGTTCCACGTCAGCTACATGGTCTTGATGTCCGTGCGACAAAAAAATGTAATCCGGCTGTATAGAACTAACATCAATACCTTTTGCCAGAGGATTATGGGTAATAAAGGGGTCTAAAAGCACCTTAACCCCATTAAAATTAAATTCTACACAAGATTGTCCATAATATGTTACCGAAATCTGATCTGCCATCTGATTATAAATTTAGTAAGTATAAAAAATTTGCTGCTAGCCCTTGTTAAACAAATTACCCAATCCCCCAAACATATCCTGTGTAGCAGCCTGCATTTCTGTTTGACTTACATTCTCCGCTTGCGTCAATGCTTTATTCAATGCCACAATTAGTAATTCCTCTATTTGTTCCTTATCTCCATCCTGAAATATTTCCTCACTGATGACTATCTCTTTAATCTCCTTATTAGCGGTAGCAACGACACGCACTTTTCCACCTTCTGCCTCTCCCGATACAGAAATATTATTCAATCTAGCTTTGATTTCTTCTGCTTTTTGTTGAGCTTGAAATAATTTATCGAACATAGTTTTTATGTATTAATATTTAAGGCAAGTTACGAAATCAGTATTGTAGCTCAAAATTCGGATTTGTATTAGGTTAATACAAAAGACCTAGTTACCTTTGCAACATGGCAAAATACGAAGAACTGATCGAGGAATTAAAATCGGTTAACCCGGAAGAAGCAGCGCGTTTGGAAGAAGAAATTGACATTATTGTACATAAGTTAAAATTCCTTCCTGCAGAAAGTTATTCTAATGTGATTTTATTGAATCAACAGGAAGATTTTGAGCCGTATACATCTACTGCCATAGCTGAAAAAGTGAAAATCGCTGGCGGCAACTTGATGGATAGTCTAGATGCTAATCCCGATAAAATCATTATTATACAACAAGACGAATCTCTTTATAGTACGCTTCCATTACTTCTTAATCAACCCACGATTATACATTCGAAAGCGTTCACAAATAATGAAATTTATATCATCCATCGCATCGAATTCGATAAAGAAGATATAGACTACCTCGCCGATACCGAGATTTTAGCCGAGATATTACAGCCAAAATATTTCTTCTACGGAAGAGATGGGGTCGACTGGGTTAAGTTTGAAACAAACTAAACAATAAGGGCTTGAAAAATTTTCAAGCCCTTATTGTTTAGTTTAAGAATTTCTTCCGAAGAATGACATATAATTTATCAACAGTTTGCGGCTTTTCAGACCAGCCGTTCTTCAATGCGTAATTAGATTGTAAAAAAGCATCCGCCTCGGCAAAATTATCAAAACGATTTAACAGCTCTACTGCTTCACTGTAAGCCAAGCTGTAGCCATTGAACAGGTCTTTTATAAACAACAGTTTATCATTTAAACTTATGGCAGATTTCAAATCTAAGATGCGATCACTTGATGTAGAAGTCTGAAATTGTTGTGTAAAATTCGTTCCGGTTTGTTTTTGTTGTTGAATCATCTCATTTAGTGTAAGCGGACGGGACGGTTTCACAGCTTCTTCAAACCTCACCGACTTCTCCTCCACTACCACATGATTGACAATCGGGTCTTCGACCGTTTTTTTAACCACTTCGGCTTGTACATGAGATACAGGCTGCTCGATTGTTTGTTGCTGGATGATAGGCTGCTCTTGTTTTGGAACTTCGGTGATTTCTGCTATCACTGTTTCTTCAACATCGCTCTGAACGACTTCGGCTTGTACCGAGATTTCATTAACGGTACTAACTTCTACAATCTCTTCCTTTATTTTTTGTGTATCTAATTCTTTTTGTCCCAATACAGATGGAGGTGTAAAAACAGGATCAGAAAAGTCTAAGGTTGCCAAATTTCTTAAAGCGTCTATATGGACAGACAGATAATCTATTTTACCGGCAAGCAAAACCAATTCTACCGCATCGGTATTCTCTTCTGCTTTTATATCGGCATATTGTGCATGTATTTCTGCTAATAAAGTATCGATTATCGCTAACAATTGTGATTTAGACTTTGCCATTAGATATATTAAAATTTATAGTAATCATTAAATTTGTTTAAGAAATATGACACATCAAATCTCTTTATTATGATGCAGTTCAAAAATATCTCTCACACTCATACCTCAAAAATAATATATAATTTCGATATTCGTGCAGAAGTATCGCAGGTTTTATAGAAACTTAACAGTTTCTGATGTACATTCAAATTATGCTTTTTTCGGAACACAATTTCAACAATGAAAATAGACAGGCCGGGAGTATTGAGGTCATTTGTGGCTCTATGTTTTCGGGGAAAACAGAAGAATTAATACGTCGGATGAGAAGGTCACAATTTGCGAAACTCAAAGTAGAGATTTTCAAACCTTCTATGGATATCCGCTATGCGGATAAAGAAGTCGTATCTCACGACAGCAATAGCGTCCCCTCTACTCCTATCAGCCATTCGTCTGCGCTATTACTACTAAGCAACGATATAAAGGTAGTTGGAATAGACGAAGCTCAATTTTTCGACGACGAATTGCCTAATGTTTGTATTCAATTGGCAAATAAGGGTATTCGTGTAATTGTTGCCGGGCTAGACATGGATTATCAGGGAAGACCCTTTGGTCCAATGCCGAATCTCCTAGCTATAGCCGAACATATTGTGAAAGTTCATGCCGTGTGCATGCAATGTGGAGCACCCGCAAATTATTCGTATCGTTTTAACGATAATAAAGATATCGTTTTACTGGGCGAAAAAGAAAGCTATGAACCGAGATGTAGATATTGTTACTATAAATTAGTCGAATCTATTTAATAGAGTACTCTCTTACAATTTGCTAACAATGCTTTTGTCAAGTGGAGTCACTGCTGAGCGATACCTGTGTACCAATGTACCCTTTTCATCGATTAAATATTTCTCAAAGTTCCATTTTATATCACCTGTAAAATCGGGATTAGCTTGTGTATTCAAATACCTGAATAACGGATCTATATTATCGCCCTTCACCTCTACTTTCTCAGAAAGAAGAAATGTAACACCGAAATTTTTCTCACAAAACGATTGGATCTCAGCATTAGTGCCCGCCTCTTGATTTCCAAAATTGTTTGCCGGAAAACCAATGATGACAACCTTATCACCGTAAAGGGTATGCAATTCCTGCAATTCTTTGTATTGCTTGGTAAAGCCACATTTTGAAGCGGTATTCACTATCAAAATTTTCTTCCCCTTGAAATCTGACAGACTTACTTTTTCTCCATCCATAGCGGTAAAGGAGAAATCATAAATAGATGTTGGTGGAAGAACCATATTCAACATTACGATTAAAGACATGATAAGCATAATTTTTTCTTTTTATATTACAGCTGCTGGTAATTCATTTCACGTTGAATTACAAATTCATACAGTTCTTCTATTGGTGATTTCAAAATTTTACCAACCCTTACACCATGTACTTCACATACTTCGCGCAGGTGCATATCAAAATAGTAGGCTATCCTTCCCACAAAGTTACATTCGTATTCCCAATAATTGGGATAGCTCATTATATGCGTCCGCACATATTCGTCAAATCCGTTTCTCAACAAGTTATCGATAAAGGGATGCAGCCTATTTTCATTCATAAACTCAGCAAACGATGCTAAATATGAATTAGCGCGTTCCTTTTGGTATATATTTTTAATAACAATTTCTTTGGTCAATCTGTATTTTTCGCCAAATATCTTCGCTAAATCACGGGGCATTTTTTCATATAGATAACTTGTTATCAACTGCTTTCCAAACCATGCCCCTGAACCTTCGTCTCCGAGTACATATCCATTACCATGATGACTTGGTGATAGATTTTCGCCGTCAAAAAAACTAATATCTGATCCGGTCCCTACAGTAGAGACATAACCCTTCTGATGCCCACAAGTAGCGTATGCAGACCCCAATAAATCACTCTCTACAGCTATAAAAGCATGTGGAAATAAATTTGTAAGTGCATTCGAAACAATTTCCCGCCGATCGGGTGTGACACAACCTGCACCAAAAAAATATACTTCTCGTATTTCATCGATATAAGGAATAATTTCAGGAACTTCTTTTATCACTTTTTCAATATCTTTTTCATTCATAAAGAAGGGATTCAAACCTTTAGTTCTAAACTGCAAAGGTTTGCTATCCGGAACATTCAACATCCAATCTGAGCTTGACGAACCACTATCAGCCACTAATATCATAGTTATACTATTTTTTAGGTATCTACACGTACCTCAAACTTAGATAAAATGCTTTGCATTCACGAATACTTGATAAAAAAAATAATTTATGAGTAATTTACTTTTATATGCAACAACCTCTCTCCTGAATCCCGTAAATATTTATTTTGAAGTAGGCTACTTTAAAGTTAATTTTGTCAATTAACGTCATTCACGCAATAGCTTTTTTCTTATCATGTCTTTACCATCCATATTTTTCCAGATATCCTTTGTCGAACCTCAAGCTCATTATGCGGAAATAACCATGCAAATTGAGGGACTACAGAAACCTTTTATAGATGTAAAAATGCCTGTATGGGCACCAGGATCTTATCTAATACGTGAATATGCCAAAAATGTAGAACGGTTCCAGGCATATCGTTCTTCCGAAGAGTTGATTCCACATGAAAAGATCTCTAAAAACACGTGGCGCATATATTCGGACAATAGTGACATCCGAATTCGGTATAGCATATATGGTTTTGAAAATTCGGTACGTACAAATTTCATAGATGACTCCCATGCTTTTCTGAGTCCAGTGGGAACATTTATGTATGTAGACGGTTGCCTGGACTATCCTGTACATGTTCACATTGAAATGCCTGATTATTGGTCAAAAATATCCACCGGATTGGAAAAATCTGTCGATTTAGTGAATACCTATACAGCACCGAATTTTGACATTTTATTCGACTCACCTATTGAAATTGGCAACCAAGATACCTGGTCATTTGATATCGAAGGAACATTGCATGAATGTGCTATGGTAGGTGAAGGAGCTTACGACAAACATAAACTTACTCAAGATATAAAAACCATTGTAGCCGAAGAAAATCGGATCTGGGGATCCAATCCCAATGCATACTATCTCTTTATTACTCACAATTACCAAAGTAGCACTGGAGGGTTAGAACATCTCAATTCGACCGTACTTGCCACTTCAAGATTTGGTTATAGTCAAGAGTCTACCTACAAAAGCTATCTAAGCCTGATCGCACATGAATATTTTCACCTCTGGAATGTAAAGAGACTAAGACCGCAAGCATTAGGACCCTTTAACTATGACGCAGAAAACTACACAACCGGGCTTTGGATCATGGAAGGGTTTACATCATATTACGACAATCTGATCATCAGGAGATGTTCTTTTTATGACGAAAAAGAATACCTTCAGATGCTTGCATTGGATTTCAATACCGTATACAACAGACCGGGACATGAAGTACAAAGTGCGGCATTAGCCAGTCATGACACATGGATAAAACAATATAGGCCAGATGAAAATTCACACAACACCAGTATTTCCTATTACAATAAAGGGGCGATGCTTGCCGCTGCCATAGATTTAAAAATACTCGCAGAGACTCGTGGTCAACAACGGCTAGACGATGTACTCAAAAGGGCTTATCAGAAATTTTATCTGATCGAAAACCGTGGATTTGAAGAATACGAACTCATGGAACTCGTACAGCAGGTTACCAATATAGACGTGTCCGAAATATTCCATGCTGCACACACCTTGGAAGAACTAGATTACAATCTGTATTTCAACAAGGTGGGCTACGAAATTATTGATCTTAATGCCGATGTACAACCTCTTTCAATGGGTATAAAAACAGTGAATAACGACTCACGGATAGTTGTTAAAAATGTAGATCGTGACTCAGGTGCTTGGAAAGGAGGAATCAATGTGGACGACGAAATTCTTGCTATTAATGGTTACCGAGTAGATCCGACCGGTCGCATAATCGATTACATTTTAACGAATTCCAAAGAAGGTGATCGTATAAATATGATCGTTGCACGTGATGGGTTAATCAAAAATCTGGACATACAACTCCAGTATTCCAATAAAAAAACTTTCATCATTCAACGCAAGGAAACCGCTACTGTAGATGAGAGAAGATTGGGAAATATATGGCTTTCTTTAGATTAACAATAAAGGGTGATAAAAAATCACCCTTTATTTTGTTAAAACTTATACCGTATAGAGAGCCCAAAAGGATCAATCAATCGGATTGAACTTTCCTGTATAAAATCAAAATATGGTTTTACATCTAACGATACGGCTAAAGGCGTTGTAGGTATGTTATACTCCACACCTATAATACCATCCACACTAAGGGCTAATTCTGAAGAAGCATTTATTTCATCTCCGGCTGCATTTTTAAAAGCCTTATATGTATGACTCCCTACACTGCCACCTACACCGTAAAACCACGAAAAATCTCCCGTGAGGGGTTTATGCCATTCGTATAAACCAATTACTCTAAAACGACTTGATCTTGAATTACTCTGCACGCTCATGATACCTTCTATTGCGCGATCTTCAGCCAACGTATACCGATAAGTAATACCGGTCGCACTACCGAATCTTGCTCCTACTGCGTGCTGGCTAGGAAGCTGGGCAAATGCATCTTTACAAAAAAATAAAACTGTACCTAATAAAAAAATACTGCGTAGTGTGTTCTTCATATATAAATTTAAAATATTCAACTGTCAAAAGTAATACTATTTTTAAACGTATAAAATTAAAAATAGGTATATATTTAGTGACAATTTATGCGCACTAAAAAGAGTTATTTTGTTATATTCCCGCTATATATAAATTTCCCAAGACAGAGGAGACCTGCCTGCCGGTAGGCAGGGATCGAAAACCGCGTAGCGCTCATTCATCCCATCAAAACTCACATTGATGAATAATTTGTTTTTTTACAAACGTTGTTTCTTTGGAGTTCAAGCCGCTCCGCTGGTATATTCAATGCGATTATACTTGCAAATAAAAGCAAATTTCTCTAAGTTTAGAACAGTTGATCAAAAACAAATTATAAACACACATTAAATTCCACCTATATGAGTACTGCAACTAGATTATTCGACTTATTAAAAGGCAATATTCACGCTTCTTCTGAACAACTCCTTGTTGCAAAACGCCATGAAAACGGGTGGCGTGAATACGAATTAAAGGAAATACTACATATAGTAGACAATCTGAGTAGAGGACTGTTGGCTAAAGGCTTAAAAAAAGGCGACCGCATCGCGCTAATGTCTGGAAATAGACCTGAATGGAATTTCATAGATTTCGCCTGCAATCAGTTAGGTATTGCATCAGTTCCCCTTTATCCCACATTATCCAGCCAAGATTTATCATACATTGTAAAAGATGCAGATGTAAAATATGTCTTTGTCAGCAATGCAGATCTAGCCGCAAGAGTCGACACCGCAATAGCAGAAAGTCAACTTAGCCTTGCTGTCTATACCTTTGAGGATGTCGCTGGCAAGCCAAACTACCAAGAGCTTATCGAACTGGGAAAAAGCCAGGAGACAGACCTTAAACCTTATAATGATGCCGTGGATGAACAAGATTTGCTGACACTGATTTACACTTCAGGTACCACCGGAAAACCTAAAGGTGTATATTTAACACACAAAAACATACTAAGTAATGTAAATGCTTCTGCACATCTACTGACAGATGATTACAGGAAAGCACTTAGCTTTTTACCACTGTGCCATATTTTTGAGCGGATGGTTGTATATCTCTATATTTCGAAAGGCCTCCGTATCTACTATGCAGAAAATCTGGATAACATTGTTTTAGATATCAACAACGTAAAACCCGACCTATTTACCACTGTACCACGCGTTTTAGAAAAAGTGTACGACAAAGTGGTAGAAAAAGGAAAGGCATTGACAGGCATCAAAAAATCCCTGTTTTTTTGGGCGCTGGATTTAGGCCATAAATATCAAGAGCCTCCTTTAAACAGTTGGTGGTACAACTTTAAATTAAGTATTGCGCGCAAATTGATTTTTTCCAAATGGAAAGAAGCGTTAGGGGGAAATATTAAATTAATTATTTCTGGCGGAGCAGCTTTACAAGAGCGTCTTGCCCGGGTATTCTGGGCTGCAGACATCAAAGTCTTAGAAGGCTATGGTCTGACTGAAACATCGCCCGTAGTCGCGGTAAACTCATGGGTTGAAACGGATGTAAAATTCGGAACAGTAGGCCGTGTGCTTAAAAATCTGAGTGTAAAAATCGCGTCAGATGGCGAAATTTTAGTAAAAGGCCCTTCTATTACACCTGGTTATTATAAAAATGAGGAAGCAACCAAAGAATCGATCGATGAGGATGGGTACTTCCATACCGGAGATATTGGCGAATTGACAAAAGATGGCTTTTTACGGATCACCGATCGTAAAAAAGAAATCTTTAAAACCGCCGGAGGTAAATATGTCGCCCCTCAGGTACTGGAAAACAAATTGATGGAATCTACGTTAATAGGTCAGGTAATGGTAGTCGGCGAAAATCAACGTTTTCCTGCTGTCTTGATCGTTCCGGCGTATGAAGAGCTGGAGAAATGGAGTAATTACAAAGGGATATCCAGCACTTCACGAGAAGATCTCATAATAAATGATAAAGTTCTTGCCAAATATCAGCAAGAAATAGAAAAAGCAAATTCCAATTTTGGTCAGTGGGAAAAAATTAAAAAATTCATACTGTTAACGAAGGAATGGACCATTGACAATGGCGAGCTAACACCGAAATTATCTTTGAAGAGGAAGGTTATATTACAAAAATATGAGAGCCAAATAAAAGAAATATATGCAGAGCACCAATAATGCAAATACAACAACCGAGAAAGAATCTTTTTTAGTAAAAGCAAAAGGATTTGGCCGATTATTAATAGATGCAGGAAACGGATTTCTGGAAGACAAGTGCATGAAACTCAGTGCATCCTTAGCGTATTACACTGTCTTTTCTATCGGACCGTTGATTATAATCTTGATTTGGGCGCTCGGATTCTTCTATGGCAATCATCTGGATACATCAGGTGGCGCTCGTGAAGAAGTAATGGATGAACTGAATCATCTTTTTGGGCGGGATATTGTAATATTGCTGGAAGGAGCGATTCAGAAAATATCATTTGAAAACAAATCTAACATAGGTTTGATCATCGGTATATCCACTTTGGTCATCACTTCGACAACCATATTTCTAGATATACAGGTTTCGATCAACGAAATTTGGAAAGTAAAACCAAAACCAAAAAAAGGATGGTTAAAATTAATCATCAACAGGCTCATTTCCTTTTCAATGATATTGGGTTTAAGTTTTCTATTAATGGCCTCCCTTCTAATTAGTAGTATTATTGGTGTCTTCACCTCACATTTGGAAAAGCTATTGGAAAATTGGAATATTCAATTGTGGGATTGGTTAAATACAGGAATCACTTTTCTGGTTATCGCTGTATTATTTGGTTTTATTTTCGCTTTTTTACCTGATGCAAAAGTTCGCTTTAAGGATATTTTGGGAGGCTCACTATTTACGGCTCTCCTGTTCATGATAGGTAAATATGGTATATCATTTTATTTGATCAATAATGCAACTGCAACAGCGTATGGTGCTGCAGGGTCTATTATTATTCTTCTGGCATGGGTTTATTACTCATCAGCTATATTATATTTCGGAGCGGAATTCACAAAAGAATATGCCATAAAATATGGACATGGAATCCAACCCTCTTCCTTCGCCGTTCTTATAAAGCAAACCGAACTAGAAATTGATCCGGAAACAGGTAAACGAGAAGTCGTCAAAAAGCACAATGAGCCCGTACAATAGTGGTTCGATAGACCCGGCTAAGCGCCTAACCTATCAAACTGCTTATTTCACATTGTAATAATAAACTGCGCGGCCTATTTTTCCGGCATCATCTATTCCTTCTACTACTACTTTGTATTTACCATTCCCATCCGCGTTATAGTACTCCAGAGTAACCTGTCCATTCTCATCAATCGCCACAGAAGGATTCCAATATACTGTGCTGCGATAATCATTCGTATTCCGACTTTGATCGGTATCGTATTTTGGAGAGTAAAATGTACGTTCTTTGATATAGCCCAACGGATACATGTCAATAACGTTAGATTTTGGCAACAAGGCTTCTATTTCCGCCAACGACATACGTGGTGCTTTTGGCTTGTCCTTTTTTGTAATGATAGACACTACACCGTCATTTTGATACATACGGCTCACTGTCCCCAGATCATCCCGCAGAAAAATCTCAATAACCTCTATCTCAGCGGGCTGAATGGAATTGAGCGAGGGCTCATCAATTGGCATCCCATTTAAGAAAAACTGTACGGGAACACGGCTACCTTGATTATAATTTCGGGAAATGTAATATTTCAATGTTTGCGAATCATATATGATCCCTGTAAGCATCGAGCTCAAGCACATCGTCAACATATTACATCCGCTAAGACGCTCTCCTTCTATACGATGATCGGACATCGATAGTCCTGATAAAGCCGAAAACTCCTTACTTGTACGCTGCTGTTTAACTACGCCGGTAACTGTTACCTCGTCAATTAGAACAGATGTTCTATACTCATTCTTACTATTCGTAAGGTATGCAGTAAGCTGTTGATCTATATTCAGAACTTCGTTGCTAGTATAAGGATTTCTCAGATCTATAGCGGGATAAAAAGATTGATCCATATTAATCACCAAATTGCGGTAATTGTCATTACTTCTTGCATTTATAGTTACTTTGACAGAATCGGGAAAGACTAAGTTTTCAAACGAAAATCGTCCATTCTGATCCGTATAGGTATCTTTACGTAAAGAACGGGCCGGGATCGACAATAACAGCCCCCCATTTGGATACGGTCTACCTGTATTCAGACGTAATGTACCCGATAGGGAAATACCCTGCTCCGGCAAAAAACTTACTTGCGGAAATTTTTCAGCAATCAAATCATTGTAATCAAATCTCCGGAATCCTTGAGTCATCATTAAAGCATCCAGTGCTTCGGCACGATTTTCTACTTTTTTGTCAAAATAAAAGTTAGGTTTTTCAACATATCCTTTTAAATCCGAGGTCAATAACAAACTACTTATAATTGTATTTTCCTGATGGTCATCATACGGGACTTTCGCTTCATCTATCACGGATACCGAAAGGTGACTAGGTAATTTTTCCGTTGAAATATTCGTAATATCTAATTTAACAGCTTCCTTTTTGCTATAATCCTGCTTATTTAATTTCACCTGAATATTCAATTCAGAATTTCCATTATTAAAGATTAACCGCTCACTAATGGGTTTGCCTTGAGGAGTCAAAACGGTGAATTGTATAATACCACTTGGCAATTCTTCTTTGGGTACAGAAATCAGTAAGGATGAATTTTTTAGCGTAGCCTGTGCTGCGTAAACCAAATGTCCGTTTAGCTGCGCTAAAATATAAAAAGTAGCGTTTTGAATTTTCGAAAAATAATTTTCACTGGTAACAAGACCTATCTGAATAGCCTTATCATCCGATTTATGATAGACTAAATTTACGGTCTCTTCTTTAACGGCAGGCAAATCAAATGTACGGTCCTGTTCACCTTGAATAGTTATCACCGCTTTATAGGATTCGCCCGCTTGAGGATGTAGTAAGAAGTACCCCATTCCCATACCTAAATCTGAAAATTCCGCTACTGTATTTTTTTTACCATCTATCACTACCCCCTTTACAGCTAAGCCCTTTCCATCGGACCCAATAGCTTTGAAGGCAACATTTTTGGCAACCCCGGCAATTAAGTCTCCCCCTTCCGGAAAAAATTGAACATCCGTATCTTTCAGCGCATTTTTAAGCGGAAAGTCACCGACCAAAGCATTCGTACTCTCTCCTTCGACTTTTACGATCAAACGCCCATTTTTCAACAGTTCTTTCTCTTTTGAAGAGAAGGTAATCGTCGCTCTTCCCATATCATCAGTTTCAGATTTTCCTTTGTCAAACGAATCCCATCCATCGATCGCCTCCCAAGTGATTTTGCGTCTGCTTAATAAATCGCCTCTGCCATCTTTAAACTGAATCTGTGCTTTAGTTTTATTGCCTTCGGGTATATACGTAATCGCCGTTCCTAATTTTTTATTAATCGCATCACCTACAGGAACGATTTTATTAAAGAAATATGAACCATCAAAATTCATCATCCATTTTGTATATGCTCTAAATCGATAGTTGTCTTGCTTTACATATTGCGGATCAAGCACCAGATATCCATTTCCGGTACCTTTATTATCTAACGGAATCCGCAATGTTTGCACGAGGGAATCTCTTCCGTTAATAATCTCCACATAACCTACTTTACTGGGGTCGTACTCTACTAAATTGCGGTGTAGATACATTTTAAACCACAAGGTATCACCAACTGCATAATAAGGTTTATCAAAATGAAGATGTACTTTCTCTACCGGATAAACACCAAAATACTTTTGCACACGCTCTACAACAGTATTAATTGGAATTTTAGGTAATTCTTGCCCCTTAGCAGGCAAAATGATCAGCACAAATAATAAAAGGAATAATAAACTTTTGATTTTCTTCATAATACTAAATTAACAGAAATAAAATGATTCATCAAAAAAGGACACGTCTTTCTCTTTTCTCGATCAACCATTTAATTTAGCTAAAGATAAAGAATTTTATTTTTCCAAATCTTTAAAAGAAGTTAAGATTTTTAAACAGATTAAAGTAAGGGTGCAAGAAGCCTGCAGACAGAGTCGATTCCTCGCTTCCAACCAGGCCGCGATTGCCACAGATCTAAGGTCAATAAATCACAAGACAGCTTGTCGATTTCAAATTGTTGCTCCATTTCGATACATAATTTTTGATCCGAAACTACCGCTGCGACCTCATAGTTGATATAAAAACTGCGTATATCTAGATTTACCGTCCCGACAAAAGCCAACTTTCCATCAACCGTAATTGTTTTTGCATGCATAAATCCTTTATTATACAGATAAACTTTTACGCCACGTTCCAGTAACGGTTTCAAAAATGAAAACGAAGCGTGATGTACAAAATAGGAGTCCGATTCTGCCGGGATCATTAATTCAACCTCCACTCCCGATGAAGCTGCGATCACTAAGACAGAAGCCAGCTCATCGCTAGGTATGTAATAAGGTGTGCACAGCTGGATTTTCGTATCCGCCTCGCCCAAAGCAATAAGGATCGCCTCCATATTGAACGGTCCTTTGGAAGCAGGATCACTTGACACAAAAGCAACAGCTGCGTCCTCTTTGCTATCCTGATACTGTCTTGGTTCTTTTAGATAACCTTTTTCAAGCATAAATGGTTCGCCATCGGCTTGATTCCAAGAATGCCAAAAGCCAACTTGCAACATGTTGATTGCCATCCCTTCAATACGTATCGAAGTGTCTCTCCAATATACTGAATTATCGTTTTTTGGATCATTGATATATCTGTCCGAAATATTAATCCCGCCAATAAATCCGACCTCTCCATCTATTACCGCTACCTTTCGATGATTTCGATAATTACTATTTGCCAGAGAAGAGAATGTAACCGGTAAAAACGCTTTAAATTGAATATTCGATTTGGCACATTTCATGTATCTAACCAAAGCCGGGGAACCAAAACTGTCTACAACAAGCCTAACTGCAATACCCTCATTTGCCTTACTCTCTAAAATATTCAAAATCTGAAGCCCGATATTATCCGGTTCGAAGATATAGTATTCCAAATGGATAGAATGTTTAGCTGCGGCAAGCGCCTCTATAAAATATGCAAATTTTTCCTCTCCGTTTACTAACAATTTCACCGTATTATTCATCGTGGGTGACGATAATCTTTCATTCTTTAAAAAAGTAAAAACCCGCGAAAGATCGCCTATGTCATCACGAATATCATGGATAAGTTCCTCCATTATAGGATTCAAGCGTTCCCATTCTTTTTTTAACCGTACCGCCTGCCGCTGATTAATCCGCTTCATCTTTTTTACTTTGGAGAACTTTTGTCCAAAAAAATAATACAGTATGAGGCCGAAAACAGGCAAAAATACAATAACAAGAACCCAAGCCATAGTTTTGCTCGGATTTCTATTTTCAATTAGAAGAGTACTGATTACGCCGATATATAGCAATAATGCGGGCAACCAATACCAGTCATGCAGTATATGAAATAACTCCTGTATTTTTTCAGTCAGTACGATATTTTGCATATTCAGCGATTAATGTGGCAGCTATTCTATCAAATAAGCTACTCAACTTCCTAAAGTTAATCAGAATTAAATGTAATTGAAAACCGGAATAGCTATTGCTGCGACAAGGGGTACTTGCTTAATGGGGCAAGGTTCGCGCCAGCATGGAGTAATATAAAAGCTTCCGTATTAAATATGGAAGCTTTTATATGATTTTAAATCGTTCGGTCAGAATCCCAATTTTCCAGATAATCAGCGACTCTTTTTATAAATGTACCACCCAACGCTCCATCTATGACCCTATGGTCATAGGACATGGTGATATACATCATTTGCCTTATGGCAATTACATCGCCATGCTCCGTTTCGAGTACGGCAGGTTTTTTCTTAATCGTGCCCACCGCTAAAATCGCAGCTTGAGGTTGATTAATAATAGGCATTCCGAAAATATTTCCAAATGCGCCAATATTTGTAAATGTAAATGTGCCTCCCTGCGTGTCATCCGGTTTGAGTTGATTGGCACGGGCTCTATTAGCGAGATCATTTACAGATCTACTCAGTCCAACCAGACTCAATTGATCCGCATCTTTTATAACAGGTACAATCAAATTACCAGTTGGCAGTGCTGCCGCCATTCCGATGTTAATATGTTTACGCTTAATAATATTATATCCATCGACCGACACATTTACCATCGGAAAATCTTTCAACGCTTTGCTTATCGCTTCAATAATCAACGGAGTAAATGTAATATTCTCTCCTTCGCGTTTCTTAAATACATCTTTTACTTTATTTCTCCAGTTGACAAGATTGGTAACATCTGCTTCTACGACCGAAAAAACGTGTGGCGATGTTTTCACGCTATTAACCATGTGATCTGAAATCAACCTACGCATTCTATCCATCTCAATGATCTCGTCTCCATTCATACTTTTCACAACCTGAACCGATGTTGATACGTTTGCATTTGAACTACGTGGAGGAATTATCGGCTCTACTGAGTCGATATGAGCAGATGATTGATTTGAATTTGAATCTCCTTTCGCAGCAATATAATCCAGTACATCCTGCTTTGTAACACGACCATCAGTACCAGATCCTAAAATTCTATCCAATTCATCCTGCGCAATTCCCTCTTGTTGTGCAATACTTTTCACCAAAGGTGAATAGAACCTGTCGTCATTTGTTATAGCCTTCTGTGAGGATTCCGGAGTTAGAAGTTCTTTATTTTCCAATACGGCTAAACCAGGTGTCACAACATCGAACTTGTCGTGTACTTCTCTTTGCTGTTCTACTTCTTCAGCAGCACTTTCACCCTCCACCTCCAGGATTGCAATCACGTCGCCCACTTGTGCAACCTCTCCTTCTCGAAAAAGAATTTCCTTCAGTTTACCCGTCACGGGCGAAGGAACATCAGAATCAACCTTATCCGTAGCGATTTCCACTACCGCTTCATCTTCTTGAATAGTATCTCCTACAGCCTTTAACCAATTTGTTAAAGTTGCTTCAGAAACACTCTCCCCCATTTTTGGAAGCACTAGTTTATATATTCCCATATTGATTTCGTCTTTAAAACCCCTAAATTAAATATTTATGAGTAAAATATCCGCAAACAAAAATTAAATATTTAGAATTAAACAAAATTCAAAATATAATTTCAACACCTAGACCAATTCCTTTACATACAAATTCCATAGCAAAATGAGCGCCTGGATTGTACCTCTTTCTATATTTATTTGTCGATCATTATTAAACTGGAATTTCTTTGTAACCGTTTCATTTTTACCTGCTACCGCTATCCAAACTGTGCCAACAGGTTTTTCAGGTGTCCCCCCATCAGGCCCTGCAATACCGCTTGTAGCTACCCCGTATTCCGCACCACTTACGCACTGCACGCCCCTAGCCATTTCAACAACAGTCTGCTCACTTACTGCTCCAAATTCGTCAAGCGTATTTTTTCTGACACCCAACACATCTTGTTTAATATGATTTGCGTAAGCCACTATTCCACAATCAAATACTTTACTTGCTCCGGTGTATTGAGTCAAACTACTTGCAATTGCACCTCCGGTACAACTCTCTGCAAACGCAATTTTCAAATGGGCTTCACCAAAATTTTTGATGATCGCTTCCTCCAAAGAAATATCCTCATTCGCTACCACATATTTTTTTAGTCGTTCCGAAATACGATTTGCAAAGTTTTCCGTCTCAGTTTGTAATAATTTCACATCTGTTCCGGTAGCCGAAAGTCGCAGTCTCACTAATCCAATTTTGGGTAAATAGGCTAATTTAATATAATGAGGTAAAGACTCTTCAATATCGCCGATTTGTTCTGCCAAAAAAGACTCGCCTAATCCTACGGTAAGAATATGACTGTGATAAACGTGTATATGGCTTTTCATAGCCCTCAATCTTGGCATTACCCGTTTTTCCATTAAAAACTTCATTTCAAATGGAACCCCGGGTAAAAACGCGAAGCAGCTATTATCTTTTTCCAGCCACATGCCGGGAGCAGTACCTACATCATTAAATAAAACTTGTGCACATTCCGGCACATCGGCTTGTGCGTAATTGGATATTGGCATCTCACCACGACCTATGCGCAGAAAGAGTTGTTTAACATGATCGAGTACCTGCTGATTTCGAACGAATGGGGACTTAAAAAATTGTGAAATAGTTTCCTTGGTTACATCGTCTTTTGTGGGACCTAAGCCACCCGTTACAATCACAATATCCGAACGTAGAGAAGCCTCCAGCAATGCTTTTAAAATATCTTCTTTACGATCAGATATTGAGGTTATACAGCGGATAGCAATATCTGCCTCTCCTAGATACCGGGCAATCCACGCGGAATTGGTATCCACGATTTGACCAAGTAAAATTTCGTCTCCTATGGTTATGATATCAGCGTTCATAGCACATAGTTACCAAAAAAATATTAATAATTATAATGACTGTTTCGCTTCGTCAATTTAAGATCTTGCAGAATACTGGCTTTAGCTCGAATGGTTACATTATAACTTTGATATCTACCAAAAGGCACCCAACCAAAGGACATGTCCCAACAGTGAAGATCACGATAAATAGAAAACTGTGTCAAAGAAACTTCCATTTGCCTAAAATCGTATCCGCTATTGAATTGCACCTTCCATTTCGGTGTCACATTAAAATCACCATGCAAATTTACCGTAGCTGTATAGTTTCCCGTTTCTTTACGTTCCACTGCATCAAATCCACGGGTATACTGAAAACTGAAAGATCCGGCCAAATTCCAGGGAATATTAAAGTCTACAAAGGCATTTGGATCCGTGCTTATCCGGGCTAAAGCATCGGCCTGTTCTTGCGTCATGGCAGGCATTTTATTGCGAAGGGAATCAAGATTATCGTTTCTGCTTTTTGAAGCATCGGGATTAAAAGTATAGTCAAAAGACAAACCAAAATTGGTAAGACGTGCGAGCTTACCATCCTCAATAGTAAACCGATTGTAACGTTGTCCCCGTTGATCAAGCTGATAAGGGTCAAATGATCCGTTAAAATTCAAATTTATCTTCTGATTAAATAAAGAGGTTCTTCCTGAAAAACTGATCGTCGAAAGTTTCAACGAATCGGCTGCGAAATTGTAGTTCCCGCTGAACGTTAACCCCTGTATAATCGGGACTTTCTTAAATCCTTTACCAGTAGTATCATTCTGTGTTCTAACTTTTGCTTCGATATTGTTATCTACAGAAAATCCTATTCCTGCCGATTGTCCTGATGAAGGAGAACCGTAAATCCCGCCTTCAAAAATGGAATAGTTTCTTAGTCTACCGCTCTCATCAATATAAGATTTATAAAAACCATACATCGGATCAGAAAAATCGGGGCGGTAGTTAAAATTCACAGATGGTGTTACTACATGACGTATGGCTTCTACTTTACCAATTTTGGGATACATACCATATACTTTGGTAGAAAGTCCGCTCGAGAAAGAATAATCATACGCCCTTCTAAATCCTTGAATCGTATCTCTTACAGTTTCAAATCCGTTAATTGTATTTTCCAAACCATTTCGAACGGTCTGAAGGTACCATCTTTCCGTATAATTCATCGACGTATTAAATTGGAAATGTTTAAACGCGTTCAAACTCAAACTAACGGGTACACTATGTTGGAATCCATTTACAAAACGTTTTAAAGATTCTTTCTTAAACAAGGTCGAATCTCCCGTAGAGATGGTATTTCTTCCCTGCAAACTATATCCCACCGTAATACGCTGATACCACTTCTGTTCACCTACATGATCTTTAGATTCAAACGGATTGAAAGTGGCCACATTTAAACTAAAAGTAGGTAGCTCCAAATCCACTTTACCGGAAGTCATATCTTGACGATGACTCAAACTGGACGTAAAATTAACTTTACCATCTGCAAAAACTCTACCGTAACTGATTGAAGAAGACATGTTATTACGGGTCAGCTGGTCATAGTTGTACGTACTATTTGCGCCGGTATTTTGAAAATATGAACCAGTACCAAAATTAACGGATGCTGAAAAAGAAGTCCCGGGATTAGCCTCTTGACGTTGCGTATGATTCCAGGTCACGTTAAAATCCTTATTGGTACCATAATTATCAGCACCTTCAACCCCCGTCTTGGTCCAGGCATAGCGTAGATTAAAACCACCGCTATATTTATAATTCACCATGTAGTTGGTCCGCATAGAAGCCTCCCACGATCCTTTGGAATAAAAGCTTCCTCTAAATTCGGTGTCCCAATAATCATTAAATGTCAAATACCAACCCAGATCACGTAAAGCAAATCCCCTCGCTGCATCCTCACCAAAAGACGGAAATAAAAATCCGGAAGATTTTTTGTCCTGCTTCGGAAAGAAACCAAAAGGAATTGCTACAAATTTAATGGGGATACCTTGTACAACCAAGTAAGAGGGACCGGCTATAATCTGTTTATCGAGAATCAAGCCTTTACTTATATGAATACCGAAGTGGGTATGTGGCTCCGGAAGGTCACAGGTACTGTATAAGCCGCGATAGATAGACATCTCATCATACAAATTTTTACGAACTGCACGTGCTTGAATAAAACCGCCATCCACCTCTGTCATTACACCAAAGGTCTTACCTTCTTGTGTTTTATAATTATACATCAAAGAATCTACAGCTTTAGGGGTATCATTTGGAAACAAAACCACAGGTCTCCCCACGTACTTACCATTGTGATCTGTTGCACCACTTGCATATAGCAGGTTATTATTGCGATCTAAACGGATATAATCCGCAGACAGCTCAAAGTCTTGGTATTTTACTTTCGCACCCTTGTATAAATGGACGATATTTTTGCTGACCTCATTCCAGGAGGAGTCATTCGCCACGATAGTCACTACCGTTTCTAACCCACTTTCATCCTTCATCATAACAGTATCTTTACCAGAGGAAGTCCGCAAGTTATTTTTACTGGTGTCCTGCACAATTAAACTTGTATCTTGCACGTTGTTGGCGGTATTTGGTGTTACGACTTGTCCGATGACGGAATAAGATCCTAACAAAAGGAAAATAAAATAAAATAAAATACAAGTTAACGCCTTCAAAATGAATTACGAATATTATTTTTGTGGTAAATTTAAACTGTTGTTGGCAAAATTAGTCAAAAAACAGTTAGAAAAAACTAGTATTTTTCGCATGTTCCATTATTCAATTTATCGTTGTCGCACATCATCAATGAAACTACAACGACAAATTTGTAAAATATTATACAGATGAAGTTTATAAATAATGTTAAAAAATTAAGTTTAGCCGTAGCACTTTGTTTTATAACCCTCATTTTTACAGCTTTTCATCCAAATAAAAGTGACATCGACCCTCCAAAAAACAGTTTCGTTGTGGTTATAGATCCAGGCCATGGAGGAAATAAACCCGGGGCAAAAGGCAGACAATCTGTTGAAAAAGACATCGTTTTAGACGTATCCAAAAAACTAAAAAAAATGTTAGAAGACAGTATCCCTGAGGTAAAAGTTATTTTGACTCGTTCCACAGATATCGATGTTGAATTCTATAAAAGGACAGATATTGCCAATAAAAACCACGCTGATATTTTTATATCTATACATGCTAATTCAGCGGATCGGGATATTCGTGTTAAGAATAGACAAGGGCGATTAGTCAATTCCGTCAAACGTAATCCGGGTGTAACAGGCACCGAAACATTGGTATTGGGTTTCCATCGAATCAATGAACAAGATGTAGCCATCCGTGAAAATGCAGATATATTGTTAGAAGACAACTACGAAGAAAATTATCAAGGCTTTGATCCCAAAGATCCCTCAAGTTATATTGTATTCAAATTGATGAAAAGACAATTTAGAGATCAAAGCATTAAATTAGCATCGCTCATGCAGCACGAATATAGTAAATCCTCCCGTGGCAATCGGGGTGTTAAGGAACAAGGGCTTGCTGTTTTATCCAAAGCAGGGATGCCGGCTGTATTGACAGAAATCGGATTCATAAGTAGTCCTGATGAAGAAGCTTATATGCTGTCTCAAAATGGACAACACGAAATCGTAACGAACCTTTTTCAGGCTATCAAAACGTTCAAAACTGCAAATAAAAAATAACGACCTTACTACCTCAACGGGGAAGTAGCTAAAATCTAAAATAATACTGACATTGAAAAATTACCATAGAAAAAACATATCGCATTCAGCAAGCACAGCCATACTACTATCCGTATTCATATTGGTCACCGCGTGGATGCCCAGCAGGTACTCCGAGCCTATTTCATCGGGAGGTATGGAATATAAAATGAAAACCATTGTCCTTGATGCCGGTCACGGTGGCAATGACCCGGGTGCGGTCGGCAGAAAATCAAAAGAGAAGGATATTGCCCTGCAAGTGGTATTAAAGCTTGGAAAGCGAATAGAAGAAGACTTACCCGGTATAAAAGTTATCTACACCCGTACGACAGATGTGTATCCCAAACTATACGAGCGTCCGGCATTAGCCAATAAACATAAAGCTGACCTATTTATTTCTGTACATTGTAATTCTGGAGGTGCGACTACCCGCAGGGTTAAGAATTCAAAAGGCCGATACGTGACGACATCTGTATTGAACACGTCCGCAAAGGGAACGGAAACACTGGTATGTGGTTTCAACAGAATGGATCAGCAAGATGTGGCTATTCGCGAAAATGCCTCCATCTTATCCGAAGAAAATTATCAGGACAACTATAATGGATTCGACCCCAATGATCCGTCCAGTTATATCGTGTTCAAATTGATGAAAAGACAATTTCGAGATCAAAGCATTAAATTGGCTACGTATATGCAGAATGAATTTTCAAGTTCGTCGCGTACCAACCGTGGTGTGAAAGAACAGGGGCTTGCCGTATTAGCTACGGCTGGTATGCCAGCAGTATTAACGGAGATCGGTTTTATCAGCAATCCAAGTGAAGAAGAATTTATGATGTCATCCGCTGGGCAACGAGAAATTGTCGAAAATCTTTTTAATGCTATTAAAACTTACAAAACATCCGTCGAAAAATAAATAATTTACTATTTTCGTATACTGACGTATTAGAGTTCCCTAAAACATATCATTTTGAAAATATCAAACGAAACAAAAGTAGGTGCCCTTACAGCAATAGCCATTGCTCTTTTATTCATTGGATATAGTTTTCTCAAAGGAAATGATGTTTTCAGCAGTGAAAGCATCTATTATACCGACTACGACAATGTAGACGGACTGACGGTATCCAAGCCTGTAATGGTAAATGGGTATCAGATCGGTCGTGTTTCAAAAATGAATCTGTTGACTAATGGTAAAATAAGAACTGAATTCAAGATCAACGATGACTATAATATTCCATCCAATACTGTAGCACGTATCATAAGTGCTGATTTGTTGGGAAGCAAGGCTATTGTTTTCGATCTGGGAAATAGTAAGACATTTGCAAAAAGTGGAGATCCGCTCCTTTCAGATGTACAAGCCAATTTGATGGAAAAGGTGGAACCCCTTCAAAAAAAGATCGAAAATTTAGTCGTCAAACTGGATTCGGTATTATCAGCAGTCAATACCGCATTAGATGACGAATTTCAACGAGATTTCAAAAGCAGCTTAAGCAGTATCTCTATCTCTTTGAATAATATGGAAAAGATCACAAGTGAAGTAGAAGGGTTAGTTGGATCTGAACGAATTAGGCTAGCCAAAATTATGCAAAATCTGGAGTCAATTACAGGTAATTTCAAAAACAATAACAGTAAACTCAATTCCATATTATCTAATCTGGATAATTTTTCAGATGATTTAGCGAAGACCGAAATCAAAGCTACTATCGATCATGCAAATAAGGCGGTGAAAGATGTCCAGGCTATAACGGACAAGATTAATAACGGAGAAGGCTCAATTGGGCTATTGGTCAACGATGACCAACTGTACAACAATCTAAATAATGCTTCCGAAAATTTAGACCAATTGGTTGAAGATGTCAAAAATAATCCGGGTAAATACCTAAAGATTTCAATCTTTGGTAAAAAGGACACAAAATAATAAAAAAGAATCCCGATTTGAGCACTCAAATCGGGATTCTTTTTTTGTTGCTATTTTACAGCGTTTCTTTCAACCATCCAAAAAATTCACGTTGCCATACCTGAGCATTATGCCCTGAAAGAACCCAGTGATTTTCTTCCGGCAGATAGACCAGTCTACTTTTGACACCTTTCAATTTTGCCGCCTGAAAAGCTTCCAAACCTTGCCCGATCGGAACGCGATAATCCTTTCCTCCCTGAAAAATTAATAGTGGTGTATCCCATTTGTCTACATGATTAATAGGATTGAACGCCGTATATGTTTTCTCATTTGCTTTATCCCAGTATGGTCCACCTAAATCATGGTTAGCAAAAAACAATTCTTCTGTAGTGCCATACCATGAAGTCATATCAAACAATCCGCAATGCGAAATAAACGATTTGAAGCGCCCCTCATGTACACCTGCCAGCATAAAAACTGAATAGCCTCCGTAACTCGCTCCCACCGCGCCTATACGCTCGTTGTCTACATAAGGTTCCGTCGCCAGATCATCAATCGCCGACAGGTAATCACGAATAGATTGTCCGCCCCAATCTTTGCTGATATCTTCATTCCATTTCACCCCCCAACCCGGCATACCCCGACGATTAGGTGCGATAACAATGTATCCCTGTGAAGCCATTAGTTGAAAATTCCAACGAAAAGAGTACGATTGCGTTGTTGCGGATTGAGGTCCTCCCTGACAAAATAATAGCGTAGGGTATTTCTTAGTGGGATCGAAATCCGGAGGATAAATAACCCAGGAAAACAGGTCTTGCCCGTCCGAAGCTTTTGTGAACCGGCCCTCCACTTTCGTAGGAGCAATTTGTGCATACGCTTCATCGTTCACTTTGGTGATCGGATTCAATTTTTTAGATTTAAGATGATACAGATACACTTCCGTTGCTTGCGTTAACGTAGTAGACGTAACCACTAAACCCTCCTTTGTTTCTCCTACAATTCCTGTAATATCAAACTGCCCTTCTGAGATCTGCTGAATCTTAGACAGCGCTCTGCTCTTAAGGTTAGTCGGAATTTCGACTTCAAACAATTGTACCGTACCCTTTACTGGTGCTACAAAATAAATCTTACGATTATCTTTACTCCATGTAAACGAATTGATGGTTCCGTCCCAATGTGCGGTCAAATTCAACTTGCTATCTGCATCAGCATCCCAAAGGATAATATCATTCTTATCTGCCTCGTATCCGTCGGTTTTCATGCTCAGCCAAGCCAACATCCGTCCATCTGCGTTATACATCGGGTTGGTATCGTAGCCGTTCATTCCTTCAGTAAGGTTTGTTGTCCTTTTCGAAATCAGATCGTAACGATAGATATCGGTATTTGTACTTTGCGCATAATCCTTTCCGAATTTCTTTTTACATACGTATAAAACCGACTTCCCGTCAGGCGACCATGCGAAATCTTCAGCTCCTCCAAACGGAGCCTGTGGACTATAATACGGTTCGTCTGCCAACAAGTCTATTGCTTCGCCAATCTTACCCTGATCATAACTCGCCACAAAAGGGTGATTAAAACGTCCATCATTGAATGAATCCCAATGCCTATAGTCCAAATCGTCATAGATATACACATTCGATTTAGACAAATCTGCATATTTGTCTACACTGTGATTCTTATTTATTAGCACCGACTTGCTAAAGAGGATATGCTTTCCATCGGGCGAAAACTTCACATTCTCCAATCCACCTTCAACATCCGTTAATTGTACTGCTTCACCTCCTTTGATATTTTTACGCCACAATTGACCTTTGTAGGAATAAATTGCATCACCATTGTCTTCTATATGTAGCAGCGACTCTCCTCCAGCCTCGGAAGTAAACTGAACAGGACTCCCTCCTTTTACCGGTACTACGAAGAGATTCTTCTCTAATTTATTTTCATCAAAGTTGTAGTTTGAAACCCCATAAATCAGCTGGGTGCCATCGGGGGTTAATCCTTCCGCAGACACACGCCCCAGTTCCCACAATCTTTCAGGACTCATGACTTCTTTGCCTAAACTTTGCATCCTATGGGTAATAAGGGATTTATCAATTGTTTTTTCCGGGGTACGCTGTGCAAATGTTGATGAACTCAACAGCAGTGTAAACACCAGAATAGAACTCTTTCTCATCATAACCGTTTTATTAAAGCCGCAAGATAACAAAAACTGATGGTTTTTATCACATCATCTGTACCTCCTCTGCATGATCCACAGCACGGTTAAGTACATTTTTATATAACACCATTTCGTACCCATCACATTTTATTTTCGATCAAATTGATACCAATTTATTCGGGTCGACACGCGCATCAATACCGCTAGAATAATAAATATCCCGATAGTTCCTACAATTAAAGAATAGTCACGTAATTGCATTAAAACAAATATAAATCCGTAAAACAAGCTCAGAATTCCGGTAAAAAGCAATGCTATTTTTAAATCTTTTGTGATCGACTTAATAAAAGAAGCAATCAATCCAACGGTGGCAACAGCAGCCAAAATATATGCGGTGTTAAAATTTAAATATTCAGAAATCGCTAACAATAACGAATAGAATAATACCATAGACACACCAATTAATATATATTGGATAATATGGATACGCTGCTTTTTAATCATTTCCGTAAAGAATAAGGATGCAAAAGTGAGGATGATGACTAATATACCATATTTAGCGACCCGCGTTGTCTTCTGATAATTATTTACTTCGGGTAAGAAATTGATTTGCACCATATCCGCATCGGATGATTTGGCAAAAGACGATGGCGTATTTCCAGATGGATTTATTTCGGGCGTTACATCGTCTGGGGTAGAATATCTGTTTTCAGTTAAATCGATGCCTGAAAAAGAATACAGGCGACCGGGGTTCCCCACCCATTGTGCAGGCAGACTTCTGCTGAAACTTGGTATTTGCCAAGTCGCTTGAAATTGATTAGCTTCTACATTCCGATCCTCGGGCAAATATCCGCCGTTAAAACTCGGATTATTCCATTTTCCTGCAACGTAAATAGAAGTTTGATTCGCCAGGGGGAAATAATTCAACGACTTGGAACCTCTTAAATCCATTTTTATCGCGAAAGACTTTTTCGTATCCATTATTGACGACAGCGAAACATTGGCCACCAGATTGCTTTCGAAAAGTTGCAACGTTTTCTCGAACGTTCCTATTTCCATTACCGTAGTATCCCAGGTTAATGTTGGAGAACTCAGCAGCCCCTTGAGATCACGGATACCAAAAACCAGTTTTGCGTCGTTCCAACGCACACTCGTAAGATCCATTCCCAGTTTCTCCGGTTCAAGTCCTGAAAAATCTCCTTCCATTTCAATCTGAGCATTATACACAACAGATTGATAGATCCCTCTTTTCAAATATTCAGGGGTCACATTCGTCTTGATATTAACTTGATTCGGCAATAAAAATAGCCAATCCTGCTGTATACTTTTTATCGTATTCTCGTTCCCTTTTTCATCTCTTTCAGTAGTTTCACGCACATAGTCATAAGGTATAGCAAGTACCGGGCTCGAAATCACTTGTTCTCTTCCCCATTTGGAAGAAATTTCTGCGGTGACATCTTGCTCTCTATATTTCCTTTCTCTAATGAGATCATCTACCAACGACATTGGTAAAAGTAGCAGTAGAATGAGAAAAAAAATAACACCCAGTTTCAAGAGAACAGAATTAAACACCCTTTCCCAAAACGGAGGTTCATTTGGAGGTAATTGCGGAGGCATGTTGTGTGATGTAGTTTCCATATTAATTTATTTTATTGTAATTAAGTTTGTTTTTAACGTCAAAGAAGCGCGCAGTTCGTCAACAGAACGATGCAGAAGCACTTTAAATTCGATTTCGTAAAAAGGAGCCATGTTTCTTCCCTTTTTAAAGGCCTGCATGTAAGACGAAAAATATTCCGGGAAAATGAATCCGCCAATAAAAATCATTGCAAACAAGTATACACTCAATTTCCCATTGCCCAACAAGAGATATTGCATGGCAATCTCGTCTTGAATTTTCGTGTCCGTATCCGTAAGGATATGAAATACATCGTGATTTTCTAACTTAGGCATCACATCAAAATCATTGCGCGAATAAAAATCACCTAACGCCTTTCCCAACGTGCCCTCTGGATAAAATGAGAACTCGGTCGTAGTTATTCCCCACGCTTTCTTATTGATTTTAAACGTATTGGCATACACTCGTGACGACCATCCGTATAGGTGTAACATAAATTTCAAACGTAAACCTCCCATATATTAACAATTTAAAAGAACTTTGAATTTCAAAGTATATAGTTAAAAAAATTATTTGTATTGTTGTTTTATTAAATTTTCTAAAGCTTTTAAGTGGTTTTCAAAAGATCGTTGTCCTTTTTCCGTCCTGCGGTAACGCGTATTGGGTTTTCGATCAACGAAACTCTTGAATACGGTTAGATACCCTTCTTTTTCCAAACTTTTCAGATTAGATGCCAGATTTCCATCGGTTACATCCAACAAATCCTTCAATGAATTAAAGTCGTATTCCTCATTTGCGACCAATACGCTCATGATCTGAAGACGTATCCTGTTCTCCAACACCTTGTCATATAATGAAAAATCCAAACTCACTATTCGTATCTTTTATAGACTATCAAACCATAAATAATATGCAACACTCCGAAACCGAAAGTCCAAAACCAGAAGCCATAACCCGGAAAACAAAGTGCCAGAAGACCTAATATGATTTCAAAAATACCGAGCCATTTTACCTCCTTAAATGTATAGGTACTTGCAGCAGTTAATGCTAATCCGTAAAAAATCAATAAGGAAGATGCTATTAATCCGTAGTATCCTCTGGCAAATACAATCAGCGAAAATATTCCTCCCGCCATCAGTGGAACAGCCAGTGCAAATAGCAACGAACGGCTGCTGACATTCCAAATCGATTGATTTACTCGTTTGGCCTTACGTTTGGCCATTAACACACCCGTAATAATAGAAATCAGTAAAACTGTTAAGGCAATGAGCAGTAGCTTAAAAATAATATGCTCGTCAGTAACAAAGTAATCGCGATATCCAAATTGACTTCTAAAACCATATACTGTTATATAGCCCAGTGCAGCTCCAATTATTGCGTAAGTACCAATAAGCACGCCTGATAGGCCGCTAATAGAAATGAATTTGCTCGATTTTTCCATAATTGAGCGAATTTGTCCTATTTCTTTTATAATGTCCCGTTGATCCATAAAAGTACTTTGAAAAACAAAGTAAAAGAATAATAACGACTTACACAACATAATTTTCATAAATTATTTTTTTTTGAAAAAAAATCAAAAAAAGACTTGACAGATATAGTAAACGTTTCTATCTTTGTGGCACAAAAGAAATCCTAACTGCGGAAGTGGCGTAATTGGTAGCCGCACCAGACTTAGGATCTGGCGCCGCAAGGCGTGGGGGTTCGAGTCCCTTCTTCCGCACTTGATATCCTCCCGAACACAAAGACATCGGGAGGATTTTTTATTATAATGCGAAAAATAACGCTAAAGAAGAGTATGAATATTTCACACCAAAAAATTGATGACATCAACGCTAACATTATAGTTGAGTTAACGCCAGAAGATTATAACCCCACGGTTGACAAAGCTATCAAAGATCAAGCAAAAAAAGCAAAATTACCTGGATTCCGCCCTGGATTAGTACCAACTAGTCATATTAGACGCACCTTTGGTAAATCCATTTTATTTGATGAGGTCAATCGCATTATCAATGATAAAATCTCTGAATATATCGGTGAACAAAAATTAGAAGTATTAGGCCAACCTCTTCCAAAAGAAGAAGATGCTGAGGTCACTTACAACTGGGATTTTAAAGACACTTTCAAATTCAACTATGAAATTGGTTTAGCGCCGGAATTTGATATCCCTTTTACAGCAGAAACTGAATTTATAGAATACGATATCAAAGCCGACGAAGCTACCTTACAAGAGCGTATCAAAAACTTACGCCGCAGCTATGGTAAAATGACAAATCCTGAAGTTTCTGAAGAGGGAGATGTCTTATACGCCGCTTTAAAACAAGATAAAGAAGAAGGAATTGAAAAAACAACTTCTATCCGCACAGACATCATCGAAGATGCTAAGATCAAAAAATCGTTAGCGGGTCTTAAAAAAGAAGACACAGTGAAGATAGATGTAAAAAAAGCATTTAAGGTATCTGACTTAGCTCGCATTTTGGGTGTAACAGAAGAAGAAGCCGGGAATCTAGATGTCACAAAATTTGAACTGACTGTTCAAAACATCAACCGTCTTGAAGAATCTGATTTAAATCAAGAATTCTTTGACAAATTATTCCCTGCCGGCGAAGTAACGACAGAAGAACAATTTAATGCGAAAGTCACAGAAGAAGTAGAAAGCTTATTCAAACAAAATTCAGCACAAAAGTTGCGTAACGATATGTATACTTTTGGAATGGATAAAGCAAACACTAAATTTCCGGAAACGTTCTTAAAAAAATGGTTAAAAGCAACTAATCCAAATCTTTCTGAGCAAGAAATTGAAGAAGGCTTTGCTGACTTTGTTAGCAATTTGAAATGGACGATCATTGAAAACCGTGTGGTAACAGCCAATAATCTTGAGGTAAAATACGATGAAGTTATTAATTTAGCTAAAGAACGTATCTATGCGCAAATCAAGATGTACAACATGAACGAAGAACCTACCGATGAGCAATTAGGTCAGTTTGCACTTCAATTATTGTCTGATAGAGAGCAAGCAAATCGCTTATTTGAAGAAGTAAAAGCGTTAAAGGTATTTGACAAGTTGAAATCAACAGTTAAAATCAAATCGAAAAAAATCGATTATGATAAATTCGAAAAGCTAGACAAATAGCCGAATTTATTTCGACTCATATACAGGTACAAGAGGTTAACACAGTATAATGCCCCCAAGAAAGTTAGAAGCTTTTGGGGGCATTTTTATTATCCCCTATTTTTTAAATCACCCCCTAAAACTGAATATTATAACCAATAGAAATGCGGCCAAATGGAAATTCACGATGAAAATCATCATATTGTGGGTCATCAAAATTCCCTTGTAATGAGAAATATCCTGAACTGGCATTCAGTGAGAATCGATTAAAAAGTCGAAGACTCGCTTCTATTGTACCAGCATGCAGTACATAGTGCGAGTCATTACCACTAATGGTATAGAATACTCCGCCGTTATAATCCGCCGTGAGCATCAGTCGATTCAATACGCTCAATTCACCACGGTAGCGATAACTTAAACCCGAACCGTAATTATAATTCCGACTTTCGCCATACAGCAGGTAGGGATCAGGAACAGCTGCCAACACGACAGCACCAGCCCCGGCGCTCATATTGAGTCTGTTGTTTTTCCTATATCGAAATTCTGAGACCCAATTATAATTAATACTTTGAGCTCCATAAAAGAACGCATCATTATTATAGAAATCATAATTTGCATTTAACGTTCCAAAATGGCTACTTTTCCTACTTTTAAAGAATTCGGCACCATACAATAGCGCATATACATTCACGGCATTGATAAACGTGCTATCACCATCCCCTACTTCGAAATTAACATAAAACTGATCGAAAGGTCTTTTATAATTATGAGCCCCATTACTGTATTTAAAGCGTAACCGGGCATAAAATGTATTTTTCCCTTTTGTTAAGAAATCTCCTTCCTTGGCATCGTGTCGCCGTAAGCCTGCATCTACTTCGGCACTGATAACGGAAGAGTCTACTGAGTTGTAATCGTCTACTTTTCCCCATTTACCATCTAATAATCGATTAAGACCATTAACAGGATTGACAAGCAAAGCAACAATCTCATTCCCGATTCGATTCCCATATTTCCCCCTCGCCAATATATTCCGCGAAACCCGGTGTGTCATTTCTCCCAAAATAATTCCTCCGAAAGTTGTATTTACCAAATCATTAATGGAGGGATGTTGTGTTTCAGCTGCTGTTTCCCACATATACGAACCCAGCACAGTGGCCACACTTGATTGGTAAAAGTTATACCCATTACTTCGAAACGCATTAAAATACAATTGTCCGTGATAGGGATGATCGATTTGATTGGTCGTGAATTGATTATCATCCCAGTCCCAGGCACTGATACGCTGGTGATCGATAAAATTTTGAAACGAAATATACGAATATGGATCGCGTGTAATAAATCTATTGAACGATGCCGGAATAGCCTGTGCTAAAAACCACTCTGCACCAGCCCGCCAAAAATGTTTTGGTCGAATAGGGTCTATATTTTTAGTAAACGTATCCTGAATAGAATAATTAGTCGGTATATCACTCTGCCTCTTTCCTTGATCCGGTGACATAGGATCCACAATGTGCTGTGCGAAAGATACGGAATGGTAGCAAAAAAACAGAAGTAAAAACAATTTATCCACAATAGAAACAACGTTTAATCGATCTAACTTTTGTCACCTCGTAATTTACTCAGAAATTCAGGTGTAATGCCAATATAGGAAGCGATTTGCTTCTGTGGCAATGTATTAATTAATGTAGGGTATAGGTCGCAAAATTTTTGATAACGCACCTTCGCGGGAAGGCTCAGGTAGTCCAACGTTCTGTGGTTACTACTGGCCAATGCGTTTTCGGTTAATATTCGGAAATAGCGTTCAAGTTTCGGAATCCGATCGAAAATATGTAATTGACAATCCCGACTTAAAATCAATACTTTTGAATCCAATAAAGCATCGATGTTCAATTCACTTGGCCTTTGTTTCACAAAACTGTACATATCTGAAATCCACCAATTTTCGGGAGCGAATTGTAAAATATGCTCGAATCCATTTTGGTCGATGGTATAAGAGCGTAGGCAACCTTCCAGCACAAAAGCCGAATACTGTGCTATTTCTCCCGCCCTATGTACGAAATGTTTACGTGGGACATTCTTCTCTCGAACCAGTTCCTTTACGATTTCGCCCTCTTCCTCCGTCAAAAGACATATCCCATTAATATGAGAAATTAATTTATCAACCATAGATGCAAAATATCAATTTTCAGGCACTAAAACAATTTCATCCTAAAACAAAAAAAACCGGTAAATGTGATTTTACCGGCTTTTCATCTCTATGTAGGATCAACTGCTTTCTATTTGATTTCTTTGTATCCAACTCCCATATTTTGAAGCATAAAAGCCCATTTATCCACTTGTTCGGCAATGACCATAGCGGTAGATTTACCTGCACCATGTCCTGCCTTGGTATCAATACGAATCAGAACCGGATTCGATCCTGTATGATATTCTTGCAGGCGTGCTGCAAATTTAAACGAATGAGCCGGTACAACACGGTCGTCATGGTCTGCTGTCATCACCATAGTAGCCGGATAGGTTGTATTTGGCTTTAACGTATGATATGGTGAATACCCATGCAAACAGGCAAACATATCTTTATTATCGTCCGCTGTTCCATAGTCAAATGCCCATCCCGCTCCGGCCGTAAATTTATGATACCGAAGCATATCCAACACTCCCACCGCAGGAAATGCTACTTTAAATAACTCCGGTCTTTGCGTCATACATGCTCCCACTAACAGTCCACCATTCGATCCCCCCGAAATAGCCAACCTGTCGGAAGATGTATATTTTTCCTGAATAAGGTATTCTGCCGCTGCAATAAAATCATCAAACACATTCTGCTTCTGGAGCTTGGTACCCGCTACATGCCAATTTTCACCATATTCACCTCCACCACGCAAATTCGCTACCGCATATACACCACCTTGTTCCAATAATACGATATTGCTCGTGTTAAAGGAAGGTGTCAAACTGATATTAAAACCACCGTATCCGTACAACATCGTAGGGTTGGTACCGTCTAATTGAATACCCTTCTTATAAGTAATAATCATGGGCACCTTCGTGCCATCTTTAGAGGTATAAAACACCTGTTTCGATTCGTATTGTGAAGGATCGAACTTAATCTGCGATTCTTTATACACTTCCGAACGACCAGAAGCAAGCTCATACTTATAGATCGTACCCGGATTCACATAATTGGCAAACGAGTAATACAACATTGTATCCGTTCTTTTAGCACCAAAACCAGCCGCTGTTCCAACACCGGGTAATTCGATCTCACGTTCTAAATTACCGTTACGGTCAAATTGTTTGACTTGAGATGTAGCATCTTTAAGGTAAGTAGCAAAAATCTTACCCCCTCCTATCGATGGAGAAAGCACTTGTTCTGTTTCAGCAATTAAATCCTTCCAGTTTGCTGTCGCCGGATTAGAAAAATCAACCGTCACTATTCGTCCATTAGAAGCATTCAACTCGGTATAAATAAACAGTTTATCCCCCTCATTATCGACAACGTAATGATTTTTCTCCATATTACCCACCACAGTTACAAAAGTTGCATTCGGGTTTGATAAATCCTTTATATACAACTCATTTCCGGAAGTTGTATTTGCCGCTGAAACAACCAAAAAGCGTTCATCCTCCGTCAGACTGGCTCCTATATACCTTCTGGCAAGCTTATTCCCTCCAAAAACCAATTCATCTGTCGATTGTGCCGTATTCAACCTATGGAAATACAGTTTGTGCTGATCGGTCATAGCTGATAGAGCAGAGCCATCTTTTGGCTTATCGTAACTTGAATAATAAATACCCTCATTGCCCTTCCAAGCCAGCCCGGAAAATTTAACATCAATTAATGTATCGCCGATCACCGATTTATCTGACGTGTTCAAAATAATGACTTTCCTCCAATCTGAGCCACCTTCAGATATCTGATAAGCGACCAGGGAGCCATCCTTACTAAAAGAAATACCTGCCAGCGATGTAGTCCCATCCGCCGAGAATTTATTAGGATCCAGAAAAATCTCCTCCTTTCCGTTATCGCCTTTTTTACGCCAGAGCACATATTGATTCTGGAGTCCGTCATTTTTATAAAAATAGATATAGTCACCCTCCCTGTTCGGTGCCCCCACCTTCTCATAGTTCCACAAACTTTCCAAGCGCTTATAAATAGCATCACGGAATGGAATCTGTCCTAAATAATCTTGTGTTACTTCATTTTGGGCGGTTACCCATTGTTTTGTTTCATCAGATAAATCATCCTCTAGCCAACGATACGGATCTTCTACATCTGTTCCAAAGTAGCTATCCTTTACATCTACTTTTTCTGTCTTTGGATATGGTTTCAGATTAATTTCTTTGTTCGCTTCGATCCTTTTTTGCCCCTGCTGTCCGCATCCCACGACCGTCAATACTGACAATAACATAATACTAAATGATTTATTCATATTCTAATACTTAATACGACAAGATAGAAGTTTTTTTAGGATATAACAAAAAAAAGGATACCCACACGTGGATATCCTTTTTTGAAGCGGTCTGGACGGGACTCGAACCCGCGACCCCATGCGTGACAGGCATGTATTCTAACCAGCTGAACTACCAGACCTAAGATTGAATTTTAAAAAGAAATTAGCGGTCTGGACGGGACTCGAACCCGCGACCCCATGCGTGACAGGCATGTATTCTAACCAGCTGAACTACCAGACCTAAAATCCTTTTAATCTTTTTTAAGAACGTTTGAAAGCTAAATCTTTCTCTTTTTTGAAGCGGTCTGGACGGGACTCGAACCCGCGACCCCATGCGTGACAGGCATGTATTCTAACCAGCTGAACTACCAGACCTCAACCCTTCTTGTTAGAAGGTGTGCAAATATAGCGCTATTTTCTAATAAACCTAAATTTTTTTAAAAAAATCTTAGTCTACGGTACCGTCTTTCATCTTTTCCGCGTTCTCAGCAAACTGTAATGCATCGATAATATCCTGAATATCACCATCCAAAATAGCCGGCAAATTGTATGTTGTCAATCCAATTCTATGCTCTGTAAATCTTCCTTGGGGAAAATTATAGGTCCGGATTTTTGCAGAACGATCGCCCGTCGAAACCAATGTCTTCCTCCGAGCTGCAATATCGCCATTCTTTTTATTCAGTTCGATTTCATAAAGTTTGGTACGAAGCATTTCCATTGCCAGTTCACGGTTCGCTAATTGCGAACGTTCCACCTGACATACGACTACAATACCAGAAGGCTTATGCGTCAATTGCACTTTAGTTTCTACTTTGTTGACATTCTGTCCACCTGCTCCTCCGGAACGGGAAGTCTGCAACTCGACATCAGCCGGGTTGATCTCCACGTCTACTTCTTCAGCTTCGGGTAAAACCGCAACAGAAGCAGCGGAAGTATGCACACGACCCTGTGTTTCGGTGTCCGGAACACGTTGTACACGGTGCACGCCTGATTCATATTTTAGCTGGCCGTAAACATCTTCACCAATTACCTTCAAAATCACCTCTTTGTAACCACCAGAAGTTCCTTCTGTTACATCCATTACTTCATTTCGCCATCCTTTAGTCTCGAAGAACCGTGTATACATACGGTATAGGTCACCGGCAAATAAAGCAGCTTCATCACCTCCTGTACCGCCACGGATTTCAATTATCGCGTTTTTAGCATCTTCCGGATCCTTAGGAATAAGCATCAATCGTATCTCCTCTTCTTTTTCTTCCTTTTGAACAAAAAGAAGATCCTGCTCTTCTTTTGCCATCTCCCGAAGTTCCTGGTCTTTTTCGTTGGAGAGGATATCTTTATTCGTATCGATATTGCTAACAATGTTTCTATAGATATGGTATTGATCTACGATTTTGCCGAGGTCTTTATATTCCTTATTTAATTTAGCAAAACGCTTCATATCGTTGATGGTTTCCGGGTTGCTTAATTCAGCTTCCACCTCTTCCCATCGTTCTTTAATGGCTTGTAATTTTTCTAACATAATACTTTAACTAGGGGGCATATAAGCCCATTAGGGAGTACAAAAGTACTTAAAATTTATGTTATAGAAAGAAGTAATTTCTAATGGCTTGAAACAACTTTAAGCCCCACGATCGAAGCTATTAATGTAAAAATAAAAAACACTCGCCAGAAGTCCGCAGGCTCTTTAAAAAAGATGATCCCCATCAATACCGTTCCTACAGCACCAATCCCCGTCCATATAGCATACGCTGTACCTAGCGGCAATGTTTGTGTCGCCTTTATCAATAAAGCCATGCTGACAAACAGGGAGATAATAAACCCTCCGTACCACAGGTACATTATTGCACCGGAACTTTCTTTAGCTTTACCAAGGCATGTTGTAAAACCGACTTCAAATAATCCAGCAATAATCAGTATAATCCAATTCATAGCATATTTAATTACAAATTCGTTTGTTAATTACGAATTACGAATTGCTTTCTCACTACTTCTCGTAATTCATCAATCGTAATTCTTCACCATCCCATACCGCATACGTTAAATAGTTGATCCACTCGCCTAAATTAATTATTTGCGTATTGTTACCCAATTTAATGTTATATGGAAAATGGCGATGTCCAAAAATCAGGTAATCGTAATGCTTTTTTGTAAGCAACTCTTTCCCATACTGAATAAGCCATTCGTTTTCCTCTCCAAGGAACTTCTCTTCTGCGCTGCTTGCGGCTCTGCTGTGTTTAGACCAACGCTGTGCTATTCCAATCCCCAAATTTGGATGAAGCCGAGCAAAAAGCCATTGACAAGCCTTGCTTCGAAATATTTTTTTCAGAAACTTATAGTTGTGGTCGCCGGGGCCTAATCCATCACCGTGATGAATATAGAAACTTTTTCCGTTGAGGTTTAATTCCAATTCATCCGAAATAATAGTAGCACCTAATTCCTGTTCTAAATAGCCGAACATCCACATGTCGTGGTTGCCCTTAAACAGCGTGATTTTAACACCCAGATCGGCCAGCTCCGCCAGCTTACCCAAAAACCGAATATAGCCTTTGGGAACAACTGTGGCATATTCAAACCAAAAATCAAAAATATCACCCACCAAATATAATTCTGCCGCATCAGACTTAATCGAATCCAGCCAGGAGACAATGGAACGTTCCCTTTGTTTAGAAGATTCATACGGATATGATCCTAAATGAAAATCTGAAGCAAAATATATGTGATTACGAATAGACATCTTTGCGAAGCTAGGCAATTGCCGCGAATTTTCAAACTTTGGAATAGCAGAAGGAGATCACTAACAAAAGAGGGCGCACACTGCGCCCTCTTTCATATTTATCAAATATATCTATTGATCAGGTTTTCTAAATACTCCTGTCTTCCGCTTCGTACTTCAGGTTCACCGTGCTCTATTGCATATTCACGCAGGTCTTCCAAGCTCAGTTTCCCGGCTTCAAATTCCTTTCCTTTACCACTATCAAAAGACACATACCTTTCCGTCCTTATCTTTTTATATTCTGAGCCTTCCAGGATTTGGTCAGCTATAATGAGAGCACGCGCAAACATATCCATTCCACCGATATGGGCATAGAACAGATCAGCCGGATCGGTCGAGTTTCTGCGGATCTTCGCATCAAAATTAATACCACCACCTTGCAAACCACCACTTCCGTGAATAATCAGCATAGACTCTACAATCTCATTGATATTATTTGGAAATTGATCGGTATCCCAACCATTTTGGTAATCACCTCTGTTAGCATCTATAGACCCAAGCATTCCGGCATCTGCGGCAACCTGAAGCTCATGCTGAAAAGTATGCCCTGCAAGTGTTGCATGGTTCACTTCCAAGTTGAGTTTAAAGTCATTCAGCAGGTCATATTTCTGAAGAAAGCCAAGTACCGTTGCCGAATCGTAATCGTACTGATGCTTTGTCGGCTCACAAGGTTTAGGCTCGATGAAAAACGTTCCTTTAAAACCATTCTTACGGGCGTAATCCTTCGCTGTATGCAGAAATCTGGCCAGATGTTCCTGTTCGCGCTTCATATCCGTGTTGAGCAAAGACATATAGCCTTCGCGTCCACCCCAGAACACATAATTCTCTCCTCCAAGCTGGATGGTTGCATCCAGGGCTGTCTTTACCTGTGCGGCACCGTGGGTCAGTACATGGAAATCAGGATTTGTAGCAGCGCCGTTCATATATCGCCTGTGCGAAAACAAATTAGCAGTTCCCCACAATAACTTTATCCCGGTTTCCTGCTGCTTTACTTTAGCATAATCCACCATGACCTGCATCCTTCGCTCATTTTCTTTGATATCATTGCCATGATCTACTACATCGGTATCATGAAAACAGTAATAAGGAATATCCATCTTAGTCAGAAATTCAAATGCGGCATCCATCTTATCCTTTGCACGTGCTATCGGATCATCTTGAACATCCCATGGGAAAATATGTGTCGCACCGCCAAATGGATCTCCTCCATTTCCACAGAACGAATGCCAGTATGCACCTGCAAAGCGCAGGTGATCTTTTAAGGTCTTCCCCGCAACCATCCTTTCAGGATCATACCACCTAAAAGCAAGCGGATTGTCAGTTCCTAAACCTTCAAATTTAATTTTTTCAATTCCTTTAAAATATTCGCTTTCAGCACTAGCCTTTGTCATATAATATAGTATTATTTGTTCGATGATTAATTAACAACTTGTTTAGCTCTTTTTGACCGCATATAAATCACCAGTCCACCGAAAGCTACGATCAGCACAATAGGAATGACTAATGTAGCCTGCAATACTTCAGGTCCGGCCAAGTTTTTAGCTTGAGCCAGGGCGAGCGAAGCTGTCGATCCTTCCGGTGCTTTTGAATACGCATCGAGAGTAGCATCTGCAGGTAAGTGTTTAACGATGAGGTCATCGTAAAAACCACCCATAAAAATGGTATAAATGGAAACAGCAAACATCCCGGCACCCCCCATCAGATTTAACCCTAATGCACCTGATTTGGGAATATTTTCAGCAACAAAGCCGATCATGGTAGGCCAGAAATAACAAACACCTATTCCAAAAATAACTGCTGCAAAAAAGATAGAATTGCCCGTCATCGTGCTCAGCATATACAGTCCGGCAGCTGCAAATATCGCAGAAAGCAGCAATACACCCTGCGGAGCCAGGCGGTGAACAACAGGCTCCGCAAAGCCACGTCCGATAACCATAATCCCGGTGGTAAGCGTCAGTAGTAAAATAGCATTATCTGTTACATTTTTAAGAAGGAGGCCTATCCATTGTCCGGTAAACAATTCAGTAATAGCTGTTCCGAACATACATATAAACATAAAGATAAATAAAGGCGAGAATACGGCTTTGTACATATCGGCGTTTGAATAACCCGAAGAAACCCTTTCTGTAACCGGAAAATCGAGTTTCGAAAACAGATACCCGTAAATTATAGTCGGGATAAGCATCATGGCAACCTGTATTTTCCAACCCAGACCTACATGGATGAAAAAGGTAACCAGCAAGGTTCCGATTACAATACCGCCCGGGAACCATAGATGGAAATAATTCAAGCGTGTAGTTTTGTTTTTAGGATACAAAGCCGCGACAAGAGGATTACATGCCGCTTCTACAGTTCCGTTTGCAATACCAATGAGCAAAGTCGAGAAAAACAGCGTCCAGTACCCTTGTGCAAAAATAGTAAGTACAATACCTGCAAGATGAAAAACAAAGGCCAAAACCAGTAAGCGTTTCATCCCAATAGCATCTACAATAAATCCTCCGACAACAATCGCTAATGGGAATCCCCAGAATGCTGTTGCAGTAATGGTGCCCAATTGTGTTGCATTTAACTGAAAATCGATACCAAGCTGATTCATCATCCCGGCACGAATACCGAAAGAAAGCGAGGTTACGAGTAAAGCCAGGCAGCTTGCCCAGAATAATTTAGTGGTTTGAATGTTAGACATATATTTGGTTTTTAGTTTAATTTACATGTATTAGTTCCGGAGTGTTAAAATTGCTTTTCAAGCAAATCTTTCCAATCCAGGTAGTACTCCTCCAGATCTATCCCATCAGGCTCTATTAATTTTACCGGCTTTTTATTTACAAATGCTTCGTCTACAGCATGAAATACGTCGGCGCCAAGTCCTGCACCTATTGCTGCCCCGTAGCTGCCATCATTTTCATAAAGTTCCACAGGCACACCGGTAATATTTACAAAACTCTGCGTAAACACCTCACTTAAAAAGAGATTAGCACGTCCTGCCCTGATGATTTCAGGTTTCATATCGTTTTCCTTCAAAATATCGAGCCCGTATCGGAAAGCAAATGCTATCCCCTCCTGCACCGCACGGTAAATATGCGATTTGGTATGCTGATTAAGGTCGAGATGATGAAAATGAGCACCCACAAGTCTGTTGTTCAGCATCCTTTCGGCACCATTGCCAAATGGCAATATGCGCAGACCATTGCTCCCGGCCGCAATACCCTCGGCGGCTTTATTTATCTGATCGTAGCTGATAACATCTCCAAAATTGGCTTTAGTCCATCGGTTCATACTACCGGCCCCGTTTATACACAGCAGTACACCGAGTCGTTGCTCCTCGGCGCTGTGATTAACATGGGCGAAAGTATTGACACGGGAGCCCTTATCGCAAACCAGCCGATCTGTAACACCATAAATAACACCTGATGTCCCTGCTGTTGCAGCAACTTCTCCCGGCCTTGTTACATTAAGTGAAAGTGCGTTATTGGGTTGATCTCCCGACTTATATGCTACAGGTATCCCTGACTTTAACCCCAGGAGCTCTGCTATAGATTTCAACAATGTCCCGTGTGATGAAAAAACAGGTCTTATCTGCGGAATCATGGAATAGTCGAACCCAAAATAAGTCATCACATCATCTGAAAGTCCATTCTTTTTAAAATCCCAAAAGATCCCTTCTGATAAAGCAGAACTGCTTGTCGTGATTTCTCCCGTTAGTTTCATGGCAATAAAATCACCCGGCAACATCAGCTTATCGATTTTAGCGTACAATTCAGGTTCATTTCTTTTCACCCAGGCGAGCTTGGCCGCTGTAAAGTTACCCGGTGAATTGAGTAATCTTTCCTGCAAACAGGCTTCACCAAGTATAGCACCAGCTTCCGCTCCTATTCCAACAGCCCGACTATCGCACCATATAATACTGTTCCTTAAACTGTTTTGATCTTTATCAACCACTACCAGTCCGTGCATCTGATAGGCAATTCCTATCGCTGCAATATCTGCCGGGTTATAAGCATGCTGCTGATTACAAATCAAGATAGCCTGTTGCAGATGGCTCCACCACATTTCCGGTGATTGCTCTGCCCAGCCACTTTGCAGACTAATGATCTCCGACTCAACCGGAGGATAGCTTGATGTACCGATAATAGCACCCGAAGAGGCATCTACTACAGATATTTTAATGGATGACGTACCTAAATCAATACCGAGTAATAACATTTATTTGGTTGTTTGAAAGATGAAGTTAAGCAAATAATCAATTTATGTCCTCAAATAAAATGACATTTTTTTAATTATCTTTTATTTTTTCAAACATAGTAATCGCTGTAAACAATACACCGGCCTCTCCTCTAAACGTACCGGATCCTCTTGGTTCGTTATCTACCGAATACCATTCGTAGAAACCATTATTGTCTTTCACCCGTTTTACCATAGGAAGTATCTGTTCGTAGGCTTCTTTAATAAATCCATATTTGATCAATTGCTGAATCGTTCTTCCTCCAAACCAAGTCCAGTCACCCCCATTTTGGTAACTGTATTCCGGATTCATGATTTGGTTCACAAAATAACCATTAGGATAAGGAGGATAAAGTGTTAACCCTATAGAAGCCGCCCCCGCCTTTTTTACTCTTTTCACCATTTCATCCAATGAAGCTTTTACCTCCTTTTTGCTTAACAATCCCGCTTCCATGGCCACGGTAGTTCCTCCAAAATAGAAAATATTGTTCTCGTCAAAATCGGCCGGAAAAGGAGATCCGTCCAAATACAGATGCGGAATAAATTTTTGTCTTTTGGAGTCCCAAAGATACTTACGACAGTTTTTAGCTATGCTGGCTTTAATTTTTCCCCATTTCGCTTTTGTTGATGGAATCATTTCTATCATATTGTCCAACGCTACAATAAACATCGCATTATCATAAATATCACAGGCAAGATGTGTATTTTCGTCCATATCTACCCCATAGCCTGGTTCAGGCTGCACATCTCCCCAATCGGCAGTTGTAGCACCGATAATTAAACCATATTTCTGAGTATATCTTTGTTCCATCAGGAAATCCATAGCCCATTCCAATCTTTCGGCAACAGTTTTATCGCCTACATTTTCTGCTAAGATTGATTCATCCCCTGTCAATTGAATATACTTATAAACCGTCTGCACCAGAGAGGTTTCCTGATCGGTTTCGACCGTATTTTTATGTGCAGCATACCTCGGCTCTAATTTCGAATAAGAAAGATCTGTTTCCTCTGCACTGATATTTCTTTTAGGCGTATAACCGTCAATAATATTTCCGTCATCGCCCTGCATTCTAAAAAACACCAAAATATTCTCTTTAATATCTTCTGTTTTCATGACTTGTGCAGCCAATTCGATAAAGGTATTATAATCACGGATCCACACTTCACGGTAACCATCTCCGGCATTCACCCCGGTTTTCATCACCTCCAAAGCCTTGTCTTTCACAAAAGGAAAATAGACCTCACTTTGTGCTTTTGCGGCCAGGATTTTATCACCCTCCTTTTTCACTTGTGCCGCGCTTGTAAAAACAAATAATATAGCCAGCAACGCTGCGTAATAACTTTTCATTCTATTATATTTTTTATATATCTAAAATTTATTTACCCGTACTCATTGATGGAGGAGGCGTTTTTATTCCCCATCTGGTATTGGCATTCGCCCCCATATCAAAAATTAAGGTTCCCCCATCTGTTAATTTTTTACGGTCGACCCAGGCATTGTCTACATTTTTTCCGTTAAAAGAAGCCGATTGGATATACATATTTCCCTTCGAATTGTTGTTGGCTTGAATAACCAGCTCATTGCCTTTATAATATTTCTTATCTAATTTAATGGTTATTTTATCAAATAGCGGGCTTCCAAATTGGAATGTCGGGTTCATGGCTGCATGCCCCTGCACATCAAACAATCCCATCGATGCCATCACAAACCAAGCTCCCAATTGACCTTGATCTTCATCCTGACCAAATCCATAACCATGCAGTGGTTCAGCGCCATAGAACTCATCGCAAATGGTGCGCGACCATTTTTGCGTCAACCAGGGTTTTCCAGAATAATTAAACAAGAAAGGCTGGTGTAAACAAGGTTGATTGCCATGATTATACAATTTTTCCAATCCTGAAAAACTATCAATGTCTTTTCCTCCGCCAAATGTTGACTTTTGGCTTTCATCAAAGGTCGTTTCCAGGCGCTTGTTGAATAATTCCAAGCCCATTGCGTTGATTAATCCCGCCGGGTCTTGCGGTACATACCACGTATATTGGTAAGCATTTGCTTCCTGGAATCCTTCCCAAGCTTTCATTGGGTTAAAATTCTCGATGAATTCACCATTTGGATAGCGTGGTCGAATGAATTTAGTTTCGGGATCAAAAAGATTTTTCCAATTCCCGGCCTGTTTCATTAGTCTTTCGTAATCCTCATTTTTGCCCAACGCTTTTGCAAATTGAGAAACACCATAAGAAGTATAAGCAAATTCGACCGTGTGCGATGCCCCGAAGTTGAATTTCCATCCGTTTGATATAATGGTATCTTGAAAAGGGATATATCCATCGTTCACAAAATACCTCAAATCGTATTTTCCCGAACCGAAAGGACGATCTTCATATCCTGTTTCATTTTTATAAGCAATATGGTATGCTTCTTCCACATCAAAATCACGGATCCCACTGTTATAAGTCGCAGCGATCATCAAACCGAAACAGTTTGTTTGAACCCCATTTGCATTTGCTCCGGCTGCGACCCCATCATGTAGCCAACCGGTTTCTTTTGCAAAATCGAGATTCGATTGAATATATTCACTCAAATAATCAGGATACGCCAAGGCCCAAAGCTGGCCCAAATTCCAAAATCCGCCCCAAATTCCATCTGTGTTGTAATGATTGTATGTTGGTTTTCCGTTTACATCCAAAGGAATATACCCTATCGTTCCATCGTGTCTTGGATAACTTCCATTCACATCACTCGCTAAGCCACGACCTAAAAGAGCATGGTACAAACCCGTATAAAATTTCACCTTATTGATACTATCCTGAGTTTCCACTTTGATCCTTCCCAATTTCTCATTCCATTTTTGATGCGCTGCTGCTTTTACCACATCAAAAGTTTGCCCTTCGGTTTCGGTTTTTAAATTCAGCTTTGCATTTTCGATACTCGTATACGAAAGCCCCACCTGCATTTCAACAATTTCTCCTTGTTTAGTCGCAAAGTTAACATACATACCGTTTCCGATACCTTTAGTTTCAGCCTGATTGTCGAAAGCTTTATCCTCCACAAAAGCGCCGTACGATTCAGGTATTTTGTTCATCCTAATCACAAAATACATTTTCACACGTTTTTCGGGATCACAAAATTTCAGGTATTCGGGATAGGTTTCTATCGACCCTTCCAACATATTTTTGCCCGAAAACTTCATTATTGCTTCAGTTACCCCACTGCTTTCACCTTGACGATGGCCGATGTCGAAAATAATACGTGATTCTTTTGATTCAGGGAAAGTATATCGATGAAAACCAACTCTTTCAGTAGCCGTTAATTCGGCTTTGATACCGTATTCCTTTAGAAAAACTGAATAATAACCAGGCTCGGCATGTTCGTCTTTTTTGTCAAAAGCAGCACGATAACCCGTTTCCGGATTTTCTAACGTTCCCGGAGTAGTTTGCAATTGACCCGTAATTGGCATAGCGACCAATCCGCCTATTTGGAATTCGTGAAAGTGACCAAAACCTTCAATTGAGTTATGGCGATCGTCATAACCACAAGGTGTCCAGCTACCGCCACTTCCATAAGCATTGGTATGCGGAGCCAATTTAGCCATCCCAAAAGGCAAGGAAGCCGGTGTATAAAAAAACCAACGGCCGTGCACCGAACCAATTTGCGGATCTACCCATGCAGATGGCGTAAAAGAATCAGTTTTTTCCGGAGCTGTACATGCAATAGTCAGCATTAGCACCACAATTTTAAAATATACTTTTTTCATTTTTGAGTTTTATTTTAAGATCTACGAATCCAAGTTAGAAAAAGAAAATCACTATTTAACATTTGTAATGTTTCGGGTGTAATCGCAAATACAACTTCCTTTTCTTCACCTGCTTTCAATTCAGAACAACTCGGGATAATATTTTGCAATCAGTTGTCGATCCTCTTCGTTCAAGTCTTTCAGGGACACAGGAACATCTTGTGGGCGTAATCCCTTCTGATTTATCCGATTCATCAAACTCCAATCTTTTACCGGATGTTCGGGACTTGGATCAGCTGGTTCTGAAGCCGGAAGGTCGTATCGTGTAAAGTCGATCACCATTTCTGGCGTGTTTTTATGCCAGTTGCGCAGTAATGCCAACCTGAAACTTTTATTCATAAACCAACGTATTTCTTCGTTGGCATAGGAGTTCCCAATACCTAGCCCTTTCTCTTCAAAACGATAATTCCATTTATCATTGTTCGGATATTGCTTCCGCCAAATCTCACCATACTCTCCGAATGTGATAAATTGAACATCCGGCCATCTTTGTTTCGTATCAACAACCCACTTTTCCATCGCTTGCATGATAAATTTATCTCCCCTATCTTTTCGTTCAGGAGCTTTCACCAGCGAGGCCTCCCAAATATTTGGTATCCATCCAAAACCATTCAGTTCAAACCCACGATCGAAATGGAGAGATTGTGTATGCATAACGGAGTAATGACCCATTTCCAATCCAAGTTCACAGTAGCTTTCTATCGGCCCTACCCCACGTCTACTAGAAACCGCATTAAAAGGTGTAGTTCCCGCCATACCCCCACTCACTTTGGCACATAAGAAATCTACACTCCAACCATCCAAGTTAACGCAATCGATAAAATCAGCTTTGCTTTGGGCTGGTTTACAATAATGTTCCTTTGATGGATAATATGGATAACTAGGAGAACCATCTGCCCCTCCGGCATCAACTGCGTGTTGGCTCCATATTACTCCATGTGCTACATGTATTTTTTCTACTTCAGCAAGATAGCGCAAACTTTCAGCCGACATAAATCCTCCAATTATGCATTTTGGACGGTATCCACGGCCCACAAAATTGGTAATAATTCGTAATGCTTCTGTTATTTCTTGATTAACTCGCTGCCTAGGAAGGTACATTCCCGGGAAATAGCCTGGAAAATAGGTAACTTCATCACCATATTTCTTTTGGCACTCAACCACATACTTTCTAATATCTACATAATTAGCACGTTTATCTTCCAATGCGTTAAGGGTAAAGCCCCATGTAAGGCGTCCATTAGGATTATTCTTTGCAAAAGCTTCACGCATACTACGAACGACATCCAATGTGTGAATAGCCGATTCGTCATCGGGAAGCAATTTAACATCTCTTGAAACTTCCCATGGCGTAGTACGGATCATAATGCAGAGTGTTACAAATCTACCCCCCATTAATGGCTGTACAGATAAAAAAGGTAGAGGTTCATTGGCTGCCAATAAATTATTTCCCACTGATGAGGCCATTAATCCTGCCGATGCTAGCAGTGAATTCATAATAAATTTACGTCGTTCCATATTAAAGTTTTATTTTAAGATCTACGAATCCAAGTTAGAAAATGAAAGACTATTCAACAACAGTCACTATATCTCTTAGCCTGATATCTTTTGATGAAGCGCCAATCATTATTCTGAATTCTCCCGGTTCAACTACCCATTTCATTTCACTATTTAACATTTGTAATGTTTCGGGCGTAATCGCAAATGCAACTTCCTTTTCTTCACCTGCTTTCAATGAAACCCGCTGAAAACCTTTTAATTGTTTAATTGGCTGCGCTATCGAGGAAAGCAAATCTCTAACATACAATTGCACTACTTCGTCGCCATCACGGGAACTTGTATTTTTAACCGTGCAATAAACCATTGTAGAATCCCCTTTATCAAATTGCTTCTTCTCAAATCTTAAATTACTGTATTCAAAACTGGAGTAACTCAGTCCGAAACCAAAAGGGAATAAAGGCTGTCCATTAAGGTTCACATAGTCATCCGTTCGACCTGTTGGCTTGTGATTGTACACCAACGGTAACTGCCCTTCGAATACCGGGAAAGTAATAGGGAGACGACCTGCCGGGTTATAATCTCCAAATAATACATTGGCTACAGCATGCCCGCCATCTTCTCCGGGATACCAAGCATTCAAAACCGAAGAAACATTATTTATCCACTTAGACATCGTAATTGCGCTTCCCCCAATTAAAACCACCACTACGGGCTTTCCTGTTGCAGCAACCTGATTAATCATTTCTTCCTGATGCCCCGGTAAATTCAGATACGCTCTATCAAATGATTCTCCTTCTTCAATACCCGCGACAATAACAGCGACATCGGCATTTTTGGCTGCAGCTACCGCTTCATCAATTTTTTTCTGCCATTCATTGGTAACACCAATGTTCCACACCAGTTTGAATTTTGCATATCCCTGAGATTCAAAAAACTCAATTCTTATATCATACAGTTTATCTTTTTCGAAATAATAATCAGCTAATTGGGTGGTAAACGTTTGGCTTTTCCAATTATCAATAATTAATTTTCCATTCATAAAAAGTCTATAGCCATCATTTCCTTCTATCCCAATTTTAAATGTCCCGGTAGCAGGTGATTTTATTTTCCCGGTCCATTTCACTGAATAAAAATCATAATTAATGGCAGGATCCGGACCATATAATGTCCATCCAAAATCTATTGCATTATCAATTCGTGTAATTATCGGCTTTCCTGTTAATTGAACATTATTAAAATACTCTCCCAGTAAACCATTTGATTTTTCACCATTTACGGTAGCAAATAGATTCGCTGAAGGCACTGTCACCCATTCCGGAGTGCTACGTCCGCAACCATCTGTATAAGATACGTTAGCAGATTTGACTAGTTTATTTCTAATCCCTTCAAGAATATTCACTTTCCCGTTACCCTCGCCACTGTATCCTCCCAGCCTGGCCTCTACAGCATCCGTACCTATAACAGCAATAGATTCTATTGCTTTATTAAGTGGTAGTATATTGTTTTTATTTTTCAACAATACCATCCCTTTTTGGGCAGCTTCCCTAGCTAATAGTTTATGATTGGGATTCCCGTTCCATTTGTTTACTTCTTCCTCCTTAGTATAAGGATTTTCAAAAAGTCCCAACTCAAATTTCAATCTTAATACCCTGGCAAGCGCCTCGTCCATCGTTTTATCAGCTATTCTGCCATCCAAAAAAGGAGGTTGAAATAGCTGGTAATGTTCATAGTGACTTTGAAAAATAACATCCAATCCATTATTCATCGCATTAGCCGAGGCATCCGGATAATCGTTGGCGGTATAATGTAATACATTGGCTCCACCTACGGCATTTGCATCCGAGATAATAAAACCCGAAAAATTCATCTCCTTTTTCAACTTTTCGTTCAACAACCAATTATTTGCTGAACACGGACTCCCACCAATACTGTTATAAGAGGTCATTACACTTCGACTCCCACCTCGCGTAAAACAAGCTTTGAAAGGCGGAAAATAGATTTCTTCTAAGATTCTTTCATTCAAATCTATAGGATAACTATCCCTGCCTCCATCACCACTATTCGCTAAAAAATGTTTGGGTGTGGTAATCACTCCCATTTTTTCGAACGAGGAAACGAAAGCAACGCCCATTTCAGCACTCAAAAAAGGATCTTCTCCATAAGTTTCTTCAACGCGTCCCCAACGCACATCGGTTGCAACATTAACAACAGGAGATAATATCTGGCGAATCCCACGACTTTTCGTTTCCAATGCAATTGCGGTAGACACCCGTTCCATTAGAGGAACATCCCAACTTGATGCCAGTGCAATAGATTGAGGGAATATTGTAGCACCATCTCTCACTAAACCATGTAACGCCTCATCAAAAGCAATAATTGGTATACCAAGTCTTGTTTCTTCGACAAAATATTTTTGAATACTATTAATCAGCTTGACGGTTTCTTGGGCATTTCCGGCAGCGCTATAATCTAATATTTGTGCGCCCCCGTCAGCTCCACCTTTTGCACTTACCTGAAGCCCGAATATGCCGTTTTTATATCTCTCTTTCCCATCCGTCAAATCTCCCGGCACCATAAAGAGCTGCCAGAATTTTTCTTCCGGAGTCATTATGGAAATAAGATCCTTAACCCTTTCTTCAACGGATAGTTTTGGATTTTTATACTTCGGGATACCGGAGGAATTATTTTTCACTTGTGCTGTACCGGCAAAAGCAAGCATTAACAACACAATTTTAAAACATATTATTTTCATTTTTATGCGTCTTAATTTACCCGATTCATCAAACTCCGATCTTTTACCCGATACTCCGGACTCAGATCAGCAGGTACTATAGCCTGAAGAACGACATATCGCGTCAAAGTCAACCACCTTTTCGGAAGTGTTTTTATACCCATTCGGCGACAATGCCTCTCCTCAACATTTAAATTAAAATAAAAGAAGCCGGCTGATTCGCATTCATCTTGACTTCGAACACATTATTTTTAACAGGAATTGCCTCCCCTGTTTTCTCCCCTCTCAAATTACACGGTTGCACTGATTTATATGTATTTCCAGCCGGCAAAGTAACGGTACACAAACTTGCTTTACCATTTTGTTCCCACAAACGGATTAAATCACCTTCTCCATCCCTGTTTTTCCCAAAGAAAGTCACTAAAACACCTTTTTCAGATACAGAAACCCCTTTCGAACTGTTTGCTTGATTTCCTGCAGCACCGCCTGTGTACCCGGCCATTAGCGGATTTCTGATTTCTTCTGACGGGATCACGATTGCACTTCCGTCAGCATAGTTATCAATACTCCAGATATAGAATTTTGCACTCCAGGAACCTTCCACCCATTCCGTAAAATTGGTACTCCATTGGTTATTGTACAAATTAAAGAACACGTTCCCTTTTTGTGGCACAAAATCAGTTGAATATTTCCATAGTCCCGGACGGTCCAGGCTTACACCCGGTACATCAGGAGAGGTCACTCCAAATCCCTGATTGCTTTTATCCAGAACACCAACTCCTGTAGTTACAAAGCCATAATCCAAATTAGAACCTTTTACAAAATCTTTGGCCGGATCGACCACAGCACCCAAACGCCCTAGCTTAAACTGTGCTTTTTCAATATTAAAAGGAAAGCTAATCCATCCACCTTCGGGCCAAGCCTCGGCAGGCTTTCCATTGATACTCCAAATCACCTCTACAGCAGGCTTATTTTCATACAACGTGAAAAACATTGAATAATTGTGGTTCAAATCAGCATCTCCTTTGAAAGTCATCATCGCGGTAACCGACAAATCATCTTTCGAAAACTCGATTACTGCATTTTTACCCGATGCTTTCCGGTAAGGCGTATCATCAAGATTTATTCGCCCTAACTCCGCATACGCCCAGTGCCAACCTGCTTTGATGTAATCCTTAGCATATTTGTCAGTTTGTGTTTTCGCGAAGCGCTCATACACGTATTGCCCAAATTTGAAATCAGCATTCGAATTCACCATTTCTTTATTCGATTTTTTGTCAATCAACGATTTTATCGTTCCACTTTGCTCATCGAAAGTAATTTTAAAAAACTCATTCTCCATTGTTACTTTTTCGGCATCAAAAGAAAGATTCGATGCTGGCACCACTGCCTCCTCATCTGTAGCAACAAAGGTCATATAGCCCATTGCCGGAATACGATTGGCTTGGAATTGAAGGATATTTTTATTTTTCACAAAGGAGACAATCTCTCCCGTTGCCAGATTTTTTAATGCCTTTTTAAAAGAAGTACCCGTTTGAATAGTTACCATTCCACTACGTTCCCATGGTAATGGATTATAAACCACTATACGATTCCCTTCCACGTTTACAGCAGCAGCCAACCGTTTCAGCTCTCTGCTGAAAGTCGGAAGAATTAATTTTTCTGAATTGGTGACGTAATCCCCTTTTTCTTTCCACGAATATTCAATAACATCATAATATCCCTTGGCCCTCAATTTTTCAAATTCCGTACCATACGCCCAGTACCCCGAATGGCCGTGGCTCATAGACAGGCCCCAGGTATGCTCGTCAAACAGATTAATATTCTCTACCGATTGGTCAACAATGGCATGAATCGGCTCTTCCGGTTTTCTTCCCCAAATAGCAGACAGTGTCGTAAAGGCTTCTAAACTCAATGTCGATTTACTCAGGCCTCTACTTGACTTCATTTCGCGTGGCATCGACATATACCCATGGATCCAGGTGTCCGGCATGTCACCCTTTACGGTGGTCAACTTCGGGTTTTCCTTAATAATAGTGTTGTAAAAATCAGCCATACTACCCACACGAACTTTTGCCCCCGGATTTAGCTTTTCAACATTCTCAATAGCTTCCCGATATTCCGTATAGGTAGGTGCCCCTTCGTTATCGTTAGTCTGGATAATAGCCAACCAGGTTTTATGTGGCCAGTCTTTTGGCGGTGCCGGACTTGTTCCGTAGTATTCACCATAGTAAAAAGTCATCAACTTTGACTGATCCGGCCCTTCCCACCAAAACAACAATGGCACTTCGGGCGATCTTGATGCAGGGTTACAACCTATATGAAGAAATTTAGCTCCGGCATTATGCAATAAAGTAGGCATGATCCAGGAATAACTCGGCACATCCGATACTTTAGCATCTATAGGTAGCGACAGCCCTGCATCTCTGCTTATTTTTGAAGAATAGCCCAACGACTGTACCAAAGGTTCCAAATCACTAGCCTCGGTTTCCACTGAAAAAGGCAAGGCATGAACGAAAAAGTTTCCTTCTTTAATTGCACGCTCAACCCTTGCTTTCACATCGGGTTTCGCCTTTAGCAGAATCTCCTTCATTGGCCATCCCGAAATTGTCCATTTAAATTGTTTGTCTTTAGGCAAATCCTTTGACTGGTCTACGGTTTTTAACGCACTTGCAATCATTGAATTGGCATAATTGTACCGCACATTGTCCGACCAATCCGTATACCCAATATCAAAGTGGGTTTTAAATACAACAATCACTTCCTTTACCTGTGTCGTATTTGTTTGGGCCACCATACCGGTACTTATCAGCAAAAGGAAGAGTAAACCAAAAATAGAATATTTCATTTTTTGAATGTTAGATTTAAAAAACTATACCGTTCGAATTATTTTATACCGGCATCATACAATTCCTTATAGTCGACCTTAGGGATTTTGTCGCCCAAAGCCTCCAATTCTTTGTCACCATCAAATAACAACGGAAAAAAATTACTATCAAGAATTTGATCCTGAGGCATATCCGGAAATGTTTTCAATGCGTCCAGCCGATGATATCCTGCTGTATTTCCCAACGTAGTAGAACTCATAGCGTTAATTACGGTAGCCCTCCTCGGACGGTCGGAGGTATTGGCATAGGAACCGTGCATCATAAGCGGATGATGAAAACTACCATATCCTTTTGGCAACTCATTCGCTACCCTGTTATCAAAAGCTTCCAGTTGTTCCGCATTCAGCACCCCTCTTACGGCATCCATATCACCTGTAAGCCCTGTAATTGGAAGCAGGCCCCATTTATGACTTCCGGGAACAAAGTAAAGGCAGCCATTCTCTTTATTGGCATCATCTAAACCTATCCAGCAAGTCAGATGGTGCATGGGTTTGGTAAACGTCCAATACGAAAAATCCTGATGCCAGGCCACCACCCCACCGTGCTTAGCCGGCTTACAAAACAACTGGTCATGGAAAATCCGAAACGATTGCCCCAACAATTGATAGGCCGCCATCCGAAATGCCGGAGCCCATAGTAAATCATGAAATCCGGGTGTTAACCGCCATGCGCCAATAGCATGAAAAAGCACTTTATTTGGATCTTCTGATTCGTTACTTTCGTAATGATAAAACAGCTTTTTCTCCTCTTCATTCAGGGATTGCAATTTTATAAGTTCAGCATTAAGCAAATCGACCTGTTCTTCTGTCAGAATTTTAATCCCTTTTATAAACCCTTCGTTTTTAAAAGATGTGATTTGTTCTTCAGTCAACATATAGGGTTCCCATTCCGCTGCTGTTTTGGGTTGATTAAATAGGGTACCAATTGGATGGCCATAATCTGCCAGATCTTTAGAAAAATTTAAACTTTCCATCATTAATATTTTAAAGTTTATACCATTGTTTTTTAATTCCCCGCTTTACTTGCAATATCTCTCTTTCAGCAGATGCTTCATGTATAAGTTAATATCCCATTGACTGGCAACAGGCATATTGGTAAAAGGCAGATGAACCATATACGGTGCTGGACCAAATTCGGTCGTAATTGTTAACACCTCCCTTTTTTGATCCTCATATACTTTTACGATGGCATCCCACCATTTTATATGTGCCTCCAATTCATTCTTAAATGCAGGCAAACGCGGGTCAATTACCTGTGCCCCTTGCGTGTGTCCGACTCTTGAATGGATGTGTTCTACTTTTTCACAAGCCGCTGCCATAGCCTCTTCCTGGTCTTCCAATAAGCTTTCGGCTACGTTACACCAATGCGAAAAATCAGCTGTTATCTTCAATTCGGGCAACTTCTTTAAAAAATTATATGCTATATGAGCCGCAAATAACGCCTTATTCCGATGCGTTTCGTGACCTATAGCAATACCTGTTTCCCTGGTAATGGCATCAGCAATGGCAAATAACTCGGCATTTTGGTCAAAACTGAAATAATCTTTACCCGTTTGCGCATTAATTTTTACCGGTTGTGCCGAAGCAAGCAAATACAATAGCCTGGTATAATTAGCTTTATGCTCTTCGAAATCTTTTTCAAACGACTGATAATATTGACCAATCAACTGCAAACCACTATCTTCAAGCACACGCAAAATTAGTTCCCGCTCTTTTGTATCCTCGGGAAGAGGTGCTTCAACACCATCATAACCTGCCTCTTTGACATTCTGGCAAAAGGTATCCCAACTTATATTTTCCGACCCCCATCGAGGATAATAGAATTGTATATTCATTCGCTATTTAGTTTCCGTATTCCATGCTTTTTCGATTTCCTCCAAACTTTTCCCCTTGGTTTCAAATAATTTCCTTTTGGCATATATAAAAGACAGCATACAGAAGAACGCGAAAATGAAAAATGTAGTTGCGATCCCTAAGCCATCCCTCATCATCGGAAACAGCAGGTTTACTACCCAGTCAGAAACCCACATCGTCATAATACAGATCGACAAAGCCGTTCCCCTGATGTGCGTAGGAAATATCTCTGTCGAAATCACAAATTTTAATGGCCCCAAAGAAAAGGCGAAGAATAAAAGGAACAAAATGATAGTCGCTAACATAAACCATCCTGTGATATCCATTAAGAAGCAAACCCCGGTTAACGTTAACGCGACAGCAGCACTTATTGAACCATAAATATACAAGGGCCTGCGACCCCAGGTATCCACTTTTAAAATAGCGATAAATGTAAAAAGCACATTGGCTACCCCTAATATTACCTGATAAAATAAAGCATCGCTGGTTACAATACCTGCCGACTTTAAAATAGTCGGGCCATAAAAAATAACCCCGTTAATACCGCTAAATTGCGACAATGCGGTCAGTATCATAGCCAATGTTAAAAGTTTACTTAGCGGCAAACGCAGGAGCTCCCTAATACCACCCGATTTTTGACTGGCCATTTCATTTATAGAAACCAATTCCGACTGCCCTGTTTCTGTTCCGTTTATTTTAGTTAGGATACGTAAAGCTTCTTCATTTCTTCCATATTGTACCAACCAGCGTGGACTTTCGGGTACGATGAGTAACAATAAGCAAAATGCCCCGGCCGGGATCACCCCAACCAAAAACATGCCTCGCCATACATCTTCAACGAATAACCAATGCAATATACCATCACCGGCACCCGCATTTGCGGTCGCATAGCGTTGTAAAAACAAATTACTGATATAAGCAGCCAAGATCCCAACGGTAATAGCGAGCTGATAAAAAACGACCAACCGACCTCGATTTCTTGAGGGCGCTATTTCTGAAATGTAAAGTGGTGAAACATTAGAAGCCACCCCTACAGCTACACCGGCAAGCACACGGTAGAAAATTAACATCGCGTAGTCGGTTGAAATCGAAAAACCGATGGCACTTATTAAAAACAGTACCGCAGCGATAAACAATACTTTCCGTCTGCCAATTTTATCACTGAGGTAGCCCGAAAAAGCCACACCACCAATACAGCCCAATAAGGCGCACGACACAAACATTCCTTCTGCAGCAGAAGATAATCCATATTGTGATTTTAAAGGCTCGATAATGCCACTTACGACGGCCATATCAAAACCGAACAAAAAGCCTCCCAACGCTGCAATCAGCGTGATGAGAAAAACAAAATAGGTTGACCCTTTTTCTTCCATCATAGTTTTATTTTTGGTTCTTTATTGAATAAATTTATTTGGTTTCATCAATTTCAGCAACACTCCTCTTTCATATAGGCAACTACTAAAAAGGCGTTGTGTGTTCCCAGATTACGAACGGTGTACTGCGCTATAGAAGCCGGGATTACAAATGTTTCCGCATAGTTGAATACCGTACCGTTGCTTTCCACTATTACCTCTACTGACTCCCCTTCTACCAGCATACATACATGGCATTGTCCTGCTGTAGCAATAACTGCTTCATGAGCAAACTCATATCGGTCAACAGCATAAAAATGCTCCTGATGTGTAGGGAGTTTTAATTTCCTTCCATTATCCCATTCGCTCACAACTTCTTGTTTTGAAATCAATTGGTCTGGAACATAATCACCTTTTCTGTCAAAATAAAGGTTATTAAACGCGTGGTCTATATTGATCGGGCGTGGGTTACCATTCAGATCCAGACGAAGCCAATCATACATTTTAAAGGTAAAAATGTATGGTGTACTACTAATTTCCAGTACCATATTATTTTTTCCGGACGCATGAATTGTACCGTTCGGAATCAGGAATAAATCATGTTTATTGGCCTTAAACTTCTGCACATACTTTTCTGCCTGCATTTCTATACCTTCATTTTGCGCATCAAGTAAAGCTTGTTTAAACGCATCCGGATCAATGTCCTCCTGAAAACCTAAATACACATCGGCATCCGGCTCACAATCCAAAATGTAATACGTCTCATCCTGCGTAAACGTTTCTCCAAAATGTTCCCGGATATATGCGGGCCTTGGATGGCACTGGATAGAAAGATTACCCCCATCGTAGGTATCCAGGAAATCAAAACGGATTGGAAATTCATTACCAAATCTACCTGCAGCCTTTCCCAGTAATTTAACGTTGTTCTGAAACATAAGAAAATCAAAAGAAACCTCCAGCAAGTTGGTTGTATCTCCCTCAATTACGATTCCATTTTCAGGTGTAATTAATTCGAATGACCAGGCATAATTTATTTCGTCAGGCGGTAATCCTTCTAATTTTTTCTTCATCCAGTTTCCGCCCCATATCCCCGCTTCAAACCAAGGCTTCGCTCTGAAAGGCCGCTCAAGCATAATATTCAGTGTATTTCTGAAATCATCCCCCTTCATCCAGGTAACCTCACCAATACGTTGCTCATCCACGATATAATCAAGCTTGCCAAGCAACATTTCTTTATGTTTGTTTAGCACCTGCCAGTCAACAAAATAAAACCGCTTGTACACTTGGTAATTTTCAAGTTCTTCTTTCGAGCCAAGATTCTTAATGCTTTTTGCCCGCATCCGATACTGAATTTCGTTTTTCGGAACATCCAGATACACATACTGACATGGCCAGTTAACCAGGGCAGCACCTGTTCCGTACACAATACACAAGTCCGCATTATTGTCGGGCACCAATTGTTGTACGTGCTCCACATCAAAGAAATCAATCAGATTACCCGTATATTTCTTTCCAAACACCAAATCATCACCATTTACATTAACAGCAATCATTTCATTTATTTCTTCAGGACTTTTTAAGCAGGAATCGATGGAGATCCACGCTATTTTTTTGCCATAATTATCAAAATGCCGTTGCAGATTCATCCGAAACGATTCCCATAATACGCCTCCAAAGCCATCGACTACCAGCGTCTTATGCGTCAATAAGTTTTGAGCAAGCGTCTCGTAACCATCGTACACGGTATATGGTGCTTTAAACGTTGGAACAATATTATAGCTTTTATAAGTACGCAACGAATTGCTAACTGGCAATACATGTTGCGTAGTTTTTCGTAAGGTCTGCTTAGATGCTTCCATTATAATTTATTTACTTTTTTATAAGGTTTATTTATGCGGCACTGTTTTTCTACAGCGATCTGACAACGAGACATTGTCTATATGTCCGAACATATCACGAATATATACTAGTTTATTTGAATTTCAAAGAAAATTCTTGGGATATAGCTCACGCAGAATTAAACCGGCTACCTTCCGGCGAGGCGCGATGACTGATTTGAAAGTCTCTGGTAAGGAAAACATCCTCATGATCTTAGGGTAATGTCAGTGGCTTTACGCAGGTAATAACCACTATTTTCCCTAATCCCCGACCCGTTGCGCATTATTCCTTCAAAACTGTCATCCTGAAGACAGGAAGCCTGCCTGACGGCAGTCAGGGATCTAAAAATCGGGTTATAGATGCTTCGGCTTCGCTCGGCATTAAAGCGTTTTACGATTTCATCATGCACAACGGGTTAATACCAATAAAAAAAGGGTTCAACTGCTTTTGCAGTCAAACCCTTTTTAAATCATTTACGTAAAATTTTGGGACGTGTCTTAATTCGTACTTTGTTGCACCATCTCTATCATGACAGCAATTTCTTCAACGGTCGAATCGATACCTCCCGAGAAACCCGAAATCGCAAAGCGGATATTCCCATTCTTGTCGATCACAAATTTTGCAGGAATACCTTTCACCTTAAAATCTGTAACCACTTTATTGACACCTGTTGCCGGATCTTTCAGATCCATTAACACATTAAAAGAATAATTATTATCCGTAATAAATTTCGCTGCTTTCGCAGTAGCCATTTTTTGTTCATCTTGCTCCCGGGTATGGATAAACAAGAACTCAACATCCGGGTCGTTTTTGTATTTGTTTACAGCAGCCTGCATCGCCGGGAATGAAGCTATACATGGGCCACACCAGGTAGCCCAAAAATCAACGATCACAGTTTTTCCCCTGAAGCTTTCCAGAGAAACAGGCTTTCCGTTAACATCTGTTAACGTGAATGCCGGAGCCGGTTCATTCATGATTTTCTTTTCGAGGTCTTCCTTGATTTTCTCTGTCATCGCTTTTTCTACAGTTGCCATATATTCATCAAACCCTGCATCACCTTTCACCTTTTTATACAACACTTGTAAATCTTCCTTCAGTTCAGTACCTAACAGTCCTTGCCGAACCAATTCATCTAGTTTTTCGAACGCTTCCTGATCCTTTCCTAATTTCAAGCATATTTTAGCAAGGAATTCGTTCAACCTGATCCTTCTGCTGCTATCTGTTTCGTTATACGCCTTTTGCTGATAAATATATGCTTCCTCGTAATTTTTTTCCTCATACAAAATAGTTGCATTCATATTCAACAAAACAGGGTAAAGTGAAGCCGGTCCACGGGCCCCGACAGAGTCCTTCCAGATGGTTGTGTAATTATAAGAATTGTCTATTGCTTCCTTTAGCAAACCTTTTGCTTCTTGATAATGCCCATATTTCATGAACGAACTAACGGTAATATATGCAGCCGCACATCTAGCAGATTTTGATTTCAACAAATCCATATAGAACAACGTTTTTTCGACGTTATTCTCCTGTGCAAACGCAGCGATCACAAATCCAAGGGCAATTTCGTGCGTCCCTCTTTCTCCTATTTTTTGGGCGGGGAACTTCAGCAGTTCATTATAAGCAACCTCAAGTTCCTCCCCACTCTTTGTTTTATCGATAGCTTTTCTGAAGGCAACATCTCCTGCATGGTCTGCATCAGACTTATTGTCTTGTGCAAACCCCGAAAATTGACCGCATAACGCGATCATAAGGATCGCCAGAGTTATATATTTTTTCATTTCGTTCGTTTTAAAAGAGGCTGTCTAAAAAACAACATTTAGCCTGTTTAGACAGCCTCATACTATGCTAATTATATCCCGGGATATCCCGGGGTCTGTTTCAGGTTTATCCCCACGTTGACTTCTGCTGCCGATATTGGAAAATACTGCCAGTCAGCACTCCAAACACCTCCCTTTTCGGGACACACCACATTCATTACGGCGTTCACGGTTCCTGTCCTTTTCAAGTCGAGCCAACGATGGCCCCATTCGGTGAAAAGTTCGACCTGACGTTCGTGCAAAATAGCTGTTCGTAAGCTTTCCTTGGTGGCAGCCGCAGTTGCACCCAAGCCCGCTCTCGTACGGATTGCGTTCAAATCTGTTGCAGCACCACCAACATTCCCCTGCTCTGCCCTGGCTTCTGCACGGATCAGGTATTGTTCGCCCAAGCGTAGAACGGTTGAATATTCTGTAGGCGTTCCTGCCACCAGACCAACCTTATATTTATTGGCATAGTGATACTCGTTCGCTCCTGCTGCTACACTTGCTACCCAGCTAACTTTCCGCTGGTCACCGGGCTCAAAAATATTCAACAGACGATCGCTCAAATAAACCGGATATTCCGGATTACTGATCACATTGGGTCCTGTAGCCGGAAGTACAAATATAGCTCCCTCTCCCGTATTGGCTTTATTCGGGTGTACAGTAGATCGTACAGGTTGTAATTGCCAAATCGCTTCATTGTTATTTTTAAGAAACGCATTATTCAATGGCTGCAAACTAAACTGTGCAGTATTAGCGATCACCAAAGAGGCTTGAGTTTCGGCGTTAACGTAATTGCTTATCTCGCCTGTGAGGTTACCATAATACAAATAGGCTCGTGCCAGTAACGCTGTCGCCGCCCACTTCGTTGGTCTCACTCTTTCTGTGGTAGAGATTAATAAATTAGCATCCAGGTAATTGGCACTCAGCAGCTCTTGAGCTTGCTTTAAATCGGCAATGATCTGCTGCCATACCTGTGCTTTTGGTGTTCTTCCCAGCACTGCATTGCTATTGTAGTCGGTGCTGATTACCAATGGCACATCACCATACAGATTAACCAAGTAGAAATAACTAAAGGCCCGTGTAAATAGTGCTTCGCCCAGCAATTGCTGTTTCACAGCCGGGGATAAACTTGTAGAGCCATTTAATTTTTCGACAGCTGCATTCAAATTATATAGCTGCCCATAGGTTTGTGACCAAAAAAATGTCGCAGGGGCTGTTGTTGGCGATATATTGTTGGTGTAAAACTGAAGATACGTAGTATTACCAATGTTAAACAACGTGAGCTCATCTGCCAAAAGACCACCAAATAAGTATAATGATGCAATCCCGCGATTATTGGATGTATTACCCACGTTGTCGAGGCTCATACCGGCGTACACACCCGTTATTGCCCCAATCGCCGTCGCGTCACTCGTAAAAACACTCGCATCACTCAAGGTCGACGCCGGAGGAGGAATTTCGACAAACTTGTTGCAACTGGTATTGCCTGCCACAAAAAGTAGCACAAAAGCACACATTTTCATGCTCTTTGTCCATATATCTATTGAATACCGATTGGTATAGTTCCTGTTAAATTTCATTTCTATATCTTTTAATGTTGAAATTAATTTCGTCTATTAGCCTGCAGCTCTTATAACCCTACCTTCACACCAAGTGTAATTACCTTTAACGGAGGCATCACCGCCTGAAAACTTTGTGTTTCGGGATCAAGCCCCTTAAATCGTGTAAATGTGAGCAGATTTTGGCCATTGATGTAGATTCTAGCATTGCTTACGCCTACTTTCTGTGCCATCACACCAGGCAATTGCCACGATAATGAGGCGTTTTTCAATCTGACAAAAGAGGCATCCATAAAGGCTTCATCACTCAGTGTAGCTGCAGCAAAAGGATTTAAGTTTTTCATTCCGACCTGCTGTACCTGAGTGTTATCTCCCTCCTGCTGCCAAGCTGATAGAATAGAAACAGGTTGATTAACAATCAGTCCGGGTAGATTTCCGAATCTGTAAGAAGCATTATTTCCTAGCTGATTTACAAACTGGAAAAAGATATCCAGTTCAAAATCTTTATAACTGAAATTGTTTTGAAATCCGCCATAAAATTTAGGATTGATATCAATAATTTTGGTTAAATCAGCCGGATTACTCGGATTAGGTTTTAGCTGACCATCCGCACCGATATATTGATAAACCCCGGTAGTAGGATTAACCCCCGCGAAAGCTGATGTTTTAATGATGTTTACAGGCTGCCCTATAATTAGCCTATTGGCATAAGAAGAGGTTTCCAAATTAGGAAAAGCTATCAATTTATTCTCGGGAATAGTCAGGTTAGCTGAACTTGTCCACTTAAATGTATTTGATTTCATATTGATGGTATTCAACGAGAATTCCCAGCCTGAGTTTTGTATCGTAGCCGGAAAATTTTGGGTAATTCCTGAAAAACCAACGAATACAGGTAAGGCATAATCAAGCAATTGATTGGACGAACGATTCAGGAAATAATTCGAGTTGAATAATATCCTGTCTTTTAAGAAACCCAAATCCAACCCAATTCGAAATTTATTAGTCGATTCCCATTGAATATAGGGATTAGACAAGTTATTAGCTCTAAATCCGGGTATGCCCTGATAGTTTACACCAACATTCGGAACGTTGACATAGTTCGCAAGATATAAGTAGTTCGGGATTTGATCATTTCCGGTTATACCATAACTGCCCGATAACTTTCCATGGCTCAATACAGGAAGTATTTCTTGGATTAATTTTTCTTCAGAGAAAATCCATGCACTTCCTACACTCCAAAAATTATGAAATTTATTTTCAGACCCGAACCTGCTACTTCCATCACGGCGAGCGGTTAGGTTAAGAATATATTTGTTATCCCAATTATAATTAACACGTCCAAACATAGCATTATACCTGTAAATCGACTGATTTGTGCTAGCCGTAACAGTTGCCCCCGTAAGGCCGAACAACAACTCATCAGACGGATAACCGGATGCATTTATCGTATTTCCAAACCTGTTGTTGCGTTGAAATGTACCTCCGATTATGGCGCCTAATTTCCCTTTTCCAATCACCTTGTCATAGTTTAACTGCGGCTCAATGATCCAGGAATTCGTACTGTGATTCCCAAATACTGAGCTTCTTGGGACAAGTGATCTGTATTGTGGGGGTACAACTGTTGCAGGAGTCGTCCTGGTTTCGTCTAATTGATGCAAGGTATAGCCAAAACTACTTTTTAAAACCAACCCCTTAGCAATCTGATAGCTTAAAACTGAATTACTGATCAGATTTTGGGTTTTTAACAGGCTTTTTCCTTGTATCGCAGCAAGCGGATTGTCCCATGTTGAAGATCCATCTGCAAGTGGTGCCCAGTTGATGGTACCATCGCTATTATAAATTTCCGGAGCATTAGGAGGCAAGGTCATGGCTAGAGCAGTGAAATCAGTTGTCGGCAGATCATTGTAGTCGTACTGATAACTTCCGGTCAACTGGAACTTAAACCTCTTATTCATTGAAGTGTTGGTAAGGGAGAAATGCACAGAAGCCTTCTCGTCGTAATGGCTGGTAGGGAATACCGTAGTTTCCCGGTGGTATCCTCCACCTGCAATAAACTGGGTATTGGTATCTCCACCCGATATCGACGCTTGCAGGTTGGTATATTTAGCTGTACCCCCTATCAATACTTCTTGCCAATCGGTATAACGCGATTGGTCCCATGTTCCATTAATATCATATTGGCTGGGCATCAGAGCGTTTTGTACAACGACATCCGGAAGTCCGGTATTTTTCATCGCTTCATTTCGCATCGCCAAATATTGTTCCGTATTCATCAGATCTAATCTATTGGCTACCACACCTAGGCCATGTTGAAAATTAAAGACCGCAGCGGTTTTCCCGGCTTTACCCTTTTTGGTGGTGATTAAAATGGCACCATTCGCTGCACGGGAACCATAGATCGATATGGCATCCGCATCTTTTAATACAGAAATACTCTCGATATCCTGTGGATTAATAAATGCCAAAGGAGATGCCGGTGGCCGAGGTGGCATGTTCTGACCATTATTGATATTGATTCCTCCCCCCTGCTGAACGGCATTATTCGGTGTGATGACATCGATCGCGTAAGGGACACCATCTACTACATATAACGGAGTTGTACCTCTACTTATACTATTCTGACCATGAATCTGTACCGACACACCACCTCCGGCCAGGCCACTAGCCTGCTTGATCAACAGGCCGGGTACACGTCCCTGCAAAGCCAGGAGCGGATTAGAAACAGGTTGGTTCTCGATTGTCTTAGACGAAACCGTCGCTACGTTACTGGTACTTAACCGCTCGGTTGTTTGACCATATGCAATTATCTGCACTTGATCCAGTTGACTAAAAGCTACCTCCAGTTTTATTTCGCCAAGTTCTTCGGCAGCATTAAGTTCTTTTTTCTGATAACCTAAAAAGCTGACAACAATTAGAGCCTTCTGATCTACATTTTTCAGGGTAAAATAGCCTTGCGCATCACTTATCGTTGAGTTAGCACTGCCTTTTACCGTGATCGTTGCACCAGATATAGGCTGCCCGGTTTCATCCATTATCCTACCATGAACAAGAATCATATTCAGGTTGGACGCAGGCTTCGCCTGAGATAAAACAGTAGCTTCCATCGCTTTAATCACCACCGTCTTCTCTACGATCTTATAGGCTAAAGGAGTGTTTTTTAAACAAGCCTCCAGTGCCTTTTCGATGCTAACGTTACTTACATTAACATCTACGTGTTGTCGGCTGAGGTCGATATCACCCGTAATAAATACGTAGCCCGTTTGTTCCTTAATGGATTTCAAAACGCTAGATAGGGATGCACGCTGTGCATTAAGGGTAATTTGACTATATCCTTTGGCACTTACCTGAACAAGGCCTATCATTAACAGGAATGTTGTTAGTTTGATCACCAATATAATTTGTTTAAGCGGCAACTGCCTTGCATACCGCATTGTTATACAATTAGTAGTAAATTTCATTACATTTGTAAAGTTTGGGTTAAGAATTAAACTCGTTTCGTCAATAAGTTTATCCCGATACTTTATCGGGAAAGGGTTAATCCAACATGTAACCGTAGCAGTGCTCCAACACTTCTGCGGTTTTTTTGTTAACCTAACCGATTCTTCAATTTACGTTCTTAGCAATGTTTTCATATTTAGCTTCATTTAATGGTAATTGATTAGATATTTTAATTAGTTTTATTGGTCACAATGATCTTTTTTCCTTCGATCCTAAAGTTGACGTTCAGGTAGCTGAGCACCTCGAAGACCTGGGATGCCTTCATATTTCTGTAAGCCTCTCCATTGATGGTCATACGGGGAATGTTGCCTTCATACACCACATCTACGTTATACCACCTGGCGATCTGATTCATGACATCCTTCAGATCGGATTTGTTAAAATGGAACAATCCATTTTTCCAGGCAACCGCCGCCTCAATATTAGCATCATTTTGTATCAAAATTTTATTATTCACCTCCGGATAACCTACAGAAGCCTGCTGTCCCGGGTAAAGCAGCCCGCTTTGTTCACCACAGGATAATTTAATACTTCCCTCAATAAGGGTGGTTGTAATCACCGGTTCATCCAAATAAGCATTAATATTAAATGCTGTACCCAGCACTTCTACTACCTGTTTTGAAGTAAATACGCGGAATGGTTTTTGGGCATGATGAGCCACCTCAAAATAAGCTTCTCCGCTAATCAACTCTACTTGACGTTCATTCCCTACAAATGTCGCTGGAAACCTGAGTTTTGATTCGGCATTTAACCACACTTTGGTTCCGTCCGCCAATGTGATCTGATACGTACCCCCTCTTATTGTCATTAAAGTATCATAGCGAATCTCAGTGCGCCCCTTATTGCTCAGGTCTACCCGGTAATCAAGTTGTCCGTCCGCCTGCTTAGTCACCAGTACATTCTGATGTTCAGCAATGGTGCCATTCGGCAAATCTGTCAGATTGATTTTACGACCTCCTGAAATCAGTACCGCGTTATTTCCACCCGGTAACAAATCCTGTTGCTGAACTTCAGCAAGTTGTTGGTCAGTTTTTTTATCGAGTACGAAGTACCCGGTGACTGAAATAGCCATGACGATAGATGCAGCAACTGCAATACGTAACCACAACGACCTAATCCCTTTTTTATCTGTATCTGCTATTTTCTCCCAGATTGCCGATTCGATCTGTTCTTCTATCAGTTTCTTTTCTTCCGTCCGCAATTTTGCAATAATATCCTCTTCATCTTCAAAGAAAGCATAATAACCGTCAATGAATTTGATTTCCTCAGGAGTTGCATTGCCCTGAAGATATTTTTGTATCATGCTTAATAAATCTTTCCGATTGTTGTACATATCTTTTTCCAGTGTCCTTTAACTGATATGTACCGGAATATTGAAAATGTACTAAGGCTAATAAAAAAAAATTTAATTTATTTACGTCATCATAGAAATGACCACAATTACAGACAGCGAATGTGTAAGCCTGGTTCGCAAACTTCGGGAAGCAGTATAGATTTGAGACTGCACAGTATTTTGGGAAAGCCCCAGGCGATTCGCTATATCTCGTGTCGAAAGCTCTTCTTTATAATAAAGCAAAAATATCTGACGCCTTCTTTCGGGGAGTGTTGCCAGCCACAAATTAATGATATGCTGGATTTCCTTTTCCTTTAATCCATCATCCGCTCTAATTGGCGAAGAAATAATTTCTTCGAAACTGTCGAGAAATAGCGCCGATTGGGGCTGACGCGAAATTTGTTTATACAGCTGAAACTTTACAGCCGTATGCAGATAGGCCGGCAAATTATCTATCGCTGTTTTATCGCGCCTTGACCAAAGGTCTGTAAATACATTTTGAACAATATCCTGACACTGTTCCCTATCTTTTGTTCTTTTAAAAGCAACGTTGTAAAGAGAGGACCAATACCGCTTATAAATTTGGGTAAAGGCCACCCTGTCATCTTGTTTAACAAGAAGAATAAGTTCTTTGTCCTCTAAATCTAAATAATCGTTCATAATCTAGATATAATAACGAATCAAGGGTATCTCTTGAAATCTCCTCAAATTTCGCTGCTCGATCGGATAAAACGAATATACCATAAAAAATGTTAAATAAAATCCAATTCTATTTTTATTTAAAAGCATATCCTGTCTACGAAAACATTTTGAATGAATCGCAGACCTCCTTTTCCCGGTATGGTATGTTGTCCGGAAATTTACGAATTAACGGGAACACAAAAAAGGGTGTCCATACTTTTTTTATACGAACACCCTCTTTCTATGATTTATTTTACACCACTTTATTCGGCCATAACAGCAAATTCAGCCCCCGATGCAAAGTCCTGTCCGTTTTGCGAGCTTAACGCCGTAAATCGGATAAAACGCCCTTTGACGGGTTTATTCAGTGTAACCGATTTAGGCTTGGAATTATTTTCAAATTTGCCCTCCGCAACAGAATCACTCCAATTCTTCCCATCGGTACTCACCTGTAGTTTATATTCTTTGATGTTGCCATTGGGACCGTCCTGTCTCGGTGTAAACGTAAATCCTTTGATTGTTTTCACATCACCTGCATCAAAATCCACCCAGTGCGGGTATTGTGCCACTGTTACCGAGTACATCGTATGCCATATCGTCGATACATCGCCATCAACCAGATGCGACGCATTCCCCTCTCCTCGTTCTTCACTAGAAGAGAAAACAACTGTCATCGGAATACTTTCAATCTTCTCAAAATCAAATGCAACGGTTAACTTTTCGTTCTCTTTGAGCCAAGCGGTAACTTTCCCTCCATTACGCAGGTTGAAAGGAGAAGTATATACGCGTGGCTTGTCGTTACCTATAACATAATAGATCGCTGCATCATCTTTCTCTGTAGAGATACTGATATCTCCATTACGACTGCGCGACATCGTCAAGGGTCTGTCGCCTGCAGGAGAGACAGCTGCTTTGGCCGTACAATCATTTCCCTTAACGGGTCGGATGATAAAGCCAAAAGTGTGCGCGTCCGCTTTTACGCGATCTTTTTCCAAAGGTGGGCCTTGACCGCAGCTATTCCCGCCCAGTCCGGTTACGGCAGCATTGAGGTATAAATGCGTACCCGTGCTTTTGGGCAGTTGATACGTATGAGGAGCCAATGTCATCTCCAGTTCACTCCATGGCAATGCTGAAGTCGCCATCTGCTTGTTGGCAATAAAAATGGCACCATTACCCGAATCGTCTGTCAACGAACTCCAACGTACTTCCTCCCTGTTCCCTGTACTTTGTGGATTAGGCCAGGCTACATACTGCTCCTTCACCGTACTCTTGTACAATTCGATGGATTGTGCTGTTTTACGATCTGCGTAGTTGTTTACCGGTCCACGTCCGTAATACTGAAAATTGCCATATTTCTCCGGTACTTGTAATGCATATCCAATATGTGGCAGTGCCAGCGCGGCATTATTAGAAGTCACACTTGATTGCAGTTCAATAGATCCATCGGCATAAACGGTCCAAATCTGATTGGCAGTAAATTTAAAATCTGCGCCACTAAACGGCCTGTCCGTGTGCTCGGTGATGGTATAAGTTCCGGTACTCCCTCCACGTATAGTCGCACCATTTGGCGCCTGAGACTCCACGCTAAACGATAAAACCACTGAACCATCCGGTTTGGTATATGTGTTAGTCGAAAGGGCTTTATGCTTCAGGTTGTGAAGACCTTTTTCGAACCACTGCTGATAAGCCCAGTTATCGTTGTCTAACGGCGCTCTTAACGCATCCAATTTAGGACCTTCCCCGTCACGGATAATTTGTTCGTTGCCATACATCAAACTGTAAATCGTACCGGTCCGGGTATCAAATCTTACTGTAAATCCGTCACCCTTAATTGTTTTAAAATCACCTTCCGAGCTGATTTGGATTGTTCCTCCTTTTGCTACTGCAGCAATCAGCGGCTTATTCTCCGCTTCTTTCACGAGCAATTGTTCTTCCATTTGCACAAAGCCTCTTTCAGCCCAAAACTCATCCTTAGCTAGTAAGAATTGAATTTTCACAAAGTATTCAGACTGTGGATCCAATGCCGAAAAATCAAACGGTATGGTGTACTCCTTGCGTTGACGGGCTCCTGTGAAATTATTATCCCCGGCAAACGTGGTGCTTTTCTCTATTTCGATTCCATCTTTATACAAAGACCATTGCATCGTATAATCGCTTAACGGAACAAAATAATTCTTATTGAATACCTCTATCTTTCCTTGTTTTATATCTACAGCACGTACCCCTACATTTTGATACACCTTTTTTACCTCATAATAATGTGGTTTCGGGGTCATATCCGCGAATATGAGTCCGTTCATCACAAAGGTACCGTCATTCGGCTTGTCACCAAAATCTCCCCCATAAGCCAGGTACTTTTCGCCCGTCACCTTATCATAATAATACATCGACTGATCGATCCAATCCCAGATTGCACCACCCATAAAGAAATTCGTTGATTCAATCGCTTCCCAATAATCGATCAGATTACCCGCCGCGTTGCCCATGGAATGGGCGTATTCCGAAATATGAAATGGATATTTGATCTTATAGGTTCCTTTCACCGCTCCACGCACCCAATCGATTGAAGGGTACTGGTTTGATCCCATATCGACAATACTATTATTGCGTTCATACTGCACCGGGCGCGATGTATCAATCTGTTTGATGGCTTCGTAGGCTGCCACAAAATTCTTCCCCGGCCCCGCTTCATTACCCAAAGACCAGATAACGACCGACGGATCATTGATTGTCGCATGTACCATTTCCACATTACGTGCGACGTGCGCATTTCTCCATTCTATAGGATGCGAAACAGAAGCCTCTCCATAATAATATTGGTGACTTTCTATATTCGCTTCATCTTCCAAATAAATACCGTACTTATTACACAGGTAATACCAATATGGGTCGTCCGGATAATGCGAATTACGCACATGGTTAATGTTAGCACGTTTCATCAACTTGATTTCATGTTCCATTTGTTCACGGGAAAGCACCTTCCCGGTTTCCGGATTTGTTTCATGGCGATTTACGCCTTTCAGCTTCACGGCTTTACCATTGATATAAAAATAGCGGCCCGCTAGTCCAAATTCATCGTCTTCTGCCTTCGTATCTTTAATCTCTACTTTACGGAACCCGACAATCACCGAAACGGTCTCGACCGTACGGTTTTTATGATCCTTCAGCTCGCCGATTAAGGTATAACGGTACGGACGCTCTGCCGACCACTTGTGGGGAGCGCTAACCGGAAATGTTATTGCTGTAGAAGCAGAACCTCCTGCTTTTATCTCTTTCGCAGTAGCCACTACAACAGCTGATCCTACGGCAGTATTATTGTCACTATACAATTCATTTGCATAGAGACTGTACACCATTTTATAGCCTTTTGCGTCCTTCTTATCGAGGTTTCGGATATCCGCTTTGATCTGTAATGATCCATTTTCATAATTCGCATCCAGATCAGGAATAGCGATCAGATCCCGAACGTGAATTTTAGGTTTTGAAGTAAGGGAAACCGTACGGAATATACCGGGAAGCCGGAACATATCCTGTGCTTCCAAAAAAGAAGCATCCGAATTCCGATACACCTCCACCGCGATCGTATTCTCTCCGCTTTTATTCAGATAGGATGTGATATCAAAAGAAGCCACATTCCGGGAGTTCTTCGAAAATCCTACATATTTTCCATTTATCCATAGATAGAAAAAAGAATCTACCCCATCAAAGTTGACAAATATTTCCCGCCCGTCCCAGGAAGAAGGAACGGAAAAAGTACGCCGATATGATCCCACCTCATTACGGTAGATATACGTTGTCCAATGCTGCGGTGGTGTCCGCATTACACCGCCACGCCAATCGTCCACTTTTACACTATGTTGAAAAATCACGGGCTGATTGACATAAATAGGCACACCATATTTCAATGCCGCATCTTTTTGGATACCGAGAATATTCCAATTCATTGGCACGGGCACATCATCCCAAGAAGAAACATCCAATTTAGGATCGAAGAAATCTTTCGGGCGTTCCTCAGGAGTTTTTACCCAATTAAATTTCCATGTTCCGTTGAGCGAAATCCAATATTTACTGTTTTCAGGCAATACTTTGCGCGCATGCGCCATATCATCAAATGAGAAAAAATAAGCTCGGGGCTGTTCTTTATTCAAAGATAAATCTTCGGGAGATTCCCACTCCTTGCCCGAAGGAGCTGATTCATTTCCATAGCGGAAACCTGCTAATGCTGCTACATCATGCTGGGAATATGCTGAAAACGATATCGGTAATAAGATAGTTACTAGATACGTTAGTCGTTTAGGTATTGATTGTATCATATTTAATAATTAAATAGAAGGTAGATTGCAAAAATAAAAGCAATACGCACAATTACAACACCCTTCCTTCAATCATTCGATTGCGTAAAATAGTTATACTAAAAAAGATACAATGAACAGCCGCTGTGCGTTATTGTTTTTTTTTCGAATTTATATCCCATATATCCAAAATAACTCCTACGTTTGATCCAAGATTTTTTAAATTAAAATTTAGCAAATAAGGGTTACTATTTGAATTTTAAGGTATTAATAAGTGAGTAAGATAAGACAGATATTACCAAAAGAGATATCGGACCTTGAGATCATTGCGGGCGTCGCAAAAGGAGAGAGTAGTGCTATAAATACGATCTACACTCAATTTTTTCCTTCCGTTGCACGCATGATCGTCAATAATAATGGTTCGGATGAGGAAGCGAAAGACATCTTTCAAGAGGCGGTAATGGTACTGTATGACCGAGTTACTCAGCAAGATTTTGAGTTAAAAAGTAAGCTCAAGACATTTTTATATGCGGTTAGTAGAAGATTATGGTTAAAGCAACTTAATCGAAAAGGTTCCTCTACCAATACCTCAGATATTTCAGATTATGAGGATCTTCTCCATGTAGAAGAAGATATCGAAAAACATGTAGAAATTGAGAGCAAATTTACACAAATGGAAAGTGCGTTAGAACAGCTGGGAGAACCCTGTAAAACCATTTTAAATGACTTTTATATTGCGAATCTGTCGATGCAGGAGATCTGTGAAAAGTTTGGCTATACCAATACAGATAATGTGAAGACACAAAAATATAAATGTCTGCAAAGACTTAAAAAATTGTTTTTTAATAATAAGAATTAAAAATAAATAGCGATCATGAGTAGTATGCGAAGAAACGAGTTTATGGATTGGGCAGATCAATATTTGCGGGGAGAATTATCTGTAGACGATCGTTTTGCTTTTGAAAAATTTTGCCTGGATTACCCCGAATTCCATCAAATTTTCGAAGAGCACAAAAGATTCATTTCTTCCTGGAAAGAAAATGAGCGAAGAGGCTTATTCAAAAAATCACTACACCGGGAATCTTTACATCATCAGGCACCTGCAAAAAACGATACGGCTATCATCAAGATTTGGAAAAAATTGCAGATGAATGCGGGAGTTGCTGCAGCCGTGGCGTTGATCTCCGTCTTTTCGACCTTGTGGCTCACAGGCTACTTTACCAGTATCAAAAAAGCCTCTTCGGATTATAGTGCTTTACGCCGTGAGATGAATACCGTAAAGAAGAATGTGAATGAGCAAAATAAGGCGATCCAGAATATCAACAACGGAAAAGATAAGATCCCGACACCGATACATTTCGGGGCAACAGGATTTATGCTAACCAAAGACGGCTATGTTGTCACAAACTATCATGTTGTAAATGGTGCTGATTCCGTACATCTGCAGAACAATAAAGGTCAGGCGTTCAAAGCGCAGATTATTTATTCTGATATAGAAAAAGATATAGCCATTTTACACATCAGCGACAGCACATTTAAAGCCGCTAAAAGTGTTCCTTATACGTTCAAAAGACAGATCTCTGATATTGGCGAAGACATTTTTACAATTGGGTTTCCACGGGATGAAGCGGTGTATGGTCAAGGCTATTTAAGTTCCAAAACCGGATATGCAGGAGATACCATCGCGTACCAAATTTCAATCCCGGTTAACCCTGGCAATAGTGGTGGCCCGGTGTTGGATAATCAGGGAAATATCATCGGTATTATATCCGGTAAACAAAAAGGTATTGATGGTGCTGCCTTTGCGATCAAAACCAAAGAACTGATCGAAACATTAAATCGAATCCCTGCCGATTCATTAAAAGGAAATGTGGTTTTGAACACCAAAAACACATTGTCGAACTTAACACGAACTGAGCAGATTAAAAAGATACAGGACTATATTTATATCGTGAAAGTATATTAATTTAGTTCTTTTGCACATTTCCTTATAAAAGACTCCGTCTAAAAATTGAAGTAAAACTGTATAAATTGTCATCCCGAGGCATGCCGAAGGATCTAAAAACTTGAATTATCCGGATAGATTTAGATCCCTCCGGAGTCGGGATGACAATGGTATTAACATTCAGCTTTTTTTATTCAACAATCAGATTAATGCCCGCCATACTGGCCTTATACTTTATTTTTTCAATCAGGCCATAATAACTCCAGTTACGCAACAGGAACTCATCCTCTTTGGCTACCTCTTCTTTATTCGTTTGGTTCACCAGTAAAAGTGTGCCCGCCTGCGATTTCACACAGATATCTATCAACCGGCGACTATACAAGTGCAAACGGCTATTTACATAGTTCTTTTCTTTTTCGCTAAAATGCTCAAGGCTTTTGAGTTTTTTCGTTCTTCCCTTCCCGCTTTTATTAAAGGCAGAGGCTTTCTGAATGCGATGTCTTGCCGCCTGTATGGCCATCCGTCTATACAGGAATTCCTCTTTATTGCCGATCTGAAAATTATCCTTATCAATATTGACTGTAATCGGATGTTCTACGGAAAGAGAAGCTTCTGCTATGACATGATCCTTTAGATCGTGCTGTTTCTTGGGTAATTCCAACGCGATAAGCAGGAATATCTTCCCCTTAACGATCTTAATCGAACTTGCACAGACCTTTATCTGTCCAACCAATGCACGTTGCAGCAACACACGTTTATCCGAGCGATCCTTGCCCAAATAGGTACGGAAGGGAATCTTAAATAAGCTGAATTTGAAATCCCTATCTTTGTCATCATTACTGAATTTAATCTGAACACCTGAGAATGGAATGGGCACGTCCTTTTTATAATTACGAAGCGACTTCTCCCCTTTCCAGTATGCCAGTCGATCGGCGTTGAAGTTCTTAATCAACGTCATATTCATATTCGAAATGATATCCGCAGGCAATTTGCCTTTAAAGTAAGCGGACAGCACCCGATAAGTCGTGTTCATCCGTGAAGTGTTTAGAATACCGTCCGGATCTTTATTGTTATCTGCTAATTTCACCTTCACATCGTCCCGCAGGTAGATCAGGTCTTTTATATTTTCCTGAAGATACTGATGCGTCAGCACCATATTCGAGCCACGGTAGACCATATCCTGCCATTCGAATAATTTCTTAAAATATTCCGCACGTTTTTCCTTCTCATCGCAGTCGACGTAAATCTGTACTTTGCGGGTTAAAATAATCGTATCATTTGCCATAAGTCCTCCTTTTTATGCTGTCTGTTTGGATTGCTTTATTTTTGCGTGTGCTTCAACGAATAGCTTCTTCACCATCGCGGAACTTAGCTGCAAGGCTTCTGAAATCTGTTCAAAGGAGAGCTGCAACTCGTAGCGCATGTGGAAGATCTCTGCCTGCTGGTCATTGAACTCACCCTGCAGTACAATTTTAGCAGGCTTATTTAACAGGTCCATTTTCTCCGAGCTGTTGAATATGGTGCGCAACGTATCAATTGTTTTCTCTACCTGCATACTGACCTCATAATCGGATATCCCACCGAGGTAGTAAGCAATCCGTTCATAGTTGAAGCTATATTTCAAGCATAGTTTGATAAAGAGTTGTTGTTCATCTTTCAGACTGGGCAGGATACTATTTAACCGATTCATCTGTTCCTGCTTTTCGGTTTCCAATTTTTCGAGATAGACCAGATCTTCCTCCTCCTCTTCTTCCAGTTCATAGCCCAATAAAAATTCCTGATAGTCCTCAATACCATCCAGACGCAGTAAACTGCGATTGAAGCGATTCTTTGATTTGCTATAATAGGCTTTTACCGCAGCATTAACCTGTGTTTTGAGAAAAGTAAAAACCGCATCCATGGAGTCGACGTTCTCCCGAAACAACCAGAGCCGTAGAAAGGCTTCCTGAACAATACTTTCTGCATCGCATTCGTCCTTGGTGTACTTTTCTCCCCGGAAATAGAAGTATCCATAGAACTTTTTATAGAAGAAGTCCAAGCCCTTCTCCCTACCGTCGTTGAGCAATGAAATATGCCGTTCAATATCTTTTTTTTGTTGTAATAGTTTACTCATAATTTATCATTTAGTCGTTATTGATTAGATCAACTTACCGCAACCCCGGGGATGTATCTGTCGGTTTTGTGGCCGGGGTTGGGTAAGCTGTATATGAATAGAACGTATTGGTATCGATGATGGAGATGTAAGACTTATTGTGTAGACCTTTCAAACTGCGTTCTTCGGCTCCAAGTATCTTCATTGTCATGCTGAGTGAAACGAAGCATCTCAAAGTATACTGGCAGCATAGTGTTTAGATCTAATGTTGCATCAGCCCCTTAAACCTCCAACACATCCCTGATGCCTGCTCCGCAGTCACTACGTTCAAGATGACAAGAAAAACAGTTTGTGTCGACGGCTAAACTTGACTAGCACCTTTCAAATTGTAGTGAGTAACACCATATCCGAACGGCTGTTTATCTAATATCTGGTTGTGTATACCTTTTAAATTGAGATGAGTGCCCACCACTCAAAGCATCAGTTCAAGCGGTGTTCAGTTGTATATACCTTCCAAATTGCAGCAAGCAAATTTGCCTATTCGCAAATCAGCACATCTTCAATAAAATAAAAAAGTATTCAGCGAGTGGCATATCGCCCTCACCCTACGGCGTCACAAGAAGCCTCTTAATAATAAAACATAATTATTTTCAGTACAATAGCAAAACCCTTTTAACAACATATATCCTGAAATGTAAGAAAGTATTTTGTAAATTTGAATAACAAAATAGATGTTGTTATGGATATTCAAACGAGGAAAATCGAATTTGTGCAAAAGTTTTTAAAGCTTCAGAACGAAGAATTGTTAAGTCGTTTGGAAAAGCTATTGCGTTCCGACAAATCCCAGGAAGACGAAAGTTTTAAAGCGATGACAGTTGCTGAATTTAGCAATCGAATTGATAAATCGTTAGAAGATTCAAAAAATGAGCGACTCACAAATTCAGATGATTTAATTGCGGAAATAAAAAAATGGGGTTAAAGGTATACTGGACCGATTTTGCCAAAAACGAGTTGAAAAACATTTTTAACTATCACAAGGAAAAAGTTAGTCTAAAAATCGCTCGACAGATAACTACTCAAATTGCCGAAAGTGCTAAGAACTTAAGTAATTTTCCGGAGATTGGAGTCCACGAAGAACTTCTACAAGAAAGACCTCAGAACTTCAGATATATCGTCAGCACAAATTACAAAATCATTTATTGGGTCAACGGCAAAAAAAATAGAGTTGAAATTGTCGATGTATTTGATGCCCGACAAAATCCGATTAAAATTAAGCGAGCTAAATAAAAAACTTTCAAATCGGGATGAGCAACACCGCAAAAAATGTTTTTATAAAGTTGTTTTTTATGGTATAGACTTTCAAATTGAGGTGAGTAACATCGAAAAAAATGAAAGTGTGGAATTTCGATCAGTTGCATATACCTTTCAAATTATGTTCTTCAACACCAAGTATCTTCATTGTCATGCTGAATGCAATGAAGCATCTCAAAATATGCTGACATCATCGTGTTCAGATACTTCGGCAGGCCTCAGTATGACAAGAAAAACAGTCTGTGCAGATTATCAAACTTGACTAGCAACTTTCAAATTGTAGTTAGCAACACCTAATGTGCAGCAAGTCCTATTTTTCTCCAGTTGCGCATACCTTGCAAATTGGGATAAGTAGCACCCTAAGAGCCAAATGCAGAAAGCCATTATCAGTTGCGCATACCTTGCAAATTGGGATAAGTAGCACCAGCTGGAATTTGCAGCCGAGACTCTATTGCATATACCTTCCAAAAATCTATCCCCTATTTCCTACCCCCTAACACCTAAAATAAAAAAGTATTCAGCGAGTGGCATATCGCCCTCACCCTACGGCGTCACAAGAAGCCTCAATTATATATTTCACTTTTTTATCAATACCAATACGTCAAAGAACATAGCGATACATTTCGAAGAGCTACACAAAAGGCAAACCTCTTCCCTGTCGTCTTTCGACAACACCGCATCTTGATTAAAATAAAATGATGGAGATCCTATACGCTTTTAATTGGTTTTCTTCACGTGGTTTGGCGTTTCATTTAACTATACAGGATCAATGCTCTTTATAAAAAGGGAACAACCCAGATTAATCTGGAGATTTCATAATGTTTTTAAATAGCCCCTTTCTCATAGTTTATAATTTCATACTGTTTGCAAACTATCTTATTATGACTTTGTTTATATAACAAATATATAAACAAAAAATATAAAAGCAAAATTTTACAACATTTTTTATTTAATTATTTGCGCAAATAATAATTCTATTTGTTATGTGAGTATTCCAAACAAAACCATATTAGTGGATATTGGTAAACAAATCCGTACACGCAGGGAGGAATTATCTTATGCACAGAATGATGTAGCCAATATGACAGGGCTCACCATTAACACTGTTGCGTCACTCGAAAAGGGTAAAGGTGCAACGTTAAATAACTTTCTGCTAATCTGTCGGGCTTTGGAAATACAGCCTAAGCATATTTTTAAAAGCGACATCAATTTAGAACCGCTTTATAGTCTTCCCCCAGATTCAAAAAGACGTATAGAAATCACCCAAAAACTCGACAACCTTGTTTATCACTCTGATTTCTTTGCAAACCCAAAACGTGTCGCCGATGTCATCCAGGAATTGGACACCGAAAAAAGTGACAGCAACAAATTTTCCGTTTATCTTACCGGCTATTGTAAAGAAGGTGAACTGGAATATATCAAAGAGGGTAATATCAAAAAGTACATTAAAAAGAAAAGGTAACTTCATCATTCAAGTTTGACCAAGGCATCCTCCATCACGATTGCCGTAAACGGTATCACCAATACGACAAACGTCATACCGATTGCGGCATCCTCCATCACGATTGCCGCAAACGGCATCACCAATACGACAAACGTCATACCGATTGCGGCATCCTCCATCACGATCGGGATAAACGGCATCACCAATACGACAAACGTCATACCGATTGAGGCATCCTCCATCACGATCGGGGTAAACGGTATCACGATTGCGACAAACGTTATACCGATTGCGGCATCCTCCATCACGATCGAGACAAACGGTATCACCAATACGACAAACGTCATACCGATTGCGACATCCTCCATCACGATCGGGGTAAACGGTATCACGATTGCGACAAACGTTATACCGATTGAGACATCCTCCATCACGATCGAGACAAACGGCATCACGAATGCGACAAACGTTATACCGATTGCGGCAAACGTTATGCAGAACGGTGAGTATAAACTCACCAAAAACACACAACTCCATACAAATCTTCACATCAAAGTTGGCAGTTACTCATTTAATTGCTAACTTTAAATCAAAGAACAACCATGCGGACCTTTTGGATATACTTTTCTATTTTTTTGATAATGTGCCTGTTCACGCAATTGTTTCTCTATTTTTCGGCTCCGGAGAAATATAACTTTGACATTATTCATTGTGCAGGCTATCTCTTTATTATATGTATATCGGCTTTATTGACCTCTTATATTTTGAGAAAACGCAAATACTCACATAACAAAAAAGCCAACCTGTAGTTGGCCTTCTCTTGATTATTATAATTACTAATTTTTAATTGTTACTATCTATTCGGCTGCGGTGTCGTACGTAAATACGGCTTTATCTCTTTAAATCCCTTTGGAAATTTAGCGGGAATATCTTCCGTCCTGATAGCCGGTACAACGATAACATCTTCTCCATCCGTCCAGTCCGCGGGTGTAGCCACAGAATATTCATCTGTTAACTGCAACGAATCGATCACACGTAAAATCTCATTAAAATTACGACCGGTAGATGCAGGATACGTCAGCGTCAGTTTAACCTTGCGATCCGGACCAATAATAAAGACAGAACGAACAGTTGCCGTTGCCGAAGCATTGGGATGAATCATGTCGTACAACTCCGCTACAGTACGATCCTGATCTGCAATGACCGGGAAGTCTACATTGGTATTCTGAGTCTCGTTAATGTCCTTTATCCAACCAAAATGATCCTCTATAGCATCTACACTCAAAGCCAACACTTTTACATTGCGCTTTTCGAATTCGCTTTTAAGCTGTGCGGTACGACCCAACTCCGTGGTACATACGGGTGTGTAATCCGAAGGGTGAGAATACAATACGATCCAGCTTCCTTCTGTGTACTCATAAAAATCTATATCTCCTATTGTTGTCTGTGCCCGGAAATTTGGCGCTTGATCTCCTAATCTTAAACTCATTTTTATACTATTTAAAACCAATAATCTATTTACCCCACTAATATAGTAGATTTTATTTAATGCCCAAAATATTTTTTAGTACAACTTTGTTATTTCCACACTAATGGGATCAGGAATGATGCAATTACTTAAGATGCTTGTCAATCGTTGCCAAATGCCCAAAATCTTCAAAAGAAAAATTTCCGGTCTTGGCAGCTTGATATTCCAGCAATAATTTTGCTTTTTGGAGTAAGATCCTCTCCTTATTCATTAAGCCGTCGTACAGGAACAATAAAGCTAAGGGACGGACTTGTTCAGATTCCAAACTATCTGCCAACTGCTTTAATTCATCCTCTCCCAATACCAGCAGATCCCCACGCTCCCGTTTAAAAAAATCGCTATATCCCGTTTCAATGTCAACCGGAGCCTGCGACTCGTCAAAGTCTTCCCACTTCCCTACGACCAACCTTAAAAACTTGCCCATTTCATTGATCCAATTCAGAATCGTGTCTTTTTCGTATCGTATTCCCATTCCTTAAAGTTAAAAATAAAAAGTCTAATACGCGTTACCTGTTACCCGTCACTCGTTACTCAATCCTCGTCACCTGTTATGCGTTACGCGTCACGCGTTACCCGTCACGCCTTACCTCACTTGCCCATTACCCGTTACTAACCATTTTTCAGTCACCAGCTTTTCCAGTGCAAAAGGTCCTCTGGCATGTAATTTTTGCGTAGAAATTCCTATTTCCGCCCCCAGCCCAAATTCCCCTCCATCCGTAAAACGTGTCGACGCATTCGCATAGACCGCAGCGGCATCGACTACATTCATAAAAGTAGCGATACGATCCGGGTTAGCCGAAACAATACATTCGGAGTGTTTAGATGAATATGATGCAATATGATCTAAAGCCTGCTGAAAACTGTCGATCACTTTCACCGAACATTTAAAATCCAGAAATTCCCTTCCAAAATCAGATTCCGTTGCCTCCTGAAGAAGAGGATAGTTCAAATTTTTCAATGTTACAAACGCGTCCTTATCTGCAAAAATCTCGACATCGGCGTCTTGTAATAAAGGAGCCACTTTGCGCAGAAAGTTTTCAGACACCCTGCGGTCCACCAATATTGTATCCAGGGCATTGCAGACCGAAGGGCGCGAAATCTTGGCATTGGCGACAATCTTAGCCGCATCTTCCAGGTTCGCAGTTTCCTCCACATAGGTATGACACACACCGGCTCCGGTTTCGATCACCGGTACTTTGGCGTTCTCCCGTACAAAATCGATCAGTGACTGGGATCCCCGCGGAATAATAATATCAACATATTTCGTCGCTGTCAGCAACTCAGCGACAAACTTCCGATCCGTGGGAAGGAGCTGAACAATATGCTTATCCAGATCAAACGCAGCGAGAGCGGTATGAATCAGACCAACTAATATGCTATTGGTAAACCAGGCATCCGAACCGCCCCGCAATAAACATACATTTCCCGACTGCATACAGAGGGCAGCTACATCAATGGTTACATTTGGCCGGGATTCGTAAATAACACCCACAACCCCCAACGGCACCGATTTCTTTTCAATACGCAGACCATTATCCAATTGTTTAGCGAGCAGCACCTTTCCGGCAGGATCTTCCAGTCGGCTTACCGCTATTACACTGTGGGCCAAGCCTTCAATCCGCTCTTTATTCAACACCAGCCGATCATATTTCGGATCAGCTTTATCTATACGATCCAAATCCTTTTGATTGGCGGCCATAATTTCTTCCGTATTCGCGATCAAAAGAGAAGACAAGCCTGCCAATACGTTTCGTTTCATTTCTACAGAAAGAGGTTGAATAACCTGTTTTGCACGGCTCGCGTCTTTCAGTTGCTGTTCTATGGTTTCCATCTCCTATAATTATAAAAGCACAATATCATCGGCATGCGCAATTTCTAAATTCCTTTTATTTGCTTCGTTTTTCAGTGTAGACGAATCCAACTTAGACTTGGCAACGGCAAAAATGATTCCCTCACCGTTGGCGATCTGAAATACCTCACCAACCTCAAAATCCTGCACGACATCCTTCACCCCTACCGCCAATAAACTTTTTCTACTTTGCAACGCCTGTATCGCCCCCTCATCCACTGTTACCAGTCCTGAAATCAAACTGCCGCTTGCCAACCATTTATTACGGGAAGATACTTTTTTCTTTTGCGCATAACACACCGTTCCCGTCTCTCCTTTTACAGCTTTCAATATGCCATTTTCGATCTGCATACTAAAAATAACAGCCTTAATCCCCATTTGATTAGCCAAGCGCGCAAAATTCAATTTAGAAGTCATTCCACCTAGTCCGACCGCAGACTTCTCCTTGCGTGCTAAAGCAAGTGCAGCCTTATCAATCACCTTAATTTCGGGAATAACCTGACCTTTAGCATCCAAAACACCGGGAACCGATGTACTGAAGAGAATCTGTTCGGCTCCGAACCCAACAGCTATTAACGTAGCAAGCTCATCATTATCCGAAAATTTGAGCTCCTTATTACTCACCACATCATTTTCATTTGCAATTGGAATAATATTATTTCTCCACAATGTTTCGTAAGTACTTTTTAGCTGGAGAAACTGATCCCGGTTTGCAAAATGATGACGTTCACAAAGACTTTGCGCTAAAGCGATTTTAAACGGTTTGAAATACGTTGCATAAGTTCGTACCAATAACGGATTGCCAATAGCCGCGGCTGCTTTCCGTTCCGAAAGGGTACCACTGTATCCGGGTAAATATCTCTTTCCGGCAGCGACAGCCCCCGAAGATACCAGTACAATATTATAGGAAGATTGCAGTTGAGCAGTTTGTCTTGCGATTTCCAAAACGATCTGCTCATCTATTTCGCCATTCGTGGTAATAGAAGCAGAACCGAATTTGATAACCAATATTGGCTTCTTCATTTAAATTTTATTAAAAATACACGTTTATATTTTGGAAAAATATAAATATATAGCGAATTTTTAACAAAATAAATAAAATTTCAATTTTCTGACTCCGTAAAATCCCCCAAAAAAAACCTAATCTATCTGGCAGTGACCGTACCATTACCCAAATCGATCCATATACATTTTTTCTAACGCGAACATTTCGTCACGTAGCTTAGCAGCTTCCAGAAAATCCATGTCTTTAGCCGCTTTCTCCATACGCTTACGCACCGTATCCACCGCCTTTTTCATATCCTTCTCGCTCATATACTCCATCAACGGATCAGCAGCCAGCATAGAACCTGCATCCGGTTCAATATATGCCTTCGCTTCTCCCGGCTTATAATCCACCACAGAAGTTTGCTCCAGAATTTCTTCACGGGTCTTACCCACCGTACGCGGAGTGATGCCGTGTTTTTGATTATAAGCCATCTGCTTATCTCTCCTCCGGTTCGTTTCCTCGATCGTAACCCGCATACTTGCCGTCACCTTATCCGCATACATAATCACACGTCCTTTATCATTACGCGCCGCACGGCCTATCGTTTGGATAAGTGATCGTTCCGAACGCAGAAACCCTTCTTTATCCGCATCCAGGATGGCGACCAACGTGACCTCCGGTAAATCTAATCCTTCCCGCAGAAGGTTCACGCCCACCAGTACATCAAATTCCCCTAAGCGCAAACCTCGCAGGATTTCCACCCGCTCTAATGTTTTAATCTCGGAGTGAATATAACGTACCTTGATGTTAAGTCGGCTCATATATTTTGTCAGTTCCTCAGCCATACGTTTTGTTAACGTAGTCGCCAGAATACGCCCCCCTTCCCTGATCGCCTTATCTACCTCTTCCAGAAAATCATCAACCTGATTCACAGCAGGTTTTATTTCAATCACCGGATCCAATAAGCCTGTCGGACGGATTACCTGTTCCACGACGACACCCTCCGTCTGCTGCAGTTCATAGTCTCCGGGCGTAGCCGATACATAGATGGTTTGATTCGTCAACGATTCAAATTCGGGGAAATTCAACGGTCTGTTATCCAGTGCCGCGGGCAACCGGAAACCATACTCGACCAACGAAATTTTACGAGAGCGGTCACCGCCATACATCGCGCGGAGCTGGGGTAAGGTAACATGACTCTCATCAATCACCAGCAGGTAGTCTTCCGGAAAATAATCCAACAAACAGAAAGGCCTCATCCCCGGTTGCCTGCCGTCAAAGAATCTGGAGTAGTTCTCAATTCCTGAGCAGTATCCCAGTTCGCGCATCATTTCCAGATCATAGTTCACACGCTCTTCGAGCCGCTTTGCCTCCAACATTTTCCCCGCTTCTTCCAACTGCGTTTTCCGCTGCACCAATTCTTCCTGAATCTGCCAGATAGATTCCGTAAATTTATCCTTAGGTGTCACGAACAGATTGGCCGGGAACAGGGATAATGCTTCATGCTTAACCAAAGTTTTTCCACTGCCGGGATCGATTTCGCTCAGTTCATCAATTTCATCGCCAAAAAATGATATACGATAAGCAATATCAAGATAAGCGGGATACACATCCACCGTATCCCCTTTAACCCGAAAAGTTCCCCGCTTAAAATCAGTCGTTGTCCGGGAATACAGAATTTCAACCAACTTATGCAAAAATGCGTTGCGTGAAACCGTAGTACCAACACCAAACCTAAAAATAGAACGCGAAAAATCTTCCGGATTCCCCATACCGTAGATACACGATACAGAAGAAACCACAATAACATCTCTACGGCCCGACATCAGTGCCGATGTCGTTGCCAGACGCAACTTTTCAATCTCCTCATTAATGGCTAAATCCTTCTCAATATACGTATTCGAAGAAGCTATAAAAGCTTCGGGTTGGTAATAATCGTAATAGGAAACAAAGTACTGAACAGAATTTTCCGGGAAGAATTGTTTAAATTCGCCATACAGCTGAGCCGCCAATGTCTTATTATGACTCAATATCAATGTTGGTTTTTGAGTTTGTTGAATCACATTGGCAACAGTAAATGTTTTACCCGATCCGGTTACCCCCAATAGCGTTTGATAGTGCTCTCCGTCATTCACCCCGGCCACTAATTCCCGGATAGCCTGCGGCTGATCCCCTGTCGGTTTATACTCAGATGTTAATTGAAATTCCATATTACTTCGTGAAGTGTAAACTTAATAAAAATGTTCGTCATCTTATTATTCCATACAATTAATGTCGCCTGAAATAAACATTCAATGATTTTTTTTGTTAAATTGGTAGAAATTAAAACCAATACGCTATGATAACCATTCTCACGCAACATAACAGCATAGCCAATCACTTTTTAGCCGAATTGCGCGATGTACATATCCAACAAGACAGGTTACGCTTTCGTAAAAACTTAGAGCGTATGGGTGAGATTATGGCCTACGAAATCAGTAAAACATTTCAATATGCACCTCACGAGGTCGAAACATCCCTGGGTGTCGCCACAGCGCATCAGCTGGTCGAGCATCCTGTTCTGATTACTATTATGCGTGCGGGCTTACCTTTCCACCAAGGTTTTCTACATGTATTCGATAAATCGGACAGCGGTTTTATAGCGGCTTACCGGCACACCAAAAAAAGCGGTGAATTTGAAGTACATAAAAAATACATGAATACACCCAATCTGGACAACAAGACTGTCGTTATGGTCGATCCGATGCTTGCCACAGGAAGAAGCCTCGTCTTATGCTGCAAAGAGCTGTTGGCAGAATATGACATCAAGGAACTTCATATTGCCGCCGTCATTGCCTCCGAGGAAGGCATCCAGCATGTGCGGGCATTCGTACCCGAAGCGCATATATGGATCGGCGACGTGGACAACGAACTGACCAGCAAATCCTATATCGTCCCGGGGCTGGGAGATGCAGGAGATTTGGCCTACGGTAATAAAGAGTAACCATGATGCCCTATCGGCTCATCAGTAAATCAGTTAAAAATTAATACGTAATTAACAAAAAATGAACACAATAACTCTAAATTTAATATATCAAAAAAAACAACATTATGGAATGGCACAAATACAATGGCGAAGTCATACGGATGCCTATCAACGAAGCTGTTGAAGACATCATACGTAGAGAAGCCCATGTAGGTAACAAGCTCAAGGTTTACATCGGAACCGATTCTCAGGTAAAACGGGGAATTATCGAATTCGCAACCGTCATCGTTTTCTTACGAGAGCACAAAGGAGGGTTTATGTTTATCCAGCGAGACAAAAAGCAGCATCGAATGAGTATAAAAGAACGTATGCTCACAGAGGTTCAAAAATCGATAGCAATAGCCTATCACCTCTGCCCCCTCCTTGACCAATACCACATCGACCTCGAAGTCCATGCCGACATCAACACCAACCCAAATTTCCAATCCAATGTAGCGCTCAAAGAAGCGATGGGTTATATCATGGGCATGGGATTTATTTTCAAGGCCAAACCCGAATCATTTGCAAGTACAGCCTGTGCCAACAAGGTAGTACAATAGCAACCGGAGCGGTTTTTCCTGTTTTACGTGTATCTTTAATTGCAAAAAACAATTGAGGTGTACCGGGTTTTCTCTCCTGATTTTACAACAATCTGCACAAACCACTGCTTTAGAACAGGCAGGCACGTTATTTATTGGCTTACTTTTGCTATTATTGCATAGAACGGTTTTCCAGGGTGAACGAAAACCTGATAAATGTGTAAAAAGGATTCATAAACGTGAAAAAGCATATAAAAAAAATAGCCGTCGTTGGCCCCGAATCCACCGGAAAATCCACGATAGCGACATATTTAGCCGGGCAATTGGACACAGTTTGTGTACCGGAATATTCCCGCTATTATTGCCAAGACCTTCATAATACGTACACCTTGCAGGATGAAGTGAATATGTTCCACGGTCAGGTCGCATTAGAAGAGGCACTGATTCCGTTGGTAAAAAATGAAATTATCATCCTGGACACGACGATTCTAACCGTAAAAATATGGTGTGATTACCTGTTCCACGATACCCCGTCGCGTATAAAAGAAGAAATAAAAAACAGGCCGTATGATCTGTACCTCCTGATGGATATCGATCTCCCCTGGCAGGATGACCCGTTGAGAGACTTCCCCGACCAACGTGAACATTTTATGGAGATCTGGAAGAAAGAACTGGCCGATTTGCATGCCAGGTATGTAATTGTCTCCGGTTTGGGTGATGACCGCCTGCACCATGCTTTAAAAGCGGTAAAAGAAAATGTGTTTCAATAAAAATTAACTATAAAAAGTCCTGTTCTTCGTCAGAACAAGACTTTTTTAATATTGAGTTGAGCTTCGAAAGCCCGGTCCGACTTAGTATCTGTAAGCGTCCGATTTGAAAGGACCATCAACCGTCACACCGATATAAGCAGCCTGCTCTTCCGTTAACGTATCCAATTCTACACCGATATGTGCTAAATGAAGACGAGCTACCTTCTCATCCAAATGCTTAGGCAAGGTGTACACTTTATTTTCGTACGCCGCTGTATTTGTCCAGAGTTCTAATTGCGCCAACGTTTGGTTGGTGAATGAATTTGACATCACAAAAGACGGATGACCTGTAGCACAACCTAAATTCACCAAACGGCCTTCTGCCAATACAATGATATCGTTTCCGTCGATGGTGTATTTGTCAACCTGGGGTTTGATTTCAATTTTGGTATCACCGTAATTCGTATTCAGCCAGGCCATATCAATTTCATTATCGAAATGCCCGATGTTACACACCACAGCTTTATCTTTCATCGCTTTAAAATGCTCCGCACGCACAATATCCTTATTACCTGTCGTTGTTACGACAATATTAGCTTCCTTTACCGCATCCGCAAATTTTTTCACTTCAAAACCTTCCATTGCAGCTTGCAACGCGCAGATCGGATCAATTTCAGTAACGATTACACGTACACCTGCCGAACGCAATGATTCTGCAGACCCTTTTCCCACATCACCATAGCCTGCTACTACAGCGACTTTACCTGCCAACATTAAGTCCGTTGCGCGACGGATCGCGTCGACCAATGATTCGCGACATCCATATTTATTATCGAATTTAGATTTCGTAACAGAATCATTAACATTGATAGCAGGTAAGTGTAACGTACCGTTTTTCATACGCTCATACAAACGGTGTACCCCTGTTGTTGTTTCTTCTGAAAGTCCTTTAATTCCGTCAATCAATTCCGGGAATTTATCGAAGACCATATTGGTCAGATCTCCCCCGTCATCCAGGATCATATTTAGCGGTTGGCGGTCTTCACCGAAAAACAAGGTTTGCTCGATACACCAGTTAAACTCTTCTTCCGTCAATCCTTTCCACGCATACACCGGAATACCCGCGGCAGCGATAGCAGCAGCAGCGTGATCCTGCGTAGAGAAAATATTACAAGAAGACCAGCTTACATCCGCCCCCAATTCGACCAGGGTTTCGATTAATACCGCGGTTTGAATCGTCATGTGAAGACATCCTGCAATCCGGGCTCCTTTTAATGGTTTGGCAGCACCAAATTCTGCACGCAAACTCATCAACCCGGGCATTTCTGCCTCAGCCAATTCTATTTCTTTGCGTCCCCACTCTGCTAGCGTAATATCTTTTACTTTGTAAGGAACGTAAGTAGTTTCTAATGATGACATAATGTATTCTTTAAATATTTTAGAAGGGCAAAATTACTTGAAAATCAACTCAATTCAAAGTCTTTAATTATATTAAGTATGCAAAAGTGACATTATATTGAGGATCCGAACTTGACGCGCGCAATTTTATAATTTATATTTGCATTAGACATTCATCCGGTACAATGACGATATTGTCGATGTAGTGTCTTACTGTTTTTTAATTTTGACTTTTTAAATTTAACAACGATGTATCCAGAATATTTAGTAGCTCCCATGCGTCAGGAACTGGTAGACGCAGGCTTCCAGGAACTTAAAACCTCCGAAGAAGTTGATTCCGCAATCCCTTCAGAAGGAACGGTTTTTGTCGTGGTAAATTCCGTATGTGGATGTGCCGCGGCCAATGCACGTCCGGCAGCGAAAGCAGCCGTTAAAAACGAAAAACATCCCGACAAATTAGTTACCGTATTTGCAGGAATGGAAAAAGATGCCGTGGATAAAGCCCGTCAATATATGTTGCCTTATCCTCCGTCTTCTCCGGCAATGGCTTTATTCAAAGATGGTAAATTGGTACACATGATCGAAAGACACATGATTGAAGGTCGTCCTGCTCAAATGATTGCAGACAATCTTGTTGCAGCATTTGATGAATACTGTTAACAACTACCTGTTGGTTTTTTGAATTTAAAAAGGCTTCTCTTTATCCGAGAAGCCTTTTTTATGCTTAGCTATTCAAAATCAACCGCCTTGTAATAATTATTCTTTCTGATCGGGAATTCGTTTCTCGACAACATAATCGTGTATGCCTGACCGGTTGCTACAACTGCACCCCGCTTGTCGGGGTTTGAAGGATAGGTCATACTAGAGGTATGCGAATAACCAATCATGTGACCTATTTCGTGTACCGTAATCTCACATACATCCTTAGTCAGGTAGTCTTTTAAAACATGGTTAGCCAATCCGAAAGTAGATCCTCCACCTAAGCCGGAAACATTGACTACTACGCCACAATGGAATAATGGAATATCGATTATCTTTTTAAAAACCTCTTGTTTTTGCTCGGTACTCATCGCTACATTATTGTTATCTGTAATTGGCTCAGCAATAAATGCGGTTTTGGTTGATTCTGCCTGAAACAAATACGCCAGATTGATGATGATCCCCGAAAATCTCCGAACATCTTTGGCATCGATATTATCCTTCCAGTTATTGCCCGGATCATCATTGGGGTCAAAATCATGGTATTTGATTTTCCATTTTAGTTTACCCAATAACTTCAGTTTTTTGATCAGGTCAGTCTCTCCGGTGAAATCAAAGGACACGTTTGCGATAGGGATACCTGTTGTTTTATACTGTGCTAAATCTACCTCCTGATCATCAATGTCGAGGAATTTTGTATCGCCATCGATGAATGGATATTTGATCTGTTGAACGGCATGTGCCCTGATCTTTCCAATATTAAAAAGTTTGATCGGCTTTGGATGCCCTTCGATGGTTACCAATATAGTAGCATTAACAATATCCGTTGGTGCAAAGTTGGCTACTTCCAGCGTAGTCAAATCTACGGCTTTTACCCGCAATACCTGCCCGATGTCATAGCGCCTTTCCTCCGAGGTAAGCAGTGCTATTGATTCTCCATCCTGGAACATCAAACTCGAATTGTTATCGTTGTCAAAATTAATTTCGATAGTTGTTGTTACCGGTGGTGGTTCAGGAGTTGGTTCAGGGGTTGGTTCAACAGGCTTCTCACAGCCATAAAATAGTGCAACCCAAAGAAATAAAATAATTTTTTTCATAACCGGACAATTTCGTTTATTGTTGATAAAGTTTAATGTTAGATACGTTAAATATATCAATAATATCTGATGATTCAAATTTGCTTCATCCCGAACAAGGAAAAAGCTATTGCGTGACCGCATCAGTCTCTCGTTGCCCGGACATACATTACGCCTAAAAAAAGGACTTCTCCGAATTGGAGAAGCCCTTTTTACGTTTAGTTTGTTCCTGTTTTAGTTTGTTCCTGTCCTTTTCACCGTTTCAACATCCGAAATGGTTATATTCATTTTGTGATCCCCCTGAGGTGTATAAAAAGTTTGCTCGCCTTTAGTTTTCGACTTAACTTCACTTAGAATTCCGGCTTTCGCATCCACCTTTATGTTAGTTTGGCTATCAAAAACTGCCGTAAGGTTAAAATCGCCCATTTCCTCCATACCCTCCGGTACCCCATCAACAATTGATTTCCCTGTGGCATCGATGTAGATCTGATCGCCATCAATGCGGTTAAGGGTGTAGTTAACCGTTGTTTTAGTGGTGATACCTTTTTTAAGATCTGTAATGGATCTGTCCCATTTAGCACCGGCTACCGGTGTTTGGTCCGAGATCGATCCACCAAAAGCACCCTCTACTCTTCTTTTCAATGCTTCATCATCCTGGGGAAAAAGATTGGTCCCCGGATCCAAAGGGCCCGGTTGTTTTTCCGCTGCTGCTCCTTTAGCGAGCCCCTCCTTAATAGCGGTTACTTTATGCGTGTTGGCATCGATGGTAAAAACATAACTTTTTCCTATCACTCCCTTTACCGCTTCGCCCATCTCTCCGGCCATGTCTTCCCCGTTCTGCGAATCAAAGGTAATTTCGCCCTCCGAACCAGGAGAACCCGCCTTAAACTTCAGGAAACTATATGTCACTTTCGCATCATAGGTCCCCCCACCGGCACTCAATATCTCATACGTAAAACCCACTATATTTTCGGTATGGTATTCAATTGTTTCTCCGCTCGGTTTCATGTCCTGACGGTGGGAGGTTCTTTTTAATTCCTGATGTAATTTATCACCTACCTTCAGGTTTATTTGTACTTTTTTTTGCGCCATCCCCTGCAATGCAGCCAGCACAAAAAACACGATCATTATTGCTTTGTTTTTTTTCATCAGTATATCTATAATTATAAGTTTAATCCGTTGTGCATTATTACTTCAACGCTGTCATCCTGACGGCAGTCCAATGTCGTTAAGTTAAGAACTAAATCGTTCTTTTTTGTCATACTGAGGCTTGCCGAAGTATCTGTTCGCTGCACAGAAAGGCATAGTTTACAGATCCCTGACTGCGGTCAGCATTAAAGCGCTTTACGATTTCATCATGCACAACGGGTAAGTTTAGTTTTTGTTTAGTTTTAATTTATCCTGAAAATCCCTCCGCTTGTTTCCATTTCTTTCTTCTTCGCCTCTATTTCTTTCTTGAATCCGTCCGGGCTTAGTTTTTTCCCTTCGGCAGACGGTTTAATATCCGCTAAAATTACTTTATCTGTAAGCGCTGTTGCCTTATACAGGATTACGGCAAAAGCAGTATTTTCTTCCAGTTCAAGCACTACACCCGGCAGTTGCCCCTGTACTTTCGGCGCTGCCGGTACAGGAATCTCTGTGGTAAACCATGCCGTCATCGTAGTGGTATCGGGCACTTCCACGGTGACCACCTTACCATCTTTCATCGAGCCTTGTATCCGCTTGCCAATAATGGTAGCGGTAGCCTTTTGACAGGTAAACTTTAAAATGGTCTTCTTTTCCCCACTCATTTTCCAATCCAGCTTCACAACAGGTTCATCTACCAGATACAATGTATTAAAAACATCTTTTTGAGTCGTATTCACCCCTGTTCCGAAATCACAAAACACCACATCGTTTACGCTGGCTCCAAATTCTATAGCTCCGCTAAATACCATACCTTTTATCTCCTCTTTCAGCTTTTTCATGGTCATTTTATTATTACCAAACAGCAATTCATATTTATCAGGCGGCGGTGCCGGGGCTTCTTCCCCACTCCCAATAACCATTCCATTACCTGAAATGGTGCCCGTCTTAACTTTCTCTTTATACGTTTTACTGTACTCATAAATTATTTTCCCTTCCTTTTGCTGGGCATTGCTCACAACGACAAACAGGGATAAAATTGTCGCGATCATCATCTTGTTCATATTCATATATTTTTTGTTTTGTTTATAATTATTTACTTAATAGTTCGTCCAGTTTCTTTTCAAGTGCATCGCCCCATAAATTCTTGGCAATGATGACCCCTTTGGGATCAAGTAGATAATTTTTGGGAATTCCACTGTTAATGCCATACGTTTTTAAGATACTATCCTTCTCGTCGAACACGTGCAGCCAATAGCTCTTTTCATCTACAATGGCTTTTTTCCACCTCGCTTTGCTGCTATTAAAAGCCAGCGATACCCCAAAAATGGTAAAGCCCCGGTCTTTGTATTTCTCGTAAGCCTTGGCCATGTGAGGAAATTCCATGCGGCAGGGACCGCACCAATCCGCCCATACATCCACCAGTACATACCGCCCCCGTAAAGAAGACAGAGAAAGATTCTGTCCCGATGTATCGGGCAGCATGATCTCCGGGGCTACCTTTCCCACTTCCGTAATGCCGTTCATCTCTATCGCCCTTTTCAGCCGCTGGGCAAAACCCAACGCTTTTACCTCCGGCGAAAGCTGCTCAAGCAAAGGGTATTGCAGGTCGTACTTGTACTCTTTGGTAAACCCTCCGATCTGGAACAATGCCCATAAAGACACCGGCGATCCTTGATTTTTTTTGATGTAGGGAACCAAAACACTGCTGTTCAAAACACTGTCCAATCCCCTCTCCGACCAATAGCCTATCGCTTTGTACTTAATGGAATCCCTTTGGTATTCTTGAAGACCGTAAGGAGCCGGGGCTGTTCCATTTTTATACATAATCAACCAGACATTCAGGTCCATCGCTTTTTGCGATAGGTTGTAAATGGAATCTTCGGTACGCTTCACCTCCCCCATTAGGTATTGGTAATCTTTGTTCCATTTGCCACCCGGCCCGCTTACCTGAGTATTGCCCAGGCTCTTGTCCGACCGGAGCTGCACATTGCCCGGTGTCAGGTACAGGTCGTAGCGATTGGCAGCTTCATCAAAATCGTTGTCTCCGGCCTTACCCTCGCCCTGCAGATGTATAATCGTAGGTTCGGTCAGGGATCCGCTGATGACATATTGTCCGTTCTTAACCTGCGCAACGATGGGTTCTGCATTGCCATAAGTAGCGGTCACCCGGACGATCCGGGTATTGCCTTTTATACTACCGGTAATCTTAAAGGGTTGCGGGGCCGACCGGGCATAGCTTACCCCTGTAAGTACAAGGCTGTACAGCACGGCTATTGCTATGTGGATAATCTGTTTCAATTGTTTTGTTTTTAAAAGTATATTGTTATTTCTTATTTGCTTTTTTCTTCGCCCAACAGCTCGTCCAGCGTTTTTTCCAGATCCATCACATTCCTGGCAATGATCACCCCGTTCGGATCCAGTAAAAAACTAACAGGAACCCCGGTGACCAGGTATAACTTATCAACCTCCTTGTTTTCGTCGAACACCTGATACCAATGGTTTCCTTCTTCTACAATCGCCTTTTTCCACTTGGTTTTATTTGTTCTCCAGGATACCGATACCCCCAAAATGGTAAAGTCCTTATCCTTGTATTTATTGTAGCCTGCCCTTAATCCGGGGAACGAAGCCCGGCAGGGACCACACCAATCGGCCCAAAAATCAATCAGTACATATTTGCCCCGCAACGACGAGAGGGAAAGCTGCCGCCCCGAGGTATCGGCGAGCGTAAAATCGGGTGCTACTTTACCTATCCGTAGCATATCTTCATGATAAAGCCTTTCTTTAAAGGCCTTGGCTACTTTCAGGGCCTTTATTTCGGGCGATAGCTGCTCGAATGCGGGAACCTGTAGCTCGCATTTAAACTTTACATCCTGCGCATTCCTGTTGATACCGCCCATATTCATCAAGGCCCACAACGCTACCGGCGAGCCCGGGTTTTTATTGATATACGGCATCAGAATTTCCTGTATTAACCTGTTTTCCTCTTCGCCCCTCAAATGGTTATTGTTCGATACCTTGTATGTTTTATCGAAAATATTGACCGCTTTGGCCAGCGACTGGTAATCCTTATCCCATAAGGCTCCGGTGCCACTTGCCTGCGTATTGTCCAGGTTCTTGGTCGACTGAAGTACTATTTCGCCGGGCACCAGGTACAACTCGTACACATTGGCTTTAAAATCAAAATCCTCATCGTCTTCCCGGCCATGGCCTTCCAAGTGCAAAATCGTAGGTTCACTAATGGAACCACTGATGGTGTATTGACCGTTCTTTACTTCAGCTTCATAGCTTCCAAACTCGCCATAACTTCCTGCTTTTCCACCTCCAGTCCATCTGCCAAGCACCTGGTAAGCGGTAATTTTCACGAGATTTGGGTTGCCGCTAATCTTGCCGGTAATTTTAAAGGGCTTTGCCTCCGGTGTTTGGGCATAGCTGATGCCTGTACAAAGTACAAGGCTTAACATAAAACAGCTGATTAATTTCATCACGTACTTCATTGTCTTTTCAATATGTTAATTTTAAAACCATTCTTATTTCCCCATTACTCCCCGAACAACTCTTTCAACTTCGCTTCCAAAGCCTCGCCACGCAGATCGCATGCAATGATTACCCCATTGTGATCCAGCAAAAAATTACGGGGAATGTAGCTTATCGAATATTCCTTAGTGGCTTTCTCTCTGTCGTCGAATACCTGTGGCCAATTGCATTGCTCTGCTACGATCGCCTTTTTCCATTTGCTTTTATCCGTATTCCACGGTACCGATACACCCAGTATGGTAAAGCCCTTAGACGCGTATTTGCTGTAGGCCTCACGCAAAAAAGGAAACTCTGCCCGGCAGGGCGCACACCAATCGGCCCAGAAATCGACCAGTACATATTTACCCCGCATAGAAGCCAAGGACAGGCGCTGCCCTAAGGTATCGGGCAGTACCATATCAGGGGCAACCTTGCCCGGAAAGGTAGCAGCCAACTTATCTAAGTACACTTTAAGCAGCCTGGCACCACTTAAGGCCTTTACCTCGTCTGTAAGCAGCTGGTACAAAGGAGACTGGATACTGTAGTTGATGGTCTGGCCTCGCTCCATATTCGTTAATGCCCATATCGCCAGCGGAGATGCCGGGTTTTTCTTGATATATGCTGTTAAAACAGCACTATCCAGTGTATTGTACACACTATTCGCTAAATCTCTTACTTCTTCATTCAGGATAGAATCCCTCGTGTATTCCTTTAGTCCATAACCCACTTCGCCCTTGCCCCTTCTATACAGCTCCATCTTGATATAGAGATTTTGTTGATCATTTCCGGTTTTCATGAATAAATCAAATGCGCGCTTTACCTCCCTAGCCAGGTACTGGTAATCCTTATTCCATAAGGCTCCGGTACCGCTTGCCTGCGTATTACCCAGGGTATTGGTCGACTGGAGTACCACTTCGCCGGGTACCAGGTACAACTCGTACACATTGGCCTTAAAATCAAAATCCATGTCGTCTTCCCTGCCATTGCCTTCCAAGCGCACAATCGTAGGTTCGCTGATGGAACCACTGATGGTGTATTGACCGTTCTTTACTTCAGCTTCATAATCTCCAAGCTCGCCATAGGCTACTTTTGATCCCCCAACACCCAACGCACCAATCTTATGACTGGCAGTAATGTTTACGAGCTTTGGGTTGCCACTAATCTTGCCGGTAATTTTAAAGGGCTTTGCCCCCGGTTTTTGGGCATAGCTGAGGCCTGTACAGAGTACAAGGCTTAACATAAAACGGCTGATTAATTTTATCACGTACTTCATGATATTTCTCTTTTAAAGTGTTACCCTGTATAATCTATATCAATTATTATTCCCCGAACAACTCTTTCAGCTTCGCTTCCAAAGCCTCGCCACGCAGGTTGAGCGCAATGATTACCCCATTGGGATCCAGCAAAAAACTACGGGGAACAGTGCTTATCGAATATTCCCTAGCGGTTTTCCCGCTTTCGTCGAATACCTGCGGCCAATTGCATTGCTCTGCTACGATCGCCTTTTTCCATGCGGTCTTATCTGTACCGGAACGTATCGATACGCCCAGTATGGTAAAACCCTTAGACGCGTATTTGCTATAAGCCTCACGCAAAAAAGGAAACTCTGCCCGGCAGGGCGCACACCAATCGGCCCAAAAATCGACCAGTACATATTTACCCCGCATAGAAGCCAAGGACAGGCGCTGCCCCGAAGTATCGGGTAGCACCATATCAGGGGCTACCTTGCCCTGCAAGGTAGTAGCCACCTTATCTAACTTCGTTTTAAACGACTTGGCAGCCCTTAAGGCCTTTACCTCGTCCGAAAGCAGCTCGTACAAGGGAGACTGGGTATCGTAGTTGATGATCTTGCCTCGTCCCATATTCGTTAATGCCCATATAGCCAGCGGAGATTCCGGATTTTTCCGGATATACGCAGTTAAAACATCACTATCCAGTGTTTTGTACACATTACTAAATGATTTTTTTGCTTTTTGGTACAGGATAGAATCCCTCGTGTACTCCTTCGGGCCATACCCCACTTCGCCCCTGCCCCTTTTATACAGCTCCATCTTAATAGAGAGGTTTTGTACATCATCCCCGGTTTTCATGAATAAATCAAGTGCGCGCTTTACCTCCCTGGTCAGGTACTTGTAGTCCTTATTCCATAAGGCTCCGGTGCCGCTTGCCTGCGTATTGCCCAGAGTATTGGTCGACTGGAGTACCACTTCGCCGGGTACCAGGTACAACTCGTACACATTGGCCTTCAAATCAAAATCCTCATCGTCTTCCCTGCCTTTGCCAACCAAGCCCACAATCGCAGGTTCGCTGATGGAACCAGTGATGGTGTATTGACCGTTCTTTACTTCAACTTCCCCCGACATCGCAATGGAAGGAGAGATCGCAATTTTTACGAGATTTGGGTTACCGCTAATCTTGCCGGTAATTTTAAAGGGCTTTGCCTCTGGTTTTTGGGCATAACTGATGCCTGTACAGAGTACAAGGCTTAACATAAAACGGTTGATTAATTTTATCGCGTACGTCATTCTATGATTTTTTTAAGGTTATACTTGTCCATCACTATTTTATCTGGTTTTTAGCAGTTCCAAAGCAGCGTCTGTTGCTGTATTGATATAAATATCGGTACTGATCCCGTTCAAAAACCCTTCTCTGTCCTTGGTACGATCCCCTACCGGGACACGTACCGACAGCTTCGTCTTTAACTGTGCCAGCGCTGCCGATTCCTGTATCCGCTTGGTTATTTCCTCCCGTGAGGCAACATACTCCTCCCAGTTCAGCGAAACAGGTTGCTGCCGGGCCTTCCTTAACCAAGCTTCGTTCTCGGCAATACGCTGGTAAATGGTATCGTTGTTTACCTCGGCCTGCATTTTCTTTTTAACCGATTCCAGATCGAAGCCAAAATTCCAGAAAGGATATTCTACCGCCGCAATGCTATCCCAGCCTATAGGATATTTCCTGTCGGCTTCCCGCATACCGCTGTAATTTTTGTAATCGGGCAGCAGCACATCGGGTATCACTCCTTTTTGCTGTACCGAATTACCCGTAACACCATAAAATGTCACGGTGGTCAACACCAGTTTCCCAAATGAAGAGCCACCGTTGTTATACACCGGAGCATAGGGATTCTTCCTGTCTAAAATGGGTACAGTCGCCTGTCCTACCCCTTTTCCACCGGTAGGAGCGCCTATCACTAAGGCACGGCCGTATTCCTGCATCACCTGTGTAAACATATCACCACATGATCTTGTAGCCGGGTTAACCAACAGCACCAAGGAACCCGTAAAATTCATATTCTTTTTATAGCTCGTCAGGATTTTTAGTTCTCCATCTTTCTTTCTGTTCTGAAAAAGGGGACTGCGCGACAGAAATTCGCCCATCGCAGCAATGCAGGCGCCCTCAGCCCCTCCCGGATTGTTACGCAGATCGATCACAAGAGCCGATACATTTTCGTTCTGCAATTTGGTCAAGGCTTTAACTATGTCGCGCGCCGTCTCATTGACAGGATCTGAATAGAAAGAGGGCAATAGGATATAACCTGTTTTCTGGCCGTTCTTTTCGATTACCGCGGTGTTGATCACGGAGCTGTTGAATGCAGAACTGCTGATCGTAGTTCCTCCCTGGGTTAACTGGACCCTTTCCAAGGTTACCGAATACCTCGAACCGTCAGGCCGCTCGCAGCCTAAGGTCACTTTCGTACCCTGGGTACCACCTATGAGGTCCGACACAAAATAATGTTCATAGCCCGAAATATCCTCCGCTTTGGATTTACCTTCTCTGACCGTAACAATGACATCGCCCACGTTCATCTTGCCCGATTGTGCTGCCGCCGCCCCGGCTACCATTGAAGTCACCTGCATCCTGCCCTCCACATCGGTCAGCACCACCCCGATACCGCCTCTAATTCCCGCAATACCGTCTTTTTTCTTCTTGGCACTCTGCTCACCGAGGTAGTACGAGTGGGCATCCAAAGTTTTGCAGAACTGGGTCATATAGTCGCCGAAAGAATCTTCACGGTCTCTCTTGGACCAAAAGCAGACCCGATAGCCCCTGAACCTTCTCCATACGGCGGCACGAGCCCGCTGTTCCAGTTCGGCCAGTGAAACATTTCCCTGAGCCATCATGATCTGATACATTTCGCTCTGTACCCGCATCGTGAACACCTGGCGCCATCTTTCCTTTTGTGCATCCAAACCATCCGGATAGCCATTCGGCGACTGATACTGTTCCCGTTTGGTAAGGTCTAACGGGCTGCTTAAGATCTCGTCCCAGATGGGCTGCATTTTTTTCAGGCGCTTCCTGAACAGTTGGTCAACTTCGAAAAAGAAACGAAGCGGTGCACCGTTAAATTCATCGTCGAGCCTGGTTTCATATTTCTTCCTTAAGTCCTCAACATCCCCCTGCAAAAAAATACCATGGTAACTGTCTAATGTACTCAGGTAATCGTTAAACAAGGTCTTCGAAAAGGTATCATCAACGTTGTTGCAGGTGTAGTGTATTTTTTTGGCGATCTTTGCCGATATATGCGCGATCGAATCAAAACGGCTTTGTTCTTTCCGGCTCTGGGCATGCACGCTTACCATGCCCACGATCACCATGAATAACGGAATTAAATAGTTTAGTTTACGTTTCATCTATTTTACTTTTTTTCTATCAGTTTCTCCAGCATCTTTTCCAACCTAAACACCTCTACATTTCTGGAGATAATAGTGCCATCCTTATCTATCAGATAACAACGGGGAATGCTACTTACCTGATAAAGTTTACCTATTTCATGTTTCTCATCCAACACCTGATACCAGGGCATTTTTTCTTCTTCTAAAGCTGTCTTCCATTGTTGCCCATTCTTATCAATAGAAACGCTGAGGATTTCGAACCCCTTATCCTTATACTTTTCGTAGATCTCTTTTAACATCGGAATTGTGCCTCTGCATGGGCTACACCAACTGGCCCAAAAATCAACCAGCACATATTTCCCTTGTAACGACGATAGCGAAACCAGTTTTCCCTGCTCATTGGGCAAGGTTATATCCGGCGCTACAATACCCTCTCCAGTTTTAGCGGTACGCTCCAGCATTTTAGCAAATTGCTGTAAAGGATAAGAATTCTTGATTTCGGGTGAAAGTAGATCAAACGCAGATTGAGTAAGGTTATATTCCATCGAACTCGCCACCACACCTAAAGCCGTATGCGTAACCGGTGAGTTGGGATTCTTCCGGATATAGGGAATCATTACATGGTGAATTAACCTTTGCTTGAGTGCCGGAACTTCATCGTTGATAAAACTCAACGTTGTCGAATCGCGCACATAGTTCGCATGGCTATAAGGCGGTTGCTCCCCGGCCGCGACGGCCTTCTCGTAGTTAGCGACCCGTTGGCTGGGCATCCGGAATTTATACATCAAATTACCAATCGAATCGCCATTTAACTTTATCTGTCGAGTCAATGCCCAATAATCCTTATTCCAGATCGTTCCCTCTCCGCTCAGTTCCATATTATTGAAAGTGTTAGCCGAGCTGATATTGATTATGCCGTCGGTGAGGTAAAGCTCGGCCTTGTCGCTTGGCATTACACCCTGTTTGGCCGATGGCTTGTATTTAACCGATATCGTGAACACCTGTGGCGCATAGATGGAGCCCATAAAGCTGTATGTGCCCTCGCTAATCCGGGCGGTATCGGTCATCTTTTTCCCCAGATTGGAATAACTAAGCAGCACCAGCTCTGCATCGGGCATACCGGTAAGTGTACCGTTAATCTGGAAGAGGTTGGGCGTTTGAGCCCTGACCATGCTTATGGTAACGATGAATACCGCAATTAAATATTTTAGTTTCAGTTGCATTTGTTTTTATTAGTTAGTTCAAGGGACTAAGGACAGCCTACTGCTCCAGCACACCATCTACTGTATAGCCTTCTCGGCGTAGGGCCGGGATAATCCCCTCATCACCAAATAAATGGGCTACACCTACGGCAAGGAATATTTGTTGTGTCTTCATTTTTTCCTGCATCCGGGGTATCCAAAGCTTGTTTCTGGTATCGAGCATCACCTTATCTTCCTTTCCCCTCCCCATAGTAGCCCTTATGATGCTGTCGAGCGAGATCATTTCTTGGTTAGCGTAAAATTTCATGATGTCGAAAAAATCGCGGTTCGCCTCCGGGTTCTTTACCCTGCGAATCGTCTCCAACAAACTTTCGGCCTGCTTCTTATACGGAATGCTATCGCTAAATGAGGCCTGCTCTTTGACACTGGAAATACCGCTGATAGGAAGGTTGTACGTATCTGCCAGTTCGTGCAGCTCTCCCTCCATGGAGGTCTTCTCTGCGCAAGTGAGAAAATTATTCGACACATCCCCTTGCAAAAGGAAAGGCCTTAATATCATCACCCTCTCCAACGGATATTTGCTAATCTCGGTGGTAAAATAATCGGTAATGATTTTCAACTGTTTCTTGTTTACCAGCTGCTTTAAATTGGTTCCATTGGCCATAGTGCTATTGCTCAGTCCCGCAACAATCATTGCGGCCGTATTGGTGATGTCTATTTCAAACATCACTTCGTTGCAGTCCTGCATGGCCTGTTTCAACGCCGGCGTAAGCACTTTTTCGGCATCCGCTTTGCAAATGGAATGGATGGTCCCGAAAATGTATGATGGTTTGCTCAGGCCATTGCCCGATACACGCCACAACAGGGTATTCGCCTCGGGAGCAACGCTGGCTTGCGCCGATACCGACAGCCCGCTGACGATAAAACCCAGTGAAAAAAAAACTGAACGGATAATCTTCTTCATAAATGATGGATTATACCGCCTGCCATAAAAAGCAGGCGGTAAAATATATACTATTTTCTATTTTAATACGCTGTCGATAGCCTTTTTCAAATGCTCGCCGATCTTGTCGGAACCGCCCATTTCAAAAAAACTAACTTTTGAATCCTTATCGATCACAACACTCGTAGGGAAACCCGTTATTTTATATTTATTGGCCAGTTTCAAGGTATTGGCAACAATGCGGTAGTCGAATTTATGCGTCTTTAAAAATTCGTTGATGGTTTTCTCATCGTCATTGCAAAGGGAGATAAATTCAACGTCCTTGCCTTTGTATTGCTCTACCAACTTGTTCAACAATGGCATCTCGGCCACACAAGGCTTGCATCTGGTGAACCAGAAATTGAGTACCACCACTTTTTTACCCTTATATTGCGACAGGCTTACATCAGCACCATTGATATCTTTCGCAGTGAAATCATCGGCTTTTTTCCCAATCGCAAAAACGCCTTCCACACCCTCAGGGGTGATTACCTTTTGTTGGAAGGAGGCTGTAGACTGCATGCTGCCACCATTATTGTCTCCATCGCTGCTAGCAGCAGCCTCTTCAATAAGGGCTGTTGCCGTCACCGTTTGCCCTCTTCCTTTTTTCTCCGCCAAGGTTGCCGGAACGAAAACGGAGACCTTGATCAGGCCTGTCTCGTCTTTATAATGCACTATCGAAAAATTCGCATCGTTCAAATATTTATTTACGGTCGGGTTTGGCGTTTTCCCATCCGGCAAGAAATAAGGAATAAATTTCCCCTTTTCGTCATAAAGGGCTGTTCTGGAAGGATTGAACATGACAATACCCGGCCCTAATTTGGCTGGTTTTTTGGTCAGGCCTTTTAGCGCATCTTCCAGCGTTCTGTTTGGATCAAATTGCAGGGGCATGTACTTGTCGGGACTACTCAAATCGGGTGCATTCGGATCTACTCCGCCCGGAAAATCCTCCCAGCCCATTGCTTCCTTAATCAATTTCAGCGCCTGCCGTTCATCGGGCGTACACTTGCGTACCAATATTGCCAAAACGGTATTTCTATCGCTTGGGTTTACATAGGAAACCTTGATATAATCGATACCAGCCGTATATCGCGCCAAATCTGACAAGGTAATTTGGCTACCGTCTTCGAAATAAATCTCTTCACTGTTTTCTATATCGAAACTCTTGTCTTGTTCGGGCGTAGTTTTAAACGGATCTAAGGGAACCAACCCTTTTAACTGTTCGATTTTATCGGCCGGCTTAGCCTCTTGTGCTTTCAGGCTTACTCCAAAGGCAAGGAATAAGACCAACAGGGAAAGGGGTATCAGATTTTTTGTTTTCATTGTTTTCATTGTCTTCGTATTTTTAATTAATGTTTAATTATTTAACTGCTTTTGATTGATTAACAGGTTAACCTGCTGATTTATTGATATTCTATATTTTGCACCAGTTTTTTATTAATTTGTAGTTCTTCTAACGGTATCGGGAATATATAGTACTTAGGCGTAAATGTTCTCTGATACTGTACCGTACTGCTATTGGGCGTAAGGGTCATCACAGGGGGTGCGAATGGATTGAGGGGGTCCTTTGTTATCGTACCATTAAGACAATCATATACATCTTTGATTACCTCAGGCCCAATTTGCCACCTCACGATATCGAACCAACGCAGGCCCTCGCCCGCCAACTCTACTCTTCTTTCACGGCGCACTAATGCCCTCAATGCGGTCTGATCGGGATGGGTAGAGGCATCTACCTGTGGCATCCCTGCGCGCTGCCTTACCTTGTTGATCGCATCATACACCGATTGATCTGTTTGCCCGGCTTCTATCTTAGCTTCGGCGTAGGTTAATAAGACCTCGGCATAGCGGATCACGATGACATTACCACCTGTGTTGCCTAGTGAATTAAGCCCATAAGCGGTATTCCAGTAATCATTTAATACACTCAGGTATTTTTTAAAATTATAACCGGTAGTTGAATTGCTAAACCCTTTTTTATAATTGCTGGCGTTTAAGGTGTAGCCGGCAGCTGTACCACCGCCGCCGCCACCACCAATGATGACTGGACCACCACCACCACCGATGGTACCGCCACCGCCAATAGTGCCGCCGCCACCGCCACCACCAATGATGACTGGACCACCACCACCACCAATGATGATTGGACCACCGCCACCACCCGGAGGCGTAATGGGATCGAAAGTAATACCGTTGTAAGACTGGCCAGGGCAAATAACCGTAGCTGCTAAACGGGGATCCCTGTTTTGATAAGGCTGCAAAGGATCGTAGCTGGCATCCTGATCAATGGTTTTCCCATTCATCGTTTCAAAGGCATCAACCAAGCTTTGGGTCGCTATAACCCTGCTGCTTCCGACAGGATATAAGGCTAATTGCGCCAACTGCGACTTCTGGTTATAATTTAAGGCGTATTGAGACTCAAGGATGATTTCACTATTGATAGCACTGTTTGCAAACTGTGGACGAAACAGGTCCTGAAAATTAGCATACAGGCTATAATTAAAAGGAGCCGACATCAACTGGTTACAGGTAGCAATACAGTCATCATATTTCTTCGTAAACAATTCGATCCGGGCTTTTAAGGCCAAGGCAGCCCCACGCGTTATACGTCCTTTATCGTTCGCATTCGTATAGGATAAAGGTAAATCGGGGGTAATGGCTTCCAATTCTGCTAAAACAAAGTTAATTATTTCTTGTTGTGACGATGGTTCCTGCATACGGGCTTCTACAAGGCTTTGCGTATGCAATACCATGGGCACATTGCGAAAAAACTGCGCCAGAAGGAAATGGCGGTAAGCCCTTAAAAAACGAGCTTCGGCTATGATGCGTGCTTTATAACCCGGATCAATATTTAAATCATCTGCCCGGTCTATATTTTCGAGGAACCAGTTGCAATAAGTAATGGTTCCATAATTATAAATCTCGCTTCCTGTACCAAAAGTTAAAAGCTGATCGTATCTACCAGCGGCAAAACTTTCGGCCGCCTGGTCGTTAAGATTGACACCATTATCGGTCACGGCATCCCTAAATAGCAGGGGAAATGCCCCAACCGGTTCCCAACTTTTATAACAGCCGGTAATAGCGGCCTGTATATCCTCCTCCGAAGACCATAACGTTTTATCTGTGTATTCGGCTAAAGGGGAAAGATCATTTAGTTTTTTGCAGGCGCCCGATCCCAACACGATCAGTAGCAGCCCGATGACATATTTTCTTTTCATATCCTTATTTTTGATTTTATACATTGGTTTAATAAGTGGATTAAAACTGAACATTGATGCCAAATGAGTGTGATGAAGCTGATGGATAATTCTGCAGAGAAGCTTCTATCTGTGACGTTTCGGGATCCAGCCATTTCCAAAAGTTTGGTGCATAAGTAAACAGGTTAGTTGTAGCATAAAATACCCGAATTCCCCTTACAGGTAGATTCCTGATCAGTTTCCCATCTATATTGTAGGCAAGCGAAAGATTTTTCAAGCGGATATAAGAAGCGTCTCGTACCCAAAAAGAGGAGGTAACACTCTTCGGATTGTTTTGAAGGTTATTCGCAAAGGCACGCGGAAATTCATTGGTCGGGTTCTCAGGTGTCCATCTATCCCAAAAGGCAGGCGTAACTTTGTTCTCAAAATCGCCTATAGACCCTAAAGCACCGCCAATATTTACTTTTCGGCCGGCAGAGCCATTAAAACCTATGTTTAAATCAAATCCTTTCCAAGAACCGTTCAAACGGAGTCCAAAAGAACTGGCAGGAACAGAGTTCCCTAAAAACACCCTGTCTTCTACGGTTATCTTACCATCGCCATTCTGGTCTATGTACCTGATATCCCCTGGTTTTACTTTGTCATTGATCTTCGCCGACTGATCTACTTCTTCCTGGGTCTGGAAAATACCATCGGCCTCCAATCCAAACAGGCCACGGTAAGAATAACCCTCAACATTTTGGCTTAAATCCCACATATTAACCGCAATGGCATTACTCAAAAACTTGGTAATCATGTTTTTGTTATAGCTAAAATTCCCATTAACTCCCCAGTGAAATTGTCCAATTTTGCTCCGGTAACCTATAATCGCTTCTATACCACGGTTGTCTGTAGAGCCTACATTCTCTGCCGGACCTTCGCTATAGCCATAATTAGCAGGTGGTTTTAAGCTCATTAAAATTCCGTTGGTTATTTTGCTATAGGCTTCTACGGTAATGTTCAGCTTATTATTCAATAAAACCGCATCAAAACCTAAATTCTTAATGGTAGTGGTTTCCCATTGAATGGTGGGATTACCAGGCAATGTGGGCTGGATATAGGGTACAATCTGGTCATTAAAGGAATAATTGCCCGAGGTTATTCTGGTGAGATACCCAAAATTACCGATCGAGCTATTCCCCATCTTACTCCAGGTACCCCTGAATTTCATAAAATTAATGATTTTCGACAACTGGGGCGATCTCAGAAAAAAGGGTTCATTGGTGACTACCCACCCCCCCGCAAAGGAAGGGAAAACGCCTGTTCTTTCGTCTGGAGAAAAACTAGTGGCACCATCTGTTCTAAGGGTACTCTCCATATAGTAACGCTGGTCGTAGTTATACGTTAAACGACCAAATGCCGATTGTTGTACATTTTCTGAGGGAGCACCACTTAGCTCCTGGCCTTCTGCCGAGCCCATATCCAGTGACTGGATATTATTATTGATGAGATTCAATTTTTTTCCCATCATATTGCGTTTGTTACCAATACTTTGTGTCCCACCTACCATAAGGGTAATACCATGATTTTTTATTGTCTTTTGGTAATTAACGGTTATTTGAGGGGTTAGACCTACCTCTGCATTCATGATTTCCATATAATAGTTTGAAAGCCGCGAGGTAGCCGGATTCATAATCCAGGGAGAGCCTTCGGGTCCGTCAAAATAGGAATAGGTCTTGGCCGAAAATATCTGTGAATTGGTGTTTTTATAGTTAAAGCCAAAGCTAGGGTTAATACTAAGGCCTTCCAGAGGGGTCCAGTTAAGACCCAAGTTACCATTGATGGTCGAGTTTCCGGCTTTATAATACGAGCCCGACTCAAGATCAGCAAGGGGATTAGGCCCATGGGCTGTAGCGTACGCCCCGTTCGGGTATTTTACCGGTACCATGGGCGATATCCTCCACGCATGCTGCAAAATATCGCTGATGTATCCTGATGCACCACCCGGTTCACGTGCCGGCGCATAGGTAAAGTTTACTCCTGTATTTATCTTTAGTGTTTTAAACGGGGAACTACTTAAATTAACACGCGATCCATAACGCTTGCTGTTTACCCCGTCTACGTTACCATTCTGGTTCAAATATTCAAAAGACATCCGGTACATGGTACTATTATCGCCACCCGAAAGATTCAGGCTGTGCTGCTCATTAAAGCCCGCTTTTTGATACACCAATCCCATCCAGTCTGTATTGGGATAGTTGGGATCGGTACCGTCTTTGTATTTCTGGATTTCTTCGTCCGTATATCTGCGAAGAGGCCTTGCAGGAGTGCCTGAGCCGGTACCACCAATAATAACACCAGGTGCTCCTCCACTGGTTGACTGCTCATTGTCGATCACCTCGTTTATCAACATGGCCTGCTGCCAGGAAGGTAAAAATTTAGGCATGTTTGCAATACTCTGCTGCCCCAGATAATATTGGTAATCGACCTTCACTTTACCCTGGGTTCCTTTTTTGGTGGTCACCATGAGTACCCCATTGGCGGCACGAACACCGTAGATCGCTGCAGCACCATCTTTTAACAGCGAAACGGACTCTACATCCTGTGGGTTCAATAAATTAATATCGCCTTCAATACCATCGATCAGGATCAACGGCATGCTATTGCCGAAATTAAAATCATTCAATATGGTATTGTTAAAAGGAGCGGTTGGTGGCATAGGGCCATCGGCTACCGTTAACTGAACATGGTTAAGCCCGTTAGAGTTTCCTCTTGTCACCATTTTGTAATTGGATTTGCCGGGCTGTCCGGAACTGTTCATGATCGTCAAACCGGGAAGTCGCCCGGCTAATATATCAAGCATATTGGTGGTGGTAGGCATCGTCTTGATATCCTCTTCTGTAATGGTAGCAATGGAACCCAGCACGTCTTTTCTCTTTTGGGTACCATACCCCACCACCACAAGCTCATCGAGATCATTTGGCTGCACCTCCATTTTGATCCTCATTCTTGAAGCAAAATCGGGTTTCACTTCCTGGGTTTGATAACCCATATAAGAAATTGTCAGTGTAGCCCCTTCTTCCACTTTTGGCAGCTTAAATTCTCCGTCCTGATTCGTCACCGAACCGGCAACATTAAGGGAGTTAACCCTCACAAGTGCCCCCGGAAGCCCGACACCTTTTTCATCTACAACCATTCCGGTAACTTCTTTGCCTTTAACAGCCTCTATCCGAGCTTCTGCTTGTATGTTTTCAATTTTTTCGTCTTTTAATTTAACGACAATGGTATTGCCCTGAATGGAATAAGTAAGCGGCTGATTGACAAAGCACTGATCAAGCGCTTGCTTTAACGTAACTGCTTTAACCTGAATGGTCACTGGTAGTGCTTTTTCCATATTGCGCTGAATAAAAAACACACTGTATCCACTTTGTTTTTCTATAGCCTTTAACACCTTTGTTAAAGGGGCCTTTTTTTCGGAAAGGGTAATCTTTTGTTGAGCAAACCCTGAAACACTCACGAGCATAAAAGCAAAAAAGAGCAGAAATGCCATATACTTCACGGGCATGAACAACTTATCTTCAGTACCGGACGTTCGATATGAATTTAAAGTACTATTTTTCATACACTTTATTAATTTAGGGTTCGACAAGAAACATAGCAGGATAAGCCATGTCGCTTTTCGCTTAGTTGATAAAATTATTGATTAGTTTTAAAAGTCGTTTCCGAACTTAATTACTGCCGGAGGTGGGGTCAACACTTCCGGTTTTTCTATTAAAAGATAGTTACCGGACGATTGTCACCTCCCTTCCCTCTACTTTAAATTTAAGTTCATTGGTGGCTTCTAATATTTTCACAATATCAGCCAGTGTGTACGCTCTTGGGAAAGACCCTGTAAAATGGACACCTTCAAAATCCCCTTCATAAGAAACTTTAATATTGTACCATCTTTCCAGTTTCCTCATCGAGCTTTCGATATCATCATCCTCGAATATAAACCACCCGTCTTTCCAGTCGACAGCCATTTTTGTATCCACTTCTTTAACCTGAAAATTTTCAGCTTGAAGTATGGCTTGCTGCCCCGGTTTTAAAATCGCCGATTGACCATTTCCAATAGTCGTTTTTACAGAGCCCTCCATAAGGGTGACCTTAATGTCGGGCTCATTTTCATAGGTGTTTATATTAAAATGGGTTCCTAAAACAGTTACTTCCATATCGTCTTTGCTCACTTTAAAAGGCTTGCGCGCATCGTGTGCTACTTCAAAATAGCCTTCTCCGGTCATCGATACTTTGCGATCGTTGCCACTAAATGCAACCGGGAAACGGAGGGTCGAACCCGCGTTTAACCAAACCGTGGTCCCATCGGCTAAGGTGATATGCACAACCTTGCTTCCCAGCGGATTGACAAGGGTATTATACACGATGTGGTCATTTGATTTTGCGGTTTCGCGGTAAACAATTTCTCCGTCATCTGTCTTAATGACATCGGCGCTTCCCTGTTCTGCGAGTGTTCCTTTTGCGAGCTGGTCTAAACGCACCTCGCTACCGTCGTCCAGCTTAATAATCGCCATGCTGGTATTTGGCGCTTTGATGTCGAGGGCTGCCAGCAGCACTTGCTGATCGCTTCCGCGGTCGAACACCCACCAACCAAGTCCCAACGTAAGCACAATGGAGGCCGCCACCGCGATTCGCTTCCATCCGCCCCATCCTGCCCTACCTTTAACCGGTATAACAGGGGTTTGCGGTTCAAACTCTTCCATCAAAAGCTGCATCTTGCCATCCCAATCTATACCGCCATCGCCATTGTATGCCTTTGTTTTTTCCCAGACCATCTTCAGCCCCTCTTCCAGGGGTTTGTCATCGGTAGATTCTTTGACTAATAAAAAGAATTCTTCCAATTCATCTTTAGAACAGGTGTTGCTGATATATTTTTCAATCAATATGCGGAGCCGATAGTTCATCATAATATTTTTTGCGTATAAAAAGGCTTATAATTACATGACGAAAAAAACAACAGGCTACTACTACTCCGGATTAAATAATTATTAATTATTTGTACTTAAAATAGGTTAATGGTGGGGTATTTGATGTTTTAACGGTGTTATATTGTTACATATACAACTCATTAACAATATCTTATAATTTAATTGTCTTCAGAATATTTTTTGGAAAATAGTTGTGATTTTTTTCAGAAAAAGTTCTGAAAAAGCCTTCGTTCCGTAGCCGGTACACCACGGATTGGTTATTTCTTACAGAAAGACTGTGTAATAGTGAATGAAGAATTGCTTACTAGCAAGGCCAAATCCTGCCCGGAAAACTGAGCAATCAATTGAGGTATCTGTGGAACAGGGAGTAGAATAATGAATTATACCGCCTGCCATAAAAAGCAGGCGGTAAAATATATGCTATTTTCTATTTTAATACGCTGTCTATAGCCTTTTTCAAATGCTCGCCGATCTTGTCGGAACCGCCCATTTCAAAAAAACTAACTTTTGAATCCTTATCGATCACAAAAGCGCCTTCCAAACCCTCAGGGGTGCTTACCGTTTGTTGGAAGGAGGCTGTAGACTGCATGCTGCCACCATTAGTCTCCATCGCTGCTAGCAGCAACCTCTTCAATAAGGGCTGTTGCCGTCACCGTTTGCCCTCTTCCTTTTTTCTCCGCCAAGGTTGCCGGAACGAAAACGGAGACCTTGATCAGGCCCGTCTCGTCTTTATAATGCACTATCGAAAAATTCACATCGTTCATATATTTATCTACGGTCGGGTTTGGCGTTTTCCCATCCGGCAAGAAATAAGGAATAAATTTCCCCTTTTCGTCATAAAGGGCTGTTCTGGAAGGATTGAACATGACAATACCCGGCCCTAATTTGGCTGGTTTTTTGGTCAGGCCTTTTAGCGCATCTTCCAGCGTTCTGTTTGGATCAAATTGCAGGGGCATGTACTTGTCGGGACTACTCAAATCGGGTGCATTCGGATCTACTCCGCCCGGAAAATCCTCCCAACCCATTGATTCCTTAATCAATTTCAGTGCCTGCCGTTCATCGGGCGTACACTTGCGTACCAACACGGCCAAAACGGTATTTCTATCGCTTGGGTTTACATAGGAAACCTTGATATAATCGATACCATCCGTATATCGCATCAAATCTGACAAGGTAATTTGACTACCGTCTTCGAAATAAATCTCTTCATTGTTTTCTATATCGAAACTCTTGTCGTGTTCGGGCGTAGTTTTAAACGGATCTAAGGGAACCAACCCTTTTAACTGTTCGATTTTATCGGCCGGCTTAGCCTCTTGTGCTTTCAGGCTTACTCCAAAAGCAAGGAATAAGACCAACAGGGAAAGGGATATCAGATTTTTTGTTTTCATTGTTTTCATTGTTTTCATTGTCTTCGTGTTTTTATTAATGTTTAATTATTTAACTGCTTTTGATTTATCGATATTCTGCATGCTGTACCAAGTTGAAATTGTTAGTCAGCTCCTTTTGCGGTATTGGTAATACATAGTATTTAGGCGTAAATGTTCTCGAATACTGTACCGTGCTGCTATTGGGTGTAAGGATCATAATAGGCTCTGCGAATGGATTGAGGGGGTTCTTCGTTATCGTACCATCGAGGCAATCATATACATTTTTGATGACCTCAGGGCCAATTTGCCACCGCACGATATCGAACCAACGCAGGCCTTCGCCCGCCAACTCTACTCTTCTTTCGCGGCGCACCAACTCGCGCATCGCTGTTTGGCCTGAATGTGTAGTCGCATTTACCTGTGGCATCCCTGCGCGCTCCCTTACCTTATTGATCGCATCATATACCGATTGATCTATTTGCCCGGATTCTATCTTAGCTTCGGCGTAGGTTAATAAGACCTCGGCATAGCGGATCACGATGACATTACCACCTGTGTTGCCTAGTGAAGTAAGCCCATAAGCGGTATTCCAGTAATCATTTAATACACTCAGGTATTTTTTAAAATTATAACCGGTACGTGAATTCCTAAAACCCCTTTTATAATTGCTATCGGTTAAGGTGTAGCCGGTAGCTGTACCTCCGCCAACGGGAGTTGCACCGCCACCGCCAACAGTACCACTACCGCCTTCACCGCCGATAGTACCACCGCCTTCACCACCGATAGTACCACCGCCACCGCCGATAGTACCACCGCCTTCACCGCCGATAGTACCACCACCACCGCCGATAGTACCACCGCCTTCACCACCGATAGTACCACCGCCACCACCGATAGTACCACCGCCTTCACCACCGATAGTACCACCGCCTTCACCACCACCAATGATGACTGGACCACCACCACCAATGATGATTGGACCACCACCACCACCAGGAGGCGTAATGGGATCGAAAGTAATACCGTTGTAAGACTGACCAGGGTAAATAACCGTAGCTGCTAAACGGGGATCCCTGTTTTTATAAGGCTGTAATGGATTGTAAGTAGGGTCCTGGTCAATGGTTTTCCCATTCATCGTCTCAAAGGCATCAACCAAACTAGGGGTAACAACAACACTACTTGTGCCTGCAGGATATATGGCCAGATCGTATAATTCTTTCTTTTCTGCATAATTTACCATATATTGGGCATCAAGGATCACCTCATTGTTCGTAGCACTGCTTTCAAACTGCGGACGAAACAGGTCCTGAAAATTAGCATACAGGCTATAATTAAAAGGAGCCGACATCAATTGGTTACAGGTAGCAATACAGGCATCATATTTCTTCGTAAACAATTCGATCCGGGCTTTTAAGGCCAATGCAGCCCCACGGGTAATGCGGCCTTTATCTTTATCTTCGGTGTAGGCCACGGGTAAATCAGCTACGATGGCTTCCAATTCTGCTAAAACAAAGTTAAATACTTCTTGTTGAGAAGCCTGTTTTTGTACACGGGCTTTATCAACCGTTTGGGTATGCAATACCAAGGGTACATCACGAAAAAACTGCGCTAAAAGGGCATGGCGGTAAGCCCTTAAAAAGCGGGCTTCTGCTATGATTCGCGCTTTATAAGCTGCACCGATAAGATCAACATCTGCGAGGTCTATATTTTCGAGAAACCAGTTGCAGTTGTTAATGCATACGTAATTATAAAGATCACCCGATGGAGCAGAGGCTAAAGTTGGCTCGTAGGTCCCTGCTGCAAAGCTTTCGTACATTTTACCGGCAATATTGCTGTGTACTGCATTATCGCTAAAACAATCCCAAAACAGCAAAGGGGTTTCAACCGGCTGCCATTTCACGTAGCAGCCGGTAATAGCTGATTCTACATCTTCCTTGGTCGAAAAAACAGTTTTATCTGTGTATTCTCCCATAGGTGTAAGATCATTTAATTTTTTACAGGCGCCCGATCCCAACGTGATCAGCAGCAGCCCGATAATATATTTTCTTTTCATATCCTTATTTTTGTTTTTATAACAGGTGAATTAAAACTGAACATTGATACCAAATGAGTGTGTTGAAGCTGATGGATAATTGTAAACAGAAGCTTCTACATGTGAGGTTTCCGGGTCAAGCCATTTCCAAAACTTCGGTGCGTACGTAAACAGGTTGCTTGCCGAATAAAAAACCCGAACTCCCCTTACTACAGGTAAGTTTTTGAGCAATTTATCATCGACACTGTAGCCAAGTGTAAGATTTTTCAAGCGGATATAAGATGCGTCTCTTAGCCAAAAAGAAGAGGTAATAGTCCGCGGGTCGTTTTGAAGATTACCGGAGAAGGCACGGGGAAAATCATTGGTCGGATTCTCAGCGGTCCATCTATTCCAATAAGCAGGCGTAACTTTGTTCTCAAAATCACCTATAGAGCCTAAGGCCGAACCAATGCTGACCTTACGGCCTGCAGAGCCAGTGAAAAATAAATTTAAGGCAAAACCTTTCCATGAACCGTTCAACCCCATTCCACCATTTACGGCAGGAACCGAGTTTCCTAAATACACCCTGTCTTCTACCGTTATTTTACCATCGCCATTCTGGTCTATGTATTTGATATCGCCAGGCTTTACATTGGCACCAACCATTTTAGGTGATTGGTCTACCTCTTCCTGGGTCTGGAAAATACCATCGGCCTCCAATCCATACATACCTGAGAAAGGTCTCCCCTCAACGTTTTGGACTAAATCTCTATAATTAGGATTTATACCTTTAAACTTATAATCTGTAATCTTGTTTTTGTTATAGCTTGCGTTTATATTCACACCCCAGTTAAATTCCCCGATTTTGCCGCGTGTACCCATACCGACTTCTATACCATAGTTGGACATCGAGCCCGCATTCTCAGCAGGGGCACTATCATAACCATAATTGGCAGGAATCGTTAATGCCAATAAGATACCGTCAGTTATTTTACTATAAGCATCTACCGAAATGTTTAGTTTACTATTAAATAGTGCTGCATTAAGACCTAAATTCGTAATGGTAGTTGTTTCCCATTGAATATCAGGATTACCAGCCTCTGTGGGGCGGGTATAAGGCTGTAACTGACCGCCAAAAGGATAACTGCCTGTAGTCATTTTAGTGAGGTAGGCAAAATTACCGATTGAATTATTCCCCAACCTGCTCCAGGTACCCCTGAATTTCAAAAAATTAACAATTTTTGACAACTGGGATAATCTCAGAAAAAAAGGTTCATTGGTTACCACCCAACCAGCGGCAAAGGAAGGGAAAAGTCCCTTTCTGTTCTCCGGGGAAAAAGTGGTGGTACCATCTGCCCTAAGGGTACTTTCAATATAGTAACGATGGTCGTAGTTATACGTTAAACGACCAAATGCCGATTGCTGTACTGTTTGTGAGGGAGCACCGTTAACCTGTTGCCCCTCAGGCGAACCTAGATCAATAGACTGAAGGTCGTTATTCTTGATCTCCAATCTTTTCACATTAATGTTACGTCCATTACCGACACTCTGTGTAACACCTCCCATCAAAGATAAATTATGGTTCGCTATTGTTTTATGATAATTGACTGTTAACTGTGAAGTAATACCTTCACCAACACTCATCCCTTCTGAATAAAAGTTTGAAAGTCGCGAATTAGCCGGATCTATTATCAGGGGATTATCAGGAGAACCGTCCAAATAGGAATAAACCTTCGCCGAAAATACCTGTGAATTGGTGTTAGCGTAATTATACCCAAATGTAGGACTAATAGAAAGACCCTGAAGCGGAGTCCAGTTAAGGCTCACATTAACATTCATGGTAGAATTAACTGCCTTATAATATGAACCTGCCTCCAGTTCTGCAAAGGGGTTAGGTGAAAACGTTGAACTATGCGCACCGTTCTGGTATCTTAGCGGTACCATGGGTGATAAATCCCAGGCACGCGACAAAATGTCGCCAATATGCCCGGTAGAGCCTCCTGGTTCGCCTGCTGGTGCATTAGTATAGCCGAGTCTCGTGTCTACCGTCAGTGTTTTAAATGGGGTGCTCCTTAAATTAACACGCGCACCATAACGCTTGTTATATACCCCATCCATATTACCCGTATTATTCATATATTCAAAAGACATCCGGTACGTGGTATTATTATCACCACCCGAAATATTAAAATTGTGTTGCTCATTACGCCCCGCTTTTTGATATAGCAATCCCATCCAGTCTGTATTGGGATAGTTGGGATCGGTACCGTCTTTGTATTTCTGGATTTCTTCGTCCGTATATCTGCGAAGGGGCCTGGCAGGCTGGCTACCGCCACCACCACCGCCAATATTAATACTGCCGCCGCCGCCGCCGCCGTCAGAAATATCCTCATTATCAATTACCTCATTGATTAACACCGCCTGCTGCCAGGAAGGTAAAAATTTGGGCATGGTTGCAATACTCGGCAGGCCTATATTATATTGATAATCGAGCTTAGCTTTACCTTTAGTTCCTTTTTTTGTGGTGATCAAAAGTACACCGTTAGAGGCACGAACACCATAGATCGCTGCTGCACCATCTTTTAACAGGGAAATAGACTCCACATCACGTGGGTTCAATAAGTTAATATCACCTTCAATACCATCAATCAGGATCAATGGCATGCTATTGCCAAAATCAAAATTATTCAATATGGTATTGTTAAAAGGAGTTTCGGGAGTAATTGGAGGGGGAGGAGCAAGACGAATATTCGGGTTTCCTGCTATAATGCTTAGCAGGCTATTATCCACCGCCTCATTAGGATTTCCTTTCAAGCCATTGGAGTTACCCCTGGTCATCATTTTATAATCGGATTTACCGGGCTGTCCGGAACTGTTCATGATTGTCAAACCGGGAAGTCGCCCGGCTAATATCTCAAGCATATTGGTGGTTGCAGGCATCGTATTGATTTCCTCTTCTGTAATGGTAGCAATGGAACCCAGCACGTCTTTTTTCTTCTGGGTACCATAACCCACCACGACAAGCTCATCGAGATCATTTGGCTGTACCACCATTTTGATCTTCATTCTTGAAACAAAATCGGGTTTCACTTCCTGGGGTTGATAACCCATATAAGAAACTGTCAGTGTAGCCCCTTCTTCCACTATTGGCAGCTTAAATTCTCCGTCCTGATTCGTCACCGCACCGGCAGCATTAAGGGAGTTAATCCTCACCATTGCCCCCGGAAGCCCGACGCCTTTTTCATCTACAACCATTCCGGCGACTTCTTTGCCTTTAACAGCCTCTATCTGAGCGTTTGCTTGTATGGTTTCAATTTTTTCTTCTTTTAATTTAACGACAATGGTATTGCCCTGAATGGAATAAGTAAGCGGCTGATTGACAAAGCACTGATCAAGCGCTTGCTTTAACGTAACTGCTTTAACCTGGATGGTCACTGGAAGTGCTTTCTCCATATTGCGCTGGATAAAAAAGACACTGTATCCACTTTGTTTTTCAATAGCCTTTAAAACCTTTGTTAAAGGGGCCTTTTTTTCGGAAAGGGTAATCTTTTGTTGAGCAAACCCTGAAGCACTCACGAGCATAAAAGCAAAAAAGAGCAGAAATGCCATATACTTCACGGGCATGAACAACTTATCTTCAGTACCGGACGTTCGATATGAATTTAAAGTATTATTTTTCATACATTTGTTTAATTTAGGATTCGACAAGAAACATAGCAGGATAAGCCATGTCGCTTTTCGCTTAGTTGATAAAAATTATTGATTAGTTTTAGAAGGTCGTTTCCGAACTTAATTACTGCCGGAGGTGGGGTCAACACTTCCGGTTTTTTTATTAAAAGATAATTACCTGATGATCGTCACCTCCCTTCCCTCTACTTTAAATTTAAGTTCATTGGTGGCTTTTAATATTTTCACAATATCAGCCAGTGTGTACGCTCTTGGGAAGGCTCCTGTAAAATGGACAGCTTCATCTTTAGAACAGATGTTGCTGATATATTTTTCAATCAATATGTGGAGCCGATGGTTCATCATAATATTTTTTTACGCATAAAAAGGCCTATAGTTAACATGACGAAAAAACAACAGGCTACTACTACTCCGGATTAAATAATTATTAATTATTTGTACTTAAAATGGGTTAACGGTGGGGTATTTTATGTTTTAACGGCGTTATATCGTTGCATATATAACTCATTAACAGCTATTTACCGTTTAATTGTCTTCGGGAAAAATTTTGGAAAATAGTTGTGATTTTTTTCAGAAAAAGTTCTGAAAAAGCCTTCGTTCCGTAGCCGGTACACCACGGATCGGTTATTTCTTACAGGAAGAATGTGTAATAGTGAATGAAGAATTAATTACTGTTTTCTACCTGACTGAGTAGTACGGAGAGGATAACAGCAAGGTCGAGATTATTTAACAGAAATGATTTTATGAAACCCTGAGCGTCCACAATCTGGTTCGCAACGGTGCTTTTAGCGATAGCCAGCTTTTCGGCTATCTCCACATGTGATAATCCCTCCTCCCGGCTCATGCGATAAATCTCCCGGCGCTTGGGGGGCAACAGGTCAATGGCTTCCCGCAATATATTTTCGTATTCCCGTTGAATAAGCTGTCTTTCAGGGTTTCGGTCGTCTGCAATCTGATTAACGCTCTCCAGGATATCAATTATTTGGGGGCTTTTTGATGCCTTACGGATAAAATCTATAGATTTATTGCAGGCAATCCTGAAAAGAAAGGCTTCTACATTTTCAATTTGCACAATAATATCCCGTCCTAACCAGATTTTCAGAAAAACATCCAAAACCAACTCCTCGGCTATTTCCTTTGATTTTACAATCCCCAGAATATAATGATATAGCCTACCTCTGTGGCCTTTAAAAAGAGTTTGAAAAGCATGTTCATTACCTTCTGCTATCTGTTGCAGAAGTTCCGGTTCGTTGTATGATGCTGACGGTTTCAAGAAAAATATGCTAAAAACCAAATATATAAAATTTCGGCTATACTAAATTGATTTCAACGCAAAAAAAACGGACATAATGTGTTAATAATATGTAATACAGACACCTAAAAGCTATATAGTCGATAATTAGTTGTTGATTTTGATAAAAGGAAATTTAGTAAAATCTATCTCACTATTAATCGATATCCAATAAAGATACTCATGGCCGTTGTTTATACTGGTAAAGGTGGCGGTATAGTTGTCCCGTAATGCCTTACCGATATTGGAGATGCTACTTAAAACGAAACCGCAGAAGTGCCCGATGCGATGATGCTATGCACAAACTGCAACAGTACCGGTGCAGGAATCGCCAAACTACTTGTGCGACTTAGACGTGCTATATTAATTCCGTAAAAATTACCCGAAATATCAAATAAAGGCCCGCCGCATTCGGAGGGCTTCAACTTTCCGTCATGTACCAGTACTTCCTTAAAGTTATCCCGCCGCTGACTTCTTCCCGCTACAAACCAATCCGTGTTACGATTTGGCTTAACATACCTTGGTTGAAGCGTGATGGTTTTGTGGTAAATATCCGCATCTTTACGCGTGTACGCTAACGTAACGGATTGTCCGGTCTCGAACTTCGACAACTCGTCGGCCAAATCATCTGTGGCGAAAAGTGTACGATCGTTTATTTGCAATAATTCATCTTTTACGGCGATATCCGTAGTGGGGTGTTCAGCAGACAAGGGATGAAGACCTGTGACCACAATTTTATTGTCGGCTTTGTTAAAGCTGGTTTCTACACCTAAATATCGTGCAGGAGATTTTGGTATATGCACCTTGATATTGCCAAGTACACTCCACTCCCCTTCCGCCCGGGGTTTTGGTGACAGTAAAAAATTGCCCAGTTGTGCTATACTATAATCCTTCGGTGTATCGAGCAATTGGATACCGCCCGCAATAGCCTGTGGAATTTGCAACAATACGAGATCATTGGCTTCATCGCGCGCAATCACCGTTGCCCTCGTCTTATGTCCTCCGGGCAGCTCTACTTCGGGCAGCTCTCCTGTCAGCGAGCTTTTACTAATCAAATAGCTTTTACCTTTTAAGGCGGAGTCCGGAAGCAGTCCTTCTAAACGAACCAGTGTACCAAAGGCACTTCCATGCTGCGCATCGGTAATAGTCAGTACATGCTTGCGCAAGGCCAAATCCTGCTCGGAAAACTGAGCAATCAATTGAGGCATCTGTGGAACAGGGACTAGCTTTGTAGCCTTTTCTTTCACCTTAAATTTATCTTCCGGGATAAAGGCGGTATGGATCTTCGGTGTTTGCAATGCCGTCCAATATTTTCTAAAATTGTCTACAGGTGCTTCCAGATTATTGTTTATATCGGTCGATATGCGGCTATGCGTACCTATCACACGCCCCTGCATATCAAATAAAGGGCCACCCGAATCCCCCGGTTCCATTAAACAGGTATTGCGGATAAAACCAGCCGCCCCTTTCAATTGACCCAACACGTAACCAAAGCGCACGGTTGGTTTTTTACAGCTAAAGCTTCCCGGATAAGCAATGCTAAAGCAGGGCATATTGGATTCAAGTACAGATGACCAGCCCATCTCGGCAAAAGGCCATTTGCCTTTGTCGAGGATAACCATCATGGCGATATCCAAATCGGGAATCACCCCCAACCCTTTGGCTTTGCACATCCGGCCATCGGGAAACGTTACCTGATAAATATTATTCGGTATCACGGCATGTCCCGCGGTCAGTATATGCCCTTCAGCATCGACGACAACTGCACTAAAGTAGCCACCGACAGCATGATCGTTGGCATCCAAACTGGCTACCCGAACCGATGCCGCGTAGGATCTCTGTATATTCGCTTTAAATGCCTTTTCCAATTTCGCCACATCAAAGACCTTGTCTTGAGAAAAAACCGGACGTTCAATGGTTACAATAAATAAGATAAAGCATAAAAAAGGCAATACGTTAATTTTATTCATGCTTTTAATTTTTCTTCGCTTTGTTATTTTGGATACTGACAAATGACAGAGGGGATTCATCGCGCTGCATCCGTTCCAGTAATTTCATTCCTTCGGCCAGATACGTATCCCGGCTCTTATTCATCTTTTTAACAAGATCCTGTTGTTGTCTTATCGCCTTCTTTTTGTCCCCCCAATTGTACAGCTGCATATTCATGACATTCGCATAATAATACGTAGCAGGTGTTAATTTTTGTGCATTTTGATAAACCTTCATGGCAAGATCCTTATCCTGTGGATCCTTAGAAAGCCTTAACAGCATATTTGCATAGCCTATACTAGCCTGTGCAGAAAAAGCGGAGTCAATCTTTGTCTTTGGTGCTGCTTCATTTTTATCGACAACAATACGTGTACGGTTGATACTGCCCACCTGATCGTCGGGCAATACAAACCTCAAAATATACTCCCGTCTCACCAACAGCTGTCTCGCCGTATCTTTGATCGCACTATAAAACAGTGTTTTTTGTGCTAAAATCTTTTTATCCCGCTTTGGTGTGTCCAATACAAACCGATGGAGATCTGCATAGCATTTTTCCAATTGTTCTTCCTTCTCCCGCGCCGACAATTTATCGTTGGCCATGATTGCAGTCATCTGCCCCTCGGTCGCTTTCATCAGTTCCCGATCCAAATTGGCAGCAGACAGGCCGTCGGTTTTACACATAACCGGGTCTACCTGCGCATAGTTTTTTACCAAAAAATCATAGAGTACGGCACCGCCGCTAAAATTTTCACCTATAAAAAACAGCTGTTCATCCGTAGGCTGTTCGCCTGCAAACTGCTGCATATATTTTTCCAATACAGTGCTTACATTGACTTTTTCGGCTTTTAAACGTCTGATGTAGGCTTGCAGGAATGCTTCATCGTACGTCCCTTTTTTGTACCTGGCCGTCATATCGGCCGTATTTACCGCTGTATTATTGAATTCTCCGAGCATCTTATGGCCGAGATCGGCAAATACCGAAGTAGGCATAGAACTTTTACCTACACCAACCAGGGTCTCGTCGGATGGGTTGATAAACAGATAAGTGGGGTACGAGGTCACTTTATATTTTTTAGCAAGCGCTACCCCTTCTCCTTTTTCGGCATCGATCTTGACATTCACAAAACCGGCATTGTATAATTCTCCAATCTCGGGACGTGTAAATGTCGTCGCGGCCATTACGCGACAGGGACCGCACCAACTCGTGTAGACATCTACAAAAATGGGTCTGTTCAGCTGTTTAGCCTTCTCGACAACTTCACGCCAGGCACCTGTTTCAAATTCAATCCCTTGTGCCCGAACGCCTAAAACCTGAAGCAACAAGACAAAACCTATGATTATTCTTTTCATTGGAATACAATTATTTCGTGAGCCCGCAAACTCGATGTATGTATTTATGGTAACGAAGTTATCATGAGCATAGTATGCCCGATTGTTGAGCAATATACTCATGATCGCTTCATCATCACTTTTTTAACGTTTCTAATAACATTTTCTCTAAGCCCGGTCCATTAGGGATAGGTGCATTAGCGGTTACCAGTTTTCCGTCCCGATCAAAAATCAGATATCGGGGCATTGCTTTAATCCCATAATCCTTAGCTAAAAGATTGCCTCCGCCACCGCCAAACAACTGGATTCCGGTCATGTTTTTCTCAACGATCATTTTCTCCCAGGTCGCTTTGCCTTTGGGACCGTCAAATGCTACGCCTACAAAAACCAAATCCTCCTCCTTTGCCAGCTTTTTCTTTAATTGATCCAGGAAGGGCATCTGTGCTTTACAGGGTGCGCAATAGGTGGCCCATACATTGATTAAGACGACCTTTCCTTTGAAATCCTTTAATCCGATCAGCTTGCCATCTCTATCGGGCAGGCTAAATGCAGACCCCTTTGCTCCTACCTGCTCATTGAGCAGCTTTACACCGAGCACATCGATTTGCTCCCGTAAGTTTGGTACATCGAGATAGGTTCCGAAATGCTGCATAAACTGTTCGAAGGCGGCATAGGTTTTCAAGTTGGGAACTTCCTTTTCCGACAGATAAAATCCCTTTTGCCTGTCGGTCTTCAAATAGTCGATACCTGCCTGAAGGCTTCCTTTAGGATTTGCCTGATCGGCATATAAAACCAAAAGTTCTTTTCCCCAAGGGTATTGCAGGATGATGTCATCATTCAACTTATCTTTCCCAACATAAAGATGGTATGATGTTGCTAAACCCGGCTTTAACCTCTGGAAAGTATGGTAATCCAGATCGAATGCGATAAAAGCATCCATTTGTTCCTTAAAAGGCTTGTCTCTGGTGGAGATATTACTGCGAAAATCAGTCACTTTTTTTAGCTCTTTTTTTAATGCGCCCATCTTGGATCGGGTGCTGCTACTGCTTAAAAAATAAGACATAATATGTCCTAGTGTCTCCGCTTTCATTTGGTTCCAGTGCTGCAAGATTTGATGCGCAGTACTGATCTCTCCTTCAAAAAAGAGTGCCTTATTTTCAATCCTGACACTTATTTTATCTCCTTTTTTGATATATAAGGGATACTGTCCGGCAAGTTTTGTAAACCCTCCGATGAGATAAAAACCTTCGTAAGAAGGGTCTATCTCCATCGAGAATGTACCATCAGGTGCTGTACGTGTAGACTTTATCAGCTTCGGTGCCCCATCTTCAACCTCAAACAAATACACGGGTGAGGTTATTTTAGATATAACTACTCCCTGTATTTGAGCTGACTGCGCTATAGCGATATGTGAAAGCAGAATCGCAAAAAAAACATAAAAAAACCGACTCATCGCCCGTGATTATTTAAGATGCTTCAATAATAAATTTTTCAGTTCGGGACTGGATGGCCTCGGTGCACTGACATTGATGATTTTACCTTCTCTATCAAATACCATAAAACGAGGTATCGCTTTAATACCATAGTACTGCGCAAACTGGCTCTGCCATCCTCCTGTGTACAATTGAATGCCACCTAACTTCTCGTCTTTAATCATCGTTGCCCATTTCACTTTATCCTTGTCCTCATCCAATGATATACCTACGACCTGCAGATCTGTTCCGGACAACTCTTCTTCCAGTTTTTTCAGATAGGGGATCTCCGCTTTACATGGTGCACACCAAGTTGCCCATACGTCTACCAATACGATCTTACCTTTTAAATCAGCCAGTGATACCATCTTTCCACCAGCATCTTCCAGATTAAAATTAAAGCCGCTATCTCCTTCTTTAAACGCCATAAGTGGGGAGAGCATGGAGATATTCCGGCTCTGTTGTGCTTCTGTCAAGATATATTTTCCCAAATCGGCCGTAATGGACGTGTACTCTTTATAGGTCTTGATTCTACTTAATTGCTCCAGTACATAATCTCCTTTTAACGTATCGTTAGGTATAAAATCTAAGATCGCTTTTATACTCTGAATATCTCCTCCGGGCTTAATATTTTTCTTTTTCATTTCATACATCAGCCTACCGTTCAACGCTCTCTTACCCCAAGGGTAACGATATACATCAGCTGTATTGCGGTAGGTTTCTCTGACTCCTATTGTTTCATAATACGGAATCATATCTGCCTCTGTAGGAAATACTTTACGTGGTGTATAGAGGAAATTTGTGGCATAAAAAGCCAGATCATGCTGCATCATCCAGTTCAGCTGATTGTCAAATTTGGCATTTCCTGTTTTTTTACCTTTGGCCCAATCCTTTGCTTTGGCAACCGTCTGCTCCAAAGCCGGGAAAAATTCTATATAGGTGGCTGGAAATCGCGCAAATTCAAAAGACTGCTGTCTTAGTGTTTTACTTAACAGTTCCCACTCGTACATGATTTTATTCTCCTTACTGTTTCCTTTCTTATCCAACTCATATCCGAATTCGTCAAATGTAAAGGACAAGTGATCCCCTTCTTTGAACCAAAAATTAAAGCTGTACAAGGGATTGCGGTCGTCACTGGATCCCACCACATACAGTCCCTCGTATTCGGGATAAAATATAAATCCAAATTTACCGTCTTTATTAACCTGTGCGTCTGCAATAGAAACAGGCTGGCCGTTCTCCACTTTATAAACATGCACGGGTCTCTTGTATTCCATGTTGGATACTCCGGTAATGTGTACAGGTTTTTGGGCAAATAATACTGCCGATACTAATGTAAAAATGCTGAGCACTCCTATTTTCTTTCCTATTTTCATTTCAATATTATATACTTGTCTGATTTTATCTGCTATTTTTTTTCCGGGGCTGCTATATATTGTATTTGCGGTACGTACTAGATGCCTAAAACGACTGTTTTAACCTGTCCATTTTTAAGGTATTTGATTTTATAGCCCTTCCCTGTCTCTTCTTTCAATGTATGGCGTACCCGGCTTTTTTGAAAAAGATCCTTCGCCGTTATGTTATTAATTTTTAAGATTTGTGTACCCGGGGATAGTACGCTGTTGCGGGCACTGGCTCCTGCTACTGTGATTACCAGCAGATCTCCATTTTCTTTAAAACCAAAAACATGATTGGCTAACACAAACTCAAAGGGATGCTGATAACGCTTATTGGGGGTAAAATGAATCTTCTTGTCTGCTAAATTGATCGTAAAATTGTAACGACTGATCCATTTTATGCCGATAGAACCCGCAGCGCCGGGCTGCCAGTGTTTATTTTCTTCGGTAGCAGCCATCAACGCGACCGGCATATCATGCAGTTCGAGCTCTTTAGACAGCGCAAACAGACCAGCATTTCCATTAAAGGTAGGTGTCACTATCCCCATACTCTGGGTAGTACCTACAAAATCCGGTTTAAACCCGGCTGATGCTGTCCGAATGGTGGAAACGAATGGAGGAAAACCGATCATATAATAATCTGCACCCGTATCAAAAAAATAATTACCGGAAACAGGCTCGGCTTTTGCCGTCAATTGCAGTTGCGCCGGAATCTCGATATTATGATGCGGAATGGATACGGGAACTGTTATGCCGGATGTATCGTAGGTAAATGAGCCAAATGTGTATAAGGAAAATTGTTGACGATCGTAATCGATGTCGACAATAAATTTCTTGGCTAAGGTATTACCGATAATACCGTCTAAATTTGGACGCACGACATCTTTGAAGATAGCCACCCCTTGATTTTGAATGGCAAAAGTATCTAAATAGATGGTATTGCCACCGGATACCTGTACGGTCATATCGCCTCCTACTACTTTGGCCTGTTGACTTCTCGACACCTGCAATCCAATTGAATCGGCTAATGCCCGGGAAACGGCCATGCCATCTGCACCGGTGTCAAATAGCAGTCGCAATGGACGCGCGAAATGATTCATCTTGACCTGCAGAATAATAGACCCGTCTACTTGTTCAAAAGGAACGGTAATCAGGTGCCTGGCCGTTGCATCTCTTTGCATCCCAAACATGCGGTCGAAGAGATCAATATACCTGATCTTTCCGGTCTCATCCACGTGCATATAGGTTTCAACAACATCCTTTTCCTGACGGCTATAAAATGTGAGTAATACACGTCCGTCCTTTATTTGCGGATCGCTACAATATACTGAATCATAACTGTACTGTTGAAATATACGATCCAATGCTGCCGTAGCGGCAGGAAATGTAGCCGTTGCAACCGAAAAATCAGGTGTCAGACTATTCCGGACGGGCAGGTGATCTTTGGCTATAAAGGATTGATTTAACTGATCCACGACTTGCGATACCGCAACCTGTTGACTATACACGACCTGCGTGATGCACATAAAAACCAAAAAGAGCCTGATACTTACCATAACCTTGTCTTGCGTTTTCAATACCTGTTAAATTAGCTTGCTAATCTGTTGTCGAACATCTTTCGACAGATCTATTTAAAGTGTTTTGCCAGTTGCTCATCAAGCACTTGTTTGAGTTTCGGATCTGATGGCCGGGGTGCATTTGTGGACACGATCTTGCCCTGGGGATCGAAAATCATAAAACGCGGGATGGTTGTAATTTTATAAAAATCGGTCAACGGATTTTTAAAACTCCCGGCATACAACTGTACGCCTCCCAATTGCTGAGACTGTAACATGTTTAACCAGTCTTGCTTACCTTTAGCTTCATCGACAGAGACACTTAAGAATACGATTTCTTTACCTTCATACTTCTTTTCTAAGGCTTTCAAATGTGGAATTTCGGCTTTACAGGGTGCACACCAGGTCGCCCAAACATCGAGCAGGACGATTTTGCCTTTAAAATCTGCGAGTGACACCGTTTTTTCGTCTTTATCGTTAAAGCTAAACACAAAGGCTGTACCTCCTGATGTCGTATTGTATAGCCTATCTCCCATTGCCTGCAAGCGCTCTTTGAGAACCGGTGTTTGAAAATACTGTCCAAACTGCTTTTCAAAATTAACATAAGCGGGATAATTCTGTATAAAAGGTCCTTCTTTACTCATCAGGTACACTGCCTTTTGCCGATCCGTAGAAAAGTATTTAAGCTTTTCAATTCTCGACTCATTTCTTCTTACAAAATTAGCATACAGATCGAGCAAGCGCTCTCCATAAGGCATTTGCAGCACCAGATCGTCCGGATACTTATTTTCTTGAACAATCTGCCCGTAATACGGTGGCCTGTCCTCCGGTTGTGGATGCGCCTTACGTGGCGAACTGATAAAATTCATGGCATAATAATCCATATCGAAATACGTCATAGCCCTCATCAGGCTATTGAAAGCTTCATTCTTGGTATGGATTGTTTTTCGAAACGCGTCGGTCTTTAAGGCTGCTGCTGTAAATTCCGGAAAAAAATCGACATAAGTGCTCAACGGAGGTTCCATGAAGTAGACGGACTTGACCTTTAGTGTCTGGGTGAGCTCATTCCATTTTGCCAGTACAGTATTTTCAGGAGTCTGCTTACCGATAAATTTAAACTGCCTCTTATCAATGGCGATCTCTGCTTTATCGCCTCTTTTTAAATAAACCGGATATTGCCCATCCGGTATCTTGTCATACCCTACGACAAAGAAACCTTCGGTCTGAGGTTCAAATAAAAATCCAAAGGATCCATTCTCCCCTAACCTGGTGGTGGCTAACTTCTCCGCTCTTCCCTCCTCAATGGCATAGAGCGAAATATCTTTTTTTGCATCTGTCAGCATCACACCTCTGATCTCGCTTAGCTGTGCGAATGAAAGGTTGGTGATGAACAGGGCTACAACTACAAGTGATAATCTCATTTTTCTGATTTAATTTGCTACCGGGCCAACAATTCTTCTACATACACACGAAGCACCGGATTAGAGGGGTACAAGCAGTTCTTAGGATGAATTATTTTTCCTTCCGGTAACCCGGGATAAGCAAATCCCCCCCCAAGAGGAGGGGAATTATGCGGTATATTTTCTAAATTATGGTGTGTAATACCCGCCTATCGCTCCCGGTAGTGCATACTCGCTACCTTACCGAATCCACTATAGGTTTTCTGTAACGTGATTCCCTGTGCGGCAACCATCACACTATACTGCTGTAATTTTCCATTTTGACCTTCCGGTTTTGTAGGATCGTAACTAGCCACCCATAGTCTGTTACTTTCAGTGTACTTCGCCGGTAAATGAAATTTGTGAAATTTGAGTAGACTGATCTTATCTGTACCCAGATCCAACACCAACTTATTGGTTGCCGGAACAGAATTTTTATCGTACTGATACACTTTGCTGCCTATACTATAATAGATGTATCCCTGATCCGGGCTGATCGCAAAATGTTCGGCCTCTGCAATATCTGGAGACGCGATTTGACCATAAAAAGTCTGCATTTCAAAGCGCCCATGGAAACAAGCCAAGTGACAGGTCGAACTGGCAGGATCCTTCAAAATAGCATGTACTTCTCCTCCTCCAAAGGTTACCCAATCCATATATAACAGGTCTTTACCTGTATTATTAAAGCTGAATTTAGCACCTGCTAAAGGATCTCTGATAGTGGTTAACTTAGAATCAAACACACTATTGTGCCTCATAAAACGTCGTTTCTCAACATCGTAAAAATAGGGCTTCTCGTTTGTCTGATTTCCGTTTTCATCGACTGCGATAAATGGAGCAAGTTTATATCCCTTCTCATTTTCGTAATTCAAAGGCTCACCATACTTCATATTGGAAGACCGATCGTAAAACATGGCATTTCCGTCTGAAGATAGCATAAAGGCTCTGGTTGCAGATACTCTTTTGATCACATCAATATGAAAATCAGCAGGCAGATCCAGTGCCAGAATTTCGCTTTTCACATTGTAGTTAGGCTGCCAATCAAAAGTCTCCGCATGCACCCGATCGGTACTCTGATCCGTGCCGATATATAATCCGTGATCCAGATTAATACCATAACCTATTAAAGGCCCGGTAAAATAACTATACACCAGTTTGGGTTTACCGGCCAACTGAAGAGGAGACCCTGTTGTCTCTAATAAATCATTGACAACAATAAATTCTCCGTTTTCCTGCAAGGAAAGCATATCCAACTGCGCTTTATTATTTACCTCGCACATTAAAAGCCAGCCCTCATTAAATTCGTTGCGTACTTCTAAATTAAATCGCTTCCGAAACTGTACCCCTGTCTCCTTATCCGTTACACGGAAATAACTGTCGTACGTTCCCGGATTCAACTTGATGATCATATTGAGATCTTTGGTAGTTGCTAAGGTTTTTATACCGAAGTCTCCCCCCGTGATAGGTAATATATAGATCCACTCATAACTGTAGCGACTGGTATCGCCCAACTCATCTTTGGTGAAATCCAACTTGGGCTTTACTACAAAAGGCCTGTTGACATAGGCTGTCAGTTTTCCGTCGAAGCCTTCCGGGAATTGAACTTCGTTTATATCTTCATAGGTATAGTTACCTAAATCTTTTTTACAGGAAAATAACGCCAAAACACTGCTTACCCATAAAAAAGTATATAATATTTTTCTTATCATGTCTATTTATTTTTCAAATTAGAAAATATACATTATTTAGATTGCGGCCCCATAGTCATCGGTGTCCCATCTGCTTCAAACTTCGTATTACCCTCGTCCTTAAGCTTATCCAAATGGCGCTGCACCATCCGTGGTAAGGAATAATTTTCGGCTGGCGTAAGGCCATCTTCTAAATAAAATGGCGTAATGCCTAAAAATTCGCAGACGAAGAACAATTTCACACGGGTAAAGACACCCCAATTGGCATCTACCCATCTGGCAGGCTTCTTCAGTACATCGTCAATTCTGACTTTGGTCGAAATGGTGCTCATCGCTTTACCTCCTACCATTCGGGTTTGAAACCGCGTTCCAAAATTGGCATTGGGCAACAGGTTCAATTTTAGAATGTAACTGGTGGTTTCCATCTCCGGTGTACGCAACAGTCTGAGCTTGATAACATCAGACAATTCACCTTTCTTAATGGTTAATTTTTGAGGAAGTGGCTCAAAATGCACTCCTGAGATCGCGGTAGAAGCCGTATCTACAGCGATTTCATACTCCCTGTCGCGATCCTCTTTACCACCGGTAACCGCTATCCGGATATCGATAACAGAGTCCTGCTCCTGCGTATAGGAAAAGGAAAT
>NZ_SRZY01000031.1 GCF_006476045.1 Sphingobacterium lumbrici
CCACTCTGGCGCCATTGGGCGACTAAGGACAACATTTTATCGCGCTTGCTTTCTATCAAATTCATGCAAGCAAAGGTAATCCCAATAAAAAACTATTTAAATATGTACTTGATAGGCCGGATACGATTGAATGATGCGAAATGTGTAGCTATATTTTTGTAATCTTTTGATTTAAATATCTTTTCCTTTTTTATAATATTTTGATTGTGTGTAATAGCATGCCTAAGCTCTGAAATAGTTTTCCAAAAAACAGAGAACTTCAATTTGTAATTATTGGATTCAGAATATTTATTGAAATTTTCTTTAGTTGCTTTACGTATTAGCTTTAAAAGTGAATCACCTCCTGGGTATTTACCTCTGTCCAACGGATTGAATTTTTTCGGTATCTACTAGTTTACCTTAGTAATTTATAAAGCGACCAAAACAAAGTTATTCTTAGTTACAGATACTTTTTTTTGCTATACAGCATTTTCTTTTGTTCAGGATTAAACTTTTTGTTGCAAATAAAAAGTTGATTTTTATTAATAACTTTGTTTTTTTTTGATAACCGCGCGGAATATATGGATGTAGAAAATAATATTTTGTTATTGAAGAATATCTCTTCTACATTTAACTAAAACACTTAAAATGAAATTAGACAAGTATCGTATTCTACTATTTGCCTTTCTGCTGATTGTGGGCACTACATCGGCACAAACTGTTAAACAGTTGTTTGTATCTCCATCAGGAAATGATAAAGCAATCGGAACCATTGATAAACCTTTTGCAACATTAGCAAAGGCACGCACTGCAGTGAAGACCATTTTAGAGAATGAAAAAGGTGTTGCTATTCACGTGTATTTCAGAGAAGGGGACTATTTTTTCAAGAGTAGTGTACTGTTTGATCAGCTGGATTCAGGTACAGAAGATTCTCCTGTTACTTATTCCGCTTATCAGGACGAGTTGGTATCATTCTCAGGGGGTATTTCTTTGCCTGTAAATCTCGCTGTTCCGGTAAAGGACAAAGCGATATTAACAAGGTTTCCGGTGTCAGCGAAGGATAAGATCTTGCAGATTAATTTGAAGAAAGCAGGGGTCATGGATTATGGTACATTGAAGCCTTATGGTTTTGGACGTCCTTATGAACCGGCACCGCTCGAATTATTCGTTAATAAGGAGGCCCTTATCCTGTCCCGTTTTCCAAATGATTCATTGATGCGTATGGGTAAGGTTATCGATCCCGGCTCAGTACCTCGTAATGGGGACTTTTCGCAGCGTGGCGGCAAATTTCATTTTATGAATGATGCACCCAACCGTTGGTCGCAGGCCAAAGATGCCTGGATATCCGGTTTTTTTCACTACGGGTATGCTGACGATGCTGTACAGATAGCAGATTTAGACTTAAAGAATAAGATCATAACTACAAAGCAGGAAACATTATACGGTTTTAAAAGTGGAGCTCAATTCAATAAGTTCTTCGCTTACAATCTGATGGAAGAAATAGATATGCCTGGAGAGTATTATCTGGACCGGACCTCCGGTATTTTATACTTTTATCCTGTAGCGGACGACTTGGAATCTATCGAAGTATCTATGTTGGAAGAGCCATTGGTCCAATTAAAGGACGCTTCTTTTATTCACTTTAAGAAGATTACGTTTGAATGTTCGCGGGGTATAGGGCTATACATTGAAAATGGTCGTGAAAATAAGATAGACAGCTGTGTATTTCGTAATCTCGGAATTGTAGCCATCAATATGGGCAAAGGGGTAGAGCCTTTCAAACAACTGACTCATGAAGGTGATGGTGTAGTTGCTTCGGCTAAACTGGGAAGCTTGACAAACTATATTTATACGCACACTACCTTTAATCGAGAGGCCGGTATCGGCCATATCATCTCGAATTGTGAGATATACAATATAGGTTCGGGTGGGATCAGCTTGAGCGGAGGAGATCGTTTGACTTTGGAGAAAGGAAACAATCAGGTTGTCAATTGTAGCATTCATGATTTTAACAGAATCAACCGTTCGTACAAGGCGGGCATAAATATAGATGGTGTGGGTAATATCATTCGTAATAATGAAATCTACAATTGTCCGGGTAGTGCAATTCTGTTACATGGCAACGATCATTTGATTGAATACAATTCCATCCACCATGCTGTTACGGATGGAGACGACATGGGTGCTGTTTATTATGGACGGGATCCTAGCGAACAGGGTAGTAAAGTACAATATAATTTCTTTCACCATATTGGCAATAATCATGGTCTTATTGTAGCCGTGTATCATGATGACGGAGCATGTGGGATGGAGGTTACCGGAAATATTTTCTATAAAGCGGGCTCTAGAAATATATTGATGGGTGGAGGTAGCGATAATGTGTATCGTAATAACATCTTTATAGGGCCTCAGCAGGCATTACATCTTGACAATAGATTGATGAATTGGGCAAAGTCAAGTCTTGATAAAGACGGAATATTTCAAAAGCGACTTGAAGCGGTCAATTATAAAGATGAACCTTATGCTGGTAGATATCCTCATCTGAGCAATTATTTTGAAGACAATCCGGCCTTGCCTAAGCGCAATTTTATTGAGCATAATGTATTTGTCGATATCAAGATGATCCACTATGGAAGTCCGGCATGGTCTTACATCGGGAAGAACTATATTGGCAATGGTGATCCCGGATTTGAGGATTTCGAAGCTATGAATTTTCAGCTCAAATCAACATCAGAGATATTCAAATTATTACCGGAATTTAAAGCGATACCTTTCCATAAAATCGGTATTCAAAAATAGAAATAAAAAATATGGATATTCAACTGTTGAAACCACCTGTATTTACTCATCTTTACAGACTATGCTCATTTTTAGGCTTGCTTTTAATACATTTCAACGTGTATTCGCAGGACAAATTTGCCGATATAGGAACCCGTATATATGACACGAGGGTACATTTATTAGAACAACCTAAGCCTCCTGTATTAGCAGATGTTAATTTGCCTGTAACGCATAATCCGGCTTCGGTATTTAAAGCGGTTAAGCCTATTTCTACAAAGGAAGAACTGTATAATCAGCTGGCTGATTTAAAAACGCGCTACCTGCCATTTATGCAGAATCTGGCTCCTGTACCAATAGGAACCAGAAAGCAAATTCCACTATCGAGGTTCAATTGGCGTGTAGAATCATCCGAGGATCTTCTTAATTTCCCCTTTACATTACAGGGGGGAGGCCAATGGGAAGAAGTTCAAATACCACACTACGGACCTCCTTTGGGACGAGCAGTTACTTATTATTATAAAGAAATCGATCTTGCAGCAACTGATTTTGCAGCAGGTAATTTATTTATCTGCTTTAAAGGTGTAGATTATAAGGCATCTGTGTTTGTAAATGGTAGCTTATGTGGTTCACACGAAGGTTTTTTTGCTCCCTTTGAGTTTGAGATTTCCAAAATTGCTAAACCGGGGAAAAATCACCTGTTAGTGAAGGTGGAGAATGATTATACGACCACCGGAGGCAAAGACGATAAGGGCAATGAACTTGTTGGCAATAAAATTTATGCGGTAAGTGGGTTGGGCTATGACGACCCGGAGGAAGGCTGGCATCTATGTCCGGCTGGAATGGGCATCTACCAAGATTGTTATATTGAATCTAGAGCAGCTTTGCATGTAAATGATATTTTCGTTCGCCCTAGATTAGAAACATCAACGGCAGAGGCCTGGATTGAAATTAATAATTTTGAACCCTATCCTGCAGATGCTACTCTACGTATTTCGGTATATGGACAGAACTTTGCAGAGACCGTAGTCGAGGATTTGGAATATATCCCTTCTACCACGTATGTACCGGGTGTAGGTGATCTTGCCAAACCTGTAGATTGGCAGCAAACCAAGATGAAAATGGGTTATGGACCCAATTATTTGCGTGTTCCTATTGATATGAAATCATTCCGATTGTGGGAACCTGAGCATCCGTGGCTGTATCAGATTCAGGTCAAAGTGTATGATGGAAAGGGGCGTCTAACGGATACGCGTGTACAACAGTTTGGGATGCGGAGTTTTACGATGGATACGCTGAATACTCCTAAAGGTAAAATGTATCTCAATGGACAAATGATTCGCTTGCGCGGGGCCAACAGTATGGGCTTTGAACAACAGTCTGTATTTCGCAAAAACTGGGATCAGTTGATAGATGACCTGCTGTTAGCGAAGCTTTGTAATATCAATTATTTGCGTTTTACACAGCGTCCTGTGCAAGATGAGGTATATGATTATTGTGATAAGTTGGGCTTATTGAATCAAACAGATCTTCCTTTATTTGGTAGTCTACGACGTAATCAATTTGCCGAAGCGATCAGGCAGGTGGAAGAGATGGAGCGGCTGGTTCGAAAACATCCGTCTACCATTTTGATTACTTATATCAATGAGCGGTTTCCAAATGCAGAAGGATTTCCACAGCGTAGTCTCAATACGGCCGATGAGTATTATCGTCTGTTCACCGCATTGGATCAAGCTGTATTATTAAGTAATCCCGACAGGGTGATCAAAGCGGGAGATGGTGACTATGATCCACCTTCTCCGGGATTGCCGGATAGTCATTGTTACAATACCTGGTACAATGGGCATGGTTTGGCACTTGGAAAAATGTATCAGGGATATTGGCAGCCTGTAAAACCCGGATGGATGTATGCCTGCGGCGAGTTTGGTGCCGAAGGACTTGATCCGTTGAACGTCATGCAAAAATATTATCCCGAGGCATGGTTGCCTCGAAATAAAGCAGAAGATGCGCTTTGGACTGCCAATAAGATTTCGAAGTCGCAGACGCATCGCTTCCATTATATGTGGTACAATCCGCAGAAAAGCTTAAACGATTGGATTGAGGCGAGTCAGGATTATCAGGCATGGGCCATGAAATTTGTTGCCGAGACCTTTCGGAGAGACTCTAGGATGGTCTCTTTTGCCGTTCATTTGTTCATAGATGCGTGGCCGGCGGGTTGGATGAAGTCCATCATGGATGTTGATCGTCAACCTAAAAAAGCTTATTTTACCTATCGGGATGCTTTAGCACCTCTTATGGTTTCGTTGCGTAGTGATCGTAGTAAGTTCTATTCCGGAGAGGAAACTGCTTTTGAAACCTGGATATGCAATGATTTGAATAAGGCTCCTGAGGGGTATCAAATAAAATATCAGATTGAGAAAGAGGGGAAGGTTGTGCTGGCCAATCAGGTTGTTGCACGAGTGCCTGTCAACAGTGCTGAGTTTCAGGGGTTCCTTAAATTCAAATCTCCAAACGTAGATCAACGTACTGCTTATATGTTACGTGTAGCGTTGGTTAATGAAAAAGAGGAAAGTATTTATCAGAATGAGTTTGCATTTGAGGTGTTCCCACAGCGGGTAGCTCCCCAAAATAAAATCCATATTATAGGGGGAGAAGGCAGTCAGGTAGCGACCTTGGTTCAGCAAGCAGGTTATAGGGTAGTTTCTTCCGGAGAGGCAGCTGATGCGATACTGATCGGAGGCTTTGACCATTATAAAGTAAGACAGCATGAAATAGAGGGGTGGGCTAAATCCGGAAAAACAGTGCTGTTCATGGAGCTTCCTGAGGGACAATATTCCATAGCCAATACCACTGTTTCCATAGAGAAAAACAGTATGGGCGATTACTATTTTGCTTCGCCGATGACAGGGCATCCGGTGGTTAAGGATAATCAACCTTTTGATTTTAATTTATGGTACGATGGGAAGGAAAAATGTATTGCCCCTATACTTAGTCATACCATGTCCGGTGAAGGTTGGATACCAATTTTAACAAGCGGTAATTCCAACTGGCTGGGTGATAAAGGTACGGTGATGGCAGCCGGAGAGTTAAAATATGGTAAAGGTGTGTTTCGGATTTGTGAACTACAATTGATTGATCGGGTAGTTTGTAATCCAACGGCCATATTCTTTTTGGACAATATGTTAAAATAAGGGTTTAGTGTAAATATTTAAATTTAATGCAAAATCGATTATGTTAAAAATAATATCCTTTCTATGCTGCTGTCTGGTCAGCATTCAACTATTAGTAGCTCAAGGTACTACCGAACTGCGTTCACCCAACGGGAGGTTGGTTTTTTCATTTAGTCTGTTGACGGATGGAAAACCGATGTATTCTGTTTCGGATCAAGGTAAGTCTATTGTATCCTCTTCTGTTTTGGGATTATCCGAATGGGATAGCGGATTTAAATTATCGGGTATAGAAAATACTGCCCGGGATACGGTTTGGCATCCTGTTTATGGTGAAAGAAATCAAGTCAGGGATTATTATCAGGAGATGAAAATTACATTAATACGTAATAATAATCAACGACACAAGTTTCAGATTCTTGTAAGAGCTTATAATGAGGGGATCGCTTTTCGCTATTTATTACCTGAGGATCCTGATGGTGGAATGGACATCAGTATCGCAAAAGATCTTACCGAATTTACTGTCCCAGAAGGAACTAAGGCTTGGTTTACCAATAGAGCACAGGGGGCTTATAGCTTACTGTCGCTGAAAAATTGGCCGGATGAGAGTGAAAGACCTTTAGTGTTGCAGTTGCCCGAGGGCGGTTTTGTATGTCTGGCAGAAGCGGAGATGGTAAATTATTCCCGAACTAAATTTATACTGAGTTCGGAAAAACCGAATACGATTCAGTGTTCGATGTATGATAAAGTCGATTTCTTCACACCCTTTGCTACACCTTGGCGGGTAATCATGGTTGCTGATCGTGCAGGGCAATTGTTGGCAAATAACGATTTGCTATTGAATTTAAATCCGCCATCTGAGATCAACAATACCTCTTGGATTCAACCCGGTAAGGTGATGCGTGAGATGACTTTATCTATGAAAGGTGCCAAAGAGCTGGTTGATTTTGCTGTCAAACGCAAGATCCAATATATTCATTTTGATGCAGGATGGTACGGTTATGAATATGTGGTCGGTTCAGATGCAACTAAGGTGGATGTAGATCCGCGGCGTAATCCGAAGAGTGATCTTGAGCTGCAGGAAATTATTCGCTATGCCAATGGCAAAGGTGTTGGGGTATTTCTTTATGTCAATCAACGTGCGCTCTATAAGCAGTTGGATGAGTTATTACCGTTGTTTCAGCAATGGGGGGTACGTGGGATCAAATTCGGTTTTGTTGAAGTCGGTTCTCATAAATGGACTACCTGGTTACACGATGCGATCAAAAAATGTGCAAAGTACAATTTGATGGTTAATGTGCATGATGAATACAGACCTACAGGATTTAGTCGTACTTATCCTAATCTAATGACGCAGGAAGGTATACGCGGCAATGAAGAAATGCCTCCTGCAACGCAAAATACCATATTTCCTTTCACGCGTTTTATTGCAGGAGCTGCCGATTATACCATCTGTTACTATCAGCAACTGGGGTTAAAAGAAAATGTACCATCAGAACGAACCATAAAAACAACTTCCGGGCATCAATTGGCATTGTCTACTATTTTCTACAGCCCACTGCAATATATGTATTGGTATGATATTCCATCAAACGCTCAGGATGAGCCTGAATTGGAATACTTCGATAATATATCTACGGTATGGGATGATACGAGAATAATGGATGGAGAAATCGGACAATATATTACCATCGCTCGTCGTAAAGCAGAGGATTGGTTTGTAGGCACTATTACCAATAATGATGCGCGTGAATTAAAGATTTCGTTGGATTTTTTGACACCGGGAAAGAAGTATGAAGCATGTATTTACCATGATGATCCTGCTTCAAAAACCCGTACAAAAGTTTCTGTTAAGCGGATCAATGTGGATGTTAATACGGTGTTGGATGTCAAATTGATTGCGTCTGGCGGGCAGGCGATCTGGATACGGCCGTTATCTAAGTAATATATAGTATTTGTCTTTGTTTCAGATGTAATGAATGGCAATAGCATGATAAACTTTGTATATGATGACAATGGATTTGAATGCTGGCGGAGGTTCATCTTAAAGGTGGTTTTGGTGTAATAACATTTTTTGTATAACTTTATTCCGAATATTGTGATTGAACCAAGAATGATCTAATAATCCTGATGATGAAGTTACAAAGCGTACCGTGTACTTTAGATGTTTTTATACAGTTTAAGGCTGGTAAAGAGTCGGCTTTCCGTACTTTATTTGAATATTATTATCCGATCTTATATCGGAAGATCTGCAAATTTTGTCCTAATGTGGTAGAGGCAGAAGAGATTACACAAGAGGTCTTTGTTCAATTATTTTTAAAGAGAGGAGAGATTAAAAATATTACCTCTATTTATCCATTTCTATATACTGTAGCTAAACGAATGGCGGTTTCTTATTTTCGAAAGCGCATCGTACGGCTTCGCTATCAACAAGAAGAATTGCAGCAATGGTCTGAAAGCTGTTTTCAGACGCAAGAAAAAATCGAGTTGAAGGAATTACAGACTTTGGTTGACAATGTCATTGAGGATTTGCCAGTTCAACAACAGCAGGTCTATCGAATGAATAAATTAGAAGAAAAAAGTTATGATGAGATTGCTAAAGAACTGGGCCTATCGAAACATACGGTACGTAATCATCTTTATTTAGCAACTAAGTTTGTCAGAATTAGTATGGAAAAAATCCTTTTTATAATTTTTTTATTAAAAATTTGATTTTGCGTTGGTACGTTTGACTCTGTAGTGCGATTACATTTATAGAAAGCGCACCAGTTAAAATGTCAAAAATCGAAAATTATAAGCGATTAATTCGTCTTTTTTATAGCCAAAAACTAGACCAAGAGGAAATCAAATTGATTTATTCCCTGAAGGATGATCCGGAATTTAAATCAGCTTGGGAAGAAATCTGGCAGGAAGAGGAGTTAGACGATGAGTCCATTTCGAGGGAGATAGGCCCATTCGAGATGTACGAACGTATTGTTGATGACGAACGTGTTCGATTCACCCAGGGCAATGATATTCGTCTTATTCAATCCCAAAGGTATCCTTACACAATCGTGGGGGTAGCGGCCTCTTTACTTTTGTGTGCATTTGCGGCAATATGGTACTGGAGTTCTTATTCAGGCAATAATGTCAATAGTGTAAATGATGTCGCTTCGAACGCGAAGTCTTTAATTGTACCGGGTAGAGATCGAGCTACCATCATTTTGGATGATGGCGAGAGGATCGATCTGGATCAATTACAAGAGGGAACAATTATCGAAACAGATGATTTTTCGATTGTAAAGAATGCTGAAGGACATATCTCTTATCTTATTAAACCTTTACGAGAACATTCTTCTAAATTAGTCTATAATACCATCGTTACACCGAGAGGTGGAGGAGGGCAATTGGAATTGCCTGATGGTACGGTTGTGTGGCTGAATGCTTCAACTACATTACGTTATCCGATTTTTTTTAATGCCGACCAACGGCAGGTAGAGTTGAATGGAGAGGCTTACTTTGATGTTGCTAAACAAGAAATTGGAGGTAAGCAGGTTTCTTTTATTGTAAATACAGGAAAGCAGCGACTGGAAGTTTTAGGGACAAAATTCAATATCAATAATTACGGTGAATCTATTGTAACGACATTGATTGAAGGAAGAGTAAAATTGGATTATCCAAATACTAAAGTGTCGTCCAAAGTGCTTGTTCCTAGTGATCAAGTTGTATTTAGTGAGGTTGAGGAGCGGTGTAATCAATATCAAGTTGATCCATTTTATATTACAGCTTGGAAAAATGGAAATTTCGCCTTTGATGATGCTTCTATCTATGAGATCATGGCAGATATAGGCCGGTGGTATAATGTAGATATCAAATACCATGGCGATTTTAAAGGTGTTCGTTTCTCGGGAGCTATTTCGCGCTATTCGGACATTGATAAATTATTAAAAACAATAGCTATAACAGGTGGATTCAATTTTGAATTGAAAGAAAGAGAGGTACATATTATGAAATAAAATGATGAATAATGCTTAAAAAGATACAGGAGCGTTGTGAGCGCCCCTGAGATCTTCATCCAGAATGGAATCATCGAAAAGAATACATAGACTGATAGCGTTGTGAGCGCAATCAAGATCTTTTATCCACAATGGATGTGTGATTGAAAATAAGTTTGTTAAAAATAAAACCAACCCAATGCTAAGTTATGAAAAAAAACGGGATGTTTTGTGCATGAAAAAGTGGCACCCATCCTTTAAAATCCCAGTCGCTATGAAACTATCATTAGCAATCCCATTGTTATTGGCAACGAGTCTTCAGGCCTATGCTAATTCATTTGGACAAAATGTAACGTTGGAGAAGAAAAATGTAAAGCTTTCTGTCGTTTTGAAAGATATTCAAAGGCAAAGTAATTATAATATCTTCTATAACAAGAAATTGATCGACGATCAAAAAAGAATTGATGTAAATTATAAAAACACGCATTATAAGAAAGTGCTATATGATATTCTCGGTGAATATAAATTGGATTTTCAACAGGTGGATAATAATATCCTCCTAAGTAGGCGAGTTCAATCTAATTCAGGTACTTTGGATACCGGTAGCGATATCCAAATAAGAGTAATAACCGGAATTGTGAAAAATCAAAACGGAGAGCCTTTAGCTAATGTGACCGTTGCGGAAAAGGAGACTAATAACAGGGTAATGACGCAGGCGGACGGTCGATTTGCAATTCAGGTTGCCGGGCAAGATGCGATATTACGTTTTTCCATCATTGGGTTTGGTACCAAGGAAGTTGCTGTTCGTAATCAGAATGATCTTCAGGTATCGTTAATGCCTGTTGTCAGCGATTTAGAAGAGGTTGTTGTTGTGGGGTTTGGTGCTCAACAGAAAGCAAAAATTACAGGGGCAATATCCACGATAAAGATGGATGATGTTTTGGGCGACAGACCGGTAAGTACAACAGCATCGTTGTTGCAAGGTGTAGTACCGGGATTGCAAGTGAGTATTTCATCGGGGCAACCGGGAGCAGGTGCCAGTTTCAATATTAGAGGAGGAACAGGTTTTGGGACATCTCTGACCTCGGCTATGAATACGGCCGGCCCGTTAGTTTTGATTGACAATGCACCCTTAAATGGCCCGCTAAATCTGATAGATCCCAACGATATTGAGACGATTACGGTACTAAAAGATGCCGGTTCTGCAGCTATTTATGGTGCAAGATCTGCATTTGGTGTGGTTTTGATTACCACAAAGAAAGGGGCAAAAAACCAAAAAACACAGTTCAATTACAATAGTAATACTGTATTTGCTACAGTGACCAATTTACCGGAAAAGGCTACACCGCTACAGACTGCTCAACATTATATTGATGGAGGGCGTACATCCTACTACGGTAATCAGGATCTTAAGACGTGGATCGACTTGCTCAATGAGTTTGAAGCAGATCCTTCTAAGTACCCTGATGGATATACGATTGAAGATAATGTGTATTATAAATTAGCGCCGAATAACGCTGTCCAAAATTTACTGGGGAATAATTCTACGATGTATATGCAGAATTTGTCAGTCAACGGAGGTACGGAGAAGACGAGTTATCGTTTTTCATTCGGGTCTACTAATGAAAAAGGAATTCTTGTTCCTGAAGCTAATCAAGACAGGTACAAGCGTTATACGTTGAAATCTATTGTTACAACAGACATTACCCCTTGGTTTACGACACAGGTCGATGCTAATTATTTTCATTCTCATACGACGACACCATCGTACGCAAATGCTTTTGGAGATGCTACAAATATACCTTCTTTCCTAGAGACAGACATGATTCCGGGCTTGGAAGGCAATATTGCGTCAGCTAGGTATATGCTTATGAATACGGAACCGCGAACAAATCGATCGGGTGAGGTTCGATTGACCGGCCGTGCTATCTTAAGACCATTACCTAATTTAACTATTACAGGAGAATATACGTTTGACAATATCAAAAATCTTGTTACCAGTTATGATAAGATTGTCGCCGGACAATTGAATCCTTATATTCTTACGCCAGCTAGTTATGGAACGGGTAAGTTTTCGAAGAATAATAATTTTACCGATTATCAAACCATTAATATATTTGGATCTTATGGCATGAAACTGAATAAGCATAATGGTAATTTGATGCTTGGTTTTAATCAGGAACTCAGAAAATTTGAGTCCGTACTTGTGTCAAAAGCTGATATGATCAATTCAGATATACCTGCAATCTCTACAGGTATAGGGGTTGTTGAAGCAGAAGATAATTATTCCGAATTTTCTACACGTGGATTCTTTGGTAGATACAGTTATGACTATGATAGCAAGTACCTGGTAGAATTGAACGGTCGATACGATGGTTCATCCCGCTTTCCAACAGGACACAGATGGGGATTCTTCCCTTCGGCTTCTATTGGTTGGCGTATTACACAGGAGTCATTTATGGATTTCAGTAAGAACTGGCTGGATGAGTTTAAAGTAAAAGCTTCGTACGGTACAGTGGGGAATCAAAATATTGGCGAGTATAGCTTCTTCGCAGGAATGAATCCTACGCAACCGACTTGGTTGAATACAGGGGTGCCGGTTACAACTGTGGGAGCTCCTGGCTTGATAAGTCCGGATTTTACATGGGAAACTGTTGTAACCAAAAATTTAGGATTTAATATTGCGCTTCTTAAGAACCGTTTAAGTAGCTCCGTTGATATTTATGAGCGTACGACAAAAGATATTTTGAGCGCTAATGATACACCACTTCCGTCAATCTTAGGAACAGGTGCCCCATTGGTGAATGCGGCATCTCTGAGGACAAATGGATTTGAAGTTGATTTAAACTGGAAGGATAAAGTGGGGAATGTCAGTTATTATCTTGGTGCAAATCTCTACAATTATAAATCCATAGTGACCAAGATATTCAATCCGAATAATCTTATTACCCAACTTTATGTAGGTAAAAACATGGGGGAGATTTGGGGATATACCACGGATCGCTTTTTTACTGTAGATGATTTCGAAGAGGGAACGTTGAATGCGTCTTTGAAAAATGGAACGTTGAAGCCTGAACTTCCTAAATTACCAGGTCAAACGCCAAATCCAGGAGACCTCATGTATGTGGATAGAGATGGTAATGGTATTATTAATACAGGTTCTAATACCTTGGAGGATACGGGAGATAGGACAATCATTGGTGATAATATCCCTAAATACCAATTCGGATTTAGAGGAGGGGCCTCTTATAAGAATTTTGATTTTTCATTTGTGATGGCAGGTGTTGGTAAGCAGGACCAATGGAGAGCTAACCAATTGACTTTTCCTAATTTTTGGCAAACTTATGGTGCATTATATAGTCATCAGTTAGATTACTGGACAGCTGAAAATACCGATGCGTACTACGGACGCATATATGCGGATGCTGCCGGGGGAACAGCACAAGCAAACAATCAGGTTGTGCAAACCCGTTTCCTATTAAATGGAGCTTATTTAAGGGTGCAGAATCTGACGTTGAGATATCGGCTAGCTGACCATGCGGCAAAGAAGCTGTTTATTAATAAGCTATCAATTAGTTGCAGTGTTGAAAATCCGTTCACATTCGACAATCTACCTAAAGGAATGTTTTCTGACATAGCCAGTATTGGTGGTACAGCCGGTGGTGGTATGGGCTACCCCTTTATGAGGAAGTGGTCACTAGGATTAAATCTCACTCTTTAATAGATTAGAACGCATTTTATCAAGTAAAAGTGTTGTAACTAAAAAAAATATACAATGAAACTATATATAGCAATTCTATCTGCATTTACAATCTGTTTATCAGCTTGTAATGATGATTTTTTAGACCGTAAGCCAGTCGATCAACTTACTGATGCGACAGCATTTATCACTTACGAAAATTTTAAGACCTATAGTTGGGGGCTTTATGATTATTTTGGCGGCTATGGTGGAGGTACTGTACAGTATCCGCCATATTTCACCAGTCAAGAATATAATTCTGACAACTTCTCCCAAACTATTACAAACGGGCAATCCAATTATGCTACAGGAAATAAGGTAATAACAGCAGCTGCAGGAGGAAACTCAAGCATGTTGGTGATTTCCGGCTGGAATTTTGGTTATGTACGTCGTGTTAACGTGATGTTGGAACATGTCGATAATTCTGGTATGGACGAAAAAGATAAAGAGCATTGGCGTAGTGTAGGGTTGTTTTTCCGTGCGTTACGTTATTACGATTTGATTGCAGCATTTGGTAATGTTCCATGGATAGAGCGTACGCTTAATATCAACGATACCACAGCATTATTCGCAGAGCAGACTGACCGAACTGTGGTGGCCAATAATATACTGCGTGATTTAGAATGGGCCGAAAGCCATATCAAACCAGCGGGTGATGGCGTAAATACAGTCAATGTGCATGTGGTTCGAGCCTTATTATCGAGATTTGGCTTATTTGAAGGAACCTGGAGAAAATATCACAATTTGCCGGATGCAAATAAATTTCTGACAGCCAGTGTTACTTATTCTCAAAAGTTATTAGCGAGTTTCCCTGCTATTATGCCTAACTACGATGATGTATACAATAGTGAGGACTTAGTGGGTAAGCCGGGGATTATTTTATGTAAGCAATATGTAGCTAATACAAACATTAATAATAATAACGCTAGTATCAATCCGGCGATAACACGTTTCACAGCTAGTACAAACTGGCCTGCCGGTGTACCAAAAGGAGCTGTTGAAAGTTTCTTATGTACAGATGGTAAGCCTATTTCAACAAGTGCAGTTTATGAAGGAGATGAGACCATGTATGACGCGTTCAAGAATAGGGACAGGAGGTTATACCTGAATATCATTCCTCCTTATCGTGTAAGAATCAAGAATCCTGCTCAAATTAACGCTCCGGGTGCTTCTGACGGACTGTGGGAAAAGGATGTGAATCCGGATTTTGGATATTACATAGACCTGATGAAGGCTCTTCCGGGGAATGTCAACAAAACACTTCCGGTATTCGCGCAATCAAGAGATATGAAATCAGGTAATGTCATACCTAATGTTCCTCACTTTTCGGCTTTTAACAGAAGCTTGAGTAATTGGTATGTTGCGCCCCAACAGAATGTTGCAGTCCCACAGATGGTTAGTCAGTTAGGGTACTATTTTTGGAAGTTTTATAACAGACATCCTCAAGATGTAGCTACTAACAATACACAGGATTGCCCATTATTCCGCATAGAAGAAGTTATGCTGAATTATGCGGAAGCATCTTATGAGCTAGGGACTTTTAATCAAAGTGTGGCTGACCAGACTATTAATAAGTTACGGGTACGGGCAAATGTTGCTGCTATGGTGGTGGCAAATATCAATGCTGGTTTTGACACTCAGCGTGATCAGACTGTTGATCCTGTGCTTTGGGAAATCAGGAGAGAAAGAAGGGTAGAATTATTTGGTGATGGTTTTAGGTTTAATGATCTAAAAAGATGGAAAAAAGGAACCTATTTCAATCAATATGCTTTAGGTGTTAAAATTGATAAGGCCGATTACGGAAATGTTGCTGGTATAGAGATTGATGGAGGAGGAACAGTCGGCTATGTGAAGTATTTTAATGCTACAAATGGTTGGTTAGACAGATATTATTTAGAACCGGTTCCGGTACAAGAAAGAGTAATCAATCCTAAACTGAAACAAAATCCAGATTGGGAATAAAAAAAGAAAAAATGGCCTGTTGGATTGGTGTTTGTACCGTCAAACAGGTCATTTTTTTATACTACAAAGTAGCAATTAGAATGTTCAGACAATTTTATTTATGTGGCCTAATCGGCCTGCTAATGTATGGAGGCTCTTTATGGGCACAGAAGGCTAACAAGCCCAATTTTATTATTATATTGATGGATGATATGGGTTATGGCGATCCCGAATGTTATTCGGGCATTGAATATAAGACTCCCAATATCAATAAATTGGCAGCAGAAGGCATGCGTTTTACCAATTTTTACGCGGCACAGGCTACCTGTAGTGCTTCCCGTGCGGCTTTGCTCACGGGTAGTTATCCCAATAGGGTTGGAATTCATGGGGCACTATTTCCATGGGCAGAGATTGCGTTAAATCCCGAAGAGGCAACGATCGCCTCTACCTTAAAGCAGGTAGGGTATAAGACCGCAATGGTAGGTAAGTGGCATTTGGGAGCCAAAGCACCACACTTACCATTAAGTTACGGTTTTGATTCCTATTTCGGTCTGCCCTATTCTAACGATATGTGGCCTGTAGACTATGATGGTACACCGGCAACAGATCCTAAAAAGCCACAGAGTAAGTATCCCCCTTTGCCGTTGATCGAAGGGAATGAGCCGATACGTTACATCGAAACGTTAGCACATCAGGGAGAACTGACCGGGCTGTATACCGAGAGAGCCATTCAGTTTATTGAGCAAAATAAGAAAGCACCCTTCTTTTTATATTTGGCTCAACCGATGGTCCACGTGCCGATATATGCTTCACCAAAGTTCTTGGGGAAGAGCGGTAAAGGACTGTTTGCAGATGTTATGATGGAAGTGGACTGGTCTATAGGAGAAATCATGAAAGCGTTAAAGAAAAACGGTCTGGAAAAGAATACCGTGGTTGTGTTTACATCGGATAACGGACCTTGGTTAACTTTTGGCGAACATGCCGGTAATACGGGGGGATTGCGTGAGGGTAAAGGTTCGACCTGGGAAGGAGGACAGCGAGTGCCAAGTATTATCAGGTGGAAAGGAACCATTCCTGCAGGGACGGTATGCAACAACCTTTCTTCGACTATTGATCTATTGCCGACCATAGCTAAGCTTTCAGGAGCCCCTTTGCCCAAAGAAAAAATAGATGGTGTTGATATTACGCCCTTATTATTCATGGAACCAAATGCCAATCCACGAGACGAATTTGTGTATTATTATGGTGTCAATAATCTCGAAGCGATCCGAAAGGGTAAGTGGAAACTGGTATTCCCGCACCGTGGACAGACTTACAAAACGTACACACATGGCAAAGATGGCCAACGGGGTGGTTATGCTGATGTACCGGTCCCTTTAGCCCTTTACAATCTATCCACAGATCCGGGCGAAACCCAAGATGTAAAGGAATCGTTTCCAGAAGTAGTAGAACAGCTTACTCAAGCAGCGAATCGTTACAGGGAGACCTTAGGTGATGACCTTACCAAATCGCCGGGAACAGAAAGGAGAAAGGCAGCTGTTGTAAATAAAGAATCTAAATAGATGAATTGAAAAGCCATAAGTCTATAGCCTTTAGGCTAGATCATTTATTGTATAAAAAGCCACTTTGGAATAGACAGAAGTGGCTTTTTTAAGCAATCATCAAAATAGTCAATATAGTGTCAGTATTGGTAGATTTTGAGGAGGTTTGGTCGAGGATAGGTGGCTAATTTGGAGTTATGAACTAAAGTAGTGATAGCCTAGAAGAACGCTTGGATTAATGATGCCTAATTATTCTTTGTACGTAACCAAATGGTAATAGAAACCATAATTTAATTCAGTCTAAAATATATCAGTGCCAGTTATTTACAAATTAAAACTAATACAATGAATAAAATTCAATAGTAAAAGTTTCCTTAGGCTTAGGGAGATCTAATAAAAAAAAGTATAAGAATATGTATAGAAAATTAAATTTGATACTGTGTGCCTCAGTTCTCTTGTTTGGACAAGCACAAGCCCAGAAGAAACCTAAATCAACGAAGCCGAATATTCTGATTATCATATCTGACGATCATGCTTTTCAGACAATAGGTGCTTATGGCTCATCATTGATGCCTACCCCCGGGATAGATAGACTAGCGAAGGAGGGCGCTGTTATGCAGAATGCCTTTGTATCCAATTCTATCTGTGGGCCGAGTAGAGCATGTCTGTTGACCGGAAAGCACAGTGCGGCTAATGGTTTTAAGGATAACCACAGTAAATTTGATGCCAGCCAGGATATCTTTGTTCGACGGCTACAAGGAGTAGGGTATCAAACAGCGTGGATAGGGAAGTGGCATCTTGAGACGGAACCACAAGGTTTGGATTATTGGGAGATATTACCCGGACAGGGGCATTATTACAATCCTGATTTTCTCCAGATGGATGGAAGTTCTAAACGCAAAGAGGGATATGTAACAGACCTGACGACACAAGCAGCTGAAGAATGGTTGGAGACACGGAATGAAGACAAACCTTTCTGTCTAATCGTAGGGCATAAAGCCACCCATAGGGTGTGGATGCCGGATTTGCAGGATCTGGGAGGGTTTGATACGACAACTTTTCCGCTTCCGTCCAATTTTTACGATAATTATGAAAACAGATATGCAGCTTCGCAACAGGATATGAGTATTGAGAAAACCTTACGTTTAGGATATGACCTGAAGGTAATGCAGGATCTGGATCGTGGAAGAGAGAACTACACACGTATGAATGCAGAGCAGAAGCGGGTGTACGATCGGTATTACCAGACCGTTGAAAAAGACTTTATATCTAAAAATCTATCCGGAAAGGAGTTGACTGAGTGGAAATACCAGCGCTATATGCGGGATTATTTGAGTACAGCCGCTTCCTTAGACCGCAATATCGGAGGGCTTCTGAATTACATGGATAAAAAGGGGTTGACTGACAACACTTTAGTTATTTATCTTTCTGATCAGGGGTTCTATATGGGAGAACACGGTTGGTTTGATAAGCGGTTTATGTACGAAGAATCGCTGAAGACACCTATGCTAGTTCGCTATCCCGGCGTGATCAAACCCGGCACTGTGCACCATGAAATGGTGATGAATATTGATATAGCACCTACAGCCTTAGAACTGGCAGGATTAACCCCTTCCAAGGAAATACAGGGTAAATCGATGCTTCCTCTTTTTAAAGGAATAGAAAAGAAATCCCGGGATGCGGTTTACTACCATTATTTTGAATTTGGAGAGCATAATGTGATACCACATTTTGGGATTCGAACAGATCGATATAAGCTAATTCGATTTTATCGTGGTGCAGACAAATGGGAGCTTTATGATCTGGAGAAAGATCAAAAGGAAATGAAGAACCTGATTGATGCACCTGGCTATGCCGAGATACAGGCTACATTGGTAAAAAAACTTAAAGAACTAACTGTAAGGTTTAAGGATGTTGAAGCAGAAATGATCCTTGATCAGGAGGGAATTTAAATGAATTTCAATGCCGTTTTTTTTATCGTATAGCAATGATGTTGTTTTTTCTGTAATTTTGGACAGTTTTGTAAAGGAGCTAATTGTTTAAATAACTCTTATAGCTTTCATTTAACAGTATAACATGTTATTGTTGAGATTTGGGATTATAGTTGTTGCGATTGTCGGTACTTGTATTTGTCAGATGGTTTATGCCGATTCTGCAGATACGATTTTGGATACTTTGAAAGCACGATTGTATAAAGCAGGGACAAAAAAAGAAAGAGCGGAAATTACACTTGAGCTATCTCGCTTTACGAGTAAATCGGATGCAAAAGCGGGGTTAGAATATGCGGAGCAATTTATAAAATTGGCGCATGAGATTGATTCCGATAGTTTGATAAATAGAGCATTATTAAACCTTGCTGTAACGAATCTTACTATCGGAAACTATCCTCGGTCTTTGGATTTTTATCAACAGGTGATAAAAAGTAATAGTGTGGACTCTAGTACACTGTTGCTCGCTTATAATGGAATTGGTATTATTAATTACTATCAAAGAGATTATAAAAATGCATTGGTAGCATATACTAAGGCTCTTTCATTTGCAGCTAGCATAGACCAGAAAAAACTAAAGCAAAATCTGCTCAATAATTTGGGTATCCTCTATGAGGAAATGAAAGATTATGAAAAGTCTGGTCATTATTATAGTGAATCCTTGAGTTTGTCCAGACAAGCTTTGGATGAAGTTGCTATTGCAAATGTACTGTCAAATCAAGGAAGGTTGTATCATAAGCAAGGCAAGGATGATTTAGCACTTCAATACTATCAAGAGGCGTTAAAGAGTCGTCAGGATCGCAATGATGAAAATGGTATGGCATTATCCTATGATGGACTCGGCGAGTTCTATTTTGATTTAAAGAACTACACTGTTGCGGAAGGATATTTGAAACAGGCAATCAAAATGGCGCAGCGTACAGGGGATTTATTGACCATAAGGCGTTCATCTTCGCACTTGTATAAAATATATCAGAAACAGGAAAAGTATAAATTAGCTTTTGAAACACTAGCCCTGAATAAACGGGTGGGCGATAGTTTGTTTAATGACGAAAGAGCTGCTAAAATAACCCAACTAAAGGCAGAATTTGAGTTCGAACGTAAGCATAGTGAAGAAAGGGCTAGGCAAAGAGAAAAGGAGTTAACTTATCTTTTTGTTGGAGTTGGTCTTCTTCTTTCGTTGATTATTGTAAGTCTTTTATTTTATCTGCAACGTAATAAGGTGAAAAGCTCATTATTAGAGCAAGCTCATTTGAAACTTGAAAAGGAAAGCTTGGAGAAGGATATTCAAATGAAGGACAAGGAACTCACAACAAGTACAATTCATCTGATGCAAAAGAATGAATTGATTGATGATATATCGGATAAACTGCTTAAAATGAAGACTCAGTTAGATGAGGATTCTAAGTTTGCTATACAGAAAGTTGTAACAGATTTGCAATCAAATTTAAGGCCTGAGCTCTTAAAGGAGTTTGAGTTTCGGTTTCAACAGGTTCACGAGAATTTTTATGATGTTTTGAATGAAAGGTTTCCTAACCTGACTCCGAGTGAACGTAAGCTGTGTGCATTTTTAAAATTGGGTATGACAACTAAGGAAATTTCGTCTATCACCTACCAAAACATTAAATCTATCGAAATAGCGCGAACCCGCTTACGGAAGAAACTAAATTTAACCAATCAGGATTACAATTTGGTGACCTTCTTATCTCAGCTATCTTAAACATTTTTTTTTGCTCTATCTTCTAGTCGAATTAAAAAAACGAAGGGTAGATTTTTCATTGTAGTAGCGTTTTCTGCTCAAAAAAAGCACATTGTAATGGTTTTGTAGTGGTGTTTTTTTTTGATTTTAGCAATACTTTATGGATATTTGCTCTTGTTAGTGTTAGTTAATAGCAGCTAATTTTCTAATCAATTATAAAAGAAACTTGTGTAATACACATGGTATTTGAATGACTTGAAGGGATTGTATTTCAATTTTGAAGAGAAAGTTCGACTAAAAAAAGTTAACATTATTATTAGCTTAAATGATTTCAATGAAAGGTAAGTTATGTTATTTATGGGGTATGATTGGCGCCTGTTGGATGGTGCCACACCTAGGATTTTCTGCTCCTTTAACGCAGGAGACTATTGTTGTTGCGGATACCGCAAAGCAAACCCGTATGGTGGAGATAATTGTCAAGGATTGGAGTAGTTCTAAGCCACTGGATAGTGTTTGGGTTACCATGGGCAAAGAGTCTAAATTTACAGAAAATGGCAGGGTAAAGTTTGAAAATAACCCAGGTACGTCTATTGTACTGTCCAAACCGGGGTATAATCGAATAGGTCAAACTATTTCGTCAACATCATTAACCGTAAAGATGTTGAAAACAGAAGAATTATTAGGGAGTTTTTCAACTGATTTTTCCGGGGCTGTAACGAAGGTGTCTGGTGATGCAATTCGTAACGTAAGTGTAAGGAGTCTTGTCGATGGGCTGGGGGTTTATGTCCCTTCGTTGTTAATTCATGCGGAAAGAAAGCACGGAAATGACCCCAATCATTTGGCTCAGGTTAGGTTGCGTGGGATAAGTAATTTTCCTTTTTCTGCTGATGGGCTCAATAAGAATATATCAATGGGACTTCAGGTCAATCCTTCAGAAGGAGATTATCGGGCAGCACATGTGATGTCTACAGGTAGTCCGACATTTTTGTTAGATGGTGTACAGGTATCCCTTCAAGTGGTTCAGGATCTGGATATCAACCGGGTTGAAAGTGTTTCCATCTTAAAAGACGCATTAGCTACTTCGAGCTATGGAATGCGAGGGGGAAATGGGGTTATTGCAATTAAAACAATAAGACCACAAGGGAGATTTCAAGTCTCATTTTCAGAACAACTGCAGGTGGTTACTGCTGATCTGAGTTCTTTTAAAAGACTTTCGGCGAAAGAAAAATTAGAAATCGAGAAGGCTTCAGGTCTATTTGATGGAGATCTAAGCGCAGTGTATCAGAGTCGTTATAATCAGGCTCATACCAATAATATAAATACAGATTGGTTGGCTGTCCCTCTGCGGAATGGAGTGGGATCAAAGCATACGCTTGGTCTGAGTGCCGGAAATGATGATATCGTCTACGGATTGAATGCATCATATAACGATATCGCGGGGACAATGAAAGGGTCTCACCGAAAAATATTGGATTTAGGTGCTTTTTTTGGAGGGCGTATCGGAAGTTTGACTTTTAATAACCAATTTTCGTATTTGGGTATGAATGCAGCAAACTCTCCTTACGGTGCTTTTAATGATTATTTGCAAATGAATCCCTATTGGGAAGCGATAGACCCTTATACAGGGAAGTTTCAGAAAATGGTAGAAGAATATACGTTGAATGACAAAGACGTATTCTTCAAGAACCCAGCCTTTAATGCGTTATTATCCACCACGGATGAAAATAAGTATGCGCGTTTTAGTAATCTGACCAATCTGAATTGGATATTTGGACATGGTTTCCAGTTGAATGGGATGGTCTCGCTCACAAAGCAATCCGATGAAAAGAATTATTTTCTGCCACCCAATCATACTCTGTTTGCTGATATAAGTCCTGATAATTTATTCAAGAGAGGTATGTATCAGTATACATCCAATTCTTTTTGGGATGTTCAGGGTGGAGTACGTTTACAGTATCAGAATAGAATTGGGAAACACCAGCTTTCTGCAAATTTAGGACAGTTGATAACACAGACTTCCAGTGCATCAGAAGCGGTAGAAGTTAGTGGTTTTGCTGTAGATCGACTGGCTGAGATTTCGTTTGGTGCAGGATACTCTGTTCCAAAGCCTATTAGTGGTAAGATTGTAACACGATACGCATCTTCCTTTGCCAATCTGGGATACAGCTATGATAAGCGCTATCAGTTGGATGTGTCGGCTTCTCTAGACTATTACTCCGGGTTAAATAATTCGTCAACCTTCGGCGCGGCAGGTGCTACATGGAATATCCACCAGGAGTCATTTATGAAGCCTATAGACTGGATCAACGCATTGCGAGTTAGGGGAAGTGTCGGTACATCAAGTAATCAGGACTTTCTATCCTACCTTAATCGAACTGTTTATAGGTACTATACCGATCGGCAATATGTCCCGGCAGGAAGTGGTATAAGTACAATCGGTAGAGGCTTAGGTACTTATGTTATTGCACAAGGAAATAAGTACTTAAAGACACCAAAGACCCTAAAGCAAGATATTGCTGTGGATGCTACTTTGTTTAATAATCGTCTTTCGGTGTACATGAATGCGTTCCGCCAAGAGAACCAAGATATGCTCTTACCACTTAGTTCTTTGTCATCTACCGGATATCAAGATTTTGCGCATTATACCAATTATGGTAAGATAGAAACTAAAGGTGTTGAATTCGGGTTGGTCGCACGGGCTTTGGAATTAAAAAATAACCTTAAGTTAAACATTATCGCCAATGGTTATAGTGGGACAGATAAAATTGTAGAAATAGGGCCTTATTTGAGTCAATTGAATACCTATCACAATACGGAAGCTTTACAAGATGTGCCTCAGCCACAATATGTTGTTGGCTATTCTCCACTGGCATTATGGGCCGTTCCATCCAAAGGGATTAACGCTCAGACGGGGGAAGAGCTGTTTCAGAAAAAGGATGGAAGTACAACTACTGTTTGGAGCGCCGAAGATAAAGTCTTTGCCGGAAATCTCTCACCAAAATGGATTGGAACATTCGGAGTGGATATGACTTTCCGACAGTTTTCATTTGCGACATTTTTTACAATGGAACATGGTGCTATGGCCTATAATGAGACAATGGCTGCTATAGAAAATACTGATGTCAATACACATTTTGACGGGCGGGTAAAGGATGCAAAGCGATGGACACCAGGAATGGTCGACGCAATGTATAAAGGATTGTTCCAGTCGCCAACATATATGACGAGTAGATTAGTTGAAAAGGATAACAGATTACAGTGTTCTACGATTTCCTTGGGTTATGAGCTTCCTAAAAATCTTGTGGAAAAATGGAAAGCACAGCGTTTGGGAATCAAAGTAATGGTCAACAATGCTTTTGAAGTTTTTGGGGCAGATATGCAACGTGGCACATTTTATCCTTTCCAACGTCAATATTCGTTACTCATTAATGCAACTTTTTAAAACCGGGATTATGCGATTAATAGGAAATAAAATAATAGTTATTGCAGGGATAATGGTGACGTTGGGGGTAAGTGCCTGCAAAAAATGGGTCGACGATGCGCCACAACCACTTGCTGTTGATGAATCGTCTATTTTCTCCACAGAGAACGGATTTCGGGAGGCGTTGAACGGGGTGTATATACACATGGGGGATGAAAGTCTTTACGGTAAAGAATTGACCATAGGTATATTGTCTCTTGCCGGTCGAAATTATGATAGCGTATCAATGGCTAAATCAGGTACGCTGTATTACAATGCAGCCACTTTGAATCTTACACATCCATCTGTAAAGTCTCATTCGGCTCAGATATGGAATAAAATGTATAGTGCTGTGGGCAATCTGAATAATCTTATTGAGAATCTGGAAAAAGGAAAATCTGTTCTTTCAGAAAGGAGATACCAAGATTTTAAAGGAGAAGCTTTGGCGATACGCGCATATTTGCATTTTGATCTTTTGCGGATGTTCTCCACCAATCAATTGCAGGATAATGGGATACCTTATGTGTTAACGGTTGATTTTAATGCGACTGCATCTAAGACCGTAGGAGAGACTTTGGATAGGTGCATTACAGATTTGGTCGAAGCGGAGGGATTGTTGGATGGTCAAACATTGGAAACCTCCTGGTTTAACAAGTGGGCTGTAAAAGGTCTGTTGGCGAGAATCTATTTATATAAGGGAGATCTCTTAAATGCCAATAAATATGCCTTGGAGGTCATTAACAGCGAACAAATTGTGCTGTCATCGGGAACGCCTGCTGACCTCCTTTTTACAAAGGAGAGTTTATTCAAATTGTATATTTATGCTAACAATTATTATAATTCCTATCGGGAACTATTTGGGGCACCTAGGTTATTAGGACTTTCGGTTGCCAGTCAGAATGCATTGTATGTACCGACCACTGACTATAGACGAAATTTTATCGATGTGACTACAGGTAATATATTAGGGGTGCCGATTCTACCTAGAAAATTGACGGTAACGGCTTCCAACATCTTTCCGATGTTGAAATTGCCTGAGATGTATTACATTGCCGCTGAGTGTGCACCAGAGGTAAATGAAGGATTATCCTATATCAATTTGGTAAGGGCATCCAGAAATTTGCCGGCGCTTACTGCAGCAAATGTCCCGGACATGAATGCGCTTTCTGCCGAAATCAGGAACGAGTACCGCAAAGAATTTATTGCTGAAGGACAGATGTTTTTCTATTACAAACGTAAGCATACGCCTTTTAACTCTTTGCCTTTTTATTCGCCAACACCCATAGTGGGTAGTGTGCCCGTGGCAGATAATGCTACTTATGTTTTTGTAAGACCGGAATAGAGTGGTTAGGAAAATCAATTTCGACAACACGATTATGAAAAGTAAAAAATTAAACAAACATATGGGATGGAATATGAAATTCTCTTTGTTCATACTGTTCAATCTTTTGACGCTCTCACTTTTTGCCCAACGGATTACCCTTACAGGTACCGTAAAGGATGAATTGGGAAAGCCATTGGAGGGCGCTTATGTTATGGAGCTAAGTACAAGGAGTGGGACACTTACGAACAAAGAGGGAAATTATACCCTGGAAAATGTCCCTGTGGAAGCAACAGTGAGAGCGTCTTTTGTGGGGCGGCTTACGATAGAAAAGACGGCAAAGAAAGGTGAAACTATAGTCAATTTTTCTTTAAAGCAAAACTTGAATGTCATCAACGAGGTGACAGTCAATACGGGGCTCTATAAACGCCCGGTAGGTAATTTTACGGGTGCGGCAAAGACCTATACAGGCGAGGAGCTGAAGATGGTAAATCCAAGGAATGTTATTCAGGCTTTGGCTGTCGTCGATCCATCGGTGCGTTTGCTACAGAATAACGAGTTTGGTAGCGATCCCAATCGATTACCCAATATCCAGATTCGCGGAGCGAACAACCTTAGTCTTTCGCCGATGGGCACTTCGGAAGCTACGCCGGTATCCAATGGTGATATTATGGCCAGCTATTTGGCAAATCCAAATCAGCCCCTGATTATCTTGGACGGATTTGAAGCTACACTGCAGACTTTCTATGATATGGACATCAATCTTATTGAAAATGTCACCGTATTAAAAGATGCTGCTGCAACGGTAGCATATGGATCAAAGGCGGCCAATGGCGTAATCGTTGTCGATACTAAACAACCTGTAGCCGGAAAATTGAGGATTACTTATTCCATCAACGCGAGTGCTGAAGCACCTGATTTAACATCCTATAAAATGATGAATGCAGAGCAGTTCTTAGAAGCACAACGTTTAGCAGGAATCTACAATGACCCCAATAATCAGTATATTGATATCGCTAGCCAACAATGGTATGATTATCGATTGAGTCAGGTTAAGAGTGGAGTAAATACCTACTGGCTCTCGCAACCGGTTCAAATCGGCTATGGACTCAATCATAGTCTCTCCGCGCAAGGGGGATCAGGGGGGCTACGTTACTCTTTCGGACTGAATTACAACACATCTGAAGGGGTGATGAAGGATTCGGGCAGGGATCGTTATGCAATGAATTACAACTTTTCTTATGTCCTAAAGAATGTAAAACTGAGTAATACTATTTCTGTCGGCTATACCAAAGGAAACAATACTCCTTGGGGATCTTTTGATTCCTATGTCAGACAGTTACCTTATTTCAAAAATAGAGATGAAGCTGGAAACCTGATTAAGATTCTGGAACCCAATCAAAGTGAGTTAGGGATTGCTATATCGGCTCCGGGTGGAATATTTACCAATCCATCATACAATTCTACTTTAAATGTAAAGGACTTCTCTACAGTTTTGAGTTTGACTAACAATACGAATTTGGAATGGTCCTTAACAAACGACCTACGGGTTACAGGAAGCCTGGGATGGTCTTCTAATTCGCCTGGTTCAGAGGCATTTTATCCGGCGGATCATACGCGATTTGTTTCGAGTGTATTGGCGCTATTCCCAAATTTGGGCTACTATCAGAAAATGTCAGGAAAGAATAGTGCGATCAACGGACGGTTAAATCTTAGCTATCGTCTGGCGCTAGGAAAAAACACGATTCTTGCCAATTTAGGAGGCTCGTTTCAGAAGACAGAAAGCAATACGCTTGCTTTAGGTGTTTACGGTATACCGAATGATGATATGGGCGAAATGGGGCTGGCAAATGGGTTTGACTACCAAACCATAAAGCCGCGTTCGCAAAATAACCAAACCAAAAATATCTCCAACTTTTTGAGTGTAAGTTATAATTATGATAACCGATATACAGCAGAATTTACAGTCAATCAAAGTGGTTCTTCCCAGTTTGGTTCCAATAGCAGATTTGCACCTTTCTATGCAGGAGGGGTGGCCTGGAATATCAACAACGAAAAGTTCTTTAAGGAAAATGGTATTATCCAAACTGCCAAGTTGAATGCAACAATTGGTATTACGGGAAATCAAAACTTTTCTTCGGATATGACACAGCAGATTTATCAGTATAACTTAATGAACAATTATAGGCTGATGTTGGGAGCTGTGACAGCAGCCTACGCGAATCCGAACCTAAGATGGCAGCAGACGTTGAAAACTAATGTTGGTTTGAACTTAGGGTTGTTTAAAGGCAGGCTTAATGCTTCTGTCGATTTCTTTAGGGAAACTACAGATAATCTGATTCTGCCGTTGGATCTGGCACTTTCTACAGGATTTGAAAGCTATAGAGACAATTTGGGTGCTACTAAAAACCAAGGTTTTGAATTTGGCTTGTCGGCTCCGGTCATAAAAGATGCACAGCGCAATATTTTCTGGACTATAGGGTTCAATGCTGGTCACTATACCAATACCATTACAAGACTTTCACCAGCTATTCAAGCCATTAATGATGCGTACAACAAATCTGTACCGGATACTGATGCGTTGAATTCCAGGTATCAGACGAAGCCACTACCTCGTTTTGAGGTAGGACAATCCATGACCCGCCTATGGGCTGTACAGTCTTTGGGTATTGATCCTGCTACGGGAAAAGAGGTGTTTCTTAAATTGGACGGTAGTCGAACTTTCATTTGGGATGCTATGGACAAACGCCCGATAGCGGACGCCACTGCAAAGCTTAAAGGCGCCTTTAACTCGAATTTCAATTACAAAAACTTTGTGTTGAATTTCATTTTTAGTTATCAATATGGAGGATATATGTATAATCAGACATTGGTAGATCGTGTAGAGAACATTGATCTGCGATTCGGTAATGCAGACCTTCGCGTGCTGACAGAGCGTTGGAAGCAGCCTGGTGACCAATCGTCCTTTAAGGCACTGGTTGCTAACGGAGCGACCGGATTACAACAGACGAATGTCACTTCCAGATTTGTTCAAAAAGATAACTTTTTGGAGCTGGCGAGTTTAACAATTGGATATAATGTGCCCGGACATCTTAGATGGGTGAAAGCTGCTCGATTGTCTGCACCACGCATCATGATAACGCAAAACAATTTGGTTCGTTTTGCAACTATAAAAACAGAACGGGGAACTGCTTATCCCTTTTCAAGGAGTTTTAATTTCGGTTTATCCACAAATTTTTAAAATATGTTTTATCAACTTTCAAAATTGGATAATATGTGGTTCAAATGCTTAAAAAGTGTAGTCTTGTTGTGCAGTGTCACGGTATTGGGAAGCTTGAGCAGCTGCGAAAAGTTTTTAGAAATGCCGGTTAGGGATAAAGTTCTACAGGAAAGTATGTTTACGGACGAACAGGGCTTTATGGATGCACTGACAGGTGTGTATTTGGCGATGGACAAACCCGCATCATCTGGCGGAATGGGCTTATATACCCATGATCTGAGTATGGGTATGTTGTCCGTTATGGCCAATAATTATTCTAATGCAGCAACCTCAGCGCTAGGAGACGGGCTTTATGCCAACAGTTTCCGGTATGATTATGAACAGAATAGGGTAAAGCAGGAGATCCGGTTTATCTGGAGTGGGCTATATAATAATATTGCCAACCTGAATAATTTACTCGCCTATATCGATCAAAAAGAAGATGTCTTTTCCAGAGACCACTATCATCGTGTGAAAGGAGAGGCTATTGCCTTGCGGGCGTTATTTCATTTTGATCTGGCGCGTATGTTTGGTCAATCTCCGGTAACCGGAATGGATGAACGGGCAATTCCTTATGTTCGTGTTTTCTCGGCCGAATCAACGCCTTTTGTCTCTTTACAGTCTGCATTGGATTCCTGTATTTCAGATCTCAATTCAGCAAAAGCTATTTTAGCGCAGACAGATACCACAGCCCTAAGCGAAGGGTCGTTAGTTTTATTTTCGGGCTATACCCAAAATCACATGAATTACTGGGCAACAAAGGCGCTCTTAGCAAGAGTGCATCTGTATAGAGGTAATTATAATCTGGCATTGAAGGAGGCCTTGGAAGTAATCGGTAGCAATAAATTTCCGCTATCGACAAGTAATGTTGCGGTTGCATCGGCGAACGTACGGGATCGTCTTTTTTCAAAGGAATTGCTTTTTTCACTCTATAGCACCAATACGGTTACCAATAGTGATGGATTATTTAATATGAGCGCGGGAAATCCCTTAATGTTAGCCTTAGCGAATAAGAATGCGCTGTATGGTACTGTAGCTCCGTTAGACTGGCGCTTGTCCTGGTTTGATAATAATGCCAGAAATATAAACGTGCCGTCTAAATATTTTCAAAATAGCAATCTTCCATATACTATGCAGAACATAGTACCGTTGTTGCGTATTACAGAGATGTACTATATAGTGGCCGAATGCAAGAATAACATGGGTGATTTGGAGGAGGGACTTGGCTATCTGAATGCAGTGCGGATGGCGCGGGGATTGAATCCTTTAACACTTTCGGCTGTACCCGATAATGTTGCGTTATCTAATGCAATAACGTTAGAATATAAAAAGGAATTTATTTATGAAGGACAGACTTTCTTTTATTACAAACGCTTGAATAAAGATTTAAAAGTAGAAAGCGGAACGACCGCTGTAGTGCCTAATAATGCCTATGTCTTTCCTATTCCAGACAAAGAAGGAGAGTATAATCCGTAAAAATAACAACAACGAATTATGAAAATAATAAATTACTATACGCTCACGTTTCTTATCAGCTTGCTTTTTTGTAGCTGCGAAGAAAAACCGACCTTGTTTAACGAGGATGATGCTATCTATTTTGGGACGGCGGATTCGGTCATGGCTTATTCCTTTGCGAAATATCCCCTAAGAGTAAAAGATACAATTTTTGTACCTGTGAATGTGTTAGGGAATGCTGTTTCTATTGACCGTTCCATTAAAGTTGAGGTCCTGAAAGCAAACGCCGGGGATGAGAATGCTGCCATAGAGGGGCATCATTTTGAGATTATTGGAGAACAGGCAAAGGTAGCAGCTCATACTGTGAATGGACAACTTCCGATAGTTGTATACCGGACACAGGATCTAGATGAAGGCAATGTTGTTAATTTTGCTATTCGTCTAAAGAGGGATAATGATTTTCCTGCAGAAGGGATTGGTAGAAATCAAAAGCTGACTATAAGTCTTGCCTACCTGCAAGAACCGGCATCTTGGGGTGAATTTACCGGGGCGATTACAGGTTTTTTTGCCGGATACAGTACTAATTTTGGCACCTGGAGCCCTACTAAATATAAGCTTATTCTGGATGCGCTATACGATCCGGAAACTGAAACGACAATAACGGAATTTCCCGGAAGTAGATTTGGTCCGCCCGTATTGTACAATCATTACGTAGCTATTGTACGTAACTATATCAAGGTTAACTATCCCGGCAATTACGGAGGCGCAGGTGCTGTATTGAATGATCCTGACTTTGAGAATAAGCCTATTCAAGTAGGACCTGCTAATTACTAAATAATAAGAGCTTGAAAACATGAAACAGATGAAAGTATTAATAAGCGGATTATTTTGGATGACAGGACTGCTGTTCATCTTAACGGGCTGCTTCAAGGACAAAGGAAATTACGATTATATTGAACCAAACGCTATAGAGATAACGACTGATATGGATGGGGTGGATCCAACGGAATTTATCACGGCGGATTCTATAGAGGTTCGTCAAAATAGTAACCTCAAAGTGAGGTTGAAGGTAAATGCTTCACAGGGAGACGTAAAGCAATTTACGTATCAGTGGTATGTTACACAATATACGCAGTCTAATGCCAACCCGCCTTACTATTTGATCGGTAATACAGCTGAGTTGGATACTAAAATCACCTTACCTGTTAATTTGTATAAACTGGTTGCAAAGGTAACCGATACAGGTAGTGGACTTTCTTTTTATAAGTATTTTGCATTAAATGTATCGGTGGCCGATTGGGGAGGTGAAGGTTGGGTTGTGTTACATGAAAGTGATGGTGGGTCTGATATTTCAGTCATCACGACTAGAGACGGTAGTATCAAAGGAAATGTGTATAACGATATCTATTCGTCTGTTAACGGGCATAAATTGCCTGTTGGAACGTATAAGGTCAATGTGATCAATTATGTAACAGCTTTAAGAGCGCAAAAAGTGTCCTTTTTATATCCTAACGGTGCTTTGCAGGTGCGTAGTTTTGACTTCGCGGACTCATTAAGGTCTGATGGCTGGTTTGCGGCTCTTTCTGGAAATACGAATTTTCAAAGCAATGGATCGGCTGGTGGTACAGGAGCCGGGTGGGAATATGTGATCGTGAATAATCGCATTGCCTATAGACAATTTGCTTCTGCTTTGCATGTAGCTAACCCGCCTCTTTTTTTTCCTCCCTACGAAGGTTTATCCATCGCTCCTTTTGTGATTAATGCGTCTGGTAGTGATAATTTTTATACGCTTTATGATAACGTGAACAGAGCATTCACACTATTCAATGCTTCTACTTCATTACATACCAATATAGCTAATAATTATAGTCCTCCTGTTGCGAATCTGGATCCGATTACAGGATCAGGCTTCGACATGAAGAATATAGGGGATAACTTAATCTACGCTGAAAATGCGGAACCAATTAATAAAGCCGCTAGTATCTATTGGAATTGCTTTTTTAGGAATGATGATGGAGACAAAACATACCTGATACAGTTTCCTCGCGCACTGACTTATGCGAATAACTTTATCGCCGGGCGTTATCAATTGAATGAAAGTAACTGTCCGGGTATTAATTCGGCAACATTATTTGCTAACCCTACTTTTATGTCTATGCCTGGAGGCGTATTTTACTATGTCAACGGGCATCAGATTTATTCTTGTAAGATAAATGCTTTGGCCGGTTCGGTGGCTCAACCGAACCTGACTTTTGCTCCGGGTACTATTATTAAAGCGATGAAGGTATTTAACTCCGGTTATACTATCGCCAATATTTCAGCTTTCAGCGTTCCTGAAGGTAGGGTTTTGGTTGTCGCGACCGATGAGAGCGCAAGTGGGAAGGGGCACAATATCTATTTCTTTAATATAGATACCCAATCGGGATTAATAAACGGAACTCCCGAATCGCCTGCAGACAGTTATACCGGATTTCAAAAAATTTCCGATATTGTATTTAAAAAGGCACTGGGCCGATAATTAGAAACTTTTGTATTATAAATGCTAACATACTTATATAAAAACACCATGAAATTAAAGTTCATTCCTGTCTTGGGAGTAGCACTATTTTCGGCTGCAACTGGTTTTGCACAGGATTCGACAGCCGTTAACAAACCTACAACAACTACAGTTGCGAAAGTAAAACCGTATAAAGAGGTGATAACTGATAAAGCAATCACCAAAAGTGGCTTGTTTAAGGTACATAACATTGATACCAAATATTTCTTCGAGATCCCTGATGATTTATTGTCTCGCGAATTTTTATTTACCACTCGACTCAGTAAAGTGCCTACGGGGAGCCCGCGGTTCGGCGGAGACCTTATGAACGCGATAATTGTTACTTTCGAAAAAGCGCCAGGTGATAAGCTCTTTATTCGGGCTGTTGTAAATGCCGATCAATCCGAGGATACGAATGAATTAGCCAAAGCTGTTCGGAATTCGACTGTTGCACCGATCATTATGTCTTTGGATGTAAAGGCGCGTACAGAAGATAACAATGCTACTGTTATTGACATGACAGATTTTTTTCTAAAGGACAATTTGATTTCGGGATTTCACGCTTCTGCAAAAAAGCAGATGGGAACAGGTGCACCCGCTGCAGATCGCTCAGCTCTATTGTCGATGGAGGCGTTTCCTTTGAATATTGAGATCAAATCGATGAAAACATATTCTTTAGGGGCAGCACCGAAGCCCGATGGTGAAGCGGGGGCAGCTACCCCTCCACCAGCCAGTGCAGGTGTTACTTTCGAAATCAGTAACTCGGTCATGGTATTGCCAAAACAAATGATGCAGGTACAAGTATTTGATCCTCGTGTAGGATTTAAAGGAAGTAGTACTGCGATATTTACGGATGAGCAACAAAAAGTAGATAAAAGACAGTTTATTGTCAAAAATAGGTTGGAAATAAGGCCGGAAGATCTTGCAGCGTATAAAGCCGGCAAGTTGGTAGAACCTAAAGAACCTCTTGTATATTATATCGATCCGGCTACACCGAAACAGTATCGTAAATATATGATTGCCGGTATCAATAATTGGAATGAAGCCTTTAAAGCTGCAGGTTTTAAAAATGCGATTATCGGAAAAGAGTGGCCTGAAAATGATCCTTCGATGAATATGGAAGATGCGCGTTACCGTGTCATTCGCTATATGCCTTCTACGTCACCTTTTTTGGATAATAATATTGTTACAGATCCACGTACAGGCGAGATCGTGCAGACACATATTGGTTGGTCCCATAGTCAAGTTAAGACACTACATGACTGGTATATGGTACAGGCAGGAGCATCGGATCCAGGAGCTAGAACGATGAAATTCAGTGAAGAATTAATAGGATCACTGATTACGGCAGAAATCAGCCGTACCATTGGCTTTACGTTAGGATTGAGTGAGAATCTAGGTAGTAGTTTTACTATTCCGCTAGAACGATTAAGGGATAAGGCTTATTTAGCGAAGCATCCGTATAACAATTCCATTATGGATTACAACCATTATAATTATGTTGCTCAGCCGGAAGATAAGATTAGCAGAAACGGATTGATACCCCAAGTAGGTGAGTATGACAAATGGGCTATTAAATGGGGGTATAGTTATACAGGTACTTCAGATTTTGAATCGGATAAGAAAATCCGACTGAAATGGATTGCCCAGCACGTCAAAGAGGGGGCAGATCTGCAATTTCTAGGGCAAGATGCGGGAGTCAGACCTGTGGATATCACAGATCCATCAGCGCAATGGGAAGATTTAAGCAATAATCCTGTTAAAGCGGCTGAGTATGGTATTCAAAATTTGAAATACGTGATGAAGAATCTCGTTCCATGGACAACCACTGATGATAATACGTATTTTAATACATCTGATATCTATTACACTCTCGTGAATCAACATTCCTTTTTGATGCGTATTGCCTATACCCAAGTTGGGGGGGTATACGTCCGGATTAAACGAGTCAATGAGCCGGGAGATGTGTACATACCGGTACCTAAAGAAGTGCAAAGGGCGGCGGTAGCTTTCTTGAATAAAGAGGCCTTTAATACACCGGATTGGATATTGGAACCGTCGGTATTGAATAAATTTAGAAAGCCGGCTAAGAAAGAAGAGGTGACCCGTATGCAAGATGAGACGCTTCATCAACTTATCTCTCCCAGTCGACTTTTTAGAATGAATGTAGCAACGATGCGCTTCGGTAAAGAAAATACGTATACAGTTGAAGAGTTATTGAAGGACTTGACTGACGGAATCTTTGCAGAAGTGATAGCTGGACAAACTGTGGATGGTAACAAACGTTTTATGCAGAAGACTTTGGTTAGTTATTTGCTTAGTCGATTGGCAGATACAGAAGTAATTCCGGATCCAACTAAAGAAAATTTATTGGTGGGAACAGATGTAGCTGTGGTTTTGCGGGCACATTTGGAATTGTTAAAAGAGGCATGTGATCGTGCTGTTTCCAGATATTCGGATCCGATTATGCAATCACATGTGAAGTATATGGCAGGAAAGATTGAGCATGCCTTAAATCCGAAAAATTAAAAATAGAGATCGTATAGATACCCAGGTAATGAGACTAAAATTAGTATTATTGATATTAATAGGCTGTAGTTGTGCGATGTCCTATGCGCAGTCTAAAGAGCAACAAAGCTCAACAACGACGGATACTTTGAAAAAAGTAGATCCGTTAAAAGCTATCATCACAGATAAAACAGAGACGAAAGAAGGGTTGTTTACCGTGCATAAGACTGGTGAACGCTACTATTTTGAAATTCCGGACAGTTTATTGAATCGTACATTGTTACTGACCAATTTTTTGGTGAAAGTACCTAGCGGTAGCCCGAAGTATGGGGGAGAGCAAATGGACCAGAAAATGATCCTTTTTGATAAAGGTATCGGAAAGAAGATCAACCTTCGTATTGTCAGTACAGGAACTACGGTGGATCCGTCGAGTACGTTGGCACAGTCTGTTCAGAACTCAAATGTGAATGTTATTGCAACCATATTTGATTTAAAAGCGCGGGGAAAAGAGGATAATAGCTCCATTATCGATGTCACTGACTTTCTTCAAAAGGAAAATGTATTTACCAGATTAAGTACTGAAGTAACTAAAAGACTGGGATTAGGTGCTATGGCTGCTGACAGGAGTTACTTGAAAGGTGTATCCGTCTATCCGATCAATCTGGAGATGAAATCAGTTCGGACCTATGCCGCTACTGCTCCTGCGAGGCCATCTGCAATGGAACCTGTTTTAGAGGCTGCAAAAGTAGGAAATGCTATCACATTAGAGGTGTCTACTTCTATTCTGTTGATGCCAGAAAAGCCTATGATACCACGTGAATTCGATCTTAGGGTAGGTTATTTTGCGGGAGGGTATTCGCCACTTCAGGACGATCAGCAGACTTCGAATTTTAGGTCTTTCATCGTTCGCTACCGCTTGGAACCGAAAGACGAGGATTTGGAAAAGTATAAACAAGGTATTTTAGTAGAGCCTAAACAGCAGATCGTGTATTATATCGATCCGGCTACACCGAAGCAGTGGCGTCCGTACCTTATAGAGGGGATCAATGACTGGAATGTTGCTTTTGAAGCAGCGGGCTTTAAAAATGCTATTATTGGTAAAGAATGGCCAGAAGGTGATACCACGATGAGCCTAGAGGATGCACGTTATAAAGTATTGCGCTATTTCCCTTCGGAGGTTGCTAATGCGTATGGACCCAATATTCACGACCCTAGAAGTGGTGAGATCCTGCAAGGTTATATCGGTTGGTACCACAATGTGATGACCTTGGTTCATGATTGGTATATGCTCCAAGCAGGAGCCAATGACGAACGTGCCCGCACCATGAAATTCAGCGATGAGCTCATGGGGCAGTTGATTCGCTTTGTCTCTTCACACGAAGTTGGGCATACTTTGGGTCTACGTCACAATATGGGAGCGAGTAGCCAAACCCCGGTCGAAAAGCTCCGTGATAAAGAATGGGTTGAAAAAAATGGACACTCGGTGTCTATTATGGACTATGCCCGTTTTAACTATGTCGCGCAGCCAGAAGACGGTATAGGAGAGGCCGGGATTATGCCTCGGATTAATGACTACGATAAATGGGCCATACAATGGGGGTATAAATATACAGGAGCAAAGGATGTAGATGAGGATAAAAAAATCGTATCTAAATGGATCGTGGATAGTCTTGCGGCCAACCCGAAACTATGGTTTGGAGGTGAAGGACTTAATCACGATTGCCGTTGCCAGACGGAAGATGTAGGCGATAATAGTATGGAGGCTAGCACGTATGGTATTAAAAATCTCAAATTTGTATTGAAGCATCTTCCGGATTGGACGATGGACGATGAAGATGATCTGTACAGAAACCTGACGCAGATGTATGTTCAGCTTCTTAATCAGTACAATCGTTATGTTATGCACGTATTAAATAATATTGCGAGTGTATATGAGACCATAAAAGAACCTAGCCAAGAAGGTGATATCTATAGTTCGGCTCCTTTGGAGAAACAACGTGAGGCTGTTGCTTTCTTAAATCGAGAAGTGTTCGAAACACCTAACTGGTTACTGGATAATGAAATCTTGAATAAGATTGGGAATCCTATTCGAAGTAGCTCTATAAAAATTATTCAAACGCGACAAATGAGTGCTATATTTAGTGATCGTGTATTGAATACCCTGTATATTATGCAGGAACGCTTCGGAGCAGATAGTACCTATTCTGTTCAGGGACTTTTGCACGATATGAAAGCGGGCGTATGGAGTGAGTTAAAGACCCATAAACCTATGGACGGTTTTCGTAGAGATGTACAAAAGTCGTATGTAAATGCATTGTTAAGGGCAATGAAAGAGGCCGAAGTGGGGGGTAATATAATAGGAATATTAATGAGTTCGCAAGCCGCAGAAGAAACTCCAGTAACGACTAATTCGGATGTAGGAGCGCTCATTGCTGTACATTTGGAGGATCTACGTAAAGAGATTCTGGCATCGAAAAATAGTCTCGTTGATAAAGAATCAAGAGATCATTTAGATTATATGGCCGGATATATTCAACGTGCTTTAAATAAGCGTTTCAACAAGAAATAAGGAAGATTTCACTCCGCCTATTGTTACAATAGGCGGAGTGTTGCGTTAATAAAACTAGATATGATGAAGGGATTTTTAGGGATAATTGTGGTTTTATTTACACTGGCTGTAGACTGTCTGTATGCACAAGTAAATAAAGCAACTATAAATATCACGGTTGTAGGGAACTCTACTAGTGGGGTAAATCTGTATAGACTGAAGGATGGAAGGGCTATAAGTTTGGGTTTTCAACGGCCTGATACCCATGGGAAATGTGCCTTTGAGTTGGATGAAGCCAAAGAAGGTATTTATTTCTTCGCTAAAGCGGGTGGGAAAGGAAGCGATTATAAGTATGTTATTTATCTTAAGGCTGGCGATCAAAAGCAAGTAGAACTACATTATACGGGACATAGTGTTGATTACGATAGTTGCGTTGTCCACGATGCCAACGTGGAGACCCACATATTGCAAAAATGGACAGATGATTTTAATGCTTATTGTCGCGCTGTAGGATGGAATATTCCGGAATCGTATCCGAAATACGAAGCCTTCGCAAAACATAGTAAACAGTTTGTACGTGACAATAAAACAAAGAATATATATTTCAATACTTGGTTGGCCGATAAAATTGATACGGATTTAAAATACCTTAAAGCAGCTAATTTCTTTTATTTTGGTAGACGACTTAATTCCAGATATGATAGTACTGCTAATGTAGCGGCTTTTTATAGGGATTTGGATGATAAGACCATTGTTTCTAATCCGGCTTTGCTGCGCTCTGAACACGGTCAAGACCTGTTGCATTATGTCTTTGCGTATTGGGAGTTTAATAAGAGAAAAAGTGGAGAGGAGCTAGCTGTTCTTCCCTTTTCAAAAAATGTTCCCTTGATTACCAATAATGATGTTAAAGTAGCTTATTTGCTTTATAAAATGCCTGATATCAAAGAGTATGAGGTTTTTAAGGAGCAGGTGGAGCCTTTTCAAGATGTATTTATATCTACAGAGCAGAGGGAAGCATATCAAAGGAAATATGAGGAACTCTATTTGTTTGCGAAAGGGGCTAAGGGATATAACTTTAAACTGAAGGATGCACAGGATAGGGAATACAGCTTGGATAGTTTCAAAGGGAAAGTGCTAATTATTGATATGTGGGCGATGTGGTGTGCTCCCTGCTTAGCGGAAAAGCCCATCATGGAAAAAATAGCAGAGGAGTATAGCGATCGTGATGATGTGGCTTTTGTGGGGGTTTCAGTGGACGGGTTACATAGAAAGGATATATGGAGCAGCTTTATTAAAAAGAAAGGCTTTACAAGTATAGAATTATTATCTAATTCGACCGAATCTATACAGAAGTATTATAGAATAGAAGGAATTCCAAGATTTTTGATCTTTGACAAGGAGGGCCGAATTGTGACTGTAGATGCGCCACGCCCATCAACACCTGGGTTTAAAAAGATTATCGACGATACTCTGGGTGTTAAGTAGTAAAGGGATGGAGAGGATTGGTTTGATTTATTTAAAAAGTTAGTGAAAATGGCGAAATTCGTTAAGAATATTGTAATAATTACAGTATTGAGCATATTGGGCTTAGGAAAGCTATATGCTCAACAAAAATGGGTAACCTTGTCAGGCTCCTTTACCGAAAAGAAAAACTATGAGGTTATAATAGTAGGAATGGACGGCAATCGATCGTTTCGTCTAGCACAATATTTTGTGGATACAACGGATAACCGTTTCTTACTGACAGTTCCGATGATATCCGGAGTAGACTGCTCATTGCAGGTGGTGGTGATGAAGGAAGGTCATCGAAGACTGGAAGTTGATCATCGTGTCAGTTTCCCTTTGCAACTTGATGGACAAGATCTCGAACTAACACTTGACCCATCCTTGTTTCAACAAGATCAGAAAGGACTGACTGTAAAGCCACAGGTGAAAAAACACCAAGTAGCTTCAGTGTCGGGCATCGCCAGAGGACTAAAGAGTGGATTGGAATTGTCATTGGATAAGGTAGTCGATGGCCAGTTGCAAAAGGTTCAAATTTTTAGAATGCAACAGAACGATTCTACCTTTAATTTCCAGCTTCTTGTTGAAAAAGAAGGGTTTTATTATATTTCTACGTTAAGATCGAGAAAAAGGATTTATCTAAAACCACAAGATAAGATTAATCTTACGTTGGATGTGGCAACGGGTACGACGATAGGGACTTCTAAATCAACAGAAGAAAATGAAATGATTGTACAATGGGAGAAAATAATGCTACCATTGACGATGATTGCTATGGAGTATAAACCAGACAGGGAACTTTTTTTTAAATTATATACATCGAAGCAGTTGGAAATCAATGCCTTTATTGAAAAGGTTAAAACTTCCAACTCCCAATTTAACGCACTGTTTAAAATGGCAAGTCAGGTAGATAATAATCGACTTGCGTTAGAGGTGTTATGGAAATCTTCTGTCCGGAAAGTAGCATCGACATTTATACAGGCGAAGGAATTTTTGGATGTCCCGAATGATTACAGAGAACTAGTGTACAAAAATAAGGAAGAATCTTCCGGCATCCTTTTATTGGGAGAAGGATATGAGTATATTAATCTGTTGGCAAAACTCAATCTGCTCAAGGTTGAAGAAACTACGAGAAGGCAGTGGGGGGATGCTGAAAGAGTAGTCTTTATGATGGAGTCGATTACTAATGACGATCTGAAATCGGTGTTGCTAAAAGCACAATTGGATGAACTGGAGTTCAATGTGTCAAACTATAGTGAATTCAGGGACATCTTCATGCCATACGCGCAGTATGTAAAGGATGGTACTATTCGAAAGAAATACGATGGATTGTACCGTATGTTTGCCGCGGATACAGCTTTTATTGGAAAATCGGCCTATGATTTTACATTACCTGATGGAAAAGGAAGGATGTTCTCCATGAAGGATTTCAAAGGGAAAGTGATTTTTATTGATGTATGGGCAACATGGTGCGGTCCCTGTAAGGTCCAAATGCCATTCTTAAAAGAAATCGAAGAGCATTATCATGGGAATGAGCATATTGTCTTTGTCGGTATCTCGCTTGACGCGGAAAAGGATAAGGATAAATGGCTCAATATGATTAAAGAAAAGGAATTGGGAGGTGTTCAGTTATTGGATAGTAAGGGTGAGTCATTCGCTCGAAAATACAATATTGCAGCCATCCCGCGTTTCTGCCTGATTGACAAAAACGGGAATTGGTCGGAAGTACGCTGCCCGCTACCGGAAAGTAAGGAAAAACTGATACGCTATATCGATAAGGAACTGATGCGTTTGAATTAAAGGACTGAGACGTTTAAGACTGCAACACAATTTGAAAGGGCTGAAAAAGCTCTTCAGGAATTATCCACTTTTTACTATTTGTATAATGTCAGGATCATATAGTCCCCCATTATTGCACAGCAACTTCTTGTGCAATAATGGGGGACTTGTCTGATAAGATCAATTTCGGATTACTTTTTGATAATATTGATGAATCTTGCTTGTTGACTCTTCAATAGATTTGAATCTATACGTTGATATAAACTAGATAGATTGACAATGGTCAATCTTTTTTATCTTCCGTTATATTAAATTATATAGTTACCATTCAACTATCATTGAGCCAAAGGAACCATTTAGCAATAAATAACGACATATTAATACATGATAAAAGGGTATAAAATTCAAGACAGACGTTTTCCTTTACAGTTGGGAGTTGGAAGTGATGCCATTCATCAAGATCCAATCTACTCTTATACAGTAACTAGCTTGACGGACGAAGTCGGTAGAGAAGGCGTCGGCTTGGCATTCACCATCGGAGCCGGAAATGAATTGGTTTGCCAAGCTGCAAAATTTTATGCCGAAAAGTTGGTGGGTAAGGACATTGAAGAAATTATGGCATCGTTCGGCAGTATTTTTAATGATCTGAGTAACGAACAACAGTTTAGGTGGCTTGGCCCACATAAGGGGATTGTTCATTTGGCGTTGGCTTCTGTAACCAATGCTTGTTACGATTTATGGGCAAAGACTCGAGGTGTGCCTTTATGGAAGTTATTGATTGACCTTAGTCCACAAGATATTGTCAATACCCTTGATCTATCCTATCTTGAAGATGAATTGTCGGCAAGTGAGGCAGTAGATTTGCTAACCGCTCAACGAGCTGGACTTGGGGATAGAATAGGAATAATAAACACAGGATATCCTGGTTATGATACATCGGTAGGCTGGTTCAATTACAGCGATGAACAGGTAAAGGCTAATTGCCGGAAGGCACTGGATGCCGGGTTTGAAGCCATGAAACTGAAAGTTGGTAGCAGGGATCCGTTGCGGGATATAAAAAGAGCACATATTGTTAGAGAAATCTGTGGGGATAAAGTGAAGGTGATGTTGGACGCTAATCAACAATGGACATTACCGCAGGCGATGTCTATTTGCAAGGAACTGAAGGAAATGAACCCGTATTGGATTGAGGAACCTACCCATCCGGACGATATTCTGGCACATAAAAAACTGGCCGATGCGATTGCGCCGATTAAGGTGGCAATGGGAGAACATGTGCCCAATAGAATATTGTTTAAAAACTATTTGCAGCTAAATGCTACGGGTTTCGTGCAGGTAGATGCGGTGAGGGTAGGAGGTGTAAGTGAATTTATTACGGTAAGTTTACTATGCCGTAAATACAATATTCCGGTAGTGCCACATGTAGGTGATATGGGCCAACTGCACCAACATCTTGTATTGTTCAACCATATTTCTATGGGGCATGAAGCTTTGTTTTTGGAGCATATTCCACATCTCAAATCCTATTTTAAGCATCCGGTGCGTGTAGAGGATGGGGTGTACCATACACCGATGGAAGTAGGGAGCAGTTGTGATTTACTTTAAAATATAAGATTATGTTAGGGTCTATAGACTTAGGTATTTCCATTATTTATATATTGCTCATCTTAGTCGTAGGGATATGGGCAGGTGTCAGTCAGAAGCGGGCAAATAAGCATTCAGCCAGCGATTATTTCCTGGCAGGTAAATCGCTGAAATGGCCTGCTATAGGTCTTGCTCTCTTCGCAACAAATATATCCACTGTACATTTGGTTAGTTTGGCACAGAGTGGGTTTGACACGGGGTTGTTGAATGGGAATTTTGAATGGATGGCAGCCTTTACACTTATCCTGCTTGCCCTCTTTTTTGTGCCGTTCTATTTGAAGTCGGGGGTATCTACCTTGCCTGATTTTCTAGAAAGAAGATATGATAAAGCCAGTCGCGAATGGTTGACGTTGATTTCTATCGTATCAGCGATTGTTATACACATTGCCTTCTCTATGTTAGCGGGGGGCATTGTCCTCAAAACTCTATTTGGGTTTGATATGTATATCAGTATTACGGTAATTTGCATTATCACGGGAATCTATACCATACTTGGGGGATTGCGTGCCGTGGTGATTACGGAATCCATTCAGACTATTGTACTATTGGCGGGAGCTTTTATCATCAGCTTTGCAGCCTACGATAAAATGGGCGGATGGACATCGATGAAAGATGTGTTGATGGATGAAGGCGAGCTTGAACGATTGTCCATGTTACGCCCACACGGAGATAGCAGTGGTATGCCGTGGTACGCGGTGATCTTAGGCTATCCCATTTTGGGGATTTGGTATTGGTGTGCCGATCAGACGATCGTACAACGTGTGTTAGGTGCGAAAGACGAAAATCACGGTAGAGTCGGCGCACTCTTTTGTGGGTTCATCAAAATCCTCCCTGTATTCATTTTTGTCCTTCCAGGGCTATTTGCCTATACCTTGTTTAAAACCGGGCAGCTAGATCTGATAACTTTAGGTGTTGATGCCGAAGGAAAGGTGAATTCTAAAGGTATCTATACCCTGATGATTACCCAATTGTTGCCTTCTGGTTTGATAGGCGTGCTGGTTGCGGCTTTGCTATCCGGTTTAATGAGTCAAATATCCGGTGCGCTTAATTCGGTATCAACGATGGTTAGTTACGATATATATAAGCAAAAGCGACCACAAGCGACGGACAAGCAACTCATCCGTGCAGGTAAGATTTCTGCGGTAATCGCAATGGCTTTCTCTTTATCTCTTTTGCCCTTGTTGGATAAATATGAGAGCATCTTCAATGGTATCAACGATGTAATTGCGCATATTGCTCCACCGATTACCTGTGTCTTTCTTTTAGGTGTATTCTGGAAAAAAGCTTCCGCAGAATCTTCTAAATGGACTTTATGGATTGGATCGGCTTTGGGTGTGGTTGTATTTGTCGCAAATAAGTTGTTCCCGGAAACATGGATAGGTCAGATCCCTTTTATGGTGATGGCTTTTTATTTGTTTGTGGTATGTGTAGTGTTGCAGGTTACATGCTCGTACCTTTATCCGGTACGACACACCTCAGTGAGTAGGGAACTGTATTGGAAGAATCCCTTAGAGCCTCTTATGGGGGTAGCCTGGAAGGGACTTGGTAATTATCGCATATTGTCCGGATTGCTGCTGGTTACAGTTGTTGTATTATATGGAATATTTAAGTAGGAAGAAGATACTTAGCCTGACATGGAAAAGAGCTTCTATACGGAGTTCAAAATAGGAGAAACAGTTATGAAATTATTGGAAGGTAAAGTTATATTGATTACAGGAGGCACAGCGGGCATAGGACTCTCCTGTGCGCAAGCTTATACCGATGCGGGAGCTGCTGTTGTATGTGTAGGTAATGATACCGAGCAGATCAAAATGACAAAGGAGATTCTAGGTGAAAGCGGTATGGTGCTGGTTGCGGATGTTTCAAAAGCGCAAGAAGTGGAAGAGATAGTCTACCGTACCATAAAGCATTTTGGAAGATTGGATGTGGTACATAATAATGCTGGAATTGCTAGTCCTTCGAAACCTTTGCATCTTACCAATGAAGATGAATGGGATAGGTTAATGCATGTCAATGTGAAGAGTATATTATTAACAACACAATTTGCCTATCCTTATTTAAGGATGGCGAAGGGGTGTATTTTGAATACCAGTAGTCTGGTGGCAGAGATAGGTCAAGAAAACCACGCAGCTTATGCGGCTACCAAAGGAGCTGTAAATGCACTGACCAAATCCATGGCTATCGACTATGCCAAAGATGAAATACGGGTAAATGCTGTAATGCCGGCTGCTGTGATGACCCCAACTTTACAGCAATGGCTAAGAGAGCAAGAAAATCCATCAAATATGACGAAATTTTTGGAAGATATACATCTATTGGGGTATTGTCCTGATGGCGATGTAATTGCGGATGCTTGTGTATTCCTGATATCGGATAAAGCTCGTTTTATTACAGGTGTTAATATGCCTGTTTCCGGTGGTGCAGAACTGGGGTATAGAAGAAATGTTTGAATCTCTGTATAATGACCAATTTTGGAACAGGATAGTTAAAATAATGTTAATATAGCGTAAGTATTGAGCAATGCAGTGTGTCTCTTTAAGCTTTTGAGCTTGTAATTTAGCATCACTAAATAAGAGTAGTGATATTGCTTCAATGTAATTGTATTAGGTAAACCAATGTTAAGTTAAATAAATCTGGATATGATTAGGATACTCGCTTTGTTGTTTGTTTTTACAATGCTATTTGCTATAGGCTTAAAAGCCCAGGAAAAAAATCCATTGGATTTGAAAGCCATGATGCCTGAAGAAATCCGTGAAGAAAATGTTTTTATGTCTGATGATCAGTATACTTGGTGTAGTAGTGTCATTGAAGGTGAGGATGGGAAGTTTCACATGTTCTATTCTCGGTGGGCGCATGGAAAACGAGCGGAGACAGATGATCCGATGAATCATATTTTCGATGGTTTCAATGGTTGGCTAAAATACTCGGAAATAGCCTATGCTGTATCCGATCATATTACCGGACCGTACCACTACGTCAAAACTATCCTTAAAGGAGATGGTGATCCAAATAAATGGGACCGCTATACCATGCATAATCCACAGATTCGAAAGTTTGGAAAAGACTATTATTTATATTATATCAGTAACTCATTTGATCCAAACTTTACAGTACCGAACGCAAAGTTTGGTAAGGATTGGGCGCACTGGCTTAAATATAACTGTACGCAAAAAATTGGCGTTCTTAAGGCAGGATCGATAGTAGATCTAGTTAGTGGCAAGTTCGAAAAAGCAACAGCGCCATTGTTGGAAGCAGATAATAAAAGAACCTTTGAAGTTACGACAAACCCTTCAGTAACCGAAGGTCCTGATGGTAAATATTATATGATATTCAAATCGCGTAAACCTAATGTAGGGAACATGACGATGTGGATGGCAGTGAGTGATAGACCTGACCGACCATTTAAAATAATTTCAGAGGTATTTACAGAAGCAGATTTGGCGTGTGAAGATCCCTTTCTATGGTACGATAAGAAACGGAAGCGTTTTTATGCAGCGGTCAAATATTATGCTAATAGCAAAGTGTTAGCGCCACAATTTGGCGCATTGGCGTTAATCACATCCGTAGATGCAACCCATTGGGAAGCGGCAATGCATTCGGTAATATCCCTGCGGTCTGTGCAATTTAGCGGTAAAGGGGAGCTTGCCTTGGCACATCTGGAACGTCCATTCTTGATTTTTGACAGAAAAGGAAATCCAAAGGCACTTTTTGCTGCAGCATCGATTCTAGAACCAACTAAGGGAGATATTACACATGTTATACCCGAATACAATACGTTTAGTATTGGATTTGAACTATCCGATAAGAAAGGTAAAAATTAACACTTAAATTAAATATAAACCATTATGAACAGCATTGTTAAATATATGATTTTTATGTCGCTGTTGTTTGTTACGGCCATTTCCTCGGCTCAACCAGGAAAAACGGTAGTAGGTAAGATTGTCAACGAAGGAGGTAAGGCTATTCCAAAGTGGAGATGTCCTTGATTAGGAGGGAATTTAATCATCAACTTAGTTTGTATATAAAGTCCTGAAATAGTCAACCTATTTCAGGACTTCATAGTTTAATTGGCTATATGGTGAATTTCCAATTTGTATTGACTAGGTGTTTTCCCTTTAATAGACTTAAATATTTTATTGAAATTAGAAAGGCTATTAAATCCACACGCATAAGCAATATTGTTGATCTGATCTTTGTTATCTTGAATCATTTCACATGCATGCATAATACGTACTTCGTTAACAAATTGTACAAAAGTTTTTTGTGTACGTGATTTAAAATACCGACAAAAGGCATGGCGACTTAAATTCATTAAGGATGACACTTTCTCTAAGCTGATTTCGGATACGTAGTTTTCAAAGACATATTGAAAAACTTTGTCGATACGTTGCATGTCTTTTGGAATGTAAGTATTGGTATAATTAGAACCAGAAAGAAATTCCATATCCTTTGTATGTATCATCAGATCTATCAGTTGGAGTAAAAGAATTGTCTTATTCAGATCATCTGCTTCAAGCATTTTATGTAGAATGTCTACTATTTCACGTTTGATTTGACCATGAAAAAGTAAACCTCTTTGCGAAATATGCAAAAAATAGATCAATTTCCCAGTGTTAAAGAAATCGGCTAATTTTTGCTCCAGACGTACCGGATCGAAAAACAGTGCTATTGAATAGGCCTTATGATCTTCTTCTTTCTCTATATTAATTTGTTCATTATACCATACATGTGGAAGGTCTGATCCTAAAAAAGTTAATTCATCATCACAAAAGTTATCCAAACTATCTCCGATAAGTCTTTTGCCTTTGCTTTGGACAATATAGGTTAGTTGACACTCCTTATGAAAATGGAATTCTGTGGAGAATGCTTCTCTATCTGTGACGCGTAATGCATAGATTTCCTCTCCTACGGTCTCTATTACTTTGGCAAAAATAGGTTTCATCAAAATTTGGTTTTTAGGGCTACTTGCTCGAATCTGAGTTAAGGCAATGTAGAGGTGCTGAAATTAGTAAAAATTATAGAATTTTTCCTGTAATGGATGTGTCGATATTAATATTGTTTCAGTATTGGGCAAATTCATTTTTAACAGGCCATGTTTACCTGACAGCAATCAACATAAAAGGCAAGCCTTGAAAGCTTGCCTTTTATGTTGAGGTTAAATATATTATTTCTTGGTATTTGAAATAACAGCTTTTATATAATTACTTTTCCGGCCGTTAGGGGTGATGACAACGGCTTTAAACACACGCTGTTTATTGTTAGGAACAGAAATCTTGACTTCTTTATTGAACTCAAGATCTAATTCGGAAGGGTCATAATCATCTAGTGTATAGTATATTTTCGCCCCTTTTACTGATGGGACTAAACCTTTAATTGTATATTCGGATGCATATATTACGGTATCCTTCAGTCCGTATACCTCTGGAACTCTATACACTGTAGTTGTTTGGTCTATTTTAGCAAGTTCGGTAGCAACACGATCATAGGCAAAGCTCTTCCAATTCTTATTGCCAGGTAATGTCCACGCTATTTCGGATAGAGAAAGAAGTCTGGGCAATAGCATAAATTCCACTTTATTACTAGTTTCTATATATTCTGTCCAGACATTGGCTTGTACGCCTTTAATGTGTTTTTGCTTATCCATCGCCAGCCCTTTAGGCATAGGGTCAGCATTATATACTTTTTCGAATGTAGAGAAACCACCTATACTTAAAGGTTCGCGATTACTGTCTGGACCTTGTTTATGATCGAAATATAAGCCATAGCTATTGGGGGTCATAATAACATCATGCCCCTGTTCGGCAGCTGCAATACCACCTTTGTCACCCCTCCAGCTCATCACTGTAGCATTTGGAGCAAGACCTCCCTCTAGAATCTCGTCCCAACCGATAATCTTTCTTCCCTTCTTATTGATGTGCTTTTCAATACGTTGAATAAAATAACTTTGAAGTTCATGCTCATTTTTTAGGTTGTTTTCCTTAATCCTATTCTGGCAATGAGGGCAAGTTTCCCATTTTTTCTTTGGACATTCGTCTCCTCCAATATGGATGTACTCACTTGGGAACAAGGTGATGATTTCGTCTAGAATATCTGTTAATACCTCAAAGGTTTTTTCTTTGCCGGCACAAAAGACATCGTCAAATACTCCCCATGTCTGTGCTGTCGTATAAGGGCCGGGATTGTCTCCACACCCTAATTCAGGATAGGCAGATAGAGCAGCTAAAGCGTGTCCGGGGAGTTCGATTTCTGGGATTACTGTAATATACCTATCCATTGCATACTGAATAATCTCTTTTGCTTCTTCTTGCGTATAGAAGCCTCCGTATCGGGTATTGTCAAAATCACCATTTACTTTATAGTTGCCAATAAGTGTTTGATTTCTGAACCCGCCAATTTGAGCCAACTTGGGGTATTTTTTGATTTCTATGCGCCATCCTTGATCCTCGGTTAGATGCCAGTGAAATCTATTTATTTTATAAGAAGCAAGGAAATCGATATATTTTTTTATGAAGGCTATTGGAAACATGTGTCTTCCTACGTCCAGATGCATACCTCTATAACTAAAACGAGGCTCATCTTTAATCGATACTACAGGTAGTTTAATTGATGTAGAATGAGATATGGGAAATAATTGTATAATTGACTGAAGACCGTAGAATAAGCCCGGCCCTTGACCGTATATTTTAATGTTGTCTTTGTTGATTGATAATTCATAAGCTTCAGGATTTGTACTTCCTATGTTTTGAGCAGAGGAAAACAAGATCGAATTTCCCTTTTGATTTTTATCACTTATAGCCAGATCAAGAGCATAATTATTCTTGATAAATTCGCGTAACAATTCTGCTATTTTTTTATCTTCTTTGGATATGTAACAGATTCTTGTCGAAGAATCAAATTCAAAATTACCCACACCTACATTTACTTGATTTGGGTAGGGGATAATGGATACCGAATTATTGATTTGTTGTGCATTCGAAACAGCAATACCAAGAAGCAGCATTGCGGATATCATCAATTTTTTCATTTTGGTTATTTTTATTTTTTTTCTCACAGCAAACTAACCAAAAAAAAATCATTTCTACAGCATGAAAAGTGACGACTATTAAAACTATATTGACTTTTCGATTATATTTTTTCTAAACTTGAGGGATCATAGCAAAGAAGTCAAACTTTGGATATGGCTATACGATGAAGGCTTTGAAGATTAGATTTCAGGGCTACATCACGTAAGGGCGAGCTCAAGGAGAGATGAAAGTTATGTTGGAACCAAATACCAACGCTGTTTTGATGTTGGAGGTGAAGAATTAGATTTTGTATATTAGTAATCTTATTGGAGTGTGCTTTTTATACGAATAATAAACTTAATTTAGTGTTGTGAAATATTTCTTTTTGATTGTATGCTGTTTCCCTATTTGGAAACAGGTTGGCGCACAGCAGAATCTGCTAAAGCCAAGTGCTGAGGCTATGCTGATTGCCTCATCTTCAGGAACAGAAGACCGGGCGTATTGGAGCGAACTATTGTATAAGATAGCGTCACCGGTGATCCTGAATTTGGGAAACGGTACGTTGAAAAAAAACATGCCTTTGGAGAAAGCCCCAAGGTATGCGTTAAAAGCTGAACAGGTCAGCTATTTGGAAGCTGTAGGACGTACTATGGCGGGGATAGCCCCATGGTTGGCACTACCCGATGATAACAGTCTAGAAGGGCAGCAACGGAAAGAATTACGATTGGCCTTGCAAAAAGGAATTCGTAATGCAATGGATCCTGCTCATCCTGATTATTTGGATTTTGGAAAAGAATACCAACCTCTTGTCGATGCGGCTTTTATGGCGCAGGGTTTTTTGAGGGCACCGGATGCGCTATGGATGCCATTGGATTCGCTGACTAAACGTAGGGTAATCGATACGTTTAAAAGCCTTAGGGATAGGAGTGCTTTTTATAATAATTGGTTGTTGTTTGCTGCCATTACCGAATCTTTTTTAATGTGTGTTGACGAAAAGGCCGATCCTGTCCGTATAGATATTGCTGTTAAGAAAATGTCTGAGTGGTATGTGGGCGATGGATGGTACGCGGATGGAACTAATTTTGCAATGGATTATTACAATAGTTTCGTCATTCACCCCATGCTTATTGATTTGTACCGAGTGCTTTTACAATTTAAAAAGGTATCTCAGGCCAACCACGATCTGATCATAAAACGAGCACAAAGGTATGCTGTGTTTCAAGAGCGTATGATTGGACTGGATGGGAGTTTTCCACCTATAGGACGGTCAATTACTTACCGAACGGGGGCATTTCAAGGGCTTGCTCAAGCTGCTTTGCTAGGCTTCTATCCTGATGGAATGCCCGCAGGGCAAGTGCGGAGTGCGCTGACAGCTATGCACCGTAAAGTATTTGGTGTCCATAACAATTTTGACAATAGCGGTTGGTTAGTTTTAGGATTTTGCGGGCATCAACCCGAGGTCGCTGATTATTATACGTCGACAGGAAGCTTGTATATGACGACGCTCAGTTTTTTGCCTTTGGGACTTCCGGCCAATGACCCTTTTTGGACAGATGCCAGCCAGGATTGGACTGCTAAGAAGGCGTGGAGTAGTCAGCCCTTCACCAAAGATTATAAAGTTAATTATTAAAAGCAGGATATGATTCAGCTATTCTTGCCCCCGTTTTTAAACATAAAAAGGTTTTGTTAGCTGTTATTTCTGTTGCAATGCTTTGTTCTTCATTAAAGGTTTATGTAGTCAATAATTCATCAGTATGTGTTAATATTATATATCTTTTTCTTCCTTGTAAGGTCTATTTTAGAAAAGTGTTGTTTTGGGAATAATGGAGGTTAGAACCAATTGATATAAATAATAATGAAAAGAAAAGAATTTCTCAAAAACACGGCTGTTGTGACTACAGATAAGGAGGTTAGTAAATATTTGCTTTCCCCGTTATTATAATGGCTAAAGTCTAAAAGATTGATTATGTATTATTTTTTTAATGTATCACAATTGAGGTTACTGAAAATGTGTTTTTTGGGTTTCCTTTTCATATTTGGTTTTGATTCGTTCGGACAATTAGCAAACAGTTCGGTGAAAAACGTCCATATCATTTTCAAAACACATTTGGATATCGGTTTTACGGAATTAAGTTCGGTCGTAGAAAAACGCTATATCGATGAGTTTATACCTAAAGCTATCGCTGTTGCCGAAGAACTCCGGTCATCGGGAGCTAAGGAACGTTATGTCTGGACTACCGGTTCTTGGTTGATTCAAAGCTATCTCGATCAAGCTACTGCCGAAAATAAAGAAAAGCTAAAAGCAGCTATCCAGCGCGGGGATATCGTATGGAATGCAATACCCTATACGGTAGAATCTGAATCCATGAACAAAACTTTGTTCAAAACCATATTACAGTTGTCTAAGCGTCTGGACAAGCAGTTTGGGAAGAAAACAATTGCCGGAAAAATGACAGATGTACCTGGTCATACGCGAAGTATAGTTCCTTTACTCCAACAAGCAGACATAGAATTTTTGCATATTGGGGTAAATCCAGCTAGTAAAGTTCCCGAAGTACCTGCTTTATGTCGTTGGTTAGCGCCAGATGGTAGTGAAGTAATACTCATGTACCAGAAGGACTATGGAAGTGATATCGTATTGCCTGATGGGAGTACCGCGATGGTTCTGGCTTTTACGGGAGATAACCACGGTCCACATACGGTGCAACGGGTAAAGGATATTTATGCATCTGTGCAGATGCGCTATCCCAATGCCACGTTGGTTGCTTCCTCGTTGAGCGATGTAGCTCAGATCCTAAGGCCGATGAAGGCGCTATTGCCTGTAGTTACACAAGAAATAGGGGATACCTGGATTCATGGTTATGGCAGTTCACCGCTGATGATGGCTCGTTTTAGAGCTGTATCAAGGCTTTATGAAGCATGGGTGAAAGATGGGCGGATAGACCCTAAGAACGATTCGGCTATTCGATTTGCGATAACACTTGGCTTGGTAGCGGAGCATACCTGGGGTTTGGATGTTAAAACGCACTTGAAAAATTGGGATAAATACGATTTCGATAATTTTCAGCAGGCTTTAGCTTTGCCCGAATTTAAAAAGATCGAGGCTTCTTGGGCCGAAAAAGAAGCGCATATAGCCCAATCTCTGCAATACCTTCCTGCAGATCTGAGGGAAGAGGCTGAGGTCGCATTGCGAGATATAGAATCTGTTGTCAAGCCTGTATGGTCTGGAGAAGACACATCTCGGAAGTTTACCAAAGAGGGGGTGTTGCCGCTCGATAAAAGTGGTTTTCAAATCAAAATAGGCGAACTTACCTATCAGACCTTTTCGTTGACAGACTTTGATCGCTTTAGAGATACCTATATCACACAAAAAGTAGACTGGGCTATTCGCGATTTTGGAAAGCCGGGCTTAACCACAAATATGGCCCGTAGTCATTCAATATCTGCCAGACTCCAAAAATCGGCATATAGTAAAGGGCGAAACGAGATTATCAATCGTCTTGAACTGTGTTCTGATTCTGTTGATCCGAAAGTGTTGCCTAAGGAAATTTATAGTACCTACCACATCAATGAAAGAGATGGTAAGATTCAGATGAGCTATACTTTAGTTGATAAGCCTTCCAATCGCTTACCAGAGGCCTATTGGCTCAGTTTTTATCCTGAACAGGTCTTGGATATTCTGGTTGAAAAAGTAGGTCAACCTATCAGTGTATTGGATGTGGTAGAAGGAGGTAATCGTCAGATGCATGGCTTGGATCATTATGTTGATATTCTGACCACAGCGGGAAAGATCCGGATCCGTAGTGCGGATGCCCCTTTGGTAGCTGTTGGAGCACGCGATTTGTTGAATTATTCAACGAAACAGCCGAATATTAAAGGAGGGGTTCATTTCTGCTTATTTAATAATGTCTGGGGAACCAATTTTAGAATGTGGTTTGGGGGCACTGTGACCTATCGCTTTGATATTGAATTACTCAAGATCGAGGATTGAAAAAAAACTGATTAATCCGGAGGAACTCCCAATTGGGAAATATAGAAATTATAGAGAGAAAATATGAAAAACATACTGTTGTTATTTATCCTGTTGATGTCCGATATCGGAACTTCGATTTCGGCACAAGAATTAAAAACCGATCTTACCCATATCAACTTCGATCCGCAGGGATTTTATACCTCCATCAAAGTGGATGGACAGGAGATTTTGGAAGCAGGGAAATACCCTATAGTGTCTGTGTATAAAGATCAAAAAATGCTATTGCCGAAATCGCTAAAGGTAAAAGGGGATTTATTCTTAATAACCATGGAGGATGGGCGGTTCGTAGAGTTGAAAGTAGGGCAGAATAAAGAAGCAATTAGCTATGAAGTTCTGAAACTTGATCCTGCATATAAACTACTGGTATTTGGTCCTGTAAAAATAAAACTCCATGAAGTGGTAGGTGAGGTAGTAGGGGTAGCTCAAGGAGGAGAGCTGGCATTTGGGATGCAATCCTTACATATTAAAACCATAGGTGGTATTCCAGAGGATTATATTGATGATTATAGCTCGGCATTTGGGTATAAAGGAAAAAATACTACATTATCGGTTTCCAGTATTTCCTTTGGTCATTTTGCAGCAGTAGATACGGAGGATGGTACTGTATTTCAACTTTCTGCCAAAAGCAGGAAATCAAAGGAATATTTGCCTGTAAAGGGACTGAACAAGATGCTGGTCCCTCCGGTTGAAGGGCAGGACGGGGAGATTGTCGGTGCGAAGATTGCGCTCTTCGGTGATAAGCGCCAGCAGATTCTGGCACGGATAGGAAGAGTGGAGATTGAGCAGGGACTTCCGCATCCTATGATTGCAGGAGAATGGGGCAAGGTGTCACGGGAGGCGATGCGATCGTACCTGATTACCAACTTCACGGCGGCTAATCTAGACTTTGCCCTCACAAAAACAAAGCAGGCCGGCTTTAAAAATATATATCATCCTGATCCGTTCCGAACCTGGGGACATTTTGAATGGAAAAAAGATTTGAGCAGTGAAGGAGATGCAGGGGTGAAAAAGCTTGTGGAACAAGCTGCGCAGCAGGGAATAGATATAGGTATCCATACGTTGACAAACTTTATGACAACAAATGATCTCTACGCAACGCCTGTCCCTAGTAAGCAATTGTTAAAACAAGGGGAGTTAAAACTGGTTGCTGCAATCGATACAGCGCAAAAGGAGATAGAGGTTTTAGATTCGGAGTTATTTGCCTTGCCGCTTACGTTGAATACGTTGCAGATAGAAGATGAACTGATTACATATAGCAAAGCCGAAAGGAAAGGAAACCATTGGTTGCTGACTAATTGTACGCGAGGTGCTTTTGGTACAAAAAAGATGGCTCATGGTGCAGAAAAAACCTTGTATAAACTATGGGACTATCCTTATAAGACCCTGTTTCCGGATTTAGTGCTGCAAGATGCCTTTGCAAAAAGACTGTCGGCAATTTTTAATCAGACAGGAATAAAGCAGATCTCATTTGATGGCTTAGAAGGTTGTATGTACACTGGACATGATTACTATGCCACCGGTAAGTTTGTTTCTGATTTCTATCAGGGATTACAGAACAAGACCGAGGTAATTAACGATGCTAGTCGGCTGGATCATTATCTCTGGCATATCCATACCCGTATGAATTGGGGCGAACCCTGGGGAGAAGAGATGCGTGAAGGTCAGGTCGAAAACAGGATTAAGAATCAGGCGTATTTCCAGCGCAACTTATTTCCCCGGATGTTGGGGTGGTTTTTGGTACGTTTGGCAGATCGTAAGTTTGAAGCCACTTCCTTAGAAGATCTGGAATGGGCATTATCCGAATCTGCCGGTTTTGATGCGGGCTATGCGATGAGCATAGATATGAGAACCCTGCAGCAGCATGGTCAGATTGATTTACTGTTGGAGAGTATGAAAAATTGGGATCAGTTGCGCTTGGCTAATGTATTTACAGAGGAGCAGAAAAATAGATTGAGAGACCCAAAAACAGAGTGGCATTTGGAAAAGATAGATGATAAAAAATTCCTGTTGTATCCTTTGTTCGTTTCTAAGAGATATCGTTGTGACCTTGCAGAGATGCAGCCCGGACAGCCTGGTGGAGCAGATTGGTCTTGGGACTCTCCTGTAGAAAGCAGCTTTGCATTGCGTATAAAAGTAGATGGTGACGGTGCTATTGCTAATCCGTCGTTCAAAACTGATAAAGGTGTCATCAGTATAGAAGGCAAGCTGGAGAAAGATCAATATATCCTGTTGGATCATAATGGTAAAGCGACCTTGACCGATAAAAATTATAAGTTTATTGCTGAACTTCCTGTGCAGGGAGTCGCTATATTGCCACAAGGAAATTCAAGTGTTGCTTTTTCTTGTGATATAGACAGTGATGAGATGCCAGAAGTGATTGTGAGATATCATACCCGGTTGAAAGGAGACTATGTAGTGCTTTCGCAGTAAAAGAACGTTGTGAACGGAGGCATGTTTGTTGGATTTTTGTATCAGGCAAGTGGAAAAATGATTTTGAAATCATGCTTTTCTTTATTAATATTGTCGTATTATAATCAATATAAATAAATTTCGCTGACTCTATGCCTAGGTCAAATATTCTTTATTTAGATAGTGCTGAAAAAACTGTAGAGTTGGATATATCTGTACTTTATCGGGATCATTGGGAAGGATTGTTTAAGCAAATGATGCGTATTCTCCTTGATGAAGATGAGGCAGCAGATGTTGTACAGCAGACTTTTTTGGATCTCCTGGAGATGAAAGAAAAAATTTCCGGGATTAAATCCATAAAATCTTTTCTGTTTATTATGGCTCGAAATATCGCTTTTAAGAAACTTAGAAGAAATTTGACCAATACCACATATCTTAATTTTTATACGGGGCAATATAAGGAAGGGTCTCCGTTATTAGAAGAGTGGATTATGTTTAAGGAATTGGATCAACTGATCGAGAGTGAGATAGATAAGCTGCCAGCCAAAATGAAGGAAGTTTTCATACTCAGCCGTAATTTTGATATGTCTTATATAGAGATTGCGCAAAAGTTGAATATATCGGATAAAACCGTTAAGAAGCAGATTAGTAATGCAATTAAGATTCTCCGATTAAAGGTGGATCAGGAATATCAACCCCTACTTTTAGCTGTGATAATCACAGATATACTTTTTTAATTTTTTTTTCTACTACCTAAGGCTTTCTTAAGGCTCTTTATAATATAGACCTGAAAATCTAACGCATGAGTTTATGAGCAAAGAAGAGCAATTTAGGAAAATCCTATCGGACTATTCTGAAGGCAAATTATCTGCCGAAGAGGTTAAGAAACTCGAACACCTCATTTTGAAGTATCCCGTTGGTGAACCATGGGACTGGGAGAATGATGCCCATAGGGAAGCTGTGGAACGGGAGATTCGGGCTAAGCTTGATGCCAAGTGGGGGCGCAAAAGACCCTATAAAACTAGTCGATTTGTAATAGCTATTGCTGCCGCAGCTAGTTTAGCCTGTTTCTTCACATTTATTTATCTCTATAGGTTTAAGACAGATGCGGTAAGTGCAGGTTATTATGAAGTTGCAAAAGCCAAGGAGTATACGGACGATCAAGTATTACTTATTATGCCTGATGGTGAGCAAATGAATTTGGAGACATCGGTGTATATATCCGATATCAAACGGAAGATATATTCAGATGATCTTACCTCCTTGACGGATAAGGACAAGATTACCGTAAAAGTGCCTAATCAAAAGCAATTCAATCTAACCTTGGATGATGGTACAAAGGTGTGGCTGAATGCAGGGGCTACGTTAAGCTTTCCTGTAGCCTTTGATAAGCAGGCTGACCGTGTAGTACATTTAGACGGAGAAGGATATTTTGAAGTTGTATCCAATAGAGAACATCTATTTAAAGTGCTGGCCTTGGGGACAGAGGTAAAAGTTACAGGTACCAAATTTAATGTACAAGCTTTTGAAGAGGATCACTGGGTCAAGACATCTTTGGTCGAAGGAAATGTTTCGTTCTATATGGATGATAAGACTTATCCGTTACGTCCTGGGCAACAGACTGTGGCCAATACAGACAAAAAAGAAGTAGTTACTCAGTCGTTTGATGCGGACAAGCTATTGTCTTGGAAAGAAGGCTATTTTGTGTTTGATAATATGGAGCTGTTCGAAGTGATGAAAACCGTATCCCGTTGGTACAATATTACTGTAGTGGCCCGGTCTCCGATAACGAATAAAAAAATTGGAGGAACATTTCCTAATAATGGCTCTTTATCCGACTTATTGGCGGACCTATCACTGCTGAGTGGAGTAGAATTTAAAATAGAAGGAAAGGAGGTGCTGATTATCAATTAACGCAACTAAGACTAAACCTGAAATCTATTACTAGGTAGACCAGAAGTGTTGGAAGCACTTCTGGTCAAGACAGCCGAAGCATAGATCTAAAATGTATTAATACCAATTTATTACTATTTAAATCTGAATCAAATGTATAAAAAATATACGGCATATTTCTATTGGTATGATTATGCCTTAATTAAGTATTTCGTTATGACCAAATTTACTGTTCTTATTATTTTATTAATGAGCAGTCAGGTGAATGCTAATGTGTTTGCGCAACGAATAAATATCAATGCAAAAAGCTTAACCCTAAAAGAGATTGTTTCTAAAATTAGCAAACAATCAGGGTATCACTTTTTGTATTTGGAAAAAGATTTGAAGCCGAACGATCGAGTGACCCTGCGCTTAGAAAACGTTTCATTACAACAGGCGTTGGACAAAGTGCTTTCGGATAATGGCTTACATTATACCATAAGAAGTAATCGGATTATTATTGAAGAGGTAAAAGTGGCTGATGTCAAATTCGTTGCAGAACAACGGTTAGAACAACAGCGTACGATTAAAGGGCATGTTGTAGATAGTAAGGGCAATAAACTTGTTGGTGTGACGGTCACGTTACGAAATGGTTTGGCTACGTCTACCAACGGAGATGGCGCGTTTGAAATAGTCGCCAAAGCGAACGATGTTATACAGTTCGACCTTATCGGATTTGAACCACAGGTGTTGACAGTGGGCGAGACCAACAATTATACGGTGACAATGTCCGAAAAAATTGGCGATCTCGACGAAGTTGTTGTTGTGGGGTACGGAACACAGAAGAAAGCTAGTGTGGTCGGTGCTGTTCAGACCATCAAAGTAGATGATCTACGCGTTCCGAGTTCTAATTTATCCACAGGATTTGCCGGTCGCCTAGCAGGTGTTGTAGCTGTACAGCGTTCTGGCGAACCAGGAGCGGACGGTGCAGACTTTTGGATTAGAGGGATTTCCACTTTTAGTGGTATGACTTCACCGCTGATCGTGATTGATGGGGTACAAGCATCGTCAGGAGATTTGAATGCGTTGGATCCTGAGGTTATCGAGAGTTTTTCCATTTTAAAAGATGCGACAGCTACTGCGCTTTACGGAACCAGGGGAGCCAACGGTGTGATGATCGTTACGACCAAATCGGGAAGAGATTTGGACAAACCTATTATCAACGGACGGTTTGAAACATCATATACTTCACCGATCAAAGTGCCCCACTTTGTAAATGGCGTTAACTATATGAAGATGTATAACGAAGCCATTTCGACGAGAAAAACAGGTGAAATACTGTATCCGATTGACAAAATAGATGGCACCAGTAGAGGATTAGATCCTTATGCCTTTCCCGATGTAGACTGGTATAATGAGCTATTTAGGAAAGGTGCAACGACCCAAAATCTGAATTTTAGCGTGCGAGGTGGGGGAAAAAAAATGGACTACTTTAGCAATGTATCCTACAATCGGGAGGCGGGTATGCTGCGTGATGTGAAGGACTTCTCTTACGATAATAATCTTAAAATTAATCGTTATGTACTTCAGAATAATATAAATGTACATCTGACCCCAACAACCCGAGCAACGGTAAAGGTTAATGCACAGCTGAGAGACTATCATGGACCACAAATGAGGGCCACTGATATCTTCGGCTTGATCATGGAGGCCAATCCTGTAGATTTTCCTATGCGTTATCCGAATGATCCGGAATATAGTTATATCAAGTGGGGAGGAAGGAGCGGGGGAGCTTATAATAATGGTTTTAGGAACCCCTATGCAGAAATGGTAAGAGGTTATAGTGATAATTTTCAAAGTACCGTTACGGGGCAGATTGAATTAAATCAGAAGTTGGATTTCTTGACCAAAGGAATGTCTGCCAGTGCATTATTCTCGTTTAAAAATTGGAGTTCGACAAATACCTCGAGGTCCGGAGGATACAATCAGTTTGAAATAGCGAAGTATATCTGGAATCCGGAAGGTACTGCTTTAGATCAATATACTTTACGTCGAGTGGGAGCCGAACGGGTTACTACACTTAATACGAATAATAGTTCGACGGGGGATAGACAGATTTATGTGCAAGGTATGTTGAATTATGACCGCACATTTGGCCAATATCATAATATTACAGGTATGCTCCTGTATAATCAAGAGGAATATAATGTAAATAGTCCATCCGGATTGATTCAATCACTTCCGAAACGCAAGCAAGGGATAGCCGGACGTGCAACTTATGGGTATGACAATAGATACTTAGGGGAGTTAAACTTCGGTTACAACGGTACAGAAAATTTTGCAAAAGGCCATCGTTTTGGCTTTTTTCCTTCTGTAGGATTGGGGTATGTCATCAGTCAGGAAAGTTATTTTAAGAACTTGGTTCAGACTATTACGAATTTGAAAATCAGGGGATCATGGGGGTTAGTTGGAAATGATCAAATTAGTGGAGACCGATACCTCTACTTGTCAGACATCGCGTTGGAAAATGGTGATCTCGGTTATACAACAGGTCGTGATCAGAATATTTCAAAAAATGGACCTAAGTATTTTCGTTTTGCAAATCCCAATATTACTTGGGAGATCGGTGAGAAGATCAACTTGGGGCTGGATTTGAGTATTAAAAATAGCTTCAATGTTACTGTTGATTTTTTCAGAGAGACCCGAAGGGATATTTTCATGGAAAGACGTAGTATTCCTGAATTTGTAGGTATTAGTCCCAAAGACAAATGGATTGATTTAACCACGAAGGTCTATGGTAATTTGGGAAAAGTAAAAAATAAAGGTTTTGATTTATCTCTTGATTATGCTAAACAACTATCAGACAGTTTCTCGGCAAGTTTCAAAGGTACCTTTACCTATGCCAAAAATGTGATATTGGAGTATGATGAACCTTCGTTTTCGAGGTACCCTAATTTGTCGAGAGTAGGACATTCCACATCTACTCCTTTGCTTTATATTGCAGAACGTTTATTTATCGATGATGCGGAAGTAGAGAATAGCCCAACTCAGAATATAGGAGGTTTTATTCGTGCAGGAGATATTAAATACCGAAATATAGCGGATGTCACCGGTATGTATGACGATATAATCGATGCGAATGATCGACGTTATGTAGGAAGTCCAGAGATTCCGGAAATTGTATATGGATTTGGACCTTCGTTCCGCTATAAGAAATTTGATTTCTCGTTTTTCCTTCAGGGAGTTGCGAATACTTCCATTGTGATGAGCGGTTTCCATCCCTTCGGTACTGATGGGACAAGGAATGTTCTAGAATTTATAGCGGATGATTATTGGAGCGAAGGACAAAATCCTGATATCTATGCGAAGTATCCTCGTTTAAGTAAGATGGACAACCGTAATAACACAGTTGCATCGACATACTGGTTGAGAGATGGTGCTTTTCTCAAACTGAAAAACGCGGAGATAGGATTCAATCACCGGATGTTCCGAATTTATTTACGAGGATCTAACCTATTGACTTTCTCTAAGTTCAAATACTGGGATCCGGAACAAGGTGGAGGGAATGGTTTGAGATATCCGACACAACGGGTAGCAAATATAGGCATACAGGTAAATTTCAATAAGTAATATCCATTTTAAAATCGATTTGTGATGAAATATTCAATTATACTATTATTATTTACTTTTTTAGGCTTGTCAAGTTGCAACTATCTTGACGTTGTTCCTGATGAAAGACCCACAGAAGCAGACGCTTTTAAAGATAAGAATTCAGCTGAACGCTTTCTCTATTCTTGCTATTCTTTTATGCCCAAAGAACGTCAAGGAGCCAACCTTTATCAAACTTCTGAAATAGCTGCCATGAATGACTTAGAGTATTTGCTAGGTACATACTCTGCAGCTAATGTGGGTAATTTTACGTTTTGGAGTCGCATGTATGGCGGTATACGCCGTTGTTACACTTTGCTCAACAATGTGGATAAGGTACCACACATGGAAGAAGAGCTTAAGTCAGTATACAAGGCTGAAGCGAAGTTTTTGATTGCTTATTATCATTTTATACTGCTTAAGGCTTATGGTCCCATTATTTTGGCAAAAGATGAATATGCACTGGATATTCGAGCAGGGGAATATCCAAAGCGCAGTCATTTTGACGAATGTGTTAATTGGATTGTTGCCTTGTATGATGAGGCCTTTAATGACTTGTTGGAAAAGCAAGCTACAACCTACTATGGACGAGCTACAAAGACTGCGGCAAAAGCTTTAAAGGGAAGATTGTTGTTATATGCGGCATCTCCACTTTTTAATGGAAACGATGCTTTTTTTGGCAATAGTTTAAAAGATCCCGAAACCGGAGAAGCACTTATGAGTTTAACCAAGGAAGATGGCAAATGGGAACGCGCATACATTGCTTGTTTAGAAGCAGCTAGTTACGCAGAGCAGAATGGATATCTTCTGTATGAGGGTGTTCCGACCGAAGAATTGCCCTACCCTTCAAATGCTACCGAGTGGAGTTTGCGCATGACATTTGTAGACCGTAATTCCAGTGAGGTAATCTGGGCAGATCCTAGACAAGAAGGTTTTTATGAATACCAGAATAATGCAACACCACGTCACCCCACAGATGATGGGGCATCATGGAACAATTTGGCTCCAACACTCACTTCTGTAAAAATGTTCTATACTGAGAATGGTTTGCCGATCGAGGAAGATCCACAGTACTTTACCGCAAATCAATACTATTCTACTGGTCTCTATAATGGACGAAGCACAGCAAACTTACATTTAAAGCGAGAGCCTCGATTTTATGCTTGGATTGCGTTTCAAAATGGTTGGTATGAAATGTCGCGGGATGGTGAGAAGAGAATTGTAACGGAATTTAGAAATGAAGATCCTCATGGTAAGGGGAATCGGTCCAGAAATTACTCGATGTCAGGCTATTTAGTTAAGAAAGGCGTAGGGCTTTCTTACGACACCAGAAATGGATATCCAAACTATCCATGGCCTTTGATTCGTCTGGCAGAACTGTACTTAAATATCGCAGAGGCAGCAATTGAAAGTAATAAACTTGATATTGGAAAGGATTACCTTGATAAGGTTAGAAAGAGAGCGGGAATTCCTACCGTGAATGATGCCTGGGCTTCTGTAGCGTCATTGACGAAGGATAAGTTGAGGCAGGTCGTTCGTCAAGAGCGAGCTATTGAATTATTCATGGAGGGACAGTTGGGATGGGATATCAAACGTTGGAAAGTAGCGGAACAATATATGGGGAAGAATCCGAAAGGAATGAACCTGAATGGTGCAACTGATGAGGCTTTTTTCAAAGAAACTGAAATCGAACAGGCTTGGAAGTTTGTGGCCCCTAAAAATTATCTGCTTCCTATACAAGATAAGGAAATAAATATAAATAATAAGCTTGTTCAAAATCCAGGCTATTAAAAGAAGACAACCCTTAAAAAAAGATCATATTATGAAAGCTATAAGGACCGTATTATCATTTATGGCGCTGCTGGTATTTTTTTCTTGTAATCATAAGGAGGAAGCAGCGTTGCCATCAGATGTAAAGAATTTGAGAGCCGAACCCCGAATAGGAGGTGTCATGTTACGTTGGGATAACCCTTCTGATATGAATTTTATGTACGTAACGATAACCTATAAAATACCTAAGACAGGCCAATTGATAAGAACCAATGTCAGTCACTTTGCGGATTCGTTGTTGGTTGAAAATCTATTGGCAAAAGACGGGGAGTATACCTTTGAACTAAGTACCGTAGGGGAGAGTAAGGGGGTCAGCCCCAATAGCCTGACCGTTAGTGCTACAGCACTCCGTAAGCCGCCGGTGATTACGGAATATTCGGAAAAAATTGATTTTGAAGTTGGTGCCCTTTCTGCCAATGCTTCAGATCCTTCTGAGGGAAATCTGGCCAATCTTATTGATGGAAATCTCACAACTTTTTACCACACCAATTGGCATGAGGTAATTCCCTATCCACATTGGATACAATTCGATCTGAGCGAACCTGTCGAAAGTGTGAAGTATATTTCTTGGAATAGAAGTGGCAGTGGTGGAGGCAATGCGGATGAGGTATCTATAACAGGGAGCAATGACGGCAGTGAATGGGTAGAATTGGGAAGGGTGCTGTCTGACGAGTTGCCTAGTACGGGAGGAGCAAGATTCGAATCATCCATTTTCTCTAAGGAGGGAATGACCTTTCAGAAAATCCGTTATAATGCTATACGTGGACGAGGAGGCAATACTTGGTTTCACATGGCCGAGATAGAGCTTCATAAAGCCTGGTTTGTCGTCGAGGATCCAGAAAGTGAGTAGAGGATTTTATGTCGATAAATACATTAAATAATTTGAAATTGTTATGAACATAAGAATAATATTGTTATTTCTGGTATTGTTGAGCCAACTGGCACAATGTAAAAATAAGACCCCTATTATTGAGGAACCTATTCCTGAAAAGTATGAACCTACGAAACCTGAAGGTATCGAAGGAGATATACAGCTTAAAATAGGAACGGGAGAAGCATCTTCTGCCCAATCAGGCGAGGGGATTGGAATGTCTTTTGATGGGGATCCCGCGACTATTTATCATTCCCCTTGGTCTAATACCCAATTCCCGGTTACACTCACGTATACATTTGAAAAACCAGAACATGTAGATTATTTGGTATATAAACCGAGATCCGGTAGCGATAATGGACTATTTGGTAACTTTGAACTTTGGTTTACAACTAAAAGTAATCCCGAATATAAAAAAATAGGAAATTATGATTTTAAGGAACAGCACAAGCTTTCCACCGTTGTATTTCCGAAAACGCTGGAAGATGTAACATCATTTAAGTTCGTTGTAACATCTGGAAGAAATAATTTTGTAAGCTGCGCCGAAATGGAGTTTTTTAGACGAGGACAGGGCTTAGAAGGGCTTTCCCTTATTTTTGCAGATGCACTCTGTACGGAGCTAAAACACGGCATTACATCCGCGCAGATCAATGCAATGTCAAATCCGTTCTTTAAGACCATTGCCTTAAGCATGTTGTATGATAAATACCCAAAAGATTTTCGAATTCAAGAGTATCAGGCCTATCCTACCTTAGGGAGTACTTCACAGTTGCTGAAAATAAGTGGATATAACCCCTTTGAGAATCCTACAGGTATTTATTTCTCATCGGGTTCGGAAGCAGTACTTCTTGTGGGTGATACCAAAGGAGAGCAAATCTCACTTCGTGTACATGATTTTAATAGCCATACCGATGGGTACTACCATTTGCAAACCGGCTTAAATAAGATTAAAATAACGACTAGTGGACTAGGGTATATTCATTTTTATACGGACAACTATCAAAATATTCCGGCAGTAAAGATCCATATTCCGAATGCGAAAGTAAATGGATATTTTGATAAGGCGAAGCACAAGAGTACCGATTGGGATCGATTACTCAATGCATCCGTATCCAGTTTTTTTGATATAAAAGGAGACTACATCAATCTTGCATATTCTACAGCAGAGCTCAAACAGCACTGTGCTGATGGGCTAGCGTTGATTAACCTGTATGACGAGATTGCCAAAATGGAATACGATATCATGGGGTTGACAAAGTACAACAGAATTCCTAAGAATCACATGTTTGCAAGGACTGTCGAGTCCGGTTTATTTGCCGATGGTTGGGGAGCGGGATTTGCTCGAGGTTTTATGTATGAACTGGCTAATCCGGAGAAAGCAAAAGCTGGCGGTGCCTGGGCTATTGCCCATGAGTTGGGGCATGTTAACCAAATACGTCCGGGATTGAAATGGGTAAGTACTACAGAGGTCACCAATAATATTTATTCTGTATTGGTACGGTACGATTTCACGCCTAACAACATGCCTTTAGAGCATGAACGTGTCAATGATGGAGATGACAACAAAGTATTAGGAGGCCGATTCAACTCCTTTTTGAACTATGGTGTTGTCAAAGGAGAGCAATGGCTTTGTCAACGTGGACAGGATAAGATGGTAGGTTATGAAAATGGTGGCGATCATTTTGTTAAATTATGCCCTTTATGGCAGTTGTTGTTGTACTATCGTATAGCACAAGGTACGCCTTGGCATACCCCCGATTGGTACGCTGATGTGGCCGAGATCGTCAGAAATACAAATGAGTCTGGGATGAGTAATGGTCAGCTGCAGCTTAATTTTATGAAAAATGTTTGTGATGTCGTTAAAGAGGATCTTACGGATTTCTTTATCAAGGTTGGTATGTTGAAACCTATAGACAAGGAAATGGATGATTATAGCAGGGGACGACTTACAATTACACAAGCAGACTGTGATCAGTTGATCCAATATGCTAAAAAGTATAAAAAACCACAAAGCCCGGTTATCTATTATTTGACAGCTAATAGTTTAGATGCTTATCAAAAGCGTCTTTCCGTGTCCGGAAATTATAATCAGGGCATAGCGATGGATGCCATACAAGGTTTCTGTAAAATCAGCCATAGTGTCTGGAAAAATGTAGCTGTTTTTGAAACGTACCAAGGAGACGAATTGGTTAAAGTCGCCATGGTTGGAACCGATTCCGAAGACCAGAGTTCTACCGTGTTGCGTTATCCACAAGGATCTACACGGATAGAAGCTGTGGCTTGGGATGGTCAGCGGACATTGGTATATGGACAACGATAATCAATACTATGAATATAATTAATTTAGTTTTTAGAAGAAAGGGAGTCCTTGTGTATTGTGCTATACAATCACGATATTAAATGCTGGTTATAGTATAAATGAAAAATATGATAGAGAAAGATTACAGAAGGCAGTTATGTCTGCTCCTTAGTTTGGTATTGATGTTGTTCTCTTTTACACAATCTGTAGCACAGCAGGTATGGAGTCCGGATAATGGTAATGGCACATTTACCAATCCTCTGATGTGGGGAGACTGGCCGGATCCGGATATTATTCGGGTGGGAGATAAATTTTGGGTAAGGGCACGTGTTACAGATAAGGAATTTGTTGCCAAGTTTTATTATAGTACGGATGGTGAAAATTTTTATGTAATAGGGAACGAACTAAAGATGCAGTTGGGGTTACCGTGGACAGCCAATCGTTTTGCTTTGTTTAACTATAGTAAGACTAATGAAGGGATAGGTGGCTATGCGGATTTTAATTGGTTTAGATTTACTAACAAATAAAAAATATCCGGTCTATAATACTTTTTCAAATCAAGATCATTTTTAGGAATAAATTTCTATATGGAAGGCTCTGACTATAGAGCCTTCCATTTTTGTTAGATTTTTTTGCCGGAGAGTATGTAGAAAGTATTAAACAAAAAAAGAGAACTAGGGAAACCCTAGGCTGTGTCGTCTTGTAGACTGAGATCAAACAACTGACATCGTTTAAGGATTGGTTGTCGAACGAAGGGTAATCCGTAAAAACAACTTAAAAATCCGTTAAAGTAATTTAAATATTATTTGTAGTTAATGTTGTGTGAGGGTCTCAGTGGATATATGTTTGATGACAGACATACATCAGCGGAATTGTGTTGACCCTGCGTTCTATTGTCGTACTATTTCCGTAATTCAAATGATCTTAAATCCTAATCTGAAGGAAGTATTTAATTGGAAATAATATATATGAAACATTTTTTTTTGACCGTAGCGCTGACTGCAGTTGTTTATCTGACACATGCGCAGCAGAAATTTTCTTTTGCATTTTTTACGGATCTACATCTGAATACGAGTACCGAGACAAAGTGTTTTGATGCGCTTGGTCAGGCAATTCAGAGTGCAAAATCCAAAAAGGTAGATTTTGTTTTAAGTGGTGGAGACAATGTGGATGTAGATGCCTACAAGGCGGAGCAGTTGCCACAGGCCAGAAGTATGTTTCAGCGGTACAAAGATCAGGTGGATGCCTCAAAGCTAAAATGGTATTACAGTATCGGCAATCATGACCGTTTCTGGCATTATGAAGGTAAGCATGGCTCCGGACTGTTTGAATCTGTGTTTGGACAAAGTTATTATAGTTTTGAACACAAAGGTTGGCGCTTTGTCGTGCTCAATTCTACTCAAGTCTGCGATGGCAAGTATTGTGTAGATGACGAGCAGCGCCTCTGGTTGGAGCAGGTGCTAGCGCAGACATCCAAAGATCAGCCTATTGTTGTGGTGACGCATGTTCCATTCTTGTCGTTATACTACCCAGTCTTAGAGGGACGTTATACAGACGCGGACACATTTGCTAATCAAAAGGCGATATTTGACCTATTTGGTAGTCACAATCTGAAACTGGTATTGCAGGGACATCAGCATTTGTATGAAGAAATTAAAGTCAAAGGAGTACAATTTATTACTGCTGGTGCTATCAGTGCGAGTTGGTGGGGAGGCCCTTTCCACGGTACGCAGGAAGGTTATCTCAAAGTCGACTTGGATGGAGATAAGTTTAAATGGGAGTATATCGACTACGGTTGGACTGTTAGTGGAAAATAGTGTAACCTTAATGATATAGTATACGACTTCGTTTTTTTGATATATTTACAGTTGTACCTAGGGTGTGTAATGTTTTGGTATATTAGGTCTATCATTAAGACGTGTTGTGTGTGTCGAAGGGATTCAATTACTATAAATCAAATACTAAATATGGACAGAAGAGATTTTATTGATAAAAGTATAAAGGCCGGCTTAGCCTTTTCTATCGTCCCACGGTCGGTGTTGGGAGGGGCTAATTTTGTAGCTCCCAGTGACCGGATCAACTTGGGATATATTGGTGTGGGTAAGCAATCGTACTGGTTAATGCAGGAGCTTGCCAAATGTAAAGAAGTATTGATACAAGCGGCCAGTGATGTAGACGCTAGAAAATTAGCTAACTTTATTTCGGAAACGAACAAAGTACAAGTCAATCTAGGGAAACCATCTGTCCAAATGAAAGGATATGGGCTGTATCGCGAGTTGTTGGAGAATAAGGATATTGATGCTGTAGTCATCGCTACACCAGATCATTGGCATGCTCAGATTGCTGTGGACGCGGCAAAGGCTGGCAAGGATATCTATTGTGAAAAGCCGTTGGCGCTGACCATAGCTGAAGGTAGGGCGATGGTCAATGCGAGTAGGAAGTATAAACGTGTATTTCAGACGGGGAGTATGCAACGCTCTTCTTTTAATTTCAGACAAGCAGTAGAGTTGATCCGGAATGGTTATATCGGTGAGATAAAGGAAGTCAACGTAGAGATAGGTGAGCCTGTCAAGCAGTGCGATCTACCTTCTATGCCTGCCCCCAAAGAGTTGGATTGGGATTTGTGGGTAGGGCCATCACCGTACAGGGGCTATCATCCTATATTGGCACCCGAATTGGGTGATTCGAGTTGGGCGGGATGGCGTTGGTATCGTGATTTTGGAGGAGGTCATGTGACGGATTGGGGTGCGCATATGTTTGATGTAGTACAATGGGCTTTGGATATGGATAATAGTGGTCCGGTATTGTTCAACCCACCGAAAATGCCCCTTGCACAAAGTGGACTCTCCTACATGTATAAAAATGGGATAAAGGTCAATCATACCAAATGGGGTGCGCATAATGCGATACAATTTATTGGTACGGAAGGCATCATTGAAGTGAGTCGTTCATTCATCCGCAGCAATAAAGATGGTCTGGCATCATTAAAATTTGGTGATCGGGACAAGCGAGTATACTTCAGTGATAACCATTATCAGGATTGGATCGATGCCATCAAAAAGCGGTCGAAACCGATCTGTGATGTAGAGATAGGGCATAGGACGAGTACCGTCTGCAACGCAGTCAATATCGCCTACGAATTGCAAAAGGACCTGAAATGGGACCCAAAGAAGGAAGAGTTTGACAATGAATTTGCAAACCTGATGAGAAGTAGACCCTATCGTGGCGACTGGGACTTCAATGCTTTTTAGAAAAAAATAGATTAGTAATAACATAAAAGAGCAAGGGCTACACGTGCATTAAGTACGTGTAGCTTTTTTTATAGTATATACAGTTACATCTCGTTTCTTATGGCTGAAGCCATAAGAATATTGAGGTTTTATTAGCATTTGGTACGAATAATAACAGGCTTTACTGTTTTATAATTTCCTGGTTACCTTCTATTGTTACATCAATGCAGTCTTTGGTAGCTATGCTTTGTACATCGGCCTTGGGTTTACTAATAAGGTTGTTGTAGATATGGAGGCCTTCAACAGATTTGGCATAAACAGCGGTTTGATTTTTTAACACAAATCTGTTATTGAAAATAGCAATATCCCGATGTACGTACTTTTCAAGCTTACTACTTTCCGGATTGATATAGATTACAGGTTCGCCACATTCAATGAATTGATTGTCATGGATCCTGACCTGATGTACCGGCCCCGATTCGTACCAGCTTCGGGCATCGTTAGCGATGAGAATGGCACTCATTGGTGTTCTGAAAAAAACGTTGTGGCTTATCTCTACGGGTTTTCGTGTAGTAACTAATATTCCTCGTGTAGGAATCCTCGCAAAATAACAGTTGCGGATCGACACATGGGGTGTCCATGTGATATTCTCTACCACCAGTGCTTTTCTTTCTCTGAGTTCTGGCGAAATAGATTTATCCAAGGTCAGGATGATTTCAGTTTGACTGATTTTATTGACCTGCTTTACGGCAAATTCTTTTAAAGCTGTAAGCGATTCAGAATCTACGATTTCGATCTTATCACCTTTAAAAAATGCTTCAAAGCCATAGGATTCAGGGTGTCTAAAAGATACTTTGATCTGCTTATCAGAAATAAATTCATCTATCTTTAAATGCGTTCCATGTATGTTGATGGGATCATCCTGTGCACCTTCGAATCGACAGTTTTCAATTTGGATCAAGCCTTTGCATCCTGACATTTGAACGAAATCAGCAAACCCGGCACAGGTTCGTCCCGAGTTTAGTGCTGGTTCGCAGTTCAGGTTTGACAATGTAATGTTTTCAGAATATTGGCCTACTATTCCGAAGTTCCCAAGAAAATGGAGGTTTATATTCTCCAGTATTATGTTTTTACTCTTCAATATGGAGCCTACCACTTCATCCCGAAACCCATCCCGCAATTGGTAGACCTGACCTGCTCTCACATGCGGGGCTTTTTCATACCATATTTTCAACGTTCCATCTTGACGGTTTTCGATTTTTTGAATACCGCTCATTGGACTTGTACATCGGTCGGAAGTATTAAGATTAGGATCGTATATCTGGGCTATCCCCCCTTCAAACTGCCATTGATGCCCACTCCATATAATTCGGTTGTTTTGGATGGTATACTTAGCAGAAGAGTGAGGCTTCAGCACCAGATAAGTGGATGTCGCCTCCAAAACCTCTGCCTCTACAACAGTAGGGTCAACGGCATCAATACTGAAATTTTTAAGCACAATATTTTCACAACTATCTATAAAAAAGCTGGTCATTTTGCCATGTGTCATGAAAAGAGAATTACCCCCATCTATGGTCAGGTTTTTTATCCCTTTGATATAGATCGCGATATGTTTAATAGCCGATGGATTGTGGTTTTTGTTGGTGGTGTTGGATACAAAATAAGGTTTTTGGACCGTATGCTCTCTGTAAAATTCATACTGCCGCGTCTCAAATTTCAATACAGTAGGTTTACCCTTTCTACTTTTTACCAACCGTAAGGATTCTTCGAGTTGTTGGTGTACATTGGATGAGTGGCTATTGATAAGTAGCGTGTCGCTGCACCATGCTGTTGCGCTCACGAGGCAGCAGCATAATGTAAGTGCAAGACGTTGTAGATAGGTATTCAATGTCATTATTTTTTAGTTATTAAATGATATGTTTTGTGTGCTTTTACGGGCCAGGAAGTGATGTAATAGCCAAATTCATCCAGTTTGGATACTGCATTACGCTGTTTTATCTTTAGTGGTACATTGGTCCTGATGGTACAAATACCATCAACGGAGGCAGTTATTGTTGCGTTGGTCAGTTGCCTCTTGTTCCAGTTCATATCCACGGTGTACCCTCCACGGGATTTGAGCCCCGATATACTACCTTTCTGCCATTCTTTGGGCAAGGCAGGTAGTAAGTGGATCTCGTCCATCTGACTTTGGATAAGCATCTCCGATAACCCAGCTGTAAGCCCGAAATTGGCCTCGATTTGAAAAGGGGGGCCATTGAATAAGTTTTTATATAAGCCTCCTTTTTCCGTATGGGTATCAGCCAGACTGATGGATTTGATGGCTCTTTTGAACAGGGCGTGGGCTTTGTCTCCATCTTGTAGACGAGCCCAGAAGGCTGTTTTCCATGCGAGTCCCCATCCTGGTCCATCATCACCCCGTGCTTCCAGACTTTTTCTCGCGGCTTGTGCATATACAGGGGTTTTGAAAGACGAGATTGCTGTACCCGGATAGAGTGCAATTAAATGGGAAACGTGCCGATGTTGATCTTTGGGATCATCATTCTGAATGCGCCATTCACGCAGTTGTCCCCAGCTTCCAACCGCCATGCCTTTATCAAGTTTGGTATATGCAGCTTGTAATTGCTGTTGAAAGTCATCGTTTAACTGGAGCACCTTTCCGGCGTATAGGGTATTTTGGAACAATTCGTTGATGAGCTGTTGCACATACGCGATACCATCTTCCCACGGTCCGTGTTCGGGAGACCATTCGTTTGGAGCCAATAGTTGCCCATCAGACCCCGTAATGAGTCGATCCAGCCAAAATTCACATGCAGCCTTGAGTACAGGGTAGGCTTTTTGCTGCAGATAATCTCTATTGGGAGAAAAAGCATAGTGATCCCATGTATGCAGGGCATACCATGCATTGGCAGGCCTGTTCCAGTTCCAGTCGGAGTATCCAAAGATATTGTTTTGGGTCTTCATGGTCCATCCGCGGGCCTGGTTTTCGTTGGCCATCTTTCTCCATGAAGGCTGTATCTGCGCTTCATTATAGATGTAGTTGATAAATGGGAGGTGGCATTCGGAGAGGTTGGTCACTTCTACCGGCCAATAATTCATTTGGACATTGATATTGGAGTGGATGTCTGACTCCCATGGTGGTGTATTGCTGTCGTTCCAGATCCCCTGTAAATTGGAGGGTTGATCCAGATTAGGGCGCGAGCTCGCAATACTGAGATATCGCCCATACTGAAATAATAAGATGTCTACCCAAGGGTCGTATTGTCCCTTCCGATAGCTATCCATGAGCCGATCGGTGGTTTGTGTATTTTTTGTGTCACCTAGATTAAAGTGTACACGATTGAAGAGTTTGCCATGATCGGCTATATGTCTTTTTTTGATTTGCTGATAACCCTGTTTCTGTGCCTTTTGAATAGTGTTGGTAAGAGCGGATGCCCAGTCATTGGCGGTAGTGTATGTAGGGGTGATGGGGTCATAACTGGTATTGGCAGCCAAGTAGATTGTCACCTGATCGGCATTGCTCACCTGTATTTTATCGATATCTTTTCGGATACTGCCTCCCTCCGGTACAACAGTTAATAGTGCGGTATAGTCCAGAATGGTCAATTTGCCGGAGAGTGTCATTTGTTGATCGCCAACTGCCACCACTTCGTTGTGATCTCCCTTGAGCCGGATGGCAAAATTGAGTTTACCCTTTTTGTTTGCTGACAGCCGGATTGCGATGACATCATCTGGGTAGCTGGCAAGGTACTCATGGGTATATTGTACATCGTGTATGGTATAATTGACATAAGCAATGGCTTTTTCGAGATCCAGACTTCGGTTGTAGTTGTCTACGGTGCCGATGTGGTCAAAATTCAGTTCGATACGTCCAAAGCTTTGATAGGCACCTCTTTGGGTCGGACTGCCGGTCCAAAAGGATTTATCATTAAATTGAATAATTTCGTGGACGGGATCACCGTATATCATAGCACCAAAGCGGCCATTGCCTATGGGGATTCCTTCTGTCATTCCGTGCTGTGCAGGCTGGTCATAGCGCAAGGCTAGGTTCTGGCCTGATACGGGAATGATACTCCATAAACATGTTAGGATAGGAAGTAACTTTAGGATAGATCTCATAAAATAAATATTTGTATTTTAAGTTTTGCACCCATTGACAGAGGTTATTAACTAATTAGTCGACTCAGAAGGGGAGAGCCCTAGTGTGTTACTCTTTTTAATTTTAAAGGTTACATTTTCAGTCCATCTAAACATTCGCTAGGGTTAAACACGGCTGAGTCGTCTTGTAGTACAAGGTCGGTGCATCGACAGTAACCATTGGAAAGTTATATAAAATAAATCCTTCAAATGAAAAGATACTTTATTATTTTGATTTCACTGTTCCTTGCAATCCCTGTGTATGCACAACCAACAGCTTATAAAAACCGTTGGGAAAAAGCTCCTTCCCGTATTCCGCACAACAGTTCTGTGGATGCTCCGCTAATGGGGAATGGAGATTTGACTATGAGTGTCGGATATAAGAATGGAAAATTAAGTTATTACTTGTCAAAGAATGATTTTTGGCGTTTGCGCTCCAAAGCCGATGGCTTATCAGGGCCACGGGTAGTTGGGATTCTTGACTTAAAGATTGAGGGGTTTAATGATGCGAGTTTTTCTGCCGAGCAGTTATTGAACAATGGAATTACATCCAGTTGGTTGAAAAATCAACAGCAAGGATTAGAAGCAAAGTCGTGGGTGTCAGCAACAGATAATTTGATATTTATTGAACTCACAGCTACTGGAAAAGCAGTAAAAGTTTCAATAGGATTGACGGCACCAGACAATAGTATGGCTAATTTGAAGACCGGGAAATCAGAAGGTATTGATTGGTTGAATCGTTCCTTTCAGGATCATGTAGACATTTCTACAGAAGTAGCTGTCGCCATAAAGCAGCTTAATTACACTTCAGATACGATTAATATTGAGCTGGGAAAGCCATTGATTCTAGCTCTTGCTGTAGAAAGTAATTTCAAAGCGAAAGATCCGCTAGCCCATGTGCTTAGTCAAATTAAAAAGATTAATACGAGGTCTGTTACTAAAATAGCACAAAAACACAATCAATGGTGGGAAAGGTATTGGAACCGATCTTCGGTAATGGTTGCGGATAGCGTTTTAATGAAAGCATATTACCAAGGGTTGTATACCATGGCAGCTTGCAGCCGTGATCCTAAATTTCCGCCAGGCTTATTCGGTTGGGTAACTACTGAGACCCCTATGTGGAACGGGGACTATCATTTGAATTACAATTTTCAGGCTCCTTTTTATGGATTGTTTTCAGCCAATCGTTTAGATCAGGCGATACCGCATGATGCGCCGCTTCTGGACTTTATGCTTAGGGGTGAATGGTATGCAAAAAACGTGACCGATACCCGGGGGATATTGTATCCTGTTGGGATTGGTCCATTGGGTATTGAAGTAACAAGGGATTTTGAACAATATATGCATGGTCCCAACTTTGAGAAAGGTGGTCTGTTTTTCGGACAACGATCAAATGCGGCTTATGGTCTTCTGAACATGGCCCAACATTGGCGTACCACCCATGATGCGTCTTATGGAAAAAAGATATATCCCTATGCACTTGCAGTTGCAAGTTTTTGGGAAGATTATTTGAAGTATGAGGGTGGTAAGTACGTGATTTATGGTGATGCGATCCATGAAGGCTCAGGCAAGGACAAGAATCCGATTTTATCTCTTGGACTTGTCCGAAATACATTTGATCTGATGATTGATTTAAGTTCTGCTTTAAAACTCGATGAAAAGCGGCAAGAGAAATGGAAAGATATTTTAAATAAGTTAAGTGATTTTCCTGTTCAGACCCGAAATGGGGTGAAGGTTTTCCGCTATACCGAAGAAGGGACGGCTTGGTGGAATGATAATGGTTTAGGGATACAGCATATTTATCCGGCTAATGCTATTACTTTGGACGATAAGGATGAATTGCTGACCATTGCGCGTAATACCATCGGGGAAATGAAAAGATGGCATGATTCAAACACAAGCAATAGCTTTTTTGCGGCAGCGATTCGAGTAGGTTATGATCCAGTTGTCATCATGGATGAGTTGCATAAATATGCTTTAAGAACCTATCCAAATGGTTTTGATTTGAATAATCCTCATGGTATCGAAAATAGTTGTACAGTAGCGAATGCGTTAAATGAAATGTTGTGCATGAGTGCCGGGAATGTGATCCGTTTGTTCAATATTCCGAAAGGGCAAGATGCAAGCTTTAAGAATATCCGTGCATGGGGAGCTTTTTTGGTATCTGCTCGTTTGGATAAAGGTCAGGTTTCTGAAGTTAAAATCAAGAGTGAAAAAGGAAAGCCCTGTATGATTATTAATCCATGGCCAGACAAGAAGGTTTTGTTAATTAGAAATGGCAAGAAAGCCGAAGTGCTCTATGGAAATCGAATTTATTTTAATACAAAAATTAATGAACTTATAGAGATGCAATCATTATAATCGATATAAATATATAGTCAATTCCCAAATGAAAAAAACAATTACCCTTATAGTTATGCTTTTTGCCTTGCGAATGGCGTATGCAGCAGAAAGGTATGCTGTCAAATCTCCTGACGGCTCTGTCTCGATTGAAATTATGATTCGGAACCATGATCTGTATTATAAAGTGTTTAAAGAAGGTATGCTCGTCATGGATAATTCTAAATTGAACTGGATCGTTGATGGCCGGGAGCTTGGAAGCCAAGTGAATGGAATTGAAGTTTCCAAGAAGTATAAAGGGAAGAATGAATATCAACTATTAGGAGGACATTCCCTTGCAAAAGATCATTATCATGGGACAACCTATCGGATAAGTTCAGCATCGGTTCCGGGCTTTGTACTTGAAGTGAGAGCGTTCAATGATGGGGTCGCGATTCGGTATTCGACCGAAAATCAACGTACGGTAGAGGTGGGAGATCTAACGTCGTTTACTATTCCCACAAATACGAAGGTATGGCTGCAAGAAAACACAAAGCATTACGAAGGCGATTACAAGAAAAGCGGTGTGGAGACGCTTGCTATTGGACAGGTCGCCGGTCCTCCGGTTGTAATAGAATATCCCGAGTCAGATTTGTATGCAGCCATTACCGAGGCGGGCTTATATGATTTTGCCGGGATGTCATTGCAGGTTTCACAAGAGCGTACCTTCGAAACTCGGCTTGATGGTAAGACCTTTAAATCTGGTCATATCCAGACTCCTTGGCGCGTTATTATGGTCGGTAGCCTTAATACCTTGGTCAACAATGATATTATCACGAATTTGTCGGACAGTCCTCCTGTTGGGCTTTTTAAAAACTCCGCCAATTGGTTGAAACCCGGAAAATGTGTTTGGAGTTGGCTTACGGGGACAGGTGTTTCATTTGAGAACATGAAAAGATTCTCAAAACTGGCCAGCGAGCTAGGGATAGAATATAATTTGGTTGACGAGGGTTGGAGCAGTTGGGAAGAGGGCGGTAAAGATGGATGGGAACTTATGCGGGAGCTTGTTGATTATTCCGCGGAGCGAAATGTAAAAATATGGGCTTGGAAAGCTTATCCAGATAGAAAGGGTATCCCAGGGCTGCAGACACCAGAAAGAAGGAAATCGTTTTTTGAAAAGTGTAAAGAAATAGGTGTTATGGGACTGAAGATAGATTTTTTTGATAGTGAAGCGGCCGACATCACCACCTACTTTAAAGAAACGCTGGAAGAAGCTGCACAATATGGATTGATGATCAATTTTCACGGCTGCAATAAGCCAACGGGATTAAACAGGACATATCCAAATGAAATGACCCGTGAGGGTATAAAGGGATATGAGTATGGCATGAGCATCGATTGCAATGTCACACTTCCATTTACACGATTGCTGGTAGGGCATGGCGATGCCACCCCGTTAGTTCTAAATCCGGGACAGATGAAAGGGACGACTGAATCCCATCAGATAGCAAGCGCGATTATCTATTCATCACCCTTGCTATGTTTGGCGGCACATCCAACGGAAATTATTGAAAATCCGAATAGAAAATTTATATCCGAATTACCTGTTGTTTGGGATGAAACAATCGTTTTGCCTCCAAGTAAAATAGGGGACATCGCTTTAATGGCCAAGCGTAGTGGAAAGGATTGGTACATCGCAGGCATGACAAAAGAAGCAAAAGTGCTCTCTATTGATTGCGCATTTTTAGGAAAGGGCAAATACACGATACACAAAATTCAGGATGTAACAGGTCAGCAAAAAAGTGCTTCGGCCGGGGAGCTGACCATCACTAAAAACGATAAATTTCAAATAGAAATGAATCGAGGAGGGGGGATTGTAGCCAAAATATCTCCTTTGTAATCTTAAAAATGGAATAATCCGCTCAAGCGTGAATTGAAAAATAACCCGGAGGACAATATATGGAAGGATTGCCTTTTGATCACAAAGTGATAATACAGGCATTTTTTTGGATCCACTAGGGCACACTTTTGATTAATCGTCTTAGCGCATACGAATGGAAATCTAATGGAACAACTTTTATTAAGATATATTAGTGGGATAGCCAGTCTTCAGGAAAGGCGTGAAGTGATGGTCTGGATAGAAGCCGATCCGAAACACAAGGTCGAGTATGAAGATCTCTTGACCGTGTATATACTGTCAATTTGGAATGATCCAGACACGTGCAATACACCTCCGCCCGGTATGGAAGAAACTCTTTAATACACTAGCAGTCGTTTGGGCGTTCAAGGTCTTTTGCAAATAAAACATAAGTAATAGTCAAATTATGAGTAGATAAGTAGCCGCTATATTTGAATCTTTACAGTAAACAATTTATCCTTTATTTCTTATAATTGTGTAATGGAGCGGATAACACAGGATTTTAATCGATTATTTAAGGAATATCATCAGCGATCTTTTCTATTTGCGAGATCTTTCGTACATGTGAATGAAGTAGCAGAAGATATTGCTTCGGATGCGCTGATCGTGCTATGGGAGCGGACGAGGATAGAGGTCGTGGAGTCTCCAAAGAGTTTCCTGTTCAGAGTGATTAAAAACAAAGCCTTAGATTATCTAAAACATCAAAAGATTCATCGGAAATTGATTTCATCTATAGACGACTGGGACGGAATAGACTTGCAGTTGCGTATAGATACCTTAGAAAAAATGGATGAGGAATTTCTTTTTTTTAAGGAAATACAGGAAATAACACAAAGAGCTTTGGACTCTTTGCCCAAGAAGACCAGAGAAGTATTTGTATTGAGCCGGCAACAACAACTCAGTGGCAAAGAAATAGCGGAGCAGTTGGGGATTACGGTCAAAGGGGTGGAGTATCATATTACAAAGACACTTAGGGTGTTAAAGATCAATCTTAAAGATTATTTGAATGTCTTGTAATTTTATTTTGGCTTCTGTTGTAAATTCTGATCAAAGTGACTGCAACATGCTTACTATATCACCGGAAGGAGGGAGCCGAGTATAGATCAATACCTTCCGTAGATGTCCCGTACAAGATGATACAGTAGCGTGCAGTGATACGGATTAATGAAATTTCAAAATGTGTGCCACTTATCAGCCGACTATTTGGAAGGGATATTATGTTTTTTTACGTCGATGCTTCAGGTTGTAAAATGGTATTTTTAAATCTAGGTGTCAAAGCTAGAATAAATGGGCTGTATATGAAGGCGGAATCTCCAATGCGTAATACACTTATTTTTTGTCATGTTTTTTTTGTAATTTGAACGCATAAATCAGATTAATAATCTGTTTATTTGTGTTAATTTAATAATAGAAATTCATTGATTCAGCCTGATACTATGGTGTTAATTGTTTTGAACCTTATTTTTTGCCTTGCATTTATTGGATTTGCGTATGTAAATCTCAATGATAAAGATTCGTGGCTATGGATACCCATCTATATGTTGGCTTCCATTTGTTGCGGATTAGCTGTTTTTCATTTTTATTATCCATTGATTTACTTGGGTGCCATTCTATTTTATCTTGTTTATGCCATTATTCTCTTTTTTGCCAAAGATGGTGTATTGGATTGGTTGATGAAATATCGTAGGCCAAGTCTTGTTGAAAGTATGCAAGCAACTAAACCTTATATTGAGAAAACGAGGGAATTTTTTGGTCTGCTCATAGTTAGTGCTGCACTGGGCATGAACTATTTTGTTGCTGTTAATTTATAAAAAATCAAACCTGTGGTCGATATAGAAAAGAAGAAAAAACTTGATAAGCTATTCCAACACATCATCCAACAAAATCTCAGTTCCGATGCGTGGGCTTGGTTGGCCGATAAAGCGGAGCGTATCAAAACTGAAGAAAAGACACTACAGTTAAATCTGAGTTTTGCGCGGTTGCCCAGAATGTCGGGTAAAAGTAACCTGATCGTACAGCCTGAAGACTTGGCGAAAATAGCTGCCTTATTACCCGGCTTTTCTTTACAGGGATGGACAGTTGATCGGCTGGCCCGTGTCTGGTTGTTGATGCAGCTACCGGATGTGGATAAGATGGTGTACCTGAAGAAAATCAAAAACTTATTTACGGCAGCGGAGATGAATGAACTGGTTGCACTCTATTCGGCTCTTCCTTTCTTACAGTACACCGAAGAGTGGGTCAGCCACTGTGAAGAGGGCATTCGTAGCAACATAGGTACAGTATTGGAAGCTATAATGTATCACAATCCCTATCCGGCTCATGCGCTTTCAGCAGCTGCATGGAACCAAATGGTTTTAAAAGCTTTTTTTACCGAAAAAGATGTCGATCAAATCACTGGATTAAAGGAAAGAGCAAATCAAGCCCTAACACAGACGTTGAAAGATTATGTCGAAGAACGTTTGGCTGCTCATAGAACGGTTCATCCGAAAATCTATGAATTATTAGAATTAGGGAAATAAAAGAGAGAATTATGTGCTGTAATGACAATATACAAGAAAGAAATGCAGGAGAAAGAGACCAAAGCGCTCTGGATTTAAATGATATTAGTGGGATGCGTTTTTTTGACCCACATATCCACATGACCGCTCGTACTACGGATGACTACCAAGCTATGGTGGATGCAGGTATCATCGCTATTATAGAGCCCGCTTTTTGGTTGGGACAGCCCCGTACGGGAGTGGATAGTTTTAAGGATTACTACAGTAGCCTGATCGGTTGGGAAAGATTTAGGTCTTCACAGTTTGGTATTAAGCACTATTGTACAATAGGCCTCAATTCGCGTGAGGCCAACAATGAAGCACTAGCAGAACAGGTGATGGAGCTATTGCCACAGTTTATTTTCAAAGAAGGAGTGGTGGGAATCGGAGAAATTGGTTTTGACGACCAGACGGCTGCCGAAGAAAAATATTTCAGGCTGCAGTTGGAGCTTGCCAAAGAGGCTGGTTTGCCTGTGCAGATCCATACGCCACATCGAGATAAGAAAAAGGGTACGCAACGTAGTATGGATATTGCGATCGAGCACGGTCTCTCGCCCTATTCGGTCATTGTGGACCACAATAATGAAGAAACAGTGAAAGAAGTGTTGGACAGGGGTTTTTGGGCTGCATTTACGATTTATCCTTTTACAAAAATGGGTAATGAGCGTATGGTGGAGGTCGTAAAGCAATATGGTTCCGAAAGGATCATGATCAACTCCGCTGCCGATTGGGGGATTTCCGATCCATTGGCTGTACCTAAAACTGCCGCATTGATGAAAAAATCGGGTATTGCGCTACCGGATATCGAATTGGTGAGTTTCCGAAATGCAATTACAGCTTTTGGTCAAAGCGGGCAGATCAATGAAAACGATTTTATTACGGTAAAAAATATAGATCAGTCTCAAAAATTTGAAAGTAATTCGATCTTGCGAGGTGGTCAGCAACCTCGCATTGATAAAAATTCGATCATCATCAAATAATTAAGCTACTGTATTGAAAAAGTTATTAGGCTATATGAGGTTGATGCGGCCTGCAAATGTCGTTACGGCGATAGCCGATGTACTTGCAGGTGTCGCCATATCGGGCTATCTATCAACAATGGGATGGTCCCCATTACCAATATTACTACTCTGTATCTCAACCATAGGTATGTACAGTGGAGGCATTATCTTTAATGATGTCTTTGATTTAGAATTAGACCGAGTTGAACGCCCCGAACGGCCCATACCAAGTGGTGTTATCAGCAAAGGAGAGGCCACTGTATTTGGAATTTTATTTTTCGGAATGGGGATAGGAACCGCCTATTTACTAGGTCTAACTTCGACGGTACTAGCTATCGCGATTATGTTGGCTTGCCTCCTATATAATAGGTGGGCAAAACATCATGTACTGTTAGGTCCACTTAATATGGGGCTTTGTCGTGGATTGAACCTGTTACTGGGTGTCAGTATCATAAGTAGTGAAGTAAGTCAATGGTGGTTTTTGGCAATAGTGCCTGTCATCTACATTGCATCCATTACGATGATTAGTAGAGGTGAAGTGCACGGAGGAAGTAAAAGGATGCTTTATGTTGCAGGCATACTTTACGCTGCTGTTATCGCTAGTATCTTGTTTTTTGCTGGGATAAGAGGAAATATGTCCATCACTATATTGTTTATTGTTCCGTTTGCATGGATGATTTTTAAACCGCTTATAAAAGCGATAGATAATCCCATAGGACCCAATATAGGGAAAGCTGTTAAAGCAGGTGTGATTGCATTGATTTTAATGAATGCAGCTTGGGCCAGTGTTTTTGCAGACTGGAAAATTGCACTGGCCATTGTTTTTTTATTACCATTATCCATTTTACTAAGTAAAGCTTTCGCTGTTACTTAATTAGTGAGTTGCAATTATGAGTTTTTTAGAACAGTCTTTTAGTGTAAAATTTGAATATAAGATACATTTTACTCAATCGTTATTTGACATCAGTAATCCTACCTTGGCAAACTTCTTTAAAGAGAGTCAAACAGGTGTAGTACGTAAAATATTTTTTGTACTCGATCAAGGCGTTTCTGATGCACACCCAGGTCTTGTGTCTAGCATTCAAGCATATTTTGATCAATATCAAGAAATTCAGCTGATTCAGGAGATGTTGATTATTCCCGGAGGAGAAGCGTCCAAGAATGATACTGCACTATTTGATCGTTTGGTTGAGGTGGTAGATCGTTTCGGTATTGATCGACATTCTTATATTGCTGCAATTGGTGGAGGTGCGGTGCTCGACCTTGTGGGTTATGCCGCTGCGGTATCACACCGTGGTATCAAGCATATTCGCATACCTACTACAGTGCTTTCACAAAACGACTCAGGTATAGGTGTTAAGAATGGTATAAATTACAAAGGCAAGAAAAACTTTTTGGGCACTTTTTCCCCGCCTGCAGTGGTGTTTAATGATGATCGGTTTTTATCAACATTAGCCGATAGAGATTGGCGGTCGGGGATCTCGGAAGCTGTTAAGGTAGCATTGATAAAAGACCCGGCATTCTTCTCTTGGATTGAGGAGCATGCGACTCAATTGGTAGCCCGTGATTTGGATACCATGAATTACTTGATTGTACGCTGTGCCGAATTGCACCTGAACCATATTGCATCTGCCGATCCATTTGAGATGGGCTCAGCGAGACCTTTGGATTTTGGACATTGGAGTGCACATAAATTGGAGCAGTTGAGTAATTTTAATGTTTTACATGGTGAGGCCGTTGCGATGGGGATAGCGTTGGATAGTGCCTATTCTTTCCTGACCCGACTATTGAGCGAAGATAAATTATTGCGGATATTGAATCTGTTGCTTCGTTTATCTTTTGATCTTTCTAACCCTTTAATCCGGATCCAGAATGAAGAATCGCCGATACTTCGTGGCTTAACGGAGTTTCAGGAGCATCTTGGCGGAAAACTGACCATCACTTTGCTGACCGATTTGGGGACTGGAAAAGAAGTTCATGAAATGGATCATCAAATGTTGATCCGGGCAAGTCAATATGTTTCGGATTTTACGCGTAAAGCAACTGTTTTACCTCTTTAGTAATAACAAAATGAAAGTTAACACAGGCCATTTGACTTATTGTACCAATATCCATCCCGGAAAAAATTGGGCGGATGATTTCAAGGCGTTAAAAGATAATTTTTCGATTATCAAACAGTCCGTTTCGCCAGATAAGCCGCTTGGAATAGGACTTCGGCTGTCCAATATATCGAGTTTAGAGCTTATTCAGGAAGATAACTTAACAGCATTCAAGCATTGGCTGACGAAAAATGACGCCTATGTCTTTACCATGAATGGTTTCCCTTATGGAGAGTTTCACCATACAGTAGTCAAAGCGGATGTACATACGCCTGATTGGACTACTGAAGCACGGAAAGACTATACCATACGACTGTTCAGTATTCTCCAGTCGTTATTGCCTGAAGGCATGATTGGGGGGATTTCTACCTCTCCGCTTAGTTACAGACATTGGTTTACCACTACGGCTGATGTAGCGGAGGCAAAGAGAAAGGCGACTTTAAATATAATCGATGTCATCAAAGAATTGATTTCAATTGCTAATAGCACGGGTAGGATTATGCACCTTGATCTCGAACCTGAGCCAGATGGAATATTGGAAACAGGGAGAGAATTTATCGATTGGTATACCGATGATCTGCTCTCTATGGCAGTTCCGGATATTGTAGCTTCATTTGGAGTCTCTGCTTCGGAGGCAGAATTGTTAATTAAGCAACATCTTTGTCTTTGCTATGATGTCTGTCATTTTGCGATTGGTTATGAAGAGCACGCCATGGTGTTAAATGAATTGAAAGAAAAGAATATTCAAGTCGGTAAGATTCAGATATCAGCGGCGTTGAAAGCAGATCTGGATCAAGCTGAGGTACAACGTACTGCCGTGAAAAATAGTTTTCAAAAGTTTAATGAGCCAACTTATCTGCATCAAGTTGTCGCTTTAAAAAAGGATGGCGATTTGATTCGTTATCCGGATCTCACACCCGCACTAGCTGATTTTGAACATCAAGATGTTGTCCAGTGGCGAGCTCATTTTCATGTCCCTATATCCGTTCATGATATCGGTGCGTTACAGTCAACACAGCAGGATATCATTGAAGTATTGCATCTACAAAAGAACGAACCTTTTACCGAACATTTGGAAGTGGAGACCTATACCTGGGAAGTATTACCAGAGCAATTAAAAATACCAATTGCAGCGTCCATCAGCAATGAGCTGGAATGGGTCATTAAAAGTAATGTATAAGATGAAGAAAACGGTTGTGATTGATGTAGTGGGCTTATCCGCAAATTTGATAGGAAAGTATACGCCATTCTTAAAACAGTATATAGAAGATAAAAATCTGGCAGCTATAGCACCTATGTTACCTGCGGTAACGACCAGTGTACAGTCTACTTATCTGACAGGTAAACAGCCAACCGAGCACGGTATCGTGGGAAATGGTTGGTACGATGATGTAGATGCTGAAATCAAATTCTGGAAGCAGTCCAATAAATTGGTTCTTGCTGAAAAGATCTGGGACAAAGCCAAAAAAGAAGATCCAAATTTTACCTGTGCCAATCTATTTTGGTGGTACAATATGTATTCCGATGTGGACTATAGCGTAACACCTCGTCCTAACTATCTGGCCGATGGTCGGAAACTGCCCGACTGCTATGCCCAGCCCGCCGAACTGCGTGATATTTTACAGGAAAAGCTTGGTCAGTTTCCGCTGTTTCAATTTTGGGGCCCGGGAGCCAATATCCAATCCAGCAAATGGATTGCGGAGGCATCCATGATCACCGAAGAGCTTTACGATCCAACACTTTCGTTGATCTATTTACCACATTTGGATTATTGTCTGCAGAAATTTGGAAATGATTGGTCTAATATCGGTAAAGAACTGGAGGAGATCGATACGTTGATAAAGGAGTTGGTGGCGTTCTATGAGAAAAAAGGAGCTAATATCATTATTCTTTCCGAATACGGTATTGTACCTGTAGACCATCCCATACATATCAACAGGATATTTAGACAAGCCGGATTATTGCAGGTACGTGTAGAGCGTGGTTTGGAATTATTAGATGCAGGGGCTTCCCAAGCCTTTGTCGTGGCCGATCATCAGGTAGCACATGTTTATATCAACGATAAGTCGGTTCTACCTGAGGTGAAAGAAATCCTGGATAAAATACCAGGGATTGCGCTGGTGCTTGATAAAGAGGGGAAGAAGGCGTATGGCATAGATCATGCGCGTGCCGGAGATTTTGTGTTGGTTGCCGATCAGAAAAGTTGGTTTACCTATTACTTCTGGCTCGATGATGCCAAAGCACCTGACTATGCCAGATGTGTCGATATCCATAAGAAGCCGGGATATGATCCTGTAGAAATGTTTATGTCTTCGAAGTATCGTGCATTATATAAACTCCTGAGAAAAAAAGCAGGATTTCGCTATGTAATGGATGTAATACCTTTGAATGCCAATCTGGTAAAAGGTTCACATGGCAGCGTCAATACACCTTCCGAATTTCATCCTGTTTTGATTACAGATACGGATTTAAATAACAGCAATATACAGGCAACGGAGGTTTATGGATTAATTTGGAAATCTTTGCATAGCGAAAAGAATTAATGCTGTTGGCAATTTTATAATATAATCAAGAATCTACAAGATTCTTTCCAATACAAACAAAGCCATTCCCTAAAACGAATGGCTTTGTTTGTATTAAAATATTGATAATTATCAACTCATTATCTCAATGAGTTGATATAAGCTGCCATTTTTAAGCCGTCAGCTTTAGATACCTGTGGCATAGGTGGCATTTCCGTCGCATAACCCGGCCAGTTTTCTGGTTGTGGGTTATAGATGAGTTGCAGAATTTTTTCATTTGAATATTTGCGTTTAGCAATTTCTGTAAAAGACGGCCCTATTTGCTTTTTTGTAGGGTGATGACAAGCCAAACAAGTATTACGGGTTAGTAAACCACTTACTTCTTGGTAAGTTGGAGCTTTCGCAACCGCCGATTTGACTTCGCTGGTTTTCGCAGCAGGTTTAGCTTCGTTTGCTTTTGCAGTTCCACTCGCTTTTGCTGTTCCGCTTGCCTTTACTTCCGTCGTTTTTTTGCTAGCAACCACTTTGTTGCTACTTGGAATGGCTTTTTCGACCGGAGCTGGAGTTACCTCCACCACGGCGTCATTTGTAGAGTTCCGGGTACTCAGTGTAGCCAAGGCTAACTTCTCACCTGTAGGTATCGCGTTCAATGTATAATAAGCGTCAGGATGAATAATAGAGTAGAAATTTTGCTTCTCCCGTATGCCATCCACATTAATGACATGGATATAGTTCTCACGGAGGCCATCTACTACGATTCTTGCTCTAAGTCCATCGGGAGATACCTTGACCCCTTTTATGTTTAAGGTTTCGTTATTAACCGGAGGTGAACCATATACCGGGTGATATTTGTAGATAAAACTTTCAACACGATACGAAGCCAAATCTTCTGCCGAAGTCAGGTCTATCGGTTGGGTAAATTCGATTTCAAAACCATCAGGCATTGCCCGCACGGCTTTCATATCAAATGGGATTTTATTGTTGTACACCAGACGTTCAAGACCTTCATTTGCATCACCGGCAGAACCCCAGCCACGGTTGGTTTCACCAACAAATAAAGATCCATCTTGTCCCCATGCCATTCTCAACACCCCTGACCGAAATCCACTTCTGAATAGAAATGCGGCTCCCTGTTCCTCACCATTTACAGTCTCTAAGAACACCCGAGAGATGATACTCATTCCCTGGTCGCCAACTAATAATTGACCTTCAAACGGTCCGAATGTACCTTTAGGGATTTTTACGGGCTCAGAATTTGAAATACCAAGGATACCATGCGGGAGCCATACCGCAGGTAAGCGGATTTCCGGAATTTCTTTTTTCATTTCAAAAACCGTTTTGAAATTCTCGTTGACTCTGTTTTCAGGCTTGATGTATCGTCCTTGTTCGTTTTTGATGCGACGTTCATCTACTTTAGAATAGAACGATTCAGAAGACAATTTCAAAGGCGAATCAGGTCTTTTTGTCCATGTTAAGCTGGCAGGATGTCCCATAAAGTCACCTTTACTTACCTTCCATAGACCTCCGGAACCAACCCAGTCGCCTTGGTTTTCGGTGTAATAAAGTTGGTCATCTATGACATTGAGACCTGCAGGTGATCGTACACCTGCAGCCCAGGGCTGCATTTTGCCATCTTCTGTAATATTCATAATCCAGCCACGCATAGGGACACGGCTTTCTGCACGCCACCATTCTTCGTCCCCGAAAGCCACATTTCCGGATACGAAAAATGTTCCATCTGATGCTATTTTAGGTCCGAAACTGTACTCATGATAATGTCCGCTAAGTGGCCAAGCATATACAGTTTCATAGACATCTGCTTTACCGTCCATGTTTTTGTCGATGAGCTTCGTTAACTCACCTCTTTGTGCCACATACAACGCACCATCTTTGTAAGCCAGGCCCAAGATCTCATGAAGACCAGTTGCAAATTTTCGAAAGTATGGTCTGTTGCTTGTTGGGTTTTCTACAATAAATACATCACCCCGACGGGTGGATATGCCTAGATCTCCGTTAGGTAAAGTAACCAGTCCGCCAACCTCTAAAACAGGTCCTTCGGGCATTCTTACTTTCATGATCTTAAAAAAGTCTTCTTCTTTCGGTGTTTCTTGCGCTTGGGAAACAGTATAACCAAAGCTCAAAGCTAGCATTGCCAGCATTCTAAAGGTGTGTTTCATATAATATCTGTACGCTCTCAATTAGAATGAAATAGAATAATTTAATTGTTTGTCAAGGAGGATGATTAGTTCTTTTCCTCCATTAGCATCTCGGATAATAGGTTTTGGAGCCCCTTTATCAAGTTCAAGGTAATAAGATTGCCCATCTACGAGATAGTAACCTTTTGTTAGTTCTTCAATTGAGCTTGCATTAGCCAATAAAAAATAAAGGTTTGCTACAGGCTTGTCAATCTTTACGGATCTGCTCAAGCTTTTACCATTGTTGGATACCGTGATGATATCAGTCACCTCTGTACCATAGATATTATATTTAAATTGAGGTCTATCTTCATTATCGATGACATAACCCTTCGTTCTAAATCCGGTACCAGTGCTATCTGCTGGCCACGATGCCTGATTGTTTGTTAGCTGAGCCAAAGCCGGAGTAGGGGTCTTTACAAAAGAAGTTATCGCTCCACGAGCTTTAGAAGTACCGTTTCCTCTACCGTCCCACATTGGTGTAGCGTCAATAAATTCACCATGCCAAGCTTGCAATAGTAAACCATTGTGCAGATCATAACTATAATGTGTTTTTAACGGACTGCCTACTGATATTGCATGTACAGCAATTTGTTTTGGAGCATAATTAACAAAACTTCGAATCATCGTATTGGATGGAGCATCTATATAGATAGGGTCAGCACCGCCACCAGCTCTGTTGTTTCCATTGAGCAGTTCTTCCGGAAGTTTTGATATTTTAATATTTCTAAATGCAACAGAGCCATGGTCTCCTTGAAGACGTAGCGGTCCTAAAGGTTTTTCTTTATCAGCAGCCCCGCGAGTTGGTCCGAACAATTCAACATTATCCTGTACGATCACCCCATTGAGCTCGACAGCTAATATTCTTGCATTCGCAGTTTTGTTTCCTGTAGCATCAAATTGTGGTGCTTGAAATGCAATTTTCAGGTGCTGCCATAGGCCAGGTGCTTTGCTGGCATTTTGACGAGGAGCGTAACCCTCGAAACCTTTAGCGCCTTCAGGTCTCGTGTCATCCCAACGTTCGTAAATACCACCATTGTCAGATGAGAGGGGATTCAACACACCCCAGGAATCTTTAAGTTGCACTTCATAATTTCCTTGCAGGTAAATACCTGAATTTGAATTGTTAGCCATTAAATAATCCAGCTCGATAATTATGTTTCCGTGAACTGCATTCGTTAACAGGTCAGATCCCTTCACTTTATCGGAGGTGATGTTGACGAGGATACCCGATCCTTTTGAAGATCTTAATCCGTTTTCATTTTTAAGATCGGCTACTACATTATCTGCAATAGACCAGCTTTTGCTTGCAGCATGAAACGCTGAAAGATCATTAAGTTTAATTTCTGATTGATCGGTTAGCTGTTGAGCGAATACCAATGCTGTTCCATAAAAGTAGCATAGTGCGGCTGTACCGAATTTCAGGTAGTTTGATTTCATATTATTAGATTTAGGACATCGATATATACCATATAGTTTTGGATGAATAATATTCTATTTATGATTTAGTGCTTATATATTGAATTGTTAAAGTTAATAATTAACCTAGGTTTAATGAAAGGCTAGTATTCATTTATGATTGAAACAGCAAAATTACATGTATTTTAGTTAAAATAATACTACTTTAGGCAGTGCAATAATTGGAATCTTTGAAATAGTATTGAGATCGCTAAATTAGCGAAGTGATAAAACAAAAAGAATACAACCAAATACGAATAAAATAAAACTAATGATGATTAAAACATTTTTATCAAAGATCTTGTTATTGCTGATTTCTATAGCAGTGCTAAGCTCTTGCCAAGAAAAGCGGTCTGGAAAACCCAGGATATTGGTATTTAGTAAAACAGCCGGCTTCCGTCACGATTCAATTGAAAAAGGAAATGCTGCACTGCTAAAGTTGGGTCTCGAAAATAACTTTGATGTAGATACCACAACGAATGCAGATTGGTTTACCGAGGATTCGTTAAAGCAGTATTCAGCAATCATTTTTTTAAATACGACCGGCGATCTTTTGAACCATTATCAGGAAGCCGACTTTGAACGTTATATACAAGCAGGCGGAGGATTTGTCGGTATCCATGGCGCTGCTGACGCTGAATACGATTGGGGATGGTATGGCAGGCTGGTAGGAGGATATTTTGTAACGCATCCTGAAGTCAAGGAAGGAAAGTTGACCATCTTGGATAAAAAACATCCGGCCACAAAATCTCTTCCGGATACCTGGGTACATACGGATGAGTGGTATGTCTTTAAAAAGTTGTATAAATCGACCAATAAATTGATGAGCATAGATAAAGCGGTATATGCCAATCCGGAAGAAATGGACGAGACACCCATGGCCTGGTACCATGATTTTGACGGAGGCCGATCTTTTTATACTGGTTTAGGCCATCAAGATGAAGATTATACAGACTCCTTATTTCTGAAGCATATATTAGGTGGTATTGAATACGCAATCGGCAATAATTACCAATTGGATTACAGTAAAGCCAAGACAAAACGGGTTCCCGAAGAGGAGCGATTTACCAAAGTGCCATTAGCAGTAGGTGAATTTTTCGAACCAACAGAAATGGCTATTTTGCCCAATCTGGATATTCTGGTCTCTCAACGCCGGGGCGAATTATTACTCTATAGTCAGGATACAAAAAAAGTGAGTCAAGTAGGCTTGTTGGACGTGTACCATAAAACAGAAGCGCCCAATGTGAATGCGGAGGAAGGTTTCATGGGCCTGGTTCTTGACCCGGACTTTGCCGATAATCACTATATCTACACATTCTATAGTCCTAAGGATACTTCCGTTAACCGTTTGTCCCGATTTGAGTTTAAAGACAATAAACTGGACATGGCATCGGAAAAAGTTGTTCTTGAATTCTATTCCCAACGGGATATCTGTTGCCATACAGGTGGTTCTCTCGCTTTTGGAAAAGACAGAATACTCTACCTGTCTACGGGTGATAATGCCACACCATTTGATGAAAAAGGTGAAAAATTTGTCAACAATGGTTATTCTCCACAGGATGATCGCCCCGGGCATGAGCAATATGATGCAGCACGTAGTTCTGGCAATAGCAATGATCTGCGCGGAAAAATATTAAGGATAAAGCTGAAAAAAGATGGTTCATATAAGATTCCAAAAGGAAATCTATTTGCGGAAGGACAAGCAAATACAAAGCCTGAGATCTATGTCATGGGTAACCGAAATCCCTATCGGATCTCGGTCGATAAGAAAACGGGTTTCCTTTATTGGGGAGAAGTAGGCCCGGATGCGAGTGGCGATAATGACAGCAGGGGCCCAAGAGGTTATGACGAGGTGAACCAAGCGCGGGAAGCCGGTTTTTACGGATGGCCATTTTTCGTGGGCAATAATTACGCATATCATCCGTACGATTATGCAACAGGGGTGAGTGGGGTATCTTATAATCCCGATAAGCCAATAAATAACTCCCGCAATAATACCGGTATCAAAGAACTACCTCCGGCGCAGCCTGCTTTTATCTGGTATCCTTATGGTAATTCCCCGGATTTTCCGCAAGTGGGTTCTGGTGGACGCAACGCCATGGCCGGCCCTGTGTACTATTCGGATATGGCACCAAAAGAGAATCGTTATCCGGATTATTATGACGGGAAATTTTTTATGTACGATTGGATCCGGGGATGGATCAAAGTCGTGACAATGCTGCCAAATGGCGACTTTGATAAGATGGAGCCTTTTATGCCGAACACAAAATTAGCTTCGCCGATCGATATGGAGCTGGGACCTGATGGGAAAATATATATATTAGAATATGGTAACGGTTGGTTCAGTAAAAATGCTGATGCAGCCCTGTCGAGAATTGATTATAATGGAGGCGCGTTGGCTTCACAACGTGTTGTTAAACCTATAGCAGCAAAAAAATCACCTGCCGATTCCATTTATAAAGATATGGATAAAGCCAATGGAGAGTTGGGGCATAAAGAGGGCACCGGTACACCCAAAGGAGAAGCCTTGATATTGGACTCCGACTGCAAAGCATGCCACGCCACGGATAAGAAATCTGTAGGGCCTTCTTATAGAGAGATCGCCAAGCAATATAAAGACAATAAAGATGCCTTACCTTTGTTATCCGGGAAAATTGTCAAAGGTGGTAGTGGTGTTTGGGGCGAGGTGGCCATGCCGGCACACCCCTCGTTAAAAGAAGAAGAAGTAAACGAAATGGTAAAATGGATCCTATCCTTATAATGGGTAGCGCTATCTATTCAAGTAATAACAATGCATTAAAATGAAAAGAACACTAAATTTAATCCTCTTCCCATTATTATTAGGGTTTACCCATCTGGGCGAAAACCCGGAACAACAAGTAATAAAAAAAATCGGGAATTATTCCTTTACCCGACAAGCACAAGATAGCCTGAAGACTTTATCTGGAGCTCCGGCAGATTTAATTATGACACACTTTACAGGTCCGGACCTAACCCCGAGCCCGGCTTGTTTGGCGGTCGCACCTACGGGCGAAGTTTACGTTGGAGTAGATATGATAGGCTCATTGGGGAAAGATATGGGAAAAGGGTTTATCCGCCGATTTGTAGATACCGACAACGACGGGAAAATGGATAAGCATACCGATTTTGCCCGCGTGGATAACCCCAGAGGTATATTTGTCTTAGGCGACCAGATTTTTGTATTGCATACCACATTCAATGCCACGACAGGAATAGCGACGGGAATGGACCTGGTTGTTTTTGAAGATAAGAATCAGGACGGTGTTGCCGATGGAGCGGCCAAACCACTTGTTGTCGGCTTGAGCAACGCCAAATACATCCAGGAGCGCGGTACTGACCACGCGACCAATGGGATCAGAATGGGGATCGATGGTTGGATATACATTGCTGTTGGTGACTTTGGATTTCACAATGCAACGGGTACCGATGGTAAAAAACTGACCATGTTGGGCGGGGGTATTTTACGTGTGCGTCCTGACGGTACGGAAATGGAAGTATATACCCATGGTTTACGTAATATCTATGATGTAGCCATCGACCCTTATATGAATATTTTCACGAGAGACAATACCAATGATGGTGGCGGATGGGATATCCGTTTCTCCCATCAGATTCAATCGGGAGAGTACGGTTATCCGTTATTATTTCAGAATTTCACCGAAGAGATTATCCCGGCTTTAGCCATGCTGGGTGGTGGATCGGGTACGGGTTCCTTATATATGGACGAAGATACCTGGCCAGCGAAGTACAATAACGTGCCGATGATGGCAGACTGGGGAAGAAGTTTCCTATACCTGCACCATCTGACGCCGGATGGACCGAGCTTTACGCAAAAAGAAGAAGAGTTTATCAAGTTGCCACAAATTACCGATCTGGACGTAGACGGTTCGGGTAGATTATATTTGGCAGCCTGGGATGGTGCCGGTTATTCAGGCAATCCGGATAGAGGTTATGTGGCTCGCGTCGTTCCGAAAGGATGGACGTACAAAGCATTCCCTGACATGAAGAAAGCTTCTGTCGCTGATTTAGCAAGCTTGTTGAAATCAGGGAGTTCGACAGCCAGGCTTTACGCTTCACAGGAGCTTCTTTCCAGACCAACCGATGAAGCCGCTACTGCCGCACTAAACATTGCAAAGGCTAAGGACTTACCGTTAAGCGCGCGCGTAGCAGCCATATATACCTATGCGCAAGTAGCGAAAGAAAAAGCAATTCCTGCTTTGGTTGAACTGGCAAAAGAAGAACAGGTTCGTGAATTTGCTTTACGTGCACTGACCGATCGCAAGGGGATATTGGAACAGGTTCCGGTCGATCCGTTTATTGATGGGTTAAAAGATCCATCGGTGCGGGTAAAAACAACGTCCATTGTAGCTTTAGGTCGTCTTGGACGTATCGAGGCAGCCAATGCGTTATTACAGACAGCAGTTCCATCTTCTTTTGTCGCTCCGGCAAAGGGTGTCGAAGGTCCACATGATGTGCCCAATGCAGCGATTATTCCTGCACACCTAGCCGTTCAAGCCTTGGTTCGTTTAAATGCGGTCAATGCAAGTGTAGGGTTCTTGGGGACAGAAAGTCCTGATCTGGCTTTATGGGCTTTGCGTTATATGCATGATGCCCGGGCGGTTGACGGTTTAATCGCGGCTTATGGAAAAACCAAGGACCAAAAGCTGAAGGATAAAATCTTAATTACTTTAGCACGACTATATAAACAAGAAGTGGCTTATGATGCCTCGTGGTGGTGGGGTACCCGTCCGGATTCACATGGTCCGTATTATAAAGGTGTTGATTGGGAATCATCACCGGTCATAGAAAAATTCCTGAAAGCAGAAAGCGTAAAAGCAGGTGCGGCAAAGAAACCATTTTTTGCAGCGTTGAATGATAAATTCCGCATGGAAATAGCTGCTTTCAACGTGGTAAAGAAAGAGACGGCAGTAAAGGCAGTAGCCGAGCAAAAAGTTGATTTAGAGAAAATCAAAAACCAAAAAGGACAGGTTGGTAAAACCTCCATAGAGGATATTATGTTAGCTCTTGCTAAAATAAAAGGCGATCCTGTAAAAGGAAAAGCACTCTATACTAAACAAGGCTGTTTTGCCTGTCATAGTATTAGCAAAAGTGAACCTATGAAAGGACCATTTATGGGGCAGATCGGATCAATTATGAATCGCGAACAAATCGCAGAATCCATATTGAAACCAGATGCTTCTATTTCTCAGGGCTTTAAAACAGTATTGGTCAGTACAAAAGACAAAAAGAGTTATATGGGATTTGTGACACAAGAAACTGCAGATAAAGTCGTATTGAGAGATATTGCAGGTTCGGTTACGACCGTACAAAAGAGTAACATCGCAACAAGAAAAGAAATGCCTAACTCCATGATGCCTGCAGGATTGGTAAATTCACTAACTGTGGAAGAGTTTGCATCACTTGTCGCTTATCTCGAAAAGCAAAAGTAAGTAATATTGCAGATCCTTAGTCGTTCAATGTAGGTTGTCAGCACTTCATTGCAGGCCTGCAATAAGGTGAAGAAAATGATTCGGGTCAGAGGGGCTCACCAGGGGGGATACAGTTTGTAAATTCTCCAGGTGAGCCCCCTTTTGCTGTCTTTAGATTGCTTGTTGCAGTTAGACATCGTATTATAGCCACTTCGTCTTTCCGTTATTAAATTCGACCATGATCCTGTTGGCCTTCAACTTGAAAAAGTAGTGGAGCATCTTTCAATATTCGGTGTATGTTAATATAGACTATGTCGTTGATCAACGGCATACTTATCGGTCAAGTCCAAGCCTTGTCTGAAAAATAATGGTAAAAAAACATATATTTTTGTTAAAATATCGTTGGTTTTAATCGGGTTTTAATAACAATTTTACAAATAGCTAACATATTTCTACTGCTGAAAATTATCGAAAGTGTACGTGGATAGTACAAAATGTCCAATTGAAATAATCTTTCATTATAGAAGAACGAGCTAAGGTGTATTTTGGAGTAAGTAAAGGACGCTAATCTGTAAACGTAGAACTAAAGAATGTACAATCCGGGAATAGATAAAATAATATTAGGTACCGCCGGCTTGGGAGGGCTATGGGGAGAGGTGAATGCCGACGAATCCATCGCCACTATATGGAACGCGTTGTCTCATGGCATTGTTGCTTTAGATACCGCCCCGGCGTATGGGGATGCTGAAGAGTTTGTCGGTCGGGCACTGGCACAGTGGGATGGAGCCCGGCCTGCAATAAGTACCAAAGTTGGCCGACTGAAAAGTTATAGGGCCGATGAAGGCCACTATGATTATACGAATGACGGTATGCAGAGGAGTCTGGACAACAGTTTAAAAACCCTTGACACTTCGGTAATCGATGTTCTTTTTTTGCATGATCCATCGGCAATAGCCCCCGATACCATCGAAGGGGTAGTGAGACAGATGCAATATTTTAAAGCACAGGGATTGACAAGGAAAATCGGGATAGGAGGAAATATGCCGGAGTGGTTTGCGCCTTATCTGGAGGGGGATGTATTTGATGTTGTTATGGAATATAATAAGCTCAATGCCTGTTGTATAGAGGCGCTTAGTACCACTGTTGTCAGTTGTTGTCGTGCGAACAAAGAATACTATGCCGCGAGCCCCTTGAATATGGGCATGTTAGGGCGTAATTTCCAAAGCTTTTCAAGTTCTCCTCCAAGTTGGCTCGATCTGAAGACGATTGAACAGGCGCAAAAGGTAAATGCAATCGCCGAGCAGCATAGAATGCCACTCGATGTGTTGGCGCTTAGATTTCTCTGTACCGTGCCGGCGCCATTTAGAATGGTACTTGGGGCAGCAGACAACGAACAACTTGCTAGTTCGCTCCATGCGATAGAAGCAGGGGCATTGTCCCCGGATATTTATAATGAAATCCTTCACACACTTAATTGACAATAGATGAACGGAATAGATAATGAGATTTTTAATATCAAGAAAATCAGCATTAGAGTTTTAGAGCCGGTGGCTACAGTCACATCCTTTCAGGACGCAACAATGGGGCCTTTCCCGTACTTTGGGCTGTCCATTATTTCGATAGAGGATGAAGACGGACAGGTCGGTGAAGCGCCTGTTTATAATAGCTATACCAATATTTTAGAAACCTGCTTGTTTCCCATCCTGTTTCACAGTAGAGGGGTTCCCTATAAGGAGTTTTTTCCTAGACTATACTGGTCTATTCGAAATGAAGGATTTAAAGGAGCAGCATCAGCCTTGCTGGGACAAGTCGATATGGCTTTATATGATTTGGCAGCTAGACGCCAAAAGATGCCGTTGCACCGTTATGTCGGAGGTAAGAGAAACGCAGTAAAGCTGTACGGAAGTGGCGGAGGAACTAATTATACCTTGAAACAGCTGGAGGATGAAGTGCGTGTGTTTATGGATGCCGGAGTGGACTGTTACAAAATGAAAATCGGGAAGGACTTTGGAACAAATATGCGTGAAGATATTGAAAGGGTGAAGCATGTTACGCGCTTAGTGGGCAATAGGATGAAGGTTGCGGTAGACGCGAATCAAATATGGTCGTGCACTGATGCGTTGAAATTTATAGATGCTATTGGAGAGGAGGAGCTGTGTTGGATAGAAGAACCTATACACTCAGCCGCCTACGATCAAATCGAAGAACTCTGCAAACAAACCTCCCTGATTGTCGCTTATGGAGAGTCAGAGCGTACTTCGAAGATTTTTCCGATGTTGGCCAATTGTGGAATTAGACATTTACAACCTATACCAACCCAGTTTGGAGGAATGAAGGAATGGATGGACGTAAGAGACCTGTGCCAAAGTCGTGATTTACAACTCTCTTCCGGTGGTTATTCCTTATATTCGACCTTTCTAATGACAACGGCTCATGAAAATAGCATGATAGAATACTTATATTCGCTCATGTATGGGTTGGAGAAGTACTTTTTGATTTATCCATCGTTGAGTCAAGGTCATTTCCATTTACCTGAATCGGAGGGATTGCCGGTGCGGATCGATTGGGAGTATTGTTATAGAGAGAAGAAAGTAATAAGGGAACAGATGTGGGAAAGACATAATGTACCGAATTACAGTCCATTAGTAACCATGTAATAAAAACAGCCTTATTGTGAGTTTATCATTCAATTATATTGATTATTTAGTTTTAGCATTATATGCTACGGTCCTGTTATATGTCGGATTTCGCTTCAATAGAAAAGAAAAGAATCAGCAGGATATATTTTTAGGTGGACGTACACTAAAATGGTGGCAGATCGGATTCTCCATCTTTGGCGCCAATGCCGGCCCCATGATGTTGATCGGGTTTGCCAGCATAGGATTCACCCATGGTATCGTAGCCAGTAATTTTGAACTATTGGCATGGGTCTTTCTGATGTTGCTTGCCATGATTTTCCTGCCGTATTATTTGAAGACCAAGATTACGACCATCCCGCAGTTCCTGTTGATCCGATTCGGCAAGCGGTCCTATAATTTTTTGATTGTATATAGTCTGATTTCCATATTGGTCGTTTGGTTGGGTAGTGCGTTGTACGCCGGCGGTTTACTCATATCAGGGATATTTGGCTGTACGCTTTTTACCGCAATTGCGGTGATAGCGGTTGTAGCCACCAGCTTTACTGCCATAGGAGGGTTGAAAGCCGTTGTGCGCACCGGCGTATTTCAGTCTGTCATCATTATCATCTCATCCATAGTACTTACCGTTCTGGGGTTCCAAAAAATAGGTAGTGTCGATATGCTGGTTAATCAGACCCCCGAATCCTATTGGAAGCTCTTTCTGCCTGCGTCTAACTCCGAATACTCGTGGGTAGGGATTTTACTGGGGTACCCGGTAGTGGCCATATATTATTGGTGTGCCGATCAGACTATTGTGCAAAAAGTGCTGGCTGCCAAAAACCTGAAAGAAGGTCAGCGTGGAGCTATCTTTATCGGCACACTCAAGATCATTATGCCGATTATATTCATTCTTCCCGGTATCATGTGCTATGTGTTATTTAGAGATACAGCTCCGGACAATGCGTATATCACCATGATTAAAGAACTGATGCCTCATGGTTTGCTCGGGCTGAGCATTGCGGCATTGATCGCTTCGTTAGTGGATACCGTATCCTCCAGTCTTAACTCATTTTGTACGGTATTTACATTGGATGTCGTTCAGCAATTCAAAGTACTCAATCGCGACCAACAGGTGCGCATGGGTAAATGGGTCACTGTGGTAGCGGCTATAGTAGGTGTCGGCATAGCGATGCTGTTTTCCTATTCAGGCAAGGGATTCTTCGATCTGACCCAGGGATTGGTTTCTATCCTTTCGCCACCATTAGCCGTTGTTTTTCTGTGGGGAGTAGTTTGGAAGCGGGTTAATGGCATTGCGGCCGAAGTGGTTCTTTACGGAGGAGGGCTCATTTGCTTGGTATTGGGTGTATGCCATGTGCTCAACTACCCTTATCATGGATACTGGCCACATTTTCTAATGCTCTCTTTTTATATTTTCGTAGCGTTGAGCATCGTGATCGTAGCCGTGACCTCGTTTACCAGATCCTACGTGAATCCGGAGATTCCGACCTTGTTTGATGTCAAGAATAAAGAGATAGCGAGTAGTTCCAGGTCCATTTGGATCATGTGGGCTGCACTTGCTGCCGTGATGGTTGCCATTTATATTTACTTTAATTGATTTTAACTATGAAAGCTATAATCCTACGTGTAATGTTATTCAGCTGTGCAGCACTATTTATAAAGTGTGGGCAGTCTGATACCTGTCAAGTGGCACCTGCTTTTGAAGAAAAGGTATTTGTCGTTAATACGGTAGATAATGATGAGAAGTTGAAAGAATACCTGGCGTATCACGAGCAGGTATGGCCCGAAGTAGAGGCCGGGTTCAGGAAGGCCGGCTATAAACGCATTGCACTATATCGATTCAACGATCTTGTAGTTATGACGATCTTGGTACCTGTTGGTGCCGATCTGGATGAGATGGGGCGCGTGGCTGAGTCGTATAGCCCGCGATGTGCAGAGTGGAATACTTTGATGAATACCTATCAAAAGGGAGTCAAAGGTACTACCGAAGGACAGAAGTGGGTAGAATCTATTCCTTTTTATGAGTTTAACAATTAAATGGGCTCAGTAACGGTTTTGTATTTCTTTACAAAATCCCGCGGTGAGCTACCTTTTACATCTTTAAAGTGTTTGTTAAAATTAGAAATATTATTGTACCCGCTTTTGTAACAGATCTCTGTGATATTATGATTGCCCTCCATCAGTAATTTGGCGGCATGTCCCACGCGTATTTCCTTTATAAATTCTACCAAAGTCCTGTTGGTCTGCATCTTGAAAAATCGGCAGAAAGCCGAAGACGACATAGGTACGACAGAAGCCACATCCTGTAGCGAAATATCTTCTTTAAAATTCTTAAATATATAGTCGAAGACCCGATTTATTCGATTGGCTTCTGTCGATGTTTCGATGATATTAAAGGATGGCGAAGATAACGTCTTGTAAGAAGTGGATAATGCCAGTTTGTTCAGAAGTTGCAGCATCAGTACGGCACGCGATAGACCTGTCTCATGCAGCATCTGAATAAGGATTTCTTTGGCCTGTGCTACGATAGATCCAGAAAACAGCACACCTTTTGACGCATTGGTAAATAGCTGATTGAGATGTACGGCTTCCGGTTTGGTCAGCAGGTCATTTCCGAGAAAATCCGGATAGAAATGAACGATCGTGGCACTGGCAGGCCTCTTGCTGTTGATCGTATTATGATACTGCCAGCAATGAGGTAGATAGCTTCCCAAAAGGACGAGCTCAGCGCCATTAAAATCTTCAATGTGATCACCTACAAAACGCTTTCCCATACAGTTTTCTAGCAGCACAATTTCAAAATTCACATGTGATTTTAAAGATGTGTATTTTTTTACCTCTAACTCTTCGGTGCGAACAGTAAATGATTGGTCGGGCGGAAAGGTAAAGTTTTCATAAATGTGTTCCATAACGTTTGTAAAAGGTTCTGAAAGAATAAAATATGCTAAAAACGGTCTTTCTAATGTAGCTAAAGATAATAATTTCTTTTACAAAAAAACGAATAAAATTGATCGACAAAAAAAAATAAGGATTGGGTGCAAAATAACATTACAAAAAATCAAATTATTGGTAGTAATTCTTTTATATTGTCTGTAAATTTATTGTTATAAACAGTGGTGCGGAATTGCATGGCTGTGCATTCGATAGTCGGATACCCAAATATACTCAAATAAGGAGTGTATCGTAAAGAGATAATAACCAGTTGATAACAAAAAAAAACACATTGCCTATGCTAAATGAATATTAGAACCATGAAAAGAAACAATGAAGGGATGTGACTCCTTTATTGTCCGGTATTTTTTTTAATCCTAAACAAAGAAAACACAAAATTATGAACAATGTTAAATTACCGCACTTTCTAAATTTTGGTAGAAATACCAGAAATCTAGCGTTATTGTGCGCGCTAGCCGTGAATACTAACCAAGTTCAAGCGGAAACAGAATCGTTTTCATTAAGCGCAAGCCATACAATTAAAGGTGCAATTACTGAAATCGAAAAAAATTCAGGACAAACACAGCAGGAAATCGTTGTCTCCGGTCGGGTGCTGGATAAGGACGGTAATCCCATTGCGGGTGTATCTGTCTCTGAGAAAGGAAAACGTAACTCAACCGCTACAGATGGAGACGGTCGATATCAGCTAAAGTCGGCCTCCTCCGGGACGCTAGTCTTTTCCTATATTGGACATATAATCGTTGAACAGCAAGTACAGGGGAGAAGTACCCTGAATATTACTATGGTAGCGCGTATAGAAGATTTGGACGAAGTAGTGGTGGTGGGTTATACAAGCCAAAAGAAAGAGCTTATGAGTGGATCAGTAGCTACTGTTAAATTTACAGAAACAGATGCTGAAATCCCGACCACATCAGTTGGTAACTTATTAGCGGGTAGAATGCCCGGCTTATATGTTTCTACCCCTAGTGGCATACCCGGGGCAATGCCCGGCCTGCGTATAAGAACGGCAAGCTCATGGGTTACAGCGCCGACTTTATTTGTTATTGACGGAAAAGTCACGAATGACGCAGCAGAATTCAACAATTTAAGCCCTAATGAAATCGAAGACGTAACCATATTAAAGGATGCGGCTACTACTGCGGCTTATGGTGCTCGTGCGGGTGGCGGTGTTATGTTAGTCACTACCAAACGTGGTAAAGCAGGTAAGGCATCTGTAAACTACTCGGTAAACACCGGAAAAGATATCCGCGGAAAAAACATGGAGCTCACAAATATTATGGAATGGGGAGCTATTCATAACAGAATTTGGGGGGTAGGCAATCCTGGCCCGGCCAACACGCCCTGGAGTCCCGAAGCAGAGGCCTATTTCAAAGATACGGACTTTGGCGGAGGCAAGGGGTATGGTTTCAACCTCTTAAAAGACGTTTATGTAAATCCTTCTATTACTACACATAATTTAAGTGCATCAGGAGGTACAGATAAACTTCAGTATTTTATTGGGGCTTCTTATGTAGATCAAGAAACGTTTATTAAGAATACCTACGAAAAAAAGTACAATGTTAGAGCAAATATAACGGCTAACCTTACCAAAGACATAAAGGTTTTTGGAGGTCTTAGTGTTAATAATAATAAATTTGATGCACCTCTGGGCGATTGGTCGGGCGATATGTACCCTAAACTCCTGGTATGGCAGCCTTACATGCCATCGTATAGTGCATCAGGGTTACCGGTATCTTATTTTTGGATTACCAATAAATCAGCTGAAGCCGATGGATTGGCAGGTTACAACAAGAGTGAAAACCTTAAACCTGTTATTAACTTAAATGCGACATACACTGCACCTTTTTTAGAAGGGTTAAGTGCTAAAGTTGGGTATATAAAGAGCTTTAACAATTTTAATCAAAAAATATTTTCGCGTCCTTTCACCTATTACGAGTTAAAACAGATTACGCCCGTTATTTGGGATTTGAATACCATTGTAGGGAAAAGTAATTCTCAAATTCCGGCTGCTATACAAAAAACGTCGTCCTGGAATCAGGAATATCAAGTGAACTTTCAATTAAATTTTGAGCGGGATTTTGGTCAGCACAGCGTAAATACGGCATTGGTGTATGAGCGTCAGGAAAGGAGTGCCGATGGTGTAAGTGCCCAAATTCAGGGGTTCCCTATTTATGTGACCGATCAATGGTGGGCTTCTACCGGAGGAGCTGGTATTGTAAATAATAACGCTACTAAACAAGTTAGTAATACCTATGGTTTCTCACCTACAACTGGTCGTAAATCGTATGTTGGACAATTTGCTTATGATTATGCCGATAAGTATATTACTACTTTTACGTTTCGCTATGATGGTTCGGCAACTTTTGCACCCGATAAACGTTGGGGTTTCTTCCCTTCTGCGTCAGCGGCTTGGGTCATTTCCAAAGAAAATTTCTTTAGCAATGTAAAAGGAATTGAATCATTAAAATTAAGAGGTTCTATTGGACGAACAGGTAATGATAATATTGAAGCTTGGCAATATGAAGATAAATATCTCCCCGGAGCCAGCGCGTTTTTTGGCCAGCCAACACCTTCACTTAATCCGGGGATACGATATGGTGTATTTCCAAATGAAAACGTTACCTGGGAAAAATACGAGAACAAGAACATCGGTATCGATATCAGTTTCTTAAAACGTTTTAGTGCTACGGCAGAATATTGGCATACCTATACTTATGATATCTTAGATTCAAGGATCGGGACTACGCCACCGACTTTTAGTCGCCCATTACCAGCCGTAAATTATGGTAAAATGAAAGCAGATGGTATTGAACTTAGTTTGAATTACCATAATAACGTCGGCGAATTAAACTATAATGTAGGTGCGAACTTCACGTATGGCGATTCGTGGTTTATAGAGAGAGATCAAAACATCACTTTCGATTATCAGGATAGACTTAAACCTGGTCGTTCTGCCAATTATATTACGGGTTATACGGTTGATAAGATGCTTAGAACCCAAGCCGATGTTGATGCTTTACTTGCCGCTCACCCGGGCTATACGTTCAACGGCATTGCTCCTCAACCCGGACAGCTTTCCTATAAAGACTTTAATGACGATCATAAAATCGATGCTAACGATATTACCGCGTTGTATAACAGCAACAATGCGAAAGCAGTGGGCTTAAATCTAAGTGCAAATTGGAAAGGGATCAGTATTACGGCTAATTTCAACGGATCATTCGGTTTCAAAAAATCGTTTAACGATCTGTCGGGAGGGGTTGAGTGGAACAGGTTATGGCGTTCATGGTACGATCAATCGTGGACTCCGGAAAACACGGATGCCTGGTTGCCGTATCGCTACAGCGCCAATGATGGTACACGGTCGGTTAACACAAGTGGAAGTGATTTTTGGTATGCAGACGGAAGTTTTCTGCGCCTGAAGTTTTTGAATGTCGCGTATAATGTGCCAAACAAATTGTATGGTAAATATTTAAACAATATTCGTCTTTATGCATCCGGATCTAATCTTTTTGTGATTAGTAAATTCAACAAAAAATTCTATGATCCTGAAATGGGTGGCGGTACGGCTTTTCCTATTGTTAAATCATTCAATGCCGGACTTAGTGTAACGTTCTAAATTTTAACATTAAAAGGAGATCAACATGAAATATCTAAATCAAAATAAATTTATCCTATATATCGTCCTAATTCTGTTAGGTTCGTCATGTAAAAAAGGATTGGATTATGAAAATACGAATGCCATAAATCCAAGTAATGTGTGGACTGATTCTGTGTTAATTAAGGCGTATTTGAACGATATTTACGGAGGTAGTATGCCTGGCTGGCCACTTGGAAGTGGAGCGAGTGCCGACGAGGGTATTAACTCGTCCGGGGCAAACTTAGGTAACTTTCAGCGTGGTATAGTCGATGTGGCAACAAATTTTACCAACCTGAATTATACCAATATAGATAAAGCCAATTATTTTATAGATCAATTGGCAGATATTCCCGAATCTGTGATAAGTTCAGGTACCAAAAACAGGTTAATTGGTGAAGCCAAATTTTGGCGTGCCTGGGCTTATTGGGGTATGGTAAGTCAAGTTGGAGGTGTGCCATTGATCTTGAAAACACAAGATGGTAACGACAGAAACTCATTGAAAGTACCTCGTAGCAAAACATCAGAATGTGTGGCACAAATTATAAAAGATCTGGACGAAGCCGCTCCTGTATTGTGGCCTAGCTACAGTGGAGCTGATTATGGCCGGATTAACCGTGCTGCTGCGCTTGGTTTTAAGGCAAGAGTACTTATGTGGTGGGCAAGCCCGTTGTTTAATCCAACAAACGATCAAACTAGATGGACAAACGCCTATAATGCGGCTAAAGCTGCCGTACAAGCGGCCGATGCCGCAGGTTTTGGCTTGTTTGCAAACTACAAGTTAATTTGGTATTCGAGCAACAAAGAGCAGATCATGGTCAGACAGTACTACTATCCGGATAGTTACATGAACTTTAACTCCATCAGACCATTACTGTTTACAAATGGTGCTACCAATACCGATCAGCCTATATTGCCGTTATTGCTAGCCTATCCAAAACGTGATGGTAGCCCGATGCAGTTTGATCAAGGTCAATTGTCTAATGCTGCATATAATCAACAGTTTTTAACAGATTTTTACACCAATCGCGACGATCGTTTCTATGCAACAATTTGGTGTGGTGGTACCGTGTACCCTACACCTGATGTAAATACGATAGGCATGACAGCTCCAAGATCCCATTCTTACTGGCAAGCCTGGACGTGGCAACCCACGGCTACACCTAGTACTGTACTTCCGGCAAGAGATAATTCGGTATTCCGTGGTATTTCTCCGCTTGTCCAAAATGGTGATGAAAACGCTGTAACCGGATTTTTCCAACGTAAAGGCCTGGATACGATTTTAGACCGATCAGCCTTAGTGGGGGTAGCTACCGGAGCCAAAAGCTGGTTCTCGCCGATGCGTTATGCTGAACTACTCTTAAATCTTGCTGAATGTGCCAATGAAGCAGGTCACGGCAGCGAGGCAATTACTGCTTTATCGGCTATTCGTCAACGTGCAGGCATTGCTCCCGGTGGAGATTCGAAATATGGTATTACGGCAGTTTCACAGGTCGATATTCGCACAGCGATCATGAATGAGCGTATGGTAGAGCTTGCTTTTGAAGGGTTTAGGTTTAGTGATTTAAGAAGATGGAGACGCTATGATATTCTGAATAGCCAAGGCACTAGAAAAGGTTTATTCTTGATGCTCAATCAAGGCGAGGCATTGCCAGGTAACACGGATAATATCATGACTGCTTCTGTAAGGTCCAAATTCTCTGCGGTTATTGTATCCAATCTGGATAAAACAGCCTCAGCCGATCATAGCTACAACTTGAGTCTTAATCACTGGTTTAACTCTTTAAATCCGGCGCAGATTTCTATTGTACCTGATGAGTTGCCACAGAATAAAGAGTGGGGTGGCACTTTTGATCCATTGCTGTAATGATAGCGATATCAAAAAAGCGTATCTTTTAAATACCTATTGATGAACTTAAAAATCGCCGATAAAAGTAGCGTTTTTTTGAAAAGTGGTTATGCTGCTGTCTTCTTATCTCTTTTGCTGTTTGGCCAAGAGGTAAGGGGGCAGCAGCAGCCATTTTCGCCTATAGTTGTGCCCGGGCATCCGGGCAATTTACTACCGGGACAAACGGCCCCCGGTGTAACAGATCTGTGGGTAGTGTTTAAAACGCATTGTGATCTTGGGTACACCATGTCCGCAAAAGAGGTGTTGAAAGATTACCGAGAGGGGATGATGGACAATGCGATCCGATTGATTGAAGACGACCGGAGGCTCAGTAAACCTTCCGATCGGTTTAAATGGAGTATCGCTGGTTGGCCGATGATGGCTAATATTTTGGGTAAGGAGCAGGCTTCGGCACGAAAACTCAAGATTGAACAAGCATTACGGGAAGGTTATATGAATGTCCATGCTTTTCCGGCTACCATGCATACCGATGTCTTTGAACCCGAAGACTATGTAAGAGCGCTAGGATTTTCTTCCCAGGTAGCCCGAAAATATGGTCAGGAATTGCCTGTCGCCGCTAAGATGACCGATGTACCTGCACATAGCTGGTTCTTACCAACACTGTTACATCATGCGGGTATCAAATTTTTGCAAATCGGCTGCAATTATTCAAATCGTGGCCCTATACTACCGAAACTATTTTGGTGGGAAGGCCCGGATGGATCAAGGATACTTTGCAATTATACGGCCGAATATGGCTCTGGTATTAGGCCTCCTGCTGATTGGCCTGCTAAAAATTATCTGGCCATCTCAATGACCCACGATAATGAAGGTCCGCCATCACCGGAGCAGATTCAAAAGGTTAGGAATGAGGCAGCCGAAATCAAGGGAGCCCAGCTTCATATCGGCACTTTAGATGACTTTGCAAAGGCTCTCTTAGCTGAAAACCCCGACCTGCCTGTTATAAAAGGCGATATGGTGGATCCCTGGATCCACGGTGTAATGGCGATGCCCCAAGAAACCAAAATAGCCCGAAATATACGACCTTTGATACCTGCTCTGGATATTCTGAACACGCAGATGAATGTGTGGAAACTTAGGACCGAATCCATTGCAGAGCCATTGGCCTTAGCATACGAGAACAGTATGCTGTATGGCGAGCATACATGGGGCGCTATGACCCCCGGTTGGGGATTTTTTTCCATGGATGGAAAAAACAGGGGAATAGAACGGTACTTATATGGGGATGACTTTGTGCAGGCCAGAAAGGAAGGGTATTATCAGAAATTTGAAAATAGCTTTGACGAACATAAGCGTTATATACACATTACGGATAGTATTGTAGCGAATGAGCTAAACAGCAGATTGAAAACCCTTGCGCAAAATGTGAAAGCGAAGGAAGGAGAGATCATAGTCTATAATACATTGCCCTGGTCAAGAAGCGGTGAGTTTCAATTGGACGGTGTAAAAATATGGGTCAATGATGTACCGGCCAATGGATACAAAGTCCTGAAAAATGAACCTTATAAATCTATTCCTATAGCGCATGATGCCTCCCTTATCCACACGAAATATTTTACCCTCCGGATCGATACGGTTCGCGGAGGGATCGCTTCCCTGATTGAAAAATCTACCGGCAAAGAACTGGTGATGCAGCAGGATGGGTTTGTGCTCGGGCAGTTTTTACATGAGCGGTTTGCCTACGATCAGACCCTCGATTACTACAATCGCTATTGTACGATGTCGAATTCATTTAATGCCTCCGTGAAGCCTAATATGCCTAAAGACGTGCCGTATTCGGCAGTAACACCACGGCACTGGAAAGTGGAAGTAGAACGAACGGCTTTCGGTGACGAGATTGTGCTCCGTTCAGACAACACAGATGGAATTGCGAAGTCCGTAGCTATAAAATTCACCTTTCCCAATGCGCAGGCATTTGTAGATATAGAATGGAATATAGTGGATAAAGTGCCTAATACACTGCCCGAAGGAGGGTGGTTGTGCTTTCCGTTCAATATACAGCATGCTAAGGTTCAAGTGGGAAGATTAGGAGGGATAATGGATTTGGAGAAAGACCAGGTTGTGGGCGGAAACCGTTTTGTGTACGGTGTGCACACAGGCGCAGCGTTAACAGATAAAAGTGGCTTTGGTATGGGGATCTGCGCGATAGATGCTCCGCTAATGAGTTTCGGTGAACCCGGGCTTTGGAAATATGATTACGATTATTTACCTGAGAAATCAGCCGTTTTTGTAAATCTTTATAACAACATGTGGAATACCAATTTCCCATACTGGACCGAAGGCTCCTGGAGTGAGCGGGTCAGAATTTGGGGGATCGCGCAACATGAGCATACAGCAGAAAACATCGCCATTAAGTCTTGGGAAGCAAGAACACCATTATTATCCATCAAGGCTACAGGCAAAGGGAAGCAGCTTTCAAGCGAGAAAGCCGGAATCTCCTTATCCCGTAAGGGCGTGTTGGTTACGGCTTTTGGTGCTGATCCCGACGGCAATGCAGGCACGCTGTTGCGGGTATGGGAGCAGACCGGTACAGATGGAGAAGTCAAAATTAAGCTGCCCGGGGAGATGAACGCAAAATTTGTTACACGGGTCAATCTGAGAGGAGAAATTATCGGACATAGAGAAGTCATCAAGAATAATGAAATAACCACCAATCTAAAGGCATACCAACCGGTCAGTTTTATATTGAATTGATTCGGCGAACCAGTCCTGTTAGATGCTAAACAACTTCAGGTTGTCAAAAGGCCAGTTATCCTGTTATAACTGGCCTTTTGTTATAAAAGATAGTCCATTCGATTACCGAGTACCGTAAACATAAACCAGCGCAAAATAAACATAGTAAAATAGCAAATTACTGGTAGTTATATCTCCGGATTATGCTGATATTTACCTTTGAATCTTTTATATAAAGTATTTAATATCAGGCAGCAATCTGGTCTGATATTTTGAACTGACTCTAAATCTCTTTATCGGTATGTTAAGGAGGAAACTATTGATTATGAAAAAAACGCACATATTTTTATTTTTTATTGCACTTCAATTTTCTGTACAGGCTAAGGTGAAGCCTTTAGTGCATGTTAATTTCGGTAAAGCCGGAAATATAACTTTTGCGGTTGCGCCGGAGACGATCAAGTCGGATAAAGGGAATTTTACGCTAACACGAGTCGGCAGGCCCTTATTTTACGCAGATGCACCTTCGGATAAAGCCCAACAGGGTGAAGGCTCTATACTATTCAATGGTACAGCTGATGGATATCGTACCTCGGTGAGTGTGGCTGGCGCGGAAGAAAATTTTGTCTTTGAAGTATGGGTAAAAGCGAAAGAGGTCAATCCGGAGGATAGACAATTGGGTATTGTTGCATTACATGGAGCCACAAAGGAGGGCTACGCGTTTGCACAACGGGGTAAAGAATGGGTGTTTATCTCCGGAGGGAGGGGAACAACAGTTATCGGTAGTGCCGTCAAAGCGGAATGGATCCACTTGGCTGCTACTTTCCAAAATGGCAAAGGAGAACTTTGGATCAACGGGAAAAAGACAGGGAATTTCAATCCGACAAAAAAGATTGCGACTAATTTTTCTATCGCGATTTCGGACGAAGGAAAAGACGCATTTAAGGGAGAGATATATGAGGTAAGGTGGAGTACTTTTGACCAACAGGCTTTTGACTCCCAAGCTGATTTTTTACTGAATTACAAAAAGAAGAAGGAACAAGACAATAATAGGACAGCCGCTAGGACAGCGTTGATAAAACATATTGGGCAACCCGGGATGGGCAAAAGCTTTGTTGACGAATTTGAAAATAAGCCTCTGGAAACGGATTGGTTGATTAAACAAGTGCAAGATGTTTGTCAGTTGTTGGTTAAGAAGAATCCGGGTGATAACATCGCCAGCTTTCAGCTTAATAATGGTCTGGTGTCGCGGACATTCTACGTTTCGGACAACTTGGCTTGTATAGGTTACAAAAACCTGAGCAATCAGGCTGAATACCTACGGGCTGTAAAACCTGAAGCCCGCGTGATGATCGATAGTGTATGGTATGAGGTGGGTGGACTGAAAGGACAACCTGAACAATCGTACTTGCTCGAAAGCTGGTTGTCTCAGATGGAAGGGGATGATCAGGCCTTTGTACTTGCCGCTGTAGAGACGGGAGCACCCTTGGAGCGTTACCCATGGCAACAAAAGTTTAATGCCGTAGCTACGGATTGGCCGGCAAAGGGGCTAAGGCTTATACTCACGTTCAAGCCTTCGGATAGAATGAAAGCTGTGAAAGATGTTGAAGTAAAGGTTAATTATGAAATCTATCAAGGCCTTCCGGTAGTGACCAAATGGGTAGAGGTAACGAATAGTGGGAATGAAAAGATACGTTTAAACCAAATCGAGACAGAGGTGTTGGCGGTCAATCAAGATCAGGTGGACCGTATCCATGTCGAAAGCGATTTTTCTTTTGCGTTGGTCAATGCCAATTTAAAAGGAAGCGCACTGATGCACTATCAAGGTGACAAGATCGAAGCTTATCAGGCTGGAGAATCAACGACTAAATGGGTAGTAGACAAAGCGTACCATACCTGGGCAACACACAATCAAGCAGAAGATAATTTTTTGAATTTCCCGCATCGCAATCTGCTCTTGAGTTATCTGCCGATGGGGCCGGATGTGGATGTATCCAAAGCGACCCCTTTCAAATCGTACATCACTTTTGAATTGCTGCAAGACAGTGATGACCGGGAGAGAAAGAGTTTAGCGCATCGCCGCATGTATAAAAAGCTAGCTCCCCAAACGACCGAATCGTTGATTACAGGAGGAATTACGTCACACGATGAGAAGACCTTGAAGAATTTTATAGATCAAATGGGCGAGCTTGGCATGGAAAGACTGGATATCCAGGCCTGGCCCGGAATCAGTCATGATAATCTGGAAGAGAAATATGTGTCCCTATGGAAAGACATAGCTTCGTATGCCAAGGCCAAGGGAATAGTAATGGGAGGATATGAATTACAGGTAGCTTCCCGTGGACGTGGCGAAGACGTGGATTGTGTACATCCGGTTACGGGAAAGCCCGGTAGCGTATTTGGGCAAAGCGTATGTATCGCCAGTTCTTGGAAAGATAGCTACTATGCCAAAATGTGGGAGTTTTTTGATAAGACGGGGTTAATGACATATAATATGGATGGCCCTTACCATGGCGACCCATGTGCATCTACCGAACACCCGCATCACCATGGGTTGCACGACTCACAGTGGGAGCAGTGGAAAAGCCAGGTGGAAGTGTTGCATGAATTGCAACGACGCAATATGTATGTGCCGATACCGGATTGGTATTTTTTAAATGGGCAGTCGGCTACAGGAATGGGTTATCGGGAAGCTAGTGCTAATCTGACACCCGACCAACAGATGTTATTGGGCAGACAGTATATTTACGATGGAACCTGGCACAAGTTGCCAACGATGGGATGGATAGGCATGCAGCTGGTCGGGTTTTATTCCAACGATCCAAGGATAGGGTTAGAGCCCTTGTCCCAGAATCTAGATCGTTATGAGCGGCAGTTGATACAATTCTTAGCCAGCGGTAGTCAGTTTACGATTCGTGGAAATCGTCTTTATGATACACCTGAAACCAAGGCCATGGTCTCCAAATGGATCAATTGGTTTAAGAAGCATCGCGAAATCCTGACTTCGGAGATTATCCATGTGAGTCGTCCGAATGGCCGTGATATTGATTGTATGCTTCATGTCAATCCATTTATTGCAGAAAAAGGAATGGTTGTATTTTTTAACCCAACGGATAAAGTCGTTAAAAAAGAGATGAAGTTGCCCCTATACTATACGGGGATAAAAGGAGAAGCAAAATTGACCGGAGCAGACGGGAATACGATAGTTAAAGCGATGGATGCTAAATCTGACATTACGGTGCAGGTCGAAATCGCACCGGGGGGTACAGCCTGGTACGTTATCCAGGAAAGCAAGTAACGTATTGATAGCAGGAGTATTAAGAAACTAAATGTTGAACGCATAGATATATAAAAGAAATGAAGAAAATGATATTGACGATTTTGGTGAGCATGCTTTCCGTGTCGGTATTTGGACAGAATTGGTTGCCACAGGAGCAAGATAATCCGGGAGCATTTCGACTGTTGGACTGCCAATATCAGGAAGCTAAATTACTGAGAAGTCAACAGATAGGAGCAGATTCGAAGAATTGGGAGGTTAAGCAAGAAATTGTCCCCGGAAAGAATGGCAAGGGAGTGACATATCGCTTTACATTCAAGGCCAGGCGTACGATGTCCGATGTGGGAGTCGCCGTAGCTTTTGATGAATATAACTGGACGAGTGACAATTTTGTCATGATACCATCTATTGTGTATAATGGGAATAGGCAGCGTATTGTGAATCGCGAATATGCAACTGGACTGGACAAGACAGATTACTACAGAAAAGACCTGGCTTTGACATCCAATCCAATTCCACAGCTATCCCCCGAATATGGTGCCAAATCACGCTTGGAGGTCAATATCAGTAATACATCCACACCTTTGATCGCATATTTGGATAGAAAGGCTCAAAAGGGGACTTTCCTGTTTACCGATCAAGGGATAGATTGGAAAGGAACGGTAAAGGATCATGCCTTTATCCTGGAAGAAACTCCGGATAGGCAGGTGGCCAGTTTTGTCATCAGTGCGCCGGGCGTGCGGGAGCGTAAACCCGAGTTCATCGGATTCAGTAAAAGTCCGGATAGAGGGCTTTCGGTAGTCGCGGGCGATGAGATTACGATCCGGGTAACCCGGATAGACTTTGAAAGTAAAGACGTTGTTACCCTTTATCAACACTTTATGCGCGAACGAAAAGCTCACGTTGAGGAAGCAAAGCCAAGGAATCTGATGCCCATGAGCGAAGTCTTGACCAGGATGACCAAAAATATTGATGATCGCTATTATGTAGGCGATGGTGTTGCATACTACTGCCCGGAGAATGCCGACTGGATGTCCTATGGTTGGGTCGGCGGATTGATGAATACATTCCCGATGTTAGCCTTAGGCGATAGCGATCATCTGGGGAAAGTAAAAAATACATTTGATTTTGCACTGTCGAGAGGCAAGGGAAAGAGTGGCTATTACTATGATGTGTTAGGCGCAGATGGAAAGGTCATCAATAGAGATGCCGCGAAATGGGTTCCCGGAATCGGCCTGACCCGAAAAAATGCAGATGTATTATATTGGATGGTCAAACAATTCATGCTGCTAGAGAAGCAAGGTAAATCTACAGATGTAGCTGAAGACTGGAAAACGAATGTGCGTCTTTTAGCGGATGCTTTTGTAAAGACATGGAAAGAAGAGGGAACCTGGGGCAACTACTTTGATATCGAATCAGGCAAAGTAGCAGCCTATAATACGACGAGCGGAGCCATGGCTGTGGGGGGCTTGGCACTTGCTTCGTTGTATTTTGATAACGACGAGTACTTACAGGTAGCTCGCGAGGCCGCTGCTGATTATTACCGGAACTTTGAAGTCGTCGGATTTACCTCCGGGGCCTGCGGTGATATCCTGCAGAATGCAGATTCAGAAACGGCTATAGCGTTGACTACATCTTTGATGACCTTGTACGAGGTGACCGGAAACGACCAGTATCTGCAACAGGCGAGGCATTTGGCCAATTATACGGCATCGTGGACAGTTTCGTTTCCTTACCGCCTTCCGGCACATACCCCCTTGGCTAAACTTGGAGCGAACCTGACGGGTGCAGTATGGGCGAGTACCCAGAATAAGCACGGCGCTCCGGGCTTCTGTACACAATCCGGCGATGTACTCTTTAAGCTGTACCGTGCAACCGGAGATAGCCTGTATGCAGATTTCATAAGGGATGTGATCCATGCCCACGCCGAGGGCGTTCAGCCCAACGGTAAGATTACGGAGCGTCTGACCTATTGTGACGCTGATAGCCGGGGATCACGCGGTGACGGCGGGCAAACGGGGTGGAACGAAACCAACGGAGCGATGATGGCGATCGAGATTCCGGGCGTGTACATCCGTAAGGACCTGGGCAAAGTATATGTATTCGATCATCTGGAGTTAAAAGATGTGAAGAAAACGAAGTCTGGAATGACCTTGACACTGTACAATCCAACAGCTTTTGACGCTATTGTCACGCTAATGGCCGAAGAGGAAAGTCAAGCCATGCGACCACTTGGTGAAAACGCATTCTTGGATTGGAAGCAAAAAGTCACCATCAAAGCCGGAAAATCGGCTACGGTAAAGATTTAATGAATTAATTTATTTAGTAAATTTATACAGATGATACACCATGCTAAGAGTTTTATGAAGCGTTGTATATTGATCTTACTCCTGTTAGGAATAGGACAGAGCATATCTGCGCAAACAGTTTTACAAACGAATTATTTTAAAATCGTGATCGACGGGAGGGGCTATATCACGAGTATGCAGAATATAACCAAACAGCCCTATCGGGAATTTAGTCCGGCGGATAAACCATCACCGCTGATGGTACTTTATAACGCCAAGAAAAGGATCTATTCCTATCCTGAAAAGGCCAGCTATTCAAAGAGTGAGAAGATTATAACCCTCAGCTATTCCAATGGATCGTCTGCTCGGATTCGGATCGAGCCGGATGCAAAATATGTTAAGATGAAGCTGTTGTCGCTGACCAATTCTCAGGATATTGAAGCGATTCAATGGGGGTCATATCATACCAATATTACCAACTTGATGGGGGAGATCATTGGTGTAAGCCGGGATACCAGCCAAGCGGTTAACTATGCCATTGGTATGCTGGCGCTCAATGACAATACCATTGGCGGCACAGCCGATATTCAGGGCGATGCTGCACCATTTCAGTACATCATCCATTCGCCTGATCCGGAGCGTTTCCCTTTACCTAAACACTTGCACGAGGGCCAGGTGTTTACACTTGGAGGTGATGGAATAAGCGATGTAGCTTTCTATGCGCATAAAGAGCCGTATTATCGTATTTTATACGGTAATGCAGCCGAGATAGATAAAAATGGTCGTATTTCGATCACGTATCAATCGAGAGACAGACGCAGCGAACGCGAAGTCTATTTTTCGTTGATTCCCAACATGCCGGTTAATAAACCTAACCATTTGCAGGTACAGCCATTGGCGGGAGTAGATTATATCGGATCTTCCATAGCACTATGGGGAAGTCCGGATAGTACTGCTTTGATGGATGTAATTCAGGATATTGTTTTGAAAGAAGGCCTGCCGTATCCTAAGGTCAATGGCAAGTGGATAAAAGACCCGGCGGCTTACGTACCTGATGTGCTGACAGAAGGAGGGCTGTACGACAATATGATTGAGTACGCCCGGCGATTGGGATTTAAAGCGATCAGTCTGTATGACCAGGGATTTGTGCGGGCAGACCGGGGTAATGAGGGCTATTTGGACGGAAAGAATTTTGAGAAGAAACCCCTTAAGCTGACCAGTGGAAACCTGTCACATAAGGAATATGCCGACCTGGCAAAAAAACACAATATCGTGATTGGAAGGACTCCGATCACCAACGCTTTGGCCCCCGGTACCAAAGATGCCAGCCCTATTCCAAGCGATAGCCTGTGGTATCAGCAAAAACGCCTGTTGGTCAATAATATCGATGCTACCGATACCTTGATATATGTCAACGATCCGAAGTATCTGGATGAAATCGGCAGCTGGGAAGGTCATGCCAAGAGTTTGAATATGGTAAAAATTGGAAAAGAGTTGATCCATTACCTCGGTGTATCCGATTCAGCGCCATATCGATTATTAAATGTAAAAAGAGGTTACTGGAAGACCACAGCTACGGCACATCAAGCCATGGATACCATTTATAAACTGCAGGTGACGATAAATTATGGATACGACGGATTGATCCCCAATATGCAATTGCAGGATAAGATTGCGGAGTATTATGCAGACGTATGTTACCTGAACGGATTAGGCTACTATGATTTTGATGGACAAGAGTTTCTGTTTAACAATGGTCATGGTTACTATTCTGCAAAACGTTTCTTTCGAAAGATGTTCGAAAGAGCGAAGCAGCATGGTATAGCAGATATCCGATTTACAGGAGCTACACTTTCAGAAGGATCCTGGCATTATCAGAGTATCTGGAATGTGGGAGGCGGTAAGAATCTGTATGATGTAGAGACACGGGAATGGGGAAGTACAACCTCACAGGGTAAGGATCTGAGAGATGTATCCTATGCCAATTATTATCCGGTAGGCATGGGCGGCAACTTTCCGATAACGGAAAAATCTACTGTAGAAGAGTATGAACATATTCAGGCCATGTCAGTAGGAACAGGATCTACTTATAGCCTGAAATTAGATCAGAAGAAAGTAGAAAGTTGTCCGCAAAAAGATGCCATTTTTGATGTCATCCGTACCTGGGAAAATGCACGTGCTGCCAATGCCTTTCCGAGATGGGTGAAACAACACCTGGTTGATCCGGCACAAAGCTTTAGACTGGAAGAGGTGGACCGGGACAACTGGAATCTTTATCGTATGAGCGGAGCCGGAGCAAATAAGCAATTGTTGGTCAAATTGAAAAGAGCAAAAGGGTACTAATATTAATCGGAAATCAAAAATTGTTTATATGTTGAAATTTAGTTGCGGATTTATGTTGTTGCTGATTAGTCTGTATGGTACAGCACAAACAAAGTTACAAGGTAAGGAATATCATGTAGCACAGACAGGAAATGATGCAAACATGGGGACGCACAGCGAGCCATTGAAGACGATTATGGCAGCAGCTCATCGTGCCATGCCGGGTGATGTCATTACCATTCACGAAGGAGTATATCGTGAACGGATCACACCTCCGCGTGGCGGCAACTCTGATGAAGAGCGTATCGTATATAGAGCAGCTCCGGGCGAGAAGATTATCATCAAAGGGTCTGAAGTGGTCAAAGACTGGAAGTTGGTGAGGGAAGGTGTCTGGGAAACGAGGGTGTCGAATCGTCTTTTTGGTGATTTCAATCCGTTTGCCGACAGGATCCGCGGCGACTGGTTTTGGCCAACACCCAAAGAAAGAAAATACCATACGGGAGCGGTGTATCTGAATGGACATTGGTTGATGGAGGCTGTAAATAAGGAACAAGTCTTAGCAAATGGGGATGAAAAAGATCAATTATGGTGGGCGGAAGTAGACACCGGGACAACAACTATTTGGGCGCAATTTAAGGATATCAATCCAAATGAAGAGACCGTAGAAATAAATGTTCGTCAAACCGTATTCTATCCGGATAAGCCTTTTATAAATTACCTTACTGTCAGTGGTTTGACGATGGAACACGCAGCAACTAATTGGGCACCCCCGACCGCTGAACAGGTAGGGTTGATCGGAACACATTGGAGTAGAGGTTGGATTATCGAGAACAACGATGTCCGATATTCGAAGTGTGTGGGCATCACATTAGGTAAATATGGTGATGAGCATGATAATAGAATGACAGAATCTGCCGAAGGATATGTTGGTACCATCAATAGAGCTTTAGCCTTTGGCTGGAATAAAGGTACTATTGGAGAACATATTGTACGTAACAATACGATTTCGCATTGCGAACAGGCCGGGATTGTGGGCAGTTTGGGCTGTGCATTTAGTACAGTAGAGCATAATGTGATCCACGATATTCATATCAAGCGTTTGTTTACAGGAGCTGAGATGGCCGGGATCAAATTTCACGGTGCAGTAGATACTAAAATTGCAGGAAACCGGATTTTCAGGACAGACAAAGCGATATGGCTGGATTGGATGGCTCAGGGAGCTCAGGTGACAAATAATCTCCTGTATGAGAATGATCTGGACGTATTTTTAGAAGTTACACATGGGCCCACGTTGCTGGCTAACAATGTGATGCTGTCAAAAACGAGTCTGCTGATGAATGCTAAAGGAACCGCATTTGTTCACAACCTGTTTGCAGGTAAAATGAACGTTGTAAGCTACGATAGCCGTTTGACTCCTTATCAGAAGGCGCATTCCACATTTGTAGAGGCGCTGTCTGATAATCCCGGAGGTGATATACAGTTTGTAAACAATCTGTTTATACAGGGGGCTGATGTAAGTGACTACAGCAAGGCCTATCTTCCGGTTACATTGGACGGCAATGTCTATACAAAAGGAAGTGTCGGTATTTCACTGGACAAATCCAACCAACGAATGGGGGAGATACATGCCGATGCGAAAGAGCGTATGAAAAATTACCAAATCCAAGCAGCAGTAGAGAAGAGTGCGCTGTTCGATACCGGGTATGTTGCTATTCCGGTACTCGAAAATACAGCGAACGAGATCTATCTGAGATTGAATCTTTCCGGCGAGTGGCGCAGAACGAAAAGGAACGTAGTTACTTCAAAAACATTACGTCCGGCACTCATACCTAATCTTTCTTTTGAAAATACCGACGGCTCTGCTCTTCGTATAGATCTTGACTATTTTGGAAAAAAGCGAAGTTCGTCCAATCCGTCTCCCGGGCCTTTCGAAGAATTAGGGGGGCATAAAAAAAAGGTATGGCCTTAGCCAACGTGTTAGCATAGATATAGTATGCAGGAGATGATGATCGGCAAAAGGATGAAATTAGGATTTGCAGATACAAATTGAAGGTTAGATAGTGATGTAGAAATATATAAATAGTATCATGAGAAAGAAGATCATATTTTTTGCGGGTATTTTGTTTTTTAATGTACTTGTGTACGGACAAGTCAACACAAAGTTATTTAATAGAGAGCAAGTGCTTGTCGACAAGGATTGGTTGATATCGGTGTCAAATGCGAAGGCAGAATTGTATAAAACGCATGAAGGTTATCTGGTTTTTTCCAATGGGTTGGTGAGTCGTACGTTCACGCTACAGTCTAATGTGGCTACCATTGGTCTGGAGGAGATGCGGACGAACACTTCCTTTCTGCGGTCTGTCCGGCCCGAGGCCAGTGTTACGCTCGATGGTTTTCAGTTTGATGTAGGCGGATTGGAGGGACAAGAAGTACATAATTACCTGTTGAAGGAATGGATCCCAAATCTGAAAGCCAATCCCGGAGCGTTTAAGATGGTGAAATATCGTATAGAAGAAACGAAGGAACGTTTCTCTTGGATGAAAAGGCAAAGTTGGATGCCCAAGGATCTGCCATGGCCCCCTCCCGGGAAAGAATTGATATTTACCTATCAGTTGGACGAAGAGGCGATCAAAGCGATGGCAGACCGTAGGCAATGGGATGGCAACAGGTCTGTGCTGGCCAACGATGACTTTAAAAAGCTTGCCAACGACTGGACCCTGACAGAATCAAAAGCGCATGATAGAAACTCCTTTTTAAACGAAGGTAAAATTGGTGAGATTATGGCTTTAGCAAATAGTGCGGTATTTGCCGAACGCGACTGGCCTAAAGAGGCAAAAGTCGTTATTGCCAAAGTGAATAAGGGGACCGATCAGTCGAATGATTGGGGCCCGGGACTGGGACTTGTTATAGGGGGGCGGGTCGTAAAGTTGAACGTAAGATCCGCAGAGGGGAAAGTGGGATTCTATGATGGCAAGCAGCAACAGGAGAGCTTAGCTATTGGTCATGCGAATCAAGTGTGGTTAAGATTAGAGCGGAAGGATAAAGTGATTGAAGCTAGTGCATCGCTGGATGGTATCGATTGGAAAAAGGTCGGGGTATCGGCCTTGTTCGGGAGTGAGATACCATCGCGTGTACGGGTGGGTAAAATGGATCGGAAAGGGGGCAAGGGTGACGATCCCAAATTGGGAACCGAAGGACGATCCAATATTGAAAGCTTTCAGCTATTAGGCGACTTTCCTGCACAGTTTTCGGGAGATCTGGTATCTAAATTGGCTTATCTGAAAAATGTAGAGGTGAATGTTCACTATGAACTGTATGATAATCAACCGGTTTTTAGTAAGTGGATCACCGTCAATAATCAATCCGGAAGAGATATTATGCTCAACGCGTTCACCAGTGAGCAATTGGCTGTATTCGAACCCGAAAGTTCTGTCGATCAACTACAGCGGTGGTTGTTGCCTAATATTACAATCGAAACCGATTATAATTTTGGTGGAATGAGCGAAGAGACTATCTACTTCTCTAGTGTCGCATGGAAAAAGGATCCCTTGTATATGACACAGGTAAACTACGAACGGGAAACATTGTGTCTGCTTGAAGTTGCACCAAAAATTGGTCCGCAGCAAGTGATTCCTTCCGGCCAGCGTTTCGATAGTTTCCGCGTTTGGGAATTGATTAATGACAGTTGGGATCGGGAAAGAAAAGGCTTGGGCTACCGTAGGATGATGCGTTCTATTGCACCTTGGGCAACCGAAAATCCGATATTGATGCACGTACGGAGCTCGGATACCGAATCGGTTAAGAAAGCGATAGACCAATCGGCAGAAGTAGGTTTTGAAATGGTGATTATGACATTCTGGAGCGGATTTAATGCCGAGGATGATTCGCCTGAAAATATAGCGCGTATGAAAGAGCTTGCCGATTACGCCCATAGTAAAAACATCGAATTGGGAGGATATTCTTTATTGGCCAGCCGTCATATTGATGCCAACAATGATGTTGTATTGCCTGAAGGTAAAACGCCTCGATTCGGACATTCACCCTGTGTGGAAAGTGAATGGGGACAGGAATACTTCAAGAAGCTCTATAACCTTTATGATAAGACAGGCTTGGGGATATTTGAACATGACGGCTCTTATCCGGGAGACCTGTGTTATTCAACCGACCATCCCGGTCATAAGGATGAAAATGATTCGCAGTGGAACCAATTTAAACGGGTTACAGATTTTTATAAATGGTGTCGATCCAAAGGGATCTATCTGAATATTCCGGATACGTATTTTCTGAACGGCGGAAATAAAGTAGGAATGGGTTATCGGGAGGCCAATTGGTCATTGCCACGGGCGCAGCAGGAGATCATCGAACGGCAAAATATCTTCGATGGCACTTGGATGAAATCCCCTTCCATGGGATGGATGTTTGTGCCATTGGTTGAATATCAAGGAGGCGGAAAGGAGGCGACCATTGAGCCGCTGAAGGATCATTTAGCACATTATGAACAACGAATGGCCAATCTGTTTGGTGCCGGTGTACAGGCATGCTATCGGGGGCCACAATTGTACGATACCCCCGAGACCAAAGCAGTGGTGATGAAATGGGTTAATTTCTATAAAAAACACCGTGACGTATTAGATAGCGATATCATTCATCTCAGGCGCCCCGATGGTTGCGACTACGATGCGATCCTGCATGTGAATCCTACCGGAAATGAAAAAGGCTTGTTAATGGTCTATAATCCATTAAATGAGCCAATTAAAAGAAAGATTAACGTTAATTTGTATTATACAGGATTGACCGATGCTGTACGTATATCGGAGCAGGGCGGGCAAGAGAAGGAGATGAAAATGAATCGAAGCTATCAGGTTGAATTTGAGGTGAATATTCCGGCTAAGAGTCAAACTTGGTTTGTAATTAAATAAAGATCAGGAAGGATATGCAGAGATCATTCCTTTGCGCCGGATATTCAATCGGTATTCTCCAATTATGGTCATCACCAGAGGCTTTTCATGGATGTTGAACACTTAAAGCTATATCTCCCCTTGTGCCATTAATCGCTCATGAGGGGAGGTATATGCAAGTTGAAAAAGATCTTGGATGATAAACTTTAAATTAAGATAGAATGAAAATTTTGACAGGAAATCAAGTGTACTTTGAAACTGTAGGACGGGTCGAATTTGAAGGGGTCGAATCAGACAATCCCTTGGCTTTTCGTTGGTACGACCCCACTCGTGTGGTGGCAGGAAAGACTATGGCCGAGCATTTTAAATTCGCCTGTACATATTGGCATTCTTTCAATGGAAATGGTTCGGATCCTTTTGGCAGCCCTGCGCATTTTTATTCATGGGAGAGGAAAGCTTCAATAGTGGAGCGTGCAAAGGAAAAAATGGATAGTGCTTTTGAATTTATGACCAAAATGCAGTTACCCTACTATTGCTTTCATGATATCGACCTGATAGATTATACCGATGATATGCTAGACAACGAACGAAACGTAGAAGAAATCGTTGCCTATGCCAAAGAAAAGCAGGAACAAAGTGGCGTAAAACTATTATGGGGTGCGGCCAATCTTTTCAGCCATCACCGCTATATGAACGGAGCGTCAACGAATCCGGATTTTCAGGTCGTAGCGTATGCCGGAGCGCAGGTAAAGGTAGCATTGCATGCTACTATCGAACTTGGAGGGGAAAACTATGTTTTTGGAGGAGGGAGAGAAGGATATATGTCATTGGTGAATACCAATATGAAACGAGAACGAGCTCATTTGGCTCAATTTTTACACATGTCTAAAGACTATGCCCGCAAAAATGGCTTCCAAGGAACATTTTTTATAGAGCCGAAGCCCTTTGACCCCACTAAACATCAGTATGGTTATGATGCGGAAACAGTAGTCGGTTTTTTAAGAGAGTTCGATTTGCTGGATGATTTTAAACTTAATTTGGTGACCGGCCACGCCACACTCGCGGGCCATACATTTCAACATGAACTTCAAGTTGCAGCAGATGCAGGCATGTTAGGATCTATAGCCGTTAACCGCAGCGAATATCAAAAAGGTTGGGATACAGATCAGTTTCCGGCCGATCTCAATGAACTCACTAAGGCTATGCTGACTGTTCTCGAAGCCGGGGGCTTGAACGGAGGAGGAGTTAATTTTGATGCGAAGGTGAAACATAATGCTACAGACTCGTTAGAATTGTTCTACGCGCATATCGGAGGCATGGATAATTTCGCGCGGGCATTGTTGATTGCAGACCGTATTTTGCAGCATTCGGACTATAAGAAAATTAGGAACGAACGTTATGTAAGCTTTAATGCAGGAGTTGGATTAGACTTTGAAAAAGACAGATTGTTCCTTGAGGATCTTTGGGACCATACAATATCCTATGGTACATCGGAGATAAAAAGCAGTCGGCAGGAGTATATGGAAAATCTGATAGCACGTTATCTTTAATTTGGTAGTCAGTTAAAGAGTAGAATCAATTTTTTCGTTGATTTTTTTATTCTTCAAAAATAAAATTTAACTTGGGCTGGTTTTAGCCTAATGACTGTATGCCGGGTTTGGTATTAGATATTTCCGGTACTGTTTTTTGTTTGAAGAATATGGATTTTTATAATAAGCTTTCTGATGCGGACTTATCTGTTCTTTTAAAAGAGAATGATGAGCGCGCATTCACGGAGATTTATGAGCGTTATCATAGCTTATTGTATATTTACGCTCAAAAAAAACTGCATAATAAACTAGAGGCTCAAGACATAGTACAAGATGTGTTAGTCACATTATGGAATAAGCGCCTTGATTTTTCGTTAAAAGTGTCTCTGGCTTCTTTTCTTTTTACTGCAGTTAGAAATAAGGCGTTGGATGTATTTGCCCACAGGCAGGTAGAAGAAAAGTATATTGTTTCCCTACAAGGTTTTATTGCTTCAAATGTGTCTTCTGATTTCTTGGTTCGTGAAAATGACTTAAAAGCGTTAATCGAAAGAGAAATTCAGGCCTTACCGCCAAGAATGCGGGAAGTGTTTGAATTGAGTAGGAAAGAAAGGCTTACCAATAAAGAAATTGCTCAACTTTTGGATATTTCTCAGCATACCGTCGATACGCAGATCAAGCGGGCATTAAATGTATTGCGTAAGCGTCTGGGCTTTTTCTTATGGCTGATTTATGTTATTTTGAACTAGATTTTTTTGAGTCACTCTCTTTTATAAGGCTTTCGTTCGAAGGCTTTTTTTATTTTCCTTAATTTTTTTTTAATTCTTGTACCCGACTGCTATATGCTTTCCCGTCTTAGGTGTATAAAAGGAATAGATACCCTTTGTTTAATATGATAGACGCAAGAGAATTATTTGAAAAATATAAGGCTGGTCATTGTAGTGCTGAGGAGATCGCGCTCTTAGAAAAATGGTTTCACCATCTTGGCGAAGAGGATATTTCTGATCTTACAGCGTTGGATTTGATGCAGGCGAAGGAAGACTTTAAGGGTAAAATAAAAGAGATTACGAAGAAAAAGAAGGTTTTTGCTCTTTGGCCTCGTATTGCTGCCGCTGCTTCTCTGATTATAGGTTTAGGGATTGCGGTTTATTTATACCAATCCGACAGCAATATCGATTCGGATAACGATCTTTTGGCATTAAATGATGTAGTGCCGGGAGGTAATAAAGCGATATTGACCTTAGCCGATGGCAGAAAAATTGATTTGAGTGATGCCGGTAATGGCGAACTTGCAGAGCAATCCGGAATTGTCATTACGAAAACAGAAGACGGTCAGTTAGTGTATCAGGTCCTTGATAATGTGGAGACTGCCCCTGCAGCAGTTATTTATAATACCATTGAAACGCCTGTAGGCGGGCAATATCAAGTTGTGTTGCCGGATGGTTCTAAGGTATGGTTGAATGCAGCTTCTTCATTGAAGTTCCCGTCTTCATTTGCCTCGCTTTCCGAACGAAAGGTTGAACTGGCAGGAGAAGCCTATTTCGAAGTAGCGAAAGATAAGTTACACCCTTTTAAGGTGGTGAGCGCCGATCAGGAGGTTACAGTATTAGGTACACATTTCAATATCAACAGCTATAAAGATGATGGTGCCGTTCGCACGACCTTATTGGAAGGCCGGGTGAAAGTAAAGACACGTACTGTAAGCAAGGACGGGGTGTATTCCGAAGTAACACTACGGGCAGGAGAACAAGCGGTACTGACCAACAAGGGGGTCAGCATCATTGAAAAGGATGTAAAACAAGTTATCGATTGGAAAAATGGGGATTTTATTTTCCAAAAGGAGAGTATCGGCAGTATCATGAACCGCATAGCACGCTGGTATAATGTCGAGATAGCATACGCAGAAGGAATAGACAGGCAGATGACCTTTAGTGGCCGGATGTCGAGAAAAAGAGAGCTGAAAGACATTTTAAATAAAATATCCTCTACAGGAGAAATAACATTTAAAATAGAAGACTCTACGGTAAAAGTTTTGGCTATGCCGTAAAACCTAGCATTAAATTAACCCAATTTAAATATACTTAAATCTTATTATGAAAATACAAACCTAAGATCTCACACACAGTAGTATAAATGAAGCCGAGAGTGTGCAACCACCCCCGGCTAGTTTAAGGCAATTATTGTACCCATTTAAGTGGGACCTATTAAAGTAACTTATGTACCCTAGGAGCTACCAGTCTACCGGACAAGTATTTGGTATGCCCCTTTTTAAACCAAAACAAATGTATGAATTTTTATATTAATAAACTGTGCAGGCCACCGGCTGGCATAGCTAAAATATTATGGACAATGAAATTTACAGTGTTATTACTTACGGTCACTTTTTTTCAGCTGTCGGCTAGTACGTACGGCCAGCAGGTAACGCTGAAAAAGAGAAATGTGTCGTTGGTAGAAATATTTAACGATATTCGGGAGCAGACGGGCTACGATTTTATCTACAGTGATCGGATGATGGAGAAAGCACACTTAGTAGATATGAATTTGAAACAAGTCTCGCTGCAGGAAGCGCTTCGTCAAGCGTTCATCAACCAGCCCTTTATCTTTGATATCGAAGAGAAGACGATTATCGTAAAGGCGAAACCTGTCATCACTACCCTGAACCAGCATCGTATGGTATCCGGGCGCGTCACGAACGAGAAAGGTGATCCGTTGGAGGGAGTCACGGTTCGGACAAAGATTAGCAAGACTGTAGCCACCACAGGCAAAGACGGTGTGTATTCAATCCAGATCAAGGATGATACCGACCAACTTTCTTTTACCTATTTAGGCTACGAGGCTCAAATCGCCAAGGTTCCGGCCAAAGCCAGCGAAATACTGAACATTCAATTGAAAGTGTTGTCCAATGAAATCGATGATGTCATTGTAACGGGTACAGGTATCGATCGTAAAAGAGAAAGTTTTACCGGAGCGACAGCGACATTTACCGGAGCAGACCTTAAGGTTGTCGGGAATAACAATATCATTGCGAGTTTAAAAGCATTGGATCCTTCTTTTATTGTAATGGATAATGATTTGGACGGATCTAATCCCAATCGCGTGCCCGATATTGAGCTTCGTGGAAAGACGGCGGTGAACGAACTGTCCCTTAAAGATGCTTTTGGTACCATGCCAAATCAACCCCTGTTTATATTGGATGGATTTGAAACGACCTTACAAATTGTTATTGATATGGACATGAACATGGTCGCATCAGTAACGATTCTGAAAGATGCGGCTTCGACTGCACTTTATGGAGCTAGAGCAGCCAACGGAGTAGTGGTTATTGAAACAGTGCAACCCAAGCCGGGCAAGATGCAATTTGACTTTACGAACGATATGCGGATCAATGGACCGGATCTGACGGTGTACAATATGATGAACTCGTGGGAGAAGCTGGAGTTTGAGCGTCTGTCCGGAAAATATATATTGGATGATCCAATCCAACAGTTAGAATTAGATTCCATCTATTATTCACACCTCAAGCGCATTCGTACCGGGGTAGATACCTATTGGTTGAATGAGCCCGTGCGGTCTGTAGTGAGCCAAAATTTATCCCTTAGTGCAAAAGGAGGAGATCCGGTGTTTCGTTATGGCGTAAGTTTTAATTATAAGATGGAACCGGGGGTAATGAAAGGATCTAACCGCGACACCTGGGGCGGTAATATCAACCTTACCTTTCGGAAAAATAAAGTGAACATCAATAACTCCACCTTTGTGCGCGGGCACGCCAGCAATGAATCTCACTACGGTTCTTTTGAGAATTATGCCAATGCGAATCCGTATTACGCCAAAGGTACAGATAACCCTTTCTTAGATCATTCAAGGACTTTAGGAAGTGCTTTTACAACCGCACAATTGAATGTTCCTAATCCATTGTACAATGCCTCGTTGCCTTTTAAAAATCAGGGAACAGGTATGGAACTGCAGAATAACTTGAATCTGATTTATGAAATCATGCCTAAACTGCGTTTCAATACCGGATTTCAAATTTCCAAATCGGTATCTGAGAGTGATGTGTACACCTCACCGGACAATACCCAATTTGCATCAACTCCATTTCAGCAACGCGGACGCTATAGTAACGGGAAAAATGACCGTTTCAATATGAACGTTAACGCATTGCTTTCTTATGGAAATTTATTTGCCGGTAAACACCAGGTTACGGCCAATATCAGGGGGCAGATAGCGCATAACGAAAGTAGTTCCGAAAGCTTTGTTGCCGCTGGATTTCCATCCGGTGCAGCACCAAGCCTACGCTTTGCCTATGCCTATTTAGAAAACGCTTCACCTGCGGCCAATAGAAGAGCACACCGTTCGGTAGGCGCGACAGGTTCAGTCAATTATGCGTATAGAATGCGTTACCTGTTTGATGCGTCATACCGTATTGATGGTTCTACTTCTTTTGGTAAGGACAATCCCTTCTCACCTTATTGGTCTACCGGTATCGGATGGAACATCCATCAGGAGAACTTCTTTAAGGGAAGTTCCGTATTAAACCGTCTAAAGTTGTTTTCAAATATCGGGGTAACCGGAAACCAGAATATGGGTACGATACTATCCACTTCGGTTTATAATTACCAAACAACCTATAACCAATACGGACAAGGAGTAGCGTTGAATACGATGGGGAATCCCGAAGTATTACCGCAAAAGACCATGCAAATCAGCAGTGGGGTAGACTTTGGCCTGTTTGGCGATCGAGTAACAGGTTCATTTAATACCTATTATAAGAAAACGACGGATATGGTTGTTCCGATTGACTACCCTACATCTTCAGGTGTAACTAATTATGCGGAAAATATAGGAAGTTTGATTACCAATGGTTACGAACTACGCGTTAGTTTTGCACCTATTGATAAAAAAACAGAGCGTATTGTGTGGCGTGTCAATTTAACAGGAGCGACACTGAATACCAAGTATGCCGATTTTGGAAATGCGTTAGAAACGCGCAACGAGAAGCAGCAACAAGCGAAAGCATTAACACGTTACAAAGATGGAGCAAGTCCTTATGATATTTGGGCGGCCCGGTCTCTGGGTATTGACCCTGCTACAGGACGAGAAATGTTTTTAACAGCGAACAATCTGCATACGTTGGATTATAACAGTGCCAATATTGTGGTGGTGGGTAGTAGCAAGCCGTTTTTGGAGGGGGTAATAACGAACTCTTTCAATTATAAGAATCTGTCCCTGTCCGTGATGATGCGCTATAGAACAAAAGCAGATGTGTTTAACTCCGCGCTGTTGAGCAAGGTCGAGAATATTTCGTACCAGGGCGTAGCAAACAACCAGGATAAGCGGGCACTTTATGACCGGTGGAAAGCTCCCGGTGATATCGCCCAGTTTAAGAGCATATCGTTGACTTCCTTCACGGAGATCTCAACACGTTTTATTCAAGAAGAAAATACACTTTCCTGTGAGTCTATCAGTATGGGCTATACGTTTGCCAACACAGGTTGGATTCGTGCCATGGGGCTTAGAAATATGAACCTGACGGGTTACACCAATGATATCTTTCGCTTGTCGTCTGTAAAAAGGGAGCGTGGTATCTTGTATCCGTATGCACGTTCGGTATCCTTCAGTTTAAGAGCATCATTTTAAAAAGTATTTAAATGAAGAACAATTTATCTTTCATGATTATAATCGCTGTAGTAGCGATGTTTTCATCCTGCAAAAAATTTCTCGATCTCAAGCCTGAAGATCAATTATTAGAAGAGCAGGTGTTTAGCTCCAAACAGAATATTGATGCGGCTATGAATGGACTCTATGTTCGTATATCCGCAAATAACCTGTATGGCGAAACACTTACCTTGACGGTGCCGGAGGTTATGGCGCAGCGCTTTAATGTAAATCCACAACATGATATGGCGCGATATGCCACACATGCCTATACGGATGGTGTGGTAGCAAACCGGATGGCAAATATATGGTCATCAGCTTACTCGGTTGTTTTAGGCGTCAATGTTTTTATGGATCGCTTGAACCAGTCACCCGGATTATTGAGTACAAAGGCAGATTCCCTGTACCGGGGAGAGGCATTAGCCATGCGGGCGATGCTTCATTTTGATATGTTGCGTTTGTTCGGGCCTATGTATTTATCTGCCGACTCTACGGCAAAAAGTATACCCTACTGCAAGCAATCGGATGTCTCCGTACAGCCTTTCCTTGCCGCTAATGAGGTGATGAGCCATATTGCCGGAGATCTCCGTGCAGCAGAGCTTTTACTGGAAAATGATAAAGCCATGGAGGCGGGTAGAAAATACAAATTTAATTACTATGCCGTCAAAGCACTTCAAGCCCGGGTGAATCTCTATAGAGGGAATAAGCCTGAAGCCCTGGAAGCTGCCAAGGTCATTATCGATAATGACAGCAAATTCCCTTGGTCTAGTCCAAGTAATATTTTGGTTGAACGTATCAATCCGGATCTTATATTCTCTTCCGAAATTATTTTAGGCGTTTATAATTCGGAGCTTTATGAGCGATTCCAAAAATTATTTAGCGGTGATCTGGCTGACAGAAACATATTAGCGCCTTTAGAAGCTCGTTTGATTTCTACGTTTGAATCGAATACCTCCGATCTTAGAGGCCATGGTCCAAATCAACTCTGGAGACGGCCGGGTACCAAATCCTATATGACTTTCTTTAAGCATGTCGACATAGATGACAAGGGAAGAGCCTATAGAAACACGATTGCACTGTTACGCAAAAGTGAGATGTATTATATAGCTGCCGAATGTGAGCCCGATAAAGTAAAGGGGATAGAGTACTTAAGTACGGTACGCCTTAATCGAAATATAGCAGCACTTGCCCCGACATTAACGGATGCGCAGTTTAAAACTGAAATACAGAAGGAATACGTCAAGGAATTCTTTGGTGAAGGGCAGTTATTCTTCTACTTCAAAAGAAACAATGTAACCTCTATACCGGCAGGTACAGTGGCGATCGGGAATACCTCGATGACTCCTGTCAAGTACATCGTACCTATTCCACAGGCCGAAATATCTAATCGTAATGAATCTGATAAATAATGAAGACTATTAAACAACTTATGGCTGTATTATTGATCGTAGTATCGATGACAGCCTGCGAGAAAGGACTGATGACCTTTGATAACCAGAATGCGGATATCTATTTCTATCACGCCGGACAAGCTCCTTTGGCATCGGCAAAGGATTCTACCTATATTTCCTTTTCCTATACGCAGGAGCAGGACTCTGTTATCGATATCCGGATAGCGGTTACCGGTGGTAAAGAGGATCGCGACAGGGAGTATGAAATCGCTGTAGATACGGCTTCTACCGCGATCTCAGAAGTGCATTTTGAGCCACTTCCTCAAAAATTAACCATTAAGAAAGGTGAATTGTCTGATGTTATCAAGCTCAGACTGTTGCGTACACCGGAGATGGAAACCACCAGTTACATTCTAAAATTGAACCTG
>NZ_SRZY01000032.1 GCF_006476045.1 Sphingobacterium lumbrici
ATGTCTTTTACAAATTTTTCAGTACTCTTTTTCTTTGGAGTTTCCATATCTAAATCTAATTGTTTTTCTTGAAAACTCTCCTTAAGTTTTTATAATAGTGTGTCCACTTTTTGCTGACGATTTACAGTTTTGATTTCAATAATGACAAAGCATTGCAAAATGCGGTTGTAAAATACCAAGTCCACAAAAAACTCATCGCCCTCAATATGTATTCTTTTCTGTCTTGCTATAAAAGAAAACCCATTACCTAACTCTAACAAAAATTCCTGTAAGTGTGTGATAATGGCACTTTCCAAATCTCTTTCGTAATAAGATGCTTCTCTTTTCAGTCCCAAAAACTCCAAATACATAGGGTCTTTGATAATTTCTTTTGCATCAGAAGGTAATTTTTCATTTTTGGCAACCGCTAAAACACTTTCTTTATCGTTGCTCAACAAAATCCGTTCGTACAAACTACTGTAAATCTGGCGTTCCAACTGCCTTACCGTCCAATTGTTCTTTATGGTTTCAGCGATATAAAACTCTCTTTTATCCTGACTATCAACACTTAAAAGTAGCTTGTATTGGCTCCAACTCAATTGTGCATACAGTGTATGCACATTCTCAAATGTGCGGTAAAACTGTCTGTAAAGGTTTATTTGTCTTGTAGAAAAACCACTTCCAAACTCTGGTTGCAGTTGTTCTGAAAGATATTTGATAAGAAACGTTCCGTAATCTGCACGTTCTTTTCCCTCTTGTTCTTCTTCAAAGATACGTTTACCAATATGCCAATACATCAGCGTTCGCTGATGGTCAACGGCACGTATAGCCTTGTCTTTCGACTGGGCTATAATGGCTTTTATATCTGTTATAATGGATTGGTTTACAAGCATGCTTAAATATTCATCTACATTTAACAAAGATACAAATTATACTATAGGCTACTTCTGATTACACCTAATTAATGTATGTAATGACGTCATTATCAAAGTTGAGCAACAAAAGACTGCTCCATACTCTTAAATTTATGCGATACCTTTTGCATATCCTTACCAACTTTCTCGTTGAGTATCTTGGCGTAAATCTGCGTGGTGGCGATATTCTTATGTCCTAACATTTTGCTCAAACTTTCCAACGGAACGCCCTCACTCAAAAACAATGTGGCAAACGTATGGCGTGCCAAATGAAAGGTTACTTTCTTATCTTTAAAGCAGTCGATTTGTTGGGATATTATTTTTAATCTATCATTACAGGAACTATTAGACGGAACAGGAAAAACCTTGCCGTCCTTTGACAATCCTGCATATTTTTCGATAATCATTTTGGGAATATCCAATAGCATTACATTGGAAGATGTGGCTGTCTTTCTCCTGCGGACGATAATCCATTGATTGCCATCAAAGAACTCCTGAAGATTCCTGTTTTTAAGACCTTTTATATCCGAATAGGAAAGCCCTGTAAAGCAACTGAAAACAAAAAGGTCTTTAACCAACTCGTCTTTCTTTTTCTCACAGTTGAATGTTACAAGCTGTTCCAACTCGTTCCGCAACAGATAACCTCTGTCCTTATCCTTTTTGGTGTTCTTGTACTCGCTGAACGGATTAAAAGCAAGGTGCTTTCGGTTCATTGCCAATCGGCAAAGCGTAGTAAAGCCAATCATATAATTCCAAATAGTGTTATGATTGAGGGTTAAATCGTCACGCAGATAATAGTCGAAATCCTGTACAAAATCAGAAGTAAGGTCGTTAAACATTACATCGGTATAACCGTATTGGGTAAGAGCGAAATTCCGCAGGTGCTTTAAAAGCGTTTTGTACCTACGGTGTGTACCTTGTACCCGAAGTCCGCTGTTTACCTTTTTTTCAAAGTCTGCTATAAACTGTTCATAGAATTTGAAAAAGGTCAGTTCTCCACTTTCAATACCGAGAAAAGCATTTTTAAGTTTGGCACTGTTTACCGCTCCCTCGTTCTTTAGGATTTTGGAATAGCATTCCTCAATACCCAAACGTATCTTGTCAAGCTTGCCGTTTACGTCTTGGGCTTCTCGGCTTTTACCCAAAACCCTGCCATACTTCAAATCCCAATTCGATGCGGAAATATCCAACTTGGTACTGAATGCAGATTGTTTGCCGTTTACGGTAATCCTGCACATAACCGTAACTTTTCCGTTTTTCTTCGGGGCGTTCTTTTTAAGGTAGAAAAGTACCTTAAATGTTGATTTTTTTGTCGTTTCCATACTCACAATTCTTTAATGATAAAATTAAACCTATGTGAGCCACGAAACAATATGAAAAACTACGCAAAACACTGAAATACATATTTTTAAAGCTATTATTTGCGATGTTTAAAAGTAACGTTTTAGTAACCTTACTTTTGCCAATAGTTGCTCTTTACTGCTTTTTACCTCATTACCAAAAATCATAAAACGGCTGTAAAGTCTTTATTTACAACCGTTTTACCTGTTTTTAATCTTTGATGTATTTTTACTGAAAATTTATTTTAAACTGAGATTTAACCTGGAAAAGAATGCTCACGGCTAAAATAGAATCTCAACGAGTGTTCCACAGGCACAACAAAGAGGCATCAACTCCAGGTGTAAAAGTTTTGGGGAATAATAAAAAGAAGGATTGTTTTAATCAAATTTATTTTCGCCTCTATGCCGGCGAAGGGCATCCTACTTTTGACCGCAAAAGTAGCAACCTGCCTGCCGGCAGGCAGGAACTCATCGCTGTACCCATTTGCCACAGTGGTTAGTGCTTCCTCCTGCTATTGGCAAATGGCTAAGGCGACATTTGTCGGGCATGTAAGGATAGTGCTTCCCACTGCTATTGCCAAAAACTTCACAGGCGACATTTGTCGAATTTGTAAGGACACTGCACGTGTTACGCACCTTTTAAGTTTCGACTGGAAATCCCGGTATTATTGATAAATAACAGCAGAATTATTTTTTTTCTTCTCATTTACAGCGGCGGAGAAACAAAGAGAATGAAGGTGGATATGTGCGCGAGGAGAGGCCTTGGATCATTTCCGAAGACCAACAAAAAGGGCTTCGGAATTTATCCCAGCCTGTGCATTCTCTTTGTGCGGAAAGGACCGTGCGACAAAGCTGCCTTAAATGGAAGAAGCCCCTTGGTCCTTGGGGGCTCCAAGGACTAGGCCTCCGCGGCCAATGAGCGGAAGTAAAATCGAATAAAGAAATTGACTAAAATAATCCTTCATTAAAATTTATCTCCTCATCAGAACTTAACCTACCTTATCAAATAGATGGAAAAATTTCAATAACTTTATCCTATGATTTATTTGGACAATAATGCTACCACGTACATCGCAGATGAAGTTTTTGAGGCTATCCTACCCTATTTGAAAGAAGAATATGGAAATGCTTCCAGCATTCAGCATAAAAAGGGAAGAGCTGCCAGCCATGCGGTGGAATATGCGAAAACTGTAGTAGCTAACCAGCTCAATGCCAAACCAAAAGAAATCGTATTTACGAGTGGTTCCACAGAATCTATTAATATGGTATTAAAAGGTGTCTTTGAGCGGTATCATTTAAAAGGTAATCATATTATCACATGCGAGACTGAACACAAAGCTGTACTCAGTACCTGTGCATACTTAGAAAAAAAAGGAGCGACCGTAACCTATCTCCCTGTCGATAAGAACGGACAAATAGATCTTCAGCTCTTACGCAGTAATATCAGTAGACAGACAATCTTAGTATGCCTGATGGCTGCGAATAACGAGACGGGAGTTATACATCCACTAGAAGCCATAGCCGAAATCTGTCAGGAAAAAGAGACCTTATTCTTCTGTGACGCTACACAGTATATCGGTAAAGAAAAATTAGATTTACAGTGCATTCCAATCGACATCATCTGTTTTAGCGGACACAAACTACACGGTCCGAAGGGAGTTGGAGCACTTTTTATCCGGAGAAAATCCAAACCGATTCAAATCGCACCCCTTTTCCATGGGGGGAACCAAGAAAATGGTCTCCGAGGTGGCACGTATAATGTTTCTGGCATCGTGGGCCTTGCCAAAGCCCTCGAAGTTATAGACTACTCAACACACGTAAAAGAGCTTCGGGATTATTTTGAAGAAACCCTGATGGCACACATCGAAGAATGCTGTATTCATGCGATTCAGTTTCCTCGAATCCATAATACGAGCAATGTCTTATTCAAGTATGTAAAGGGATCGGAATTAATGACAAAATTGCCTAATATCGCCATATCATCGGGCTCGGCATGTGTTTCGGGAAGCCGGGATCCATCGCATGTGCTCAAAGCTATGCACTTGTCTGATGAAGATGCTTATTGCAGTCTGCGGTTTAGCTTTAGTCGTTACAATACGAAAAACGAAGTAGATGTCGTCGTGCAGGAATTAATCGATGCTGTGACCAAAATTAGAGACTCTTCTCCCATCTGGCAACTGTACAAGTCGGGGAATCTTGGATAATTTTACAATCGACAAACGATTAGCTATTGAGAAAAGCAAAATTATTACCGAAGTTTGTAATATTCTATTTTAAAGAAGTACTTATGGTCACCATCACTGATAAAGCAAAAGAGCGTATCCTTAATATACTTGAGGCAGAAAATTACGATCAAAACTATTTTGTCCGTGTTGCGGTAGAGAGTGGCGGATGTTCGGGACTATCATACAAGTTAGACTTTGATAATGAAGAAAAAAAGGGCGACCAATTTTTCGAAGATAAAGGGATAAAAATCTGCTTGGATATTAAGTCTTACCTCTATTTAGCAGGAACCGAATTAGATTACTCAGACGGATTAAATGGCAAAGGGTTCGAATTTAATAATCCGAATGCTTCCCGGACCTGTGCATGTGGAGAAAGTTTTTCCGTTTAATAACATTGCACAATAGCTAAAATCTATTTAAGCAGGTTAACCGAATACAGATCTGATCTTCTGTCTTTCAATATTTTTACTGTGCCATATTCATGCAGATCTCGCAATGCGTATAAATCCACGTCAGCAATCAACACCATTTCTGTATTGGGTGTAGCTTCTGCTTTTATGGCGTTATTTGGAAAAGCAAAATCAGAAGGTGTAAAAACGGCCGATTGTGAATATTGGATATCCATATTATTGACCCGCGGCAAGTTGCCGACTGAACCGGCAATTGCGACATAACACTCATTCTCTATCGCCCGGGCTTGTGCACATGCTCTGACACGCATATACCCATTCTGTGTATCCGTCATAAACGGAACGAAAAGGATCTGCATACCTTGATCGGCTAAGATTCTTCCCAGTTCAGGAAACTCAACATCATAACAAATAAGTAAGCCTACCTTACCACAATCCGTATCAAAAACTTTTACTTCGTTTCCACCGACCATGCCATAGTATTTAAACTCATTCGGTGTAATGTGTACTTTCTTAAAAGAATCTAACTGTCCGTTGCGGTGGCACAAATAGGATACATTGTACAATTTATTTCGTTCAACCAGTGGCATAGAACCTGCAATGATATTGATATTATAGGAGACAGCAAACTGTTGAATTTTCTGGATAATTTCTTTGGTATGTTCTGCTAATTTTTCCATCGCCATACGCTCAGGCATTTCATTGTAAGGACGCATCAACGGTGTATTGAAGAACTCAGGAAAAACAACAAAATCGGATCCATAATCACTAACGGCATCCACGAAAAACTCCACCTGATCATAGAACTCTTCAATATCTTTGAACAACCGCATCTGCCATTGTACCAATCCTAGCCGGATCGCTTGCTTCGTCGCCGACGGAGATTTCACGTCTGGTTCGTAATAAATATTATTCCATTCCAACAACGTGGCGAATTCCATCGACTCTTTATCTTCAGGCAAATAGTGCTTTAATATCTTTTTTACATGAAAGTCGTTTGATAATTGGAACGTCAACGTGGGATCGTAAATTTCTTTTCGCTTAACCCGGTCAATATATACACGCGGGCTGATGTCGTCCGAATAATTATGATAATTGGGAATCCGTCCGCCTGCAACGATACTTTTCAGATTCATCTGCTCACATAATTCCTTTCTTGAATCGTAAAGACGGCGCCCAAGGCGAATCGAACGGTATTCGGGGTGTACGAAAACTTCTATTCCGTAAAGTGTATCTCCCTCATTATCATGTTTAAAAAACTTCCCGTCATCAATTATTTCGTAATAACTGTCAAAGATGTTTGATTTTTTAGAATTCAGGATAATCGACAAGGCACAGGCTACTACCCTTCCGTCTACCTCCACACATAACTGCCCTTCCGGGAATAAATCAATCAAATCCACTATATTTTCCCGGGTCCAAATTTCACCGGAACCCTGATAAGCCTCCGTCATTGATTTTTTTAAATCGGAATAATCCTTTTTTGTCAGCACTCGTACGTTGATATCCATAGATTTTTGTTGATTAATTTGCGATCAGTCGCTGGGCTTGTCCACCTGGAAAATCCAATGCTTTCCCTTTATCAGCGCCCGGAAATACGTCAAGTTCTACCGTACCTTCATGAAAAGCCTTCCCTTCATCTGAAAAAAGTGCAACTCTGACGGTAATCTTGTTACGTTGAGCAACCTCCGGAAGTACAACCTGAACCCAACCTTTGAATTCTGAATTACTTGCCAATATCGATACTTTCGTATTTCCTGTTTGAATTATTTTCCCTTCAAACTCCACTTGATACCTTAATGTAGCATCCTGAATCTTTTCAGGAATATCATTACAAATCCAGACCCCAATCTCATTCATTTCTCCAGAAAAGCCATAAAAAGCAGCTGGACGCAGATTCACTGCCAAAGGCGTTAACGCATCTCGATAAGCAAAGTAAGCTGGCTTAGCTACACGGTCATAGCTCACAATTGATTTCAACCAACTGGCTGGCCACGCATCAATAAGCAGGTGAATAGCAAAGGAATTCATCTTATTATCCCGACGCAATGATTCCGTAAACAAACGGGTTGCCCACATTTGATGATGCTGACTACTATAAACCCAGTCTTCTATTCCTTTATCTGTTAAGTTTTGCCATTTCATTCCAATGGTAGGTGTTTGACATCTTGGTATCGCTTCAGGAGACCAGACTCCATCAGAACCAGTAGCTAACCATTCTTCAGGGTAATATTTTTTCATAGTCGATACATGATCAAGCCCCTCTGCACCAAATTCACCACAGGCATGCATCCATCCCGCACGGGTATCTATCCAATTTCCAAAATATTCACTTTTTATACCTGAGCCATACCAAACATTATAATTATGGTGATCGGAATATCGGGGGCTTAAGTTCACATAATCTCCATCAACCCACTTTGTTACTTGCCCGGGATTAAGAATTTCGGCTACCGTATCAAAACTTGTAAAAAGCATCCGATGCCCCTCTCGATCCAGCATCATCGGCTTTGTAAAGTCTGGTTCGTTGAGATAGGAAATAATAATATTTGAGGGGTGCCCCCGGACTAACTTCATCATTTCTACAAACTGTGTTTTTGCAGTCTCAACAACATCTTTACGTATTCCGTTAAACGTAGGGAAGTCTGTTTGAGCCATCATTCCTATTCGGTCAAAATAGTCGTACACCTCTTCTTGACAAGGCTGTTGGGTCATGCGCCAAAAATTCATATTGGCAATCTTTGCTAACAAGATATCATCCCGTAGCTGATTATAATCTCTACGGATGACACTTTGCATGAGATTTCCCATCATATTCGCCCCACGGAGCTTGATTTCCTTCCCATTCAGATAGAATCGGCCTTTAGGGATGCTCTCCTCCGATTGTACAAATGATCTCATCCCGAATTGACGTTTGGCAGCGTCTAAAAGCTTCCCTTTATGCTTTACCTCAACTTGTACCTGATAAAGCCAGGGCTCGTCTGGTGACCACAACTTAAGCTGTTCATCTGGAATAGCGACGTGAATTTTATAAAGATTAAACCCTGGAGAAGCCGGAGCCGGCACCGCATCAAGGAGATCGTAAATATTATTTTCCGTAATGGTCCGCTTGAAATTCTGACCGTAGAGTGAATAGGAAAGTTCAATGTCATGGAGATTTTCAGGTAACTCAACCCATACCTCAGCCATATTTTCTTCAAGTAGCGGATTCACAAAGAGAGAATTTATAAAAACATCGCTTCGTGTTTCCAAATAACACTGTTGCCAAATACCAAAGCCGGGGGCGCTCATGTGCCATCCTTTGGCCAATCCAGGTTCATCCCAACCCGGCCCTCCACAAGCAGCAATCTTCTGTCCAAACTTGCGGTCCGGACCTAAGAAGAAATTATCGCCCATCATGACAACGTCATTAAATATTCGAACCTCCAGGAGATTTTCCCCAATATGAACCCATGGCTTGACATCAAACTCGAAAGCGCCAAAAAGACCGGTATGCTTGCCTACCTTTTTTTGGTTTATAAAAACTTCTACACTATAATCCGCAGCATTAAAATGCAAAAACAGTTTATCCGCTTTCAGCTGGCTTTCTGCTATCATTAATTTCTTACGATAGCTGGCTTCTGCTTTATTAATTGGCCCTGTGTAATGGGGGATTGTCACTTCCTGCCAATCCTGCTCAATATTGACGGGCTCCATTTCAGATGACACCAACCGCCATTCAAATGTATCCAGATAGACACGATGACGGGTCAATGGCAGACTAGGGCTTCGATCAGCCATGAAAGGTTCATACTTCTTACGCATCCTTTTCAGTTCTGTATCGAGTTGTTTCTGCGTGGTTATTTTACGCAAAGGCGTAAAGCCTTTACCTAAAACACTGTCCATTGGCAACACCAATATAGGGAGCTCCGGTGCCCTGTTTGACTCAAGACCGGGAACATGTACATTTTCCTGCAATGCGAATCGCTCAAATATATCAACTCCCCTATCAGAAGAAGGAATAGGGGGTACTTGCTGCATAGCCGCATACAGTGTATGCTGAATAACAAACATTGCTAATACGAGAATAAGTTGTATTTTATTTTTCATAGCTTGGTTTATAACGATCTGACACCTAATCCATCGTCACTGCTGTTAATTTAACATTTTCTATGAAATTCTTTGCTAACTTTTTTAAAAAAGGGGCTAAAAAAGCGGACAATAGCTAATTGTGACACCAATATCAATTAACACGACAAGAAGACATAGTACCTTCGCGTAAAAGTTAAGTCGCTTTGTACTTATCGAATCTACGAACAACACACTTGATTGTCCGATAATTTGTTGAGTAGTGCTGGGGATAGCGCTCTTTAATAACTTCATTCCCAAATAGAAATGGCCTTACAACGTGTAAGACCATTTCTATTGCTAAAATCTAGGCCTCTCCTTTTGGTCCGCCAAAATTCAATGGAAAAGGAACATCTCTGGAATCGATGGCTCCATTTTGACTTTCGAAGCGATTAACATTGTCTTGCAAGGCTCCTAATAAACGCTTTGCATGCTCTGGAGTAAGGATAATTCTAGACTTCACCTTTGCTTTCGGTACACCCGGCATAATACGAATAAAATCTACTACAAATTCGGTATTGGAATGCGTTATAATAGCTAAATTCGAATAAATACCTTCGGCAGTTTCTTCACTTAATTCTATGCTGATCTCGTTGTTATCCGGATTATTTTGATTGTTGTCGTTCATCATTTTATCAATAAATATTAATTACTAAAGGTACGGAAATCCTGATCTTTTTGTATAGTCAGCACCGTTTCATAAATTAAACGGATCACATTGTCAACATCTTCCTTGTGAATCATCTCTACAGTCGTATGCATATACCGTAGTGGCAAAGAAATCAATGCTGACGGAACACCACCATTCGAATACGCAAACGCATCGGTATCAGTCCCTGTAAAACGTGATGAAGCTTGACGTTGGAATGGAATATTATGCTGTTGAGCAACCGAAATAAGCAACCTGTTGAGATTGATTTGTACCGCCGGTGCATAAGAAACTACGGGACCTTTTCCACAAGCAAGATCACCCTGTGTAATCTTGTTGATCATTGGAGTTTGTGTATCATGGGTCACATCTGTCACAATAGCGACATTCGGTTTAATATAATCAGCTATCATCTCAGCTCCGCGAAGCCCGATTTCTTCTTGCACGGAATTAACGACATACAAACCAAAGGGAAGCTTCTTCTTATTTTCTTTCAGCAGACGGGCTACTTCAGCAATCATAAACCCTCCGGCACGATTATCTAAAGCCCGGCCTACATAATACCGGTCGTTCAAGACCATAAACTCATCTTCATAAGTCACAACCGTACCCACGTGAATACCCAATGCCTCTACTTCCTCCTGTGAAGTACATCCGCAGTCTAAAAAGATATTTTTCAGTGACGGCACTTCTTCTTTCTCTCCCGAACGGGTGTGAATCGCCGGCCATCCAAAAACAGCCTTTACCATCCCATTGTCTGTATGGATATTGACACGTTTGGATGGGGCAATCTGATGGTCAGAACCGCCGTTCCGTATCACATAGATCAATCCTTCTTTTGTAATATAGTTCACAAACCAGGAAATTTCATCCGCATGGGCTTCAATGACCACTTTATATTTAGCATCCGGATTGATAATACCGACTGCTGTTCCGTAATTATCGATATACGTCTTATCTACATAAGGTTTTAAATAGTCAAGCCACAACCGCTGACCTTCCCATTCAAATCCTGTAGGAGACGGGTTATTAATATACTTTTCAAAAAATGCTAATGATTCCGTTGTAACCACCCTTTGGTGGGCACTTTCTTCTTTATTACTCTTCTTTACCATCGTAATCTATTGTTTGGTCACAAATTAAAAATTATTCAGCTAATCCAAAAATATAATCTGAAGTTACTGTAGTTGGGTCTTTAAAATAAAATTATAAGCTTATATTTACAGCTCAAAATTTTATTTATGGATTTTATTTTTAATGTAATTCATTGGAATATTGATCAAGAAATATTCAAAATTGGATCATTCGGATTAAGGTACTATTCCCTGTGCTGGCTGTTGGCTTTTGTCGCCTCTTATATATTGATGCTCAAGGTATTCAAGCGCGAAAACAAATCTCAGGAGGATCTTGATAAATTAACAATTTACATCTTCTTAGGTACATTGATTGGTGCACGTATTGGTCATTGCTTATTTTATGAGTTCAACCATTACATTCAAAACCCGCTCCTCATGATATTGCCTTTTCAAAAAGTCAATGGCAATTGGGAATTCACAGGCTTTATGGGGCTCGCCTCTCATGGAGGTGCGATCGGGATCTTGATTGCACTCTATATGTACACCCGTAAAACTAAAACAGATTTCTTATGGATTGCTGACAAGCTCGTCTTAGTCGTTCCTGTTGCAGGCGCTTTTATACGTATCGGGAATTTTTTTAACTCTGAAATCTTAGGGAAACCAGCGGATCCGAGCCTCCCCTGGGCTGTCATATTTGCGCAGGAAGATAACATTCCAAGACATCCGGCTCAGCTTTACGAAGCATTGGGCTATATCCTGTTATTTGTTGTACTTTGGGTCATGTACCAAAAGAATCAACGCTCGAAACGTGGTTTACTATTTGGTATATTTTTGATAGCGTTATTTACCATTCGATTTTTCGTCGAATTTTTCAAAGAAAATCAAGAAGTGTTTGAAAATGACATGACCTTCAACATGGGGCAGGTATTAAGTATACCATTCATTTTAGTGGGACTGTACCTCGTATTCAGGAAACCGAAAGAAATTTCAAAAAAATCTTAATATACACGTTGGTATCTCCGTTGTTTGTCTTGGACAAATATCGGAGATACCAACTTTTTTTGTTTGTTTACAAGAAACTTTCGACCGCTAACCGGTAACTGTCCAGACCAAAACCTAAAATCACACCTTTGCAATTTTTTGAAAGATAGGAATGATGTCTAAATTCTTCACGCTGATGCACATTGGAAATATGGACCTCAACGACTGGCGTATTGATCGCAGCAATAGCATCAGCTATCGCAATTGACGTGTGCGTATACGCCCCGGCATTTAATACGATCCCATCATAGTCAAAGCCAACTTCGTGTAATTTATCTATGATTGCCCCTTCGCCATTGTGTTGAAAATACGTCAAATCAATCTGTGTGTACTGTGATTTCAGCGTCTCGAAATATTCTTCAAACGACTGGTTTCCATAAATTCCTTTCTCCCGAACACCTAAAAGATTCAAATTTGGACCGTTAAGAATAAGTATTTTGTTCATCAATAATTATATTTAGGACGTGTGTGTAAATATACCCATTATCTACTTACATATCACCATAGAAATTACGGAAACTCGAACGAAGTCCTACCGATATGACACCTGATTTCTGTGTCGCCTGGTCTTCGATAGATCTAAATCTTTGCGTGTATCCTACCTCAAGACGAAGGTTATACTTAGGATTCAATATATATGCCGCCTTTGCATCTGCATAATACAAATTATTTTCCACCCCTTGTCCGATAGCATTACCGTGCATATTAGGTATCGTTCTGTAGGACTGAAAAATGTCTCCTCCCATGTTGGTTCCATCGGCCGGATCTGTTCCAAAGCGACTGTAAACACCTTGCAGTGAAAAATCAAATCTATTCCATGAATAATTCGCTATACCGAGCGCTTCATGAAAATTTGCCCCCCGTGGATGCGCCAACGGTTCACCGTGATTACTATAGTTCGATATGGACACAAAATGTTGATACGTATAAGGCCGGGTGACATTATATTCAGCTAAAAAATTCAAGTTTCTTATTCCGAAAGCATCATAGCCCCTTACGCCCAATTGTGCTCCCCATTTATTGTGCGCGTATCCATTTCCACCAAAAAATTCTTTGGCAGTAAATTCACCCAATAAGAATTGTCCATAGACAGTTGCATTTTTGAGCACCTTATACTTCGCGTTTAAACCCATAAACATTTTATCCGGAGAGGTTGAATTCGTCGATTCGACAGGTCTTAATAGAATACCGGGGTTTATATAATTAAAATCAAAACCTCTATGGCCTGCCTGATTGGCATTCGACCATATAACGGATTGAAATAATCCAACAGATAAACGATTATTGACATTATAATCCAAATATTGAAACGCCCCCCATTTGATTCCATCGCCGAACCGACCACCGGAATCCAACGAATCCCTTCTTGGGTTTCTGGGATCTAGCATGTATGCCCAAATAGAAGTGTACTGTACATTACCAATGTTACCTGTAAATTTTAAATGCGTATAATTTGAAGAAAAATCGGATAATAACATCGATCGATAACCATCTCCGATATGATTTTTGTCATAGGCTAAGGTTAATTGAAAGTAGTCGCTAAAATCATAAGTCAAGCTTGCCGTTGCATACATCCAGTCCTTTTTATGATTAGATAAGTTTTCTACTGTACCCTGCCCCGGAACGATCTTGTTTACAACTATGTATTCATCTAGGTAATTTGGAAATACACCCTGATTCTCAAAGAAACTAGCATAGAACGTGAATTTATCTTTAATCGTTAATCCCGCCTGTAATCCTCTTGTATTCAGCCAGGTTGTTCTTTTCTCACTGTCTATCCGTTCGGAACCAATCTGAAAATCTGGCAAAAAGTCCAAATAAAATGTGTGATCCTCTTTATTCACGTCTACTAAATGTTCATTAAAGAGCTTACGCATAAACCAATTATCCGAAGAAGTCGAATGTGTACCCGTTAATGAATCGTACTTCACTAACAATTCGCTTCGAAAAAGAAACGGCTTAGAAGCGGTATGAAGCCGTGTATTTGGACTATACAAAATTTCATTATATTTTTGACTGTGCTGATACGAGTAAGGTTGATTTTTTACTTGAGCAATCAAATTGGAAACACTGCATAATACCATTAAAAACAGGCTACAGGATAAGGAACGTAAGCTTGGATTCATAAAGTAATACAATTAAAAGTTATTGTGAAGATCAAATTCTATACCTAAAGTATCCACAAAAGTAATTCAATTTATATTATTAATGGAATAAATGAACGTACTATATGCTAAAACGTTTTTCTTCTTTTTTTTATCAAAAATAAAATGCACCTTGTACTAGATTATATCTGATAAACATTACGACAGATTAAAATAATAAAATATCCAATGTACTATTCGGCGAGACCAATACATGGGGATATTCCCTGCCTGCGGTAGGCAGGCATATAGCCATTAAAAATCAAATAATACATATATGAAACGTAGAACTTTTATTCAAAACTCCGGATTATTGGGCGCAGGTATGCTGGCAAGTAAGCTATCTTTCGCCGAATTAAATTATCCTACAGTTAGAGTGGCAAAAGATAAAAGACATTTTACAAGCCAGGTTATTGAAAATGTGATCCTTGAATTTCAAAAAAAGGTTCCCAATAAGGAGCTTGGCTGGCTATTTAACAATTGCTTTCCCAATACGTTAGATACCACAATTTACGATGAATCTACCGCATCAAAAAAATTAACCTATGTTATCACCGGAGATATCGATGCCATGTGGTTACGCGATAGCAGTGCCCAGGTATGGCCCTATCTGCAGTTCATGAAAAAAGACAAAAATCTGCAAAATCTTATTCTTGGATTAATTAACAAACAATCTCAATGTATCAATATTGATCCGTACGCCAATGCGTTTTACAACGATCCAGCTAAAAAAGGAGAATGGTTTACGGATCATACAGATATGAAACCCGGAATTCACGAACGTAAATGGGAAATCGATTCGTTATGTTATCCGGTTCGACTAGCATACGCGTACTGGAAAGAAACCGGTGATACGACCCCTTTCGATGCGGAATGGCTACGTGCGCAGCAAAACACGTATAAAACCTTTGTTGAGCAACAACGCAAGGATAACCTCGGACCTTATAAATTTGAACGTACTACCGCACGTGGCAGCGATACGCTCCAGGTAGATGGCTATGGCTATCCGGTGAATCCTGTGGGTTTAATCTGTTCAAGTTTTAGACCTTCAGACGACTGCAGCATTTTCCCGTTCTTAATACCATCTAATTTATTTGCCATCAGTAGCTTGAAACAGTCTGCGGAAATATTAAAAAGTATAAAAGATAGCAGTGGATTAGCTGATAAGATGCTTGCACTCGCACATGAAGTTGAAGTCGCGGTGAATAAATATGGTATTATAAACCATCCGGATCATGGTCGCGTGTATGCCTTCGAAGTTGATGGCTTCGGCAGTTACCTGATGATGGACGATGCAAATGTACCTTCACTACTTGCTTTGCCTTACTTAGGAGCTGTTGATGTTAACGACGAAGTATATCAACGTACACGTAAGTTCATCCTCTCCGAAAAAAATCCGTTTTTCTTTAAGGGCACAGCGGCTGAAGGGATAGGCGGCCCACATATCGGCCGTGATATGATCTGGCCTATGGCTATTACAATGCGTGCCTTTACCGCTGTAGATGACAACGAAATCCGCGCCTGTATTCAAACCCTTGCAAAAACCCACGGTGATACAGGATTTATGCATGAGTCTTTCCACAAAGATAACCCTAAAAATTTCACACGTCACTGGTTCGCATGGGCCAATACATTATTTGGAGAATTATTATGGAAAACTTATAAAGAAAAACCATCTTTGCTTACGGAATAATCTCTATAATCATGAAAGTGATTTGGGGTTTACTCCTCAAATCACTTTTTTTGTTATGAACACAAGCGGTCCGATAGGTATTTTTGATTCTGGTTATGGTGGTTTGACTGTATTCAAAGAAATACATAAACAACTTCCACAATACGACTATATATATTTGGGAGATAACGCTCGTGTGCCGTATGGTACCCGATCATTCGAAACGGTATATGAGTTTACAAAAGAGTGCGTTTTCAAACTATTCGATCTGGGATGTAATTTAGTGATATTGGCCTGCAATACGGCTTCAGCAAAAGCATTACGCACGATACAACAGAAAGATCTCCCTCCGGGAAAGAAGATCTTGGGTGTAATCAGACCTACTGCCGAACGGATCGATCAATATACAAAAACCAACAAAATAGGAATCCTTGCGACACCCGGCACCGTATTATCGGAATCCTATAAAATCGAAATTCAAAAGTTTTTCCCTGACATCGCGGTGTACCAACACGCCTGTCCTTTCTGGGTTCCTTTGGTAGAAAACAATGAAATTCAAAGTGAGGGTGCGGCATATTTCGTGGAGAAGGATATTCGCGAAATACTATCACAATCGGCAGGTATTGACACATTAGTGCTCGCGTGTACACATTACCCATTACTGCTTCCTGTTATCGAGCAATACGTACCGGAAGGAGTCACCGTACTCGCCCAAGGCGAGCTTGTAGCAAACAGCCTTTCCAATTATCTCATGCGCCATCCTGAAGTCGAACAAGCGTGTAGCAAGGAAGGGAATTTAACCTTTTACACGACTGATGATGCAGCAGACTTTGCCGAGAAAGCAAGAATATTCTTTGGTGAGAAGATAGTAGCCACAACGATCAGTACGACTATCTCATAGCGACACCTATCGTTTGATAACTAGTTCTGCTTCGCCTGCAAGGCTATGGCATACAATTTCATCTGTTTAACCATTGACAGTAGTCCGTTAGCCCGAGTTGGAGACAAGTGTTCCTTAAGACCGATATTATCTATAAAATACAGATCGGTATCTACTATTTCCTTTGGCGTATGTCCAGACAACACCTTTACCATCAAGCTTACCAACCCCTTTGTAATCACGGCATCACTATCTGCGGTAAAATACAATTTACCGTCTTTCAATTCGGGGTACAGCCATACTTTTGATTGGCAACCCTTAATAATGAATTGGTCTTGCTTATATTCTTCTTTAATTAATGGCAATTCCTTTCCCAACTGAATAATATATTCGTATTTTTCCATCCAATCCTGATAGAAGGAAAAATCTTCTATTAATTCATCTTGTATTTCGTTGATCGTCATTCGTAAAAAGTAATAAGTTAAAAGTCAAAAATGATAAGGTAAAAATAAAAAGTGCCGGGCATAACGGTTATTTTAACATATTTACCGCACGTTTTACGCCTTCGACCAAACTATCCACTTCTTCTTTGGTATTATACATTGCCAGGCTTGCTCTCACTGTGCCCGATATCCGGAACTGATCCATTACGGGTTGGGCACAATGGTGACCTGTGCGTACAGCGATTCCTAATTTATCCAGGATCACTCCTACATCGTATGGATGAACACCTTCTATTACAAAAGATATGACAGAAGATTTTTGCGCAGACGTACCGATGAATTTTATACCCTCTACCTCGGCTAACCGTGTTGTTGCATAGTTCAATAATTCGTCCTCATAGGCTTTAATTTGATCTAAGCCTATTTCTTCGATATAATCAATAGCATTGGCCAGACAGATTCCGGCTTCGATATTCGGTGTACCTGCTTCAAATTTAAGCGGTAGATCATTGTATGTGGTTTTTTCAAACGTCACTTCCTTAATCATATCACCACCACCTTGGTAAGGAGGCATTGCATTCAGCCATTTTTCTTTTCCATATAATACGCCTACTCCTGTAGGTCCGTACATCTTATGTCCGGAAAACGCTAAGAAATCCACATCCAATTCCTGTACATCAATTTTTAGGTGCTGCACAGCCTGGGCGGCGTCTAACAGAACCGGCACATTACGTTCATGGGCCAACTTAATAATCTCTTTCACCGGATTAATTGTCCCTAATGCATTGGAAACATACGTAATTGATACGATTTTTGTCCTATCGGATAACAATTCCTTATAAACTTCAATATCCAGTACACCATGTTCGTCCATCGGGATCACTTTTAACTTCGCTCCCTTTTCGTCACAGAGCATTTGCCACGGAACAATATTGGAATGATGTTCCATCGCTGAAATGATAACTTCATCACCGGCATGTACAAACGCCTTTCCATAACAATTAGCGACTAGATTAATCGAATGGGTCGTCCCGTTGGTTATAATTACTTCATATTCATGCGCTGCATGAATAAACGACTGTACTTTACGACGGGCCACTTCAAACGCATCTGTTGAAATCTGGCTTAAATAATGGACTCCACGATGAATATTACTATTCATATCTGTATAATAAGATACAATAGCATCAATTACCTTAGACGGTTTCTGTGTAGTTGCGCCATTATCGAGGTATATTAAGGGCTTACCATTTACCTGTCTTTTCAGAATAGGGAAATCTGCTCTTATTTTATTAATATCGAAATTTTTCAAAGTATAATGTCCTCTTTTTAATAGATTACAAAGTTAAGGTTTATCTCATCAAAAAAAGTCAATTGGATGTATCTTTTATCGGAAGAAGGAATACGATCAATATAGAATAGCTTAGAATTCGGAGGTAATAATTCTCTGCTATTAGTGGTATTGGAATGTTGATATATGGCTTTATTTTCGGGAGAATGAACATTTCTATGTCATTTCCGATTTTTTATTGGCAAATATACCGTATTAATTAAATCGAATTTGATTACCTTTGTACTAATATGCAAGAATTACCATTAAATCTTCCAGAAGGGTCAAGAAAAGAAGTTATGGCTTATTTAGAACCGTTCATGCTGAATGAAATGAGCGAGTACCTTAAGCCGGTTGAACAGATGTGGCAACCTGCTGATTTCTTGCCCGATTCGTCGAGAGACACATTCTTCCAAGAAGTAAAAGAGTTACAGGAAAGTGCGAAAGAACTTCCGTATGACCTGGTGGCCGTGCTTATCGGTGACACAGTCACAGAAGAAGCTTTACCTACTTATGAATCATGGTTAACTATGGTAGAGGATGTCGACAAAAATGAACAGGGTGGATGGATGAAATGGGTTCGTGCCTGGACCGCAGAAGAAAACAGACACGGCGATCTTCTAAATAAATACTTGTATTTGTCTGGCCGCGTAGACATGCGACAGTTCGAAATCAGCACACAATACTTAATTAAAGATGGGTTTGATATCGGTACGGGAGCAGATCCTTACCGAAACTTTGTTTATACTTCTTTTCAGGAACTAGCCACTAACGTATCCCATCGTCGGGTAGCAGCCATTTCTAAAAAGAACGGGGATAAGTTATTGGCAAAAATGTGTGGTGTCATTGCAGCCGATGAGGCGCGCCATGCAAAGGCATACATGTCTTTTATCTCGCATGCTTTTGTAGTAGATCCAAGTGAAGTAATGTTAGCCTTTGAAGATATGATGCGCAAGAAAATTGTCATGCCGGCACATTTTTTAAAGGAAGCAGGCGAACCGCAAGGTGAGGCATTTGCACACTTCTCCGATGCTGCTCAACGACTGAATGTGTACACTGCTCTGGATTATGTAGACATTTTAAAAGAGCTTATTGCTGATTGGAAGATCGATCAAATTTCAGGTCTGAATGCGCAAGGTGAAAAAGCCAGAGATTACCTGATGCGTTTACCCGATAGACTTATTCGACTTGCAGATAGAATAAAAGTACCCGAAAAAGAATATAAATTCAAATGGATTTATGGATAAATAAAAACATTTCAACAATTTAATTTACAAATTAAATTGTTGAAATGTCAAAATTGCACCCGTTCACGACGACCCCGGGGAACAGGTCTCCTCTTTACTTACCGAAGAACTGATAAAAAAATAACGTAGAGGCTACATCCAATAAACTTCAATGAACCTTTTGGCTTGTCGATCGTAGAGGCTATGGCCTGTTACAATAAATGTGTATTTTATACACTAAGCAAAATAGCTTAAAATGGAATAATCTTTGTTTTTGAGCTATAAATACAACTTTAACACCATATTTAATACAATATTATTGAAAAATAATTACCGAAATGAAGTAATTTTTTAAGATATTTGACCGTTAATTTTTTATTAAAACTAAACAAACAATATATGTTGTTGACCCGTTCTGAGCGTTCTTTCCCTCGCGTAATTGTTATTGGTGGCGGCTTTGGTGGTGTAGAGGTAGCTCGCAAACTAAAGGATAAAGATCTGGAAGTATTATTAATAGATAGAAACAACTTTCATACGTTTCAACCGTTAATGTATCAAGTTGCTACCGGTACATTAGCCTCAGATGCGATCTCGTTTCCGATTCGGAAGATGTTTAAGTCACAACATAATTTTAGATTCCGATTAGCGGAAGTTAATCATATTGACCACAAACAGCAAGTGGTACACACTTCGGTCGGTAACTACGATTACGATTACCTGGTGATAGCTACGGGCGCTACAACAAACTTTTTCGGTAATAAAGAAGTAGAAACATATTCTTTGCCTATGAAAAGTATCAAAGAGGCTTTAAATATCAGAAGTTATGTTTTACAAAATCTGGAAGAAGCTGTATTGCGCAAAAATATGTCGGAAAGAGAGCGATACCTCAACTTTGTGGTCGTAGGTGGTGGGCCTACCGGAGTAGAGCTATCGGGAGCTATTGCCGAAATCCAGCTTCACATGTTGAAAAAAGATTACCCTGAACTCTCTGAACACGAAATGAAAGTATTTCTGATTGAGGGAACGGGAAAAATACTAGGAGCACTATCCGAAAAGTCATCACGTGACGCAGAACGATATTTAAATGAGCTGGGTGTAAAGGTGATGTTGAATACACAGGTTACAGGCTACGACGGTAATACAATTACGTTTAGCAACGGAGAAAACATCCCTACCAAAACGGTGATCTGGGGAGCTGGTGTGAAAGGACAATATCCGGAAGGGCTGAATCCGGAAATTATAGAACGTGGCAACCGGATCCGCACGAACGGAAAATGTCAGGTAGAAGGTCTGGAGAATGTATATGCTATCGGAGATGTCTCTGCAATGTTGACTCCTGAAAATCCCAGAGGTCTTCCCGGAGTAGCTCCCGTGGCACAGCAACAGGGAAAATACGTCGCCGAACACATTGTAAATTTATTATCCGGAATCGAACCTAATGCAGATTTCACTTATTTTGATAAAGGATCAATGGCTACTGTAGGGCGTAATAGAGCGGTAGTCGATATGGGTAAAATCCACATGAAGGGATTTATAGCCTGGATGACCTGGATGTTTATCCATTTGGTTTCTATATTCGGATTCCGTAACAAAGTGGTCACTTTTGTAAACTGGTCGATTAAATTCTTAACGAAAAATTCGGGCATTCGTTTAATTGTCAACAAATACCACAGACCCGATCCGATTACGATGCAAAAAGAAACGGTAGAACAAGGCTCTTAATATCATAAATCCGTCAACATCACATCTCTAAAAAAACGAATTGGGTATCCTTTACGCTATGTGCTCGCTAACCGATACCCTTATTTATATTTATTTTCAATGGTATGAATAAACTCATGATATTCGGTTCGTGAATGCAAAGCATTTTATCTAAGTTTGAATACACAAAATTTTAGATTTTACTTAAAAAAAAATGGATAACAAGTCTATAGCTAAAGTATTCAAACTTTGCGCTCAATTGATGGAATTATACAATGAAAACCCTTTTCGCACCAAAGCTATGGGGAGCGCTGCATTTAAAATCGACAAATTACCATTTTCGGCTACAGATGCTTCATTGGATCAGTTGAGTAATCAGCAAGGGATCGGAAAAAGTACAGCCGAAAAAATCAAGCAGGTTGTAACCTCGGGCACATTCCCTGACCTAGAGAATCTGCTGGAAAAGACTCCTGAGGGTATTTTGGAAATGCTTAAGATCAAAGGATTGGGACCTAAAAAAGTACAGATTGTCTGGAAAGATCTAGCGATCGAATCTGTTGGTGAATTATATTACGCTTGCAATGAGAATCGCTTAATCGAAGCCAAAGGCTTTGGATTGAAAACCCAGGAAGATATTAAGAGAGCGATCGAATTCACTATTGCTAACGAGGGATGGATACTCTATGCCAAAGCATTGCCTTCCGCTAATCAGGTTTATACACATTTAAAAAATCAACTTCCTGCTCATCGCGTTTCGTTTACCGGAGAATTTAGACGCAAATGCGAAGTGCTTACCCATATTGAACTTTTATCAGATGCTTCTGCAGACCAAATCTATAAGGCGGTTGAAAAATTGAATCACGAAATCATTTTAAATGAGGATACACATAGTATTTCATTCAAAGACGAGAACAACTTCTCCTTCGTGATTTATTTTACTTCTGAGGTTGAATTTGCTCAGGAATTAATGATAACTACCGGTTCTGAAAAGCATCTTGAATTGATCCGACAAATACAGCCTGTAATACCGGTATTAGGCTCGGAAGAAGAAATATACCAACAGTTAGGTCTACGCTACATAGAACCTGAACTCAGGGAAGGGCTTGACGAGGTTGAATTGACTAAAGCGAATCTATTGCCCACATTGATTACATTTGAAGATCTCAAAGGGACTTTACACAATCACTCTACATATAGCGATGGTGTACATACCCTTGCAGAGATGGCCCGATACTCGAAAGATGAACTCGGTCTAGCTTATTTGGGAATCTGTGACCACTCTAAAACGGCAGTTTACGCCAATGGATTATCTATTGAACGACTGGAAGAACAGTGGATAGAAATAGATCATTTGAACGAAACCTTAGCGCCGTTCAAAATATTCAAAGGTATTGAATCAGATATTCTTTCTGATGGTGCTCTGGACTATCCGGATACTGTGTTGGCAAAATTCGATTTTGTAGTAGCATCTGTACATAGCAATCTAAAAATGGAGGAATCTAAGGCCACAGCTCGATTAATAAAAGCAATTGAAAATCCATACACAACAATATTAGGACACCCTACCGGAAGACTGCTGTTATCCAGAGCGGGCTATCCGATTGATTACAAAAAGGTAATAGACGCTTGTGCAGCTAATCATGTCGTCATTGAAATCAATGCGAATCCGTTACGTCTGGATCTGGATTGGCGTTGGCACAGATACGCGCTGGACAAAGGCGTATTGTTATCTATTAATCCGGATGCGCACCGTACAGAAGGTTTGCTGGACATGCACTATGGTGTATTTGCAGCAAGAAAAGGAGGATTATCAAAAGAAAAATGCTTAAATGCGTATAGCTTAAACGATATTTCAGCACATTTCTCAGCTAAAAAATCAAAAATCAACAACACTTAGTACCGTACGTTTGTTTAGGCAGATATACATTTCATTGAAGAAAGTATTTTCAAAATATAAGTCAGCAAATTTAGGTTTGCTGACTTATATTTTGAAAATACAACATCACAGAATTAATCGATGATGCTAGGTACATTTACAACCTCATTTGTATCTGCTTCGTAATCGATCGCATCGAGATTAAAACCAAACAGGTTAAAGAAGTCCTTCCGATACCCTTTGATATCAGAAATCTCTTCTAAGTTTTCCGTAGTGGCTTGTTCCCACAATTTAGCAACCTCCTCTTGTACATCCGGACGCATTTCTAAATCATCTACACGAATACGACCTTTTTCATCCAACTGCATATCACCACCATTGTACAGGCGCTCTGCAAATAAGCGCTGCATTTGTTCTATAGTACCCTCATGGATACCTTTCTCTTTCATTACCTTATAAAGCAATGAAATATATAACGGCACCACCGGAATGGCCGAACTGGACTGTGTTACCAATGCTTTATTCACCGACACGTAAGAAACACCTCCCAGGTCTTTTAACAGTTCGTTCAATGCAGGAACCGTTCCTTCTAAATCATCTTTGGCTCGGCCTATTGTACCATTTCGATAAATCGGATATGTTAACTCAGGGCCTATATAGGAATATGCTACCGTCTTAACCCCTTCTGCCAATACCCCGGCAGCTTTTAAATCCTCAATCCAGAATTTCCAATCTTCGCCTCCCATTACGGCAACAGTATTTGTAATATCCTCCTCATTTTCTACGGGTTGAATGGATATATCAGAAACCACACCGGTATGGAAATCAACTGTTTTATTAGTAAAAGGCTGTCCAATAGGCTTTAAGACCGAAGCGTGTGCTATACCTGTTTTGGGATGAGTACGACGTGGAGATGCCAAGGAATACACGACTAAATCTACTTCCCCTAAATCTTTTTTTATCAAATCGATCGTTTGCTGTTTAATATCGTCGGAAAAGGCATCGCCATTAATACTTTTAGCATATAAACCTGCTGCTTGTGCTTCTTTTTCAAAAGCAGCGGAATTGTACCAACCTGCAGTTCCCGGCTTACCTGCAGCAGCGGGTTTTTCGAAAAATACGCCAATGGTAGCGGCGTCCGAACCAAAAGCAGCACTAATACGAGACGCTAATCCAAATCCGGTAGAGGCACCTATGACCAATACTTTTTTTGGACCACCCGTAATCTTACCTTTTGACTTTACGTATTCAACTTGATCCTTAACATGTTGCGCCGTTCCTTCGGGGTGTGACGTCAAACAAATAAATCCTCTTACACGTGGTTGTATAATCATATTCTTATATTAACAAGTTTCAAATTCTAATTTAAGGTACAAATTAAGCAATTTTTAAGGAATATACCGCAATAGCCATAGTTAATAGTTGTTCTCAAAAAAATTAACCACGGATAAAATTAAACTTTTCTACATAAAAACAGGGATATCGATTTTAATTTCAATATCCCTTAATTATATCTTACCCCTTGTGCATGATGAAATCGTAAAACGCTTTAATGTTCATGCTGAGCGAAGTCGAACCGACCTCAGGGAGCTCATCGAAGATAACCATCTGAACCGGATTGTTAGATCCCTGACTGCCGTCAGGATGACGGCTTTGAAGTAATCATGTACAGCGGGGGTTCTATCTCGTCTTTTACTTACTTAATGTGTGCCCTTAACATCCAAGCTGTCTTCTCATGTTTTCCCAGAATGCCAACTAGAAAATCTTCGGTTCCGGCATCACCTGCCTTTTCGACAGTATCGATATCTTCGCGAATGGAAATAATCAGGCTTTCAATATCATTTAACAGTTCCTTGATATAGCCCTGACTATCATTTTTACCGTATTTCATTTCGGTCAACTGTGTAAGTTCCAAGAATTGCTTCATGGTACCAATAGCAAAGTGACCAATAGAGCGGACACGTTCGGCAATCTCATCTATCAACTCTGCTAATTCTCCATAGATGGTTTCAAAAAACAGATGTTGTGCATGAAAATCCGACCCCTCCACATTCCAATGTGCATTTCTCACCTTAGTATACAGTACATTTTCGTCTGCCAGCAGTTTATTCAAAATCTGTGCTACCACAGCCCTGTCTTTTTCTTTAATTCCAATATTTGCTTTCATTGTTTTTATTTTGTGTTTTAGTTAACAGACACCTACCGGAAGGCAGGAGTCTATAATTAATAATCGTTTGTAAATACAACAACAATTTACCTTTTAAGTTTGAATTAGTACATCGCCTAACTACATTTAATTGTCATAAATTTCGGTATTCTTCCTATTTTTGTGGCACACAACAAATTATACTATGCGGTCATCACCTTCCTCTTCATGTCAAAATAAATTGTCTTTTAAAGGTGATGATACTTGTACAAGCCGTGTTTATTACGGTCCTTTTTTGAACGACAACTTATACAAGCTGCATCCTTTTACGACAGATATATCTCTTATAGAAAAACCGCAGAAATTCACTTTTCCTTTTTATTACGAACCTCACGCATTAAGCATTGTGGCAACCAAAGAGCTACAAAAATACTTAACAGAACAAGATGATTTCGTCCACAATTTTGGATTAAGTGAACGACAGGAAGGGTTGGTAATCGGGAAAATGTTTGGTGTGCTTGTGGTAGAAACTCCTTCCGGTGAAATAGGTTATCTGGCAGCCTGCTCGGGTAAACTTGCCGGCACAAATAGACATCACTATTTTGTCCCTCCTATTTTTGATATGTTGGATGAAGAGGGGTTCTTTTTGAAAGAAGAATCGACCATCAATCAGCTGAATCGAAAAATCGAAAAATTAGAAACTGGTGAAGAACTTAAATATGCGGTTGCCGATTTGGAAAAAACTAATGAGGGCGCAGTCGTCAAATTAACCAACATGCGTGTGCTACATAAGCAGAATAAAGCAGAGCGCAAACAAATACGGACACATCAGAAATCCTTATTAGCGGAAACGAAATACCAAGAAGTGGAGGCTGATCTCATAAAACAGAGCTACCGCGATCAGCATGAATATGACATACTGAAGGCGCAATGCAAATTAGATATGGAACAAGCAAAGTTAGTCGTAGATCAGCTTCAGGGGCAAATAGCAAATTTGAAAGAAATCCGAAAGCAAAAATCTGCCGCGTTACAACGCAAACTTTTTGATCAGTATCAATTCCTCAATGCTTACAAAGAGGCTAAAAATGTGTTGGGCATTTTCGAAGAGGCAAATAATATTATGCCACCTGCTGGCGCGGGCGAATGTGCCGCGCCAAAACTATTACAATACGCATATCAAAATGCTTTAAAGCCGGTATGTATGGCCGAATTTTGGTGGGGGGCATCCCCTTCTTCTGAAGTGCGCAAACATAAAAGTTTCTATCCGGCATGCCGGGGTAAATGTGAACCCATTTTGGGCCACATGTTACAGGGACTAGCCGTAGACGACAATCCGATGTTACAAAATCCGGCTATGGGTAAAGAGTTGGAAATAATATTTGAAGATGAACATCTAATCGTCATTAACAAACCTACAGAATTCTTATCGGTACCCGGCATTCATATTCAAGATAGTGTACAGCAAAGGATTCTGGCACGCTACCCCAAGATTACAGGGCCTTTAATTATTCACCGCTTAGATATGTCTACTTCGGGAATACTTGTACTCGCAAAACACAAACATGCACATCAGTTTATTCAGGATCAATTCATCCGTCATACCGTGCGAAAACGGTACACCGCCTTACTAGACGGGCTGATTACGCAAACCGCAGGAATAATTGATTTACCGTTGCGTGTAGATTTGGACGACAGGCCGCGTCAAGTCGTTTGCTACGAATACGGCAAGGCAGCACAAACTCAATTTGAGGTAGTGGGTATAGAAAACGGAAAAACACGCATACATTATTTCCCGCTTACAGGACGCACGCATCAACTACGTGTTCACTCCGCTCATCAGCTTGGTTTAAACACACCTATCGTCGGGGATGATTTATACGGAACACGAGCGGATAGACTCCACTTACATGCGGGATTTATTTCTTTTGTGCATCCGGTCTCCCGAAAAGTAATTGAATTCGAAATAGCAGATCCATTTTAATTTACTACTTTAGTTTTAAATGGATAACCATATTCCACACCTGCGAATTAAAGGAAGTCGACTTTGAACAATGTAATCTCACACAATCTATATTTGACAACTGCAATCTGCTCAATAGTAAATTTTTTCACAGTGTATTGGAAAAAGTAGACTTCAGAACTGCCTACAACTATAGCATCGACCCGGATAACAATAAACTTAAAAAAGCTAAATTCTCGTTAATCGGTCTACCGGGATTACTGGAAAAATATAATATAGACATCAGCTAGCGGAAAATGATAGGTGCAACGCAAAACCAATTGTGATATTAATTGTTATCCTTGAAATTTGAATTATCATGGGAAAACACCTTTCTGCTAAAGCTGCTATTCAAATTCAAAAACCCATCGCAGAAGTTTTTGAAGCGATCATAGATCCCGAAAAAATGTCGAATTATTTCATCTCAAAAAGTACAGGCCGACTAGACTCTTCCGGTACCGTTGAGTGGAGTTTCCCTGAGTTTGAAGGAATTTTTCCCGTTGAACCTCAAGAAATCCAACCCTTTAGTTATATTTCCTTTGACTGGAGCGGTGGTGCAGAAGACATGCTTGTTGAGATTTTTCTCGAACCACAGGAGAATAATTCGACAGTGGTACACATTAAAGAAAAGCAAATGAATGTCGACGAAGACGGTATCCAACAGGCTATAGGCCAGACCGAAGGTTGGGCTAACTTTTTAGCCTGCTTAAAAGCCTATCTGGAATACGGCATTAACCTCAGAAAAGGTGCATTTGATTTTATGAAAGAAGAGTAAATACAATATTGTATTTACCGCTTATCACACCCGTATATACCAGTAGAAAATTACACTTTAACAGATAACCACACGTTTTATATTCGAATTACAAACTAAATTTAGAACTTAGAGAAATTAATTAAATTATATACCGATGAAAATTTTTAAATACATTATTTGCATACTCTTTGGTGTCATGTTTATCAATGCAGGCCTCAATAAATTCATTATGTACATGCCTGCGCCAGAGTTGGAAGGTGAATTACTGAAAGTTAGCGAAGCAATGGCCAGCATCAAATGGCTATTGCCTTTGGTGGGGTTCATCGAAGTGCTGGGAGGACTTCTATTTATAATTCCCAAAACACGAGCGTTAGGTGCTATAATGATACTCCCTGTAATGGTAGGTGTGATCTTACAAAACGCAATATATTCACCCGCTACATTATCGATAGCAGGCATATTATTTTTGATCAATTTGTACATCCTGTTTGATGAAAGGCGCAAATATAAACCTATGATTGAAAAATAATCGCCTTTGGCGAGAGAGCTTATTGATCCCTAGAAAAAATTAAATTTATCAATAAATAGATGGTTTAGTGATGGTATCCGATTTGATTTTATTAGCAAAATGTTATAATCATTTTAAAGAAGCTAACACGGGAAATGAAATTTGCAAAATGTATAATCATAATAAAATGACGAAACATATTATATTGCTACGGGGCATTAATGTATCGGGAAAAAACAGCATTAAGATGCAAGATCTAAGACTCCTTTTGACAAATGCAGGATTTGATGAAGTCATTTCCTACATTCAAAGTGGTAATATTATTCTTTCCTCTCCTCTCGCTAAAAACGATGTAAAATCGACTATACATCATCTTATTCAGGAGAAATTGGGATTAGATATCGAAGTTTTTGTAATAACTGCTGAAGAACTGCATCAAGCACTTTTAAACAACCCTTTTCAAATGGAGCACGAACCCAATAAGTTATTCATCACATTTTTATCTGCTCAACCGAGCACCGATTTAGTAAACAAGTTGCAAGCAAAAGATCACGGACAAGAAGAATTTCAGCTCATCAATAATGTGCTATATTTTTACCTGCCGGACGGAATGGCAAAATCCAAAATGAATAATAATTATTTTGAGAAATCGTTAAAAGTAAAAGCAACAGGACGAAATTTGAATACCGTACAAAAATTAATAAGTCTCATCCAATAAATTAACTAGTAATACGAAATACACATGAAAATCTTAAAGTACATCTTATTTACACTTTTAGGACTAATTGCATTGGTATTAATTATAGCACTAATAATACCTAAGAACTTCCATGCCGGAAGTGAAATAGCTATCAACAAGCCAAGACAGGAAGTGTTTGATTACGTAAAGCTACTACGCAACCAATCGAACTACGACAATTGGTCTAGACAAGATCCCAATATTCAGCAAACTTATTCCGGAACTGACGGAACAGTAGGCTTTCGCTATGTATGGAAAAGTGATAAGGTAGGTGAAGGTGAACAAGTTATTACACGAATTGAGGAAGGACAGCAAATGGATACTGACTTGTTTTTCAACGGATCCAAAGATGTCAATAAATCCATTCTTCGTGTCGAAGAGTTGAGTCCAACACAATCCAAAGTAATTTGGGAAATTGATGGAAAGATGCCCTACCCTTTTAACATCATTGGGTTATTTTTTGACATGAACAAAGACTTCGACAAGGGTCTTCAGAACTTGAAATATATTTTAGAGAACGAATAGAATATATTTAAAAAGTATAGCAAAAAAAATCCTACAACAAGAGGTGTTCAAAAAACTCATCATATTGTTTTTTTGAACACCTCTTTTATTTTTTCCGAGATCGGCTATCAACTATTTTGCCTGTAAGGCAATTCCTTCAAACGTCACACCTTCCCACCCGTTCAATATAAACTGACGGATGTTTTGATGATCTGTAGCATCGGGAGAGGCCAATACCGCCTCTCTATGTTCGGCAAATAAAAGCAACGTATCTTCTTTTGAAAGTCCGTTTATCTGTGCGAAAGAAAAAACCTTTGCACTTCCCTGGTTTTCATTTTCAGTATTATATTGTTTGCCGTTTGTAAATGCAGTCGGCGTATGTAAATATCGTTCATCAATAAAAGCTAATACGTCCTCAAATTTTACTTCCTTATTTTTTAATCGTTGTATTAATTCCTGAGCCATAATATTGTTTTTTATGCGAATATAGTAAAGGGAACTGAAAACTCAATTCCTGTTATTTCTTTTGTCCTGTTTTCATAAAAGCAGGACTAAAAACAGAAAATATTCTTTTCCATGAATATTGTAACATAAAACAATAATTTTTGCATACAGCAAAGAAGGCGAAAAATATGTTATTTTTCGCCTTCTTTGTTCTAAACGGAGAATAACCTATTTTAAGTTATCCCTATACACTTTTGCTTTTTTTACTTCAGTTTGAATATCTTTACGGGCAGCGTCATACGTCAACACTTTTTCATAATCTACAATCGCTTTGTTATAAGCATCAGTTGCAGCCGCTTTGTTATAATTTGCGGTCTCAGAAGTTCCCTTCAAAATTCCTAAATCACGATAAGCAATAGCACGATTTTGATATAATTTAGCGTCGTTCGCATTGACGGAAATAGCTTTAGTATAATCATCGATAGCTGACGTTAATAACTGCTCTTTTTGAGCTAACGACAACTTGCTTTCTTTTGCAATGGCCAAATTGTTGTTTGCTTTTGCTTTATAATAGTATGCATTTGCATTTTTACTGTCCAGCGCAATTACTTTACCAAATGAAGCTGCTGCTTTTGTATAATCACCATTGTGAAACTGTGAATAACCCAACAGGTACAACACATTAGGGTCTTTACTTTCTGCAGGAAGGGCTTTTTCCAAATGTAAGGCCGCACTTTTAAAATCGCCATCCAACAATGCTTTTTGCCCGAGACGGACATTTGGATTGCTGTGTTCTTGTTGCTGTGCTTGAGCCGATAGCGTAGTTACTGCTAACGCTAAAGTAGCAATTCCGAGTTTTAATGTTCTTAAATGAGTACCCACAAATTTTAAATTCATATCCTTATTTTATATAGTTTCTATCTAATAGAGTAAATATGCCGGATTAAGTTTAAGCAAACAATTATTATTTATAAACATTTCCACATTATACACTGTTCCTCCAATAATCGTTACCTTTACGCCTATGAAAACAATGCCAATCTAAACTTATTTTCTGACGTTTTAGCAGTATCCAAATTAATATAGCATAAATAATACCAAATATTCAAGTTGGCATCGGACTTGCAATATAAGCAATCACAGTTTATTAAAGATTTTATACTAAACAATCTGACATCTTGTCGGATTACCAAACAATATATAGATGAGCAAATTTGACACATTCGACTTCAATCAGGCTATACCAATGATTAGCGAAGATACAGAATTCTTTCCTTTGCTAAGTCAGCAAGATGAAGACGAAATGAGTAAAGCAGATATTCCTGAAGATTTATCCATTCTTCCTCTCCGCAATACCGTGTTATTTCCCGGAGTTGTCATACCGATTACCGTAGGCAGAGATAAGTCTATCAAACTTGTAAAAGATGCCTATAAAGGAAATCGAACGATTGGCGTGGTTTCTCAAAAAGACATGAATATTGAAGACCCCGGTTTTGATCAACTGAACAAAGTCGGCACTGTAGCAAATATCATTAAGATCTTGCAAATGCCTGATGGGAATACTACAGTAATCATTCAGGGAAAGCAGCGCTTCAAACTTATAGAATTGATTCAATCGGAACCTTATATCAAAGCTAAGGTTGAACGTTTTCCGGAGGATAAACCCAAAACGAGCAGCAAAGAGTTTAAAGCCTTGATATCTTCTATCAAAGAATTAGCACTTCAAGTGATTCAACTTTCTCCCCATCTTCCTAGCGAAGCCGGTATTGCAATAAAGAACATTGAAAGTCCTACATTTTTAGTCAACTTTATATCCTCAAATTTATCTCTTGAGATGATCGACAAGCAGGATCTTTTGGAAATGAAAGATTTTGTTAAACGTGCCAAGTTATTACTGGAGTACCTGACAACTGAAATTCAGATGTTAGAGCTTAAAAATCAAATCCAGAATAAAGTCAGGATCGATTTGGATAAGCAACAACGCGATTATTACCTCAATCAACAATTGAAAACAATCCAGGAAGAATTAGGCGGGAATACCCCTGATTTAGAGATGGAAGAATTAAAAAAGAGAGCTAAAACGAAAAAATGGTCTCAGGAGTTAAAACAACATTTTAATAAAGAAAGTGAGAAGTTAGCCCGTATTAATCCGGCAGCAGCTGATTATTCGGTACAACTGAATTACTTAGAATTGCTTTTGGATCTACCTTGGGGAGAATACACGAAAGACAATTTTGATCTGAACCGTGCAATCAAGATATTGGATAAGGATCACTATGGATTAGAAAAGGTAAAACAACGTATTATAGAATACCTTGCCGTGTTGAAACTTAAAAACAACATGAAAGCCCCGATCCTTTGTTTGGTCGGCCCTCCGGGAGTGGGAAAAACTTCGCTGGGTAAATCTATCGCACGTGCACTAGGAAGAAAATATACACGTATGGCTTTGGGTGGCGTGCGTGATGAAGCTGAAATCCGTGGCCATCGTAAAACGTATATTGGTGCTATGCCCGGTCGTATCATTCAATCGCTAAAAAAAGCAGGAACTTCAAATCCTGTTTTCGTACTGGATGAAATAGATAAAATCGGTTCAGACTTTAAAGGCGATCCATCATCTGCTTTATTGGAAGTATTGGATCCGGAACAAAACACTAATTTCTATGACCATTACGTAGAGATGGAATACGATTTATCTAAAGTAATGTTCATTGCTACCGCAAATTCATTAAATTCCGTCCAACCGGCATTGCTTGATCGGATGGAAATCATAGAAGTGAACGGTTATACGATTGAAGAAAAAATAGAGATTGCCAAAAAACATCTATTACCAAAACAACGTGAAATGCACGGTTTGAACACCAAAGATGTATCATTATCTCCTAAAGTTATTGAGAAAATAATTGAGGAATATACAAGAGAATCTGGTGTACGGGGTTTGGAAAAGAAAATAGGCTCTGTAGTACGCGGTGTAGCAACCAAGATTGTTATGGAAAAACCGTATAACACAAATATATCTGCCCCTATCGTAGAAGAAATATTAGGTGCCCCGATTTTTGACAAGGACATCTATGAAAACAACGAAGTAGCAGGGGTTGTTACCGGACTAGCTTGGACATCTGTAGGTGGTGATATCTTGTTTATAGAATCTAGCTTAAGTCCGGGAAAAGGCAAATTGAGCTTAACAGGAAACTTAGGTGATGTAATGAAAGAGTCGGCAGCTATTGCAATGGCTTATCTTCGTTCGCATGCAGAAGAGTTTGGTATTGATTATAAAATATTTGACCAATGGGACGTGAATGTACACGTTCCGGCAGGAGCTACGCCTAAGGACGGCCCTTCTGCAGGTATCACCATGCTCACCGCATTGACTTCTTTATTTACACAGCGCAAAGTAAAAGAGAAATTAGCAATGACCGGAGAAATTACGCTCAGAGGAAAAGTATTGCCTGTTGGAGGGATAAAAGAAAAAATACTCGCCGCAAAACGTGCCAATATCAAGGAGATTATACTTTGTAAATCCAACAAAAAAGATATTATAGAAATAAAAGAAGACTATATTAGAGATCTTACATTCCACTACGTAAGTGAGATGTCGGAGGTCATTGAGCTGGCTTTACTCAAAAACAAAGTAAAAAATGCTAAGGAGCTAAACAGAGAAGTTGCAGAGCAGAAATAATATTTGGAAAGCCATCAAAAACTTATTTTTGATGGCTTTTCCTTTTATATTTACAAATTACTTTCTATAGCCCCTACTTCCTCACGGTATAATTCAATAGGCTTATCCAATAAAACTGCAACAACAGTAATATCCTTATCTAATCTGGATGCCGGCAGATCTATATATACGATACCCGGAATAGGCGACCAATACAATTTATTGAAAATATCATGATCTATCATTGAACCTTCACCCACAATACGGATACGCGCTATCCCACTTTTCAACCCCTTCACTGCAAGAGGTCCTGTCGGCCTACCTTCCACAAACAGATAGAGTGTCTGTTTATCTCCTGAAAGAGCTGTCGCTCCGGCGTAATGCCCGGAGGCTATACCGACCTGTGCATTGTGCAATACTTCTGCGTGTTTCAATATCCATTCCTTTACCCTTTTGTTTGCAAATTTCAAATCACTATCTATTTCACTTCCATCACTTTGTAATTTACCTTTTAATAGATTTGATCCGGCATCAGTCCATTTTACCAATGTTGAAATGGCTTTTGAAGCATCCTCCATACTTAAAATACTTTGCAGAGAAGGGACATCTTCTGCCTCATGGACACGAAATTCAGGTTTCTCATCAAACGTGATAGCAACGACCGTAACGGCGGAGTCAAAATTATCGGGGGACAACGACAGATTTAAATGATATCCATCGTATTTAGGAATAATTGTTTCAGATGTCCCTATTATCCGCACCGACTTGGGCTTCGTACGCAACCCCGTTATACGAACTTGATCTTTTACATTTTCCAAATACACAAACAACGTTTTACCATCTTTAGAAAACGCACTTTTATCTTTTAAAAAAGATGCCGTTAATCCTTCTCTTGTTCCATATACTGCTTCTTGATGTTTGGCCGTCCACCGACCCAGTTCCTTTAAGATCGCTATTTGTGGCTCCGGGATCGTTCCATCTTCTTTTGGCCCGATATCAAGCAACAGATTTCCACCCATCGAAATACATTCTACTAATGTACGAACAATCATATTTGGTGTTTTATAATGCGTATCAAAAGGTTGATATCCCCACGAATCGTTCATCGTATAACACAATTCCCAATATCTGTTCTTCGGTCTGGTAATAGGTACTCCCTGCTCCGGCGTTTCATAATCTCCAAGATGATTCAACCTGGAATTGATGATAATATCCGGATTATAAGATTTCAAAAGTGACAGGGTTTGTGGTGCTTTCCATTGTTCAGAATTATGTTCCCAATCCCCATCAAACCAAATCAGATCCGGATTGTACTTCGTAGACAATTCCTTTAATTGTGATTGATAATATTCCACAAAATCAGCCCACCGTTTCGGCTCGTCTTGCAGGTCATATCGTTTTTTAGTACGTGTATTAATATCATACCATGGGTGGCTCCAATCGGGAAGCGAATAGTATAAGCCTGTCTTTAAGTCTGTTTTCTTTAATGCAGAAATAAAGGGTGTTAATACATCCTTTTTCGCAGCAGCATCTTTGACCGTAGTAATAGCACGCTGTGCTTTGCTATCCCATAAGGATACACCATCATGATGTTTCGTTGTGATAACAGTGTACCTGGCACCGGATTGCTGAATAAGATCAATCCATTCCTCTGGTTTGTAATTGGAAGCCGTAAAACCGCCTAATTGTTTCATGTAGTTTGCATGGCTGGTGTAATTGTTAAAAAACGCCCATGATTCAGATATACCATCTACAGAATAGATACCCCAGTGAATAAATATACCAAGTTTTGCATCTTCAAACCATTCCATTTTCTTTTCAGAATTGTGCTGAGCTTGCAGATTTAACCCCGTACTGATCACCAACAACGAGAGTGCACTAAAGAATTTTCGTAGATTCATATTAAGTATGTATATAATTTGATCGGTGAAAATAATCAATTTTAAAGCAATTTCAAACTTAGACTGATTTTGTATTTACTCGGTTTACCTAACCACCGCCATTCTCCATTCCCTTTAAAATTTATTTTTAGCGGAAATATTGGTCGTCTATATTCAGATTAAGTGTATTTTTGCACGAATGATCGAATTATATACAGACGGAGCATCAAGTGGAAACCCTGGTCCTGGCGGATACGGCACGATATTACGAACGATTTATCAAGGTTCAAATCCGGAATATCAGGGTAAACTAATTGAAAAAGAGTTTTCAGGTGGTTTTAGAAAAACGACCAACAACCGTATGGAACTACTCGCCGTAATAATTGGGTTAGAAGCGCTAAAAAATATAAAACAAAACGTAACTATCTTTTCCGATTCGAAATATGTGATCGATGCAATCGAAAAAAGATGGGTATTTGGCTGGATTCAAAAAGGCTTTCAAGGAAAGAAAAACAAAGACCTTTGGATGCGGTTAATACAATCATACAAACTTCACGATGTCAAATTGATTTGGGTAAAGGGACATGCTGGTCATCCGCTAAATGAACGTTGTGATCAGTTGGCGGTAGCAGCTTCGAAAGATAAAACAAATTGGAAAATTGATTCCGTATTTGAAATGGAAGAAAAATGTAAAATATGATCAAACAATCCTTTCCTCCTGTATTACATCTTGAAGCTACTGTGCTAATTATATCAAATACCATACCTTACCAAGTAGCAGTCCGGCCAATGCACAATTTACTACAGAAAAGTTGCTGACGGCATGGTCAATTATAAGGTAATAAAAAACTATTACCAATAGTCATTCAGTTTGTTTATTTTTGCGCTAAGATGTCAGATTTAAAATACAACCAACGAGGTGTATCCGCTGGTAAAGAGGATGTACACAATGCTATAAAAAATATCGACAAAGGTCTTTATCCTCAGGCCTTTTGTAAGATCATACCTGATATATTGGGGGGAGATGAGCAATGGTGTAATATTATGCATGCAGATGGCGCGGGTACTAAGTCGTCTTTGGCCTATGTGTATTGGAAAGAGACCGGAGATGCATCGGTATGGCGCGGTATTGCACAAGACGCAATCATCATGAACATTGATGACCTTCTCTGTGTAGGTGCTATCGATAACATTTTATTGTCTTCAACGATCGGACGTAATAAAAATGTTATCCCCGGTGAAGTCATTGCCGAGATTATCAATGGAACAGAAGAAATATTAGCGGAATTGCGCGAATTAGGTATCGGTATTTATTCTACCGGTGGAGAAACTGCAGATGTTGGAGATTTGGTTCGTACAATTATTGTCGACAGCACGGTAACATGTCGGATGAAACGCGCAGATGTTATTTCTAACCATAACATAAAACCCGGAAATGTAATAGTAGGCTTAGCTTCGAATGGCCAAGCTACTTATGAAAAAGAATACAATGGAGGCATGGGTTCCAATGGGTTAACTTCTGCCCGCCACGATGTGTTTAATAAAACCGTAGCTGAAAAATATCCGGAGAGCTTTGATCCTGCTGTGCCTTATGAACTTGTATTTTCAGGGGGAAAAACCTTGACTGACAAAATAAAGGTGGAAACCGGAGAAGAGATCACCGTTGGAAAACTGGTCCTTTCTCCCACCCGTACCTATGCTCCTGTGATCAAAAAAATATTAGACAAGTACCGTAGTCAGATCGATGGTATGGTACACTGTTCGGGTGGTGCCCAAACGAAGGTACTGCATTTTATCAATGACATGCATGTCATTAAAGATAATCTGTTCCCTATCCCTCCACTGTTTGACCTGATTCAAAAACAGTCGAATACAGATTGGAAAGAGATGTACAAAGTTTTCAATATGGGGCATCGCATGGAGCTATACGTATCCGAAGAAATCGCTACCGACATCATTGCAATTTCAAACTCGTTTGGCATTCAGGCTCAAATTATCGGACGTGTCGAAGCTTCTGACAGAAAACAGGTTACGATTACGTCGTTATATGGTGAATTCACATACGAATAAATAGGTTTGAAAGCAAAAAGGATCATTGGTCGTCATGAACTCGTGGACCTGCCCGAGTTGGGCATGTATAACATCCATGCTAAAGTAGACACCGGTGCTGAAACTTCTGTTTTACATTGTGAAGATTTTGAGGTATTTGAAAAAAAAGGACACCGTTATATTACCTGTCACATTAAACCTCATTTAGACGAAGAAGAAATTTTGACATTGACATTTCCTGTACACCGCGAGCGTGTCGTAAAAAGCTCTTTCGGTCAGACAGAAACCAGACATATTTTTATCACTCAAATCAGAATGTTTGATCGCTTATTTGACATCAAGCTCTCCTTAAGAGATCGCTCTTCCATGTCCTATCCTATGTTACTGGGCAGAAACTTTATTAACCAAAAATTTCTGGTTGATGTTTCGCAAAAGTACTTGGCTAAGAATAGCCTTTAAGCAAACTTATCTTTCCCTATTTTATTACAAATTATAAACAGATCTTTGTGAAAATCGCCGTATTATCCAGAAATAAGCATTTATATTCTACCCGCCGACTTGTAGAGGCCGCATCAGCCAGAGGTCACGAATGTATCGTTATTGACCACAGCAAATGCTATGTTGGTATCCGACAAGGGCAACCAAGTATACACTACAAAGGTCATGATATAGCCGATATAGATGCTATTATCCCTCGTATCGGAGCTTCAGTTACATTTTATGGGTCAGCCATTGTAAGACAATTTGAAGTAATGAATGTCATCTCTGCCAATCCAAGCCAAGCCATCACACGCTCCAGAGATAAGCTGCGTTGTATGCAAATCCTTTCCGGTGCAGGACTCGGACTTCCTATCACCGGTTTCGCTCGCACAGCTTCGGATGTTGATGATTTAATTAGTATGGTAGGTGGAACCCCTTTGGTCATCAAGCTTTTAGAGGGAACTCAGGGTGTCGGTGTGGTACTAGCCGAGACGAAAAAGGCCGCCTCTTCTGTAATTGAAGCTTTTTATGGTTTGGGAAATAACATCCTCATTCAGGAGTACATCAAAGAAGCCAAAGGCAGTGATATTCGTGCTTTCGTAGTAGACGGTAAGGTTGTCGGCGCTATGAAACGTACCGCTAAAGAAGGGGAATTTCGTTCAAATCTACACCGAGGTGGGACAGCAGAAGTCGTTAAATTAACACGAAAAGAACGTGAAACAGCGGTTGCCGCAGCAAAGGCGATGGGCTTAACTGTTGCCGGGGTAGATATGTTGCCTTCAGATAGAGGTCCATTAATTCTAGAGGTCAACTCTTCACCGGGTTTAGAAGGGATTGAAACAGCCACACACAAAGACATCGCTAGCGAAATCATAAAATATCTGGAAAGACAATATGAAGTAAAACAGCTGTTAAAGCCAATCGTGAAACGCAAGATCAAGAAAGAAAGCAAATTATAGTTTATAAAAAAAGGAACCCAAATGGGTCCCTTTTTTTATATCTAACAAATTGATTGCGGATTAAAACTCTATTTTACTGCGTCTATAACTGCTTTGAAAGCATCTGGATTGTTTAAAGCTAAATCAGCCAAAACTTTACGGTTTAAGCCAATATTTTTAGCACTTAATTTACCAATCAACTGAGAATATGAAATTCCGTGTTGACGGGCTCCAGCATTAATACGTTGAATCCATAAAGCTCTAAACTCGCGTTTTTTGGTTTTACGGTCGCGGTAAGCGTACTGTAAACCTTTTTCTACTGTATTTTTAGCAATAGTATATACTTTGCTACGTGAACCGAAATAGCCTTTAGCTAATTTCATGATTCTTTTTCTTCTTCTTCTCGAAGCTACTGCGTTAACCGAACGTGGCATAATTTTTAAATTTTAGTTTGGTACAAGGTGTTACGTTTTTCAGCAATCTTACTACCCGATACCCGGTTAAAAAAATGTTATTAATAAATAATGATGATAAAACTTATTTACCGATACCTAGCATACGTTTTACGTTACCTGTATCACCATCAGAAACATAACTGGTTGTTGTTAAGTTACGTTTTTGTTTGGTAGTTTTCTTAGTCAAGATGTGGCTTTTGTAAGCGTTCTTTCTTGCAATTTTACCTGTTCCAGTCAATTTGAAGCGTTTTTTCGCGCTGGAATTGGTTTTTACTTTTGGCATAATACTTAAATTTTATATCAATCTGTTAGATTTTCTATTTTTTAACAGCCTTTGGAGCTAGGGTCAAGAACATACGCTTACCTTCTAATTTTGGCAGCAATTCTACTTTACCACAATCCTCTAAAGCCTGTGCAAATCGAAGCAATAAGATCTCGCCTTGTTCTTTAAATACAATAGCACGACCTTTAAAATGTACGTATGCACGTACTTTCTCTCCTGCTTCCAAAAAGCGGATGGCATGTTTTAATTTAAATTCAAAATCATGCTCACTGGTATTAGGTCCGAAACGGATCTCCTTAATGACAGTTTGCTTTGCGTTTGCTTTGATTTCTTTTTGCTTCTTCTTTTGTTCGTAAATGAATTTACTGTAATCAATTATTTTACAAACCGGCGGAACAGCATTTGGCGAAATCTCCACTAAATCAAGCTCCAACTCATCGGCTAATTCCAATGCTTTTCGCGTAGGGAAAACCCCTTGTTCCACATTATCTCCCACTAAACGCACCTCTGGCACGCGAATATGTTCGTTAATGCGGTGATCTGGTTCTTTCTTTCTCATTGGTGGTCTTGGACCACTCGGTCTTTTTAATGCCAAATGTTTAAAAATTTAAACGGTTATTTCTTTAATTAATACTTCTCTAAACTCGTCAGAGGTCATTGAACCCAAATCTACTGACCCATGCTTACGAACAGAAACTGTGCCGCTTTCCATCTCCTTTTCCCCTACAATCAACATATAAGGCATTTTTTTAACTTCAGCGTCACGAATCTTACGACCAACCTTCTCGTCACGAAGGTCAATCAGACCGCGAATATCGGAATTATTTAGCGATTCTAAAAGTTTTTGTGCATAATCTTCATATTTTTCTGATACAGGCAGGATGATAAATTGCTCTGGCGCAAGCCATAATGGAAATTGTCCTGCACAATGTTCGATCAATACCGCTACAAAACGTTCTAATGAGCCAAAGGGAGCACGATGAATCATAACAGGGCGGTGTTTTTGATTATCGCTACCGGTATACTCCAATTCAAAACGCTCAGGCAAATTGTAATCTACCTGAATGGTACCCAACTGCCATTTACGTCCCAAAGCATCCTTGACCATAAAGTCTAGTTTAGGACCATAGAATGCCGCTTCACCGTATTCAACGACTGTACTTAATCCCTTTTCAGCAGCTGCCTCAATAATTGCATTCTCTGCTAAAGCCCAATTTTCGTCTGTACCGATATATTTCGTTCTATTCTCCGCATCACGTAACGATACTTGTGCCGTATAATCTTCAAAACCCAAGGCCCCAAAAACATACAATACCAAATCGATTACTTTTTTAAATTCTTCCTTCACCTGGTCCGGACGGCAAAATAAATGGGCATCGTCTTGTGTAAATCCACGTACACGAGTTAAGCCGTGTAATTCACCCGATTGCTCATAACGATATACTGTACCAAATTCAGCAAAGCGAACCGGCAGCTCCTTATACGACCGAGGTTTTGTTTTATAAATCTCACAGTGATGTGGGCAGTTCATCGGTTTCAAGAAGAATTCTTCTCCCTCTACAGGTGTATGAATAGGTTGAAACGCATCCGCACCATACTTCTCGTAATGACCGGAAGTAATGTATAATTGTTTGTTTCCGATATGCGGTGTAATCACTGGTTCATAGCCCGCTTTTAACTGCGCTTTTTGTAAAAAATCCTGTAATTTTTGGCGAAGAGCTGTCCCCTTTGGCAACCAAAGTGGCAAACCTGCTCCCACTTTTTCAGAGAAAGCAAACAATTCCAATTCTTTCCCCAATTTACGGTGATCTCGCTTCTTGGCCTCTTCTATAAATTTCAAATACTCTGAAAGTTCAGAAGCTTTAGGAAAAGTGACCCCATAGATACGGGTCAATTGTTTGCGGGTTTCATCCCCCCTCCAATATGCTCCGGCTACATTCGTAAGCTTTATTGCTTTTATAAATCCTGTATTGGGGATATGTGGACCGCGACACAAATCTGTAAAATTCCCTTGCGAATAAAATGTAATCTTTCCGTCTTCCAGATCTTTGATGAGATCCAGCTTATACTCATCTCCTTTTTCAGTGAAATAAGATAACGCATCTGTTTTGGAAACGGCTTTACGCTCAAAAACTTCTTTTTGCTTCGCTAATTCCAACATCTTATCTTCAATCTGCTTGAAGTCATCTGAAGAAAATTCACGATCACCAAAATCTACATCGTAGTAAAAACCGGTTTCGATAGAGGGACCAATCCCGAATTTAACACCAGGGTAAAGAGATTCTAAAGCCTCGGCTAATAAATGAGCTGAGGAATGCCAAAAGGTTGATTTACCTTTATCATCATTCCATGTCAATAATTTTACGCCAGCGTCTTCTTCAATAGCACGAGAGGCATCCCAAACCTCACCATTTACTTCTGCTGCTAACACATTTCTTGCTAAACCTTCGGAGATAGAAAGGGCTACCTGCAGAGCAGTAGTACCTTTTTCATACTGACGTACCGAGCCGTCAGGGAGTGTAATGTTAATCATGAACAACTATGATTTTAAATTATTTAAAGTTAAAGAAACGCTTGAAATCAGTATGCACAATTATACTGTTAACGATCAAGCGACCCTATGAATTGACAGGTTACAAAGGTATCTATTATTTAGCAGGATAGAAAGCGAAATAACATCTAATCTTTAGATTTTCTTACATCTCAAATCTAAACAGTACCTTTGCATCAAAACATACAAAAATGGCTAAAAACGCAAAATCCGCTCCCAAACTACATGTTCGGAACAAGCACCAATCCGGATACGATTTAAAAAAATTGAGCAGCAGATATGCTGGACTTAAACAGCATGTATTTGTCAATGATTTTGGCAAGGAAACCATAGACTTTTCTGATCCTAAAGCCGTTTTTGAACTGAATAAATCTATATTATTAACCGATTATAAGCTAAAACACTGGGAGATTGCTAAAAACAGTCTTTGTCCGGCCATTCCCGGAAGAGCAGATTATGTGCATTACATGGCGGATTTATTGGCTTCTGAAAATAATGGAGAGATTCCAAAAGGGCCAAAAATAAATATCCTGGACATCGGAACAGGGTCGAGTCTGATATACCCTCTGATAGGGGTCCAAGAATATGAATGGAAATTTGCAGGAACAGAAATTGACAGAACGTCCATCCACCATGCCGAAATTAATATCAATAAAAACGTATGGTTGAAGAAGCAGATTGATCTTCGTTTTCAAGACGATAAAAATAAAATTTTAGCAGGCATCATATACGACAACGACAAATTTGATGTCGTAATGGGCAATCCGCCATATTACGGCTCACGGGAAGAACATTGGAAAAGTACCACCAAAAAATTCGACAACCTGAACAAAAAGAAAGACGCTTTGCCGGTTCAAAACTTTGGTGGCCACGCCAATGAGCTATGGTATGAGGGAGGCGAAAAGGCTTTCATCAGTAAGCTTATTTACGAAAGCATGGAGTTTAAGAAAAATCTAAATTGGATTACTTCTTTAGTCTCCAGCAAAGATCATTTAAAGCCACTGATATCTATTTTGGAATACCACAAAGCTTCCAAAATTGAAGTAATTGAGATGAAGCAAGGTCAAAAAACATCACGGATATTGGCTTGGAAATGGTAGGGACGGCGCACCCTCACCTCGTAATACTGTCCCGCTTCCAGCGGTGCAATGATATTGTTGCGTGAAGAGCTGGTCGTAAGGCGGTCGTTCCAGGGCGCTTCGGGTACCTGGCATATTCTCCAAAAACGACATACAGTCCGTGACAGACTAACAGTAGTACGTAATAAACTCAGGGTAGTATTTCATAAACAACATGTAGTAGCCAATACACTACCTGCAGTATGCAGGATACGCATAGTAGTACGTAATAAACTAACGGTAGTCCGCAATAAACTCAGGGTAGTATTTCATAAACGACATGTAGTAGCCAATACACTACCTGTAGTATGCAGGATACGCATAGTAGTAAGTAATAAACTAACGGTAGTACGCAATAAACTCCTGGCAGTATGAAAAAAACTAAGGGCAGTTCTTCATAAACGACATGTAGTCTGGGACGTACTACATGTCGTTTGTTGCACTAGCTCCTACGTTTGCCCGTTGAGGCCAGCAGTACTTTGTTCAGTTCCCGTGGGAAATAGTAATCGATCTTGCCTAGCCAGAGGGGCTGCAGCTTTCCTGCGTCCACATAGGCACGATAGGTCGAGTCGGCAATGCCTAATTTGGCCATTACCTGGGGTTTGAGGAGCAATGGCTGGCCTAAAAGGCTGAGCAGGTGTATCCGTCCGACGAACTACAGGAGTCTTGATTTCTTGAAGTTTTGAGTGTATAGCTCCTTTAGGTTTTTGTGATTGATGGATGCTATGTTGAGCAGTGTGTGTTTGAGCCATTGGAATGGATGCACTTCATGCTTTTTACAGATGGCAAAGAACGAGTATATCATGGCTGATCGCTGGGCTGCCTCATGACTGCCTGCGAAGAGATAATTTTTGCGGCCGAGTGCTACGGGACGAATGGCGTTCTCGATAAAGTTATTAAGGAAAAAAGTGGGATACAGGACCTCGTATTACATGAAATTATCTGTTGATTTCTATTTTCTTGTTGATAAAGTCTCTTCTTTTTAATTCAGGTACTCCACCAGTACTCATTTCGTATTCTGTCCCCCGATAATTATTGTTCACGATAAACTCGATCAGCACATACTCGCCCTTAAAGGTCGATCTGGGATCAGTTTTTCTGGTAATTTTAACGTGGTCTATTTCCTTAATTTTAGACAACATAGGAGTTTTAGAGTAAAGATGATCCAACAAAAGGTGTGATCCGTTGATTTTAATGGTGAGCTTAAATGTCTCAGGGCTTTTAATAATGGATACAGAGGAAAACGGTGTCATCCAAGTAGAAGGTAATCTTTGCGCTCTATTAAGGTAAACATCACTTGCATAGTAATAAAAGTAGTCCACAACAGAAATATCAAACTCTTTCTTCAAAACCGAATCGAGTATCGTCTTTGTTGGGATCTTTATATCCGGAATCAAATTAAATCTCACAGAGTCCACACCATCGGGATAAGGAGTGTCGGCCAGTCCTTGGGCCTTAACAACATTAACACCCCAGCAGGATAAGATAATTAAAAAGAAAAAAGCTTCAAAGCTTAATTTGATTTTCCTTTTCATAATTTATTCGTTTATAATTTATTATCACCTAATATAGAATAAGCTAAGTGTCTTTTCAAACACAAAAAGAACACAATCGATTGTTTTATTTTTAGGCTTGGTGTTAATTATATTAAAAGATACATTTGAACTGTATATGCCAAATTATGAGATTGAAAAAATTCCCCTTAGATAGACAGCTAGACATGATGGACTGTGGACCAGCCAGTCTAAAGATGATAGCTAAGTTTTATGGAAAGTATTATTCTCTACCCTACCTAAGGGATCTATGTGGAAATACACGCGAAGGTGTATCACTTGCAGGCATATCACATGGAGCAGAAACCATAGGGCTACGTACCTTGGCAGCTCACTGCACCATCGATGATATTGTAGAAAAAGTTCCCCTGCATGTCATTATCCATTGGGACAACAGCCACTTTGTAGTCCCCTATGATGTAAAACAATCCCGAAACAAGAATCTAAAATTTTATATAGCGGATCCGGCCAAAGGTTATGTCAGTTATTACCATAATGTGGTCATCAATGGGATAAACACTGCTACTAATCAGTTAACCTGCTTTGATCCCACTACAGGAGATAATTATGAAATTGATAGTCTCAATAATTTAGCAAGTGTATTTGCCGTTTATTCTATGAATCCATTAAATACAAATTATACACAAATGCCTGGAAACACGAGTGATACAGGCACTTATACCACAGAAGATCCGTACGCTACGACTTCATATCCACAAACTACGGACAATTTTGGCAATCCCATTACGACTACTTATCCGTAATTTACTAATTATTAAGAACAACAGAGATGAAATGGTTTATTCTATTTTTCTTGGCTCTATTCCTGCATATATCGAATGGACAAGAACAAAAAAGTGAAAACAAAAAAAAGGTATACAATATCTCCTTTGACGAAAGCCCTGCTCAAGCGGACAGTGCGATGAAAAGTAATTTTGATACGATTCTAACTAAATTCAATATGGAATTGAACCCACATAGTGGATTTAACTATTTAAAAGTCGGAAAGCGAGCAACATCATTTTACTATGATGAAGAGAATAGAGTTTTTATTGGAACTACCTCGTTTCATTTTATTAATAGCGACTCTACAGTACTAATCGCTATTTACCCATTTGATATTCAGCGTGCCAAAGAGAACAAAAGATTGAGTTATTTAGATCGTAATGAGAATCTCTTTAAGGAAATTTCTGGCATAGAACTTCGGACCTCTTTAAAATGTGACACCACAGAAAAGGATGCTGACCCCTATTATGCGTATTTTAATGCGGACAAAATAGGCGTATTCCAACTGCAAAATAGATTTCCAGCGGAAATGCTATCGATAAATAGATTTCCATTGCCATTTATGGGGTACTATTACCAGACTTCCTATTATATGCTTCGAAAGGATGTAGGTTACTTCTTGATCTATCAGTTCACAAAGGAGCCTCATGAGAAAAGTGACACAGAATACCAACTCCCGAAATTATTTAGATTTAAATAAGTATGAAATGGTTTATTCTATTTTTCTTGGCTCTATTCCTGCATATATCGAATGGACAAGATAAAAAAAGTGAAAACAAAAAAAAGGTATACAATATCTCCTTTGACGAAAGCCCTGCCCAAGCCGATAGCGCGATGAGGAGTTATTTTGATACCATTCTAACCAAATTCAATATGGAGTTAAATCCATACAGTGGATTTAACTATTTAAAAGTCGGAAAGCGTTCACCAACATTTTATTATGATGAAAAAAATAAAGTTTTCATTGGCAATACAATGTTTCATTTTATTAACAGAGACTCATCATTGTTAATCGGCATTTTCAGGTTTGACATTCAGCGCGCTAAAGAGAACAAGAGTTTAAGTTATTTAGATTACAATGAGAATATGTTCAGAAATATAGATGGCATAGGACGTAGAACCTCTTTAAAATGTGATACCACAGAAAAGGATGCTGACCCCTATTATGCGTATTTTAATGCGGACAAAATAGGCGTATTCCAACTGCAAAATAGATTTCCAGCGGAAATGCTATCGATAAATAGATTTCCATTGCCATTTATGGGGTACTATTACCAGACTTCCTATTATATGCTTCGAAAGGATGTAGGTTACTTCTTGATCTATCAGTTCACAAAGGAGCCTCATGAGAAAAGTGACACAGAATACCAACTCCCGAAATTATTTAGATTTAAATAAGTATGAAATGGTTTATTCTATTTTTCTTGGCTCTATTCCTGCATATATCGAATGGACAAGAACAAAAAAGTGAAAACAAAAAAAAGGTATACAATATCTCCTTTGACGAAAGCCCTGCCCAAGCGGACAGTGCGATGAGGAGTAATTTTGATACGATTCTAACTAAATTTAATATGGAATTGAATCCGCACAGTGGATTTAACTATTTAAAAGTCGGAAAGCGAACAATGCCATTTGACTATGTGCCAAATAGAGTTTTTATCAGCGATATCATGTTTCATTTTGTTAACAGCGATTCTACAGTTCTAATTGGAGTTTATCTGTTTGATATTCAGCGCGCTAAAGAAAACAAAAGATTGAGTTATTTAGATTATAATGAGAATATGTTCAGAAATATAGATGGCATAGGACGTAGGACCTCTTTAAAATGTGACACCACAGAAAAGGATGCCGACCCCTATTATGCGTATTTTAATGCGGACAAAATAGGCGTATTCCAACTGCAAAATAGATTTCCAGAGGAGATGCTATCGATAAATAGATTTCCATTGCCATTTATGGGGTACTATTACCAGACTTCCTATTATATGCTTCGAAAGGATGTGGGTTACTTCTTGATCTATCAGTTTACAAAGGAGCCTAACGTCAAAAGTAGCACAGAGTACCAACTCCCCAAATTATTCAGATTTAAATAGGTATGATAAGGATTTTCATCTTCGACTATCACAATGCTGTAAGAAATGGCATTAAGACCTATATCCATAATCTAATCGAAGGTTTTGAAAATCACAAGCAAATCAGAATCACTCAAGTAATTTTAAATTCAAATTTCAAGGATGGAATTGTAATTCAAGAAATAAACTCCATAACTAAGTATCATGTTCCATTTGATATTGGTCAGGGAATACATGTGAATGATAATCTTTTAATTGAATTTGTAAAGGATAATTTAATTAAAGGGGAAAAGAACATATTTCATTTTAACTGGATAAATCATGGTGTTTTCGCTCACTTATTAAAGAGGCTGTTTTCCACTCCTCGAAGATATTTGCACTCCATTTTGGGGTATACAGGTCACAATGTGCGAACCAAGCAACAGATTGCGAATGCCTTAGGCGGAACCTGAAAGCGGCCTCACAGCAAGGCCTACTCCTACGTCCCTTATCAGGCGATCAAAACTTCTATGGCCGAAGCACACGGGTTGGCGGGCAAGCGGACATCACAGAGCTATTATGCGCCTAGAAAATGAACGTGCCGGAGATTGTTATATCCGTGAAGCCGAAGAACAAAATTGGAGCACACGAACAGTAGAACGAAATATTAATTCGTTCTACTACGAGCGGTTACTATCTTCAAAAGATAAATAATCCGCAGTACAATACAGTGCTGCACAGGAGAAACAACTTCCCGAAGGATTTCATTGTTCCAACCATCGAAAGAGGAATGGCGTGAGGGGCTGTCTGAAAAGCCTTATTAACCAATAATCTCTTTCATCTCGGCAATAATCCGTTCGGCAATTGCTTCTGCTGCCTCGGGTGTCTGCCCTTCCGAGTAAATACGGATAATCGGCTCGGTATTCGATTTACGAAGATGTACCCATTCGTTTTCAAAGTCGATTTTCAATCCATCGATTACCGAATGATTTTCATGGGCATATTTTTCCTGCATTTTAGCCAATAAGTTGTCGATATCCAATTCGGGAGTTAGTGTAATTTTGTTTTTCGACATAAAATATTGTGGAAGCTCCGCTCTGTATTGCGAAACTTTCTTCCCTAACTTAGCTAAATGTGACAAGAAAATAGCTACGCCTACCAACGCATCCCGTCCATAATGCGAAGCCGGATAGATAACACCACCATTTCCTTCTCCACCAATCACGGCATCTACTTCTTTCATCTTAGTCACGACATTTACCTCGCCAACGGCTGCCGCAAAATATGTTCCACCATGTTTTTGTGTGATATCGCGTAATGCCCTGGTCGACGATAGATTTGACACGGTGTTGCCCTTTTTATGCTGAAGGATATAATCGGCCACGGCAACTAATGTATATTCTTCTCCAAAAAGTTCGCCGTCTTCCATCATGAATACTAAGCGATCCACATCCGGATCTACGGCAATCCCCAGATCGGCTCCATGCTCCAATACGGCAGCGGATAGATCCGTCAGGTTTTCTTTAAGCGGTTCAGGGTTATGTGGGAATTTACCATTTGGTGTGCAATGGATCTGATAGACTGTTTCAACGCCTAAAGCCGCCAATAATGCAGGGATGAATATACCGCCCGAGCTGTTAACCGCATCAACAGCTACTTTAAAATTAGCTTTTTTAATAGCTTCCACATCAACATATTCCAACGCTAAAACAGCGTCAATATGCTTTTGCAGGTAACTTTGATCATGAACAACTTTTCCCAGATCTTGTACCTCAGCAAAATCGAAATCCAAACTTTCACCTAATGCAAGTACTTCCTTGCCCTCCAAATCGGAAATAAACTCCCCTTCGTGATTTAACAGTTTTAAGGCATTCCATTGCCCCGGATTATGTGAAGCTGTGAGGATAATCCCTCCTGCCGCTCCTTCAAGTGGCACGGCAATCTCTACGGTAGGTGTCGTAGACAATCCCAAATCGACAACCTCAGCACCTATACTTTGTAATGTACCGACTACCAGATTATTCACCATCTCACCTGATTCGCGCGCATCTCTCCCAACCACTATTTTCTTATTACCTGTTTTGCCGATTAAAATCTTACCAAAGGCTGCTGTAAACTTAACAATGTCAATCGGTGTTAACGATTCACCTGATTTCCCACCTATAGTACCTCGAATACCGGATATGGATTTAATTAATGTCATAATCTTTCTAATATTTATAGATCGTAAAAATAAGCTATTAATAAGAAATATCCATGAAATCCAAACACAAACACACATAAAAATATCCGGGACATTCCTTATGACTTTAAAAAACAAACCGAGCTTGCGAGCTCATGAAATAATTATTGACATAAGAATTTACAACAAATACTTCAATAATTGAATCCAAAAGCATACCTTTGTTGCAACTTTGTGTATTTAAACAGTATTTACTTATTTTATTCCTTATAAAATAATGTACTTTTATCGGATAAAACCACAAAACCACTACGTATGTTGCAGCAAATAATAGAATTAGATAAAGAAATATTCCTGATTATCAATCAGGGGATGAGTAATCCCGTATTTGATTGGTTGCTACCCATACTTCGGAATCCATATACATGGACACCCCTCTATTTGTTTTTAATTATTTTTTTTATAAAAAATTACGGCAAATTCGGTATTGCAATCGTCCTTTGCACTTTAATTAATTTTGGTGTTTCGGATGGTCTTTCGTCACACCTTATCAAAAAATCAGTAAAACGTCTCCGCCCCTGCAATGACATTGAATTCAAGCATGACATTAATCTTCGTGTTCGATGTGGTTCGGGCTACAGTTTTACAAGTTCTCATGCTGCGAATCACTTTGCCATGGCATTTTTCTGGATTGTACTCTTCAGAAGAAGATGGAAACACACCCTGTGGCTATCTATAACGTGGGCTGCATTAATTTCGATTTCCCAGATATACGTAGGCGTACACTATCCTTTTGACATCTTATGCGGAGCTATCTTTGGTGCATTAATAGGCATCCTTAATGGAAATCTCTTCGTAAGATTACTACCTAAATTCACAAACGAAAATATTCAAGAAAACACTTCTATATGAGTTTTGCTCTAATTATTACAATTTTATTTGGCTCTGCTTTAGCTAGTGGATTAGCTGTATTTTTTGTCAAACGCAACAATACAAATTTACTCAAGCTTATCCTGTCTTTTAGCGGCGCATATTTATTTGCTATAACGGTACTACACCTCATACCGCATGTTTACCATTCCAATGCCAGCAGTCCGGAGGTCATCGGATTATTTATATTAGGAGGCTTTATTTTCCAATTGATATTAGAACAATTTTCTCAAGGTATCGAACATGGACATATACACCACGATAATCATCAGGCTTTTCCGATAGGGATAATGGTAAGTTTATGTCTACATGCGTTATTAGAGGGAATGCCATTAGCTTCTGAACATCAATCTCAGCTAGTTTTTGGAATCGCTATACATCATATTCCGGCAGCGTTTGCCCTTGGAAGTTTATTGCTGCATACTTCGTTAAAAAAACAAAGCATTATTCTAATGCTAGTTATATTTGCCATTATGACTCCATTGGGTTTTATACTAAGTAAAACCATTAGCAATGGTAGTATTGGAAATATTTCTCAACACTTTGACAAGATCATGGCGGTAGTAATAGGGATATTCTTACATATTTCCACCACAATTTTATTTGAATCCGGATCTGCCGATCATCATAAATTTAACAAGAAAAAGATGATAGCTGTATTCCTCGGAATAGCTGTTTCATTGAGCAATTTCCTGTTTGAGTCTCATACACATAGTCATGATACACCTCATCCGCAAGAACATCATGGTCATGACCATGACCATGACCATGATCACGATCATGACGATCATCACCATTAACTATTCATCTGTATCATTATTGGCGCCACGAAACTTATCTAACAAATTACTTAATTGAAGTGCTTCTTGTTCGGTGATATTGCTGTTGATTAAATCCGTCAACATCATATCTTCTTCAATCTCATCAAGAAGTCGCAGACCTTTGTCTGTAATCTGTAGATCAACGGATCTTTTATCCCGAATACTTTTGGTACGTATCACCAAGCCTTTAGCGACAATACGGTCTACCAATCTTGAAATATCAGGTGTACTATTAATCATTCGTTCTTTTAAAAGATTATTAGATGCGGCTTTGGGGTATTGCCCTCTTAGAATTCGTAAAACATTAAATTGCTGAAGTGTAATTTCTTTTTTATGTGCTCGTTGCTCTAAATTTTTCACAATCCAACTATTTGTATAGATGATATTTATAGTTGTTTTATGCCAATCGTCTCTAAATTTTTTAACTTTCACCAGCTCGTTAATCTTCATGTTTATAATAATTCTAAATAATACAAAATCGTGACAGACTCTGCTCCCGTAAACCGCCCATTTTGACTATATTTGGACATTTCTAATGAATAATATCTTATCTAAGATACAAAATGCAAAACAATATTACTTTAGACAAATTAAAAAAAGGCGAAAAAGCAATAATTCACTCTTTTAAAAGTAATGAACTTCCTGCGAAGTTCTATGAGCTGGGATTCACGCCGGGAACGGCCATAGAAATAAAACATATAGCCCCTTTACAAGGTCCAATGTGTATAAACATCATTCATCAAGACTCTTTAATTGCTATTCGCAAAAAAGAAGCTAACTTAATTTTGATTAATAAGATATAATGAAGAGAAAGACAATAGCTTTATTAGGAAATCCCAATGTAGGTAAGACATCATTATTTAACAGATTAACAAAATTAAATCAGAAAGTTGGTAATTATCCCGGTATCACGGTAGATAAACGAATTGGCTCGTTAAAGGCAAATGAGACAGAATACAAAATAATCGATCTTCCGGGGACTTACACACTATTTCCCAACTCTCTGGATGAGGAGGTTGTTTTCAATATTTTAAGCAATCGGTCTAACGAAGATTTTCCGGACTTAACTGTAGTCGTTACTGAACCATCTAGTATCAACAGAGGGGTAGTGATATACCAGCAAGTTCGTGAATTAGGCTTACCCGCTATTTTTGTCATCAATATGATCGACGAAGTAGACCAAAAGGGTTTACATGTAGATTATACCGCGCTCGAAAACTATTTACAAACAAAAGTTGTTCAAACCAATGCCCGTTCGGGTAAAGGTATAGATCAATTAATTCAACATTTTGACATTGAACTAAAACCTTATTTTGGCGCATTTGATTTACCTCAAAAATATCAGAACGCATTAAAGGATGCGAGACAGTTATTTCCGTTGGCAACAGAGTACCTAACTTGGCAATATTTAGCACAAGATAGTGTGAGCAGTCTTCCTCCAGAGAAAACAGCTGCATTGCAAAAAATACGTCAATCTCATCAGCTCGACACCCAGGAATTGCAAAAGGATGAGTCTATATCCCGGCACGATAAGGTTGCAAATGACTTGGCACCCATTATCTCTAAGAAGGAAAACAAACGACTATCTATTACAGACAAAATAGACAACCTATTAATACACCCGGTGTTAGGTTACGTCATATTCTTCGGGCTGTTATTTCTTATATTTCAGGCTATTTACAGTTGGGCCGGCCCGTTGATGGATGGCATAGATACCCTTTTTGCTTCTTTATCGGATGCTGTCGCCGCGGCATTACCGGAAGGTCCTTTGAGCGCCTTACTCGTAAATGGGGTTATTGCCGGAATCGGGGGAATCGTCATATTCCTACCCCAGATCGTGATCCTCTTTCTATTTATCGCTATTATGGAAGAGACGGGATATATGAGTCGGGTCGTATTTTTAATGGACCGGTGGCTAAGGCCTTTTGGATTGAATGGTAAATCCGTCATTCCATTAATGTCCGGAGCTGCATGTGCCATCCCGGCAGTCATGTCTGCACGTAATATCGAAAACCCGAAAGAACGCCTATTGACGATATTGGTTACACCATTTATGACTTGTTCTGCAAGACTTCCAATATATATTGTTATCATCGGACTTGTTATTCCGGATGAAACATTTTTGGGATTCAACCTACAGGGCATCACATTATTCGGAATGTACATCTTGGGTGTACTTGGCGCATTGTTGTCTGCCCTCGTACTGAATGAGATTATAAAATCAATTCGTAAATCCTTTCTGATTTTCGAGTTACCTACGTATAAAGTTCCAGATTGGAAGAATGTGTTGAATACCGTATGGGAAAAATCATTAGGTTTTTTAATAGGAGCCGGTAAAATAATCTTAGCCATTTCCATCATTCTATGGGTTCTGGGAAATTTCGGACCTACCGACAGGTTCTCAGATCCGGAAACATATATCGCGGAAGCCAATCCTGAATTCTCACAAGAGGAAATAGATCATGAAGTAACTGCTTACAAAACTGAATACTCTTACCTAGGGTATTTGGGGAGGGGTATTGAACCCTTGATTAGACCGTTGGGATATGATTGGAAAGTAGGGATAGGCTTATTAGCTTCATTCGCTGCAAGAGAAGTTTTTGTCGGCACCATGGCAGTAGTTTATAGCTTAGGAGAAGACGTAGATATCGAAGATGAAGGGCAAAGACAAACATTATTTGAGCGCATGAAAGGTGAAATAAACCGCAATACGGGCATGCCTACATATAATTTTGCCACAGGAATATCATTATTGTTATTTTATGCTTTCGCGATGCAATGTATGGCAACAATAGGCGTTGTAAAAAGAGAGACAGGTTCTTGGAAATGGACACTGATACAAACAGGATTCATGACCGGACTCGCTTATTTGGTCGCGTTAGTTGCTTATCAGCTTTTAAAATAAATTGATATGGAAACCATTCAATATATCATTATCGCACTCATATTCATAGCAGCAATAGTATATGTAGCGAAGAGATTCGTCCCCTCAAAAAATAAGCAAGGTGGTTGTGGCAAAGGTTGTGGTTGCGATTTTAACCCTAAACAATCCGAATAATTGTATTTACAGACTTCTAAAACAGTGACAATTGATTGCTTTCCAACTTTTTTATGTCTTCTTCATAGAAATTGGAAAGCGTAACACCAAGAAGTCTTACTTTCTTTTCATCTAAATGGAGATTATCAAATAATTTTTCAATTTGCGCATAGATATCAGCATAAGAGTTGATATAGTAAATTGAAGTATAACTACGGGTGATTTGTGTAAAATCTGAAAATTTGACTTTCAAAGTAACCGTTCTTCCCATTTTCGCTTTACTGTCTATTCTCTTTTCAACTTTTAGCACTAGATTTTGCAATTCGGCTTTGAGTAGCATTACATCCGAAATATCTGTTTCAAATGTATCTTCAGCCCCGATAGATTTACTTATCCGATTGGGCTGCACCGGTCTGTTGTCCTCTCCTCTTACAATATGGAAGTAAAACTTACCAGACTTACCAAATTGCCGAATGAGTTCCTCTTCCGAATATTTTTTCAGGTCTTTACCATAATGAATACCTTTTCCTTTCATTTTTTGAGCCGTAACTTTTCCGACTCCAAAAAATTTATCAATAGGCAATGCTTCCATAAATGGAATTATTTTAGACGGCCCTATAAACGTCAATCCGTCAGGCTTATGGTAATCCGAAGCAATTTTCGCAATAAATTTATTGGTCGATACACCTGCTGAAGCGGTAAGATTTAACTCGTTACGAATCGCATCTTTTATTTGCTTTGCTATTTCTATAGCTGACCCAATTTTTAATTTATCTTCAGTAACATCCAGATAAGCTTCGTCCAGAGACAATGGTTCGATCATATCGGTATACCGCTTAAAAATAGTACGGATATGAGACGAAACATCTTTATAAACATCAAAACGGGGCCGTGTAAACAACAAATGTGGACACAACTGAAGGGCCTGACGCGAAGACATAGCCGATCGCACCCCGTATTTACGTGCTTCATAACTGGCCGTAGCTACAACCCCTCTTCCGTCCGGAGAACCTCCAACAGCTAAGGGCTGACCCCGAAATTCAGGAAAATCCCGTTGCTCTACTGATGCGTAGAATGCATCCATATCGATATGTATAATTTTACGCAACATGCCCCTTAAAAGGTGTTTTCTTGACCAGCTACCATTTTACATTTATCGATTAACATGAATACTGTTTTAGATATGCAAATTTATGTAATAAATAATCCAGATTATATCCCCTTTAGATATAATTAATGCAATAATCTTATCTTTGCAACGTACGATCATAATTTAGAAAAAATGAGCAAAGTAAACGTTGGTATAGTTCAAATGTCTTGTGTAGAAGACAAGCAACAAAACCTGGATAAAGCAATTAATAAGGTAAGAGAAGCTGCTGCTAAAGGCGCTCAAATTATATGTCTTCAAGAATTATTTACTTCATTATATTTCTGTGATGTTGAAAATTATGACAACTTCGACCTGGCAGAAACTATACCCGGTCCATCAACAGATGCCTTATCAGCTGTGGCGAAAGAACTGAATGTTGTTATAATTGCTTCGCTATTTGAAAAACGTGCACAGGGTTTATATCACAATACAACAGCGGTATTGGATGCGGATGGCAGCTATTTAGGGAAATATCGTAAAATGCACATCCCCGATGATCCGGCATTTTATGAAAAATTCTATTTTACTCCGGGGGATTTAGGTTACAAGGTATTCTCTACTAAATTCGGAAAAATCGGTGTATTGATCTGCTGGGATCAATGGTATCCGGAAGCCTCACGTATTACCGCTTTAATGGGGGCTGAAATTTTATTTTACCCTACCGCAATTGGCTGGGCAACGGATCAAGATGAGGAAACAAATCAAGATCAGTACAACGCCTGGCAAACGATTCAACGCTCGCATGCAGTAGCCAATGGTGTACCTGTGGTATCTGTAAATCGTGTTGGTTTTGAACAAGAAGGTGCGATGAAATTTTGGGGAGGAAGCTTCGTAACGAATGCGCAAGGTAAATTATTATATCTCGCCTCTCATGATAGCGAAGAAGTGGATGTGGTAGAGATCGACCTGCAACAATCAGATTATTTCCGTAAGCATTGGCCTTTTTTACGCGACAGACGTATCGAAACCTATGCTCCAATAACAAAACGGTTCCTGGATGAAGATTAATATTCAAATGAAGATGGTAATTTCCGTATATACTAAACATTCGATAAATTGAATAATTTAAATACCCCAAAAAAGGAAGGCTTTAGTTTCCCTGCCGAATGGGAAAAACAGGATGCCTTATGGCTAAGTTGGCCGCATAAAGAAGAATCGTGGCCCGGAAAAATTGAATCAATTTTCAAGCCATATTCTGAATTTATTAAAGCTGTAGCGGATGGTCAGAAAGTAAGGATTAATGTGAGAGATGAGGAGATGAAATCCTTTGCTTTAAAATACCTGACAGAAACATCTGCTAATTTAAAAAACATTGAATTCTTTTTTCATCCGACCAATGATGCCTGGTGTAGGGATCACGGTCCAGCTTTCTTGTTGAATAAACAAACCGGAGAAAAAGCAGTGGTGGATTGGGGCTATAATGCCTGGGGAGATAAATATCCGCCCTACGACTTAGATGACATTATTCCAACTAAGATCGCTAATCATTTCGGACATAAACTCTTCACCCCTCCTATTGTTATGGAAGGCGGTTCTGTCGAGTTCAACGGTAATGGAACAGTTTTGACAACCACTGCCTGCCTGCTTAATAAAAATCGTAATCCACATTTGAACCAAGAGCAAATCGAAGTCTATCTAAAAGAATATTATGGGCAACAACAAGTTCTTTGGCTCGGAGACGGTATTGTAGGAGATGATACGGATGGCCATATTGACGATATTACCCGTTTTGTTAACGAAGACACCGTATTGACTGTTGTAGAAGAAAATCAGGAAGATGAAAATTATGCCATTCTACAGGATAACCTCAAAACATTGAAAAATCTGAGACTATTGGATGGACGCCCTTTACAAATCATTGAACTACCTATGCCTCACCCCGTGGTCTACGACGAGACGAGACTTCCGGCATCTTATGCAAACTTCTATATCGCTAATGAGGTAGTAGTCGTTCCGACTTTTGCAGACAAAAATGATCAAAAAGCATTGGACATTATTCAACGCTGTTTCCCCGACAGAAAAGTTGTCGGGATCAATTCAATAGATATAATATGGGGATTAGGGAGTTTCCATTGCTTAAGCCAACAAGAACCGTTCATATAAACCTGAGGATTACTCACATCCAGTTATCAACCATTAAAAAGAAAATAAATGAGATTAATTAAAAAGGCATCAATAGCCTTATTTTCCATACTAAGTGTATGTAATTTTGCAAAAGCTCAGGAACGAGATGATCGTGCCACTATTTTAAATTTTAAAGGTATTCAATACACTTCTAAAGACTCACTGTTCTACACAAACTTTAGATTCCGTATGCAAAACCGTGTGGGGTTTTCAAATACGTTAGACGGAGCAGATAACGGAAAATTTGATGCGCGCATACGCCGCCTCAGAATGCGAATGGACGGCTATATCTATACCCCAAAGATTTCCTATTCCGTACAACTTGCCTTCACACGAGGAGATCAGGATTTCGATGACACGGGTATCCCGAATATTGTACGTGATGCTGTATTATTCTACAATTTCTCTAATGATTTCTACATATCTTTCGGTCAAAACAAACTGCCCGGCAATCGCCAACGGGTCAATTCCTCCGGACAGTTGCAGTTCGCTGACCGATCACTTGTAAACAGCAATTTTACCGTAGACCGAGATTTTGGTTTGAGTTTCAATTTAAGCAAGAAAATAGGCAATATGCCCATTAATGCCAAAGCTGCCATTTCAACGGGAGAAGGACGACCGGTAAATACAACAGACAAAGGTCTCGCTTACACGGGAAGAATCGAATTTCTGCCATTTGGAAAATTCAAAAATGACGGAGATTATTCTGAAGGAGACATCGAACGTGAAGAAACACCTAAACTATCAATCGGCACAGGATACAGCTATAATGACAACACCGTACGTGAGGGCGGACAGACCGGACGATTCGTTAAAAATCCTTTTACATTAAAGACAGCGTTTGCAGATGCTATTTTCAAATATCAGGGTTTTGCTTATCAAGCAGAATACATGCAACGTGACGTTGATAACCCACTTAACATAATTGATAACGATAAAGCAGAAGAAACCTGTGCGTATAAAGGCTGGGGGCTCAATCAACAGAGCTCATATCTATTAAACCATGGTTATGAAATCGCAGGACGGTACACCTATGTGAGACCTCATTCCGACATTGCCAACTTCAAAGATCAGATCGAAGTTCTTGAAATAGGTTTAACAAAATATATGAAAGCACACAGGCTCAAATTTCAGTTGAATACAAGCTATACCGTGAAAGACGGTATTTACAACAACAGCAACAACAAAAGTGCATGGGGAGCCATGTTCCAGGTAGAGCTGGGAATCTAAAAAGAATAATGGCTTGAAAATATTTTCAAGCCATTATTCTTTTTAGATCAATCCTCAAATTATTTTACCTTCCGTTATGGAATTCCGCTCTTTGCTGCATCATTTGGCAAAGTTTCCGTAATTTTAAAGTTATTTAATATTCATACCTTAATGAAATACTATATCATAGCAGGCGAAACATCAGGTGATTTACATGGTTCCAATCTGATAGAAGCATTGAAGATAGAAGATCCTTCGGCAGAATTCAAAATTGTCGGAGGTGACCTGATGGAAGCTGCGACAGGGCATAAACCTCTGATACACACTTCAAAAATGGCATTTATGGGATTTGTAGAGGTACTCAAGAACTTAAAAACCATTTCCCAAAACCTAAAGACCGTAAAACAGGATATCCTGGAATACGGTCCAGACACAGTGATATTGATTGATTTTCCAGGATTTAATTTAAAAATCGCCTCTTTTGCGAAAAAGAATAACCTTAAAGTTTGTTATTATATTTCTCCTAAAATATGGGCATGGAATCAGGGCAGGGTACACAAGATCAAAAAGGTTGTAGACCACATGTTCTGTATACTTCCTTTTGAAGTTGATTTTTATAAGCGCTTTGGGGTAAAAGTTGATTACGTAGGAAATCCACTTTTAGACGCAATTTCCAGCTACTCCTTTCGCCCTAACTTTATCACAGACAATGGTTTGGGATCAGAACCAATTATAGCGCTGTTGCCCGGTAGCCGCAAGATGGAAATCGATCACATCTTGCCCGATATGGCAGAACTTTATTATGCGTTTCCGGGGCATCAGTTGGTAATTGCCGGCGCACCTAATTTCGATGAGTCCTACTATAGAAAATACACAAATGATTTACCAATTCCCATCGTTTTTAATCAAACCTACGACTTATTAAAGCATGCGCAAGCAGCAGTCGTAACGAGTGGCACAGCGACATTAGAGACAGGGATATTGAGTGTGCCACAAGTGGTCGTTTACAAAGCCAATGCCATTAGCATTATGATCGCACGCAAATTGATTAAAGTACGCTTTATTTCTTTAGTAAACCTGATCAACGATTTTTTATCCGTAAGAGAGCTTATACAACAGGACTGTAATCCTGAGGATATTCGAGATGAGCTTAAGGAATTGATTATGAATCCAGAGCATCGGGCAAGTGTATTGGAAAATTATGACCTCCTGGCTAAAAAACTTGGCACCCCCGGAGCCTCGAAAAAAACAGCTCAGCTAATTGTAACATATTTAAAGAATGATTAAACCATTCGACTTAATCGAAGTTAAACTAATAATAGATATGAAAAGAAAAATAATATTAGGCGTATTTGTGGCTATACTTGGCTTTCTTAGTGCTCAAGCTCAGGTGAATGAGCAGCATTTTGATAAACTAGTACTCAACAAAAAAGAAAAGAAAGTCTTTTCTGAACGCGATTCCTCGGCTGTTATTTATATTGACACCCTAATTATGAAGGATAATTCTTCTTTGCAATTCTTTGGTAAAAAAGATGTAAAACTTATCGTAAAACATGCGGAGATAGGAAATAAAGCACTAATCAGCGGTCAAGCAGGTCAAAATAATGCGTCTGACTTTGACATCACGATAAATTTTCAAAAATTAGGATCCCTGTATATAGTAGCTCGCGGCATAGATGCCTTCAATGGCACCAAAACATTCCCTAATGGTGATGCCGGAAATGTAAACATCAGCTACAATAAGGACGGGGTTTCTCCACAGACTGCAAATAAAAAAGATAAAAATTATCTGTTCGTTGATGTGACACCCGGTGGTCTTCACGTAACGCCTAACTTGGAAATAACAAATATCTATAGGCGTATCGCATCTTCGCCACCCGGTTTAATCGGGCTTCCACAAGGACAAATCTATTCAGGATCTCCGGGAAAGGAAGGAAAAGTAACGATTACGGGTAATTAAAACCTGTTATAATAAGACACAAAAGGTGCTAAGAAAAATCTCAGCACCTTTTTGTATCTTACTTAGATATATTACCTGTTCAATAAGCTTTGTTACTTCATTAAAAAACCACCACCTATCAAATCATTGCCTTCATAGAAAACAGCAGATTGACCTGGTGCAATCCCTTTTACATTATGGGGGAAATCAACCCGCATAATATTTCCTTGCTGAGTGAGAACAGATTGTGCCCCCGCATCTTTATAACGAATTTTTGTGATCGCATTCATTGGTTCTTCCAAAGAAGCGTATTTAATTAGATTAATATCCCGTACCAAGGCCTCTGCTTTCTCCAATTCGTGCTCCTCGCCTACCACTACTGAGTTGCTTTCCGGTAAAATTTCGATAACATACATAGGCTTGCCAAATGCGACACCTAATCCCTTACGCTGTCCTATCGTAAAATAGGGATAGCCTATATGCTGCCCTACTACTGTGCCATCAGAAAGAATAAAATTGCCCGGCCCTATCTCTTGATCCAATGAGGGTTTCTTGTGTCTTAAAAAAGCTCTATAATCGTTCTCAGGCACAAAACAAATCTCATAGCTCTCCGATTTATTCGCGAGCTCTTGTTGTCCCATTTCCAATGCCATCTGGCGAATTTCCTTTTTCGTAAAGTTTCCCAATGGAAACTGCGTCCGTGCTAAGTTTTCCTGAGAAACTCCCCACAATACATAGGATTGATCCTTATTCTCGTCACGTCCTTTGGAAATTACATACCGTCCGTTATCATGTATGCGAATATTCGCATAATGTCCGGTGGCTATAAATTCACAATCCAACTTGTCGGCTCGTTTCATCAGCGCAGACCATTTGATGTGTGTATTACACAATACACAAGGGTTAGGAGTACGTCCGGCGATATATTCGTCCACAAAATTATCGATTACAAAATCACCAAACTCGTCTCTTATATCTAAAATATAATGTGGAAATCCATAGCCTACAGCTAAAGCTCTTGCATCATTAATACTATCCAGACTACAGCACCCCGTCTCCTTTGAAGAACCACCCGAACTTGCATAATCCCAAGTTTTCATGGTAATTCCGATGACTTCATATCCCTGCTCATGTAACATCACGGCCGCCACAGAACTATCCACCCCTCCACTCATTGCGACCAATACTCTACCCTTTTTACTCATAACAATTCAATAAAGTGCAAAGATACCCTAAATTCGTGGATTCGAGTGTTTATTTGATGTAATTTTATCTTAATCAGAATCAAGGCATTGGGTTTTCTCCCGAAAATATTTACCTTAAAAGTTTTAGAATTAAAAAAAAGAAACTACATTTGCATCGCAACAACGGTAAAAAGTTAAGCAAAAAGGTGCCATAGCTCAGTTGGTAGAGCAAAGGACTGAAAATCCTTGTGTCGCTGGTTCGAATCCAGCTGGCACCACCAAAAAATCTGAAAGTAACAGATTCAAATCAAAAACTTGAGGTGCCATAGCTCAGTTGGTAGAGCAAAGGACTGAAAATCCTTGTGTCGCTGGTTCGAATCCAGCTGGCACCACGCTAAAACCGCTTTAAATAGTGTTACGAAGGTAGAAATTGTATTTTACTGACGCACTTTTTGAAGCGGTTTATTTTTTTCTCGAATTTTATGATAAAAGCATCTAAATTTTAGCCATATTCCGAACAACGATCTTTCCTTCAAAATAGCTTTTTAGCATGGCCCCGTCTCCATGTACAGTCCATATCTCTCTCGGATCAGACGCTTCAATACATTGAAGCAAATCGTTCCAATCCACATGATCTGAGATGTAAAGAGACAAATCGTTATTGTGTTGTAACCTTTTCCAACCGGAAGCAAAAACCCGTATAACATTCTTCGCCCGGAAGTAACTGTTAAAAGTCAATGGCGGCACCAAATATATCTTGTTTACACCGTCCTTCATCACTTTACGGTTATAGATCTCATATTTTAGTGGCACGAAACCGAAGGTATCGTAGATGCGATGAATCGGAGCAATGTTGTGATGTACATATATTACCTTTTCAGGGCAATACACGTTTAAGAGGTAAGTTAGCCTTTGCGCCTTACCGAGAGAATAACATCCCAACATCATGTTATGATTTGTCGTAGCCAGCTTAGAGATTTCTTCTACCTGATCCGGATGCGAAATATCTGGGTTAGCAAAAGTTGTTTCTGTTATGAGTACATCAGCCTTTACAAAAACGAGGGGTTCACATGTAGCATCGTCCTGCAGCTTATAATCTCCCGTGTATAGATATCTTGTCCCCTTGTACTCCATGAGTATTTGCGCCGAACCCAAAATATGGCCGGCAGGAAAAAAAGTAATCTTCACATCAGCCAAAAAGAAAGGTTCGTTATACGCGATCACCTTATAAGAGCCCGGGTCTTGCCTTGTAAAACGGTGCTGCATAAAGATTGTGGTGGTATTCGTCGCTAGAATACGGCGATGTCCGGGTCTAGCATGATCGCCATGCGCATGTGAAATTAATGCAGTATCCACAGGCATTAGAGGGTCAATGTAGAAATCACCATACACGCAGTAATAACCTTTTGCCGTTTCCACCAAAAAATCAGTAATAATTTCAGCCATTATTTTCCCAATAACTTATGGTGAATAGCCAATACCTGTGGCAACAAAGGGGTAATTTCATCATTAACGACAATAAAATCTGCATACCCTTTCTTCTCTTCTTCAGACATCTGCCTGCTCATCCTGTCCAATACCTCTTCCTCCGATACCTGATCTCTTTTAATCACTCTTTCTATACGAAGTTCCAACGGAGCTTCGACTAATATCGTATAATCCAGCGATTGATAAGAACCGCTTTCATAAAGCAGAGCAGCTTCTTTAAGGCTATACGCTCCCCTTTGTTTTTCCGCCCAATCCACAGCGTTTTGGATGACAACAGGGTGAACAATCCCATTTAATACCTGAAGCTTCTCAGGGTCTTTAAATACCTTATCAGCTAACCACTTTCGATTTAATGCACCATCTTCACAATAGGTTTCAGATCCAAAGGCATCCATCAAGCCCCGACGCACAATATCACTGTTAGTCATAATGTCTTTCGCTTCCTTATCTGCATCATAAAACGGCACTCCCATACTTTTGAAAATTTTGCTGACAAAACTCTTTCCAGTACCTATTCCTCCTGTTATTCCTATCTTTAACATGTTATTATTTTCTGACGAAAAAATCTACATTTTGCGGTTCAATCTTAATAATCTTACAAAAATCAGGAACCTGGGTCAATATCACGGGCAGACTCGTCACGCCATCCTCAACCCAACTTTCTAAATCAACAACTGCTTCAAAGTCCCTGGCAGACCATTTGTTATAATCTTTTAATGACACCAAGGTAGTGATAGTGACCTTACTTGGAACAGTTCGTACAGATGTAAATTTCCTGGCATTTTCAATCTTTAAAGGTATCTCGATCACCTTTTCCGTAAGTTCTCCTACCGGAATCACGATTTCTGCTATCGTAGGATAAATTGTGATATTCGTACGTTGATTGCGATTGATATTAGCTACCGTTCGTACATCCGTTTGGATCTGTATCCCTCGAATCGTATCCGTCTCCAAAAATTCAATATTAGCCACATCCTCCAGAGGGCCTGTAATCGTGACATATTCCGGATTTGCTTTGGTCTCACCTGTGATACCGTACTGTTTTCGAAAGGTGATATTATAAGGCACTTTTACAGGTACTTTTCGCTGAGTTTGCTTCGAAAAATCGAAGTAAAGCGTATCCGGGGAAACGTGAGTTACTTGCTTATTTGCCGGAAATTGCCGATTGATAAATCCCAATTGATTGCTGAATACGATAAAGTTTCGATTCTTCAGATTACTGAGATCCACCTGAAGATTAGAACTGTCCGGATTAAATTTACTGAACAACATATCCCAACCACTCATTTTCACACGCACCTTAACCGTATCTGACTGCAGCGGATGAAAAGCTCTTTTTTCCGGAATATTAACATATTCTATACCGGTCTTCAACGTAACGGTGTATTTATTAGAAACAGCAATTAAGGTCCACGCAATAAACGAAATAATAATACAACGTACAAATATCGAAATCTTCCGACGCTGGTTCTTATTAAATCTTCTCCGCTTCATTACACAAAGTTAATAAATAGTCTGAGATCAATCTTAAAAAGTAGGAGGATAATAAAAATGAAGGATTTTCTTTTACAATTTTGTTAATACCACTCTCATTACCTTTCCGCCACTAGCCGTGGCAGGGCTCCTTCTTTCTCCTTGACGAGAAAGAAGCAAAGAGTCAAGGCTGATACCGTATTTGTCGTTCCGGCTATGCGATGATGCAGTGCGCAGCTCTTAGGCCTCCACCGCTCCGTCCCAAAGCAAAGGCTGAGACCTGCTTGGAAAGTACAAACTCGAACCTTTCTGCATGGCATCATCTGCTGCCTACTCGTCCAAATCCGCTAAGGCCGTTTTTTTTTATTCAGCTGAGGAATAAAGTAATATCTAAGAATAAAGCACTATCCTTACATGCCCGACAAATGTCGCCTTAGCGAGTCGACAATTGCAGGAATGGTGAACCGTCGTGTCGAGCCGGTACAGCGACGACTTTTGCTTCTTTTGAGAGAAAAGAAGGAGGCCGCCCGCCGATGAGGGCAAGAAAAAATTGATTAAGAAAATCCTTCCTTAAACATCACCAAAAACCATTTATTCGACCCACAGCCTGCTATAAAACAATAAAGCCATTCAGAGAACTGAACGGCTTTAAAATTATACCTTTTAAAAATGAATTACGCTTTTTTTGCGCCCTCTCCGTTTGCTAAGCGAGATGCCTCTAAAGAGATTGCAGATTTGTCAAAACGCATTTTCACACCTGAACCTACATCTACCAAAAAAGTAGTATCACTTACTTCAACGATTCTGCCGTGAATACCTGCCGTAGTTACGATCTTTGAATTCACACCTAACTCTTCAATATACTTTTTGTGATCCTTTTGTTTCTTCATTTGCGGTCTGATCATGAAGAAATAAAATACCACGACGATTAAAATCATTGGGAAGAAGCTCATTATACTACTTCCACCTGCTGCTTGTAATAAAACTGTTAACATTATTTTCTTTTTTTAATTGATTACTTATTTATTTTCTACTGTACCCTTAATTTGAATAGTAGTTACCCTATTGATTGCATTGGAACTCACCGTAACTATTTTTTGTTGGGTCCCGACTTGTCCTTGACTATTAAAGCTCACTTTGATCTCACCTTCTTTGCCAGGTAATATCGGATCTTTCGTATAATCCGGAGTTGTACATCCACAGGAAGCGCTTACGGCAGAAAGGATAACAGGTTCTTCACCTGTATTTTTAAATTTAAAAATATGATTCACCACTTCGCCTTCTTTAACAGTACCGAAATCAAAAACATCTGCTTCAAATTCGACCTTCCCTGTACCTGACAACGGCTCTGTATTCTCCGTAGGTGTATTCACTCCGGTCGGATCTACCTTACTTGCTTCCGCTGTTTTTGGTTGATTGTTACAAGCTGCAAAAAAAACGATTGAAGCCAAACCTATACCCAATTGTTTAAATTTCATCTCTGTGTATTATATTTATTATTGACATGAGCCCCTGATTATTATTAAACACAGGGATACATCTATACTTAATCTTTTAATCCTCGACCGACTTTACGGATACGGCCCTGCTTAGTCAAATCCGCTAAAATTTTATCAAGTATACCATTTATAAATGTATTACTTCTTAGCGTACTGAAAGATTTAGATAACTCAATATACTCATTTATCGTCACTTTCACAGGGATGCTTGGAAAATTCAACAGTTCACTAATAGCCATACGCATTAATAAAGTATCCATCAACGCGATACGATCTGCTTCCCAATTTTTCGTTTTGTCCGATATGAGCTGTTGATACTCCGGTGTATAACGAATAGTTGTCTTCAATAATTCTTCGATAAACTCACTATCTTCATCCCAATTAGGCGTCAAATCCGCCAATTTATTTTGTGATGGATTTTCCGAACTAAAGTTTTTGAATGTCTTAGCAACCATCGCTTGAAGAACTTCTTTGTCTACTGACCAATTGATGAATTTTTCTTCGAAAACCTGTTCGATTTCGACCGTTTTAAGGATGATCTTTTTAAAGATATACTTAATGATATCCTTCTCTCCTCCAATACTGCGATCATCTCCTGATAGATACTCCAAATAAGCTTCTGAATCTTTTAACTGGGCAAATACCGAACGCACAATCTCCGGATCAAACTCCCAAGACACCTTATATTTTTTGACAAGCTCCAGATATTCTCTATTCTGACGGAGCGACTCAATAAAAGTGTTCGTATTTAATTTGGTGGTAAGGATTTTATCCTTTTCTGTCGGCAAAAATTTTGCAGCACGGCTTTCTGCATCCAATACTACATATTCAGCCACTTCATCCAATAGATTTAGTGTCCAAATGTACATCTCATTTACCTCTTCCACACTTTTAAAAAGTGCCTTTTGAAAATCTTTAACTTGTTTATCTTCAGACAAGCTGTACGCATAAAGCGTCTGCATTACTTTAACCCTAAGGTGTCTTCTATTAAGCATATTTATTTAAAGAACGATTGTTTTAATATATAAGAACGATTTTGTATTTACTATCTTTTTAATTTCCCGATATCCTTAATACGCTTTTCCGCAATTTGCTGAGCAGCTTCAAACGTCGTGATCCCCTCTTCACGGGACTTTTGTATTACATGTCGGGTAGCACTATAAATGTTTCTAATCAAAGACTCGGTACGCTCAACACCATATCCTTCCAGTTCGGAAAAACAGCTAATCAATGCGCCTGAATTAATCAAGAAATCTGGAGCGTAGAGAATATTATGATCCTTTAATGCCTGAATAGTAGCTTCCTCATCTTTTAATTGATTATTTGCCGAGCCAGCTATAATTTTACAACGCATCTTCGGAATTGTTTCTGGATTGACAGTCCCGCCCAGCGCACATGGAGCATACACATCTACATCTAATTCATAACTTGTCGAATACTGAATAGGCTCAGCTTTATACTTAGCCGCAATTTTCATTTTACGCTCTTCGGTCATATCCGACACATAAACCCGCGCATTTTCTGCACGCAACATGGCCACCAATTGCTCACCTACACTTCCGACACCTTGCACCGCTACCTTGCGTCCCGCCAATGAATCATCACCATAAAGTTCTTTGATGGCAGCTTTGATACCATAAAAAACACCTTTCGCAGCGAAAACCGTTGTGTCCCCTCCTCCATTAAGAGCGGTAGGTAAACCCGCAACGTAATTAGTTTCTGCGTGAATATATTCCAGATCTTTTTGAGAAGTACCAACATCTATAGAAGCAATAAAACTTCCATTTAGACCTTCTATAAATTTTCCAAAACGACGCATCAATACTTCCGTTTTATCTGTTCTATTGTTACCGATAATAATAGCACAGCCACCTCCTAAATTTAATCCGGCTAAAGAAGCTTTGTAGGTAATCGCCTGCGACAGGCGCAGTGCGTCCTCAATAGCTTCCTCTTCTGAAGTATACGGCAACATCCGCACTCCACCTATAGCAGGCCCCAATGTGGTATCGTGAATAGCTACAATAGCTTTCAATCCAATATCCGGATCATTGCAAAAGAAAAGATTTTGGTGTCCTAAAGGACGCATTAATTCAAAAACAGAAGTATTTTGCATATCTAATAACAACAATTATGGTCGCTTTATGACTTTGCAAAAATACAAATAAAATCCTTCTCCATTGTAATTATTCGAACATAAAATATCCATGAATATTCCCTACCTGCAATAAGCAAGGATATCAACACTTAGTGTGTGCTCCATACAATTTATATGCACACTCGCACAAACTTAAGCGAAGCATTCTTGGGCACAAAAGGCAAACATTCCCATGAAAAAACAATTGCTTTTATATACAACGCAATTTATCTAAGTTTGTAGTCTTAAAGCATAAATGAAAGAACTCGCATACCTTAATAAATACTTTTACAAGTATCGCTGGCATTTGGTTCCTGGCGTTATATTCGTCATTATTTCCAATTATTTCGGCATTCTACCCGCAAAAGTAATACGAGAAGCGTTCGATTTAGTCAAAGAAAATATCGACTTATACAGACTGTACAATGGCTTTGAAAGACAAGATATCATTTACAATATCTTTGGAAGCAGTTTACTTTTCTTCGGAGCGGTAGTACTTTTGCTCTCTTTAGTTCGTGGAATTTTTCTTTTCTTAATGCGTCAAACGATTATCTTAACCTCAAGGCGTATAGAGTACGATTTGAAAAATGAGATTTATGCACACTATCAAGATTTAGATTTTTCTTTTTTCAGAAAAAACAATACCGGAGATTTAATGAATAGAGCTACAGAAGACGTGAACCAAGTGAGAAATTACCTCGGTCCGGCTATTATGTACGCCATTAACACCATTGTACTTTCCATCATGATCATCTACGCCATGTACGATGTCAATCCTACCTTAGCCACCTACGCATTATTACCCATCCCTATTATCTCTTTTATTATTTTATTTATAAATCGCATCATAAACAAAAGGAGTACGCGTATTCAGGCTCAACTTTCCAAATTATCTTCTTTCGTACAAGAAACATTTTCAGGTATCCGCGTGATAAAGACCTATAATCGCGAAGCAGATAAAATGGATGAATTTGCAAAAGAGAGTAACATATACCGCAACACATCCCTGGACTTAGTACGCATACAAGCTATTTTCTTTCCCTTGATTATCTTTTTAGTGGGATTTAGTACAATTATCACCGTGTATATCGGAGGTATTGAAGTAAATAAGGGAACCATTACAGCCGGCAACATTGCCGAATTTATCATGTATGTAAATCAGCTCACATTCCCTGCTATGGCCTTGGCGTGGGTTACTTCTCTTATTCAACGAGCAGCCGCATCTCAAAAGCGAATAAATGAATTCTTAAAAACACAGCCCGAAATAAAAAACGGCATAACCAACCGTACATTACAGGGGGATATCGTTATAGAGAACCTGTCCTTTACCTACCCTGAAACAGGGATAAAGGCCATAGACAACCTGAGTGTACATATTCCTGCCGGAAAAACCCTAGCCGTAATTGGTAAAACAGGCTCTGGCAAATCGACTTTAGCTAATTTATTGCTTCGCATGTACGATGCAGATCAGGGAACAATCAAATACGATAATACAGCTATTGAACAATACAACTTTAAAAACCTGCGTCAACAAGTGGGATTCGTACCGCAACAGGTATTCCTGTTTTCCGATACTATTGCGAATAATATTGCTTTCGGATTGGACGAATGTGAAGATGAACGCATAGAACAAGCAGCGAAAGATGCTGCTGTTTATGAAAATATCATAGCATTTGATAATGGATTCCAAACACATATCGGAGAAAGAGGTATCACCTTATCAGGAGGTCAAAAACAACGTGTTTCTATCGCCCGGGCCCTAGCTAAGGATCCAGAAATATTGATATTTGACGATTGCCTATCTGCCGTAGATACCAAAACCGAAGAAGAAATACTTCACAATCTCGGTCGTATCATGAAGGGAAAAACTTCTATTTTCATTGCACACCGCGTTTCCACGATAAAAAATGCAGATCATATTATCGTACTTGACAATGGCAGGATTGTTGAGGAAGGCGATCACAACGAGTTATTAGCATTAGCAGGTGTATATGCTGAACTTCATGAAATGCAGCTGCTGCAAAGTGCAGATTAAAACCAAGCCTGTTCATCTTCCTGAGAGCAACCGGGATCCCCACCCAAAAGTCACAACTTCTTGTTTGACCGATAAATAATTCTTATCTTCCTTCCTTCATAAGTTAACTTTTATTGCACCCCGTATGAGGACTATACTTCTCCTTTTAGGAATATTATTCTGTCATTTTTCTTTTGGACAGTTTGTCGAGCTTGACCCAATTAGACACAGTGATTTTTCAATCGATTACGCCCAGCTCGATAGCAATGCGCGTGCTGTAGTCATATCAGAACTAGGAAAAACAACGATAGACCTCGTAGAGGCAGAGCGGTCTATTCGTGTCCTGCACCGCTATGCAATCCGAATTAAAATAAATAAAAAAGAAGGATACGACAAGGCTAATATCTCCCTTCCCCTTTATAAATATGGCAGCGACTTCGAGACGATAGAAAACATAAAAGCCAAAACGTATAATCTAACAGAAAATAAAATTAGCATTTCGGAGCTGAAGAGTAAAGATATCTATACAGAAAATAAAACACCATTCCTCAGACTAAGCAAATTCACCTTGCCTGATGTACGCGAAGGATCAGTCATTGATATTGAATACACGATTACCTCACCCAACATTTTCAATTATAGAAGCTGGGAATTCCAATCCGATATCCCAAAACTTAAAAGCACCTATATCGCGATGATTCCGGGACTATACAAATACAATGTGACCCTTCGGGGAGCCCTGAAATTGGAAGACATAAAGTCCAAGGTAATACGGGAATGTTTCCGGGTTGGAGGAGCAAAATCCGATTGCTCTGAACTAACTTACTCCATGAAAAACATCCCCGCCTTTGAAGAAGAGGACTATATGCTATCTCCGCAAAACTACATTTCTGCCATCAATTTTGAAATGGAAGAGGCTCAACATTTGAACGGTTCGAAACAAACCTATACAAAAAAATGGAGCGATGTAGACCGCGAATTGATGACCGAGAAGAATTTTGGCGGCCAGATAAAAAAGACCAAATTTTTTCTTGGAACCCTTCCTGACTCCATACTATCACAAACAGACCTGCATTTAAAAGCAAAACTGATTTATTCCCATATACAAAACAGGATAAAATGGAATAATGTATACGGAAGATACAGCCAGTTTGGCGTAGAAGAAAGTTATGAAAAAAGATCCGGCAATGCGGCCGATGTAAATCTGGCGCTCATAGCCGCGCTAAATGCGGCAAATCTAGAAGCCTATCCTATACTCGTTTCCACCCGTGAAAACAGCCTGCCCAATCCACTACACCCTGTTTTATCCGACTTCAACTATGTCATTGCGGGCATCAAAATCGGTAATGAAACGATACTAGCCGATGCCAGTGAAAATTTATTAATGTTTGGCGAGTTACCTATACGCTGTATAAATGAAAGAGGGCGTATCATTTATTCCCGAAAATCATCCGAATGGATTCCTCTGGAAAACAAAACGAAATCCTCGACCGCTTATTCTTTCAGTGGGAAATTAGATCTTTCGGGGAAATTAATTGGCAGCCTGACCATCACCTACGATGGGTTGGATGCACTTCATAAAAGAAAAGAAATATTAAGGTACCCTTCCTTTGAGGAGTACGAAGAAAAATTAGATGAACGATTGACAAATATGTCTTTAGCAAATATAGATATACAGAATCTGGAAAATCCTGATCTTCTATTATCCGAGCAGTTTGATGTGGTAGTCGATATCTGGAACTCCAATATTCGGCCTAATACGGTCTTTAACCTCAACCCTGTCTTCATCAACCGCATCACTCGGAATCCGTTTAATTTAGATGAACGGACATACCCCGTAGACCTCGGATCAAAACGGGAAGAGCGACACCATTTCAGCATCACCCTCCCTGAAGGAATCACTGTTCAATCCAGTCCGAAAGCAACTAACCTTACCCTTCCCGATGGTGTGGCACGATACGTTTACAAAAACAGTATAGATGATAATGTGTTGGTCGTACAGCAGAGTCTTTCCATGAATAAAGCCATCTACGACACAGATGAATATTTCTTTTTAAAGGAGCTGTTTTCGCGAGCAATCCAACACTTGAAAGTTGACTATATTTTAAAATACAGTAATGAATAACCAGCCCATCTTAACCTTTTTTTTATTTCTATCTATCCAGTTTAATCTTCTTGGGCAGGAGTATGCTATGGAGAAGATACCCCCTGCATTAAAAAGTCGTGCCACAGCAATAGTACGGCATGAATCCATCAACATGGATATGAGGAATGAGAACAACATCGTAGAGTCCGTAACCCGCGCCATCACCATCTTAAATAAAGCTGGCGAATCCCGTGCCGAATTACGTCTATTTTATGACAAAAGCAAATCCATCAAAGAAGTGAAAGGTGCCGTATACAATGAGTTTGGTATTCAAACGAATAAATTCAGCTTAAAAGATTTTAAAGATTACAGCGCGACGGGACAGGTGAGTATGTATGACGATATCTGCGTAAAACATTATAAACCTTCCACCCTGGCTTATCCATACACTATTGTCTACACCTATGAAATAAAACACAGTCAAAATCTTTTTATCCCGTATTGGAGGCCTAATTATTATTCCGATATGGCCGTCGAAAGAAGCAGTTACCAATTTCAATGTCAACCCCAGCAGGTCCTGCGTATCAAAGCGGAAAATATCCCTTCTGAAGCGAAAGTAGAAACAACAGATAAATCCAAAACCTATACCTGGACAGCAACTAATCTTTCTGCACGTAAAGATGAACCATTTTCACCCATAAAATATGCTGAAGAAATATGTGTAAAAATCGTGCCCGAAAATTTCAAATATTACAAAAAAGGGGGACAGGTGAATGATTGGAAACAATTTGGAAAATGGGTTTACGACGATCTGTTAAAAGACAAAAAAGATCTTCCTCAGGCTGCCAAAAACAACGTGCAGGATATCATCAAAGATATCGAATCGCCTAAAGCGAAAGCAAAGGCACTGTACGAATACATGCAAAACAAAACACGATACATCAGCATACAGGTAGGAATAGGTGGCTTAGAACCTTTTCCGGCATCCTATGTAGAACGATTAGGATACGGCGACTGTAAAGCTTTAGTAAATTATATGCAGGCTCTCCTCGACGAAGCAGATATCCCCTCCTATTACTGCATCGTGGAGGCGGGCAATGCCAAGAAAAGTCTGGATACCGAATTTGCAAATGTGGCAGATGGTAATCACATTATTCTTTGTATACCTTTTGAAGGCGACACAACATGGCTTGAATGTACAAGCCAAAAACAACCTTTCGGATTCTTAGGAGATTTTACCGATGACAGACTCGTACTGGCTTGTACCGAAGAAGGCGGAAAAGTCCTTCATACACCACAATACAATTGGGCGCAAAATCAACAAATCAGAAATGCAGTTCTCCATATCCAACCTGACGGAACGGTGACCGGGCGCGTCAAAACGACTTTTAGCGGCGCTCAGTTTCACAATCATTTTAACAATATTTTTAAAAATCCGGTAGACCAAAATAAAACGTTAAAAGAGTATTATGATGTGGATAATATATACTTCAATAAAGTAAATTATGAAATCAGCGACGCAGATGGTCCGGTTGTGGTCGAAGAACTGGACATCAACATTAAGAGTTATGTTGTAAAAAGCGGTAACAGCATCATTATACACCCGAATATTTTCAATATATCGCGGACCATTCCAGAATCTAGAAACCGTAAAAATCAACTTTATATCAATCGGGGATACACTGATGTCGATGAATTGATCTTTGAACTTTCTGAAGAAATCAAGGAAAAAATCATGCCTGTACACAAAGTTTTGGAAAGCCCAATGGGGGCATACCACCTGGCAATAAAACAAGAAGACAACCGGATTCATTTTTACAGAAAATTAGAAATCAAGGAAGGCCTTTATGCCTCAGAAGATTACCAAAAATATTTCGATTTCATGAAAGAGGTTTCGGCATCGGACAAAGGGAAATACAATCTCCCTCTTGCAGTAAACGAATAATAATTTACTTTAATAGGGCAATCAACTTGCATATAAAATTGAATTTATCTATACTTGCAGAATATAAGGGGGATTAGCTCAGTTGGCTAGAGCGTTTGGCTGGCAGCCAAAAGGCCATCGGTTCGAATCCGATATTCTCCACCCCGTTTAAACATACAAGAAGAGGGATCGCTTTTAGCAATCCCTCTTTTTTATACGCATTTACTATATAACAGTTTATGCCTGTCTTCTTCGTCGTTCTTTACTCGTAGGTTTGTTTTTACGATGACGGTTATCCGGTCTTCCTGTAGCAACAGCAGCAGGCTTGCCTTTTCCACCTTTGCCCGCTTTTACATTCACCGACGATTTAGCCACAAAACCAGGCGACATCGTAAGTCCTTCCATTTCCATAACCGGAAGTGCTATTCCGATCGTTTTTTCAATATCCTGTACATATGGTATTTCTTCTACATCACATAATGAAATGGCAAATCCTTCTGCCCCGGCTCTACCGCTCCGACCAATACGGTGCACATAAGATTCCGGCACATTCGGTATTTCATAATTGATTACATATTTCAATAAGTCAATATCAATTCCTCGCGCTGCAATATCCGTAGCCACCAATACCTTTATTTTTTTACTCTTAAAGTCTTCTAATGCACGTTGACGTTGATTTTGAGATTTATTACCATGAATAGCCGCTGAAGAAATCTCATATTTAAACAGAAACTTCACCAATTTGTCAGCGCCATGTTTCGTACGTGTAAATACCAAAACACTGTCTTGAACATCATTCTTTAACAACTGCAAAAGCGCTTTATTTTTATTTGCCTTCTCTACATAATATAGCGTTTGCTGAATAGTTTCGGCCGTTGTAGATTCTGGTGTCACTTCAACCTTCACCGGTTTGTGCAATATGCTATCAGCAAGACTCTGAATCGCTTTAGGCATTGTCGCCGAAAAGAACAAGGTTTGACGATTCTGCGGGATAACCTGCAATACCCTCTTCACATCATGAATAAAACCCATATCCAACATACGATCCGCTTCATCCAGGACGAAGATTTCAATCTGGTGAATAGATAATACTTTCTGGTTCATCAAATCCAGTAACCTTCCCGGTGTGGCTACTAAAATATCAACACCTGCTTTTATTTGATTCACTTGGGAGAATTGGTTTACCCCACCAAAGATAACAGCATGTTTCAATTTTAGGTTTTCACCATACTCTTGAAAAGATTCATCAATCTGAATTGCCAATTCCCGGGTTGGGGTTAGGATCAAGGCACGGATAGTACCTCTTTTTTGACCTTGCGGTTTTGTATTATTTAGTAGTTGGAGGATAGGGATGGCAAATGCTGCCGTTTTACCTGTTCCTGTCTGTGCACAGCCAAGTAAATCTTTTCCTTTTAGGACTTCCGGTATCGCTTGTGCCTGTATCGGCGTCGGTGTTTTATACCCTAATGTATCAAGTGCTGCAAGAATAGGCGCACTAACCTTTAAATCTTTGAAAGTTGTCATTCAATAATTTTAAGACAATAAACATATTGTCTAGTGAATATTTTACTTTCAAATCCGTGTGAAAGTAGCACGAAATAGAACTGAAGTCTATTCAAAAAAACAAAGCCGTTAAGCAAAAAACTTAACGGCTTTAATTCGTATTGTATCAATTCTTAGTTTTGTTCAACAGGAAGTACTGAAACATAAGATTTGTTGTTCGCTTTTTTACGAAAAACAACCGTACCTTCTACTAAAGCGTATAATGTATGATCTTTACCAATACCGACATTAGCATCAGGGTTGTGTTGCGTACCACGTTGACGAACAATGATGTTTCCGGCGATAGCTCTTTGACCACCGAAAATTTTGATACCTAACCTTTTACTGTGTGACTCACGGCCGTTCTTAGAACTACCCGCACCTTTTTTATGTGCCATTTCTTTATCTTAATTTATGACTTTCGTCAGATTAAAAATTCAATTATAAACTGATACCAGTAATCTGGATTTTAGAAAATTGTTGACGGTGACCGTTTTTCTTCTTGTAGCCTTTACGACGTTTTTTCTTAAAAACGATAACTTTATCACCTTTTAAATGAGACAAAATCGTAGCCGAAACTTTAGCACCTGAGATACTTGGCGTACCTACAGTAAATTTACCGCCATCTTCTGCTAACAATACGTTGTCAAATTCAATACTAGCGCCTTCTTCTCCTTGTAAACGGTGCACAAAAAGATACTGGTCTTTTGCAACCTTAAATTGCTGTCCTGCTATATTTACTATTGCGTACATTGTTATTTAATATATTTTGTTAATATTTAATGAACCGCAAAGATAGACGTTTCTTTTTAATCTTGCAAGTATATTTTAAACTCCTTTCTCTATATATTAGAAATAGGGGCGTTATGCACCAACAACGTAAAGGCAAATAAGTAAAAATAGAAATATCGAAAAAAGGGGCTTTAATTATCATCGAATTAAAACCCCTTTTTATGAAACACTAAACGAGCTGATTGAGGGCTATCTCGTAGGCTTTAGAAGAAATATTTGTCCGATCTGTCGAAAGGTTTCGAATATCCTGTAAAGCCTTTTGGATAACCTTTGACACATCCGAGAATAACGCATCATCACTAATTTCAACACTTGTCTGCATCAGATAAGCAAAAACTCTAGCCATGCCACAATTGGCAATGAAATCAGGAATTACCGCCACCTGTTGATCAGCATATTCCATTACCGGACCGTAAAAGATCTCTTTATCAGCAAAAGGCACATTGGCTCCACTAGCTATAAGTTCTAATCCATTATCAACTAGTTGCTGAACATTGTTCTTGGAGACTAACCGAGAAGCGGCCGCGGGCACAAAAATCTCGGCTCCAACACGCCATACCTCCTCCTGCATTTGTTCGAAAGACAACATATCTGAAGAAACAAGCTCATTACCATTGCGATTCAAAAACAATTGTGTAATTGTTTGTTCATCAAAGCCGTCTTTATTCATCAATCCGCCATTGCGATCTATTATCCCAACAATGCGTACACCTAATTTCGAAAGGTAAAAAGCAGCAGCAGCAGCAACATTTCCCCAGCCTTGGATTATCGCTCTCTTACCGTTACAACCTGTTGCATATAAGTCGTAGAAATGACGAATAGATTCGGCTACACCATACCCCGTAATCATATCAGCAACCTTATATTTACGCTTCAAATCCGGACTATACGCAGAGTCCTCCAACACTTTAGAAACACCATAGCGCAACTGACCTATTTGGTGAATCCGCTTACTCTCACGAACATTGAAATGCCCATTCAATACACCCTCCTGCGGATGCCACAGGCCATACCTTTCCGTCAGGGGGATCACATCGTGAATCTCATCCACATTCAAATCCCCTCCTGTTCCGTAATAGTTTTTAAGAAGCGGTGTTACCGCCTTAAACCATCGGTCCAGAACCTCCTTCTTTCTAGGGTCAGAAGGGTCAAAATTAATCCCAGACTTAGCTCCCCCTATAGCAGGCCCTGAAACCGTGAATTTCACTTCCATGGTTTTAGCAAGGGATTCTACCTCATTTCGGTCCAACCCCAGACGCATACGTGTCCCACCACCAGCGGCTCCACCACGCAACGAATTGATAACAATCCAACCTTCAGCTTCTGTCTCACTGTCTTTCCATTCAAATACAATCTCGGGTTTTTTATATTCAAAATCCCTAAGTAGTTCTTTCATAAATTAATTTAAAATTGCCTATAAATTACCTCTCTTTTCCTGTTCCCGTTCAATAGCTTCAAAAAGAGCTTTGAAATTACCTGCTCCAAAACTTTGTGCTCCCTTACGCTGAATAATCTCGTAAAACAGGGTCGGCCTATCTTCAACGGGTTTGGTAAAAATCTGAAGGAGATACCCTTCTTCATCCCTATCAACTAAGATCCCTAAATCCTGAATAATCTTGATTTCCTCATCAATCTCACCGACGCGATCGGGCAACATATCATAATAAGCTTCAGGTGGTGCACTCAAAAACTCAACACCACGGGCTTTCAATGCTTTGACAGTAGATACGATATCTTTCGTCGCCAAAGCAGCATGCTGCACGCCTTCTCCTTCATAAAACTCAAGGTACTCTTCAATCTGAGATTTTTTCTTTCCTTCGGCAGGCTCATTAATCGGAAATTTAACATAGCCATTTCCGTTGCTCATCACCTTACTCATTAACGCCGAATATTCAGTATTGATTTGCTTATCATCAAAAGACAGGATATTTACAAATCCCATTACATTTTGATACCATTCCACTGTTTCGTTCATTTTGTTCCAACCCACATTACCTACGCAATGATCTACATACAGCAATCCGGTTTCCGCTGGATTATAGTCACTGGCCCAAGCCTCGTATCCGGGCATAAAAATCCCGTTATAGTTTCTGCGCTCTACAAACATGTGTACTGTCTCGCCATAAGTATAAATACCGGCGGTCCACACTTCACCATTATTATCTTTCGTACATATAGGTTCTTGGTACACGCTGGCACCTCGCTTTGTTGTTTCTTCAAACGCTTTTCTAGCATCATCAACCCAAAGGGCCAATATCTTCACCCCATCACCGTGCTTCTTCACATGCTCCGAAACAGGATGGTCAGAACGCAAGGCTGTTGTCAATACCAATCTAATTTTGTTCTGTTTCAACACGTATGAAACACGATCTCTAACTCCTGTTTCCGGTCCTGCATAAGCTTCAGACTGAAAACCAAAAGCGGTCTTGTAATAATGTGCAGCCTGTTTAGCATTACCTACATAAAATTCAATGTAATCTGTACCGTTAATTGGCAGAAAATCCTGTGCTAACGCAATTTTCTCCGCAAAAGTATTTGCCATGATATTATATTATAGTTTATTTAATTAGTTACTTAACTCATCCATGATTTATAATAATCGGGATCTTCCAAAGCCAACGCCTCTTCCGTCAGCATAAGCGGTCTGAAAGGATCGATCATTACAGCAAGCTCGTCTGTTCTGGTCTGCCCTATACTCTTCTCGACAGTACCAGGATGCGGGCCATGTGGTATTCCTCCCGGATGCAACGTAATCTGTCCCTTCTCTATCGAATTGCGGCTCATAAAATCACCGTCTACATAATAAAGAAGCTCATCGGAATCAACATTACTATGATTGTAGGGAGCAGGAACCGCCAAAGGATGGTAATCGTACAACCGGGGACAGAAACTACATAACACAAAAGCATCGGTTTCAAATGTTTGATGTACCGGTGGAGGTTGATGTAACATACCTGTTATCGGCATAAAGTCGTGAATCGAAAAAGCCCAGGGATAATGATAACCATCCCAACCGATAAAGTCAAAAGGATGACTACCGTAAATATAAGGGTATATCAATCCTTGTTTTTTGATCTTCACCTCAAACTCACCCAGTTGATCATGGGTCTCAAGATTTTCAGGCACCCGTATATCCCTTTCGTAAAAAGGAGCATGTTCCATCAATTGCCCGAACTCGTTACGATAGCGCTTTGGTGTACGCACAGGCGAAAAGGATTCCACGATAAGCAAACGATTATCCGTATCCTCAAAATGAATCTGATAGATTGTACCACGAGGTATGACCAGGTAATCGCCATAAGAAAAGGGGATTTGACCATAGCCTGTTTTAAGGACTCCCTTTCCTTCATGAATAAAAATAATTTCGTCAGCCTGACTATTTTTATAAAAATAATCCTCCATAGATTGCCGAGGGGCTGCTAACGAGATATGCAAATCCTGATTAACAAGCACCGGTTTTCGGCTGTCTAGATAATCGTCTGCCGGGGCTAAAGAAAACCCCTTTAGGCTAGTATGTTTAAGATGTCTTTCCCGCGCAATCTTGGGCGAAACGTCATAAGGATCACGTATCTGCCTTACCAAGGTCGGAGGATGGCAGTGATACACTAAGGAGTAGACACTCGAAAATCCGTGCGTGGACACTAATTCTTCAGCGTATAAATCGCCGTTTTCTTTCTTAAATACAGTATGTCGCTGTGTGGGAACTTGCCCGAGTTTATGATAAAATGTCATAATTCTCTGGTTTAAAACAGTTAAAAAAAATAGATATGAAAATACTCAAATGGTATATTACGAGCTACAAAAGTTGTTGTCTTAGTACTGAGCAAATACAATATCCGCTATCATCGCTTTAATAAAAGCAATCAATCCTATGGATAACTTCGAATTATGTAAGCCAAGATCGTACATAGTTGGGTTTATAATGCCATAAAGATAAAAATGATTTCCAATATTCTAACAACATGTATTAAAAAAAATGCAATTTTATATATATTTGCAGCGTAAATCTATAATTGAACCCGCATTAACACCCGTCTTTTTATGAGAATTGTAACATGCCTTTATCACGACACAGAACACTTAGCCCTGCTGGTTGAAGACAAAATATACCTTTGTTCTGAATTGAGCACACAACTTCCAACCAAAATGCAGACCTTTCTTCAAGGCGGTAATCAAAACATGGTCAACCTGAAGCAGATTGAAATAAAAATAAAGGAAGAAAAAATCAAAACAAATTGTATACACGTCTCAGAAGTAAAACTATTGGCCCCGGTCCCCCATCCTTCTTCGTGTAGAGATGCGTACGCATTTAGACAGCACGTATCGACTTCAAGACGCAATCGTGGCTTAGAAATGATACCCGAGTTTGATCAATTTCCGGTTTTTTACTTCACCAACCACCAAGCTATATATGGCCCCGGTGATATTCCCTGCATGCCATTACACATGGGACAGTTAGACTTCGAACTTGAGGTTGCCATAGTCATAAATAAGAGAGGGAAAAATATAAAAGCCTCCGAAGCGGACGAATATATAGCAGGCTATATGATTATGAATGATATAAGTGCCCGAAAGCTGCAAATGGAAGAGATGAAACTAAATCTAGGCCCTGCCAAAGGAAAAGATTTTGCAACGGTAATTGGCCCTTGGCTCGTAACGAAGGACGAGTTGCAGATTTATAAGACTAATCCCCCAGAAGGCCATATTGGCGACTGTTATAACTTAGAGATGACCTGCAAAGTCAATGACAAACAAGTGTCCTTAGGTAATCTTGCTGACATGGACTGGACATTTGCTGAAATTATCGAACGGGCATCCTACGGTGTAGAACTCTTCCCTGGTGATGTAATAGGCTCTGGAACAGTAGGAACTGGTTGTTTTTTGGAACTCAACGGTACAGGAAGATTGCAAAACCCTACACATATAGACCAATGGTTAGTAGACGGCGACAATATCGCTTTAGAAGTAACTGGCTTGGGTAGACTCGATAACAGAATTATCCTACTTCCTGACTAATTTTGTAAAATTTATTGAGCATTAAGACTATAACATTAGCACATTTAAAACACAAAATATGAATACAACCATAAGCTTTGATCCAAAAAAAGATCAAGCTATATTTGACAACCTGATTAAATACGCTATCGCACCAAGGCCTATATGCTTTGCCAGTACCATAGATAAAGACGGACAGGTCAATCTCAGTCCTTTCAGTTACTTTAACTTAATGTCCCATCAACCCCCGGTCTGCATTTTCTCTCCCTTGCGGCGCATGCGTGACGGTTCTACCAAACACACCTTAGAAAATATTTTAGAAGTCGAGGAGGTAGTCATTAACATTGTTAACTACGATATAGTGCAACAGCAATCCTTAGCTAGTACAGAATATGCCAATGGGGTCAACGAGTTTGAAAAAGCAGGTCTTACCCCTATACCATCTGTTTACATCAAGCCCCCTCGGGTAGCCGAATCACCAATTCAACTGGAATGTCGTGTGCAGCGGGTTATTCCCTTAAGTGGTCTACCTGGAGCAGGTAATCTTGTACTTGCTGAAGTACTTTGTATGCACGTACAAGAACACCTGCTAAATGAGAATAATGCTATTCAACAACACGAATTAGACCTTGTAGCCCGATTGGGCGGAGATTGGTATTGTAGGATCACAAAAGAGAATCTTTTCATAGTTCCCAAGCCATTACGCAATTTAGGAATAGGCGTGGATAACCTACCTGAATCTATTCGCCTATCCAAAATTCTTACAGGAAATCATCTCGGCCTTCTGGCAAACGTAGAAGCCATACCGCCATTGGACCATAATATGACTTTAGACATCGCTTTTGATACCGAAGAAAACATGCACGTATACGTGGCACAATTGCTTGATCAAGGCGAAATACAAAAAGCATGGCAAGTGTTACTCAAAACGATATAATAAGATAGAAAATAATTGAATTTAAGTTCGTATTCTGCGTATTTAAGTGATTAAAAAAGATCAATAATTACCCGAATACTCATAAAGGCCATTAACAATACGATTGTCACACCGATAACCGTAAGTGGAAGTGGCTGCTTATATTCTCCGACTATAGCTGATGTATAGGAAGCAATGAGCATCACGCTCAAGGAAATTGGCAAAATGATACCATTGATCGCCCCAGCAATAATCAACAGGTTGACAGGCTTACCTACCACAACGAATATCGTGGTCGAAATCAAGATAAATGCAATAATAATCCAGTTTTCATTTTTTGCAATCTTAGTACTGAATGACTTGATAAACGAGATTGAAGTATATGCAGATCCAATAATAGAAGTGACCGCAGCGGCAAACATCACGAGACCGAACAAGCGATACCCGAAGTTGCCGGCAGCAAATTGAAAAACCGAAGCTGTCGGATTGCTTTCGTCTATTAGTAAACCTCGGCTGATGATCCCCAGGGAGGCTAAAAACAGACAAATTCGGACCAAAGAAGCCACAGAAATCCCCATCACCGCACTCCTGTTGACTTTGGGCAATGCCGCTCTTCCTTTGATACCGGCGTCAATCAGTCTATGGCCACCGGCAAATGTAATATAGCCACCTACCGTACCGCCCACTAACGTAATGATAGCCACAAAATCGATTTTCAACGGAACTACAGTCCTTAACACAGCTTCGCCGACCGGAGGTGCCGAAACGATGGTAATATAGATAATCGCAAGGATCATGATACCGCCCATTATTTGGGTAAACCGATCCATAGCTTTACCTACCTGTCGATTCACAAATACGGTAACAGCTACCAATGCCGCCAGTACGGCCCCGATGGTGACATCCATACCGAATAGTGCTTCAAGACCTAATCCTGCTCCGGCAACATTCCCGATATTAAATGCCAATCCTCCCAAAATAATAAGCAGCGAGATAAAACCGCCAAGTCCCGGAAGAACCATATTGGCTATATCTTGAGCTCGCCTTTCTGAAACCGTAATAATACGCCAGATATTCAACTGTACACCTATATCGATGAGAATAGAAACCAAGATGACAAAGCCGAAACTAGCTCCTAATGAATTGGTAAAAACTGTGGTCTGTGTCAAGAAACCGGGACCTACAGCTGAAATAGCCATTAATAATGCTGCCCCAATAAGCGCCGAAGTAGTCTTATTTTTCATTGTATAGCTATATTTTGTTCTTTTAATGCCTGATGAATTTTTATCGCAAAGTGAATCGCCTCCGAATTGTCCCCGTGAAGACAGATGGTATCCGCTTGGATCTCGACCTCAGTCCCTTGCAGTGAGGTCACCCTTCCCTTCTTTAGCATCTGAATCACTTGATCGATGGCCTGTTGATCCTGCTGAATAAGCGCGTCCTCATCAAACCTGGGTGTCAATGTTCCATCCTGCTGATAGGTACGATCAGCAAAAACCTCACTATACACCATTAACCCTCTATTTTTACCTGCTGTAATTAATTCACTGCCCGAAAGCCCGTAAAGTATCAATGCAGGGTCCGTATCGTAAATGGCCTGCGCAATAGCCTCCGCCAGATCACGCTCTCTTGCAGCCATATTATAGAGCGCACCATGTGGTTTTACGTGATGCAGAGTCGCTTGCTGAACTTTAGCACATGAGGCCAAAGCTCCAATCTGATAGACCACCAACTCATATACTTCCCTCGGAGACAAGTGCATCTCGCGTCGGCCAAAACCTACTGTATCCTGAAATCCAGGATGTGCCCCGATGTTTACATGATACTTTAAAGCCATCTGTATAGTCTTCATCATCGTCCCGGGATCTCCTGCATGAAACCCACAGGCAATGTTGGCCGACGAAATATAGGGTAAGATCGCTTTGTCATCGCCCATTATCCAGGAACCAAAACTCTCGCCCATGTCGCAGTTCAGATCTACAGTAAGTCTATTATTCATACTTTAATGCTATTGTCCTTTTCAGTTGATTTAATTGTGTATTTTTATTTTTGAGTAGTCCGTGTGCTTCCGTCAACGCAATCAGTTCAAATGTAATTTGATCCTGCGGTGTCTTTTGAGCCAACAACGGCAAGTCAACCGTAGCGACCTGCCCTATCACCGGATACCCTCCCGTAGTCGGATGATCTGCCATAAGTATAATAGCATTGCCCTGAGGTGGCACCTGAATAGTTCCAAAGGAGACCGCTGTCGATAGCTGCTCCCGTTGATCTTTTATCCGGAGCGGTCCTTCTGATTCCAATCGGTACCCCATCCGGTCCGATTCATTGCTAAGGGTAAATGTATTGAACAAAAAGTTTAAAAGACTTGGGCTATCAAACTGTGCAAAATGAGGCCCTTCTGTAACCCGAATACTCCGCTCCGAAAGGTCCGGGTAGATCGAGGTATCTATACACCATCGAAATTCCCGCTTTGACCCGACATAAGGCCTGCAAAATTTGATTTCGTCCTGCTTTTTCAGCGCACGTCCCTTCCAACCGCCTATCCTCCCTTTCAAATAGGTAGACTTGCTACCTAGCACCTCCGGCACATCCAGACCACGATAAAAACAAATGTAACTCCGACAGCCTGATTTAGGCTTACCGAATGAAAGAACCGATCCTGCCGCTATGAAAACGGGCTTCCACATCGCTACAGACATATTATCTACAGAAGGAGACAAATCAGCTCCTGTTATACAAACCAATTGACCCTCGTCAAAATATAGCGTTGGCCCGAGACTTGTACATTCTATACCGGCTTCGTCTTCATTGTTGCCCAGTATGCTATTCCCTAGCCGAAGGGCCAAAGTATCTATTGCCCCGCTGACCGCTATCCCGTATTTTCGGAATCCAGACCTACCCAAGTCCTGTATGGTAGTCAATAGACCTGTCTTGATTACCCTAACCCCCATTTTCTATTTTTCTGATATGTAAAAACTCATCATACCCGATCGGTTCAAAACGTACGCGATCACCAACTCCAAGAAACGAAGGCTTATCCCGGTTCATGTTGAACAGTTGCAGGGGTGTCTGCCCGATAATCTGCCAACCACCCGGAGTTTCCATTGGATAAACGCCTGTCTGTTCACCGGCAATACCCACTGATCCGGCCTCTATTTTGAGACGGGGCACCTCCTTACGTGGAGCAGCAATACGTTTGTCCATTCCACCAAGATAAGGAAATCCCGGTGCAAAGCCAATCATATATACCAGATACTCACTTTCACTGTGTATACGGATCACCTGCTCTTGGCTCAATCCTGTATAGCGTGCCACATCGGCCAAATCAGGCCCATTATAGAAAACAGGGATTATTTTTTCCAAAGATTGCTGTTCTAAACAGGAAGGTATATTTTCTAGCAGATGTTGAATCACGATTAGCACCGCCTCATACCCAATAGTCAAAGGATCGTAATAAATGGTGATCGTTGTATAGGCCGGAACGTATTCAATAATACCAAGCGTATTCATATTATCCATACAAGCTGCAACATTTCGGATTCGATTATTGACCTCTTTCGAAATAACATCGCCAAAACATAAGACAACCGCATGATCGCCCAAAGGATAATATTTTATGGAATCTGACAAGTTCATGCCTATGCTTTATGATACGATAAAGTCGTCCGTGTAGCAACAATTCATAATTTCTCTTTTATAATCCTTACAAACCTAAATAAACGTATTATGATTAAATAGATCAATACCCGAATCTTACGACCCGACACGTTCTCATCAGGTTAAAAAAAAGAGTCATCCAAGTTAATACAAGTTGTTTTCCATAAAACCCAGATGACAACGTTATTTCCATTAAGAATAGATGACGATTCTTTGCGATGGTATAACGGTCAATGAGAAAGAACAGGAAATCCTTTTTTTTGATCCAGCAGAAATCGCTGCAAGCGCGAACAAATCTTAGCTTAAAGGTTTAAACCTTTCTTTCCTACTATCCAAAACTGTACACCTCCCTCTATTTAATCCCGCATATAATGCAAAGAAACCCTAGAATTTGCTAAATCTCCTCCAAAAGGTGGATTTGTCTTCCGAATGGAAACATCTACACGAGAGACAAAGTTATATTTCTTGAGTACCAGGTCAAGGATATCTTCGGCAGCAGACTCCAATAGCTTCCTTTTTGGAGACATCACCTCTACCAGTACCTGATACAATTCTTCATAATTGACCGTATTTTTCAAATCTTCGGTATCCGGATTTTCGAAAGGAAAACACACTTCTATATCGATATAAAATTCATTACCCAACAACTGCTCTTCTTCATAAAAGCCAATAGGAGAAAAAAAACGAACTTCAGTAAGTGCTACCTTTTGTATAACCATGATCTAATATACGAAAATTCTGACAACACCATACAAGAAATCACTTATGCTCAGAAAATTTGCTAACACACGAATCTTACCAATTGTCTTTATTCTAGTCCTTGCACATACATCCATAATTAAAACCACACGAAATGGTTCAAGTGAACCTGTCAATAACTAATTAATTCGTATTGTTTGGTAATGATAGATGTGTCAGCTATATTTTCTGTGGTATCTGTGTCCGAGATAGTTGATTGTCCCTCCTCTTGCCCCCAGCCTTGTACCACAACGCCCAGAGCAATTACTGCTGTTAAGATTAGCTTTTTCATAATTTATCAGTTTAAAATGGGTCGAATAATTCTTTTAGAAAACTATAATAATAAGCTCCACCTATTTACGAGCTATATGTGTACATTGTGTAGCTTCTTTTATTTCCCTAATAATTTCTATTGTTTTCATAAACGATTAATTTTTGATATTGTTTTTCTGGTTATCGATATAGTTGCCGATAGAAGCAAAATTTTCTAAGTTTATAAAAAAAACAATTCTATGCGCACTAAATCTTATTTTCTGACATTTATCCTAACGGGGTTATTTTTATGTAGCAACGGACAGACCAAATACCAACCCCAAGACACCGAATTCTATACCCCTAAAATCAGAACCGTTAGCACCTCCGGCAATCAGGCACCGAGTGATGCGATTGTACTTTTCGATGGCTCAGACCTTTCCTGGTGGTGCAGCGTAATCGACAGCACAAAAAAAGCCTATTGGCAAATCGAAAATGGAATTCTACAAGTGAAACCAGGAACGGGAAACATTCGTACGAAAGAGAACTTTGAAGATTTCCAACTGTATATCGAGTGGAAAAGTCCCGAGGTAATCAAGGGCGAAGGACAAGGTCGAGGAAACAGTGGTATTTTTCTACAAGGCCACTACGAAATTCAAATTTTAGACAATTATAACAACCCAACCTACGTAAACGGACAAGCAGGCTCACTCTACAAACAGCAGCCCCCTTTGGTCACCGCCGTAAAAAAACCAGGAGAATGGCACAGTTACAACATCCTCTACACGGCACCACGCTATAACAGTGACGGGATTCGGATTCGAAAAGGCAGCGTCACCGTAATCCATAATGATGTTGTCGTACATTACAACACAGAGATCGCCGGAACGACAGAATACATTGGAATGCCTCAGGTGGTCGTTCATGGTGCCGGCCCCATCGTTTTACAAGATCATGGAGACTTGATACAGTTTCGGAATATCTGGCTACGGAAACTATAAAAAGCGGAATAATTCTTAATTTTGCTCAAATTCTAAAAAAATACATGAAATATCCATTATCGCAAAATATACAAATAAAATAATCCGGATATTCTATATGGCAATTAAAAAACAGATTATATACATGATGAATAAATTCCTTGTCTTATTTCTATTAGGCTCTACATGTGCCTACGGTCAGCGAAACTTCACGATAGATGAAACTGTTTATGGTCCGGGAAAATTTGCCCCAAAGACATTAACAGCACAGAAATGGATGTACACAGAAGATGCGTTCACACATCTTGATAGTACCTATCAAAACTTAGTTATTCGCACTGCAAAAAGCAATTGGGTACCACAGAATCTGATTACCTTAGATCAACTCCAGTCTGCTATCACTTCGGTTCTACCAAATGAAAAAATCGAATTGAAATATATTCCGCTTAACCATTCCTGGACAGGAGACCATATATTGTCTTTTCCCGTTCAGAGCGCCCGCCACTCGTATGTAATCGATTACAATACCAAATCCCAAAAAGCTACCCTAAAAAGCAGCACCCCTTCAGGCGTATCCAATACAGAGTATGGAAATGACGGTAGTCGAATTGCATACCTCGTAGGTAACAATATCGAAATCATAGATCCAAATGGACAAAAGATACAGGTAACAAAAGACACCATAGATGGCATTGTTAATGGTAGTGACTACACACATAGACAAGAGTTTGGTATTAATAAGGGTATGTGGTGGAGTCCTGACAACAAAAAGCTATTGTACTACCGAAAAGATGAAACAATGGTCTCCAAATATCCGCTTCCACAATGGGGCTCACGAGTAGCGTCCATAAAAGACATTCGCTATCCGATGGCCGGGATGAAAAGTGAAGAAGTAAGCCTTGTCATTTTCGATACAGATAAGCACGAATACATTACCCTGCAGACCGGAGAACCCAATGAACAATATTTGACTATCGCCACCTGGGACCCAACAGGTCAATTCATCTATGTTGGCGTATTAAATCGCGGCCAGGATCACTTAAAACTCAATCAATACAACGCCAATACCGGTGCCTTTGTAAAAACATTATTTGAAGAAAAATCTTCCACTTGGGTGGAACCTCAGCATCCGCTTACGTTTCTTCCACAAAATAACACACAGTTTCTCTATCAAACTGATAAAGACGGTTACAATCAATTATACCTCTACAATACAGACGGAACATTAATCAGACACTTGGGGCATCAAGATATTATCGTCACCGATCTAAAGGGATTTGACGCCAAAAACCAAAAAGCTTATTATATAGGGGCATCGAAGAACGGGTTGGAAAGACATCTATTTGTCGTGGAGTTGAAATCAGGTAAAACTACCCAATTGACGACATCAAATGGTATACATCAGGCGTCAGTCAGTTCGAGTGGTAACTATATTTTAGATCAGTACAGCAATTTAAATACGCCAAATATCATTCAGATTATTCATACCAAAGATAGAAAGGAGATGCCAATTATTAAGGCTGATAATCCATTTGTCGGAAAAATAAACCTACCTCATATTGAGTTCAAGGAGTTCATCTCCCCAGATGGCAAAACCCCTTTAAATGCAAGGATAACTTATCCCCAAAATTTTGATAAGACAAAAAAATACCCTGTCATGGTCTACCTGTACGGTGGCTCGCACGCACAATTAGTTACGGACAGGTGGCTTGGTGGTGTAGGATATTTTGACCTCTACATGGCGCAGAATGGTTATTTAGTATTCACATTAGACAATAGAGGATCGGATGCCAGAGGAAGAGATTTTACCCGTATTACGCACCGCAACCTGGGTGGAGCCGAGATGGAAGACCAACTAAAAGGTATCGAATACCTAAAATCACTTCCTTATGTCGATACGGATAACATGGGGATATTCGGATGGAGCTACGGCGGCTATATGGCAACTTCTTTTATGACCAAACACAATGAAACCTTTAAGGCTGCTGTCGCTGGTGGCCCGGTTATCGACTGGAAATATTATGAAGTGATGTATGGGGAGCGCTACATGGATACGCCGCAGGAAAACCCGGAGGGTTACACCAAGACATCACTATTAAATAAGGTAGATCGATTAAAGGGCAGTCTTTTAATTATCCATGGCGCACAAGATCCTGTTGTCGTACAACAGCATAGCATGGGCTTTATTGAAAAATGTATCAAAGCAGGCAAACAAGTGGATTACTTCCTCTACCCTAGCCATGAACACAATGTAGGAGGTAAAGACCGTATACACCTGTATGAAAAAATAGCGAAGTATTTTGATTTACATCTTAAATAGGAAAAGCGAGCTTTATTGCTCGCTTTTCCTATTCTATAACCTCAACTATTTATTATTTTCGGTCTTTATACGCTTCAATACCAGATTGTAGAAAAGCAGCATATTCATCAATTTTATAATTAGCACCACTTGAAGGCACAAGGAGCTCACCATCATTATCCACTAAGGCGTATAATGGTTGAGAATTACTTCCGAATTTGGTGATCTGAAAGTCTGTATTCTTTTTACCTACCGTGTTTATTTTCTTTCCTGACTGCGGAGACACATACTGTTCCGATTCCGGAAGCTTTAAATCATGCTCATCCACATATAATTCTACCAGAATAAATTCCTGATTAATCAAATTTCTTATTTTCTGATCAGACCACACATCTGCCTCCATCTTGCGACAATTAACACAAGTCCATCCCGTAAAATCTATCATCAAAGGTTTGTTTTGCGCTTTGGCAGCTGCTAAAGCTTCCTCATAATCGTAGTACGGATCAAATCCTTTAATCGTTGCCCTACTATGAAAATGTGCATAATGCATACGACCACTTGCGTCTGTGCTATGCGTACCACCTGCACTATGCACCGTTGAAATATCAAAATCCTGAGTACCTATAGGTGGCAAGAAAGCGGCTATAGACTTTAAAGGAGCTCCCCACATACCCGGTACCATATATACAACAAATGAAAAAACAATAATGGTTAGTATAGTCCGGGGAACCGACAAATAATTTAGCGGACTATCATGTGAAAATTTGATTTTACCAATAAGGTACAATCCCATCAATCCAAAGATAACAATCCACAGTGAGAGGAACACTTCCCGATCCAATAGCTGCCAATTGTAGGCCAAGTCAACATTAGACAAAAATTTTAAAGCCAGCGCAAGTTCCAAAAATCCTAACACGACTTTCACACTATTGAGCCATCCACCAGACTTAGGCAACGATTTCATCATGGAAGGAAACATAGCAAATAATACGAAAGGCACGGCCAATGCTAACGAAAAACCGAACATACCAACTGCCGGACCCAATCGTTCACCTTTGGTAGCTGCCTCTACAAGCAACGTACCGATTATCGGTCCTGTACAAGAGAATGAAACCACGGCTAGACTCGCGGACATAAAGAACAGTCCTACTAACCCACCTTTATCCGAATTCGCATCAATTTTATTTACAAAAGAACTGGGCAACGTAATTTCAAATGCGCCCAAAAAGGATGCTGCGAAAACAACCAGCAACAAAAAGAAAAGAAAATTGAAAATACCATTCGTAGAAAGCGCATTTAACGCATCTGCACCAAAGGCCATGGTAATCAACATTCCTAAAGCAACATAAATAACGATAATAAATACACCATATAATAAGGCCTGTGAAACAGCTCTCCCTCTGCTACCCGACTTTTTAGTAAAAAAGCTTACCGTCAACGGCACCATTGGAAAAATACAGGGCATCAAGAATGCCGCAAATCCACCGATTAATCCTGCGATAAATATCGCCCACAACGATTGTTTTTCTGCCTGCTCAACCGGTATGCTAACGGCAGCAGCACTTTCGCTTTCCTTTGGCTCTGCTATATCAGCCCCATCTGAGAAAATTATGTCGTCAGAAACATCAATCAATGCTTCCATTTCCTGAGCACCCTGTGAAAATTCAATATCGTCAAACGAAACCAAACTATCCTCTTGTGCGAAACCTGTTCCCTGAAACAGGAAACTCATCGTTAATAAAATTTGAAAAAATATCTTCATCATAATATGTTTTGGATTGATTTTTTTATTTTCAAAAAAGAGGTACCGGCCATACTCCTGACCGGATACCCCTAACACAAACAACACCTAAAAGTTTTCAATTTTTAGGTTGAAACAACCGTTAAATATTATCGCACACCGATCAATGGTTTTTCCAAACGACTGATTGGCAAATATTCTGTAAACGAAAGATCAGTAGATAAATACCCCGGTTTGATCGGCTCTTCACGAACGAGATCAGTACTCAAATATTTTTTGTTATCATCACAAAGTAATGTCACGACTACCGCTTCATCACCGAGCTCTTCTTTTAGTTTAATCGCACCGATAATATTGGCTCCAGAAGAAATTCCTACAGCCAATCCTAATTCCTTAGCTAGTTTTTGAGCCATAATAATCGCATCCCCATCGCACGCTTTGATTACTTGATCCACCTCATCTAGCTTTACAATAGCCGGAATAAATTCATCTGAAATACCTTGAATACGGTGAGATCCCACTTTATATCCTGTGGTCAATGTTGGACTTTCCGCCGGTTCAAGCGGATGTATTCTAACACTCGGATTACTATTCCGAAGCTGTCTACCCACACCCATCACCGTACCACCTGTACCTACTCCTGCCACAAAAGCATCTGCTACCAATCCGACCGAAGCAAGTTGATTCACGATCTCTTTTCCTGTGGTCAACTCGTGCGCCTCCACATTGAATTCATTCTCGAACTGTCTCGGTAAAAATACGCCACCTTTTGCAGCCAACTCCTCGCTTAGCTTAATGCTTCCAAGGAAACCGCCCTCTTCTTTACTCACCAACTGTATATCGGCACCCATACTTTTTATGATATCGATACGTTCCTTACTCAACCAGTTAGGCATAATGATTTTCACCTGATGTCCAAGCGCCTTGCCTATCGCTGAAAAAGAAATCCCCGTATTACCACTTGTTGCTTCCACAATCATATCCTTTGGATTGATCTGGCAATTCATATATGCCTTATAAAGAATATACAAGGCCATACGATCCTTTATACTTCCTGTCAGATTATAGTTTTCACACTTCACATAGATCTTTCCGGCTTTACCCTTATAGAGGTATTGCAACTCTAACATAGGCGTATTGCCCACCAAACACCACAAGTGTTTAAATCTACTATCCAATTCAGGAGAAAGACATTTACTCATTATTTCTTCTCTCATTTTTATTTTTATTTTGAATCATTGACACACTCCCATCTCTACCATCATATCGTTAACAAAATTGCAGTTAAACAAGATAATATTCAATATGAAAATCAATTTTCGATAATTTTTACGGAATAAACACAATAATTTAATAAATTATTCATAAAAAATATATAATTTAGTAGAGTACCAAGAAAAAATACACTTATGCAATTAGATGATACAGACGTAAAGCTACTTCGGTTACTTCAACAAGATGCGACACTGAGCAACAAAGAGTTATCTTTCAAATTACACAAATCAATAGCCGCTATTCATGAGCGGGTAAAAAAACTTAAAGTTCAAGGTTATATAAAAAGGGTTGTAGCAATCGTAGATAGACATAAGATAGGAATTGGTCTTATTTCTTTTTCTCAGGTCTTTCTTAAAGCACATACTGCTGAAGTACTGAACGAGTTTGAACGTGATGTTGCAAAGTTCCCCGAAGTAATGGAATGCTATCAGATGGCAGGATCCTATGATTTTATGCTACGTATAGCCACGAAAGACATGGATGCATACCACATGTTCCTGCGGCATAAATTAGCAGTATTACCTCAAGTAAATACCGTACAAACCTATTTCGTACTTTCTGAAACTAAAAGTGAAACAGCGTATTCTATATAACTAAACAGAAAAATATACCAAAGTTTCGCAAGTGGCTCCCGAAAGGGCCACTTGCGAAACAACTTGTTATTTACTTATTTACAAATTCGACATTCCTTCAAAAGAAACCTTCTCATCAATAAGTCCCGGAATCACAACCTCTATGACACAAGGTTCACATTTCTTGCCCCCACATATAGGTGTAAATACGACTTTATAAATTCCCGGAGTTACAAATTGATATTGGAACGTCTTACCCATACCATTAACAATCATACCGGTCGTTCCATACACTTCCCATTGATAAGAGACGGCACAATTTTCCGGCTCGCAGATATAATCAGGAGCCAAAAAGGAATAGCTGCCCTTCTTCAACTTGACCGACTTGCCACATGCCACAACTTGTCCCGTATTGATTGTCCTCGCCTTTTGCGCGAGTTCCAGATACCCCTCAAACTGATCGTTTGGTGTACCGGACAAGAGTGTACTGACGCGTACATCATGACTCTTCCAATAACCACAGTCGCAGCTCGCAGTACAACATATAATCCGGAACCTCCGGGTCCGTACAATACAGTCACTCTTCGGATCTTTGATGACTAAGTACCATATACGATTATTATCACATGGAAAATCAGCCGGAATAGTGTATATGAAGGTATTTGTTCCACCGACTTCCGATGCCAACACCTGATAGGTCGTATTGGTCTGTGCATCCACTAGATAGATATCTACCAACCCTGAAGGCGTAGAGCCCGACCAGGTCAACTGTATATTATCTCCCGGACAGAAAACCTCTTTGTCCGTCATCTGCGTAATAACCAAATCACAAGGTTTTACCGGATCACCGGTATAGCAGATAGTCTTTTCACACACGTTACAGTTCACATCCTTAACACGCACTTTGAGACAGAAGGTAAAAGTCACCTCACAGCAAGATATATCCAGTACATTAGGTCCGCTGACTTCCACTGCGACCTGTCCGTTGATTATGGAAGGATTTCCTAATCCCCAGATCAGGCTACCAGCAGGTCCATTGCCTTGCAGGGTCAATCCACCAACCTGGGTCGTACCCGATGAGAGCATCCCAAAGATACCCATATCGATGGGTTTACAATCTTCCTGATTGTAGCTCACATGGAAGTCTAACATGGTGATATCAAGCTCTTGAATAGGTACTGCGCCACCCGATATCTGCACATAATATGTACCGTTATGCGCTATTAATTGCGCCGTAAATCCAGGAATATCACAACATTCAAGGCTATTCACACAGGCGGCCGGCTCATCTTCACTACCATAATTGGCACTCAGCTCTACACCACTGGTACTCATAAGAGCTGTCGCAGTCACCCCTACATTACAACAATTTCCACCTTGTATTTTACGCACAGGAATGGTGATCGTAAAAGTCTCTCCAGGCGCCAGAGCTGCCGATGGCGCAACATTAACCTGTATATTACCTGTACTGGTGCTCGGCACAGTGGCTCCTGCGGCATTCTCTACAGACACGGCTCCCGCACGCTCTACACAGGAGGGCAGCGCATCCGAAATACTGATCGTATGCAATGGTACGCTACCGTTATTCGTCACCTCAATAATATAATTAAACATCTGGCCATTCTCGACAATATCTTGATCTGCCTGTTTTTTAACACTAAGTACACCCACTTGATCTACTGCATAATTCACTGCCGATGAGAGACTGGAGCCATTGTATGTAATATTCGCCAGATTGGTTTTCGACCCATGCATTTGCGGTAAAATCTTCGCATCAAAATAGATTCGCAAGAAGTTGCCCATACCGATTTGACAGATCCCCGGCATATTCGTAATAGTGAATGTAGGATTTTGTAAATCGGAGGTATTGGCGGTCACCGGAAACGGAACACTGGGCTGCAAATGCCCTGCAGGGGGCATACAGCTATTGATATAGCCTGTGTTTCCATTCGTATAATATTCATATTGTATCGATGAAGGTATGATCTGTAGATTCTGCCCCATTGCAGCCAACGCATCAGACACCACCGTACTCAGATCGCCGGCACCCGAGTTCCAGATCGTTACAACAAACTGAATGGTATTCCCAATCTGGTACAGGGGTGGGGTTAACGCGTTCGGCGGATTTATAATACATTTCCTTATCGCCGGGATAGGCCGAGGCTCTTCCACAACGAATTGTGTATTTGCTGTTTGATTCTGTATAGCTGTATCCAATTGTGGACAATCGATACCGGGACAGGCTGTTGAAGAAGAACCACCTCCGGAACTACCGGATCCGCTACCTATTGCCTGGTAACTAACCTGTGCGGTATTGATTATCGTACTGCCCACCGGTGTCGTACTGTCTATAGTAAATGTAATCCATATATACACGGTCTGTCCCGGATTGAGCTGGGTACTACCCCCACTAAATGTATAGAATCCCGCTACATTGGTAACGGTCCATCCTCCCGGTACAGTAGGCGTACCTACCAGGGTAATACCTGGTATATTCAGATTATCGGTCACCGTGATATCCGTCCACGGAACATTCCCATTGTTAGTCAACACAATCAGATAGCGTCCTTGGCAACCTGGTGTCAGGTTGGTGCCAGCGCCATTGTACACCTGTTTGGTAAAAGAGAGACTAGCATTAGGACTACTCATAGCAGACGAGGTCGCCGTAGCCGTACCATCCATATTACCACAACCATTTCCAAGTTGAAATTGATAATCTACATTATTGGTAATGGTCGCCCCCTCTGATACACAATTATTCAAGTAAACATCATAGACATAACCTCCATTACCCGCTGAATGAATTGGACCAACATTAAAAAAGGCACCGGAAACAACTGGTGTAGGAGCATCCTCCGTCATAGTACCTTGAATCGAATATGTCCCCAATCCTATACCATTCGGGTTGTTATGTTGCAAATATATACGCCAATGCGATATACCACACACGAGATTCCCGCTCACAAACACTTTCTGCACACTCCAGTAATTTGCAGCCCTGGCCTTTACCTTTACGGTACTGTTACAGATATATTCCTGCCCCCCACATTCCACTTTGACCGTGACCTGAAAGCTTCCTTCCACACCATCACAGGTCACATAGCCCGGAAACTTAAAGAACAGGTTAAAATTTTGACCATCGTTACCAGCCAGCGGAGTCGTATTTTGATAGGTCTGCGGTGCTGTCATCGTAAACGGTATCGCTCCGGACACCTGAAACTGGAGATTGCTTGAGGTATTGACCGTCACTGTCTTGACACAGCTGGCCGACATCGTCCCCGGCAAGGTTATATTCAAGGGTATATTATCTCCTGTAAGGGCTTCCGCAGGGACACTGATCGTCATCACACCGTACGAGCCTATGTTGCAGCTTGCTGTCTGAGGCGCAGTGTTCAGAACAATCTGCCCCCTACTAACAACGGATAAGACCATAAACAACAGCAATAGGCTATAGCTTTTTATTTCAATTAAAGTTTTCATAATGCTATAGATTAATTGGTAAACTGAAAACACTCGGTAAACACACAGGACTTGCAATTGGCCTCATCGTAATAAACGATTATTTTAAAACAAACCTCATAGTCCATCTTACAACAGTCCGCATCAAATCCCGCTGCCGGCCCCGGCAACCCTACCACTAAATCGACAGGAATATTACCTGTAAGTGCCGAATTGGAAATATACTTAACCACTTTCGAAGCATTCGGATTGCTACTTGGATTTCCTGCCGCATTATAGAAATTCAGGCTGGTAGATCCATTGATCGAAGACCCCGGACGCAACAGCATACCCGCTTCTTCTAAGCTTGTAATACCACCTGAACATGCAGTAGGAGACGCTGTGTACTGATAAGAAAGCACCGATATCTCTATAGCATAAATAGGCTGATTAACCTGAATCCCCCCTTGGAAAGAAAAAGCGTACGGTGCTGTCTGCACAGGGTTAATCTGCATGTTATCAACGGTCAAGATCATATCCTTACAATCTTCGCAGATACATTCCGGAAGACTATCTATCACCGTACTCACGCCTGGCTGACAAAGAATAGGCCCCGGATCCAAATCATCTCCCTGCAAACCGATACCAATAGCCGTTACGCTCGATGGCACGACTACCTCGAAGCAATATTGCACCGTAGAGCTTGAAGCACCAATCTGTGGCACCAATGTAGGCTGCGGAGGTACCAATGTAAATGTGAGCGGGTTGTAACTTTGGTCAAAAACCATCAATCCTGCACCAGATTGCAGATACGTCAGATCGCCAGAGGTACTGGCATAAACCGAATTGAAACAGATCTTATATTTCCTGTTTTCGCCCTCATATCCTAAGCAACTTATATTTTCATCTTGAATAGAAAACTGTATATCACAATTACTAATCATAAAAAATTGAGGTGTAGAGACTATACCTGTCGTAAGCTCGGTCACTTGCCAACGATAGCGTCCTTCAGGAAGCGCTGCTCCTTTGGTCAGTTCCGCTACAGGGAGTGTTGTTTTTGCGGATCTGGCTTGATACGTCCGTTGAGCCGCTTGCCGCGCATCCAGCAATACGACTTCAAGACTGTACCGTGCTGCAGGCAATGGAGCTCCTATCAAACGCCAGGTAAATTCTTGCAGATCCTTAGATAAACGAAATTGACGATTGTTGACAGGTGATACCGCCTGTAATGACCTATGCTCTTTCACTTCCACCTGCTCTTCTTTTCGTGGAAACACAGGGATTGACGGAGTACGATCAACCTTATGATCTCTGCCGGTTGATGTTGATTTACCTTTACCCAACTGTAATGCTAAACCGATCTGCGCTCCTAAGGCTTTCCAGCTCCCTCGTCCACTGTTGGAAGTATACCCGGCTTCGACAAATTGTCCCCACTCTTTAAAGGAGTTTCCTTCAGCATCTACCGTTTGAATGTGCTGTTCCGAAAAGCCGAATTTGGATAGTACATAATTCCCTTCAGCCCAAAGCTTCAATCTTTCCCCAACAGGATAGGATACCCGAAACCTTGGCATGACTTGAAAAGATTTACTATCTACCTTATCGCGGCTATATATCCGCTTTTTTAACGTACGTTCTCCGACATCGATATACTGATCGAAAGCGATAGGAGCCTGGTTAAGCATAGCCATACCGCCCTCTACCGCAACACTCAACTGTAGTTTTTCACCGAGGTAAAAATCTGCCCTGGGCCCTGCACCAAACCTAATTATACGCTGGGATGATGTTAGGCTTGAGTCTGACCCGACGTAAGCGGAACTAATACCCGGTAACGTATAGGGCGATATTAACGAGGAAGAATACTGTTTCGATGAAAAAAATCCGGCTCCTATGTCTACTCCAAAAGAAAAGGAAGATCTGGATAAGAACGGAATATAAGCACCTAAATTCCCCCCTTTGCCTGTGGCAAAATAAGTATCTTTAGATACACTGACCAGCCCTCCCCCTAGATAGAGCTCTGGTCGTTGCTGAGCTACACCTGTCCGAAAGGACCAAAGATGCACTATACAGCACAAAATGACTAAATATGTTTTCATAATTTGTTTATATTTTGATAATACAGATATATAACAACATTTTTACAAAAATGTTCCTAACCTTAAAGAATTATTAAAAAACTTAAAAATCAAACACTCCTTTCCGGATAAAAATCTTAGTCCGGAGCGTACCACTACGCCCCATCTGTTCAATAGCACTCATTACAATTGCACCAAGTTTACTCCTTTTGTGTATCTAAGAAACACGTTAGTATATTGGTTATTAGCATGAATACAATTCTTATGCTCATGGTTTACAATTTTGCTTTTATAAATAATGCAGTGTGCATGTAACAACCGAAATGTACACACATATAAAACAAATTTCTTATACTTGTATATATAGAATAGCATAACCTTTATTATGAATCGATGCAACTTATTTTTTATACTTTACTTCGTTAACCCAATACATTACAACTATAAGTTGGATCTATATTTAATAATGACATGAAAAAATACGCAATTTACCTTTTGTCCTGTGCCCTTTTCGCAACAGGATGTCAGTCCGGAAGCAAGAAATCAGATCAAGACTTAGCCGATCAAATTCTTTCAGACACCACTTTTACCATAGTAGATAGCCTTGCTCGTGCAGTCATAAAAGAAGGCTTCAATGCAGGCAGTGGCTACTCCCAAATATGGGCAAGAGACCTCAATACGTTTATTGAAACCGCATTAGACGAACGGTCCAAAGAAGAGGTTAAGGGTGCGATCCTTTTATTTTTTGCGCTACAGCAAAAAAATGACGAAATGATAGATGGCTATGTCCTGAAAGAAGATTTCACCTGGAATGACGATACTCCATATTATTCAGATGCGGCTCCTGGTCACGTGGGCTTCAAAAATACCGTAGAGACTGACCAAGAAACCTCATTAATCCAACTCGTCGGTAAATATGTCAACAAAACAGGCGACATCGCGTTGCTCAATGAAGAGGTAGCTGGTGTCACTGTGTACACGCGCATGGAAAAAATGATCGATTACCTGCTTCGGGAACGATATAACGAGAAGTTTGGTCTACTATGGGGTGCCATGACCGCAGACTGGGGCGATGTACAGCCTAACGATGACTTTGGCTGCGATTGGAATGATACCTTATCCCACGAGGCGATAGACGTGTATGACAATGCGATGTTTATGATTGCCATGGATTACATGCAGCAGATGACCACGGATAAAGACAAGCTGGAGCGTTGGAAGACCTTAAAACAAGATATACACGCGAATGTGAGAAAGCATTTATGGGATACAAAAAATCAGAAATTCATTCCTCACGTCTATCCGGGTGATTCACCTATCCCCGATGGATTTGACGAGAACAGCATCCACTATCATGGCGGTACAGCCGTCGCTATAGAAGCCGGACTGTTGTCTAAAGAAGAGATAGCTGCCGTCAATAAACAAATGGTGGAGAATGTAACGCTATCCGGCATGCCTAGTATTGGGTTGACACTATATCCTGCTTATCCTGAAGGCCTTTTCAGGGGTGGGATGTCTGCCCCCTATATCTATCAGAACGGAGGCGACTGGACTTGGTTTGGTGGCCGAATGATCCAACAGTTGATTGCTCATGGATTTGTTAAAGAGGCCTACGATGAAGTCAGACCCATGATTAACCGTGTCGTCAAAAATCAAGGGTTCTATGAATGGTACGGAAAAGGTGATGTACCTAGTGGATCGGGAAAATTCAAAGGATCTGCAGGTGTGCTTAGTAAAGCTATTGACCAATTCAGAGTGTGGGCCGTTTCTACTCAGAAAGGATCTTAAATTAAATACCAAAGGGGTACAGAGAATGAGTCAAACTGCAATAAATGACAACAAAATAAATGATTCATATAATTGATTTAAAATTATTTACACGCTATTCGGTGAGTAAATATAAATCTAAAAAAGACTCACCGTTTAACTCACATTTACATTGATATTGATTGGGGGATTCTGATATGAAAAAAAACAAAAAACCCGCAAATCCATAGAATTTGCGGGTTTTTGACCTTACTTAGTGTAAGTGTTGTCGGGGTGGCAGGATTGGCTCAGCCCCTCGATTCCCCAACACGACCCTGAAGCCTCCTGCGGATCGAACCCCGGTTCTCATCCCGCCACAAACAAAAAAAGCCCGACTTTCGTCGAGCTTTTTTGTCGGGGTGGCAGGATTTTCCACCACACCTCTAATGCGTTGATTATATTATTGTTAGCAAGTTATCTATCAAGAGAGGTAACCGAATAGGTCTCCTTTAATATGTCCTACTTTGTAGGCTTTTGAGTTCTCTTGACAGAACCTTTTCCAATCAGTCAATGTACTTTGTTATCATAAAGATACGAAAGTCCTTTGATAACAACAATCCTTTTTTTCATAGAATTTGGTCGCCAAATCAATTCCGTAAACAGCCAAAGCGAGAACAACCACGGACAAGAGCGGTGGGGTTTCGCAAGCCACAAATGAGCGAGGGGAGATCAAGTCGGTTACCAACTCTCTTTACACTTTGCTTATGCTTAAATGATGCAATCGTGATGCTATTATGATGCGATTGGTGCAATTCAAAAGAATAGACTATTAGCCATTGGAAATCTTGGCTTCATTCTGACTTTAATCTCATGGTTTTATGTTCCATTCTATTGTTTTCAATCTGTCCGATACTGCTGTCAAAGTTTTTAGTATGTCCTTTTCGGGTGGAAGTTCCCCAAAAACTAATTCGCTGAAACTTTTTGTGTAAGCATCTTTGATTTTATTCCAAGTGTCTGTTGTATCAGAAAAAATAATTGCTGTCGTTGGGTGATTGGCTAACCATTCGTTGTTGTTTTTGAAACTTGTAATGTCATCATTTGCTACTCGCAAAAGCATTGTTTTAAATTCGTCTGATTGAAAGAAAGATTTCAGATTTTCATCTTTCAGCATCAAATGAATGTCGTAAGTATGACGGATTTTGTTTCTTAAATCGGTAATGGGTTCTTGTGTTTGAGAAAAACGCACCAAGCTCATAATTTTTTCGCACAACGTTCTTTTCGGGTTCAGCACCAATACCTCAAATGGATTAATTCCGTAGTCGTCAATGAGTGTTTGTTGGTTGTTCTGCAACATCATTTCGTAAATGAACGAACTTACACTTGCGGTTGTGTATGGTTCAAAATTTCCTAACCAAGTAGATTCCACAATGATAATATCCCGCACTTGCCCGAAATGTCCCGTGAAAGTACGAGGGTAATTGTGTGCTGTTTTGCGTATCATTCCGACTTTATTGGTAATTCCGTCAATGTCTATTTCGGGAAGTACGTCTGAAACGTATTTGGAAATCTTTTTGATTTTTGTTTTCAGTTGGTTTCCCGTTTCGCTTTCATTTCTCAACACGACCAAATCAATATCTTCCGAAAACCGTTGTATCATTCCGAAGCATTTTGATAACGCTGTACCTCCTTTAAAAACGGTTTCTTTGCCAATGTCATTTTTAAAAATATTGAACAAAGCGAACGTTACCCAATAATCTTTTTCTATATAAATTTCCTTTATGCTTAATTGCTGTGATGTAGCAATAACAGCATCTTGAAAAAGTTCTTTATTTTCGTGTAGCTTCATTTTATATTCCAATTTTCTGCGGTTGCTAATTGTTTTTCGCTAATGCCGTATTCGTATTCCGAAAGCGGGTTTAAACTTTTTTTCAATGCTGTCAAATCGCTTTCAGTTTTTATGTTTTCCAATAATGCACCGAGAAAACTCCGTACTCGTGGTGGATAAGCCAAACCGCACTTTATCAAAAGTTTTGTTTCTGTGGGATTGAGTTCTTTCAGTTTTGTTAAAAGTATTTTGATTGCAGAACTTTTATCCAAGTCAGGAATTTTTTTGAAATCCTTTAACGCGTCCAATAACTCCAACAAGTAAAAATTTTTATCGGTTACGTCCACATAACTTTTTACAGGGCTTGCTTTTACGTTGCCATTTGAAACGGTAATCCGTTTATCCCGACTTGCAATTTTTATGCTATTGGGAATTTGTGTTGTCAAACCCAAACGGTTGTATAGCGAAGTTCCTGTGATGTAGGCAATACGTTTGCCTTTTTCAAACAGATAAGGTTTTAAAATTTCTTCTTCGTTGGGTTTCAGTTCGCCAAAAACAGTTTTCTTGGGCTTGTAAAACACACCTGTCGAAACTCTTTTGATAATCCCTTTGGCAATCAGTCGTTCAATGGCTTTGGCTGTCGCAGAAAACTCCTGTGGTTCAATATCCAATTGCTCGTATTTGAACGTAGTTCCGTCAGCCAACTTACTGATTTGTTTCTGTATGTTTTGTGTAACTCCCATTGCTCTGCAAAGGTAGTGAATATCATTTACTCGTCAAGTAAACGAAACAAAATACTTGACATTTAAGTAGATGATGTTAAAGCAAAGTGTATGACTTGTGGTATTCAACCGCAGGCAGGTATAGTCTGCTGTTCTGGCATATTGAATGTTGTTTAAGATTATTCCAAAAATAGCTATATTTCGCTTTATTGGCTAATGTTGCACATATAATGCTATTTATTCTTGTCCTTCACTAACACAGGCATCTATATGATGAAGTATCAATACGGCATTGACCTGAAATCCACGCCTGTGGTTATTGTCATGATAGTATTGTCGGTCATTATCTCATTGGGAACAGGTGCTCTATACGAGAAAAACAGGCAATTGAATGATAGAAAATCATACGAGATGCGCTACCGTATGATGGAATTAGACTTGCCAAATATTACATCGTACATCGACAGCACATACACTCTAGATCCCAACAAATTCCAGAAATTAGTGATTAAACGAGAGGAGGAAAACAGACTACTACACACCATTGAACTAAAAAGAAGAGAGATAAAAGAGTTGGACTAAAAACATTATATTTGTGCGCAGACAAAGATTATGGAAAGCTATGGAGCAGAGATCAGTTTTTTTCTGAATATTTACATCTAAAAACACCATAATGATCAGCACCTTAATATTGCTAATAAAATGGAAGAAAAAAGAATTTCTTATACTGGAAATATTCAGCAACTCAAGACATATCTGAATTTTGATAAACTGCATTTAACTGTCGCAACAAACGTAAATGGAGAGAAAACTAATTTTCTCAGACATTGGGATTCTGAAAGGAGAATTTCTGTTATTATTGGTAAAGAATTATGTGACGAAATTTCAATAAATTCAGAGCTGTTGCTTAAGACGAATTCTGAAATAAAAATTGGAGAAAACGGAACATATGAATCTATCTCCATTACTCGAGCTGAAGTGACTAATAATATACCGCCTGATAATAAATCACAAGAACAGGTAAATTCTTTCGAAATTTTACTAAAACGCTACATTGAATTGAAAGTAATTGATCGAAACAATGAAGCATTACAAAATGAGTATCAAAAACTGCATACATATTTTTTTCAAACGTATATGTCAGTAAGAATACATCCTGATATCGATATCGGAGGCCCATATGATTTTGATGAATGGATAAATCAGGAGTACCAACGACTTATAGAATTAGAAAAAATAGAGTCCTACCTTGATGACATATCTGATAATATTTCTATTAATCCTGTTGCAGTGAAAAGCGAAATTGACATTCATATGGAGTATTTTGACAATTTAGGATTTCATAATCAGAACGTATATAACTGGAGAACAGCTATACTTAAAAATTTGGAAGAAAATAATATTGATATGTCAGAATTCTATTTTTCAACTTTTAACAAGAATAATAAAGATCTCCTGCAGCATATATCACTAAGGGCTGAAACTTTTCAATTTTTAGACGAAAGAGGCTTAATTAATAGAGGTTTCTGTCCTATCACTGGAGAAACTATAAACAATACCTATAATTTTAACATTTTTAATAGGACAGTATTCCTTTCTGAAAAAGGCGTGGAAGTTTGCGAAAATATTGATAGAAAAAAATGGAAAAATGATAAAATTGATTATGATAGCTTTCAAGCATCCAAGAGAAATACAAAAAAACAAGCTCCTGTAATCTTTTTAGTACTATTTAGTATATCCCTAGTAACATCCTGGAAAATGATTGCTCCAGATGGTTTCTTTTCATTTATTGGATTCGTTTTAGTTTCAATTATCTTTTTCACAATTTTCTGGAAAATTTTTATATTCTTATTCGCTCGTTATCAGAAAACAAAATAGATTCACAACCAAATTGATAATCTAATAATAAAAGTTAAAATGCATAATACACTACTTAAATAAAATATAAAAAATGATAGGAGCTTTAATAACAGGACTTTTAGGAGGCTTAATTTTTGTTCTATTTGGCAAACTCTCAAATAAAGCTGAACATAGTATAAGAAAGAAAAGGTTTGATAAAAATATCTTAAAATCGCAATCGAATATTTCCAATGGAAAAATTCAAAAAGAAGATCTTACGGCTTTAATAGCTTTTTATGGCAATAAAAATGATCTAAAAGAAGGAGAGAAATATATAACTCTGGCACAAGAACACTTTCCAGAAGACAGAACTTTAAATGAAGCAATTTTCATGTTTTATAAAAACATAGGAGATTTTAATGCTGCTTTTCATAAGATTGAAGAATTAATTAAGCAAACTCCTGAGAACGCTGATATCCTTTTTTACAAAGGTTTATGTCACTATAAATTAGGTGATCATGAATTAGCTGAGGAATATCGACTTAAAGCAGGTAAAAAAGAAAAATTTTATTTAAAAACAAATTATTCATCAGATAATATCTAATGAATAGCAATCACTTATTGAATACTAAAAAAGGGGTTATAATAGAAGGTAGTTGGTTTTCATGGCTAAAAATTATATTATTCTATTCAACAATAATATTTATTTTCTTTCACGATTCAATAATTCCGAAATTTACTCCTGTTTCTACCTTAGCTCATAAGATACATGAAAACTCTAGATATAAATTCAATGGAGCAAGATGTATTGATGGCTGGATAAGTAAATCGCAAGGTGAAGGAACTTGCTCTTATCATAGTGGTGTTAATTACTATTTTTACGAAGGGGAATATGCTAAAGATTTAGATGAATGCTATGAAGAGGCGAAAAAACTTTCATGGCTCAAATGATTAGGTTTATATTATTTTACAAACAATCATTAAACTACCAAAATGACAAAAAAAGATTTCGTTGTTAATTGCATTCAGCACATGGATATAGAATCACTTGATTTGGTATTTAATGCTAACCAAATTTTGCAAGAAACAACTAAGGAAATTTTCTTAAAAAAGCTTAATACAGTTTTTGCTATATTTAAGAAAAGCGGAGACACCGAATTAATCCCTTATATAGGCTATTGTAATGCTTATGGTTGCACTAAAGAGCAAGGCGAAGGATATTCATTTGAAGGCAATAAATCTAAAAAACACTTTAGTATTTTACTTTTTGAATCAAAAGATGGAGAGGTGTTTATTGAAAACTGTCATGATTTTGAACTTTCAGATAATACCATCGAAATTAAAGAAATCATAAAATTTTATATCTATGAAGATGAAAAAATAGATTTTATTGCAGATCCCAAATATTCAGCAACACATACGATTTGTTCTGGAGCTTTGATACAATTACAAAAGCATTACACAAATACCATTATTGATAAGACAATTTATACAGCTTGGTTAGACAAGTTCAAACTTACCCATTTATCATTAAATACTTACGCATATACCCATTCTTACGTATTTGAAAGATTTGACAATCTATATTTGGGCTTAAAAGAGCTAGCTAATTACCTTGAAAATGACAACTCTGCTAAAAATGCACTTCACGAGTTCGAAGAGATTGATATACATAATGAAGAAGACTTATTGAAGTGGTTGGTCAAATATGAAAAAACAGCTGATAATTTAGTTCTATTTTTAGAAATACATGGAGATATTAATCCCTATAAACTTGAAGAATCCTCCTATTTCGAAATCGAGTTTTTAAAAATAGATGTAACTGATTTTAAAAACATCATTCGTTTCAAAATATTAGTTGATGAATACTATTGGGAAATGCTTGATAGATACAAAACATATGATAATAATGAAGAATCAAGCAATCAGAGAGACCTTGAAATAACAGAAAATTCAACTTCTTTGTCCTATCATTTGAATAAAAGGGGATTTCAACTTTAGAACAAATTACAAATTATCTTAAGTTACTTCAACTTTACAACAATCAAAATCTTTCCTATAATCGTCCGAAATATGTCCGAAAATAAAAAAAGCCCGACTTTCGTCGAGCTTTTTTGTCGGGGTGGCAGGATTGGCTCAGCCCCTCGATTCCCCAACACGACCCTGAAGCCTCCTGCGGATCGAACGTATGCGCCCGATGAACTACATATTTGATTGCTCGATACTTTTCTTATAGTTCTGCGGATAGAGATCCTTTAATTTTTTATGGTTGATCGACATGATATTTTGTAGGGTATGTTTTAGCCACTGA
>NZ_SRZY01000033.1 GCF_006476045.1 Sphingobacterium lumbrici
CGGGAGCTACGGGTACTGTATTGTGGTACACGTCTGATGCAGGCGGTACGGCACTGGCACCGGAAACGGCATTGACAAATGGTTCGTACTATGCGTCTCAGGTTGTTGACGGATGTGAGAGTGTTGAGCGTACGGAAGTAACTGTTACGATTACAGCAACTCCGGCCCCTGAATTGGACGAGTTAGCGCAGACGTTCTGTGAGATTGACGCGGCTACGGTTGCGGATCTGGATATTACGGGAGCTACGGGTACTGTATTGTGGTACACGTCTGATGCAGGCGGTACGGCACTGGCACCGGAAACGGCATTGACAAATGGTTCGTACTATGCGTCTCAGGTTGTTGACGGATGTGAGAGTGTTGAGCGTACGGAAGTAACTGTTACGATTACAGCAACTCCGGCCCCTGATCTGGACGAGTTAGCGCAGACGTTCTGTGAGATTGACGCGGCTACGGTTGCGGATCTGGATATTACGGGAGCTACGGGTACTGTATTGTGGTACACGTCTGATGCAGGCGGTACGGCACTGGCACCGGAAACGGCATTGACAAATGGTTCGTACTATGCGTCTCAGGTTGTTGACGGATGTGAGAGTGTTGAGCGTACGGAAGTAACTGTTACGATTACAGCAACTCCGGCACCTACTATTGAGGATGCTGCACCGGAGTTCTGTTTGAGTGATAATAAAACACTGGCAGATCTACCAGTGATAGGTACAGGTATTAAATGGTACAGTTCATCTGCAATAGATGCTACAGTATTACCGGAGGCTACGGTGCTTGAAAATGGGGTAACTTATTATGCAAGTCAAACAGCCAATGGTTGTGAAAGCTTAGAACGTTTGGCTGTAACACCGGTAGTTAATGATTGTAGTGTGACCCTATCGATAACGAAGGTTGCGAATGATAACAGGGTGAAAGCGGGTGAAAGCACGACCTTTACACTGACGATTACGAATATGGGACCTGGTGTGTTGGAAAATGGTGATATCATTAAATTGGTTGAATTGCCAAGTGAAGGGTTGACGATCGATGCCTATAGTATCAGCAGTGGCAACGCGACAATTGTAGGCTCAGGTAATACCGCTGAAATTACGGTGAACCAGCTTATAGCAGTTGGAGGTACGATTATTGTTGAGGTAGAGGCAACGGTTTCTGAAGAAGCTCCGGAAACGATACGTAATGGTGTGAAAGTATGGGGACCAGATACACCGGATACTGAGGATCCGGATGATGAAGATGAAACACCAGAGATTCCGGTAGATTTCCCATTAATCGAAGCTGTAGATGATTTTGCTGAGGTACAAACAGGTAAAGATGTAACGATTAATGTAACGGCAAATGATATCATAACAAGATGGCCTGTTGACTTGTCAACGGTAGAGATTGTTCAGGGACCTGGCAGAGGTAGAGTAGAGGTGTTGCCGTCGGGAGAAATCGTGTTCTATGCGCCTGCTGATAATAATTTGGATCCGGTGACATTCACGTATCGTGTGAAAGATCAAAAAGGAAGATACAGTAATGTGGCTACCGTAACGGTAACTATACTGCCAAATCCATTGATAATCCCGAATGTGATTACTCCGGGTAATGATGACTATAATGAATACTTCTTCATTAAAGGTCTGGAAATGTACGATAAGGTGTCGTTGAGTATCATCAACCGTTGGGGTAATGAAGTTTACTTCAATGAAAATTATAACAACACATGGAATGGTACAGGATTGAATGATGGAACATATTATTATGTGCTTCAAACGGTTAGAAACGGTAAAAAAGAATCACATAAAGGTTGGGTGATAATCAAAAGAAAATAATTAGATAGATCTTAAACGAATAATCCATGAACAGATTAGCTAAAAAATATATGTTGTTGTTGTCCATAACTCTTTTAGGAATAAAAGGGTATGGACAACAGAGCATCCAATTTACCCAGTACATTTTTAATTCGATCAGTGTAAACCCTGCTTATGCTGGTTATAAAGAGGAATGGTTTGGGCAGATGGGTTTGAGAAGTCAGTGGACAGGTTGGGAAGGTGCTCCCCAAACCGGGACTATTTCAATTGACGGGGTGTTGGATCCTTATGAGAGACGGCACGGGGTTGGCTTGCAGATTACCGGAGATAAACTGGGGGCGCAGGCCGCTACGAGCATCTACGCAAACTACGCGCTGCGGCTCAAACTGGATAGAGCCGACGAACATCGGTTGAGCCTGGGTATTGCCGGAGGAGTGACACAATACAGTCTTGATGGAACTAAATTGAAATATATTGATGCGAATGACCCTTTTATACCTACGGGTAAGATCGGAACCTGGCGTCCGGATATTCGTTTAGGTGCGTACTACAGCAACCCAAGATGGTATGCGGGCGTATCTGTTCAGGATCTGTTTGCCGGCAGTGAGAGTGGTAAAGATTATCAATTTAATCAAAATTCGCTGGAGAGTTTATACCGTAGCATTCACGGATATTTTATTGCCGGAGCACTTTTTGAATTGGATAGGGCATTATTACTTCGTCCGAGTATACTCGTGAAAGATGATTTTAAGGGACCAACTTCATTGGATATCAATGCGATGTTTATTTTCAATGACAAATTTTGGATCGGTGGAGGATACCGTACACGAGCACGGATTTTTAATCGGGACTATACCGACTATTCAGCGAATAAACTGAGCTCCGTGAATTCGGTCAGTGGAATCGCGCAATTCTATATTTCACCTAAATTCCGCATCGGATACTCCTACGATCACATGTTGAATCGGATGAGTGGTTTGCAGAATGGTACACATGAGGTGACGCTAGGTGTGACATTTGGTCGTATAAGTCGTCAGATATTAAGTCCAAGATATTTTTAATCCGTTTTGAAAACAGCTATGAAAGAATTACTATCAAGAACGCATAAGATAACGGTAGGTTTGCTTGCTATAGGACTTTGGGCGGGCGTAAGTCAATACGGATATGCACAAGAGCAGCCTAGTCGTCAACAAAGAGCCGCGCAGTTCTATTACAATATGGAATATGCGAATGCAGCTAAGGCTTATGAGGTAATTATCGACAAGGATAAGCCGAAGGTGGAAGATATGGAGCGACTGGCTTCCAGTTACCTGTACATCAATCAATACGCATTGGCTGAAAACTGGTATGCCCGTATTGTGGAGAATGAAACGGCAAGTGAACAGTCTTTTCTCGACTATGCACGGGTGTTGCAATTGCAGGGTAAATATAGCGAAGCAAAAGCAGCATTTGTGAATTACCAGTCTAAGTATGGTCAGAAAGCAGAAGTATCACGCGCGATTGCGGGGTCAGACTCTGCCGTTTTTTGGATGGAAAACCCGTCTAAACATGTGATTATGAATGAAGAACATGTCAATACCGCATTAGCAGAATTTGGTTTGATCCCTACGAGCGGTGGTGTATTGTATGCTGCTGAGCCAAATAGCTTAATGGTTGAAAAAAGTGGTATGACAGGACAGCCATATCTTAAAATATATTCGGCTACCCAAAATGATGATGGATCTCTGAGCTACCCAAATATAATGCCGGATGTGTTTAATAAATCGCAATTTCACCTGGGCCCCGTCACTACGGATTCGAAAGAAGAAGTATTGTATGTGACGCGTACCTATCCTGGTAAACAGGTTGAAAAATACCGGGCAATTGGACAGAAATGGAGAAAACAGAACCTTGAGCTTAAAATATACAGAAAGCAAGGGAATGATTGGATAGAAGAGGATTTCATTTATAATAATGTGAAAGAATACTCCGTAGGACATGCGGCGTTGAGTGCAGATGAAAATACACTTTACTTTGCTTCGGATATGCCGGGTGGAAAAGGTGGTGTGGATATCTGGTTTTGTGCCAAGCAAGCGGATGGCAGCTGGGGAACACCTGTGAACGCGGGAAGTAATGTCAATACGGATGGAGACGAGGTTTTCCCTGCGGTATTTGATAACATATTGTATTTTTCCAGCACAGGTCACGTGGGTATGGGTGGATTGGATGTTTTTCAGACTAAAGGCCAACGAGATCATTTCGAAAAGCCACGAAATATGGGCTATCCGGTCAACTCGCCATCGGATGATTTTGCCTTTGTCGTTGTAGGAGATAATCTGGATGAAAACTTTGGTTACCTTTCGTCGAATCGGCAAGGTGGTATCGGATCGGACGATATCTATTCGTTCCGCTATGTGAAACCGAAAATTACGGTTATGTTAGAAGGTATGACGCGGGATAAGAAGACCGGAGAACCATTGCCGCTTACTTCCATTAGCTTATTAGACAAGAACGGTAAACTTGTGACAATGGGTAGCAGCGATAGTAAAGGGGTGTTTAGTTTTGAACTTGTCAGAAATACACCATATCTTGTGTTAGCGGATAAAGCTGGATATATGGCAGACAGTGTGTCTGTATCGGGAGTGATACCTCAACAAGATACGACCATACGTGTAGCGTTGAGTTTACAGCCTGTTCATAAAGTGGGCGAAAAATTTGTGCTGGAGAATATATACTATGATTTTGATAAGCACAATATCCGTCCGGATGCAGCTATAATTTTGGATAAGCTGGTTACAACCCTACGTAATAACCCAACACTTAGAATTGAACTTTCAAGTCATACCGATAGCCGCGGAAGTGATTCATATAATATGAAGCTTTCGGATAGAAGAGCAAAATCAGCGGTGGATTATATCGTAAGTAAAGGAATTGCTGCCGACCGATTGGTAGCGAAAGGATACGGTGAAACCCGCTTGGTGAACAAATGTGCTAATAAGGTGAAATGTACAGAGGAAGAACACCAACAAAACAGAAGAACTGAAGTAGAAGTGTTAGCATTTTAATAGAAAATACAGGTTTCTAAAGAATGAGCCCGGATGATAATTTATCCGGGCTCTTTTTTTATTCATCAGAGAAAATAATCCGTGATCTATATAGTGTAATATGCTAGGCGATATCACATCGGATTAGAACGGGAGAGCTGATAATTTTCAATTATTTACTTTCAACTAAAAAACGTAGTTTTGTGGTTGAAGCAAACCGGCTCTATCGCTGTCTCGTCTAAAACGGGAAAGAGGAAAGTCCGGGCAACATAGAGCGACACGCTTCCTAACGGGAAGGGTTCTGTTTTGACGGAATACAGAAAGTGCCACAGAAAATATACCGTCTGCCATCTTGGTGGATAAGGGTGAAAACGTGAGGTAAGAGCTCACGGTATTGTATGGCGACATACATTACGGTAAACCTCGTGTGTTGAAAGACCAAATAGGTTGCGAAACTCGAAGGCTGCTCGTCTTCTGTCGGTTTACGACATTCGTAATGGGTAGGTTGATGGAGCTTGTGCGTGAGTGCAAGCCTAGATAAATGATAGAGAACCGATTTATTTCGGTTACAGAACCCGGCTTACAAGGTTTGCTTCTTTTTTTTTTGTTATTACACCTGGTACGTGTTTATTTAAACGCTTAATTCTATATATAATCATATATGACTACCGTATTAATTATTGACGACGAAAGACCTATTCGAAGTTCTCTGCGAGATATTCTGGAATATGAAGAGTATAACGTGTTGGATGTGGATAATGGTATAGAGGGATTAGAGATACTGAAGAAAGAGAAAATAGATTTGGTATTGTGTGATATCAAGATGAATAAAATGGATGGTATGGAAGTGCTTGTGGCGGCAAACGCCATTACTGATGTACCATTCATCATGATCTCTGGTCATGGGACGATCGAAACGGCTGTGGAAGCTGCTCGAAAAGGAGCATACGATTTCCTGGAGAAACCTCTTGATTTAAACAGGCTGCTGATTACTGTACGTAATGCGCTTGAACGGGGGAATCTCGTCAAAGAAACGAAAGTCCTGAAGCGTAAAGTCGCAAAAACGAAAGAAATCCTTGGAAGTTCGAACAGTATTGCGCTCATTAAAGAGACGATTGATAAAGTAGCTCCTACAGAAGCACGTGTACTGATTACAGGTGATAATGGCTCGGGTAAAGAATTGGTAGCACGTTGGCTGCACGAGAAGTCTAATCGGGTTTCGTTGCCATTAATCGAAGTAAATTGTGCGGCTATTCCTTCGGAATTGATTGAATCTGAATTGTTTGGTCATGAAAAGGGCTCTTTTACGTCGGCAGTAAAGCAACGTATCGGAAAATTTGAACAGGCAAATGGAGGAACACTTTTCCTTGATGAGATAGGGGATATGAGCTTGTCTGCTCAGGCAAAGGTGCTGCGTGCATTGCAGGAAAACAAGATTACGCGTGTAGGTGGTGAGAAAGAAATCGATGTGAATGTACGTGTAATAGCAGCGACAAACAAAGATTTGTTGAAGGAAATCGACAACGGTAATTTCCGTATGGACTTGTATCATCGCTTGAGTGTAATCCTGATACATGTGCCTTCTTTAGCCGAGCGTATGGATGATATTCCGCTGATTGCATCTTCATTCTGTGAAGAGATATGTCATGATTACAATATTCCGACAAAGGAGATCACCACTGATGCGATGAAAAGTTTACAGGCGTTACCCTGGACGGGTAATATCCGCGAACTTCGTAATATGGTGGAACGTTTGATTATTTTAAGTGATAAAAAAATCACGGAAAAAGAGGTCAGTACTTTTGCAAATCCGTCGACGGTTAAACATATAACGAATGGGGATGTGGCAACTAAAAGTACGGGTTTGAATTTTGATAATTTTCAGTCTTTCCAGGAATTTAAAGACTATGCGGAGGAACAGTATATTACACATAAGCTGGATAAAAACGCTTGGAATGTGTCTAAAACGGCAGATGAAATTGGTATTCAACGGTCGCACCTGTATAGTAAAATGGAAAAATTCGGTTTAAAGAGAGATTAAAAAAGAGAAAAGGTCAGCAATCGCTGACCTTTTCTCTTAATCATTAAATTTTCTTTTCTGTCTGTTATATAGAATAAAAATAATCACCAGCACCAATAATCCTCCAATGATTAGAAACCCTGTAGGAGAATTAGTCTGCTCTACCTCCGTGGACTCCGCCCAAGCTGTATTCGCTAAAAGCGTAAGGAGTAACACACTTTTCCACTTACTCATAATTTTTCTTTGTTAATTTGTCAATCCTTAAACCTAGATAAATTTGCTTTAATATGCAATTATAATTACATAATTAAAGCAAATTAACCAACGTGTACTTTGCTGTCGCAACAAGGATGCCAATCTATCCGTTTTCGAAATAATCACTTCTATTTTTGTCGGGATCAAGTATTTGTCGCAGAGGCAAATTAATTCCTAAGCAATCTCGGCAATAAAATAACCGGGCCTGTTTATGAGATCGCGTTTGTCGATGATTTCCTGAAGATTGATGTGCCCGATGACATATTTCGCATCTTCTCCATAAAATCTTTCGGATATGGAATTAAACATGATGTTTTCCAATATGTCTTCATCTTCATACCTAAGATAGACCTTGAGCTCGTAGTTTGTAGTATATTCAATTTGTTGGGCATCAAGATGTTTTTTGTACTCATAGCGATAGTCATATCGTAGTGCCGTAATATCTGAAAGGACGGCAGATCCTGTGGGATGACCTCCGGCACCTTTGCCATAGAAAAATTGTTCGTCGGCAAAGGCTGCTTTGACTAAGACACCATTGTTTTCATTTTCTACGTTATATAAAATGCTTTCTTTGGTCAAGAATTTTGGTAATACATAGAGCACGACCTCTTTAGGGTTAATTTCCTTAGCTAAAGGAATTAATTTTATTTTGTAATTCTTTTCCCGGGCATATCGTATATCGGCATTACCTAATTTGTCTATACCTAGATTAAGGATTTTTTCCGGATTAATATAGATACCATACGCATGTGAGGCTACAATAGCGAGCTTGTACTTTGGATCGTAACCGCCTACGTCTAATGTGGGGTCGGTTTCTGCAAAGCCTAATTCCTGTGCTTTTTTTAGGGCATCGTCATAGCTTTGGTTTTCGTTAAAAATTTTGGACAGAATATAATTTGATGATCCATTGAATATACCCGATATGGAATGTAAAAGCTCATTGTCGTAATATTCCTCCAAATTCCGTATAATCGGAATACTGCCACATACGGCTCCTTCGTATAAAAGAGAGGTTCCGGTTTCCTGTTGGATTTCTGTTAGTTCTTCCAGGTGCGAAGCGATCATTTTCTTATTGGCTGAGACCACATTTTTTCCGGAACGAAGTGCACGTACAGTTAATTCAAATGCGGCATCGGCATCGTCAATCAATTCGACTACGGTATTGATTTCCGGATCGTCTAAAATAGTGTTAGCATCTGTCGTGAATAATTCTGCAGGAAGAGTACGTTTTTTGTCCGCATTTTTAATCACAAATTTTTTAATCTCTAAATTTAAATTTTTGGTTTTGATAATGTCATACAGTCCTTGTCCTACTACACCAAATCCAAACATACCAATAGTTAGCTTTTTACCCATTCTAATTTATACTGTTTATAATTTATATTGTTTGTACTTATACTCCGTTTTCCTGCTGCTAAAATGTGTTAATCAAGTTGTGTTTTCAATAGACTACTTGATTTTTTCAAATGCCTGTTCTATATCGGCTTTGATATCGTCGATGTGCTCGATACCAACCGATAAACGTAATTGGCCTGCTATTACACCTGCTTTGCGTTGTGCTTCATCCGATAATTGTTGATGTGTAGTGGCCGCAGGGTGAATGATTAGGGTTTTAGCGTCTCCTATATTCGCCAAATGGCTGATTAGCTCCAACGCATCAATAAACTCATTTGCTTTTACTGCACCTCCTTTTATCGTAAAGGATAACACTGCACCGTATCCATTTTTGAGATACTTTTGCGCATTCTGATGGTAGGGGTGATGCCTAAGGCCGGGATAGCTTACTTTTTCGACCTGAGGATGTGCATCGAGCCATTGTGCTATTTCTAATGCGTTGTCGACATGTCTTTGAACACGGAGCGATAGGGTCTCTAATCCTTGTACCAATAAGAAGGAATTAAATGGAGATAAGGCCGGACCGAAATCCCGTAGTCCTTCTACACGTGCGCGAATACCGAACTGTATATTTCCGAAGGGGCCGCCTTCACCGAATACGTCTGAAAATATCAAACCGTGGTATCCCTCCGAAGGTTCGGAGAATTGGGGGTATTTTCCATTGCCCCAATTGTAATTGCCACCATCGATGATAACGCCACCAATACTGGTACCATGCCCACCGATCCACTTTGTAGCAGATTCTACAACGACATGTGCTCCATATTCCAGTGGCTTGAATAGATATCCTCCTGCTCCGAATGTGTTATCAACGATCAACGGAAGGTCATGTTTTTTTGCGACTGCTGCTATGCGTTCGAAATCCGGGATATTATAACTTGGGTTGCCGATTGTTTCGATATAAATTGCTTTGGTTTGAGCATCTATTAAGGCTTCGATGTTATCTGCATCGCTATCGTCAGCAAATCGCGCTTCAATACCTATTCGTTTAAAGGCTACTTTGAATTGGTTGTACGTGCCTCCATATAGGCTGGATCCCGCTACAAAGTTTTGGCCACTTTCTACTATATTATTCAATGCAATGAATTGAGCCGCCTGCCCCGAGGCTACAGCTACAGAATATGCTCCGCCTTCTAACGCCGCGATACGTTTCTCGAATACCTCTGTGGTGGGGTTCATGATACGGGTGTAGATATTGCCGAACTCTTTTAATGCAAAGAGATTTGCGCCATGTTCTGCACTATCAAATATATATGATGTTGTTTGATAGATTGGTAATGCTCTGGCGCCTGTAGTAGGATCAGCTGTTTGTCCTGCATGAAGCTGTAATGTCTCGAATTTTAAGTTTTTGTTATCTCCCATTTCAATGTTTGGTCTATTTTATCTGAATCTTGTCAATTTCTACGTGATGTGTTGGTCGTCTTATTGCTCAGCGTATAAAATTACTGATATACGTATATTGATCTGAAGCGACGACTAGCACATTCGCATGAAATAGAAGTGATAGATAAGGTGTAATAAACGTTGTGAGCGTTTAGGATTACTATACGCAACAAGTATGGATTGATTCTTAAATTTTAATGTCATAGTCTTCTTTCATTTATATGCTCCAAAGCGGTATTGCTTCGGACAGGAATTGGCACCTTTTCAAATCTTTATTTGTAGGTTGCCAGTGGGTCATTGAGCCAGTCTCTCGCCACTTCTTTATAAACCAAGACCTATTGTTATCAAGGTATTGATTAGGTGTACTACTATCGAAGTACTCCACAAATATATGTTTTGAAATTAATAGATGCAAGTATTCTGACAAAAGTTTTGTTAATCTTCGTTCATTGCGAATAGTGTCAAGTTGTTATTGGTATTGGCGCTAATGGAGTAAGCTCTTTTAGAACTTCAGGTGTTTTACCGTGAGACCGTTGTTAATTAATTGTTTTAGCGCATCGATTCCGATCGTGAGATGGGTTTCTACATATTTGGCAGTAACGGTCACATCACTCTCGGAGGTCTTTACACCTTCGGGAATCATAGGCTGGTCCGAAACGAGCAGCAATGCCCCGGTGGGTATTTTATTAGCAAATCCAACACTGAATATGGTGGCCGTTTCCATGTCTACCGCCATGGCGCGAATGGATTTTAAGTACTTTTTAAATTTTTTGTCGTGCTCCCATACCCGTCTGTTGGTGGTATAAACTGTGCCTGTCCAATAATCTCTTGAATGGTCACGGATGGTGGTGGAAATGGCTTTCTGTAAGGCGAAGGCGGGTAGGGAAGGTACTTCGGGCGGAAAATAATCGGTAGAGGTGCCTTCGCCACGAATCGCTGCAATGGGAAGTATCAGCTCGCCTACGGCTATTTTTTTCTTCAGCCCACCTGTTTTACCCAAGAAAAGAACGGCTTTGGGATTGATTGCCGAGAGCAGATCCATGACCGTGGCAGCCATCGGACTCCCCATGCCAAAATTGATGATCGTGATGCCACCGGAAGAGCAGGACTGCATGACTTTGTCTTCTCCGTGAATAGGGGCATTATCATTCAGTTCTGAAAATAGCTTAATATATTTCGAAAAATTTGTCAATAATATATACTTTCCAAATTCTTCAAGTGATCTGCCCGTATATCGTGGTAACCAATTGTTGACAATATCTTCTTTGGATTTTAAGCCGGGGGTAATAGGGGTGTCAACTAATTCTTTTTTTGCCATAGATCTTAAAATAAAAACAGGTAACTGTTTTATATAACAAAAAATCCCTCACATTGTGTGAGGGATTTTATCTAAGCGACTTGCAATTTTTTGATATCTGATTTCGCGAATTTCTGCTTCGCGTAGTCGAGCGTAATACGAAGTGTCTGATCCTCAATTTCATCTTTGGAGGTGGGTATTTCAAACATGGCATCTAACATGATCGCTTCGCAAATACTTCTAAGGCCACGGGCTCCTAATTTAAATTCCCATGCTTTATCTACAATAAATTCGAATACTTCCTCGTCAAACTTTAACGCTACATCCTCATATTCAAATAACTTAACGTATTGTTTAATTAACGCATTCTTAGGTTGCGTTAGGATACTCAGCATGGTTTCTTTATCCAGTGGATTAAGATAGGTAAGTACCGGTAGACGGCCTATTAACTCAGGGATTAAACCAAAGTTTTTTAAATCTTGAGGCGTGATGTATTTATAAAGGTTGTTCAAGTCTATAATTTCATCTTCCTCCTTCATTTTATATCCAACAGTTTGGGTTCTTAAACGATTGGCTATTTTCTTTTGGATGCCATCAAATGCACCACCGCAAATGAATAAGATATTGCTGGTGTTGACAGAAATCATCTTTTGATCGGGATGTTTACGCCCGCCCTGAGGAGGTACGTTGACATTCGTTCCTTCCAGAATCTTCAACAACGCCTGTTGTACGCCTTCTCCGGAAACATCTCTGGTGATCGAAGGATTGTCACTTTTACGCGCGATCTTATCGATTTCGTCGATGTAAATGATACCTCGCTCGGCTGCTGCAACATCGTAGTCCGCAGATTGAAGAAGTCGGGTTAAGATACTCTCTACGTCTTCTCCGACATATCCGGCTTCTGTTAATACCGTTGCGTCTACGATAGAGAATGGTACATTTAATATCTTGGCGACTGTTTTAGCCAATAATGTTTTTCCTGTTCCCGTTTCTCCGACGATGATTAAATTGGATTTTTCAATCTCTATTTCATCTGAAGTCACTTGTTGATTTAGACGTTTGTAGTGATTATATACCGCTACTGAAATAACTTTCTTGGCATCATCCTGGCCGATTACGTATTGATCTAAATGCTGTTTGATCTCTAATGGGCGGATGAGTTGCAGCGTTGATTGCAAAGATTTATTTTTGCGCTGATTTAACTCTTCAGCTAAAATCTCACCTGCTTGTGTCACACATCGATCACAGATATGTGCTCCATCTCCGGCAATGAGCATTTGTGCTTCATTCTTGCTAATGCCACAAAAGGAGCATTGTATATCTCTGTTATTTTTACTCATTTTAATTTACTTACTTACTTTCTTTTTTAGGTGCCAGTACCTCGTCGATCATACCAAATTCTTTTGCTTCGGCAGCTCTCATCCAATAATCGCGATCTGAAGATTTTTCGACCCAATCATAGGATTGACCGGAATGCTCCGCGATAATAGTGTACAGTTCTTCTTTCAATTTCAACATCTCACGCAGGTTGATTTCCATATCTGACGCTACGCCCTGAGCACCGCCTGAAGGTTGGTGGATCATTACACGTGAGTGTTTTAATGCCGCACGTTTTCCTTTTGCTCCGGCAACCAATAATACGGCTCCCATCGATGCGGCCATACCGGTACAGATCGTTGCTACATCAGGTGAAATATACTGCATCGTATCGTATATGCCTAATCCTGCATATACGCTTCCTCCGGGGGAGTTGATGTAGATTTGAATATCGCGTTGCGCATCGGTAGACTGTAAGAATAATAATTGTGCCTGTATGATATTGGCTACCTGATCGTTCACACCATCCCCCAAAAAGATAATTCTATCCATCATCAAACGTGAAAAGACATCCATCTGTGCTACGTTTAGCTGTCTTTCTTCGACAATGTAGGGTGTCAGATTGGTAGGAATATTAGTCTCTAAACGAGAAATAAAACCGTCAACATGCTGACTACCTATTCTATGATGCTTAATCGCATATTTTCTGAATTCGTTTTTATCTATGTTCATTTTACTATTTTACTTTTTTATAAATTGAATGACTAATATAAATTTATTTTTATGAATAATTGAACTATTATTGTCTATTCAATGTAATTTGGTAATTCTTCTATAAATTCAAAAGACTCTTTTTCAAAATCTATTCTGCAATAATGGTGTTCTAATCCATTGCTTACCAATAATAACGGAATTTTGTGAATGCTGTTGTAATTCGCAATTTGCTGAAATGTATTTTGCGTAATTTTAACATGAGGTGCTTTAAATTCTGCGAGCAGAATCTTCACTCCGGTACTGTTGTATATTAATAAATCGCTTCTTTTCTGTAAGCTGTTTAGCTGAAGCCCACCTTCTGTCTTCATCAGCGACTTAGGGTATTTTTTATGCTGATGCAAATAGTGGATCCAATGCTGCCTTACCCATTCTTCTGGCGTCAGAATAAGATTTTTCTTTCTGAGTATATCAAAAACGAAAACCTTCTCTTGATTGCGAGTTAACTTAAGGGGATAAGCAGGCAGATTCAACGGGATCAGCTTAAACATAGGACAAAGTTACGAAATTTTGGCAATGTATAAATCATTTGAGATTCAAAAAGAAATGTGCGATAATTGCGCATAAATCATTAATTTCGCCTATTCATGAATATCAATACGACGTTAAGCGATATCAAGAACAGGAGCTATAAGCCGGTGTATTTATTGCACGGCGAGGAAGCCTATTATATCGATTTAGTTAGCGATGCGCTAGAAAATTCGGTCTTGAACGATGCGCAAAAGGGATTTGATCAAACGATTTTGTATGGAAAAGATACTGATTTTTCGACGATAGTTAACGCTTCAAAGCGCTATCCGATGATGAGTGACTACCAATTGATCGTTGTTAAGGAGGCGCAGGGGCTGAAGTGGAAGTCGGATGATGAGCTGTTTGCAAAGTACATTGAAAACCCTACACCATCTACGATATTGGTTATTGCATATAAACATGGGAAATTCGATAAACGTACAAAGCTTTATAAGGCTATTGATAAAAAAGGGGTGGTGTTGGAATCTGCTAAGTTGTACGACGACAAAGTTGCTCCTTGGATCGTAGATCAATTGCGGCAGGAAGGATGGCGGATACACCCTCAGGCTGCGGCTTTGATGGCAGAATACCTCGGTACCGATTTATCCAAGATAGCGAATGAGTTAGAAAAACTCATGCTCAATGTGCCGAAGGATCGTGAGATTTCTTCTGTCGATATTGAACGGAATATTGGGATAAGTAAGGATTTTAATATTTTTGAACTCAACGCTGCGTTGGGCAAAAGGGATTCGTTAAAGGCTATTCAGATTGTAGATTATTTTGCGGCAAATCCAAAGTCCAACCCGTTAGTAGTCGTAATGGGATCGTTGGCGGGATACTTTACGAAAATATTGAAATATCATTATTTGCCGGATAAGTCGTCGCAGGCTGTTGCAAAGGCATTGGGTGTGCATCCTTTTTTTACAAAAGAATATGATCTGGCTGCCCGTAATTTTACTAAACGTAAAACATTTGATATTATCAATATACTGCGGGATTATGATCTTAAATCGAAAGGGTTGAATACCGGGCCTAATACGACAATGTCCGATTTGATGCGGGAAATGGTGTTTAAAATTCTAAATTAATGATATGTGGAAATTTTTACTTTGGGTAGTAGCTATGGTGTTTTTTGGACAGGTATATGGGCAAAAAAGTACGTATATGCTGATTCAGGGCGGAAGAAATCTGGGGTTTGCGAATGAAGGGTATGAAGGATCTTTTAACGGGTACACCATGCACTTTGTATTTGGGAGAAACTATTATGATAGGGCATACCTGGGCTTAGGAGTAGGTAATGAGGGTTTTGATGGTAAGTATAAAACGAATGATCCTTATGCAGAAGATCAAAAGGAGTATTCTTATAGCAAGCGTGTGTTGCCTATTTATATTGACGGTCGTCTGCCTGTTGGAATCGTAGGGCAGTATTCGAGCATTGGAGTCTATGTGAATGGGGGATATGCACCTGATTTGGGCGTGAGCTACGATAGAGGTTTTATGTTTAAAGGTGGTTTTTTCTATCTTTACAATTTAAAGTCGGGATTGGGGATTAGTACTGCTGCTGTATATGGGTATCAACAGCTCACGGAAAAGAAAATAATGGATAATAGAGATTTTCAACACCAGCATTTTAATATTTCTGTTGGTATTATGTTTAAATAGATATGGACGGAAAAACAAGAGCTAATATAAAGCCGGGTATGGTTGTAAATATAGTGCTAAAGAAAGACCAACGGACGGGGATTTTGACGGAAGGTATTGTAAAGGATTTACTGACTTCAGCCCCGTTTCACCACAGGGGAATTAAAGTGCGTCTCCAAGATGGACAGATAGGCCGTGTTCAGGAGGTGTTGGAAGAAGATGATTAAAATTTGACGTTTTAAACGAGTTCGTTTTTGAAAAAAAATAATTTTCACTTCTTAATTTAATTCGTACCTTTGTCTCCCGTGAAAATTGATGTTTATAATTTGATCTCAACTGAAAACATGTCTAATATCGACATTGAAAAAATCATTTGCTGATACTGATAGCCCGTTTGGGCTTTTTTTGTATCTTAATTTTTAAACGTGATATTACAGAAGATAGTAGAATATTATATATATAAAGATGACCAACTATAGTAAATTACCAGCAATTTTAGTCCTTGAGGATGGTACTGTATTTCATGGCAAAGCTGCCGGAAAAATAGGGACCACTACAGGTGAGATTTGTTTTAACACAGGTACTACCGGTTACCAGGAGATTTTTACAGATCCTTCTTATTATGGGCAGATCATGGTGACGACCAATGCGCATATTGGTAATTACGGGATTGATGAAGATGATACGGAATCAAAAAAGATCCAGATTGCCGGATTGGTCTGTAAAAATTATAATATCAACTATAGCCGGAAGATGGCGGACGAATCTATTCAAACTTATTTTGAGACTGAAAATCTAGTGGGTATCTCTGACATCGATACGCGTTCTTTGGTTCGTCATATCCGTAACAAAGGGGCTATGAATGCGATTATTTCTTCTGAAAATCTGGATTCGGATTCGTTGAAATCGGAATTAGCTAAGGTGCCTTCAATGGCCGGGTTGGAGCTTTCTTCGCATGTGTCTACACAAGAGCCTTATTTCTATGGTGAGGAGGACGCGCCTACACGTATTGCTGTTTTGGACTTAGGAATCAAGAAAAATATTTTACGCAATTTTGATGCAAGGCAAGTGTACGCGAAAGTTTTTCCGGCGAAAACTTCTTTTGCAGAGATGGAAGCATGGGGTGCTGACGGATATTTTATATCGAATGGTCCCGGGGATCCGTCTGCAATGGATTATGCGATCGGTACGGTAAAAGAAATATTGCGTGCCGATAAGCCTATGTTTGGAATTTGTTTAGGTCATCAAATCTTGGCATTAGCGAACGATATCCGTACAGAAAAAATGTTTAACGGTCATCGTGGGATTAATCATCCGGTAAAAAATATCATTGCGAATCGATGTGAGATTACGTCTCAAAATCACGGTTTCGGTGTGGTAAGGGAAGATATCGAAAGCTCGGATGCAGTAGAAGTAACGCATATTAATCTAAATGACAATTCGATCGAAGGTATTCGTGTGAAAGGGAAAAGAGCATTCTCTGTGCAATATCATCCGGAGTCTTCTCCTGGGCCACATGATTCTCGCTATTTGTTTGATGATTTTGTGTCGATGATCAAAGGTTAAAATATTAAAAGTGAAATAATAAGCCGGGCCGTGTAAAAGCCCGGCTTTTTTATGCTAGAATTAAGGGAGACTTCTGGAGGAAATTGATTTTAAAGGAAGGTTTATTTTAATCATCTTTTTTGCCCTCATCGGCGGGCGGCTCTCCTTCTTTTGCTTGGCCAAAAGAAGCAAAACCCAAGACTTGGTCAATGTTACGCTAAAAGCTTTTGGATTTACTAAACAGCTCCAAGCCGTTTCACTTCGGGGATCTGTTCTTAACGCAAATCCAAAAGCTTTCTTAACGCTACATCGACCTAGGTCGTCCTTTAAATGCTACTGCATTATAAGATTAATATAACAAATGCACTACCCTTACAAACTGGACAAATGTCGCCTTAGCGGGTCGACAATAGCAGGAAAGATGAACCGTCGTGTCGATCCGGTACAGCGACGACTTTTTTGCTTCTTTTTTAAGGTAAAAAAGAAGGCCCCTGTCGCGGGCTAAGCGACAAAAGAAATTTGATTAAAATAAACCTTCGTTTTTATTATTTTCCTCTTACTCCAATATTGAGTGATATCATAATAATATCTAAAAACCGCATGGGATTGGTTAATAATTTAATAATATTTGCTACTTTTGGAATAATAATAATTTTTGCTAACTTAGTGTTGTTAATACACTAAGACGGTATTGGATTTAATTGACCATAAAGAAAGAAATGAGCTTAATAATTGATGTACATGCGCGTCAGATTTTGGATTCGCGCGGAAATCCTACTATTGAAGTAGATGTAACTACACAAAATGGTTTTGTTGGACGTGCTGCGGTTCCTTCGGGGGCTTCAACCGGTGCACATGAAGCAGTAGAATTACGTGACGGTGATAAGACAAAATATTTGGGAAAAGGTGTTCTTAAAGCAGTAGAAAATGTGAATACCAAGATTGCGAACGCGTTGGAAGGTGTTGATGTTTTTGAGCAAAATACAATCGACAAGATCATGATCGATCTGGATGGTTCTGAAAATAAAGGCAATTTAGGAGCGAATGCAATTTTAGGTGTTTCTTTAGCTGTTGCAAAAGCGGCTGCACAAGAAAGTCACCAGCCATTATATCGTTATATTGGTGGTGTGAATGCAAATACATTGCCTCTTCCAATGATGAATATTATCAATGGTGGATCGCACTCGGATGCACCTATTGCATTTCAGGAGTTTATGATTATGCCTGTTGGTGCTCCTTCATTCTCTGAGGCTTTGCGTTGGGGTGCTGAAGTATTTCACGCATTGAAAAAAATATTACATGACAGAAACTTGTCTACCGCGGTAGGGGATGAGGGTGGTTTTGCACCTACATTTGAAGGTACGGAAGATGCGATCGAAACAGTTTTGACGGCAATTAAAAGTGCTGGTTACACACCGGGTCAAGATATTTGTTTGGCTTTAGACTGTGCCGCTTCTGAATTTTATGTGAACGGTAAATACGATTACACAAAATTTGAAGGTGATAAAGGTGCTGTTCGCTCCAGTGAAGAACAAGCTGCTTATTTAGCTGAATTATCTGCAAAGTATCCGATTATTTCTATTGAGGATGGTATGGGCGAAGATGATTGGAATGGTTGGAAAGTACTTACAGAGAAAATCGGAGATCGTGTACAGTTGGTTGGAGACGATTTATTCGTGACAAATACAAAACGCCTTCAAGAAGGTATTGATAACGATACGGCAAATTCAATCCTGGTTAAAGTAAACCAAATTGGTTCGTTGACCGAGACAATCAATGCTGTTTCTTTGGCGCAAAATTCGGGATATACTTCTGTAATGTCGCACCGATCCGGAGAAACTGAAGATACGACTATTGCTGATTTGGCTGTGGCACTGAACTGTGGACAGATTAAAACGGGTTCAATTTCTCGTTCTGACAGGATCGCAAAATATAACCAATTGTTGCGTATCGAAGAAGAATTAGGCGCGAATGCTAAATTTATCGGAAAAGATTTTAAATATGCCCCGAAGAAATAGTTAATCGGAGCTTACAAAAAAAGGGAGATGGATAACATTTCCCTTTTTTTTTTATCTTTACATTATGGAACGTTTTCTCAACTTAATTAAGAATAAGTTTTTGTTAGCTGTTATCGCCTTCGTGATATGGATGTGTTTCTTCGATCGCTACGATTTTGCTGCGCAATACAATTATTACCAAGAAAAATCCAAATTGGAAAAGGAGAAAGAGTTCTATGTGTCGGAGATCGCGTATATCGAAAAAGCTATTAAGGATGTACAGTTTAATCCAAGTGAGATTCAACGTATAGCCCGGGAGAAATATAAAATGAAAAAGGACAACGAAGATGTATATGTGATTACTGAAGTTGCTTCAAAAAACTAGATAACAAAACAGACGGGATACTTTATCGGGTATTACTTCATATAAAAAAAGTCCATTTCGAAAAATGGACTTTTTTTATGGAATGATCTATTCTTAGTGAATAAATAATAGTTCGCGTAATTTTGGCAATGGCCATTTTGAATCGTCTACGATTTTCTCCAATTTGTTTACATGATAACGAATCTCGTCAAAATATGGTTTTACGACTTCATCATAAGCGATAGAGAGTTCGCGGGTATCTTCGATAGCATTTGCTTTCTTACGGGCTTGACGCATTTCTTCTGCTTTTTCTAACACCGTATTCGCATGTTTAGAAATACGCTCTACTAAATTGATTTGAGAGCTGTAAGATTCGGGGCTTAATCCTAGATCTTTCAGTCCTTTTACATTCGCAATTAACTCATTTTGATAGGTGAAACAAGCTGGTGCAATCTGGCTGCTTACAACTTCGCCGATAACACGCGCTTCGATCTGTAATTTTTTGTAGAAATTCTCTAACAAGATCTCGTGACGTGCTTCCGATTCACGTTTGGTGTAGATACCTAGTTTTTCAAATAAGGCTAGTGACTCTTCGGATACGTATACGTCTAATGCTTTAGGCGTTGATTTGATATTGGATAATCCACGTGCTTCTGCTTCTTTCTCCCATTCTTCGCTGTAACCGTTTCCTTCAAATCGGATAGCTTTCGAATCCTTGATGTACTTGCGGATTACATTTAATAAGGCTAGATCTTTTTTCGTGCCTTTTTTGATTTGCTTATCAACCTCTATTTTGAATTCGATGAGTTGGTTGGCTACGATGGCATTTAAGATGGTCATTGGCAATGCTGAATTAGCCGATGAACCCACAGCACGGAACTCAAATTTGTTACCTGTAAATGCGAATGGAGAAGTACGATTCCGGTCGGTGTTATCCAGTTTTAATTCCGGAATTTTTGGAATACCATGCCATAGGTTGGCTTCTGCTTTTACTTTCTTAGCTATACGTGCAGATTCTACTTCTTCCAATAGTTCATCCAACTGAGAGCCTAGGAAAATCGAAATAATTGCAGGAGGTGCTTCATTGGCACCAAGGCGGTGGTCATTGGAATGACTCGCGATAGAGGCACGTAATAAGTCGGCATGTTCGTAAACGGCTTTGATCGTATTTACGAAAAATGTTAAGAACATCAAGTTGTTCTTAGGTGTTTTTCCTGGAGATAATAAATTTACACCTGTATTGGTAATCAATGACCAGTTGTTGTGTTTACCGGAACCATTCACACCGCTATACGGTTTTTCGTGTAATAATACTTTGTAATTGTGACGGATGGCAACTTGCTCCATTAAGTTCATCAACAATTGATTGTGGTCAATGGCGAGGTTGATTTCCTCGTACATCGGAGCACATTCAAATTGAGAAGGAGCTACCTCGTTGTGACGGGTTTTTAATGGAATACCTAATTTCAAGGCTTCGTTTTCAAGATCAACCATGAATGCTAATACGCGCTCAGGTATAGCTCCAAAATAATGGTCTTCTAATTGTTGTCCTTTAGCAGAAATATGTCCAAACAACGTACGTCCTGTCAGTTGTAAATCCGGACGTGCATTATATAATGACAAGTCTACTAAAAAATATTCTTGTTCAATACCTAGAGAGGCTGTTACTTTTGAAATAGATTTATCAAAGTATTGGGCAACATCTGTAGCCGCTTTATCTACTGCATTGATTGCTTTAAGCAACGGTGCTTTGTAGTCTAATGATTCGCCCGTGTAAGATACGAACACTGTGGGGATACAAAGTGTTTTACCCGCACCTGTTTCATAAATGAAAGCCGGAGATGAAGGGTCCCATGCTGTATATCCTCTTGCTTCAAATGTATTACGGATACCCCCATTTGGAAATGAAGAAGCGTCCGGTTCTTGTTGTACAAGTGCATCAGCTGTAAATTTTTCAATGGCTTGACCGTTTTCATCTGGTTCAAAGAATGCGTCATGTTTTTCAGCAGTGGAACCTGTTAAAGGTTGAAACCAGTGTGTATAGTGAGATACACCATTATTCAGAGCCCATGCTTTCATGGCTTGTGAAATATGCTCTGCTATTTCGCGTGTAATTTGCTCTCCTTCTTCTATCGCTTTTGTTAACTCCCTGTAAGTAGTTTTAGGAAGGTAATCCTTCATTTTAGCAATAGTGAATACATTTTTACCAAAAATTGTAGTTGCTTTTTTTGTCTCTACTTTTTCTTCAGAGTTGATTTGACGTGAAGAAGCAGCTTTTACAGATTCAAATCTAAGGTTAGACATTTAATTATTTATTTATAATGCGTGATGTATTTGTTTTGAATTTGATATCCCTTCAAATTTCATTTCAAAAATAGGTACTTTTTTTAATAAATTAAATACTTTTTTAAAATTTTAATGAAAAATTGGCTTTAAAAATGAAAAATATTCTATTTTTTTCCTTTTGTATTGATTTATTTGTGTTTTTTGTTTTGAAATTTAATCATTTTCAATAGTAAGTCCCCAGTCTATTCCTTTTTTTGTAGCGGGAACGCCTTTAGAGATCCAACTTGCTGCCGGTTTTCCTTTTAAAAAATGGTCGAAGAATTGAAGTTGTCGGATTTGGATGTCTTTTCTGTTTTGTCGTTCCATCAGATTGTGACCATCTCCATTATAATTGAGTAACCAGGAGGGTTTTCCTAATCGCCGCAATGCCGTGAACATTTCTATTCCCTGGTACCACGGCACTGCACCGTCCTGATCGTTGTGCATGATGGCGACGGGTGTGGTTACGCGATCTAAGAAAAATAAGGGTGAGTTTTCTATATATAAATCTTTATTATCCCATAAGGAGTGTCCAATTCTGCTTTGTAAATTTTCGTATTGGAATTGACGGGACATTCCGGACTGCCAGCGTATTCCTCCGTAAGCTGAAGTCATATTGACCACGGGCGCTCCGGCCCACGCTGCTGTATATACATTCGTTCGGGTTATTAAATGTGCTACCTGATAGCCGCCCCAGCTTTGTCCTTGAATACCCATCTTGTTTGCGTCTATCCACGGAAATTCCTGAGCTAAAAATTGCATTCCGGAATTAATGTACTCTTCGGCAGAACGACCGGGATGACCATTGTCATACCGTATATCTGGAGCAAATACCAAGTATCCATTACTGACAAAAAATGAAATATTCAATCGTGATGGTGTCGGTGCCGGAGCTTGATATGTATAGAGTCCCTCGGTGAGGGTTTCGTAGAAATAGGCGATGATAGGATACTTTTTAGTCGGATCAAAGTTTTCGGGTTTATATAAGATGCCCTCTGCCGCTTTTCCGCTTGGTGTTTCCCATTTTACGAGTTCGGCAGTCCCCCAATTGTATTGTTCTTGCTGCGGATTGATCGCAGATAGTTTAGTTTCATTGTTGAAATCTTTAGTAAGATATAGATCGGGTGACTGATTGTAATTTTCTTTTGTATAAATGATCTGGTCTTTTTTCTTATTCGCGGCAAATTGTCTGAATGTAAATGGGGATTGAATAATTTCCTTTAAATCTCCTTTCTTTAAATCCAATTGAAATATGCCGTTTTGTTTACTCCGTTCATTGAAAGAAGATAAAAATAACTTGGCTTGTGGATCTATTGTCACTGTTTTAGCACGCGGATCATTTTCCTTGAACTCAATCAACCGAAGTGTTATTTTGTTATTTCGGCCAAATCCCTTTGTGATAAGCTGACGCTGTTTTCCATCAAATGAAAAATACCAGATATCGTATCTGTCGTAAATATATACGCCCTGCATGTCTGTGCTCCACGCGGCTATGCCATAGGCTCCGGGCCGGGCGGGTACATCGTTTTGCTCATTCGTAAAGCTGGTCGCTATATCCTGAGTAAGTGGAATGGTTTCGGCGGTTGAGATATTATAGCTTGACCAATTGCCTTCGGCTCTATTAAATAAAATAATATGTTGTCCGCTGGGCGCAAGAAAGCTGGACCCGTTCCATTTTGTTTTTACAGGTATATTGCTGCCGGTTTGTGTGGAGACGGCGTAGATATCATTCAAGGTATAGCCTTGCCATTGCCCTGCGATACGGTTGCCCAGATCTGTCGTTGCCAATCCCCATTCTTCGTTTCCGCTGTCTGTAAAAGAGATGCGATTGAAGGTGTCGTCTAAGAGCGGAACGATTCGCTTTTGCGCAATGTGAAAGACGGCGGGGTAACTGGCTGATTGATCTCTTTTTAGATTGGCCAATTGTTGCGTCATGAGGTAGTCGTCTTGCCAGTGCCATATATCTACTTTCGCGTGTTCGAACTCCACTAATGTGGTGTCTTTTATCTGTGGAATGGGGGCTAATCCAAAATAGCATTTTTCACCATTTTCGCTAAAGGATAGACCGGCATCTCCGGATATGTGCCAATTATTGGGGATAGTAGAAGAGGTCTTGCTTGCAATGATAATCGCTGTATCTAGATTGGGCGTATAATAATATAAGTTGAAATCTTTTCGAAGCGATTTTGCAGGGGTTTTGTCAGCTAAAAATACCAATTGCCTGGATGCGTCATCGAATGTGAAATTCTTGTATGTACCTCTTCCGGCAGATATTTTTTTTAGTTGTCTTGCTGCAATATTGTAAAGGTATAAACCGTCTGCATCCGAACTGTCTTTTTCTGCTGTTTTTTTATTCCATATAAGATATGTCTCATCATCACTGAACAGGTAATTTTCGACATTCCTGAATTGTAAGGTATCCCCGGTGGATAAGTTGTATAATACAAGTCTGTTTTCTTTTTCGCTCTTTTTACTTTTTTTGTCAGCGGCAGAAAGTGTATCTTTTGTAGCAGGTATTTCTATTTCTTGAATGAATGCCAGGTTGTGACGGAACTCTCGGGCAACTTTGTAGTTTTTTATATTGTTGAATTTTAGGGTGTTTTTTGTTGTTATATCAAATACAGCCAAAGAGTCTTTGGGCATTTCCTCCGGTTTTTTCTTTTTAATCTTTGCTGTCCTGATTTCTTGAAACAACGGTTTTATTAAGCTTATCAAAAATTTTTCATCGTGGGTGAGGGTGACATGGTAGCCGCGGGGAATACGTGTAATTAATTGATTCTTTTTTGTTTTAAATTCGGTTGTAACATCACCTTCTTGTGGTGAAATGCTATAATATATATACGATCCGCTGCTGCTGATGTCCGGATTTGTGATACTTTGCCAGGTATCGTAGGTCGAATGATCCAAGGGTTTTTTTTGAGCCCAGGAAATAAAGGTAATTGTAGCAAGTGCAATTGTGAGAAGATGTTTTGTTTGTAACATGCCGTCGATAAATTGTGTGTACCCAAATTTAGTTATATTCGTGTAATATACGTATAACAATTTTGGCACAGATTTTATAGTATTAAACCCTTTCTCAATGTCGATTGAAGATGAATGCTTCCGGAAAAAATAAAGCGCCAGATGTTGTCTGGCGCTTTTCCTTTTATGTGGTTAATATCAATTAACCTAAATAAGATTTTAAAATTTTACTGCGGGAAGTGTGGCGTAGACGTTGTAAAGCTTTGTCTTTAATCTGACGTACACGTTCTCTCGTTAAATTAAATTTCTCACCAATTTCTTCAAGTGATAATGGGTGATTTGAACCAAGTCCAAAGAATAACACGATGATCTCTCTTTCTCTTTCTGTTAAAGTTGATAAAGAACGTTTGATTTCTTCGGATAATGACTCGTCAATTAATGAACTATCTGTGTCTGGATCGGAGTTTTCCAATACATCTAATAGTGTATTCTCTTCGCCTTGTACAAAGGGAGCATCCATTGATACGTGTCTACCTGAATTACTCAATGTATCCGAAACTTTATCGACGGTTGTCTCTAGGATATCTGCTAATTCTTCTGGAGAAGGCTCGCGTTCGTATTCCTGTTCTAATTTGGAGAAAGCTTTGCTGATTTTACTTAAAGAACCTACTTGATTTAAAGGTAAGCGTACGATACGTGATTGTTCAGCAATAGCTTGCAAAATAGACTGACGAATCCACCACACAGCATAAGAGATAAATTTAAAACCTTTGGTTTCGTCGAAACGTTTAGCTGCTTTGATAAGACCTAAATTACCTTCATTGATCAAGTCTCCTAATGTAAGGCCTTGATTTTGGTACTGCTTGGCAACTGATACTACGAAACGTAAGTTGGTTTTGGTTAACTTCTCTAATGCCACCTGATCTCCCTCGCGAATCCGTTGAGCTAAGATAACTTCTTCCTCGGCTGTAATTAAATCTACCTTACCGATTTCATGTAAGTATTTGTCTAAAGATTGTGATTCACGATTCGTGATCGATTGTGTAATTTTGAGCTGTCTCATTAATTTATATTACTTCATTCTTGAAATGTTTGCAAAAATACTAAAATATCTCCATTCTTTTTGTAAAGAATGTGTAATTTATTAACTCATTTAGAGGTTGTTATCAAGGCTGTGGGGATGTCTGGCTGTTGTCAAAAACCGTTCCATATTTTAAAATTTCCATTGTTTCTTTTGTATTATTTTTATTGTTATTTTCCTTTGAATAATATTTATATCTCTGAAAACCTTTTAGATCAAGAATTGTTTTAAATGTGAGCAATAAATGCTAAATTAGATTAAAATTATGTTACATTAGAAATTATGAGTATCAAAATACGTTTGGATGAAGTAATGGCTAAGAAGAAAGTGTCTTTAAATGAGCTTAGTAATCGGGTTGGTATCACCTTGTCAAATCTTTCCATTCTAAAGAATCAAAAATCGAAAGCGATTCGATTAAGTACGTTAGAAGCTATTTGCAAAGCGCTGGATTGCCAACCGGGTGACATTATTGTTTACGAAGATTAGTAGTTAGATTAACTTTCAAAACGATAACCCCGTAAAAATTCTTCTACTGACATTTTTTTCTTTCCTTCTATCTGGAGTTGTTTAATCGATAGCAATCCATCGCTGCCTGAAAATTTCAGGTATGACTTTCCGTCTGTGTCATACGTGCCGGGTTGGAGTGTGTTATTTTTCTCCTCTTTTTCCGCGATGTAAATTTTTAATACTTTTTTGTCTAAATAGGTAAATGCCGCGGGGTAGGGACTCAAGCCTCTTATTTTGTTATAAATGGTTTGAATGTCGGAATTCCAGTCAATAAGGCAGTCGTCCTTGAATATCTTAGGGGCGTGTTTCAGCTGTGTTTCTATAATATCTTGCTGAGGGATAGGTTGTAGCGTATTTGATTTCAATTCCTGGATAGTTTTAATCAAGGTATTAGCACCTGCGTTCATTAATTTGTCGTGTAGCGAGCCTGCATTGTCATTTTCATCAATGGCTACGCTAGCTGATAATAAGATATTGCCGGTGTCGATTTCATGTTGGAGAAGAAATGTGGTTACCCCAGATTCTTTTTCGCCATTGATAATAGCATGATTAATGGGAGCAGCCCCCCGATATTGCGGAAGTAGAGAGGCATGTACGTTTATGGTTCCTAAAGGGGGCATATTCCATACGACTTCGGGTAACATCCGGAATGCAACGACGACTTGGATGTCCGCTTTAAGAGATCTTAACGTATCGATGAACCCGGTATCTTTTAATTTTTCAGGTTGCAATACAGGGAGATTATTCGCTTCGGCAAATATCTTTACAGCTGATTGATGCAGTTTTTGACCTCTTCCGGCGGGTTTATCGGGGGGCGTTACAACCGCAACTATATTTTCGCCTGCCGCAAGTAGTGCGCTTAAAGAAGCTACGGCAAAATCAGGAGTACCCATGAAAATTATTCTCATATATCTGAAAATTAGTCTTTATATCGTGATTGACAATTGCACTTATTAAGTGGCAAATTTTATTAACTTTGCGAAGTTACAAATTTAATTTAAGCTTGAATTTTCCATTTTTTCTCGCAAAGCGAATCGTGTTTAAAGGACATCGAACTTTCTCGAAGTTGATCGTGAGGGTGACTATCGGTGCTTTAGCGCTGGCTGTAATTGCTATTATACTTTCTGTAGCGATTTTGCGGGGATTTAAAGATGAGGTAACGGCTAAGCAAAGAGGTTTTTTTAGTGATGTGATCATTTCTAAAAATGATCTTAATGACTCGTATGAAAATTCGCCTATTTCTCTTTCACAGGAAAACCTGGACAGAATTGTACAACTCCCCAATGTAGTCGACGTAGTGCCTTTTGCGACAAAAGCAGGGATTATGAACGTGGACGGCGAAGTGGAGGGGGTATTGCTGAAAGGGGTAGACAAGAACTATAATCAATCTTTTCTGGCCCGAACCTTAGTTGCCGGTGATACCTTAAGCTTTGTGAACCCTGATTCGGACACGGAGATATTAATCTCCAAGCTATTGGCCGACAGATTGAATCTAAAAGTAGGTGACGACTTTATCATGTACTTTGTTCAGAAGCCTATCCGTAAACGGAAAATGTTTATTAAAGGTATTTTCCAGACCAATTCAGCAGAATTAGACAAGGTGTATGTAATTGGGTCTTTGGGCTTAATCAGGAAGCTTAATAACTTGGGTACGGCTGATGCGGGTGCTTATGAAGTGCGGATTAAGAATTTTGACAATATAGAGCAAACGACCGTTGCGGTTGATGAAGAATTGCCTGTAGCGTTAAAAGCAACAAATATTATTGAACAATTTCCAGATGTTTTTAATTGGTTGAAGATGCTGGATATGAACGATGATATTATTTTTGTGCTGATGGTGGTCGTGGCGATCATCAATATGATTTCGGCGTTACTCATCTCGATATTGGAACGTACTTCTATGATAGGTATTTTGAAGTCACTAGGTATGGCGAACAGGCAAATCCGAAAGGTATTTCTTTACCATTCCATTTATCTCATCGGATATGGATTGATTATTGGTAATATCATTACGATGGGTTTGTATTTTTTACAAACGAATACCAAGTTTTTTAAACTGGATCCATCGATTTATTATATTGAATATGTTCCCATGTCCATAGCTTGGTATGATGTGGTTCTTTTGAACATAGGGATCGTCCTTATTGCATTGATTGCCCTGTACGTTCCTTCGATGTTGATATCTCGGATTTCACCTATTAAGACCATTCAATTTAAATAATCTACCTCGATTAACGACTCGGGCGCTACGGAGAAAGCTGAATTTTTTGTATATTTCTGCATTTTTAGGGTGATGGATCCGTAACGTATTAAAATAGTTAGCTTTGTATGAATAATTTTTTAGATCATTTAAGTGATGCATTTAGAACACCTCTGACTAATCCTGTATTAGTTTTTGCACTTGTCCTGTTTATTATATTACTCTCCCCGATTATTCTTCGGCCTATTAAAGTACCGGGTATTATTGGTTTTATTTTATTTGGTGTTATCCTCGGTCCTCATGGATTGAATTGGTTGTCAAAGATCGACCAGCAGGCTGTTAATATGACGGGCGTAGATGCGATAGATTTATTTTCGACCATCGGGCTTTTGTATATTATGTTTATCGCCGGGCTGGAATTGGATATGAACGAATTTCAGAAAACGAAAAATAAAAGTGCATTATTTGGATTTTTGACATTTATTATTCCCATATCTATCGGGTTTCCTGTTTGTTATTACTTTCTGGGATATAGTTTGTTGCCTAGTGTTTTGGTCGCCAGTATGTTTGCAACGCATACCCTGGTCTCGTATCCGATCGTAACGAGCTATGGGATCTCTAAGAATGAGGCTGTAGCCATTACAATCGGGGGTACGATACTAACTGATACGGCTGTCTTGATTATATTGGCTGTTATAAAGGGGGTACATCAAGGTAATATAGGTTCGGAATTCTGGGTTACCCTGGGGGTGTCTTTTGCGATATTTCTCTTTATCATGTTTGGACTGATTCCTAGAGTTGCAAAATGGTTTTTTTCACGGATAGAAGGAGAGAAAACTGCACACTATATATTTGTGCTGGCCGTGGTGTTTTTTGCAGCGTTCCTGGCGGAAATTGCAGGTCTTGAACATATTATTGGTGCTTTTGTCGCAGGGCTGGCGCTTAATAAACTGATTCCTCATTCTTCGGCTTTGATGAACCGCATTGAGTTTATCGGAAATGCTATATTTATCCCTTTTTTCCTTATTTCTGTAGGGATGATTGTGGATGTGAGTGTGTTGACAAAAGGGCCTACTGCACTTATCGTTGCGGGTACCTTGACATTGGTGGCTGTTTTAGGGAAGTTTTTTGCAGCAACAGCTACTCAATTCGCATTTAAGTATTCCAAAAGCCAGCGGAACTTAATATTTGGATTAAGCAATGCACATGCCGCGGCTACATTGGCCATTATCATGGTGGGCTACAACAGTAAGTTGATAGACGAGAATGTATTGAACGGTACAATTGTATTAATCCTTTTTACCTGTATAATTGCTTCGTTAGTAACGGAAAATGCCTCTAAAAAGGTGGTATTGGAAGGATATCAGGACGAGCTGCATGTTGAACATGTGCAAGAGAATGATGAACGGATTTTAATTCCTATCGCCAATTTGGATAAGATGGAACCTATATTGGACTTTGCAACACTGATTAAATCTAAAAAATCTCCCCATCCGTTGCATATTTTGAGTGTGGTAACAGATATGGAACAAGGGGAAAGAAATAAAGTGACGGCGCGGGAGAATCTGGATAAGATGGCGATGTACGCATCGGGTGCGGAAACGGAGGTGGAGTTAATTACGGAAATAAACTATAATATAGCCGGTGGTATCAGTAATGCTTCAAGGGAAATTTTTGCAGACTGTCTGATCATGGGGTGGCCTAGTGCGGCGAGTTTTGTCGAGAAAATAGTTGGTGAAAAGACAGAAAGTATATTGAACAGAACAGATACGAATTTATTCATGTGCCGCCTTGATAAGCCATTTATCTTAAATAAATTGATTACTATTTTTGTACCTCCTCTGGCGGAGTCGGAAATGGGGTTTGAATTTTGGATGGAGAAAATGTTGAAATTGTCGCGAGAGCTGTCTCTTCCTATTTCTTTTGTTTGTAATCTACGTACACAAAGTGCATTAGACAGTATGCTGGATAGACTAAATAACAGCGTACCTTGTTCTTTTGAAAATTATGAAGATTGGGATGATATTTATGGGCTTGCTACTTTTTCCAATTCGGATTCGCTCCTTATATTCGTGTCTTCCAGAAATGGAGAGGTGTCTTACAGGGATTCGTTGGACGGTCTTGCAAAACGGGTAGAACGTTATTATCAGAATCAAAATTTAATATTGGTATTTCCGAGTAGACGTGAGAATCTTCATATCGATGAGTATGAAGATATTCAAACTGCACCGATATTTAGGAAGATAAGCAGGGAAATAGGTAATATGTTTGGTAGAGATAAGTAATAGTTTTTTTTGTTTATATATTTCTATTTAGTCACTTATGGGAGGTTGTGCATCAGCGCCCCATAAGGGATTCGGTGTAGGGCCCATTTCCAACTCCAGCTGCCCGCCTTTTAGTAGTTCAGAAGCCGGAAACCACCAATTATCCAGGGGTTTTCCATTGAGATGGGCCTGTTGTACATAGCGGTTTGTTCTGGACGTGTTTTTTGCAATGATGGTAAACCGTTTGCCCCTGCCGTACTGCTCGCCAAGATGGATGTCGACACGTTCAAAGATCGGGCTCCCGATTTCATAAATGGGTTCATGGCGGGTACCTCCGTCGGTTTGAAACAGCCCCAATGCACACATCACAAACCAAGCACTCATCTGCCCCTGATCCTCATCGCCCAAATAGGCATTGGATACCCCGTACCCGTAGTAGCGATCGATAATAGATCTGCTCCACTTTTGTGTTTGCCAAGGTTGGCCCACCCAGTTAAATAAAAAGGCGAAATGCATGGATTGCTGATTGCCCTGCACGACTGGATAATCCCAGTACTGATCTCCCGGTGCGTTGTACCGTAACGGTTCACTGGCTTTAAAACCCCAGGTAAGGCGTTCGATAAATCTGTCCTTTCCGATAATTTTTGCCAATGCAGGCACATCTTGTGGTACAAAGAAGGTCATCTGCCAGGCATTTGCTTCTACGTATTGTATATTACCTCCTGATTTAAAGGGGTCAAAATCTTTTTCCCATTCGCCATTACTGTAGCGTATCCGCGCGTAACCGATCTCCGGATCGATAGCGTTCTTCCACCAATTACCCCTGTCTTTAAATAGTTGGTAATCTACTTCTTTCCCGAGTGATTTAGCTAGCTGTGCTACCGTCCAATCATCGAAGGAATACTCCAATGTATTGGAGAATCGGCCTTTATCGGCTGGTACGTACTTGTGTTCTAAGTAAGCGGCCAAGTCACGATTACCTGCAAGTCCGTTACCTATGCTTTCCGGGAGTGTGGTCTGCATCTTTTTAGTAGCGGCAAACATTTTTTCTATATCAAAGTTCCGTATGCCCATTTGGTAAGCACTGACCAGTAGGGGGATCTCATGTTCGGCAACCATTACCGGAACATATTCCATTCCAGCAGGGCCTTTGGCCAACCAGCCGTTGGCATCGTACATTCCTAATTGGGATTTTACCCAACGCGATGACCACTCGGGAGTAACCAGATTCCAAAGTTGATTGAGGTTCCAAAATGTGTTCCAAAAGGCATCACAGCCCAAGGCAACAGCATCCGGATCGTCAAATTGCCGGATCTGCTCGGTTGCATCTACCCAACGCCCATCCACATCGCTGAAGGTATTACGGCAATATGCACGATACATGTTGGTGTAAAATCGCATTTTTTCCCGTTGATCGTTCGTGTGGACGGCCACACGGGAAAGTATGTCACTCCAGGTCTGGCGGTTGTATTCCCGTACCGCATCGAAATTCCATCCAAATGGCTGTGTGACCTCCTTTTCAAGGTTTTTTCGGGCACCTTCTATATCTACGTAGGAAACTGCGGAACGTACCTGTATAACAGCATTATTCCGGGTGTCGAAAGTGGCAAAATAGCCCAAGCTTTCAGGTCGTTGGGCGGTAATTTCATCGCTTGACAATATGATTTCATCGTTGATCCATCCACCAAAGCCTGTCATATCCTGATCAAATTCGATGACGAAGAAAATGATATAATCCTGATCGCTATCCTGCGACCAAACATGTCTCGTTTGTTGTTTACTGAATCCCTCAATGCGGCGATTACTTATCCGGGTAATCTTACTATCCAGTATGTCGTAATTATATTCTGCCGGAATTTTCAGGTCGATCATCACACGGGAGTCTGTGCCTTTGGGATAGGTATAACGTTGGAAACCACAACGTGTTGTAGAGGTCAATTCGGCTTGTATTCCGTAATCGGTAAGTTCCACTTTATAATAGCCTACATCGGACACTTCACTGGCTTTGTCAAAAGAGGAACGATAAACGGTGCTGTCTTTTTTAAAGATGGATTGATCCCCTATTTTGGTTTTTAGCTTTCCGTGTGTAGGCATGATTCCTAATCCGGCCATCGTCCATTCGTGGATATGGCTGAATGTGCCGATGCTTTCGTAAACCGGATCATAGCCCGACTGCCAGCCCGGATTCTGGTTGTCCGGACTTAGCTTGACCATGCTGAAGGGCATCCAGGGGCCGGGAGCAATCATCCAACGCGAATGTGCCGTCCCCATGCGGGTGTCGATGTAATCTGCGGCATTGGCGATTTTTCTCGGGGAACGGATGACAATGCCTTCGTCAACTGTTTTGCTGTTAATTGAAATTTTATAGCGACTCTTTTGTTCGGATAATACAGCAGGCATAGGTGCTTCAAAAATATAACGACCTTGCTCCAAGGTTTGTTTGAGGATCGTTTTTCCGTCCACTTCTACCCTGACATCCGGTGTACCCTCCAGGTGTTCTATATCAACCAATAAGGGTTGAGTCCTGGTGTCTTGAAGTTGATAATTTGCCACTTCTACTTTACGGAGGTAGGCTTTTCCGATATCTTCGTCCAATGTCGCGTTTTGCGGCCCTTCCAACCGTATGCCGTCGAAAATGAGCCAGGACCCTTCCAGATTTGTCAGGTTGATCTCATTCCCCCCATTTTTTATCATACTCGCTTTTAATGGGATTTCAAAGGTCTGCTTGATCGTTTTGCTGTAGTCTCCGTGGAGAGATTCGTCTCCTCCTCCGCGAGGCAATACAAATTTCCACGATTGCCCATTGACCGTTACCTTAAAATAGGGCGGTTGACTTTTATGGGTGTCCAAAATATCTATGACTAGTTTCCATTCACCTTGTTGTGGTACGGATCGCATGCGAAAAAGGATATTCAGCACATGCGATCGGATACCTGCCGTACCACTTGTGCCTCCCCATGTATCGGCCGGGCCTGGTAAAATATACGGAAAGTCCTGTTTGGGATTTGATTTTCCTACCATATAGAAACGGTCTTCCCATCCAAAATCATGATCCAGAAATTTGGTATGATCGCCTTCGGCAAGAGCAAATTCTTTGGCACTGCCGTCCGGAGCTCCAATCTGCCAAATAACTTTCGTGTTAGGTGTTTTGAAGCTGTATATCAAAACAGCGAGCGTACAAGCAATAATAGTGCTAAAAAAAATCCTTATCATTTTTCTAATTTAAGAATATATTAAGTAATAAAGAAATATGCTATTATCGGTTTTTATTTTTTTGGCAAGGTGATCCATGGAGGTCTGTGCCACAACACCGGTGACGTGATGTTGCGCGTGTACAGTGCAAACTCCACCAGTACACCGGAGCAAATACAGGTCTGTCATTAAAGGTGTGCTTGCGTGTCTTTTTTGTGAGATAAATTAGTTTATTTTTGTATGTACATAGAAATGTATTTATTCTTTTCTGTAAAATCCAAATTAATTTTTAAATTGGTTTACTATTTCACTTGATATGGCAAAATTGAATTTTAAGATAGATCACCAAAGTCCCATACCATTATACATACAAGCGGAAAATCTGTTGCGTAAGCTGATTGAAGCTCCGGAGTATCAGGAGGGGAAACTACTGCCCAATGAAGTTGACTTGGCGAAAGAGCTTGCTATTTCTCGAGCTACATTAAGACAGGCGATCAATAAGCTCGTTTATGAAGAGCTGTTGGTTAGGAAAAAGGGGGTGGGTACTCGTGTGGCAACGGGACAGTCTATCAGTTCCAAATCCAAAAACTGGTTGAGTTTTTCGCAGGAAATGGAAGCTCGCGGTATACCTATTCGAAATTTTGAATTGCATATCAGTTGGGTTTATCCCGATCAGAAGATCGCTAATTTTTTTGATCTGAAAAGTGGACGTAAAGTGCTCAAGCTTGTCCGTTTGCGTGGTCGGCAAGAAGGTCCCTTCGTTTATTTTGAGTCTTACTTCCATCCCCGTATCGGTATGACAGGTGAAGAGGATTTTAAACAGCCACTATACGAAATCTTAGAAAAGGAACATAATACCGTTGCCTATATTTCTAAAGAAGAGATTAGTGCTATCCTGGCTGATGATGCTATGGCCAAGAAACTGGAAACGGAAAAAGGTAGTGCGATATTATTGCGCAAACGCTTTGTTTATGATGCGGCAGAGCGTCTCATCGAATACAATCTAGGTTATTATAAAGCGGATAGTTTTACTTATACTATTGAAAGTCGTCGGGAGTAATCCCTCCTCCCTATTTAGATAGATCGACGCGTGTTCGTCTGTGCGTATATTTGACTTGTGTGTTGCGGTTTGTTCGGTGCATTTGTCTGGTGTATAAAAATGACCGAGTACCGATAGGTGTAGCGAAAGTCGGTCTCATCGGATATAAACCTCTTATTGCCCTATTGTGGTGTGTATATCAATTTCCTGCAAAGGTGCTCTCCCTGATGACCCGGGGAGTGGGATTTTAAATGATCGATGTTGAATTAACATAGAAATATTAATTATTTAATATGTATATACATTGTTGGTAAATATTTTGAGATAAAAAGTTGTTGGCAGAAAAACTACGCAAGAATTGATGCCTGAAAAGGAATTATTGTATTTGAAAATAAAATATTATGAAACAAAAGATATTATTTTTTTTATGCTGGTTATTCTTTGTTAGCTCTTCGTCATTTGCTCAACAGCAGGTGGATAGTTCTGTTAAAGAAATAGTGGTTGTGTTTAAAACACATTTTGATATTGGGTACACGGATTATGCTGAAGCTGTTGTGCAGCAGTATAGTACTTCTATGATGGAAAATGCTTTTAACATCATAGAAAGGAGTAAAGATCGGCTGCCCGAGAAACAATTTGTTTGGACAGTTCCTAGTTGGCCGATGCTGAAAATGATTAATCAGAGTCTCCCTGAGGTCAAGTCAAAAGTAGAGGAGGCTCTCATAAAGGGACGTTTTGTTTTACACGCTTTGCCTTTTACGGTAGAGACCGAATCCAGCGATCCTGAAGCGTTGGTTCGGGGCATGAATATTTCGTCTGCTATTTCACGGAAGTACGGTTTGTCCTTAGCTATAGATGCAAAAATGTCAGATGTGCCAAGTCACTCCTGGATATTGCCGACAATGTTATCTCATGCTGGAGTGAAATTTCTTCAGATAGGTAGTAATGCTGCTCCTCGAACTCCTGATGTACCAATCTTATTTTGGTGGGAGGGGCCTGATGGATCAAAATTGATGACAATGTACTGGAAAGAGAATTATGGTACTTCTTTACTGCCACCTCCAAACTGGCCCTATAAAACTTGGTTAGCGATTATGCAAAATGGGAATAACGCAGGTCCGCCAACGGCAGAGACAATTGATAAATATTTAGCAGAAATCCAGGAAAAAATTCCGAATGCAAAAGTTAGCATTGGCCGAATGTCTGATTTTTATGATGCTATTATGAGAGAGAATCCCTCATTACCTGTTGTTCGCGGAGATATGCCAGACACGTGGATACATGGGTATATGTCTATGCCACGGGAGGTTAAAGATTCCCGTAGGGTTAGTAAGGATCTTTTCTCATTGGAGTCGCTTAATACGCTATATGATATTTGGTCGCCTAAGGGGTATCATATAACGGAGCTGCTATCAGATGCTTACACGAATAAGCTTCTATTTGATGAGCATACTTTCGGAATGGCAATGCCTCATGGTAAAAATGGTACGTGGAGCTATGGAGATGAATTTAAAATGCAACGTGCACAGGGGGCATATACGGATATTGAAAAATCATGGAAGGAGAAAGCTGACCGTGTGTTTTCCGCTGACAGGATTGTTACTCCTTCCTTGAACCGACAATTAAGGGAATTAGCGAATGAGGTTAACATCAAAGGAAAAAGGATTTTTGTTTATAATCCGCTTCCATGGAAAAGAAGTGGATTGGTGACGGTCAAGGCGCCTAGCTCATCCCATAAGGGCAGCGCGATTAAAGATGTTGAAACGGGTGAGATTATTCCCTTTTCAAATGAAAGGAATATCCTTCAGTTTATCGCTAATGATGTACCTGCATCCGGCTATCGGAATTATATATTGGTTGATGAAGTTCCGGAAAATTCAGGAAATGAGCTATTGATAGATGAATTAACCAATACGATAGAGAATAGCTATTTAAAGATCCAATTTGACCCGGCTAAGGGGAGTATCAGTTCAATAGTAGAAAAAAGTTCGGGCAGGGAAATGGTTGATAAAAACGGCGAATTTGGATTTGGACAATATTTATACGAACGTTTTAGTAAAAAAGATGCAGATAGTTACGTAAAAAGCTATATAAAAAGTGGAGATGGTGATCGAGTAGGTAAGCCGAATTTAACAGATGAGCCATACGTATCTGTGAAGGGAAATAACGCAAAAATTATGTTCTCAAAAAATGATGTTTCAGTTGCCGCAACGATGCTTTTTCCGGTATCTGCGAACCTTCCTCACGATTATAGTATTACGGTAAGTTTATACAGAAACAGGCCTAATGTTGAGTTAATCTGGAATATCAATAGTAAACCAGCCGAGTCTTGGCCGGAAGCGGGCTGGATAAGTCTGCCCTTCAATGTTGATGATCCGACATTTAAATTGGCAAGATTGGGTGGAGTGGTAGACCCTGCGAGGGATTTCGTTAAAGGAAGCAATTTTGATTATAATTTCCTTAATTCGGGTATGGCGGTAATTGGTAGAAATGGTCATGGAATAGGGATTTCTACACCTGATGCACCCGGTATTAGCCTTGACAGGCCTGGTTTGTGGAAGTATTCAGCGTATTTTATTCCCGAAAAGCCTAATGTTTTTGTCAATCTCTATAATAATCTTTGGAGCACGAACTTTACAGAATGGATCGAAGGCTCATGGTCTGCAAGGATTGATTTATGGTTTACAGATGATTTTAATAACGAGAAATCGATCATCACACCGTCTGAAGAATCGCGTTCCCCGCTGTTGTCAACGTTGGTAAGTGGTAATGGTGGCGATTTGCCTGCAACTGCCGCAGGGATCCAATTGTCACGAAAAGGAACAATGGTTACAGCATTTGGGAGAAATCCAGATGGGGATGGAACCGTGTTGCGCTTGTGGGAGCAGGCAGGAGTTTCGGGGGATCTTAGAGTAACGTTACCAAAGGGTATAAAGGTATCCAGCGCAATGCCTGTGGATTTAAGGGGGGAGAAGAAAGGAGAACCGATAGAAATAGTATCGGGGGAATTCAGCTATTATGTTAATGCCTATGCTCCGGCCAGTTTTGTGTTACAGTAGATTTTTAGTGATTGCGCTGGTACAGAAGGAATCTAAGAAGATAAATTTGTTTTGCAATATTGTTTAGGTGGCATAGTCAGTGCTTTTGTAATGGTTTGATAGATATATTTCAAATCAGCTGTAGAAATACAATAAGGCGGAACCAGATAGATAATATTTCCTAGTGGACGTAATAAGATCCCCTGACTTAAAAAATAAGGGTATAGGTTTTTATGCTGTTTGTTGAAATAAGAAGTCTTTTGTGTTATCTGTAACTCCAATGCGAGAATGGTGCCGCATTGCCGCACGTTTTTTACGGCTGGATGTACAGCCATTTCTTTTGCAAATTTTTCATGCTCCCTGCAAATTCGCTGTATGTCTTCCTGGGTTTCTTTTTTTAAGAGCAATTCCAGACTGGCTAAAGCTGCTGTGCAAGCCAATGGATTGGCTGTAAATGAATGCCCATGAAATAAGGTTTTGTGCGCATCGTCGGAACAAAAAGCGTCGAAAATTAGATCTGTACATGTGGTCAGCCCCAACGGAAAAGTCCCTCCGGTCAATCCTTTGGAGAAACATATAATATCTGGTTTCTCTGTTAAATGATCTGTTGCAAACAATTTACCTGTACGGCCGAACCCAACAAAGATTTCATCCTGAATCATTAATAGATTCTTCGAACGGCAGTATTTCATCAAAGCACTCAAATCATCGGGATCATGCATCAACATTCCGGCTGCACCTTGTACCAGAGGCTCATATACAAAGCCCGCCAGTTGATCCAGGTGCTGGTCAATAATGTTTTTTAGGAGCGGGAGATTGTCTTTTGTAGGGACATCGATAAAAATGACTTCGAAAAGCATTTCTCCGAACGGCTGTGTCCAGATTCCGCGGCTACTGACAGACATAGCCCCAAACGTATCGCCGTGATAGGCATTGTTAAAAGCTAATATTTTTGTCTTCTTCATTCCTTTATTATGTGCGCATTGAATGCACATTTTTAAGGCTACTTCAATGGCGGTAGAGCCATTGTCGGTATAGAATACCTTGCTTTGATTGTCTGGTAATAGTTGCAGAAGATTTTCGGAAAGGCGTATCGCCGGCTCGTGTGTAAAACCTGCGAAAATAACCTGTTCAAGGGTATGCAACTGTTCAGAAACTTTTTGTGCAATATACGGATGAGCATGCCCATGGAGCGTAACCCACCATGAGGAAACGGCATCTATGTATCGGTTGCCCTTATCGTCAAAAAGATACACACCCTGTCCTCTGACAATAGGAATGATGTCAGAGGCAGTTTTCATTTGTGTATAAGGGTGCCAGTTTACTTTTTTATCCCGGCTTTTTAAATCGTCGTGCATGTAGCTTCTTTTTCTTTAATCATCGGTTGTAATCCCAAATTCTTAAACATTTGCATGTCTTCAGTAATTCCCGGATTTGGGGTGACGAGTAAGGTTTCGCGTTCTCCGGTAAAAATAGAATTAGCTCCGGCCATAAAACACCAGGCTTGCTCTTCTTCCGACATCTCAATGCGTCCGGCACTTAGTCGTACTATTGAGGCGGGCATAATGATTCGAGCGGTAGCAATCATGCGCACCATATCCCAAACAGCTACTTTTGGATGGTCTTCAAGAGGTGTTCCTTTTACACGTGCCAGTGCATTTACGGGAACTGACTCTGGATGTTTGGGCATGGTTGCCAAGGTAAGCAACATAGAAATTCGATCTGTATGCGTTTCACCTAAACCGATGATTCCACCAGAACAAACGGTAATCCCGGCTTTTCGAACGTTGTTGATGGTGTTAATGCGGTTATCAAACTTTCGGGTAGAAATAATTTCATCGTAATATTCTTCCGAAGTATCTAAATTGTGATTATAGGCATAAAGTCCTGCTTCTTGTAATCGTAACGCCTGCTCTTCGGTAAGCATTCCCAATGTACAGCACACTTCAAGACCTAATTCATTCACACCTTTTACCATGTCAATGATGCGGTCAAAATCTCTGTTGTTGCGTACTTCACGCCAAGCTGCAGCCATACAGAACCGGGATGATCCTGCGTCTTTTGCTTTTTGTGCATGAGCAATTACCGTTTCTGTAGGTAACAGTGCCTGTACCTTGATGTCGGTATGATATCGGGCTGCTTGTCCGCAATACGAACAGTCTTCCGGGCATCCACCTGTTTTTACGGAGAGTAACGTACAGACCTGTATCTCCGAAGGTTTGTGCCAATCACGATGGACAGTAGCAGCTTGATAAACCAGTTCTAATAGGGGTTGATGGTAAAGGGTATTAATTTCTTCTTTTGTCCAATCGTGTCTTAATTGTTTTGTTGTTTGCATCTTGTTAGATATTTGTTAGTTTGTTTGCAATTTTTCGGATTTCGATTGATTTGATTGTTTCCAGATCGGGAATATTTAAAATTTGTGTTTGTGTATCCAGCGATTTTTTAATGATTCGACGGCTGTCTTCATCAAAGGTTCCGTTAAAGATGAAAAAGGCCAATGGTATGGTGTTTTTTCGTAAGGTTTCAATCGATAATAAGGTATGATTGATACATCCCAAATAATCTTTAGCTACCAAAGCCACCGGCAGGTTTAATTTTTTTATCAGATCCAGTATGAAAAACTCTTCGGAAAGCGGAACCCATAGGCCTCCGGCTCCTTCAACTATCAAGTGATTTTTAGTGTCGGGCAACGCAAAGTCGTCTGGATGTATTGAAATATCTTCCAGCGATGCCGATTTATGTGGTGAAGCTGCTAGTTTTAGACGGTATCGTTCAGGGTGGATAACGGTCTTGTCATTTGCTAAATTTTTAATAACCATGCTGTCTGTTTGCTCCAGATCTCCGGATTGAACAGGTTTCCAGTAATCGGCCTTTAAATGCTCGACGAGTACCGCTGAACAAATCGTTTTGCCGACACCTGTACCAATTCCGGTTACAAATATTTTTTTTGGAGTTTTCATTTAAATAAAATCCCGGATAATATTGGTTAACTGATTTATTTCTTCTTTTGAATTAAAAGCATGCAGGCAGATACGTAATCGCTCTTCTCCTTCCTTGACAGTAGGACTAACAGCGGCAAAGGTTAAGAACCGTTTGCTCATTAAATGCCGTTGTAGTTTTTTTGCAGCTGAAATACCCGGAATGGGCAGGGTCTGAATCGGGCTTTGGGCATCCGATAGCGTAGGGAGGCCAATACGTCTAAATTCCCTGATATTGTTCTGTAGATTTTGAGCCGGGGTTGAGTTATGTTCCATAAAATCGTACCCCTTTTTAATACTCATTGCATGCAAATCATTACTCCCGGTAGTATAAATAACCGGAGAAGAAAAATTGACTAGATATGAGATGGTTGTTTGATTGCTCAATATAGCTGCTCCATGCATTCCCAGCGCTTTGCCGTAGGTCACAACGGTGGCAAATATTTTTTTCTGTAAGTTTTTTTTGGCAACCAGCCCATACCCGAACACGCCGAATGCATGCGCTTCATCTACAATCAAGCATGCCTGGTACCGATTAGCCAGTTCTGTAAGCTCTTCTAAAGGAGCAAAATCGCCTTCCATTGAATATAAGCTTTCAACTGCTATAAAACAGGAGCCTTTTACCTCTTTTAATAATTTTTCTAGATGGTTTAGATCATTATGGGCAAATTTTAATCTTCGGGCAGGGGATAGTCTTGCACCATCACGTACGGATCTGTGCACAAATTCATCCATCAAAACAGTATCTCCGTGTTGCGGTATGGAAGAAAAAAAAGCCATATTTGCCAAGTAACCCGATGGTAAAAGTAATGCGCTTTCTACACCGTGTTTTTTCGCTAAGAAGGCTTCGGCTTCCATCATGAAGTCTGTATTTCCACTTATCAATCGTGATCCTGTAGCTCCTTTTAAAAGATAAGGCTGTTTATTTATTTCTTTTAGAAGCATTTCTTGAAGCAGAACGTTCTGTGTGAATCCTAAATAATCATTCGAATAAAAATCAATGCCTTTATCTGGTGGTTTTAACCGTCTCAGGATATCTTTTTGCGTTCGGTCTTCTAAAGCCTGATTAAGTCTTACGAGTGTATTAAGCATGAAATATTTCTTTTTCAATAACGGTAATCCAGTCATCAAATAGTTTTTGTTCCGATGCTAGAATAGGAATGGAATGTCTTTCCCAATCCGTATGAAAGGTGTTAAGTTGCTGTATCATCTCTTCGAGATGGCCTTCTTCTTCCACGATGATTGATTTTACCATCACTTTGTGATTTTGTTCGGTAAGCACTTCTTGGTATCGGGGGTAAAGTTCGTCTGCACGTACTTCGATGGCATACGTGACAAATAAATAGGCCGCATATTTTAATGCACTTCCCTTCAATTGAAAATTTTCTTTCAGGTAGCGACAGGTTTGAATGTCTAAGGCGTGCAAATAATACCGAGTTGCATTTGCAGCCAGTAATTCATTATTATTATAGGTCAAACAGCTATGCGAATTGATTTTACCAATTTGCTTTTTTAAATAATAAGCATGACGGTGTTCTTCGGCAGCATGTTTGAGCTGAATGATATCAACGTTTGTAGGATGCTCGCATAAAGAGATTTTTCTCGCACCTGCATTTTCCATAAAAGATAAGGTGTTGAGCCATTTTGCATGCAATTCATTGTTATTTACAAGGTGTCGTAGTATACTGTACATATATATCCTCAATTTGCGTCAAAAGTAGAATCTTGTTGACGAATCAAATGGTGCCACTTTTAATTTTATGTATAGTCCGGTTGCTGTTTCTTGGGGGAAGCGACGTTTTGTACGAGCCGATCATAAACTACCTGATAGTACACAATAAACTCATGATAGTTTACGGAAATCTACATAGAGTGCGAGAGGGTGGAGCAACCGAATGTTTTGCTATGAAATGAAATACTATATTCAACTGGCTAATAAGAGTTAATACTATAGATCTATTTTTGAACAGGGAAGAGATCTTATGGCAACGTACTCCTATATTCCTAGCTAAATCGGAATAGCTGCTGTTAAAATCAATTCAAATTTCATAATTAAAATATTATTAATATTTTTATGCAAAATTGTAACGACCAAAAAGGAATGACCTTAATACCACGATATGATGAAAAGGACTTGCTGGTTAGGCTGCGAGAAGGGGATTATACGGCATTTGAAATCATCTACAACAAGTATTGGAGTTCTCTGTATGGTTCTGCGTACAATCGCGTCCGAATCAAGGAAGTTTGTCAGGATATAGTTCAGGAAATATTTATGGATCTCTGGAAACGAAGAGAATCCATAAATATTGATAACCTTTCGGCTTACCTGCATTCATCTGTTCGTTTCCTTACATACAAGCAGTTGAGTAAACTTCCTTTAGATACCTTCTATTATCAGGAATTTGAACAATCCGTAGTATCCCACCTTTTTGCTGATACTCCTCTTCGGGAAAAGGAGCAGCAGCAGTTACTGGATTATTGGATAAGTGCGTTACCTGAAAAAAGAAGGAAGATATTTTTACTTCATTATTTGGATGGACTTTCTACAGATGCCATAGCTGGAAAACTGGGCGTATCCCGAAAAACGGTGCAAAATCAATTGACTACGGCAAAGGCAGAATTGAGAAATAAGTATGCGCATTTCCTGACCTCAATAATCATCCTTACCACTTACTACAAAGAATTTTAATTTTTTTTAATTTCTTTTGGGATTTTCTGCTCGTTCCGTCACTTACATATAGAGGCGGCCATAAGCAGCCTTAAAGAAACGAAATGGAAAGTCAAAAAAACAGTCGTCAGCTAAAGCAGATCATCAAGCGATACCTTAAAGGTACAGCTACCAAAGAGGAATTAATGTTCCTTGAACAATGGGATCGTTTTATTGATAAAAACCACAACGAATTTGAGAATCTCTCACTGGAAGAAAAGAAAGAACTGGGAAATACAATTAAGGAGTGTATTAGTCAGGGAATACAGCATTCAAGACCGAAAGTGCGCAAGATACGATGGATAAGATATGCTGCGGCTATTCTTATTTTTCTTTCTGTTGGGATAAGTATTTATTGGTACAGGCATAACGCAGGCAATTCTCAGTCTACACAGTTTACCTCTTTATATGGTGACGACGTATTGCCCGGAACCAATAGAGCGACAATCACGTTAGCTGACGGAAGCAGCTATGAACTTAGTGAAGCAAAAGAAGGTGTACAGATACATGAAGATGGTATCCAATACGAAGACGGAAGTACGGTAGCATCCGGTCTTGATGTGGCACATGCAACCATCTCGACCCCAAATGGCGGGCAATACCGTCTTACATTGCCTGATGGTACAAAAGTCTGGGTCAATGCTGCCTCATCACTAACCTACCCAACGAAGTTCAATACAGCCGAACGCAAAGTGGAGTTGACCGGTGAAGCATACTTTGAAGTTCATAAAGATACGGAACGACCATTTATAGTGCATACTAAAGGACAGACCATTGAGGTCCTAGGTACCCGCTTCAATGTAAATGCTTATGTAAACGAGACAGCCACACGGACGACACTAGTAGAAGGTAGTGTGGCAGTACAAACCACAAACGGCATACAAAAATTATTAAAGCCGAATCAGCAAGCTATTCAACATGATGGAGAGATGTATATTATCCCCGTGGAGCCAGAAGAGTACATTGCCTGGACTAAAGGGGAGATCGTGCTAAGCAATGCAGAGCTACCCACTATATTACGACAGCTGGAACGCTGGTATGATGTGAGTTTTGACGAGATACCTGCCTCTTTAGGGCGAAAGACCGTATTCGGCGTGCTAGACAGAAACCTACCCTTAAATGATGTTTTAAACAGCTTAGAAAAGAATTACAAACTTAAATTTAAAATCCAAGGAAGGAGGGTTTCTATAGAATTAAGATAACAAATCGAATGACTTAAGTATTATGATAAGATAACCGGAGTGTTGATCCACTCCCCTAAGAGAGATCAAACCTAACACAATTTGTAGTACACTTATTTATTAAATTATGAGAATAAAATATTTTTATTTACTGCTTCTATTTGCCCTTTCACTAACACAATGTGCTAAGAAGATTACAATAGAGGAGGAACTGATACCACCTATAATAGAGGAAGAAATCCTTCCAAAATCTGAAATTGTAGAAGATGGTCTGATTTTAAAAATTGTTCGAGCGACATCAAGTTCTGATCTGACCGGAAATGAAATTGCAAAATCTTTTGATAGAGACAACAATACCCTGTACCAGACAAATTCTTTATCTGATACACTTACTTATTCCTTTACAAAAGCTGAAGAAGTAGATTATTTTATCTACACCCCCCGTACGGATAGCGACGATGGCCTTTGGGGTAAGGTAGAACTATGGTACCTAGGAAGAGATAAGCCTTTATATGAAAAGGTAGGAACTTATGATTTTAAAGAAAACAATAAGGTTTCGACAATAGAATTTTCTAAAACTATGAAAGGAGTCCTTTCATTTAGAATTGTAGTTCTTTCAGGAAAAAACAATAAGTCAAGTGTTGGAGAAGTAACTTTTTGTAAAAAAGACGGCTATTCTCATGTTTTTACGGACAGTCTATTAAGTGATCTAAAGCCAAACATAACTATTGAAGACATTAACACCATCCCCAACCCTGTATATCGAAAAGTAGCACAAGAAATGTTACGTGGGGATTATGATAAATTTTTTCGTATTCAAGAATATCAACCTTATCCTTTAGTAGCAACGACTGCCAATGTTTTGAAAATATCGCAATACAATCAGTTTGAAAACCCTACAGGTATTTACTTTACAGCAGGCACGGAAGCTGTTATACTGGTAAGCAATACACAAGAAGAACTAATTACACTTCGCGTCTACGATTTCAATACGAATGAAAACAGGACCTACACACTGCGTGCTGGGATGAATGTTGTTCCGATAACAAATAGCGGACTGGGATATGTTAATTTTTACACCGATAAATACTTAACTCTTCAGCCCATCAAGATGCATATTATGAACCATAAAATAAATGGTTATTTTGATAAAGAAAAACACACAAAAGAAGATTGGAATAGATTACTAAACGCATCAGTTACAGATTTTTTTGATATAAAAGGTAATTATATTAATCTGGCATACACTACAGCATCTCTAAAGCTGTTTTGCCCTGACGGTCTAGAGTTAATCAACCTTTATGATGAATTTGTCAAATTGCAATTTGACATTATGGGCTTGACCAAATACAATCGAATTCCAAAAAACCATATGTTTGGAAGGTCTGTTGAATCGGGATTATTTGCAGATGGAATCGGGATTGGTTTACAGAAAAGTTTAATGTCTAATTACGTTAATCCTGTAAACGTAAAAAGTTCAGGGCTATGGGCGATAGCACACGAATTAGGACATGTAAACCAAATTCGACCTAGCTTAAGATGGGTTGGAACAACAGAAGTAACCAATAATATATATTCCTTATTAACCCGCTATCGCTATACTCCGGATGATATGAATCTTGAAAAAGAGCGTACGTATGATGATGAAGGTAACCTGATATTAGGAGGACGATTCAATTCCTTCTTAAATAATGGTGTTGTCAAAGGTGACTTGTGGCAATTCCAGCGAGGACAAGATGGGGAAAGTGATTCTTTTGTTAAACTATGTCCGATATGGCAATTGCTGCTCTATTATCGTCTGGCCGAAGGTACTGATTGGCAAAAATACGATTGGTTTGCAGATTTAGCTGAAATTGCAAGAACTACAAATGTTGGATTAGGAACACCAAATGGACAACTTCAGTTGAGTTTTATGCGCAATGTATGTGATATCCTTCAAGAAGATTTAACTGATTTTTTTGTGAAGGTAGGTATGTTGAAACCTATAAATAGAACCGTAACTGACTATACCTCGGCCAACGTAACTATTACGCAAGCCGATTGCGATGCACTCATCCAATATGCCAAGAAGTATAAAAAACCCGAAAGCCCTGTCATTTACTATATAACAGCAAATAGTTTGAACGCTTACCAAAACCAATTGCCTGTAATAGGCGATTTCAATCAAGGTATATCGGTCAATACAGGCCTAGGGAATGCAACAGTATCGCATAGTGTCTGGAAAAATGTAACAGTCTTCGAAACCTATAAAAACAACGAATTGGTGAAGGTTGCTATGGTAGGTACAAATTCGCCTAATGGAAGTACTACCCTGGTAAGTTACCCTGCCGGATCTACGCGAATAGAGGCTGTTGCTTGGGACGGAACGCGAACCTTAGTATATGGGCAGCGTTAATCAACAAAATAGTTAAGTAAAAGACCAAAGAAAACCGGAGTGGGCAAACACTCCGGTCAATTAAAGCTAGGTCTTAATTAAAGCAATTAAATAGTATTGAGATAAACCTAACACACAAAAGTATGGATAAAAATACTCATACCCTGGAGGATAGACAAAAGATTTCTTGCCAAGGTAGTCGACATAAACCATTAACTATAATTACATATATGAAACTAACATTGTTATTTTCTTGGTTTTTTGCAGCACAGGTTTTTGCAACAAGTTTTGCTCAAACCGTCAATCTGCGCGTTCAGAATGCCAGTCTGAAATCTGTATTATTGGAGCTACGCAAACAAACCAACTATTCTTTCATTATACAAAATGAGCAATTAAAAATTGCAAAACCTATTTCAGTAGATATTCAGAACCAACCTGTACAACGGGCACTAGAACTGATATTTAAGGATCAGGAGCTTGATTTTGAAATAGAGGGTAAGGTTATCACTCTATTTATGCAAAAGAATAACATCAATCCTGCAAAAATTAATGACAGTATAAAAAATATTCCTCAAGATTCTATTGGAGGTCGCGTTATTGATGAGTTGGGACAAGGTATTGCCGGGGTCTCTATAAAGGTTGTACGGAAAAATTATCAAACCACGACCAATGCAAAAGGAGTATTTAAACTAGCTCTGGAACCTGGAGACCAGGTTGAGTTTTCCTATATCGGATTCAGTACTGCTAAAATTATATTTAGTAGTATTGAAAGTATACAACATTTCAGAAGTATAGTCTTGAAACAAGCGGAAGCTGATATCGCTGAAGTCATTGTAACGGGAACGGGTATTATTCGGAACAAGCAAAGCTTTACAGGTGCTACCTCCTCATTTACTGGCAAAGAGCTTAAGATGGTTAACAACCAGAATATTATACAGAGTTTACGTGCATTAGATCCTTCTTTCATACAGGTCGAAAATAATGCTCTTGGTTCTAATCCCAATGCTCTTCCTACTATTGAAGTCCGCGGGCAGACTAGTATCCCTAGCTCCAGTATTCGATCTGAATTTTCTTCTGATCCTAACCTGCCCTTATTTATTTTGGATGGTTTTGAAAGTAATTTGAGGACAATTATGGATCTGGATATGAATATGGTAGCATCCGTTACAATACTGAAAGATGCTTCATCAACAGCACTTTACGGATCCAGAGCTTCTAATGGTGTGGTTGTTGTAGAAACTACAAAACCTAAGGCTGGAAAAGTGACTCTATCTTACACTTCTGATCTACAATTAGAAATGTCTGATTTACGCAGCTATAATATGATGAACGCTAGCGAGAAGCTTGAGTTTGAACGTCTATCGGGACGTTATATATCAACTAATGTCGATGGTCAATTAACATTAGATAGTTTGTATAACTGGCGTTTAGGAAATGTAGTTCGTGGAGTAAATACCTATTGGATGGACAAACCTTTACAAACAGGTTTTTCGCATCGTCATTCCTTAAATGTACGAGGTGGTGAGGGCGCTGTCCTTTTTGATTTCGGGGCCAATTACAAAGATACCAAGGGGGTAATGTTGGGATCGGGGAGAAACGATTGGGGAGCTTCTCTGAACTTAGGCTATCGACATAAGCAATTGAATGTTTCTAACCGGACCTATATTGTCGGTTATAATTCCGAGGAGTCTCCCTATGGAAGCTTCTCTACCTGGGTAAATACGAACCCTTATTATGAATTGATGGGTGATAATGTGAAATACCTATCTGGAGATTTTGTAAGTACTGGAGCCTTTCCTGCTATAAGTAACCCCATGTACAATGCACGCCTCAATAGCTTTAGTATTGCAAACAGCTACACGCTAATCAATAATTTGCAGATTATGTATGATGTCAATTCGAGACTGCGTTTTACGATCGGAGGACAATTAAGTAAAGGTAATTATCTATCTGACGATTTTGTATCACCGCTTCATACACAATTTGAGACAACAGAAGCTGCTCGCAAAGGGCGTTTAACCCGGGGTATAAATAATCCTTTTAATTATACCGGAAATATTATGGCAACCTACGCCGTTGTATTCGCGGATAAGCATTCAATTACCAGCAACGTACGAGCTGAGATTAGCGAAAATAAAAACCAATCAGATGGATACACAGTGATTGGTTTTCAACCGGGTACTAACGGAAATCCGGCATTCGCTTTTGGATTTGCTGAAAATTCTAAACCGAGAACTTCCACACAGATTGCACGACGCAATTCGATCTTAGCCTCATTAAATTATTCTTTTGATCAACGCTATAATTTAGATTTGAATTTCAATATTGATGGCTCTACAGCTTTTGGTTCCAATAATTTATATTCTCCTTATTATTCTGCAGGGGCTGGCTGGAATATTCATAATGAAAGCTTCTTAAAAAATATAGAATGGATTTCGATGTGGCGTCTGCGCGCTAATATGGGTATGACAGGAAATCAAAACTTTGGAAATGTGAGTGAATCCATCTATAATTATTATCCAGATAATAACAGTTACGGTCAAGGTATTTATCTAGGTACGCTGGGCGCTCCCGATTTAGAATGGCAACGCACTTTGCAGACTAGTATAGGTACAGATCTGAGTCTTTTTCGCAATAGATTAAATATCCAACTTAATGCATACCGGAAGCGTACCGAACCCCTAGTCGTAGAAGCATCATTCCCTTCTTCCACAGGGGTAGGAACTTATCCTTTCAATGCTGGATTATTAGATGCGGAAGGCGTAGAAACGATGATTAGTTACTCCCCTATATACAGACCTCAGGATCAGGTTGTCTTGACCTTCGGTATGACGGGATCTATGGTTCGTATGCAATTTGATAAGTTTGATAATCGTTTAAAAACTTTAAACGAAAGTCTCCAAAATAGTAAATCAATCCAGCGTTATAAAGATGGGTATAGTCCAAAAGATATTTGGGCGGTCCCATCCAAGGGTATTGATCCGGCTACAGGGAGGGAATTATTTTTAGCGAAAGATGGTCAGCAAGTATTTATATACAACACCGATGATATCATTCGGGTTGGTACATCCGAACCATTGGCCGAAGGGACCTTTCGGAGTAGTTTAAACTATAAAGGACTTCAGGCCAGTGCCATTGTAAGGTATATATGGCAAAAAGACCAAATGAACTCTGCACTGTATAATAAAGTGGAAAATATTTCTTCTGCAAATTTAGAGTCAAATAAGGATAAACGTGCGCTCTACGACAGATGGAAACAGATAGGAGACATCAGCCAATTCAAAGCCATAAGCTCCGTCATAAGTACCCCCATGTCTTCGCGCTTTATTCAAACAGAAAACACGTTAAGCCTGGAATCCTTAAGCCTTGGTTATGAATTTAGAGACAAACTTTGGCTCAACGCAGTTGCACTTTCTAATTTAAGAATAACGGGTTTTATGAATGACATCCTATATTTTTCTAGTATAAGGAGAGAGCGAGGAATAAATTATCCCTTCGGACGCTCAGTTTCTATGAGTATTTCTGCCACATTTAAATAAGATCATCATGAAAAAAATTATATATCTATTTATCCTTATATCTTTTGCCTCTTGTCAAAAATGGCTCGATGTAAAACCCGAAGATAAGTTCATTGAAGAGGACGCATTTAGCTCACCAGAAGGCTTCGCAACAGCCCTCAATGGGATATACCTCAAATTAGCTGCTTCTAATATGTATGGAGGCGAACTTACTATGAATGGAGTAGATTTGCTCGCACAATATTATTATGTCCCTGAAGGTCACCCTGCAGCGATGCGTGGATGGGTTGCATACCATTATGAAGAGGAAGAAGCAAAAGTGCGAATCGATAATATTTGGAAAAATCAATACAGCAATATTACCAACATCAACAAATTTATTTCCAATATAGAAACATGGAACTCTGTATTAGATCCTATTAGCCGAGACATCTACAAAGGGGAAGCTTTAGCCCTTAGAGCTTATTTATACTTTGATTTGCTTCGACTATTTGCACCATCATACACAGAAAACCCACTAGCTGCACGTATTCCCTATTACGATGAGGCTGGGTACGTAATAGCTCCTTTTTCAACTTCAGAGTCTGTGGTAGCCCATATCCTTGAAGATTTGAGACAAGCAGAAGAATTATTGAAGAAGGATCCGGTACTGCAGTTGGAAACTGTTGATATTCCGAGGGGCATCATCGGAGAGTCTAATTGGAAAACGCGAAACAATCGACTTAATTTCTATGCTGTTAAAGGATTACAGGCCCGAGTGAATCTCTACATTGGCAACAATGAAGATGCGTTGGCGGCAGCTAAACGTGTCATTCAAGATCAATCGAAGTTTCCTTGGATCAATGCCGATCAGGTTAATAATGAAAACCTTCCCAACAGGATTTTCTCTACAGAAATTCTCTTTCAGTTTGAAAACCCAAAGCTCTATGAGTATTATAATGCCAATTTCGGTTCATCTGTAACCAATCAGACTATTCTATCATCTGGTCCAGATAATAGCTTTTTAAGATTAGTCTATGAAAATTGGGAGAATGATTTCCGTTATTCCCCTTCTTGGAAAATCGAAGGTGGAAAAACTTTTCCCTTGTTTATAAAATACAAAGATGTGACAAGTAAGGACAATGTAAACTTTAGATTTAAAGTCCCGGGTATCCGATTAAGCGAAATGTTTCTCATTGCAGCCGAGACCGAATCAAATCCAAACGAAGCACTTTCATACCTAAATGAGCTTAGGATACACAGAAATTGTATCCCTTTAACTTCAACAAATCTATTGATGAACGCTATTCAAAGTGAATATGCTAAAGAGTTCTATGGTGAAGGACAAATGTGGTTTTTTTATAAACGCAAATCAGCTCCCGCTATATTGAGCGCCTCTACTCTTAATATGGAGCCGATTAATATCGATGACTACACTTTGCCTATTCCACTTTCTGAAACCGAAAACCGCTAAATTAACGATAATGAAAAAAATATTATTACTTATTGCTTGTATTACACTACTGGTGGGGTGTAAAGAAGATCTCTTAGATACTTACTCCGGGACTCCTAGTATCTATTTTCCAGAAGCTGAAGCAAATAATCAAAAGCAGTTTTCTTTTGGTTATCTATCTTCGTATGTTCAAGACTCTGTATTCAAATTTCCTGTCATAGCGACAGGAAAGAGTGTCAACTATGATCGGCCATATCACCTAAGGGTCGCCGAAAGCAGCATGGTGGAAGGTGTGGATTATAATTTTTTGAATAAAGATTTTGTAATTGCTGCAAATACTTTGACAGACACCGTTTCCATTCAAGTTTTGAGAAGCGAAAATATGCGTGTTGCAGAACTACGATTAGCATTAATGCTGGAGCCTAACGATTTTTTTGGCACAGAAGTAAATTACCGCGATGTTGAAATAGGAATGCAACCGGTCCGAAGGTATTATACACAAATGTTTCTATTCGTAGATGATATAATAGGTGCTCCCTGGTTTTGGGATAAATTAAAAAACACGAACAATGCTATTATTTTTGGCTACTTAGGTGATTATTCAGCTAAAAAACTTCAACTCATGATAGGTCGTTACAATCTTGATGCAGATGTAATAACCGCAGAGAATTTCATGCCGCCCACACTCAATATTCTTGCATGGGGCTTCGGTATGCAAGCTTATTTAAATGAAATGAGTATTAATGGTACGCCCATACTTGAAGCCAATGGGCAACCTATGAAGATGGGGCCTAATGCACAATAATCTAATAAATAATTACTACGTATTATGAAAATAAAATTATTTAGAGTTGCTATAGCGCTCTGTATCATATTAGCCTGGAAAGGCTGCAGCAAGGATTTGGGGAATTATACTTATCAGGAATTGGATCAAATCACTGTGGTTGATGGATTGGAATCAGTATATGAAGCACTAACGGGCTTGCCGTTTTACTTGGATCCTCAATTTAAAATCGAAGGAAAAAATAGTTTTGTAGAGCAAGACTATGACTACGAATGGTTCTCCATTGATGAGGAGATGACTTTAAGTAATGGAAAGAAAAGAATCCTCGGTAATGAAAGAATATTAAGTCTGGACTTACCGCTTACGCCGTCTACCTATACACTCTATTTACGTGTCAAAGAAAAGAGTACGTCTTATGTACGACAGTTTAAAACCAGACTTAATGTACAATCTGACATTGCTGACGGTTGGTTAATATTGAATGATATTGAAGGGGAAGCCAGGTTAGATATGTTAGCCTATAATGCAAAATCTGCCGAATTTGTTTCCTACAAAGATGTATTAGCTACAATATCTTCAATTAAGCTATCCGGTGCGCCTAAAATGGTGTATTTTCTTAGAAATAGAGATGTTTTTACAAATGCTTTTACAGACCGTATATATGTGGGAACTGATAAGGCGACATATAGTATCAATAATGAGCAACGAAATTGGGAAGATTATCGCAATCTGAAAGTAGAGGTTATGAGACCTACAGCCGATGACTATCATGCCGTAACAATACGTTCGATGGCGATTCCATTCTCTCCTATGACCTATCTGATTGACTCAGAGGGAATAGTATCTCTTGAAAATGTCACTCAAGGCTTAATGCATGGACCGACGCTCAATAGATTCACAGATGGAGGGAAGATTAATATCTCGCCATTTGTAGCAGAGAAATACAATTCAATAAATCCTTATTTGCTGATGTTTGACATAAATGCTCGTCGCTTTTTAGTCCATTATGGAGGTAACAAAGGGGTGATCCTACCGATTTCTACTGTACCCGATTTATTTAATCCCAGTGATATAAAAAAGGATCTTTTTTACATGGATTTTGTTAATGCGGCTACACCTCAATTTTATGCCATTTTCAAAGACCCTAATGGATCAGACCTTAGCTTGCTACGTTTTACATCTCCTGTGTTTAGAGATACCGAAATTATTCCACTAAGCTATGAACCTATTCCTTCATCAATAAAACTAGTCAATGCAAAGCATATCACCTTAGATCCCAATTTTGGCTTCATTGTATATTCTGTTGGTTCTAAAGTCTATCAGTACGATCCTTTTAATAAAGTAGAAAAAGAGATTCTGGATTTAGGGACACGGGAGATCAGTTTCATTAAATTTCAAAAACTCGTATCCCAAAAAACTATTCCGCGTTATGTAGATTTTAGTAAAAAGCTTGTTTTAGCTTCCTACGACCCTGCACAGCCTCAGGTATCTGGTACATTAGATCTTTATTCCATAAACCTTACTACGGCGCCTCAATTAGACGAATCCTTCTCGGGATTTGGAAAAATCATAGACGTAACGTACAGAGAATAAAAGTATAAGCCTTCATGATTTAGACGAGTCATGAAGGCTCGCTTATTTAAAAAAGTAACAAAATAAATTAAAACAAAGAATGAAAAAGACAACTGTATTGTTACTTGCGCTATTATATAGCCTGGGAACTTATGCGCAGGAGGCTGTAGAGATTAACGGAAGACTTTCCTCAGACAGATTCTCTAAAATAAAGCTATATAAAGTAGTTGAAGGTGCACTGGAGGAAATGTTCAATTTCAATGTAAAAGAAGACGGTGGTTTCCGGTTTATGTTTTACCCGGACTATGAAGGTTTTTATGTATTGGGGATGGGTAGTGCTATGGCACCACATCATAACAGGACATTCTATTTCAAGCCAGGAGATAAACTGGAATTAAACATGAATGACTCAACATATACACTAATTGGGGATCATAATTCAATCGAAAACAAGATTGTAAGCAAATGGTTCAATAAGTCTTTTGTGGTAAAAGAAAAGTCTGTCGAATTTGCAAATTCCAACTTTTTCACAACCTATGTGGATTTTTATCCCGATCTGGATGAGTTAGCCGCAGGCGCTGCAAGTTTTATTACTCAGAATAAATCAGGTAACCCCCGTTTTGATAAATTATTGCCTGCCTTGGTAAAATGGGATATTGCGAGTTATGGTGTTAACTTTTTGTGGACGCCTCATGGAGAAGGTAGTCGTACTCCTCCGTCAAAAGATACACCTGCTTCCAGAACTATACCTGATTATTATACATCCAACTCAACGCTGAACTCGCTGACTCCTGATCAGTACACAAAAGATAAGACCGAAGCTTATCAGTATCCTTGGGTACAACGTACCATCCCGATGTTGCTAAATTTCTGGGGTGTAAAGAATAAAGAGAAGCTATCGGCTAGTATAATAGGATTAGAAAACAGACTTAAATATATTCAAAATGACACCTTGAAAGGAGACGCTGTACTCAGCTTTCTACAACATCAAAAAGATCAGGGTAATTTTCAAGAAGGAGTGGCTAAATACGGTCAATTCATTTTGTCTGATACCCAAAAAAAGATGCAAGCAGTTTATGAAAGTAAGTTAGCTCCCTTTAAACCTGGCGATGCGGGCTTTGACTTCGTATTCCCTGATATAAACGAAAAAAATGTTGCTTTTTCAGATCTAAAAGGAAAAGTTGTAGTCATTGATGTATGGGCGACCTGGTGCGGCCCTTGCTTGCAGCAGATTCCTTATTTAGAAAGACTAGAAGAGGAATTTAGAGATAAAGACGTGGCCTTTGTAAGCATCAGTACCGATAATATTAAGGATAAGGAAAAATGGAAACAAATGGTAAAAGATAAAAACATGATAGGCTATCAATTGATTTCCGTCACACGAAGCGAATTTCAAAAATTCTATCAGATCAATAGCATTCCTCGCTTCTTTGTTTTTAACAAACAAGGACAATTAGTGAGCGCAGATGCACCAAGGCCGTCCGATCCTAAGCTGAAATTAATTATTGAAGATGAGTTAAAGAAAAATTAACATTTCCTAAAACTTTGCTCACAAGATATGGATTATAAATATAAGGTAATAACAATTAGAATATTTGGCGTACTGTTATTTTCTCAGCTGGCCATGATAGCACTAGCTCAAAAGCCCGTAGAGATAAAAGGAACACTAAGTTCATCTGATAGCAAACAGTTGAAATTGTACAGTGTACTGGAAGGTACGCTAGAGGAGATTACGGCGTTTAACGTCAAGGATGACGGAGCATTTCGCTTCCTATTCTATCCTGAATACGAAGGATTCTATGTCTTTGGGACGGGTACTTCAACCGCACCTAGCCATAATAACATCTTTTATTTCAAAGATGGGGACCAATTAAATATCGACTTAACCGATACTACCTATATATTGCAGGGTAGATCGAACTCTAAAGAAAACCAAATCCTATCCGCGTGGTTTGAGCAGTCGTTTAAAGTAAAACAAAAGTCTATAGAATGGAAAAGACATTATCTAGGGAGTACGTTTGTAGATTTCTTTCCAGACTTAGAAAAACTGTATAAGGACTCACCCGCGTTTATTGCCAAATATAAGTCTAACAATCCTAAATTTGACAAAGTCTTTCCCATCATTGTAAAATGGGATATTGCTTCATTCGGATTGAGTTATTTATTCACAGGACGTCGTGTACACCCTACTGCTGAACAGCATATTGATGCTATAAATTATGTCAATCCGGTGAACTTTACAAAAAACACAAAAGAAGCGTTCCTATATCCGTATGGGCAAAGAACAGTTAATTTACTTACGTTGAAAGAATCAATCAAAGGTAAAGCACCAAAACTGGACTATCTTTTTAATGATACATTAAAAGGATATCTCGTCTTGGATGATCTACAACGGATTAAAGACCGGGGAATTTTTACTGAAAAGCTAAAGCAATCTGAACACTATATCGCAACAGCAAACCAGAAAAAAATATTAGCTCTGTACGAGACTAATCTGTCCCCTTTTAATCCGGGTGATCCGGGCTTTGAATTCTCATTTCCAGATAGCCAAGGAAAAATGCATTCTTTTCGTGATTTTAGAGGTAAAGTCGTGGTCATAGACGTATGGGCTACTTGGTGTGGTCCATGCTTGCAGGAAGCTCCTTATTTTAAGTCCTTAGCGGAAACATTTTCAGATAAAGAGGTCGTATTTATCGGTATATCGACCGACCAAGAAAAAGATAAAGTCAAATGGCTAGATATGCTCCACGAGAAAGCAATGAACGGAATCCAATTGCATGGAGGAAGCGGCAATCCATTTTCAAAGTACTATCTAATCAATACCATTCCTCGATTCCTTGTATTTGATAAACAAGGCAGACTCGTAAGCTCGGATGCACCAAAACCATCTGACCCAAGTTTAAAATTAATAATTGAAAGAGAACTAAAAAAATGAGATTTAAACATTTAGCAATATTATTCTTTGCACTCTCCACGGGGGGACAAGCATTCGCCCAGAAGCCTGTCGAAATCAAAGGACAACTCGCGATCGGTAAAGAAATCAGATTATATCAGACTGATGCAGGTGCTGCATTAGAGGTAGCAAAAATACAAGCAAAAGAAGACGGAAGCTTCCGTTTTTCGTTCTTTCCAGATTACGAGGGGATTTATGTCCTCCAAACAAGTGCAAGTTCTGCTCCTAATTCGGAGTTTTACCTAAAAGAAGGAGACGTCTTGGACGTGACATTAAACGAACTAGGGTATGAACTGCAAGGTGCAAACAACTCCAAAGAAAACCAGATTCTTGAGGCGTGGGAAGCACAGTCGCTTCTTTTGAGCATGGAGCTCAATAGTCCTGAGGACTACATGTCAAAATTAAACGCCGCAGCGAAGCTATATGCTGAAAAGAACAAATCAAAAAACAAACAATTTGATCATTTCTTGCCACAATACTTGAAGTGGAATATCGCTCAGCATAGTAATAGCTTAGCAAAAGGATTCAAAATCACTGATTACACACGTTCTGCACATGAGGTCTACGCATTACCAAATGGGCTGAAGACATTGAAACGGATCATACAGCTTGAGGCAGCGAAAAGCGGTAAAATCAAAGAAGGAATGGAAGGCTTGAAATCCGAGTTAGCAAGCATACAAAATGACACGCTAAAAGGAGATATTGTACTGAATTATATGGCCGAACTGGTTAGCTACCGCGGATTTAATGAAGCAGCAAGCCAATGCAGCGCCTTCTTTGTTACGAAAAAACAACAGCAAGACTTAGAGAAGTATAAACTCAAGTTTAGTAATTTTACCCCCGGAGATATGGGCTTTGAATTTGCCTATCCCGACAAAAATGGTAAGATCGTGAAGCTAAGTGATTTTAAAGGAAAGGTCGTAGTAGTAGACGTATGGGCTACTTGGTGTGGCCCCTGCCTGAAGGAAGTTCCCCACCTAAGAAAGCTTGAAGAATCTTTAGCGGGCAAAGACGTAGTCTTCATAGGCATGTCTACAGATAAGGACAAAGATAAGAACAAGTGGGAAGAAATGATTGAGGAAGAGGCAATGAAAGGCAGCATACACATCCTTGCTGGACCAACCAATGAATTTTCCAAGTTCTATAAGATCAGCAGTATCCCTAGATTCTTAGTCTTCGACAAGAAAGGTAATCTGGTTACAGCGAATTCGCCGAGACCATCTGACCCAAAATTGAAAAAAATAATTGAGGAAGAATTGAAAGTCACTAATTAATACACGTAGGTATCTCATCCATTAGGCTCAACAAAGGATTTATTCAACTCGATGGCGGACTCAGACCAGATACATTTACGTCTAGCTAAAACAAGCCCCCGAAACAAAATGCAAAAAAGTTAAAATAGCTTCAGAAACAAAAAATCCTGCATCTGTTCATTCAAATGCAGGATTTCATATTATGGAGTTGCTACTGGAATTGCAATTGCCCTGTTGACGGCCTTGTATCCCGGTGCTTCCTTCGTGACACATTTACCTTTGATGTCTCAATGTCCCGGTTGTATCTTTCATCATCCCGCACATTAAAAAGGTTAAACAATAGATGTCTGAAAGCCTTTTTCTTCTCTCGCCTCATCAAACTTTCCCGCGATCCGGTTACCAAAAATAAGCAATAGCCGAGGTAACCGAATGGTTTGCTATGGAATGAAATAGTATGGTTTATTTATTTTCTTTAAAGTGGTTTTAATGCCGCTTAAAATGAGAAAAGCCACCCTGAAAGAGTAGCTTTGTGATCCCGCTGGGATTCGAACCCAGGACCCATACATTAAAAGTGTATTGCTCTACCAGCTGAGCTACGGAATCCTAATTCTTTATTGAATTATCCTTCGTTGTTTGAAGTGATGCAAAGGTAAAAAAATCTATAATACAGACCAAATGAAATGGTTTTTATTTTGTTTTTAAACCATTAAGTGTTTGTTTTTCAGTTTGAAAAAATAATCTTTTTGCTAGATTTAACATAAGATTATTGCTTTTTTGCGCTGATCATGCGGTCTACACCATTGATGTCTTGTAAAATCTTGACCTGTGTAAATCCCTTTTTGCGAAGTAAGGATGCCGTTTCATGGCTTAGATATTGATTGATCTCGAAATAGAGCGTACCGGTTTCCTCCAGATGAGCCAATGCAAAGTCCGAAATGTAGTCATAAAAAATCAATGGGGCACTGCTTTCAACAAATAGGGCGAGATGTGGCTCAAAGGCGATGACATTTTGATGCATCTCTTCTTTCTCTGCCGGTGTAATATAAGGGGGGTTACTTACGATGATATCAAATCGTTCACCGTTGGTAAACAAAAATTCCCATTCTAAAATATCTGCATGGACAAACTGAATAGCTACTTCTTGTTTTGCCGCATTTTGTTTAGCAATTGCAAGAGCTTCTGATGAAATATCTATCGCCCAAATTTCTGCATCTTGTATGTGTTTTGCTATGCTAATGGGAATACATCCGGTACCTGTTCCAATGTCTATGAGACGTAGATTTTTCTGTGTGCCGTGTGATTTCAAGATCAGATCGACCAATTCTTCCGTTTCCGATCTGGGAATCAATGTATGTTCATTGACATTAAAGTCGAGTCCATAAAATGATGTACTGCCAATAAGATGCTGTATAGGTTTGCCGTATTTTAATTGCTGGAGCATTTCAAGCAATTGATGCTGCTGATCGGCAGTAGGAGCACTGTTTTTCTCGAGCAAATAGTTTGCTTTTTTTAGCTGCGCAATATGTTCGATGGCGATATGAAACATTGCTTTAATTTCTGCCGGATCATATAGGTTAGCTAATTCATCTAAAAAAACTTGTTCAATATCACGCCATTTGTTCATGATACAAACTTACAATATTATGCATTATTTAGGAGCAATTCACTAAGTTTGTTGTATGGATAGGCGTGAATATTATATGCAAAGGTGTTTGGATCTTGCTGTTTTAGGAATGGGAACAGTGAGCCCCAATCCGATGGTAGGTGCAGTCGTTGTGCATGAAGATGCTATTATCGGAGAAGGATATACTTCTCCATGTGGCGGGCCGCATGCTGAGGTCAACGCTGTACAGTCTGTGATTACTAAATACGGGATAGAGAAAGCAAATCAGCTATTGGCGGATAGCACCATCTACGTAAGTTTGGAGCCTTGTGCGCATTTCGGAAAAACCCCGCCCTGTGCGGATATGCTGATCGCTCATGGCTTACAAAAAGTTGTTATAGGTTGTTTAGATCCTTTTTCTAAAGTAAATGGTCTGGGGATAGCAAAACTGCTGTCGGCCGGAATAGAAGTTGTTAAAGGAGTATTGGAAGATGAATGTCAGTATATAAATCGTCGGTTCTTTACACAGATTAACAAAAATAGGCCTTATGTGGTTTTAAAATGGGCCGAAACTAACGATGGATATTTTGCGCCCGACGATGACAGACAGCAATGGATAAGTAACGCTGCGAGCAAGCAGTTGGTACACAAATGGCGCAGTGAAGAAGATGCTATCTTGGTGGGGAAGAATACGGCGCTAATTGATAACCCAAGTTTAACAAATCGATGTTGGACGGGAAAGTCTCCGAAGCGGATTCTGATCGATCGGAATCTTGATGTTCCTGCTGATTATCATCTTTTGGATCAATCTATCGAAACAATTGTGTTTAATGCGGTTAAATCGGAATGGAATCAGAATCTTAAATATATCGAAATTGAAAACTTTGACCTATACCTGCCTCAAAACATTTTATATCAATTGTACTTGATGGATGTACAATCTATTATTATCGAAGGTGGGGCTAAAACTCTACAGATGTTTATCGATGCCGGTCTCTGGGATGAAGCACGAATTTTTGTATCCAAAGAATCATGGGGCGCAGGGATGGTTTCTCCAAAAATAAGTGGCGTTTTGGAGAAGAAATTGCAAGTCTCCGATGATCAATTATTGATCTATCACCCAATTAATTAGCGATTTATTTTAAAATGATATATAAAAGCTGTAAATTTAAGCTATGTCATTTCCGGAAGAATTACTTCACTTCATTTGGCGTTTTCGCTTGTATAACCAATTGGATTTAAAAACATCTGATGGAGATGAGGTGCGGGTGGTGGAAATAGGGCAGTATAATGTTAATGCAGGTCCTGATTTTGAATTTGCCTGTGTCCGAATTGGTGACGTATTATGGCATGGTCATGTAGAAATTCACATTCATGCTAAAGATTGGGAAAAGCATGGGCACTCATCTGATCCGGCATATAACAATACGGTATTGCATGTGGTATGGAATAATGATTTTGCTGTACTCCGATCTGACGGAACTCCAATTCCTACTATATGTTTGCAGCCTTATGTACAAGAAGGAAGGTTGTTGAAATATCAATCTCTTATGCAAAATCTGAACTGGATACCCTGCGAAAATCAGATTTCTCAAATTAATGATATTGTGGTTTATCCATGGCTAAAGCGACTTGCCATAGAACGGTTAGCAGATAAATACGACTATTTTTTACGAATTATTCAGGAAACTAAACAGGATTGGGAAAGGGTATTGGCTATTGCATTGGCAAGAGCCTTCGGTATGCGGGTAAACTCGATAGCTTTCGAAAAATTGATGTCTTCTGTGGATTTACTTTTGTTTCAAAAGTATCAAAATGATACTATAAAGACGAGTAGCTTGCTGTTTGGGGTTGCTGGTCTATTGAAGCAAGAGACAAAGGATGATTACCCTAAAGCGTTACTGTCTGAGTTTGAGTACTTGAAGAAAATCCATAAATTGGAACCTATGCGGACAGAAGAGTGGAAATTTTTGAGGATGAGACCATATAATTTCCCTACTTATCGTATTGCACAGCTGTCGACATTATTATGTAATAAGGCTTATTGGTTTGAATTTATTTTACGTGAAGATAGATTGACGATTTCAGCGATGATTCAATCCTTTGAACTTCAGGTATATTGGAGGGATCATTATAGGTTTGACAGGCAGACAAAAGTTCATTCCACCTCATGGTCTAAGGAATTTATTTCCCATCTCTTTGTGAATTGTTTTATACCAATAGTATTTGCCTATGGTAAGTTTTATAACATCGAAAAATACATGGAGAAAGCTATACAATGGTTGGAGGAAATTGAGACGGAAAATAATTCCATCATCACAAGGTTCAAGAAAATGAATGTAAAATCACACACTGCAGCCGATTCACAAGCCTTGCTACATTTGAAAAATAATTACTGCGATAACAAAAGGTGTTTAGAATGTGCTATCGGTGTTTCACTTTTAAAACACTAATTTACTTTCAAAATCTCCGCTATCTCATGAAAACCTTTATCTGCAGCCAAATCTGCCGCCGTAGCACCTAAATCTGTAACAATGCTGATATTAGCTCCTTGTTCCAATAATAAAATAATCAACTCAATATTACCGTGTTGAGCGGCCAAATGTAGTGGAGTAATACGGGCGGTTTGGACTACATTTACTTCGGCTCCGGCCTCAATAAGCATTTTACTTATTACCTCATTGTTGATACTTAATGAAGCATGTAAGGGGTACACATTGTAGCCATTTTGTGATGGTATATTGGGATCTGCATGATGGGCTAGCAAAATCCTGACAATATCTTCTTTACCGAAATGTGCAGCAATACCGATAGGAGTAAAGCCATGAGAAGAAATTTCGTTAATCACCTCCGGTCTTTGTTCGACCATCATTTGTACGTGTTGTGCTAATCCTGCGGCACATGCTTCATGAATGGTAATCGATGTGATGTATTTTAAGATTATTTGTACAATTTGAGGTTTGTGGTAATAGCAGGCCAATAATAAAGGTGAAATATCATGGCTTGTATTCTCTTTAACCAAAGAAGAGTTTTTACTTAGTAACAAATCTAAATCTTGAAAGTTACCCGTTTCAATATATTCCTCTAATACTGTTAAGCTCATTTTTTGAATTTCCTGTTTCAGCTCCGAAATAAAGAAAAAAATATGGATTCGGCACAAATTGTGAGTAAAATTTTGTTTGTGGATTAATAATGCTTTTTTTTTGAAATCTCAGCTAAAGCATAATTTTATAATGCTTATTACGCAAACAATGGTTTTACATAGTGTTCATGTAACAGAGTTTTAATTTTAACAATCAAATTTTCGGGAAAATGTTGCAAATAAGGAAAGGTTGTTTACTTTTGTAGCGCCCTCCCCAAGGGCATGTTTTTCATAGGTAGATGTAGGGTCGAATATTTCTTATTCGGCCCTTCTTATTCGGCCCTTATTTTATAGATTTGTTCTATGAAACGAAAAATCATAGTTGCGATCACAGGAGCATCGGGGGCAATTTACGCAAAACTTTTATTGGATAAACTGAGTCTATTGATGGATCAGATTGAAGAGATAGGTGTTGTTATGTCGGATAACGCGAAGGACGTTTGGCAATTCGAATTGAAGAATGAGGCGTTTAAAACATATCCCTTTGTATTCTATTCAAAGAATGATTTTATGGCTCCTTTTGCATCGGGATCCGCAAACTTTGATACGATGATTGTTTGTCCTTGTTCAATGGGGACTTTAGCGCGGATAGCAAACGGTACGTCTTCGGATTTAACTACTCGCGCTGCAGATGTTATTCTTAAAGAAAGAAGAAAATTAATTCTTGTCGCCAGAGAAACCCCCTTAAACTTGATGCACATACAAAACATGCTAACAGTGACCCAAGCAGGTGGAATTATTTGTCCGGCAAGTCCATCATTTTACAGTCAACCTCAATGTATTGAAGACGTAGCTGCAACAGTGGTGGATAGGGTCATTTCTTTAGCTGGTCTTAAAATAGATAGTTATGAGTGGGGACAGTGCGGGAATAAACTATAATAAATACGTTTACATTTTAAGAGTATTTTGTACATTTGTTTTTTAATGGAGCAATTTGATTTTTCGGTTTTTTCGAAAAGAAATCTTTTAATAGAACGATACGCTAAACTGCTTTTTTTTTCAGAAAGTGTTTGTGTTATCGCTAATTGTTTATTTTTAAGGGGATCAATGAACTCGTTGCAATGGCCATCAAGAACCTTCATAGCTGTCGGTATTACCGCTATCATGAAGGTTTTTTTTATTAAAATGCTTCAACTCCATTGTGTTAAGTTAGCAAAATTTAATTTCTAGCATATTATATATCTATGAATACGATCTTAATTACTTCTGCAAAATTGATTTTACCCGGGCATAAATTTCATCAACAAGAAGTTGATTTGCTGATAAGCAAAGGTAAAATTGTGGATATAAATAAGAAAATTAAACAGACTGATGAAAAGATTCAGGTTATTGAAGGGACGGGGGCGATAGTAGCACCTGGTTTCTTTGACTTGAATGTAAATATTGGTGAACCGGGTTACGAGACGAAAGAAGATTTACAAACTGGTACCGCTGCTGCTGCAGCAGCAGGGTTTACCGGTATTGCCGTTCATCCGAATACTAATCCCGCTATCCAAAGCCGATCGGAAGTTTCGTTGATTGTTAACATGTCTAAAGGTAATCTTGTAGATGTATATCCAATAGGAGCTGTAAGCAAAAAGCGAGAAGGTAAGGAGATGGCCGAGCTTTATGATATGAAGGTAAATGGTGCAATAGCTTTTTCGGACGGCAATCACAGTATTCAGCAAGCTGGATTAATGGGGCGTGCATTATTATATGCCCGTGGATTTAATGGATTGGTGATATCTTTCGCTCAAGACGAATCTATTGCCGGAGGTAATCAAATGAACGAAGGGGTGATGAGTACATTTTTAGGTATGAAAGGTATTCCGAATCTAGCGGAGGCGTTAATGGTTTCGCGTGATTTGTATTTGGCAGAATATAATGATGCTCCTATTCACTTTACCACTATCTCTACAGCAGAATCGGTAGATCTGATAAAAAAGGCGAAAGCTAAGGGGTTGCGCGTGACTTGTGATGTGGCAGCACACAGCTTGGTGTTTACAGACAATAATATAGAGGGGTTTGATAGCAACTATAAAGTGAGTCCCCCTTTACGTACGCATAAGGATGTAAAAGCATTAATTAAAGGACTTAAGGACGGTGTAATAGATGCTGTAGTTTCCCAACATACGCCACAAGAGATCGAGTTTAAGGCGGTTGAATATCATATTGCAAAAAATGGTATTACCGGTTTACAGACCGTGTTGCCGATGTTGCTTACAGCAGGACTGAACGAAGATCAAATTGTTGAAAAATTGGCAATAAATTCACGAAAAGTCGTGGGGTTAAAAATCCCCAGCTTAGCAATAGGTGAAGAAGCAAATATAGTTTTATTTAACACAACGGCTACTTGGGAGTTCAACGATAAAACAAATAAATCGAAATGTAAGAATAATCCGCTTTTTGGACAGACTTTAACAGGGAAAGTACTAGCGGTAATAAATAATAATCAAGTAGTTGTTAATAACTAATATTATGGATATTAAAGTTAAAAAAGCAGTAGAGGCGGGTGTTAATACATATGCCGACCTGGAAAAAATAGATGCAAAAGAGTTTCAAAAGGCCATCGAAATTGCATTCGATGCGGAAGCTATATTCATGAATAAGCTTGAACAGGTAGATGCTGTTTTTGACGAATACCAATCTTTTGAAGAACTTAGAGAGGTGTTTTTCGATTTGTTAATGATTAACTTTTTTGCAGAGGATGTGCAAAAGCTCGAAGAAGATTACCTCGATTCTGATGAATGGGAGGCTATTGAAGAAGATACATTAGATAGAGGCACAGAACTGTTAAATGTGTTTTTATACATCAAAGAATGCGCGGACGATAAAATCGCTCCAGAATTAGAAGACTACTTAAAAGAATTCTTATTGGTGGAAGAGGATGAATTTCAGGATGAGTATCGCATCTATGAAAAAATAATTGCAAATCAGATTCTTGTTGAAAGTGATTATTCTGAAATTGCAAAAGTATCCACCACAGTACATGATGAAGATGAATTATACGAGCTTTTTAATCCTATAGTTAGTTTCTTCTACGAGCCAAATCCTTCGTCGGATCAACTCGCTGAGTTCACGGAGCACGCGTCAAATAAATCGCTAGAGACCGCATTGTATCAAATCATTGCCAATTTTAATAAATAGTAATTTATGAATGATTTAAGTAAGAAGGAAAAAAGGAACGGATTGATATATGGAGCAGCTGTAGGTGTGATAGCTATAATCCTTTCCGTTTCGAGTATTTATTATACTCGAAATGCGGACACCTATTCTAATCTGTATATCGTCAGTACACTATTGAAGATCTTAGGATCTATTGCTGTCCCTGTATTTTTTGTTTACTTATTCAGACGCAGTAGCGGTGGAGATTGGATATTCAGCAAAGCGCTAAAAAGTATCTATATCCTTTTGGCGGCGAGTATCGTAGTTAGCTCGCTCGGTATTACCATCTATCAGAAAACTATGGATAAGGTAGTGTTGGAAGAAAGTTATCAAAATTTGATGAACTTGAAAATAGTAGAGATGGAAGAAAAGGGAGCTAGCAATGAAGAGATAGATCAACAAATGGAGGTGATTGAACAGGATCGCGAATTTGCTTTTAGTCCAATGACTTTTAGAAATACAGTTCCTCCGATTTTTATCAGTTTATTATTAAATTTTATATTTGCTTTGATTTTAGCTTTATTATTCAGAAATAATACGCAAAAAGTTAAGTAAGCAATTAAACTATAAATCTTTATGGACATTTCGGTAGTTATACCTTTATATAATGAAGCAGAGTCGCTGCCCGAATTGACGGAGTGGATTAGAAGAGTAATGGAGCAGCATAGTTTTTCGTATGAAATTATTCTTGTCGATGACGGAAGTAAAGACACTTCGTGGCAGGTAATAATGGATTTGAAAAAGGAAAATGAACAGATCACCGGTGTCAAATTTCGAAGAAATTATGGGAAATCTGCAGCACTTAATGTCGGTTTCGCTGCTGCTCAGGGAGATGTGGTCATTACAATGGATGCAGATTTGCAGGATAGTCCTGATGAAATTCCGGCACTTTATGATCGGGTGAAAAATCAAGGTGCGGATCTTGTGTCGGGGTGGAAGCAAAAGCGCTACGATCCTCCAACAAAGACGATACCTACCAAGTTGTTTAATTCGGTTACCCGAAGTATGTCTGGGATTCACAATCTGCATGATTTTAACTGCGGATTAAAAGCCTATCATAAAGATGTCGTAAAAAGCATTGAAGTATATGGTGAAATGCATCGGTATATTCCCGTTTTAGCCAAATGGGCTGGATTTACAGCTATTCAAGAACAGGTAGTACAACATTACCCCCGAAAATATGGTACGACTAAGTTTGGCCCCGGACGATTTATAAAAGGATTTTTAGATCTGCTATCTATATTTTTTGTTGGCAAATTTAGTAAGCGTCCAATGCACTTTTTCGGTCCTATCGGAGTAATTAGCTTTATGATTGGATTCTTCATTACCTTTTATTTAATCTGTGAAAAGTTAATGAGTATAGCGGAAGGAACGGCTTACAGAAACGTAACAGATCAGCCCTTATTCTTTTTGTCACTGTTGGCGATTTTGATAGGTACACAACTGTTTCTGACTGGATTTGTCGCGGAGCTGATCGCTAGAAATAGTTCGGAGCGAAATAAATATCAAATCGAGCGTGTAGTATAATCGGTATGTTTTTTTCCATTATTATCCCTCTTTACAACAGGCCCCAAGAAATTAAGGAACTTTTACAATCTTTGATTTCCCAAACGTATAGCAACTTTGAAGTGATTGTTGTGGAAGACGGGTCTACGGATTTGGCGAAAGATATTGTGGAATCATTCGCTGCAGATCTCCAAATTAACTATTTTTTCAAGGAGAATGGAGGTCAGGGATTTGCACGAAATTATGGATTCGAAAGAGCAAAAGGAGATTATTTTATCGTATTCGATTCTGATATTATTGTCCCGTCTGAATACCTTTCTATAGTCTTGTCTAGTATTCAAGAGAATAATTGGGATGCATTTGGAGGGCCGGATGCTACTCATTCTTCTTTTACTGCTGTTCAGAAGGCTATCAGCTATTCGATGACAAGCCCTTTTACAACTGGTGGAATACGGGGGAATAAAAAACATGTAGGACAATTTCATCCGCGCAGCTTTAACATGGGGATATCGCGCACGGTATGGCAAAAAACGGGAGGGTTTAAATTGTCTAGGCGTTCGGAAGATATTGAATTTAGCATTCGAATGATAGAAGGTGGATGTAAAGTTGGTTTAATACCAGAAGCATTCGTATATCATAAACGGAGAGCGAATTTTGCACAGTTTTATAAACAGACCTATTCGTTCGGAAAGGGGAGAATTGATATTGCGCAAATCTATCCCAACGAATTGAAACTTATTCATACGCTTCCTTCTTGTTTTACCGTTGGGGTTATCGGATTGTTGATTTTAAATTTCATTAATATGCTTACGTTCGATGAAATCGTGCTATTACATTATCTAGCATTGATAGGGAATACATTGGTGCTGTTTTTTTGTGGAATATTATTCGTACATAGCCTCTCCGTGACAAAGAGTATTCGTGTGGCAGTGTTGTCTGTTTTGGCATCGTTTACACAATTGATAGCATACGGAAGCGGATTTATACAAAATTATATAGACCGTGTGGGGTTAAAAAAAAATATGGTACAGTAAACTTTTGTTTTGAAAAATAGGATGAGTATATTGGGCTTAGTATGGTGATATCGTTTACGCAATATAATTTAGATAAGATAGAGCATCTTCTTAATGATTTGGGATATAAAGTACGTTATGAGAAAGGGAATTTCAAAACTGGTGCATGTGTGATCCAACATTCAAAAGTTATTGTGGTCAATAGATTTTCTAATCTGGAAATTAAGATTTTGTCTTTGATTCAACTTTTAAAAGATTTTGATTTAGAGAAAGAACAACTAGATGAGAAACAGTATACATTTTTTAAATCTTTAATTAAATCAACTGCATAGATTTTGAAAATTCGATTTTTAGGAACCGGAACCTCACAAGGTGTACCTGTGATCGCTTGTCAGTGTAAAGTGTGTCAATCGACAGATACACGGGATAAGCGATTAAGGTCTTCTATTCTCATCGAATTGGATAAGCATAACATTGTTGTTGATACGGGGCCTGATTTCCGGTATCAGATGTTGAGATCGCATGTGACGCATTTGGATGCGGTACTGATGACCCATTCCCATAAAGATCATATAGCGGGGCTAGATGACGTACGTGCATTTAACTATATACAGCAAGCCTCTATTCCGATATATGCTACTTCTGTGACGCATGAAGCGCTAAAGCGCGAGTTTTATTATGCATTCAGTAATAACAAATATCCAGGTGCTCCACTTTTAGAGTTGGAAGAAATTGAACCTGGAATACCCCTTAATCTATTTGGTCGTGAGATTATCCCTATTGAAGTGATGCACTACAAGATGTCTGTAATGGGGTTTCGTATAGGTGACTTTGCATATCTTACGGATGCGAAAACCGTATCTCCTGAATCAAGGAAGCTCTTGGAGGGGGTAAAAGTGATGGTGGTAAATGCCCTTCAAATGATGCCGCATATATCCCATTTTACCTTAGAGGAGGCGCTTGCCTTTATTGGTGATATCAATCCTGATCAAGCTTATCTTACGCATATTAGTCATCGTTTTGGTACGCACGAAGAAATCCAATCCCTGCTACCGGGTAATGTATTTGTATCTTTTGACCAATTAAGTATTGAAATAAGATAGAAAAGCTGCCCCTTCAAAAACTTTCCATACGGCAATTTGTTGTTATTTATTATAACACTATAAACAATTCGTTAAAGAGGATAAAGTTTATTAATTATTGAAACTATGGGAAATTTGCTTTACACGATTGCAGTAATTTTAGTAATTATTTGGGCAATCAGTTTTTTTGGAGGCTACGCCACAGGAGATATTATTCATATTTTGTTAGTAATTGCAATAATTGTTGTTTTATTACGGGTGATACGCGGCAGCGCTTAGCTCATTTTTTTTAAATAAATTTGGGCAATTTCGATGTCTTCTGGAAACGTAATTTTGATATTTTTGTGATTACTTTCTAAAAGATAGATGGAGGTGCCTGTTTTTTCTACTACTGAAGCATCATCTGTAAAATCAGGCTGTTCATCCTGTTCGTAAGCATTTATTAACAGTTGAGATGGAAAGGTTTGGGGCGTTTGTATAAGCCATATTTTATCCCTCTTCATCGCTTTTGAATCGCCTATTGTTCCTTGGCGTATCGAATTTGTACTCGGTACGGCTAAAGTATTAGCTTTGCCCTTATGGGCCATTTCAAAAGACTTTTTGATTAATCTTCTATTGGTCAATGGTCTCGCTCCGTCATGAACAGCGATAGCGGTGTTATGTAACAGTATCTCGCTGTACTTGTTTTTTAGGTGTTGTAAACCATTTTTAACACTTTGAAAGCGAGTGGAGCCTCCGTGTACGATGTCATGTGGGATATTGAATAGATGATTTCGACAGAGTGTAGCCCAGTATTTTTCCATTTCAGCATGTAATACGACAATAATATCGGTAGCGATAGGTGCGAAAGCTTCTATTGTGTGCATCAACACCGGTTTGTCTTCTAATAGAAGATATTGTTTAGGAATATCCGATTGCATACGGGATCCGGTGCCACCAGCTACGATGATTACGATATTATTTACCATGGGTTGCGCATAACATAAAAAAGCGTGAATTCACCATTCACGCTTAAAATTATTGAATATTTTTTAAATTAGATAATCAACATTGCATCGCCATAACTGTAGAAACGATATTTCTCTTTAACGGCTACTTCATAGGCATTCATTACATTTTCATAACCGGCAAACGCAGCAATCATTACTAATAACGTTGATTCCGGAGTGTGAAAATTTGTAATCATTGAGTTTGCGATACTGAAATCATAAGGAGGATAGATGAATTTACTTGTCCAGTCTGTTGCCGATTTCAAGTGTTTATCTGCAGATACAGATGATTCGATCGCACGCATAGAAGTGGTACCTACAGCACAGATGCGACGTTTATTGTCTATACCTTTATTGACAAGTTTAGCAGCTTCGTCCGTGATGATGAATTGCTCGGAATCCATTTTATGTTTTGTTAAATCTTCTACTTCTACGGTACGGAAAGTTCCCAATCCTACATGAAGTGTTACTTCTGCAAAGTCAACTCCTTTAAGTTCCAATCTTTTCATCAATTCGCGTGAAAAGTGTAAACCAGCTGTCGGAGCCGCTACAGCGCCTTCATTTTTAGCGTAAATTGTTTGGTAACGGAATTTATCTTCAGGGGTAGCTTTACGTTTAATATATTTAGGAAGAGGTGTTTCGCCCAAGATTTCGATGTTACGACGAAATTCTTCATCTGTACCGTCAAATAAGAAGCGGATAGTGCGGCCTCTAGAAGTTGTGTTGTCAACTACTTCAGCTACTAATAAATCATCATCACCAAAATATAACTTATTACCTACGCGTATTTTACGTGCAGGGTCAACCAATACATCCCATAGACGTAATTCTTTATTTAATTCACGCAATAAGAAAACTTCTATAGTGGCACCTGTTTTTTCCTTATTCCCGTACATACGAGCCGGAAATACTTTTGTATTATTAAGGATCATGACATCTTTGTCATCAAAATAATCCAAAACATCTTTAAAAATTTTATGTTCTATTTTACCCGTATCACGGTGTAAAACCATTAAGCGAGACTCATCGCGGTGTTCTGATGGTTCAGATGCTAATAGTGATTCTGGTAAATTAAATTTGAATTGTGATAATTTCATCGTGTAATCAATATTAATGATTTTTATCCTACTTACATAGTGAGATAAAAAAGAATACAAAGGTAAGTATTTTATTGGATATTGAGGTACTGTTCGTGGTATAAAAATGTAGAATCGGGTCTGGGGTAAATTGTAAGTTCGTTAGAAAGTTTTTTTTGTTATTTTTCAACTAAAAAAGGTGATTTTCAAAAAATTAGTTGTATTTTAAATGCAACTAATACTGATAGTTATAAAAAATAGATTAATATTTTATGGGGGATATAAAAAAACAAGAAATAGCATTAGAAATGGTGTCGGAAGAGTCTTTGGAAGGGGATATACAGCACGTCAATAATCCGGTCCTTGATTTGCCGGAGATAGAAAAAAAGTACCTTCGATCGGTTACTGGATATGTAAAAGAAGGGAATAATTTTGTTTTTACAGACGGGAAGGCTCAAGTAGAAGTCAAAGTGGTTACTGATGATGTGATACGTGTGCGTTTGGCTCCTCAAGGAGCTTTTTTGGATGATTTTTCGTACGCTGTAATCGAGCAGGAAAAGCATACGCATTCTTATGATTTCAGAGAAGACGATAGAAATTTTCATGTTAAGACAAATAATGTGATCTGTACAATCGCCAAAATGGATTTTTTAGTGTCATTTTCTGATCTGAAAGGCAAGACACTCAATGCAGATCATGCGCCTATGCATTGGGAGGAAAATCCGGACTTTGGAGGCTATTATGTCTACTGTACGAAAAAGGCACATGAAGATGAGGTTTTCTTTGGCGGTGGCGATAAAGCATCTAGCTTAAATTTACGAGGTAGAAGGATTAAGAATTGGAACTCGGATACGTATTCTTTTTCATTTAATCAGGATCCGTTGTATAAAACAATTCCATTTTATATTGGTGTGACTCAGGGGGATGCTTATGGTATCTTTTTCGATAATACGTTTAAAACTTTTTTTGATTTTGCGGCTGAACATCAGGATCAAACTAGTTTTTGGTCCGAAGGAGGTGAACTGCAGTATTACTACATTCACGGTCCTCAGATAATGGATGTCGTGCAGCGCTATCATGCTCTTACCGGAACACATTTTTTACCGCCTATGTGGGCGATAGGTTACCATCAGTGTAGGTGGAGTTATTATCCCGAAAAGATGGTTCGCGATGTGGCTTCTGAATTCCGAAAGCGGGAGATACCATGTGATGCGATCTATCTGGATATAGATTATATGGAAGGATACAGGTGTTTTACTTGGAACAAACAATACTTTCCAGATCCCAAAAAGATGATCAGCGACTTGTCGGCCAATGGTTTTAAGACGGTCGTAATGATCGATCCCGGTATTAAAGTGGATGAAAATTATTGGGTTTTCAGGGAGGGACATGATAATAAATATTTCTGTCGTCGGGGTGATGATTATTTTATGGAAGGTTTTGTTTGGCCTGGCCGCTGCCAGTTTCCGGATTACACCAATCCTGATGTACGAGCTTGGTGGGGTACTTTGTATAAAGGACTAGTGGACGATGGAGTAGCGGGGTTTTGGAATGATATGAATGAACCAGCGGTTTTTGGGCGAGGTACATTCCCGGACGATGTTCGTCATAATTACGATGGATATAGGGGTTCACATCGTAAAGCCCACAATATATATGGTATGCAAATGGTTCGCGCTACCTATGAGGGGCTTCTCAAATTATATAAAAATAAAAGGCCCTTTACGATAACACGGGCAGCGTATTCGGGTACGCAACGTTATTCATCTGTATGGACAGGTGATAATATAGCTACATGGGAACATTTGCGCATAGGTGTGTTACAATTGCAGCGCTTATCTGTTTCCGGTTTATCGTTCTGTGGTACAGATATAGGCGGGTTTACCGGTAATCCGGATGGTGAACTCTATACACGTTGGATGCAGTTTGGCGTATTTTCACCATTTATGCGTGTTCATTCGGCAGGTGATACACGGGATAGGGAACCCTGGAGCTTTGGGCCGGAATGGGAAGCTATATGTAAAAAGTTTATTGAATTAAGGTATCGTTTATTGCCTTATATTTATGCTGTTTTCTGGCAACAACATAAGTATGGACTTCCGATCTTACGCCCTGTTGCATTGCTGGAACAGCATGTCTATAAAAATTTACTTCGGGAGGAGGAATTTGCATTTGGAGACAAAATACTGGTGTCTCCTGTTTTGAATCCCGGTCAGATGTCTAAAGTGGTTTATCTTCCGAAAGGAGAATGGTTTTATTATTTTACCAATGAAGTATTCAAAGGTGAAGAAGAAGTATCTATCCCGACTCCCCTGGATCAAATGCCGATGTTTATTAAAGGAGGGACGATCCTGCCTGAATATCCTGTGATGCAGTACGTCGGTGAAAAAAAGATTGAGGCGCTAAAATTGAATGTATATTATTCGGAAGGTGAACACCATAGCTATGGGTACACGGATCATGGAGATACATTTGCTTTTGAACAAAATGTGTATTTGGAGAAACACTTTATTTTTACAGCGGAAACGAACAGAGCGAAAATTTTGCAACAGCGTGATGGTTTATTTACGGAACGGTATGACGAGTACTATATCTATCTGATCGGTTTCCCTTTTGAGGTAAAACAAGTAATGGCAGACGGTATCATACTATCGGTGTTGTCGAAAGAGAATGGTGATAAATATATAGTTGTAGATAATGATTTCAAAAAAATAACCATAGAATAATCTATTATGAGTAAAGCTGTAGAAGTTTTTTCTTTGCTGACAGATTTTGATATTGAGCTCTTTAAAGCCGGAAGACACTTCCGCTTATATGAAAAGTTGGGTTCTCAAACAATCTTTTTAGACGGCAGACAGGGTGTTTATTTTGCTGTGTGGGCACCTAATGCACAGGTTGTATCTGTAGTAGGCAACTTCAATGGCTGGAATCCGCATAGCCATCATTTAAATGTGAGATGGGATGGAAGTGGTATTTGGGAAGGTGTTATTTTTGACATCGGAATGGGGGAAGTGTATAAATACCATATACATTCTTTTTCAGGCCATCATGTAGACAAAAGTGATCCTTTTGCTTTAATGACAGAAATACCGCCGCATACGGCATCTATTGTAAGCACGACCTGGTATCAATGGCATGATGAGAAATGGATGAGGCGTCGTAATGTGTATAATAGCTTGCAGAGCCCGATTTCAGTTTATGAAATGCACATCGGTTCTTGGATCAGAGATCCGGATGATCCGGAAAGGCTTTTATCTTACCGTGAAGTTGCCGAAAAATTAGTTCCGTATGTTAAAAATTTAGGTTTTACACATGTAGAATTTATGCCGGTAATGGAGCACCCTTATTATCTGTCATGGGGGTATCAGGTTACCGGATATTATGCCGCGAGTTCGCGGTATGGCAGTCCTCAGGACTTGATGTTCTTAATCGAACAACTTCATAAAAATGAAATTGGGGTGTTATTGGACTGGGTTCCTTCTCATTTTCCGGGTGATGATCATGGACTTCGCAATTTTGACGGTACATCGCTGTATGAACATGAGGATCCGAGAAAGGGATTTCATCCGGATTGGAAATCGTATATTTTCAATTATGGGCGAAATGAAGTTCGTTCTTTCTTAATTAGCAACGCTTTATTCTGGTTGGATCGCTACCATGTTGACGGAATTAGAGTCGATGCTGTTGCATCTATGCTGTATCTCGATTATTCGCGAGAAGAAGGACAGTGGATTCCAAATGAATTTGGAGGACGTGAAAATTTAGAGGCCGTTCATTTTCTGAAAGAACTCAATGAAGCTGTATATGCCAATTACCCAGATGTACAAATGATAGCAGAAGAATCTACCTCTTGGCCTGGTGTGAGTCGACCTACGTTTAGCAATGGATTAGGGTTTGGTATGAAATGGATGATGGGGTGGATGCATGATACGCTTAATTATTTTAAGGAAGACCCAATTAATAGAAGGTTCCACCATGATAAATTGACTTTTTCAACGGTATATGCCTTCCATGAAAATTTTATGCTCCCTTTGTCGCACGATGAGGTTGTGCATGGTAAACAATCATTGATATATAAAATGCCGGGAGATGAATGGCAAAAATTTGCCAATTTGAGAGCCTTATATTTATACATGTTTACTTTTTCAGGGACGAAGCTTTTGTTTATGGGGGGAGAGTTCGGACAGACTTCGGAATGGAATGTAAACCAATCTTTAGACTGGCATCTACTCGACTACGCACCGCATAGAGGTATGCATCAATATATAAAGCAGTTAAATGAGTTCTATAAATCAGAGCCTGCATTATATGAAAGAGCATTCAGCGGTGACGGATTTGAATGGTTGGAATATGGTGATAATGATAACAGTGTACTTTCTTTCATAAGAAAAGGCCTTGTATCATCAAATGATGTTATAATAGTTCTTAATTTAACACCAGTTGTGAGGCAGGATTATCGAATAGGTGTTCCGGAATCCGGTAATTGGGAGGTGATATTTAATTCGGATGACATTTTTTTCTTTGGGTCAGGTATGGAAATGCCAAATGCTAAATCAGAGCAGATTCCTTGGATGAATAAAGCCAATTCTATTAAAATTAATTTGCCGCCTTTGGGTGGGGTAGTGCTTAAACGAACAACGTAAAAAATCTTATTATGGAAGTTATACATCTAAGTGTTGAGTGTTTTCCTATTGCAAAGGTTGGTGGACTAGCTGATGTCGTCGGTGCGCTACCTAAATACCAACGCGTGTTAGGGATTGATGCAAAAGTAGTTATTCCTTGGTTCGATCGTCCTTTTGTAAAAGAGCATGAATTCGAAATTGTAGCTACTGGCTCATTTTTTCAAGGATCTGAAGAGTTACAGTATGAAATTCATAAAGAAAAAAATGACATATTGGGGTTCCCTCTTTTTCTGATTAAAATACCCGGAAAACTAGATAGGGAAGAGGTTTATTGTTATCCGGATGAAGCAGAGCAATGGATCGCTTTTCAGCATGCGTTTCTACATTGGATACAAAATAATGGTATACATCCATCTGTTATTCATTGTCATGATCATCATGTGGGATTGATTCCATTTTTATTACAATATGGTGCTGTTTTTAGAGACTTGGCAGATATCAAAACTGTATTTACAGTGCATAATGGCCAATATCAAGGTTGGATGAGTTGGAGTAAAGGGATATTGCTACCACCTTTTGATACGTGGAAGTGGGGCTTGTTGGATTGGGATGGATTAATTAATCCACTTGCGACGGCTATTAAGTGTAGTGATATATATACCACTGTATCTGAAGGGTATTTGAATGAACTCTTCATAGAGGCCAACGGATTGCAGGGATTGTTTAATACGGAATCTGCTAAAGGTTATGGAATTGTGAACGGAATAGATACAGCATATTGGAATCCTCAGCTAGATACATTAATCGAGAAGAAATACAATAAAATAACTGTCCTTAAAGGTAAAGAAGAGAATAAGCGAATTTTGTGCGAAAAATATAATCTTTCTAGTAATTTACCTCTACTTTCTTTTATTGGTCGATTTGCTAAGGAAAAAGGTGCTGACTTGTTGGCTGAAATTTTTATAAAATTATTTTCTGTTCGGGATAATATATGTGTATTCATATTAGGATCTGGTGATAGAGAAATTCAAGATGAGCTTACCGATCTAGCGCTGAAATTTGAAGGAAAATTGAGTTTGTTCTTTGGTTATGATGAGGAGCTTGCGCATCAGGTGTATGCAGCATCGGATATGTTGCTCATGCCATCAAGGGTAGAACCGTGTGGGTTAAATCAACTTTATGCCTTAAAATATGGCACTATTCCAATAGTACGTGCCATAGGAGGACTTAGGGATACCGTTATAGATATCGAAAATGAAGGGTATGGATTTGTTTTTGAAAAGCTGAATACAGATGATGCCGTAAAAGCAATTGAACGATCGCTTGATATTTATTTCGATGTGAAAACATGGAAAGGTATTCGAAGAAAAGCAATGCAGCTTGATTTTTCATGGGATAGATCTGCTCAAAAATATGTAGAATTATATAATCAATTACTTAAATAGCTATGGCACAACATAAAGTAGTATCGATAGTATTAGGAGGCGGGAGAGGTACGCGTCTTTATCCGCTCACGGATCAAAGATCAAAACCCGCAGTTCCAATTGCTGGAAAATATCGTTTGGTAGATATTCCCATTTCTAATTGTCTTAATTCAGGGTATAATAAGATCTTTGTTTTAACACAGTATAATTCGGCCTCGCTAAATAAGCATATTAAGAACTCTTATAATTTCAGTATTTTTAGTAAGGGATTTGTTGATATTTTGGCGGCAGAACAAACAAATGATGGAGATAGATGGTTTGAGGGTACGGCAGATGCTGTGCGCAGAACGCAAAAGAATCTGATCAATGTAGATTATGATTATGTATTGATCTTATCCGGGGATCAGCTGTACCAAATGGATTATTCGGACTTAGTGGATTTTCATGTTCAAAATGGAGGTGAGATTACCATTGCGACAATTCCGGTCATGGCGAAGGAAGCGTCGAGTTTTGGAATTTTGAAATCTAATGAGTCGAATGAAGTTATTTCTTTTATTGAAAAGCCTGCTAAGGATTTGCTGCCTGATTGGGCTTCTGACGTTCCCTCTGATTTAGAAAGACAAGGACGTAATTATCTTGCCTCTATGGGAATTTATGTTTTTTCAAAAGGTGTTATGCGAAGATTGCTGTCTGAGAACCCTGGTATGGATTTCGGTAAAGAGATTATCCCAGAGGCTATCGGAAATTGTAAGGTGTTAAGCTACCAGTTTGATAGCTATTGGACTGATATTGGTACTATATCTTCGTTTTTTGAAGCGAATATTGGGCTGACAGATGATATTCCATCTTTTAATTTGTTTGGAGAAACGGTATTCACGCGAGCACGTATGCTTCCTCCTTCCAAAATTTCGGGTTCTACCTTGAATAGTGCTATAATAGCTGATGGTTGTATCTTAATGGCCGATAAGATAGAGCGTTCTGTGATTGGGATTCGATCACGTGTAGGCAAAGGATCCGTCATTAAATACACGTATATGATGGGAACTGATTATTACGAAGATTTGAACGAAATTGTGGAGCTTAGTAATTCGCAGCAACCTCCTCCCATTGGAGTAGGGGAACGTTGTTATATTGAAACCGCTATTTTGGATAAAAATTGTCGTATTGGTAATGATGTGCGGATTAAAGGAGGGAAACATCTAGGCGATGGTGATTTTGAACATTATACGGTGGTGGAAGGAATCGTAGTCGTGAAGAAAAATGCAGTCATCCCTAATGGTACAAGTATCGGTTGCTAATCCGAATTTTAATAGTCGTGGTAAGTGAAACGGTTAAATGTAAAAAAGAAGGTGTCCAAAAAGGGAGGTCACTGAAAAAGCCTTAACATTTTAATGAGTCTTAAAGAAATGACTGAGTATGGGTCTAACCTATCTCGGTCATTTTTATTTTAAGTATTTTCAGAAGTTCGTTTTTTTAATGTCCCTGATAGAATTTTAAGTGACCAATAGCGACTATTTGGGTTTTTAGTGTCCAATCGTGGTTATTTTCGAGGTAATAGTCCTCCTTTTTAGATCAATTTCAGGATTCTTTTTAAGTTTACAGTAAAGATTGCCATTGCACCTTGCATTTGTATATTCTGGATGCCGTATGAGTCTGCTCTTCCATAACCATGAACATTCTTGAGCTCACTATTCTTTGCTTCAATTTTATATCTTTCCTTAGATTTGTTTCGATAATATTCTGATTCTTGGAAAGCCATCTGTTCTTTGTGACGTTCAGATTTTATGGAGACCGAATAGCTCTTGGTTTTAGAACCTGGCTTGTAACAGCCTTCTCTTAGTGGGCATCCCTTACATTTCTCAACATCAAAGTAATACGTCTCAGTTTGATTTGTAGCTTGGCCCTTTTTCCCTTGACGAGCTTTCCTGATTGCCAAATGTCCTGCTGGACAGACAAACATCCCTGCGTCTTTATTATAGTGAAACAGATTTCCTTCTTTCCTGCATCCTTGGCTGACTGCCGGATTCAATTTAGCTACGATATCAATATTCTGCTCTTTTGCCAACTGAAGGTTGTCTTTTCCAGAATATGCAGCATCACCTATGATCGTGTCCACTTCCATTCCATTCTGTTGGCTGATCTCCAATAAACGCGGCAGCTCCGGACCGTTGCCTTTTTCGCCCGTCGTAACGACCGCTGCCGTGATAATGCGCTCCCCGGTCATCGCCAGATGTGTTTTGTAGCCAAAGAAACTACTGTCTACGGATTTATAGCCAAGCCTGGCCTCATCATCTTTGGAAACCAGGTAGTATTCTTTCGTGTCCTCAAGGGTTTCCTTTAAAAGGTTCAGCTTTTCTTTTACAGCCGGTATTTCACTGATAGCCTGATCCTGCTCAAGGACCCTCTGTAATTCCTTACAACAGGTAAGCTCTTGATCGAGATCGTTGGATTCGTTGTTTTGGGGCAGATTCTCCCTGTATTCCCCATCAATCTGATAGATCACTTTTCTTAATAGCTTGGAACGTTCCTTAAGAACTTCCAATGCTGTATAGGGGTTCGATCTGGAATGGGTATGGGTGGCATCTACGATGATGGACTTTGATTTAATAATTCCTTTCTCCAAAGCAATTGATACGGTATTGTTGATCAACAGGTTCAAAAGATCCATGTCCTTTAACCTCAGCTTGCGGAACTTGGTGAGGGAACTGGAATTGATCACATCCTCCTCGGGGGTCATTTCAAGAAAGTATTTAAACGACATATCATATCTGGAACGCTCAACAACATCTACATCCGAAACGGTATAGATGGTCTTTAACAGAAGGTACTTGAACATCTTGATGGGGCTCTCCGCAGTACGACCATTAGTGCTGCAATACTTCTCCAAAAGCTCGTCATAGATAAAACTGAAATCGATAAGATCGTTGATTTTTCGAAGTAGATTGTCTTTTGGAACAATGATATCGTACAATCCTGAACAGGAACTGAATTGTATTTTTTGTTGAGTAGAAAGCATCCTGAAGTCCGTTAAAGCCGACTTTAAGATACGAAAAAAGGAACAGAAAACTATTGCTCTCTACTCCTTTTCTTCACTTTTTCTAAAAGGACACTTTTTCAGTGACCTCGATTAATCTAGCCCTTTTATATTGAATTATTACATTGTTTTATGCTAATTTGGCTAAAGCTTCTTTTATTCTTCTCAGGGCTTCTACCAAGCTCTCATCAGATGCCGCATAGGAAAGACGGATATAGTTGTTGTTTCCAAACGAATCTCCACCTACTGTAGCTACATGTCCGAAGTTTAGCAAGTATAAAGCCAGATCAGCTGAATTTTTAATTTCACTACCGTCTGGATCTTTTTTACCAAAGAATGAACTGATTTCAGGGAAGAAATAGAAAGCACCTTCTGGTAAGTTCGTTTTTACTCCCGGAATATCATTAAGTAATTCGTAAACCAACTTACGACGGCGTAAAAATGCTTCTTTCATCTTGTTTACACTTTCTAGCCCTTGTTCGTAAGCTACAATTCCTGCACGTTGCGCGATAGAGCATGTACCTGAGGTTGTTTGTCCCTGCAGTTTGTCATTAGCTGCTGCTATTTCTTTATTTGCTGCGATATACCCCAAACGCCATCCTGTCATTGCGAATGCCTTTGAAAAGCCGTTTACGATGATAACACGATCTTTGATACTGTCAAATTGTGCTATAGACTCGTGTTGGTCAACAAAGTTGATATGTTCATATATCTCATCCGAAAGAATGAAAATATTAGGATATTTTTCAAATACGGCAACCAAGGCAGCTAACTCATCTTTGCTATATACAGATCCGGTCGGATTACAAGGTGAAGAAAACATGAAAAGCTTGGTGTTCGGTGTGATAGCAACTTCTAACTGTGCTGGAGTGATTTTGAAATTACTTTCAATATCAGTATCGATGAAAACGGACTTTCCTTCTGCTAAAGTGACCATTTCGGAGTAAGAGACCCAGTATGGGGTAGGAATGATTACTTCCTCTCCCGGATTTATGAGTGTTAATATTACGTTGGACAATGATTGTTTAGCGCCTGTAGAAACGACAATTTGTGAAATGTCGTAGTCGAGGCCATTTTCAGTTTTTAGTTTATTGACGATTGCTTGACGCAAATCGGGGTAACCGGGTACAGGCGAGTAACGTGTATAATTATCGTCTAATGCTTTCTTCGCGGCATCTTTTACGTGTGTCGGTGTGTTAAAATCTGGTTCACCAACACTAAGACTGATGATGTTGATACCTTTTGCAGCCAATTCACGACCTAATTTGGTCATTTTTAAAGTCGCTGACTCGGATAGATTGTTAATCCTATTTGATAAAAATGATGTTGTGCTCATGGTAGTGCAAATATATTATATAACCTTCATTTTTAGTGCTAAAATTTTGATAAATTGTGAAAAAATATGACGATTTATATATGAAAATGAAATTTGATAGTTTTATAGTTGCTTTGTTGATTGCGATAGGTTTAGCTTATTTTTTTCCTCAAGCGGTTTTATTTCAAGAAGGACAGTTATTGGAGGTAACAACGACAGTAGGGGTGTCCCTCATCTTTTTTTTCTATGGTTTGAAATTAAGTATCACAGATGTAAAGTGTGGGTTAAAGAATTGGAAGCTTCATGTCGTTGTCCAATTGGCAACTTTTGTAATGTTCCCCTTACTGGTATTGCCTTTCAAACCTTTTGTCGTTGATGTTGTACAAGAAAATTTTTGGCTTTCATTTTTCTTTTTAGCAGCACTACCCTCTACGGTTTCGTCGTCCGTAGTGATGGTTTCTATTGCTAAAGGTAATGTGCCAGCGGCCATTTTTAATGCCAGTATTTCGGGGTTAATCGGCGTGATCGTTACACCGCTATGGATGAGTTTATTTTTAGATTTTTATACGGAAAATGTATTTGGTGACGTGTACTGGGGATTGATACGTGAAATCATCATTCCGGTAATTTTAGGTTTACTACTAAAACGTTATTTGGGGGCATGGGCATCTAAATATAGCATGAGATTAGCACAGTTTGATAAGACGGTCATTCTTCTAATCGTCTACAGTAGTTTTGCGGACTCGTTTAACTCTGGTGTATTCCGTACGATAAGCACGTCTTATTTGATTTATGTTTTTATCGCTGTTATTGTTCTATTCGTACTGATTTATGGGGTGTTATATGTGTTGACGAAATATGTGTTGAAATTCGCTGTTCAGGATCAGGTAACTGCAATCTTTTGTGGGGCTAAGAAGTCGTTGACCCACGGTAGTGTTTTTGGTAAATTTTTGTTTCTCAATAATCCAAGTGCGGGTCTTTATTTTTTACCTCTGATGATTTACCATGCTTTTCAGATCTTTCTCGTGACTATTATAGCTCAACGTTATCACGGTAGAAAAGGGGCTGACTAAAAAGGGTTAAATGTTATATTTTTTGTTATCCTGACGATAGGAACTACGAAGCAATCATTCATGCAGTTCAATACGAGTGTGAATGAATAAGGATCTAAAAACCGTATTGTTAATCAGTTGTTTAGGTTGTGTCTGATGAGCCCTTCGGGATTCTTCAGTAAGCCTCAGAATGACAACTTATACAGTTTAATCTTGCTTTTAGAAAGCCCTTTTTAGAGTTCTTTACGAAGTCGGGCAACTGGGATATTCATAGCTTCTCGGTATTTTGCGACAGTACGGCGGGCAATGGTATAGCCCTTTTCTTTAAGGATGTCGGTTAATTTTTCATCTGCCAATGGTTTGCGTTTGTCTTCGTTGGCTATACATTCTTCCAGAATCTTTTTTACTTCTTTATTTGAGACCTCTTCTCCCGAGTCAGTTTGAATAGCTTCTGAGAAAAATGATTTCAGTAAGAATGTTCCAAATTCAGTTTGTACATATTTGGAATTGGCTACACGGGATACGGTGGAAATATCCATTTCGATCTTGTCTGCGATGTCTTTTAAAATCATCGGCTTAAGCATGCGGTCATCACCAGTTAGGAAATAGTCGTACTGATATTCCATAATGGCATTCATTGTTTTTAATAGGGTTTGTTGACGTTGCTTGATCGCATCAATAAACCATTTTGCTGAATCCAATTTTTGTTTTACAAATTGAACAGCTTCTTTCATTTTCTTATCCGATTTCTCTGTTTTTTCGTAGTGTTCAAATATATCTTGATAAGATCGCGAAACGCGCAGTTCGGGGGCATTACGACCGTTCAGTGTCAAATGTAATATACCATCATTATTCACGATATGGAAATCAGGGATTACATGTAGCTGTTTTCCGGTTACAATCCCTGAATCTCCCGGCTTCGGATTCAATTTCAAAATTTCATTGACTATTTCTTTCAGCTCTTCGGAAGTTACACCTAGCTGCTTCTCTATTTTGTCGTAATGTTTCTTGATAAATTCATCCAAATAATTTTCGACAACTTGAATCGCTTTTTTTACGATCGAATTGTTTTGATCTTTTTTTCGAAGTTGAATAAGGAGACATTCTTGTAAATCTCTGGCTCCAATACCAGAAGGTTCAAATTCCTGAATGATTGCCAGCATTTCTTCTACTTCTTTTTCGTCCGTCACGACATTCTGAGAAAAAGCGAGATCGTCTATCAGCGATGGAATAGGTCGTCTTAAGTATCCGTCATCATCTAGGCTACCTATGATTTGGTTTCCGACAAGATATTCTTTGTCGGATAAAGCGAGTAAGTCCAGCTGATTCTGTAGTTTTTCGAAAAATGAATCTTGTATAGCGATGGGGATCTCCTTGCGATCGTCCTCATCATCGTTGGAATAATTACTTCCGTAATCATTAAAATCATCTTCTTGTATATATTCTTCTACACTAAATTCTTCATCAAATGAATCATCACTGCTTTCGAAATTTTCATCCGGATCTTTGTCCGGATATTCCTCAATAGGATCATTCATATTTGCCAAACTGCCATCCTCCAATGCCGGATTTTCTTCCAGTTCTTCTTTTATTCTGGTATCTAACGAAGCTGTAGGAACCTGCAACAATTTTATAAACTGTATTTGTTGAGGTGATAATTTTTGTAATAATTTTTGTTGTAATGTTTGTTTTAACATGCTTAAGTTAATTACAAATGTAAATTTAGTTAATAATATTGAGATAATTTAAATTTAGGATAGTGAGAAGATGTGTTTAATAGCGTAAATAAGTATTTTAAGAAGTAATGAGGTGATTTTTACCCATTAATATCATTTGTTAAAATTCGTTAATTTTTCTATTCGCCAATATCAATTAATCCTTTAATATGTAGTTTTTTCAAACATTTTATTCATATTTACCACATGTTTACACGAGTAAAAAACAAGTCCCTTCGCTACCTTCTTATTGCTGTCTATAGCATCATATTATTTACGTGCGCTGTTCAACTCAATTTTTTAGGCCTTTTTGGGTACACCCCTACCAAAAAAGATATAGTTATGCCTACCTTAAATGTGGCTTCTGAAGTGTACACGGTAGATTCCGTGTTGATTGGCCGTTATTTTGAAGAAGATAGGGATCCGGTACCCTATGATAGTATTGCTCCTTCAGTTTTGGAGGCGCTGATTGCGACAGAAGATATTAGATTCTATAAACATAATGGTATTGATTTTTTGGGATTAATTTCAGGAGCGGTTTCAACTTTGAAAGGAGATCCCCGTGGGGCTAGTACAATTACGCAGCAGCTTGCAAAAAACTTATACCGTACGCGTTACGCCCATTCACAAGGGTATTTAAGCAGAATCCCTGGGATTAGTATTCTCGTCACTAAATATAAAGAGTGGATGACTGCCTATAAGCTGGAACAAAAATATTCGAAGAATGAAATCATTACGATGTATTTGAATACTGTTTCGTTTAGTAACAATGCATACGGGGTCAAGTCTGCATCTCTTCGGTATTTCAATAAGTTGCCAAGTGCGCTTCAGGTTAATGAGAGTGCATTGTTGATCGGCATGTTGAAGGGTACAACCATTTATAATCCGACTCGTAATCCTAAAAATGCACTTCAAAGGAGAAATGTTGTGTTGAGTCAGATGCAAAAAGCAAATTTTATTTCTTCTGCCGAAGTCGCACATCTTAGTCAGGATTCGTTAAAACTAAACTTAAATTATCAAGATAATAGGGACGCAAGCGATTCTTACTTACGTGCAGCTGTGGAACGGTGGTTGGATAAATGGAGTCAAGACAATGAAATAGATATTTACAAGGCAGGACTCAAAATATATACTACTATTGATTCAAGGATGCAGAAAATCGCTGAAGATGTAGTGGCGAAACAGATGAAAGAGCTGCAGCGTAGACTGGAAAATACTTGGCGTAATCAAGAGCCTTGGCGCGATAAGTCAGGAGAAGTGTTGCCTGATTTTTTAGAAAACCATGCACGTAAGCTTCCAATATATAAGGAATTGATGGAGAAATATCATAATGAGGATTCTGTCTTTTCCATTCTGGAGCAGAAAAAGAAAATGAAAGTATTCACTTGGAATGGTATGGAAGAAGTAAATTATTCTACTATGGATTCTTTAAGACATTATATCGTGATGCTGAATACGGGTATGATGGCAATGGATCCGTATAATGGTGAAATAAAAGTCTGGATAGGTGGCATTAACCATTCTTTCTACAAATATGACCATGTCAACCAATCTAAACGTCAGGCGGGATCCACATTTAAACCTTTTGCTTATCTGGCGGCGTTAGAATCTGGAATGACACCTTGTGATAAATATGTCGATCAACCCATTAAAATTGATTTTGTTAATTTAAAAGGAGAACCTGAGGTTTGGGAACCGAAGAATGCGGATTGGACATTTTCCCATCAAAATATGTCATTACGATGGGCGATGGCCAGATCGCTTAATTCTATCACTGCACAGATCACGCAAGATGTGGGATGGGATAAAGTAGTGGAAGTAGCGCACCAATGTGGAATAGAAAGTAAATTGGAACCTGTTCCTTCTGTAGGATTAGGGTCTAATGACGTATCGGTATTCGAAATGGTACGTGCATATAGTACATTTATGAATGCGGGTAAAAAAACGGAGCCGATCTTGGTTTCTAAAATTGTTGATATGGAGGGGCATACAATAGCGGAGTTTAAAGCAGATCAAAAGCAAGTAGTAGATCCTGAGAATGCCTGGTTGATGACATATATGCTTAGAGGAACAATAGAAGAGCCAGGAGGTACATCGCAAGCACTCTGGGAGTGGGATCTATTTCGTAATAATAACGAAATTGGTGGTAAGACAGGGACTTCTTCAGACTATGTCGATGGCTGGTATATGGGAGTGACTAAGGATTTAGTAACGGGCGTATGGGTGGGGTGTGATGAGCAGAGCATACATTTTAAAAATTCGCAAACTGGAGAAGGTTCTAAAACGGCATTGCCAATTTATGCGGCGTTTATGGAAGAAATATATAAAAATCCAGGATTTGGTGTGACCTTTGGGAAATTTCCGGAAGCAAAAGTAGAGATCAAAAAAGAATATAGGTGTCCTAGTCCTCGAATTCCTGTGCAACAAGATACAGTAAGTGCAGAACGCGATTCAGTAGGGGATGCTGATGTTAATATGTTGCCCACTTTACCGCAGATAAGACCAAGTTTGCCCCAAAGTTTCAGTTCAAATGCGGATTCGGATGAAAATATTTAGATATTGATATAATAAGGGGAAGGAATTTATTATTTTTAGGCATTATGCTAACAATTATGAAAAAGAATTTAACCATCACGATTAGCCGCTTTTTTGTAGCATTTTTAATGTTAATGGTAGTCATACCAGCTTCTGCACAATATTTTGGGCAGAATAAAATGCGCTATAAAAAGCTGAATTTTAAAGTTTACGATACACCGCACTTTAATATGTATTATTATTTAGATAATGATACATTGGTTAGGTGGCTGGCCAAAGAGAGCGAAGTATGGTACGAATTGCATCAGCAGGTATTCCAAGATACATTCTCGCGGAAGAATCCATTGATTGTTTATAACAATCATCCGGAATTTCAACAGACTACAGCTATTTCTGGAGAGATAGGTGTCGGAACCGGTGGGGTGACAGAGGCGTTTAAACAAAGAGTGGTAATGCCTATTATGCAGATTAATCAGCAGACCAGACACGTTTTGGGACACGAATTGGTACATGCTTTTCAATATCGGGTGTTGATGGAAGGGACAGATTCTACTCGTTTGGAAAGTATTGGTAATATTCCATTGTGGATGATAGAAGGTATGGCCGAATACTTTTCTATTGGTAAGAAAGATGCCTTTACTTCGATGTGGATGCGTGATGCTTATGCCAATAAAGATATTCCATCACTTAAGCAGATGACGGAGCAGTCGTATAATTATTTTCCGTATCGATACGGACAGGCATTTTGGGCATATATCGGATCTACCTATGGAGATACCGTAATTATGCCTTTATTTATCGAAACGGCAAAATATGGATATGAAAATGCTATTCGTCGTGTATTTGGTTATGATGCGCAGACGATTTCTACTTTATGGAAGAATAGTATGGAAAGTACATATCGTAATCTGAATAAAGATACTACTTCGAATCCGATCGGTATGAATCTGATAAATAGTATAAATGGAGGTCGGATGAATGTTTCTCCTACAATTTCTCCCGATGGGAGATATGTTGTTTACCTTTCGGAACAGGATCTCTTTAGTATCGATCTGTTTTTGGCGGATGCCAATACGGGGAAAACGATACGAAAGTTGGGGAGTAAATTGACAAATAGTGATATCGATGAATTTAGTTTTTTGGAATCAGCAGGAACATTTTCTCCGGATTCTAAGCAGTTTGCTTTTAGTGTTTTTAGCGATGGCAAAAATAAATTGATGTCTGTAGATGTACAAACCGGAAAGGTTGTATTTGTCGAACCCATGGCTGATATCGTAGAGTTTACAAATATTACCTGGTCGCCTGATGGAGATAAAGTGGCTTTCTCGGGTTTAAGGAATGGCCATAGTGACATCTATATTTATAACCTGAAGACGAAGGAACTTAATCAACTCACAAATGATCTTTACTCTGATTTTCAACCCAGTTTTTCTCGTGACGGTAAATATATCGTATTCAGTACAGATCGGGTTGCTTTGCAGTCGGATTCCCGTTCAGTGGATATTCCGATGAATTTGGCTATAATTGATGTTGTCAGCAAAGAAATTCGGAATATTGAAGTATTTCCTGGGGCAAATAATTTGAACCCACATTTCTCGTCAAATGATCAGGAAATCTATTTTCTTTCTAATGGAGATGGTTTTAGGAATATGTACCGTTACCTTATTCATTCGAATACTGTAGAAAAATTAACGGATTATTTTACGGGTATAAGCGGCATTACAGAATATTCTCCTGCCATGAGTATCTCTGCTAACGACGAAATCGTATATTCTTATTTTAAAAAGAATCAATATACCGTTTACAAAGCAAAAAGTACGGATTTTCAAGCTCAGGTCGTAGATGGCAATGTAACGGATTTTAATGCAGCGATGCTTCCGCCAAATGTAAATCGAGGAATAAATGTTGTCAATACCAATTTGCAAAATTTTAATGTGTTTCAGCGGATTGATGATTCGCAAATAAATAATATAGCCTATCAACCAAAGTTTAAATTAGATTATCTAGCAAATAGCGGTGTAGGTATGTCTGTCGGATCTCGCTATGGTGCAGGTATTGCGAGTGGTATACAGGGGATGTTCTCTGATATTTTAGGGTATAACCAGATTTTTGCTGCACTTAATATCAATGGAGAGATTTATGATTTTGGAGGGCAGTTGGCATATATTAACCAACGTAGCCGTTGGAATTGGGGGGGATCCCTTTCGCATATTCCTTATCGGTATGGTTTCAATAGATATGAAATGGAAGATTTTGGGACAGGTATTGGTGATGAGTTTTCGATCAATACCTATATGATCCGTCAATTTCAAACACAGTTTGACGCATTTGTGGCGTATCCATTCAATAGGCATCATCGGTTTGAACTGGGCGGAGCTGTTGCGCAATATAGTTACAGAATTGAAAAGTGGCGTCAGAGTTATTTTGGTCGTTATGGAGATCGTGAAAAGTTATCTAACGAGGAAGCACAAAACTTAGGTTTTGGTAATTTTGAATCTGCCTTTTTACAACAAACAAGTGCAGGATTTGTAGGCGATAATGCGGTTTTTGGTATAGCAGCACCGTTGCAGGGATTTAGGTATCGGCTGGAATATGGTCGTATATTCGGAGATTATAATTTTTCAACAATAAATGTTGATGTTCGTAAATATCAACGTTTTAAACCGGTTACACTTGCGGCCCGCATATATTCATACATGCGTGCAGGAAAAGATGAGGATAAATTGTATGGAATGTACATTGGCTATCCATACTTGGTTAGAGGATTTGAAAATGGTGATTTCGATAGATCCGGCAAAATCAGTTGGTCTGATTTAATGGGCTCACGGATGGCTGTTGCTAATTTTGAAGTCCGTTTGCCTTTTACGGGGCCAGAAAAACTTGCCACCATAAAATCCGGATTTTTATTTTCCGATCTAAATTTCTTTGTAGACGCAGGATTAGCATGGAGTAAAGGGAACAAGGTGAAATGGAATAAGACAGATGCGGATCTAATCACAGAAACAGAAAATGGCCAAACTATTACTTATTATGATTCAAATGTAAGAATGCCGGTTTTCAGTACAGGAGTTTCACTACGCGTAAATTTATTTGGCGCAATGATTCTTGAACCGTATTATGCGATACCTCTTAACAAGGCAAGATCAAAATTTGGTACATTCGGACTAAACTTTGCGCCAGGGTGGTAGTCTAACCTTTGAGTTTGCACGTAAGATGATGCGTGTTGAGGTTGTTAAGGTCGTTGTTTAGGCTCAGGCATAAACAACGGCTTTTTTTATGAGAGCCGCTGATCTCTGGATGATATTTAACCAGTTTGGGTTATGTTTTCTAATAAGTCTTTCTTTTTGCATCCGTGTAAAGTGTTTAATTTCATCAACGCGTTTTTGTGCTGCTTCAAAAGAAGGGGATTCTTCACTATATACTATTCTGTTAAATTTAGGAGCAGTAGAAAATAAAGACCAGTCGGCTTGTTCAATTTCATGAAGTTTTAAGGATATATCCGTGCAGTATCCTACTTCTAGATACAGTCTATTGCTATCTGTTATCATGTAAATGCTGTATTTCTTCATGTTATTTACTAAATTATTTGGTTTTATATTTTTTCTTCACTAATTTTATTGGCACAATAATACTAATAATTTTAGTTTTTTAAAATATATTTAAAAAAATATTATGTCAAACATCGCTTCTAATCTTAAATATTTAAGAAAAAATAAAGGACTTACTCAACAGCAATTTGCTGATGCAATGGATATTAAGCGTGCTTCGGTGGGAGCATATGAAGAAGATAGAGCGGAACCTAAGTATGAGTTGCTAAAAAAAATAGCTGATTATTATGCGCTTTCGATGGATGAATTGGCTAATGATGTAATCGATGAAAAATGGAAGCCTACACCTAAAGGAAATGCCTCTAACTTACGCGTGCTGAGTATTACAGTGGATCAATCAGATCGGGAGAATATAGAACTCGTGCCTGTAAAAGCCAGTGCAGGGTATCTTAATGGATATGCAGATCCGGAGTATGTAAAGGAGTTGCCAAAATTCAATCTCCCTATGTTCAATCAGGGTACGTATAGAGCTTTTGAGATCAAAGGGGATTCCATGTTGCCATTGTCGTCAGGTAGTGTCATTATAGGTGAATATGTTGAGAATTGGAATGATATAAAGCCGGGACAGACATATATAGTGATCTCAAAAGATGAGGGTGTGGTGTATAAACGTATCGCTTTTAAATATAAAGAAGATAAAGGCCTTAAACTTGTTTCGGATAATAAAGTCTATGAATCGTATTGGGTTGGGCCTGCTGATATTTTGGAAATATGGAAAGCGAAAGCTTTTATATCGACCGAATTTCCGGAGCCTGTAGCAGAGCCTACGATGGAAACGTTAACCTCCATGATGGCTCAAATGCAGAAAACTATTAATTCAGTGGTAGATACGAAAAAATAATAATACGGATTTTTATTTCTATAAAATTTTTTATACCTTTGTAGTATCTGAAAGGAAGGGGGCATCGTATGCCCCCTTTTTTAATTCAATGATTAGAATATGCAAATTGAACAACGGGTAGAAGAATTAGTACTAGAAAAAATTGGAGATCGTGACGATTTATTTATCGTAAGTATCAAAATGCAGAGTAATGGGGTGTTAGCGATTTTGCTAGACGGGGATCAGGGGATTTCTATAGACGATTGTGTTAAAGTAAGCAGGCATGTTGGTTTTCATCTCGAAGAAGAAAATGCGATAGAAACTGCATACCGTTTAGAAGTTTCTTCTCCAGGTATTGATTCCCCACTTGTGTTGTTACGTCAGTATATAAAAAATATAGGACGTGATGTGCGATTGAAGCTAGAGGATGGAACTGCCAAAGAAGGTAAACTGATCGCTGTAGCAGAGCAAGAGCTTACAATTGAAGAAAAAGTAAAAGAAAAAGGAAAGAAAGCTGAAATAAAAGAAGCTGTATTTCCCTTAAGCCAAATAAAAGAAACAAAGGTTTTAATTTCATTTAAATAAAAATGAGCAGCAATATCAATTTGATTGACTCTTTTCAGGAGTTTAAAGAGTTCAAAAATATTGACCGTCCGACGGTAATCACAGTGCTTGAAGAAGTATTTCGTAGTATGATTCGTAAACGTTTTGGTACAGATGAAAACGTAGACGTTATTGTAAATCCAGATAATGGGGATTTGGAAATTTGGAGAACCCGTGTTGTAATGGAAGACGGATTTTCTGAAGACGACGATCTAGAAATCGAACTTGCAGAAGCGCATCAATACGATCCAGACTTAGAGGTAGGGGACGAATATATTGAGCAGATTACATTAGAAAGTTTTGGACGTCGTGCTATTTTAGCTGCTCGTCAGACATTAGTCTCTAAAGTATTGGAATTAGAAAAAGACGAAGTATTCAAAAAGTATAAGGATCGTGAAGGTGAATTAGTAATAGGGGAAGTATATCAAATCTGGAAAAAGGAAATTCTGGTATTGGACGAAGATGGTAATGAACTTATTCTTCCAAAAACAGAGCAAATTCCTGCCGATTATTTCAAAAAAGGAGATAGTATTCGTGCCGTAGTTTCTAAGGTAGATATGATGAATAGTAATCCTAAGATTATTATTTCACGTACTGCACCGGAATTCCTACAACGTTTATTTGAATTGGAAGTTCCTGAAATTTTCGATGGTTTGATTACCATTAAGAAAATTGTTCGCGAACCAGGAGAGCGTGCTAAAGTCGCAGTTGAATCGTATGATGATCGTATAGATCCGGTAGGTGCTTGTGTAGGTATGAAAGGATCTCGTATTCACGGTATCGTGCGCGAACTGCGGAATGAAAACATCGATGTAATCAATTTTACGACAAATCATTCGCTGTATATTACGCGTGCATTGAGTCCTGCTCGTATTTCTTCCATCAAAATTGATGAAGATGGTAAAGCTGCAGCAGTGTATTTAAAACCGGATCAGGTTTCTTTAGCAATCGGACGTGGTGGTCATAATATCAAATTGGCTGGAAAATTGACAGGATATGAGATTGATGTATATCGTGAAAACGATGAAATCGAGGAGGATGTGGATATCGAAGAATTCGCAGATGAAATCGATAGCTGGATCATCGATGAATTAAAACGAGTTGGATTGGATAGTGCAAAATCTGTTTTGACCCTGTCGCATGAGGAATTAGTTCGTCGTACGGATTTAGAAGAAGATACTATCCAAGAGATAGTTCGTATATTGCAGGCTGAGTTTGAATAACTATGTGCCTGCATCACCAAAAACAAAATGTAAATATTTGTTATTTGCGTGTAAAAAAAACATATTTTTGTAAAGACTAAAATTTTTAGAGGTTAATAATAGATGACAGAAGGTAAAAGTATAAACTTACTTAAAGCAGCAAAAGAACTTAATATAGGTATTGGGACTGCCGTAGAATATTTGGCAAAAAAGGGATTTGAGGTAGAGTCAAAACCTAACACTAAATTATCTTCGGATATGTACAATGTTCTTTTGCATGAATTCCGAGGTGATAAGATCGTTAAAGACGAGGCAAAGCAAATTGTCATTGGCAAAATTCGTCGCGATGAATCACCTTCAACAGGAGGGAATACACCTTCTCTGGATTCTAATGCCTCTGAGAACGAAGATACAAAAGAGGTTAAGGAAATCTTAATCAAGAATGTAAGTAACGCTACGCTTGAATCTCCAGCAAAATCCGAACCTAAGAAAGAAGAAGAAGCTGGAAATCATCTTAAAGTAGTAGGTAAAATTGATCTGGATAGCTTGAGTAGAGGTAAATCGAAAAAGAGAGAGGAAGAAATAGCTGATACAGCGAAAACTTCTCAGCCTGAAAGAGTTGAAGAAAAGAAAGAGGAGCCTAAGATTGTTGTAGAGGAATTGAAGAAAGAAGAACCGAAAGTGGAAATTCCTAAGGTTGAACAGCCTGTAGTAGAAACTCCAAAAGTTGAAACTCCTAACGTAGAAGTACCAAAAGTGGAAGCACCAAAAGTTGAACTGTCGAAAAAAGAGGAACCAAAACCGCTTCCGATAATAAAGCCAGAGGAGAAAAAAGAAGAGCCTAAGGTGGTTGTACCGGTTACTAAAACAGAGGCTCCGGTAAAACCGCAGGACGATGTAATTCGCGCTCGCTCAGAAAAATTAGAAGGACCAAAGGTTATTGGTAAGATTGTATTGCCTACTTTCAAACCTAAAGAAAAACCTGTTGCGTCTTCTTCTAATGCAAATAACGACAACAAACGTAAGCGTAAGCGTACAAATAAGCCGAATACACCGGTATCTCCAAATGACCAAAACAACCAGCAACAAGGTCAAGGTGGTCAAAATAGAGGTCCCGGAAGCAATACGAATGCACCAGGTGGAGGACAACGTCCTGATAATAGAAACCACAACAGACCTGGAGGTCCAGGTGGTAATCATCCTGGAAAAGGGAGACCAAATTTCCATAATAGAGGTAGGCAGGATGCTCCGAAGGAAGAATTGTCTGAAAAAGAAATCCAAGATCAAATCAAGGCAACACTTGCTCGTTTAAGTGGTGCGGGTAAATCGGGTAAATTTGCACAGCGTGCCAAATTGCGTCGTCAAAAGCGTGATGATATAGCTACTTCTGCGGAAGAAGCAGCATTGGAACAAGAAATGATGTCCAAAGTGTTAAAAGTAACGGAATTTGTTACGGCTAATGAATTGGCAAATCTAATGGACGTTCCAGTTACACAGGTAATAGGTACATGTATGAGCTTAGGAATGTTCGTATCTATTAACCAAAGGTTGGACGCAGAGACGTTGACTATTGTAGCCGATGAATTTGGATATAAAGTAGAGTTTATCAAGCCAGAGGATGAAGAAGTTGCCGAATTGGAAGTTCCGGATACGGAAGAAAACTTGACCCCTCGTGCACCAATTGTAACAGTAATGGGGCACGTTGACCATGGTAAGACTTCATTATTGGATTATATCCGTAAGGCAAATGTAACTGGAGGTGAAGCTGGTGGTATTACGCAACATATCGGTGCATATGCTGTTAAATTAGAAGATGATAGAAAGATTACATTCTTAGATACTCCTGGTCACGAAGCTTTTACAGCCATGCGTGCACGTGGTGCTAAGGTAACAGATATTGTTATTATTGTCATTGCAGCAGATGATGCCGTGATGCCTCAGACAAAAGAAGCCATTAACCACGCTCAGGCGGCTGGCGTACCTATTGTATTTGCATTTACGAAAGTGGATAAACCAGGCGCGAATGCGGATCGTGTACGTGAACAATTATCCGCAATGAATATCCTAGTGGAAGAGTGGGGGGGTAAATATCAGGCACAAGAGATTTCTGCTAAGACAGGTTTAAATGTTGAACTTTTATTAGAAAAAGTATTATTAGAAGCCGAATTGCTTGATCTTAAAGCGGATCCTACGAAACGTGCTGTAGGTTCAGTGATTGAAGCAGCTTTAGATAAAGGGCGTGGTATCGTTACTACGGTGTTAGTCCAAGGGGGTACACTTCGTGTTGGAGACCCTATATTAGCGGGTTCGCATTCCGGTAAGGTGAAAGCTTTGACTAATGAACGTGGCGAACGTGTGAAAGAAGCAGGACCGTCGCAGCCGGTACAGATTTTAGGTATGGCTGGTGCGCCGACCGCAGGCGATAAGATATATGTTATGGAGAGTGAGTCGGAAGCTCGTCAAATGGCAAATAAACGTCTTCAATTGCAACGTGAACAGGGTATGCGTGCAACGAAACATATTACCTTAGATGAAATTGGTCGTCGTTTGGCTATCGGTAACTTTAAGGAACTTAATATCATTGTTAAAGGTGATGTGGATGGTTCTATCGAAGCATTGTCTGATTCGTTATTGAAATTATCTACCGATGAAATTCAAGTGAATATCATTCACAAATCTGTGGGTGCTATTTCTGAATCCGATGTATTGCTAGCATCTGCATCAGATGCAATTATCATTGGTTTCCAGGTTCGTCCTTCACTAAGTGCACGTAAATTAGCCGAAGGTGAACAGATTGACATCCGTCTTTATTCCATCATTTATGATGCGATCGAAGAGATTAAATCCGCAATGGAAGGTATGTTGGCTCCGAAATTTGAAGAGAAAATCGTTGCTGAGGTTGAGATCCGCGAAACATTTAAGATCTCTAAAGTCGGTACAATTGCAGGTTGTATGGTATTGAGCGGTAAAATCAACCGTAACAATGATATCCGTATTATTCGTGAAGGTGTTGTAATTCATACCGGTAAATTAGCTTCATTAAAACGCTTTAAGGACGATGTTAAAGAGGTTTCTTTTGGATATGAATGTGGTCTGAATATTGATCGATACAATGATATTCAAGTAGGCGATATCGTGGAAGCATACGAACAAGTAGAAGTGAAACGTAAGTTGTAATAACTTTACATACAATAATATAATGAAATCCTGGCTATAGTGTCAGGATTTTTTATATCCCTAATATTTATTTGATTATTTTCTACGAAGGCTTTATCTTTAAAACATGCATAAGTTTAGAGTGTCTGAAATTATTCAACAGCCCAATCATAATATTACCATTCGTTTTGATGATATTAACAATACTTTTCCAACCTACAAAGCTGGTCAATTTTTGACCCTATCATTTTTGTTCGGGGATAGGGAAGTGCGCAGATCATATTCCTTTAGTAGCTCTCCAGCGTTAGATGAGAAGCCCGAAATCACGGTGAAACGTGTTGATAATGGTGAAATATCCCGTTTACTACATCATAAGACTAGAGTGGGCGATATTATCAATGTAATGGATCCGCAGGGATTATTTGTGTATGAACCTAAGGAAGATAGTTTAAGAACTATTTTTCTGTTTGCGGCTGGTGTAGGAATTACGCCTTTATACTCGATTCTGAAAACGGCATTAACGGCTGAAAAGAAGAGTAAAGTGGTATTGATATATAGTAATAGTGCACAACAAAATACAATTTTTTATGAGGAGTTGTTAGCTTGGCAAATGCAGTACCCAACGCGTTTGAAGATTGAATTTATCTGGTCCAATGTCAAAAATTTATTACGTGCTCGACTAAACAGAGATTATATTATTAATTTGGTAGAATCAAATCTTAGTGAAGGAGAGGAAGTAGTGTTCTATACCTGTGGTCCTGTTTTTTATATGGATCTATGTCGTTTTACCTTACTGGGGATGGGATTCCCTGATTATACAATAAAACGCGAAACTTTTCATTTTCCGGAAGAGGAGGAAGATGAAGATGAGAAAGAGGAGGAGCCAGTAGATAGAACAAGTTATGAGGTTAAATTGAAGTTTCATGGCCAAGAATATAATTTGATTATTCCGTATAATAAAACGATTCTCGATGTAGGCTTGGAACATAAAATTAAATTGCCTTACTCCTGCAAATCAGGTATGTGTAGCACGTGTATTTCTCAAGTTACGGAAGGTGAGGTGCGTATGGATTATAATGAGGTACTTACAGATCGGGAAGTGGAAAATGGGCGATGTTTGATCTGTACTTCACACCCTCTTTCAAATGGAACCACAATCGAAGTGATTTAATAACATAATACAGATAAAAAGTAATTATTATACAGATGAAAAATATAGTTTTATTGTTTTTCTTAACTCAGGGGATTTTATCCATAGCGTTAGGTCAGGATAAATATAGAATTACCTATCAATCTTTTCATAATGGACAGGTATCCAAGCAGGAGCCTATTGTGGTGTATGCAAGTACAGATTACTCAGCCATTACCAAAGGAAGCATATTATCCGGAGAGCAGAAATTTCCACATGAATATTATTTTGTAGATCAGCAGGCGAAGCTATTTTATAAAGAAACGTCATTATCCAAGGATAAAAAAATAGCAGCGGTAGATTCTAATGTCTTTCGTAAATATGTCTATAATCAGACTTCTGAGACCAAATTAATTATGGGGTACAGTGCACGAAAAGCTAGTCTATCCGTCAATTCAAATGCAATAGAGATATGGTATACCAACGAATTAAATGTTTATGGAGCTCCTAATGAAACAGGTCTTCCTCTTGGTCTGGTATTGGAATACACGCGCAATGGAAGCAACAGTTTGATTGCTACAAAAATCGAAAAAGTAGATGCATTTCCAAGTTCGATTAAACCGCCAGAAGTTCGAGATCTTTTGAACGAATTAACATATCGTGATATTCTTTGGAAGAGCCGCTTTATTCAAGTTCCGATTTTTAAAGATGAACTAATATCTTTCAATCCCGATCGGATTAAATCAGATTCTATATTACGCTTTGCTGAAGGCACGGTGATCGTAAAGAAAGTCAAAATTCCGGAAGTAGGAGAGAATAGTCAGGTGTTCATTGAATTGATCGAAAAATCAAATGGAGATGCTTACGATCGTACGGGATCCGTTTTTTTAATAGCAGAAGATCAGGAACTTACCTTTTTAGATGGGATGAAAAATGGGATGACGACGTTACCTCGTTATGATAATGGAGATGGTAATAATTATCTAGGGATGATCCGAACGGATAAATTTAGTCCGGTATATGAGTTGATGCGTTTTTTTACTCCGTTTGGCGTAAGCCACTTTAATGATAGGTTGACACTAAAAGGGAAGACTTGGCAGGATAGTGTTATCTATAGACAAGAAGTTTCCGAATTTTTGAAAGTGCTTTCGGGTAGAGAAGTCTATATTGGAACTTATATTGGAAATTACGATAAAGGAGGTCATAAAGTGAGTTTGGAACTTACTATTCATTCCGGCAATTCTTCGTATGCAAAAGGTAAGAGTAGCATTGCATTATTCAACACAACCAACGTGATGGAGATGGGAGGACAAACCTACGCCACTTTATTTGGTTTGGAAAAAGGACTGGAATTTACGTTTGATATTCCGAAAGATATTGAAAATGTACAGCTTAGATATATTACAACGGGACATGGCGGATGGGGGAATGGAGACGAATTTGTGCCTAAAGTAAATAGTATCTATCTCGATGGGCGGCTTTCATTTCAGTTTACGCCATGGCGATTAGATTGTGGTGGTTACCGACTTTACAATCCTGTGTCAGGTAATTTTGAGAATGGATTGTCTTCATCAGATTTAAGTCGTTCAAATTGGTGTCCTGGTACCGTTACCAACCCGATTTTCATCAACTTAGGAAATCTAAAAGCCGGTAAACATACCATTCGTATTCATATTCCACAAGGTCCCCGGGAAGGTAATAGCATGAGTTTTTGGAACGTGAGCGGTGCGTTGATTTATTAGGTTGTCCGTGTAGAAATCTCCTCTTATTCCAGGTGTCCTACAAAGAACAGTTTAGATGAGGTTGCACGTCCATTTGGGGTGCAGCCTAATTTACCCTTTGGTACTTCTAGTTTTATCTTTTCATAAAATTCTAACCAATAAACATCTGTCTTTTGTGTTGTCGGATTGATGAAAGTTATCGGCTCTTTAACAAACAGAGATTCTTCCTCTGATAAAGATAATTATAGATATTACAATAATAAACCATTTTTTGACGTTAAATAGGTAGTTGATATAACCAATTTAAAAGGAGGTCGTTATGAATCTGTTGTACAAGATAGAGCATTGGGGAGATACTCATCATCCTAGATGGCTTGATTATTTAAGAATTGCTCTTGGTGTTCTGATTTTTTCCAAGGGAATAAGTTTTATTTCAGATACAGATGCTGTAGCCAGATTAATTGCTCTCACTAATTTTCAACTATCGATATGGGGAGCAGTACATTATGTTGCTTTTATGCATTTGGTTGGAGGTATATTCATCGCTTTGGGATTGGTTACACGGTTAGCTGTATTGTTACAGATTCCTATTTTGATCGGAGCAGTATTCTTTGTTAATATAACTAATGGGTTTAGTTTTTTGAACTCTGAGTTTTGGTTGTCATTGGTTGTATTACTGCTATTGGTTTTGTTTTTGATTGTTGGTTCTGGAAAGTATTCTCTAGACCATGCGATGAGAAAACCAGGCTATTTACGCAAGATATAATGCTGAATATATTTTGGTAATGGGATTTGTTGTTTGTTAGCTTGCTAAACTATATTATTTAAAAGACTGATATAATTGTCGGGATGGCAGGATTTGAACCTACGACCTCCAGCACCCCATGCTGGCGCGATACCTGGCTACGCTACATCCCGATAATGCAAAAATATAATAAAAAGCAATAAATAAAAATAGATCAGTAAAATTTTAAGATAACATTTTTAGTTTTGCATTCATGTTGAAAACATCGATGACCTATGATTGAACCGTTATTTCGAAGGCATTAGATTATTTTTTATGGATGACTCGCAGATATAGTTCTTCAACTTTTTGACGCGCCCAGGGTGTTTTTCTCAGAAAAGTAAGCGATGACTTCATACTTGGGTTTTCATTAAAACATTTAATATTTATTTGTCTACCTAAACTTTCCCATCCTCCGTAATAGTCTACGAGGTGTTCAATGATAGTATCTAGCCTTTTGCCATGTAACGGATTGTTGAGTTGTTCTTGCATAGGATAAAAGTAATAAAAATTATTATTTTATGTTTTTCACTATCGTATTAATTGTATGTTTCCATGATGTGAAACTCTTGTTTGTTGGATCAGTTTGCTTAGCTCGTTTCGAAAAGGCAAGAAATGTTAAGACTATTGTCTGTGTCGATCACTAAATAAAGCAGATAATAGGTTTTGATTATTGTAATATAGAATTAATTGATTTTGATTGAGGTTCTTAATATGTTAACTTTATATCTAAGATAAACCCGATGTGACTGAAAGTATCTTTGAGTATACAGGATAAATGAAATATTTAATCATAAAAGGTTCTACTGACTGTAAAAATTAGACATAATATAAATAATTGTTCAATCAATAAAAATGTATAAAACATGGAAAAAGAATCAAACGATATCAGCAAATGCCCATTCCATAATGGAAGTATGAAACATAAAGTAGGGGGTAGCGGTACTAAAAACCGTGACTGGTGGCCTAACCAATTAAAACTGAATATTCTACGTCAACACTCTTCTTTGTCAAATCCAATGGGCAAGGAATTTAATTATGCCGAAGCTTTTAAAAGTCTTGACTTAGAAGCTGTGAAGGCCGATCTTCATGCACTTATGACCGATTCACAAGATTGGTGGCCGGCAGACTTTGGTCATTATGGTCCTTTGTTCATTCGTATGGCCTGGCACAGTGCAGGTACGTATCGGGTAAGTGATGGTCGTGGCGGTGCAGGTGCAGGATTGCAACGTTTTGCCCCATTGAATAGCTGGCCGGACAATGTGAGTCTCGATAAAGCCCGCAGGTTGCTTTGGCCCATCAAGCAGAAATATGGACAGAAGATTTCATGGGCAGATTTGATGATCCTAACTGGTAACGTAGCACTGGAATCTATGGGTTTCAAGACGTTCGGCTTTGCTGGCGGACGTGAAGATGTATGGGAGGCGGATGAATCTGTTTATTGGGGTTCTGAAACTACTTGGCTAGGTGGAGACCTTCGCTATGGTCATGGTTCCGAAGGTGTGTCACAGGAAGAAGGGGTATTAGTTTCGGATGATGATGCTGATGGTGTTATACATTCCCGAGACTTAGAAAAACCTCTTGCTGCCGTGCAAATGGGCTTAATCTATGTGAATCCTGAAGGCCCTGATGGCAATCCTGATCCTATTGCTGCCGCTAAAGATATACGTGATACCTTCGGTCGCATGGCGATGAACGATGAAGAAACTGTTGCACTGATTGCGGGGGGGCATACTTTCGGCAAAACCCACGGTGCGGGTAATTCAGACCTGGTAGGAGCTGAGCCCGAAGCAGCCTCCATCGAGGAGCAAGGTCTGGGTTGGAAGAATAGTTTTGGCACAGGAAAAGGAGCAGATACGACGACCAGTGGTTTGGAAGTTACCTGGACATCTTCTCCGACGAAATGGAGCAACAATTTCTTCTGGAATCTATTCGGATACGAATGGGAGCTAACAAAGAGTCCAGCCGGTGCGCATCAATGGAGACCAAAGCACGGTATGGGGGCTGAAACAGTGCCACATGCCCACGATCCGTTAAAACGAATTGCACCTGCCATGCTTACGACAGATCTCGCGTTAAGGTTTGATCCCATTTATGAAAAAATATCACGAAATTTCCTTCAAAATCCAGATCACTTTGCAGATGCTTTTGCCCGTGCTTGGTTTAAATTAACACATCGTGATATGGGACCTCGCGAACGTTACTTAGGCCCTGATGTTCCGCAAGAAGAACTGCTTTGGCAAGATCCTATTCCTGCAGTTGACCATGTTTTGATAAATGAACAGGATATTGCAACCCTCAAAGCAAACGTATTGGAATCTGATTTGACGGTGTCAGAATTGGTTTCTACAGCTTGGGCATCGGCCTCTACCTTCCGTGGTTCTGACAAACGTGGTGGTGCAAATGGTGCACGTATTCGTTTAGCTCCTCAAAAGGACTGGCAGATAAATAATCCTAAGCAACTGCAAAAAGTATTAAATATATTGGAGGGCATTCAAAACCAATTTAATGTTTCACAGACCGATGGGAAGAAAGTGTCGCTCGCAGATTTGATCGTATTGGCTGGTTGTGCAGGTGTTGAGAAAGCAGCTAGAGACGCAGGATATACCGTCACCGTACCTTTCATGCCGGGGCGTATGGATGCTTCGCAGGAACACACCGATGTTGAGTCTTTTGGTTACCTAGAGCCTATTGCCGATGGGTTTAGGAATTACCGCCAATCTAATGGATACGTGTCTACCGAAGAGTTGCTGATCGATAAAGCACAACTGCTAACACTTACAGCACCAGAGCTGACCGTATTGTTAGGAGGATTACGTGTATTGGATACAAATGCCGATGGTTCCAAACATGGTGTTTTTACATCCCGTTCAGAAGTACTGACCAACGATTTCTTTGTAAATCTACTTGATATGAACACGGTTTGGAAAGTGATAAGCGACGACAAAGAAGTCTACGAAGGTAGCGACCGCCATAGCGGAGAATTCAAATGGACCGGTACTCGTGCGGATCTTGTGTTTGGCTCCAATTCAGAATTGAGAGCTCTTGCTGAGGTGTATGCAAGTGCGGATGCGCAGGACAAATTTGTCAACGAATTTATCTCCGTTTGGAGTAAAGTGATGAATTTGGATCGGTTTGATTTAGATTGATACATCTGATTGTGACAAATACACATGTCACTTTGGGGAGCTACAAATACAGCAAACACTCTTGTCTGCTGTATTTTTTTTTACTGGTATTGAGTTGTTTATGCTTGTGTTCGGAAGTGCTAAAAATGATTTATTATGAACGAAATTGAAAAATATATTTTGCAGTTTCCGGAAGATATTCAAGATATTCTGCGGAAGATTCGAAAATTGATTAAAGATAGTGCGCCTGAAGCAGAAGAATTGATGGCCTACGGTATGCCTGGTTATAAGATAAATAAAAAACCATTGGTTTATTTTGCAGCTTTTAAAAAGCATATCGGTTTTTACGCGACACCTTCGGGACACAGCGAATTTAGTGACGAACTTTCACAGTATAAACAGGGAAAAGGTTCAGTTCAATTTCCGCTTGACCAACCTATTCCCTATGGATTAATGGAAAGAATTGTAAAATTCAGAGTGACGGAGAATAATAATAAAATCATGAGAGAGACTGATCGATAAAGAAAGCCAATCTCAGAATAACTGTTTGCTGTTAAGTGGGGTGACGTAGTTAATATTATTTAATAGCGTATTAATACTTTTTTTTATAGTTTTGATCATCTGAAATTTTAAAATAAAGAAATGTCGTTAACAAACTTATCGGGACGTGTTGCTCTCGGAATAGATGTCGGTGGGACCAATACAAAATTTGGTGTGGTCAACCATCGAGGGGAAGTCCTTGAAAAAGGAGGCTTAAGAACAGATGAATATAATAAGGTAGAAGATTTTATAGATGCTTTATATAATAAAGTTTATCCCCTAATAGAGAAATATGGTGCAGCGGAGAATTTTGATGGAATCGGCATAGGTATTCCCAATGGGAATTACTACAGCGGTACTATCGAACAAGCCGCTAACTTACCTTGGAAAGGAGTGATTCCTTTCAGTGAGATGATGAAAATAAAATTTAAGATGCCCTGCACGGTTACTAATGATGCGAACGCTGCTGCACTTGGCGAAATGCTTTTCGGAGCTGCACGTGGAATGAAGGATTTCATTATGATTACCTTAGGTACGGGTGTAGGAAGCGGAATAGTTTCCAATGGTAGCTTAGTTTATGGACATGACGGTTTTGCAGGTGAGCTGGGGCATACCATAGTAAAACCAGGTGGCCGAAAACACTGGAGTACGGGGTCAGAAGGCAGCTTGGAAGCGTATGCTTCCGCAACGGGCATAGCTATCACAGCAAAGAAGATGAGGGCAGAATTCCCAAGTTCTATGCTCAACCAATTTCCAGAAGATGCTATCAATTCTAAAACAGTTTATGAGTGTGCGATTAAAGGAGATCCTATAGCCATTGAGGTCTTTAGGTATACAGGACAAAAGCTTGGAGAAGCTTTGGCTAATTTTGTAATGTTTTCTTCGCCTGAAGCAATTCTGTTGTTTGGTGGAGTTATCAAAGCAGGAGATTTCATCCTGAAGCCAACTAAACTTCATATGGAGAGAAATCTATTTCCGATCTTTAGAAATAAAGTGAAATTAGTTTTCAGCGAACTGGCCGAGGCAGACGCGGCAATTCTGGGAGCTAGTGCTTTAGTTTTAGGAGCAAAGAAATAGATGTTACTACCTTATCATCTTCTGCCTTTGTAATTCTAAATCGTGGGCTTGTAGAGGGAAGATATTTATTTTTGTATTCTACTCTTCGTTTTCAGCGAGATAGATATCGTGAACTAAAAATCGGATTTTCGGATTTGGAAGAAGCATGTCTAGGATATCTTCTGATTCAATAGGATAAAGTGTTTCTTGGTCACCATCTAATAATTCTGAATCAGGAATTAGCTCATAGATTGTGACGTTATTGACAGAGGTTAATTCTTCTACTTTAATGTAAGTAACATGCTGGGATTTCCAATTTGATAGAATAGTTTTTGTAAATAATTGATACGGATTGTGCTCTTGATGTGACATGTTGCCAAAATATGGAATAGACTTGTTATTACAAAATTAATTATCAACTCGAAACTGCCATGAAAGGTGAAAGAACAGATTCAGAAAAGTCGAATGAATTCAAGCACTTATCCGAGTGGGGCATTTTTGAGAAGCGGATGTCGAAAAATTGAGGGTATGGTATTGCCAAAAATATAGCCGATAAGCTACTGGACTCAATCGGGTTAAGGCTTGACCGAATCGGAAAAAAAGCTGATTGAGTATGGTACTTGGGCGCCCTACACGAGACAAATGAATTGATAAAAATAATTTTATATGGTATCCTTTGCTGTTTGAATTGTTTTTTCTAAAGCATTTGAAAGGGTCTCCTTATATTTGATGAAATTTACCTGACGGTCTTCTTCTTCACCTACTTTAAGTATTCTTTTACATTCCTTCACTTGTTGTAATTCGTTCAGATAAAGTTCGTTGAACGTTTCTGTATCTTTGTTCTTTAAGATCCTAGTTGTATGTGAATACTGTTCGTATATGTCTGTAATGATAGTCAAACTCTTATCATCATAGTTTTGGAGACTAGTAATTTTTTCCGAAAGCTTCTCGAGCTTTTTTCTCTCTTTTGTGTAAGCCATAATTAGCGCAAAGGTACATTTTTTTTACACCTGTTAGCAAGTATCTATATGTAATTTTATGCTGTCCCATTTATAAACTGAATTGTGCGGCACCATATTCATTCATTGCAATGGGTTGTAGTTGCATTTTTGCTTACGTGTAGGTTCCAGGTGTGATTATAATTAGTTGGCTAACAGGTCTTATTCTGATATCGTACCCTCGTTCGATTTCTTGGCCTCGACAACTTTCTTCTTACGGTTTGCGGCTTGGCGATGTGGCGGATTTTTAGCACTAAAGTTGAAAAAAATTACTACCGTTGAACCTTGCACAAAAGTTTCATAGAAGTACTTCAGCCCGCCATATTGCCAAACCGCTGTGCTTGTTGCACAACTCAAATATAGCTTAATTTGTTTGATGAACAGGTTGATATTTAGTATTTTTCATTATGCAAGGACGAAAAGACTTTACTCCCCGGCTGTTTTACGAACTGAGCTTAGATCG